>NZ_CP011339.1:2843419-5686839 GCF_001264245.1 Microcystis panniformis FACHB-1757
AATCATTGTAGCTATAGTCCCTACTGGCAATGGGTTTTAACTCTCTTTTCGTACCAACTTGTGTACTAAGAAAAAGGATAATGCAAGGTTTTTGAGAGTCCCAATCCGATTTTCGCAGCACTAACATCGGATTTTAACAGGTCAAAAGCCTTATCTAACAAGGTTTTTAGATTTATTCAGCAAACCCTAAATAGGGTCTGCTGAAAAAGTTTTTCCTGGGGGTAGGAGTCAGTAGCCGGTCGTCAGGAGTCGGTCGTTTCAGGCTTTGTTGCCCTTGTTTTTTGTACCAAGCGATGTACCACAAGAAGGATAATGCAAGGTTTTTGAAAGTCCCAATCCTATTTTCGCAGCATGAACATCGGACTTTAACAGGTCAAAAGCCTTATTTTAAAAGGGTTTTACCATTATTCAGCAAACCCTAAATAATCATTCTTTAATAACCAGATTTAGTTGAATATCCACAGCGTTTCTCATCAAGGTGAAGTATAGATTAAACCTTGCCGAAGTAAGGATTCCAGTCGCAAAAATGCGCTTCATCCATCTGAGAAACGCTGTCAAGTCTTACCTTCCCGTTTCCGAATTCGCCGGTAAAAATCCTGATTTTCAGCTTTTAATCTCTGGGACGAGGTAAACCCAGATCTACCGATAGAAGATGACTGCAAGCAAAACCGGAAAAGGCCACCGCGTTTAATCCTTGACCAGGGAAGGTACTATCTCCCACACAATAAAGATTAGGAATAGCTGTGCGATTAAAGGGCATTCCTAATAAGCCTAACAGTTTTCTTCGCGGTATTGGGCCGTAACTGCCATCGATTCTATTCAAAAAGCGGCGATGGGTGCGGGCTGTGCCAATTTCGATATAATCTAATCCTGTATCTAGTTTGGGAAAGAGTTTTTTCAGGCGATCAATGAGACGATGAGCAGCGGCCTCTTTTTTCTGTTGATATTCTTGAGGGGGCAGTTTTTGCCATTGATCAATCCAGCTAGGGGTGAAAGTATGAATGATATGATGGTCCGGGGGTGCGAGGGAGGGATCGAGTAAGGTAGGAATAGAAACAAAGATAGTTCCCTGTTCTGCTTCCATATTTTCCCAATCTTCTAGTAAAATATGGTGACATTCGCTTCCTGATGGTAACACATCGGCCTTAACTCCCAGATGCAAACTGAGGAAACTGGGGGATTTTTGATAGCGTTTTTGCCATTTTTTTTCGCTGCCCGGGAGAGATTCCGGGGGGAGTAGTTTCTCGAAGGTATCCCAACGGGTGGCATTAGAAACAATCTTTTTAGCGTAGTATTCCTTACCATTGGTCAATTTTACCCCGATCGCCCGTCCTGCATCTAAAATAATCTTATTCACTCTCGCTTGATACTGGATTTCACCACCAGCTTTTTCCAATCCCGCGACTAACTTGAGAGCAATCTGTCCCACTCCCCCCCGGGGATAGTTAATTCCCCCGTAATGGCGATCGCTAAAGACCATTCCCGCGTTAATCATCGGAGTGCGATCGGCGGGTACTACCGACCAACAATAACATTCCATGTCGATAAATTTCAATAATTTCGGGTCTTTAATATATTTTCTGGCCACATCTCCCGCATTTTGGGGTAAATACTTGACCAATCCCAAACAGGATAAGGGATGCTGGAAAAAAACCCTAGTCAGATAGCGGGGTTCTTCCAGCGATAGTAAATCCATACTATTGAGGCAATTAAAAACCTGCCAGCATTCATCGTAAAAGCGCCGGATGCCGGTTTTTTCTGCGGGAAAATGGCTAATTAATTCCTGTAAAAATTGTTCGTAGTCGCGATGAACTTTTAAGTCTAATCCGTCCGGGAGATGATAATGGATCTGGACGGGATCGGCAATGGTTTCGATACTTATATCCACCGCTGCCAAAGCCTTGGTTAGGAGGTTAGTCGTCCCCTTTTTGCCAAAACCAAAAATCATCGAAGCACCCACATCAAAACGATAACCCTCTCGTTCAAAATAACCTGCGCTGCCCCCCGGAATCAGATAACTCTCTAAAACTAAGACTTTTGCCCCTTTTGCCGCTAATTGCGTCGCTGTCACCAATCCCCCGATTCCCGACCCAATCACGATCGCATCGTACTGATTACTCATAACTTGACTCGATAAATTTTTGTATCAATTCTTGATTGTAACCCTTGACTAGCGGTCATTTATCGGCTAGTTTGCGGGAGCAAAAAATTTTTTGCCAGCGATGAAAAGCTGGTGATCTGTATTGCATTGAAACTGCCTAGGGAAAATTTTAGTACAAATGATCGACCTTACTCCTCGGCGCTCCCAACTCTGGTGCAGTCTTAACGAGTAATTTAGATAGTCAACAGCTTAAAGGCAAGAGCGACGAATCTACTTTTGGGGGAGAAATACTTAGTGGTCTGTCAAGATTGAATTGCAGGATAAATATCTGCCAGCTTCCTCCCCCCGTCTGCTACCCCTGCTTGTCTCAACCAGTCATTTTAACAGCCAAAACCTTTTGCTGTTTGGTTCTTCGGTTTTTGTTATGCAATGGACGGGGGTTATAAGGGATGGAACCCTTATATAGAAAGGTATTTGGCGATTTTTGTCAATTATTTTTGATCTAGAGCGAACTAATCAATTAAGTCTCTTGCCAGATAAGGATTTAGTCAATTTATGCCCCCCTATCGAACCATACTAAGTAACAAAGAACCTGCTGTTTTTTCTTTCTCCTGTTCTTGTTTGAGATTAGAACTTGATTATGTAGTCAATTGAGATTGAGAATATCAATGCCAGAGTTTATAAGGTTTTCATCGGTCTAGAGCGTATCAGAACCATCTGAAATGATTATAATTTGTCAAGTACACTTTATACTAATTTAGATGAGCTTACCCCAGATGATGTATAGAAAACTGGCGAACAAAATCCTTAAATTGGCTAATTCCCTATCTAGGTCATCGAAGCGATCTCTTTTAATGGTCAGCGATTGCCTGATTTTTTGTCTGACCATCTATCTAGCCTTCTCTCTCAGGTTGAATCTGAGCCTCGAATATCAGCAAATTAGACCTTTTTTCAGGGAAATATTCAGCTTAATTGCGATTAAACTTCTAGTTTTCTATCTCAGAGGTATTTACCGTCCCGTAGTACGTTATACAGGATTAGAGTTTCTTTCGTCCGTAATGCAAGCGGTTCTCTATAGTTCAGGGGTTTTAATCAGTCTGGCCTACTTTCAAAGGGATGCCTTTTTGCCGCGTTCAGTCCTGATTATCGACGCATTGTTAACCCTAGTATTGGTTATTGGGATCAGATTGTTGATTCGTTCTGTCTTTCACCGTCTTAACATTTACGTCAGTAGTGTCGATAGAGAACCGACAATTGTTATCTATGGTGCGGGGGTTGTGGGTCGTCAATTGGCACGTTCCCTACAAAATGACCCCCACTATCGTTTATTGGCCTTTGTTGATGATAATCCCGATTTGCAGCAGCGAGTTATCCAAGGCATTAGGGTTTATTCCCCCTCTCAATTGGCACTACTGCACCAAAAACGGGCCTTTGACTGGGTTATTCTCGCTATTCCGAATGTAGCCAAGGACAAAAAGCGGCAAATCATCGAAAGTCTAGAAACTTTACCCATCGACATTAAAACCATTCCTCCCCTCTCAAAAATTTTATCGGGAGAAGCGGTCATCAATCAGATTCGCAGTGTCGATGTCTCGGAATTATTAGGACGGGAAGAAATTCTACCCCATCCCGAACTTTTGGCAAAAAATGTCACGGGTAAAGCGGTGTTAGTCACCGGGGGTGGCGGTTCCATCGGTTCGGAATTATGCCGACAAATCGCCTTCCTCAAGCCAAAATGCTTGGTAATCTACGAATTAAACGAGTTTTCCCTCTACAAAATCGATCTCGATTTAAGTGAAAATTATGCCGATTTACGCAAGTATGCCTATCTAGGCAATGTTCTCGACCGCAATCATCTGGCCCGAGTCATCCAACAACACCAGATTGAGACAATTTATCACACGGCCGCCTATAAGCACGTTCCTCTTGTGGAAGCCAATCCTAGTCAGGGGGTTTACACTAATGTTTGGGGTAGTTTAAATGTCGCTCAGACCGCGATCGAGAATTCGGTTAGTAATTTAGTTCTCATTTCCACCGATAAGGCCGTCAGACCGACTAACATTATGGGGGCCAGCAAACGCTGTGCTGAGTTAGTCGTGCAAGCTTTGGCCGCTTTACCCGACACTTCCACCTGTTGCGCGATCGTCCGCTTTGGCAATGTTCTCGATAGTAGCGGTTCCGTGGTGCCGCGTTTCCGGGAACAAATCGCCCAACGTAAGAATATTACCCTCACCCATCGCGATATTATTCGCTATTTTATGTCTATTCCCGAGGCGGTGCGTTTGGTTATACAAGCAGGAGCCATGGCCCGAGGGGGTGAGGTATTCCTGTTAGATATGGGTGAACCGGTAAGAATTTACGATTTGGCCCTACAGATGATTCGTTTAAGTGGCTTGGAATTAGGGCAAGATATTGATATTAAAATCACGGGATTAAGACCAGGGGAAAAACTCTACGAAGAATTATTAATCGATACCGATAAAGCTCGTCCCACCGCTCACCCCAAGATTTTTTGCGCTCATGAACACTTTCTTGTTTGGGACGAATTGCAAATCAAATTAGAGCAACTGCTTAATTCTATTCAAGTTAATGACCGTCAGGGCTTAGTTAAGTCCCTACAAGATTTAGTTCCCGAATACCGGACCTCGCAGCAAATAGCCGGTAATTTGTCAAGTAAAAAGTAAAAAAGAGCAGTTTTAGCGAGTGCATCCCACATTTGCAGAAATACCGACAATTAGCAATTATCAGTGACTCTTAAATTAGTACAAAAATATGAACAATCGCGTGTAAGCATCCCACCGAAAAACTAATGCGCTCCGGGGTTTGGGCCCCAACGGGGGGTTTGGGTAGGGTTGATTCATGAATCAACCCTACTATCACTAAACCCTAGGGTTGAGTGATAAAACCGAAAGTAACGCCCAATTTTAGGAGAAAGTTTCCCCTTAAAAATCCCAAATTAGTAGATTTACAAAAATGAGATGCACCAGTTTTATATCTCGTCTTTTTCACCAAATTTATTAATCTAATTGAACCGAATGCTCTTGTTTTAATTGCTTTTGGATAGTTTTTACTGTCCGCTCAATTTTATTGATCCCGCGAGAAGAAGGGCGATTTATTCTATCAGCTAGAGGAGAAGTTTGTTGAATAGCAATGCTTAAATAAAGAGGAAAAGCGAGGGTAAAGGCTAAAAAAAGACGTTGTAACATGATCCACTCCCACAAAAGTTCTTCAGCGAATTTTAACCGGCCGAAACTTTTCCCAGAATAACCACTAACTAGGAAAATTTCAGCTAGTTTGTGACAGTCCGGCAATTGGTGGGGCAATCCTAAAGAATTAGCGCTGAAACCCTCAACCCTAGACCGAGAGTCTGATACATTGATCTAGGAACATGATCGATCGCTCTATCTATGCACAAAATTCCAGTTACTGTGATCACGGGTTTTCTGGGTGCGGGAAAAACTACCCTCATCCGTCATCTACTGCAAAATAATCAAGGCCGACGGGTGGCCGTTATGGTCAATGAATTCGGAGAAGTGGGAATTGATGGTGATTTATTGAAAAGTTGTCAGACCTGCGACGACAACCCCAACGATAATATTGTGGAATTGACCAACGGTTGTCTGTGCTGCACAGTACAGGAAGAGTTTCTCCCCACCATGCAGAAATTGCTGGAACGACGGCAACAGTTGGATTGTATGCTGATCGAAACTTCGGGGTTAGCTTTACCTAAACCTCTGGTTCAAGCTTTTCGCTGGCCGGAAATCCGCAACGGTGCCACGGTGGACGGAGTAATCACGGTGGTGGATGGTTTTGCTGTCGCTAGGGGTCGTCTGGTGGCGGATTTGGACGCTTTAACGGCACAAAGGCAAGCAGACCCCAATTTAGAACACGAAACGCCCATTGAGGAGTTATTTGAGGATCAGTTAGCCTGCGCTGACCTGGTACTTTTAACTAAAACCGATCTCATCAGCGAAATTGAATTAGAAAAAATTATTAATTGGCTGAAAACACAACTGCGATCGACGGTAAAAATAGTTACTTGTGCCGATGGACAAATTAGCCCCGATGTGCTATTGGGATTTAATGCCGCCGTCGAGGATGATTTAGCTAGTCGTCCTAGTCATCATGATCACGAGGAAGAACACGATCACGATGAGGAGATCAATTCTGTGCAGTTTTGCCTCGATTCTCCCGTAGATGCCCGAATTTTGACCCAACGGCTCAAAGAATTGGTGGCCCGAGAAGAAATCTATCGGGTCAAGGGATTTGTTAACGTGGCCAATAAACCGATGCGTATGGTGTTACAGGGAGTCGGCGATCGCTTTGATTCTTTCTTCGACCGACCCTGGCAATCCACGGAAATGCGGCAAACTCGCTTGGTCTTTATCGGCCGCTCCCTCGATAGTCAGAGAATCGAGCAGGCCTTAACTAGGGTTGGCTGAATAAATGTGAAATGTAGGCAAGGTAAGAGTTTTGTGGCTTTTCTCGCGAAACAGGTGCAAGATTTTGAGAGAATCGTCGTTCAAAACCTTGCGTCTTCATCGGCCCGCGTCCTGTAGGGGCGAAGCATTCGGGCAATAACCTATCGGTGAAACTGGAGATTTTCTAACCGAATGCTTCGCCCGTACTTTTTGCCGCAAACCCTAACTAGGGTTTGCTGAAGAAGTTTTTCCTAGGGACAGGGTGTGGGGTAGGGAGATTATTTTTATTTATTCTCCCCTCTCCCTTCTCCTTTCTCCTCCTCTACAATAATTACTCGCAGCCAGAAATACGTTGGGTACTATCATACTTTGTGCTTTTTGTCAAAAAAACTTTTTTTTTGCAATAAAACTACACAAAAAAAAGATCATCGTTATGGGTGAAATTGACTGATTTGACCGTCTTAATTAGGATCACCTTCTAGGTGTGGCAAGGGTTTCAACCATTGCTGCCCAAAAAAGCACAGAATAACCCACTATGAAATTCTATCAAATCGCTGTAACCCTTGTAACATCGTTGTTAAATAAAAATCTTTCTCAATTAATTCTTAAGAATTTGTAAATATTGCGGAATGTTAATTTAAATATTCTCAAGTTTTTGGAGTCAATAAATAATTTTTGCTTATCTTTAGCCCACATTGGGTTAGGAGTCAGGAGTCAGGAGTCAGGAGACAGGAGACAGGAGTCAGGAGACAGGAGATAGGAGACAGGAGATAGGAGATAGGAGACAGGAGACAGGAGACAGGAGAGAGGAGACAGGAGACAAGGGGCAGCTTTGTTCTCCCCACACCCCACACCCCACCTCCCACTGATCACAGAAAAAGCTCCGGCGCTCGATCGCCCGGATAGATGGTCGGGGATTTGGGTTAGGGTAGTAAAAGATACAGATTACCCACCCTTCCAGACCAACAATTATGACGAACACCAGTAACCCGCTGCTTGCCGGTCAAGGATTACCGGCTTTTGACCAAATCCAACCCGGCCTAATTGTCCCTGGCATGACGCAACTTTTGCAGGAACTGGCCAGAGAATTAACCGATTTAGAAGCGCAGATTGCCCCCACCTGGGAAAAATTAGTCGAACCCCTCACCCGGATCGAAGAACGTTTAAGCTGGAGTTGGGGGATTATCGGTCATCTGATGGGGGTAAAAAATAGCCCGGAATTGCGTCAAGCTTACGAAACCGTACAACCACAGGTAGTCGAGTTTATTAGCCGTTTAAGCCAAAGTAAACCCATTTATGAGGCATTCTCGTCCCTGCGTCAAGGGGAAAGCTGGGGGCAATTAGACGAGGCACAACAGCGCATTGTCGAAGCTTCTCTGCGGGATGCCCAATTGGCCGGGGTGGGATTGGTAGGGGAGAAAAAAGACAGATTTAACGCGATTCAACTGGAATTAGCGGAAATCACCACGAAATTTTCTAATAACCTCCTCGATGCCACCAAAGCTTTTCAACTAAAACTAACAACCCCAGAAGATATCGCCGGTTTACCCCCTAGTCTCCTCAGTTTAGCCGCCCAAACCGCCCGGGGCCAAGGGGAAACTAACGCCAGCACCGAAACTGGTCCCTGGGTGATTACCCTCGATTTTCCCAGTTATTTCCCCTTTATGAAGTACAGCGATAATCGGGAATTGCGGGAAAAACTCTATAAAGCCTACGTTAGTCGGGCTGATCTGGGAGAATTGGATAATAATCCCTTAATCGATCGCATTTTGCAACTTCGTCAGGAACAGGCCCATCTTTTAGGTTATAGTACCTACGCCGAGGTCAGTCTTGCCCGGAAAATGGCCAATTCTGTGGATGAAATCGAGAAATTGCTTGACAATTTACGCCAAGTAAGCTATAAAGCGGCAAAACAGGATTTAGAGGCCTTAAAAACTTTTGCGGGAACCGACGATCTCAAGCATTGGGATATAGCCTATTGGTCAGAAAAACAGCGTCAGGCCAAGTTTAACTTTAGTGCCGAGGAATTACGCCCCTATTTCCCCCTACCACGGGTTTTAGAAGGCATATTTAGCCTCGCTAAACGGATTTTTGGGGTGGAAATTATCGCTACCGACGGTAAAGCACCTATCTGGCATCCTGATGTGCGTTATTTCCAGATTAACGACGAAAAGGGCGAAAAAATCGCCTATTTCTACCTCGATGCCTACAGTCGTCCCGCCGAAAAACGCGGCGGTGCTTGGATGGATGTCTGTATCGGTCGCGCCAAAACCGGTGCCGAGGTGCGTTTACCTGTGGCTTATTTAATCTGCAATCAAACGCCTCCAGTGGACGGAAACCCCAGTTTAATGACCTTTGAGGAGGTAACTACCCTATTTCACGAATTTGGCCACGGTTTACAGCATATGTTAACCACTGTGGATTATTCTGGCGCGGCGGGTATTAATAACGTTGAGTGGGACGCGGTGGAATTGCCCAGTCAATTTATGGAAAATTGGTGTTATGATCGCCCTACTTTAATGAGTATGGCCAAACACTACGAAACCGGTGAAACTCTCCCCGAACATTACTATCAAAAACTGCTCCTAGCTAAGAATTATATGAGCGGTTCGGCTATGCTGCGTCAGTTACATTTGTCTTTAGTAGATTTGGAATTACACCATCGTTATCAACCCAATGGCGGCGAAACTCCTAAACAAGTCAGACAGCGTTTAGCGGCGACGACGACGATCATTCCTCCCCTACCAGAAGATGCTTTCTTATGTTCTTTTGGGCATATTTTCGCTGGCGGTTATGCGGCGGGTTACTATAGTTATAAATGGGCAGAAGTTCTCAGCGCCGATGCTTTTGCCGCTTTCGAGGAAGTGGGATTAGATAACGAAGAAGCAGTGAAAGCGATCGGCCGCCGTTTTCGCGATACTGTCTTAGCTATGGGGGGAAGTTCCCATCCTATGAATGTTTTTAAAGCTTTCCGCGGTCGCGAACCTAGTACCGAGCCTCTCCTCCGTCATAGCGGCTTATAAAAGTAACCAAACACTTTTCTTTGTGGTGCGTTACGGCAATATTTAGCTCTTGATTTTTTCCCTAAAAACAAGGGATTGTCTGACGCACCCTACTTGACTATCTTGTGATAAGTAGGTAGGCGTTAAAAGTTGTCAGACACCCCCCTTATCAAGGGGGGGACTAAGGGGGGATCGGCACCCCCCTTATCAAGGGGGGACTAAGGGGGATCGAACCTAAAATCCATTTTTAATTTAATTATAACCAGCTACTTAGCATATCAGGAAAAAAAGTTAACTAACAGGAGTCAACTTTAATGAGTATCGCATTTTTTCAAGATCTGATCGAATCGGTAGAGAGTCTATCCATTGAAGACCAAGATTATTTGTTTGAGCTAATTCGTAAAAGACGCATTGAGAAACGCCGGGAGGAGATGGCTAAAAATGGCGAAGAAACCTTAAAATCTTTAGCGATGGGAACAGCAAAAAAAGGCAGCACTGAAGAGATAATGGCTTATTTGTTAGAGGATGAAGAAGAATGAAATTAGTTGCTGACAAAAGCTTTAAAAGAGCTTTTCAACGCTTAATCAGCAAAAATCCTCAACTACAAAGCAAGGTATCAGAGGTTCTACATTTGTTAGAAGATAATCCCTTTACCCCTTCTTTAAAATCTCATAAGCTGACAGGTAGATTAGAAGGTTATTGGTCATGTTCTGTTAGTTATGATTGCCGTATTATTTTTACTTTTCGTCAAGATACTGATTCAGGAGAAACTTTAATTGTTATAGTTGATATTGGCAAACACGATCAAGTTTACTAATTTATCTCTTGAATTTGTTCTTTCTTATCAATTGTATAATCACAGTACGATATCGCCTACTTTTCTAGGGTGCGTTCCTGGAAATTTTTGGGTCTGAAACCCCTTAACTACTGTATATTTTTATTAAGAATTATCTGTCCCTTGTAACATTAAATCTTAATTCTTAACAAATGACCATAGATTATCAGAGAAAAACTGATTATAATAAAGGGAACTGAACAGAACTGCTCGATCGATAGATAACTGATTAATTAAAGTTTTATTACTTTTGATGGCCTGGGATTAAGATAAGTAAATTTATTCTTGATCGCCCCTTGGAAGTGAGAAGAAATAGTTTTAATAAACAAAGAGTTTTCAACTTGGCAAAAATCCTCTGGGGGAAATACACATGGAAGTTCTAACCGAGACAATTAACCCAACTTCGATCGAACGGGAACCGATCCATCTCTATAACCGAATTCAACCGCACGGAGTGCTTTTAGTTCTCAGCGAACCAGAGCTAAAAGTCAGCCAAACTAGCAGTAATAGCCGCAGTTTATTGGGGATTTCTCCGGGGGAAATTATCGGTAAAACCCTAGAGGAAATCTTCGATCCCTTTCAGATCGATCCTCTAAAATCAGCCATAGAAAATAACGATTTTGATGCTATCAATCCCTCCAAAATTTGGGCGCGGGTTAAAGGGGATGATTTTGCTGTCTTTGATGCTATTTTCCACCGCAACGCCGAACAAATGCTGATTTTAGAGTTAGAACCAGCTATTTCCTATGAAAACATTCCTTTCCTGAGATTCTATCACCTAGCCAAAACTTCGATCGATAAACTTGAAGCCACCCGTAGCCTGAAAGATTTCTGTAATATCATCGTTAAAGAAGTGCGAAAAATGACAGGATTCGATCGAGTTATGTTATACAAATTCGACGAAGAAGATAACGGTGATGTGATAGCAGAAGACAAAATAGAGCAACTAGAACCCTATCTCGGTTTACGTTATCCCGCTTCCGATATCCCTCTCCCGGCACGAAATTTATTAAGTGCTAATTGGATTCGACAGATTCCCGATGCTACCTCTGAACCCGTCGATCTAGTGCCTAGTCTTCATCCCGAAACCCAACAACCCTTAAATTTAACCCTGTCCAGTCTTAGAAGTGCTTCTCCCTGTCATTTAGAATACCTGCATAATATGGGAGTGGGAGCATCTCTAACGATTTCTCTGATTGAAAATAAACGTCTCTGGGGCATTATTGCCTGTCATCACCGCACCCCTAAATATGTACCCTACGAACTCCGTAAAGCTTGTGAGTTCTTAGGAAGAGTAATTTTCTCGGAAATATCGGCACGGGAAGAAACCGAGGATTATGACTATCGAGTAAAATTAACCTTTGTGCAATCGCAATTAATCGATTATATGGCGGAAGCTAATAACTTTATTGATGGATTAATTGCCCATAAACCGAATCTGCTCGATCTAACTAAAGCCACGGGAGCTGCTATTTGTTTAGGCGGCAATTATACCTTAATTGGAGTAACACCGAGCGAAGAAGAACTAAATTATCTGATTACTTGGCTAGAAAAAAACGTCCATGAAGATGTTTACTATACCAATTCCTTACCGCGAATTTATGCCGATGCGGGTAAGTTTAAAGACATTGCCAGTGGTTTACTAGCAATTCCCATTTCTAAACGTAATTATCTCCTCTGGTTTCGTCCGGAAGTAATTCAAACCGTGAACTGGGGTGGTGATCCGGGTAAAGCGATCGAAACGACTGCCATAGATGGTGATATTCGTCTCTGTCCGCGTAAATCTTTCTCCCTCTGGAAAGAAACCGTTCGCCTCAAATCTTTCCCCTGGAAAGCAGTAGAAATTAACGCCGCACTAGAATTACGAAAAGCGATCGTCAATATCATCTTAAAACAAGCCGATGAATTGGCCCGTTTAGCGCGGGATTTGGAACTATCAAACGCCGAATTAAAAAAATTCGCCTACGTCGCCTCCCACGATTTACAGGAACCCCTCAATCAAGTCGCCAACTATGTGCAGTTGCTAGAAATGCGCTACACCGAAGAACTGGACGAAGATGCTAAAGAATTTATTACTTTTGCCGTCGAAGGTGTCAGTTTGATGCAAACATTAATAGATGATGTGCTGGCTTACTCGAAAGTGGATATGCAGGCGGTAGAGTTTAATACCATCGATGCTAATCTGGCACTGGAAAAAGCTCTCGCTAACCTGAAAGGGAGAATTCAGGAAAGTCAAGCTGTGATCACCGTTGATCCTTTGCCAATTGTCATGGCAGATAAAACCCAGTTAATGCAATTGTTCCAAAATCTCATCGGTAATGCCATTAAATTCCGAGGAAAAGCAACCCCCACTATTCATATTGCTGCTCAACGTCAAGAGGAGGAATGGCTGTTCTCTATTAGCGATAATGGAATTGGCATCGATCCCCGATTTTCCGAACGCATTTTCGTGATTTTCCAACGACTGCACACCCGCGACGAGTACCCCGGCACAGGTATGGGTTTGGCGATTTGCAAGAAAATTATCGAGTGTCATCGCGGACGAATTTGGGTAGAATCCCAATTAGGCAAAGGAGCGGTTTTCTATTTTACAATTCCCCTAGGAGGTAACGAGCGTGAGCGCTGGCGAGGACGTGCCACACAAAATTATCTTATTAGTGGAGGACAGTAAAGCTGATATTCGCCTCATCCAAGAGGCATTAAAAACTAGCACCGTCCCGCATGAATTAGTTATCGTTAGGGACGGTGTCAACGCCATGGATTATCTGCGTCGAGAAGGGGAGTATCTCGATTCTCCCCGTCCTAATCTGATTCTTCTCGATCTGAATTTGCCCAGAAAAGACGGACGGGAGGTATTAGCGGAAATCAAAAACGATCCCAGTTTAAAAAGAATTCCTGTGGTGGTTTTAACCACGTCTCGCAACGAGGAGGATATTTTTCATAGCTATGAACTGCACGTTAATTGTTATATAACCAAGTCGCGCAATCTCAACGATTTGTTCAAAATTGTCAAAAATATCGAGGCTTTTTGGTTAGAAACCGCTACTTTACCAACGGAGTGAATCATGATCAGTTATCAGTTATTCAGTTATCAGTTATCAGGAGTCAGGAGTCAGGAGTCAGCTTTATTCTCCCCACACCCCACACCCCACACCCCACACCCTACACCCCACTTCCTAACCTCCCAAATCTCTTTAACTCTTGATTAAAAAATGGGACTCTCGCAGGATATAAAAGTTCTTTTAATCGAGGATAATTTAGCCGAAGCTCGATTATTAAAGGAAATTCTTAAGGGTAATGAAAAAAAAGAATTTCATCTGGTTAATGTGTCAAGATTATCCGAGGCGATTTCTCTGTTACAACAAACAAATTTTGATGTAATTTTATTAGATCTAACTTTACCAGATAGTCAGGGTTTGGAATCCTTAGCTCCCCTTTTAATTACCGCTCCGAAATTGCCAATCGTGGTTTTAACTAATACTAATGATGATAATTTAGCTTTGGCAGCACTGCGTCAGGGAGCGCAGGATTATTTAATTAAAAGAGAAGTAAGTTTAGAAATTTTAACTCGATCGCTATGTTATGCGATCGAGCGAAAACAGATGGAGGAAGCTTTACGAGAATCCAACGAAGCTTTAAAAATGAGCGTGATTGAACGCACTAATCAACTGGAAAAAGCTCAGGAATTAAATCAGTTAAAAACTGAATTTGTTTCCATGTTATCCCACGATTTTCGCAATCCTTTAAATAAAATTTTACTCTCGGCTGGATTATTAGAAGAAAGTCGCGATCGGTTGACAAAAGATCAGCAAGTTAGCTATTTTCGCATGATTCGATCGGCCATTAAAGACATGGATCAATTGCTCACAGAAGTGTTATTAATTGGCCGGGCCGATTCCGGGAGATTATACTGTCAATTTGATCCGGTGGATTTGCTGGATTATTGTCAGAAATTGGTAGAATCTTTTACGGTTAAGCCGGAGCCGCAATTAGCAATTATTTTCCAAATTGAGGGCAGCTTAGAAAGAGGACTTTGGGATATAAATTTAATTAAACATATCTTGACAAATTTACTGGGAAATGCTCTCAAATATTCACCCCAAGGAAACCCCGTAGAATTTAAGATTATTGTCGAATCCGAGCAGGTAGTCTTTAAAATTATTGATCGAGGAATTGGTATTCCCAGCAAAGATAAAGGAAATTTATTTAAACCTTTTTATCGCGGTAGCAATGTCGATAATATTCAAGGAACGGGATTAGGATTAGCCATTGTCGGACGCTGTGTGGAAGCGCACAAAGGACAAATTTACCTGGAAAGTGAGGAAGGAAAAGGCACAAAGATCACGGTAATTTTACCGATTATTACCGACATTGAACACCTAAATTGAGATGAATAATAGGGTGAGATCACAATTTTTTTTTCTGTCCTCGCTCCCTATCTACCTATTTCTTGGATTAAGGGGACGAACGACAAAAATACCGATGGCTTTGTCCACTTTAGTGATATATTTTTCTAGGTCTTTAGCAATGGTAACTTGACCAGCAGGAGAGGCATGAATTAAGCCAATTTTGCCATCGGAAAAGCGATAAACTAGACCGGTATGGGTGGTATCTAAACCAGGGATATTAGTCACGACACCGATAATATCGCCAGCTTGTAGTTGTGGATAAATATCTTTAATCTTAGGGGTGGGAATATAGGTTAAGGATAAACTCTCTAATTGCCGTTCTACCTGTTGAATACAATCGTAATTACTTTGAGTTTTTAACTGGGGATATAGAGGTCGATTTTTACTCATAAAATTGAGCTTTTTGTCAAGAGTAATTCCTCCTAATTTGTGAGTAATATTTTCTAGATTACCTCGTTTTTGGTTGTCATTAATCCAATCGGAAAAGTAATGCAAGCGACTACAATAACCGTCGAGAATACCGTGGCGATAACGCTGATTTAAAACCTGCTGACTAAAAGCAGAATACTGATAATTTTTTAAAGCAAAATTGTGACTCAAAGCGAGAACTGTTTCCACAAAAAGGACACAATCAAACTCTTTTAAAGAGATAAATAATTTTTCTGTTGCCGAGCGATCGAGTAATCCTGCTTGATATTTTGCTCCTAAAAATTGAGTGGCGATATTCTGAATTATATCAGCCATGGGTAAGCGATCGAGTTGTTGATTTTGGGCATACTGTACCAGTTTTTGATAATTAGGATCCCTGACTTCTCGAACAAGAATAGTTTCCGATCGAGCTATACTCAAGGGAATTAAAACAGGATTAATTAATAAATAGGGTAAAGTTATCCAATTAAAAAACATTGTCGATCGATTACTGAAAATAATAAGGGTTTATCACCGACTAATACAAATTAACTACCGGAGTTATAATCTGCTGGGTTTAACTGGTATTTCTCATTGTATTCTACTACATAAGTAGGTGGTTATAATTAAATTAAAAATGGATTTTAGGTTCGATCCCCCCTGCCCCCCTTAATAAGGGGGGTGCCGATAGGCGGGGGGATCCCCCCTTAATCCCCCTTAATAAGGGGGGCATCTGATAATTTTTAACGCCTACCTACATATAGCAATTATCTTAATGGTGAGTTATCAGGGTTTCGTTTTGGGGAGACTCCGAGACGATGGAATTGAATTAGCAATGATCAATTCCGAGACAGAAAAGGGGTTTCTCGGAGAAACCCCTTTTCTACTCATGCAAAAGGGGGAATACATAATCATTTTTTAATAACTGGATTTAGTATCAGTCATCGACACAATTTTGAGTAAACCTCTAACCTAGTTATACTAAATCCGTTTTTAATAGTACGCTTAACTCCTAAGTCTAGGTACTTAAGACGTGCGATAGTCAAAGGATTTTCGCGGTCGCTGGTTGATAAAATCCGTCACTCGATCTACGCTTGTTTGAAGATTTGACGGATGCCATTCTCGTCATTTTCTTGATTCCTAAACATCTGTCTCATTGCATTACTTCTAATGGGCTTCTGACTTTTGCCATCATTGATTTTTATAGATATTTGTGGTACATTACATTACAAAAGACGTAGCAATCAGCAGAGAACCTTGTCTATGACTGTCTGCTCGTTGAATTAATCCTTTCATATACCCTAAATTAAGGAGAAGACTATGGCTAATCGATTGGATGTAAGGAAGGTGATGCGGGGTGATAAAGACCTGAGCGGTGCTGACCTGAGCGGTGCTAACCTGAGCCGTGCTATCCTGAGCCGTGCTATCCTGAGCCGTGCTATCCTGGTCGGTGCTGACCTGAACCGTGCTAACCTGATCGGTGCTCACCTGGGCGGTGCTGACCTGAGGGGTGCTAACCTGAGCCGTGCTAACCTGATCGGTGCTAGCCTGAGGGATGCTGACCTGAGGGATGCTGACCTGATGGGTGCTGACCTGAGCGATGCTGACCTGCTCGGTGCTAACCTGGAAGGTACGAAAATGCCCGAAGGCTGGGAATTTAGTGTCAGAGCTCGTTAATCAGCAGAGAACCTTGTCTATGACTGTCTGCTCGTTGAATTAATCCTTTCATATACCCTAAATTAAGGAGAAGACTATGGCTGATCCATTCGATCTAACGAAGGCGATACGCGGTGATAAAGACCTGAGCGGTGCTAACCTGAGCGGTGCTAACCTGAGCGGTGCTAACCTGAGCGGTGCTAACCTGAGCGGTGCTAACCTGAGCGATGCTAACCTGAGCGGTGCTGACCTGAGCCGTGCTTTCCTGAGCGATGCTGACCTGAGCCGTGCTAAACTGAGGGGTGCTAACCTGAAAGGTACGAAAATGCCCGAAGGCTGGGAATTTGGCTCTTCTGGTTTCTGTGTGGAAACGAGGTCTATACTGATAGTTTATTCCGCCAAATAGCACTAAAAGTCTTGCCTGATAAGCATTTCACGATTCCATAAGCAAAAATTATCACACAAAGTCGAGAAGAGCCGGAATTTAGTGTCAGAGATAGTTAATCATTTCTGAAGCATTCGATCGAAATCTGGCGTTGCTGAGTAGCGGTATGATTTGGCAAAATTCTCAACCAGTTTTCAGAGCTTTTAGCAGTCAACTCATTCTTTGAATC
The DNA here is from genome assembly GCF_001264245.1 of Microcystis panniformis FACHB-1757. Classification (NCBI taxonomy): domain Bacteria; kingdom Bacillati; phylum Cyanobacteriota; class Cyanophyceae; order Chroococcales; family Microcystaceae; genus Microcystis; species Microcystis panniformis. The sequence continues at coordinate 2,860,866 of NZ_CP011339.1, forward strand.
GGCAACGCTTGTCTCAAACTTATTGGAAACGACTATAACAGCGACATCTCGTCCGAGATGCCATTTTCTACCACTTTTTATTAAAAAAGTCAATAGATTAAATATTAATTTTTGTGAAGAAAAGCTTGAGCAGTTACTCCGAAAGCTCTTTACCATCTGTTACAAAATATGGCAAGATATTTATCGAATTGTGTCAAAACCCAGAGTAAATGCTCATTAGGGTTACATTTTCTGATACAAAACAGAAACATATATCTAAATACCTTAAACAAAGGGCGATCGTCATCTGATGACGAAAATCCCTTCATACCAGACTCAGCAATTCTAAGGAGAACCATCATATATGTTCACTCACGTCAAGTCCACCATTCGTCACATAGTTCCTGACGGGTTGAATGGTCGATCGCTGGTCAAGGTGGTCTATGTCGTGCTAGAACCTCAGTACCAAAGTGCGCTGAGTAGTGCGGTCAGGGAAATCAACGCTAACAACCCGAAACTAGCGATCGAAATTAGTGGTTATTTAATCGAAGAACTGCGCGATGGGGAAAACTATCGCAATTTTCAAGAGGATGTGGCCAAAGCTAATATTTTCATCGCTTCTCTTATCTTTATCGAAGATTTAGCCGATAAAGTTGTGGCCGCTGTCGGTCCCCATCGGGATAAATTAGATGCGGCGATCGTCTTTCCCTCCATGCCCCAGGTAATGCGCTTAAATAAATTAGGTTGCTTTTCCATGGCTCAATTGGGACAGTCTAAGAGTGTCATCGCTAACTTTATGAAAAAGCGCAAGGAAAACTCCGGCGCTGGTTTCCAAGACGCGATGTTAAAGTTATTGCGAACCTTACCGCAAGTCCTGAAATACCTCCCCATGGAAAAAGCTCAGGACGCACGCAACTTTATGTTAAGTTTCCAGTATTGGCTAGGAGGTTCCGCAGAAAATTTAGAGAACTTCCTGTTAATGTTGGCCGATAAGTACGTCTTCGATAACAAGGATGACAGTGTAGTTTACAAGGAACCGGTAGTTTATCCGGATCTGGGTATCTGGCATCCTTTATCCATGAAAATGTTCGAGGATGTCAAGGAATACTTCGCTTGGTACAATAATCGCAGTGATATTGCCGATGACCTAAAAGACCCCTTAGCTCCCTGTGTTGGCTTAATTTTACAGAGAACTCACCTCGTTACTGGTGATGACGCTCATTATGTCGCTCTCGTGCAGGAATTCGAGTCTATGGGTGCGCGAGTCCTTCCCGTTTTTGCCGGGGGATTAGACTTTTCTAAACCGGTAGAAGAATATTTCTGGGATAAAAGCTTAAAAGGAGTGGAAGCGGTTGCTATTGTTGATACGGTAATTTCCCTGACGGGATTTGCTTTAGTGGGGGGTCCAGCGCGACAAGATCATCCGAAAGCGATAGAATCCTTAAAACGTCTCAATCGTCCCTATATGTGCGCGTTACCGCTAGTTTTCCAAACCACTCAGGAATGGGAAGAAAGCGATTTGGGGTTACACCCGATTCAAGTAGCGCTACAGATTGCCATTCCCGAATTAGACGGTGCGATCGAACCTATTATATTATCAGGCCGGGATGGGGCTACGGGTAAAGCGATCGCTTTACAGGATCGGGTAGAAGCGATCGCTCAACGGGCGCTAAAATGGGCTAACCTAAGAAAGAAACCGAAACTCAATAAAAAAGTCGCCATCACTGTCTTTAGTTTCCCCCCCGATAAAGGGAATGTGGGAACCGCAGCCTATCTAGATGTGTTCGGTTCCATCTACGAGGTGATGCAAGCGTTACAAAATAACGGTTATGACTTGCAGGATCTACCCGCATCTCCCCGAGAACTGATGGAAGCGGTAATCCATGATGCCACCGCACAATACCATAGTCCGGAGCTAAATATCGCTTATCGGATGTCTGTACCTGAATACGAACGTTTAACCCCCTATTCCGTCCGTTTGGAGGAAAATTGGGGACCACCACCGGGACACCTCAACAGTGATGGACAAAATCTATTAATCTACGGGAAAGAGTTCGGTAATGTTTTTATTGGGGTTCAACCCACCTTCGGTTATGAAGGGGATCCGATGCGTCTGCTCTTTTCTCGTTCTGCTAGTCCCCACCACGGTTTTGCAGCCTACTATACCTATCTCAATCAAGTCTGGAAAGCAGATGCGGTTCTTCATTTTGGCACCCACGGTTCCCTAGAATTTATGCCGGGGAAACAGATGGGAATGTCTGGAGAATGCTACCCCGATAACCTCATCGGGATGATTCCCAACCTCTACTATTATGCCGCTAATAACCCCAGCGAAGCGACGATCGCTAAACGTCGTAGTTATGCGGAAACTATCTCCTATCTCACTCCCCCCGCAGAAAATGCCGGACTCTACAAAGGGTTAAAAGAACTAAGCGAGTTGATCGGTTCCTACCAAACCCTGAAAGATAGTGGGCGTGGGGTGCAAATTGTCAATACCATTGTCGATAAATGTTTATTAGTTAATCTTGACAAAGATATAAGTTTACCTGATGGTGACACCGCCCATCTCAGTCAAGAGGAACGGGATAATATTGTCGGTTCGGTCTATCGTAAACTGATGGAAATTGAATCGCGCTTGCTTCCCTGCGGACTTCATGTTATTGGGAAACCCCCCTCGGCGCTCGAAGCGGTGGCAACTTTGGTCAATATTGCCAGTTTAGACCGGGAAGAGGACGATTTACTCTCCTTACCCCGGATTATTGCCAACAGCATCGGCCGGGATATAGAGGAAGTTTATCGCAATAGCGATCGAGGTGTGTTAGAAGATGTGGAACTACTGCAAAACATCACCCTCGCGACTCGCGCTGCCGTCGCAACTTTAGTCGAGTCTCAAACCGACGCGGAAGGTCGGGTATCGATGCTTTCTAAGCTGAATTTCTTGAATATAGGCAAGAAATCACCTTGGATCGAAACTTTACGGTCGATGGGTTATCCAAAAGTTGATTCGGAAGCGTTAAAACCCCTGTTTGAATACCTAGAATTCTGTTTAGAACAGGTTTGTGCCGATAATGAATTAGGGGCCCTATTAAAAGCATTAGAAGGGGAATACGTTCTTCCCGGTCCCGGTGGCGACCCCATCCGTAACCCCGGAGTTTTACCGACGGGTAAAAATATCCACGCTTTAGACCCCCAATCTATCCCGACCCTAGCGGCGGTAAAATCGGCTAAAATCGTGGTGGATCGTCTGTTAGAACGGCAAAAACTGGATAATGGCGGTAAATATCCCGAAACCATCGCTTGTGTTCTCTGGGGAACCGATAACATCAAAACCTATGGGGAATCCCTAGCACAAATTCTCTGGATGGTGGGAGTTCGTCCCGTTCCCGATGCTTTGGGACGGGTGAATAAACTGGAATTAATTCCCCTAGAGGAGTTAGGAAGACCGCGCATTGATGTGGTGGTCAATTGTTCTGGTGTTTTCCGGGATTTATTTATCAATCAGATGAATTTGCTTGACCAAGGGGTAAAAATGGCCGCGGAAGCAAATGAACCGGTAGAGATGAATTATGTCCGCAAACACGCTAGGTCACAAGCAAAAGAAATGGGTTTAACGGTTCGACAGGCAGCCACCCGCATCTTTTCTAATGCTTCTGGTTCCTATTCTTCTAATATCAATCTCGCGGTGGAAAATAGCAGTTGGGAAGATGAAAAAGAGTTACAGAATATGTATCTCAACCGTAAGGGTTTTGCTTTCGATTCTGATAATCCGGGGATGATGGCCGATAATCGTCAGTTGTTTGAAGCATCCTTAAAAACTGCGGAGGCAACTTTCCAAAATTTGGATTCTAGCGAGATTAGTTTAACCGATGTTTCCCACTATTTCGACTCGGACCCGACAAAAGTTGTCGCTAGTTTACGCGATGATGGCAAAAAACCGGCGGCCTATATTGCCGATACTACCACCGCTAACGCTCAAGTGCGTACTTTATCGGAAACCGTGCGCTTGGATACCCGCACCAAGTTACTCAATCCCAAATGGTACGAGGGAATGTTAAGTCACGGTTACGAAGGAGTCCGAGAGTTATCGAAGCGTTTGGTTAATACCATGGGATGGTCGGCAACTGCTGACGCGGTGGATAATTGGGTGTATGAAGATGTCAACACCACCTTTATTCAAGATGAGGAAATGTGTCAGCGTCTGATGAATCTCAATCCTAATTCTTTCCGCAAGATGGTGGGAACCCTGCTAGAAGTTAATGGTCGCGGTTACTGGGAAACTTCTCAAGAGAATTTAGACCGCTTACAGGAACTTTATCAAGAAGTGGAGGACCGTATCGAAGGAATCGAGTAGAATAGATAGATAAGACTTGAGAGACTGGCTAATTACCGGTCTCTTGAGTTTTGAACAAAGATGAAAAATAACTTTTGGGGGTTAATTTGGTCTAGTTTTAACGAAATTCAAGGGGTTTTACTCGGTCTTCTTGGATTTTTAGGAGGTATTGCCTTAATTCGTTATCCATTCAATACTTCTATCCCTTTAGACCTAGTAATTATTGTCAGTTTCTTCACCTTGCTGTTAATCGCTACTTTGTTAAGCGCTGTTAACACGCTTCTTAGACAGAAGCAAAAATTAGAGGCAGAAGTTAAGCAACTTCAGGAGGTAAACCAAAAGCTAGAGACTGAAATTAAACAGCGCATTATCCCTAAAATTCTAAGAGTTCAAAAGGATGCAAATAATAATATTCTATGCTTACTCGAAGCCTCCAATTTATTTGCGTATGATATCTATATTTCTTTCTACTACACGGATGATGACGGGTTTGAAAATTTAATTGGAATAGGTTTCGTAAACGTGATCCAAAATGATGGAAAAATACAAGCTATTCTAAATCAGCCGTCTCCTAACGGCTCTTCTGGTTTTCGTGTGTTAATTTTTGTTATGAATTAAAGCAAGCAAACAGCTTAAGTCGAAGATGTTCAAAATTGGTAAATCCATAACTCATTCTTTTAATAAGCTTTATTTTGGTATTCATTCCCTCAATTAATCCGTTGGTTGTCTGATTTTCAAAGTAATTACAAATACCTGGCAAATGCTTCTGGATCATCCTGGCACTACTTTCATATAATATCCCGCCTATTCTTATCCATTTTTCCAATTTTCTCTCAGCACCTCTGAACGTTCTACTACTTTGATAAATTTGTCTAATTTCTTCTTTCATTTCCCAGGCTATTCCTAAGCATGGATGTTCTTTTAAGATAACTTCTAGTTGTTGTTTTTGCTCGTCCTTTAAGTCCTCTTTATTCTTCCATAATAAATGAGGTAATCCTTTTTCATGCACCCCCATTAACTTTCTCAATTTATTAAGCTCGTCATTGATGATAGCCATTACATGAAAACGGTCATAGATGATTTTAGCATTGGGAAATAATTCCTTGATCACTGCTGTAAATCCTGACCACATATCGACGCTCACTTCTTTCACTTTCTCCCGAACTGCGTCTGGCTGTGCTTTTAAGGCTTCCATTAATTCTTCTTGCTTATGTCCTTTAATCACATCTAGTAAAATTTTCTTGTCCATATCTACGACCGTTGTGATGAAATCTTTATGTCCTTTTAAGTTACTAAATTCATCTAAGCTTATTCGTTCTGGTGCTTCCCACTCTTCCTTTTCTAGTTCTTTAGCACAGTGATTAAATATTAACTCAACTTCTGACCATCCTAACCCTTCTTCTCGACTTATTTCTTCGATGCTACAATTTTTTACTCTCTCATAAATCATCGATTCATAGCGAATTGTATGATGCTGTCTTAATCTCATAAAACTCAGTCTTTCGCTGATATACTTTTGGCACTTTTGACAATGAAACTGACGGCGTGGTACTTCTAAATATACTGGATTACCTAATATTGACAAGTCTCTGACTAGATTATACTCTGTCTGATTGATTCTGTCTAAGGTTTGATGGCAATTCGGACATTCAATTGTTTCATTTAAAAGAGCAAGCTTTAGGAAAATTGTCTGAGCAATTTTTTGATAATTGACCACTGTTACATTTGGTAAATCGAGGAGTTGATCAAAATTTATCCACATAACCCACCTCCTGTTCTGTGTTACTATTATACCATGCTCACACAGAACCTAGAAGAGCCTCCTAACTATCAAAATATTATCGATGCCCTAGATGGAAACGATCCCAAATTAATTGAAAAAATAATCATCAAGCCTAGCAGTCCTAGAAATTTCAATACCGGTCAACCCTAGAAGAAACATGGAAAACCTAACTGAAACGACATTATTATCGCCTAAAGGTACATTCCCCGCCCAGATAGTTAATATCCTTGATCCGTATCGATTAGTCATGAATCGAGGCGAACGAAATAGAATTCAAGTGGGTCGCCGAGTATTGATATATGGGATAAGCGAGGAAGAAATTATAGACCCTAATACGGGAGAATCTTTAGGGTTTCTCGAATTAGTAAGAGGTACGGGAAGAATTATTTTGGTTCAAGATAAAATATCTATTATAGAATCAGACAAAAAGCCAGACATAGATTTAAATAAACTTTATTATTTGATCAGAGAATATCATTTGCTGCAACCTAGAGACTTGTCTGAATTATCTTATATCCCCCCCTTGACTCCTTCTGGAATTGAATACTTAGCAAAGAAAGAGTTACAGTCAACGAGAGAAAGAGAGTTAAAATCAATGATTGATAAATTAGGAAAAAGACTACCGTTTGAAAATCCTCAAGTTGGCGATCTAGTCAAGCCTATTTAATCGTTATAATCAAAAATTAGTCCAGTTGTGCATTTTATTCAGCAAAAAAAGGATTAAGAGGGTTTCTGTCGGGTTGTCGGGTTTCGTAGCCTCAACCCGACCTACGAATTTACTACGAATTTACTACCATTTTTGTCTAGGAAAAACTAATTCCAGATTTACCCGGATGTATGAGTCAGGGTGAAACTTGAGAAGAAGTGATTATTAATATTGAAGAAGCGAGCGAATTTGGATAGAGACGGTTTATTTTGGTAGCTCTTTTTGCGTAGGTTGGGTTGAACGAAGTGAAACCCAACAACTGAGGGTTTCTGTCGGGTTTCGTGACCTCAACCCGACCTACGAATTTACTACCATTTTTGTCTAGGAAAAACTAATTCCAGATTTACCCGGATGTATGAGTCAGGGTGAAACTTGAGAAGAAGTGATTATTAATATTGAAGAAGCGAGCGAATTTGGATAGAGACGGTTTATTTTGGTAGCTCTTTTTGCGGAGGTTGGGTTGAAGGAAGTGAAACCCAACAACTGAGGGTTTCTGTCGGGTTTCGTAGCCTCAACCCGACCTACGAATTGACATAATCTGAGAAAATTGAAAAAAGTGCCAAGTCAATCTCAGTAACGAGTCGCCATCTAAGAGAGATAAGTGAATACTACCCCAAAAACTGGGTAAAAAGAGGACTTCAAACATTACTGTCCGCAATCACCGAGAACCATTGGCTATTGAGCAGTGATGATTTTCAGGGTTTTCATTTGCAGTTGATTCAATTTCGACAGGACACGACGACGCAAAAAGAACTGTTGTTGTTGCCAGAGAGAAAGGGAACACCATTGATTATAGGCGGGAACACATTCATTCAAGATAAACTGATGCCAACATTGAACAAGATGGCTAATAGTCACGGTTTTCGACCTTTCTTGATAATGAGACTTTATTTGCTGCCTTAAGTAATTGTTGTCCCGCAATTGTTTGAGATAATAAATAATATCATTCTCATTATTAGCAGTAAAGAAATCTAGCTCACTTTTGTACTCTGCTTGAAAAGCGGATTCATTTCCTAAAATGGCAGGAACACCTGCTAACCAGGCATTATACAGCTTAGTGGCGGGTTTCCAAGGATAAGTCTCCTTGGAGTCGAAACAACGAACAGCGACGATTGCATCTGCTTGACGATAATCATGCCAAAACTCATCATTAGTTTGAATGCACCAGTTTAAACCTAAATGATCTACCTGCTGTTTCCATTCCGGTTTGCGTAAGGGGGGAGCTAAATTGTAGGTAATGCCAAAATAAACTACATTTTCAAACCGATCGCCCCGTCGGGGATCGCGAGGAATTAAGCCCGGTTGAGTCCAATGGGGTAAAAAGTATCGCTTACCAGGTAAAAGATATTGATCTGCGGCTATTGATTGTATATAAAGTTGAGAAGCAGTTAATTCCTGTCGATTCTGGACGATATGAATTTGAGCGTAGGGTTGAGGATTTCGATCTCCTTTAACACAAACCAGTAATAACTTGGGATAGGGTTGAAAATCATAAGCTAACGATACTCTATGACTAATTACGATACCTTCTTTAGGGATAGTATCTACTAATTCACAGGGAAAGTTAGATTCGCATAATCGCAAATAAGTTTGTAAAATCCAAGCCCATGAACCTCGACCCTTTCGTAATTGATCGGCGTGATCGGGCAAAGGGTCGGGTCGATCGGAAGCGGGAAGATGAAAATAAATAGGAGGTATTTGCTCGGTCATAATTATATTACTTACGAACTAAGTAGTCATGCAAAATTAATTACCTGCCCGATCGAGCTAAAACCCTTACGGGGCAATGATCGTCATGTGTAAATAATTTTGCCTAGGTACTTAACAAAGTGGCGATTCAGAGCCGAAGTGCAACGAATTCTGAAGCGTGCTTGTAGAATACTTGAGCGGGTGTTTGATAGTCAAGGGGTTTTCGGCGTTGCTGATTTGAGACCTGAATCTTATTTTGTGGGATTTTTAAAACCTAGACCCAAATTAACTTTTGGATACGATGCAGGGTTGGCATTCATACCTTGATTCAGCAACGCCATTTTCTCACTCTCGACTCACAGCGATCGCATTCTGCCGGAATTGAGGGATAACTTTCCCCGGTCTGCAAGCAGGAGGAGACAAAACTGGTTTATGCTAGAAAGGGTTACTCTTAACGTAACTTTACAAAGTCATTGATCGCCCACATTTATGGATTGCATCATCAATCGTCGAGCGCGGTTTTCAGCCAGCCATCGCTATTATCTACCAGAATGGGACGAAGCCGAAAATCAAAGACTTTTTGGTCTTGGTAGCCGTTTTCCCGGTCATGGTCACAATTACGAATTATACGTCTCCCTACACAAAGAACTCAATCCTTATGGCATGGTGGAGAATCTCTCCACCGTTAAACAGGTAATTAAACGAGAGATAACCAGTCAATTAGACTACTCCTATCTCAATCAAGTCTGGCCGGAATTTCAGCAAACCCTACCCACCACAGAAAATATCGCCAGAGTTATCTGGCAAAGATTAGCACCCTATTTACCATTGGTCAAAATTCAACTATTTGAACACCCCGAATTGTGGGCAGAATATCAAGGAAAAGATATGGAAGCAACTTTAACCGTCAAAACCCATTTTAGTGCCGCTCATCGTTTGGCTTTACCGCAATTAACCCTCGAACAAAACTCGGAAATCTACGGCAAATGCGCCAGGGTAAACGGTCATGGCCATAATTATCACCTAGAAGTATCCGTGGCGGGGGAAATCGATCCCCGCACCGGTATGATTGTAGATCTAGGGGATTTACAAAAAGCGATCGATGAATTGGTAGTAGAACCCTTCGATCATGCTTTTTTAAATAAGGATATTCCCTACTTTGCCGAAGTGGTTCCCACTGCGGAAAATATTGCCTTACATATCGCTCAACTATTAGGGGAACGGATCCGCCAATTAGGAGCCGAATTAGATAAAGTTAAACTGATTGAAAGTCCCAATAATTCTGCGGAAATCCACTGTCGTGGTTTGGTTCAAGCTCCCCGACAACTTCTAGAAAAAACCCTGACAGCCGTTTAATTGCCTGTTAGTTAAGGTGATTAGGGTGAGCTATGCTCACCCTGATGGATTTAATTAAACCCTAGTTAAACACTTCTCGCCATCCTCGCTTTCCTTTGCCTTGGCGTAAGGGAGAGGCTAAATCGACAATTTTCTCGAGCAGTTTCGGGGCCAATTTTTGACACCAAAGAGCTAGATGACTTTGCCAACCGACGACAATTTCCGTTTTTTCCCTATTTAACCCGGTAATTAGGGTTTGGGCGACTTCTTCGGCGCTCATCGGTTTTAACCATCGAAATAACTGCAATTCTCGCACCATATCCGTATCGGTTAAAGAGGGTAAGAGGGTGACAACTTTGATGTTATGTTCCCGTAATTCCGACCTGAGAGCTTGACTAAAACCCAAAATGGCAAATTTGGTAGCCGAGTAGGTAGCGAAGCTAGGAGCGGCAATTTTACCCATCATGCTGGAAACATTGACGATGGTTCCCTGCCCCCGAATTGCCATCCGGCGGGCAATTAAGCGAGTAACCGTGTACATGGCCATCAGATTTAAAGATATTTCTGCTTGCACTTGCGAGAATTGCGAGCGTAGAAAGGGGGTTTGATGGGCAATACCGGCACAGTTAACGAGGATATCGATGCCACGGCATTCTTGCCAAACCCGGATAATTGAAGGACTAACAAGGTCATTTTCGGTTAAATCTAGGGCTAAAGGTGTGGCAATGACCCCTAGGGACTCAATTTCTTTGGCTAGTTTTTCTAATCGCTCTTGATCTCTGGCAACAATCACAATTCTGCTTAAACCTTGTCGGGCTAATTCTAAGGCGATCGCTCGTCCAATGCCCCGGGATGCCCCCGTGACTAGGGCTGTTTTTCCCTGTAATTTCATGATCAAACTCCTGTTTTAAGCAACAGTACGGGAATTTATTGGTTTTGCTTCTGAAATCTTTGATTTGTGCATCTATGCCCTACATAAGTAGTGAAGCAATCGAGGGATAGATGGATAGGTTAGGGTGCATGGGATTTTTCCTCCTTCAAAGCGCACTCTTGAACCCACGGTAACAGTTGTCTTTACAAACAGCAATCTTTTTTAACACTTTTTCCCCAAAATCACTCGATCGGATGAACGCTCAGGGTGATCCTCGATCGGATGGAAACCCCAGGGGACTTGCAGATATAGGTAGGGTATGCTGAAAAAGTTTGTTGGTGGGGGCAGGGTGTGGGGTCTGACAGGTGTAGGTATTTTACAACTAAGAGGAAGGGGAGTAGTAAAAAGCATCAACGGGGGTGGGAGGGAAAGAACTCCAACGATGAAGGTGAATCGACAAACCTTTTAGTAAATCAGCAACTAGGGTAATAGAACCCAGAAGAAAACAAGAAATCCGACGTAAGGGTTTGAGGTTGAGAATTTTTCTAAAGGTAGTATGTTGGGGGGGAAGTTGCTCTAAATCGGGTTGAGGAGATTGATTTTCCGCTTCTCCACCCAGCATAACCATCTTTGAGGGTAGCTACAGCCATGGCTAACCAAAGGCGTTCGGCACGCTGTGGGTCAAGCAGACGAGTGTTTTGCCATTGCCAGCCGTCGGATTTGAGGTCGCGGTAAACACACTCTGTAGAAGGACGTAACCCATACCAAAGGGCATCAGCCATTTGGGGTTCCAAGTCGGTCAAAACCAACCAAGGCTCTTGATAGCCAGAATCCCAACGGGCAAGCAAGGTACAGGCCAAGGGATTAGTTTTAAAGCAAACCACCTGACCCGACCAAGATTGTCCTGGAGCTGAAACCAAAGCATCTAAGGGCTGCCATTGACCGTGAGGGGAAATTTTGACCAGTCCTTGATGGTTAATGCGTAAAAACGGATGCCAGCCGGCTTCGACAATCACTTGATAGAGCCAAGGCGCTTATAAGCCTCGGTCGGCAGGCACAATCACAGTCCAACCAGTAGGAACTGCTTCTTTGAGCTGTCTGATCAGTTTTTGCCAGTATGGTTGACCACTTCCTGGTTCATTGGCTTTGACGATACACCAAGCTATGGGAATCCCACAGCCCGCCAGCAAGCTTTCCCCCTTCTCCTTCCAAGTCTCGATGGCTTTCAATATTAAGGGGATGTATATCTTTTCCACCGCTACTCTTCCATTCTGGCAAAAGCGATTCCACCGTCTCTGATAACTATTGGCTTGTTCGGCTCTGCTTTGTACAAAGGGTTCCCATCTGGCTTGATTGAGACTTTGACTACTGAGTAGGGCTGTCACCATCCAACTGAGGACGGTTAAATGTCTTTTATCCACAAATCGGCTTCCTTGTTCTAGATAGGAATAAACTTGGGAGAAGATTAGAACTCTTGCAAATTAATTATATGTTATAATGATGGGTTAACTAATTTTCCCCAAAAAATTAGTTAACCAGTACATTAGTCCTGAATGAAAACTTGAAGTTTAACTTTTAACTCAAAACTCTTTAGATATGCTTTAATTTGGTTATCAAAACCTCTTTATTTAAGCAGCACAAACTATCTCAATTTTTATAATTGAGAATAAATTCTCCTTGACTTGATTAATCTTTAGGCAACTTTTAAGAAGCTGCTATACCTATCCCTAACTCACAGTTATAAATAGCCGCCAACAAGTTAACTCTTAAACTATATCTTCGACGACGATTCCGATATTTACAGGATAAGATTTTAAAGATTTTGAGTTTCCTATTTATAGGTTCAATGATAATCCTTTCTTTGGCTAAAGCCTTGTTATACTCTTTTTCTAACTCTGTTAATTTTCTATTTTTCGATTTCTTTTTCGGTGTATAACTATTACTATGGTATGCAGCTATTCCCTGATAACCACTGTCTTCTATGCTGGTAGTTAAAGGATGAAAACGAACTCGACTTTTTTTAAATAAACTAAAATCATGACCTCTACCTTTCCCACAAAAGACACAGATAATTTCCTCGGTATTTTGATCAGCTACTAATTGGGATTTTAAAGTATGATAACCTCTTTTACCCCCCAAAAAATCTTTCTGTTTCTTTTTGGGGCGTTCAATGGGAGTTTCCGTTACATCCATTACCGTTACGACCGGTATCTCTGCTTGATTGAGTAAAGCTTTTTTTCCTTTTAAACGGAAGTTTCCCGATTGTAAAAGCATTTTTTCCGTCTTATTTACAATCCGACATATAGTTGATTCTGATAGTTCCCAGCTTGTACCAATGTGAAAATATGTTCTATATTCTCGCCAATATTCTAACGTTACTAAAACTTGTTCTTCTATAGATAGTTTAGGTTTCGGTCCCCTTTTAGATGGTGAATTAGAGTCGGCTTCAACACTTTTTACTGATTCTACCATCTTTCTATATGTTGGTTTATACACACCGAAACGGCGTTTGAATTGTTCATCTGATAAGTTTTGATAATCCATAATTTTGCTAATAAACATAGCAAAATTATAGATGATTTCCTCACCTAAGATCACATTTTATTCTTTTTTCCACTTCAATCTAAGAATTGAGAAAAAAGCAAAACCTTATATTATACCATAAAAAAATTATGCAAGAGGTCTATTCTTGAACTTTGAGTTATACATTTCATGGCTTAATCAAACCTCAAACCTTTATAAACAGTCAAAACAAATAAGTAATGATGCATGGGCAAAGTTCAGATCGTATCCCCAGTCAAACAACAGCCCAACCCAAAACCAATTGCGACTCTACCCAATATTCACCCCCCCCTCAAAAAAAAGTATTCTACGCTACAATTCAATAAATTCCTACAAATCTTTACATTCCTCATCCCAGCCAGCGACTCACAGGAGAAAGAGTCTCAGATGATTTCCCCTGTTTTACTCCTTCTCAGGCAAATCATCGTCTTCCGTAAGGGATTGTGGCGCGGTATGTCGGATTCGCCTTTGCGTTCTCCCTTGACTGCCTCTCAACTCGATCGCTAACCCAAATTAAGCACGATTATATTGCCATAAAGCCGAAGAGGCTTGGTCTTCACCCCCTTGAGGACAAGATAGACTGCACCTGCTCATTCTGTCGGCTGGAGAGGGGAAACCCGTTACTGATTCTGCTCACAGAGAAAGACTAATTTTATTGGTGTAGAATAGAGACAATTATTGAGAGAGAAAGAAAATGAGCACTATTTCCCTTGAAATTCCTGAAGAAATCTTAATTAGTCTCAAAGAAACTCCTGAAAATCGGCTCTTCTGGTTTTCGTGTGTTAATTTTTGTTATGAATTAAAGCAAGCAAACAGCTTAAGTCGAAGATGTTCAAAATTGGTAAATCCATAACTCATTCTTTTAATAAGCTTTATTTTGGTATTCATTCCCTCAATTAATCCGTTGGTTGTCTGATTTTCAAAGTAATTACAAATACCTGGCAAATGCTTCTGGATCATCCTGGCACTACTTTCATATAATATCCCGCCTATTCTTATCCATTTTTCCAATTTTCTCTCAGCACCTCTGAACGTTCTACTACTTTGATAAATTTGTCTAATTTCTTCTTTCATTTCCCAGGCTATTCCTAAGCATGGATGTTCTTTCAGAATAACTTCTAGTTGTTGTTTTTGCTCGTCCTTTAAGTCCTCTTTATTCTTCCATAATAAATGAGGTAATCCTTTTTCATGCACCCCCATTAACTTTCTCAATTTATTAAGCTCGTCATTGATGATAGCCATTACATGAAAACGGTCATAGATGATTTTAGCATTGGGAAATAATTCCTTGATCACTGCTGTAAATCCTGACCACATATCGACGCTCACTTCTTTCACTTTCTCCCGAACTGCGTCTGGCTGTGCTTTTAAGGCTTCCATTAATTCTTCTTGCTTATGTCCTTTAATCACATCTAGTAAAATTTTCTTGTCCATATCTACGACCGTTGTGATGAAATCTTTATGTCCTTTTAAGTTACTAAATTCATCTAAGCTTATTCGTTCTGGTGCTTCCCACTCTTCCTTTTCTAGTTCTTTAGCACAGTGATTAAATATTAACTCAACTTCTGACCATCCTAACCCTTCTTCTCGACTTATTTCTTCGATGCTACAATTTTTTACTCTCTCATAAATCATCGATTCATAGCGAATTGTATGATGCTGTCTTAATCTCATAAAACTCAGTCTTTCGCTGATATACTTTTGGCACTTTTGACAATGAAACTGACGGCGTGGTACTTCTAAATATACTGGATTACCTAATATTGACAAGTCTCTGACTAGATTATACTCTGTCTGATTGATTCTGTCTAAGGTTTGATGGCAATTCGGACATTCAATTGTTTCATTTAAAAGAGCAAGCTTTAGGAAAATTGTCTGAGCAATTTTTTGATAATTGACCACTGTTACATTTGGTAAATCGAGGAGTTGATCAAAATTTATCCACATAACCCACCTCCTGTTCTGTGTTACTATTATACCATGCTCACACAGAACCTAGAAGAGCCGAAAATCTATCAAGAGAATTAAAAATATTGGCAGCCGTTAAACTTTTTGAACTTGACAAACTATCTTCAGGACGTGCAGCACAATTAGCCGGAATGTCACGAGTAGAATTTTTAACTATTTTGGGACGTTATCAAGTTTCCCCATTTTCTTTAACAACTGAACAATTGGAACAAGATATTGTCAATGCCTAATCCTCAAGTCATTGTCAACACCTCTCCTCTACTGTACTTACATCAAGTGGGCTACTTGGAATTGCTCCAACGCTTGTATTCTCAAATCCTGACTCCTCCAGCAGTGGTCGAAGAATTAGCAATCGGTAAAAATAAAGGAATTGATGTTCCCAATATTCAGGCGATTGAATGGATTTCAATTACTCTGGTTAAATCACTGACAGGGGGACAAGAAGGCTGAAATCCATATATCATAAGCTTTTCATGGTTTTAGCTCGAAAAAGTTCGCCGCACCATCTCTCACTTATTAATAATAATTCCTAGTAAGCTCGCTCCTATCCCTAATTCTTTCGTTAGCTTTTTGCCTAGAATCGCTAGATCTATTTCTAGTGAGAGAAGCCAGAAGCCTTTGTTGGCAAGTTTTCTAGCTCGCTTGTCCCCCTGTCAGGTTAAATCAGTCAGTCTAATTCCGGCTATTATTGATTTAGGGCAAGGAGAAGCAGAGGTCTTAGCTTTGGGATTAGAAAATCCAGATAGTTTACTGATTTTTGATGATCAATTAGCCCGACGTATTGCCAATTTATATCGCTTAAAATATTCAGGAACGCTTGGTGTTTTAGTTAAAGCGAAGCAGCAGGGCTATCTATCTTCTGTTGCTCCCGTTATTGCTAAGTTACGCCATCAAGGAATGTGGCTAACTGATAAAGTTGTCAATGATGTTCTTCGATTAGCTGGAGAGTAAGTATGCTTAAAAAAAAGGCTCTTCGTTACTTGGTATGGTTCGATAGGGGAGCATAAATCGACTAAATCCTTATCTGGCAAGAGACTTAATTGATTAGTTCGCTCTAGAGAAAAATAATTGACAAAAATCGCTAAATGCCTTTCTATACAAGGGTTACATCCTCTATAACCCCCGTTCATTGCATAACATAAACCGAAGAGCCAGATAACTAAAATTCTTTGATATAACTGAACTTCTCCAGTGTAAATGTACTAGCTATCTAAACATGGCTACAGAGGGAATCGCTTACTCTAGAGATTGATGACACTATCTGTTACGATCAAGTTAGCGATCGCTAGACAGCGAACTCTAGGGAATCGCTCCACTCCAGATACAGTCAACGGTAAAGCCATTTTCAAGTGAAAAATGTACCCAGTAGCCTCTTTTCAATTTTTTCTGAGAAGCGACCTGCAGTCAGGGTTTTGTTGATTTTTTAGTATTTCTGTATGGGGAAGTCAAAGATCACAGTTGGGGCTTCGGCCGTCAACCAAACCCACCAGAGCGACGTACTGCTACGCAGTGCCTTCGGCATCGCACTTAAACCCACAACTTCAATGAGCGTGCATGGTGCGTTCCCCAAAATTGATTGGTGAAGCAGTAGGACTTGCATTAGGGAACGCACCCTACGGCTTTTTCAGGGCGTTGCATAATAGAGATATGAATGGAGGAAATCAAAATGCAATGCCCTGAATGTAAATCTACCCATATCCGTAAAAATGGCATCAATAAACAAGGTAAACAAAATCATATTTGTGTAACCTGTGGCCGTCAATTTATTGATAACTATGAAAAACAGAAAGGCTATGACGAAAAAACGAAGCGAGAATGCCTAACTGCCTATGTTAATGGGATGGGATTTAGAGGAATAGAAAGGCTAAAGGGAGTTCATCATACGACCGTAATTAATTGGGTAAAATCTGTGGGAGAATTATTGCCAGTCGCCTATGACCCAGAAACAATTCCTGAAGTAGGGGAACTGGATGAATTGGAAACCTTTGTTGGCTCAAAAAAAACAAAATCTGGGTGTGGACAGCCGTTGACCACTTTAAAAAAGGAATTTTAGGTTGGGTAATCGGAGATCATAGTAGCGAAACGTTTCGCCCATTATGGGAATTAGTTAAGTCTTGGGGATGCTATTTTTATGTGAGTGATGGATGGTCAGTTTATCCATGTTTTATAGCAGAGGGCGACCATATAATTAGTAAGACTTATATGACCAGAGTAGAGGGTGAGAACACACGTTTAAGACATTATCTAGCCCGATTGCATCGCAAAACACTCTGCTATTCTAAGTCTACAGAAATGTTAGGATACTCTATTCGTTTATTAATTCATTATCTGAAGTTTCAAGAAGTGCCTATTCCTTACTGATTCATAGCTTAATTCAGCAACGCCGGTGAAGCAGTAGGACTTGCATTAGGGAACGCACCCTACGGCTTTTTCAGCAAACCCTAAGCAGCTTTCCGTAAACTGCTAATTGCACTTTTCGCCTCTTTGAGTAAGTCATTCCAATCATCTGGAGGATGAGCAAATATGCTCCATCCATTAATCATTAGGGGCTGATCTATAGACAACCTTATTCGTCCTCATCCAGAAGTGGTGCATCAAGATCCAGATCAACCCCACAGACCAAGGATTGAACATGATTGACTAGGTTAGAACTAATTGCCTGTATATGTTGAGGGTTCTGTTCCATATCTTGTGCAAGAAAATTCAGAAATTTCCCAAGCACTGGATCACTTTCTTCTGCCCCGTCAGCCCGGGAAATCCATACTTTGCCGTCGGCCTGTATGTTGTAGCAGATTTTATCACGCTTATTCAAGCCAAGGGCTTTGCGAACAGAATCGGGAATTGTAGTCTGATAGCGATCGGTAAGAGTGGATTCTGGGCATGGGGCCATCGTTGCAGCCATAGCGACCTCTAAGCCTGTCCATAAAAACTAGATCTTGACGGTAATGCAACTGCATTGTCTTGTCAAGTATGGAGTGACTAGATCTACAGCCTAACGGATCCGTTCACCTTAAATGTCGGCAGGATGCCCCCGTTACACCCATAAGGTTGTTGTAATAAACCTACACCTGTCAGCATCCCACACCCCATCTTCCCACTTCCCCCCGGTTGAGTTAGCGGGTTCGGCTTCGATCTGTCAGAATACAAGTATTGAAACAACCCTTTTAAGAGGCTTCATGGTGGAAATTAAAGTCGTTCCCCCGAAACGCAATTGGGTTCAGACGTGGTGGCAATCCCTGAATTCCCTATCTCGCTTACTGGTGATTGCTCTAGCTGCACCACTTATAGTTCTGAATGCCTGGGCATTATCGGCAATTTTTGGCTATTTTGAATCTTTATTTGTTATTTTACTGATAGCGGCCGTTCTATCTTTTCTCTTGGGTTATCCGGTGACTTGGTTGGAACGTCAGGGATTAAAACGGGGTTTAGCTGCGATTGTGGTTTCCCTGATCACGATTTTAATTTTTGTGGCCGTGGGAATCACCCTAGTTCCCTTAGTCTTCACCCAAGCACAGCAATTTGTCAACAGATTGCCAGAATGGTTAGACTCAGGACAGCGCCAACTGATGCAACTAGATACCAAAATCGACACGATGAATCTACCGATTCCGATCAGTTTCGATGGTGTTATCGCTCAGTTTAACAGTCGTTTAGGGGCAGAATTGCAAATTTTAGCGGGAAGAAGCGTTAATTTAGCCCTTAATCTCACCGTTTTTACCGTGGTGCGAGTGCTTGATGTGCTGCTAACCATTATCCTCACCTTTTATCTACTTCTCCACAGTCCCGATATCTGGAGGAGTATTATCCAATGGTTGCCCAAACCCGTCCAACAACCCTTTTCCCTAACCCTACGCTTAAGTTTTCAGAATTACTTTGTCGGCCAGGTGATTTGTGCCACCTGCATGGCCCTGGGATTAGTCACGGCATTTTTATCGATTAAAGTCCCTTTTGGTCTTCTATTCGGCCTCTTGATTGGCACCATGGCCTTAATCCCTTTTGGGGGAACTGTAGGCATTGTCACGGTGACAGCTTTACTAGCTTTGCGCGATATTGGTTTAGCTCTGCAAGTTTTAGCCGTAGCTGTAGTGGTGCAGCAAATTGTCGAAAACGGCATTGCTCCCCGGATTTTGGGCAGTGTCACCGGGTTAAATCCCTTTTGGGTGTTGGTCTCGGTCTTGACGGGGGCGCGAGTGGGCGGTTTACTAGGGGTGATTATCGCGGTTCCCATGGCAGTAATGATCAAGGAAGCTTTGGAGGTTATCCGTCAAGTGACACCGGAGGAGACAAAATACGGGATAATTAAACCCTCTCTCCCCCTAGAATCGGAATCCTCTAGCGAGGTGGTTTCTCGCTGAAAAATGACTGACGGTATGATCTGAGGTGATCGGCATTTTTCTTGCAGGTTCTTGGTTTTTCTCCCTCGATCGAGTTATGATGTAAATATTGGTAGATTGACCCCACTTGCCCTGATTGCTGTCCATGACAAGCAAGGACAAATCAAGGCTTGAGGATGCCTTGCTGGTCTCTGAGACCTAGCTTATCGGGAGATTAGCTGACCAATTGTCTCCAAACTCGGATAATTTCTAAGAAAAGGTGATTGTCTATCCCGATAAATCAGCAAAAAATCGATATTTTGGTTAAATAGGCTACATTAACAGCCAGGTTTCTATCGTAAGCTCAAAGTTAAGACATAAAGTCAATATCACCCTCCGATTGCAATGAAAAAATGTTTGGATCGCTTAGTATTTAAGCCTTTCAGACATTTTTTTTGTAGATTGATTAGGAAACAACTTGATTTCGGGATCAGACAAGGAAGCTGTGCTTGCACCCACAGTATGACATGGACAAACACCAACAGACCATGATCTGGAGAGATCGTCAAGAAAAGTATCAGAGTGAACTCTTGGAAAAGAATTGGTAAAATATAATTAGTAGGGAGAGTATTGCCGTTAATGTTTCGCTTTTTAACGGGACATTAACCAAGCCCAAAAGCAAAAAAACAGCAGTAATTTGCTAAAAGCTCAAGGCCGATAGCTGACTGCTCTATATATCTCTCGTATTCTTTACTTGTCGAGTTCAACACGACCCCTTTATGGAATCAAGCAACCCGTCAGGGAAGACTTCCGAACCTCCTAGTCATAGGTGGGCCAATTTACTCGGAACCATGATCGCAATTCTGACCCTAACGTTACCCTTGTTAGCGATTGGATATAACTCCACGCCTAACTATACCGAAGAACCCCTTACCGGTAACACATCCTACTCCCTAACGAGGCAAATGAGGTGACAGAATTGAGATAGACGATTGCCAAGGTAAAATTTTTTTCTTCGTCCCGATCCCCCTTATGGGTAGAATTTGGATCGGAGTCAATCAAAGTGTGTTTTAATTTTGCTTGCGCTTTTAGGTGACTCTAAAGGCGCTATTGTCTTGTATTTGGAGAAAGCTTGTGGATTTATCGCGCATTCCTGCCCAACCGAAACCCGGTTTAATTAATGTTTTAGTGGAAATTACCGCCGGTAGTAAGAATAAATACGAGTTTGATAAGGATTTAAACGCCTTTGCGCTCGATCGCGTTCTCTATTCTTCGGTACAATATCCCTGTGATTATGGTTTTGTTCCCAATACCCTCGCCGATGACGGCGATCCTTTAGATGGTATGGTGATCATGGATCAGCCTACTTTCCCCGGCTGTGTGATTACGGCGCGTCCTATTGGTATGTTAGAAATGATCGATGGTGGTGATCGCGATGAAAAAATTCTCTGTGTTCCCGCTAAAGATCCCCGTTATGCAGAGGTAAAATCTCTTAAAGATGTCTCTCCCCATCGCTTGGAAGAAATCGCCGAGTTTTTCAAAACCTATAAAAATCTAGAGAAAAAAGTCACAGAAATTCTCGGTTGGAAAGATGTGGACGCAGTAAATGCTTTAGTTGAACAGTGTATTGCTGCTTATAAGTAAGGTTTGCGGCAAAAAGTTTGTTGCTGGAGTCAGTTATCAGTTATCAGTTATCAGTTATCAGTTATCAGATGTGAGTTTTCAGTTCACTGATTACTGATTACTGTTTACTGATATACTTTGCACGGCTACAACTTGCATTTTTTACTCAAGGACAATAATATAGTTTAAGAGTCATAATTAGAAGCAAAGCACTCATTAAAAACATGATTAACCTAGAATTCACGGAAGAAGAAAAGAACTCACTGTATTATGAAAGATTTCATCATCCCCATCCCCGGGTTCAACTGAAGATGGAAGTTCTCTGGTTAAAAAGCCAAAAGATACCGCACCAAAAAATTTGTCAGTTAGCAGGAATCTCGCCAAATACCTTATTAACCTATCTTCGAGATGAGCAAGAGGGCGGAATAGAAAAATTAAAAGAAATCAACTTCTATCGCCCTAAAAGTGAATTAGAGTCTCAAAAAGAAACCCTCAAAAAATACTTCGAGAAAAATCCACCAGCCACAATAAATGAAGCTGTATATAGAAGAGAAGAATTGACAGGAATAAAACGAAGTCCTACCCAAGTGAGAAAATTCTTAAAATCAATGGGAATGAAATGTTTAAAAATAGGTTCTCTTCCTTCTAAAGCTGACCCAGATGAACAAGAGGACTACAAAGAAAAAAAGCTAGAACCCAGACTAAATGAGGCTAAAGAAGGAAAAAGGGCTGTTTTTTTTGTTGATGCCGCTCACTTCGTCATGGGAGCATTTCTCGGTTTTGTTTGGTGTTTTGAGAGACTTTTTGTTAAGTCACCGAGCGGGCGTAAACGCTTCAATGTTTTAGGAGCATTAAATGCAATAACTCATGAAGTTATTCTGGTTACGAATGACAATTATATTACGGCAACTCAAGTCTGTGAACTCCGGTCAAAAATAGCTGCTTTAGGACTAATGATTCCCATCACTCTCGTATTAGATAATGCCCGCTATCAGAAATGTAAAATTGTTGAAGAATTGGCTCTTTCTTTGTCAATAGAGCTGCTCTATCTGCCGTCTTATTCACCTAATCTAAATTTAATTGAAAGGCTGTGGAAATTGGTCAAAAAGAAATGTTTATATGGTAAATATTATGAGAACTTTTCTGACTTTTCTTCAGCTATTTATGAATGTCTGAATGATGCCCATCTGAAACATAAAAAAGAACTGGATTCCTTGCTGACTCTACGATTTCAGAAGTTTAATAAATCTCAGATTATGAACGTCTAAAGTATAACTGAAAAGTTTCCCCACTTCCCCACTTCCCCATTTCCCCATTTCCCCACTTCCCCACTTCCCCACTTCCCCACCTCCCCACCTCCCCATTTCCCCACTTCCCTACACCCCAATTTATGAGAATAGAAACCTTAAAATCGGGTTTAATCGTCTCCTGTCAAGCGCCAGTGGAGTCATCTCTGCACGATCCTATAATTATTGCTGCCATGGCTCATGCTTGCGTGGATAGGGGTGCTTGTGGGGTAAGAATTGATAGTCCCGCTCATCTGAAAGCCACCCGTCAACAATTGCCGGATATACCGATAATTGGACTCTGGAAACGCAATTATCCCCATTGTTCGGTATATATTACTCCCAAATATCAAGATGCTCTCGCCATTGCCGATGCGGGGGCCGATATAATTGCCTTGGATGCTACCCCAAGAAAGCGCCCCGATGATGAAAATTTAGCCACAATTATCGATCGTATTCATCGGGAAACTGGTAAATTAGTCATGGCAGATATAGACTCGCTCGAAAGTGCTATTTATGCCGTGGCAGCCGGTGCTGATATTGTCGGTACAACTCTTTACGGTTACACAGAAGCCACTAAACAGCTGCAGCCGCCGAGTTTTTCTTTCCTAGAAGAATTAGTTAATAAGTTATCAGTTCCTATTATCTGTGAAGGAGGAATATCGACTCCAACAGAAGCCAAAAAAGCCCTAGAAGTTGGTGCATATTCGGTAGTTGTTGGCACGGCAATTACAGGGATCGATTTAAAAACTAGCACTTTTTTACAAGGAATTTTATCAAAAGATTAATGGGAGGTAAAAAAACAAAAAGTTTAGCCGCACCTCCTAAAATACCGACAACCAAAGCGATTAAAATCCCCCGGTTTGTGAATTGAGGAGAGGCAATAGCCAAAAGGCAAAACGGAGAATAAATAATCAGTGGGCAAGTTCAGTCATAAAATCATCGAATTCTAACTGCGCCACCGTAAAATTTGTGCTTTAATGGGGTTGACAAAATCCCGTTTTTCTGCTTGAGATTTTTCGTATTCTTGCTTGAGGCGATAATACCATTTGGCCTGGGTATCGGCATCATCAATTAACATCAAAGCTGGATGATAACTAAGTCCTTCCTGTTGTTTAATCACCACATCGCGATCCTGTTTGAGGAATTGTCGAGTTAAATAACGCAAAAGAGGGGTTAAAAATGCCAACCAAGGGATCGTATAGTATAAACTTTGATGGACTTCGCAGTGATTTTCATCGATGGGAGTAATTGCCGTAAAAGCACAGGCCAAATACCGATCACCTCGTAGTATTTCTGTACGCACCGAGGGCAATTCAAAAACAATTTCAATCGATACCTTATTGCCCAAAATTTTATAGGGTTTCGCACTTACAGGCATATCATAGGGAGCAAGACGAAAACCGAGGGGAACAGGTTCGTATTGTTTTTCCTTGACCCGAAATTTGCGCGGACCGCTGCGCCACCACCAAGAAGTATGAACGTAGGGACCGTGGGCCGGATCCATCAATCCCACCACTGCATGGTCAATATTGCAGTCAAAAGTGATAGTTTCGGCTATTTTGGGGGTAAGTTTGCCAAAATCGGCAATAGTCGGCACAGGAGGCAGATTTTCT
The DNA here is from genome assembly GCF_001264245.1 of Microcystis panniformis FACHB-1757. Taxonomy (NCBI): domain Bacteria; kingdom Bacillati; phylum Cyanobacteriota; class Cyanophyceae; order Chroococcales; family Microcystaceae; genus Microcystis; species Microcystis panniformis. The sequence continues at coordinate 2,884,927 of NZ_CP011339.1, forward strand.
TGATTAATTTCTCTTTTTGAGTCTGCCGGAATAAACACCCAGATATGACCTTGTATTTCACGACAGGGATAACTGGTGACACAAATTCTGCTAATATCAAGGCGATCGTGTTCGGTTAATGAGGGAATCTCAGAACAAACGCCATCGCTAGTATTAAATTTCCAGCCATGATAGCAACAGTACACCCCATCCCCTTCAATCCAACCATGGTGCAGCGGAATGCCACGATGGGGGCAAATATCCCGCAATGCGAACACTTCTCCATCCTCTCTCCTACCGACAACAATCGGTTCACCTAGCATTTTTTTGGCCATTAGCTGACCGGGTTTAAGTTTATTTGCCGGTGTGGCCACATACCAAAAGTCGCGCAGTAAGCTAGTCATAGGATTTGTCTGGAGAGCTTCGATCGTTGATCCTATCATTAGAATTGACATCCTCGCCGCCGTAAAACGGACGGCGATTCCCAAACCTCACGATTTAGGTTTCTGCTTCTTTCCCTTGCGGGGTTCCGCACCTGCCAGAACAGATTTACTCTGTTCTGGTCTTATGGTCGCTCTACAGACTGACACCGCAAGCCCTGCGGCCAAAATATTTTTACTCGCGTTAATATCTCGGTCATGGTGAGTCCCACAGTCTGGACAATCCCACTCTCGAATATTTAACGGCATTTTTTCAGCAATATACCCGCAATTACTACATCTTTTAGAGCTAGGGAACCATCTATACTTTGCACGGCTACAACTTGCATTTTTTACTCAAGGACAATAATATAGTTTAAGAGTCATAATTAGAAGCAAAGCACTCATTAAAAACATGATTAACCTAGAATTCACGGAAGAAGAAAAGAACTCACTGTATTATGAAAGATTTCATCATCCCCATCCCCGGGTTCAACTGAAGATGGAAGTTCTCTGGTTAAAAAGCCAAAAGATACCGCACCAAAAAATTTGTCAGTTAGCAGGAATCTCGCCAAATACCTTATTAACCTATCTTCGAGATGAGCAAGAGGGCGGAATAGAAAAATTAAAAGAAATCAACTTCTATCGCCATAAAAGTGAATTAGAGTCTCAAAAAGAAACCCTCAAAAAATACTTCGAGAAAAATCCACCAGCCACAATAAATGAAGCTGTATATAGAAGAGAAGAATTGACAGGAATAAAACGAAGTCCTACCCAAGTGAGAAAATTTTTAAAATCAATGGGAATGAAATGTTTAAAAGTAGGTTCTCTTCCTTCTAAAGCTGACCCAGATGAACAAGAGGACTACAAAGAAAAAAAGCTAGAACCCAGACTAAATGAGGCAAAAGAAGGAAAAAGGGCTGTTTTTTTTGTTGATGCCGCTCACTTCGTCATGGGAGCATTTCTCGGTTTTGTTTGGTGTTTTGAGAGACTTTTTGTTAAGTCACCGAGCGGGCGTAAACGCTTCAATGTTTTAGGAGCATTAAATGCAATAACTCATGAAGTTATTCTGGTAACATATGAAACTTATATTACGGCAACTCAAGTCTGTGAACTCCGGTCAAAAATAGCTGCTTTAGGACTAATGATTCCCATCACTCTAGTCTTAGATAATGCCCGCTATCAAAAATGTAAAATTGTTGAAGAATTGGCTCTTTCTTTGTCAATAGAGCTGCTCTATCTGCCGTCTTATTCACCTAATCTAAATTTAATTGAAAGGCTGTGGAAATTGGTCAAAAAGAAATGTTTATATGGTAAATATTATGAGAACTTTTCTGACTTTTCTTCAGCTATTTATGAATGTCTGAATGATGCCCATCTGAAACATAAAAAAGAACTGGATTCCTTGCTGACTCTACGATTTCAGAAGTTTAATAAATCTCAGATTATGAACGTCTAAAGTATATCTATTTCGACGTAATTTCTGCCGTACCAACGGCATTTATAGGCTAATTGTCGTGTTATTTCACCCCAGCTTACATCAGATATTGCCTGAGATAATTTCGGGTTTTTGACCAGATTCTTGACGGCTAAATTCTCAACCACAATCGTTTGGTTTTCCCGAACTAATTGAGTGGTTAGCTTATGTAAATGGTCTTTTCTGCTATCGGTGATTCGAGCGTGAATTCTGGCTACTTTGATTTTTGCCTTTTCTCGATTCTTTGAGTCTTTCTGTTTTCTAGACAGATTTTTTTGCGCCTTTCGCAGTCTCCGATAATGCTTTTTAAAATGCTTAGGATTAGATACTTTGTCACCATCGCTAGTAATCAGAAGGCTACTAATTCCTAAGTCAATTCCGATGGCTTTATCTGTTACTGGTAGAGGCTTAATCGTTGGGTCATCAAATCTAATTGAGATATGCCAACGTCCAGAAGGATGTAATCTGACTGTTACTGTGCTTGGTTCACAGCTTTCTGGGATTTGTCTTGACCATCGAATAGGTAAAGGTTCTGTGCATTTAGCTAAATAGATTTGTTTGTCTTTAAATTTAAAGGCTGATTTGGTAAATTCGGCACTTCCTCCTTGATGTTTTTTCTTAAAGTTAGGATACTTAGTACGACCAGCAAAGAAATTAGTAAAAGCTGTTTGTAAATGTCTTAACCCTTGTTGTAAAGGTACACAGCTTACTTCATTGAGAAAGTTTAATTCTTCTTGCTTTTTCCAATCGGTTAGCATTGAAGAAGTTTGAGCGTAGCCTACTCTTTCTTGTCTTTCATACCAAGCTTGTGTTCGTTCGTGGAGAGCTTTATTGTAAACTAATCTTACACAGCCCAATGTGCGCCGCAATAGCGACTCTTGTTCGGGTGTGGGGTAAAAGGCTCTTCTGGTTTCTGTGTGGAAACGAGGTCTATACTGATAGAATATCCGCAAAATAGCCCTAAAAGTCTTGCCCAATAAGCATTTCACGACTCCATAAGCAAAAATTATCACACAAAGTCGAGAAGAGCCGGTAAAATCGAAACGAGTAGGCTTTTTCCATACCTCACGTTTTAGCATATATTTCGTAAACGATGCTCATATTTAACAGTAAAGCCGTCGTAGAACGACGGGGTTTCAGACCCAAATTTTCGATGAGCAGGACTAGGGCAGATAATTTATGGACGTAACTGGATTCGAACCAGTGACCCCATCGATGTCAACGATGTACTCTAACCAACTGAGCTATACGTCCGCACGAATTGTTATTATAACACGATTGCTTCTAATTAGGCAAGCCCCTAGGCAGTAAATTGATAGCCAATTAACTTATAAATTAACTTGGCAGTGGTAAATTCCGAGACCACCGAATCACTAATCGGGGCCAATTCCATCACATCACAGCCAATCACCTGATGAGTTTGGAAAAGACGACGGAGAAAGCCTAGGGTGTGATGCCAACTTAAGCCACCCGGTTCAGGTGTTCCCACCCCCGGAATTAAAGCCGGATCTATGCCATCCACGTCTATGGTTAAAAATACCTTCTCGGTGCTAATTTTGGCGATCGCATTTTCGATCCAATCCGCATCCCTGGCGATATCTCGATCCCAAATCACGGGAATCTGCTGTTTAGCGATTAATTCGGCTTCTTCTCGACAAATAGCCCGAATTCCCACGGGTAAGGTCGGTAAACCCATTTCTAACACCCGACGCATCACACAGGCGTGGTTATGGTGCGATCCTTCGTACTCAAAACGCATATCGCCATGGGCATCAATTTGAACCACCGTAAAAGGGTCAGATAAAGCCTGTCGATAAGCTTGTACTACTCCCGTAGTGATAGCGTGTTCACCCCCGACGGCGACGACAAATTTATCATCGGCAATTAAACGCGAAACTGTAGCTGTGGTGACGGCTAACATCTCCTCGGCGGACAATTGCGGTTGTTGACGGGTATCGGCGATCGCATCATGGGTATAGATGCCCACTTCTAAACAGGTTTCCCTCTTAAGTTCCTCGTCATAAGCTTCCAATTGTTGGGAAGCGGTAATCACCGCCGCCGGTCCAGTTTCACAACCCTTGCGATAGGTGGTGGTGGCCTCGTAGGGAATCGGCAGGATCACGGCCTTAGCTGTGGCGTAAGATGCGATCGCTTCACTCCCTAAAAATTGTTCGCTACCGGTGGCGCAAGACAATAACATGGGCAAGTCACAGAAAATTTTAGTCTAATCTTCTATTATAAATATTTTGACTATTTTTGTCTATCTCAACTGACCCCAGACATATCTACTGCAATAGCAAAAAACCCTTATCCATCAATGGATAAATCCCTCGATTTCTCGATCAAGATGGGTTTGCTGCGGGCGATAATCTGGAAATATAGCCATCAGTTAGGCTGCTTCATACTGCTGTAACAAAAAACAATTATCCCCGATAGCGATCCCTAAAGGTCGAATAATTATAAATTTTTGTCAAGGGGTGCGGTCAGATATTAGGAGTCATCGCTAGAATGAGCCTAGTTGTCAGGAATTTAGTTAAACAAGGTTTTTGGCAAGATGCTAATCTGGCTAACACGCTTTTGGGCGTGATATAGGGAAAAGTTCTGGCGATCGCGCCTAAATGGGGTGATATACTGAAAGTTGACCCATATCGTTACTCTGGAGAGTGTTATGCAGAAATTTTCCGTGTAATATGTAGTTATGCAGCTTGAACTGTTTGTTTAGACAGCATTCAAGATTAACTCTAGAAGCTCAATTTCCAATTCCTTTGATTCCAGGCATGGGGAAGGATCTAGATTTAATTCATACTGTCTGCTAGAGCTATACTATACATGAAACGAGATTTAAAGGATTTAGGGCTATGGCAGACAAACTTCAATCTGGGGATAATACTAGAATCATTGATACTTCTCAGCAGAACGTTTATGGCATTTCCCAACGTGGAACAGGCATTATCAATCAATCGGAAATTTTTCAGGTGGGTATTGATAAAGCCGCAAAAAGTGTTGTGATGGATAGCGAAGTCGCTAATCTCCTTATCTGGCTTGCAGAGCAGCAAGGTATCAGTCCTGAAGTTGCGTTAAAAAAAGCTGTGGCGATCGCGGCATATATTTATGACATCACAACCAGCCAAGGGGATAAGTTGTTAGTGAAACGCAAAGATAACTCTGTTGGGGAGATTGTTTTGAAGTAAGTATTTCTGGATTGTTGAAATAATGCCAATCGAACCTGAAAAGCAAAAAGCACCTCTCCCTGAATCTTCCTCTGAAGAAAATGGCACTCCTGATCTTCCAAATGATGAAATGATTAAGCGTTATGTTCAGACTCAAGAGGTTGATATTAAAAACTTGTTGCCATCTCAGGTGGAAACGGGTATTAAGCTTGAAGAGAGACAGGAGACGACTCGCTCACAATTAGCGACTTTTTTGATAAAAATCTTAGCAGGAACCTTAACTGCAAGTTTTGGATTAATCATAATTCTGACAGTTATGTCGGGTTTTATAGATGAAAAGAAGATAGAGTCATTCGATAAGACAAGTTCATTGGTGAAAGATTTAATCACATTTATATTGACCGCTCAGACAGGTTTAATTGGTACAGCCCTTGGTTTTTACTTTGGCTCTAGAGGTAATAATGCAGATTAATTAATCTGAGCGCAATCGCCGATATTGTAGGGTGCGTTCATGAAATGTAACGCATCTTATTTTTGCTTATGTAAACAGTAATTTGAATACGATGACAATTTTTTAGCTAGACTAGAATAAATTATTGCGCTATGCAATTAAATTATACCTTTCAATCTAGGAGCAGCCATGCTAGACACAGCAACTCTTGAACGACGCTTGATAACCCTTGAACAAGTGCGATCGCTATCGCTGTAGGGTGCGTTCCCTAATGTAACTTCTACCGACGATCGATTTTTGGGGAACGCACCATGCACATTGATTGAAGCTGTAAGAACCATTTCTGCAAAGGCTGTGAAATTGAAGGCTCTTGTGCAGGTCAGTGTCAAGTCACTTTGGAGTCTTCCAGAAATGACAGTCAATTAGTTGCAAAAATGTGCGAGTTAATAATTGCAACTACACAGAATTTGGTTGACGAACATCTAGAAGGCAGCTGAAATTCTGTGTTTATGACTAAGAACTAGGCTCTTCTGGTTTCTGTGTGGAAACTAGGTCTATACTGATAGTTTATTCCGCAAAATAGTCCTAAAAGTTTTGCCCAATAAGCACTTCAGGATTCCATAAGCCAAAATTATCACACAAAGTCGAGAAGAGCCAGAACTAGCTGCCCAAAGCAAAGACACTTCATATTGATTAAATGTTGAATCCGCACTCACAAGTGTCATATCTTCTACCTGAGCTTGTGCAATCAGCATTCGGTCAAAAGGATCACGATGATGTAAAGGCAATGCAGCCGCCCGCAAAGCATGAGAAGCATTGATCTCTAACGATCTAGCTCCTAGTTGGGTCATTCGAGTAGAGACATAATTATCTATTTGCTCTGGCAGTGGTAATTTACCGATTGAGACTTTAATTCCCATCTCCCAAACACTGGCAACAGAAAACCACACTTCATTGCTTTCGTTGGCAATTTGTTCAATTACATTCTCACTTAACTTGTCTGGTTGGGCAAACCACCACAGCCAGCATTGTGTATCCAGTAAAAGTCTCACTCCGCACCACCCTCAAATGCTACCAAAATATCTTCTGGTAAAGGGGCATTAAAATCATCTGGTACGGTAAACATCCCTCGATCTTGTCCTAAACTAGACCGTCGATCTAAAGATGTCCGAAATGGAACAAGTTTAGCAATTGGAATACCTCGGTTTGAAATAACGATTTCCTCTCCGAGTTCCACACGGGACAATAGCCGAGAAAGGTTTGTTTTAGCCTGATGAATGTTTACAGTTTCCATGCTCTTAAAAAACTAAGTCCACAAACTAAGTTTAGTTTAAATGACTTTAGGATACAATGACTATAAAAGCTAGTAGCCAGTTGGATATATTTGTTATGGAATTAATATCCCGTGTTGTTCACAGTGATCCCGACATTCTAGGGGGAACCCCTGTTTTTGTAGGAACTCGTGTGCCGATGAGAACCCTACTTGATTATCTTGAGGCTGGTGATTCATTAGAAGTATTTCTAGACCATTTTCCCAGTGTCAGTCGAGAACAGGCGATCTCAGCCCTTGAATTAGCAAAGGAAATGTTGACAGCCTATGCGAATCCTGCTCGATGAATGCGCCCCACGTCCGTTAAAGCGTGAGCTTGCCGATTACGAGGTATGCACAGTTGTTGAGATGGGATGGTCAGGGAAAAAGAACGGTGAGTTGCTGAGGCTGATGATTCAGGAGGGTTTCACGATTCTCCTCACTACAGATCAAAATTTGCGTTATCAGCAAAATTTACAGCAAGCTGGAGTGGCAGTTATTGTTTTTGTAGCAACCAGCAACAAACTTTCTGACTTACTTCCCCTAATGCCAGATGCCTGTAGCGTATTAGATAAAGTTGCTCCAGGAGAAGTGATTGAAGTTGGAGGCTCCTGAAAGTTGTGTTGGCGAAAGCAGCATAACTCCGCATCCCTAGCGATATCTCGATCCCAAATCACGGGAATCTGCTGTTTAGCGATTAATTCGGCTTCTTCTCGACAAATAGCCCGAATTCCCCTGGGTAAAGTCGGTAAACCCATTTCTAACACCCGACGCATCACACAGGCGTGGTTATGGTGGGAGCCTTCGTACTCACAACGCATATCGCCATGAGCATCAATTTGAACCACAGTAAAAGGTTCCGATAAAGCTTGTCGGTAAGCTTGTACTACTCCCGTGGTGATAGCGTGTTCACCCCCGACGGTGACGACAAATTTATCATCGGCAATTATTGGTTTCCTGCGGGCGATAATCTGGAAATATAGCCATCAGTTGGGCTGCTTCATATTGCTGTAACAAAAAACAATTATCCCCGATAGCGATCGCTAAAGATCGAATAATTATCAATTTTTGTCAAGGGGGGCGGTCAGATATAGGAATCATCGCTAGAATGAGCCTAATTGTCAGGAATTTAGTTAAACAAGATTTTTGGCAATATGCTAATCTGGCTAACAAGCTTTTGGGCTTGATATAGGGAAAAGTTCTGGCGATAGTTGACCCATATCGTTACTCTGGAGATTGTTATGCAGAAAGTTGACCTATAATATGTAGTTATATTTTCAAGAGAAGAGAAGAGAAAAAATGTTATCAACACTTCTAAGTAAAGCCGTACAAAAAGCTCAAGAACTGCCAGAAGCAATTCAAGACGAACTGGCAGAGCAGTTTATTGAAGACATCGAAAATGAAATCCAATGGCAAGAAACATTATCTAAACCCCAAGACAGCTTAATTCTCAAAGAACTTGCTCAGAAAGCTATTGCGGATTCAGAAAACGGACAGACTGAAGAAATGGGATTTGATGATCTATGAAGTCGGAACTAAATCCAGATTTCGTCGGCTTATTTCAACAGCTACCAGAAAGAGTGAAAAGAACAGCCAGAAAAAATTACAAGTTATGGAAAGATAACCCAAGTCATCCAAGCTGAGAATTTAAGGAGGTCAATCAAGAAGACCAGATCTGGTCAATCAGAGTCGGTATAGGTTGGAGAGCGCAAGGGAAGAATCAAGAGTAAGAATGTAATTGTTTGGTTTTGGATAGGCTCTCACGCAGAGTATGACAAATTGTTAAAGAAGTTGTGAACCAAGAAACATAACAAATCACTGCACCCGAAATAATAGTGAAATTTTGTGACAAAGTGCAGTCATATCTAAGAATCTTTGCTATAACTTTGGAAAGCTTCTGTGATAAGTTTCCTTAAAGGAGATTGTTTGCAGTAAGCTGATATGGCTAACAGGCTTTTGGGCGTGATATAGGGAAAACTTCCGGCGATTGCGCCTAAATAGAGTGTTATACAGAAAGTTGACCCATATCGTTACCCCAGAGAGTGTTATACAGAAAGTTGACCTATAATATGTAGTTAGCTGGCTAATTTGAAATGCTTCTGAGGCATTTGAAGAAACTTATTTGAGCTATCCTTACCATTTCATGCGACACAATTTCATGCGACGAAAGAAGAAAGCTCAGCAAAGATTGTCACCCTGGTTATCTGCACTACCAGTTGCGATTTTCCTGACCAGTTGCGATAGCATAATTGCGACTGGAGTCCGTTTTAGCTCTCCGCTTCCTGAACTCAGCCAAATTGCAGTCTTCTCGATCATATGGCTTATACCCGCATTCCTGATTGGGATATTTGTTAGTATAGATCATGATGAGATGACTACAGGGTATGGATCTGATGGTATAGTTTTTTTGCCAACAGGCAAGACAGTTCCTGGAGATCCACAGTCAGCTAATTTCTTGGCGAACCTTTGGCTTGTGGCTTATCCCATCGGCTATTTTTACTACACACATCTTGATAAACTAGCCTTGACATTGACGACTTTCCCTAATTTGGATTGGATTTTACTTAGGATTATTTTCCCGGCGTTGTCTCTTGCTTTGATTGCTTGGGTTATCTTAGCAATTTGGGAATTTTCTGATTCATTCTTCATTTTTAGGTGGTTAATTCTTGGTTGGAAAATCTTAGTCTCGCTTGCAACGATTAATTTGATAGGGTGGCTGCTTGCACTATTTGTTCCTTGGTTGTTAAACCTGGTTATTGATTTAGCTTCATGGCTCTTTCGGCGATAGGTTGAACCAAAATTTTGTACTGCGATAGTATTTGGGTACTCAGTGTGATCGCCGATCTGGTAGGGTGCGTTAATGAATGAAATGTAACGCACCTTATTTTTATTGCTTGTCCTTCTGTATCCCATAGGATACACTTAAGGCATGATTGAAATTCGCCAGACCGAAACCTACTCTCAGTGGTTTAGCAATTTGCGGGATCGCCAAGCAAAAGCACGTATAGACATTCGTGTTCGTCGCCTGTCTATGGGCAATCCAGGCGATGTTAAACCAGTAGGAAAAGGTGTATCGGAACTGCGGATCGATTATGGCCAAGGCTATCGGGTGTATTTCATTCAGCGAGGAGAGACCTTGATCATCCTCTTGGCAGCAGGAGATAAGCAAACTCAAGAACGGGACATCAAAACAGCATTAAATTTAGCACAAGACTTATAGGAGATTTTCATGGCTACTATCCAAACCTATCCTTGGGATGCGGCAGAACATCTCGAAACAAAAGAAGATATAGCTGCATATCTTGAAGCAGCCCTTGAAGATGGCGATCCAAGCTTAGTGGTAGCAGCATTAGGTGATATTGCTCGATCTAAAGGGATGACACATATTGCCCGTGAAACAGGGTTGGGGCGTGAAAGTCTCTATAAAGCTTTGTCAATCGAAGGCAATCCAGAGTTTGCCACAGTTCTTAAGGTCTTACAATCACTTGGGTTACGCCTCCAAGTCGTACCAATTGCCTAACTTCACCGTTATACTGAATCGGTTTTTAATAGTATGATTAACTCCCAATCCCACTTTAAAAACCCGCTCTCCCCCATACCTGTTAAACAAGATTTAGGATCAGAGTGATCGCTAGATTAAAGGTTAAGTAATGTTAAGATCATAATTCTTCATGAAGAAAGCGCATGATCGCCGAGTAACTGTAGCCAAAATACCAAATTTTGCCCCAGTCACAATAAAGTAGGGATCAAGCGCATTCGATCGAAGCAAGAATTTTCTCCCCAGTATCTATGAATCAATCAGAAAGTTGCGGTAAGGTCTATCTCGTCGGTGCGGGTCCCGGGGATCCCGGTTTGTTGACCTTAAAAGCGAAAGTTCTCTTAGAAAATGCCGATGTTGTCCTCTATGATGCCCTAGTCAGCCCCTCGATTCTAGCCATGATTAACCACCGGGCCGAACAAATCCATGGGGGTAAGCGTCGCGGTCGTCATTCTCTGGTACAGGAGGAAATCACCGCTTTACTGATCGAGAAGGCCCAGACTAATGCTGTGGTTGTTCGTCTTAAAGGAGGGGATCCCTTTGTTTTCGGTCGCGGGGGTGAAGAAATGCTCGATCTGATTGCGGCCGGAATTAGCGTCGAGATCGTGCCGGGGATCACTTCAGGAATTGCTGTGCCTGCCTACGCCGGTATTCCCCTCACCCATCGCGATTATAGTTCCTCCGTTACCTTCGTCACCGGCCACGAGATGGCGGGTAAATATCGTCCTCAAGTTAACTGGTCAGCGATCGCCCATGGTGCGGAAACAATTGTCGTTTACATGGGTGTGCATAATTTACCCTATATTATCGGCGAGTTAACCAAGGCGGGCAGAAGTCCAGAAACACCGATCGCCCTGATTCGCTGGGGAACAACACCGCAACAACAGCAGTTAATCGGTACTTTCACCACGATTATGGACCAGATCGAAGCCACCGGCTTTGAAGCCCCAGCGATCGCTGTTATCGGTGCAGTGGTGAACCTTCACGATCTCTTGCAAGCGGGACAACCTTTGCTATCGAGGACAATCCCCCCCACCCCCATTTCTCTCTGATTCGGTTCCCATGCGTCAATATCAAAAATCCCTGACAATTGCCACCAGTCCCAAGAATTTCCATCGTCTGACTGCCCCCATAGAAGCGATCGTGGCTGAATCGGGCATAACGACGGGATTATGCAGTATATTTGTCTGTCACACCTCCGCTTCTTTGCTGATCCAAGAAAATGCCGATCCCGATGTTCTCACCGATTTGGCCAATTTCTTCGCCAAGTTAGTCCCGGAAGATAGCAGTCTCTACTATCACTCTACCGAAGGGCCAGACGATATGCCCGCTCACATTCGCTCGGTCCTAACCCGGACATCGGAACAAATCCCGATCGCTAGAGGTAAATTAGTTTTAGGGATCTGGCAAGGTATCTATCTCTGGGAACATCGTCAGAGTCGTCATCAAAGGCAAGTGGTGGTTCATATCACCGGGGTCTAAAGCGTTGCGTATAGTTTTGTAATAGAAACTTTACTCGTACCCCTCATCGGAGTAAGATTTTTTCCGTGTACGATCAAATTGTTCGCTTTTTGAACAAAGAACTTCATATTTCGTAACAAAAGGAAACAATTTATGCGAAAATTGTTCGCTCTGGCCCTGGTGCTATCTCTCTGGTTCACCTTTGCCGCTCCAGCGTCGGCTGATTTGTCCAATCTGACCCCTTGTAGCGAAAATCCCGCTTTCCTACAAAAAGCGAAGAGTTTCCGCAACACCACTCCTGACCCCGAATCGGGAGCCAAACGCGCTCAAACCTACTCCCAAGCTCTCTGTGGACCGGAAGGCTATCCGCACCTAATTGTTGATGGTCGTTGGGACCACATGGGCGATTTCTTTATCCCTAGCATCCTATTCCTGTACATTACTGGTTGGATCGGTTGGGTTGGTCGGGCCTATTTAATCGCCGTGCGCGACGACAAAGATGCCGAAATGAAGGAAATCATCATCGATGTTCCCCTCGCTCTCAGCAAAATGTTAACGGGTTTTCTCTGGCCCTTGGCGGCTTTACAAGAGGCCACTTCCGGTAAATTAACCGTTAAGGATTCGGAAATTACCGTTTCCCCTCGTTAATTTTTGTGTCAAACCCTTGACTTTTTATTCCCTAGGAGAACTCAGATGGAAGGACTTACTAAATTTCTCTCGTCCGCACCCGTGTTAATTATGGCGCTGCTGACTTTCACCGCCGGGATTTTAATCGAATTTAATCGCTTTTATCCCGATCTCTTATTCCACCCGCTAGGTTAAAGACAATCTCAGGTGATTAAAAGGGATACAGAGTCCACTGTATCCCTTTTTAATGGGAATGATCCCAGGGATTGGGGGAATATTAAGAAAAGAAAGACACTGGAGACGACAGGCTCTCAAAATCGATAAGATACAGGTATCTGCAACCCCAGAGGTGGGACAAACCATGCTGTTAGATAAAGATTTGATGCTAGAAAAGCGGCTGCGGTATCAAGAATTACAAGAAAAATTAAAAGAGATTTGGCAGGGAGAAAACGTTCTCGAATCGGATGAATGCGATTATGATATCCTAGTTATCCCTTCTTTTAGTATCGATCAGAGAGTCGGTCAAAAAGTGGCGGGTTTTTTACATTACGAAGAAAGATTATTATTTTCTCTGATTCGGTTGCGACACCCGAAAACCCGTTTAATCTATGTAACAGCGCAGCCACTTTCGCGGATGGTGATTGATTATTACCTGCAATTGTTACCGGGGATTCCCTTTTCCCATGCTAATAATCGTCTGTTATTACTGACAACTCACGATAACTCTTTTCAACCTTTAACCCAAAAAATTCTGGAAAGACCGCGCTTAGTAGCAAGAATCCGGCAAGCGTTGCGTCGAGATCGGGCCTATATGGTTTGTTTTAATTCTACTAATTTAGAGCGAGAATTGTCTTTACAATTAGATATTCCTTTATTTGCCTGTAGTCCAGATTTATTGTATTGGGGTTCTAAAAGTGGCAGTCGCGAGATTTTTGGACAAGGCAATATTCCCCATCCTGACGGTAGTTTACAGATAAATACGGTCAAGGATTTGTTATACGAAGCCGCTAGTTTGTGGTCCCGTCAACCGCAATTAAAACGCATGGTAGTGAAGTTAAATGAGGGGTTATCGGGAGAAGGAAATGCGGTTTTAGATTTACGTCCTTTAGGGGAAATTGTGGATAGTAACAGTCTAGATTTAAGCGAGAAAATGAATCTCTTGTCCAAACAATTAGAGAAGATGAGTTTTCAAGCAAGCGATGAAAATTGGGAGAGTTTTTCTGGCAAAATTGCTGAATTAGGGGGAATTGTCGAAGCTTTTATTGAAGGAGAAGAAAAGCGATCGCCAAGTGTGCAAGGTTATATTACACCCACGGGAGAAGTGAAGATTCTTTCCACTCACGATCAAATTTTAGGGGGTCCCGATGGTCAAATTTATCTAGGTTGTCATTTTCCTGCCGATGAAAATTATCGCCTACAATTACAGGAATTAGGCCTAAAAATAGGGGAAATTCTGGCAGCCAAGGGAGCAATTGAACGCTATGGAGTTGATTTCGTCGCTGTCAAAAATCCAGAAACTTTAGTCTGGGATTTACAGGCGATCGAAATTAATCTGCGAAAAGGAGGAACTACCCATCCTTTTATGACTTTAAAGCTTTTAACTAATGGTGAATATGATCAAAAAACTGGATTATTTTTCAGTCAACCTCACCAGGAAAAATACTATATTGCCTCCGATAATCTCCACAAACCCCAATACAAAGGTTTACTTCCCGATGATTTAATGGATATTATTGCTAAACATCACTTGCATTTTGATAGTAGCAGTAAAACGGGAACAGTTTTTCATCTCATGGGTGCGCTGTCAGAATTTGGTAAATTAGGGTTAACTTGTATCGGCAATTCTAGTGAGGAAGCGGCGGCAATTTATCAGCGTGTCGAACAGGTTTTAGATTGGGAAACAGAGCCTAGTTCCATAAATTTAGGTTATTGTTCTGGATTACCGATCACTTGGATATAACTAGACTGATTTACTGGGTATAATTTTTTGTCTCAGAGATTTAATCATCCAAGCAGGCAGTTCTAAAAATTGATAGATAGCTAGATTCCAAAGATATCCATACTGAGGGAATTTTCTTAATAACATAACTTCCGATAAAAAGTAAAATCGCCAAGTTCTTTGGTATTCAGGGGGATTATCTTCGATTCGTATTTGTTCGGGAGACTTCGGCATCCAGTGACCGATTATGCGCTCTTTTTCAAAATATTTAGCCTGAATATATAACCCTAGTAATCTATCTAAACACCAAAAAGGAATATATTTAATCGGACCCAATAAGTTCATGAGATTAGTAATTTCTATCGTCGCCGCTTGCACAAGTTCACTTTTCCAAACTTTTTTATCAAAATTTTCTAAATGGGGACCATTTTGATCGCGACGTTGATTGAGAAAAACTTGGGGATTAAAAGGATTATCTAAAGGAGCGATCGGTAATTCTAATAAATAATTATTATCTTTAAATAAGTTACTATTATTTTCTCTTCTGCTACAGATAGCTAAACTGTTTACATCGGGAATTGTTGGCCAAGTACTCTCTAATTTTTCTCGTTCACCGTAGGGAAATTCACATCTGGCTAATCGTAATACCCAACTATTGGGGAAGCGTTCAAAATAGTCTTTAACTAAGGTGACGATAGCAAACTCCGGGTGTAAATATTCATCGCAATTGATTGTGAGAATATAAGTACCTCTGGCATTTAAAAATCCTGTACTTCTTTGAATAATTTCACCTCGTAAAGCACAGACAATCTGTTTCATGCGTGGATCATTTACTGGCGAAGGTTTGACCCCGGGAGGATGAACTAAAATAAATTCTATATCTCCCTTGACTTTCAATAGTTCTCCTAGCCAATGCTCGCTAAATCCCTCGCGCATCGGGATAACGATCGATAGAAAAGTATTGGACATAAATTAACTGGTTAGATTTGCCTGTGATTTATCAAAGTTGTCTTGACCGCGATGCACTTAACTGGTTTAAATAGCTTCTAAATATTTGCTATCGAGCAGAAATGAGCCTCGCTCGAATTTTACACCCCAATAACCCCCCGGCCGGCGATCGATCACCGTGCCGATATCGTCGATATTGAGTAGCTCCGGCGGCCGTAACATAGGCATAGGATCGGCGGTTTTCAGGTAAGGGGGAATGGCAATCAGACGGACTTTTCCCCCGACGCTAATTTCACTCATGGTACTGACTAGATGCGATCGTGACATAGTATCTCAACTTAGCATATTTCAAATCATTCTTAAGATAGATTCCCCAGAGAATAGGTATTGTGTAAGCTGTTTTCGTCCCCCTTTCCCCTTGGGTTGGGGTGTTGCTTGACCTAGCGGTGCGGGTGGCGATCGCTATCAGTACAATCAAAAAAAACCAAAATCTGAATCCCTAGTTGGGGAGAGAAATGTAAAGATTTATTAATTGTATATTTTAATACAGTTGTGGGGGGGGAATGTGTATAATCCCGTTGTCTCCCTTTGGAGTTGGGTTAAGGTGTTGCCTGACCTAGCTGTGAGGGGATAATCACACTATTGAGAAGAAAAAAAATGAAAAACAGCATCTCAGCCGCGATTCTTGGAGCGGCTGTAACCACTGCACTCATCGGACTATCTACAAGTTCTGTTCAGGCCGCTCAACTTAGCTTCAAGTTCAACTTTTTAACTTCGGACGGTGATTTATTTAAACTGAATCTGACTACGGAGGACACGCTTACAACAAAAAACGCCCCTTCTTACACTGATCCAACCAGTGGTTTAACTTCTCCAGCTTATACCTTTACAGGCTACAAAATCCTTGGCGTGACGGGAACAGAGACTGACCCAGGCGGCATCACTAACCCTATTACTGCAATACTTCCCGCAGGCTCTGGCGTTTTTAATGCACCTGTCAATGGTGTTCCAACCATAGACTTGATTCCTCACTCGAAGACGGATAACCTTTACAATCCCAATGGTGGCTTTGCTCCAGGAGTGCTTCCAGCCGGGAATACAGCCGGTAAATTTTCGTTTGGAGGTTTAGCTTTCCATGTAGGGGGTACTAAAAATGAAGATTATCAAGTATTCACCCGGTCGGATTTTGATAACCCCTTGAAGCGGCCGGGGCCAGGCTATGACTATGGCGGTTGCCCCGGTAGCTGCGTTGGGGCTATACAAATTGTTCCTGAACCCTCCTCAACCGCTGGACTTTTAGCTATTGGCTCCTTTGGTGCATTAGGTGCAGCTTCAACCCTGAAACGCAAACTAAAATCATCCAAAACATCAGAAAACAAAACCATAAAAGTAGGCTAAATTGCTTACCAAAGTAGAATTAATTCCCCTTCATTCAGTCGTTTAAGGGGGTTTATTGTATAATAGGGACATGATTAAATCAAGAGGATTTTGGTTATGCAACAGGTGACGATTGAGCTACCCACCACCATAATTAATGCTCTAGCCGCCTACGGTGGTGATTCGGTAGTAGTGATGGCGGCTTAATCCTTTGCTTTGCTGTGCATTGTAGTCATGGATAAAATACCAAACAGCCCCAACGTGATTCTCCATTTTTTTAGAGAAAGATAGACTCTCTCTCACCAGCCGAGAAATCCTTTGTCGAAAGGTATTATTTAATCTTTCAATATGATTAGTTTGACCAGTTTCTTGACCAACTGGTCGATGACGTTTACTGGGAATTACTGTCTTATATGACTCCCAAAAGTCTGTGTAAGCAACTGCACATTGTCGGTAAACGCCTGGTAAACTAGCCCAAAGTTTTTTGGCTGATTGACGACTCCTATCTCCGCGCATAGCCACCAATAATTTCTCTTGTATTTCTATCAATTGCCAGCCAAATATAGACTTTTATCGTCTTAGAAAAAACCAAAGACCACATTTCATCACATTCTATAACCAATTTACCTTTTGGTTTGTCCGAAACCTTTATTTGACGGGGAACAGCCGCCAGTTTATTGTTGACATAATTTTGTTACCATGACCAACTTACCCCTGTTACTCTAGCAATTCCTCGTCAGGAAATTCGTTCGAGCAGGAGTTTATCAATTAATTGTTTGGTTTCGTCAGAGACGGTTTTATTAGTGGGATTGATCACAAACTGGCGACCGCAATCTTTACACTGACGTTTCGGCTTGCCATTATGTGTAGAACCATTTTTGATGGTATGATAAGAACCACATTTAGGACAACAAGATGTAGAAGTTTGTGAATCTTTTGTCAGAAGACAATGTTCTAAATCTTCATCGTAATTTAACCAAAGTTTAATTATCCAAGAGAAGATATTGATAAAAATAGCAATCATAAAAAGCAAATCCCCAACATTTATCAAGCAATTATTTTTATTAGTAAATATTCTACACGACTCAGTCCAGATAAGCAAGATGGCTTACCACTACTACCGAATCACTACCCCGCCTACAATCAAGAGCATAAGGTATCTTCTTCTGATACAGTACAAACGGCTATAGAATCCTTTTTAATAGCGAAAGGCTATTTATCCAAACCGAAAAAATCTTTTCACTTATCTCCCGCACCCAAAGGAAGTGGCTATACTGACACATCCATCAATCATGACGCTGTTTTAGCCGAATTTACTCTGTCCTATAAATTACCTTAAGCTCAAATCTTGAAAGCGATTATTGCTGACACAACCCCCCTTTACGGAGCGATAGATACCAGTGATCAATATCATAGCAGAGCGCAAGCAGAGCTAAGACGCATAGAATCGGAAGATTTAACAGTTATTATCTCTTTCCCCGTATATATAGAAACTTACAGCTTGCTTCTATATAGATTAGGATTTGAACAAGCCACTCATTTCACACAAAATTGCTTAGAATCTGCTAATTTGATCAATCCGACAGAAGATCAGTATTTCGCATCCATAGCAAAAGCTAAACAATTTCCTGATCAAACTATTACTATTGTTGATGCTTTGACTGCTATCATCTCAATCGAATTAGATCTACCTGTTTGGAGCTATGATTATCATTTTGATATACTTTAGACGTTCATAATCTGAGATTTATTAAACTTCTGAAATCGTAGAGTCAGCAAGGAATCCAGTTCTTTTTTATGTTTCAGATGGGCATCATTCAGACATTCATAAATAGCTGAAGAAAAGTCAGAAAAGTTCTCATAATATTTACCATATAAACATTTCTTTTTGACCAATTTCCACAGCCTTTCAATTAAATTTAGATTAGGTGAATAAGACGGCAGATAGAGCAGCTCTATTGACAAAGAAAGAGCCAATTCTTCAACAATTTTACATTTCTGATAGCGGGCATTATCTAAGACGAGAGTGATGGGAATCATTAGTCCTAAAGCAGCTATTTTTTCAATAAGTTCACAGACTTGAGTTGCCGTAATATAATTGTCATATGTTACCAGAATAACTTCATGAGTTATTGCATTTAATGCTCCTAAAACATTGAAGCGTTTACGCCCGCTCGGTGACTTAACAAAAAGTCTCTCAAAACACCAAACAAAACCGAGAAATGCTCCCATGACGAAGTGAGCGGCATCAACAAAAAAAACAGCCCTTTTTCCTTCTTTTGCCTCATTTAGTCTGGGTTCTAGCTTTTTTTCTTTGTAGTCCTCTTGTTCATCTGGGTCAGCTTTAGAAGGAAGAGAACCTACTTTTAAACATTTCATTCCCATTGATTTTAAAAATTTTCTCACTTGGGTAGGACTTCGTTTTATTCCCGTCAATTCTTCTATCCTATATACAGCTTCATTTATTGTGGCTGGTGGATTTTTCTCGAAGTATTTTTTGAGGGTTTCTTTTTGAAACTCTAATTCACTTTTAGGGCGATAGAAGTTGATTTCTTTTAATTTTTCTATTCCGCCTTCTTGATAATCGCGAAGATAGGTTAATAAGGTATTTGGCGAGATTCCTGCTAACTGACAAATTTTTTGGTGCGGTATCTTTTGGCTTTTTAACCAGAGAACTTCCATCTTCAGTTTAACCCGGGGATGGGGATGATGAAATCTTTCATAATACAGTGAGTTCTTTTCTTCTTCCGTGAATTCTAGGTTAATCATGTTTTTAATGAGTGCTTTGCTTCTAATTATGACTCTTAAACTATATTATTGTCCTTGAGTAAAAAATGCAAGTTGTAGCCGTGCAAAGTATATAATGCGGGTGAAAGTATGGAGATAACCCTCAAGTGCAAACTAAAACCCTCCAAACCCTCAGAAAAGGAAACCACAAAAGTCTCCTAAAAACCATTAATCAAAAACTTGCGATCGCCCCTTCATTCAGTCACTTGAGGAGGTATTGTTGCCATAACTCTCTCAATTTCCATGATTTCAAGGAGTAGGGTTTATCTGGCAAGCCGAGAGCTGCTACAATCTAAGATGATTGGTTATAGATGCTTTCAAGATGACTAAAACAGCAGAAACCCTTAAAATAGAACTTGCTCAACTTTCTGTGCAAGATCGCGCTGAACTAGCTTACTTTCTCATCCATTCCTTAGATGAAGGTGTAGATGACAATGTTTTAGATGCTTGGGATAGAGAATTAACTGAAAGATTAGCCGAAATTTATGCTGGAACAGCCAAGGGTGAACCATCAGATAAAGTATTATTGGAATTACGAGAGAAATATTCGTGAAACCGGTTATTATTCACAGTGAAGCAACAGGAGAACTTGACAATGCTATTCAATATTACGAGAAGCAAAAGATAGGATTAGGGCTAGATTTGCTAAGTACCTAAGCAAAATTAATTACACATATCTAACCACCTCTTGCCTCTTGCCTCTTGCCTTTTGCCTTTCTTCACTAGGAAATTTATTTTGCACGACTACTTATCTGAAATTGAACAAGTTCTCGAAAAAATTAAAATTAACCCTAATCTGGGAACAGCCCATACTATCGAAGGGGTACGCCGTTATGTCATTCGCCGTTTTCCTTACATCATCTTTTATGTAGAATTTGAAGCATTTATCTGGGTGGTTGCGATCGCACATGGAAAACGTAAACCTGATTACTGGAAAAAGCGAAATTTAGAATAATGGAGATACTCGAACGAAAACAAAACCACAAAAGTAGGCTCAATTACCCACAAAATACGATAAATGCCCCTTCATTCAGTCAGTTGAGGGGGTTTATTTTTTCCCTTTATTAACTTGGTTAATAACAAATCCAACTTTAAAAACCCACTTCCCCACTTCCCTATTCATAATTCCCACTTGCAAGAGTGCCTTTTTGAACCTTTCCCTAAAAAGGTTTTGATTTTAGGGAAATACAGTTAAAGGAATCCATTCGTAGGTGTTGACAATGCCTTGAAAATAATCATTAATAGTTTCTCTGGAATAGGGAACAACACCATCTTCACCAAACCAACGTTCATAAATTGTCACCGCTTGTTGTTGGTCACTAACGATCCCTTCCATGAATTTTAATAGGGTATAATTCACTGTATCGCGCCATTTAGAATCATTTTCAGGTAAAGTACAGGCATAGGATTCGTAGGCGTAGGGATAGGAGGGAACTATGGCTAAATTATTGGGATTTTTAGCACTTTTCCTTAAACCTTCTAGGGTAATGCCATCGCTGGCAAAACCATCAATTTCTCCCGTTTCTAGTTTTTGTAAACCCTCGCCACGACTTTTAACTTTGACCAAAATAGCGGCGGGTTGTTGGGTTTTAATTACCGCTTCATTAGTAGTATTGGCAATCACTCCAATGCGTCTGCCTGCCAAGCTACCGATGTCATCAAGATTACTACCTTTGCGGGTGAGCAATTGAGTACCACCGGCAAAGTAACTAACGGAAAAATCCACTTCATTTTCTCTTTTCCAAGTAAAAGTAGTAGAGCCACATTCGATATCGATAACCCCTGTTTTCAACTTTTCAAAACGATTTTGGGGATTAATCTCAACAATTTTTAACTTAATTGGTTTTCCTAACTTCCGTTCGGTTTCCTTGCGAATTAACTCTAACATATCAAGGCTGTAACCCACCCACTTGCCCTGGGAGTTGACAAAACCAAAGGGAATAGCATCTTTACGAGCGCCGGCAGTAATTACCCCAGTTTTTTGAATGCGATCGAAGATTGCTCCCGCAAGGCTAGAATGGTTACTGGTGACGGTTAAAGCTACTGTCATCGTCATGACGGCAAGTGTACGCTTCATTTTTTTCCCTAATCTGAAAGTGGCTCAAGTCTGGGACTGTTTTAGGAGACTGAGAGTTTCCCAGAGGAAGATTTTTTAGCGGCGATTGCTGGGGACAAAAAAAGAGGAGAGATGTTACTCTCTCCCCCTTTTAGTTTTTTCGACAACATTTTAAATTGTTTTTTCAGTTGTCGCTGTCGGGCCGAACCGCCCTTGCCTTTGTCGTTACGTCCCTGACGGCGGGGGGACTCCCATCGCTTAAGTCGCATAGTTTTTAATTCCAATTTAGTCAGTTATATTTTTTATTGTAACAGGTTTAACGTCAGTTTGGGTTAAGGAAATGAACTGACGGGGTGTGGGGTGTGGGGTGTGGGGTGTGGGGTTTTACCCATTTTCAGTAACCCATGCGGGCGTTGGGTTTCATGCTTCAACCGTTCGGCAAAAGCTCACGGCCGAAGCCCAACCTTGTATCTTGAGAAGTAGGCAACCCGTCCCAACCTAGGTAAAAAATACCGCTTTGTAGCTTGGGTGCCTATATTCTGAAAAAGGGCGTGGACATCCAGTTCAACCGAGGTGCTTGACACCGTTGGGTAGCCACCGGAGCCACGCCGTCATCCCGAGGAGACAAGCTCGAACAATCGCCCTTAGGATTAACCTCGTCTTCGCAAGGACGAGTTACCAAAGGGACAAAATAACTTAACCCCAGCATAAACGATGACAGAAGAAAAAACATGGGTAGGGATCGATGTCAGTAAAGAGGTTCTAGATATCTACGTGTTGCCGCAAGGTCTGACCTTGCAACAACCCAACAGCGACGTTGGCGTTCAATCGCTGATTGAACAATTACATCCTCTCTCACCGAGTTTGGTGGTGGTGGAATCGACGGGTGGATTAGAGCGCGCACTCGTATCGGGCTTACAAGCCGCCACCATACCGGTAGCGATCGCCAACCCCCGCAAGGTCAAAGGGTTTGCGACGGCATTGGGGAAAGCAAAAACGGACAAATTGGACGCACAGGTAATCGCTCAATTCGCACGAGCCGTGCAACCCCAACCCCAACCCGTGGTTGCCCCCCAAGCCCAACAATTGAGCGACCTAGTACGACGACGACAGCAGTTGGTGGAGATGCAGGTGGCGGAGAAAAACCGCCTCAGTCGTGTGTCTGAGACGGTGCAACTAGATATCAAAGCCCATATTGAGGAAATCCAACAGCGTATTGAAAGCCTCAACGAGCAGATTCAGTCCCTCGCCCAACAGCAAGCCGATTGGCAAGGCAAAAATGAAATCTTACAATCCGTTAAAGGGATCGGCAAAGTTTCATCTGCCCTATGTTTGGCGGAATTACCCGAGATGGGAACACTCTGGCGAAAAACAGATTGCCCGGCTGGTCGGGGTCGCTCCTATCAACCACGATAGTGGCCAGCACAAGGGTAAACGCATGATTTCGGGGGGACGCACCTCGGTTCGCTGTGGCTTGTACATGGCCACATTGGTAGCCATTCGTCATAACCCGGTGATTCGGAAGTTCTACGAACGGTTGTTGACCAATGGCAAGTTGAAAAAGGTGGCCTTAGTTGCCTGTATGAGGAAATTGCTGGTTATCCTCAATGCCATGATTCGTGATAATAAATGCTGGCAAGCACCCGCTTAGTCCAGTTTTCCGAACAATTTCATCGCTGACAAAACGGATGACTGGTGCCGTTACTTTGTCTTGCCTATTTGGGGTACAAAAGATTTTCTTTATTCCCCTTGACTTTTAAGACAATCGCTACATTCATCTTATATTTAATTCCACCCACCCACTTAACCAACCTTGTCCACCTAATTAGTATTTTCCTATGCTTAGTCAGCAACTTTGGCACAGCCATCAAGATCTAGTACAAGCTTGTCTAGAACACCCTTTTGTGCGAGGTATCGCCACAGGAGAGCTTAAACGGGACTGTTTCGCTTTCTATGTCGGTCAAGATGCTTTTTTTCTGGAATCTTTCGCCCGTGCTTACAGTATCGCCGCCGCTAAAGCTCCCGATTGGCAGGGATTCACTAGCTTTCATCGGTTAGCGGCGGGGGTATTACAGGAATTAGGATTACATGAAAATTATGCTTTACAGTGGGGAGTTGACCTGAGAAAGGTTCAGCCCGCTAATGCCACCCGTCGCTATCGGGATTTTCTTCTCGCTACCGCTTGGATGGGTGACATCGGTGCGATTGCCGTGGCGATGAGTCCCTGTATGCGTCTTTATGCTTATCTGGGTCAACAATTAGCCTTAGAGCCGATTTCTGAGAATCCCTATCAAGCTTGGATTGATAGTTATAGTGGGAATGAATTCGCAGCTTTAGCAAGCCAGTTAGAGGAATTAGCGGATAAATACGCCCTGATGACGGAAAATATCTCTTTATCCTATCGTTATGCCCTTAGTTGTGAACAGGACTTCTTTAGTGCCGCCTACAGCCGGGGCAAATCTTAAAATTTTCCCGTCACAATGTTAAGAAATATAAATAACGCTAAGATTAAGGTAAGCAAAATCGTCATTATAAGAATAATGTTCCCTTCGCAACCCACCGAAAACGAACTCCTGAAAACTATCTTGGAACCTCTACTAGAGGATTTCACCTATTGGTTTTCCCGTTCCCGTCTCCTCCTCGAATCCGAGAGATTATCCTTTCTCAGCCTCGAGGAACAAAACGATTTATTAGCAAGAGTCAAAAACGCTCAACAGGAGGTAGCCACGGCTCATTTACTCTTTAAAACCACAGGTGGTCAGGTGGGTATCGAGGCCAAGATGTTGTTGCCTTGGCATCAGCTGGTGGCAGAGTGTTGGGGGGTCAGCAGTCGTCGTCGTCGATTACAGGGTTGGGGAGAATATCAATCTCCTCAAACTGACGCTTAACTTGAAACTTTTTTGGTAAGCTAGAGAGTTGAGCGAATTTTTAGCATAAAGTTTTGGCAATTGTAGGAATATTCACGCATAATTCACGGGAGACTCGGCCAATGTTACATCTGCTCTATATCCTCGCCTTCACAGTTATCGCTTTTTTGACCATTAATAATTTAATTCGGAGTCTGATTACTGTCAGCATGGATTCCCAGAAACGTCCTGCTAAATCGGGTAATTCCTATAATCCCTACGGTTATCCCATGACTTCCCATCCCGAACTTTTGGACGAGACTGGACAACCGATTAATGAACCTCTGTTAGTGATTCGTTCTCTCACTGTCGAAGATGCTCGTCAACAGTTAGATGCCATTTATAATTCTTCTCCCAGTGCCACCAAAGAGCAAGATGAAGAAATCTAATTGGTTCTAGAATGGCAGTCCTTGAAAACAGATATATTTATCTACACGGTTTTGCTTCTGGCCCCCAATCTACAAAAGCGCAATTTTTGAGACATTGTTGGCAAAAGAGGGGTTTAGCAATGGAAATTCCCGATCTTAACGGTGATGACTTTTCTAGCTTAACTCTCACTCGTCAGATTGTTCAAGTCGGCCAATTGATTGAACAATCTCAGTTTCCCGTTACACTGATTGGTTCCAGTTTTGGCGGTTTAACGGCAGCTTGGCTGGCAGAAACTTATTTTCAGGTGCAAAGGCTCGTTTTATTAGCTCCCGCTTTTAATTTCGGGCCGATTTGGTTAGGACAATTGGGAGCAGAAACCCTAGCCAATTGGCAAAAATCTGGGAGTTTATCGGTTTATCACTACGGTTATCGTCGTTATCTGCCGATTTATTACAAGTTTATTGAGGATTTAGCTAATTATCCCCAAGAAAAGTTAATCAGGCAGCTCCCCACCCTGATTATTCATGGCAGTAACGATGGGTAATTCCCCCAGAAAATAGTCGCTATTATGCTTTTTCTCGTCCTTGGGTACAGTTAATCGAATTAAATAGCGATCATGCCCTTACCGATGTTTTGACGAGAATCTGGGCTGAAATACAATTATTTCTCAATTTTTGACTAAATAGGGTTGGCTGAATAAATCTAAAAACCTTGTTGGATAAGGCTTTTAGACTTTTTTTCCCTCAAAAAGTGCCAACCCTTGGAGTGATCGGGGGTAAAATTCCGGGACTTTTTCCCTGAAAATTAGGTAATTGACCCCCTCAAAATCGGTAAAACCCTACACCCTACACCCCACACCCTACCCCACGAAAAACTTTTTGCCGCAAACCCTAAATAAAAAACCCCCCTTCGATCGGAAAAAGAGGAGGAATTTTAGTGCATTTGTATTGGGCTTTGAGAAGATTTTTCAGCTTCTCAGTCTAAAGACAAGAGATTTTCTCCTGATGTCTTCCCACTACCAAAGTCCGCGGATAGGAGATACACTAGGCTCGGGAGCGGGTTGAGGAGCAACTTCAGTAAAGGTTCTGGTTTCCGGCGGTAAAGCGGGAAGTCCCCAAGCGGGTTCTTTTTGGTTAACTTCTCTTAAAAGTTGCGAGCGAGTAGCGCTGGTGGAGATTTCCGATTTTAGTTTCAAGCGGGAAACCCAATAGGGACGAGCTTTACCCACATAAACTAATTTGCCATCTACCACTTGCAAAATCACGTCATCACCACCCATGGCATCCCCAACAATACGAGCGGTGGTTCCGTCGGCAAAGTCACCACTGAAAATTTCTTTGCCATCCACTGTCACAGGTCTGATCAATTGGATGGACAGAATTCCACCCACGGTTCCCCGGACGCGACCCAGTATATAGTCACCGGGGTTGAGTTGTGGCTCACCTCTGTAGGTGTTATGGCCGCGCAGTTGACTGATCAAGATTTCGTTATTTTGTGGTCCTGCTTGTGCGGGTACAGCGCCAAGGGTAGTTAGGGCAACTAAACCGGCAAAACCAGCGACAAGGGAAATTTTGTTAAACACAATTACCTCAAGCAAAAAATTGGTAAATTACCTAGAGACGTTCTAGATTATAACCTAGTTCCCAATTTTGTCTATATTGCGAAATATTAGTTTAATAATTTCTCGATCGAGCGGTTGGAGGTTTCAGTTATCAGTTATCAGTTATCAGTTATCAGATTGCAGATTCCAGTTTTAAGTAGGGTTTACCGAAAAAGACCTAGGATGGGGTCAGACAGAGGGCAGGAGGCAGTTATTCAGCCAGCCCTAAGTAGAAAGTTTTAGGTGAAAACTTCGGGGTCTTCTGGACATCAGGTGAAAAATGTTCACTGTGTTACATAATGGTTATTAATGCTAGGGACATAAGGCTTATGCCCTTTTTTCGATAAGATAAGCTTATCACTTTAACTCCAATAGAACCAAACTTGGGAACTTTCTTTTCACTGATTACTGTTTACTGTTCACTGCTCACTGAAAAATCCCCACCTCCCCACTTCCCCTAAAAACAGGATTAAGCTGGGTTTTAAGAGCGATCGACATTGCTGAATAATTGAGGATCGAGGGTGGGTAGTTCGATATCTTTTTCTGCTGGGGAAGAGGCCAACTGGAAGCGGTTTAAGGTTTGTTGAACGCGATCAAAAATGGTGATTTTTTGCTCGCTATTGTTCTGGGGTTCGGGAATAGGTTCCACTTCTAGCGGAGGCTGAATCCCAGGGGCAGGTTCGTTAATCTCCTTTGTCTCTGGTATGGTGGTTAGGGGAGATTCGATCGCTTCAGGGGTTTCCTCGACCTTTTCGATTGTTTCTGTCTCTACTGGTTTTTCTTCCACTATTGGGCTTTCTGGCTCAATAACAGGGCTTTCCTCAACTATTGGGCTTTCTGGCTCAATAACAGGGCTTTCTGGCTCAATAACAGGGCTTTCCTCAACTATAGGGGTTTCTGGCTCAACTACAGGGGTTTCTGGCTCAACTACAGGGGTTTCTTCCTCAACTATAGGGGTTTCTGGCTCAATAACGGGGGTTTCTTCCTCTAGACTAGGAATAGTTTGATAGTTGGGATCAACAATGCTACGGGCAGTTATAGGGGATAAATCGCCGCGGACTAATTGACTGAGGCCGTCTTGGTAAGAGGGATCAAAGCTAATCACGCGCACGCTGGTATTAAACTCGTTTTCGATTTTATTTCCCTTACCATCGATGAATTCTAGTTGTACCCAGTTATTGCCCTTGTTAAAACCCTTGAGATAAATCGGTTCCCAAGTATCAAGCAGAAAACTTTCACCGTTGACGGTGACACGAATGCGCCAATCTTGAAGATTATTATCCCCGTTGGCAGTATTGGACAGACGTAGAGGAGCATTACTCAGATAAAAATCGAGCAGGATCGGTTCTGCACCGTAGATTCCCTGCGGATGACTGTAGGTTAATAGGGGTAAGTTATGATCAGGGGCATTTTTGCCTGTTTTTGTCAGAATATGAAAGGTTGTTTCAGCGAAGGCCCCATCATTTTTAAAACTTTCCTGCCAAGGCCGCAGGGCCAAGACGCGGAGGGTATGAGTACCGGGGGCAAGATTTTCTAGGATAATCGGTTGCTTGAGGTCGTAAATGGCTGCTGCTGGTTCATTATCGACAATTAGGCTCAAGTGGGGTCCTAATTTCAGGGTATCGTCTTGGAAAATTGGCAGATCTGACACTTGTAGTTTAACTGTCACCTGAGGGTCATCGAAAACTTGTTCGGCCAGAGGACTGAGAATCGTTACTTGGGGAGCGTAACGATCTAAACTGGGGCGCAGTTCCTGAATTAGGACCGGGGGGGCAACCTCAGAAATGCGGCCTTGGACGACGGGAAGATTAGAGGTTTCCGAAGTGGGGAGATTGGTAGCCGTTAGGCGATCGCCACAGGCGGTTAACAGGGTGGTCAGTAAACCGATCACAAGACATATACGAAGGGTTTTGACTGGGATTAATTTATGTAGTAGGGATAGCACGTTCCTCCTAGAGCCAAGGCCAAAATCTATACAAACCATTGATTTTTGCTAGAGTCATTGAATGCTCCGGTGTCAGCAAAAGCGGGAGAAGATCAGGTTATGGCCTCAATTTTACAGAATTGTTTGATTGTTTTTTGAGAATCTATCTATTGAATTTTCTATATGGTCTGGTGAGGGAGAAAAGGGGAAATTGGCGTCCGGAGCGACAATTGATAAACTTTTGTAAAGAAAAATCACTGGTCTGACCCTGACTAAGACCGTCCATAGCAGAAAATGTCTCTCCTATCAAGGATTGAGAGAATTTTAATTATTGTTAAGCATAACGAACAGACAAGAGAACAAAGACTTATCATCTACTATTGATGCTTTCGACTGGAATCTCACCCAAGAGGAAAGTCAAGCAACATTAACAAAAGGTGGGTCAGATTTCAACTTGCCTTTTTTAGGTTAAAAAATCTATCCTCAAATAAAACGCTAAGTCTATTGTCGAGAGAGGAGAATCCTCATGGCACTCCCCCCCAAAGAGGCGGTAGCTAAAGTGATTGTAGATAAAGACCCAGTACCTACTTCCTTTGAGAAGTGGGGTCAACCGGGGCATTTTGATCGCACTTTAGCCAAAGGACCCAAAACCACTACCTGGATTTGGAACCTACACGCCAACGTCCACGATTTTGATAGTCAAACCAGCGATCTCGAAGATATTTCTCGGAAAATCTTCAGCGCCCACTTCGGACATCTCGCCGTTGTCTTCGTTTGGCTAAGTGGAATGTACTTCCACGGCGCGAAATTTTCTAACTATGAAGCTTGGTTAACCAACCCGCTGGCCATCAAACCCAGCGCCCAAGTGGTCTGGCCGATCGTCGGTCAAGGCATCCTCAACGGCGATGTGGGCGGCGGCTTCCACGGTATTCAGATCACCTCTGGTCTGTTCTACCTCTGGCGTGCTTCTGGGTTCACCAACAGCTATCAGCTATACTGCACCGCTATCGGTGGTTTAGTTATGGCGGGCCTGATGCTGTTTGCCGGTTGGTTCCATTACCACAAAAGCGCACCGAAACTGGAATGGTTCCAAAACGTGGAATCGATGATGAACCACCACTTGGCGGGTTTACTCGGCTTAGGTTCCCTAGGTTGGGCTGGTCATCAGATTCACGTTTCTTTACCGGTGAACAAACTCCTCGATGCTGGAGTAGCTCCCCAAGACATCCCCTTGCCCCACGAGTTCATCCTCGAACCGAGCAAGATGGCGGACTTATATCCCAGTTTCGCCCAGGGTTTGACCCCCTTCTTTACCCTTAACTGGGGTGCTTACTCGGATTTCCTCACCTTCAAAGGTGGCTTGAACCCCGTGACCGGTGGTCTCTGGCTTTCCGATACCGCTCACCATCACTTGGCGATCGCTGTATTATTCATCATTGCTGGTCATATGTACCGTACCAACTGGGGTATCGGTCACAGCATGAAGGAAATCCTTGAAAACCACAAAGGTCCCTTCACCGGTCAAGGTCACAAAGGACTGTACGAAATCCTGACCACCTCTTGGCACGCTCAGTTAGCGATTAACCTTGCTCTCTTAGGTTCGCTAACCATCATCGTGGCCCACCATATGTACGCCATGCCGCCTTATCCCTATCAGGCGACTGACTACGCCACCCAACTATCCTTGTTCACTCACCACACTTGGATCGGTGGCTTCTTAATCGTCGGTGCGGGAGCGCACGGAGCGATCTTCATGGTGCGGGACTACGATCCAGCCAAAAACGTCGATAACCTGCTCGATCGGGTGATCCGTCATCGCGACGCAATTATCTCCCACCTGAACTGGGTATGTATTTTCCTTGGCTTCCATAGCTTCGGTTTATACATTCACAACGACACCATGCGGGCTTTTGGTCGTCCCCAAGATATGTTCTCGGATACGGGAATTCAACTACAACCCATCTTTGCTCAATGGGTACAAAGTCTCCACACCCTAGCCCCCGGCAACACCGCTCCTAACGCTCTCACTACCGCTAGTTATGCTTTCGGTGGCGACGTGGTAGCAGTGGGTGGCAAAGTGGCCATGATGCCGATCACTCTCGGTACTGCCGATTTCCTCGTGCATCACATCCACGCCTTCACCATCCATGTCACCGTGTTGATTCTCCTCAAAGGGGTTCTCTACGCTCGCGGTTCCCGTCTGATTCCCGATAAAGCGAATCTCGGTTTCCGTTTCCCCTGCGATGGTCCCGGTCGCGGCGGTACCTGCCAAGTTTCGGGTTGGGATCACGTTTTCCTCGGCCTGTTCTGGATGTACAACTCCATCTCGGTCGTAATCTTCCACTTTAGCTGGAAAATGCAGTCCGATGTCTGGGGAACCGTCGCCCCCGATGGCACTGTCACCCACGTTACCCTCGGTAACTTCGCCCAAAGTGCCATCACCATCAACGGTTGGTTACGGGATTTCCTCTGGGCGCAAGCAGCTCAAGTGATTAACTCCTATGGCTCCGCTCTGTCTGCCTACGGAATCATGTTCCTAGCCGGTCACTTCGTCTTCGCGTTTAGCTTGATGTTCCTGTTCAGTGGTCGCGGCTACTGGCAAGAATTAATCGAGTCGATCGTCTGGGCGCACAACAAGTTAAGAGTTGCCCCCGCTATCCAACCTCGCGCCCTGAGCATCATTCAAGGTCGTGCCGTTGGTGTGGCTCACTACCTCTTAGGCGGTATTGTAACCACTTGGGCATTCTTCTTGGCCAGAAGTCTCTCGATTGGCTAAACTTGCCTATAAGGGCTTGCCAGTCCCCCGGGGATTGGCAAGACTAGGCTGAACCAGCGTCGATTGACCGATACCTCTGTAAGCGTTTCCTATTACAGAAGGTGAATTGAAAAAAGGAAATAACCAGCACTCGTGTAAGAGCCTCAGTTATTTAGAGAGGAGAATTTCCTAAACAGCTATGGCAACTAAATTCCCTAAATTTAGCCAAGATCTAGCCCAAGATCCGACCACCCGTCGGATTTGGTACGGGATCGCCACAGCCCACGATTTTGAAAGTCATGATGGCATGACGGAAGAGAATCTCTACCAAAAGATTTTCGCGTCGCACTTCGGCCACATTGCAATCATTTTCCTGTGGACTTCCGGTACTATATTCCACGTCGCTTGGCAAGGTAACTTCGAGCAGTGGATCAAAGATCCCTTAAATATCCGTCCCATCGCCCACGCGATTTGGGATCCCCAGTTCGGTAAAGGCGCTGTGGATGCCTTCACCCAAGCTGGCGCTTCTAATCCGGTTAACATCGCCTATTCCGGGGTTTACCACTGGTTCTACACCATCGGTATGACCTCCAACCAAGACCTATACCAAGGTGCGGTGTTCCTGCTGATTCTCTCGGCGATTTTCCTCTTTGCTGGCTGGTTACACTTACAACCTAAGTTCCGTCCTAGCCTCGCTTGGTTCAAAAACGCTGAATCTCGCCTGAACCACCACCTCGCCGCTCTGTTCGGTGTTAGCTCTCTGGCTTGGACCGGACACCTCGTTCACGTTGCTATCCCCGAATCCCGCGGTCAGCACGTTGGTTGGGACAACTTCCTCTCCACTCCCCCCCACCCGGCGGGTTTACTACCCTTCTTCACCGGTAACTGGAGTGTGTACGCGGAAAACCCCGATACTGCTAACCACATTTTCGGTACTGCCCAAGGCGCGGGAACTGCGATTCTCACCTTCTTAGGTGGTTTCCATCCCCAAACCGAGTCCCTCTGGTTAACCGATATGGCTCACCACCACTTGGCGATCGCTGTTATCTTCATTGTGGCTGGTCATATGTACCGCACCAACTGGGGCATCGGTCACAGCATCAAGGACATCCTCAATGCACACAGACCCCCCAGTGGTAAGTTAGGAGCCGGTCACAAAAATCTTTATGACACGGTTAACAACTCTCTCCACTTCCAACTCGGTTTGGCTCTCGCTTCTTTAGGCGTGATCACCTCTCTGGTGGCGCAGCATATGTACGCGCTACCCCCTTATGCCTTTATCGCTAAGGACTACACTACCCAAGCGGCTCTTTATACCCACCACCAATACATCGCTGGTTTCCTAGCGGTGGGTGCTTTCGCTCACGGTGCTATCTTCTTCGTGCGTGACTATGATCCCGAAGCGAACAAAGATAACGTGCTGGCGCGGATGCTGGAGCATAAAGAAGCGATCATCTCTCACCTAAGCTGGGTTTCCCTTTTCTTAGGTTTCCACACCCTCGGCCTCTACGTTCATAACGATGTGGTCGTCGCTTTCGGTACTCCCGAAAAACAAATCTTGATCGAACCTGTGTTTGCTCAATTCGTGCAAGCAGCTTCGGGTAAAACCCTGTACGGCATGAACGTACTGTTGTCTAACCCCGATAGTATCGCTTACACCGCCTATCCCAACTACGGTGATGTTTGGTTACCCGGTTGGTTAGACGCAATCAATAGCGGCACTAACTCCCTATTCTTAACCATCGGTCCTGGCGACTTCCTCGTTCACCATGCGATCGCTCTTGGTTTACACACCACCGTTCTAATCCTGGTTAAAGGTGCTTTAGACGCTCGTGGTTCCAAATTAATGCCCGATAAAAAAGACTTCGGGTATTCCTTCCCTTGCGACGGTCCCGGCCGTGGCGGTACTTGCGACATCTCTGCTTGGGATTCCTTCTACCTAGCCATGTTCTGGATGTTGAACACCCTGGGTTGGTTAACCTTCTACTGGCACTGGAAACACCTCGGTGTCTGGTCGGGTAACGTGGCTCAGTTTAACGAAAACTCCACCTACCTGATGGGCTGGTTCCGCGATTACCTCTGGGCTAACTCGGCTCAGTTAATCAACGGTTACAACCCCTACGGTGTTAATAACCTTTCTGTCTGGGCCTGGATGTTCCTCTTTGGACACCTCGTTTGGGCAACCGGTTTCATGTTCCTGATCTCTTGGCGTGGTTACTGGCAAGAGTTGATCGAAACTATCGTTTGGGCCCACGAACGCACTCCTCTGGCGAACCTCGTTCGTTGGAAAGACAAACCCGTGGCTCTCTCGATCGTTCAGGCTCGTTTGGTTGGTTTAGCTCACTTCACCGTTGGCTATATCTTCACCTACGCCGCCTTCTTGATCGCTTCCACTGCTGGCAAGTTCGGCTAAACCTTGAATTAGGTAACTAAAAAACCCCCCGCCCATTGGTGGGGGGTTTTGTTGTTTATGATTGATCATAAAAGCGCGGCTCAATCTCAAAAATCTATGCAGTGGGAAGAATTAAAACAGCTTTATGATCAGGACTTTGTTTTGTGGATTGAGCGAACCACCGAACAAATTCGACGCGGGGAGATGAAAAATTTAGATTGGGAACATCTTTTAACGGAGATAGAAGATTTGGGGAGAGAACAAAGGAACAAAGTGGAAAGCTATCTAATTCAAACCGTTAAACATTTATTAATGTATCAGTATTGGCTGACTGAAAAAGGTAATTGTGGCCGGGGATGGGCCGATGAAATCGATAATTTCCGTCTAGAACTAGAAATTTTATTCCAGTCAAAAACCCTCTACAATTATGGGGCTTCTAGGTTAGATATAATTTATGATAAAGCCAAGCGATCGGTGATCAAAAAAACTGGTTTATCTGTTGATACGTTTCCGCAAGTTTGTCCTTATACCTTTGCAGAAATTATAGATTTTGACTTTTTGCCAGTTTAGAATACGAGAATTAAAGCGGAGAAAGACATTCATAAGTTATCCTCTTGTTCAAGAGACATCTCCAAAAATTATCACCCAATCACAGCTTGCTTTTATACTATGTACTAACTAAGTAGTTCTATAGCTGAAATGTATATCTATCGTTGCCAATTTGATTTCATTGAAAAAATATGGGGCGATTAAAATCATTTTTATTTGGGTAAGTTTCTTAACTAAAAAGACTTTGAGCCTTGAGATAATATTAGATCGAGGTCTAATGTTATTCATCAAACAAACATTAAGGTTACAATGAAGGAATCAGATTTCAGAAAATAGCCATGAAACGAGATGAGGTACTAACAATTCTTGCAACACACCGAGAACAATTAGAAAAACTAGGGGTAAAATCTCTGTCTCTAAGAGAATTACAGAGAATGATTGATCCTATAATAACGGGAAAATCCTCAGAGTGAGGAACTCGCATGAAACCAGCATCCCTGATTCAACTAACCGATAGTCTGAAAGCCCTTTATATCAAAACTGCCCAAAAGCTGAAAGGCAGTGACAGACGACAATTTATGGCAGAAGTGGTGAAAACGTTAGGTATTGGAGGGCAAACCTTTGCCGAACGAGAATTGGGCTGGAATCGGCGAACAATCCGCAAAGGGATGGGGGAATTGACCAGTGGACAAGCACTCGAAGATGGTTATCATCGCAGTGGACGCAAGCGAGTAGAAGAAAAATTACCTAATTTGCTCGAAGACATACGAGCCTTGGTAGAACCCCAGGCACAGACCGATCCTAGTTTCAAAAGCACCCGTTTATACAGCCGGATAAGTGCATCGGAAGTGCGTCGTCAATTGATAGAGCAGAAAGGCTACCATCCGGAGGAATTACCCAGTGAGGAGACAATTCGTTGCCGATTAAACGAGATGGGATATAGATTAAAACGAGTAGTCAAGGCGAAACCGCAAAAGAAAATACCGGAAACGGATGCCATCTTTGAGCAAATCCACTCGGTTAATCAACAGGCCGATGCTGACCCGCAGACCTTACGTATCTCAATGGATGCCAAAGTAGCGGTCAAAGTTGGAGAGTTTGACCGAGGAGGCAAAACGCGAGTGACCACTATTGCCTTAGATCATGATTTTGATGCGAGCACCACCCTCACCCCCTATGGTATTTTCCTCCCCGAATACAATGAACTGTACTTGTTCTTTGTCAGCTCTAAACTGACCGCAGATTGTATTGTGGACTTGCTGGAGCAGTGGTGGGCGATGGTAAAAGACCGCTTTAGCCACATTCACAAATTGGTGATTAACCAAGACAATGGGCCGGAGAACCATTCTCGTCGTACTCAGTTTATGAACCGGATGGTAGCCTTTGCCCAGCAGTCGCAATTGAACATTGAGTTAGCCTACTATCCCCCCTATCACAGCAAGTACAATCCAGTAGAACGTACCTTTGGCTGGCTGGAGCAGCATTGGAAGGGGAGTTTACTCTTGGGGTGTGGAAACGGTGCTTCACTTTGCCGAAACCCTTACCTTCAAAGGAAAAAATCCGGTCGTCAAGCTCATTGAGAAGGTTTACCACACTGGGGTAAAGTTGATTCAGAAGGCAATGGCAGAGTTGGAAAAACAGATTAATCGACTTCCCCATTTGCCAAAGTGGTTTGTGGAAATCCCTTATCAAACCACTTGACTATTGGATCATCTTTTTTATGGAGTTCTCTAAGTACCTAGGCAAAATTATTTACACATGACGATCATTGCCCCGTAAGGGTTTTAGCTCGATCAGGCAGGTAATTAATTTTGCATGACTACTTATTTGGTTCAGTAGCAAGGGATGAAGCACGTTTTGACAGTGATGTAGATTTATTGGTAGAATTTAGTAAAGCGGTAGGGTTATTTGAGTTTATCGAGGTACGACTTTACTTAGAAGATATATTAGGATGTTCTGTTGATTTAGGGACTCAAGATTCTTTAAAAGAACATTTACGACAACCTGTATTAAAGGATGTGATTAATGCCTTTTAGAGATTGGCAACTTCGTCTTCAAGATATTATTGAATCCATTGATGAAATCTTGGAATGGACGGCTAATATGACCTTTGAAGATTTTAGCTCAAATCGACTGACTCTTAAAGCAGTTCTGGCTCTTCGTTACTTGTTATGGTTCGATAGGGGGGCATAAATCGACTAAATCCTTATCTGGCAAGAGACTTAATTGATTAGTTCGCTCTAGATAAAAAACAATTGACAAAAATCGCTAAATGCCTTTCTCTATAAGGGTTCCATCCCTTAAGTACCTAGGCAAAATTATTTACACATGACGATCATTGCCCCGTAAGGGTTTTAGCTCGATCGGGCAGGTAATTAATTTTGCATGACTACTTATAACCCCCGTCCATTGCATAACACAAACCGAAGAGCCGCAGTTCTTTATAATTTAGGAATTATTGGTGAGGCATCTAGAAATATTCCGGTTCTTCGTTACTTGGTATGGTTCGATAGGGGGGCATAAATCGACTAAATCCTTATCTGGCAAGAGACTTAATTGATTAGTTCGCTCTAGAAAAAAACAATTAACAAAAATCGCTAAATGCCTTTCTATATAAGGGTTCCATCCCTTATAACTCCCGTCCATTGCATAACACAAACCGAAGAGCCAATATTCCTAGTGATATACAATTGCGTTATTCTCAAATTCCTTGGCGTTTAATGGGAGATATGCGAAATGTCATTTTTCATGAA
Organism: Microcystis panniformis FACHB-1757; assembly: GCF_001264245.1. Classification (NCBI taxonomy): domain Bacteria; kingdom Bacillati; phylum Cyanobacteriota; class Cyanophyceae; order Chroococcales; family Microcystaceae; genus Microcystis; species Microcystis panniformis. The sequence goes on from NZ_CP011339.1 coordinate 2,921,713, forward strand.
TATTTTCGGGTAGAATTGGCAATTGCTTGGCGGACGATTGAAAATAATCTAACTCCATTGCGTTCACAATTACAGGAAATTTTAGAAAATGAAGCCGAAAATTAATTTATAAAAATCCCCCTCAACTGGTCTAAAATTAAGGGGGAATGAGTTATATAAAAAGGCAATTTAACCGACGTTAGTGGGTTCTTTTTCGATGGAATGAGTGCGTTTTACTTTGCGTTTTAGGGTTGCACCTGCACCAAGTATTCCCAGGGAAAGAAGACTTAGGGTTGAGGTGGGTTCGGGGATTTCGGCTCTTCTGGTTTCTGTGTGGAAACGAGGTCTATACTGATAGTTTATTCCGCCAAATAGCACTAAAAGTCTTGCCTGATAAGCATTTCACGATTCCATAAGCAAAAATTATCACACAAAGTCGAGAAGAGCCGGATTTCTCTAGATCTATAAACTTCGTCCATGGATTCTGCTCCGTCCATAAGCAGTGTTCCACCCCTGCCATCATAAACAAGACCAAAGGCAGATGCGGTTACATTTTTTACAAATACCTCTCCAGGTTTACCAACGGCCTTAACATTTTTTTCACACTTAATGGGACTGAGACCATCAACAAACGTATCTCCGACACAAGCCGGATTCTTTCCAATGCTAGTTTGGGTTAAAGCACCACTAATTGATGCTATTGAACTAACTTGTCCTTTTTTTTCTACTGTTCGTTTATTAATGCTTACTAGACTATTACTTTGAGATTCATCCTTATCACAGATTCCATTGACACACGCAACTGAGAGGGGGACAAGCGAGCTAGAAGGTAGATAGGGCAAGCGATATAGCTCTTTGTCCTTTGATGTAATCCTTCAACCGATAGCGGCTAATTTGCATTAGCTCTTCTATATTTTTTTGGAACATTTGATGTAGCTGTAGCCAATGATAGAGATGTTGACCCACATAAAAACTGCTGTGTCTGCGTTGACCTTTATATCTTTTGGCTCTTCTCGACTTTGTGTGATAATTTTTGCTTATGGAATCGTGAAATGCTTATCAGGCAAGACTTTTAGTGCTATTTGGCGGAATAAACTATCAGTATAGACCTCGTTTCCACACAGAAACCAGAAGAGCCATCTTTTTTCAGGTCTTGTGACATATTTTTGGATTCCCATATCCTTAATTTTTTTACCTTGCATTGTGGCACTTGTATAGGCGATAGCTATAACAATTATCAGCTTTGATAAGTATTGCGGGGCTAATTGAGAACCTTCTAAGCTATAGCCTCCCGACTTAAAATCTGGCTCTTCTGGTTTCTGTGTGGAAACGAGGTCTATACTGATAGAATATCCGCAAAATAGCCCTAAAAGTCTTGCCCGATAAGCATTTCACGATTCCATAAGCAAAAATTATCACACAAAGTCGAGAAGAGCCAAAATCTCGAAACATCTCCTCAATATCAAATCTTTTTTGATCGGCAATTATTGCCGTCTCTAAATCTCCAAAGTTAGTCAGAATATACCAAGGTTCTTTTGTTTGAAAACCCCGATAGTTTTTTTTCCACTTACCAGCTAAGTTAAACTGGCCAAATCCCTGCTCTTTTGTAATATTGACATCATTCAAAAATAGTTGAGTTCCTGGACTTAAACCTAACTCTCTCATTTCTTGATAAATTCCTTCTTTTGTCTTCACATTTGTACTTTGTTTTTGTCTTAAACAAAAGTATAAACTCTGCTTCTGAAGCCACTTTCCAAGACTGACCGAGCAAAATTCTCTATCTCCTAACACCAGGATTTTATGACCTGATAGCACCGTCAATATTTTCCCCAATACTCGCTGCTGTTCTTCGAGATTACTACTTCCTTTTTTATCTAATATCTCCCAATAGATTGGCATGGCTCTCTTGTCGTAAATTAGACTCACCATCAAGATATTTATTGTTCCCCAACTCCTTCGGTCTATGGCAATATATACTAATCCTTTTATTGTGAATCTCTCCTGCTGTTTTAACATCTCTTTTAAGCAGAGAAACCAGATTTTTTCAATATTCAGAATTTCCAGCTTTAAAAATCTTTTTAGTTTTTTTCTCCGACTCTCAAACAGGATCGGTATTGGCAGTGCTTCTGCTAATATCTCTAACTTAGCTTGCTTTAGTATTTGCCAGGTTCCAACTATCATTAACAACAGTAGATATCTGGCTCGTCCCAGTTCATTTTCTAACACTTTCTGGTATAGTTCACTTATCATTTTCGTTATTTAGGTCATATATGGTAAATATGACTTATCTTTTTTGGGAGTCTGTGTCTGTATTTTATGCTACATAGGGTTTGCTGAAAAAGTAAAAAACAAAAACTCTCAAAAATCAGCCCGAATTTAAGATAAGTTTTTCTGTTGAGAAATCAGCTTTTTTATCATCTTTTCTAATCAAAGAGGGATGAATAAAGCTAAATTTAGATGTATAAAGAAATAGGGACAAAAAAAGACAGTTAACCTGTCTAAGCAGGTTAGAAAGATTGATGACTAAAAAAGTAATGGCAATGGAAGTTTCTGAAGTTTTATCAAGTTTTGTCATGATACAATCAAGACTATATCTTCTTTTTGCTTGACCAAATTTACCTTCAATTGCATTCCGAATTCCTTCATCCTCAAGAGCTTGTTTTTTAGTTTCTTTACTAATATTTTTAGGTGGTCTTCCTAGAGGAACTCCACTGATTCTAATTCCTCTTTCTTTACACCAAGCTAGATTTTTTCTAGTTCGATAAATTTTATCAACATGAACTGATTCTGGATAATATCCTGTGAATTCTTTATACTCTTCTACTTGCGCTTGTAAGTCCCCAGATTCATTAAAATTATCCCAACTTAAATGGTCTAAAAATACATAACTCTCAAAACAGCTTACTGAGATTTTTGCTCCAAATTCAACTGGTTTTCCTGCTTTTCCTCTAACGATAGGGCGGATGTGTGGTTGGGTTATACTCACAATTCTATCATCAATTCTCGATGATTTATTTTCCCACATCCACAATTGTTGACGATAAACTTCTGTCACCACTAACAACATTTTGTAGTTTCTTTTGCTGAGACTACTTAACTCTGATCCCCCCTCGATTAATTTCTCTATTTGAGATAGATTTCTTTTGATATATTGCAGTTGCTTCTTGATAGCTTCTCGTCTTTCTTTTTGAGAACAACGACGTTTTTTGGCTACTTTTAAATAATCTTTTCTCGCTCTTTTTCTATAAGTTCTTGGCTTTTTCTTCAGCTTGATTCTCAAACTTTGATAGAGACAATCTAGAATGTTTTCTGTTTTCTTTCTTGCTTGATTTAATATCCCTAAATCCTGGGGATAACTTAGATCAGCAGGTGCGCAACTTGCATCTAATATTAATTTTCCTTTATTTTTTATTTGACTCTCTTTTTCTTCTTCTTTTCTTTCACTTTTTTCTTCAATTTCCTTCTTTTTTCTCTCTCTCATCACCATTCTTTTATTAATTTTATTGATTAAATTCTTACTGATTCTTTTACGAAAATTAACGAACATTGTCGCATCAAATAGAGCTTCATTACTATAGGCTGACATCCCTAGAAAATACTGTAAATAGGGGTTTTCCTTGATTTGCTCTATGGTTTCCCTGTCGCTTGTTTTTAATTTTTCCTTAATAATTAATGCTCCTAATGCCATCCTAAATGGTTTGGCTGGCGCACCCATTTCTTCGTCAAAATTTTGGGCATATTCTTCTTCAAATTCTTCCCAGGGAATTAACTCTGCCATTATTATCCAGCGATTATCTGCTGATAATTTTCCCTCAAAAGGCAACTCAAAGTTTTCTGGGGCAATTGAAGACTCGTTCGTTTTTCGGTACATATGTTCTTGTCGGATAAGTGCAAGGGTATTTTAGCAATTTTAGCCGTTTTCTGTCCCTTTTTCTTGACTTTTTGGGAATTTAATATGGCTGTAATCCTTATATCATAAGTATTTCACAGTTATTCAGCAAACCCTACATAAGCTTTTCAGCTTGCTTGTCCCCCTGTCAGCGTTTAGGGTCTCGAAAACCGTATACGCATTCAATTCATCTTCAACATTAATCTGAATAAATAAGAGTCTTTTGGCAACGGTATCCGTTAAAAAAATTGCCAGTTCTTTTCCACTGTTAACTACGCTTGTAAGCTTTGGCAATGAATCCGAAAAGTATTGAAAAGCTTTCCATAGGAGTTGGTTGGATTTGCGAGCGATCGAGGATTGCGAGGAAGTCTAAAGTTAATGAGACGACTTTGATAAAAATCATTATTATTTTCATTCAAAATTAATTTACTAGATTCTTTTAAAGAACCCAGATCTTTATTACTCAAATAACCGCTTTTGAGAAGCCGTTGTCGTTCTCTATTCGCTTCCGCTTCTTCCCCCCGATCGATTAACATTTGAATTTTTTCGATAATCGCTATAGCGAGAATACTAATCGTTACCAATCGTTGTTGTCCGTCAATAATTGTAAAATCCGTATCCGATCGCTGGGAACCCTGTAAAACGATCGCTCCCATGTAATGACTAGAATCGGGGTTTTCATAGAGCGTTTGAATATCCTGCCAGAGATCTTCCCAATTTTCTTCCTTCCACGAATAATCTCTTTGAAAAAGGGGAACTCGGTAGATTTTGCCATTGCCGATGAGATCGCTAAAATTGCTGGTTCGGGTATCTAAGAGAATTACAGAGAATGATTGATCCTATAATAACGGGAAAATCCTCAGAGTGAGGAACTCGCATGAAACCAGCATCCCTGATTCAACTAACCGATAGTCTGAAAGCCCTTTATATCAAAACTGCCCAAAAGCTGAAAGGCAGTGACAGACGACAATTTATGGCAGAAGTGGTGAAAACGTTAGGTATTGGAGGGCAAACCTTTGCCGAACGAGAATTGGGCTGGAATCGGCGAACAATCCGCAAAGGGATGGGGGAATTGACCAGTGGACAAGCACTCGAAGATGGTTATCATCGCAGTGGACGCAAGCGAGTAGAAGAAAAATTACCTAATTTGCTCGAAGACATACGAGCCTTGGTAGAACCCCAGGCACAGACCGATCCTAGTTTCAAAAGCACCCGTTTATACAGCCGGATAAGTGCATCGGAAGTGCGTCGTCAATTGATAGAGCAGAAAGGCTACCATCCGGAGGAATTACCCAGTGAGGAGACAATTCGTTGCCGATTAAACGAGATGGGATATAGATTAAAACGAGTAGTCAAGGCGAAACCGCAAAAGAAAATACCGGAAACGGATGCCATCTTTGAGCAAATCCACTCGGTTAATCAACAGGCCGATGCTGACCCGCAGACCTTACGTATCTCAATGGATGCCAAAGTAGCGGTCAAAGTTGGAGAGTTTGACCGAGGAGGCAAAACGCGAGTGACCACTATTGCCTTAGATCATGATTTTGATGCGAGCACCACCCTCACCCCCTATGGTATTTTCCTCCCCGAATACAATGAACTGTACTTGTTCTTTGTCAGCTCTAAACTGACCGCAGATTGTATTGTGGACTTGCTGGAGCAGTGGTGGGCGATGGTAAAAGACCGCTTTAGCCACATTCACAAATTGGTGATTAACCAAGACAATGGGCCGGAGAACCATTCTCGTCGTACTCAGTTTATGAACCGGATGGTAGCCTTTGCCCAGCAGTCGCAATTGAACATTGAGTTAGCCTACTATCCCCCCTATCACAGCAAGTACAATCCAGTAGAACGTACCTTTGGCTGGCTGGAGCAGCATTGGAAGGGGAGTTTACTCTTGGGGTGTGGAAACGGTGCTTCACTTTGCCGAAACCCTTACCTTCAAAGGAAAAAATCCGGTCGTCAAGCTCATTGAGAAGGTTTACCACACTGGGGTAAAGTTGATTCAGAAGGCAATGGCAGAGTTGGAAAAACAGATTAATCGACTTCCCCATTTGCCAAAGTGGTTTGTGGAAATCCCTTATCAAACCACTTGACTATTGGATCATCTTTTTTATGGAGTTCTCTAATAGATGAGTACGGGGCATAGGTTCGATCGGCAGTCAGTTCATCACTTCTAACTTACCAAATATCGGCCGATCGTTTACCCGTGTTAAAAACCACCAAAAAAAGGATGGCCTCGCGGCCATCCCTACAAACCTTTAAACTACAGCCAAATTAGTAGCGGCCGGCATTGGGTTTATGAACAATAAAGCTCATGGTTTGACATTGTTTGATGTTGTCAAAAGCGATAACGCGGATATAGCAATCAGAATACTCGGTGCGGCACTCGCGAACTTCATTAAGAACTTCTTGGGGGCCAGAAACAGAGAATAAAGGCAGTTTCCACATCGTCCAATGATAATCTGCGGGTTTGGGATCTTTTTCAAATTCCACAGCAGGAATATAACCCTGATCGATCATGTATTGAATTTGTTTAGCAATTTGTTGATCGGTGAGGGGGGGCAAGTAGGAAAGAGTTTCGTAACGCTTCTCTTTAGGTAAAGTTTTCATGGGTTTCTTGATTCCTTATGGGTTGGGTAGATCATCAACATCGAGATTTAATTCCGATGTCTCTGGTTGACTTATAGCAGTACGGGTGAGACGTTCCAAAAGTTGCCGACGATGTTCGGTGTTGTCATTAATAATTCCCGTTTTTACCATCTCTGGCAAGAACTCTAAAACCTGTTCGGCTAGATGTTCTCTTACCGTCATGATCCGCAAAACTAACTCTTTATTCTCAGTCATCAACCCCGCAATATAGGCCTCGCCATCCTGAATGGAATGGCTAGAAGTATAGTGACTCAGCCAAATAGCCAAAGTGGGATTAGTTTCTGACAATTGATCGATAATCGTGCGAACCGCTTGGTAAGTTAGGTAACTTTGTAAGACTTTCGCGGTATCTTGAACAACTTTTTTCGGATACATTTTATACAGTTTTCAGTTATTGGCTAGACAGTTATCAGTGTTGAAATTCTAGCGACTGCTTCCCGATTTTGGGCAAGTCCCCGGCATTATTTTGCACCGATAACTGCTAACAACCTTCTGAATGGCTGTATTAGAGGGTATCCATAGCCTCGAACTCGAATTTGATTTCTTTCCAGAGTTCGCAAGCGGCAGCCAGTTCAGGACTCCAACGGCAAGCTTCCCGGATAACGTCGTTACCTTCGCGGGCCAAGGAGCGACCTTCGTTACGAGCTTGGATACAAGCTTCCAGAGCCACACGGTTAGCGGTGGCACCCGGTGCGTTACCCCAGGGGTGGCCGAGGGTTCCACCACCGAACTGTAAGCAGGAATCGTCACCGAAGATTTCCACCAGCGCCGGCATATGCCAAACGTGGATACCACCGGAAGCAACGGGCATTACCCCGGGTAAGGAGGCGTAGTCTTGGGTGAAGAAAATACCACGAGCGCGATCTTCTTCTACATAGTCTTCACGCATCAGGTCAACAAAACCCATCGTGATGCCGCGTTCACCTTCGAGTTTACCGACAACGGTTCCCGAGTGCAGGTGATCACCACCAGAGAGACGTAAGCACTTAGCTAAAACGCGGAAGTGGATACCATGATTTTTCTGACGGTCGATAACCGCGTGCATTGCCCGGTGAATGTGGAGCAGTAACCCTTTGTCGCGGCAGAATTTCGCCAGGGTGGTGTTAGCGGTGAAACCACCAGTGAGGTAGTCGTGCATGATGATGGGGGTTTTGATTTCGGCGGCGAATTCAGCCCGTTGCATCATCTGCTCGCAGGTAGGAGCGGTTACGTTTAAGTAATGTCCTTTAACTTCGTTGGTTTCTGCTTGGGATTTAACGATCGCCTCTTGGACAAAGAGGAAACGATCGCGCCAACGCATGAAGGGTTGAGAGTTAATATTTTCGTCGTCTTTGGTGAAGTCTAAACCACCGCGGAGACATTCGTAAACGGCACGACCGTAGTTTTTAGCGGAAAGGCCGAGTTTGGGTTTGATGGTGCAACCGAGTAAGGGGCGACCGTATTTGTTTAATTTGTCCCGTTCAACGGTGATACCGTGGGGAGGACCTTGGAAGGTTTTGATTAAAGCGACGGGGAAACGGATATCTTCTAAACGGAGACCGCGTAGAGCTTTGAAACCGAAAACGTTACCAACGATCGAGGTGAGGATGTTGGTGACGGAACCTTCTTCAAATAGATCTAAAGGATAGGCAACGAAACAGAAGAACTGGTTATCTTCGTTGGGTACGGGTTCGATATCATAACAACGACCTTTATAGCGATCGAGGTCGGTTAAGTTATCGGTCCAAACGGTGGTCCAGGTACCTGTGGAAGATTCCGCCGCTACTGCCGCACCTGCTTCTTCCGGAGGAACTCCTGGTTGGGGTGTTACCCGGAAGCAAGCTAGTAGATCGGTATCTTTGGGGGTGTAGTCGGGGGTGTAGTAGGTCAGTCGGTAGTCTTTTACGCCGGCCTGGAAACCTTTGGATTTGGCTTGCACCATTGGGATTATTCCTCCATAAACTGCATGATTAGTCGCACCTGTAAAATCTCGCCGTCAACCGACATAGATTTTTCTTAAGCTCCTTTCCCCTGCTGCTAGGAGCGAAGTTAGGGAGCAATTTTCACTAATGTTTTTTTCAACTGATCATCTTAACACGAACTTTATCCTATTCTGATCATTTTTTTTCTCTATCCCTAAAATTTTGATTGTTTTTTTTTCTCGGGGGGATTAGTTTCTTTAATCTGTCGTCATCTAACTTTGACAATCTCTACAAAAACACAAAAAAATCAACAAAAATTTACCTGATTGACACACAGAAACTTCTGCTCATCAGGCTTTGAGCTATTAAAACTACTCCTTAATTGAGGAAGATTATCAATAATTACAACCTCAAAAAATTGTCGGCAATCGCTAAATATTAACAGGATTTCTAAGCAATTATACTCAGTACCTAGAGGACAGTTAGACAGCAGTGAACTCTAGATAAATTAGGTCTAATTACTCAGTAATTATTGTTGAGATTTTTGGCTTGTGAACGATTATTTTCCCCTTCAAGAATTATGGTTATTGTTGCCATTAAAACGATGACGTTCTGGAAATAGCGTGACCAATAACTGATTGATATAGACCTTTCCGACCACCGATGCTTGATTCGGTCGGTTAGTAGTAGATGCTTGTTCTCTGGTTTCCGCGGGACTGGCCTCGGCGACCATTTCCTCGCCATCCCAAGGACTGGCCACGGTTTCGGATATCACTTCCTCCACTGACGGCACTGGGGACACTTGACTGACTACGGGTTGCGGTTCCGGTAAAGGGGGTCTTTCCGGTTCCGATGGGGTCGCTGACACCTCGATGGTAATTTGACGGGAAGTATCTCCGATCAGGGAACCAGACGGCACGATCGACATCGCTGCCACAGAAGCATTAAAAATCGTTGTGGTTGACCCAATACAGGCATTTTCACCGATTTCACCCCGACCGACTATTAGAACACCTGTACCTAAAATTGCCCCTGCACCGATACTAATCACACCCTGATAGGCGGTTAAAATTGTTCCCATACCCAGACAAGCACCCGCACCGATAATTATTTGGCTATTGGGGGCTGCTCGGAGAATCACCCCCGGAGCCACGATCGCACTCTCATCAATGGTTACATCACCATTGACATAGAATTCCGAGCGGCTAATAGGTTGAACGGGGGGTAAGGACATAATTGACAGTTATTCAGTGATCAGTGATCAGTGATCGGGGGTTAGGGGGTAGGGGTTAGAGTTTCGGGTATTTTTCCCAGTCCGCCAACACCTAACACCTATCTCCCTTCACCGATCGCCGAGTCCTGAAATTAAGGGCGTTGAATAATCGATTCGAGAACACGGCGTTTCGCTTGGGAGTCAATCCCGATCAGACGAACGTATTCCCCTTGATGGTCGCGCAGACAGGTTTCTAAAGCGGCCACCACATCGGATTCGCGACTGCTCTCGATCGGGGTGCAGCTTTGCCAAGAACTGGTTTTAAAACGACGTTTATCCGCGTGTTCGGCCCCGATTTTGTGACCTTGGTTCAATAAAGAGCGAATTTGAGTGATCGTTTCTGCGGTTAAGGTACTGGTTAAAGTGGCAGTACCGCCGCCAGAAGAACCAGAAGCATAGCTTTTGAAACTCGGTTCAGCAACGGTGGCGGTTTTACTGCTGCCATTACTACTCACCGAACCATCGGGACGCTGGATCACCGTTTCTAAAACCCGTTTTTTGGCTTTAGCATCGATACCGAGTAAGCGGACGTATTCGCCGCTATGTTCCCGTAAACAATCTTCCAAAGCAGTAATTACATCAGATTCGCGATTGCTTTCGATCGGGGCGCAACTCTGCCAAGAACTGGTTTTAAACCGGCGTTTATCCGCGTGTTCGGTGCCGATTTTGTAGCCTTGGGCGAGCAGGGAACGAATTTGAGCGATCGTTTCCCCACTTAAGCTACCACTGCTGCTATAACTGGCTCCGTTACTAGCGGGGGCGCTGTAGCTGCTGGCTTTGCCGCTGCCGTTACTAGCGGGGGCGCTGCCGGGGCGGTGAATAATCATTTCGACGACGCGTTTTTTCGCTTGCGGGTCGATCCCGATCAGGCGGACGTACTCATCGCTATTTTCAGTCACGATCGCTTCAATATCGCGAATGATGCCCGCTTCGCTCTTGGTTTCGATCGCAGGTCCGGTTAACCAAGAACTGGTTTTAAACCGGCGTTTATCCGCGTGTTCGGTGGCGATTTTCAGCCCTTGGGCCAGCAGGGAACGCACTTGTACCGACAGGTCGGAATGGCCGTTACCGTTGCCATGACCGCCGTGGACGGCGGTGGTGGTGCGGGCCGGTTCTCCCGGGGTGTCTTCGGGGCGTTGGATAATCATTTCCAGTATGCGCCGTTTAGCGGCGGGATCGACTCCGATCAGGCGGACGTATTCGCCTTGCAGGTCTCTCAGGGAGGCTTCTAGGGATTGGGATACCTGTTCTTCGCGGCCGCCGTCGATAAAGCCGGCACTTAACCAAGAACTGGTTTTAAAGCGGCGTTTGTCAGCGTATTCGATGCCGATCTTGTAGCCTTGGGAGAGGAGGGAGCGAACCTGCGCTCGAATGTTTGTATTTAAACTCATAGGTGTCACCGAATTTCTATATAGCGTCTCATTAGCGATGTTTATAGCGGCTGCCGGTGGAGGAGTCGCTGGGCTGTGGGCTTTGACCGGGACGCTGGGGGCGAGGTCGATATCGACAATGTGACGGGTGAAGGCTCGATCGATTTCTGTGACATCGGGTAAGCGGTCGGCCTGTTGTTGGCTGGTGATCACGGAACCGGATGGCACGAATTTCCCGGCGGGGATTTCCACGTCTTGAACGAGGGCGTGCATCATGACGATGCAATCGGCACCAATGCGGGCATTAAAGACGGTGGAGCGAAAACCGATAAAACAGCGATCGCCCACATAGGCAGGCCCGTGAATGAGTGCCATGTGGGTGATACAGCTGCCCCGGCCGATCCACACCGAATATTCTCGGCCGTCATCTCCCACCACACGGCTTTTTTCTAAACCGTGGATGATTGCTCCGTCCTGAATTTTGCTGTCGTCGCCAATGTGAAAGGGGGTTCCTTCATCGGCGCGGATGGAAGTCCCCGGAGCAATCACCACTCGCGCCCCGATCTCGATAGCGCCACTGAGGTTAGAGAAGGTGTGGACTTTGGCACTCTCGTCTATGCGCGTTTCCTCTGGGGATTTGGTCCGCTTTTTCGGACTAGCCGCCGTTGTGCGGACGACCATAGTTAGTCTTCCTCCATACTGAATTTGGCTGGCTGGTTGTTAATTAACTGTGTTTGGGTTCTATCGATGTTTAACCGGATTGACGAAATTCGTCCCTCTTGCTGTAGAGGGTGCGATTTTCTACGGTTATAGTGTCAATAATCCCCACCACCATCGCGTCAAGGGGGCGATTGTTCTGCCCGTCTTCGATCCGAGCCGCTCCTCCCCGGGACACTAGCACCCATTCATTAAGCCCCGCTCCGACAATATCACCCGCTACTTCGTATTTAGGCAAAAGTTGCCCTTGAGCGTCGATGAATTGCAAAAGCAGAAGTTTCACTCCCGTCATACTGCGAGGTTTCAGGGTGCTAACGACGGTTCCGCAAACTTTGGCAATTTGCATGGAATTTGTTTACACTAAAAGTTAGTTGCGCTCTAGATTCGTCTTAAAGGTTGCGGGTTAACACTTTCACGAAACTGTTCCACGGCTTCTGTATAACGAATGGGAAGAACGTATTCGAGGTTTTCGTGGGGACGGGCGATGATGTGGGTCGAGAGGACTTGACCACCTTTAACACGATTAGATGCCGCTTCTGTCCCCGCCGATACGGAGGCCTGTACTTCCGAAACGTCCCCCCGGACGATGACGGTGACGCGACCACTACCAATTTTTTCGTAACCTACTAGGGTTACGCGGGCGGCTTTTACCATGGCATCAGCCGCCTCGACGACGGCTGGGAAACCCAAGGTTTCCACCATGCCCACTGCAATTGACATAATATTTTTGTCTCCTAATGGTTGGCTTTCTTCGACTCTATAGATGCTGACCCCGAAACGGTGTTTAATAGCTGCGGAATTGCTCTACTTCTTCGGTGTAGCGAATGGGCAGCACGTATTCGAGGTTTTCGTGGGGACGGGCGATGATATGGGTAGATAGCACTTGTCCTCCGTTAACCCGGTTGGCGTTTTCCACTCCGGCAGCCACAGAAGCTTGCACTTCTGAAACGTCTCCCCGGACAATGACAGTGACGCGACCACTACCGATCTTTTCGTAACCCACTAGAGTCACCCTGGCGGCTTTGACCATGGCATCTGCCGCTTCCACAACGGCGGGAAATCCTAGGGTTTCAATCATTCCTACTGCAATTGGCATTTTTTTGTTCCTCGCTTGTCAAGCCAAACTAAACTATTAATCTCGTTAGCGTTATCAACTTTGTTTCAGTCAAATTCTTTCCTTGTTACTTTTCCTGCTCTAGCTTTGGTGGCAGTCGGGATCGTGGCAAGGTGGGGGTAAGACCATCCTAGATTTTATCTCGATCGTGACCGTTTTCATCCACTAATTTTATTTTCTAGGGCTGGTTGGTAAAAATTTGACGAGTCAGGCAAAATTATCAACCTAAAAAAAGCATAGGAAACTATGACACCTTTGACAATATAAAACATTATGATTATTTCTCATCTTCACGTTAACGAAAGTTAATCATTCCTTCCCTTCGTCCATCAGCCTCAGCAATTCTCAGGACATTTACGGCCAAAACCTTTGCTATGACTGCATTTGCGCTTTCACTTTTCTTTTGGCAGCTTGATTGTCGCTGCCAGATTTACTGGCAGATAAAAGCCTATTTTTCGCTGATTTCGGCTTTTTTATAATTTTTTTATACTATATACGGCTGGGGTTGGGGAGTGGGGGAGCCTTTGTCAGTGTTGCCAAAGGCACGGCGTAGCCGTCCAGTAAACAGTGATCAGTAAACAGTGAACAGTAATCAGTCAGGGTGAGAGCATCTCAACCGCTATTGACAATTAAATTTTGTGAGCCGTTTGCTGTATAGTTACGAAATCGACCAAATGGGTCGATTTTTGCTTAACAATTGAGATGGCCAATTCTCCTCAAATATGGCTGAATCGCTCTCAGGGTAAGCAACTCACATAAAGTTCATTTTGTCAAGGATTGTTAAGATGCGCTTACCCTGAGTAATCAGTGAACTGAAAACTCACATCTGATCACTGGTCACTGGTAACTGATCACTGATCACTGATTCTAGCGATCGATCTCACCTTCGTAGGGTTGGACACCGATCGAGGGATAATTATCGTGGTTAGGACTGAAAACTTCTAACACTGCATGAGCTAACTTTTGGAAAAAGTCGGGACTCTCGTGCAAGGATTTGAGTGCCGCTTCTAATTCAGGAAGGGAGAAATCGAAGCCTTGGGAGCGAGCTATCTCTAGTAATTGCTGAGGATCTTGGGTTGAACGCATTTTTTGACCCAATTCTTCGTTTTTAGCGGCTAAGGCGAAAAAGTCGAACACTTGATTTTTAGACATATAAATACTTTTCCTTTGATGATTAAAGGTGTGGCCTCGGCGGCGTGGAGGTTAAACTGCCTAGTATGGTTCATTTTTATCCTACCAGTCAGGAGATATCCTCAAAGCAAAAGTTTCGTTTTTATTTGCTTGTATGGCTGAGTATGCTTTTTCTGGGGTGTGGGGTGTGGGGTGTGGGGAAGTGGGGTGTGGGGTGTGGGGAAGTGGGGTGTGGGGTGTTTTCTCAGTGAACTGATAACTAATAACTGATAACTGATAACTGATAACTGATAACTGAATCCTGCCTTCTGCCTCTTTCAAGTCAGAGGATAAATAGCCTAAAATAGAAAGCTACACTCTTGTTTCTGTGACCAGCATCATGAATAAATCCCCACGTCGTTACCATATCACCACCTTTGGTTGTCAGATGAATAAAGCTGACTCCGAACGCATGGCGGGTATTTTAGAAGATTTGGGGTTTCAATGGTCTGAGGATGCCAACGAAGCCGATTTAATCCTCTACAATACCTGTACAATTCGCGATAATGCCGAACAGAAGGTGTATTCCTATCTCGGTAGACAGGCTAAACGCAAACAAACTCAACCCGACCTTACTTTAATTGTCGCTGGCTGCGTGGCTCAACAGGAAGGGGAACAATTATTAAGACGAGTTCCCGAAGTGGATTTAATTATCGGTCCCCAACACGCAAACCGCTTGGGAGACTTATTACAACAAGTTTTTGACGGTTCCCAGGTGGTGGCCACCGAACCCATCCACATCATGGAAGACATCACCAAACCGCGCCGGGATAGTAATATTACCGCTTGGGTGAACGTCATCTATGGTTGCAATGAACGCTGTACCTATTGTGTGGTTCCGGGGGTGCGCGGGGTGGAACAATCTCGCACTCCTGCGGCAATTCGAGCAGAAATGGCACAATTAGGACAACAGGGTTATCAAGAAATCACCCTTTTAGGTCAAAATATCGATGCCTACGGACGGGATTTACCCGGAGTGACGGCAAGCGGCCGACATCTGCACAATTTCACCGATTTACTCTACTACGTTCACGATGTGGCCGGCATTGAACGTCTCCGTTTTGCCACCAGTCACCCCCGCTATTTTACCGAACGTTTGATTAAAGCTTGTCAGGAATTACCTAAAGTTTGTGAACATTTTCATATCCCTTTTCAATCAGGGGATAATGATATCCTCAAGGCTATGAAACGGGGCTATACTCAGGAAAAATACCGACAAATTATTGCTAATATTCGCAATTTAATGCCGGACGCTGCCATTAGTGCCGATGCGATTGTCGGATTCCCCGGAGAAACAGAGGCACAGTTCGAGAATACTTTAAAATTAGTCGATGAGATTGGTTTTGATCAATTAAATACGGCGGCCTATTCTCCCCGTCCCGGTACTCCGGCCGCTATTTGGGATAATCAATTAAGTGAGCAGGTAAAAAGCGATCGCTTACAAAGATTAAATCATTTAGTGGCCACAAAAGCTGCTGAACGTTCCCAAAGATATTTAGGCAGAATTGAGGAAATTTTAGTGGAAGACGTTAATCCTAAAGATGCTAGTCAAGTTATGGGAAGAACTAGAGGCAATCGCTTAACTTTCTTTACGGGAGATATTGAGGAATTGCGAGGCAAATTTGTTAAGGTTAAAATTACCGAAGTCCGTCCCTTTAGTTTGACGGGAGTGATCTTTTAATAGTTCACAGTGACCCCTCAGCAGTGAAAAAAGGCAATAGCTATCGGGAATAATTTGGTACTTTATGGATATTATCGCTATTTTGCAGCAAGATTATCAGAGATTTCCTATTGATCAAACCTATGACATTTATGCTGATAACGTTTATTTTCAAGACCCTCTCAATCAATTTCGGGGGATTAAACGCTATCGGGAAATGATTGGTTTTATGAGTCAATGGTTCCAAGCTATCAAGATGGATATCCACGCAATTGAACAGCAGGAAAATATTATTAATACCCGTTGGACATTGCACTGGACAACCCCTTTACCTTGGCGGCCTCGCATCGCTATTTCTGGACGCAGCCAATTAACTCTCGATGACAATAATCTGATTATTTCTCATATCGATTATTGGGATTGTTCGCGCTGGGATGTGCTGCGTCAGCATTTACCTTTCCGCACTTCTTAACCATATTTTTTAACCAGAAAATGCCGACCAACGAGCGCTCGTTTGCTTGACAAGATCCTGTAAAAATGCTAGGCGCTGATTTTGTTCCCAAACCTGTTTAACTTTATTCTGCAAACTCGTCCAATTCCAATCATTATTCAGTTGCTCGTTAATTTCCTGTTCTTGGAAATATTCAACTAAACTTAAACCAGCTAAACGAGTTAAATAGGCTGCTCCAATTCCCTGCACTGTACCACCAGCAATATAAGTAATCGCATTTCCCTTGAGAATCGTTCCCAATGCCTGAGTTGTCACCTCTACCATGCCCAATTGTACCATCATTTTCCCCAGGGTAGTCATGGCTGTTTTTGCTTGTTCAAGGGACATTTTTTGTTGATAAATTGCCCCTAAATCCACTAACATTTGAGCGTTAGTGGCCGCCGCTAAAACTAAATCTAGGGCCGCGAGAGGATTAGCAAAAGTGGCAGTAGCGGCTATCCATTGGTATTGTTCGATAACAGGTAAAGCCTTTTTGCGTCGGGATTGATTAAGTAATTGTTTGGTTTCCTTGGCTAATTCGAGCGCTTGTCTCCAGATAGTTCCCAGAACTAATTCGGACTTTTCTTGTTCGATAATTTGTCGGAGATGATTATCTAGATTATCAATAACAATAGCTTGGGGTTCCGTCCATTCCTTGATTTCTCCATTGCTTTGATGTTGACGAACTTTTAGGGGTTTGGGGGCAGCGGCTATGGCTAAAATATTATGAGCAGGAATAGTTTCTTTCAGTCTTTGTTTCAGGGAAAGGAGTATTTCTTCTCTGGTTTCGGCGGGTAAACGATCCTGTTTATTCAGTAACAGGATAACACGCTGGTGCATTCGATCGAATTGCTGGAGAATTTGCCATTCGGAATCGCTCAAATCCCCATTGATGAGATACAAAACTAAGTCGGCTGCCAGAGCTTTTTTCTGGTTAGCGGTGGAGTCGAGAGTTAGAAGCGGTTCCGTTTCCATAAAAGCGACAGATTCCCCAAAGTTGCCGCTTTCTAGTAGTTTTTTTAAGGCAGTTTTACCAGTTTTTCTCGCACCAGTAATGGCAATTTTCAGGTCTTGGCGACTAAATTCTTGATTTAATTGGGTTAAACTGGTTTTGAGTGGGGTTAAGTCTTGATTAGGGTCTTCTTTGTCCAGATAATTAATTATCTGCTCAGCCTTGCTAATCGCTTGTTTAACCTTTTCTAGACTCAGGGGAGTGGGAAGGGAAAAATCGATTTTCGAGTTGGGTTTTTGCCAAAACCAGATACCGGCACCAAGAGCAATCGCACCGAAAATACCCCATGAACCGATTTCGCTCAGTCTGCTATTGAGAGTTTCCCCCAGGGTGAAAGCGATGGTAATGCCTATCCCCGTCACTAAAATCGGTTTACCCAATCTTACCGTCATTTTTCCTCATCCTCGCCAACTGCTATGATTATTCTAGCTTTTTTGTGCTGGATTTCATCCCAAAATCAACTTTTCAGCCGACAATTCCTCGCCGGTGTCCCGGCCGCTCTTGCCTAAAAAGCCCTAGATATGTCATAATGATCGATTGCGTGTAAATTTACCCGATCCCCTGTTGTTATGGCTAGTAAAAAAGGCGTTCGCCTAATCATCACTGTAGAATGCACGGAATGCCGCAGTAATCCCGATAAGCGTACCCCCGGCGTTTCTCGCTACACCACCAGCAAAAACCGTCGCAATACCACCGGCAGACTGGAAATCAAGAAATACTGTCCCCACTGCAATAAGCACACCGTCCACAAGGAAATTAAGTAAGCACACTTTAGTTAAAAAGTCAAGCAATCTTTACAAATCTATGAGCTACTATCGTAAACGTCTCTCCCCCATCTCCCCCAGTCAACCGATTGACTACAAAGACACCGAACTCCTCCGCAAATTCATCACCGAACGCGGCAAACTCCTACCTAGACGCATCACCGGTTTAACTTCTAAACAACAGCGAGATTTAACGGAAGCGGTAAAACGGGCCCGTTTAATGGCTTTATTGCCTTTTGTCAACCAAGAAGCCTAAATTCAGTGATCAGTAATCAGTAATCAGTGAACAGTGATCACTGAAAATAATTGGCTAATTAAAGCAGTTATCCTAATGGTGGGGTAGGAAGTTCTCCTTTTGGAGAGCCGGTCGTCGATACCAAATTAGGTTATGCTTCCTCTTGATAAGAAACGCTGTAATTGAACTCCGATAAGTAATAGGACAAAATTAACTTCTTGGTGAGGATAGGCACTCATGCACTCATGGAAGAAGTAGTTAGATATGTGTAATTAATTGTATCTAGCTACTTAACTTAAAACTTAAACCTGATCACTGATAACTGATAACTGATAACTGATAACTGATAAGCGATCTCAGTATATTGGGGTTGCTTTCTCGTTTTTGCAAAGAAATATATCGAAATCGGCAGCGGATGGGAAAATTCGTGCGAGAATCTAAAGAAATTGTTAAATCGCCCCAGGAGTAGCCAACGATTTTGTGATTATCGATCCAAATCCACCAATTAGCACAATGGGAGGCTCTTATGGAAAAGCAGCCATCAGAAATCGAGATCGAGCTAGATACACAGCTAAAAGAGGAGGATTCCGAACAGTTTCTGCGTAGTATATTTAATTCCGTGCAAGCGTCGATTTTTGTAGTGGACGTGCTGGAAAATAGAGATTTTCGCTATGTGGGAGCAAACCCCGTTCATGAACGCTGGACAGGATTGCGCTCATCAGATATTAAAGGCAAAACTCCCGAACAAATCCTTCCCCCCGATGATGCGCGCAGTGTGCGGCAACACTATAGTGATTGTGTGCGTTACGGAACGACTATTTCCTACGAACAGTATTTACCTTTTCAAAATATACCCTACTGGTGGCTGACAACTTTAACACCCCTACGGGATAACAATGCGCGTATCTATCGTTTGGTGGGAACCAGTACCAATATCACCGAACGCAAACAGGCCGAAGAAGCTTTAAGATTACAAGCAGAACGGGAACAACTACTGGGGGTAATGCAGGAAAGAATCCGGCAATCGTTGGATCTCGATCGCATTTTGCAAAGAACTGTTAAAGAGGTGCGACAATTCCTCAACTGCGATCGAGTGTTAATTTATCGTTTATTCCCCGATCATAGTGGCATGATTGTGGTGGAATCCCATACTGCGAGGATTAATTCCGTCTTAGGAAACAGCATCGAGGATCCCTGTTTTAATTTATCCCCAGAACGTCTGGAAAATTATCGTCGCGGGAGAATTCAAGTTATTGAAAATGTCCATAATTCGGGACTTGATCCCTGTTATCGCAGCCTACTCACCTCTTTGCAAGTACAGGCTAACTTGGTGGTGCCAATTATCTGCGATAACCAACTCTGGGGGTTACTAATTGCCCAAAATTGCCAAAAAACTCGCTCTTGGCAATCCCAAGAAATCGATCTGCTTAAACAATTAGCCATTCAAGTGGGAATTGCCATTCAACAAGCGGAACTGCACCAACGGGTAAAATGCTTGAATACTGCCTTGGAATCGGAGGTTCAGCAAAGAACTGCCGAATTGCAGATGAGTTTGAAGTATGAAGCATTAATCGGACGGATTACCGAAAAAATTCGCGATAGTCTCGATGAAAATCATATTCTGCAAACCACCACTAGGGAATTAGTCCAGGTTTTACCCGTAGAACGGGCCCAAATTGAGCTTTACAATCCCAGTCGCAGCCAAGCCACTATTGTCCACGAATATACCACTCAAGAGCTTATCTGTCAGGGAATTAGCTGTCAAATTAGCGATTTTCCTGAAATCTATCAACCGCTGCTGCACAAACAAATTTTACAATTTGTTGATCGTCTTCCCCTTGGCAATCCCCAAATCTGTCGTGTTAACCGTTGCGCTTGTCCTATCTTTGACGATCAGGGTTTTTTGGGCAATATTTGGCTAATTAGACCAGCTAATCAAATTTTTAACTCCTTAGAAACTAATTTGATCCAACATATTGCCACCGAATGTGCGATCGCCATTCGCCAGGCACGACTGTACGAATCTTCCCAAGCACAAGTGAGGGAATTAGAAAAACTGGAAAGATTAAAAAGCGAATTCCTGAAAACCCTTTCCCATGAACTGCGAACCCCGATTACCAGCATTCGTCTAGCGGTGGAAACCTTAGAAAGTCTCCTGGAATATCAAGGGATCGAGATCGATCCAGAGGATTCGATCGGTCAACTGTTGCAAATTCTTAACATTGAATCTCAGCGTCAGAGTAAGTTAGTTAATGATCTGTTGACTTTAACCTATCTGGATGCGGAAACCGAACCCCCGGCGATCGAAACAATCGACTTACTTTCTTGGCTACCCTTATTAGTGGAACCTTTTCGCACTCTCACCCGCGAGCGACAACAGCAGTTAATTTTAGATATAGATGGGGATATACCGGAGATTAACAGCAATCTTTGTGATATCGAACGCATCATAGCGGAATTACTGACCAATGCTTCTAAATATACCCCAGAACAAGGGATAATTAGGGTAAATGTCTGGCGTGCAGACGAGCAAATATTAATTAGTGTGAGCAATTCAGGAGTAGAAATCCCTCCAGAGGAATTATCAAGAATATTTGCTCCTTTTTATCGCATTCCTCACCACGATCCCTGGCGCTACAGTGGCACCGGTTTAGGTTTAGCTTTAGTCCACAAACTGATTAAACCCCTGAATGCCACCATCGATGTCACCAGTGCCAATGCTGTCACCACTTTTACCCTCACCTTGCCAATCTAGTCAAGCAGAAAACTTTTTGGAAAAAAACCTTGCAATTATTTCGAGGGCGTGCTATATTGATAAAGGACTGAAAAAAGCCGAGATAGCTCAGTTGGTAGAGCAGAGGACTGAAAATCCTCGTGTCCGCGGTTCAAATCCGCGTCTTGGCATCGAAAAAACACGAAAGTCTGCCCTGTATTTACTTTCTATTCTGCTAGGTTTTGTAAATGCAGCTGACTGTCTTAGGTTTGGTGGGTAAAATGTATTCTAAGATACAGTCTTGCGGGCGAACGACTGGAACGAACCACTCCAGACACAAAGGACACAAAGATTGATCGCCACTATATCAGTTAAACTTATCACACAAAGAATAAGAGAGCCTGCAGCCTTTCTCGTCAAGATGAAGTGTAACCTAATTTGGTAAGCTAAAAGCTTTGATGTACTTAGTTTCTGACCTTGTTTTTAGGTGGGAGAATTGCCAGATTCTTTCTTTTGCCTGTTGCCTGTTGCCTCTTGCCTATCTTCACTAGGAAATTAATTTTGCACGACTACTTACTTTTTGATTTTGGGCTTGACGTGAGCGGTCACGGATTAAGATAATCTAACAAGTATGTACGACAATGAAATCCTAGACTCTAGCAATTCCTTAAATAATCCTCTCGATGCGAGCGATCCGGATCAAGCAGCGGAAATCCCTCCCGATCCCGAGGAAATGCTCTTATTGCTTACTTCTGCTGATGTGAGCGAGAGGATGATCGCGGCCCGCGCCTTTTGTGAATTGCGGGACGAAAGAGCGATCGCCCCGTTACTGGAGATGTTAAACGATGTCTGTCCCCTGGTGCGTGTTAGTGTCGCCTACGCTTTGGGCCGAAATCCCAGTCTTAGCTCTGTGGCTCCCTTAATCGATTTACTGGCCAGGGATTGGAATGGTTACGTCAGAAAAGGGGTAGTTTGGGCCCTAGGTAACTGTGGCGATCGCAGAGCGATCAATCCTTTGGTTCATGCTCTCAAAACTGATATTTCGGCCGTGCGATTATGGGCAGCCAGTAGTTTGGCCCAGATTGCCAAGGTCAATTATGAAGATATCATCACCGTGTTGCCGCCTTTAATTGAAGGATTGCGCCGAGATTTAATCGCAGCGGTGCGGAGTAATTGCGCTTGGTCGATCGGTCAATTATGCCGAGAATTGCCCTTAAATGTGATTTATGCCACGGCGATCGATGCTTTGATCGAGGCCTTGGTGGAAGATGAGGATTTAGGTGTCAAGGAAGATGCTAGGGGTGCTTTATTAAAAGTGGGCGACCCGAGAGGATTACAATTGATCGAGGAATTAGAGCTTGAAGGAATTATCTAAACCGCTAATTTTGGGCGTTACGGGGGCATCAGGACTGATTTATGCTGTCCGTACTCTCAAATATCTACTTTTAGCCGACTACACGATCGATCTAGTGGCCTCCAGATCAGCTTACACTGTCTGGCAAGCGGAAGATAATATTCGGATGCCGCCAGAACCGGAGCTGCAAGAACAATTTTGGCGCAGTCAATGCGGGGTGATGGAAGGGGGAAAACTACGCTGTCATCGTTGGGGTGATGTGGGGGCAACGATCGCCAGTGGTTCCTATCGCACCCTTGGTATGATAATTATTCCCTGTAGCATGAGTACAGTGGCCAAATTAGCGGGGGGATTAAGTTCCGATTTGCTAGAAAGAGCGGCCGATGTGCAGATTAAGGAGGGCAGAAAATTGGTTTTAGTGCCGCGAGAAACCCCTTTTAGTTTAATTCATCTGCGTAATTTAACCACTTTGGCCGAGGCGGGCGTTAGAATTGTGCCAGCAATACCGGCATGGTATCACCATCCCCAATCGATCGAGGATTTGGTCGATTTTGTCATCGCTCGTACTCTCGATCAGTTAGATATCGATTGTATGACAATTAATCGCTGGCAAGGACATTGACAGTTATCAGTTATCAGTTATCAGTTATCAGTGGGTAAGTTATCAGTTATCCGTTATCAGTTATCAGTGGGTAAGTTATCAGTTATCAGATGTAAGTTTTAAGTTTTAAGTTAATTAGTTAGTTATCTTTATCTTTATACCTGTTTACTGTTTACTGATCACTGTTTACTGATCACTGTTTACTGATCACTGTTTACTGATCACTGAGTCAAGGGAGGTAAAAATGGGCTGGATTATGGTCTTATTTGCGATCGCTGTAGGCGGATTACTGATCTGGCAGAATCTGGGGGTGATCACTTTGGTCTTTTTTGGCGGTATTATGACGGTAAAACTGCCCCTAGCGGTCTGGGTGTTACTTTTCACCCTAGCGGGAATTATCAGTGGTTTAACCCTGCAATTTCTCTATAGTTTTGGTCGTCCTTTGGCCGCCCCAAAAGCTTCCCCTCGTATAGCGAATAATCCTACAGTCCCACCCCCGTCTTCCCGACCCACCTATATTCAGGATTCTGCTGCTTCTGCACCGGGTAACGATTGGGAAAGAGATAGCGGTGATGATTGGAATTTTGATGCACCCCCCGAAAAACCGACTACCATTCAGGATCGGGAAGAATTCCCGCCTAGGGTTGCTGATGGGAAAAAAGCGAATTTTGTCAAGCCTCCAGAGGACAGTTCTCAAACTGGCTCAGTTTATTCCTATAGTTACCGCACAGCCAAACAGACTCGCGGGGAAAAAGCCGATCAAGTTTACGATGTCAATTATCGGATTATTACGCCCCCTGCTCAGGATGAAAACCAAGAGCGGGAGGTAAACAAAGGGGATGAGGAAGATTGGATATAAACTTTGACAGAGTAGAGGTTTCTACCTGAATCCCTCAGAGAAGATAGACTGTTCTGGCCTTGCCTCCTGTCTTACCGAAAACTTGGGTTTAAGGTTCCCCGCCATGCCCGCGTAGCAGAGGGCGGCTTTTAGGTGATGGGTTGTCAGTTTAATATTTAATGTGTTAAAATAAGTTTATTCTTAAAATTTTAGAGTAAATGTTTGTCCTAGAGTTTAAAGTTGAGGCTAAATTAAAACAGTATCAGGCTATAGACGATGCTATCCGCACCGCTCAATTCATCCGTAATAAATGCTTAAAGTATTGGATGGACAACAAAGGTGTAAATGGGAGCATCTCACTTACGCGATGAGTAATTATACTTAGCCTAAAAGCCACTCTTAATCGTGTCTTGGAACGAAATAGAGGCTTTTAAAGACCGCGTACATGGAGAATTAAAACAAGAATTACCCTCGAAAAGCCTATTTTTCTACTAAGTATTTATGCTCATTGCAAAGGTGAGATGCTCCCGGTGTAAATAAGTATGATCTATCAGCTTATTGTCGAGTTTTGTCCCATGACTTTAAATTTGCTAGTCAATTAAATTCTCAAGAAAGGCAAGCATCGGCTGAAAGGGCATGGTCTTCTATTTCCCGTTTCTTTGACAACTGTAAGCAGAAGGTAATCGGAAAGAAAGGCTATCCTCAGTTTAAAAAGTTTTCCCGCTCGGTTGAATACAAAACAACAGGATGGAAGCTAATTAATCCTAAAACTATTCACTTTAGCGACCAAAAGGGGATTGGAACACTTAAACTAAAAGGTACTTGGGATTTAGGATACTTTCAGCAGTCTGACATTAAACGAGTTAGGCTTATTAAATGCGCTGACGGCTATTATTGTCAATTTGTTCTTTCTTGTGAAGTAAAAGAGGATGTTAAACCATCAGGTAAGTGTATCGGACTAGATGTGGGATTAGCTTCTTTTTATACTGATCATGAGGGTAACAAGGTTGACAATCCTCAATTCTTGAGAAAGTCTGAGAAACGATTAAAACGACTTCAAAGACGATTATCTAAAAAGAAAAAGGGAAGTAAAAATCGTCAAAAAGCTAGACAAAGATTGGCTAAGGCTCATCTTAAAATAAGTAGGCAACGTAAAGACTTTGCTGTGAAGTTAGCAAGGTGCGTAGTTCGCTTCTTAGATGTGATAGCCGACGAGGATTTAAGAATTAAGAACTTAGTCAAGAATCATTGTTTAGCTAAATCGATAAATGATGCGGTCTGGTATCAGTTTCGAGAATGGCAGGAGTATTTTGGGGTTAAATTCGGCAAGATAACAATTGCTGTCACGCCGAACTATACAAGCCAAAACTGTTCACACTGTGGTAAAACTGTCAAAAAATCTTTATCGACTAGAACCCATAAATGCAAGTGTGGATGTATTTTAGATCGAGATGAAAACGCCGCTATCAAGTGCGATTCGTTCAGTCGAAACCTAGAAATAGGGGGATGACTGGCCTCTGTTGAGTAACCCTAACTGGGTTGAGTACGCACTTTAATCCTCAGCAGATGACAACTTCATAACCTTGTAAGTGAGGGCTAGTATCCTGGCTCTTCTGGTTTTCGTGTGTTAATTTTTGTTATGAATTAAAGCAAGCAAACAGCTTAAGTCGAAGATGTTCAAAATTGGTAAATCCATAACTCATTCTTTTAATAAGCTTTATTTTGGTATTCATTCCCTCAATTAATCCGTTGGTTGTCTGATTTTCAAAGTAATTACAAATACCTGGCAAATGCTTCTGGATCATCCTGGCACTACTTTCATATAATATCCCGCCTATTCTTATCCATTTTTCCAATTTTCTCTCAGCACCTCTGAACGTTCTACTACTTTGATAAATTTGTCTAATTTCTTCTTTCATTTCCCAGGCTATTCCTAAGCATGGATGTTCTTTTAAGATAACTTCTAGTTGTTGTTTTTGCTCGTCCTTTAAGTCCTCTTTATTCTTCCATAATAAATGAGGTAATCCTTTTTCATGCACCCCCATTAACTTTCTCAATTTATTAAGCTCGTCATTGATGATAGCCATTACATGAAAACGGTCATAGATGATTTTAGCATTGGGAAATAATTCCTTGATCACTGCTGTAAATCCTGACCACATATCGACGCTCACTTCTTTCACTTTCTCCCGAACTGCGTCTGGCTGTGCTTTTAAGGCTTCCATTAATTCTTCTTGCTTATGTCCTTTAATCACATCTAGTAAAATTTTCTTGTCCATATCTACGACCGTTGTTATGAAATCTTTATGTCCTTTTAAGTTACTAAATTCATCTAAGCTTATTCGTTCTGGTGCTTCCCACTCTTCCTTTTCTAGTTCTTTAGCACAGTGATTAAATATTAACTCAACTTCTGACCATCCTAACCCTTCTTCTCGACTTATTTCTTCGATGCTACAATTTTTTACTCTCTCATAAATCATCGATTCATAGCGAATTGTATGATGCTGTCTTAATCTCATAAAACTCAGTCTTTCGCTGATATACTTTTGGCACTTTTGACAATGAAACTGACGGCGTGGTACTTCTAAATATACTGGATTACCTAATATTGACAAGTCTCTGACTAGATTATACTCTGTCTGATTGATTCTGTCTAAGGTTTGATGGCAATTCGGACATTCAATTGTTTCATTTAAAAGAGCAAGCTTTAGGAAAATTGTCTGAGCAATTTTTTGATAATTGACCACTGTTGCATTTGGTAAATCGAGGAGTTGATCAAAATTTATCCACATAACCCACCTCCTGTTCTGTGTTACTATTATACCATGCTCACACAGAACCTAGAAGAGCCGTATCCTAGAAACCCCAAGTCTTACCTTCCAGACGCAGGAATGAAAGCAAACGCCCTTACGGTAGCGACTAGCCATCAATCCGTAAAGCAGGGAATCGAGCGGAAAAAGCGACTTATAGCCTAAATAAGTCAACCGTAAGCAAGTTCCTATGGATAACGAAAGTTAAGTCATCGTCCGAATTACCGTTACGGCGAAGCAGTGAAATAAGGCTGACACACTGCCAGTACCAAAAGGTCAATAGTATAGGGTGGTATAAGGATTTGTATCGATATACCAAGCGTTACCCAAAAACTCGGTAAAGAGATGACATCCTAAAGGGAACAAACCAAAGGTTATGAGGAACGAAGTAACCTTATTATTACTCTTTAGTAAAGGTCGAAAACTAAGAGCAGTCAGCTAAGACGAAAACTCTGCAATACAGCAGGTAATAGTAGGGAAAGATTGAGTCAAAAGCCAACGCCTATTTGTAACGAATAGGATATGCAGACGGACTCACGATTACATGGAATGAAAAGTTGTAAGTAGTAATGTAAAAGTTATGACCACTGTTCAACAGATGGATAAATGGAAGACTTGGCAAGACATCAATTGGAAAAAGGTTGAACGTCAGGTTTTTAAGTTACAAAAACGAATTTTCAGAGCGTCTAGTTGTGGAGATGTCAAGAAGGTTCACAGACTCCAAAAATTATTGTTAAAGTCCTACAGTGCTAAAGCGTTAGCGGTGCGTAGAGTAACCCAAGACAATCAAGGAAAGAAAACCGCAGGTGTGGATGGAGTTAAATCTCTAACCCCAAAACAACGGTTAACCCTAATGACTGAACTAAACTTGGGAACAAAGGTCAAACCCACACGCCGAGTATGGATTCCCAAACCCAACGGCGAAAAACGACCTTTAGGAATACCTACCATGAAAGACCGTGCCTTACAAGCACTAGCTAAACTGGTACTAGAACCAGAGTGGGAAGCCAAATTCGAGCCTAACAGCTATGGATTTAGAGTAGGACGCTCTTGTCACGATGCTATAGCAGGGATATTCCAAGCCATTAACAAAAAGGCAAAGTATGTTCTTGATGCAGATATAGCTAAATGCTTTGACCGCATTGACCATCAAAAACTGTTAGAAAAACTTAACACCTACCCAACCATGAGGAAACAAATCAAATCATGGTTAAAAGCAGGAGTCATAGACGACAAACAGTTATTCCCAACCTCAGAAGGTACACCGCAAGGCGGAGTGTTATCGCCATTATTGGCAAATATAGCACTTCATGGGTTAGAGGAATTGGTTATGAATCTAGCACCCTCATTTGACATGAAACGCAAAGACGGGACACAAATGAGTGTTAGAGACAAAATAAAATCAGTGACCTTAATCCGATATGCAGACGATTTTGTGGTACTACATGAAAACCTAGGGGTTATTCTCCTAATCAAAAAGGAAATAGAGGGATGGTTACAAAACATCGGACTTGAGTTAAAACCAAGTAAAACAAGAATAGCCCACACACTGAGAGAAGATGAAAGCGAACAAGCTGGATTCGACTTTCTAGGGTTTAATATAAGACAATTTCCCGTCGGTAAATACACCTCGGGAAAAGTCAGAGGTAATCTGCTTGGTTTCAAAACAATAATAACCCCTAACAAAGAGAGTCAAATAAGACACTATAGAGAACTTAAACGCATCATAAACACCAGCAAGGGAATCAACCAAGCTGAACTCATTAAAAGGTTAAACCCTGTAATAAGAGGATGGTGCAATTACTTCTCAACAGTGGTTAGTCAGAAAATCTTTGAAAGATTAACCCACATCCTAGGGCATAAACTCATCAAATGGGGGATAAAACGCCATCGAAACAAAGGAAGAAAGTGGATTTCTAAAAGACACTTTCACACAATAGGTGGCAATAACTGGGCTTTCACAACCAGAGAAGAAAATAATCCTCTAAGGTTGTACGAACATAGAGAAACGGAAATCCGACGCTATGTGAAGGTCAAAGGGAACGCCTCACCCTACGATGGAAACCTAGTTTATTGGAGTTCAAGAATGGGGACTCATCCCGAAATGCCAACAGAAATTTCAAAACTGTTGAAAAAGCAAAAAGGGAAATGTACTCACTGTGGACACTTCTTAAGAGATGGGGATTTAATGGAGATAGACCACATCACCCCTAAATCACTAGGGGGGAATAACAGTTACAATAACCTCCAACTTCTTCATCGACATTGCCATGATGAAAAGACAGCCAATGATGGCAGTCTAGGCAACAAATCTGACTGCAATAGTGTCAAGCCAGAACCGCCCATACCAGATAATTACATCTGGGTAAAGGATATGTTGGTAATGACGTAGGAATGACAAACCCCGTGTAGTTGAGGAGCGGAATGACGAGAAATTGTCACGTTCCGTTTTGTAGAGCAGTAGGAGAGGCGACTCTCTTACTGACTTTAATCATCCTTCAAAAAGGGTTAAGTACCGTAGGGCATACGGGAACTTTTGGGCTAGACCCGATGAACGCTTGGGGAGAGAATACCTCTACTTTTTCAGAAGTAATTCTGTCTAAGCAAGTAATCTCTTTGAACCAAGAATCCCCGTCGCTTTAGCGCGGGGAGTGTCAAAATGGTGAAATATAGGTTGTGCAGACAGAGCGCCATGAAACACACATTATCCGTATTAGTTGAAGATGAAGCGGGAGTCTTAACCCGTATTGCTGGATTATTCGCCCGTCGCGGCTTTAATATTGAAAGTCTGGCTGTGGGTCCGGCTGAACAGATGGGAGTTTCTCGGATTACGATGGTAGTACCCGGGGACGAGGACAGCATCGAACAGTTAACCAAACAACTTTACAAATTAATTAACGTCCTCAAGGTGCAGGATATCACCCAAACCCCTTGTGTGGAAAGGGAATTAATGCTGATTAAAGTTAATGCTACCGCCGAGCGCCGAGCGGAAGTGATCGAATTAGCGCAGGTATTTCGGGCCCGGATTGTGGATATTTCCGAGGAAACCCTGACCATCGAAGTGGTGGGGGATCCGGGTAAAATGGTGGCAATTATGCAAATGCTGAATAAATTTGGCGTTCGCGAGGTGGCCCGTACCGGTAAAATTGCTCTGATTCGCGAGTCGGGAGTCAATACGGAATACCTGAAAGCTTTAGAGGCTAAAATGGCAATTTAGGCATATTGGGGATGAATTGGGGTGTTAGGGTGTTAGGGTGTTAGGGTTTTAGTTGAAATTTACCACTTCCCCACTTCCCCA
This sequence comes from Microcystis panniformis FACHB-1757, assembly GCF_001264245.1. Taxonomy (NCBI): domain Bacteria; kingdom Bacillati; phylum Cyanobacteriota; class Cyanophyceae; order Chroococcales; family Microcystaceae; genus Microcystis; species Microcystis panniformis. The sequence continues at coordinate 2,951,553 of NZ_CP011339.1, forward strand.
CTTGCCTTCAGAAGCTGATAACTGATAAAAACTATGTCTAACCAGTCGCCGAAAACCCAAATTAGTCAACTTGTCACCGTTGCCGTGCAGAAATTGCAAGGAAAGGTGAATTTTCAGGCGGTAAATCTCAAAAAAGGGGCGATAGTTCCTGAATTACGCCTTAAAAACGAGAATGGCAGCGGGGAAAGCAAATATCCCCTCATTGGTGATCGCTATTTGTTAGGTCGTAGTTCCAGTTCCTGTGATATTACTATCCGTAATACCGTGGTGAGTCAGATTCATTGTTCCCTGCAGCGGGACCCGAAAAATCCCCATAATTTCCTGCTCACAGATGAAAACTCCACTAACGGGGTTTATATGGGTAAACGTCGTCTGAAAAGCGTTTCCCTGCGTCATGGTGATACCTTTACCCTGGCCCCTCCAGATTTAGCCAATTGTGTCACCATCTCCTATTACTGTCCCCCTCCCCTGTGGGCGAAACTTTTGCGCTATGGTTTCTATGGTGCGGGGGGTATTTTCGGTTTATTAGTTCTAGCGGTTATCTGGGAAAGTCGCAGAGTTAATGTTTATCCACTCCCTTCCGGGGTGAGCGGTCCGGTGGTGGTTTATGCTAGGGATGGTCAAACTCCCCTCAATCCCAGGCGACAGGAAACTCACCAAGAATTAGATAATCTGGGCGATTTTTCTCCCTATCTGCCCAAGGCGGTTGTCGCTTCCGAAGATAGTCGTTTTTACTGGCATTTTGGCGTTGATCCTTTCGGGATTGTCCGGGCTGTTATGATTAATTGGCAAGGTCAAGGCATTCGTCAAGGGGCCAGCACCCTGACTCAACAGTTAGCGCGTAGTTTATTCCCCGAAGTCGGTCGCCAAAATACTGCCGATCGCAAACTCCGGGAGATGGTTGTCGCCTTACAATTAGAAGCAGTCTATAGTAAGGATACAATTCTCAAAACCTATCTCAATCGAGTTTATCTCGGTTTGGCCGGTTACGGTTTTGAAGATGCAGCCCGCTTTTATTTCGATAAATCCGCTAGAGATTTAGATATCTCCGAGGCTGCCACCCTTGTGGCTATGTTACCCGCCCCGAATCTATTTAATCCCATTCAAGATTACGACACTTCCGTACAATTACGCAATCGTGTCATCGATCGCATGGCTCAATTAGGCATGATTTCCCCGGAAGCGGCCGCCAGCGCTCGCAGATCCCGCATTGAAATCAGTCCCCAAGCCAAAAAATCCCTGTCTAGTACGATTGCACCATATTTTTATAGTTACGTTTTCGAGGAATTACAGGATCTTTTAGGGGAAGAAGTGGCGAAAGAGGGCAATTTTATCGTTGAAACCAGTTTAGACCGCCGGCTGCAAGCGATCGCAGAAAAAAGCTTAAAAAATAATGTCTTAAACCAAGGCCCCCGCTATCGATACTCCCAAGGAGCTTTAGTTACCCTAAACAGTCAAACTGGGGAAATTCTCGCTTTAGTCGGGGGAGTTGATTATCAAAAAAGCCAATTTAACCGCGCTATCCAAGCTAAACGTCAACCCGGTTCCACTTTTAAGGTATTTGCTTATGCTGCCGCCCTAGAAAAGGGAATATCGCCCTATAAAACCTATACCTGCGCTGGACTCTCTTGGCAAGGACAGGCCTATTCTCCCTGTGAACGCAGTAGCGGGGCCATCAATATGTTTCAAGGTTTAGCGCAATCGGAAAATAGTGTCGCCCTTCGCATTGCTCGCGAGGCAGGATTAAGTAATGTGGTCAATGTGGCGGAACTTTTGGGGGTAAAATCACCTTTAAATCCCGTACCGGGGCTAATTTTAGGGCAAAGCGAGGTAAATGTCTTAGAAATGACCGGCGCTTATGGGGTTTTTGACCATGGCGGGCGCTGGAATCGTCCCCACGCCATTAAACGCATTCTCGACGCTTCCGACTGTAAAAATGTGGAGGATTTGAGTACCTGTCGGGTTATTTATGACTATGGCAAGGATAGCGAGAGAAATCAGCAGGTAATTTCCCCTAAAACCGCCGAAACGATGAATAGTTTATTGCGGGGGGTGATAACTAATGGGACAGGCGGCGCTGCCAGTATTGGCATGGGAGAAGCGGGTAAAACGGGAACTACTAATAATTATGTGGATCTCTGGTTTATCGGCTATCTTCCCCGTCGCGACTGGGTGACAGGCATTTGGTTAGGGAATGATAATAATTCTCCCACTTCCGGCAGTAGTCAACAGGCAGCCCGGTTATGGGGCGATTATCACCGTCAGTTAATCACTACACAAAACTAATGCCAATAGGACTAGCTACTGTTCCCATTGCCTGTTCCAGAGTTCCCTAAAACCAGAGACTTCGTACCTCACTATCAAGATAACTGCTTTAAACTAATAAGGGTGTCCTAGCCCTAGCTAACACACCCCTACCGATTATTTCTGGTGGTTAATTTTCCCGCAAAAATCAACAATTGTCCGACTCACCGCAGGGGATGGACAGGGATAGATTAGATAACGACAATATTGGCTGCAGTGAGGGTTGGAAAACCAATAAGATTTGCGATTCGAACCGAAGCAACGCCACCAACACCATCTACGTCAAACCATAAAGCACCATTGGCAGTATTGTAGATAAATCTTTGATCTGCAGTAGCAGCGCTATTGATTCCCGCACCAGAACGGAATTGTGCAGTACCCAAAGGACCAGCAGTCAGTCCACCAGCGAAACCAGTGGCGGAAACATTGATAACATCACCTTGAGAGGAGCTAAAACCCGAGATCCAATCAAATCCTTCGCTGGGACTGTTGAAAACAAAATTGTCAGCACCAGCACCACCAGTTAAAGTATCGGTTCCAGCACCACCAACTAAAGTATCGTTTCCATCACCACCGACTAGGCTATCGTTTCCAGTGCCACCGACTAGGCTATCGTTGAACGCACTACCTGTGATGAAATAGGAATCAGTGAGGGGGAGTGGTGCGATCGTACTTACTATTTGCGGACCCGACGCTTTCGTGAAAGTAACACCGCCGGTTGTTAGTTGATAAGTGCCGGCAGTCGAAGCTCTAACAAAGGTAAGGCTATCTGCTGGCAGGGAAAGGGTCGTAGAAAAGCCTCCACCGACCCTGGAAAGGGTTGCTGTGTTATCAGCAACGCCTGCTTTGGCTATTCTCCAAACTGTATCGCCGCCCATACTTAAAAGGCCTAGGGAAGTGAGATTATCGTCGGCAAGGCCTGTTGCTGATATACTAATGGGGACAGTAGGATGGGCGTTCAGGAAAGCGGCAACTGAAGTAGTCACAGCAGGATTGAAAGTAACACCAGAGGTGGAGTCAGCGAATGATATGGTTACAGTGGGCATGATTTTTTCTTTGAATGATTTGTTTGAATTTGAAGAGTCTGATAATCTTCCTCCCGATTATTATATACCAAGAAAAAAAATGCAATCATGTTTGCGAGGCTTGTTTCCTGAATTATTGCTAATGGTTAAGTTTTTATCAATTTTGGGTTAATTTTTGGCTGGGTGTGATATAAATCAGACCAGAAATTAAAGTTAATATCACCGATAGCCAAAAAGCCACCAGAGCAATTAAATTATATTCAGAAGGCAAGGGAGCGATTAAGAGAGCGATAGCGACAATTTGGCTGACTGTTTTGCTTTTTCCCCACCAATTAGCCCCTTTTATGTCGCTATTTCCTGTTAAATTCGGATTAATGCGCCAACCAGCGATCGCTAATTCGCGAGCGAGAATCAAAAATACTCCCCAAGCAGCAATTAAATCCATTTCAATCAGAGCTAAGAGGGGAGCGAGAACCAGTAATTTATCGACCAAAGGATCGAGAAATTTACCTAATTCGGTGATTTGATTTAATTTTCGCGCTAAATAACCATCGAGCCAATCGGTGCTGGCAGCAATCAGAAAGATAATTAAACTTAACCAGCGATCGATTTCTGTGCCTTGGTGCAACCAGTATAAAATTAATGGCAGTCCCAAGAGTCGTGATAGGGTAATCGAGTTGGGTAGGTTCATTTTTCAGTAAACAGTAATCAGTAATCAGCCAACAGTAATCAGGCTCTCTTAGGTTTGGTGGGTAAAATGTATTCTAAGATACATTCCTCCTAGCGAGTGAGTGGAAGGAACCACAAAAACACAAAGGACACAAAGACTGATCGATCCTATGTAGGGCTTGCTGAAAAAGTACGGGCGAAGCATTCGGATAGAAAATCTCCGGTTTCACCGATAGGTTATGCCCAAATGCTTCGCCCCTACAGGACGCGGGCCGATGAAGACGCAAGGTTTTGAAGCACGATTCTCTCAAAATCTTGCACCTGTTTCGCAAGAAAAGCCACAAAACCCTTACCTTGCCTACATTTCACATTTATTCAGCAAGCCCTATGTAAGTTAAACTTATCACACAAAGAATAAGAGGGCTCTTCTCGACTTTGTGTGATAATTTTTGCTTATGGAATCGTGAAATGCTTATCAGGCAAGACTTTTAGTGCTATTTGGCGGAATAAACTATCAGTATAGACCTCGTTTCCACACAGAAACCAGAAGAGCCATAAGAGAGCCGTAATCAGTAATCAGTAAACATTAAACAGTCAACAGTAATCAGTAAAAAGGCAGCTCCGAGCTTGTCGCTTAATACTATTCACTTAAAACTTAAAACTTAAAACTTAGGCTCTTCGGTTTGTGTTATGCAATGGACGGGAGTTATAAGGGATGGAACCCTTATATAGAAAGGCATTTAGCGATTTTTGTTAATTGTTTTTTTCTAGAGCGAACTAATCAATTAAGTCTCTTGCCAGATAAGGATTTAGTCGATTTATGCCCCCCTATCGAACCATACCAAGTAACGAAGAACCAAAACTTAAAACTGATAACTGATAACTGATAACTGATAACTGATAACTGATAACTGATAACTGATAACTGATAACTGATAACTGATAACTGATAACTGATAACTGATAACTGATAACTGATAACTGATAACTGATAACTGATAACTGATAACTGATAACTGATAACTGATAACTGATAACTGATAACTGATAACTGATAACTGATAACTGATAACTGATAACTGATAACTGATAACTGATAACTGATTTTAGCTGGCTAATTTGAGATCGAAATTACTTTGTTTATTGCCTAATTGCCTGAGCCAACGATAATTATAAGCTAAAGCACCCCAGAAGGTGGGATAAACGGCATAATTAACGCCAAATTCTTGGCAAACTTCTGCTAAAATTGGGGCAATTTTAGGGTAGTGAATATGACAAATTTGCGGAAAAAGATGGTGAACAACTTGATAATTTAATCCCCCTAAGTACCAATTTAAAAAGATATTTTTAGGGGCAAAATCTACGGTAGTTCGCACTTGAAAGATTGCCCATTCGTCTTCGATTTGGTTAGCTGCCGAGGGTTGAATAAATTCGGCGGGTTCCAAAACGTGAGCTAACATAAATACATGACAGGCAAGCACTCCATAGGTCATAAAAGTAATGAGAAAACCGATCGCTATTTCTAGGAGACTATAACCAACTAAGAGAGGAATGCCAATAAACCAAAAGAGATAAACAACTTTTCCGCTCAATAAAACAAATAGATCGATCGCTTTAGGATTGGGAATTTTAATCTCGCCAAAACGATGACGAAAGAGGATGGAGCGCACATCGGAAAATGACCAATAGATAGGAATTATACCGTAGAGAATCGGGATAAATAAATGTTGATAACGATGATACCATTTATGCTCGGCATGGGGAGTCATTCGCACCACACCATCGCCATGAATTTCCAGATCGTACCCTAAAACATTGGTGTAGGTATGATGGAGATAGTTATGACGAAAACGCCAGAGATAACTGGAAGCACCGATGATATAATCGTAGGTCATGCCAATGAGGGAATTAACCCATTTTTTACTAGAATAGCCGCCATGGTTGGCATCATGACCAATGCTAAAACCAATCCCTGCTAATCCTCCTCCTAAAACCAGACAACCGATAATTTTTAGCCACCAGATATCCGGACCAAAAAGTACAAATAGCCAAGCGGCAATTACCCAAGTTAAAATCGTGATCGTCTTCAGGTACATGGCCAAATTATCTCTGGTGGGGATGCCGTTTTCGGTAAAATAAGCATCAACCCGTTTATTCAATTCCTTTCTAAAACCCTGATTTTCGGTAAAAGTTACTCGCATTCCTAATTTTTGTCCTAGAAGTTGATATGACGGCAATTTGTGGCAGCTCAGAGTGAATTTATGAGTCTTTTACTGGTTTACTAAGGCTGTCTCACTATAACTGATAGTTTCTCATCAGTCCCTCATCCATTGTCAGAGAAAGAGGTGCGCTTGGCAAGGGAATCGCTCAATTTCTTTGCTACTCTTGCATAAAATCCTCTGATTTTACCTAATCAGATATCAGATACCTGTAGCCGGTGATAGAGATGAGCGTTAGGTACTTTTATACTACTATTAAAGCCATTGAAGGCGATCGAGTTTTCTGGTACGAAGTGCCACAATTAAGAAGATCGATCGCTGCGATCGCTGGAAAGGTGGCCGATGACGAAGCGGTGTATCTTGATCTGTGGCAATGGTTACAGAATGATCCTAATAACCAATTAGTCAAGTCCCATTGGATGGTTTTTTTACAATATCGCTCCTCTATGGTAACTCAAAGGGTCTATCAAAATGTTGGCCATCGGATCGATGCTGATTATGAAACCCTATTCTACTATTTGCTGAATTTGCTTGCCACGGCAATCACCAACAATCCTAGCAATTTTTACGGTAACTTTCAGGATAAAAAGACCCAACCGGGATTTTTTCGCTTAATCTTAGAAAAATGGACAGATAAAAAATTGAGAAATACTCTCTATAATTTCCTGCGAGGAGAGTATAAAACTATTGGCAGGACTAATCTCGGTATAGTCAGTCTTTTTAGTGCGAATAAAATTCAAAAAGTTTTACGAACATCGGGTATCTTTACCGAGAATCACCTGCTAATATTTAACTGTTTTCGAGAGGTAAAAAAAGCTTCTCTTAGATCATTAGATAAATGGCAAGAGGAAGATTGGCAACAAGTAATTGATCGCTTACAGCAGTTACAACCGCAAGTTATTCTCACCGTGGGGGAAGTGCAAGCAAAACTCAATCAAATAGGGGAGATAATGCGTAATCACATCGATCCTTCTTACTCTAAATTTGAGCCGACTAATTATGACCATGATAGCAATTACTTTTGGGAAAATCTCCCCAGCAAGAGGCCAAGTCAAGACTTACTACAACAGCAAGAAATCTGGGAAAATATTAATAAGTTATTAATCACTCTTGAGGATGAAGTTAAACAGATTGTATATTATTACTATCATCAAAAGATGACGCAGGTACAGATCGCTAATCGATTGGGAGTTCATCCATCTACTATTAGTCGAGAAATAACCCAATTATGTAAAAAAGTTTATCAGCTACTCTGTGCAAGGGAAGGCAAAGATTGTCCTAAGTTGTTAAATGAGATTAAATTACAATCTCGGCAAAAACAAGAGATCGATGCTTATCTAGAATATTTTTGTCAGTCCTACTTAACTCAAAACTAATCTGTTAGGAGATACCATGAAAGTCAACCTCGATATTTTGCAACAAATTAACCCGAAATCCCTTTGGCTAACTTTTTCGGAAACAGAGATCAAGCAAGCTCGATCGATTCTTGGTCAATACTCTAATCAAACCGCCAAAAATCAGGCTTTGATTAATTACTTAGTGCAAATATGCTTAAGCAATTGGCTGAAAGATAATCTTGATTCTTCTCTTCAAATAATACCTAAAAACCATCAGTATCTTTGGGAGTTTATTAACGGGTTTACCTGGCAAATTCAAGATAAAAAAGTTACTACTATTCCCAGTCAAACTATTGACATTGAGGGATTGACAATAGAGCAAGAATGGGTTGATATTCCCGATTTAGCGGCAGATTTTTATCTAGGAGTGCAGGTAGATTTAGCAGAAAAATTCCTCAATATCTGGGGTTTTATATCCAGAAAAGATGTTAAAAATCTCGCAGAATACGATCCAATTTACCATCAATATTATTTGGACAGTGAGCAAATTATTGATGATTTAGATATTCTTTGGCAGAGTTGTTTAGAGGGAGAGAGTGAAAAAGGAAAGCTGGAATCTTTAGCAAAATTATCGCCAGCAGCAGCAGAAAATTTAATTAAAAAGTTAGGTCAAGTTTCACCCTATTCTCCGAGATTAGATATTAGTTGTCAGCAGTGGTTAGCTTTGTTGAATAATCAGCAATGGCGAGAAAAACTTTATCAGCAGCGTCTAGAAATAATTCCCACTAAACTTAGTCAATGGTTACAGGGAATTATTACAGAGAAATGGCAGGAAATCCTCAGCACTATCGACAGTTATCGTCCAATTAATCCAGGTTTTTTGTTGGCTGCTGAAAAAATCAGCAGCCGAGAATCTCCGGCAGATATTCAGCGAGAAATTAGACAACTGTATGCTAGTCAAAAAGAGGTGGAATTTTCGGAACAGTTAACCCCACAGGAAGCTTTAGCAAAACTACAACATCAAACCCAAGATGAAACTATTCGCTGGCAAGCGGCCGAATATCTCTGGAATATCGATCCTCATTATCCCAATGCTGCTATCCGTAAAATGCTCGATGTGGGTAGTCAATTAATGGGTTATAAAATCGCTTTAATGGTGGGAGTTTTATCGACCAGTGACCAGAGAATTGCTGTCTTAATTCGTGCCTATGCCATGGACAATTTTGCCAAACTACCCCCCGGTTTATCTTTGCAAATTAGCGATGAAATAGGCCAATTAATCCCCAGTTTAGAAGCAATAGCAAGGGAGAAACCCTTAGATAGCTATCTGCAACTTTATTTTCTAGCTGATGCCGACGATCGCTTTAATGTTAACCTAAGTTTAGGGGATAGTAGCATTACCGAACAGTTTAGGATTTAATAGAGATAGCAGAAAATGTCAAGGGTAAAGACATGAGCAGAGTTGTGATTCTGAAAATTGGTGATGGCAGTTTTGAAACGGGATTTTCCGTCACTCTAGAAATTCGTGACAATCATCGCTTGATAGCGCCTTTTGCTGACGGGAAATTAGTCCCTAACCTTGACATTGCTGACGCTTTGCAAAATTATCGTCGAGCTTATTATCATTGGGTAGAAAGTCAACCCAGTTTAGGAATTACCGTTCCTCATAGTATGATCACCCATGCAGCGGTAGGTGATCCTAGAGACAACCTCAGAAAAGCCACTCAAACTTTAAAAGATAGCTTAAATGAATGGCTAAATTCCAGTTCTCTGAGTTCGATACAAAATCGTATCTTGTTCCATATAGGTAATCAGTCAGAAGTAAGATTTTTTATCCAAACTAACCATTTTGATCTACAACAAATTCCCTGGGAGTGTTGGAATTTTTTACACGAATGGTGTCCTGATGTGGAAATTGCTCTTACTATCCAGAGAAATCCTCCGATAATTAACCTTACTCCTCCGATTAAGGTTTTAGTAATTTTGGGCAATATTGACATCGAAAGCAAGCATACTTCCCTGTGTTTATCCAGTTTGCAAACGTTACTAGGAAACCAAGATAAGGTTTCTCTGCATATATTAAGTCCAGGTTTAAAAGATACTCTTTCACCGAAAAATATTCACAAAATATTAAGTCCAGGTTTAAAAGAGCCTCTTTCACCGAAAAATATTCGCCATGAGTTGATCAAAAATCCATGGGATATTGTAGTTTATTTAGGTCATAGTCAAACCAGTAGCGACGGACACGATGGAGTTTTTATCATTGATAATGATACGGCTTTATCTGCTGACGATAACTTAAGAGATTCCCTAGAAATAGCTGTTAGAAAAGGCTTAAAACTTGTTATCTGTAACTCCTGCGATGGGTTGGGTATTGGTCGTCAGTTGGCTAATATCGGAGTACCGCATATTATTGTTATGAAAGAACCCATCGCTGTGCGGGTTGCTTTGAGATTTCTAGAAGTTTTTCTTCCCAATTTTCTTGGACATAAATCCCTACAAGAATCCTTAACAATCGCTCGGCAAGAATTAAAATTACACGGATTTGAGGAGGATGCTGCTGGTTCTTCTTTACTGCCTCTTTTGATAGAAAATCCCGAAGAACCACCGTTGATTTTACCTAAAAATAAAAGGTTATTACGTCTATCTAGTCGCTGGAAACAAGCTCTGTTATTTATTTTAAGTCTTCTGGTAACTTTATCAATTTTATATGGGGGAGGAGTATTTTCCGATGATGCTAGTAAATACCCAGAAATTAGCTTAGGTGAAGAAATATTATTAGAGACAAACCGACAAGATAACAGTCTTGAACGGGGAAGACAAGCTTTTAAAAACCAAGAATATAAACAAGCAATTCAGCTTTTTAAACAATCCCTCGATCGCTTGCCCAATAATCCAGAGATTCGCATCTATTATAATAACGCTCGTGCGGCCTATCAAGACAGAAATCCCTTAAAAATTGCCACCAGTGTTCCTCTTGGTAATAATCCAGAAATTGCTGAGGAAATTTTACGAGGTATTGCTTTATTCCAACAGGAGTTAAACGATGAACAGGCCAAAAACCCCGATTTTCACTCTCTACAGGTAGTGGTCGCTAATGATAATAATAATGCCGCAGATGCCGAAGATCGAGCCAAAAAATTTGTTAAAGATCCGTCAATCATAGCAGTGGTTGGTCATAATGCTTCTGCTGCTAGTGAAGCGGCCAAAGATATCTATGTACAAGGGAAAATTGTTGCCCTATCTCCTACGAGCTTTTCCTCGAAAATCTCTGGCAATGGCTATGTGTATAAGATGGTTCCCGAGATGGAAACTTTTGCCACAACCCTAATTGAATATATCCGGGAACAAACTGAGAAGCTAATTATCCAAAAACCCAATAATTTAATTTGTTATGATAATCGCTCTGGGGATAATTATAACTTCGCTGAAAAATATAAAAACATTCTCCGAGGTCAGAGCTTGCAAAAACTTGTTAAAGATGGAAATTTTGACTGCAATATCGAACCCAAAATTAATTTAGATGAACAGGAAATTTATCAAAAAATCGCTCAATATCAAGTAAATATACTGATGATTGCTCCCTATGTTAACGATCTGAAAAGAGCCGCTAATATCTTTAAGCAACGTCCCGCAGAACAGTTAAACTTAGTGATTTTAGGTTCCCCCACCTTTCAAAGTTATCTCACCCTTGCAGAAGGTAAACAGGGGGTAGAAAATTTAGTTATCGCCGTGCCTTGGTATGATCTCAAACAAGATAATTATATCCACAGTTTTTGGCAAAATAAGATCAACGTTTGGCGCACTCCCATGGCCTACGATGCGACTAAAGTTATCCTCACCGCTTTGCGACAGTTATCCCAACAAGGACAAAAATTCGATCGAGAATTGTTAAATCAAGTTTTAAGAAACGATTTTTCTATTGAAGGAATGACTGGCACTGTTAGATTCGATGAGAATGGTGTCCGCAACATGAATAATAATCCTGACGATCGCCGCTACTTGATTCTACAGGTCAAAAATGGTCAATTTGTCCCCCTCGCTCCCATTAAATCTGCCGGTCCAGTCTAAACCTTCCTATCCTTGTCAAGACTTTTTACAAAACTTAACCTTATCCACTGCATTAAAGTTGACCATCACTCCTAATTAACAGGTAATACCTCTAGGAGACAGACGGCATGAAATTGTTAAAAAAATTAACCCCCAAGGCCTTGATTTTTTGGCTGATCGGTGATAAGGCAGGAAATTCTCTCGTTGCGATCTGGAATTGGTTGTGGGGTATTCCCATCGAATCCGGCGGAAAAATTGCCGTAGAATCGGCCAAAGAATCCCTAGAATTGATGCAAAAATCCCTAGCGGAATTGACAGAATCGGTGGCGAAAGTAGTAGCCGCCCAGCAATCGGCTCAAGCACAATACGAGGCAAAAAAACAGGAACACACAAACTACTTGCAGCAGGCTGTCACCGCTCAAAAAAAAGGTCTTCAAGAAGCGGCAAGACTGGCTATGGTTAAGGTTATCTCCCTAGAAAAAATTCTACCCGCCATGAAAGATCGGGTTGATAATGCCGAAAAAGTGGTCATTGCTGCTAAGGAAAAACTTCGTAAAGAGCAGGAAAAAATCGAGCATTATAAGTTAGAAATGAGCAACTTAAAAGCGATTAGTTCCATGAATGAGGCTTTAGGTAAAATAAACGAATTTGATAGTAGTCTCAACCTCAATAACTCCCGCGATCGCTTTGAGGATGCCAATGAAGCGATTAACGACCGTTATCGAAAAGAAAACGTCTATAGTGAATTAAGCGAGAACTATAGCGAGAAATTAGCTCAAGAAATCGATTTCTTAAGCCTTGATGACGAAATTAACCGCCGTTTAGCCGAATTCAATCAGCAAAGTTAAGGAGTAAAGCAATGACAAAGACTGGCAAAAAAGCGGGTTTACCGCCAATTTCCTATGTTTTACTGGGGTTGATCGGTTGGTTTCTTTTTCCCCAAATCTCGGCAATATTTGCCCCAAAAGCCGATAATAATCCCCGCATCAGTTACGGCAATCATCTCCTGATCAAAACTAATTCTAACACCACCAAAGAATCAGCGATCGCTGCCATTGCTCAAGGTAATCACCAAGAAGCAGAGCAACTCCTGCAAAAATCCCTCGCTCAACATCCCAACGATCCCGAAAGCGTAATTTATCTCAGCAACCTGCAAACTGGCTCAAATCCCTTCAAAATCGCCGTTGTTGTGCCAGCGACAACTAATCCCAACGTCGCTCAGGAAATATTGCGAGGAGTCGCCAGCGCACAAACCCAGATCAATCAACAGGGAGGGATCAACGGCAGAAAACTGATGGTTATCGTGGTTAATGACGATAATCAGCCGCAGATATCGAAAGAGGTAGCCAGGGAATTAGTCAAAAATCCCGATATTATCGCCGTTATCGGTCATAATGCCTCCGATGCCAGTTTAGCCGCCGCTCCTATCTACGAAAAAGGCGGTTTGGTGATGATTTCTCCCACCTCCTTGGCTAATAATCTCTCCGGTGCGGGAAATTATATCTTTCGTCTGGTGGCTTCTAACGGCAAAATTACGGAAAAATTAGCAAATTACATAGTAAATACTGCTAAAGTCCAGAAAATTGCTTTTTGCTACGATTCTCAAGCTCCCGATAATATTTCCTTTAAAGATGAGTTGATGGCTAATGTGGCGAAAAAAGGCGGTCAAATTGTGCCGATTGTCTGCGATCTGAGTGTCCCCAATTTTAAGGCCGATCAAGCCCTTAATCAGGCGATTTCTGGGGGTGCTAACGGCCTATTTGTCGTCGCTCATGTTGATCGTCTCGATCCCGTTTTTGAGGTTATTCGCTCCAATCGTCAGCGTTTGCCTCTGTTTAGTAGTCCCACCCTCTACAATATTCGCACCCTCGAAGATGGCGGCAAAAACGTCCAAGGTTTAACCCTTGCCGCACCCTGGCACCCCTCGGTTAACCAGACTTTTGCCAATCTTATGCAGGAACAGTGGCGCGGTCCGGTTAGTTGGCGCACAGCCACCAGTTTTGACGCTACACGGGTGATTATTGCCGGTTTAAGGGAAAATCCTCAACGTCAGGGCCTACAATCCAGGCTGCGCTCCAGCAGTTTTCATCAAACAGGGGCCACCGGAAAAATTAGCTTTGATCCTAATACTGGCGATCGCGTTGGTCAACCTGTCTTAATTCAAGTGCGCTCGACTCCCTCTGGTGAGCAGTTTGTCCCTTTACCTTGAAAAGTTCCCAGTCCACAAAAGTCGGGAGAGTTGCCAACTCTCCCCCCCAAAAAATCTCAAAAATTACAATTATTTCAATGTTCAACCCCGAGCAAGAAATGAATGACTCATATGTTAAAATATGCCTAATTAGGTAGGTTTTAAAAATTGTCAGATGCTCCCTTATTGAGGGGGCATCTGCACCCCCCTTATTAAGGGGGCAGGGGGGATCAAAGGCAAAATCTATCTTCAATTAAATTATAACTACTTACTTATGGACATCGTTATTATCGAAGATGAAATTGAAATCGCCCATTTGATTCAGCAAACTTTAGAGCGGGAATCATTTAATTGTCATCTGGCTTATAATGGTAGGGTAGGACTAGAACTATTTTATCAAAAGCAACCAGACTTAGTTATTTTAGATTTAATGTTACCGGAATTAGACGGACTAGAATTGTGTGCTATAATTCGCCAAAAACCTGGGACAAAAGACCCCTATATCCTAATGTTAACCGCTAGGGGAGAAGAGATTGATCGCATTATCGGTCTATCTACGGGAGCCGATGATTATATGGTCAAACCCTTTAGTCCCCGGGAATTAACCGCGCGGGTAAGAGCCTTATTAAGACGTAGTTTAAGACACGATAGTCAACCCCAGCAACTCCATCGCAGCCGTCATTTTATTATCGACTTAGATCAACATTCTGCTGTTCGTAAATTGGAGGGAATGCCCGAGGAAACCCTCGATTTAACCACCTTAGAATTTAATTTATTAGCTACCTTTGTCAGTTATCCCAATCGCGTCTGGAGTCGCACCCAATTAATCGATAATCTCTGGGGAAATGATTTTTTTGGCGATGAAAGGGTAGTAGATACCCATATCCGACGCTTACGCAAAAAAGTAGAACCCGATCCTGCTAATCCGATCTTTATCAAAACTGTAGTCGGTGTCGGTTATAAATTTGAGGATGACATTATTTAAAGACTATTGATCAGTTATCAGTTATCAGTTATCAGTTATCAGTTATCAGTTATCAGGTGCGAGTTTTCAGGTGTGAGTTTTCAGTGAATAGTATTAAGGGACAAGCTCGCAGCTGCCTTTTTACTGTTTACTGCTCACTGTTTACTGCTCACTGTTTACTGTTTACTGCTCACTGTTTACTGTTTACTGCTCACTGTTTACTGACCAACACCCCAACCCCAATAAAAAATTCTCCCTAAAGGCATTTAAGCAGTCTTTAACCCTTATGTGCTACAATTTTTGAAGATTTTGCCATTCATTTAGGTTCAATCAGGGATCACAGCCTTTTCAGGGAAATTTTATGACAAGTAACTACGGCGCGGAACAGATACAAGTTCTCGAAGGGTTAGAACCAGTCAGGAAGCGGCCGGGGATGTATATCGGTACGACTGGGCCGCGGGGACTACATCATTTAGTCTATGAAGTGGTGGACAACTCGATCGATGAGGCCCTAGCGGGTTACTGTACTCATATCGAAGTGGATATCAAGGCCGATGGTTCCGTCAGCGTCACCGACGATGGCCGGGGTATTCCCACCGATGTCCACCCGACCACGGGTAAATCTGCTCTCGAAACCGTTCTCACTATACTTCATGCCGGCGGTAAATTTGGCAGTGGTGGTTATAAAGTGTCGGGAGGGTTACACGGAGTCGGGATTTCCGTCGTTAATGCTCTTTCTGCATGGGTCGATGTCACCGTCTGGCGCGATCATAAGGTACATATCCAACGCTACGAAAGGGGTATCCCCGTCACAGAATTGGTCAGCAGTCCCAGTCAAGAGGAAAAAACGGGAACTAGGGTTAATTTCCTGCCAGATACCGAAATTTTTAGCCAAGGTATCGAATTTGATTACAGTACCCTCTCCGGACGTTTACGAGAACTAGCCTACT
This sequence comes from Microcystis panniformis FACHB-1757, assembly GCF_001264245.1. Lineage (NCBI taxonomy): Bacteria > Bacillati > Cyanobacteriota > Cyanophyceae > Chroococcales > Microcystaceae > Microcystis > Microcystis panniformis. Next base: position 2,967,259 of record NZ_CP011339.1, read on the forward strand.
TAAATGCCGGTGTTAAAATCACCTTTAGCGATTACCGTCCCGAAGAACCCCACATCGAAACCTATTGTTATGAGGGGGGTATTAAAGAATACGTCGCCTATATGTGTCGGGAAAAAGAAACCCTGCACAAAGATATTATCTATGTATCGGGGGAAAAGAACGGAATTAATATCGAAGTGGCGTTTCAGTGGTGTATAGATGCCTATAGCGACAATATTCTCGGTTTTGCTAATAATATCCGCACCATTGACGGGGGAACTCACTTAGAAGGATTAAAGGCAGTTCTGACTCGTACTTTAAATAATGTCGCTCGTAAACGCAATAAAATTAAAGAAAACGAGCCTAATCTAGCGGGGGAAAACGTCCGCGAGGGTTTAACCGCCGTTATTTCCGTAAAAGTCCCCGAACCGGAATTTGAGGGACAAACCAAGACCAAATTGGGTAACACTGAAGTCCGGGGTATTGTTGATTCCCTGGTGGGGGAAACTCTCAACGAATACCTAGAACAAAATCCCCAAGTGGCCGACACGATTATTGAAAAAGCAGTACAAGCGTACAAGGCGGCGGAAGCAGCCCGACGGGCCCGGGACTTAGTACGACGGAAATCGGTCTTGGAATCCTCCCCTTTACCGGGTAAATTGGCTGATTGTAGCGAAAGAGACCCAGAAAAGTCAGAAATTTACATCGTTGAAGGGGACAGCGCCGGCGGCTGTTTTCATGGTGATACAGAAATCGCCCTTGTCGATGGACGCAACCTCAGTTTTAAACAGCTAGTGACCGAACAAGCGCAAGGAAAGGAACATTTTTGTTATACCATTCGTGACAATGGCACGATCGGGGTTGAACGAGTTATTAATGCCCGCATCACCAAAAAAGACGCAGAAGTAATTAAAATTACTCTCGATCATGGTGAAGCGATTATTTGTACTCCTGACCATCTTTTCCTGTTAAGAGATGGTAGCTATAAACCTGCTGCGGCTTTAACTCCAGAAGATGCTTTAATGCCTTTGTATCGGAAATTGTCCGATCTTCGTGACCCCGGAATCACCATTAACGGTTATGAAATGGTCTGGAATCCCGCTTCCGATTCTTGGTTGTTCACTCATGCGATCGCTGATGGGTATAATCGTTGGCAGGGAATTAACACAATCAAGAAAACTTACTATCAAAAAACCCTAGCGACCTTAAAACAAATTGAGATCGATCGAGGTTATATTGATTTGGAAGCTTATCAAAAATATCGGCTTCAGACGCGGGATAAATCAATATTGCGATTCGATTCTTTCTGCGATCGCTACTTTGATGGTGATAAAAATAAAGCCTTAGAAGCGGTGGCTAATTACAATCATCGAGTTGTGGCGATCAAGCGATTAGAAACAAGATTCGATGTCTATGATATCGAGGTTCCTCATACCCATAACTTTGCCCTTGCTTCCGGCGTTTTCGTCCATAACAGTGCCAAACAGGGGCGCGATCGTCGTTTTCAAGCGATTCTACCTCTGCGGGGAAAAATCCTCAATATCGAAAAACCGATGATGCCAAAATCTACAAAAATACGGAAATTCAATCCTTAATTACGGCCCTCGGTTTAGGGATTAAAGGAGAAGATTTCGACCCCTCACAATTGCGCTATCATCGCATTGTTTTAATGACTGATGCTGATGTGGATGGCGCACACATCCGAACTTTGTTGTTAACTTTCTTCTATCGTTATCAGAAGAATTTAATTGACCAAGGTTATGTATATATCGCCTGTCCTCCTCTCTATAAATTGGAACGCGGTAAAAATCATTCCTACTGCTATAGCGATCGAGAATTACAGCAAAAGATAGCGGAATTTCCCTCCAATGCTAACTACACAATCCAACGTTTTAAAGGGTTAGGAGAAATGATGCCCCAACAACTTTGGGATACTACTATGAATCCCGAAACTCGCACTTTAAAACGGGTAGAAATCGAAGACGCAGCCAAAGCTGAGGAATTATTTACGATTCTTATGGGCGATCGAGTTGCCCCCCGGCGAGAATTTATCGAAACCCACGGACCGCGTTTAAATCTTACAGATTTGGACATTTAAACGGTAACTTTGGGCTGTGTTAGTCTAGGCTAATACAGCCCCCGATAAAATCCCTAAATCCAGTTACTAATCGGAGGGTTAGGGATTCAAGGAAACTGGGGTGCATTCCACGACTTCATCGAAAAAATCAGCCGGCAGCGGTGGATTATCGGGGTCTTCTAGGGCATTTTTGGCAATTTCCGCATCGTTCATCCCTTTAACTTTCTCCCAGTCCGTTTTGGCTTTCAACTTCGCCCACTGTTCGCGGGTGACTCTGGTAATATGTTCTTCGTTCACGGTTGTTAGCCCTCCTAGCACTAATTATTCGACGAACCGAGCCACGCCATGTATAGTGTGATTTTAAACTAACTTTTGGATAGCTGCTACTAACTGCTCGATTTCCGAGGGCAAAGTGAAATAATGAACACAGGCACGCACACAGAGGGGGTCGAGGAGAGTTCGCAGTAAAAACCCTTGTTTTTCTAGCTGTTGCACTAACTTTTGTGGGGTGATAGCCGAGTCAATTTGAAAGGAAACTAAACCGGATTCCGGTGGAGAATTTTTTAAACATTTCACCCCTTTAATATTCTTTAATTCTTCCCAGAGATAAGCCGCTAATTGACAGATTTTTTCGTATCTTTGTCCCCCATCACCCCAGGTGTTATGTACCGCAATAGTTGCCCTTAAACCCTCAAATTGAGGATAGGCAGAAGTGGCCACTTCAAAGCGTCTGGCATCCGGTTTCCAACCGATAGGCTGTCCTCGGTTATCTGTTTCAACACCGCGCCAACCGATAAAAGTGGGCTGTAAACTAGGGAAAATTTCGGGACGAATATACAACCCCCCCACACCGGCCGGTCCACACCACCATTTATGACCCGTAAAAGCATAACAATCGGCGGCAGTAGTGCTTAAATCTAAGGGCAAACAACCCACGGATTGGGCAGCATCCACCACCACTAAAACGGGTTTTTCGGTGACGGAATTATCATGACAAAGTTGCGAGATTTCCTTGAGGGGTAAAACCTGTCCGGTATTCCAGAGAACATGACTAACCACCAAAACCCTAGTTTTTGGACGTAGATGAGCGGAAATCACTTCTATCGGGTTGCCACCGTTTAAAGTTTCCCGAATAGGACAAGTGGAGATTTCCAGATGATAACGACGGGCAATTTCCCGAACTGTGGCCATAATTCCGGGGTGTTCACAATCGGTTAGTAAAATATGTTCCCCCGCTTGCCAATCAACTCCCCAGAGGGCGATATTACAGCCCACAGTGACATCCTCGGTGATAGAGAGATTGCTGGGGCTAATTCCCAACTCCTGAGCCATTTCTTGCCTGAGAAGTTCCGTTTTTTTGGTAATCCAATCGTTTACCTGTCCTGAAAAAGGCCCCTTTTGTTGGAGAAAATTATGGGCATCGATAATTGCTTCTAATCCGGCCTTGGGCAAGGTTCCCTGACCACCGAAATTAAAATAAACTTTATTGCTAAGTCCCCGAAATTCCTGTCTTTGTTCGGCTAAATCCGCTTTACTAACGGGGCAATCGAGGCTATTTTCGTCTAAATTCTGCATAAGCGAGGAGATGGGGGGTCAGTTATCAGTTATCAGTTATCGGTTATCAGTCAGAAGGTGTTGGGTTTTGGGGTTTTAGGGTTTTAGTTGAATTCCCCATTTCCCCATTTCCTGACGACGGACGACCGAAGGCTGAATTCTATCGACGGATTAAGTCGCAATTGTCACAATAGTATTAGAGTAGAGGAAACATACTTGGGAATGTTTTCTTTTTTTAAGTTTATTATTTTTTACTTTACCTCACAGGTCCAGGAAAGCTTAACTTTTCTCCTTGATAGAATGCTACTGACCGATGATTTACTTCTAGACTACCAACGTTGTCAACGCCGTGGGTTTTTAAATCTCTACGGCAATAGCCAAGAAAAAGACCCTGAGCGAGATTTTTTGCTTAAATTGCGCCAGGAGAGTCAAATTCACGTTAAAAAAGTCCTGCAAGACTCCTATCCCGATTATTGTTCCCTGACTACCCCCAGCACTGATATTTTGGCCGCCGCTAGGGAAACGGAAGCTTTGATGCGTCAGGGGGTACCCTGTATTTATCACGGAGTCCTTTTGCAATCTACCTATCCCGTCTCTTTAACCGGTTCCCCGCATTTATTAATTAAACAGGCAGGAGAGTCGAAATTTGGCGATTGGGTTTATTATCCCCTCAATATTCAACTCGGGCGCCGTCCTAAGCCTGAATATAAGCTGCTGGCTACTTTTTACGCCTATTTATTGGCTAGTATGCAGGGAGTTTTTCCCAGTTATGCGGAAATTGTCCTACGTCGTCATAATCGCTATCGGGTGGAATTGAATCTCTGGTTAACTAAACTAGAGGAAATAATCAAAAAGTTCGGCGCCATGGTGATTAATCGCCAAGAACCAGAAGTTTTTATCTCGCGTCAGCGTTGCAGTTTATGTCATTGGTATAGTCACTGTTATGGTATCGCCCAAGCGAGTCAACATCTTTCTTTAGTCCCGGGGGTGACTCCTAGTCGTTACCAATTTTTACAGTCTTTGGGGGTTTCCACCATGGAATCCCTGGCGCTTACCTGTCCTACCCGTATGGGGGAGGGGATGGGGTTAGAGGTGGCTAATCAGTTACAATTACAGGCCCAAGCAATTATTGAAAATCGGCCCTTTCGCAAAAGTAACGGCAAAACTGCTTATTTGTCTCCCCTACCGAGGGCCGAGATTGAATTTTATTTTGATATCGAAGCGGAACCAGAACAGAATTTAGATTATCTTTTGGGGATTTTACGGGTTGATTATCGAGTTAATACCCAGCAATTTTATCCCTTTTTGGCAGAAAAGCCGGAAGATGAAGGCAGGATATGGCAGGAATTTTTAACCTTAGTCATGCAGGATTATCAAGCACCAATTTTTCACTTTTCTGAGTACGAAGTGGAAACAATTAAGCGATTGGGTTATCTTTATAAAACTCCTTCTTCTTTGATTAATCAGTTAGTTTCTCGCTGTTTTGATCTGCACTATCATGTAGTTAACTCGGTAACTTTTCCCGTGGAAAGTTATTCTTTAAAATCCCTCGCTAACTGGATTGGCTTTCAATGGCGCGACCGGGGAGTAAGCGGGGATCAATGCGTTTGGTGGTATGACCAGTGGTTAAAAACAGGAGATCGGACTTTATTGGCGGCTATTTTGCGTTACAATGAGGATGATTGTCGCGCCACCTTTAGGCTAAAAGATTGGCTTGTAAACTTTTTAATTTGATTCTAAAGATTTATGACAAATAGGGGGTAATGTAGCCGCTGCTACCCGTAGCCGTCAAGGGAAAATGATAGGCTATGGATGTGAAGACAGTCCCCTCACCCAATGGTGATCCCCATGTTCTCCCCACTTTTTCCGCTTCTACTCCTACTGCTTTCCTTCCTTAGTCTTCTCTGGTATCAAAAGACCGATAATGATATTTTTAAAGCTCTTGCCGTTAGTAGTTTGATTTTTGCAATTATTTGGGGCTTAGTTCTCGTTCACTGGTCAATTCACCTGCTGGGACTGCTGTTATTGTTAAAATTCAGAACCCCCGCTTTCAGCTTGGTGCGCGTGCCTAGATGGTGATGGTTTGACCCTAATCTTCCAACTGTCCGGTAGGTACTTCGATCGCCTGTACATCGATCGTACCGGGAGGGGTGAGAATAATAAACTTACCCCCTGCCACTTTTAATGGTTCACCACAGTTAGGACATTGGCATTCCGTGCGATTAAAACCCGTAAATTCGTAGCTGCAGACGGGACAGCTATCTTCAACTAAATTGCGTCGTAACCACCAGCGAAAAATACCCCAAGCAATCACAGGGGAAATGATTAGGAATGCCACGAGAATTAAAAAACCATTGACTAACCAACCCAGTCCGATCGAGCCTAACAACAATCCGACTAAAATCAAAGATAAGAAACAACCCAAACCAGAATCATTGACAGAATAGCTGCGGAAAAAGTTGTTATTCACGGCTCAACCCTCGATTCATCAAAGCTGCAATTATCTTTAACCTAACACATTCCCAACACATTAAGTAGCTGGTTATAATTAAATTAAAAATGGATTTTAGGTTCGATCCCCCCTGCCCCCCTTGATAAGGGGGGTGCCGATAGGCGGGGGGATCTGATAATTTTTAACGCCTACCTACTTACCACGGTTAAATCTTCTTTTTGACTCACTGGTTCCTCACCCTATTCTGCCTTGGCTTTAGTTTTGAGCGAGATTATCCAGATTGACATCCTCACCAAATCTGCTGGCGAGTGGGTCGTCTGCTCGCTTCAACTTGTTATAATAGGTCGATACCTATCCACCATATCTCTAAAAACCATGAGCGATCCTCGTCTGTCTCTAGTGGCAGCTGCCCGAAGATTTTATCAACTGGGTTGGATGCTTGGCACGGCGGGTAATTTATCCGCTAAAGTTGATGATCATAGTTTTTGGATTACTGCCAGTGGCAAAAGTAAAGGTAAACTCACAGAACAGGATTTTGTGCGCGTGGATCTGACGGGAAAAGTCAGAGAATTAGCTCATCGAGATAATCGTCCTTCGGCCGAAACTAGCATTCATCAGGTGATTTATTGTCTCTTTCCCCAAGCACAAGCTTGTTATCATGTCCACTCAGTGGAAGCGAATTTAGTTTCCCGTTTTGCTCGTGAGGATAAGTTATCGTTACCTCCCTTAGAAATGTTGAAAGGTTTAGGTATTTGGGTAGAAAATCCTCAAGTATTTATGCCGGTTTTTGCTAACTATCTCGATGTGCCGAAAATTGCCGCAGAAATAGAAAGTAGATTCTCAACTTTCCCCCCGGAAATTCCCGCTTTACTGATTTCTTACCATGGTGTGACGGTGTGGGGTGAGTCTCTAGAAACTACCGAGAATTATTTAGAGATAGTTGAGTATATTTTTCGTTATCTAGTGGCAGCCTATCAATTGACATACTCCCACCGTCAAGCTACGCTGTGACGGGGGATTCTTTCCACATCGCTGTTAGAAATTCCTTGTTCAACGAGACAGCTTAGATTCTCAATGTCTCCACTGAAAACCCAGAGACCGGACTCTCCCAAGGCGTTTGGGTCGGTTTCTGTTTGCCCAACAGTACCGTTGAGATGATTTCCCAAATATTGCAACCCTTTTTTAAGAATATTTATTGCTGCATTATGATCCCTATCCAAGACTGTTTTACAATTGGGGCATTGATGAGTTCTAGTGCTTAAGGTTTTTTGAACTCTCGTCCCACAAACTGAACAATCTTGAGTCGTGAAATGGGGAGTAACAGCAATACAAACAATCCGATAAATCTTGGCAAAATAATTCAACCATTCAGTGAATTGATACCAAGAAGCATCAGAAATCGACTTGGCAAGCTGACGATTTTTTACTAAGTTTCTTACCTTTAAAGCTTCATAAACTACCAGATCATTAGACTGGACTAACGCCAAAGCGTCTTTAATTGCTTTGTCTTTACGTTGTCTTGATACTTTCAGGTGAAGCCTAGCTACTTTTATCCGTTGCTTGTGATAGTTTTTAGACTGTTTTTTCCCTTGAAGAAATCGTTTTGATAATCTCCTTTGTGCTTTTTTCAGTCGTTTTTCTGACTTTCGTAAATAACGTGGATTCTCTACAGTATTGCCTTGGGCATCAGTATAAAACTCTTTTAACCCTAAGTCAATTCCTGTTATTTGTCCCGTTGGTTTATGGTATTCTTTCCGTTCTATGTCAATCAAAAACTGGCAATAATAACCATCAGCACGTCTAACAACTCTTACCCGTTTAATCTGTTGCTCTGAATAATAAACTAATGTCTTTTGACTACACCATAAATCAAATTCTCCTGCTTTAAACCCGTCAGTAAATCTGATTTTACGTCGCTCATTAGATAGTTTGTAGCCCGTTAGTTTATACTCAACGGAACGGCTATGCTTTTTGAACCGAGGAAAACCCTTTTTCCCAAGTATCTTAGCATGACAATTCTGATAAAACCTATTAATTGATTGCCAGGCTCTATCAGCAGCCGATTGACGAGCTTGAGAGTTTAATTTATTAACCCATGGTGTCTCTTTATTGTTAGCTAGTACCGCGCAAAGTTTTTGGAGGTCATTACGGGTTGTCCCCTTATTGTCCATCCAATAACGAACACAAGAGTTACGCACAAACTGAGATGTTCTAATTGCTTCATCAAGCCGGTGATATTGCTCTGGTGTTCCGTTTTTTAACTTCGCTTCTACGACTAGCATCTAATAATCCTCGACCATTGGTTAAATTAATTATAACACTAAATCCAGTTATTAAAGACTGATTATCTATTCCTCCTTTTGCCTATTGCAAGAGTGCCTTTTGCCTATCTTCACTAGGAAATTTATTTTGCCTGACTACTGATAACACAGTTTACCGACAGATGGGGGAATTAAACCGATGCTCCGCGGTTGATATTCTGGTCGGATTTCATCCCCCGCAAAGGTGAGTATCTTGTCGAAAAATGTAGCGGGGGCATTCATCCGACATTCTAGGTAAAACCTTGGTAAACCTTAATTTAGACAAGGCAATCAAGAAAAGATTGCCGATATTTTCCAAGGCGCCACCCAGATTCGAACTGGGGGTAAAGGTTTTGCAGACCTCTGCCTTACCACTTGGCGATGGCGCCGATCAAGCAGTATTCATCGTAGCATAACAGATGACAGTTTGCCAAGACTGGAACCCAAGAGTTGAGCGATCGATCTATAATTTATGCAGCAGTTCTCTAATCTAGTGGGGGATTTCAGGCTTAAAAAAGCGATTATGATGAGAAATCAAAGATATTTACTAACTTTTATCGGTTTATTGGCTTTATCCTTGCCAGTACAGGCTAATAATGCCGTTTACCTTAGCCAAAGTTCTAATACTGCCACGACTTTCGATAGTTATCGTCAAGAATGTTTACAAAGAGCGCGGGGGGAAGGATTAGCTGCTGATGTGGCAAAAGACCTATGCGACTGCACGATTAAAAAATTCCAAGCTCGTTACAATCTACAGCAATTCCGCGCCCTCGTGCAGAAGTCGAAAACCGATAAAGCTACCGCTAGAACTTTAGCGAGTGTGGGAGAAGCTTGTTTTGATGAGATTTTGTACGAATAGCAGGGATAGGGATTTTTTAGCTAAGTAGGTAGGCGTTAAAAATTATCAGATCCCCCCGCCTATCGGCACCCCCCTTATCAAGGGGGGCAGGGGGGATCGAACCTAAAATCCATTTCTAATTTAATTATAACCAGCTACTTATGACATTGACACTCCCTGCTACCCGCTCTGGCGCTCATAGACAGTCTTAACAAGTAATTTAGATAGTAAACAGCTTATTTTGGAGTATCAAGACGATTATCAATAGCGATAATTTCTGTCTCAAATTCTTTAGGAATGCCTCCCAATCATTAATAATTTCAGGTGTATTATACTAAATCCTGTTTTAAAAGTATAGGAGGGTAGGGAGTGGGGAATTAGGTAAGTAAGGAGTGGGTTTTTAAAGTTCGATTGGCAGTTAATCGCACTATTAAAAACAGATTTGGTATTATTATCTATCTAAGTAGGTAGGCGTTAAAAATTATCAGATGCCTCCTTATTAAGGGGGATCCCCCCGCCTATCGGCACCCCCCTTATCAAGGGGGCAGGGGGGATCGAACCTAAAATCCATTTTTAATTTAATTATAACCAGCTACTTAAATTCTTGGAGATTGTTGCTGTATAATCGGAATGACTGACCCCGCTTTTCATCTGAACTATGCCTATTCCAGATTTTCAATCGATTATGTTGCCGCTATTAAAAATACTTGCAGATGGCAAAGTTTATAAATATCGAGAAATTTTTGAAGCCTTGGTCAGAGAGTTTCAAGTCACGGAAGCGGAAAGAAAAGAAATGCTTCCCAGTGGACAACAAGAAATTTTTGCTAATCGAGTCGGTTGGGCAAAAACCTATTTAAAGAAAGCGGGATTAATTGACTCAACCCAAAGGGCAACTTTTGTAAGTACCTAAGCAAAATTAATTACACATCTAAGCTCTCAGCCGTCAGCCTTTTGCTGATGTGAGTAAACAGTGAACTGAAAACTCAAATCCGATCCCTAATAGCTGTATCCCGTCTCGGAGTCTCGGAGTCTCGGAGTCTGGGAGTCTCGACTAGGAAATTAATTTTGCACGACTACTTAATTTCTGAGAAAGGAAAAGAAATCTTATCTCAAAATCTAGACCATATCGATACAAAATTTCTCAGGCAATTTCCTGAGTTTCAAGAATTTACTAGAGTCAATAAGCAAAATGAAACTATTACTTTTGAAAGCAATTTATTAGCTTCTGATCAAGAACAAACACCCTATGAATTACTAGAAAACTCCTATCAAGAAATTCGTCAAGCATTAGCGACAGAATTACTTTCTATTCTGCGAAAATTATCCCCAGATGCTTTTGAAAAATTAGTAGTAGAATTACTGGTAAAAATGGGTTATGGTGGCTCGATTAGAGATGCAGGTAAAGCAGTGGGTAAGAGCGGGGATCAAGGGATTGATGGGATAATAAAAGAAGATAGACTCGGTTTAGATATAATCTATATTCAAGCCAAAAGATGGGCTGATAATAATGCCGTTGGTCGTCCAGAAATTCAGAAATTTGTCGGGGCATTAGCGGGACAAGGAGCCAAAAAAGGTATTTTTATCACCACCTCATATTTTACCAAAGAGGCGTTAGAATATGCCCCCAGAAATGAGATAAAAATAGTGCTGATTGATGGGGAAGAATTAGGTCAATTGATGATTGATTATAATTTAGGTGTATCGACAAAAGAAATCTATGAAATCAAGAGAATTGATCATGATTATTTTGGGGATGAATGAGAGAGAGAGGAGGACAAGGGTTACAGAAAACGGCCATGGCGTTAAAATAGATGGGAAAAATAGAGGATAAAAACTATGGACGGGATGACCTTTTTTCAGAAAAGTGCGGGACAGTGGAAATCTCAGCGCACCACCCATCATTTACCCTTTCGACGCTCAGAAACCGGCGATTCCGAGATTTATGTGGAAGCTTTAAGCGCCGATAACCCGAAAATTATCGCTATCTGTGAAATGCACGAAGTGGATCCCGCTAAGACTGTGGGGGGTGCCTTTGTCAGTTGGGATGGTTCGATGCAGTGGGACAAAGAAGACGAAAATCATCAAGGAACCACCGTTTTTGCGCTAATTCCCGATGAAGATAATCCCCAAGCGGGTGTTCTCCTGCGGGAGCGAGGTTATGCGGAAATCATTCCCGTGGCGGGCCGTTATCACATTGATGAACAGGAAGGTTTAGTCTTAATTACAGAATACGAAACTATGACCTCGATCGAGCGTTTTTGGTTTGCCGATGCCGATTTACGTCTCCGCACTAGCACAGTTCAACGTTTTGGCGGTTTTAATACGGCCACTTTCTGTGCTGAATCCCGCAATCAGTCATCGGAGTCAGTCTCTAGTGATTCCCCCGAACCTTCATCCTATTCGATTAGTGGCTGGTAAATTCAGTTAAGTAGCTGGTTATAATTAAATTAAAAATGGATTTTAGGTTCGATCCCCCCTGCCCCCCTTGATAAGGGGGGTGCCGATAGGCGGGGGATCTGACAACCTTTAACGCCTACCTACTTATCAGTTATCAGTCATCAGTCATCAGTCATCAGTTTTTTCTCCCTGCTCCGGCACTCCCTGCTCCGGCGCTCCCCAACACCCCGGATGATAAGCAAGTTTTCTTAACAATTGTAAGAATTTTTAATATTTCTTTTCTAGTTGGCACTTACTCCCTTATCATTAGGAGGAAAGTTTTTTAAGCATTTCTAAGGATACGGAGGTTTACCCTTGGCCATTCCTCTTTTAAATTACGCCCCCAAGTCCCAAAACGTGCGGGTAGCTGGTTATGATGTCGGTGGAGACGAAAAACCGAAAGTTTACACGACGGAAAATGTCCTCTCCCCTACCGACCTGGACGATTTAATCGAAGCCGCTTACCGTCAGATTTTCTTCCATGCCTTCAAATGGGATCGGGAACCCTTCCTCGAATCCCAATTACGCAATGGACAATTATCGGTGCGGGATTTCATTCGTGGTTTACTGTTATCGAAAACCTTCTATAACAGCTTCTACGAGAAAAACAGCAACTATCGCTTTGTCGAACAGGTAGTACAAAGAGTCCTCGGTCGCGATGTCTATAGCGAAAGAGAAAAAATTGCTTGGTCGATTGTCGTTGCCACCAAAGGGATTCAAGGTTTTGTCGATCAACTTCTCAACAGTGACGAGTATCTGCAAAGCTTTGGTTATGATACTGTTCCCTACCAACGTCGTCGCACCCTAGCCAGCCGCGACATCGGTGAACGTCCATTCAACATCACCTCGCCTCGCTACGATGGCTACTATCGTGGTATTTTGGGCTTCCCCCAAATCGTTTGGCAGAATGCTGTCCGTCGCTATGTTCCCCAAGAGCAAAAACCCAAAGCCGGCGATCCTTCCAGCTTCTTGGCTATGGCCCGGGGTCTCGGTAGCGCCAAAGGCAATCCTGTACCAAGAGTCTCCGCTATGAATATTAACATCGAGGCTTCTGTACCCCGTCGTTAATTTTTAGCTCAACCTGCTGGGGAGAGTCCCTAATTGGCAGAATGACCCCCGAACCATAATCAGGTTATTTTGTGAATTGGTGGCTCTCCCTATGGGGTTACTCCTGAGATAATCCCCCCACCGAGAACGATTTCCCCTTCATAAATCACGGCTGCTTGGCCCGGGGTGATGCTAAATTGTGGTTCATCGAAAACCAGCTTCACTTGCTCATTTTCTAGGGGAATAACATTGACAGGAACGGCCGGAGAACGATAACGGACCTGTACTTGAGCGCGGATAGGGGTGGTGGGTTCAGCAATAGAAACCCAGTTCATCCGTCCGACAAGACAATCGGCACTAACGGCACTGGCGCGATTACCGACGATAACCCGATTCATGACGGGATCGAGTTTTACCACATAGAGAGGTTCGGCGGCGGCGATGCCGATGCCTTTGCGTTGTCCCATTAAGTGAAAGATAGGAAAAGGTAGTGTTGCGTTTCGTTGCCTCAACCCAACCGACAAGATCGGCGTACTGCTACGCAGTGCCTTCGGCATCGCACTATACAATTTGTGTTAATCTTCTTTTTGTACCAGATCTAAAGCATTGCGTTTGGAGAAACCCCAGACAGAAATAACAGCGATCGCACCAATCATATCATAACCCATTCAGGCAAAACCCATAGGACACCTTCCAGTAATCGCTTACTCTGCTTCTCCAACTAATATAAATCCAGCCCAGTTAACAGGTTCAGGGTGTTGTTTCATAATAGTTAACATTGCTTGTTGTAAAGCTTGGGCTTTATTGGGTTTAGTTTTAAGATTGTTGTAAAATTCGATCATTAAATCAGAAGTTGCTGCATCGGGAACAGACCATAAAGAAACAACTACACTTTTGACTCCTGCTGCCATAAAAGGTCTTGCTATACCTACAACTCCATCACTGGTAATATCTCCTAATCCTGTATCACAAGCACTTAAAACAACTAAATTAGCGCGTAAATTCATTCCATAGATTTCTCCACTCAAAAAGCCAGTTTGTCCCTCAGCAGGAGCTAAAGCAATTGATTGAGAATTTCCATGAGTTGCTAAGTGAATAATATCAGCATTAGGCATTTGTCCGGTGACATTTTGTATATTCGCTTGTTCACCAATTAGGGGTTGAGTTCCTAAAAAATTAGAGATAACTTGTGCTTCTTTTTCTGTTCCGGGTAAAGCAGGAAGTTGTTGACCATTTTCCATTTTAGGCATGGTAGGATTCCCAACAATTAGAGCATTTGAGGTAAGATTTAGGGTATTGTTACTAGATTCTTGATCAATTAGTTGTAGGGTTTGAATAGAGGGAAAAATCTGGATTGGATGCTTTTCTATTATATATTTTCCATCAGCAGTTTTTAAAGCAGCAAAAGGAACTCTAAAGAGTTCTCTATCAGGGATAAAAATAACGGATTCTTCTGGATTTTTAGGTAAAAATTTGGCAATAGGAGCAATAAGAATCTGAGATAATCTGTCTAAGCATTGGGTTTGATCTTCACAGATTGTTGCTGTCACAGCATTAGATAGGGTATCTCGATTATTACTTCTGACAGTTGCAAAAGTTTGTTGAGTGAGTTGGACTAAACTTTTATTGTCAATATTCAAGGAAGGGGTTTGATTTTGTTGAAAGAATAAGAAAGAAGATGTTAAACCACTAGCTACAATTCCTACAATCATTAAGGGTTTACGATGACGTAATAAGAAATAGCTCAAGGAAATGCCTATAAGTAAAATTCCCAAAGGAATCAACAATTTAGAATTAATATAAGAATTAGAATTGAGACTAATTCCTCTTGCGAATGAATGTCCTTGAGTTTGTTGAGGGTTAATTGATGGTTGAGAAAGATCAACTTGAGAAAAATGAATTTCACCACTAGGTTGAATTACCCAGATATAAATTTTAGGACTCTCAAGCCAAGAATATTTAACTATCGTCGCATTTTTCTTTCTGGCAAGTTGCTGAATTTCTGAAATAGTTATAGATGTATCATTTGATTTAGAGATTAAATAGGAAAGAATGCGAGTTCTTCCCATTTCTGCCAACTCTAGAGCTTCATTGTATTTACCTTGTTTAACTTTTAATTCTTGTAATCCATAAGGGTATGAAAAAACTTCATTAACTAAATTTCCCTCTGTCATACCTCCCTCAATGTACGGTGGTTTTAAAAAGCTAACTGTTTGTTCCCAAGAGATTTCATCATTTTTCATTGCTTCTGTAAATGATTTTTCTGCTTCCTGCAAATTTCCCTGCCAAAGTAAAGCAAATGCTATCCCTTCATGTATTGAAGATACTATCCCATGAAATTCACTCGTTTGACAGGTTTCACACATAAATGCTTGTTGGTTTGATAATACATTATCTAATGCCTGTTGGTAATATTTAATTGACTCTTGATAATTCCCTCGCTTCAAATAAATTATTCCTAGATTCATTGATAATAAATATGAAAATTTAAAATTTGTTTCTTTTGGTAATCCCAATAGATGACCAACTTGAGAAAATTCAAGACCTTTGTTTAAATAATTAATTGCATTGTCATATTCTCCAGCACCTATGTAGGCTTCAGCAAGTTGAGTAAAAGGATCATTTATTCCTAACTCTCCTAGAACTTGTCCTTGTTCTATATTAGATTGTTGAGATTCTAATTCCTTCTTACAAGCATTAATTGCTCTTTTCCAATCTTCAGCAATTTGATAAACTGTGCATATTTTATCCCATTCAATTTTTCCGTCATTTTTTTCTAAAAATTCCTGAATTTTTGGCATATCTTCAATAATAGCTTTTTTATCCGCTTCCGAAAGAGTATTACCATACTGCACTAAATTTTGAGGAAGAAAAACTAAATAATAGGCTTTTTCTAAAGTTAGAGGCTTACCATTGATAGGACGATCTGGATTATTTACATAAAAATCTGCTGCTAAAACTGAGGAAATACCTAAACGATTGAAATTGCCATAATGAAAAGGATTAAAGAGACTTGACGTTAGAGCAATAATTACGGTAGTCGCTAATTGAGATAGTTTCATGATTACCTCCAGAGAATTACTTCAATTGTATATATAGAGCATGATAATTTAGATAATGATTCAGACAAAATTTTATCTGATCATATTAATATGATCAGATAAAATTTTGTTTTTTGAGTCTAAAACGCTGCACCATTGTTTGGATTAGATGGCTGTTTTGGGGATTTTTCTACTTTCAAAACCTCAGATAAATCATAAAAAACTTGCTGCTTTTTACCAGAATTTTTAGAATCATTTACTCCTCTAGTTAAGGGTGTATTGTTATCAGGTGCTTGACGAATTTCCATAAGATCATCTAATACTGCATAAGGCTCATCCTTAGTTTCCAAAGTAAAGAGTAAATCATCTTGATCACAAGTAGCACTTTTGGATTTTACTCCACAGACAACGGGAACTTCTCGATCGCTAATCCAAGTTGCTACGGTAGCTGTGACATACTGTAGTCCATCCCGATCATAAATATCTTGGAATCGTCTAGAAACTTGATCACATCGTTTTCGAGGATTCCATTGATTACCAAAATAATAATTATCTGGTTTCCAAATAATTATAGTAAAATCTCTGTCTGAATTTGGATTATGGACAATAGTAGCTGGCACATTTTTACCTAAATATTGAGCATTTCCACAAAAAAACTTAGATTTTGTTGCAGCATTAGAATTTCCTTGACATCCTGATGTCAGCATTAGCAAACCAAATAAAAGTGAGACTGCTATTCCCGAAGTCTGACGCTTCATAAATCTTACTTACTCCTGTTAAACTTGTTCCTATTACCTTTATAGCTTAAAAAGCAGGTTGATGTTGTGTCTCATTGTTTTGTTGTCTCTCAGATAAATTGATCACCCCAATACCAATTACTCCTCCTAAAAGTAACATTAAAATTAGGGGAATAACGGCAATTTTACCCACTTTATTTTGTATAGATGAAGAATGAGACATAGAAACTGTTGGCGCAATGGTAGGGGAGACTCCCTGTAAACCTTGAATTGCTTGCAAAGCTTCTGTAGCTGAGGGATAGCGTTGTTGAAAATCTGGATGACTCATTTTAACTAAAATATCAGTAAATTTAGGTGTTGTTTTGACTTTATTTTGCCAATGTATTTCTCCTGTTTGACTATCAACTAATTGGGTAGGATAATATCCCGTTAACATCTGAATAGCAATCATTCCCACAGAATAAATATCACTGCTAAAGGTAGGTTTTCCTAGATTTTGTTCATTTGACATATATCCTGGTGTTCCTATTCCAATTGTCTTAGGTTGGTTTTGAGGATTACTTAAATTAATAATCTGTTTTACCGCACCAAAATCAATTAAAATAATTTTATTATCTCGTTTGCGTCTAATTAAGTTATCAGGTTTAATATCCCGATGAATAACGTTATGCTGATGTACAAAAGCTAAAGTTGATAATACATCTTCTAAAAATTCAATTACTGCTATTTCTTCCCATTGTTTCCCTAGTATAGTTTCCTCACCTAAAGGATGTCCCTCAATATATTCTTGAACGAGATAAAATTGATTATTTTCAGAAAAATGGGCAAATAATTGGGGGATTTGAGCGTGTTTTCCCAATTGATAAAGACTTCTTGCTTCTGTATCAAATAAACGCATTGCTATTTGCCAAGATTGGGGATCAGATTGGGGTTTAAGTTGCTTGACAACACACCAAGGATGATCTGGTAATTGGGTATCTTTAGCTAGAAAAGTTTCACCAAATGCACCAGAAGCAAGCGATCGCACAATTTGATAACGATGGACTAATAAATTCACCCTTATCTTACCTGCTGATAAATAGTGGTTATTATAGCATTGATTGATCCCCCCTAGTCCCCCTTAAAAAGGGGGGAACCGGATTCAAAGTCCCCCTTTTTAAGGGAGATCGCAGATATTGTATATACTTTAGACGTTCATAATCTGAGATTTATTAAACTTCTGAAATCGTAGAGTGAGCAACGAATCCAGTTCTTTTTTATGTTTCAGATGGACATCATTCAGACATTCATAAATAGCTGAAGAAAAGTCAGAAAAGTTTTCATAATATTTACCATAACCCAAAGCCGGCGATCCTTCCAGCTTCTTGGCTATGGCCCGGGGTCTCGGTAGCGCCAAAGGCAATCCTGTACCAAGAGTCTCCGCTATGAATATTAACATCGAGGCTTCTGTACCCCGTCGTTAATTTTTAGCTCAACCTGCTGGGGAGAGTCCCTAATTGGCAGAATGACCCCCGAACCATAATCAGGTTATTTTGTGAATTGGTGGCTCTCCCTATGGGGTTACTCCTGAGATAATCCCCCCACCGAGAACGATTTCCCCTTCATAAATCACGGCTGCTTGGCCCGGGGTGATGCTAAATTGTGGTTCATCGAAAACCAGCTTCACTTGCTCATTTTCTAGGGGAATAACATTGACAGGAACGGCCGGAGAACGATAACGGACCTGTACTTGAGCGCGGATAGGGGTGGTGGGTTCAGCAATAGAAACCCAGTTCATCCGTCCGACAAGACAATCGGCACTAACGGCACTGGCGCGATTACCGACGATAACCCGATTCATGACGGGATCGAGTTTTACCACATAGAGAGGTTCGGCGGCGGCGATGCCGATGCCTTTGCGTTGTCCGATCGTATAATGATGGATACCGCTATGTTTACCCAAAACTTTGCCATCGAGATCGACGATATCGCCCTCACTAACAGCGATATACTTATCCAAGAACGATCGCATAGTTCCGTGAGCTTCAATCAAGCATAAATCCTGACTATCGGGTTTATCTGCCGTTTTTAAGCCGAATTCCTGGGCAATTCTGCGGGTTTCTGCCTTGGTTTGTTCTCCCAAGGGAAATAAAGTCCCACGCAGTACATCTTGAGTTAGATCATAGAGAAAATAGGATTGATCTTTATTTTTATCGACGGCACGCAGCAGTTGATAACGGTTGTTTTCAGGAGAAAAACGAATTCTAGCGTAGTGACCAGTGGCAATAGTATCCGTTTCTAAGGTTTCCCTAGCATAATGCAGCATCGGGCTAAATTTTACCGCTTTATTGCACTGAGAACAGGGCAGCGGTGTGATTCCCGCTTCGTAACCGGAAACTAGATAATCAATAATTTCTTTTTGGAAAAGCTCGCGACTATCGACGATATGATGGGGAACCCCCAACTGCTCACAAATAAAGGCCGCATCTACCATCCCCTCGGAGCAGCATTGACCTTTACCCTTCATTAACCACAGGGTCAAGCCAATAACATCATAACCTTGAGCGTGTAAGGCGGCAGCGGCAACAGAGCTATCTACTCCCCCCGATAGACCGACAACAACTTTTCCCATAAACCTTGTCATGATTTTTAACCAATATACTTTCTAGACTAGCATCTCCTCCTTTAAAATTTGGACATGGTGTACCCAAATCTCGTGTGAGGACAAGCTAGTATGATGAGAACAAACCTACTGTTTTTCTCGGCCTTATTTTGGTTAAAAGTCGGGATAATCGCTCAAGCAACCGTGCTGCTAAAAGCAAACTTATCTTTTGCCCAGAATCTTTATCCCGGTCGTCGTTTGCCCCCACCGCCGGCGGTGAGACAACCAACTAAACGTTCAGACAGTCCCAGTGCTGTTAATTGTTCCCAATGTTCACCCTTAAATTTACCCCTCGTTAATTCTCCATCAGTTCGCCCCCCGGTGGCGGACGCAGTTTCCGGTAATCAACCCCTGAGAGAATACGTTTTTCAAGCTCCCGCTACCGTGCGTCCTGCCGATGCTACGCTGGTTAATAATCATAATCGTCAAACTGTCAATCCACCTGCTCCCACACCGCAAAATCGCACCAATAAACCCCCTTCTCCCCCACCACAGCAGCGGGTTATTGCGACTAATCAACTCTTTCGGGTTGAAGTTAGGAGTAATAGTACAGAAGCGTTGGCAAAAATTCAAGAAATTGAACCCCTCGCATTTATCCGCGCGGGAGAAAATGTTATTCAAGCGGGGTTATTTCAGCAACAATACCAAGCTAAACAACGGGTACAAGAGTTGACTAAACAGGGTTTTAGCGCTCAGATTATTACCCTCAATAATTAGGGTTTGCGGCAAAAAGTCTGTTGGTGGGGTGTAGGGTGTGGGGTGTAGGGTGTGGGGTGTAGGGTTTTATTCCCCCCCGTTCACTCCAATGGCTGACACTTTTTGATATCAAAAAAGTCTAAAAGTTTTATCGAACAAGGTTTTTAGATTTATTCAGCAAACCCTAATTAGGGTCTGCTGAATAAGTACGGGCGAAGCATTCGGATAGAAAATCTACGGTTTCACCGATAGGTTATTGCCCGAATGCTTCGCCCCTACAGGACGGGGGACGATGAAGACGCAAGGTTTTGAAGCAGGATTCTCTCAAAATCTGGCACCTGTTTCGCCAGAAAAGCCACAAAACCCTTACCTTGCCTACATTTCACATTTATTCAGCAAACCCTAATTAGGCAATAAGTCTCTAGGATTTCAGCTAATCTCGATCGAATCTCTTGCCTTTTGCCTATCCTAACTAGGAAGTTAACTTTACCTTATTACTTAGCACACAGAGTTAATTTTGTCAAGCAAAATTCTGACCGCATCGATCATCACATCCGGTTGATCCATCCAGACAAAATGACCACTTTTATCTGCTTGTATTTGCAGAAAATCTTTGGATAACTTGCTTAATTCTAGGTGCATCTCCTCCCGGAGTTGGTTGGCACTTTTGAGGGGAATAAAGCGAGTCCAAAGGGAAGGTTTAAAAAAAGAATTAGCTTTAATACTAACTATCGGTAAATTACCGAAATTGTTAGCCTCGCTCACCTGACGAGCGCTTTGGTCGAGATTAAACATTTCTCTACTCATCGTCATCCAGTGTTTAGCGCGACAGAAAGAACGCTTAACTCGATGACGAGAATCTGGGGAAAAGCGACGCAATTCTGGTTTTAATAATTCAAAAACTCCCAGAACTCTCAGAATTCGGATAATGCCTAAAATTGAGCCAATAATCGACATCAAAAATCCAGAGATGAAAAATAATTTTAATGCCTTTAATGCTGGCGACATTTTCAGCATTCCTTTGTCGTGTAAACCATCTGTGAGTACCAAACCTACTACTTTTTCTGGGAACAGATGAGCATACAGTCGAACATTATAACTGCCAAAAGAATCACCAACTAAAATATAAGGTGGTTCTATTTTTGCTTGGGTTAGTAATTTATCTAATTCCTGAACAATTTGGTAGCTAGTTCGGGGATATGGACTAGGATCACTCCAACCATAACCGGCTCGATCATAAATACAAACCCTAGCTAATTGTGACAATTCTTCTATCAAAAAATATCCCTCAATTCCCCCTAAACTATGGTCAATAATAATAGTGGGACTAGCCTCTCCTGCTAGACAAAAATGTAGGCGATATTTACCCAGATTAATCAAATTACCCGGAGGTGCTTTTTGTTCTTCTAACCAAACAGATAACGTCTGATAAACTGTCGTCGCTATTAGGATAATTACCCGAATTGATAAAGACATAACTAGACCTCTTGTAAAAATCAAAAATTCTCGTGGTTGCTGGAGAATTAAGAATGATTAAGTAGCTGGTTATAATTAAATTAAAAATGAATTTTAGGTTCGATCCCCCCTGCCCCCCTTGATAAGGGGGGTGCCGATCCCCCCTTAGTCCCCCCTTGTTGACATCCTCGCCGCCGTAAAACGGACGGCGATTCCTCACCACGCCACTTTTTTAGGGTGGTCGCGTCAACGGGGTTGACGCAGATAGCGAAAAACGCTTAATTGCTTAAGTCTGACTCTTTCGACCCGTCCGTTTTGAGTGTCCGGATGCCGGACGGCCACTTTGAACAAGTCGAAAAAATCTCATGTTCAACCTTATTTCCTAGAAAGTTTTACTCGTTCAAGGCCGAATTTGAATTCTTTTCTGAACAAAACCCCCTACTATCTGTTGTCAAGGTTCAGTTTTTGGCTCTTCTCGACTTTGTGTGATAATTTTTGCTTATGGAATTGTGAAATGCTTATCGGGCAAGACTTTTAGGGCTATTTTGACGAAGAAACCATCAGTATAGACCTCGTTTCCACACAGAAACCAGAAGAGCCAGTTTTTAGCTTGGTTATCGCTTTTTCCATTGTAGCTTAAAGCCGTCCTAAAAGGACGGGGTTTTAACCCAAATTTTCGATAAGGGGGGTGCCGATCCCCCCTGCCCCCCTTGATAAGGGGGGTGTCTGACAACTTTTAACACCTACCTACTTAATCATCAATTAAATGGTCGATTTAGCTGTGATTAAAAGAGAGCGCCAGCATTGCAACCAAAATATAATACAAATGAACGCTTGATCCGATGATTTTGAGCCAAGTATTTCTAGTCAATTAAGCATAAATACTTAAAACATCCTCAAATGCGAGCTGCTACGCAGTGCCTTCGGCATCGCATGAAGCTAAGAAAAAGCGCTTAATAAGTTGTTAAATTTCGAGAACAACATTAGCAGTATGCTGAAAATTAGCGAAAACTATTAAGATCATAGACCGAGTTTAATCTTATGCTAGAGAAAATACTATACGCTGATTCCGGCGCAGGTCAAACCCAAGAAATGCTACAAGCGTTGATGGATCTCCCGGCTATCCGGAAAGCGTCGATTACCATTCTCCGGGTTGTTCCCCCTCAGATTACCACCGAAGCTCTGGCCAGTAAATGGGAAGAGGGAACCCAAATGCTGACTAAAATCCTGCAAGAAGTCAAAATTGAACCCAGCAAAGTTTCCACTATTCTGCGCCAAGGAGATCCCAAAGATACCGTCTGTCAAGTTGCCGACGAAATCGGGGCCGATTTGATCCTGATGGGTTCCCGAGGACTGAAGCGACTGGAGGCAATTCTAGAAAATTCCGTCAGTCAATACGTCTTTCAACTGACTAATCACCCGATGTTATTGGTAAAAGACGATATTTACGTCAAAAAAATCAAAAAGGTGATGGTAGCTCTCGATAAGTCTAGTTCGGCTGATTTAGCTCTCGATCTGGCTATTTATCTCCTGCGGGATTATCCTTCAGCAGAGTTAATTCTGGCCCGCGTCAACCCCGACTTAAAACCGGAATTTGCCCCCACTTCCGCCAAAGAAATGGAAGAAAACCCGATTTTAGGGCCAGCAGTGGCAAAAGTAAAACGGATGAATATACCCTATCGCTGCGTGGTGACGGGGGGTAAACCGGGAGAACAACTCTGCAAACTCGTCGATGATTATAATGTGGATCTCTTACTGTTGGGTTCGCCCGATCGCCGTCCTTCCGTGGCTAAGAGTTTACCGGATCTCGATCGCCTTCTCGGTACTTCCCTCTCGGATTATGTGCGGGTTAATGTCAATTGTCCCGTCCTTTTAGCTAGAAAAGAAGGGATTTAGCCCCTATTGGGTGTAGGCAGGTAAGTCTTGACTCATTTGATTTAAGTTGCTGGCAATGGCTTTCATCGTCATAAAAGCCGAGCTAAAGGCGATTAGCTCATTTAAGGGATAACTTCGACTCTCAACCCGCAAGCTCAGTAACTGCTTCTCAAGAGATTCAATTTCTTGGATGAGCAATCCTAACTTTGGTGGGTTGAGAATTACCTAGGCAGCGATCGCAGTTTGTTATGCGGTCTCGCGTAGCGAGCGCGTTGCGACCGCTGGTAATTCATTTGGTTGCTAAAACTGTGAAAATTTGTTCGAGACCGGCAATCTTAACCGAGGCTCGCTCGACCCCGTGTCGGTTGAATGACAGTGACCACTGCACCTACTATCTAACAAAAATAGCATTTTCTGAATTAGAAATTATTTGTCTTGCTGACTTACTCAGAGTTTTATTATTATCTAACCACCAAAGCAAAATATGAGTATCTAGTAAATATTTTAAAATTACTCTCTTTCAAAACTGTTAATAATATCATCGGGTAAAACATCAAAATCATCAGCCATTTTTAGCTACTAATAATTAAGGTTCCAATATCGATAACGGTAGCAGTCAGAATTTAATAATTCCCTGGTTTATTATGTAAATTATAGACTATCTGTCATTACCAATCAGTCAATCATCAAGGGGACTTCTCACACCTCTGCCACCTCTGGCTAAAACGTGGGTATAAATCATCGTCGTCCTCACATCTTTATGACCTAACAATTCCTGCACCGTGCGAATATCATAGCCATTTTGCAGTAAATGGGTAGCGAAACTATGGCGAAAGGTATGGCAACTGACTCGCTTAGGCACGCCAGATAGCTGAACGGCTTGTTTGAGAGCTTTTTGGATGGTGCTTTCGTGGAGATGATGGCGGCGAGTTTCGCCGGAACGCGGGTCTTGGGATAGAGTGTAGGAGGGGAAAATATATTGCCAAATCCATTCACGGTCAGCCGTTGGATATTTGTGAGCCAGGGCAGAGGGCAAATAAACAGAGCCGTAACCTCTGTCTAGGTCTTGTCGATGTAGGCGTTGTACAGTTTGGAGATGTTCTTTGAGAGAGGCTTGAATGCGTTGGGGTAGGGGGGTTACGCGGTCTTCCTTGCCTTTGGTATCGCGGATAATCAGTTGATTTTGGGCAAAATCTACATCCTTGACGCGCAAATTGAGGGCTTCAGCCAATCTCAACCCGCTACCATAAAGGAGTTGAACGATAAGATGCTCTACGCCACTGAGGTGCTTCATGACGTTTTGCACTTCTTCTTTGGTGAGGACGGTGGGTAGGCGTTTGTGACCTTTTGCCCGTAAATATGTACTGATATTTTCCAGTTCAATTTTAAGAACTTCTCGATCAAGGAAAAGGATGGCGTTGAGGGCTTGGTTTTGGGTGGTGGCGGCAACGTTTTTATCAACGGCAAGATGGGTCAAAAAGGCTCTAATTTCTTCACCCCCCATTTCACGGGGATGTTTTTTCTGATGGAAGAGCAGATAACGCTTAATCCAGTCCAGATATGTTTGTTCGGTGCGGTAGGAGTAGTGTTTGAGGCGAATGGTTTCACGCACTACGTCTAGGAGTTTTCGAGGTGGGGGAGGGTTCATAAAAGAGTACGCTAATCGGCATAACACGCTTATTGTAATGTTATACGGAAAACTTCTTACGATCACTCGAATTTGGAATGATATATGGAAAGATTCTTTAAAAAATGCATATTTGGCGTGATATACGGAAAATTTCCGCATAATATATAGTTAGGCGAAGCCAATGATTCGCAAAGGAGGTGGTCACTATGATTTTGCTCTAATGCCAGAGATGAATCACAACTCATCAGGATTGACCGAACGTTTTTTGTCCGAGTCCATCCAATGATCATCAGTCAAGTCAAAAGGAGAGAAAACAATGGCAAAGCAAAGTTTCGACCTTGCTAAGTTACGACTCGGCATCTATCAGGATCGCATTTTTCTAGGGGTGCCACTCCAGGAACTGCTGGTGGCTGTTGAAATCACAGCGATTTGCCACTACCCCACGTTCACGATCAATCTGGATGCTGGTTCAGATATCGCCTATCACTTCGATGCGCGTTCCTCTGAAGGGCGAATTGTGCAAAATACCTGTGTTGCTGGAGCTTGGGGTGCAGGGGGAGAAATTTTGGGCGTTGCATAATAGAGATATGAATGGAGGAAATCAAAATGCAATGCCCTGAATGTAAATCTACCCATATCCGTAAAAATGGCATCAATAAACAAGGTAAACAAAATCATATTTGTGTAACCTGTGGCCGTCAATTTATTGATAACTATGAAAAACAGAAAGGCTATGACGAAAAAACGAAGCGAGAATGCCTAACTGCCTATGTTAATGGGATGGGATTTAGAGGAATAGAAAGGCTAAAGGGAGTTCATCATACGACCGTAATTAATTGGGTAAAATCTGTGGGAGAATTATTGCCAGTCGCCTATGACCCAGAAACAATTCCTGAAGTAGGGGAACTGGATGAATTGGAAACCTTTGTTGGCTCAAAAAAAACAAAATCTGGGTGTGGACAGCCGTTGACCACTTTAAAAAAGGAATTTTAGGTTGGGTAATCGGAGATCATAGTAGCGAAACGTTTCGCCCATTATGGGAATTAGTTAAGTCTTGGGGATGCTATTTTTATGTGAGTGATGGATGGTCAGTTTATCCATGTTTTATAGCAGAGGGCGACCATATAATTAGTAAGACTTATATGACCAGAGTAGAGGGTGAGAACACACGTTTAAGACATTATCTAGCCCGATTGCATCGCAAAACACTCTGCTATTCTAAGTCTACAGAAATGTTAGGATACTCTATTCGTTTATTAATTCATTATCTGAAGTTTCAAGAAGTGCCTATTCCTTACTGATTCATAGCTTAATTCAGCAACGCCAGTTCGTCTCTTCTCAGCCCTTTACCCTCAAGATTGCGGTTGAGCAAGAGTTGGTAGTTTACCTCAATGGCCGGGTGCTAACTCGGTATGCCCACTGCCTGCCTCTGACTCAAATCAATACCGTTCATATTGTTTATCCGCCTGAAAATTTGCAGGTGCAGTCAGTGCAGGTATTTGAGCAGACTGCACCTGCCATAGAGCAACCCCCATTACCACCGCAGGAGATAACCGATATGCCAGCGTTTCTGGAAAATTTGCCGCCTCAGTTTGAGCCGCTGCGATTGTTTCTGGAAGCCAACTTAGTGCCTTACATCAAATTCACGGCGACAGACGCGGGACATCTCAATTCTGCGAGCTTCCGTGGCCCCGCCGACTGGAGTGGCGATCCGTTAGAACTTTGGCAAAGTAAAATTGGCGGTCATCCTTACCTACCGAAAGGCACGAGCTATCCTACCGATGCCGAAACGGGTGAGATGATGATGTTTCTCATGCAGATCAACTGCGCCGATCTGCCGGTAATCGAAAGTCTTAACTTGCCACGACAGGGGCTTTTGCAATTTTACATCGGTTTAGATGTCCCCATGTGCACGCTGAGTCCTGAACAACACCGCGTTCTGTATTACCCCGACGTTTCTAAAGATAAAAATGACTTAATCACTGACTTTAGCTTTTTAGCAGAACCTGCTAGCTCTCTGGAATGGTACGACGATGTTTATGCCTTAAATTTTTCTGTGCAGCGGGACGTGTTCTGGAATGCTCGTCGGCAACTGGATGAATCGTTTGAGATGCCCGAAGCGTTGACGGAACTGGGGGAAGACTTTACTGAATGGATTTCAGACTATGAGGACGAGTGTACGCTGAGGCATGGGCGGATCAATAAACTGGGTGGATATCCAGAACTTCACTCCTATGTGGATGAAACCATAGAGGGATTTAGAGGACGCTTATTGCTAGAACTTCAACATCCTTTTGATATCGATAATAACTTTTACTTTTTTATCGAAGACTTGGATTTGGCAAACCTGAACCTTAGCAACGTTGAATCCTATTTCGTTAGCGTTTAATGGTGTAGTCAGTCGATGGAATCAAGCGATGCTAAGTTATCTATATCTTATACTCGTGGTTACACCGCTGATTGCATCTGGAGTGATCGCGTTTCTGTTCAGTCAATCTCTCATGTCGCTGTTGATGGTATTGGTGGGAGCGATCACTGGAACGATCAGCATTGTGCCGTTTGGGATTTTCTGGTTACAGCTTTTTCACCGTGACTGGATGGAATCACAAGCCGCAGGATTTATCTTTGTTCCTGTAATTTTGCCATTCTATGGTTATATCGGTGCGGTTGCTGGAGCGAGTCTGTTTGCTATTCTGTGCGGTTACGACAGGAACGATTTACCAGTAGTTGTATTTCAGGCGATCGCAATCTGTTGCACTGTGATGTTGGGGGATTCATTCCGGCTGCGATCTTTGCCATTCCATCTTTTGTGACATCAGCCCCTGAAGTGAACACGGAAGTAGAAAGAGTTGCGGTTGTACTTATTTTTGCGATATGTGTTGGGCTAGCAAGTTCCTGGCTTGCTAGTCAGTTGGCATATCTCCTTGTAATCCAGTTTGTTTAGGAAGTGCGATCGCCGATCTGGTAGGGTGCGTTAATGAAATGTAACGCACCTCATTTTTATCCTGTGATGATAGAGTTGAGTTGTACTGATAGTGATAGTTGTCTAGTTCCAAATGCCATTACCTCAAGTGGTTATTGATACCAACGTCATTGTTGCTGGGTTGAGGTCTAGGCGAGGTAGTGCATTTCAATTGCTCACGCTCATCGATACAGGGCAGTTTGATATACATTTGTCAGTGCCTCTGGTACTCGAATATACAGAAGTTTTACTGCGGGAATTGCCAAACCTTTGCCTGAGTCGTGAAGAGGTTGACGACCTAATTGATTTCTACTGTGCAGTAGGCGTACAGCATGAAATTTTCTTTCTTTGGCGACCATTCCTGCGCGACCCCAAAGATGAAATGGTATTAGAGCTTGCAGTCAAAGCAGGATGTCAGAGTATAATTACATATAACACTCGTGACTTTGCAGGCATAGAGCAGTTTGGGTTAAACGTGCTGGAGCCTTCAGAGTTTTTACGCTTGATAGGAAAGTTGCCATGAGTATAGTTCAAATTCAAATTCCTGACTCATTACAAAAAAGCCTGTATGATCTTGCTAGTCGTGATGGAATTTCTATAGATCAATTTATATCTACTGCGATCGCAGAAAAGCTCTCTGCTCTAATGACTGAGAATTACCTCAACGAAAGAGCCAAAAAGGGGAGTCGATTGAAGTATGAAGCAATTTTAGCAAAAGTTCCTGATGTAGAGCCAGAATCATATGATAGGCTACCAAATGTCTAACACTGCATTGGAGCCGACTTTATCAAGGGTCATCTGTAAAAGTCAAAGCCTGACTGCGGCGGCTCAACTTCACCGTTAGCGACCGACAGCGCTACGCACCTTCAGGGTGAAAGAAATTAGAAAAAAACCATAAGTGCATATACTCAGTCAAAATCTAATTTCTTAGAAGACGGAAACTTCCCTCTCAATGAACTTAATTCCACAATACCTACGGAGGCTAAACTATGGATCCAGTAACATTTTGTGTCGGCACAGTTATCATTGGCGTTACGTCAATAGCACTACAGCAATGGTTACTGTCGAGTGGGGATAAAAGGGTCTCAACGGAAAATTCTCCACCCACGAAAGAACCTCCAAAGCCCACTCGTTCCCCTCAAGTGTTTGTGCTTCAGGTTCTGCATGCAGTGCAAAATGACCCAGTGGCAGACGAACTGCAAGCAGATAAAGAGCTTTTTTGGAAACTCTTCTCAAATTCGGTTGTTTTGAGAGGGAGAAAAGTTCAAAGATTTGAAGAATCAACAAAACTTGGAACTCTTGGAAAGCTCGATGAATTGAGTAGATTGGCTGAATCTGGTGATACCGTTCTGATTTCAATAAGCTCCCATGGCACGCGAATAAAATCAACAGAAGAACCCGATGGAATAGCAGAATATATGGTGTTGGAAGATACAAATTTGAGCGATAGGGATTTTACAACACGGCTTGCGAAATTGCAGTTGGGGGTTAGAGCCTATGTCTTTGCCTCCTCGTGTCATGGCGGAGGATTTCTAAACGTATGGCAACCTCTTGAATGGAAGGCAAATGTCATGAGTTTTGGGGTAAATGAGGAGTTTAAAAATATTGTAATTCCGGGAACAATGCCATATTCACTGCTTGGCAAATGCTTCAGTCAGGTGCTAAAGAAAATCGAGACAAATAGAGAGATACTCTCCAACAAAGAAATTTTTAATCGTGTTAAGGATATTGCGGATCAATTATCTATCCATGCAGGTCCTGGTTATTCGGACGTTACCATCCAAATGGCGATTGTAACTTCTTCGATTCCTGAACAACAAGACTTCCTAAATGCCCCCTTCCTTTCTGAAAGAGTAATAAATACACAATCTAATCTCCCCGAAGTTACAGGTATTAGTTGGAACCCTCCTAACCCGGTGTATACAAATACTGCAATGACTATTTCTTGGAAATCTGTAGATAAGGCAGTTGAATATGATGTTATCGTTCTCCGTGATGATACTACTCAAATTCTGCATCAAGTAGTGAATAGCAACTCTTTAAATTATTCTCTTCAAGGGGCAGATATGTTTCATTCACTAACAGTAAAGATTTCTGGGCGTTGCATAATAGAGATATGAATGGAGGAAATCAAAATGCAATGCCCTGAATGTAAATCTACCCATATCCGTAAAAATGGCATCAATAAACAAGGTAAACAAAATCATATTTGTGTAACCTGTGGCCGTCAATTTATTGATAACTATGAAAAACAGAAAGGCTATGACGAAAAAACGAAGCGAGAATGCCTAACTGCCTATGTTAATGGGATGGGATTTAGAGGAATAGAAAGGCTAAAGGGAGTTCATCATACGACCGTAATTAATTGGGTAAAATCTGTGGGAGAATTATTGCCAGTCGCCTATGACCCAGAAACAATTCCTGAAGTAGGGGAACTGGATGAATTGGAAACCTTTGTTGGCTCAAAAAAAACAAAATCTGGGTGTGGACAGCCGTTGACCACTTTAAAAAAGGAATTTTAGGTTGGGTAATCGGAGATCATAGTAGCGAAACGTTTCGCCCATTATGGGAATTAGTTAAGTCTTGGGGATGCTATTTTTATGTGAGTGATGGATGGTCAGTTTATCCATGTTTTATAGCAGAGGGCGACCATATAATTAGTAAGACTTA
Source organism: Microcystis panniformis FACHB-1757 (assembly GCF_001264245.1). NCBI lineage: Bacteria > Bacillati > Cyanobacteriota > Cyanophyceae > Chroococcales > Microcystaceae > Microcystis > Microcystis panniformis. The sequence continues at coordinate 2,997,649 of NZ_CP011339.1, forward strand.
TATGACCAGAGTAGAGGGTGAGAACACACGTTTAAGACATTATCTAGCCCGATTGCATCGCAAAACACTCTGCTATTCTAAGTCTACAGAAATGTTAGGATACTCTATTCGTTTATTAATTCATTATCTGAAGTTTCAAGAAGTGCCTATTCCTTACTGATTCATAGCTTAATTCAGCAACGCCGATTTCTGCTCGTGCAGAGGGATATTTACCTGCCCCTTATGCTAGTAAAAGTTACTATTGCGGTAATTCGGTTGGTTGATATCAATCTAAATGACTATTTTTTGGGTGTTGCAGTCTACGGGAAAAGGTTATGCATGAGCAGGTCTAACAATTGCAATGCACCGGAACAGTTCAGTGCGATCGCTGATCTTGTAGGGTGCGTTCACTTCGTTAACGCACCTTATCTAATGTTCAAAATCCGTGCGTTACGCTAACGCTAACACAGGCTACATCATATCGATCGCCAGGATTAAGTGATTGCCAAAGCGATCGGGCATAACACAAGGCTGGGTTGACGGCAGGAAACCCAGCATTGCTTTTCTCTATCAACACTAACCAGAAGCGCGATCCCACCCAAAACACATCGACCCTTATTAGAAGCGGATAATTTCGATCGTGCATCGCGATCGTTGAAAACAGACATCAAATTCTCGAAAAAAGTTCGTTTGCCCAAGAATTAAGGGTATCTGAGAGGTTTTTGCCCAAGCAAAGGCTAGACGAACAGGTTCCAAATTCCCAATTTGAACATACACAAATAACCCTCGTGCTTCAACCCTTGCAAGATTTCCGGCCAATGGCAAGCGGACAGTTTGTTCCTCCCAAATTGCACCCAATTGCGGCCCGATGTCGTAAGGTAATAGATTGACCGTAGATCCGGTATCCAGCAGGGCATTCGCAGAAACAGAAAGGCCTGCATGACTCAGAGTGATGGGAATCGTGGGTAATGCTTCATCGTCGGAAAGGGGAAATTCGACTGTACTAGGCATGGGTAGATGCCTCTCGGTCATCCTGAATCATATGCATCAGAATATTGGCGGCTTCCGTGGCATCGTAGGGCGACCAAATCGGATACTCTGATGCGGAAAAGATAACCTGTAGTTCAGCATCCGGGATTTGTGCAGCTAGGAGTTTGAAGAGTGATAATTTGTCTGTCTGGCTCAGATTGTTGACCAGAAGAATTAACTCAGTGAGTGACATGGCTTAAACTTCTAGATATGCGAGAATAAATTGATCATAAGCGATCTGTGAGGTACGGTCTAACAATCCCGTTGCACACCGACCGTATCAGGTTGGTCGGTGCTGAGTAACAAGAACCACATCATGTCCAGCATCAATTAGAAATCTCGCAGTGATTGCGTAAACGTCTTGATCGAGAAGAAATTTCATTATTAAGCCGACACGAGTTTAATGTCTTCAGCCGCTACTAAAGCGATAGCATATTGCAGACAAGCACGAATGTCTTCAATTTGTAAATCAGGGTAATAATCCTGAATAATTATACTGAAAGAGAGTCCCTCATTTAGCAACTCAAGAACACTCTGCACAGTGATGCGCGTCCCTTCTATGCAGGGCTTCCCAAAATGAATTTGAGGGTTAACAGAAATTTTATACATTAGACCTCTTGCATAATTTTTTTATGGTATAATGGAGGGTTTTGCTTTTTTCTCAATTCTTAGATTGAAGTGGAAAAAAGAATAAAATGTGATCTTAGGTCAGGAAATCATCTATAATTTTGCTATGTTTATTAGCAAAATTATGGATTATCAAAACTTATCAGATGAACAATTCAAACGCCGTTTCGGTGTGTATAAACAAACATATAGAAAGATGGTAGAATCAGTAAAAAGTGTTGAAGCCGACTCTAATTCACCATCTAAAAGGGGACCGAAACCTAAACTATCTATAGAAGAACAAGTTTTAGTAACGTTAGAATATTGGCGAGAATATAGAACATATTTTCACATTGGTACAAGCTGGGAACTATCAGAATCAACTATATGTCGGATTGTAAATAAGACGGAAAAAATGCTTTTACAATCGGGAAACTTCCGTTTAAAAGGAAAAAAAGCTTTACTCAATCAAGCAGAGATACCGGTCATAACGGTAATGGATGTAACGGAAACTCCCATTGAACGCCCCCAAAAGAAACAGAAAGATTTTTTGGGAGGTAAAAGAGGTTATCATACTTTAAAATCCCAATTAGTAGCTGATCAAAATACCGAGGAAATTATCTGTGTCTTTTGTGGGAAAGGCAGAGGTCATGATTTTAGTTTATTTAAAAAAAGTCGAGTTCGTTTTCATCCTTTAACTACCAGCATAGAAGACAGTGGTTATCAGGGAATAGCTGCATACCATAGTAATAGTTATACACCGAAAAAGAAACCGAAAAATGGAAAATTAACAGACTTAGAAAAGGAGTATAACAAGGCTTTGACCAAAGAAAGGATTATCATTGAACATATAAATAGGAAACTCAAAATCTTTAAAATCTTATCCTGTAAATATCGGAATCGTCGTCGAAGATATAGTTTAAGAGTTAACTTGTTGGCGGCTATTTATAACTGTGAGTTAGGGATAGGTATAGCAGCTTCTTAAAAGTTGCCTAAAGATTAATCAAGTCAAGGAGAATTTATTCTCAATTTTTATAATTGAGATAGTTTGTGCCGCTTAAATAAAGAGGTTTTGATAACCAAATTAAAGCAGCTCTAAAGAGTTTTGAGTTAAAAGTTAAACTTCAAGTTTTCATTCAGGACGAATGTACTGATTAACTAATTTTTTGGGGAAAATTAGTTAACCCATCATTATAACATATAATTAATTTGCAAGAGTTCTATTGTTGTCACCTAGTCGTAAGATGCCCTTATTTTAGATCACATTGCACAAAAAAAGCCGTATAACAAGTCGCTGCACCGGAACGCCGTCATTTGGTTGGTTAAGTGCGATGCCGAAGGCACTGCGTAGCAGCACGCCGATCTTGTAGGGTGCGTTAATGAAATGTAACGGTGCGATTCGTTTCTAGGGGAATAAATAGCCTAGAGTAGCCTGTAGGTTGGGCTTCGGCCGTGAGCTTTTGCCGAATGGTTGACGCAAGGAAACCCAACCATATCAAGTTTGCTGTGAGGTTCCGCTGTTGCTACAATTTGATCCCACATCCATAATTCTATCAAGCTAAAATGGAGTGCTATCTAGAAGGAACTTATGATGAAATACAAAATTGTCCTTTATCGTTCTGAAGAAGGAATTACTGTTGGCGTTCCTGCGCTCCCCGGTTGTTGGTCCGAGGGAGATACTGAGGAAGAGGCATTAACCAATATCCAAGATGCAATTCGTGAGCATCTTGCAGCCTTAGAAGAACGCTTGCAAGATGGGGAAATTCGTGAAATTGAAATGCAGGTGTAACTATGCCTAGAATTCCTGGCGTAAATCACCTAGATGCAGTACGAGCCTTGGAGAAGGTAGGCTTTCGGATCATTCGCCAAGGCAAACATATCATCATGAGTGATGGGGTGCGTCAAGTTGCTCTTCCAAGGCACAATCCAATTAAGGCATTTACAATGGGTGGAATTGTTCAAGATGCTGGTTTGACAGTCGCAGAATTTCGTAAACTATTATGAGTGCGATGCCAAAGGCACTGCGTAGCAGATCGCCTCGCCCGTAGGTTGGATTGACCCAAGGAAACCCAACATCAATCAACTCATAACAGAGTGCGATGCCGAAGGCACTGCGTAGCAGCACGCCGATCTGGTAGGGTGCGTTAATGAAGTGAACGCACCTTATCTAATGTTCAAAATCCGTGGGTTACGCTAACGCTAACACAGGCTACATCATATTCGATCGCCAAGATTAAGTGATTGCCAAACACACCCTATCAATTCAAAAGAGCGAGATCGTTCAGGTTAAAATGGAGAAGGCAGTCAATGGGGCAAGGCTATGACAGTTCGGCAAAGGCGTTACAGCAAAGAGGAGATGGCTCGTCGGGGGAAAGAACTCTACGAGTCTGGCATTCGGCAGCAAGTCGAAGCGGGTAATGAGGGGAAAATTATCGCGATCGACATCGAAACCGGAGATTTTGAGGTTGATGAAACGGTCGTAGCTGCAACCAATCGGCTATTTGAGCGTAACCCTGATGCCCAGCCTTTTGGAATTCGGATTGGACACCGTGCCGTGTATCACTTTGGTTCGCGGAGCTTAAAGAAGAATTCATGATACATGGAGTCTTGTTTGATTTTTACACTGCAACAGTCATTTGGGATGGGCAATATCGCGAGGTTGATATCGCAGCATCAGAGACAGAGCCGTTGCTCGGAATGGCGATGCTCTACGGTTATCGATTGCAGGTGGATAATGTTGAGGGCGGCATCGTTGAGATCAAAGCATTGTGATCCCATTAAGAAGTGCGATGCCGAAGGCACTGCATAGCAGATCGCCGATCTTGTAGTGGACTGTTTCAGCTAAAATAGGGCAATAGATTTCGGCTTAAAGTCTTAGATTATAGAATTTCTAGCATTTTTCTAATACACCAAATTAGCTGAAACAATCCACTACTGAATATACAGCCCTGAGAGCAGAAATCCTTCAGGCTGATAATATTTGCCTATTACCTATTGGGTGTAGGCAGGTAAGTCTTGACTCATTTGATTTAAGTTGCTGGCAATGGCTTTCATCGTCATAAAAGCCGAGCTAAAGGCGATTAGCTCATTTAAGGGATAACTTCGACTCTCCACCCGCAAGCTCAGTAACTGCTTCTCAAGAGATTCAATTTCTTCGATGAGCAATCTTAACTTTGGTGGGTTGAGAATTACCTGGGCAGCGATCGCCTCAGCCATTTGATCAAAAGCGATCGCGGTCTGTTGTGCGATCGCTTGTAATTCAGGTAAAAACTTTTGTCGTATCGGTTCAGGAAGCGGTTGCTGTAGCACATCTTGTAAAGCATCCAGTTGAGCCGAGAGTTTTTGTTCGTAGCCGATGGAGAAATTCCAAAAATTTTGGTGTTTGGTTGCTAAAACTGTGGAAATTTGTTCGAGACTGGCAATCTTAACCGAGGCTGGATGTTGAGCGATCGCCACTGTGATTGCCTGCTTAAGTTGGGCGATATCTGACGGTGGTATCGTATCCTGAAAATAGCCTGACAGCAGTTTTTGATATAGCTGTCCCATTTTCTTAAAAGTCACAGAAAAATCTGTTTCCAGTTGGTTTGTAGCCGATTTTGTCATAAATACAGTGGTCAGCAACACCCCCAGAAACGCACCTACGGGAACTGAAATCAGTGCAGCCCAAATTCCTTGCTCGAAAAAAGGAAAAATATCCTTCCCGATGGCATCGGCTGCTACAATCGCACCGATGCGAGCGATTGGCGTAAACCCCAGCCAAGCACAACTGAAGTAGGCGAAAAAATAAGCCAGACTGCTACTAAAAGGATTATAACCAAAGGACTTGACCAACAGGTAAATACAGAGAATCGTCAAACTCAAGGAAACAGTGGCTGCCCAACCGATCGCGATCGCTCGCCCCCTTGTCGGTTGAATGACAGTGACCACTGCACCTATTATCACAATATCTGCCACTTTTTCGTAAGCAGAAGGATAGGGAAACTCAATGTGACGAATAATAGCCAGTAACAAACCAATAACCACGCCAAGACTGACAATTTCTCTTAGTCGTTTTAGGGATATAGGAGCCCATTTGGGAAAGGTAATCAGGTTTTTTCGCCTGAAAGTTGCAGTTACTTTCGTTTTATCGATTATCCTGCCTCGTAGTCCCTCGCATTGTTGGATAAATCGAGATACAAGTTGAATAAATTGATAAAACTGTAGTGATTCTTGAACATCATACCGATCAATCTCTCCACTTGTTCGGAGATGATCAAGTTTACCCCCAATATTCGCTAAATCTTCTTCTAATTCTGTCAGGTAAGGGGTAGCTAAGATTTTTTTGGCGTTACTCAGATCCCTCAAGCTATCAAAGCTGTCGGTAAGATGAGTCGCCAATTGGTTTAATTCATCCCTGAACTGATGCACTAAATTTTGTTCATGCTTTTCGCCCTTAAAAGCCATCAGATCAGCTAATTGTCGAGTCAATTGGTTCTGAATTGCCAAGATTTCACTCCAATTTTCTGCCACCAATATCTCACTACCGAATTCATTGGTTGCTTTTGTGAGCATTGAAAGGCTAGTTTGTGTTGATTTTTTAATCTGATTGAGTAAGTTAAGCTCGTTCTGCTCAATAGAAAGAGGATAATCCCGCTCGTCGCCATCAGTTTTTAGGTAGCGATCGAGGATTTTTTGGAACAAGTGCGGTATATCTTGAAGGATTCCCATCAAGTTTCGGTTGAGATCGGATCGAGTATTCTGGGGCCAAAATAGTAAGGCCACAGCAATTCCCACAGCGATTCCGATCCAGTTATCGATCAGGCGCGATCGCAAATAGAGCCAGATATTTTGTTGTGCTGATGTTCCTACCACTCTCATGGCAATTAAAGCGCCCAGTAGTGTGGCTTGGGAATAAGCGGCTTGCCATCGGTAAGTTTCACAGATCAGGGCGGCTAAAATGTAGGTAAGAGAGGGAATGACAAAAAAACTTGAGCCTTGGATTCCGTAGGCGTTCACCAGGATAGCGGCAATGATTCCCCCAAAGCACTTCCCCCCAAACGCCCCAAACCTGCGGCGATCGCACCTCCCATGGATGGCTCAATCAGTACAGATACATACCCAAAGACGGGATAGACAAAGTTGTCTAATACATTTCCTCGGTGCCAAAAGAAACTCGTTAAGAGAGCAGCACCCAGGGAAAATTTCAATCCCTGTCTGATCATTAGCCCGTTTTTACTGTCCAAGGTATCTCTATATCCTTTTTCGACTTACTCATTGTTACCCATTAATCGCTCGCTCAATCCCATATAAAATTAGTGCCAAAAACGTCACCAACCAAAACCAAAGCTGAGGAGGCTCACTATGGATCAGGATTACTAAGACAAACGCTGCGGCGATAATCCACCACTTAAACCACCAAGTCCACCATTGAGAACGTCTTTTCGGATTTTCCATATTAGGTTTAACCGTTTATTCTAGTCGTTGTTTCTTTCAGCTACTTACGCTCGCAAGATTGTGGTTAACGGTCGTAAACCCCTGTAATCCAGCGAAAAGCAGGGGTTATGTAACTCACTAAAGAACGCTCTTCCACCACAGCATGGACATCTGCGGTAGTCCCGTTGGTGATTCTTTGGGGCGCTCCCTTGGCTTGAGTCCAGTAAAAACCACTCGGTGTATTGCGATCGACCTTCAGCGCTAAAGTCGCTTTGATAACACTTGCATTGACGGGTATAGGCTTATCGCGATCGTCTTCATCTCTACCCAGAAACAGCTTGCTGGCGAGTTCATTACTTCCGACTATATTTGCCAGTTCTGCCACAGTTACCGGCTGCTGATCGACGGAAACGACCTTAGCGACGATACCCCCATAGCGTTCGCGATCATAGAGATCGGGAACGACTTCTACTTCCTGGCCTGGTTCTAATCGTTTGGCATCACCACTCTTAAACAATGCCACCACGTTGGTCTTGGCCTTTAGATTGGAGACTTCTAATGTACCTATGCGCCCCCCGGAGCCAGGACTTCCCCCGGATTCACAGATAAGTCTAAAATCTGGCCGTTGTACAGACTCACTACATTTTTGTTGGCTTGAATAGTGGTTTTTAACGTATTAATCTCTCGTTGCTGGTCAGCGATCGCATTGTAACGAAGAATATCACTGGCTGTATCTTGCAGGTCTATTTGCCGTTTTTCTGTGTTTAGTATATTATTCTGGGCCGTCAATGCGTTCATCTGCGCTCGCAGGCTTTCATCAACCCCCTTCAGGCGATCGAGTTCTATTTGGACGCGATTGATACTATTAGAAGCCTCTAGATTATTGAACTGAAATAAATAGGAGGGAAAATCTAGCTTGGCGACAGCCCCCTCTTCGATAAGTTTATCGTAGGCGGCTAGTCTTTCATCCGTTGAGTTCTGGAAATTTTTAAGGTATCGAGCATGGGAGAGATAAGCCTCTCGCTGTTTTTGATTACTGGATAATTGAACTTGAAGTGCTTTAATCTGAAGCTGATTGGCCTTTTGCTGGCGCTCTACTGAGGCTGCATTCAATTGGCGACGACTCACTTCAACAGAGTCCACTCTTTTATCCTGCTGCTTGAGATCTGCTAACCTATCCTTTTTATCTTTTAATTCTGTTTCTAATTCAGGAAACTCTAAAGTTGCCAGTAATTGCCCTTTTTTGACAGAATCTCCCGGTTGAATCAGGAGGGTTAACACCCGCCCACCTTGACGGGGTTCGATATTAACAATAGAACGAGGAATCAAAATGACCGCTCGTCCTTGAACAGGAGTCGGAATCTTGCCAACTATCGCCCAATAACTCAGTCCTCCGAGCAAAAGACCCACCGGCATTAAGCGCAGCATTATCTCCCCTAATCTTCCTGTTGGCTCCGAATATTTAAACGGTTTTTCCGAATCAATTTTAGGATCAATTCCCGTTTTTATTTGATTATCATTCTGATGTTCTATCCTAGCCTGCGTTGTTTTCTTCGCACCCATATCTGGATGCTGATGATTCTGATCAGACATAGATTCGGCTTGATTTTTGCCATTGTAATGAGTAAAAATCACTTAATTTGTAACATGATAAACACCCAGAGGATATTACTTTAGACTAGGAAAATCCCCTGAAAAAATCGCTCAAGCTATTTTTGACATAATATAACTAGGCTACCTCGAAAGACTTACCGAAGGCTCAAACCTTTAAAATTTCCTGTAAGAAACCTAATAAAGTAGCAAACTTGATGTGACCTAAAACAACCTAATTAGGGATCAAGTGTTTGAGTCCAACACTCCGACTAGAGAGATAATCTATCGAACGAGTTTACACCATTCCAGCTTCTAACTTACATAAGGCGTATAGTCTCATTGTAACCGTTCAGGGGGGGGATGTCAAGCCGCCAGTGGCATTGACTCAGTGGAAGGACTCTCCTGGGGCAGCACAGAGATGGATACTACTATTTCACATTAGCCGCTCTTTTCTAAGTCTTTTTAGATTACTAGATTTTGTCCCCCCCTGAACTAGGGTTGATTCATTGTAGGGTTGATTCATGAATCAACCCTACCCCCTGAACGGTTACTTCAAGGGAGAAAAAGCGATCGGGCTATAATAGAGCAAATTTCATTTTCACTTGAGAAAATTCATTATGACAGCTACTATTGAAGACATTCGGGAAATACTAAAGGAATTGGCCCAATCCCAACAAGAGTTATCCCAATCCCAACAAGAGTTATCCCAAGCTCAACAAGAGTTATCCCAAGCTCAAAAAGAGTTATCCCAAGCTCAAAAAGAAACAGATAAACAAATCAAGGAAACAGATAAGCAAATTAACAGAGTTAGTAAGCAGATTGGGGAGTTGGGCAATCGTTTAGGAGAGTTTGTCGAGTGGCAAGTACGTCCTGCGGTGGTGCGTCTGTTTCAGGAGCGGGGCATTGATGTGCATGAGTTTCACCCTGGTATTTCGGTAAAACGGGATAATGAGGGTTTAGAGATTGATCTATTGGTAGTAAATGATACCGATGCCATTTTAGTGGAGGTCAAAAGTAAGTTAACTCAAAGGGATGTGGACGAGCATTTACAACGTTTGGCTAAGTTTAAGCGGTTAATGCCTCGTTTTCGAGATGTAAAGGCTTTGGGAGCGGTAGCAGCGATGATTGTTCCCAATGAGGTGGCGAGTTACGCTTGTCGTCAGGGTTTATTTGTGTTGGTGCAGTCAGGGGAAAATGTAATAATTTTAAATGATGCGGAGTTTACGCCCCGGGTTTGGTAGGTTTAGCTTTTTCTCGAAATCTTATAGGTTCTGTGTGATCAGTTTAACTTACATTATGAGCGATCTTTGTGTCCTTTGTGTCTTTGTGGTTCCTTCTACTCCCTTGCTAGGAGAAATTTATCTTGGAATACATTTTACCCACCAAATCCAAGAGAGCCGATTCCATTCCCGCCAATAATCAACGCTAAAATTATACTAAATCCCTTGAGTATCGGCTACATCACTTTAACTTGAGAGAAATTCATTATGACAGCTACTATTGAAGACATTTGGGAAATACTAAAGGAATTGGCCCAATCCCAACAAGAGTTATCCCAATCCCAACAAGAGTTATCCCAATCCCAACAAGAGTTATCCCAATCCCAACAAGAGTTATCCCAAGCTCAACAAGAGTTATCCCAAGCTCAAAAAGAAACAGATAAACAAATCAAGGAAACGGATAAACAAATCAAGGAAACGGATAAACAAATTAACAGGGTTAGTCAGCAGATTGGGGAGTTGGGCAATCGTTTAGGAGAATTTGTCGAGTGGCAAGTGCGTCCTGCGGTGGTGCGTCTGTTTCAGGAGCGGGGTATTGATGTCCATGAGTTTCACCCTGGTATTTCGGTAAAACGGGATAATGAAGGTTTAGAAATTGATCTATTAGTAGTGAATGATACCGATGCCATTTTAGTGGAGGTCAAAAGTAAGTTAACTCAAAGGGATGTGGATGAGCATTTACAACGTTTGGCCAAGTTTAAGCGGTTAATGCCTCGTTTTCGAGATGTAAAGGCTTTGGGAGCGGTAGCAGCGATGATTGTTCCCAATGAGGTGGCGAGTTACGCTTGTCGTCAGGGTTTATTTGTGTTGGTGCAATCAGGGGAAAATGTAATAATTTTAAATGATGCGGAGTTTACGCCCCAGGTTTGGTAGGTTTAGCTTTCGTTCCACCCCTTCGCTAGGAAGAATGTATCTTAGAATACATTTTACCCACCAAATCCAAGAGAGCCGATTCCATTCCCGCCAATAATCAACGCTAAAATTATAGTAAATCCCTTGAGTATCGGCTACATCACTTTAGCTTGAGAGAAATTCACTATGACAGCCACTATTGAAGACATTCGGGCAATACTAAAGGAATTAGCTCAATCCCAACAAGAGTTATCCCAATCTCAACAAGAGTTATCCCAAGCTCAAAAAGAAACAGATAAGCAAATTAACAGAGTTAGTCAGCAGATTGGGGAGTTGGGCAATCGTTTAGGAGAATTTGTCGAGTGGCAAGTGCGTCCTGCGGTGGTGCGTCTGTTTCAGGAGCGGGGTATTGATGTCCATGAGTTTCACCCTGGTATTTCGGTAAAACGGGATAATGAAGGTTTAGAAATTGATCTATTAGTAGTGAATGATACCGATGCCATTTTAGTGGAGGTCAAAAGTAAGTTAACTCAAAGGGATGTGGATGAGCATTTACAACGTTTGGCCAAGTTTAAGCGGTTAATGCCTCGTTTTCGAGATGTAAAGGCTTTGGGAGCGGTGGCAGCGATGATTGTTCCCAATGAGGTGGCGAGTTACGCTTGTCGTCAGGGTTTATTTGTGTTGGTGCAATCAGGGGAAAATGTAATAATTTTAAATGATGCGGAGTTTACGCCCCAGGTTTGGTAGGTTTAGCTTTCGTTCCACCCCTTCGCTAGGAAGAATGTATCTTAGAATACATTTTACCCACCAAATCCAAGAGAGCCGATTCCATTCCCGCCAATAATCAACGCTAAAATTATAGTAAATCCCTTGAGTATCGGCTACATCACTTTAGCTTGAGAGAAATTCACTATGACAGCCACTATTGAAGACATTCGGGCAATACTAAAGGAATTAGCTCAATCCCAACAAGAGTTATCCCAATCTCAACAAGAGTTATCCCAAGCTCAAAAAGAAACAGATAAGCAAATTAACAGAGTTAGTCAGCAGATTGGGGAGTTGGGCAATCGTTTAGGAGAATTTGTCGAGTGGCAAGTGCGTCCTGCGGTGGTGCGTCTGTTTCAGGAGCGGGGTATTGATGTCCATGAGTTTCACCCTGGTATTTCGGTAAAACGGGATAATGAAGGTTTAGAAATTGATCTATTAGTAGTGAATGATACCGATGCCATTTTAGTGGAGGTCAAAAGTAAGTTAACTCAAAGGGATGTGGATGAGCATTTACAACGTTTGGCCAAGTTTAAGCGGTTAATGCCTCGTTTTCGAGATGTAAAGGCTTTGGGAGCGGTGGCAGCGATGATTGTTCCCAATGAGGTGGCGAGTTACGCTTGTCGTCAGGGTTTATTTGTGTTGGTGCAATCAGGGGAAAATGTAATAATTTTAAATGATGCGGAGTTTACGCCCCAGGTTTGGTAGGTTTAGCTTTTTCTCGAAATCTTATAGGTTCTGTGTGATCAGTTTAACTTACATAAGTAGGTAGGCGTTAAAAGTTGTCAGATCCCCCCGCCTATCGGCACCCCCCTTATCAAGGTAGGGCTGTTTCATTCTCCCATCAGAATATCAAAAGTAAAAGCGATCAATATCAGGTAAAATGAGAAGTGACCGGCAACTTTTTAAATATATGTTGAGCTTAATAGAAAAACTAAAACAAGTCAAGGACTTTCGGAAAGATAAAGGAAAAAGACACCCTTTATGGATAGTATTAGTAGTAATAATACTAGGAACAATGCTAGGATACTCAGGTTATAGAGAACTAGGAGAGTTTGCTAAAAATAATCGGCACAGGCTGAGTAAAGAATTTAACATAATTCCAGAAAGAGTCCCATCCTATTCAACAATTAGAAGGGTAATGATGGGAGTTGATGGTCAGATTTTGTTAAAAATGTTTAATGAATGGGCATTACAAGAATATGGACAAAGAGATGATATAAATTGGCTAGGCATAGATGGAAAAAGTCTCAAAAACACCCTAAAGAATCCTAACAATGAACAACAAAATTTTATCATGTTTATCTCATTGTTTAGTCAAGAAAGTGGCTTGGTATTACACTTAAAAAGAATCGAAAACAAAAAAGGGTCTGAAATCGACGAAGGGCAAGCTATAATTGAGGATTGCTCTCTCCAAAATAAAGTTTTTACTGGGGATGCTTTACACTGTCAGAAGAAAACAATCAGCTTAATAGCCAAGACTAAAAATGACTATGTTATCACCGTTAAAGGAAATCAGAAAAATCTTTATCAGCGAATACAAGACCTGAGTAATTCCTCAAAGCCAGAAAGTTTTTTTCTTGAACAAGATAATAGTCATGGACGAAAAATATCAAGAAAAATAGAAGTTTTTAAAGTGAGGAAAAATGAAAGAAAAGGGTTTGAAAATCTGCGAAGAGTTATTAAAGTAGAAAGAAGGGGTAGTCGCGGGGATAAAACCTATGAAGAAACAGCTTACTATATCAGTAGCCTAACCGAATCCGCCGAAGTATTTGCTAAAATTATTCGAGGACACTGGAAAATAGAAAATCAGTTACATTGGGTAAAAGATGTAATTTTTGAGGAAGATAAAAGCGAAATTAGTGATTTTCAAGCGGCCAGCAATTGGTCAATTCTCACAACCATAGGATTGAATCTTTTCAGAGGTTTGGGTTTTCTCTCAATAACGGAGGGACAGAGGTGGTTAGCTGAACGTTGGGAAAAACTGATAGTTTTATCGACGTAAGAAGCAGAAAAATTAGCTAAATTAACAGGATGTACTCTCAGAAAATTTGAAGAGAGATAGGCTTTTAGTGGCTTGGGAACAAGCTTTATCAATTTATTCATAATAAATATTGGCAGAAGATTAAATATTAGTTATTGTGACTAACTCTTTTGGTTAGAGAAAGATAAAATTGAGAATCTTCAGTCAAATTTATTGACTCAAAATTAGCTATACTTAATTTAAATGAATCAACCCTACTTATCAAGGGGGGCAGGGGGGATCGAACCTAAAATCCATTTTTAATTTAATTATAACCAGCTACTTATGAGCGATCTTTGTGTCCTTTGTGTCTTTGTGGTTCCTTCCACTCCCTTGCTAGGAGAAATATATCTTAGAATACATTTTACCTACCAAATCCAAGAGAGCCATGAGAGTGGAGAGATTTAAAATTTAGAGATTTTATTTTTCTCCAAACGTTGAGAGTCTCAAACCCAATTTGAATTACTATTAGAGGAAAATTTAAAAATGACTGAGCCATTAACAGCAGGTTTACTGATCACCTTAGCAGTACAAGAGTTTGTGAAGTCTGGGACGGGGGATTTAGCGAAACGGTTTACGGCTGAAGCTTTGGCTAAGATTCCTGTTTTATGGGAAAAAATCAAAACTCGCTTAACAGGAAAATCTTCTAAAGTTGATGAAGCATTGGCTAAGGTTGAAAGTGGTGATAGTACAGCGATCGCAACTTTGACTAAAAATTTAGATGTGATTTTAGATGAAGACTCCCTTTTTGCTGAGGAGTTACAGATTTTAGGACAAGCAATTCAAGCAGGGGAAATCACCCAAGTTGGTTTAAGAGATGTTACGGCAGGGGCTCTTCTGGTTTCTGTGTGGAAACGAGGTCTATACCGATAGTTTCTTCCGCAAAATAGTCCTAAAAGTTTTGCCCAATAAGCACTTCAGGGTTCCATAAGCAAAAATTATCACACAAAGTCGAGAAGAGCCCGGCAGGTCGCATAGAAGCAGAAATCAAGCAAAAAGCTAAGGGCGATCGCGTTGAACAGGTTGGCGCGGAGCAGATCAAAGGGGAGCATCTCACCTTTGCAATAAGTAGAAATGCTTAATGAGATGGCTCTTCGGTTTGTGTTAAGTACCTAGGCAAAATTAATTACACATATCTAACCCCCCCTTTGCCTCTTGCCTCTTGCCCTTTGCCTTTCTTCACTAGGAAATTTATTTTGCACGACTACTTATGCAATGGACGGGAGTTATAAGGGATGGAACCCTTATATAGAAAGGCATTTAGCGATTTTTGTTAATTGTTTTTTTCTAGAGCGAACTAATCAATTAAGTCTCTTGCCAGATAAGGATTTAGTCGATTTATGCCCCCCTATCGAACCATACCAAGTAACGAAGAACCAATGAATCAATAAAAAAGTTAAAAAAGGCAACCATTTAGATAAGCACAGCGATGACGAAGGACTTGCGGTACATTACCAGATTCCCAACTTGCACCAGTAATTTTGAGACGATGAGCAATTTGTTTCAAGGGGTGACAAGGCGACTAAAAGGCTTGCTGGATAAGGCGCATAGCCGTTAGACCCCTAGAAAAATCGGGGTGTTTTCCTGGCTTGAGGCGGATCAAAGAAAAGGCGAGTTCCGAGTACGCGTCCATCGACTCGATCCAGAAGCTCCCATAAGTACCTATCCAAAAATCGCTATGTCTTTCCGGACCGCGTTTCGCTTCTTTGGAGCGACAAATATAATCGCGAGTTCCCGATTTCTTGAGATTTTGACCACGGGTTGTATTCAAAGAGTAAGCGATAGCGATTAATAAAATTAAGGCGAGAAAGCGAGGCTCGCTCACTTTCGTTTTTTCAAGATTATATCCTCCCGTTTGACAATCTTTGAACATCGCTTCAATCCCGAATCGAGATTTATATAACTTGAGAGTTATCTCTAAAGATTCTAGGTTGGTCAATAAATACCAAGGCTCTTTAGACCCTTTAGTTCGATAACCTCTTTTCCCATAAGTTGCTAGGTTGAACCCCTCGATCTCATGGCTTTTCGTGTGGGTCACTCCCCGAAAGAAGTTTCGCTCGCCCCGGTTCGGTTCTAACTCGGAAAGGGCTTGATAGTTTTCTCCATCTTTCAATCGCGTGTAGGTACTTTTCTTTTGACGGAAGATAAAAGCTACACCTCTGTCGTCAAGCCACTTCCCTAATTGCGCTGACTGAAATTCACGGTCTCCCATTACGACGAGCGGATAGGGTTTCAACAACCCTAAGACTGGCTTGAGGAATTTTTTCGGTTCCCCGAGAGCGCTACTTCCTTTTTTATTCAGTAACACCCAATATACGGGCAAAGCTCTCCGACCACAAATCACACTGGCGACGAATAAATTTCTACCCTTCCAATCGGTTCTATCTATGACGACTAATAATCTTCCCGCGTGTTTCAGTTTTTTGAGCCTTCTTCTTGGCTCTCGATTTTTATTTTTTCCGCTAAATTCTAGCTTGACGATCTGTTTGATCAAAGGAAACCACAAGAGTTTCACGTTTAGTTGCGGGAGCTTAAGAAATCTCTGCAAATTCCGTCTTCTACTTTCAAAGGTTATCGGTTGCGGGAAAAGAGCGGCCAGTTTCTCTAGTTGGACTATCCGATGACTTTGTAAGAGCAGGATTAGGAGCTGTAAGGTCAAATAGCTCGCCTCGCTAAGGTTCGCCTGTAAACAAGCCTGATAGAATGAAGGTAACATTTTAAAATTTTGAGTGGTTGTCCTAACCACTCTATTTCTTTAGGGGGTCGTTTGGCTAGACCCCCCGCTCTATCTAGCTTGTAGCCCCTCTGTCACCCCTTGAAGCAATTTGTTTAATTTTTGATTCGACGGAGCCAGAGCCAATGGAAATCCCCTCTGCCTGCAAATAACCATAATTGACAATTCGATGTTTATGCTTGTTTAAATAAGTAATAAAATTCTCAACTTGCGGCTCTGACCATCCTTCACAACAAGAGATAGCGGCGTCCACGTCCCCCTTCCTCAAGAAAACATTTTACCTCCTCAATTCCCTGGAATGACCCGCCAACTTTATAGAGGTTTTCGATTAAATGATACCAATCCAATATTTCAATTCTTTCCTGTTTCTCTCCGAGCTCACGAAATAAATTCCAGATACCATCATGTCCATCTCCTATACTTTAGACGTTCATAATCTGAGATTTATTAAACTTCTGAAATCGTAGAGTCAGCAAGGAATCCAGTTCTTTTTTATGTTTCAAATGGGCATCATTCAAACATTCATAAATGGCTGAAGAAAAGTCAGAAAAGTTTTCATAATATTTAAGTACCTAGGCAAAATTATTTACACATGACGATCATTGCCCCGTAAGGGTTTTAGCTCGATCGGGCAGGTAATTAATTTTGCATGACTACTTACCATATAAACATTTCTTTTTGACCAATTTCCACAGCCTTTCAATTAAATTTAGATTAGGTGAATAAGACGGCAGATAGAGCAGTTCTATTGACAAAGAAAGAGCTAATTCTTCAACAATTTTACATTTTTGATAGCGGGCATTATCTAAGACTAGAGTGATGGGAATCATTAGTCCTAAAGCAGCTATTTTTGACGTGAGTTCACAGACTTGAGTTGCTGTAATATAAGTGTCATATGTTACCAGAATAACTTCATGAGTTATTGCATTTAATGCTCCTAAAACATTGAAGCGTTTACGCCCGCTCGGTGACTTAACAAAAAGTCTCTCAAAACACCAAACAAAACCGAGAAATGCTCCCATGACGAAGTGAGCGGCATCAACAAAAAAAACAGCCCTTTTTCCTTCTTTTGCCTCATTTAGTCTGGGTTCTAGCTTTTTTTCTTTGTAGTCCTCTTGTTCATCTGGGTCAGCTTTAGAAGGAAGAGAACCTACTTTTAAACATTTCATTCCCATTGATTTTAAAAATTT
Organism: Microcystis panniformis FACHB-1757; assembly: GCF_001264245.1. Taxonomy (NCBI): domain Bacteria; kingdom Bacillati; phylum Cyanobacteriota; class Cyanophyceae; order Chroococcales; family Microcystaceae; genus Microcystis; species Microcystis panniformis. The sequence continues at coordinate 3,015,112 of NZ_CP011339.1, forward strand.
TCTCACTTGGGTAGGACTTCGTTTTATTCCCGTCAATTCTTCTATCCTATATACAGCTTCATTTATTGTGGCTGCTGGATTTTTCTCGAAGTATTTTTTGAGGGTTTCTTTTTGAAACTCTAATTCACTTTTAGGGCGATAGAAGTTGATTTCTTTTAATTTTTCTATTCCGCCTTCTTGATAATCGCGAAGATAGGTTAATAAGGTATTTGGCGAGATTCCTGCTAACTGACAAATTTTTTGGTGCGGTATCTTTTGGCTTTTTAACCAGAGAACTTCCATCTTCAGTTGAACCCGGGGATGGGGATGATGAAATCTTTCATAATACAGTGAGTTCTTTTCTTCTTCCGTGAATTCTAGGTTAATCATGTTTTTAATGAGTGCTTTGCTTCTAATTATGACTCTTAAACTATATTATTGTCCTTGAGTAAAAAATGCAAGTTGTAGCCGTGCAAAGTATAAACAAATTAAAGGCTTGGCCAAAACTTGAGAATTAACCAAATCTAATAAAGCTGAGTTATCTTGAAAAAAAGCCGCTACCCCCAGTTGATGAAAACTCACTGCTTTATAATCACGCCAAATTAAGGCTTTTCCCTTGGCAGTTCTTAGTCGTACCTTACCGCCATCTAGGCTCATTTCTTCCACTTCCACTTCTGGGTTAGACGGTAATTCTTCAAAAGCCTAGCGATGTACGAGGCGTTGTTGGGTACTGTGAGAAACAGCAATCCCTGTCAATGATTTGATTTTCTGCGCCGATTTTTCGTAGGATTCATCGCCACTTAATAGCAAACAGTTCTTCTCTAACATTGGACTCATCTGAGTCCGAGACTTTATTTCTAATTTTTTCGCTTGTTTTTCTGTAATTGGTAATTCCCCCAAAATACTTTTCACTTTTCTCGTCCGACCGGCAGTTTCTTCTGTGCTTGTTTTGACAAAAAAGTACCGATTTCTGGGTTAACATAATGAATCATTAAATCTCTGACTGTCTCCTCTATCTCTCCCAAGTTATTAAATTTCTTAATTTGGGATTGCTCATATAGACAAGCTCCCAACTCTCGGGATAACTCTTTAATTCTTTTTTCATTTTCTGATAACATTGGATTGTTCCTCCCATCGAGCTATATTCTGAATTGTGAGTTATAACTATTATAATCTCATTTCTCTTTGTGATCAAGTTGAAGATTTTCTAGTTTTTGACGGCTATAAGTATTAATACTCATTGCATAAGTGAGATGCTCCCCTTTGTGTCTTTGTGGTTCCTTCCACTCCCTCGCTGGGAGGAATGTATCTTAGAATAAATTTTACCTACCAAATCCAAGAGAGCCGATTCCATTCCTGCCAATAATCAACGCTAAAATTATACTAAATCCCTTGAGTATCGGCTACATCACTTTAACTTGAGAGAAATTCACTATGACAGCTACTATTGAAGACATTCGGGAAATACTAAAGGAATTGGCCCAATCCCAACAAGAGTTATCCCAATCCCAACAAGAGTTATCCCAAGCTCAACAAGAGTTATCCCAAGCTCAAAAAGAAACAGATAAACAAATTAACAGAGTTAGTCAGCAGATTGGGGAGTTGGGCAATCGTTTAGGAGAGTTTGTCGAGTGGCAAGTGCGTCCTGCGGTGGTGCGTCTGTTTCAAGAGCGGGGTATTGATGTCCATGAGTTTCACCCTGGTATTTCGGTAAAACGGGATAATGAAGGTTTAGAAATTGATCTATTAGTAGTGAATGATACCGATGCCATTTTAGTGGAGGTCAAAAGTAAGTTAACTCAAAGGGATGTGGATGAGCATTTACAACGTTTGGCCAAGTTTAAGCGGTTAATGCCTCGTTTTCGAGATGTAAAGGCTTTGGGAGCGGTGGCAGCGATGATTGTTCCCAATGAGGTGGCGAGTTACGCTTGTCGTCAGGGTTTATTTGTGTTGGTGCAGTCAGGGGAAAATGTAATAATTTTAAATGATGCGGAGTTTACGCCCCGGGTTTGGTAGGTTTAGCTTTTTCTCGAAATCTTCTAGGTTCTGTGTGATCAGTTTAACTTATATCTAGAAGCATTAGATTTGTATAAACGACTCTTGGGAGACAATCATCCCCTTGTGGCAACTTCCCTCAACAATTTAGCACTATTGTACGAATCCCAAGGCAGGTACACAGAAGCAGAACCTCTCTATCTAGAAGCATTAGATTTGAGAAAACGACTCTTAGGAGACAATCATCCCGATGTGGCAACTTCCCTCAACAATTTAGCACTATTGTACGAATCCCAAGGCGGGTACACAGAAGCGGAACCTCTCTATTTACAAGCTTTAGCAATTGCCGAGCAAGCTTTAGGGGAGAATCATCCTAATACTGTTAGGATTCGGGAAAACTTAGAGTCGCTCCCGTAGGATGGGTTATTAACCCATCCGATAATACAACAATATAAAATAATACAATCACCTTCAATCAACCAAACAATCATGACTACACTCAAAGATATTGAATCCGCGATTCTCCAGTTGCCTGACGAAGAAATCCATCAATTATCAGCTTGGTTACAAGACTATCTTGATGATAGTTGGGACAAACAGATAAAAAACGATCTCGAATCAGGGAAACTCGATCGACTATTACAAAAAGTCAACAATGATATCAGTAACAATCAAGTTAAGTCTTTAGATGAAATCCTTAACAACTCCTGATTTTTGGCAATGTTATGCCAACTTACCTCCCTACATTAAGCAACAGGCAAAAAAAGCCTATCGTCTCTGGATTAGTAATGTTTTCCATCGATCATTACATTTCAAGAAAGTAGAGAAAAATGTCTGGTCAGTCCGAATAACTGAGAATTATAGAGCTTTAGCATTGAAAAAAGGTGAAGATTATTACTGGTTTTGGATTGGTTCTCATGATGAGTATGAAGAGTTAATTAAATAGAAGGAGAAAATTAACCATGCTAGATACTAAAGAATTTCGCAATATTATCCACCAAGATTTTACTGAAGTTACCTCACAGGAATTTCTGGCAAATCTAAAAAAATACTGTCCAGAAATTTTTGAAGGCGATAACTATCCCAATGTCACTGAAAATCTTAATAATTTAGCAAAACTCTACCAATCTCAAGGAAGATACGAAGAAGCTGAACCACTCTTAATACAAGCATTAGAATTGAGTCAACGACTATTAGGGGAGAATCATCCCTCTGTTGCTATTTCCCTAAACAATTTAGCAGAATTATACTCATCTCAAGGAAGGTATGAAGAAGCAGAACCCCTCTATTTACAAGCTTTAGCAATTGCCGAGCAAGCTTTAGGGGAGAATCATCCTACTACTGTTAAGATTCGGGAAAACTTACAAACGCTGCGACAACAGCAACATCCATCGTCTTAACTGTGATTGATGGGATTATGTCAAGTTTTTAGGAAATTAAATCAGTTTATTCTTAATCAAACTTAAACGGAGAAAATTAATGACAACCAACTTATTAAATAATGCTATTACCATAGATAACGAAATTCAACATGGTAAACCAATCTTAACAGGAACCCGAATCCCGATCGCCATTGTTATTGGTTCCCTGGCAGGAGGAATGAGCTATGAAGAAGTCATGGAGGAATATGGAGTTACTCAAGAGCAAATTCTTGCTTCTTTAGCATATTTTTCTGAACTTTTAAATAATGAAATCATTTATCCAATGGAGAAAACCAGTTGAAAATTCGCTTTTTAATTGATGAAGACTGCCCCTTAAGTTTAAGCAACTTGCTAAATTCTAAAGGTTATGACGCTATTCATGTAAAAACCTCTGGACTAAGTGGCACAAAAGACCCTGAGCTATTTCGATTTGCTCAACGAGAACAGCGAATTATTATTAGCCGTGATTTGGGATGGGCTAATATCAAAAATTATCCTCCCAATACCCATTGTGGTCTGATTATTTTACGATTTCCTTTTGAGGCGATAGCGGTAGAAATTAGACAGGTTTTAGAAAATTTTATCAATACCGTAGATATAGAAGAAATTATTGGCTCAACGGTAATTGTGGATAAAAATAAGTTTAGGATCAGAAAATCTGGTTGACAAATTAATAGTGTTCCTAATATAAATTAAACAGCGATCACCACTTTTAAACCTGATAGAAAAACAGCAATTCTTTTACAGTTCATTAAATTGTAATTGCTTTTTCCCTACCCAATAAACCCAACAGAATAAACCCATGAATACAGCAACCCAAACCATCAAAGTCTATAACGAAATTATTGAACTAATCGCAAGGGGAACCACCCCCCAATCGGTGATTAACTTTCATCTTTCCGATACCGCTCAAAATCGCCTAGAAGACCTAATTTATAACGCCAAAAATAATGAACTTACCCAAGATGAAAAACAGGAACTCGATGCTTATTTAATGCTAGAACATATCATGACCCTAGCAAAAGCAAAAGCTCACCAATATCTCAATGGAGCTAACTAAAATGGCTCGACCTTACATTAGTTTAGAATTGCGAAAATTAGTTGCTGAACGTGCCGATTTTCTCTGTGAATATTGCTTAATTTCTGCTTCTGATAGGGTATCTGGCTGTCAGGTGGATCATATCATTAGTTTTAAACATGGGGGAGCAACTTCGGCTGATAATTTGTGCTACGCCTGTATTTTTTGCAATTTACAAAAAGGTACAGATTTAGGCTCAATTAATTGGGAAACTGGAGAACTTGTCCGTTTTTTTAACCCGCGTCGAGACTTGTGGAAAGAACATTTTCAACTTAAAGAAGCTTTTATCCAACCCATTACTGATATTGGGAACGTGACAGCTAGGATTTTAGATTTCAATAACAAAGAACGCTTACAAGAGCGACTATTATTAATAGAAATTGCTAAATATCCACCTGTTTCTGCAAAACACAGACTTCTTTAAATTTATTTCATAACCTCTCTCTCTACAAGCATTAGAATTGAAAAAACGACTCTTAGAAGACAATCATCCTGATGTGGCACAATCCCTCAACAATTTAGCGCATTTGTACTATTTTCAAGGCAGGTACACAGAAGCAGAACCTCTCTATTTACAAGCTTTAGCAATTGCGGAGCAAGCTTTAGGGGAGAATCATCCTACTACTGTTACAATTCGGGAAAACTTACAAAGGCTGCGACAACAGCAACATCCATCGTCTTAACTGTGATTTATGTGTGGGATGGACTATGATTGATTATTGATGAAGGTTTGTTGAATGCAACACAATCATAGTATTCATTCAATCATTCAAATCATAGTTTAGACTTATTATGGGATTATGGGATGGACTATAATTGAATTAATCACTGATAACTGATATAGGCTATATTTGAAGAACTTACAAAGGTAAAATTATGACTATCAAAGAACAACTAATTCATGAAATTGAAACAGTATCTGATGAGGTAATAGAAGAAGTTTTTGACTTTTTATTATTAGCCAAAATCAAACATAATCGATCGCAAGAACAATCTAAACCTTTTGCACAATTTATAGAAGAACTCACTGCTGATATTCCTCAAGAAATTTTAGATACCTTACCAACCGATAGTGCAGAGCAACATGATCATTATATTTACGGTACTCCTAAACATTAACCATGAAGCAAATTTTTGCCGACACCTTTTATTGGATCGCTTTACTCAACCCTAAAGATAACTGGCATCAAATTGCGCTTAATTATGCTCATAATTGTATCAATGATCAGCTAATAACGACGGATGGCATTATTGATGAGATACTGAACTATGCTTCATCTAGAGGAACTATTATGAGACAGAAAGCACTCTTGATGTGTACGCAAATGCTACGGGAAAAAACAATAAAAGTTATTTCCTATACACCAGAATTACGTCAATTAGGTTTTGAATTATATAAACAACGGTCAGACAAAGGTTATAGCATTACAGACTGCATATCAATGGTAATTATGCAACAAATGGATATTTTTGAAGTGCTTACCCATGACAAGCACTTTACCCAAGAAGGTTTTATTATTCTTTTTCAAAAAATAGAACTACTATAAAATGGAGTCAACGACTATTAGGAAAAATCACTCTACTATTGTTCAAATTCGGAAAATTTTACAAATGATGCGACAACAGCAACATCCATCGTCTTAACTGTGATTGATGGGATTATGGGATGGACTATGATTGATCATTGATGAAGACTTGCTGAATACAACACAATCATAGTATTCATTCAATCATTTCAATCACAGTTTAGACTTATTATGGGATTATGGGATGGACTATATTGTTAATATTGTTGTGCAGTACAAAAAAGGTCATAAAAAATCATGGAAAAACAACTATTACTCAATAAAATTAAACAAGCAGTACAAGCGATCGAACCTCAAGCGCAAATATTTCTTTATGGTTCACGGGCGCGAAACGATGCTCAACCAGACTCTGATTGGGATATATTAGTATTAGTTGATGGGATCACCAACCCTACTCGCACATCTCAAATCCGTCGTCAAATTTATGAAATCGAATGGGAAACAGAAGAGGTTATTTGTACCATTGTTCGCAGCAAAAATCAATGGGAACATCCCTTATTACAAACTACTCCTTTCTGGCAATCAGTTAACAAAGAAGCTATTATGCTATGAGTAAAAATTCCCTTCACGATCAACTAATTAGGTATCGTTTAAATCGTGCAGAGGAAGCTTATCAAGATGCTTGTTCTCTTGCTGATGGTGCAAGATGGAATAGTTGTATCAATCGTCTATACTATAGTTGCTTTTATGCTGTTACGGCTTTACTTGCTTATGATAATCTCTCATCTCCAAAACATACAGGTGTCCGTAGTCTCTTCAACAAAAACTACATCCGTAGCGAAATTATTTCAAAAGACTTTGGTGCAGTTTATAACGAATTGTTTGAATACCGTCTCGAAGCAGATTATACAGACTTTGCAGATTTTGATGAATTACAAGTTCTTCCTTTCATTGCACAAGTGAGAGATTTTTTAAATATAATTTCAGACCTACTTCCTACTGATTAAATGACAAAAGTATTGTATGTCAATACATTAAGTAAAGAGCATCTCAATACACAAATGATTCGTAATAATTTACAAATGATGCGACAGTCACAGCCATCGTCTTAACTGTGATTGATGGGATTATGGGATTGACTATAATTGATCATTGATGAAGACTTGCTGAATACAACACAATCATAGTATTCATTCAATCATTCAAATCATAGTTTAGACTTATTATGGAATTACCGTTGGTGCTTCTCATCCATGCCTCTTAGATTACCGGATTTCCTCCCCCCCCTGAACGGTGACAATTTATCGGCGTTTTCTACCTGTTTGTCGGCGGTGATACCGTTGATGAACTAGGCGATAGCTAACAAAATAGGTTATCGTAGCAAATACCGTCGCTGATAGTAAGCAACCAAAAAACAGGGTTAAAAGAAATTGGCCGCCAGAACTAGCTAACTTTTCGGTGAAGCTTTGATTAGTTTGAAAAATGTCGCCCAGATTCGATCGCCCGCTTTGACCAAGAATAAACTCTCCTAATTTATAATTAAACAGGAAAATTGGCAGATCGGTCAAGGGATTGCTGATATAAGTACCGGCAGCAGCCGCGATCTTGTTGGCGCGAAATAGGGTGGCTAAAAAGATAGCGACGATGATTTGAAGGCCCATCCACGGGAAAAATCCCGAAAAAACTCCCAAGGCAAAACCCCTGGCAATTTCCCTAGGATGTCCTTGTAATCGCATTAAGCGAATATACCAATAGCGCAAAAATCGCAGTAAGCGATTACTCGAATATTTGCGGCTTTTTCTCGCTTTTAATGACCGTGAGCGCATATTTTCGGGCATAAATGCTGACAAAATTGATACCGACTTCAATTTTAGCAAGGGGTGATTAAGAGATGTTAAACACAGGGGATACGATCGCCGCCATCGCTACGGCGATCGTTCCGGAACAGGGTAGTATCGGTATTGTCCGTTTATCTGGTAGTGAGGCAGTGGCGATCGCTCGTCGGCTTTTCCATACCCGCAATCGTCAACCCTGGAAAAGTCATCGTCTTCTCTACGGTTATATCCGACATCCCCAAAGTCAGGCAATTATCGATGAAGCTTTGCTGTTGCTCATGTTAGCGCCCCGCTCTTTCACCCGCGAGGATGTGGTGGAATTTCACTGTCATGGCGGCATTATGCCCGTACAACAGGTGTTACAGTTATGTCTAGAAAATGGGGCGCGTTTGGCCCAAGCGGGGGAATTTAGCCTGCGTGCCTTTCTTAACGGCAGAATTGACCTAACTCAAGCCGAAAGCGTCGTCGATCTCGTTGGGGCGCGTTCTCCCCAAGCGGCACAATTTGCCCTCTCTGGTTTACAGGGGAAACTCGCGCAACCGATCCGCCATTTGCGCGCCACCTGTCTCGATATTTTGGCTGAAATTGAGGCCCGTATTGACTTTGAAGAGGATTTACCGCCCTTGGATCACGAGGCGGTTCTCCATAGCATAGAACAGGTTTTTTGTCAAGTAAATTTAATTTTAGCTACCGCCGAGCGCGGGGAATTGCTGCGTAGTGGTCTAAAAGTGGCGATCGTGGGGCGGCCGAATGTGGGGAAATCCAGTTTGTTAAATGCTTGGAGTCGGAGCGATCGAGCGATTGTCACCGATTTACCCGGCACTACCCGCGATATCGTCGAATCTCAGCTAGTTGTGGCGGGAATCCCCGTACAAGTCCTCGATACGGCAGGAATTCGCTCGGCCAGTGATCGAGTTGAACAAATTGGGGTGGAACGTTCCCGTCAAACGGCCCGGTCTGCTGATTTAGTTCTATTAACCGTCTCCGCAGAGTCAGGATGGACCGAGGAGGACGAGGAAATTTATCGCTCTGTCAGCGATCGCCGATTAATTTTAGTGATTAATAAAATTGATTTGGTTAATCCAGAAACTGTAATTTACCCAGCAGAAATTGAGCGAGTTGTCAAGCTATCCGCCGTCCAAAATCAGGGTATTGAAGACTTAGAAAAAACTATTATTAATGCTGTCCAAAATCAGGAATTACAGGCGGCTAATTTGGATTTAGCCATTAATCAACGACAAGCGGCAGCTTTAACTAGGGCGAAAATTGCTTTGGAACAGGTAAAAAAAACAATTGACCAAGATTTGCCTTTTGATTTTTGGTCGATCGATCTGCGTACTGCCATTCAAGCTTTAGGAGAAATTACTGGCGAAGAAGTAACTGAATCGGTACTTGATCGCATTTTTAGCCGTTTTTGTATTGGGAAATAAGCAATGAGGAAATCTGGTCAACTGTGTTGGGTTAACTGTGGTCTTGTTGAGGATTGGAGAAATCAGATATTACTGGAAAAAAATACTTTCCACCCAGCCGTAATAATGGCACTTCCCAAAAGGATAATCAATGTCCAGACCTGATTTTTTTGGGTTCCCTCTACCGATATTAGCCGATTATCGATGCCTTCGATTTTCTCGCCTAACACTTTAATATCGCCTTTGAGATCGGCTATTCCTATTTCTACTTTTGTCAACCGCTCATCAATCTTATCGAATTTTTGACTAACTTCCTTGATGCTGTCTTTGATTTCTTTAAGGACGACATCCAGGGAATAAGTAACAGTTTCGTTAGACATTGGCTAAACTCCTATACTGCATCTGGTTAGAATATAATTTTATCTTAGTCTAGGCTTTAAGAAAATTTTCTTTCAGGAGCGGTTAACTGTAGTCTTATTGAGGATTGGATAACTCAGATATTACTGGAAAAAAATACTTTCCAAGCAGCCGTAATAATGGCACTTCCCAAAAGGATAATCAATGTCCAGACCTGATTTTTTTGGGTTCCCTCTACCGATCTGAGCCGATTGTCGATGCCTTCGATTTTCTCGTCTAACACTTTAATATCACCTTTGAGATCAGTTACTCCTATTTCTAGTTTGGTTAACCGATCTTCTACCTTGTCAAATCTTTCGTTAACCCGCTTCTCAAGCGAGTCAATCTTCCCCTCAATCCTTGTGAGGACAGCTTCTAGGGAATAAGTAACAGTTTCGTTAGACATTGGGTAAACTCCTATACTGCATCTGGTTGGATATAATTTTATCTTAAGTCTAGGCTTTAAGAAAATTTTCTTTCAGGAGCGGTTAACTGTAGTCTTGTTGAGAATTAGAAAGATCAGATATTACTGGAAAAAAATACTTTCCAAGCAGCCGTAAAAATGGCACTCCCCAAAAGGATAATTAATGTCCAGACATGATTTTTTTGGGTTCCTTCCACTGATTTTAGCCGATTGTCCATGCCTTCGATTTTCTCGTCTAACACTTTAATATCTCCTTTGAGATCGGTTAATCCTATTTCTACTTTTGTCAAGCGCTCATCAATCTTATCGATCTTCCCCTCAATCCTTGTGAGGACAGCTTCTAGGGAATAAGTAACAGTTTCGTTAGACATTGGCTAAACTCCTATACTGCATCTGGTTGGATATAATTTTATCTTAAGTCTAGGCTTTTTGGCATTCCTTACCCCACAGTTAACTTCACTTCTGTCCAACCACTGAGATAGTGTTAGGTGAAAACTTCGCTACTTTCTTGTCACTGATTACCCGTTACTGTTCATTCTCTACGGAAAAACCCTAACCCCTAACACCGATAACCCTAACTGCCAATTTTTTCGGGAACTTCCTAACATCCCATTCATCTTAAAACCCAGATTCCACAGGCAAAAAGGAGGAAATCCAGAGGAGTTTCAGGCTTTTTTCCTAGCCCTCTCGGTTTTCTTTTGGTATAAATTGGGTTATGTGTGCAAAGGAGTGAGCGAGTGACGTTTAGCATCGAACCAAAAATCATCAATCCGCCCAAAAACCGTCATGATTATCAATTGTCGGAAGTAATTCGCTATCGTGCTTGGGTAGAGATTGATCGCTCGGCCTTACAACAAAACGTGCAAAAAGTCAAGGCCTTATTAGCCCCAAAAACGGAATTAATGGCGGTAATTAAAGCCGATGCTTACGGACACGGGGCAGTTAAGGTGGCTAACAGCGTTTTAGAAGCTGGAGCGCAGTCTTTAGCCATCGCAACTATCGGGGAAGGTATCGAACTACGGGAAGCGGGAATCGTTGCCCCAATTATGATTTTAGGGGCAGTCAATACCCCAGAAGAAGTGGCAGCCTTAGCCCATTGGCAATTGCAACCCACCCTGGTGCAAATCGAACAGGTGCAGATTTTTGCCAGCGTTATGAGACGCTTAGAGCAGCGGCTGCCGGTTCACATCAAACTAGATACGGGGATGTCTCGCTTAGGCACACCATGGCAAAACGGCACCAAATTCGTCGAACAGGTTTTAGAGGCTCCTAACCTGAAAATTGCCAGTATATACTCGCATTTTGCCACGGCTGATGATCCGAATCCCGAAATCATGCAGTTACAACGGCAAAAATTCCAACAAGCGATCGCCGAGTTAAAATCAAAAGGTTATCATCCCCCCTGTCTGCATTTAGCCAACTCTGCCGCTACCCTAAGCGATCGATCTCTGCACTACGATCGAGTTAGAGTCGGATTAGCTCTTTACGGTCTTTATCCTGCCGATCATCTCACCGATAAAGTCCCTTTGCAACCGGTGCTGCAAGTAAAAGCACGCATTGCCCAAGTCAAAACCATTGCCGCTGGCTCTGGAGTGAGTTATGGTCATCAGTATATAGCGGCAAAAGACACCCGTATTGCTGTGGTCGGTATCGGTTACGCTGATGGAATTCCCCGCAATCTCTCCAATCGTTTAAAAGTATCCCTGAGAGGACGTTTAGTACCCCAAATCGGCGCAATAACCATGGATCAGTTAATGATTGACGTGAGCGAGATTCCAGAGGTAAAAACAGGGGAAATCGTCACACTTATCGGTAAAGATGGCCCACAGTGCATCACCGCCGACGATTGGGCGCGGGATTTAGGTACGATATCCTGGGAAATTCTCTGCGGTTTTAAGCATCGTTTGCCGCGAGTTATTATTAGCAATGGCTAATTATGGCGGTGATCTTAAAAAATTTCAATTGGCGGCAATTCTCGCTGTTAACTGACTGGCGATATCTGTGATTAATTTTGCCTAAGTAGGTGGGTGGAATTAAATATAAGATGAACGTAGGTTGGGTTGAAGCATGAAACCCAACGCCCGATTATGTTACGCTACCGCTAACCCATCCTACAAATAATTGTGCCTTCCTACTTAGATACTTGCCTTGGTCAAGTGCGATCGCTAATTGTCAGGCTAGATCAGGAGATGAATTCTCCGGTGCTTTAGGTTAGAATAAACAGAGTTAATCGACGGCAACTGATCAGTTTTACCCTAGAGGCAGCGATGACTATAAGCAAAGATATACCCCTACCCCCCGGCAGTTTCGGATTACCCCTATTAGGAGAAACAATCGCTTTTTTGACCGATGGGGATTTTGCCAGTAAACGTCATAATAAATATGGTCAACTTTTCCGTACTCATATTTTTGGCAGTCCCACGATTATTTTATCCGGTACCGAAGCTAACCGTTTTCTCCTCAGCAACGAGAATAAATACTTTGCAGCAACTTGGCCTAAAAGTACCAAAACTCTCCTAGGTAGCGCATCTTTAGCGGTGCATACGGGAGATGTTCACGCTTCCCGTCGTCGTTTAATCTATCAAGCTTTTCAACCCCGGTCCCTAGCAAGTTATATTCCTACGGTAGAAACAATTACCGCTCACTATTTAGAGCGTTGGCAAACTGCAAAAACCCTGTCATGGTATCCTGAATTAAGAAACTATACTCTCGATATCGCCTGTAAATTATTTATCGGTCTTGACCAGGGTTCTGCTACCAAATTAGGAGAAGTTTTTGATACTTGGTGTGCGGGACTATTTACCCTTCCTCTTCCCCTTCCCTGGACAGCTTTCGGCAAAGCATTACGCTGTCGAGAAGAATTACTGCAAGCGATCGAAACTATCATTTTAGAAAGACAAAAAAATGATGACTTAGGCCAGGATGCTCTGGCTATCCTTTTACAAGCTAAAGACGAAAACGGTGAAAGTTTATCCTTAGCGGAATTAAAGGATCAAGTGCTATTATTACTCTTTGCCGGTCATGAAACTTTAACCTCCGCTATCGCCACTTTCTGCCTACAAATGGCACTGCATCCCGATATTTTTCAGCTTGTATTGGAGGAAATAACTAATTTTGATCTATCCACTCCTTTAAGCGTCGATACCCTCAAACAGATGACCTATTTAGATCGCGTTTTAAAGGAAGTTTTACGTTTTACTCCCCCCGTGGGAGGAGGATTCCGTCGGGTAATAGAAGACTGTCAATTTAACGGTTATCATTTGCCGAAAGGATGGGTAGTGCAGTATCAAATCAGCAATACCCATAAAGATAATAATATTTATTCTCGTCCTGAAAGCTTCGATCCCGATCGCTTTTTAGCCGAGGAAAAACCCTACGGATATATCCCCTTTGGTGCGGGATTGCGCGAATGTATTGGCAAGGAATTCGCTCGTTTAGAGATGAAAATTTTAGCCGTCCGTTTAGTAGAAAAATACGATTGGCAATTACTCCCCAATCAAGATATTACCCTCACCACTATCCCCACTCCCCATCCTCGTGACGGTTTACAAGTCACCTTTAAACCCCGTTAACCAGTTAGGATAAAAAAACTTTAAAAACAGTTTAGCGTTTTTCTCGTAGCCGTGAAATTTATTTCACGGCCTTTATTGTCGGAAATGCTCAGATTTTGAGCAGTCGGTGGAACTGACAGAGGTTAATCGGCAGCGGGTAAAGCTTTCGATAATTCTCCATTTTGCTGATGATTTGGTCTATCAAATTCGAGAACTAGGTAACGAATTAAACGCGCTAGGGATTTTTGTAGCAAACCTTCAGCAATTTTTTGTCCCATCTGTTGAGTTTCCGGTTTAGCGATTAGTTTCGTCATCACTGGCACCATAGCCATGGCATCAAATCCTTTCGTTTCCTGTAAAATACTAAAGATGTTGCGAAGATGCTCAAAACTCTTAGCATCACCCAACAATTCTGGGGGAGTTTCTTGCACCGCTAAACCCACCTGTTGCCGGAAATTAACCGTGAGATTAAACCAAGTGCGACGACCGAAGTTATCTAGCGCATTGACTAACTCATTAACTAATTTTTCTCGGATAAATACACCCCTGTCTGACAGAAGAAAATCTAACGCTTGATCGGTGACTTTCTCGAAGTTAAAATCATTAGAATCTTTAGCATTACGCAAGAGATTTTCTAAACGATTCCAGCGAAAAGTACCGTCTTTAAACAATAAATCCCGCAGGGAATCTCGCAACTCCGTGGAAGGATCGGTGAGCAGACGTTTAGCAATATAAGGATAGGCTTTACTCAGTACCTTAAAATTGGGATCGATGCCAATTGCTATTCCCTCTAAAGTCACCATCGAGCGAATAATTAGGGCATAATAGGCAGGAACTCGAAAGGGAAACTCATACATCATCGCCGACATTTTATCGGTGATACTTTTAAAGTTTAATTCTGCCACACTCGCCCCCAAAGCATTACCGAAAACTTCCGAAAAAGCGGGAACAATTGGCTCTAAATTGGTGGTTGGTGATAGGAAGTCTAACTTAACATAATCCTTGGCCAAAGACTCAAAATCCCGGTTGACTAAATGCACCACCGCTTCGATTAAACCGTAGCGTTGATAGGGTTCAATATTGCTCATCATGCCGAAATCAAGATAAGCTAATTTACCGTCGGGAGTCGCTAATAAATTACCCGGATGGGGATCTGCATGGAAAAATCCGTGTTCAAGTAATTGACGCAAAGAACACTGCACCCCCACATTAACTAAGTGGGTGGCATCAATACCCTGGGTCTGAATTTCTTTGATATTAGTTAATTTTGTGCCGTCCACCCACTCCATGGTTAAAACCCGTCTCCCGGTATATTTCCAGTAGATTTTGGGGATGTAAATTTCGGCAATGTGACCATAAAGTTGAGCGAATTTTTCGGCGTTTTGTCCTTCGTGCAGATAATTAATTTCTTCAAAAATACGAGCGGCTAATTCGTCGGTAATTGCCACTAAATCGGAGCGAAGTCTTTTAATATTACCTTTCACCCAAGTCGCCAAACTACGCATGATATACACATCTAAAGTTATACAGCGAATCAAATCGGGACGCTGTACTTTAACGGCGACTTTCTCTCCGGTTTTTAATTTACCTTTGTAAACTTGTCCTAGGGAAGCGGCCGCTATGGGATTGGGGGATAATTCTGCATAAATTTCTTCAGGAGAATAACCTAATTCTTCCTCGATAAAACGATAGGCAATTTCGTTAGGAAAAGAGGGTATTTGATCCTGGAGAGTGGTTAATTCTTCTAAATATAAAGGCGGTACTAAATCAGGCCGGGTAGAGAGAGCTTGACCGATTTTAATATAGGTCGGTCCCAATTTGGTCAACATTTCTCGCAATTGTACGGCCCGTCTAATTTCATTTTTCGGCGATTTTCCCCGCAGTTTATCCGACCAGATACCGATGACAAAAGATAAAACCGGCAGGGCAATTTCGATTAATCTCCCCACAACTTCTAGAGGTCGCCGACGGTAATAGTCGTTAATAACTTGGGGGTTGTAGCGCCAACTTTCGGCTACGTTGTCATCCATGGGGCCGATATCTTCCCGATGCTCTTCGGGAATATGCACGGGCTGCACTTCAACAGTAATCGCTTCTTCGGGTTGCGTCTCTGGGGAGATCATCTGTTCGGACATAGTTCGGTGACAAGGCAGGGTGATTTGTAAACTATTGTAACAAGTATCGGCTTTCCCCGGATGGTTATCGGTGTTTTTGACGATTTCGAGACTGATACTGCCCTGATTATCCCAGGCTCTCTTCGGTTTGGTGGGTAAAATGTATTCTAAGATACAGTCCTGATGGCGAGCGCGTGGAAGGAACCACAGAGACACAGAGGACACAAAGATCGATCACTACTATATAAGTTAAACTGATCACACAAAGAATAAGAGAGCTTATCCCGAATGTGATTATCAAAAAATAGTGCGGTAATTTGGCTGGTTTCTAGGACTTTGTTAAATAAATAAGGGACGGCTGACCGATAACTAAATTCACCGCTAATCATCCGAGGTTAAATTGGCTAAGTTAATCATTTTTATCACCTCTCAAAGTATTCTACGATAGCTCTTGCTATCGATTCTGCACCATCTTTAGGCAGTTTAACCTTTAATCTTGGCGGTTGGGGGGCTTGGCGTAAAAAGTCCCAATTACCCTGAAAAAATTCTTCACTGCTAATGATTTGATGATAACTATAATCTTGGATTCCAGCCAATAAAATCGCTGATTCGGCGAAACCTTCTCGCATCAGAGAAACAATCGGAACCTCTAATTTTAAAGCCTCGGCAAAGGTACTATATCCCGGTTTGGAAATAATTCGATCGCACAGGGGCATAAAATCCACAGGACGATAGCTCCGATCTGGTTTATCCTGTAAGCGGACTAAATTGGGCAGTTCGGGCGCGTTTTTTTCAAAAGTGATAAATTGCCAATCGGGAAAACTGGCGAGGTTATCATAGGGAATTGCTTCTAATCCTAACCCCCCAAAACTCAATAAAATAGTTTTTTCTTTAGGGGTATTTAGCTTAAACTCCTGTCGCAATTCTTCTTCACTGTAGCGAGGTGTACCCCCGGTTAAACCTGCCTCGGTAACATGGGGAAATGCTGTCATTGCTTCTGCTAAAGGCAGTTTAAACAAGCGATCGCATTGATTATAACAACGACTAATCCAATCACTAATACTGGCAAATTCTTCACCCCAATCACGATAGATAAAATCCCAGCCGAAGTTACCGATCATCCAACAAGGAAGCCCCGCACTTTTGGCAATTAGTGCCGCTAAAGGCGGTAAATCAGCCACAACTAAACCCACACGATTAGTTTTAATAAAATTAACTTCACTGGCAATAATTGCCCTTGATTGAGCAATTATTTGTTCTAATTTTTCTTTGGTAGCTAATTTATCCATCGTTAAACTATCCGATTGGATTACTCCCACATCAAACCCCCGATGTCTTTGAATATATTCTCCAGATATGTAGGAATCTAATAACCAGCGCGGGGCCGTGGTGACTAAGATCGGCAAAATTTCGGGATTAAGTTCAATAATATTAGCTACCACCGAAGCACTGCGGACAGCATGGCCAAAACCATGATTAGTAACGGCAAAATAAACAACAGGACGAGACATAAATAGCAAGTAAGGTGAGAATAATAAGCGATAAATTTTGTTTTTCAGACTGTAGATAATAATTACCCTTGATTTTAGGGAGGCAAATGAGGCAGTATATAAATACTAGCAAAAGCATAATATTCCGCTCCCGGTTGACAAGCTTCTTGCAGTACAGATAAAACCTCCGAGTCTCCTTGTTTTGCGTAACGTAATAATGCTAACAACTTTTTAATATATTGACTACGATAGTTAATTAATTCTTTTCGTCCACGCATACCATTGAGATCGAACAAATCTTCAACAATTTGACCACGCCGATCCCGACCATAAACACTGGCCAATTTTGCCATTTCATCCCAAACAAATTCAAGATGTGTATTCGTATCGCTTACTCCATCCGTGGGGTCTATTAACAGAGGATTTCCCGTGATATCATCGAGAGGAAAATTTGTGCCTTTGTGATTGGCATCATTACATTTATCACAAGAAAGCAGTAAATTCTCCCAAGTAAAAGTCAGATCAGGATACTGGCTTTTTGGATAAAAATGTTTGATCGCTCCGTAAGTTACCACTGTAATCTTACTTTCACAGTAAGCGCATTTCCCATTAAACATTTTAACTAATGCGTCTTTAACTTGCGGATGACTGTATTTATTTTGTGCTTGGTTAATTTGAGCTTTAGTTGCCTTGTTGTTTGATTTTATTGATTCTAAAGCCTCTAGCCAACGAGCGGCATTTTTAGCTAATACGCGTGGCTCTGATATTCTGGTGACAGGAATCAAGATAAACGCTCCTCTAGTAAGGCATCAATTCGGGATTCTAAACTATTAGGTTGACTAATTTCGCTAAAGGGTTTAACTTCTCCAACAAATAATGACAGTTGTTCATATTCTTCCTTTTCTTCTGCTGCCAGATTTTTATTTTTACGATTTAGTTGGTGGTAACGCTTAATTTTATTTTCTGTATCAGTGGGAAAGGTTGATTTCAAACCAAAAGCAGCACTTGTTAAAGTACGATCAACATTAGCCGCTAATTCTAAATAAGGAATTTCTACAATCTCTAATTCACCCTCTACCAGATCGATTCGTAGGGTTAAAGACTTTTCCCCCGCACCGGCAGCGATTAAAGGACTATGAGTAGCGACAAAGAATTGAAGCTTGGGAAAAACTTCCTGTAACCATCCAGCAATTTCCCTTTGCCAAGAAGGATGTAAATGAATATCTAACTCATCGATTAAGACGACTCCAGAAGCCTCTGTGGGGTTATCTAGATTGGGGAAGGATTGTAATAATCGCCAAATTAAATCCCCAGCTAAAGCAATCATACTCCGAAAACCATCGGATAAACTAATGGTTGGAACTTTTTGACCGTTAACTAGAAACTGAATCAAGCCATCGGCAGTTACTTCAGCAATTTCTACATTACCGGGTAACAGTTTAGTAATTGCTTCTTCGCCGATTTTTTTCATTTGTTTGGCTTGACTATCTTCAGGATTTTTGGCTATTCGATAATCTAAATACACCATCCATCTCTCAAAAGAACTTAAAGATGTATCCTCATTAAATTGGCTGAAAAAGTTGCTAGAGCGTTGCGGAGGTTCAAGACTAGGAATAATCACTTGACTCACTCGTGTCAAACGACGGAAAGCTCCATAACCGACGGCAAACCAACCATGATTATCGGAGGCAAAAGCATTGGCTCGCAACCAACTTAAAATTTTGCTATTTTCTTCGATTAATGCTGGTTCTGTATAGGTTTGTTTGTCCTTACTGCCTCCTAACTCTAACCTTTCCTTGCCTGTAACAAAATAGGAATAAGCAAAAGTTTTTCGAGTTTTATCCGTACCAAATTTTCCCGCATCCCCATCTTCCTGATGAAGCACTGCGGTTAATTTACCCGGTGTTTTAGGATTACATATCCAACCAGTCGGACGTGGTAATAATTCTTTGGCTGCTTCTGGTCCTGCGAGCAGTAAAGCTAAAGCCTGTAAAATCGTGCTTTTTCCTACTCCATTTTCTCCTAATAAAGTGATCCAATGATAAGGTTTAGCATCCTGACGACGTTTATTATCGGGATTACGAATAATAAATTTAATCTCTTGATTCTGGAAGCATTTAATGTTTTCGAGTGTTATACTTTCAACCCACATCGACATTCCCCCAGAGAATAACAGCGATCGATAAAATTCTAGCTTATTTGGCCACATCTAGCCCTTTTTGGCCTTCATCTCTCAATCCAGTCAAAAACCCTCTCTGGGAAGAGAGGGTGAATTAGATTTAGGAATTTTCCTCTAATCCAAAGACGCGATTAAAAGCTTTCAAGACTTTATAACCAGAATCGATCGATTCTAGCGGATCTTTCCGCAAACGGTGACGTAAACAGAGAACAATTACCCGACGGATATCATCTACCGTCACAGTCGTCCGTCCTTCCAAAGCGGCCAGAGCTTTAGCGGCGCGATTGGTAACGATATCGCCGCGCAATCCATCCACGTCCAACTCGGAACAAACCTCGGAAATTTTCACCCGCAGATCATAATCAAGCTCCACAGAAGGCAAAAGATTCTGGGCCTCCACGAGCTTTCTTTGCAGTTCTTCCTGTTCTAAGTTATATTTCTCTAAAAACGAGAGGGGATTGCCATCAAATTCCGCACGCTGTTCCACGATTTTGACCCGTAGAGGCGGTTCTTTGACGGTGTGAATCTCTGCGTGCATTCCGAAGCGATCGAGCAGTTGTGGGCGCAATTCTCCCTCTTCTGGGTTGCCCGATCCCACCAAAACAAACCGGGCCGGGTGACGGATGGAAATTCCTTCCCGTTCCACCGTATTCCAACCACTAGCGGCCGAATCCAATAGCACATCGACGAGGTGATCGTCAAGTAAATTGACTTCATCCACATAGAGAATGCCGCGGTTAGCTTTGGCCAGCAAACCAGGTTCAAAAGCTTTTACCCCTTCTGACAGGGCCTTTTCGATGTCAATCGTGCCACAGACCCGATCCTCCGTCGCACCGAGGGGCAGATCTACCATCGTCACTTTTTTCTTGGCAATGGTCAAGGGAATGGATTCATCCACCTTTTGCCGCACCTCATCGCTCATTAAATCGGTATCATTGGGGTCAGAATTAAAGGGATCGTTAGCAACTACGTCAATTTCTGGTAAAAGGTCAGCTAAAGCCCTAATTGTGGTCGATTTTCCCGTACCTCGATCCCCCATAATCATCACCCCGCCAATTTTGGGGTCGATGACGTTGAGCATTAGGGATAATTTCATTTCTTCCTGGCCGACAATAGCGGTGAAGGGAAAAACCACGCGGCGAGTTTTCGGAGGAGCTTGGGGAGTCACGGTCATAGGTGGATTCAAAAGTCAATAGTTGTTGCGTCAAGAATTATATCTAGTGGGGATTCTAGCCTTCAGCTTTCAGCAAAGCTTTATTATTGTAAGTCTTTTTTCCTGCTTTTTAAGATCCAGCGCCAGAGGGGATGACTCGGCCCTTTATCCCGAATTTTCTGCACCCGTTGTTCTAAGCGCAGTTTTTCTCTGGGGGAAAGTCCTAAAATAATGTTGCGACTTTGCCAGACTAACACTGCTCCTGTAATGGCAAGACAAAAGGCTAGACCGATAGAAGCCCAGTAATTGAAAGCTAAAGCGTATCTTAGGGCTGTCCAAGTAAAATACTGCCGTATTAAGGCTATATCATCGAGTAAAAGCCATAAACTAGCCGAACCAATCCCTAACCAACAACCCAACACGAATAACCAACGACCCCATACCGTCAGTCGATGTAATCTTTGGACTTGTTGCTGTAGTTCGGAATCGGCCATTTCAGTTATCAGTGAGCAGCAATCAGTGAGCAGTGGGGAATTATGAATTATGAATTAGGAAGTGTTTTCAGTGAACAGTGAACAGTAATCAGTGAACTGAAAACTCGGCTCTCTTGGATTTGGTGGGTAAAATGTATTCATAAGATACATTCTTCCTAGCGAGGGGGTGGAACGAACCACAAAGACACAAAGGACACAAAGATCGATCACTTCTATGGTAAGTTAAACTGATCACACAGAACCTAGAAGAGCCAAAACTCAAATCTGATAACTGATAACTGATAACTGATAACTGATAACTGATAACTGATAACTGATAACTGATAACTGATAACTGATAACTGATAACTGATAACTGATAACTGATAACTGATAACTGATAACTGATAACTGAATTATCCCTTGACAATTGCCCCAAAATCTGCTAAGACTCGGGCGTGATTTCGCAGTAAACCCAACAGATTTAAACGATTGCGACGGACGGATTCTTTTTCTGCCATGACTAATACACTATTTTCGCCATCAAAAAAGTCAGCCACCAGGGGAGAAATTGCCGTTAAAGCAGTGACAAGACGCTGATAATCTCTTTGCTCTCTTGCGCTAATAGTTTCGGGAATTAGGGCAATTAAAGCGTCATAAAATGCTTGTTCGGAGGATTGTTCAAATAACTCCCTATTGATGATTCCCTTGGTTTCTAGGGTAGTTGTATCTAAATCTCCTTTTTGTGCCAAACGGGTCGAGCGATTGACGGTTTCATAGATGTTGGCTAACTGACCATCCTGACGAATTTGGCATAAAAAGCGAGCGCGTTCACGGGTATCTAATAAATTTTCTAAAGCGCGAGACTTATACTCTGGATCGTTTTCCCCTAAAACTGCATTAACGAGATCATAATCTATCCTCAAATCATCAATTAAGAGAGTTTGCAGACGTTGTAAAAAGAAATCTTTAATCAGATTTGCAGGGTTGGGTTTATCGGGATGACAGGTAACAAAATCCTTAGCTATCTGCTCAATTAATGCCAAAAGATTGATATTAAAATTGGCTGACCAGATAATACTAATTATTGCATTGGCAGCCCGACGGAGAGCGAAGGGATCTGAGGAACCAGTGGGCAGCATTCCCAGTCCAAAAATACCGACTAAAGTATCCAAGCGATCAGCAATTCCCACCACTTGACCAGTGATTGTTTCCGGGAGTAAATCCCCGGCATTGCGAGGCAGATAATGTTCAAAAATGCCCCGGGCAACTATAGCCGATTCACCACTAATTAAAGCATATTTTTCGGCCATTACTCCCTGTAATTCTGGAAATTCATAGACCATTTGGGTAACTAAATCCGCTTTACAAAGCATGGCAGTGGACTCTATATCACTGCGACTTTGTTCATCGAGATTTAACTGTTCGACAATCATCTGGGCAATTTCCATAATCCGATCGACTTTATCGCGCATGGTTCCCAATTCTTCTTGGAAAGTGACGGTTTCCAGTTGGGGAAGAAAACTATCTAAGGGTTCATCACAATCGGCAGTATAGAAAAATCTGGCATCAGCTAACCGTGCGCGGATAACCCTTTCATTTCCCGCGGAGATAATCTCAGATTTCTGGGGATCGCCATTGGAAATAGTAATAAAATAGGGTGACAAACCCTGGGGAGTTTTCACTGGGAAATAACGCTGATGTGTCACCATCACGGTAATAATTACTTCCGGGGGTAATTCCAGAAATTCATCGTCAAATTTGCCGACAATTGCCGTGGGATATTCGACTAAGTTAGTCACTTCTGCTAATAAATCGGCGGGAATTTCTGCCACTCCCTGGAGTTTTTTAGCCAGGGTGGTAATCTGATCAGTAATTATCTGTTGACGCACTTGCGGATCCGCTTCCACAAAAATTGATCGCAAACTGGTTAAATATGCTTGGGGGTGACTAATGGCTAGGGATTGCGGGTGTAGAATGCGATGACCAAAAGTTAAGCGATCGCTGGTTAAAGTGGTAGAGCCATTAATTAATTCTAGGGGCAAAACTTCCCCATCCACTAAAGTTAATAACCAACGAATTGGCCGGGGAAATCTTAAATCTCCATCTCCCCAACGCATAAAACGTCTTCCTTCCAAACGGGTAATCCATTGGGGAATTAATTCAGTTAAAATCTCGGCTGTTGGACGACCCGGAATCGTTTTTTCAATATAGACAAATTCTCCTTTGTCTGTGGCACGAATGGAGAAAGCAGCGGTGCTAACTCCCTGTTTTCGAGCAAAACCCTCACCAGCGGGGGTAATTTGGCCATTTTTGTAGGCGGCACTAACTGGCGGTCCTTTTATCTCCTCGCTGCGAGCTTCTTGCTCCTTCGGTAATCCTGTGATTAACACGGCCAAACGGCGCGGGGTTCCGTAAACTTGAATAGCAGTCGCATCCAGAGATTCCGTCTCTAAACTCTTGCTAACTCTTTCCTGCAATTGTGCGATCGCGCTATCGACAAAATCTGCGGGTAGTTCTTCTGTACCGACTTCAAGTAAAAAATCCATCTGATTGATTGGCCGTGTTTATGCTTCACCAATCATCTAGGCTATCACAGAAGCCGTGTCCTTAGTTTTTGATCAGCTGTACTGCATTTAAACTGCATATGGGAAATTTTAGTACAAATGCTCAAACTTCCTCGACCTAGCTTTGGTGCTGCCCACTCTCCTATCCCTTTTAAACAGTATGCTAGTATAACTATATGGCGATACAATTGCCTTAGCTTGGCTAAGGGTGCAAAGTTGATCTCATATTTTATCTATTATGTCAATAAAGTTATGAAACGATTTCTATTATTATTTTGTGTTCTCGTGAGTTTTTTGCTGTTTATCAGCTTTGAGATTGATGTTTCCTTGTCTGCACTAGCTCTAACTCGACAACAGCTAGAGGGGCCAGGGCAGCTGTTGTATCAATCCCGTCATAGTTTGCGCGATGATACAGGTAGTCCTTGGCAGGTGGTGTTGTTCAAACGAATTAAGGATGGGGAAACCCTAGAAATTAGTTTGCGCTTGGTGGGATTTCCTGAAGGGATTGAGTTTCTCCATGGAGAAAGATTGACGATAACGACAGCTAAAGGCGAAATTTTAGCGGCTAAGGATGCTTTTGCCGAAAAATCACCAGCAGCTAACGTCGGTCAGTACGAGATGCAGGATATCTTACCGCAGCTACCCGTTACTGAAGCGATCGAACTTTCCCTACCCCTAGAGGCTCCCCGTCATCTTAACATCCCGATTCCTGTACTTTTAGAATGGCAAAGTCTGCTTTTTTCGGCAAATATTTGACTTTTTGGGTTAGGGTGAAAGAGGCAGCAAATTGGAATCAGCGACGATGGGAAAGATTAATTTATTAGTCAGTGCCACCTCTGAGGATTGGATAGAACAGGCAATTAATAATTTAGAGATTATTCTGCTCGATCATTCCCATTGTGAGCGAAAAGCGGCAGGAGTGGCCTTAAATCTCATGTTTCGTTATCCTTCCTACGCTTCCCTCGTGCGGAAATTAACAGCGATCGCACAAGAGGAATTAGAACATTTTGAACAGGTAAATCAATGGTTAGATAAATGGGGAATTCCCCTCGCTCCCTTAAATTCTCCCCCTTATGGTGCTAAATTAAAGGCGCAGATTCGTCACCAAGAACCCGATCGCCTTTTGGATTCGCTGTTAATATCAGCTTTAATCGAGGCGCGTTCCCACGAAAGATTGGGTTTATTGGGAGAGTATTGTCCCGATCCTCAATTAGCTCAATTTTATCGCGGTTTAATGGCTTCCGAAGCGCGTCATTATGGTATTTACTGGCTATTAGCAGCGGATTATTTTGAACGTACAGTGATCGAGCAACGTTTAGAAACCCTAGCGGCGATCGAAAGTGAGATTTTAGCCAATCTGCACCCAGAACCTCGTATTCATAGTTGATTGCACTAATAGGGACAAACCCTATCTAAATTACTCGTTCAACTCAATTTCTCTCTTAGAAAAGGGTAAATCTTGATTGATTGCCTCGATTTCTTCCTGTTCCATTTGATTAATTTCTTGGATATAATTGCGGAGAATTTGATTCATTTTGCCATGATAAAAACGGTGCAAACTATGATTAGCAGTAGCGGGAAACCCCCGTCTTTTTTTGTGTTGTCCTCCCGCTCCAGGGTCAAACATGGTAATACCTTGACTAATTGCCCAATCGATCGGTTGATAGTAACAAGCTTCAAAATGTAAACAGTCGTACTCCTGAAAACTGCCCCAGTAACGACCATAAAGATTAGTATCTTTGCGAATACAAAAAGATAAACCCACGGGTTTAGTATCCTTTTCATTTTGGTAGGCAGTAATCAAAACCACTCGCTGACGATAATTCGGATATAATTGTTCAAAAAATTTCTGTGTCAGGTATTTACTTCCCCAGTAAAATTTATCACAGGTACTGCTATAAAACCGATAAATTAACGGGAACAAATGATGGGGAATTTCTTCGGCAGCCAGAGTTTTAATAATTAACCCCGCATTAGTCACCGCTTTCCGTTCCCGTTTAATATTGCGGCGTTGATTAGCATTAAAAACCGTCAGATAATCTTCAAAATTTTGAAACCCTTTGTTATTCCAAATATAACTATGATGTAACCAGGGAGTAAAGCCAAAATTTTCCATTAAAATTCGCCATTGGGGATCCACAAAAAGAAAATGACAACCCGACAGATTATTTTGATCACAAAAATGATCAATTGCCGCTATCATTAAAGCCGTAATCTCCAGTTCATTTTCCCCCGGAGCAATTAAAAAACGATAACCTACCGCCGGAGTAAAAGGGGTCATTCCTAACAGTTTCGGATAGTATCTAATCCCCAAACGATGGGAAAGATCTGCCCATTGGTGGTCAAAGACAAATTCACCGTAACTATGACTTTTAATATACAAAGGAGCGGCGGCAATTAACTCAGCACCGCGCCAAACTGTGAGATGAGCCGGTTGCCACCCGGTGCGTCCCGTGGCACTGCCAGAAGTTTCGATATTATGTAACCATTCCCACTCTAGAAAGGGAGTAGTTAGGGGTTGAGCGAGAGCATCCCATTTTTGTTGGGGAATCTCACTCATTTTATCAATCCAAGCGACAGAATATTGAGGTTTAAGCTGTTCTACCATGGGACAAGATAAGTCAACCTTTTTATTTAAGGTAATCTAGTTTTGAGATTTGTGGGAATCTCGTTCAAGGGAATAATGTAGGAAAATTTCTGCTTCCACGGTTTCCACGCTCAAAAGTCGTAATTTTCTGGCAGAATCTGCCAGAAATCCAGTTCCTCCCAGGGGAGTTGCCGCTTTATTGCCTCCTAACAGCAACGGACAAATGGTTAGGTAGATTTCATCGATTAAATCTTCAGCTAAAAGAGAGGCAATTAATTCACCTCCTCCCAGAATCGCCAGTTTTTTGATACCTAGGGCGGTAAATTGACTAAAAATAGCCTTCCAATCGCCGCAGACTAAGACAAGCTCAAATAAACCCCGATTTTCCCATGCCGCCACTTTTTCCGCTGCCGTGATTAACCAGCGCGGGAAAGGCTGCTGAAAAAATTTCATCTGGGGATCAAGCTGTCCTGAATAAGAACAAACGATCTGTATCGGCTGCGGAGATAATCCCCGTTGTTGACGGTATGCGAGAAAATCGCCATGACGGATAGGAAGACTGGTGTGATAAGCACGCAGGGTGTTAGCACCGAATAAAGCGGCATCCATGGAGGATAAATGTTGTTCTAGACGCATTTTATCGGTAGCAGAGGCAAATCTGGCCGCTGACTGGTAAGCGTCGGCAATTTTACCATCGGCACTCATGGCTAAAATAACGGTGGTGTGAGGACGATTCATGGCAAATGCTCGGGGTTATCACCCAGTCTGATTGGTGAATAGGCTAGTATAGTCTGGAGTTTGATAGCAAGAATCAAAGCAATTTTCGCCCATGTCTATCGGTCAATCCTCCTTTCGTCGTATTCTGCTCTCTCGCTTACTCCTAGTCAGTGTACCTGTACTACTGATGGGAGTTTATGTCACCTATCGTAAGGCGCGATCGGCTTTTTTGGAAACGGCCCGTCAAAATCTCACCGAAAGTGCCATCAGAAAAGCAGACAATATTGAGCAATCAATTCAATTTTTGCGGGCCAATCTTATCACTGCGGGTGAGAGTCTGGTTTTAAAACAGGGAACCTTAGCCGAAAAAGAAACTTTTTTACAAGAATTCACGGACCAGCTTCCTAATCAGATTAACTGTCTGGAGTTAATTGATATTAAGACCAAGAAATCTTTATTAAATCGAGCCTGTGACCCAGAAACTATCAAAGTTTTGCCTCTGGAAAAATGGACAAAAAAACGGACTAGCTTTGCTGGAAATATGGAAAATATTTTAATTAGAAGTTTACCTCGACAACTTTTAAGCAAATCTCCCAATAATAATCGTCAATTAGAATTAGTTTTTGCTGTTCCCATCTACGATAATCAAGGACAATTACAATCTAGTCTGATTCTGCAAACTTCTCTACTTTACCGTGAGAAGGTTTTACCCGGTTCTTTGTCAGGTTATCCCGTGGTTATTTCTGAAAATGGCATTATTCTCGCTCATCCCTATTTTGATCGCATTGGTAGCCATATCAGTCAAGAAGCTGATGCTGAACGCTTAAATAGTATTATCAATAATGCTATCCGAGGAAAACAAAATTTCTTGCATTTATTTTCTTTCGAGAAAGATGGCAAAGAATTAGTCGCTGGTTATAGCTCCCTTCCCAGTCCAGTTACGGGAGAATCATCCCAAAAATGGATAGTTTTAGCCATTAGTCCCCTCTCCCAAGCTCTGGCTCCTCTACAACAAATTTGGGAGGCAATTTTTTATCTAATTTCTGGTTTATTATTAGCTTATTTAGTAGTTATTGTACTCATTGCTAGGGATTTAGCTATACCTTTAGAAAAACTGCGAGATTATGCCTTAAATATTCAGAAAATTCCCTCCGAAAAGATTACACCACAAAACTTTAATATTCGAGAAATTAATCAGTTAGCGTCGGCCCTAGAGGAAATGCTCGAACGTTTACGTCTTTGGGGAGAGGAAATAGTTAAGAGTTGGCAAGAAGCGGAAAATGCTAATCAATTAAAAAACCAATTTTTGGCGAATACTTCCCACGAATTACGCACCCCTCTCAATGGTATTATTGGCTCAATTCGTTGCGTTATGGATGGATTTTGTAATAGTGAGGAGGAGGAAAAAGAATATCTGCAACAAGCGGATAATTCAGCCGTACATCTTTTGGAAATTATTGATGATATTCTCAGTATTGCTAAAATAGAAGCGGGCAAACTTTCCGTTAATCCTGAACCAGTATATTTACACCAAATTATCAATGAAGTTATTAATTTACAAACAGCCTCGCTGCAAGGTAAGCACTTAAAATTAAATTTACTTTTCTGTCAAGAAAATCCAGTAGTCTATGCTGATCCAACTAAATTTAAACAGGTAATTTTGAATGTTATTTCTAACTCAATTAAATTTACCGAAACGGGAACTATTTCTCTGATAACTCACCTAGAACATCCACAGGCTATTATCACTATAATCGATACAGGAATCGGTATCGACCCCCAGCAGCAATCAAAATTATTCCGTCCTTTTGTGATGATTGATGGTTCCACAACTAGAAAATTTAGCGGTACGGGTTTAGGATTAGCTATTTCTAAGAATTTTATGAAAATGATGGGGGGAGATATTACTATCTTTAGTCAAGGTCAAGGTTTAGGAACAACTGTGGAAATTATTCTTCCTCTGGTGGGGGAAAGAAAGCTTGATTTTACTCCACCAGAGGAAAACTCATCTTTGCCGATTCTTCCCTCTCTTAAAAGCTAAAATATCTCTATTTAACTACTGTAATTTCTGGGCAACTTAGTTTATAATTCCTCTAAACTTTCTACGGGTAAATTAACTACCTGATAAAAACCAAAAACCTCGATCGCATCGGTATAATTTGTTAATTCTTCTAAAGTTTCTGCGATTAAATGCTGTTGATCCAGATTAATCTCTAGATCGATAAAAAATATGTATTCCCCTAAAGATCGTTTAGTTGGTCGCGATTCAATACGAGATAAATTAAGCTGACGTTTGGCAAAAACTTCTAAAGGTTTGACTAAAGCACCAGGTTGATCTAAAACCTGAAAAGCGAGGGACATTCGCTCCCCTTGGGGATGGGAAGTTAAAGCCATTACCCAAAAACGGGTACAATTATCGGGATAATCATTAATTGGTTGTGTTAATATTGGTACATGATACAGTTTTGCTGCCCGGGGAGAAGCAATAGCGGCCGAATTGGCCTCTCGATCGAGAATTTGAATCGCTTCTGTGGTAGAATTAGTAGGAATAATCGGCACGGTAGGCAAATTATTTTCTAGCCATTTTTGACATTGAGCTAAAGCTTGGGGATGGGAATAAACGGTGGTAATTTCTGTTAGCGATTGTCGAGGAGATAGAAGTGCATGGGAAATCGGTAAAACTAATTCTTGTTGAATCTGTAACCCAGGTAATTGCCATAAAGCATCAAGAGTCATTACCACACTTCCCTCGGTGGAGTTTTCCACCGGGACCACTGCTAAATCGGCCTGATTTTGGACAACCGATCGCAAGGCCAGGGCAATGCTAGGATAGGGTATTAATTGATGAGGCTGGGATGCTAAACTGTTAGCATATGCTAAAGCGGCTGTTTCTGAATAGGTTCCCACTGGCCCCAGATAAGCGATCTTTACAGTCATTGAAATTATCCCCGCAAGCAATTTTTTCTAGCTATTACAGCCTTTCTCATAAATACTAAGTATAACCTAATTCAGCCAGGGTTTTCAGTTGATAATTGGGTAAAGGAGCAATATAGTAGGGAACCTTTTTAGCTAACTCTAGGGTACAGGTAATTTTTTAAACTTTGCCCTTACCGCCCAAAAATTGACAATCATAACTAGCATTGTGAAAAACCTTTTCTATCCGGTCAAGCAACAGGATTTTAGTGATAAAATAGTCAGTAATATCCGGTCGTTCGAGAACATCCAAAATTGTCACCCGCTCCCCCGTTAAGTCCGTGGAATCAGCCAGAATTTGAATCAGAGACAAACGGGGAGTCTTGCTATTGTAATCGGCCACTTCCGTATCTAACCAAAGAATGGGAAAATGGCAAAAGTGATCGATCGCATTCCTAATAGCGTCGGATTCCGTTAAATAAGGCATGGTTGCAGAGGCTGAAAAATGTATCAAAAAATCTTGATAGCAGTAGATTTGTCGGAGATGGGGGACAGTGTTTTTAAGGAGGCTGTATCCTTAGCCAGTAAGTACGAAGCTAACCTCCTACTACTGCACGTCCTTTCCCCTGAGGAAGATTATAGCCCTTTACCGATTCCACCCAATTTAGCCGATATTTACCCCGCCCAGGGTAATGATCTCACTCTTGATTTTTGGCGGCGACAATGGGAAGAATTCGAGCAGAAAGGGGCGGCTATGTTGCAAAAAAGAGCTAATCAGGCGGCAGAAATGGGTGTAAAGGGAGAATACCGGCAAATTTACGGTCATGCCGCCAAAACTATCTGTAAAGTGGCGCGAGAGGAGAATATTGATTTAATTGTTATCGGTCGGCGTGGGCGCTCGGGTCTAGGAGAGTTATTCTTAGGTAGTGTGAGTAATTATGTTCTCCATCATGCCCCCTGTTCCGTCTTAATTGTTCAACATCGTCAGGACTAAAAATTCCTGTTAGCGATTCCCCCCTAAAATCCCCAAACGATTAAAAGGAAAAAAGCGAAAAACCGCCCTACCAATCACGTTATTTTCCGGTAAAAACCCCCAGATATGGGAGTCATTGCTATTATTGCGATTATCTCCCATCACAAATAAATTATTTTCTGGCACGAGCAAAGGCATTAAATTATATTGAGGGGATTCTAGAATATAATCCTCTGCCAAGGGTTGATTATTCAGATAAATTTTGCCCTCCTTGACAGCAATCACATCCCCTGGGGTGGCAATCACTCTTTTAATAAAAGCTTGATCCTTTTGATATCCCTGTAATTGTAATTGTGCCGGCGGTTCAAAGACGACGATATCCCCCCGTCGAGGAGGATGGAAATCGTAGGAAAGTTTTTCCACCACTAAGCGATCGCCTTGTTCTAAAGTGGGTAACATAGAATCAGAGGGGATAAAACGAGGTTCAGCCACAAAAGTGCGGATCAGTAAGGCTAAAACTAAAGCTATAGTGATAATTTGCAGATTTTCTCGAATAGAAGCCCAAAAACTCTTGGATTTGTCCTTATTAATTTCTTGCTCTTGCATTATTGCCCAGATGATGGTTGATGTAACTTAGCTTTCGCTTGCTGCCAGAAAACTGTTAATTCCTCTAGTGTATAGTCATGGAGAGGCTTTTCTGCCACAGATTCCACTAGGGAAAAACGTTGAATAAAACGCAGATTAGTCTCTTGTAAAGCGATACTGGGATCTAAATCATACCAGCGAGCAAGATTGACAATAGTAAAGAGTAAATCGCCTAATTCGGCCTGTTGATGCTCTTTATCGCCCGATTCTAGGGACTCTTGCCATTCTGCCAACTCTTCGCCAAATTTTTCCCAGACTCCCGCGATATTTTCCCACTCAAAACCGACTCGCGCCGCTTGCCGAGAAATTTTCATCGCCCCGATCAAGGGTGGTAAAGTTTGGGCATAACGGGTTAATTTGCCACTAATAGTCGGGTCATTTTTTTCCTCAGCTTTGATTTTCTCCCAATTTTGACGCACCTGTTCGGGATTTTCTAGGGATAGATCCCCGAAAACGTGGGGATGACGACGAATTAATTTATCAGTGATGCCTCTAGCCACTTCTTCTAGGCTAAAATTACCCTCATCACTGGCAATTTGGGCTTGTAAAACCACCTGTAGCAGTAAATCGCCTAATTCCTCAGCAATGGCAGTTTTATCACCGCTTTTAATCGCCGCTACCACCTCATAAGCTTCCTCGATAACGTAGGGAATTAGGGTTGCCGGGGTTTGGGCTAAATCCCAAGGACAGCCGCTTTCTGGGTCTCGTAAACGGGCAACAACGCTGATTAAATGGTTTAATGCCGCTAAGATGGCCTTGTAACTGGGATTTTCGGTTTCTGGAAGGCTAGACATCGATTTTTTCCGGTTTTCTCGCCCATTATACCGGTTATCAGTGATCAGTTATCAGTGATCAGTGATCAGATGTGAGTTTTCAGTTAACTGATTACTGTTTAAGTAGTCTTGCAAAATAAATTTCCTAGTACAATTATTTGTAGGATGGGTTAGCGGTAGCGTAACATAATCGAGCGTTGGGTTTCATGCTTCAACCCAACCTACGTTCATCTTATATTTAATTCCGCCCACCTACTCATCTCCCTATCTTCCTAATATTCAGTCACAGCCTTTCTCATAATAGATGAAGTTTAACCTAATTTGAGCGAAGACCTACCCCCCAAAACGAAAACTTCGTACCTCACCATTCAGATAACTGCTTTAGCTAAATAGCAATGAAAAAACCCGGTAAAACCGGGTTCCACTAGCTTGGAATCTGTATAGTCAACCGATAAAGCAGTTGAAAACTTAAATAAATCTAAATAGAAAAAAGGTAAGTAATTCCACTGTAAGAAAATCAGATTTAATGAATCATCCCGCAAGTTAGGGGACAAGAAGCATAAACAGCTTGATGAGAAGTTTTTGCCTCACCGTGTAACCAGTGCAACCAGCTAACTTCATGGGGATGAACACCTTTTGCTGCTAACAAAGCGGCACTAATTAGGATAGCCAAAATGTTAATACCAATAATCATTCCCGCCACTAAAAGCACGGAACTAACCGGTAAAACCGACTGTAAGATAATCGCCGACAATGCCCCCACTGTCATCATTAATACTACTAAAGGAAATCCCACTACTAATAAACAGACAGTGAGGACGAAACTCCAGAGAAGAAAGCTTTTTAGCATTGCTAAAGAAACGTGGCCCCAGTTATTTCTTGCGGTTAATTGCATCTTCCTGACCTCTTACAAACTTGGTGGTCTAACTTTTCTGCACGTCGGCTCAAAGTTGATGAGAACCAGTATAGGGAAAACACCGAAGAAGATGAGCTATTCGCAATATAAATTTACAATCATCGCTGATTATCTATGTTATATGTATCGAACTATTACAAGAATCGGCGAGATGTATCGAAAACTTTACAATCGGTTTCCCTTGATCCCCAATCCAATTTCCTACTGAAATCCTTGATCCCCGTCGATAATCCTTTCTTGTCTCCCTGTCCGCAGATTTCTCCCCGTCTCCTTGTAACAAATCTTTACAAGTACCTCTAGAATTCTCAGAAAATAAGTGGACGACAGTAACCAGTAATCAGTCACCAGCAATCAGTAAACTGAAAACTCGCATTTGTCACAGAATTGACATCTGGCTGTTATAGTCCTGACAAATGAGAGTTATATGCTAAAGTTAATCCAGCAAAGGAATAAATTATTTCCCCTAGCCCAGCTTTCCTCAAGCTTCCCACACAGGGCCTAGGGGAAGTTTATTTTTCTGCCATGGAGGAAAACCGCTACCCGGCCCGAAAAGAAAATTTTTCTAGAACTTGACAAGCCTTGACAGCAGGGAAGACAGTCAGGCAGACTAACCTCAAAAGGTTTTTGGAGCGAAAATATAGTTTCTTGCCCTTCTGTCTCCCTAAACACGGTCTTAGCTCTGATGACGAGCATAATCATCCTGAAAACGCACTATATCATCCTCTCCTAAATATTCCCCATTCTGCACTTCGATTAATACCAATTTAATCACCCCAGGATTTTCCAGACGGTGAGCGGTACACTGCGGCACATAGGTGGACTGATTAGCGCCGAGAATTTCCTCGTTATCTCCACAGGTGACTTTTGCCGTTCCCGAAACCACAATCCAGTGTTCACTGCGATGGTAGTGCATCTGTAAACTGAGACGATGACCCGGATTCACTTCAATTCGCTTGATTTTATAACCAAGACCTTCTTCTAGAGTGGTGAAAGAACCCCAAGGTCTAAATTCTGTTGCTGCCGATTCTACGCTCGAAATAAGCTGAAATGGTGCCACATCTTGAGATGCGATCATTATATTATGTCTCCATTGCTAGGTCTGATCTTAGTCCAAGATAGCAGCAAAAACCCTAGATGGCATCTAAATCAGTGATCAGTAAACAGTAAACCGAAAACTCACATCTGATCACTGATCACTAATTCACTCTTCGTCGGTGTTGAGAATACGGGGAACCCGGAAATAATCCCCTTCTGGAGCCGGCGATTCCTGCACTAAGACCTCGTGATCGGGATAAGGTCTATTACCATCGGCGCGAGTGATATTTTGAATTTCGATCGCTCGCGTGGTGGGTGGCACATTTTCCGTGTCTAATTCGCTTAACTGCTCGAAATAATCGAGGATTCCGCTTAATTGCAGGGCAAATTGTTCTTCTTCGCCGCTATTAATCTCTAAACGGGCTAAATGGGCGATTTTTTCAACTGTAGCTCGATCGATCATGGGAGAAATGGGGTGTGGGGTGTGGGGTGTGGGGTGTGGGGAGCAGGGAGATGGGTGTGGGGTGTGGGGTGTGGGGTGTGGGGTGTGGGGTGTGGGGAGAATAAATAAAAATAATCTCCCGTCTCCCGTCTCCCGTCTCCTATCTCCTGACGACCGACTCCTGTCTCCTGACGACCGACTCCTCAATTTAAAAGAAAACATCAATTTCCGAGCGCCCGGTGATTTTCAGCCAGTTTTGGGCTTCAATGTAGTTATTGGGGGCTAATCGGATGGCTTGTTTCCAGTATTCTGCCGCTTTGTCGTAGAGTGCTTCCGCTTCGGCCTGTTGACCGTCTTCTCTGGCTTTTTCCCCCTGAAAATGGTAAATAACGGCGATATTATTCAAAGCGGAGGGCATTCTGGGATTAAGTTGAATAGCTTCTTCGTAGTATTCTAGAGCCTTTTCATGCTCGCCGTTACTAGCGTGGATAATGCCGATATTGTAGAGGATATAACTGCGATCGTTAGGATCCTCTTCTAATGTTAAAGCCTCATAGTAATTATCGAGGGCTTCGGCGTATTCGCCGTCAGCTTGGGCAGACATCCCATCGCGGTAATAAACAAACGCTTCCTTGGCTTTTTTATTGGCGGGGAGTATCTTTAAAATGATATCCGCCATGACGGTAAAAGATTTATCAATAAAATTATCGTTACGTTGAGTGCGTGGCATAGTTAGAACGATTAGGCGATCGAAATGACTACTTACCTTTATAGCACTCGCCAGCACCCCCAGGGCTGTTTTTCTAATTTTTCTGGCTAGGGTTTCGATTTAGAGTATCTTTGCTAGTCCGGCAATGGCAAGAAGTTAATGGCTCATTCTCCAGCCAAGAACCTAGTCGGAACACATCTCATTCCGACGAGCATTGGTGCAACTTTACCCAAGATTCTGAGTAATTAGGGCTGGCTGAATAAATATAAAAACCTTGTTGGGTAAGACTTTTAGACCTTTTGTCAATCAAAAAGCACTGGATATGGGAGTGATCGGGGGGAAATTTAGGCACTTTTTCCCTGAAAATTAGGTAATTGGCCACCTCAAAACTGGTAAAACCCCACACCCCACACCCTGCCCCCACCGAAAAACTTTTTGCCGCAAACCCTAATTAGGTTGGTTCCTATCGCTCTTGGAGGGACTTTCGGAAATCCCTAACCGAATCTAGGTTCTGAAACCCTTGCTTGACAAGGGAACGCTAACTTTTTTTCTAATAAAAACTCAAATTTCGGGTTTCTGTTAGTTAGCGATAGCTTGAAGGCTTACTCCATAAGAGAGCTAGGGTTTAGAGACTGTAAGACTTTTGCCAGACTCCCTCCAAGAGCGTTAGAAGCAAAGCACTCATTAAAAACATGATTAACCTAGAATTCACGGAAGAAGAAAAGAACAAAGAAAGGTAGCATCTCACCTTTGTAACCCCTAAATCAGGTTTTTATGTCAAGCTATTTTGAAAGCCTTGCTAGAAACCAGTTTTAGGGATAAGTATAATTACTCACTTGCATAAATTAGATGCTCCCAAAAGAAAAAAGAACTCACTGTATTATGAAAGATTTCATCATCCCGATCCCCGGGTTCAACTGAAGATGGAAGTTCTTTGGTTAAAGAGTCAAAAAATACCGCACCCAAAAATTTGTCAGTTAGCAGGAATCTCGCCAAATACCTTATTAACCTATCTTCGAGATGATCAAGAAGGCGGAATAGAAAAATTAAAAGAAATCAACTTCTATCGCCCTAAAAGTGAATTAGATTTTCAAAGAGAAACGCTCAAAAAATATTTTGAGAAAAACTCACCAGCCACAATAAATGAAGCTGTATATAGAAGAGAAGAATTGACAGGAATAAAACGAAGTCCTACCCAAGTGAGGAAATTCTTAAAATCAATGGGAATGAAATGTTTAAAAGTAGGTTCTCTTCCTTCTAAAGCTGACCCAGATGAACAAGAAGACTACAAAGAAAAAAAGCTAGAACCCAGACTAAATGAGGCTAAAGAAGGAAAAAGGGCTGTTTTTTTTGTTGATGCGCCTCACTTTGTTATGGGAGCATTTCTCGGTTTTGTTTGGTGTTTTGAGAGACTTTTTGTTAAGTCACCGAGCGGGCGTAAACGCTTTAAGGTTTTAGGAGCATTAAATGCGATAACCCATGAAGTTATTCTGGTAACATATGACACTTATATTACAGCAACTCAAGTATGTGAACTCACGTCAAAAATAGCTGCTTTAGGACTAATGATTCCCATCACTCTAGTCTTAGATAATGCCCGCTATCAAAAATGTAAAATTGTTGAAGAATTAGCTCTTTCCTTGTCAATAGAGCTACTCTATCTGCCGTCTCGCTAATCTAAATTTAATTGAAAGGCTGTGGAAATTTGTCAAAAAGAAATGTTTATATGGTAAATATTATGAAACCTTTTCTGACTTTTCTTCAGATATTTATGAATGTCTGAATGATGCCCATCTGAAACATAAAAAAGAACTGGAGGCTCTTCTCGACTTTGTGTGATAATTTTTGCTTATGGAATCGTGAAATGCTTATCGGGTAACACTTTTAGGACTATTTTGTCGAAGAAACTATCAGTATAGACCTCGTTTCCACACAGAAACCAGAAGAGCCAACTGGATTCCTTGCTGACTCTACGATTTCAGAAGTTTAATAAATCTCAGATTATGAACGTCTAAAGTATATTTAGGGTTTGCTGAAAAAGTACGGGCGAAGCATTCGGGCAATAACCTATCGGTAAAACCGTAGATTTTCTATCCGAATGCTTCGCCCCTACAGGATGCGGGCCGATGAGGACGCAAGGTTTTGAAGCACGATTCTCTCAAAATCTTGCACCTGTTTCTCGAGAAAAGCCACAAAACCCCTACCTTGCCTACATTTCACATTTATTCAGCCAACCCTATTTAAGCGGTAAGTCTTATACCAAAAAAATAACACAGATGGGGTCAGGCTGATGTTAAATGTTTTAAAAGTGAGAATATACCCAAACAAAGAACAAGACTGTCCCTTAGCTAAAAACTTTGGTTGCGTTCGTTTTGTTGGGAATTACTACTTAAATAAAACTAACAATCAGTACCTAGAGACGGGTAAAGGAATGACCTACTGTGACATGGCAAAAGACCTTACCCAACTCAAGAAATAACCGGATTTTGAATGGTTAGCTGAGGCTACTGCCGCTGCCTTGCAGCAATCATTGAAAAACTTAGAATCTGCTTTTAAGAACTTCTTCTCAAAAAGAACAAAATTCCCTAAGTTTAAAAGTAGGCACAAAAAACAATCAATCCGTTATCCTGAAAGTTGTTCAATTAAAACCCATCTTCCGCACTTCTTAACATTCAATTGATAATTTTTACTAATACATTGCTTACAACCCATTGCCAGTAAGGATTATAGCTACAATGATGGATTTTTATCAAGGTGAAGAATTGTAATTGGTTTTCTCAGAAAAAATCAATTATTGAAAATAGTTCTCAATAGTATTCTCTACAATGACAGTTTTTCGTAAAAACATCTTGGGGAATGTAAAAACATATAAAAATATATGAAGATGTGCGGAATGTCGGTTAAAAATAAGGGAATTAAGCTACCTAAATTAGGGGTTGTAAAAGCTAAGATTTCTCAAGTGATAAACGGCAAAATTAAATCCGTAACTGTTTCTAAAACCAGTACAGATAAATATTTTGCTGCCATCTTGTTTGAGATGGATGACTCAACAACCATTGAAAAACTAAAAATATCAGGGATAGACCTAGGTTTATCTTCTTTAGTTACGGTTTTTGATGGTGAAACAACCTACAAGATTGACCCAATCAAACCTACCAGAAAATATGCTAAACGTTTAAAGCGGAGACAACAAGCATTGTCTCGTAAAGCCAAGGGGTCTAATAATCGCCAAAAAGCCATTAAGGAGGTAGCCAAGGTTCACGAAAAGATAGCAAATACTAGACAAGATTTTCTTCATAAACTCTCCAGAAAGTTGTGCGATGAAAACCAAATCGTTGTAGCCGAGAATCTGAATATTAAAGGGTTAGCAAGGACTAAATTAGCCAAATCAATACATGACGATGGTTTGGGTATGTTGCTTAATTTCTTGGATTACAAGCTAGAAAGAGAGGGAGGAAAACTTGTAAAAGTTGACAGGTTTTATCCGAGTACAAAACTCTGTTCTTGCTGTGGATTTAAAAATGATTCGTTGACTCTCAGTATTCGTGAATGGATTTGTCCAGAATGTAAGAGTCATCACGATAGAGATGAAAACGCAGCCAAGAATTTAAGGGAAGAAGGTATGAGAATACTGTCAACAAATACCGATGGACAGTCGGAATTTCAAGCTTGGGGAGAAACTGTAAGACTCCTTGGTACTTGTACCCAAAAGCGGGTTTGGGGTGAATCAAGAATCCCCGTCACAGCGTCAGCTTGACGGCGGGAGTGTCAAATGTTGGGCATTCATCTCATCCCTAAAAGCGAGGGACTTCTAGCGAGGGAATTCTGCTGACACTAAGTTAAATTCTTTTTCCCAAACTCACGCCCGCTAAACCAAAGGCTAACAGAGCAAGCAAGGAAGAAGGTTCGGGGATTTTGGTTCCTGCAAACTGAATCTCTGAGAAGCCAATGCGATTGTTTGCGGTGGCGTTACCCGCATTTCTCACAAATTGAGTTGGGAAGCTGATTTGGATGCAGAAAATTGCGGTTATTTGTAAATCAGAAAGAATTCTCAAATTGGGAAACAAGAATCTGACTAAACTAGCCAAAAAGCTGGCAAAAAATTGGCTAAAATTGAGTCAATCAGCCAAATTTCTCACGACAAAATAGACTGAATTATCTTCTCAGCCTGGGAACCAACTATTTAGTTATTTTTGCAACCCTAAGATTTATCCAGTATCAGTCAGAGCTTGAATTCTAGAATAAGCTATCGCTAAGATATCTTGAGAGGGACAAGCACTAGCGATCGCTATTAAAATCCTCCTGACACTCATCGTAATTCTCGCCCCTAATTTCAGGAAACTGAGGCGAATTGTGCCGACAGTCGCTTGAGCAAAAGAGGTGTTAGATAAACAATGTTGACGAAAAGCCTGCATTAAGACATAAGCCATTGAGGATAACCAAAGTCTTAATTGATTACTCTCGAATGTCTGAGTCGAAGTTCGGTCGGCGAATAAATCCAATTGTTGCTCTTTAAGCCGATTTGACCTCTCACCTCTGGGGCAATATTTCTCAGTATAAAGTTTAGATGGAGGTATTTTTGAAGCTGGTAAAGACGTGACAACATGACGAATTTTTAAACCCTCACTGC
This sequence comes from Microcystis panniformis FACHB-1757, assembly GCF_001264245.1. Lineage (NCBI taxonomy): Bacteria > Bacillati > Cyanobacteriota > Cyanophyceae > Chroococcales > Microcystaceae > Microcystis > Microcystis panniformis. The sequence goes on from NZ_CP011339.1 coordinate 3,055,042, forward strand.
CCTGAGAAACTTTGGTGACTACTCTTCTTTGACGACTCCAAGATTTTTCAGTTTGATAGCATAAAGAACGATACCAAGTGGAATCAGGGACTAATTTTCTGACCAATTCTAAGTCTTCTTCTTTCGCAAAAAGCGTCTCCATTAATTCAACTACAGGTTCAAGTCTCTGTTCATAATCTCTCTTAGATTTCTCAATTATATCTGAGGCTCGTAACTTTAATTGGTTATTAGTTCCCATTGCTATAGCATAGTCAACTCGGTCTTCTTCCTCACAGAATTTAAAGATTTCTTCCCGAGCGTAGGCACTATCAGCTCGCAGTAAGATTTGAGTGGTTGGCCATTTTTCTCTAATTAATTCAATGACTCTTTGTAATTCCTCTAAGGCCCCATCGGCTGGATCTACATTAGAAGAACGGAGTTTAGCTACTAATAAATGATGCCCACAAAATATAGACAAAGGCGCATAACATACTCCGTTATAATAAGTATTGAAAAAGGCTCCCTCTTGATTACCATGTACTTGATCATCTGTTACATCCATATCCAAAATAATTTGACGAGGAGGATTTTTATAAGATCGTAAAAAGATGTCAACAAAAAGTTTTTCTATCTTTTTTGGGTCCTGTTCAATACGATGATAACGACTTTCTTCTTGATTGAGAATAGTTTCGGGACAATATTCCAGTCGATTAATTGTACTTTTCCCCGCTAAACTCCCTTGATTTGATTCAATGAAATCAAGTTTTTTTAAAGCAATGGCTAAGGCTGGGTCATGCCGCAATTTGTCGTGATCATGGTTCTTCGTTACTTGGTATGGTTCAATAGGGGGGCATAAATCGACTAAATCCTTATCTGGCAAGAGACTTAATTGATTAGTTCGCTCTAGAGCAAAAACAATTGACAAAAATCGCCAAATGCCTTTCTACATAAAGGTTCCATCCCTTGTAACCCTCGTCCATTGCATAACACAAACCGAAGAGCCGTGATCATTAACATCTTCATAACCTAAGATAAGTCCATAAATTCTTTGAGAGACTAATTGATGAACTGAATAATCTATATAAGATAAACTTCTATGATCTTGAAAACCCTCAGCGAATTTATCGCTAATTTTTAGTTTTTTATCTAACTCTGCCATTAAGATAATTCCAGCATCTGAGGTGATTCTCCCTCCCTCAAAATTAGCGATTATTTCTTTCCCTTTGATTCTTCCAAAGTTGAGTTGGTGGCTGATTTTTTGGCTAGGATTAGAAGTCATAAATTGGTCGTACTTAAATTATTCTATTCCTAAATTGTAGCAGATTGTGTGGCTTTTTTTAACGTATAATTTTTAATTAAACAATTAATTTATCTAAAAAATACGCACTTAGAACATTTTTTATCTAATGTCTAATTGATTATGATCTTCAGTCTTGAACGGTCAACACACTGTTGTTTTTATTCCGAGGCGATCACTGGATTCAAACCCTTATCCAGTAAGACTTCTGGGATTAGTGATCGCATTTTTTGTGAGAAATGCGGGGTTAGTGAACCCCCCAAAGTTACTCAGATTAGTAAATCTAACATTAGTCGCAGCGACTGAGGTAAAACTGAACTGCTGTGCGGGCTGAAGCAAAGGTGTAGTACCAAAAAGTCCTTTTGCAAAGGAAGCCAGAGCGCCACTCAGGGTACTCCAAGTTGTTCCACCGTTGTTGGAGTATTGAATCGTCACATCTTTAATTCCCTGATTGGCAAGCTCCTCAGTCGTATTGCCAAGGTTCCAGAAAGTAAACCCAGATAGATTATAGCTACCATTGAGATTAAAAGTGATAGTACCTGAGGGAATTGTGGTGCCCTCCGTGTTAGTTAAAATACCTGACCGCCAAGAATTACCAGTCTGCGACGGCACATGATTTCCCGTAAGACTGGGAGTGTTACTGGGCAGCCCTTTGCCGTTGACGGTATCGATTAGATTCCAATTAGCCTGTCCTGTTATGGTCGTTGAGGCAGTGACTCCAGGAATTAGAGTAGCAGCTTGGGCGTTTTGTGCCACACCCCACATTAAGCCGAAAGTGGCAGTGGACAAAACAAGGGTTTTGATAGTGAGTTTCACGGGAAAATCTCCTTAAAAGGCTAGGTACAGTCAAAAGGGTACAACGTACCCTCCCACATCGTATTTGTTTTTTTTGACAATGTCCACTACTTTTGATGTAGATTTTTTTACTATTCTATGTTAGGGGAATCGGGGGACAGGGGGAAAACGCCCATCTGGCTGGTGGCGCAGTTAGGAAAGTCAGAAGCCAGAAATCGGGTGGGGAAGAAATTCTGTCTTCTGCCTTGATGGCGGGCAATCTGCCTACTGATGAGATTCTAGCCTCGTGGTTTTGCTATTGTCCCCATCCGAGAATAAATCATCGCTAAATAGATCATCAAGGGGCAGTTCTTCGTCAGAAGGTAAGGATTCTAGATTAGCCATTTCTTCATTATCCAACATACTGAAGAAATCTAGTTCTTCTTGGTCACTCGCAACAGAAGCAACATTTTGGCGGTTAGATGCAACTGTGGGGGTTTCTTCCGCAAAATAATCGAATAATTCGGGGTTATTGCTGTCATCGGTATCAGCAAATAAGTCATCGAGAAAATTTTGGTTATCAGCGAATTTTTCGGCATCGGTGGCTAATAAATCAGAGAAACTGGTGTCACTGCTAACGGTTTCTTGAATCTGACCGTAATTACCCGATAATTCTTCTAGGCTACCGATAGTTCTCGTTTCTTCCTCTAATGTTAAACTATTGAGAAATTCTATCTCAGCAGCGGACATCTCCCAGTCAGAGATTGCTGGTTCTGCCATGACGGGAAAATCTTCGCTCTCAGTCATTTCTGGAGAAACTAAGGTTTCTTCTGGGCTGTTTAAACCGTCAAATGTCTCCTGGTCAACGGAGGTTTCTAGGGGCATTTCAGGGGCAAATTCTGGTTCCAATCCTAGGTTTTCTTCAGTGATAAAACCATCAAAAGGATTCATATCACTGTTGAATTCTGGTTCGGAAATGGACGTTTCTAGTGGCGTTTCAGGGGCAAATTCTGGTTCCAATCCTAGGTTTTCTTCGGTGATAAAACCATCCAAAGGATTTATTTCTTCGTCCCTGGGGCTATCGGGGAAATCATCCCAGGGTTCGACGATTTCAGTGGTTCGATCATCCACTACTGCTTGGCGGGCATTTTCTAGTCCTAACAGTTGGCTTTGATAACTCTGTTCTAGTTGTTGAATTTGCCACTGATAGCCCTCTTCTAATTCTAGAATCTGCGCCTGTTGACTTTGACGCAGGGCTTCTATTTCCCCTTGCTTCCCGTCTATAATCTCTTGTATTTGACTTTGGTAGCTTTGGCGCAATTCCTCGATTTTAGCCTCGTATTCCTGTTCAAGTTGCTGAATTTGGGTTTTATCGGCGACTTCCACTGCTTGAGCGGCAGTGGCGCTGGCTGCCCCTTGTACACGTCCTTGGCTATCTTCTAACTCTTTCTGCAATTTAGCCACTTCTTCTCTATAGGTGGCTTCGATATTGCGAATCCGTTCTTCGGAGAGAGCGAGTTGTTTTAACTGTCCTTTGCTGTCTTTTAACTCCGCTTCGGTTGCACCTAAAGCCGTCCGAATTTTCTGATATTTTTGCCGTTCTTCCTTGATTTTTCCCTCTTGGAGGGCATATAAAGCCCCACCCCCGATCGCACCTCCACCGACAAAACCGATTAAAATATCGAAGATATTCATTATGGGATTCCTCCTCTAGGAAAATTTACTTTATAATATGCCCAATTTCAGAGGATAATTCACAAGGGGCAAATGTGGTCAGTGTTTTCCGCCGCTCTTTATGCTGATTGCTTTTGATTGTGGCAGCAATTATCAGAAAAAGAAAGCAAATATTCAGTTTTTTATCGGCAAATGTTCACCCTTAGGGCAGTTATCTCGATGGTGAGGTACAAAGTCTCTGGTTTTAGGGCGGGGTTAGTGACACCTCGTCTTTGTGAGAAACGCTTTCATCGGTGTTCGCCAAGACATTTTACTGAAGCTGCATTTCCCGATAAGCTTGATAAACGCCGCGCACATTGTACCAATTGAGAAAAATGCGGGCAATTTCTAGGGCTAATTGCGGTTTACCTCGATCGATTAACCATTGTAACAGCGGGGAGAGGCTGCGTTCATTCAGGGTTCCCCCTAGGGAAAGTAAACCCCACAACAATCGGTGAATCCAAGTCATTTGAATCATCATCCGCACTTCCCAGGTGGGATGTTTTTGATAAAAAAGCACTCCCATTCGTCCCCGTTGAATTTCCTTATCGATGAGATTGGGAATTTGAGCGAGACTAAAGGGGGGATGCCAATGATAACCGACGGCTTCGGGACATTTAATTAATTTTAGTCCCAATTGCTTCAATCTCACCCCTAATTCTAAATCTTCCCAACCGTAGAGTTGAAACTGAGTATCAAATAATCCCGCCGCTAATAACCATTTTTTAGCGATCGCCACGTTGCCCGTGGCAAAATAGGCAGCGGAGAAATCGGTGATTTTATAGGGTTCACTGGTGGGATGCTCGAAGTTACAGGTATTAATGACACTGCCGTAGGTAAATAAGCGATCGCTGCTGAGACTTTCTGCCCCGGCGGTTAAAGCGTCGGCGTGAGCTTGCAGAAAATTTTCTGTCACTACCAGATCGCTATCGATAAAAATAATCGTATCACCACTAGCTTTTTCTACCCCTAGATTCCTAGCGATCGCTGGTCCGCCGTGATCCTGTTGCCACAGTTGCAGATGGGGTAAATTAGCCTTTTGAGTTTCTAGCCAAGCGATCGTCCCATCGGTAGAGCCATCATCGACAAGGACTATTTCGTAGTTTTCCACCTTATTATCGGTTAAACGCTGATTTTCTAGGGCGAGTAAACATTTTTTTAAGATTGCTTGGCGATTGTAGGTAGGGATGACAACACTGATCAGCACGCGCATTCGGGGGTCAAGATTACCGTTTCAGCTTACCAAATAACTTGGGTTCCTTGATTAGACCTCCTGCAAAAATCAACAATCTTTATTCAGGAGGCAGGATTCAGTTATCAGTTATCAGTTATCAGTTATCAGTGGGTAAGTTATCAGTGGGTAAGTTATCAGTCAATAGTATTAAGCGATAAGCTCGGAGCGGGAGCATCTCACCTTTGCAATAAGCATAAATACTTAGTAGAAAAATAGGCTTTTCGAGGGTAATTCTTGTTTTAATTCTCCATGTACGCGGTCTTTAAAAGCCTCTATTTCGTTCCAAGACACGATTAAGAGTGGCTTTTAGGCTAAGTATAATTACTCATTGCGTAAGTGAGATGCTCCCCTCGGAGATCGGAGCTGCCTTTTTACTGAAAAAGCTCCCCACACCCCACTTCCCCACACCCCACACCCCACACCCCACAGTGTCAGGAACCCTGGGAGGAGGATTAAGGTCAACTGGGAACATTGATTTTAAAAAATCGGTGATCATGTTATCCTCTGAATGTGTTGTGTGAGGAAAGGAATCGGCCATGGTAGCGTCTCTATCGTATCAAAATGGGCAAAAAGCTCGATCGCATCCCCTGTTATCCTTAGGGGGTTTGATTGAATTACCGCCATCCCCCCTGTTTGGCACGGACGGAATTCGCGGCCAAGTGGGAGAATTATTAACTGCCCCCCTAGCGCTACAAATCGGATTTTGGGCGGGACAGGTATTAAAAAATCAAGCTGGTGTCACCAAACCAGTAATTATCGGTCAAGATTCGCGTAATTCCAGTGATATGTTAGCCAATGCTATCACTGCGGGTTTAACTTGGGCGGGAATAGAAGTCTGGCAACTGGGATTATGTCCCACTCCCTGCGTCGCCTATTTAACCAGAGAAAGCGAAGCGATGGGGGGGATCATGATTTCTGCCAGTCATAATCCTCCTGAAGATAACGGCATTAAATTTTTTGACGGCAGCGGTTTAAAATTATCTGGCAGTTTAGCGGCACAGATAGAAGCGGGTTTAAGAGGCAATTTAGAATTAGCAGATAAACCGGAAAATTGGGGAAAAGCGACTTTTTGTCCCGAATTAATCCAAAAATATGGTCAAGCTGTCATTGATTCCGTCGGGAAGGATATGAACCTATCGGGATTAAAAATAGTTTTGGATCTAGCTTGGGGGGCAGCCGTTAACCTAGCACCTTTAGTGTTCCAAACCTTGGGGGCGGAAGTTATCTGCCTACACGATCGAGCCGATGGCGATCGCATTAACGTTAATTGTGGTTCTACCCATTTAGAAAGCCTACAGGCGGCGGTGATTAATCAGCAAGCGGATTTAGGGTTTGCCTTCGATGGCGATGCCGATCGAGTCTTGGCCGTGGATAGTCAAGGTAGAGTAGTAGATGGCGATTATATCCTCTATTTTTGGGGTCGTTCCCTCTTAGAAGCCGGACAGCTACCCGATGGGTTATTAGTAGCCACGGTGATGGCTAATTTAGGTTTTGAACGCGCTTGGCAAAAACTGGGGGGTCAATTCTTGCGGACTGCCGTGGGCGATCAGCACGTTCAGGCGCAAATGTGGGAAACTGGAGCCATGCTAGGGGGTGAACAATCTGGTCATATTCTCTGCCATCATTACGGGGTTTCTGGGGATGGAATGCAAACCGCCCTACATTTAGCGGCTTTAGTGCAGAAATCGGCGGTTTCCTTGGCTAATTTAGTCGATCATAGCTTTGTCACCTATCCGCAGATTTTACGCAATGTGCGGGTGGAAGATAGAGAAGTGCGACGTAATTGGCAGCAATGTGAACCTTTACGGCGGGAAATCCGCCAAGCTGAGACAGCCATGGCAGAAAAAGGCAGAATTTTGGTGCGAGCTTCCGGGACAGAACCGTTAATTCGGGTGATGGTGGAAGCAGAAACCCTAGAATTAGCCAATTTTTGGACAGAAAGGCTAGTGGCAGCGGTGCGAAGCTATCTTTTGTAGTCGATCGAGGGGGACAGGGATTATAATGCCCTTAGCGTAGCGTAGCAAGGCCTAATTATGACCGGACTAAGTATTGATCGCCAGAAAAAAAAGAATAAACAAGGCCAAACAAAAGCTGATAGTCCCCCGCTTAACATCAAAGAGAAACTTGCCCTCAAAAAAGAAGAAAGGCAAAGGAAACAAAAGTTAACGGGGTTGATTATTTTTGCTATTTGTGTAGCAATTTTGCTCGGATTACCCCTCAGCTTATTATTTGATGCCACGATAGGAGCTGCAGTAAGTTTAGCCTTAATTTTAGTAGTTTTCTCCTTTAGCTATCCTCGCATGGCTCTTTGGGCATTTATTATCTATGTCCCCTTCACTGGCACTATTATCTATTGGTTGGGCGGTAATCAAATCCTACAAATCAGTAAAGATATCTTTTATCTACCCGCTTTAATCGCCTTAGTTTTAGAATGTCGAAAAAAGCAATTACCGATTATTGTCCCCAAACAATTAGGTACAACCCTATTATTAATCTTTGTTTTCTGTGTAGTCTGTCTATTAGCCGTCAATTTACAGAGACAATTTCTGCCTACTTGCGATTCCGTGGCTGGGATGAGTATCTTTAGGGATGGTCGTTTGCGCGGGATTCCCTGTCGGGAAAGTGAGACTTTTCTGCAAGGAATATTAGGATTCAAAGTTTTGCTGGGTTATGTCCCCTTGATCTTCTGCACTTATTACTTAATCAAAGACAAAGCGACCCTATTATTTTTTGGTCGTCTTTTAGTGACTTTAGCGATTATTTGTTGTGTCCTAGGACTAATGCAATACTGGATGCTGAAAACCGGTCGTTGTGTAGGAACTAGAGGCTTTGTAGCTGATGCACTATTCAAAGCCCACTTAGATGCAAGGTGTTTGGTTGGTGGGGCATTAGTGTATAGTCCGGAAGTGAATATGATCCGCCTACCGGGTACCTTTGTTTCTCCCTGGCACTGGGCTTGGTTTTTGGTCTCTAGTGCCGTAGTTTGTTATGCCAGTGCCTTTAGTGAAATTTCCCAAAAATGGCGACTAGCAGCCCTAGTGGGTTTAACCCTAGTTTTTATTAATGCAGTGGTCTCTGGGCAAAGATTAGCTTTCTTTGCTGTACCGATGATTATTGGTCTGATGACGATTCTTACGGGACAAATCGCTAACTTAAAAAGATTTTTGCCGATCATTTTTGCCGCCGCTTTACTTCTAGCTATCGGTTTTTCTTTCCTTAACCCCGATTTTGTCCAACAACGCTACGATAGTGCCATCAGCCGTTGGCAACAGGCTCCCCCCACCGCTTTTATTCAAGAACAGTTGGATTTTGCTATCCGTAATCAGGGCGGTATTTTAGGTCGTGGACTTGGTGTGGCCACAGCTTCTGCTAGGGTTTTCGGTGATATTTCCTTTGTGGAAACCTATCACACTAAAGTTTTATTCGAGTTGGGATACATTGGTTTTGCCTTGTACATGATATTCATGACCCATCTAGTTTATCTGGCCTTCCGCACCTATCGTTCCCTCAAAGATCCCACTCTGCGAGGTTTTGCCGGTAGTTATTGGGTTTTGCTGCTCTTTGTTGCCTATCTTCCCTATTGGTATGCCCTCGATACGGATCCTGTGGGCGTTTATTACTGGATATTTGCGGGCGTAATTTTTAGATTACCCGTGATCGAAAAACAGGAAAAAGAAGCCAAAATTCTGGCGGGGGAAACCGCCACAAAATCCTCCAAAAAGGGCTTAAATTTTAAACGCAAAGGTGTTTCTTTAGCTTGAAATATGGGTGTTGGTGATTTCAGTTATCAGTTATCAGTTATCAGTTATCAGTTATCATATCAGTTATCAGTTATCATTATCAGTTATCAGTTATCAGTTATCAGTTATCAGTTATCAGTTATCAGTTATCAGTTATCAGTTATCAGTTATCAGTTATCAGTTATCAGTTATCAGTTATCAGTTATCAGTTATCAGTTATCAGTTATCAGTTATCAGTTAAGTACCTAGGCAAAATTAATTACACATATCTAACCCCCCCTTTGCCTCTTGCCTCTTGCCCTTTGCCTTTCTTCACTAGGAAATTTATTTTGCACGACTACTTATCAGTTATCAGTTATCAGTTATCAGTTATCAGTTATCAGTTATCAGGCTCTTCTGGTTTCTGTGTGGAAACGAGGTCTATACCGATAGTTTCTTCCGCAAAATAGTCCTAAAAGTTTTGCCCAATAAGCACTTCAGGGTTCCATAAGCAAAAATTATCACACAAAGTCGAGAAGAGCCGTTATCAGTTATCAGTTATCAGTTATCAGTTATCAGTTATCAGTTATCAGATGTGAGTTTTTAAGTGTGCGGTATTAAATAAGTACCTAAACAAAATTAATTACACATCTAAGCTCTCAGCCGTCAGCCTTTTGCTGTGAGTAAACAGTGAACTGAAAACTCAAATCCGATCCCTAATAGCTGTATCGGAGTCTCCCGTCTCGGAGTCTCCTGTATCGGAGTCTCCTGTATCGGAGTCTCCTGTATCGGAGTCTCCCGTCTCGGAGTCTCGACTAGGAAATTAATTTTGCACGACTACTTAGAAGTTTTCTACTGTCTTTTTACTGATTACTGATTACTGTTTACTGATTACTGATTACTGATTACTGATTACTGTTTACTGATTACTGTTTGCTGTTTACTGCTATGAATTTTCCCTTGATTTCTGTCATCATACCCACCTATCGACGCGAAGAGCCTCTTAAAGATACTCTCGATGACCTGCTCAAACAAGATTATCCCGATTTTGAGGTGTTAGTTATCGACCAAACCGCTACCCATAGCCCTGAAATACAATCCTATCTAGAAAATCTGGCTAATCAGCACAAAATTAGCTGGTATCGGCTAGATTGGGCGAGTTTACCCGGTGCCAGAAATTATGGAGTCCGTCGCGCCCAGGGCGATATCGTTCTTTTTATTGATGATGATGTGCGGCTACCGGATAATTATCTCAAAGCACATAGTGAGAATTTTGTCAAGAACCCTGAGATAGGTGTAGTGGCCGGTCGGGTATTCGATCGCATGAAATTAGGTGACTCCCAAAAAATGGTGACAGATACCGGCAAACCCTACGAAATCGACTTTTTACCCCCCCAAGCGATGGACCCGGGCATTGCTTGGTATTACATCGATCTTGTCCACACCACTAAACCCCAGCAGGTAATCTCGGCCCGGGGCTGTAATATGTCTTTTAGAAAGGATATATTTACGAAATATGGCATTTGGTTCGATGAACGCTTTCGTGGCAGTGCCGTGCGCGAGGAATCGGATTTTTGCTTAAGGTTACGCCGGACTCCCTATCATGTCTGGTACGATCCCACCGCTTATCTGGTTCATTTAGGGGAAGAAACCGGCGGCTGTCATGATATTAGCACTCGTTCTCTGAGTTATCAGACGACTTTTTATCATAATCACTTTCTGATGGCCCTGAAAAATCTCACTCCCGCTCAACAATTGCGACTCTATGCTAAATTATTTGATTGTCACGTTCTTGGCAATCCTCCCTGTAATAAAGGTGGTTCCCCGATTAAAATCCTTTCTAGGGGAATTTTTTATGGTTTAGGTTTTCTGGATGCTCTGAAAACTCAAGTTAAGTCCCTCTGGAATGATGGCCAAATTTATACAAAACTAGATAATCTATGAGAATTTTAGTCGCTAGTCATACATATATAGTTGATCTCAACTGTGAGAAACTGCGCTCCCTGACAAGATTAAATCCCAATATTGAGGTTACTATTGTTGTTCCCCAACGTTGGCAACCGGGAGGAGTCCAAAATAAAATCATTGAAAGTCAACCGAAAATAGCCGATAATTTCCGAGTCATTCCTATCTCTAATTTTAGCCAGAATAACCAATCTTTATTAACTTTTGGCACTGATATAATTCCTTTATTGCAAAAATTTAGACCCGATATTATTCAGGTGGAACAGGGTTCTAAATCTCTCGGTTATGCACAATTTATTACTCTGAACCGTTTCTTAAATCTACGAGCTAAAAATGTATTTTTTACTTGGTGGAATCTTCCCTATACTCCTAAATTTCCCATCTCTTGGTTAGAAGCTTATAACCTGAAAAATACCGATGGTTTAATTGCCGGTAATCAGGACGGAGTAGATGTTTTAAAAGAACGGGGTTACAGGGGTAAATACACCGTTTTACCGCAATTAGGCGTGGATGAAGTTCTTTTTTCCCAAGGCAAGCAACCCGATTTAGCCCGATCTTTAGGCATTGAAAGCGATGAATTTGTGATTGGGTTTATCGGTCGTTTTGTGGAAGAAAAAGGCATTTTAACCTTGATTAAAGCTGTAAATAAATTAACAGGTAAGTGGAAGTTATTACTGTTAGGTCGGGGCATCCTGAAAGATAAAATAGTCAGGGAAGCTACAGCCGCAGGAATAAGCGATCGCTTGATGATAGTGGAAAGTGTTCCCCACGATCAAGTAGTTAATTATATTAACCTGATGAACACTTTAGTTTTGCCTTCAGAAATCACCTATCGGGTCAAAACTTTAACGGCCGTCGGTTGGAAAGAACAATTCGGTCATGTTTTAATTGAAGCTATGGCCTGTCAGGTTCCTGTTATTGGTTCCGATTCAGGAGAAATTCCCTTTGTTATTGCTGATACGGGGTTAATTTTTCCCGAAAAAGATGGGGAAGCACTGGCTAAATCTATACAAATTCTCTTAGATAATCCCAGCTTCGCTCAAGAATTAGGCCAGAGAGGTTATCAGAGAGTAATGACCAATTATACTAATAAAGCCCTCGCTCAAAAACAATTGGATTTCTATCAACAATTACTCCCTCGGTGATCGGGTGTGGGGTGTGGGGTGTGGGGAGAAAAAAGCTGATAACTGATAACTGATAACTGATAACTGGTTATGAACCATTCTTGGCATCCCCTAGTCTAAAGGGACAAGTAGCTAGGGGTGAGGGGAATGATCGAGGTGATAACCGAGAAGCAAACAAGTGTGAGCGATCGAGAGTTAATTTTAAAATGTCAAAGGGGTGATAGGGGTGCTTTTCGTCACCTTTACCGTCTCTATCAACCAAAAATCCGCTCTACTCTCTATCAACTCTGTGGACAGGAATTCCTAGAGGATTTTGTCCAAGAGGTATTTTTAAGAGTGTGGCACGGGTTGCCGAAATTGCGTTCACCTGAATACTTTTCCACTTGGGTTTATCGGATCACCTGGAATGTGGCGATCGATGGTCGGCGACAATTAGCCAAAAGACAAATGAGGATGGCCAAAAGCACTGATCAGGAAAACTCCCTTGATAGCGAATCCCGTCCCCAAGATAGTCCCGATTTGATGCAACTGCATTATGAGGAAGTGGTCCGACAAGGGTTAGAAATTCTCAGTTTAGAACATCGCGCTGTCCTTGTCCTTCACGATCTAGAGGACTTACCCCAAAAGGAAATCGCTCAAATCTTAGAAATTCCCCTCGGTACGGTGAAATCACGTCTTCATTATGCGCGTAAAACCATGGGTCAATTTTTGCAAAAACAAGGAGTTCTCTAATGTCCCCAGAAGATGACAAAGTGGTTAATTTTCTGCGTCGATATCGTCCATCGCTGCCACCTCGACCGATAGATGAAGAAGAACAATTAATGCAAATGATTAGGGGAGAAAGACCGGTAACTTGCCCAAAATTGCTGCCTTTATTGGGGTTGATCACTGGTATTACTGCCTTATCGGCACTGATTTTTGCTTCCTATCGTTGGTCTGATCCTCATCCACAACTGAGCCAAATTTCCGACGAGCAGTTAGAAGCTTTTTTAGTGGAGAGTTGGAACCATAGCATCGCTCCACCGATTGCTGCTCCTAGCGTTTATAGTTCGCCTTGGATGAGCTTAAACGAGCCTCAACTCACCTATTCTACCTATAATCCTTAATTTCTTTGTGGAGATCAATTATGTCCCTTTCTACTGTCTCGATTCTTGGCACGACCATGGCTTTAACTCTGGCCGCTAACCTGGCCCCAAGTGCCACTGTACTATCCTATCCCCACGATGGTCTATTTATTGCTCAAACTAGCTCTCCCCAGCGTCCTGAGAGTCGTCGAGTGAATAATTCTCGAGAAAGACTAATCGAACAATTAAACCTTACCGATGACCAAAAGTCGAAAATTGCCGCTATTGGTCAGAAATACCGGGGACAAATGCAAAAATTGCGAGAAACCATGAGAAGCAACCAACAAGAATTAAATAGTTTATTATCGAATAATGCCTCTGATCGAGAGGTCCGTTCTAAACATCAGCAAATATCTCGGAATCGCCAAGAAATGAGTAACCTGCAATTTGAAAGTTTTTTGGAAATTCGCCAAGTGTTAACTCCCGCTCAAAGAACGGAATTTTCCCAGTTAATGCAGCAACGTCGCTCTAATTCCCGCAATCGCGGACGACAATAATTCCCATCAGTGCGGATTAAGATCGAGTTTGATGCCGATACATTAGAAAAACGGAAAGGATGGGTTACTTGCCCATCCTCAACTTATCATTGACTAATAAATTATCGTTTCCAAGTGACCTTTGGTAGGATATGATTCATATCTACCCGATTTTTATACTTGGTGGCGAAGTTCAAGAGGGAATCGAGGAGAGAATCGGAGAGATAGTGAGGTTGTAGGCCTAGATCGAGTAATTTTGTGTTTTTAGCGTTAAAATAATGTTCCTCTAACTCGATGCGCGGGTTGTCAAGATTGTTAATCTCCACATTTAACCCTAACGCAGAACCAGCTTTTTTCACCATCAGTGCCAAGTCACCGACGCTAAACAGTTCGGTAAATTGGTTAAAAACGCGAAATTCCCCCGATTGAGCAGGATTAGCGATCGCTAATTCCAAACAACGCACGGTATCGCGGATATCTAAAAATCCTCGCGTTTGACCACCTTTACCGTACACTGTCAGGGGATGACCGATCGCCGCTTGAATACAAAAACGGTTTAAAGCAGTGCCAAAAACCCCATCGTAATCGAGACGGTTAATTAACATCTCATCCATTCCTGTCTCTTCGGTGAGGACTCCATAAACCACCCCTTGATTGAGATCTGTAGCTTTTAAACCCCACATCCGACAGGCAAAATGGATATTATGGCTATCGTGGACTTTGCTGAGATGGTACATACTACCGGGCTGTTTGGGATAGGGTAAAGTATCCTTACGACCGTTATGTTCGATCGTGATGTAGCCTTCTTCAATATCTATATTAGGTGTGCCATACTCACCCATGGTTCCCAGTTTTACTAGGTGCGCTTCGGGAAATTCCTCTTTCATCGCGTAGAGGATGTTTAAATTGCCAACCACGTTGTTAACTTGGGTTAAAACCGCGTGTTCGCGATCAATCATGGAGAAGGGTGCAGATCTCTGTTCTCCAAAGTGAACAATGGTGTCTGGTTGAAACTGTCGCAGGGATTGAATCAAAAAGTCGTAGTCATTAATATCCCCGACAAAAAGATCGATCGATTTTCCCGTTAGATCTTGCCAGCGTTGAATCCGATCAGATATGGGTGCGATCGGTGTTAAGGTATCGCAGCCTAATTGTAAGTCCCAATAGCGACGAACTAAACTATCAAGTATGCCTACTTCGTAACCTCTATTTGATAGATGGAGTGCCGTTGCCCAACCACAATAGCCGTCTCCGCCAATAACCAAAACTCTCATACAATATCTGTAAAGTTTATATACTCGTCTTTGGTAACTCTAGCAGTTTTGTGTCACGCTTTACCAGCTTAATCCCCTGAACATAGCGGGGGTGTAGGGTGTGGGGTGTGGTGCGATTCGTTGGCTAGAAACTAGACAGTAAGACGTTTAGAGGATTAGCCGCTTGGTAAATGTAGTACCTTGATAACTTGATAACCCTACAGGTGCGGGTTAGTAATAACCTTAGTCCTGTCCTCTAGATGCCTAGAGTGACGGCATTTCCTGCTGCTTTAGACTTGGTACATCTGAGGTAGTGAGCGAGGAAAAAAAGCGGTATCTGATAGCCTAAATCAGAAACCCGTTGAGCCAGAACCTATGGATAGCCCTGGGGCGAAGATACGAATTAACCATCGTCAACACCCACGAGCCAAAAGGCTGACAGGCTCGAAACAAAAGTTAACAGAGTTGGGGCTGATAGCTTATACCACTATCAGTAAGGCATTCCCGTTACTCTGTTGTGGACAGTATCATCAAATACGGTTCAACCAATGGTTATAGGGAACGAAGTAACCCTGATTGACTCTGCCCGTTCGGGGCAGTAGGAAACCATCCGCAAGTCAATAGAGGGAGAGGATGTCCTTAAAAGCCAAGGCTTTGAGTAATATCAAAGATATGCTGACAAAGGACGGGTAACTAGGAAGTCTAAGCAACAATCAACGGTCATATACGCCCTAAAACCAACAATCTTGTCTGGTGGGGATACAGCCAAGAGAGTTGAATAGACAAGGAAATAATAATTCCCATTATTATTCTACTAATGACAGTAGCCTAGTTACTCAGGAGCCGGATACGGCGAAAGTCGTAAGTCCGGTTTTGAAGCAGGGGGTGGGAAGGCGACTTCCTGCTCTACTGTAACGGGTGTGGGGTGATGGGGAGAATCAATAAAGGTAGTCTATTGACAACTGCTCACTGATTACCACTGTCCACTGAAAACTCAAATCTGCTCACTGATGACTGATAACTGATAACTGATAACTGCTCACTGATAACTGATAACTGATAACTGATAACTGATAACTGATGAGGGTGTTCTAGAAAACTTGACAAGGGAACGGATTACAGGGAAACTCAGCTTGTAATCAGTGGGCTTTGCTGACGAGAAAACAAAAGCCAAAAATCTAGATAAAAGGCAGTTTTTTCGGTAACTCAGGGCCTATCTGCTTTTTACTTTTTACTTTTTACTTTTTACTTTTTACTTTTCACTTTATTACTTGATCTTATGCGTTGGCAAGCTCGGCAAAAATCTTCCTTTTCTTTCCTTCCCCTATACGGATTTTTGGCATTTATCGTCACTTGTCTGATTATTTGGGCAATTTCTCTCTATCCTCGTTCTAATGCTCTGGTGGGGGGTGATTCTCTCCCCGCACCTTTTAGGGAGTTTCAACTGGAATGCGCGGATTATGTCCGAGAAAATAGTTCTTTTAAGGATATATCGAGAGTTTTTGATTGTAAAACCTATAAAAACCTATCCGATCGCGTGATTGTTCCCCTATCTCTCCAAAAAAACGATATTAGTCTCGATAATTGGCCAAATAACTCGGCAACAGCGATCGAATTAGCCCCCTGGCCGGAAATTCATCCCCGCGCTCAAGAGACAAAAGTACCGATTTTAATGTATCACGACATTTTACCGGAAAAAGAGGTATTCTTTGACGTTACCCCCGCCGAATTAGAGGCACATTTTCAGTTTTTGCAGGAAATCGGGGCAACTCCTATCAGTATCGATTGGTTAATTTCCCATCTGCGGACAGGGATCCCCCTTCCCGATAAACCGGTTTTATTGACTTTTGATGATGGTTATGGGGGACATTACCAGTATGTCTATCCTTTATTGAGAAAATATAACTATCCTGCTGTTTTCTCGATTTATATCAATAAAATGACTCAAAAAACTGGCAGAACCAGTGTCACTTGGCAACAACTCCAGGAAATGGCCGCCGATCCTCTAGTACAGATTGTCTCCCATAGTGTTAGTCATCCCCGGGATTTAAGATTATTGTCCGATGCAGATTTGGAGCAAGAAGTCAAGCAATCGAAACAAATCTTAGAAAAAGAATTGGGCATTCCGATTAATTATTTCACCTATCCGGAAGGGAAGGCGGACGATCGAGTGAAGGAATTCGTCAAAAAAGCGGGTTATCGGGCGGCTTTATCGATGAATGACCTCGATGAGCATTTTGCGGGACAATCCCCCGATTTACTCACGATTGGACGCTTTGGGCAATCACGCACGCGAGAAGTTGTACCGCAAGCTTGGGGGGGTGATCCCTTACCCCGTAGGGATGGCGGTTTTAACTTTGCCACCACCATCCAAAAACGGGAAGTGGAATTTCCAACCAATACACTTGTATTGATTAGTGGCGGGATTCCCAAAACCATCCACGCTGATAGTCGTTATCAAGTGGAGGAAATTATCGCCAGTACAGAAGCGATCGCAGCCGTGGATGGCGGTTTTTTCTCTCTCAAGGAATTGGACTCAAATCAGATGATCGGTCCGGTTTTAAGCCAAAATGGCGGCTTTATCCCGGGATATGAGGGAGAAATCGACAAGTTAGAGGGTCGTCCTTTAGTAATCATTACCGATCAATGGGTGCGTTATCTTCCCTTTGATCGGGCCCGTCATAATACCCTAGAAGGAATCGCAGCGGAGGCTGGAGATGATCTCAAGGTTACGGATGCTTTTGTCGCGGCCGCTTGGTTAGTCAAAGATGGACAACCACAACCGCGGGAATCCTTTGGTACACTTTACGGTTTTGATGCCCTGCGTCACCGGGCTTTTTGGGGGATTAATCAGGCAGGACAGCCAGTTATCGGGGTTTCCAGAGAGCCGATCGATTCGATGGCTTTGGGAGAATTATTAGTACAGGCAGGTTTTCGGGACGCAGTGATGTTAGACTCAGGAGCAAGCACCTCCCTCGCTTATCAAGGTCAATCGCAAGTGCATTATACTCCCCGTCCCGTTCCCCACGTTGTCGCTTTATTTCCCCCCACAGAAACCTATATTGTTCCCATTAGTCATGTGGGGATTCCCTGCGTAATTTTCACCGATTCCTGTGCTGCGGGGAGTTAGGTTAGCACTAAGCTAAGACGCATTTTAACCGCCTATCCTTAGATTAGCTGAATCTCCCCCACCCCCCCTTGCCCCCCGACGTCGGGGCGGCAAGGGTAGGGTGTTGAATATACGGGAAAATCAAGGAAAATAAATCATGCACTTTTTCTGTCAAAATTTGTCAGGAGGAAAAAACAACTTTTCTTTTAGAAAGAGTGGATTGTCCAAAAACTTGCTCTTGCCAAATATTAACATCCTTCGACCTGATAGTTTCCAACGCCTCTTTAATCAAATTGACAGTGAAATCGGTAGTTACTAGCACTATTGTTAAAACCATAACCCCCAGTTCGTTTATAGGACATCTTTGCGAAAAAAGCTTATACTTACCAAAGATATATTCAATGACATCGGAAGTTCCCAGAAATATCTCACCTTCTGGGATAGTAGAAGTTTGTTCTAATAAATAACGCTGTATTTTCTGGTAAATAGGGATAATACTTTCGGGAAGGTAAGACTGGGGAAAAAGCTTATCCCATTGAGATAAAGATGTTTGAGTTAACCCCTCATGTTTGATTTGAGCTTCAAGACTTCCGGTCATAGCCAAGATGGTAGCCCAGACAGGGAGAGAATCTTGATTGATAGTCTAGGAGCCAGTCCAAAGACCCTATCTAAGTTAAAATAACGAGATTTTGTCCGTTGACAAGGCGGCATTAAAAACAATAATTCGGTTTGTTGTATCTCTTGACGACACTGATGACATTTTTTGACAAATGACTGATATTGTTCATCTTTTTCCAGTTCTGACTTTAAAATCAATGCCATCTGATGAGTTACCTCATAAGTGTGAGCAACTTCTGGATTTTTCTCCTAATATAATTGGATTCCTCTGTATAAATCCCTGCCGTGGTCGGACACTATTTGTCGAGGAGTTCCCATCTTATTTGTTACTTGTTCTAACACTGCCGCTATCAATTCTCCCTTTGTTGATGTCATAATCTCTAGTTATAGTTATTACGCTAGGGAGTAGAACGATGATCAAGGCGATATCTTTCTCTGGGTCGGAGATTATCTATCCCGATAGTGATGGTAAACCGATGGCCGATAATACCAAACAGTTTCGCTGGATTGTGACGATCAAGGAAAATCTCGAATGTTTATTCGCAGACAATGACAATGTGTTTATCGCCGGCGATCTGTTGTGGTATCCGGTCGAGGGGGATAATAAAACCTGTCAAGCGCCGGATGCTATGGTAGTGTTTGGCAGACCCAAGGGCGATCGAGGTTCCTATAAGCAATGGTTAGAAAACCAGATTGCGCCGCAGGTGGTCTTTGAAATTCTCTCTCCGGGCAACACTAAAGCGGAAATGCGCCGAAAATGGCAATTTTATCAGCGTTTTGGCGTAGAAGAATATTATCTCTATGATCCCGATGCTAATTATCTACAGGGTTGGTGGCGAAGGGGTGATCAATTGGAGATGATTGCCGCGATCGATAATTGGCAGAGTCCGCTTCTACAGATTCGTTTTCAACTGGAGAGTCCCCAGTTAGCTATTTTTTATCCCGATGGCTCGCGGTTTTTGACCACCCTAGAAATCAAGCAAAAAGCGGAATTAGCCGAACAGCAAGCCCAACAGGAACGTCAACGGGCCGAATTAGCTGAGGCAAAATTAGCCCGCTTAGAGGCGCAATTACGGGCCCTGGGGATTAATCTAGAGGAAAGCTAACGAGAGGCGGGAAGGACGGGATTTAACCACTGGAGAATCTCATCTTTGAGACGGGAATTATCCCGGGCAAGTCCCTGTTTTAACCATTGGCCGATCGCATCGAGGGGAGTAAATACTTCTCCGGTTTGCCAACTGACATCTTGACTCAAGGGAGTGAGATGATTGCCCGGGAGAGTTCGCAGGGCAATTAAATCATTAAAACGTTTTTTTAGCAGGGGATTTAATACCAGAGATTGATCGATCGTGTCGTCTTGAAAACGGATTAAAAGATTGCGACGAATGGCATAATCTTGGAAAATTAACTCGTTTGTTTCTTCGGGGGAAGGGGTAAATTCGAGGTTAAAAGTGGTGTCAATTTGCAAAGGTTCAATAAAGGGAATAGCTCGACGAATGGGATAATTATTAAAGGAAATGAGGATATTTCCCGCCCGTTCCACTTCGTAGAGACTACCGATTAATAAATGTAGTTTACACCCCATACTGTGACCCAATCCGTAGATGGGGAGATAACCTTGGGGCAGACTATGATTCCAGCGCAGACGTTCAATAATATTATCAAAACGGTTTAAAACTGTGCGGGCGATCGATTTGTGATCGAGGGTATTAACAAAGGGAGTCGCGACAATAGCGTATCCTGAATTCCCAAGACTTTCTAATAACCAACGATAGGTAATATTCGGGGCCGCTGCCACAAATGCCCCCCTAAAAAGTGAATGATACCCCGGGGACGACGGGGGAGAAAAACCCAATTACCCGCTATTTCTTGCCAATTCATAATTAGTTATCAGTTAATTAATAACTTAGTCACTCACCAAATAAAGACTACCTCATATTATACTAAATCCTGTTTAAAACGGATAGGAGATTAGCCCGAGATTTGCCCGCCGGATAAGGATAACTGCTTGCCCAAGTTATAAAAAATCGGGATGAATAGTTCTAGGGCAGTTTTTTCTTAATAAAAGCCACTAATTGAGACATTTGTTTCTTCATAGTTTCCATTTCTGTTTGCATTTGGGCAATTTGGGACTGGAGAGTC
Source organism: Microcystis panniformis FACHB-1757 (assembly GCF_001264245.1). NCBI lineage: Bacteria > Bacillati > Cyanobacteriota > Cyanophyceae > Chroococcales > Microcystaceae > Microcystis > Microcystis panniformis. Next base: position 3,075,569 of record NZ_CP011339.1, read on the forward strand.
TGAATATCGGTGCCATAATCCCCGGTGAGTTCCTCTAGTTTCGGGCTAAAAACTGTTGGTTTCGGAGAATATTGTTTGGCCTTAGCCATCGCTTCTTTAATCGCTTGTACCAATTGTTTTTGGTCGAAAGGCTTCTCAATAAAGGCAAAATGCGGGAAAGGTTCGGGGATTTTCTCTACTACCTCCTCTTTCCGTCCCGACATTAACACTAGGGGGATACTTTTGAGATTATCTTCGGTTTGGATTTGCTGAAACACCTCCCAACCGCTCATTTTCGGGAGAAGGAAGTCCAAAATAATCAAATTCGGGTTTTCGGTACGGATGAGATGATAGCCCTCTAATCCGTCTTTAGCTTCGAGTAATTCAAAGTTACCCTCTGGTAACATATCGCGAACGTGCATCCTGATCACTTTACTGTCATCGATAACGAGAATTTTATGATTTGACACGATAGACACCTTAGACAAGAAATAGATAAGCTCGATGATTCGAGGGGTATTGGGGGAAACTTTCGGGATACGGATTGAGAATTCCCAAAAAACCCCTAGAAACTAACATACATCATAAAGAAAAAACCTCGGTTAATGTCCGAGGCTGCTGTTGTAGGAGAACTCAATGCAAAACAAAAGGAAGATACCAAAACCAAAAAGGTTTTGAACGGTAAATCACCTTTGTTGTCCCATTGTAACCCCTGTTTAAGCTTATCGGGAGGAAGTAGCACTTTTTAGGGCTAAATAACCTAAACCGAGACATAAAAGCGCATTTACGCCCAAAAATGCCTGAGCGATCGTACCAGAACCTAACCAGATCAGAGTAGGATGGATAACAGCACTGATACCTAAAGTCACCGCCATAGCTAAAGATACCCCCACTGCTAACCATTTTGCACGGGGATGACCCAAAAGCAGAGCAATCAGGACAAAGGGCAGGATAACACTGGCAAAAAGCGGATTAAGGGCAGAACTTCCCTGAATAACACCTCCTAGGTCGGAAAGAGAACTCCCCATCACTCGGAAAGGCCATTGAGGTAAATCGAAGATATAAAGACCTCTGAGGAAAAATAAGCCAGAACTGCCAAAAATTAGACCAGCATTCAAAAATCCGTTCCAGGAGAAGGGAAAATAACTTCTTAGCCACCAAGCAAGAAGATAAGAACCCAAAACCATGGCCATTTTGGGCAAAACCGCCACCGCGCCGCCATCAATCCAGAAACGGGGATTGAGATAACCGTTATCGCGCAACCAACGCCAAAAATCCCGGAAAGTAATCTGTCCTTTTAGGGCCAATTGTAGAGCATTGCCCGCGTCTAATTGTCCGGCGCCAAAATGATTAAAGGGATCATCATTGATCTTACGGGCTGACTGTTGCAAAACCTCTAAAACTGCACTGGGTTCTTTAATTCCCGCAGCTTTGATTAAAGCTACCACCCCAGCAACGTGAGGGGCTGCCATGCTGGTTCCCTGAAAACCGAGGAACGCCGGTTCACCCCCTTTAGCGGGATCGATGGTTTCTTGGATAATTTTACCCGTATCGGAGCCGCCGGGGGCAGCAATATCGATTCCGGCCCCGAAATTAGAATAGGGGGCCTTATTTCCGGAGGCATCTACCGCAGAAACGCCGATAACGTGCGGAAAACGGGCGGGATAGGCGGCGGAATTATCATCGGCATTACCGGCAGCGGCGACGATTACCACACCTTTACTATAGGCGTATTCGATCGCCTCTTTCATTACTTGGGTTTCGCCTCCACCCCCTAAACTCATATTGATGACATCGGCTTTATTATCGACGGCAAAACGGATCGCTTCGGCAATATCTCCCACGGTTCCCCCACCCGTCCCGGAAAGCACCTTGAGGGGCATAATTTTGGCTTTGTAGGCGATGCCAGCTACCCCGTAGTTATTATTGGTCGATTGGGCAATTGTTCCCGCTACATGGGTTCCGTGACCGTTATCGTCCTCGGAATTGCTGCGATCATTGACGAAGTCGTAGCCTTCCACAAACTCGGTTTCTCGCAGATCGGGAACTTTTGATACACCTGTATCAATGACGGCGACGGTGATTCCTTCACCGTGATTTTCTTCCCAAGCGCGTTCGATGTTAATTCCCCGCAGGTTCCACTGTTTGCTATAGTCGGGGTCATTGGGGGCGATAAAAGCATGATAAATATAATCGGGTTCGATCGATTCAGTGTATTTTTTTAGGTCGGAATTGCGGAGAGTTTTCAGAAGTTTGCTATCTCCATCGACGATGTAAAGATGTTCATCGATGGAAAAGATACTATTTAAACTGGTGGGGGTTCCCGCTTTTTTGTTGATAGCATTTAACTGCTCATCGAGTACGCTGACGGGTATATCGTCTTTAAAGTCGATCAAAATTGATTGATATTCGCCCCGATTTGCTAATCCAGTAAAGTTAAATAGAGCAAATCCTAGACCGATAACGAATAGGGTTAACAATAAAATTTTTTTCATAGATTTCCTAAGAATTTATCATTGCAAGGCAAGGTTTTTTTAGTTTCGATGAGAGAATCTGAGGGAAGTTCCCCTATTTTTGTCGCAGTTGAAGATAGGACTAACCAGTCACAAAAAGTCACCTGTTGTTTATTTTAAGCTCGATCGCCGATCGCTGTTAATTGCCGACTGGCAAAAATAGCTTCGTAGTGGCGATAATGTTTAAATTCGAGGAGATTATAGAAAGGATCCTCTAGGAAAAAGGTTTTATGTTCGGTTATCTCCCCAGTAAAGCGAGTTTTTGGTTCTAGATAAAATTTTAGTTGATTGACTCGTGCTTGTGCGAGAAGATTGTCCCAATCCCTGGCATCCGGCAGAATTAGACCAAAATGGCGAGGATAAATGCTATTTTGGGGAGTAAGAGGCATTTCGGTGACGTGAGCGACCACCTGATGACCATAGAAATTTAAGATAATCGCTTTCTCGGTTTCCCTTCCCGCTAAACAACCTAAACCATCACAGTAAAAGCTTTTAGCGGTGGACACATCGGTAATCGGAATAGCGAGATGAAAAATTGCAGGTTGATTCATGGCGATCGAGTTTATCCGCATTCTACTAGGTTCCATTGTAGCGATCGAGGGGCGACCCTTCCGGGAATTTTTTTTAATTGGCAATTACCTAGAATTGGCCCGATAAATCTCAAGATATCAAAAAGTGCTGGCCCTTGGAGTAATCGGGGGGGAAATTTTAGGCACTTTTTCCCTGAAAATTAGGTAATCGACCCCCTGAAAATGGGTAAAACCCCAAACCCCACACCCCACCTAAAGACTTTGTGCGATTCTAAAACCAGCGTGTTGATAAAAATTCCGGCGAAACCAATTGCGATAGTAGGGTAGGATTTCTGTGCCGTTAGTCACCCAAGCTCCTCCTAACATCATTTTATGTTGACTATTAAAGAAAGGAGTGGAATTGTCAGCATAGAGGTAATGGGGTTGAAAGTCAGTTAAGGGATTAAAATCATCTTCTAGCCATTCCCAGACGTTACCGCGTAAGTCATAAATTTCTGAGTTATTGCCCGTATTTTTTAACATTCCTACGGGAGTGGGAGAAGAGAATTTTAAATTGAGGTTATAGTCATCAAAGTTATCGTTTTCTAGGGTATAACATCGATTTTTTTGACTGCCATAGGTGGCTAAATTCCACTCAGCTTCCGTCATTAAACGTATTCCTTGACCTTGAAAACGACAGTAAGCGATCGCTTCATAATAGTTCACTTCTACCGGCCAATCAAGCGGTAAATCAAGAACATCAAACATGGCTCGATATTGATAATTTCCGCGCTCATCTACCAGCCAAAATTTAGGATATTTGACTCGATAATGATTTTTCCATTGCCAAGCTTCCTCATCCCAATAGCTAGGATTTTCGTAGCCACCATTATGGACAAATTCTTTAAATTCTCCATTGGTAATCATATATTTACTCACCAGAAAATTGTTAACTTTAACTTGCCGATAACCATACTCATTATCCCAACCATAAATAGGAGAATCTTGGGGTTTACCAATTTCTACTATTCCCCCAGAAACCTCCACCATTTGATTAGGACTAGCTTGACCAAAAGAAGGAGCATAATGCCAACCGGGAGGACGTTGCAGACAATCTAGAGGCAGTTGTCTGAGTAACATTGAAGAGGTTTCAAAGTGAACACGCTGATGCTCAATTCCCATCATTAATGACCAGAGAGAATGCCGAGGATGAATAGGAAGATTGAGGGGGATATTTTTAATTATTTCGACCACAATTTCATAGACTTGTTGTCGATATTCCCAAACTTTAGCCACCCCAGACCACTGAATCTGAGCGATAGCAGAGTTTAATTCTTCAGGAGTTGCCGGATCTACCCCCACTCCAAACAATAATTCGTAGTCAGGATTAGGGCTTTTTTTTAATAGGTTAACCAGCTGCAATTTATTCAGATAAAAAGCGGCAGCATGACCTAAATAAAAGATGAGGGGATTTCTTAAATCGTCAGGGTTACAATAAAAAGCTTCTTCTTTGATGATGCTTTTTAACAGCATATCTTCTAATTGCCAAGCATTTTCAAAATAGTCTAGTATATTTTCTCGACTACAGTTACTTAGAGAGATAGGAGCCTGTGCTTGAATCTTTTCCATGTTTTTGTGCCTCTATTACTGATGATAATGTTTTCGTTAATTACAGGGATAACTGACAGAGAATTAACCCGAATAAATTTTCAGTATCGGTGAAAACCTTGAGCGGTTTTAATCCCTTTGATTCTAGGTCTTTTTGCATAGTTTCTAGGTTAAATTTACGGGAAATTTCTGTTAAAATACTCTCCGATGCTTGAAAATTAACTGTTAAATCGAGTTTTTTAAGATGAACAGGGTGAGTTTTTTGACAAATTAAATACATTTCAATTTGAGATTGATCTTGATTATAGATAGCTTGATGACTAAATAAATCAAGATTAAAATCAGCTTGAAAACGCCAATTTAAATGGGAAAGCATATTTAAATTAAAAGCGGCTGTCACCCCTTGGGCATCATTATAAGCTGCTTCTAAAATTGCTGATGGTTTTTGCAGATCAATCCCTAATAAAAAATAATCTCCAGCTTTTAAGACAGTGGCAATTTCTTCTAAAAAATTATCACATTCAGCCGCAGAAAAATTACCGATCGAACTTCCCAAGAAAAAAATCATTCTGGTATTATCAGAAGCATTTTTATAGTAGGCTAAGGCCTGTTCATAGGTTCCAATTAAACCCTGAATTTGTAAATTAGGATATTCTTTTTGTAATTCTATGGCACTAGCTTTGAGAATAGTTTCACTAACATCGATAGGTACATATTTAGAGGATTTTTGCTGCTGATAATAAGCGTCCAACAACAGACGAGTTTTAGTGGAACTACCACTACCTAATTCGACCAATTCGCAGGCCCCTGTATAGGCGACAATTTCTTGAGCATATTCTTGGAGAATAGCCGCTTCTGTCCTAGTGGGATAGTATTCTAGCAATTGACAGATTTCTTCAAAAAGTTGTGAACCTTGCCGATCATAAAAATATTTAGATGGTAAACTTTTGGGGGTTTTAGTTAATCCTTCAATCACATCTTTGCCATCATCTTTAACCATGTTTTGTCCCGTGGCACCGGTGGCTAAATACTCAATTTGTAACAGTTCTTGGTTAGATTGTTTAAGTTGCATAGATTCTCCAGATTATTCTCCAGTTTTTTGATTGTTCTCGATCGATACCGAGGATGAAATCCACTTTGACAGCTTGAATACTGGCAGAGATTATCATTCCCCGGTAATCTTACCACTAAAAGGCCGCAAAATTTACCTCTTGTCTAGATAGACAAAGTTTATGGATGGTAAATAAAAGCTGTTAAATCCATCGAGATGAGTGCTGATGTTATCTAAGTAAAATTACTGGTTTAATTAATCAGTAAAGACTGCATTTCCTCTAAGGTAAGATTTTCTTGAATGTAGCGAGGTTTAAGGGGATGATAGGGACTAGCAAGACGATCTATCTTAATAATTCTAGCAGTTTCAGGAATGATCGGAATATCGGGATCGTAGGGAGTGCTGCGGGTAAGGGAACTAGAAAAACCTTTAAAAATAGAGATTTCTTCCTCCTCCCCATCCACAGCAATAGTCACTAATAAAACCTCGTGGGGATTTTTGAGGGTGTATTGTTCGAGTTGTTGACCAATATTCATAGAAAAATGGCTAATCATCGATAGCTAAAAACTTACTGTTGTAAAGCTGAACGTCCCTGTTTGCCAAGGCGAATAAGAAGAAAATGGGCAAAATAGAGAGTATAAAAAGAGAGGCCAACTAAACCAAAAAAGCCCAAAACATTAGCGGTAGCTTCTGAATGAAAAATCTCGCGAAACTGCCAGGGTGCTTCCTGCCAAACCTGACAATAGGGAGAATTTAGCAATTCCCCTGACATAGCACAGGAGAGAAAAGGTAAGGTAGAAATTGCGCCCAAAGGACAATAAATCGTTACTGCCCAACGCCAAGCAGTGGTGACAAATTTAATCGGACTGGCGGGTAAATCTTTAATTTCATCGTTAATATCCACCCAAAACCAGAGGGAAATCGGGATTAAAATCTTAGCTAAAAAACTGGTGACAAAACCAATCGGCCAGGAAGCGATCATTAAATATACGGTAATTAACAAAAGACTAGCCACTCGCCAATAGATAATCAACAATTTTTGTAATGATTCGATTTTTGCAAATAAAGACCAAATTAACAAAATTGCCGGAATAATCACCGTAAATAGGACGGCTAAACGATAATCTATCCAAACGAGAGGACGAAACCAAAGTTGATTCATAAATTATTTAGACAATTACACTGTCAACATTTTACTGTCTTCCGACGCGGGAGCCAAAATCGGTCACAGCTTGACCAACAAACCAAAAAACGAGAGGCGATCTCTTTATAGTTGAGATCGCCCTAAAGCTAGGATTCTACTGTGAGGAGAGAAAAAACTGCTGCCTGACTGGATTAATCTTCATAAAGGCGACACTCGGCGGCATCGGGATTATCAGCACAATACTTTTCAAAGTAGGTTTTTTGGGGATGGTCTTGACGTTGGTGAGCAGCTTCTGCTTGTAATTCTTCCACCGCATCCCAAGCGGCGGCACATTCACCAGAGGTGGAACCTTCTATACTACAGACGGCTCTGGCATTTTCTAGCTCTTCTTGAATTTTATCCTGGATATTGCTCATGATTCCTCTGGAATTGATCTATTGATACTCTAACAATTATACAGTCACCTTCTCAAACCACAGGATCGGTTATCCCACTTGATCGCCTTTCCTGTGCTATGAAGCCGATCCTAGCGCAATTTTTGGGGAATTTAACATCAAGATTTCCTGACGGGGCCAATTTTTAGCCCAGATTTCGCACTAGAGAAATGCCAGAGGGATTTCTCCCCGGCATAGACAGCGAGCAGAACCATATATCGACTTATTTAGGCCGTCTTACACCAAATCCGTTTTTAATAGTATGATTAACTGCCAAGTTATCGATTGTTTTTCCCCGCTCCAGTGCTTTGGCACTCACCTACTCTCCTATACCTTTTACACAGGATTTAGTATCATTCTAGGGACTAGGGGAAAAAGACTGTTTTGCTGCAATAGTCAGCATTCCTGTCACCAAAATGCCGACAATGCTAAGGAATCCAATGGTCGTAATGTTGACTCGTGCGTTAAGATCGTCAACCCGCTTTTCTAGTCCCATAACTTTGGCATCTAAGGCCTTAATATCTCCTTTAATTTCTCCTAGACTGTTCTCGATCGCCTTCTGTCCATTTTCTAGGTTTGTCAGTCGGGACTCGATCACTGTCAGTCGGGACTCGATCGCTTTCTGTCCGCTAACGATTAAATCTTCTAACCTTTTCAGATCATTCTCGGTAACTGCTGTCATCAGTGACAATCCTCTTATAGTTGAATTTTTGCCAGTCTCCTAATCAATACTCTATCAATATTTTCTCGGTCGGGGACTCTTTCAAACAGTAATTGGCAAAAATCAGATTCCCTACTGAGAGAGCCTAGTGATCCCGTCAAAACTGAAACAGTTTTTGATTCGGTTACGGGGACAGCAGCGCGCGCATTTAGGGCTGTATAATTGCCGTTGATATTATTAACAATAAAATCTGGGTGCAGCAGGACGGCACGGTAGCAGCGATTGGCGATAAATTGGTAGCTAGGGGAGTCCCCAAACAAGACATCGTTTTAGCTTACCATGGGCCCCCTGTGCGACAATATACCGAGTTTGCCCTTGGCTAAAACCATTAATTGATGACTTTGCCCATACAAGTTTTACCCCAAGACGTAATCGATTTAATTGCCGCAGGAGAGGTAATCGACTCTTTAGGCGCTGTGGTGCGAGAATTAGTCGAAAATGCCATTGATGCGGGGGCAGATAGGATTACCATCGATATATTTCCCCAAAACTGGCGAATACAAGTATCGGATAACGGCAGGGGAATGTCTAGAGAAGATTTGCAACTGTGTAGCTATGCCCACAGTACCAGCAAAATCCGCCAACGGGACGATCTTTGGCAGATTACCAGTCTCGGATTCCGTGGTGAAGCTTTGCACAGTATCGCACAGGTGGCGCATCTGCGGGTTGCCAGTCGCCATGACGATGATTTGGGTTGTTATTGTCTTTACAATCACCAAGGCGAGCCGGATAATTTAGAAACGATTCCTATAGCTATCGGCACTATCGTGACGGTAGAGAATCTCTTTGGTAACTTTCCTGTGCGTCGTCAAGCTTTACCGTCAATTAACAAACAATTAAAGGATATACAGACTTTAATTCATAATTTTGCTCTCTGTCATCCCCAAATTACTTGGCAGGTTTTCCAAGATCATCAAGATTGGTTACGCATTAGTCCGGGTAAGGATGCCAGTCAAATATTACCGCAATTAGTTAAATCTCTGCATTTTAACGATTTAGCATCGCTAAAACTTGACTTGACGACTCCTGACGCAGAATCTGCTCAAATTGAATTAGTCATTGGTTTGCCCGATCGCATTTCTCGCCATCAACCAGATTGGGTTAGAATTGCTGTTAATGGGCGAATGGTGCGCTCATCGGAGTTAGAACAGGCAACATTTGAAGCTTTCGCTCGCACAGTCCCTAAAGATCGCTATCCCGTTTGCTTTCTCCATCTACATCTTAACCCTCGTTCGATCGATTGGAATCGTCACCCAGCCAAAGCGGAAATATACCTGCATAACCTCATTTTTTGGCAAGAACAGATAATTTCAGCCATAGACAAGGCGTTAGGACTAAATCCCGAACATATACCCGAAAAAGCGCAAAATCAGCGCGTCAGTCAAATTCTCAAGGCTGCCGAAGAAAAAAGCACCTATACAATAGGGGAGAAATCCCCGAAAAATCGGCTGGAATTAAAGGCAGTAGCCCAAATTCACCAAACTTACATAGTTGCCGAACATCCTCACGGATTATGGTTAGTCGAACAACATATTGCCCATGAGCGGGTTTTGTACGAACGTTTAGAGGATAACTGGGAAATCGTGCCGTTAGATACTCCGATCATCTTAAATCAGTTAACTACTCGACAAATCGAACAATTACAACGTTTAGGATTAGAAGTTGCTAGTTTTGGCGATCGCTCTTGGGCAATTCGTAGTATTCCTGTTCTACTAAAAGAACGGGAGGATCGGGCTGATGCTTTACTAGAATTAAGTTTAGGGGGGGATTTACAAACCGCTCAGGTGGCTACCGCTTGCCGGAGTGCTATCCGCAACGGTACAGCTTTGAGTTTAGAAGAAATGCAGAATTTACTCGATGATTGGCAAAATACCCGTAATCCCCGCACCTGTCCCCACGGAAGACCGATTTACTTATCCTTAGAAGAAACTTCGCTCGCTCGCTTCTTCCGTCGTCATTGGGTAATCGGCAAAAGTCACGGCATTTAATCAGTTATCAGGAGTCTCCGAGTCTCCGAGTCAGGAGTCGGGAGATAGGGTGATAGGGTGATAGGGATTTAGGGGTTTAGGGAAATTTCAGCCAAATGCTCCACTTCCCCAGTTCCCCAGTTCCCCACTTCCCCACTTCCCCATCTCTCAATTGGCCGATATTGCTAGGGAAAAACGGAAAGTGCTGCCTTTACCTAATTGACTTTCCACCTCGATTTGACTTTGGTGTAATTCCACTAAACGACGGGTAATCGCTAAACCAATACCACTACCCCCAGAATAACGGGAACGAGAACGATCGGCCCGCCAAAAGCGCTCGAAAATAAAGGGTAAATCCTCGGCTGCGATGCCGATTCCCGTATCGATAACGGCAATTTGTAGGTGGTTTTTGTCCCTTGTCACTTGCAGGGTAATTGCACCATTATCAGTGTAACGAATGGCATTACCGAGCAGATTAACTAAGATTTGTTCCAGGCGATCGGGATCGGCCATGACAGCTGGTAAATTGGGGGGACAATCTAACTGTAAAGTCGGTCCATCTTCTAATAATTGATCGGCAAATTTTTCGATGAGAGAATTTAACAAAGGTAATAAATTAACAGGTTGCAGTTTAATCGAGAGATAACCAGATTCCGCTTGCGATATCTCCTGTAGATCGTGGGTTAAACGTTCTAACCTGCGGGTTTCTTTCACTAATTTCTGATAAAGTTCTGGATTAGGTTTGATCGCACCATCGGCTAATTCTTCTAAATATCCCCGTACCACGGTTAAGGGTGTGCGTAATTCGTGGGTAAGATCACCGATTAATTCCCGGCGCCTTTTTTCCACATCGGCTAAACTAATCGCCATCTGATTAAAACTGATGGCTAATTGATTTAATTCGGGGATTTCGCTTTCTGGAACTCGCGCCGATAAATCCCCTTCAGCAAAATTTTTAGTGATTTGTTTCATTTGTTTTACCGGTTTCATAATGCGTTGAGAAACCAAAAAACTTAGATAACCAGCTGCGCTTCCTCCGGCAATGAATGACCAAACAGCACTACTATCCCAAGCTGTCTCAAAACCCCTAACCAAGAAAGTTCTCGCTGATCGCACGGTAAAAAATCCCTGCCTTTCTAACTGTTCTAAACGCAAAACAAACATTCGCGGAGAAGATAATTTAGCAATGATAATAAAGCTACTCAATCCCACCACCATAACGAGGAGATGGGATAAAAATAATCTGGTTCCTAAGCTTAATTTTGGTGGCTGCATATTTGTTTAAAAACTCTATTTGTTGTCAATATTATTGAGAGACTGCTGCATAAATATAAAAACCTTTTTGGCTAATATCTTTTGGTCTTTTTGAAATCAAAAAGTGCCAGCCATTGGATTGTTCGGTGGGAAAATTTAGGGACTTTTTCCCTGAAAATTAGGTAATTCGCCAATTCAAAAATGGGGAAACCCCTACACCCTACACCCCACACCCTACCCCTAGGAAAAACTTTTTGCCGCAAACCCTATTGACAGGGTTTATCATAAAGATGAAGTATAACAGGATTTGGCATCGACGACCGACTCCAAAAAACACAAAGTTTGTACCTCACCATTAAGATAACGGCCATATATCCAGCTACAGCATCATAAAGAACTCTATCCGGTTCTTCTTGTTGAAGAATCTCTCGTCAAGCTATGCTGTGAGGGGAGAGTAGGTCAAAACCTAACTTTTTGCCGCTCTATGCTATCGTATCAAGATGCGCTACTCTGTTAGGAGATGATTTTGCTTGAGTCATCTGCTCAAAGTAGCGTCTGTTTTTTTAACCCTTACCCCCAAAAGAGAATCTTTTCTGTATGCTAGAGGCTAATAATCAGGGAGAGAATCAAATATTTCTCTATGAAGTTGTTTTTTCCGGTTCTTCTGGCTCTTTGCCTCAACGCTTCTCCCGGACAGTCCTGCGAGTACCTAAAAGCCGCATGAGTCAAGAAACACAGCGCCTCCTGCGCCAAGGTGCCAAGATTCTCAGTATAAGGCCTCTTGACCCAGAAACTGCCCAGATTAAGCCTAGTTTGCCACCTCAACCCTGGTGGATAGAGATCACCACCAGTCAGCCGAAATGTCTCTATTATTTCGGTCCTTTCGAGAGTTTTTCTGAAGCTTTATCCTATCAATCCGGTTATATCGAAGACCTCCAATCGGAATCTGCCCTGGGAATTAACAGCGAAATTAAACAATGTCAGCCAGAGGTTTTAACTCAAGAAGATTTTTAATTTATGGTATCTAATTATACAGATTTTTAGGAATAGTTAGCTTCCTCTTGTTTTCGTTTAATAATGCCTTTACCCTCACAGAATTTACAGGGGACGGATTCATTCTCTGTCTCTAGATAGATTCTTCCTTTGCCCTGGCAGTGGGGACAGATAACTTTTTCTTCCCACCAATAATTCTCTAAAAAAGCCTCATCGGTAATATAGGTAAAATCTTCAAACATTGGCTTGTCCTCTTATCGTTGAGATAGCTTAATCTGGATTCATCTTTCAACCTGAGAAATTGAAAATCACTTTTACCCCCATCGTAAAAAAGATCGGGTTCATTCTTCTTGAAACTTAAATTACTTCATATTTATTTATGTTTATTAATATATAATGAGTGTTCACTATCAATCGGGTGTATCTCATATTTGTGACTTTCTCTCACTTCTGGTGATCAGCAGAAGTTATACTAAATCCGTTTTTAATAGTGTGATTAACTCCCAAGTTATGGATTGTTTCTCCCCGCTCCGGCGCTCCGGCGCTCCCCACTCTCCTATACCTTTTAAACAGGATTTAGTATTATCTCCTCGAAAAAAAATCAGGAGCAGAATTTCTACTCCTGATAACCTATTCACTTTAGACTTGCCAATTTATTGGAGGATGCTGGCAACTTTGGCGCTTACGTCCAGTTGAGTTTCAGCGTAGATATTTTGACGAGTAGCGGCGATTTCTGTGTAAGCTTGACGCACTTCCGAGTTAACTGCCACCGTTTTCACATCGTAGATACGGGTAGCCAGTTGGGGATAGAAACCGATAGCGACAATCAAAGCGAGGAAAGAGACAGCGATAAAGATTTCTCTGGGTTTAGCGTCACTATATTCTGATTCATGAGGGAGGACACAGCTAGTACCAAAACAAACTGCCTGTTCGTTACTTTTGTTGGGGAGAATGTTAGTAATATCGCAGGAAGAACCATCTCCGTAGAAAACTTGACGGAGCATGGAGAGTAGATAAATCGGGGTGAGGATTAAACCAACGGAAGCGAGGAAGACAGTCACAACCCGGAAGGTTTGGCTATAAACGTCACTGCTAGTGACACCGATGAATACAGTAATTTCACTGGCAAAACCGCTCATTCCGGGTAACGCTAGGGAAGCCATGGCGCCGGCAGTAAAGAGAGCGAAGACTTTCGGCATCGCTTGGGCAATCCCACCCATCTCGTTTAAAGCTAAGGTATGGGTGCGGTCATAGGTGACACCAGCAAGGAAGAATAAGACGGCGGCAATTAAACCATGGGAGAGCATTTGTAACATAGCACCGCTAATACCCACATCGGTAAAGGAAGCAATCCCTAAAAGGACGAATCCCATGTGTGAAACCGAGGAATAAGCGAGACGGCGTTTCATGTTTTGTTGACCGAAGGAAGCGAAAGCACCGTAGATAATATTGACGACACCGAGAATCGCTAGAATCGGAGCAAAGTAGATGTGTGCATCGGGTAGAAGCCCCATATTAAGGCGGATTAAACCGTAACCACCCATTTTGAGGAGAACACCAGCGAGAATCATCGATACAGGTGCAGAAGCTTCACCGTGAGCATCGGGGAGCCAAGTATGGAGGGGGAAGATGGCGAGTTTGACCCCGAAAGCGATTAATAAACCAGCGTAAAGGACTAATTCTAAAGCGAGGGGATAATCTTTAAATCCTAATTCCGCCATATCAAAGGTCATCGCACCACCACCGTAAAGGGCCATGGCTAGACCGGCAACGAGGATGAAGATAGAAGCGGCGGCGGTGTAGAGTAAGAATTTAGTGGCGGCATAACGACGTTTTTGACCACCCCAGATGGAAACGAGTAGATAAACGGGAATTAACTCGATTTCCCACATTAAAAAGAATAATAATAAGTCTTGGGCGACGAAAACACCAATCTGAGCGGCGTAGAGCAACAGCATCAGGAAGTAGAATAAACGGGGTTTACGGTCCACTTGCCATGCGGCCAAGATAGAAAGGGTTGTCACCAATCCTGCTAATAAAACTAACGGTGCCGATATACCATCCACCGACACCGCCCAACTTAAACCTATTTGGGGAACCCAATCGATTTTTTCCACTAATTGTAGGTTGGGGTTGCTTAAATCATATTTTTGTAAAAAGACGTAACACATTAATATAAAGTCTGCTAGTCCGACTCCAAGAGCGAACCAACGAACAGTTTTTCCTTCCTTGTCGGGGATTACAGGGATTAGGAAGGAGGCAAGCAAGGGGAGCAAAATGATGGCAGTGAGCCAGGGGAAGTTAGCCGTTAGCATGGCAGTAAGAAAAAATACCTATTTCGTTATGTGTTCATTCTATGCGACTTTGTAAAATTTTGTTAATATTTTTTACCAAGTTTTACTATAGATTTTCTTCAATGATCCCCGCACTGTGATTGATCAGCCCAAATAAGCTTGTTTGACTCGCTCATCCTTGAGTAAATCCCCAGCTTCTCCCGCAATAGTCAAGCGTCCCGCTGCCAAAACATAGCCGCGATTGGCAGTTTCTAGGGCTAAATGGGCGTTTTGTTCCACTAACAGGATAGTTACTCCCGATTCATTTAATTTACGGATAATACTGAAGATTTCTCGCACTATCTGCGGCGCTAGTCCTAAACTGGGTTCGTCTAGTAACAATAACTTGGGACGACTCATTAAAGCTCTGGCGATCGCCAGCATCTGCTGTTCCCCACCGCTTAGGGTTCCCGCTAACTGCTCTCGGCGCTCCGATAGTCGGGGAAACAGTTGCCACTGCTCTTCGATATCACTTTTTACTCCTAGGCGATCGCTTCTCGTATAAGCACCTAACTGCAAATTTGTCAAGACTGTTTGACGAGCTAAGATTCTTCTCCCTTCTGGACTATGGGCAATTCCCCGTTTAACGATTTCATGGGGCGGTAAATGGGTAATATCTTGACCCTGATAGATTATTCGCCCCGTCTTTGCTGTTAAAAGCCGAGATATCGTCTTTAGAGTCGTCGTTTTTCCTGCTCCGTTCGCTCCAATCAGGGTGACAATTTCCCCCGTTTCTACCCTTAAACTAACCTGCTGTAATGCCTTTATTCCGCCATAATTAACCGATAAATCGTTAATTTCTAACATAAACCCCGTCAAATCCCAATAGGATCACTATAGCAGTTATCAGTTATCAGTTATCAGTTATCAGTTATCAGTTATCAGTTACCAGTTATCAGTTATCAGTTATCAGTTATCAGTTATCAGTTATCAGTTATCAGTTATCACTGATCAGATGTGAGTTTTTAGTCAGTCCCGATGAAAAAATTTTCACCACCAGAGATGAAAGAGGTTTCCTTCCCTACACCCCACACCCTACACCCTCTTTCAAGTCAGGGATAAGGAGGAAGCCTGAGCATTTGTACTAGATTTTCCCAGAAGCAGATTAACAGTGCTGTCTTTTCACTGATAACTGTTTACTGATAACTGTTTACTGATTATCTACCTAAAACTTCCAAGACCACTGGGGCAACTCCCGACTGGAAGACACCGATAATCGCTGCCGCACCTCTGGAGAGGTCGATGACGCGACCACCGCTAAACGGACCGCGATCATTAATTCGCACCACCACCGAGCGCCCATTACGCAGATTAGTTACCCTAACCCTAGTGCCGAAAGGCAGATAGCGATGAGCGGCAGTTAAACCACCAGAGTTAAAAGTCTCACCACTAGCGGTGCGACGACCGTGGAAACCAGGACCATACCAGGAGGCCATTCCCTTTTTACGGGGGCGACTGCTGGTTTTTACCGCTGGGCTTGTTTTCGGCTTCTCTGCTGGTGTCACTGAGGTGGGTTGTGATTGGGGTTGTACCGTCGGGGGAATGGCCTCTTGGGTCTGGGGTGTAACGCTTGCAGGGACGGTATTTTCTTTGTCCACTAGGGACTCCAAAGTTTTTAGAATTTCGTTAGCATTATCTTGAACAGAACGTGATAGTTTAATATCTGAATCAGTTGTTCGACTATTAGAAAAAGCGGACAGAACGGTTTGAGTGGTTGACTCGATAACAGTTTGACGATCTACGCTAATATCCGTCAGGCTGTTGCTGTGTCCTGCTGTCTGGGAACAAATTATCGAGGCTGTAGTCCCCACTACGGTAAGGGCAGTTACAGCTTGTAGTTTGTTGATCAGTTGTTTATTCATAGACTTTCTTATTGCTCGTTAGCAAGTTCCCAATGCAAAGCTGAAGGAATTTGCTAACATTCCTTTTTGCTTGCAAAGCTAACTTGGTTGCGTTCTGTTCAACCGTATCACGGAAAATCGGTTGGTCATTACGAGAATTTATATCGTTATCGGGCAAGAGAATCAAAAATTTAAATAAAGGGTTGACTTGCGCTAAAAACCAAGTTAAGATGGGAAGTTTTTAATTTTTTGTCTCCTAGAGGGGGGCAAGATTAGGAAAACTTGGGGAATTAGTGAAATTTCGAGAGGTAATAACGCTAGTATTGACAAGGCTTTCAGGGATTATCAGCCTCCCTCGATTTCCCTCTATAAATGCAGATAATGATTAATAAAACTGTTGTCTTCGCTACAAAAAACCAGATTTTTAATATTAATGTTAAATCGGACTAAGGATCAGAGATTAAAAATTATAATATGGGCTTGACAAGCAACTAAAAATAAGCTGTTATTAGCCAAACTTAACTATAGAATCAGAAATGCTGATACAGGCTAATACTAAATCCTGTTTAAAAGGGATAGGGAAGTGGGGAAGTGGGGAGTGGGAAGTGGGGAAGTGGGGAAGTGGGGAAGTGGGGGATTGGGGAAGTGGGGGATTGGGGAAGTGGGGGATTGGGGAAGTGGGGGATTGGGGAGTATTTTGCTGTGAACAGTGAACTGAAAACCCGCATCTGAATCACTGAATACTGGATACTGAAGACCGACTCCTAACCCCACGAAAAGCTTTTTCGGCAAACTCTATCTAATTGTGTGTTGGGTTTCCTTAGGTCAATCCAGTTAGAAAATTAATCGCAGTAACGCACCAATTTAATGACAAAGTTGGTGCGTGGGGTGCGGATTGTTAATTTTGGTTTTTCATCAAAATTAGTAACCGCCTAACGCACCCTACAAGATTAGGCGATCGCAAAATGATGCGATCGCACTCAACCTAATATCAACAGACTTTCTGTTTCACTATCAAAAAATTCAACAATAATTAAAAAATAACCTCTTAAAATTTCGATAATTTTTGAAGTGGGACTATTACCAATACGAAGATAGATAAATTTTGGTGGATGACCATATAATAGACTGCGCTGATGAAAATCGGCATCTTTAGAGACAATTATAAAATCGTTGAATTTGGCAAATTCCCAGATAAGTGCATCATCAGTATTGATCAGTCCTAAAGTCTTGACGTGCTGAGAATCAGCATATAAATCAATTATTTTATCAATAATCCGATCTGACAAATTTTCATCTAATAACAGTTTCATAAAGAGGTGATAAATAATTTTTTCTCTCGATCAGCAGCAAAAGCCAAACAAGCTTTGATATCCTCGGAAGTTAATTCTGAAAAATCCTCAAGAATTTCTGCTTCTGTCATTCCTGCTGCTAAATATTCTAGAATATCGTACACAGTTATACGCATTCCTCGAATGCAGGGTTTTCCGCTTCGTTTTCCTGGTTCAATGGTAATAATGTTTTGGTAACTCATAATGCTTTAATTATTTGGACTTTCCCAATTATATCTTATTTGATGACAGAGATCGCACTCCACCCCACCGACAAGAACGATCACCCTTCAACTTCGTAAGTACCTAGGCAAAATTAATTACACATATCTAACCCCCCCTTTGCCTCTTGCCTCTTGCCTTTTGCATTTCTTCACCAGGAAATTTATTTTGCACGACTACTTACCACTCTTAGGGTGTAAAGTGCGAAAGCATAATGCACCAATTTAATAATAAATTTGCTGCGTGGGGTGCGGATTGTTAATTTGAGTTTTTTAACAGAATTAGTAGCCGCAAACACGCACCCTACAAAATTAGCAGATTAGAGATTGCGCTTATTTAAACCTCTCTCTTTAATTTCTTTAAGGGTTTTATTAACAGCATATTTTGCATTGATACTCTTAATCAATTCAGTTTGATCATGTTTTTTAGCAACTCCCGATAAATCAGCAATTAAGTCAAAACTTCCGTCGGTATTAAGATTCCAACCTAGATCATAATCTCCCTCTAGCACAGCAACAATATCTGCTCTAACTCTTTGACCGTTAAAACCACGAACATCTGCTTCACGTTTAACTATTATTCCTAAATCCTGCAAAGATTTTACTAAAATTTCAGGATCAGTTATTTTAGTTGTTAAAGTAGAAAAATAACCGCCAGTGCTTCTTTTGTTCTGACTATCCCACTCTCTTTTGTTCTGACTATCTTAATCGGGATTTCTCCAATCTCTGAAATTACTATAGTAAAGAAATTCTTGAAAACCTTCTTTGATTTTAGCATCTACATCCGTTCTAGCTAATATGGTTTCGATAATTGCTCCTATTTCCGAGTCATTTGTTATTCTACCTAATGCCGTCAAAAATCCAATAATTTCCCCTTCAGCCTTATTAGCTAGTTGTTGAATAATGGGTAAAGTTTGAGGATTATCTCGCCAATGGGTTACTAAAGCTACAATTGCTTCTGATTCACCCTTATTAGCTTGTTGTTGAATAATGGGTAAAGTTTGAGGATTATCTCGCCAATGGTTTGCTAAAGCTTGAATTGCTTTTGATTGACCCTTGTTAGCTTGTTGTTGAATAATGGGTAAAGTTTGCGGATTATCTCGCCAATGGGTTACTAAAGCTTTAATTGCTTCTGATTTACCCTTATGAGCTTGTTGTTGAATAATGGGTAAAGTTTCAGGATCATCTCGCCAATGGTTTGCTAAAGCTTCAATTGCTTCTGATTCACCCTTATTAGCTAGTTGTTGAATAATGGGTAAAGTTTGAGGATTATCTCGCCAATAATTGGCTAAAACTTCAATTGCTTTCCATTGACTTTTATTCGCTTGTTGTTGAATAATGGGTAAAGTTTGATGGTGATCTCGCCAATGAATTACTAAAGCTTCAATTGCTTCTGATTCACCCTTATTAGCTAGTTGTTGAATAATGGGTAAAGTTTGCGGATTATCTCGCCAATAATTGGCTAAAGCTTGACCTGCTATACCTGCCGCTGATTCACCTTGTCTAGCAACTTCCTGTAGATAAACTAACGCCTCAGAATGAATTTTAGCAATTCTAGATAATTGATTAACAGCTTTTCTTTCGCAATTCCGGTAATTTTGCTCAACTGCTATGGCTTGAAGAACACTCCATCCTGTCCGATCATTTTGCCAGATATTTCCGATTTTAGCAATTATTATTTACTTAAAATAATTACCAGCATACCTATAAGACGTTAAGGATTGAAGACTATCTAACAATCGCTGACTTAGTTCAACATAAATAGACTGGTTTCGCAATTCTCCATAACAATCTGCTGCCAAAAAAAGATGAGAAATTTTTTTATATGTTTCCTCCATATCAAGGAGATAGTTAATTAATTCTTCAGCAACTTCTTTGGGAAATTCTGCACTTAGCATCCCCATCAATAAACATAAAACTTCTTTCCAAACAGGATCTGAATAATGTTCTCCAAATACTTTGGTTTTCAATTCCTCAAGAGTAATTCCGTCTGGGAATCCTCGGTTTTTAAATCTTTCATAAAACTCGCAAGCACAAAAGTATTCTAAAAAAGTTCGATGAACAAAAGCAAAAGCATTGCCACCTAAAGAACAAAGAATAAAATTACGATAGCGCAGTTGTTTGATAATTAAATCAGTCAGATCACTAGCATCTCGTTTGTTAATTCCCGTTCCTTCAAGATATTGAGTCAAAATATTTTCTAATTCTTCCTTATAGATTAAATTAGCATCTAACCCTTTTTCTCCTGCTTGCATGGCACTTGCGACTAAACGCAGAATGTCCCTTTTATCTCGTAGATCAATATTATAAAGATATTTTTTCAGTTCAGGATCAATTAATCCTTCCTTGGTTTCAAAATCCCATTGATGTAATAACACCTCTGACGCTTTTTCATAAAGTTTTGAGCGATCTCTTGGTAATTCTTGAGTTCGATTTAGAATAGCCATCATCGTTAATAATAAAGGATTTCCTGCTAATTCTCGAATCGCTTTTGACTCCTTAATTGCCTTTTGTAAACGTTCTTGTTTTTGGGTTTTATCATCTCGATTTTCAAAAGCTAAATCATGCCAACGTTTGATAAAATCTTCAATCTGATCTTTATCTAAATCTTGGATCATAAAATGTTCAAAACCAGCATGATTTAATTCTTCTGCTTTATATCCTAACCAGCGAGAAGTGACAATAATCTGCACTTGAGGATATTGAATACTAAAACGTTTGATATCCGTGACAATTTCTTGTCTTAATTGAGGATTAAAAACTTCATCTAAACCATCAAAAAGCACAAGAGCCTGACCTTTTTTAAGCTTATCATCTAAAGCAAGTTGATTGAGATGACAAATCAGATTACCTTGATGGAAAAATTCTAGAATATTCTTACACTTTTTTTCATCCTTATCTCTGGCATAAATACGCAATTCTATCAAAAGAGGAAGGGGAAGCAAAACACGCTGACTGAGTTCTTTTTCAGCCCAATTTAAAGCTAAATACTGTAATAAACTCGATTTTCCCGCACCCGGATCACCTAAAATTACAGTTCTTGGGTATTCAGAAGAATTGACGATATTCAAAACAGGATCTAATTTTTCATTGACATATTCTTGCCGTTTTCGTTGTAGTTCTGCTTGAGTAATTTCTCCCCTATCTACAAGTTCCTGCAGCACTTCTTTAGGTAATTCATAAAGTTGAGGAATAAACTGTTTGCATCGTCTCACATTTTGCGGCACAAACATTCGCCAGAGTTTGATTTGCTCATAAGTCGTTGTGTCTAAAAATTCTAATTTAAGATGGCCATATTCCTTTTTTAAGCCTTCGGCATAGTCATCTAAATTGTAATCTGTTTTAACTCCTGCTATTTCTTGAATATTTTGGCTATCTTTATTCTGTAACTTAACTAAAAAAACGGCTCTTAGCTTTTCAGAATTTTGAATAATTTCCTGAGTTTTTCTCAAATAAAATTTACCGAGTTTTTCCCAGTTAAATTTAGCAGGTAACGGCGATAAATTGAGTCTTTGCCAAGATTGAGCTAACGTCAAAGTATCAAGAATTTGACAATCAATATCAAAAGCATCCCCTAAAATAGGTTTAACTTGGTCATCTTTAATAAAAGTCTTGAGAGGTTTTTCAAAGTTTTTAATTTGATCATCTTCCAGATCGGCCATTTCTAACTGTTGCTGAAAGAGTTCTAAAAACTCCTTCATTGCTTTGCCATAAGCTTCTTTTTGAACATCTTTTTCGGGTAAGTGTAACACTTTACCTAGACTATTTTTAAAAAATTCCTTTCCGTAATCTTTTGCACCCTCTATTGCCAACTCTTGCATTACTGAACGAACAAGCGAACCTGCGGCTTGAGTAACCCCCCAGACAATTAACGGGTCAACCATGGCGATAAACTTAAGATTCTGTGGATACTATCTAAGCTTACCAACTTTAATCGTTTTTCGCCTATCGTTCCGACAAATGAAGAGAACGATTTAAAATATCCTCAATACCGTAGGGACAAACGGGGGGAAACTCTAATCCCGTCTCTCTAAAGGCATCGCAACAAGCAACAGCATAGAGTTTAAATAGGCTTTCATCGGTTAAATATCGCTTTAAACTGGGGCTATCGTCCAAATAAAGCCTAATATTAGCTCTTTCTCCTTGAATAGTTCCCAACCAACCCCTGGATCGCCGTTGAGGTTGATACTCCCACTTTAATAAATGATGCAAAATTAATCTGAGACTAGCGAGTAAGCGATCGCGATCCCGTTTCGACAAATCCCGCACCTCTTCGACTAAATTCTCAATATCTAACTCGGAAAACCGACCAGAGGCTAATAAATCGGCCATTTGTTCGGCCCAAAGTCCAAAGTCTTGCTCATCGAAAATTTGGGTCTGAAACCCCGTCGTTCTACGACGGCTTTACTGTTAAATATGAGCATCGTTTACGAAATATATGCTAAAACGTGAGGTATGGAAAAAGCCTACTCGTTCCGATTTTACCCCACACCCGAACAAGAGTCGCTATTGCGGCGCACATTGGGCTGTGTAAGATTAGTTTACAACAAAGCTCTCCACGAACGAACACAAGCTTGGTACGAAAAGCAAGAAAGAGTAGGCTACGCTCAAACTTCTTCAATGTTGACCGATTGGAAAAAGCAAGAAGAATTAGACTTTTTAAACGAAGTTAGCTGTGTACCTTTACAACAAGGGTTAAGACATTTACAAACAGCTTTTACTAATTTCTTTGCTGGTCGTACTAAGTATCCTAACTTTAAGAAAAAACATCAGGGAGGAAGTGCCGAATTTACCAAATCTGCTTTTAAATTTCAAGACAGACAAATCTATTTAGCCAAATGCACAGAACCTTTACCTATTCGATGGTCAAGACAAATACCAGACGGATGTGAACCAAGCACAGTAACAGTCAGATTACATCCGTCTGGACGTTGGCATATTTCAATTAGATTTGATGACCCAACGATTAAGCCTTTACCAGTAACAGATAAAGCCATTGGAATTGACTTAGGAATTAGTAGCCTCGTGATTACCAGCGATGGCGACAAAGTGTCTAATCCCAAGCATTTTAAAAAGCATTATCGGAGACTGCGAAAGGCACAAAAAAATCTTTCTAGAAAACAGAAAGGCTCAAATAATCGAGAAAAAGCAAGAATCAAAGTAGCAAGGATTCACGCTCAAATCACCGATAGTAGAAAAGACCATTTACATAAGCTAACCACTCAATTAGTTCGTGAAAACCAAACGATTGTGGTTGAGAATTTAGCCGTTAAGAATATGGTCAAAAACCCGAAATTATCTCAGGCAATATCTGATGTAAGCTGGGGATAAATTACCCGACAATTAGCCTATAAATGCCGTTGGTACGGCAGAAATTACATCGAAATAGATAGATGGTTTCCTAGCTCTAAAAGATGTAGTAATTGCGGGTATATTGCTGAAAAAATGCCGTTAAATATTCGAGAATGGGACTGTCCAGACTGTGGGACTCACCATGACCGAGATATTAACGCTAGTAAAAATATTTTGGCCGCAGGGCTTGCGGTGTCAGTCTGTAGAGCGACCATAAGACCAGAACAGAGTAAATCTGTGGCTCTTCTCGACTTTGTGTGATAATTTTTGCTTATGGAATTGTGAAATGCTTATCGGGCAAGACTTTTAGGGCTATTTTGACGAAGAAACCATCAGTATAGACCTCGTTTCCACACAGAAACCAGAAGAGCCAATCTGTTAAGGCAGGTGCGAAAAATCCTTCGGGAAAGAAGCAGAAACCCAAATCGTGAGGTTTGGGAATCGCCGTCCGTTTTACGGCGGCGAGGATGTCAAAGGATGCCGTCATCGATTTATCTCCTTCTAAGCTCAATTAACATTATATTGAACCCCTTGCATAATTAATTTTTGATGGTTAAAAAACGGCAAAAATAAGGATTAAATGGCATAAACTGTGTAAATAGACCATTTAATTGATTATTATTCCAAATCCGTTTTTAATAGTGTGATTAACTCTCAAGTTATGAATTGTTTCTCCCTTCTCCCCACACCCCACACCCTACACCCCACACCCTACACCCTACTCTCCTATACCTTTTAAACAGGATTTAGTATTATTCATTGATAGCCGAGAAACCGGTGTTTTTTCAAAGATCGCCGAACCATTAACGGGTTTTGCGTCTTCGGATGACATTATTAGAATAACGAGAAGGTTTTGGCCGGGGTTCTTTTCCCCCTCCCAATTCGCGACTAACTTGCTGAAAAATATCCCGTCGCAGCACGGGATATTCCCCTATCCACTGGTCGAGTTGGGGAAGATGGACATCAGAAAGCTGATTGATATCCCCTAAATCGGGTTCTCGAGACATTAACAAAGCTTCGGCCACCATTCCGGGACGGATCGATTTATGGATGCGTTTGAGGGGAGCGCGAATGATCGCCGAAAAGCCAGTTTGATCACCGATTTCTAGATTAATACAGCGTTGGCGATTTTCGATAATCTCTAATTCCCCGCGTTTATTGACCCTTTCTTCTTCCCCGATTAATTCCTCGGTTACAAAAGCATCGAAAACGCGACCGCGCCAAAACCCCCCGTAGGGAAGACGACGATAGGTATTATTACGAACACTGGCCCAGTAAACCGGACCCCAGAGCCAATATAAACCGGCGATAATGTCGAATATCAGTTTAATTGTTAAACCACCTGGGCCGAATAAATTACCGATTAACCAAGCTGCGGTGAGAGCGATGATAGAAATGAATAAACGGCGCAGAAAATCAGACCATTTACCCCAATAGTGAGCGTACTGGGGACCTGTGGCGATAATCGGGACAATTTGCTCGATCGATTGACGGGTAAGGGGAACCAACATTATCAGTTATCGGTTATTCGTGAACGGGTAGGCTCTAGAAGAGGACGTTTACCTTTCATTTAGGTGCGCTATATCAGTTATGACAGCGTTTCTCATAACTAGATGAAGTGTAACCTAATTTGGTATCGACTACCGACTTCCCAAAACGAAAACTTTGTACCTCACCACTAAGATAAATGCTATATTTTTGGGTAATTGTCTATCTGTTGGTCGCCATTCATCCCATCGCTAAAAGCTCAGGACTTCTGGCGAAATTTCAGCTAAAAGTTAAATCCCGCAAGAAGTCCAATAAAACAATCTAAGTAAGTAGTCATGCAAAATTAATTACCTGCCCGATCGAGCTAAAACCCTTACGGGGCAATGATCGTCATGTGTAAATAATTTTGCCTAGGTACTTAGCTGGTTATAATTAAATTAAAAATGGATTTTAGGTTCGATCCCCCCTGCCCCCCTTGATAAGGGGGGTGCCGATAGGCGGGGGGATACCCCTTAATAAGGGGGGCATCTGATAATTTTTAACGCCTACCTACTTATAATAAAATCAATGCTGTTTTGTTCCCAAAGACTGCCACCATGACTTCTTCTCCGGTTAAATCCTTAACTTCTCAGACTGTAACCACTCAACATTTACCCCCGTTAGAAAATGGGGATCGCTTAATTCGTCCCGAATTCGAGCGCCGTTATCAAGCTATGCCAGGATTAAAAAAAGCCGAACTGATCGAAGGAGTTGTGTATATGGCATCCCCATTAAGGTTTAAATTTCATGCTGAACCCCACGGACGTTTAATCACTTGGTTGGGAGTTTATCAAGCTGCTACACCCCAAGTACAAATGGGTATTGAGCCAACCGTTCGCTTGGATATCGACAACGAACTACAGCCGGATGGGGTGTTATTAATCAGTCAAGAAAGCGGGGGAAAATCAACCCTAACTGTAGAGGGATACCTAGAAGGAGCGCCGGAATTAGTGGTAGAAATTGCCGCTAGTAGTGCCGCCATAGACTTAGGTGATAAAAAACGTGCTTATCGGCGCGGTGGCATTCAAGAATACCTTGTTTGGCAGGTATTTGACCAAAAAATTGATTGGTTTAGTTTAGAAAATGGCGATTATATTTCTTTGTTACCCAACCAAGAAGGAGTGATTTGCTCTCTAGTATTTCCGGGTTTGTGGTTAGATATTTCAGCCATGCTCAACGGCAATATGTCACGGGTGTTAGACATCTTAAAAGCTGGAATTAACTCGGCAGAGCAGCAAGAATTTGTCCAAAAGTTAACCGCAGCGCAGTCGGGGGAAGCCAAATGAAACCTCCAGCTATTTTCATTTTAGGAGAAACCAGTATCCCCGTTGCTCGTCAAGTGCAAATGGCCCTACCAGAAGCAGTGGTTTATGGATTAATAGATCGTACCCATTCGGCTGATTTTACCTATACTAATTTTGGCGAAACGGTGCGAGAATTTTTCCAGATGGGAACGCCAATTATTGGCATTTGTGCTGCGGGTATTTTGATTCGCACTTTAGCACCTTTATTAACTAATAAATGGCAAGAACCGCCTGTATTAGCAATCGCAGAAGATGGCAGTGCCGTAGTGCCTTTGTTGGGGGTTTACAAGGGGTTAATGATCTCGCTCGTCAAATTGCCTCGGTTTTGCAAATTTCCCCCGCAATTACCACCACTGGTGATATTAGATTTAAAACTACTTTATTATCGCCACCACCGGGTTATCAGTTAGTTAATCCCGATGATGCTAAGAAGTTTCTTGCCGATTTATTGGCGGGTGAAAAAGTAAAATTAATCGGTGCAGCGGACTGGTTAAAAATAGTAACTTACCGATTTCATCAGCAGCAGAACTGAGCATTGAGATTATCGATCAAAATAACTTAAACTTGGCAAAACCTAGCAGTGACTGTTTAGTTTATCTCTGGGAGGAAAGCCAGCAAATTAAGGAAAAATCCAGTTTACCCCCAGGGGATTTGGCCCAGGAAAGTCAAGGTAAATTAGCCATAGTCGGAACTGGACCGGGTGCGCTAAATTGGATGTCGCCGGAAGTTCGAGAAGTGTTGGAAAAAGCCACGGATTGGGTGGGTTATAAAACTTATTTGGATTTGGTAGAATCCCTGAGAAAACCAGAAATTGTCCGCCATGAATCGGATAATCGGGTGGAACTCGATCGCGCAGAAATAGCCCTAGATTTAGCGGCTAAGGGGCGATCTGTTGTCTTAGTTTCCTCCGGAGATCCTGGCATTTATGCCATGGCCGCGGCCGTGTTTGAGGTATTAGAAAAAAAAGCAAAACAGGAATGGCAGCAGGTGGCCATTCAGGTCTGTCCGGGGATTTCGGCGATGCAAGCGGCGGCCGCGAGGGTTGGCGCACTTTTAGGACATGATTTTTGTGCGATTTCCCTATCAAATCTTCTCAAATCTTGGCAGGTGATTTCTCAGCGCATTGAGTTAGCAGCCCGAGCAGATTTAGCGATCGCATTTTATAATCCTGTGTCTCAAGAGCGCACTTGGCAATTGGAGAAGGCAAAAGAGATTTTATTACAATGGCGATCGCCGCAAACTCCTGTGGTATTAGCGCGTAATTTAGGACGAAAAGGGGAAACAGTGACGGTGAAATTCCTAGGGGATATGACTATTAAAGATGCGGATATGCGGACTATAATTTTGATCGGATCCAGTAAAACTCGCCTTATTGAGCAAGGTAAAACCAAGCAGTGGGTTTATACTCCACGTCACTATTAAGTAGGGTTTGCGGCAAAAAGTTTTTCGGTGGGTGTAGGGTGTAGGCTTCGGCCGTGAGCTCAGCCGAACGGGTGTAGGGTTTTAGCGATTTTGAGGGGGTCAATTACCTAATTTTCAGGGAAAAAGTACCTAAATTTTCCCCCCGATCACTCCGGGGTCTGGTACTTTTTGGTTGACAAAAAGTCTAAAAGTCTTACCCAACAAGGTTTTTAGATTTATTCAGCCAACCCTAATTACCGGTTACTGTTTACCGATCGCTCAAACAAGCTCCCATCTCCCTCCCCATCTGCAATAGAGCCATAGCTTTATGTAATTGTCAATATAGATTTACGAACTTTTTTGTCGAAACTGGATCATAAACTTTAAAAATAGGCATGATGGGAATATACCAAATTTCTAAATCCATTACAGACATCCACGCTCGAATGCTTGCCAAGCCTGCATTCGTTGTGACGCCAATAAAGAAAAATGGGAATAGTTGGGATCGAGGGGGCGGAAAGACGGATAAACTGGTAGCTTTGTACTTACATATACTTGGCGATATCAGGAATTCACGCTACTCTAGGTATCGGGTTCTTTACATTTTGTTACTTAACATCCGTAACAAAAACTGGTTCGTATACATTATTGTCTCAAAAAAGAATCTTAAAAAAGTGTTAAGGTTTTATAATTGGGGAGTGTTATCAGGAGGAATATTGTGTTTAAACGACTTGCAGAACAGCATCGCCAACTGGTCAAAGACTTAGTCATGGATTTACAGGCCTTAGCGACCGCACTAGAAAATCAAGGTTATTTAGCATCCTGCTACACCTGTGGCGGTCAACTGAATAGCGCATCTTTTATGGTGGGATTGGGGGAAACCCATCTAATTCGGTTTCTCGTGTCCGATTACGGCATCACCTGGACAGAAATGCGCGATGATCGAGAGTTAATGAAACTCGAAGGCGCGGAAGCCATCAGCCAACTACAGGAATTAGCCAATCTGATTAAATATCAAATTTCGCCGGCGGAATTTATTGACAAAAAACCCTCCTCCGTGCTGCAACGGTTAGAGACGGTTTAACTCAGATGTTACCTAAACTTGTATGTTTAGGTAACTTTTTCCCTAAGCTTTCAGCCAACTGTTAGCTAGATAGGCCATTCGTTTCATCTCTTTTCGTCCCCGGGAGACGGAATCGAGGATCATGCCACAGGTCAAACTTAAAAAGGCTAAAAGTATGATCGAGGCCGATAAAATAGCGGTGGGAAAACGTGGTACTAAGCCAGTTTCGAGGTATTCAAACAGGACGGGAATCGCTAAGAGAAGGGAAATAACCGCCAAAATTAGCGAGACAAGGCTAAAAAAGAGAAAAGGACGAATTTCTTTAAATAGTAGGATAGCGGTTCCCAATACCCGCCAGCCATCTTGAAAGGTTTTTAACTTACTTTGGGAACCCTCGGGACGTTCCCCGTAGAGGGTTGGTTCTTCGGCGAAGGGAATTTTTAATTCTAAAGCGTGGATAGTTAACTCGGTTTCAATCTCGAAACCATTGGACAAAGCGGGAAAAGATTTGACGAAACGACGAGAAAAGACGCGATAACCAGAAAGCATATCGATTAAACGCGCTCCAAACAGAAATTTCACGAATCCTGTTAAAAATAGATTACCAGCGCGATGACCCGGACGATAAGCCTGGGAGGATTTTGGCGCTTCCCGACGCGCACCGACGACCATATCCAATTGTTCCCGCAGCATTCGTTCAATTAAGCGTCGTACTGCCGCAATTTCGTAGGTATCATCACCATCGATGAGAATATAGATATCGGCCTCGATATCGGCAAACATCCGCCGGACAACATTGCCTTTTCCCGGTTGGATTTCCTGACGAACGATCGCCCCAGCTTTGAGTGCCTCCGTCACGGTATCATCGGTAGAGCGGTTGTTATAGACATAAATTGCCGCTTCTGGCAAAAAAGTTTGGAATTGGGAGACCACTTTAGCGATCGTTAGTTCTTCGTTGTGACAGGGAATAATCGCAGCGATACGGTAGTTTTGCAGAGAAATCGGCGGAATAGCGGTCATTTCGATCATGGCTGATGACAATGTTTAATGATAGTTAGGGTCTGCTGAAAAAGTTTTTCGGTGGTGGCAGGGTGTGGGGTGTGGGGTGTGGGGTGTGGGGTTTTACTCATTTTCAGGTGGTCAATTACCTAATTTTCAGGGAAAAAGTCCAGGAATTTTACCCCCGATCACTCCAATGCTAGGCACTTTTTGAGGTCAAAAAAGCCTAAAAACCTTATCCAACAAGCTTTTTAGATTTATTCAGCCAGCCCTAGTTAGGGGGATTTCTTGGCGTTGGACGGCGTGAACAATGGGACAATGGGGGAAAGCATAATAATCGGGGTCGGCGGCCTTTGCCCAAGCAAAGTCATCGGCATTGTGATCAAGCCATTCCATCCCCTCTTTGAGACTTAATCCCCAGTAATCGGTTTCCTGTTGACCTTGGGCTGCTTTTAAGTCCCAAAAATTAAGGCTGCCAGAGGTTGAACGAGAGTTAAAAAGGGTTTGCATCACTAGAGGCCAAGTTTTCCCAGGCTTTCCTATTGCTTGCCGGACTTTTCGGGTTTAACATCCGTCGAACGCCAACTGAGTTTTAAATTCATCCAGAAGTTCCAAACGGTAACTATAGCGATCGCTATTAAGTTAGCAATATAGCGATTAATATGTAAGACATTGAAGAAAAAGTTTAAGAGCAGCACGTTGAGGATCAAACCGGCCAAACAAATAAGATTAAATTTCAGAAAACGTTTGCAACGCTGCTGCCACTGATTTTGGCCGGTGGACAAATCGCCAAAAGTCCAGCGATCGTTCCAAAGAAAATTATTAATAATAGCCACCTCGGCGGCGATAATCTTACTGCGAGTTACTCCCCAAGCGAGGGTAGTGGGATCGCTGAGGAGATAAAAGATAGCCATATCGACGAATACGCCACTAAACCCGACTAAACTAAAGCGAAGAAAGCGAGCGAGGGGGAATTGCCAACGCCTTTTCAGACGACCGAAACGACCGCGGGAACGCAATTTCAGCAAGTGCAGGATATATTCGATGTATTGTTGCCAGGTGACTTTGCTTTCACCGTCTTGACGCTCTTGGAAAACGTAACCCACTTCGGCGATCTGGTCGATATTGCCGCGGCCGATAACTTCGAGGAGAATTTTATAGCCCATCGGGTTTAAGATTGGGCCAGCGATCGCTTGTCGATTAACCATGAAATAGCCACTCATCGGATCCGATACCCGTCCCACCACATTGGGCAGAATGACTAATCCCAACAGCTGCGCCCCCCGGGAGAGGAAGCGTCGAGTCAGACTCCATTGGCTGACTCCACCCCCTTCCACATGGCGACTAGCCAGGGCGAGATCGGCTCCGGCTCTGGTTTGCTCGAATAATTTTAATAACACTTCCGGGGGATGCTGTAAATCGGCATCGATGACCCCAAGGATGTCGCCCCGTGCCACTTGCCACCCCCTCACCACTGCCGAGGATAGGCCTTTTTCTCCCTCCCGGCGCAGCACTCGCAGCTGGGGATATTCAGGGATTAAAGATGCGGCGACTTCCCAAGTGCGATCGGGACTATTATCATCGACAACGATCAGTTCGTAATCGTTGGGAAGGGCTTCGTCAAGTATTTGACTGAGAATGTTGACTAATTGAACGATATTTTGCCGTTCATTGTAGGTGGGAATGACTAGAGACAGGCTGAGAGGATAATTTTTTTCTTCTTCTAGGTTGCCGTCGTCCGGGGGAGGAGGAGATAAAGGTACCTGTAGATCTCCTGTGGGGGGAGTTAAGAAAAGATGAGACTGCTGTATCTTCATGAAAAATTTGACCTCACTCGCGGTTGATTTAGCTACAGACGCACTGACAACGGCAGAAGATTCTAAATACTTTTGGTCTTTTGGCAACCTACCCTATTGAACCATGCCTTTGTCGTCTCTTGGGCGGACACAAGCATTGATTAACCGGTACTATCGGCCATGACTCGTAAACCCAAGACGCTGTGGTGTTGATCGGGAAGGCAAAAGGTGCGATTGGCACTGCGTAGGTGCCTAGCTTCATCGCCCCAACTGCCCCCTCGCACTAAACGGGCGGAACGATAACGGGGCTGCAAGCGAGTATCCCTGTCTAACCAAGCACTACCATCCAGGGGCGGAGTTCCCTCGTAATTCCGGTGCCAGCTATCGGCGCACCATTCGCCCACGTTGCCGTGCATATCGTAGAGACCGAAATTATTGGGGGCGAAACTGCCCACCGGGGTAGTCCTGGCCAGATAGGCGCTGGCTGGTTCTTCCGCGTAGGGATCATAGACGGCAAAGTAATTGGCGCGCTCGCTGGTGAGGGTTTCCCCGCAGTAAAAGGGGGTGGTTGTACCGGCGCGACAGGCGTATTCCCAGCGCGATTCACTCGCTAGTCGGTAATCTTTGCCGGTGGCCTGGGAGAGTCGTTGACAAAATTCGATCGCCTCGTACCAGGAGACTCTTTCAACGGGCAAGTTATCCCCTTGAAAAAAGGAGGGCGCCGGGTTGAGTTCGAGATTAATTTTCGGAAGTTGGGCGATCGCTCGCCATTGTGCTTGGGTGATCGGGTATTTGCTCAGAAAAAAAGCCGCCGTCGTCAGGGAATTTTCTGGTTTTTCACTGCTAGTATGATCGCCTTTTTCCTCATTTTTCGAGCCTCGTTGAAAACTGCCCCCCGGAATAGCCACCATTTCTAGTTCGCTGCCGTTGCCTAAAGGTTCGCGCCAGGAGCGAGCGCTACCCTGACGGCGATCGATAATTTGCCCTTGACGATCAACGGTGACTGTTTCAAAGCTATATTCTGTCCACTGGAGATTTTGCGAATTTACTGGGCGAATTTGCCGCAAAAATTCCTCTATTGCCTCTATATTCTCGGCACTAGCTTGGTTTTGGTCGGCAGAATAACTGAGCCGAGAGGAGAGAAGGGTAGCTAGTCCGGCACTTCCTCCGGCTAGGACCGCTAATTTCAGCAAACTACGTCGGTTTAAGAGGGGATTAGGGGGATAGTTCATATTTTTAGGAGACTGGTCTGATATTTAGGCATTTCTAAGTAAGTAGTTATAATTAAATTGAAGATAGATTTTGGGTTCGATCCCCCCTGCCCCCTTGATAAGGGGGGTGCCGATAGGCGGGGGATCCCCCCTTAATCCCCCCTTGATAAGGGGGGTGTCTGACAACTTTTAACACCTACCTACTTAATCTTGATAGAAACGACTTTTTACTAAACAATAGGCTCTTTCATCGCCGTCACGACTGGCGGGATCGGAGTTTTCGGTATTACCTACTGTTATATAATCGCAAATTTCCCAGCCAGTTCGCTGTAAAATGCGGCGTAACCCGGCATTAGAAAAGATCCAATAGTTGGTGGAATCATTATTTGCTTCTAGTTCATCGAGTAAATAGGCTAGAGGAATCGCGGAAAGATCGACTCGATTAGCGGTATTACTCACCGTATTAAACTTAGTGACGCGGGTGCTAATCAGGCAATAATTGGCAGATTTTGCTAAGGTTTCGAGGGCATAGTAGGGATTTTTGAGATGGTATAAAATTCCTAAGAAGATGACTAAACTATAGCTTTTTTCGGGAAGGATAAACTGGGAATCTAAGTTAACATCATGAATCTCCACAGAGGAAGAAAGAGCAGTTTTGAGCAGTTTAACTCCTTGCATAAGATTAAAGTTAGTAGGAGCGTAGTCAACCACCTGTACTTTACAGCCCAAAGATTCCAGAAAAAACGCCAGATCCCCATCGGCACAACCAATATCAACAATCGGGTTTTCCGAGATTAATTCCAGGAGAAAACGGTTTTTACCCGTTAATAGTAATTCGAGAATCTCGAAGCAGGTTAAAGTGTTGTAAGGATACCAGCCAAAATTGTCGGGAGCGAGTTTTTCTTTTTCGGCATCCAATTGGACTCGGAACTGCCTGGACTTATTTTTGATGACGCTAATATCGAGCAGTTTGGGACTAATTTCTTGCAGTTCGGGAATGGTTAAGGATAACTGACCTAATCTTTCATAAAGAGCGTTTTTTTCCCGAATCATTTCTTGTTTTTCTTGATTCAAACTCTTCAGATGATCTTTGAGAGAATCTCGTTCTTCAATTAAAGTCTCTCGTTCATCAACTAAGCGAGGATATTTCCAGAACTTAAGATATTTCTTGATTTTCATCTATCAATAGGGAGGAATTAATTTTACTAAGTTAGTCTAGGGGGTGTCTGGCTGTTGGATATTTTTACCAAAACCACTCTAATAATACCATTAATCGGGATCATTTGTCAAGATATTTACCAAAAATTTTGAGGTTTAAAGTCAGCTTATTATTGGCTTTCGTTAATATATAAGCTGAGAATTTTTGCAGATAATTGATTTTGAATAATTATAGATTCTGGGTAACTTCCTTAGATAATTTTCCAATATTTGGGAAAATCTCGACAACTGGGACAGTATTCAATCAAAACAGTGGTGGAGAATTTCCCGGGCATTCAGTCCAAACCAAGCCTCATCTCCGTGCAATCTGGGGAAAGAGGAGAGGTTGACGATGATCACAAAAAGTATGTAGATTAAAATCAGAAAACTTAGGTAAATTGGCAAGATTTTAACTTTTTTCATCATCGAAGTTATCCCGCTTTGCCTAAGTATCTATGATCCTACTCGCCAGCTTCTTTGAGATAGCGATTGATATGATAATTCGGGTTAATTTGACAAGAATTCGAGCGCCTGTAAACGCAAGTTCCGTTAAAGCATTTCTCCCGTTGATAATCTCCGACGGCGGCCCTGTCTTGATTAAATAATAGATAATTAAAATAAGGTTGTAGTGCCTCAAAATTTTGGTTATCTTTGAGGAAATAAATCGGTACATCTTGGTGTAAGTAGGCGTATCCCCCCGTATATTGCCACGCCAATCCTTTTACTCCTAAACCGCAGAGTTTTTTCTCGCTACTTAAATACTGATAGGCCTGTAATTGTCCGCCGTGGGTTTGCCAGTGAGTATAGCCCGGTTTTTGCCAAGGCGGTCCGAAATTAAAAGTCTGGTCGGTATTAAAACGCCCCGCCAATAACCAGGATAGAAAAGCCCAAAGAAGTAAACTACTAAAAATAACAATAGTTTTGCTGGCGAGGGAACCTCGCATTAACGATAAACGCGAGACGAGAGTGGCGGTTCCCAAACCGGCGAGAATAATAATTAATGGTAGGGCAGGGAACATATAGCGATATTCTTTGTGACCTAAAAAGCTGTGAGAAAGGATAATAACTAGGGCCAGAAGGGCGAGAATCCAGTGACGACGAGCAGCGATTGCAGAGAAGAAGAGGATCGGAAGCAGCCACCAGGACCAATTGAGGGCTAACCAAGTAAAATATTGCTGCCAGGGGGATACGCCAAAACTATTAAATTTTCCTTCAAAAATATTAATCCAGATCAGTTTCCAAATCGATTGGAAGGGGGTGGACAAAGTGAAAGCGTCTAAAGCGCCACCCAGCAAAACTGGACCGAGAAAACCGAGGGCAAGGGGCAGTAATTGGGGAAAATTTTTTTGTCTAACTTGATAAATGAGGGCGATGGCGATGGCCGGCAGTAAATGAAATCGAAGATAGGTGGTCAATCCGTAGAAAAACCCCGTCCAATACAGTCGCTGACGAGAGGGGGATTTTTGCCGTAGCATCCTAAATAAACGCCCACCAGCAGGGAATAAGCGGCAATAACTTCGGTGAAGGCTTTCGGGGCAAAATAGATAAATTCAAACCAAATCGCACAAATACCGCCGGTTAGGATAGCGCCGGCCAAACCGATGCTTTCGTAGGCGATCGAGAATCCGATCCAAACGGGGATTAAAGATAGTAAACTGAGGAAAATCTTGACGCTGGCCAGATAGCCACTGGAGCCTTCCGAAAAACCAGCAGTTAGCTTCATAATCCCGCCAAGAATGCCCGGAAATAACCAAGAACGAATCCCGTCCCGAAAATCCCAAGGTATCATCCCATTGCCAAAAGCTAGTCGATGAGCCTGTTCTAAGGTCTGAAAAATTTCATCTGGCCAGAGAATATTAGGATAAGAGAAAGCGGCATTTAGACGCAGGAAAAGGGCAAAAATAAGAATTAATAACAACCAAACTCTAGAATAATTTAACTGACGAATCATGTGGGCAACTAAGGTAAAGATGTTGGCTTTAGGGGAAAATATAGGAATTTTTAACGGAGTAATTGTTGTTACTCGGCTATTGAGTAGGTGGGTGGAATTAAATATAAGATGAACGTAGGTTGGGTTGAAGTATGAAACCCAACGCCCGATTATGTTACGCTACCGCTAACCTATCCTACAAATAATTGTGCCTCCCTACTTAAGCTAATGTTTTTTAGCATATTGCTGATGGTAATGTCAATCTCTTAAGTTATAGTTTAGTAGGGAGAAACTGGGGAACTTTTCTGCTAGAAATGAGTCCCTTGCCTAGAGTTGGCTATAAAGATGAGTTTGCCCTTTGATACCCCTGAGAATTTACCAAGGAGAAATTATCAAGGTTAAGTCATCTCGATAATCAGGTATTTAATTGATCTGGGTTTGCCAAAAAATATAACCGTCAAACTGTGATACAATAGCGCGGGTTCACCCCAAAAGATAAATAGCGAGCCAATTTCAGAATAATGATGCAGCGAGATTTTATATTTAAGAATTTTGAAAAGTTTGATTACCGTCTATTTCTAGGTGTATTAATTACGGTCTTGGGATTTATCTTAAGATATTATCAGTACGATTCCTTACCCCCCTATAACTGGACTCAAGATGAATTTGCTTTTGCTTGGAGTGGCATGAGTTTGATTCAAGAGGGAGTTCCTACCAGTTGGTCTTTCCTCAGTCCCACGGATGATTTTCTGGTGAAAGTTTGGGAAAAAACTGCTGTTCGTTATCGTTTTGTTACCCCTTGGTTTGATCATCCTCCCTTGTTTGGATTAATTGTGGGTATGACGGCTATTTTATCGGGAGCAAAGGAATTTTTTGACTGTAGTTTAACAGTAATTAGGATTCCTTCTTTAGTTTTTGGCACTCTCTCTATTTTCTTGCTTTATTTATTAGCTTTACGTTTGACTAATACCGGGGTGGCGATTATAACTTCTTTAATTTTTGCCACTAACCCCAATACGGTTTTTTTATCTCGTTTAGTAGTTAGTGAAAATTTATTATTATGTCTAAGTTTAGCGGTAGCACTTTTATTCCTTCAGTACAGTGAAAAGTCTCAAAAAAAGTATCTATATTTGGCTATATTTCTAGGTGGTTTAGCACCTTTAGTTAAGGTGACAGGATTATATATTCTAGGTTCTCTAGTCGCTTTACTATTATTCCAAAAAAATTGGCGAGATAGCTTAATCGCTTCTCTGACGGCAGTTTTATCCTTTGGTTTGTATTACCTTTACGGTTGGTTTTATGATTTTAGTTGGTTTTTAACCACTCTCCAAGAACATAAAAATCGCTTTACGGATTTTGCTATGTTAAAAAATCTAGTTTTACCTACAGTTTTTTTTGAGGATGGTTGGTTAATTTTTAGTTGGATCACTCTGCTGTTAGTTTCCAGATTTACTTTAAAAATATCTAAGATACGATTAATTATTTTTCCTATATTAATTTATACAATTCTTCTTATTTTTTCTGGCGCTCAAAGCCATTACTATGCTTGGTATGTAATTCCTTACTATGGATTTCTCTTTCTAGTGCTTGGTATATTCTTAGACGATTTTCGTAAGAACCCTGATTTTATCAGTGCTACCACTATCTTTATTTTTCTTGTCGTTTGGTCGGTGAATTTAAATATTAAGGATTGGGTTTTGAGTTCCCCTTACGGTAGATATTACTTTATTATCGGAACGGCAATTATTTTAGGGGGATTTTTCTTTAATGATTTAACCGAGAAAAAATCGAAAATTTTAACTAATTTTGTTAAAATAATCATGCTTATTGTCTTTGTGGGATTGTTACTAGGTAATCTTAATCTCATCCTTAACTATAAATTGCCAAGTTAAGCTAGTAAAACTAAACAAATAAATCTTGAACTTTTAATTATGACAACCCTGAAACGTTTTCCAATTTCTCATCCCTTATTTTGGGCAATTATCTACTTTATTGCTTTGGGAATTATCTCGGTTATTTTAGGTCAAGATGTTAGTTGGGACTTACGCAATTATCATTTCTATAATCCCTATATGTTATTGACAGGAAGGTTTAAGTATGATGTCCTACCCGCACAGATACAAACTTTTTTTAATCCCCTCATCGATGTTCCCTTCTTTGTCGCTATTTATTATCTGAAATTGCCTCCGATTGTCGTGGGTTTTTTCATGGGAGGATTTCACGGGTTAAATCAGTGGTTAGTTCACCTAATCACCTATCATTCCCTAGATAAAGTTTCGGAAAGATACAAGATAACTTTAAGCATAGCGGCAGCGATTACCAGTATTTTTGGGGCAGCCTATATCTCGGAGTTAGGAACCAGTATTGGTGATAATACCACCAGTGTTTTCGTTCTGGGAGGATTATTTTTTATAGTTAGTAGTTTAGGGAAAAATCTGCCAATTCCCTCTAAAAATATTCTTTTAGCTGGACTCTTATTAGGATTGGCAACGGGATTAAAATTAACCAATGCTTTATATAGTATCAGCTTTTTGGTGGCCATTAATTTTTTACCCAATTCTTGGTCAGAAAAGTTACGCAATTTAATTCTATCAATTATCTCAATGGCCGTGGGGTTAGTCTCACTGCTGGTTATTGGATAATCTTAATGTGGACAAAGTTTGCTAATCCTCTTTTTCCCTTCTATAATAAAATATTTCAATCTCCTTATATCGAAACCGACTACAATTTTAAAGGGATACAATATTTGCCTAAAGATATCTGGCAATGGTTGTTTTATCCTGTTTATTTTATCCAGAGACAAACTCTTGTCTCTGAGGTTCCTTTCCAAGATAGCCGATTAGCTATAACCTATTTATTGATAATTTTACTAATAGTAGTGATTATTTTTCGTGCTATTTCTAAGCGCAATCTATCTTCTGAACCTGACTTAACCCACGGTGCAGTTTTAGGGTTTTTACTGCCTTTTTCTCTGACCGCTTACTCTATTTGGTTAGTGGGATTTTCTATCTATCGTTATCTGATGCCATTAGAATTAATCACTCCCACTTTAATTATTTTGATTATTGCCTATCTTTATCCTCGCAAGAAACCATTATTAATCATAAATTTGGTAATATTTTCCTTAATTGTCACTACGGTTAAACCGATGGATTGGTGGAGAATGGGATGGTCAGATCATTATTTTGGTATCGATAGTCAAGCATTAAAACCCTACGAAAATTCCACGATTGTTATCTGGGGAGATGAAGGAACATCTTTTATCGTTCCTTATTTTCCCGCTTCGACTCGTTTTGTGAGACTCAAAGGCAATACTGGAGTCAGTGAGGGAACTTTAATGCGAAAAAATGCCGAGACATTTATTGCTAATACTCCCCCAGAATCTCTCTACATTCTCCAGACAGACTTTAATAAAAAATCTCCTGATATAGTGGAGGATTTAGCCAAGGAAAATCTCGTTATTGACTTCCAAAGTTGTCAACCCTTTCCCACCAAAATCGAAAATTTTAATCTCTGTCGTCTTCAGAAGAAGTAATTCTCACGGGAAAGCTATTCTCTAACCATTGTTAATTGCTAGTGACTCCTACCTTTTATCAGTAATGATTTATCTATTGACGGTTAACTACAATTGCGGGGAATTAATTAAGCGTTTAATTGCTTCCCTCAACGATGACTTATCTGCTACTCTCATCATTGTTAACAATTCCCCTGAAGATAAAAATATCCAATCTTTAGCAGCGCAAAGAGTCAAGATTATTGAAGCGGGGGAAAATTTAGGATTTGGGAAAGGATGTAATCTAGGACTTGATTGGATTTATCAACAAGACAGAGAAGCTATCGTTTGGTTAGTTAATCCCGATGCTTACTTATTACCGGACTCTCTGGAGAAAGCAAGCAAATTTTTTCAGCAATATCCCGAAGTTGCCATCGCTGGTACAGAAATTTACGAACCGGATGGTAAAATCTGGTTTGGTTGGGGAAAATTTAATGCCAAAATCGGCACAATTAACGTGGTGGAGGAATCCTTAGACTATGGAGATAAACCCTATTTTATTCCTGACTGGGTGACGGGATGCAGTTTATTAATTAATTTCTCGAATTTTTCCACTTGTCCCCATTTTGATCCCGATTACTTTCTCTACTACGAAGACTTTGATTTTTCCCGAAGATACGCAAAACAAGGCTATTTAGTTGTTGTTACCAATCAGATTAAAATCATTCATGAACCATCTTCTATTACCCGTCGCTATGGTTATCTAAGACTAACTCATAATATCTATAGTTATCTTCTCAGTCTCGAAAAACATACGACTTTAACTATCCTTGTTTATCGCTTGCTGCGGATGAGTTTTATGTCTTTACTGATCCTTCCTATTAAACCCAAATTCTCCCTAGCCAAGTTACAGGGAATTCAACTCTATTGTCAAAGAATTATCACTAAACTGCGTCTAGGTTGAAACCCGTATTTTTGCCGCTTCAGGCAGCAGGTATTATTCTTACTAAATCCTGTGTAAAAGCTATAGGAGAGCGGGGAGCGGGGAGTAGTGGTGATGGTGAGCTATCTTGCTGATTTAGTCTGACAGGTCTAATGACCCGAAAAATCAGGAAAAGTGAGCGATTCATGTTAATTTTTATCTCAAATGTCGGGGTGAAGACCGGAAGCGCTCAGCGCGACGGGATGAAACCCCGACCAATATAAAAGAGCGAAGCACGACTAAGAAAAATCTTGGCACGGTTAAACTGAAAGGAACTAGAGACTTAAACTTTTACCCTATAGACCAAATTAAACGAGTTAGGATTGTTAAACGAGCAGACGGTTACTATGTCCAATTCTGCCTTAGCGTTGATATTCGGGAATAGGCAAAACCCTTAAGACCGACTAAAAGATGTGTAGGATTGGATGTAGGCTTAAAAGTTTTCTACGCTAATAGTGATGGGGAAACGGTAGAAATACCGCAATACTATCGCCAGGCAGAAAAAAGATTAAATCGTCTGACCCCCCCTTGCCCCAAGGAGGCCCTCTGGCGAATGTTGGATACGTCCTGTCAGATTAAGGAAACTCGATGAACCAAGAATCCCTCGCTTTTAGTGACGGGAGTGTCAATCCCCATCCCGACACCGCCCCCCTTAACCTTACCTGTGCCGTAGTCACGGTGAGCGATACTCGTACCCCAGAGACGGATAGGAGTGGCCAAATAATTCAAGAGTTACTAACTCGATCGGGTCATGATATCGGCCTATACTTAATTATCCCCGATCAACCCTTACAAATTCAAGCAATCTTACCAGAGATTAGTAATCAAAATCAGATAAAAGTCTTAATTCTCAATGGGGGTACGGGTATTGCTCCCAGAGACAATACCTATGATGCTTTAGTACCTTTATTAAGGATTACTTTGCCCGGTTTTGGCGAATTATTTCGTTATCTCAGCTATCAGGAAATTGGCTCCCGTGCCATGGCATCAAGGGCAATAGCTGGGGTTTATCAAAACTTATTAGTCTTTTCTCTCCCCGGTTCCACTAATGCCGTTAAATTAGCCCTAGAAAAACTGATTCTTCCCGAAATTTTACATCTGGTTAAACAGATGAATGGATAATTTATTGGGATTTGATCTGGGCGGAAATTTCTTGAAAACATACATCCCAAAAATAGCCAGCTAGATTCACAGCACTTAACAGTTTAGGAATTCCTTCACTTAGACTAGCAAAACCTTGATTTTTAATCTGGAGAAAATCGATAGCGATTGCCAAAGTTAAAAGTGCTAAAGCGATGATTAAAATTTGGTAATAAGTTTGTCTTATTCGCCGCCAAAATGCTAAACCATAAATCAGAATTGCGAGGGCATAAACGGAGATAGTCAAGAATTTGGGAATATTAAAATAGAGGAGAATAATATGAATTCTGAAGATTTCATTGATGGCAAAAAGTCCCGTTATTATGCCAGAAACAAGTAAAAAATGGCGAGAATTATTGAAACTTGCCTTGCGGGACAACAAAGTATAACTAAAAAGGCAAACAATCGGGGGCAGACAACAAAGCAATTGAAAAGAATGGGTTAATAAACCAGCGAGCGGAGTTGGGGGAGTAGCGGGAGGATAAAATAAAAGACTAGAGTGTAATTTTTCCCGATCAACCCCAGCAATCAAAGCTAAAATCAAGAGGAGAACGACAAGATTTATTTTCAGAAAATGCTGTTCTCGTGAGGACATAAGTATAGTAGTTTATAATTGTGGCTATTAACCACGGTATAATTCACAGAGTGCCGCTTTCTACCGATCTACATACCGAAGTGCCAAGGGTTTCCCTAATTGTGTTAAGGACAATTTTCTCGGTTTTCTATGCTCAATCAAAAAGAACTTTTGTGTTTATTACAATTGGCTAGTCCCATTTTACCCGTGGGGGCCTATAGTTATTCCGAAGGGCTAGAAACCCTCGTCGAAAAGGGGATTATCTCTAATAGTGCCAGCTTAAATGATTGGTTAGAGCGATCGCTTTGTCAAGGCTCGATTCGCTTAGAAACGGCTGTTTTGCTAAGGGTATATCGTTGTTTTTGTCAAGAGGATTTTACAAAACTTAATTATTGGGATAACTGGTTATCGGCAACGCGGGAAACAGCCGAATTAAGACAGCAAAGCTGGCAAATGGGGCGATCGCTGTTAAACTTATTGCGGGAGTTAGCACCGGCCAGAGATAATCTACCAGAACAGGCTAATTATGCCACCGCTTTTGCGATCGGGGCAAGTCATTGGCAAATTGGCCAAGAATTAGCGGTTTTAGGCTATTTACACAGTTGGGCAAGTAATTTAATCAATGCAGGATTGCGTTTAATTCCCCTTGGACAAACCCTAGGACAAGCACTTCTGATCGGTTTACAGCCCAGTTTATTAACAGCAACAGCAGATATTATCAGTTTAGCCGATGAAAACCTGAGTAGTTGGAGTTGGGGGCTAAGTTTTGCCAGTATGAACCACGAAACCCAGTATAGCCGTCTATTTCGCAGTTAGAAATTTAGGGAGAAGAGCAGCACAATGACAGAAAAAACCGAATAAGGTATAGTATGATTGAAAAAAATCTTAAGTCCTAGTTCTCGCTTTC
This sequence comes from Microcystis panniformis FACHB-1757, assembly GCF_001264245.1. NCBI lineage: Bacteria > Bacillati > Cyanobacteriota > Cyanophyceae > Chroococcales > Microcystaceae > Microcystis > Microcystis panniformis. Next base: position 3,118,344 of record NZ_CP011339.1, read on the forward strand.
TGAGTAACTAAGGGTTTTAAGGAAAGGTGCGAACACTCTACCTAGCCACAGTGTACCAATGTTTAGTCAATCAGAAAAAATTCCCGTTTCGGTGTTAATTCCCGCCAAAAACGAGGAATCTAACCTTCCCGCCTGTTTAGAGAGTGTTGCTAGGGCTGATGAAGTGTTTGTCGTCGATTCCCAAAGTAGCGATCGCTCGATCGAAATATCTACCAACTATGGGGCTAATGTAGTCCAATTTTATTTTAATGGTCGTTGGCCGAAAAAGAAAAACTGGTCCCTCGATAATCTGCCTTTTCGCAATCAATGGGTATTAATCGTCGATTGTGATGAGAGAATCACCCCCGAACTATGGGACGAAATCGCCACCGTGATCCAAGATCCCGACTATAACGGTTATTATCTCAATCGTCGCGTCTTCTTCCTCGGACAGTGGATCCGTTATGGTGGCAAGTATCCCGACTGGAATCTGCGTTTATTTAAACATAAGTCGGGCAGATACGAGAATTTAAACACGGAAGATATCCCCAACACGGGAGATAACGAAGTTCATGAACACGTTATCCTTGATGGCAAGGTGGGATATCTGAAAAATGATATGCTGCACATCGATTTCCGCGATATCTATCATTGGTTAGAAAGACATAATCGTTATTCCAACTGGGAAGCGCGGGTTTATTACAATATTCTCACGGGTAATGACGAAAGCGGCACGATCGGAGCGAACCTGTTCGGTGATGCGGTGCAGAGAAAACGTTTTTTAAAGAAAATTTGGGTAAAACTGCCCTTTAAACCGCTGCTGCGCTTTATTCTCTTTTATGTTATCCGTCTCGGTTTCTTGGATGGCAAAGCCGGTTATATCTACGGTCGTCTTTTGAGTCAGTACGAATACCAAATAGGGGTTAAATTGTACGAATTACGGCAATTTGGCGGTAAATTAAACGTTAATGCCCAGGCTAATCCCCCGGTTAAACCCTCGGAACCTCAACCCGCAGAAATGATTAAATAAGTCCTATGTCCCCAGAAATCCGCACCGATGAGGAAGCGTGGCTAGATCTGCGTACCTACGATCAATCTTGGTTCGATCGCGGTCGTTCTAATCCAATTATCCTACTTTGGTGGTTAGTACAGGGGATTCTTTTCCCCCTTAGTTTGCACCAGATGGATAGCTTTCGCTGCGCTATTTTGCGACTATTCGGGGCTAAAATCGGCCTTGGGGTGAAAATTCGCCCGACGGCAAGGGTTTCTTATCCTTGGAAAGTGGCGATCGGCGATTATACTTGGATTGGCGATGATGTGGTGATTTATAGTTTAGATAACGTTACCATCGGCAGTCATTGTGTGATTTCTCAAAAATGCTATCTCTGCACTGGCAGTCACGATCCCTGCGATCGCTCTTTTGGCTTAAAAACCACTCCCATCCTCATTGGTAATGGTACTTGGATCGCGGCCGATTGTTTCCTGGCTCCGGGGGTAAAAATTGGCTCTAATGTTGTTATTGGGGCAAGAAGTAGCGTATTTGCCGATATTCCCGCTCAAAAGGTCGCTTGGGGCAGTCCCTGTCGTCCTCAATACGATAGAAAGATGAATTCTTATAGTAGTTAAGCTTAAGAGGCATTTTATCTCAAATGTCGGGGTGAAGACTCAAATCAGCAACGCCTAAATCAGCCATTTGTTCGTCCTAAAGTCGAAAGTCTTGCTCATAGGATACCGTCATTGATTTATCTCTTTCTAAGCTCAATTAACATTACATTAATAATCCGCCAAAAGTGAGAGCCTAAAAACGGATGTGGTGTCATCGAAAATTTTGGGTCTGAAACCCCGTCGTTCTACGACGGCTTTACTGTTAAATATGAGCATCGTTTACGAAATATATGCTAAAATGTGAGACATGGAAAAGCTATCGCTACCGATTTTACCCCACACCCGAACAAGAGTCGCTATTGCGGCGCACTTTGGGCTGTGTAAGATTGGTTGACAATAAAGCTCTCCATCTCAGAACACAAGCTTGGTACGAAAGACAAGAAAGAGTAGGATATACTGAAACTTCTTCAATGCTAACCGATTGGAAAAAACAAGAAGAATTAGAGTTTTTAAACGAAGTTAGCTGTGTACCTTTACAACAAGGGTTAAGACATTTACAAACAGCTTTTACCAATTTCTGGCTCTTCGTTACCCTTTATGCTAAATCAACATACAAGATGCCAAGATAACATACTTCTAACCCAAAAATTCCGAAAGTTTCTAAAGCCATAGCCTCTCCGTTTTATTAGTTTAAGTTTATTGTTGATTCCCTCGACCACCCCATTCGTTGTCCTTCGCTCGAAATAACTAATTATTTCTCCAAACCAGTTTCGGATTGTTTGACAACTCTTGGTAAAAACACTGGAGGATTTTGCCAACCATTCCGAGATGGATAGCATTCCCTCTGTCGAATTCTCTGAGGTTTCATAAATCTTTCTAAATTCTTCCTTTAATTCCTGCATCTTTTTCAAATTTGGGAATTTTTCTTTGATAGCTTCTAGTTTGATTTTTTGAGTTTCCGTTAAATCTTCTTCATTTTTTAACAGACTATATTTACTTCGCTTTAAAACTTCTAGCTTCGCTTCTTTTTCCGCTTTCTGTTTTTTATTTTTCTGCGCTTCTACCGCTCTTTTTCTGCTTTTCTCTGTTCGTCTAACTCTTGATTAATTTGTTCATTACATGGAATCTATCGGCGACTACCTCGGCCGATGGCATCAATTCTTTCACTAAATTTTTATAGGGCAACCAAAGGTCTATGCTGACTTCTTCAATTTGCTCTAACACCTCTTTTCCCCACCCTGTAAGCGTTTCCCTCAATTCTTCTTGTGTTCGCTTCTCTAGAATAGCTATTAGTTTTACCGTATCTAAATTTACTAAAACCGCACAGTAATTTTTTTGTCTTTTGACTAGAGCGATTTCGTCAATTCCTAGTCTTTTTAATTTCGATAGGTCTGTCTCTGTAATTTCTTCAGCTATGTCCTCTATCATTCTTTGAATCTCTTCTTCCGTTACGTCATTTCTTCGACTAACATTTAAAATATCTCCTTCTTTTAATTGTTCGAGTATATTCTCGGCTAGTCTTTTCGTATAGGTTCGTTTCTTGGCGACAAAATCTAACTCTTCGCTAAAGGGTTTCTGACAATTATCGCACTTAAATTGACGACGATTAACCTGTAGGTACACTGGTTGTCCTGAGATTGGTAAATCTTTGACTAAATGTCGATGATTTTGGTGGAGTTTATCGCTCTCTAACCCACAACGAGGACAGGTTGCTTTTTGATTTTTCGATTCGATTCGGCAAACTATACCGATATTTTCTAGGTGTAGATAGCCTTGAATACAGGTTCCTTTTAGGTTCAAAAATTTGTCAAGTATCATAAGTAAAATAATCTCGTTTTTGGCTATTATATCAAATCTTAACTCAATTGTCTATCTTTTGGTATTAACCTGTTTGTGCCTTAAGTCCTTCCCTGTATGGATTTCAGCTACTTTTGAGCGTAGGCGCTCTCATCGAATTTTATTTTAAGTTAATTATTTGCATAACAATTCCCGAAGAGCCCAATTTCTTTGCTGGTCGTACTAAGTATCCTAACTTTAAGAAAAAACATCAGGGAGGAAGTGCCGAATTTACCAAGTCTGCTTTTAAATTTAAAGACAAACAAATCTATTTAGCTAAATGCACAGAACCCTTAGCGATTCGCTGGTCGCGACAAATACCAGAAAGCTGTGAACCAAGCACAGTAACAGTCAGATTACATCCTTCTGGACGTTGGCATATCTCAATAAGATTTGATGACCCAACAATTAAGCCATTACCAGTAACAGATAAAGCCATCGGAATTGACTTAGGAATTAGTAGCCTCGTGATTACCAGCGATGGTGACAAAGTATCTAATCTTAAGCATTTTAAAAAGCATTATCGGAGACTGCGAAGAGCATCTAAAAGCCTTTCTAGAAAACAGAAAGGGTCAAAAAATCGGGAAAAAGCGAGAATCAAAGTAGCCAGAATTCACGCCCAAATTACTGATAACAGAAAAGACCATTTACATAAGCTAACCACTCAATTAGTTCGTGAAAACCAAACGATTGTGGTTGAGAATTTAGCCGTCAAGAATATGGTCAAAAACCCGAAATTATCTCAGGCAATATCTGACGTTAGTTGGGGAGAAATAACCCGACAATTAGCCTAAGTAGTCATGCAAAATTAATTACCTGCCCGATCGAGCTAAAACCCTTACGGGGCAATGATCGTCATGTGTAAATAATTTTGCCTAGGTACTTATAAATGCCGTTGGTACGGCAGAAATTACATCGAAATAGATAGATGGTTTCCCAGTTCTAAAAGGTGTAGTAATTGCGGGTATATTGCCCTTGAAAATGCCGTTAAATGTTCGAGAGTGGGACTGTCCAGACTGTGGGACGCACCATGACCGAGATATTAACGCTAGTAAAAATATTTTGGCCGCAGGGCTTGCGGTGTCAGTCTGTAGAGCGACCATAAGACCAGAACAGAGTAAATCTGTTAAGGCAGGTGCGGAACCCCGCAAGGGAAAGAAGCAGAAACCTAAATCGTGAGGTTTGGGAGTCACCGTCCGTTTACGGCGGTGAGGATGTCAAAATGTGTTGTTTTCCTGATTGTCTGAAGATTGAACGCGAAAGGGAGGCGCGACATAATCGGAAGGCAAATAATTTTCGGGAATGGTTGTTGTATTTCCATCTCGTAGGGAGGTGTAACTGGGAGAGAGAATCTCAATCCCAGCTTCATTACACTTGTCTTGAATATTTTGATGGAGTTCTGAATAAATTATTACCATCAAATTGGGTTGGTTAGTGTAAGCGTTTAATTGATAACTGATGTAAAAATTATCTAGGCTAGTTTGCAGGACAAAAGGTGCGGGTTCTTTGAGAATATGCTCAGTTTCTAGAGCCGCTTCAATTAAGGTTTTGTGGGCTTTTCGCCAAGGCAGATCGTACCCTAGGGTAATCGTTGTCTGAATAATTAGATTTCTGTTTAATTCCCGTGAGGAAATACTAAAGTTAATCACATTACCACTTAATAAAGACGAGTTAGGAATAGTAATGATTTTATTAGTAGGAGTACAAATGCGAATAACTAGGAAGTTTTTTTCAATTAGATCGCCAATTACATCTCCTATTTGAATGTGATCTCCGATGCGAAAAGCACGGGTATAAATAAGAATAATTCCCCCAATAACATTGGCGATCGCTGAAGTAGAACCAAGGGATAAAAGAAGACCAAGAAAAACAGAAATGCCTTGAAAAGCTGGAGAATTAAAACCGGGCAAGTAGGGAAAAGCCACTATTGCTGCTATGGCAAGAATTATGACTAATAGGATATTGTAAGTCGGTTTAGCCCAATCAGTATAAAAACCCGGAATAACCAGATTTCCTCTTTCTATTGCTGTAAAAAAGGGCTTGATTAGCCGGATTAAGTAGTAAGTTATAAAAATGATTATGGCAATAATAAAGGCATTGGGAAGATATTTGCCAATGGACGACAAAACCAGTTCTAATGATTGATAAAAATAACCTAAAATACCCTCGCCAAAAACTCTTGTCCAGGGGAATAAACGAAGGACAAATGTAGCATAATTAAATAATAATAAAAACAGAACAAACAAGCGAATTATCCGAAGAACTCGCAGCCAAAAAAAGCTTATATTAGAGGAAGATATGATCTCAACATTCCCGATTTGAATGCCTGGCGTCAAGGATTCAATCAAACGTCTAATAAAGGGAAATAGCTTCCCTGAAATTTTGATAACTGCAAAGCTAATAATCAGGAAGGCAAAGCTGGCTATAACCGTATAAATGATGTTCTTAAGTAGTTGTTCGGGTTTTCGATCTTGGCGATATTGAGCGATAGCAACCTGAATTTTTTGTAAAGCTTGTTGAGCTAAAACCTCCGGCGTTGAACGATAGGCTTTTGCATCTCGCTCCGTCACCGTTAGAATTACTTCTTGATCTACACTTAAATAAAGTGAGTTATCATCAGGAATCTGCTTAATTGTCAGGTTATCAACAGGAATAGAATCATTTTGAGCAATTCTTTCAATTCTCCGGGTAATAGCGTTAGCTCTCTCCTCCGCCGAAAATGAAGAAACTCCCCGCCGGATAAAAAAGAGGGGTTTTCCATCTAACATAACTGGAAAGCCGTCAATTTTATTTTCCAGTTGTGTCGGATTTTGAGCTATTCCCAAAAGAGGGGAGGTTAGAGTCAGTAGTAAAACTACAAAAAATATGACCAAGGTATGCCCAATTTTTTTCATCCATCCTCTAGCTTTAGATGGTGTAGTTAGCATTAAATATCTTTGATTAATATCGACAACTGGTACAAATTGCATAGGATTAAGTCAGATTTTTTTGTGTGTATTCGGGTAATATTTAGGCATTACTGTCCTCGATGAGGTGCAGAGAGCCTAGGTTGAGACAGGAGTGGAAAAATTGGCAACACCAGGACTTTGTAAGGGTTGCCAATATTTAGGGAATTTAAGCGAGTTTTTCCTCAACATCTGTTAGTGATGAAAATGGGAACCAGATAATTTTGACTGATAATTAGACTGAGATTGAAAAAAGGCGATCGCTGAGTGAATATCCCGCAACAACAGAGCCGCCATATCACGACTAAATCCCTCCTTGATCACCACGCGCTGCACGGTTAAATCTTGGCGATTTTTGGGCATTGTATAGGCAGGAACTAACCAACCCCGCTCGCGCAATTTATCAGCTAAATCGAATAAACTATAATTAGATTGATCGCTAATTGTCTCCTTTAATTTCCAAGCAAAAACTGGAATAGTGCTGCCATCGGTAATCAATTCAAACGGTCCCATCTTAGCGATTTCCCCCGATAAATACAGGGCCGTATCTCTACAGGCTTGATGAATTTGTCGATAACCCTCTTTACCCAAGCGTAAAAAATTATAATATTGAGCGACTACTTGATTACCAGGGCGAGAAAAATTCAGAGCAAAATTAGGCAGATCACCGCCTAAATAATTACAATGAAAGATTAATTCTTCTGGTAATTCTTGCCGATCTCGCCAGATAATCCAACCGACACCGGGATAGACTAAACCGTATTTATGCCCGGAAGCATTAATCGATTTAACCCATTTGAGGCGAAAATCCCAGACTAAATCGGGATCGAGAAAAGGGGCAATAAAACCACCACTAGCACCATCGACGTGCAGGGGAACTTGCCAGCCGGTTTCTCTGTTCAATTTTTCCAGGGCATCATTAATTTCTTGGACGGGTTCGTAACTACCATCAAAGGTACTACCCATAATTGCAATTACCCCGATCGTATTCTCATCAATTAGTTTAATTGCCTCGGTCGCATTGAGATGAAAACGACTCCCTTCCATCGGCACAAAACGCGGTTCTACCTCCCAATAACGAGAGAATTTTTCCCAACAAACCTGCACATTAATGCCCATGACTAAATTAGGTTTGTCGGTGGGTTTACCCTCTTTTTGTCGGCGTTTGCGCCATTGCCATTTTAAAGCCATGCCTCCCAACATCGCCGCTTCACTGGAACCAATGGTAGAACAACCGGTTGCAGCTTCGCTTTCGGGAGCATTCCAGAGTCTAGCGATCATATTCACACAACGCAGTTCAATTTCGGCGGTTTGTGGGTATTCATCCTTGTCAATCATGTTTTTATCGAAGGTTTCCGCCATTAATTGTTTGGCTTCCGGTTCCATCCAAGTGGTGACAAAAGTAGCCAGATTCAGGCGAGAATTACCATCAAGGGCGAGTTCATCGCGGATTAAATTGTAGGCCACCGCCGGCGGCATTTCTCCCTCGGGAATCTCGTATTTAGGTACAGCGGAAGTCAGGGCGCGGGAAGCATAGGTGGGGGTAATTAGTGCTTCTTCCGGACTGAGGCGATCGAGATTAATTTTCTGATGAACCATGACTTCCTTAATAAAATATCTTTTTTGCTTAGAGTAAATTACCAATCATGCCAAAAATAATAGCAATAATCGAGACGGATAAAAAATAGGAAAGCATCCCGTGGGTTGCTACCAGCTGCCGCATTGCCGTACTATTAATACTTGTATCAGAGGTTTGATAACAAGCCGCCATACAAAAACCTTGATAGAGAAATTCCGTCCAATTAGGTCGATCGCAATCGGGAAAAACTAGGCCTTTACCATCGTGATAGTAGCGTACTGCATATTCTTGGCTGTAGATCAATTGTATGGCTAACCAAGCACTAATAATACCCAAAAAACCACAGGCAAAATGAACGATGGCGTGTTCGGAAGCGATCAGATAAATTAATAGTCCGAAACTGCCGATCGTATAAAATAGGGATTCCAGAAATGCCCCCCGATGATTGGGAGGTTTTAATAGTTCTAGCTGCCAGGGGGCAAGGCAAGAAATTCTGTAAGCTAGTAACATAATTGCCACTATCAAAGCGAAAAGAAAAGCTAAAACCAGTCGCAGAGTAATAGTTACCGGCAGCATTAAGACAATCAGAGCGACAATTATTTGACAGAGCCAGCGAATTTGAGTATAGCTGGGTTTTCTAGCGGTTTTTTTGACCATAGATCAAAGCAGAATTATCCCTAACTATTCTCTCATAAAAATCTGCGGGGTAAATTAGGCGATCGCGGCTTGTAATTCCGGGCAACTGTACCAACTCCAAGGCCCGTCTAAAACTGGTTTGATATTCAGTTCTTCACGCCATTGATCTAAGGGTTTTTCTAATCCTTCTTCCCACTTGATCGGGAATAGAGGTTGGGCCTGGCGACCGATGGTAATTCCCCGAGAAATTAAATCGAATTTGTAACCGAGAGTTTTATTTAAATCGGCATCACTTTCTACCTCACTTAACAGAGTATCACTGGTAAAAAAAGTCATCAGTAAAGAGAGGATATCGATGAGGAGAAAAGTAGGATAACGAGTTTGAGCGACCGTGACAGAAATTACTCCCAATTCTCCAAGAGTATCTAAACTAAACCCGGTGAGAATGTGATGGATATCGTGGGTTTTATCAATGCGAAAACCAATATAGTCGGCATCGGAATCAAATTGCTCGCGTTGGGGATAAAATTGCGGATCATAGCCCAAAGTGTGCATAATTGTGCCGTAAGTCCAACCGAGAGAACCTTTCGGCATTTTTAACATTGCTTCGAGATCGTAGGGTTTGCCGATGTATCTTTCTTGCACTAATTGAGCGGAAGCTGGTTCTTGCAGAACTGCTTTTACACATAACTCCATCGGGCGACTATTGACCAATCGGCGCTCGATTTCCCAGACATTAGCCGTTTCTTGGCCAGCGCCGGCCGCTAGATCGACAAATTCCAGAAATCGATGCAAATTTTCGGGTGTGGCTAATTGATTGATGTATCTGTAACTCATGGAATTCTCCTCATCGGTAGATAAATTTACAGGCTGCTTAGAACAAGTGTATTAATAGCGCAGGGGGCCACCGTAACCACCGTATAAACCGACCCCGCGGGTACCGGCCCCCACCCCGTAAAAGCCAGGACCGACACCACCACCAACACCAATCCAATCGATAAATAGGGAAGTTGCCCCGCCGGTTTTAGGTAGAGTCCCTTCGATTAGCTTGTAGCTGTAAATCAAGTCCTTGCCATCGATGACGGGATTGCTAATCTCGACGACAATTATGGTATTGTCTTGACGGCCAGGTTCATAGACCGAGAGGGTAGCATTGGGGGGATCGTTGGCAAAATTATCTTTTCCCGCCCTAGCTGTCCACTCATCCATGTAGGCTGCCATGGTCAGATTACCAGCAATCCGGTTTGGGCGATCGGAAAAGTATAATGTCTGTTTGTTGACATTCACCAGGCGAATTGTTTTTGCGACGGGATCTACCTTAATATCTTCTGCCGTTTGCACGAACATTAACTGCACTTTTTCTTGAGCAGGAGTAGTCTGGGCTACAGAAATATTGGGCATCCCCCAGCTATTGATTGCCATGGCCGCTACTCCCAGAAAAAGTGTATAACGAAAACGCTTCAGGGATTTGGTCAATTGCTCAGAATTTCTCATGATTGCTCTCCTTAATACCCAGTTTAAATATACAACAGCTTATTTGATATTTCCAGTAATTTTCTTAGCTAACTATTTAGACTAATTAGCAATTGGCTATGATGGTAGTTTCGGAACGATCTGATCGACAAAAATATTAATCAAACCTGTCACCATAAATTGTACTCCGATCGCCGCTACAAATAGGCCCATAACTCGCTGAGTAATACTCAAGCCAATATCTCCTAAAAGTCTTTGTAACCATTTGCCAGCCGCGAGGATGAGAAAGACTAAAAAACTGACTAAAATTGTCATCAAAATCAGTTCAATGCCCGTACCACTACCTACCCTTGATTCGGCTTCACTGGCATAAAGGATAACGTTAGCAATCACCCCAGGCCCCACTAATAAAGGCATAGCCATAGGAATAACAATCTGCCGATAAACTGACTTAGCTTCGCTGAGATAATCCCCGCCTTGCTCATTAATTAAAAGCTCTTTTGTCCCTGCCCCAGAACCGTTAACAATGTTGATACCGATAATCAACAAAAGCACGCCACCAGCTAGGCGAAAAGAGTCTAAGGTGACGCCAAAGAATTTTAGCATTGCCGTTCCGATAAACATAAAAATCAATAACAAACACAAGACAGTTAACGAGACAAATAGAGCCACGAGTCGTTGTACTTCTTTACGTTCGCGAGCGGTGTAACTAATAAAAATCGGCAGCATTCCCAGAGGATTTAAGAGGGCGAATAAAGTGATGGCAAAGTTTCTCAAAAAAGACCATTCCATAGGACAAAGTTGCTAATTTAAGCTCAATTTTTTTGCTTTTAACCGAGGGATAGTCTAGATAAAGCTACCAGTATCACAAGTCCCCTTTTCTACTGCCGGGCCATGATAATTTTCAGACGTTCCTCCGGGTCGATCAGGTGGTCATGATCGTCCGTACCCAGATCGAGTTGAACCCAACCGATCTTGCCGGTGAAACGACTGGTTTTCGAGGTATATTCCGCCGCCACGGGGGTGCCGGATTCGTAGCCGATATCCGTGGTTTCGTCGGCGGAGAAAATAAAAGCCTGAGTTCGTTCTACCCGACCCGTACCCACCGGTTGACCGTCGTAGTAGAGGGTGACATTTCCCCCCCGTCCTAAACCACCACCATCGTAGGCAAACTCCATCCGTACCTGATGCTTGCCAGCCGGGATCGTCTCCGTCGCCTCGGTGACAAAACTTTCAATCCCCAGCACGTTATAGACGAACTTGGCTTTTCCATCGTGGCTATAGACACTCCAACCACCGAAGCGGCCGCCTTGGGCGATAATCACCCCGTCCGCGCCTTCCGGGGGAATTTCCAGTTCCGCCGTTACCGAGAAGGATTTATTTTTGATGTTGATGACGCTATTTTCGGACAAACGCCCCATTCCGGCGAAAAATAATTGCGAGTTCCCCCTGGCGAGGGTGGGTCGGCCGGCGGTGGCGGGATCGATCCGTTCCACTTGGCGATCATCTAGGGGCAGTACATTATATTTAACCGCCTCGATCAGAAATTGTCGCTGTAGTTCGTGCAGTTTCTCTGGCATTTCCTGGCAGAGATCCCGAGCTTGCGTCCAATCCGTACTGCCGTCGTATAGTTCCCAGATATCATCGTCGAAAGGAACCATCGTCTGTCCAGTCATCACCCACGGGGTGCGGTGCTTGGTAATCGCGCTCCAACCCTTGTAATAGATGCCCCGATTGCCAAACATCTCGAAATACTGCACATCATGACGTTCGGGGGCGGCTGCGTCGTTAAAGGTATAAACCATACTCGTACCCTCGTAGGGACTTTGTAGGACACCGTTAACCATCGTCGGTTCGGGAATGCCTACCACTTCCAACACCGTCGGGGCCACATCAATGACGTGACAGAATTGGTGACGAATCCCGCCTTTTTCCTGGATGAGTTTGGGGTAACGAACAATCGTACCGTTGCGGGTGCCGCCCCAGTGGGAAGCGACCTGTTTCGTCCACTTATAGGGGCTACTCATCGCCCAGGCCCAACCGACCGCGTAGTGATTATAGGAATCGGGCGCACCGAATTCATCTAGTTTCGAGAGGAGAAATTCCGGGGTTTCTAGACCCGCTAACCCGTTAAAGTTGGCCATCTCGTTAAACGCGCCCTGAAGCGTTCCCTCGGCGGAGGCACCGTTATCACCGACGATGACGTAAATTAGCGTATCGTCGAGGATTTCTAGCTTTTCTAAGGCTTGAATCACTCGTCCCACCTGATCATCGGTATGTTCCAGAAAGGCGGCGTACACCTCCATCTGGCGCTCTAATACCGGCTTCAGGCGCTCGTCCATGTCATCCCATGGGGGAATTTCGGCGTGACGGGGGGTGAGTTCGGCATTTTGGGGAATTACGCCCAGTTCTTTCTGTCGGGCAAAGGTGATCTCACGCTGGCGATCCCAACCGTGAGCGAATTGGCCTCGATACTTGTCGATCCACTCCTTCGGGACGTGGTGGGGGGCGTGGGTTGCGCCGGGGGCGAAGTAGGCAAAGAAAGGCTTATTGGGGGCGAGAGCTTTTTGTTGACTAATCCAAGCGATCGCTCGATCGGCCAGATCCTCGGTCAGGTGATAGCCTTCCTCCGGAGTTTTCGGCGGTTCGATCGGGGTTGTTCCCTCGTACAGTGCCGGCTCCCACTGGTTATTTTCGCCACCGATAAAGCCGTAGAAATACTCGAATCCACCCCCGCCAGAGGGCCAAGCGTCAAAGGGACCGATCGGGCTGGTTTGCCAAACCGGTACTTCGTGGCATTTACCGAACTGCGCCGTGGAATAGCCGTTTAGCTTCAGGGTTAAGGCAAGGGGGGCTTTGGTGTTGGGACGGACGGAACTCTGTCCAGGGGCGGAGGTGGCGGTTTCGGTGATGTTGCCCATGCCGACCGAGTGATGATTCCTTCCGGAGAGCAAAGCCGCACGACTGGGAGAACAGAGGGCAGTGGTATGAAAACGGGTGTATTTTAACCCAGCCGCCGCTAATCGCTCGAAAGTGGGCGTATTGCAGGGACCACCGAAGGCACTGGCGGCTCCAAAACCCACGTCATCGAGCAGCACGATCAGCACGTTGGGTGCGCCAGCCGGCGGTCGGATATCTCGAATCGGGGGATAGTGGGTGTCGGGATTCTTGGCGTCGTAGGTGGTTAGACCGAAGGGGGTCAAGTCGGGAATCGGTAGAATTTGGCGTTGGATCGGTTTGTCTTGGGTCATCTTGAGGGCTCCTTTTAAATTTGCGATCGAGAGTCTAAAATATGATCCTTGCCAAACTAAAAAGTCCAATAGCGGTTCTCCTGAAGGGTTTTGACGACGCCGGCTTTATCCTTGGTCATGATGCTGTCATAAATTGAGTGATTACCACCTTCTCTCAAAAGATAGAAACTGTTTTCTTCAAGGTAGCGAACTAAATCACGCCGTTTGACCGACATAATTAACCTCAACGGGGATTTGTTCGATCAGGCTGTTGCCTAGCGGAATCTCTTTATTCTGCTGTTGATAGGCTAAAACCATTTCCTGGGTAGCATCTCGCAACATCTGTCTGCATTCCTCCAGATATTTACCTTCGGTCACAACTTCTGTCCACTCAACGAGTTGCCCCATATAACCTGTATCAATTTTAGTGTATTTAGCCGTATAGCTCTGTATCATTTACTTGTCACCTTGAAAGCTTGAGACCTATTCATTATTTATTGCCGCAGGCACTGCGTTCTCGAAGAGGGGCGAAGCCTAGCAGACTGCACTATGATGACAGTAATACAATACCGCATTTTTAAAGTTTAATCAACAAGAGGACGGCGTTGCCGAAGGCACAGCGTTCTCGAAGAGGGGCGAAGCCTAGCAGACCGCACTACAAGATCGGTGTTTGTATTGATATACGGCGAAACTCATTTAATTCTTGTTGAGATAAGGGGAGACAGTCCGAATCTGCTTCAGCGGCTTTGTCAATTTCCTCCTCAGTCATTGCTTCGACTTTTTCCCAATCTGTCTTGCCATGACTAGCCTTTTGGGGATCAAGTTTAACTCTGGTAATATTGTCGTCGTTCATTTTTATTGGCTCTCCTTGCTGAAATAAGTACCTAGGCAAAATTATTTACACATGACGATCATTGCCCCGTAAGGGTTTTAGCTCGATCGGGCAGGTAATTAATTTTGCATGACTACTTAATACGATATCTGCCGTTTCTTTTGGTATAGACAACAAATAAAACTGGTTCTTCGTTACTTGGTATGGTTCGATAGGGGGGCATAAATCGACTAAATCCTTATCTGGCAAGAGACTTAATTGATTAGTTCGCTCTAGAAAAAAACAATTAACAAAAATCGCTAAATGCCTTTCTATATAAGGGTTCCATCCCTTATAACTCCCGTCCATTGCATAACACAAACCGAAGAGCCATAAAACTACTTGATTAACTATACCAATTACTTGAATTCTGGTTTCATCATAATCACGTTTATCTTCTCTTTCCAAACGGTTGGGATCTAGAAAAATATTTTTTGCATCCTCAAAATCAATCTTGTGCTTGATCAAGTTGGAAGCGGCTTTATTATTGTCCCATTCTATCTCCATTTTATCGAGATGTTATATCTAGTTAATAACATCTGGGGTTACACATGATAGGGTTATATTTAGATTTGTTAGGTTTCGTCACCTCAACCTACATATCGGCGTACTGCTACGCAGTGCCTTCGGCATCGCACTACAATTTTCCTGTACGCATTGTACAACAAATCTCGAACAAATAAGGTACGTTACATTTCATTAACGCACCCTACCAGAGCGGCGATCAGACTAAAAAATATCAAGCAAGGATTAATATTGAGTCAGAATTATTGGAAAAAACCTCAATCTGCTCTTTATATCTTGTGATTAATTGCAAGAGAATGTCACGACTACAATTCCCAATCCGAAGCCAAATTAATTTGGGTGGATGACCGTAAAGTAATGCCCGTTGATAAAAATCCGAATCTTTAGAAATCACAGTGAAATTATTATTTTTGGCATATTCCCAAATTATTTCATCAGCAAATCCTTTCATCCCAATATCCCTAACGTGAAGACTATTCGGAAATTCAGTAGCTAGTAAACGTGGCAATTTGGGTGATAAATTTTCATCAAACAGTAATTTCATTGGGAATAATCATCAGATGGCGATCGCGGTCAGCGGCAAAAGCGAAACAGGCTTGTATATCTTCTAAGGTTAGATCGGGAAAATCGTCTAAAACTTCCTCAATGGTCATCCCTCCACCTAAATAGTCTAAAACATCATTAACGGTGATCCGAGTATTAATAATACAGGGCTTTCCGCTACGAATGGAGGGGTTAATTGTAATCCGTTGACGATAATTCATCGTTTTTTCCTCAATAAATTAACAGAAGAAACTCATTGGCGATCGCCTCTTGATTCAAAAAGCGATCGCACTTTGAAAAGCCCAATTGATCGCAGTTTGCAAGTTTAATCGACAATGTGACAGCAATCACTCTTTTAAAAGCCAAAATGATCGCGGTTTTAAGATTTAATCAATAACAAGACAGCGATCGCACTCAACTTACAAGAGATTATGGCGATCTGTTAATCCATGGATACCACACTTCTAGTGTACCCTGTTTTGGTTTATTTTCATAGTCATAATGTGGATCAACTATTGCTTGACTAGAAGGTGATAATCCGGTCACTAAATCCGCTGCACATCGGTCAGTTCTGTAGAACACCCTTACGGAAATGTTTTTACTAGGAAAGGTACCATCATCATTGTTTGTTTTTGAAACAAGTTGAGGACTGTCTGGGATATAATCAGGACGCTGCTTTCTAATTTCATCTAAATAGGCTTGAGCATCATTCCGCTGTGATTTGGATGAGATATGCACACCAGTAATCTTAATACCTTGTAGATTACAAGATTGATCAGGTGGTGGGAAAAATCGTCCCCAATTGGCAATCACTGCACTACCCAATGTTCCTATCAGAGCTATGATAGCGAGTAAGATAGCGACTTTAGGAGGTTGATTTTCGGTACTCATAGAAACATTATGCCCGACGGCGACTGATTTAATTTTGGTTTATACATACCGACACAAGGTATGTTTTGCCTCTAGCATGGAGTTCCCAGCGGCCGTCAGCTTCCCCTTACTCATCGTTGACCCGTTGCAGGAATTTCAACCTAGTATATTTATTCGGTCGTATCTATGATAAGGCGGGTTTTTTAGACCAGCAAGACTTTAACACAAAGCCGCCCTAAAAGGGGCGGGGTTTTCAACCCAAATTTTCGATCAGCGAACTGACGGTCACGAGGACGAGAACGACCGCGACTAAGGGCGAGCGTTTTGTCAGGTGGAAAAAGTGAGCGAGTAGAGTTGGCAGTTTTCTCAACATGGTTAACCGGTTATGTCAAAAATCGCTTAGATTTCGGGACAGAAATAACGGGGAAAGGAAGCGGATTTCCAGAGATTTCTGCTTCTGCGATCGCCGAAAATTACTGGACGCTGTAACCCCGTCCCTCCATACAGGCTGTCCAGGCTTGATAGTAGGTTTGTAATCGCTGGTTTTCCTCTTGGGTCGCTTCGACTTGCGCTTGCTCGGCCTGCTGTTGTTCTTCTCGTTCTCGGAACAGTCCCGCCAAAGCCCCGACTCCCGCCCCGATCGCTGCACCTTCCCCAGTATTCCCAGCGATCGCTCCTCCGACCGTTCCTAATAAAGCGCCTGTGGCACTTGCGCGAAGCAATTGTCCCTGTTGCGAGGATTGGGCGGCAGTGGCGGGGGATATCTGATCCGGCTGACTGGGATCGACCCCGGTTTGCTGTTTTGCCCAAGAATAACAAGCGTAATGGTCTTGCTGTTGTTGTTCTTGGCTTTGTCCTTGACTGGGATAGGCGAAGGGTTCGGCCACTTGAGCTAAACTGACATCGGTAGGGAAAAGAATACTTCCTAATACGATCACGCTCAGGGTTTCGATCGATCTTTTCATGAGATACTCCGATCAACTGAATCGATAATTAATTGTTAAAAACGAGAGAAAAACTCGATAAATTTAGACAGATTACCGAGAGGATTAAATCGTTCCCGAAAAGTCAAGTGATCAACTGTCCGGGGCCCGCTACCAGCAAGACAATTAACTGTTCTCCCAACCTCAACACTACTCGTTCACCTCGGAAGCGGGAACCTGTACGGAGAAGTCGCCGCACTGGAGGGTCAGTTTTCCGGGGTTATTAAACTGATTGCCGCGCACCAATTGCGGATCCGCCGGACGCGTCTGACCGGGATTGGTATTCTGACAGATAATCGTCGTGATTTTCGGGTCTTGGTTAGGAGTGATAAAAGCCGCACCCACATAAGCTTTTAGCTGATTGCTGACGGTTGAGCGAGCGGGGATAACGTAGCTATAGGCGGCCTCGGAAGTGGTGCGAATGGCATAATCAAAGGTTTTCGGCAAAGTAACCCCGAAATCTTCTTGAACATTGTCAACTTGCGCTCGAAAATTCCCGTTATTCTGATAATAGGTGCGCTGTCCCTCGGTCATCTTGGCGACGGCTTGCAAAGCGGCGTTTTGGTCTTGAGCGATCGAATTACCTGTTTGACTTAGAGTCAGATTGCCTGTAGCGAGGAGAGCGAGAGAACTAAAAAGGAAAGCGAGGGAAAAATGTCGGTTAGGTTTTCTCATGGGATATTCAAGGCTAATAAATCTTTAAAAAGGTGCGGTCACGACCCGATAGTAAACCCCGTTAGCACCGTAGGCGGGACTTAACCAAGCCGTACCGCAGCGGTAATAAGTGCTTGTACCAACTGGGTTATAAACGCATCCCCCTGGGAGGTTAGTATAGATCGCTCCGAGGGCGTAGGCACTGCCCGCCGCAAATCCTGCATTGTAGGATTCCGCTTGATTGGCAGTGGCAGCCGTGGCGCCGAGGGCGACTCCTGTGGTGGCCGCCGCTCCAGCTGCGGCCCAACCACCGCAGTTATAACAGCCCGCACCGTAGTAACTATTGACAACGGTGGGCGGATGATAGGTGGCGTAGGTGCCGCCGTAGTAGGTGCCGTGATAGCCATAAACTGAGGTTCCGTAGGGGGTAGTACCGCTCCAAGAACCGTCACCACCGGAGGCCGAGCCACCCCGATAGCCGTTGACACCCCAAGAACCATCGTCCCCGGAGGCAGTGGTGCCACGGAATCCCGTCCCACTCCAAGAACCGTCACCACCGGAGGCCGAGCCACCCCGATAGCCGGAGGCACTCCAAGAACCATCACCCCCGGAGGCGGTACCGCGAAAACCGGAGGCACTCCAAGAACCTCCCCCGGCATGGAACCAAGCGGCGGCCGGTGAGGAAGCAAGCAGTATAGTGGTTAGAAAACCCATGACACTAAAAACGAGATTTTTCATCGGAAATTTTGGGTCTGAAACCCCGCCGTAGAACGGCGGCTTTACGTTAGAATTAAAAGGCCAGTCTCGAAAACCAAGTGGACGGCGCAGCACCTTGAAAACTCGGCTTAGGGGGTTCCGACCAGAAAAGCTTGGCCGGGTAAAAAGTCGCGCGCAACAAGTACAAGAAGCTATAGGCGGTCAACGTACCGTGGGACACAGGGAATCGGGCTTCTGAAATGGGGCGAAAGTC
Organism: Microcystis panniformis FACHB-1757; assembly: GCF_001264245.1. Taxonomy (NCBI): domain Bacteria; kingdom Bacillati; phylum Cyanobacteriota; class Cyanophyceae; order Chroococcales; family Microcystaceae; genus Microcystis; species Microcystis panniformis. Next base: position 3,137,043 of record NZ_CP011339.1, read on the forward strand.
TGTGGACTCTGTGTAAGACAGTACATGGTTTTTTAACTGTGGTATGCGACGGTGGTGGAAGCAGAAACTTAAATCGTGAGGTTTAGGAATCGCCGCCCTAAAAGTGCGGCGAGGATGTCAACAGCGAAATCCTCCAGATATTTAAGGTTGGGGAGAGGGAGCTAAAGCCGGGGGTTCGGGACGAGCGAAAGGAATCGGTTTAGCTTGATTGCTATTAGTAAAGGTAAAGGTGTTCGGAGCGTTCGGAATATCGAGTTGCCAGTTATCAAAGGCGACCTGATGACGAAGACGGGCGGGATCGTCGCGATAGACGGCGCGGATCATGCGGGGCAGTTTATCTTCGACCCCGATCCACAATTGGGCAAAAATTTTGTTATTAGCGATCGCTATCATCTTGGTGGTGGTTCCTCCCACCACTTGCGATTGTCCGATCAAGAAGGCATAGGTCAAACCGGGGGCGATATCTTGGTAGGGATCGGCAACGATGATATCGGTAAAGGGGAAATAGATGGCGGCGGCATCGTAAGCCAATTTTAAAGCGGCATCGAGATTGTTAGGCGCTTTGGTGACAGCCACCAGATTTTCCGTTGGCAAATAGGCGGTAATAGTTTTGCCATCGTAGTAGAATTGGTTAGCCTGACCGTCTCCCGGACTAATCACCCTGAGCTTATTGGGCCGTTCCAGGGTGACATCGGCGATCGTTGTGTACACCAGAGGTGGGCCGATACGACTGGGACTCTCGTAGGTGATAGTGGCGGTAAAGGCCAGGGAACGAGCGGCACTTAAGCGATCGCTCATTTGCTTGAGAATTGCTAGGGCCTTGGGTTCAATTTTTGGGGGAGTTTCTGCTGAGACCGGGGAAACGATTCCCAGCCCAGAGGAGCTAATTAGACCCAGTAAAAGGATTTTTGGCAGAAAATTCATGGCAGCTCTGAAAATCTGGTTTTTGTTAATGTGCTTAGACTGCTCGCAAAAATAACCGAGGAATTATTAATTAAACTGGTGACTTGTTTTTTGATTGATTGATGGCTTTTACCGCTTCTCTTGCTGGAGAACCTCTATTTTATTCCTCAATTCTAAGATTTGGTTGTTTTCATCAGCAAAAGTTTATAAATTTGACCTGGGGGAAGTCAGGGCATTGTTCTGTCGAAAAAGAGTCACGAGTCGAGGTAATAGATGGTAGTTTTCACAATTTCGACATTCAATATAGCGTGTCATCAAAATTTTTCTTGCCATCTCACGCCAAAATCGCGATAATCTTCACAGTTTCCTTTCGCCGACTTGTTCTCTAATGAGATGAAATATATCCCCCTGCTTCGGGTTAATACTTTGTTACCCTTTGTTACGTTTCTTCATCGCATCGGTTCCCCCACGGAAAAATTATTAGAGGAGGTAAAATTACCCTTATTTGCGCTCGATCATCCCGAATCTTTAATCCCACGTCATCAGGCCTTCTCGTTGATCGAGAAAGCGGCGCACAGAGAAGGTATAGACAACTTAGGATTATTAGTAGGGAAGGCAACTTCGATCGCTGATTTAGGGACTTTCGGGCGAATTATTTGTCAGTCTTTGACTGTCTATGATGCTTTTAATACGGTCAAAAACATGATCACTGCTAACAATTCAGGGGAAATATTCTGGATTAAAGAACAGGAAGAAACCGCTTATTTTTGTCAGCGTTATCTCCACAATCAGGAGGTTAATTGTCATTATGCTGCCCAATTTGCTTCAAGACTGATGATCGAATTAGTTAGTATCGCCCTAGGAAAATTATGGCAGCCGCCGAAAATTTATCTTCAGGGTGAGCGGGGCTGCGACTTAAAAGATGAATCTTTAAGCAGAACTAAAATTCGTGCGGGAATGGGGTTTACTGCTATTGTTTTTCCTCGTTCTTTTCTGAGTTTACCTCTTAAATTTCCCGTAGCTTTAGATAATAAACCGAGTCAAAAAGATCGGGAAAATCTCTATTCTTCCTCCCCTGTACAGAATATAAGTGGCTCTTTAAAACAGGTGATTACTCCTCTTTTACCCAACGGTTATCCCGATATTAACTTAGCCAAAGAAATCACCGGCATGAGTGTCCGTACCCTACAAAGAAGGTTAGGAGAAGAAGGTTTAACCTATACTCAGGTAGTGGAAAAAATTCGTTTTGAGCAAGCAGTTTTGTGGCTGCAGGAACCCCAGATAAAATTAATTGATATTGCCATGGAATTAGGTTACAGTGATCCCGCCCATTTTACTCGCGCTTTTAAGCGTTGGACAGGATTATCACCTCGGGATTTTCGTCGTCAAAAATTGGCTAATTATCAATAGACCTCTAGAGGAGGGGTAAGGGGCCAGTGTTCTCGGAGTCTGGACAAGAAAACACCAAGAGATTGAACAAAATTAATTACACCTATGGAAGGGACTATTGCAAGAGTGCCTATCCTAACCAAAAAATTAAGGCTCTCTTGGTTTAGCTTGGTTAAATATGGCCTAGCATACAGTTTTTCTCAGGTGATCCCAGAAAGATTAAGGATAAACCACAGAGGCAGAAAGAACAAAGAGAGGAAGACAGATTCGAGCGGTAAAACTTATTTATCGAAAATTTGGGTTAAAACCCCGTCGTTTTACGACGGCTTTTCCTGATTTTTGATGTAGCACTTAAGAACTTCCAGTGGCGCACCTCTCAGTTATCAGTTATCAGTTATCAGTTATCAGTGGGTAAGTTATCAGTTATCAGATGTGAGTTTTTAAGTGTGCAGTATTAAATAAGTAGTCGTGCAAAATTAATTTCCTAGTGAAGATAGGCAAGAGGCAAGAGACAAGAGGCAAGAGGCAAGAGGTGGTTAGATATGTGTAATTAATTTTGCTTAGGTACTTAGAAGTTTCCTACTGTCTTTTTACTGATTACTGATCACTGATTACTAACCGACTTGACATTATTAACAGACCTAGTTAAAATAAATACAGACACACACATATTAACCCAATGAAAGCGAGGTATCAATACCGTATTTACCCAACAGACCAACAAAAGAGGCTTTTGTCTCATTTGTTCGGGTGTGTGCGTGTTGTCTGGAACGATACCTTAGCTTACTGTCAAGAACTCTATCGACAAGGGGAGAAAAAGCCATAATATACTGAGTTATCTAAAAGACTAACTCAAGTCAAGAAAACAGAAGAAAAACAGTGGTTAACCTGACTGACGGACACATTTTTCAATACAAAGACAAGTACTGTTATGTGAAAGCCTCAAACTCCTGAATAAAAGAAAAGGTAATTTTGCCATAATAATCCTGACGAGCTTTGCGAGAAGCAAAACAGGGAAAAGGGTCAACAGAAAATAAGTGGTCAAGTCGCAAGAAGGGACGCGCCTTATGAACAACTCCCGCCAGCCAACGTCAACCAATTTTCAAATAACTCAAACCACGCCGAAAATGAGCATCAACCTGACGGCGAGAGCCAGATTGTTGAACCGCCATGCCAGTTAAAGTAGCAAAGAGAATAGAAATGGCAACAATGAGATAGAGACGTTCTAAACAAGCAGCAGAGCGAACACGAGAATGTTCCCAGTCAAAAACGCCCGATTTACTGCCCTTGAAAGAGATGTTCAATGGGAAAACGAAGACCATACTGCCAGAAGGTGTCAAGGGTAGGAGGTTCATCGCTCAGAATTGCCCAATTATCCTTAACCCCTGGAACAGAGGCTAAAGCAAGATGAGCAGTGATTCTAGCCTCCTGCCAGACTTGAACGTTGCGATCAAAGCAGGCTTGCCGTTTGGGAGGATAGAGTTCTCTGACCTCATAGCCAAAACCCCGACGGCGAACACCGTAAATGAGGGTATCGCAAGGTAAGCGAAGACACCAATGCCAAGTATTTTTCCTGAGCCATTGAATTAATTGCTGATTGGCAAAGCCTCGGTCGGCTAACAGCATGACATTCTCAAAGCCCTGAAGATAGCCTTTGGCTCTGTCCAACAAGGGTTCGTATTTCTCAAAAGCTAGGCTGGCACTACCATGTTCTAATCCCATCCACATCAAGGGGACGGCTCTCCCCCCGCAGACCACCGCTAGATAGACAAAGCAGTATTGATTCCACAACAGAGTGGTATCTATTGCTAGATACAGTCTTTCCCCCTTCTCCTTCCAAGTCTCGATGGCTTTCAATATTAAGGGGATGTATATCTTTTCCACCGCTACTCTTCCATTCTGGCAAAAGCGATTCCACCGTCTCTGATAACTATTGGCTTGTTCGGCTCTGCTTTGTACAAAGGGTTCCCATCTGGCTTGATTGAGACTTTGACTACTGAGTAGGGCTGTCACCATCCAACTGAGGACGGTTAAATGTCTTTTATCCACAAATCGGCTTCCTTGTTCTAGATAGGAATAAACTTGGGAGAAGATTCTGTTCTCGGTTTTCATCTTGTAGGGATTCTTGCTTTTTCCCTATCTACCCAGATATTTTTCTTTTTGGCAACCCTTGTCTTGTCAGGTTTTGACCCACTTGTGTCCGTCAGTCAGGGCAAAGTATGTTCTTGATGCAGATATAGCTAGGGTTTGCTGAATAAATCTAAAAACCTTGTTGGGTAAGACTTTTAGACTTTTTGTCAATCAAAAAGTACCAGGTATGGGAGTGATCAGGGGGAAAATTCAGGTACTTTTTCCCTAAAAATTAGGTAATTGGCCACCTCAAAACCGGTAAAATCCCACACCCCACACCCCACACCCCACACCCTGCCCCCACCGAAAAACTTTTTCAGCAGACCCTAGCTAAATGCTTTGACCGCATTGACCATCAAAAACTGTTAGAAAAACTTAACACCTACCCAACCATGAGGAAACAAATCAAATCATGGTTAAAAGCAGGAGTCATAGACGACAAACAGTTATTCCCAACCTCAGAAGGTACACCGCAAGGCGGAGTGTTATCGCCATTATTGGCAAATATAGCACTTCATGGGTTAGAGGAATTGGTTATGAATCTAGCACCCTCATTTGACATGAAACGCAAAGACGGGACACAAATGAGTGTTAGAGACAAAATAAAATCAGTGACCTTAATCCGATATGCAGACGATTTTGTGGTACTACATGAAAACCTAGGGGTTATTCTCCTAATCAAAAAGGAAATAGAGGGATGGTTACAAAACATCGGACTTGAGTTAAAGGCTCTTCTGGTTTTCGTGTGTTAATTTTTGTTATGAATTAAAGCAAGCAAACAGCTTAAGTCGAAGATGTTCAAAATTGGTAAATCCATAACTCATTCTTTTAATAAGCTTTATTTTGGTATTCATTCCCTCAATTAATCCGTTGGTTGTCTGATTTTCAAAGTAATTACAAATACCTGGCAAATGCTTCTGGATCATCCTGGCACTACTTTCATATAATATCCCGCCTATTCTTATCCATTTTTCCAATTTTCTCTCAGCACCTCTGAACGTTCTACTACTTTGATAAATTTGTCTAATTTCTTCTTTCATTTCCCAGGCTATTCCTAAGCATGGATGTTCTTTCAGAATAACTTCTAGTTGTTGTTTTTGCTCGTCCTTTAAGTCCTCTTTATTCTTCCATAATAAATGAGGTAATCCTTTTTCATGCACCCCCATTAACTTTCTCAATTTATTAAGCTCGTCATTGATGATAGCCATTACATGAAAACGGTCATAGATGATTTTAGCATTGGGAAATAATTCCTTGATCACTGCTGTAAATCCTGACCACATATCGACGCTCACTTCTTTCACTTTCTCCCGAACTGCGTCTGGCTGTGCTTTTAAGGCTTCCATTAATTCTTCTTGCTTATGTCCTTTAATCACATCTAGTAAAATTTTCTTGTCCATATCTACGACCGTTGTGATGAAATCTTTATGTCCTTTTAAGTTACTAAATTCATCTAAGCTTATTCGTTCTGGTGCTTCCCACTCTTCCTTTTCTAGTTCTTTAGCACAGTGATTAAATATTAACTCAACTTCTGACCATCCTAACCCTTCTTCTCGACTTATTTCTTCGATGCTACAATTTTTTACTCTCTCATAAATCATCGATTCATAGCGAATTGTATGATGCTGTCTTAATCTCATAAAACTCAGTCTTTCGCTGATATACTTTTGGCACTTTTGACAATGAAACTGACGGCGTGGTACTTCTAAATATACTGGATTACCTAATATTGACAAGTCTCTGACTAGATTATACTCTGTCTGATTGATTCTGTCTAAGGTTTGATGGCAATTCGGACATTCAATTGTTTCATTTAAAAGAGCAAGCTTTAGGAAAATTGTCTGAGCAATTTTTTGATAATTGACCACTGTTACATTTGGTAAATCGAGGAGTTGATCAAAATTTATCCACATAACCCACCTCCTGTTCTGTGTTACTATTATACCATGCTCACACAGAACCTAGAAGAGCCAGTTAAAACCAAGTAAAACAAGAATAGCCCACACACTGAGAGAACATGAAAGCGAACAAGCTGGATTCGACTTTCTAGGGTTTAATATAAGACAATTTCCCGTCGGTAAATACACCTCGGGAAAAGTCAGAGGTAATCTGCTTGGTTTCAAAACAATAATAACCCCTAACAAAGAGAGTCAAATAAGACACTATAGAGAACTTAAACGCATCATAAACACCAGCAAGGGAGTCAACCAAGCTGAACTCATTAAAAGGTTAAACCCTGTAATAAGAGGATGGTGCAATTACTTCTCAACAGTGGTTAGTCAGAAAATCTTTGAAAGATTAACCCACATCCTAGGGCATAAACTCATCAAATGGGGGATAAAACGCCATCGAAACAAAGGAAGAAAGTGGATTTCTAAAAGACACTTTCACACAATAGGTGGCAATAACTGGGCTTTCACAACCAGAGAAGAAAATAATCCTCTAAGGTTGTACGAACATAGAGAAACGGAAATCCGACGCTATGTGAAGGTCAAAGGGAACGCCTCACCCTACGATGGAAACCTAGTTTATTGGAGTTCAAGAATGGGGACTCATCCCGAAATGCCAACAGAAATTTCAAAACTGTTGAAAAAGCAAAAAGGGAAATGTACTCACTGTGGACACTTCTTAAGAGATGGGGATTTAATGGAGATAGACCACATCACCCCTAAATCACTAGGGGGGAATAACAGTTACAATAACCTCCAACTTCTTCATCGACATTGCCATGATGAAAAGACAGCCAATGATGGCAGTCTAGGCAACAAATCTGACTGCAATAGTGTCAAGCCAGAACCGCCCATACCAGATAATTACATCTGGGTAAAGGATATGTTGGTAATGACGTAGGAATGACAAACCCCGTGTAGTTGAGGAGCGGAATGACGAGAAATTGTCACGTTCCGTTTTGTAGAGCAGTAGGAGAGGCGACTCTCGGCTCTTCGGTTTGTGTTATGCAATGGACGGGAGTTATAAGGGATGGAACCCTTATATAGAAAGGCATTTAGCGATTTTTGTTAATTGTTTTTTTCTAGAGAGAACTAATCAATTAAGTCTCTTGCCAGATAAGGATTTAGTCGATTTATGCCCCCCTATCGAACCATACCAAGTAACGAAGAACCCGACTCTCTTACTGACTTTAATTATCAAGGTCGCCGGTGGGCAATCGGAGACCTTAAAAAACGGACGGGTCGGACAGCATAAGACTTCTGTTAAAGAAGCAGCGTCCTGTGAAGCGTCAACCCAGCCGAAGATCATTCAATTAAGCTTGTTTGATCTGCCGGTCATCACCGTCCGGCCCCGGCGGTGAGGATGTCAAGCCACTTTTCTGATCGGCTTCTGGCAAAAGTCAAAAAGTATAGTTATTTCAAATAAGAACGAGACACTAGGCGACACAATAAGTACGAATAATTTCATCAAGGGGTGTCCCCACAGGAGCATACATTCTTGCCCTCTTTAATGCACTAAAATCATGTTCGATATCATTTAAATCAGGAGAGTATTTTGGCAAAAACACGACCTGATGACCTGCTTCCTCTACCAGTTGTTTAATCCCACATTCCGCACCCTCAACTGTCACATAAGCTGTCCCCCTCCAGAGACTTGAGTAAAAATACTTATCTGGTGAAGGTTTTCTCGGTGGCCGTTAGGGGGATATTGAGACCCCTAATTATGAAAAAATAGGAATTGTTGGAAAACTTAGGCAGTGGGCTGTTCGACCATGAATCAATCAACAGAAATTGAAGTCAAAAATCTAGACCATCTGGGATTAGTAGCCGGAATTATCGATGAAATAGGAATCGTTGAAATTATCAACGAACAAGTCTCAATTGAGCGAGGAGAAATTGTCACAGCGGGGCAAGTCGTGAAAGCAATTATCCTGAACGGATTGGGATTTGTCTCCCGGGCCTTGTATTTATTTCCTCAATTTTTTGAAGATAAAGCAACCGAACATCTGCTGGGAGAAGGCATCGAAGCAAAACACCTGAATGATGATAAAATTGGTCGAGTGATGGACAAACTTTATCAACTGGATGTTTCGGGGATTTTCCTACTCATTAGTTTAGCAGCCGTGAAAAAATTTGGTGTAGCAACCGAGAACTCCCATTTAGATTCGACTTCTCTATCAGTAGAAGGAGAATATAACAAGGAATACCCAACAGTAGAAATCCTGAAATCAGGAGCAGTGGGAGAAGAAATTGAAACCAGACAACAGCCAATAAAAATTACCCACGGATACTCCCGCGACCGACGACCTGACTTAAAACAATTTATGATTGACTTAATCGTAAGTGGGGATGGAGATGTACCTTTATTCCTGAAAGTAGGGGACGGAAATGAAGCAGACAAAGCGGTTTTTGGTCAAATCGCCCGAGAATTTCAAAAACAAGTTGACTTTGACAGTTTAATAGTCGGCGATAGCGCCCTCTATAGCAAAGAGAATTTAAAACTAATGAAAGAAATGCGTTGGTTGTCTCGAGTCGCCTTCAGCATTAAAGAGGCTCAAGAGTTAGTCGATAGCATCTCAGAAAAAGAGTTAACCGATGCAGAAATACCGGGTTATTCCTGGCGGGAAACAAGCTCTAACTATGGGGGAATAGAACAAAGATGGTTGCTAGTTGAAAGTCAAGCTAGACAAGAATCAGACTTGAAAAAATTAGAGAAAAAAATCGAGCAGGAAAAGAATTCTGCCCAAGAAAAAATCCGGCAACTATCCCGAAGAGAATTTGAGAATAGAGCGGTGGCGTTGGCGATAGCCAAAGGATTATCTGACTCCTTAAAATATCATCAGTTAACGGAGATTAAAGTCAATCTCATTCCGCCTGAGACGAGAGCAGTCAAAACTCAAATCAAAAGACGATTTGGGAGCATCTCACCTTTGCAATGAGCATAAATACTTAGTAGAAAAATAGGCTTTTCGAGGGTAATTCTTGTTTTAATTCTCCATGTACGCGGTCTTTAAAAGCCTCTATTTCGTTCCAAGACACGATTAAGAGTGGCTTTTAGGCTAAGTATAATTACTCATCGCGTAAGTGAGATGCTCCCGACGATTTACCCTCTCAAAGCTATCAAGTTCAAGCCGAATTAGAGTTGAATTTGCCAGCGATTGAGAGGCTAAAGAAACGAGCAGGACGATTCATTTTAGCAACTAACGATTTGGAGAAAAAACGATTAAGCAGTGAGGATATACTCAAAAAATATAAGGGGCAACAAGCTCCAGAAAGAGGATTTTCTTTTCTCAAAGACCCCGGCTTTTTTGCCCACAGTGTCTTTCTCAAATCTCCCCATAGAATCGAGGTCATGGCCCTGCTCACGTTGCTCGTGCCTGTTGGTTTATACTATTGGCCAAAGACAACTTCGCCTGAATTTAAAACAGCAGGAGACGGGACTGAAAAATCAGTTGGGTAAGTTAACTGACCGACCAACATTACGCTGGATATTTCAGAACTTTCAAGGGATTCATCTCCTACGTATTCAAGACAATCAAAAGATTAGCAACTTAACGGATGAGAGGCGCAACATTTTGAGATTTTTTCCCAAACCTTGCCAGGAATATTATCTCTTATCTTGACCAGATGGATTGACTTCCAGGGGTGACAAAACAAAGCGAGCAACTGGAACATCTCCCCCTAGATGTTAAGTCTGATTGCCTAGTCATTCTCAATAAGCACTGTTTATTGCGAATGACTGGGGGAACCCTGGAATTTTCGGCTTAGTTGCCGGCAGCTTGCCGCCAACTCACTCCTCTAGATAAGTATTTTGACTCAGGCATCTTCCTCTTTTGAGACGTTGTGACACTTAGGGTGCGGAATGTGGGTTAAAAGGACATAAAGATTTCATCACAACGGTCGTAGATATGGACAAGAAAATTTTACTAGATGTGATTAAAGGACATAAGCAAGAAGAATTAATGGAAGCCTTAAAAGCACAGCCAGACGCAGTTCGGGAGAAAGTGAAAGAAGTGAGCGTCGATATGTGGTCAGGATTTACAGCAGTGATCAAGGAATTATTTCCCAATGCTAAAATCATCTATGACCGTTTTCATGTAATGGCTATCATCAATGACGAGCTTAATAAATTGAGAAAGTTAATGGGGGTGCATGAAAAAGGATTACCTCATTTATTATGGAAGAATAAAGAGGACTTAAAGGACGAGCAAAAACAACAACTAGAAGTTATTCTGAAAGAACATCCATGCTTAGGAATAGCCTGGGAAATGAAAGAAGAAATTAGACAAATTTATCAAAGTAGTAGAACGTTCAGAGGTGCTGAGAGAAAATTGGAAAAATGGATAAGAATAGGCGGGATATTATATGAAAGTAGTGCCAGGATGATCCAGAAGCATTTGCCAGGTATTTGTAATTACTTTGAAAATCAGACAACCAACGGATTAATTGAGGGAATGAATACCAAAATAAAGCTTATTAAAAGAATGAGTTATGGATTTACCAATTTTGAACATCTTCGACTTAAGCTGTTTGCTTGCTTTAATTCATAACAAAAATTAACACACGAAAACCAGAAGAGCCGATCGGGCAGGTAATTAATTTTGCATGACTACTTATAAGTAGCTGGTTATAATTAAATTAAAAATGGATTTTGCCTCTGATCCCCCCTTAGTCCCCCCTTGATAAGGGGGGTGCCGATCCCCCCTTAGTCCCCCCTTGATAAGGGGGGCATCTGATAATTTTTAACGCCTACCTACTTAATTTTTGCTTAGGAAACCGTGAAATACCTATCAAGCAAGACTTTTAGGGCTATTTTGACGTTCGGCGATGCTCAGTCGAGCCGCGGAAAAAACTAGAAAATATCAGTATAGACCTCGTTTCCACACATAAACCAGAAGAACCCAAATACTGATGGGCAGTCAGGAGTTTAAACTTGTGGAGAGACTGTCAGACTCGTTGGGATTCGTCTCAAAAAGCAGGTTTCTGTGAAGCAAGAATCTCCCATCACACAGCTTGGCATTGTGATGGCGAGAGTGTCAAAATTGTGTTCAATTACTCGTCATCCCAGTCATGCCTTCCAGCGGTCAAGTGAAATCGATTTTTTTTCTGATCCTCTTTCTCCTCAGTATTCTAGGGGGTATTCTACTGGCTTCGCTACTTCAACAACCAGCGATCGCCCAATCCCCTGCCTCGGATACAGTGCTGAATCGTTATCAAATTGGAGAGCAAACCTATCTAGAAAATTGTGCCACTTGCCATATTGCCATTGCTCCCAGCATCCTACCGAGTCAAACTTGGAAAAAAATCCTAGAAAATCCTAATTCTCACTATGGTATCCGTTTAAAACCAATTGTTGGCATTACTCAGCGTCTTATCTGGGATTATCTCAGTTATTCTTCCCGCCCTCTTACCCAGACTACTTTTGTTCCCCTCCTAATTGAACAGTCCACCTATGTAAAGGTTTTGCATCCTAGGGTCAATTTACCCACTCCTCTCGGTCATACCACCTGTGTCAGCTGTCATCCTAACGCTTCCCGCTACGATTATCAGACCCTTACCCCCATCTGGGATGATGCAGCCTAATCAGTGATCAGTTATCAGTTATCAGTTATCAGTTATCAGTGATCAGTTTTCAGTTTTCAGTTATCAGTTTTGAGATGTGAGTTTTTAGTTCACTGATTACTGTTTACTGTTTACTGATCACTGAGAGGGGGTGCAGTTAGGGTGATTTCGCCAATTTGGCCAGCTTTACCCATTAATTGGGCAGGTTTTTGGTTAAGAGAGATTTTAACACCGCCAGCATTGCCCGATCGAATATTTAAACTCTTTTGGGCTGTCCAAGTTTGTTTAGTCCCGGGTTGGAGATTGCCTTCATGGACTTTTTTGCCATCGGCAATTACCCTTACCCAAGCGGCCTGTTCAATAGTTACCTGGGCTGAGAGGGGAACTTTTGGCTGAGGAGAAGGGGAGGGAGAGCCTACCAGTGCAGGAGAGACTACTGGTGCGGGGGAACCCACGGGGGAAGGAGAGGGAGTAACGGCAGGGGGGTTAGAGAGAGGGGGACGGAGGAAAAGATAGCCAATACCACAAAATATGCCCGCCAGCAAGCCTAGCCAGAGATACATCCCGAAAAAGGTTGATTTAGCCAGTTGGGGGCTAGTTTCCAGGGCTGGTTTTTCTGGTTTCACCGGTTCCACTTTTGGGGCAGCGGGTTCAGCCTTGGGGAGAGGGGTAGCTTTTGTGGGCAGTTTTTTCGGAATAGTTACCTCTTGAGCTAATTGTTCCGCACTAGGAGACAAGCGATCGGCTAAAGCTTTACCATCAATTTTTAGAGCATCACCGTAGCGTTTGATAAATCCCTTGACATAAATTAATTCTGGTAATTTCTCCCAATTCCCCGTTTCCAACGCTTCTAGCATTGGTACTCTAATCATCGTCAGGGCGGCGATATCGTCTATGCTCAGGCAGCTTTCTTCCCGTTTTTGACGTAAATAAGTCCCGATTTCCTTGATTTGTTCGGCTTGTAGGGGACTGAGTTGACTCATAATTCCAGTCATAATCTATACCAACTTAGATGATAATCTCGATTTTGTTATTTTGGGATAATCTGTTCTCTAGAAGCTCCTTTCACCTTGTCATCATTACCGGCGAAAAGGTTCCAAAAACCAGCAAAAATCAGCAATACTTGCAAAAGTTAAGTTTTTTATCTCAAATGTCGGGGTTTCACCCCGACCAATATAAAAGAGCGAAGCACGACTAAAATCTTGACAATCTCTGCTGTATAGGTTAACTTAAAATAAGTTGTTTGAGGTCGATAAACAATGATTATCTTAGAAATGAAAGCAGTGGTCAAACCAAGTCAGTCTTCTGCCATAGATGAAGCTATTCGTACAGTACAATTCATCAGAAACAAAGCATTAAGACTTTGGATGGATGCCAAGAGAGAAGACAAAATCGATAAATATTCTCTCAATAAATATTGTGCAGTTCTCGCCCAACAGTTCAAGTTTGTCGATACTCTAAATTCTACGGCTAGACAAGCATCGGCAGAACGGGACTGGTCAGCTATTGCTCGTTTCTATGACAATTGTCAGAAAAAAATAAAAGGGAAAAAAGGTTATCCCAAGTTTCAGAAAAATAATCGTTCTGTGGAATATAAAAACTGTGGCGGTCAACTATCGGAGGATAGAAAAAAATTACTTTCACAGATAAGAAAAATCTTGGCACGGTTAAACTGAAAGGAACTAGAGACTTAAACTTTTACCCTATAGACCAAATTAAACGAGTTAGGAGGCTCTTCTGGTTTCTGTGTGGAAACTAGGTCTATACTGATAGAATATCCGCAAAATAGTCCTAAAAGTCTTTCCCAGTAAACATTTCACGATTCCATAAGCAAAAATTATCACACAAAGTCGAGAAGAGCCGTTAGGATTGTTAAACGAGCAGACGGTTACTATGTCCAATTCTGCCTTAGCGTTGATATTCGGGAATAGGCAAAACCCTTAGAACCGACTAAAAGATGTGTAGGATTGGATGTAGGCTTAAAAGTTTTCTACGCTAATAGTGATGGGGAAACGGTAGAAATACCGCAATACTATCGCCAAGCGGAAAAAAGATTAAACCGTTTGACCCCCCCTTGCCCCCCCGACGTCGGTTGGGGGGGGGGGAGAGATTCCCTCTGGCGAATGTTGGATACTTCCTGTCAGATTAGGGAAACTCTATGAACCAAGAATCCCTCGCTTTTAGTGACGGGAGTGTCAATAAGAAGCGATCTTTGTTGACATCCTCGCCGCACTTTTAGGGCGGCGATTCCTAAACCTCACGATTTAAGTTTCTGCTTCCACCACCGTCGCATACCACAGTTAAAAAACCATGTACTGTCTTACACAGAGTCCACAGACTTTCGCCCCATTTCAGAAGCCCGATTCCCTGTGTCCCACGGTACGTTGACCGCCTATAGCTTCTTGTACTTGTTGCGCGCGACTTTTTACCCGGCCAAGCTTTTCTGGTCGGAACCCCCTAAGCCGAGTTTTCAAGGTGCTGCGCCGTCCACTTGGTTTTCGAGACTGGCCTTTTAATTCTAACGTAAAGCCGCCGTTCTACGGCGGGGTTTCAGACCCAAAATTTCCGATGAGAACAGACAACTATGAACTTCGAGATTCCCAGTGCCGTAAAAACTTGGTCACAATTTGGCCATCCCATTCTCATGTGGGTTTTATTAGGATTAACTATCTATGCCCTCTATTCGGGGCTACAATGGCGACGGACGCGTACAGCAGATAAAGACCTAAAAAAAGAATTATTGCCCAAGGATTTTCGCACTAAACACTATCAAATTGGCTCCCTAATCCTCGCTTTAATGGTATTGGGGACGATCGGGGGTATGGCGGTGACTTATATTAATAACGGTAAATTATTTGTCGGTCCCCATCTGCTGGCGGGTTTAGGGATGGTGGGTTTAATCTCGATCAGTGCCGCTTTAGTACCTTTAATGCAAAAAGGCAATGAATTGGCCAGAATCACCCATATTACCCTTAATGCCGTCATTTTAGGTCTTTTTGGCTGGCAAGCCTTCACGGGAATGGATATAGTCCAGCGTATTCTCAGCAAAATGTAAGAAACTTTGAAAATATAGGATGCGTCATCAGACGCATCCAACCCTAAAAAGTGCTTTCAAAGTTAATCACAAGTTATAGAATCTTTCTCACGGGTAGAAACAAAAAGCAAAAAATCAGATAAAGAGATATAGCGTTTCTCATAAAGATGAAGTGTAACCTAATGTAGTCGTGCAAAATAAAATGAGATGACTATTCAGGAGAAGACAAGTCGGGGAAAATCTGGCTGGCAATGGCTGCACTCCGGCGAATTTGTTCAATTTCGGAAAGATTTTGCCAATTTTCGGTTTCGATAGTCGTTTCGCTCTGGCCATTACGCATAGTATAGGCGTAGGGACGAGCAAAAACCTGTAAATCTTCTGGAGACCATTGGGGAAAGAGATCGCTAAGACAAACAACAAGGCGCTCAAGGTTGTCTAATTGACTATCAACTAGATTTTCAGCGCTTTCTACTAGACGATTTAAATGTTCGGCCGGCAATAAAGAGGCAAATTTATCAAAGATATTAGACCGGGGTGAAACGGAAACTGTCGGGAATTTTTGGTGTAAACTGTTAAAGAATCTATCAGCTTGTGCTTCGATCGCCGTCGCTTCTAGTCCTTCACACAGAGAAAAGGGTGTTTCTGTCAGGTCTAAGGGATCATGACTCTCAACAGCGGTTACATCCCAAGGATAGGTGACTTCTTCTTCGATCAGGATTGCCAGAAGTTCCTCAGTAATCTGTTCGGATAGGGATAAATGGCTCATAAATAACACTCCATATATTAGCCTTTGTGGTGTTCAATGAGTAACTACATCTCGGTTTTGACAATTTCCGAAGCTACAAACAGACTTCTGGTGCAAGTCAGGCAAGAGGCACTGTTGCCATAGGAGCAATAATTAACCCTTGCATATCATTATTGATTATAGTCATTTCAAATAAGTGTGAGACGAGGGAAAAATAAGGTAAAATAAAGGGAAACGGCTCTTCTAGGTTCTGTGTGAGCATGGTATAATAGTAACACAGAACAGGAGGTGGGTTATGTGGATAAATTTTGATCAACTCCTCGATTTACCAAATGTAACAGTGGTCAATTATCAAAAAATTGCTCAGACAATTTTCCTAAAGCTTGCTCTTTTAAATGAAACAATTGAATGTCCGAATTGCCATCAAACCTTAGACAGAATCAATCAGACAGAGTATAATCTAGTCAGAGACTTGTCAATATTAGGTAATCCAGTATATTTAGAAGTACCACGCCGTCAGTTTCATTGTCAAAAGTGCCAAAAGTATATCAGCGAAAGACTGAGTTTTATGAGATTAAGACAGCATCATACAATTCGCTATGAATCGATGATTTATGAGAGAGTAAAAAATTGTAGCATCGAAGAAATAAGTCGAGAAGAAGGGTTAGGATGGTCAGAAGTTGAGTTAATATTTAATCACTGTGCTAAAGAACTAGAAAAGGAAGAGTGGGAAGCACCAGAACGAATAAGCTTAGATGAATTTAGTAACTTAAAAGGACATAAAGATTTCATCACAACGGTCGTAGATATGGACAAGAAAATTTTACTAGATGTGATTAAAGGACATAAGCAAGAAGAATTAATGGAAGCCTTAAAAGCACAGCCAGACGCAGTTCGGGAGAAAGTGAAAGAAGTGAGCGTCGATATGTGGTCAGGATTTACAGCAGTGATCAAGGAATTATTTCCCAATGCTAAAATCATCTATGACCGTTTTCATGTAATGGCTATCATCAATGACGAGCTTAATAAATTGAGAAAGTTAATGGGGGTGCATGAAAAAGGATTACCTCATTTATTATGGAAGAATAAAGAGGACTTAAAGGACGAGCAAAAACAACAACTAGAAGTTATTCTGAAAGAACATCCATGCTTAGGAATAGCCTGGGAAATGAAAGAAGAAATTAGACAAATTTATCAAAGTAGTAGAACGTTCAGAGGTGCTGAGAGAAAATTGGAAAAATGGATAAGAATAGGCGGGATATTATATGAAAGTAGTGCCAGGATGATCCAGAAGCATTTGCCAGGTATTTGTAATTACTTTGAAAATCAGACAACCAACGGATTAATTGAGGGAATGAATACCAAAATAAAGCTTATTAAAAGAATGAGTTATGGATTTACCAATTTTGAACATCTTCGACTTAAGCTGTTTGCTTGCTTTAATTCATAACAAAAATTAACACACGAAAACCAGAAGAGCCGGGAAACGAGCAACCCATACAGAAAAATGTCTTATAGCCTAGCTGACTGACGGACACAAGTGGGTCAAAACCTGACAAGACAAGGGTTGCCAAAAAGAAAAATATCTGGGTAGATAGGGAAAAAGCAAGAATCCCTACAAGATGAAAACCGAGAACAGAATCTTCTCCCAAGTTTATTCCTATCTAGAACAAGGAAGCCGATTTGTGGATAAAAGACATTTAACCGTCCTCAGTTGGATGGTGACAGCCCTACTCAGTAGTCAAAGTCTCAATCAAGCCAGATGGGAACCCTTTGTACAAAGCAGAGCCGAACAAGCCAATAGTTATCAGAGACGGTGGAATCGCTTTTGCCAGAATGGAAGAGTAGCGGTGGAAAAGATATACATCCCCTTAATATTGAAAGCCATCGAGACTTGGAAGGAGAAGGGGGAAAGACTGTATCTAGCAATAGATACCACTCTGTTGTGGAATCAATACTGCTTTGTCTATCTAGCGGTGGTCTGCGGGGGGAGAGCCGTCCCCTTGATGTGGATGGGATTAGAACATGGTAGTGCCAGCCTAGCTTTTGAGAAATACGAACCCTTGTTGGACAGAGCCAAAGGCTATCTTCAGGGCTTTGAGAATGTCATGCTGTTAGCCGACCGAGGCTTTGCCAATCAGCAATTAATTCAATGGCTCAGGAAAAATACTTGGCATTGGTGTCTTCGCTTACCTTGCGATACCCTCATTTACGGTGTTCGCCGTCGGGGTTTTGGCTATGAGGTCAGAGAACTCTATCCTCCCAAACGGCAAGCCTGCTTTGATCGCAACGTTCAAGTCTGGCAGGAGGCTAGAATCACTGCTCATCTTGCTTTAGCCTCTGTTCCAGGGGTTAAGGATAATTAGGCAATTCTGAGCGATGAACCTCCTACCCTTGACACCTTCTGGCAGTATGGTCTTCGTTTTCCCATTGAACATCTCTTTCAAGGGCAGTAAATCGGGCGTTTTTGACTGGGAACATTCTCGTGTTCGCTCTGCTGCTTGTTTAGAACGTCTCTATCTCATTGTTGCCATTTCTATTCTCTTTGCTACTTTAACTGGCATGGCGGTTCAACAATCTGGCTCTCGCCGTCAGGTTGATGCTCATTTTCGGCGTGGTTTGAGTTATTTGAAAATTGGTTGACGTTGGCTGGCGGGAGTTGTTCATAAGGCGCGTCCCTTCTTGCGACTTGACCACTTATTTTCTGTTGACCCTTTTCCCTGTTTTGCTTCTCGCAAAGCTCGTCAGGATTATTATGGCAAAATTACCTTTTCTTTTATTCAGGAGTTTGAGGCTTTCACATAACAGTACTTGTCTTTGTATTGAAAAATGTGTCCGTCAGTCAGATAGCCTAGACTTGAGAAAAAAAGTAATCGATTATGTAGAGAATGGGGGAAGCATAACCAAAGCCGCCGCTCTATTTAATATAGGAAGAGCGACGATATATAGATGGCTAGGTAGGGAAAAACTGGAAGCAACAAAGGTAAAACACCGTCAGAGAAAGCTGGACTGGAAAGCACTGTCAAAAGATGTCCAAGAAAATCCCCAGGCAAGATTAAGAGACAGAGCCGAGAAGTTTGGAGTGAGACCAAGTGCCATTTGC
This sequence comes from Microcystis panniformis FACHB-1757, assembly GCF_001264245.1. Lineage (NCBI taxonomy): Bacteria > Bacillati > Cyanobacteriota > Cyanophyceae > Chroococcales > Microcystaceae > Microcystis > Microcystis panniformis. The sequence goes on from NZ_CP011339.1 coordinate 3,155,858, forward strand.
TATGCCTTAAAAAAAATGAAAGTTACCAGAAAAAAGAAGGGAATTCGTTATAGAGAAAGAAACCGAGAAGAAAGAATGAAATACTACAGAGTGCTGAGAGAATTGATTAAAATATATGGAAGTGAAAGCCTTGTATTTATTGATGAGTCAGGGTTTGAAGAATTTCAAGCCTGTTTTTATGCTTGGTCAAAAAAAGGGAAGAAAGTCTTTGGAGATAGACAAGGAAAACGAGGAAAAAGAGAGAACCTTGTCGCTGGTAGAAGAAAGGGAAAAAAAGACTTTATTGCACCGATGGTATTTACGAGAAGCCTGAATGCCGAAGGTTTTGAAGGGTGGTTATCTTTATATTTGTTGCCCTCTCGCGCCCATAACATCAGTATTAATTATGGATAATGCACCAATTCATCGGAAGACAGTCATTAAACCCACATTCCGCACCCTAAGTGTCACAACGTCTCAAAAGAGGAAGATGCCTGAGTCAAAATACTTATCTAGAGGAGTGAGTTGGCGGCAAGCTGCCGGCAACTAAGCCGAAAATTCCAGGGTTCCCCCAGTCATTCGCAATAAACAGTGCTTATTGAGAATGACTAGGCAATCAGACTTAACATCTAGGGGGAGATGTTCCAGTTGCTCGCTTTGTTTTGTCACCCCTGGAAGTCAATCCATCTGGTCAAGATAAGAGATAATATTCCTGGCAAGGTTTGGGAAAAAATCTCAAAATGTTGCGCCTCTCATCCGTTAAGTTGCTAATCTTTTGATTGTCTTGAATACGTAGGAGATGAATCCCTTGAAAGTTCTGAAATATCCAGCGTAATGTTGGTCGGTCAGTTAACTTACCCAACTGATTTTTCAGTCCCGTCTCCTGCTGTTTTAAATTCAGGCGAAGTTGTCTTTGGCCAATAGTATAAACCAACAGGCACGAGCAACGTGAGCAGGGCCATGACCTCGATTCTATGGGGAGATTTGAGAAAGACACTGTGGGCAAAAAAGCCGGGGTCTTTGAGAAAAGAAAATCCTCTTTCTGGAGCTTGTTGCCCCTTATATTTTTTGAGTATATCCTCACTGCTTAATCGTTTTTTCTCCAAATCGTTAGTTGCTAAAATGAATCGTCCTGCTCGTTTCTTTAGCCTCTCAATCGCTGGCAAATTCAACTCTAATTCGGCTTGAACTTGATAGCTTTGAGAGGGTAAATCGTCTTTTGATTTGAGTTTTGACTGCTCTCGTCTCAGGCGGAATGAGATTGACTTTAATCTCCGTTAACTGATGATATTTTAAGGAGTCAGATAATCCTTTGGCTATCGCCAACGCCACCGCTCTATTCTCAAATTCTCTTCGGGATAGTTGCCGGATTTTTTCTTGGGCAGAATTCTTTTCCTGCTCGATTTTTTTCTCTAATTTTTTCAAGTCTGATTCTTGTCTAGCTTGACTTTCAACTAGCAACCATCTTTGTTCTATTCCCCCATAGTTAGAGCTTGTTTCCCGCCAGGAATAACCCGGTATTTCTGCATCGGTTAACTCTTTTTCTGAGATGCTATCGACTAACTCTTGAGCCTCTTTAATGCTGAAGGGGACTCGAGACAACCAACGCATTTCTTTCATTAGTTTTAAATTCTCTTTGCTATAGAGGGCGCTATCGCCGACTATTAAACTGTCAAAGTCAACTTGTTTTTGAAATTCTCGGGCGATTTGACCAAAAACCGCTTTGTCTGCTTCATTTCCGTCCCCTACTTTCAGGAATAAAGGTACATCTCCATCCCCACTTACGATTAAGTCAATCATAAATTGTTTTAAGTCAGGTCTTCGGTCGCGGGAGTATCCGTAGGTAATTTTTATTGGCTGTTGTCTGGTTTCAATTTCTTCTCCCACTGCTCCTGATTTCAGGATTTCTACTGTTGGGTATTCCTTGTTATATTCTCCTTCTACTGATAGAGAAGTCGAATCTAAATGGGAGTTCTCGGTTGCTACACCAAATTTTTTCACGGCTGCTAAACTAATGAGTAGGAAAATCCCCGAAACATCCAGTTGATAAAGTTTGTCCATCACTCGAACAATTTTATCATCATTCAGGTGTTTTGCTTCGATGCCTTCTCCCAGCAGATGTTCGGTTGCTTTATCTTCAAAAAATTGAGGAAATAAATACAAGGCCCGGGAGACAAATCCCAATCCGTTCAGGATAATTGCTTTCACGACTTGCCCCGCTGTGACAATTTCTCCTCGCTCAATTGAGACTTGTTCGTTGATAATTTCAACGATTCCTATTTCATCGATAATTCCGGCTACTAATCCCAGATGGTCTAGATTTTTGACTTCAATTTCTGTTGATTGATTCATGGTCGAACAGCCCACTGCCTAAGTTTTCCAACAATTCCTATTTTTTCATAATTAGGGGTCTCAATATCCCCCTAACGGCCACCGAGAAAACCTTCACCAGATAAGTATTTTTACTCAAGTCTCTGGAGGGGGACAGCTTATGTGACAGTTGAGGGTGCGGAATGTGGGTTTTAAGTTACTAAATTCATCTAAGCTTATTCGTTCTGGTGCTTCCCACTCTTCCTTTTCTAGTTCTTTAGCACAGTGATTAAATATTAACTCAACTTCTGACCATCCTAACCCTTCTTCTCGACTTATTTCTTCGATGCTACAATTTTTTACTCTCTCATAAATCATCGATTCATAGCGAATTGTATGATGCTGTCTTAATCTCATAAAACTCAGTCTTTCGCTGATATACTTTTGGCACTTTTGACAATGAAACTGACGGCGTGGTACTTCTAAATATACTGGATTACCTAATATTGACAAGTCTCTGACTAGATTATACTCTGTCTGATTGATTCTGTCTAAGGTTTGATGGCAATTCGGACATTCAATTGTTTCATTTAAAAGAGCAAGCTTTAGGAAAATTGTCTGAGCAATTTTTTGATAATTGACCACTGTTACATTTGGTAAATCGAGGAGTTGATCAAAATTTATCCACATAACCCACCTCCTGTTCTGTGTTACTATTATACCATGCTCACACAGAACCTAGAAGAGCCCCCGATCGAGCTAAAACCCTTACGGGGCAATGATCGTCATGTGTAAATAATTTTGCCTAGGTACTTAACACAAAGTCGAGAAGAGCCTCTTAACTTTTTTTGTATCAAAATTACTTCAACGGGAGCATTAAAAGGGGAGAATTACCCCATCAATCTAGACAAAGAAACTATTGACTGGAATAGGGCCGAGCGCCGGTAAACTACCCGTTAACCCGGTGAGATTAATCACCAAATCATTAGCACTTTGGAAACCCCCCGTACCGTCGTTCATAATTAGGTAAGTGGTAGTAGTATTAGCAACCCGCACTAAAGCAGCACTGTTCATCCCGATAGCTTGATTTCCGGCTGTTGCGCCATTAGCATCGGTAAAGACATTAGTAACAATGGTGTTAATGTTGGTCGTGGTGCTATTTGTTGCCCGGGTAAAAGCGAGAGGGGCATTAATTGCCGCACCAAATTGACAAGGCATTACCCGTGCCATTAAGATTACCAGTACCAGTGAGGACGAGATTTTCCACGTTGTCAGGAAGGGTATAGGAAATGGAAACTCGCAGTGAAACACCTCGTGAAACTTGGCTGCAACCGATTGTCGCTCTTCTGGGAGAAGGGGAATTCGCCGAGGCTTATGCTTTGGCTGCATACTTTCCTAACACTCGTAACAGACAACTCGTACAACTTGCTGCATTGCTGGGACAAAATAAGTTTAGTGAAGCTGATACTCTCTTAAAGAAATTTGCTGCTGAAACTCAAAGCCTTGTAGCTGAATTTGCAACTATTCTGAACCAAGTCGATTTGGACCTCCTTGAGACAGCTTATCAAGCTATTAAGGATCAATATTTCGAGTTGGCTGATTTCTGTATTCAATTTCAACTGCTCACTCATCCAGAAACAAGCTTATCAGTAATCCGTGAGGGACTAAGGCTAAGAAAAACTGAATTTGTTCAAGACATAAACTCATATGTAAAGGGGGAACCGACGATTAAGGTTCCACCCGGCAAATTGGCAGGTGGAGAAGCGGATTTAAACAGAAAATATATCGGCAACCCGGGTTATTTTAACTCGAATAAAGGGAGTATTAACGAGCGTGGGGAGTTTATTCGGCTGCCTTGCTCTGTGCCTTGCTCTGAGCAGCCTAAACCCCTTCCGTCGTCTAATAGCGTAACAATTCAACGCCACACTCGAATCGAATTCCCATCAGAATGTGTTCTTGAGCAAAAAGCTGAGTTAAAGATTCAGCTAACTCAAGAGATTCCAAAATTTACTCGTGTTCTAGAAAAAATTTGGCTTACAGTAGGACTTAATACTAAGCAAGTTAAACTAAATGTCAAGGTTACTGCTCCAGCATTTGCCATAAGACCTTATCAGCAGCAGTTGACTGTTCCAGTTAAAGGCGATTCCAACGAAGTGATTTTTACCCTTGTTCCTCTTGAAAGAGGTGAGCAAGTTATTGAGATTGAGTTTTTCAGAGGAGCAACAAGAGTTGGGTATGTAATCGTTCAAACTAACGTAACTTTCTACTCGTATAATAGACCTCTTGCATAATTTTTTTATGGTATAATATAAGGTTTTGCTTTTTTCTCAATTCTTAGATTGAAGTGGAAAAAAGAATAAAATGTGATCTTAGGTCAGGAAATCATCTATAATTTTGCTATGTTTATTAGCAAAATTATGGATTATCAAAACTTATCAGATGAACAATTCAAACGCCGTTTCGGTGTGTATAAACCAACATATAGAAAGATGGTAGAATCAGTAAAAAGTGTTGAAGCCGACTCTAATTCACCATCTAAAAGGGGACCGAAACCTAAACTATCTATAGAAGAACAAGTTTTAGTAACGTTAGAATATTGGCGAGAATATAGAACATATTTTCACATTGGTACAAGCTGGGAACTATCAGAATCAACTATATGTCGGATTGTAAATAAGACGGAAAAAATGCTTTTACAATCGGGAAACTTCCGTTTAAAAGGAAAAAAAGCTTTACTCAATCAAGCAGAGATACCGGTCGTAACGGTAATGGATGTAACGGAAACTCCCATTGAACGCCCCAAAAAGAAACAGAAAGATTTTTTGGGGGGTAAAAGAGGTTATCATACTTTAAAATCCCAATTAGTAGCTGATCAAAATACCGAGGAAATTATCTGTGTCTTTTGTGGGAAAGGTAGAGGTCATGATTTTAGTTTATTTAAAAAAAGTCGAGTTCGTTTTCATCCTTTAACTACCAGCATAGAAGACAGTGGTTATCAGGGAATAGCTGCATACCATAGTAATAGTTATACACCGAAAAAGAAATCGAAAAATAGAAAATTAACAGAGTTAGAAAAAGAGTATAACAAGGCTTTAGCCAAAGAAAGGATTATCATTGAACCTATAAATAGGAAACTCAAAATCTTTAAAATCTTATCCTGTAAATATCGGAATCGTCGTCGAAGATATAGTTTAAGAGTTAACTTGTTGGCGGCTATTTATAACTGTGAGTTAGGGATAGGTATAGCAGCTTCTTAAAAGTTGCCTAAAGATTAATCAAGTCAAGGAGAATTTATTCTCAATTATAAAAATTGAGATAGTTTGTGCTGCTTAAATAAAGAGGTTTTGATAACCAAATTAAAGCATATCTAAAGAGTTTTGAGTTAAAAGTTAAACTTCAAGTTTTCATTCAGGACTAATGTACTGGTTAACTAATTTTTTGGGGAAAATTAGTTAACCCATCATTATAACATATAATTAATTTGCAAGAGTTCTAATAAAATATCGCCAAAAGTTTTATCAATGGAAGACCCAATTGATGGTCTCAAAAACTTAGAAAGTATGACGGTTAATCCCGATAAACATACACTTAATGTTACGTGGATTGAGAGAGAAAGTAAATTACTCTATACTATCTTCCCAGCGAATCGATTAGGCGAGTGGGAGAAAACAATTCCTAATATTCAGCAACAAATTGAAGATGATTTGCGAAGTTTGAATGCTTTCCTGACAGAAGTAGTTCAACAAGGAAACCCCTCTGATGAGCGTTGGGAGAGTATCTGTTTCAATCTTCAGAGTGTTGGCGCTAACTTGTTCGAGATGTTAATTCCCTCTGAAGTAGCAAAAAAAGTGCGAGATTGGAAGATTGGTTCTCCTGTCATTATCTCCACTAATGAACAGTGGATTCCTTGGGAATTAATGTACGACGGCGAAGATTTTTGGGGAAAGAAGTTTATTATTGCTCGCTCTCCTCGCCTCAGCGATAGTCAAGATTTACCAGATAAAAATAGACCTGAAAGTAAGGGAAAAAGACAAATCAAGCGGATTGTCAATATTGTCGGTGGAGATGTACCTTCCTCGGAAGCAGAGCGAGCTACCCATCTATTCTCTAATCTTCTCCCCCCGGAAGCGGTACAATTGTTAGCTAAACAGCCAATTTCGTCCCTTGTAAAAGCTATTCCAGGCACAGATGCGCTTCATTTTACCTGTCACGGACATTTAGAACCGCACCTACTCCAAATTGCTGGCGATAAAAACAAAACCCGAATTGAAAACTTGCTCCCTGAAACCATTCTAAGGCTACCCCTTGAGCCAGGTAGTCTTGTGTTTGCTAACGCCTGTGCTTCAACCGTTCCCGTGTTAACCTTTGGAAAATTTAGCAGTTTTGGCTGGAAATTTTATCAGCGTGGTGCAGATGCTTTCATTGGAACTTTAGGAGCCGTACCAGTGAAATATGCCTTCAACTTTGCCGAAATTGTTTACCGTGAATTATTCAACCCAGATGAGAAAATTACTATCGGACAGGCTGTAGCCAAAGCCAAAGAAGTTGCAGCCAATGAGAGAAACTTATTTTGGCTACTGTATTGTATTTATGGCGATCCAGATTTCTCGATTGTGCAGCAAAAAAATTCCAAGGAGGAAGACCATGCCAATTAAAGTATATGCCACAGCCGTCGATCCAGCTTCAGTTAGTAGCTTACAAACTGAGGATGAGGAAATCCTGACTACTTTGGGGCCACAAGAGGAAACCATCGCAGTTCAGTTGCAAGAACTCTTTGAATCTGTCATGGAAGCTCTTTCTAGTAAGGTGGATGTAGAAAGTCAGTTGACTGTTGAAATTAATGGTTCAGTCAGCCTAAAGGCGAAGGGAGAACTCAAATATCTGTTTTTCAACATTGGAGCAGAAACAGCCAATACAAACACGATGAAAGTTACCCTATCTACAACTTTGCAGCCAAAAATACAGAAAACGAAGTAAATGTCCACCATCAAAACAAAAAGCCAGAGGTCGGTATCTGGTCTCTCAAAGAAAACGGGTTTCTCAAAGAGTTTCTCAAAGAAAACCGTTTTCTAGATATTGATTTTTGCCAAAGACTGCTTAAATTCTGCGAGAGAATTAGCGGTAGCTGCTAATTTTAGTAGCTCTTCTAAGATAGTAGGGTTAGTCATTTTGCCGATTATCTCTTCAATTTCTGAAGAAATCTGTCCAAAGCGCACGGTTAAAACTGTTTTTATGTCATCGCGGCTTTTTTCTAACGCTCCAATTTCCTTACCAATTTCCTTACCAATTTCCTTGCCTATTTCCTTACCAATTTCCTTACCAATTTCCTTGCCTATTTCCTTACCGCGTTCGATTCCTCGTAACTCCATATTACTTACTAAAGGCATGGTTCTTTCCTCCTCAAATTGTTTAATTTTACTCTCTAAACTTGACTGCAATTTAGGGGATAAAGTCATCATATTGTCGATGATTTCAAACAGTTTAATTATCTGTTCCCTCTTAAACTCCTTTTCATATAATCCCCTGATTAACTTCCACTTCCACTGTTCCCGTTCTGGCAGCTTCCCAGTAGTCGCTTTTGTTTTCAGGTGTGCCATGACTATTATAGCAAAGGGATTGCTACTTGTTTCCAATTAGTCACTGATAACTGATAACTGATAACTGATAACTGATAACTGATAACTGAATAGAGTTTGTCAGCGAAACGTTTTTTTGTCTTTGCTGAAGCGGTAATCCGTTTGAGTTCTTTTTCTAGGGATTCGGGAATTTGTGTCCAATCAATTAGTTGGTGAACTTCAGGAAAAAAGAAGTATAAAAACGCTTCAAAATACTCGGTTAATGCTTCTTTCCAGGGTTCATCATAATTGGCGGTTGGTTGTTTCATAGCAAGTCGCTACCAATTGGAAAGTTAGGCACTCATCTAAATCTATTATTTCCCATAAATATCATCAATGCTACTTGTAGTCACAAAACTTCCCATTAGAGCAACCTACATCTACATCTTTGTCCTGTAGGGGCGAAGCATTCGGATAAAAAATCTACGGTTTCACCGATAGGTTATTGCCCGAATGCTTCGCCCGTACTTTTTGCCGCAAACCCCTAGATAGAGTCCTATAGCAGCGGGCAGAAGGCAGTATTTTCGCCGCTTTTGCCCCCTTTTAGAGAGATTCTTCGATCACGGAACCATCTTCTTGCACCCAGGCGAGATTTTTAATCATTCGATCGCGGGCATAGGTGCGAATTTGTGCCTCGCTGCGACCACCTAAATCGATCGCCACCCTCAGATTAGGATCACTGGTGCGAAGGGAGCGAGCTTTACTAAAAGTCGCTATCTGGGCGTTATTACCCAAAGGGACAAGCAACCAGTCGAGGGGGGGAGCTTGAGTGGGTAAAGTCTGCCCCGATAATAGACTTCCGTGCAGTTCTTCGATATTCAGGGAAAAACCGATACCCGGAGCCGATTGGCCTTGGGGATGAAAAACGCCCAATAATTGATCATAGCGTCCGCCCTGGCCTAAAATACTGAGATTTTGCTGGTGATCACTAACCGCCTTAAAAACGATGCCGGTGTAGTAATCAAAGGTTTGAATGAGACTTAAATCGAGAATTAGGGGGAAAGGACTAGAGCGATCAGCATTAAGCAGCTCTACTAGGGATTTAAGGTTATTAACGGCTTTTTGGGCTGATTCTTCCTGGGCTAATAGGGCCACTTGTGCGAGGACATCCTCAGGATTACCGCGCAGATGAAATAATTGTCGGGCTTGCTGCCGGAGGATTTCGTTGGGATAGGGAAGATTTTCGAGGCTAACGTAGTCGAGGAGGGCTAAACAGCGTTTCACCTGTTCCCGTAAGGGATCCGGAAAGGGAGAAAGTAGCGAACGAGTCAAACCCGCTTCTCCTAAAATAATCTGCCAGTTAGGGACGGCCAAACTATCGAAACAGTCGGCCAGGAGCAGTAAAATCTCGGCATCGGCTAGTAAACCGCCAGAAAAGAGCAGTTCTACCCCCGCTTGATAGAATTCCACTTGACGACCGTGATAACCGGCACTAGGGCGACGAAAAACGTTGGCCCGATAACAGAGACGTTGGGGATAGGACTCCCCACTCATGCGGGTGACGGCACTACGGGCAATGGAAGCGGTTAATTCGGGGCGTAATCCCGATAGTCCTTGACTATCCCCGTGCAGTTGGATCACGGTGCTGGGATCGATCGCACCGCCTGCGGTGAGGGTATCGAGCCATTCAATGGTGGAGGTGACGATCCTTTGATAGCCCCAACGCTGAAAGACAGACTGAAGGCGATCGTTAATCCAGCCTTTTTGGGTAACTTCTAGGGGTAATAAATCCCTTGTCCCCGCCGGGGGTTGATGAATCATGGGAGTTTGCTAATCAAAATCGGTGGCACTGGTCAGTCCTATTTCACTTTACGACAAGTTGGGTTTAAAGCAGCAATTCTAAATTTGCCCTGTAGCAAGGCTTGTGGGGGTTAGTTCCCATAATACGGGGTCAAATTCAATGGGATTGCAAATTTGATTTCAATCCCCTGACGGTGGCTTCTAGCGGAACATTGCGCGCAGGGAACTGGAGAGTTGATTGGCTGCCCGTGCGGCCACCAATCCCGAAAGGGCGGCGACCACTACTGTGGCAAGGCAGGTTAGCTGGGCTGCCCCTGGTCCACCCACCCCCAGCACCATCGCCATGGCGGTCAGAGGTAGGCGATAGCCGCCCGCAATACCGGCCGCTGCCCCCGCCGCACCAGCCAGATCCCCCGAAATCTCAAAGGTGGTTGCGAACACCCGGCCGCTGAGGTCGCCGATCGCCAGAAAAGGGACAAACACGCCGCCACAGCCCCCGGCTAAAACGGCAGCGGTGGTGGCGGCAGCCCGGAGCAGAGCTACCGCCAACAGGTGGTAAGGAGTCGTTTCAGTGTTTTCGGCCCAGACGATAGCGGCTCCCCCTGGACCAAAAGCCGCTGCAGGGGTCGCCACCTGTCCGATCACGATCGCCAAGAATAGCATCACCAGGCCACCGATCAGGAGACGAGTGGCGGGCCTGTTCCGCAAGCCTCTGGCCCAGTAGATCGCCTCACCGGTGAGGGCTGTAATCGTGCCAGCGATCGCTCCGATCAACAAAGTAGCACCCACCGCATCCCAGAAGTCAGTCGGGGCAACCTGCGGCACCACCAGCCGGATCAGTTGCAGCTTAAAGGCAACGTTGACTCCCCATCCCACCAGTCCCCGGCTAACATCGCCGCCACTCGCTCCGGGGTGATCGGAACCTGGCGTCGCTGACTCAACTCAAACATAAAAAAGCTGCCCACCAGAGGGATTCCCATCAGAGCAGAAACACTTGCCGCACCGCCACCGATGGCCAGGGGACGCACCAGTTGACGCAGGGCTGGATTTATGATACCTAACCAAGTTCCCGTCGCCACGCCAATATGAGCCGCTGGTGATTCGGTTCCCATGGGCGCGCCCAGCCCAACAGTGGAGAGGATGGCCAGGGCGCGCAACGGTGCTAGATTCCAGGGGAATCGCTCTTCCGCGCCGGATGCGTTGACCACGTCACCGGTCAGATCGGCGCGAGCAATGTCATGGGGGAAGGAGTACCAGGCCATGAGAGAACCCCAGCGGCCAGAGGCAGTGGCCTCCCGGGGAGCTAAGGTCTGCACGGGTTGCCCCCTACCCAGTCCAAACAGGACTAGCACTGCTAAGGTAACGCCCACCAGAGGCAGCAGCAGTAGCCAGACACTATCCAGTCTAGAGGCAATCCAGAGGGTTTGCTTAATTGCCTCAGTCAGCAGCACCGCGGCCAGAGAGCCGATCAAACCGCCGAGCAGGCCGCCAACAGCCCATGGGCCTACCCTAGTTAACAGAAGTTGTAGTTTGTTATTTAGCATCGCGCCAAGAAAGGTGAACTTTTATCGTTCCTATAGCAAGTCCATTGGAGTCGTCAAGCAAAACACCCTGAAAGTCTTTACTATATAGTTAGTAAAAGTATAGTCAATTATAAACAGACTGAATTCCATTTGAGAAATTCCCTTCACTTTTACTTCGAGAGATTAATTCTCCTTGGCTGAACTACGCACCTCTCTATCCCATAGCTGAACGGATTTGGGAATGCTTTTCTTAGGATGTTGTAACTTGAAACCACTACTCAACGGATTTAGTATAAGTTAACATTTCAATTAGACGGTTATAAGGAATAACGACAAACTTTTGGGTGTTAGCTTTGCCTATGTTAGCCTTCTGTTTCCAGCCGTCATTTTTGCCAATAACTAAAGCAGATTGAGGGTGTGTTAGTCAAAATTAACACACCATTAATTTTATTTTTAAGTCAGAACTGTCCCAATTATGGGATAGATGTTTTAATTTCTTGCATAATCATCAACCTAAAAAGATTTAATCGTGTTCAAAGATTCGGTAACGTGAGCTTTAAAATCTAACATAGAATCGAAAATATGTCTGACGATTCCCTCTTGATCAATGATATAGGTAACTCGTCCGGGGAGGACGAATAAGGTAGAGGGAACACCGAATAATTTACGGACTCGGTTATCGCTATCACTTAAAAGGGTGAAGGGAAGATTATATTTTTGGGCAAATTGTTGATGAGATTGGGGACTATCGGCACTAATACCAATAACTTCCGCACCCGCATCGGTAAACACTTCGTAACTATCGCGGAAAGCGCAGGATTCTGCGGTACAACCCGGAGTGTCATCTTTGGGATAGAAATAAATTACCAGGGATTTTTTACCGATTAAATCGCTGACATTAACCGTTGCCCCTGTTTGGGAAGGGAGAGAAAAATTGGGAACTCGATCGCCTACTTTTATAGCTGCCATAAGATTAATTAATTGAATAGATAATCGTGGATAGGGTGATACTTTACATTCTAACCTTTTTTGGCCTTTTGTTTAGCCCGTTTCGCGGCAGCTTTAGCGGCTTTTTCTGCTTCAATGCGTTTTTGTTCGGCTTTTTGTTTTTCTTCGTCTAGTTTTTCTAGATAATAGTGATAATCTCCTGCATAGACAATTAATTCCCCATCCCGAATCTCGACAATTTTGTTAGCTACCTGGGAGATAAAATAACGATCATGGGAAACAATTAAAACCGTGCCTTCATAAACTTTTAAAGCCGATTCTAACATTTCCTTGGCGGGAATATCGAGGTGATTAGTGGGTTCATCGAGAATTAATAAGTTAGCGGGAGCAAGTAACATCTTGGCTAAAGCAAGACGCGCTTTTTCGCCACCACTCAAAGATTCTACTTTTTTTAATACCGTTTCCCCACTGAATAAAAATCGCCCTAAAAGACTGCGAACCTCCACATCTTTCCAATCGGGAACTTCATCATGAATGGTATCTAAAACAGTTTTAGTTAGGTCTAAAGCTTCCGCTTGGTTCTGCTCAAAATAACTAGGAATAACGTTGTGTTTACCGATTTCGATCGAGCCTTCTGTGGGAGCTTCTAACCCAACAATTAAACGTAAAAGCGTGGATTTTCCTGCACCATTTGGTCCTAAAAACGCCACTCGATCGCCCCTTTCTATTTCCAGATTTGCTCCCAAAAAGAGAATTTTATCATCGTAAATGTGAACAATATTTTTAATAGTTACCACTTCCCGACCACTACGCACTGCTGGAGGAAACTGGAATTTTAAGGTACGCACATCGGCAATTGGTGCTTCAATTTTTTCTACCTTTTCTAATTGTTTTTCCCGGCTTTTTGCTTGGGTACTGCGGGTGGCACTGGCCCGGAACCGATCCACGAAAGCTTGCTGTTTTTCTAGTTCTTTTTGCTGACGTTCGTAGGCACTTAACTGAGCAGATTGTTGTTCGTATTTTTGCTGTAGGTAGGCAGAATAATTACCTAAATAAGTGGTAGAAACTCCCCTTTCAGTTTCGACAATTTTGGTACAGAGACGATCAAGAAATTCCCGGTCGTGGGAAACTATGACCATGGGAGTGGTTAAATCCTTGAGGAATTTTTCTAACCATTCAATGGTTTCTAAGTCTAAATGGTTAGTCGGTTCATCGAGGAGTAAAATATCGGGAGTTTGCAGGAGAATTTTACCTAAACTCATCCGCATTTGCCAACCACCACTAAAGGAACTTACCAAGCGATCGCCGTCATCGCTAGTAAAGCCCATTTCTGGTAAAATTTTCTCGATGCGCGCTTCTAATCCGTAACCATCTAACGCTTCAAATTGTCTTTGTAGGCGATCCAATTGATGAATTAAGCGATCTAATTCTTCGGGATCAGCTTTTTCCATGCGCTGGGGAATTTCTATTAGTTGATGGTGGACTTGATTCGCTTCTTGAAACACCGTCCAAAATTCCTCCCGTACCGTCCGACGGGGATCCACTTCAAATTCTTGGGTAAGATAGCCGATATGGAGACTGGTAGGACGGATGATCTCCCCGGCGGTGGGTTCCACTTCCCCCATAATAATTTTCAGCTGGGTGGATTTTCCGGCCCCATTGACTCCCACCAACCCGATGCGATCGCCAGTTTTTACTTCCCAAGTGACATCTTTTAACACTTCTCCCGTCGGGTAAATCTTACTAATTCTCTCTAGTCGTAGCATCGCTGATTTTTCTCCAGTCCTAGGCAGTTGAGGCAGTCCGCCTCTATTGTAACATTTAGTTAAGCTTTATCTGGTCTTTGTCAAGTTTTCTCGATTGAGCCACCCGACAGTATTTTTGATCTGAAAGAGATAATAATGTTTAATCCCTACCCATAAAAAAAGAAACGGCTAGTTTGATCACCAAAGATGGCATTAGTTTAGCTGCCGATATTTATCTTCCCGATAGTAGGGAATCTTTTCCCATTTTACTAATGCGACAACCCTACGGAAAAACGATCGCTTCCACGGTGGTTTATGCCCATCCTAGCTGGTATGCACGTCAGGGTTATATTGTAGTAATTCAGGATGTCCGGGGACGGGGAAACTCGACGGGAAATTTTAATTTATTTGCCCATGAAATTAGCGACGGATTAGAAACCATTGAATGGGTTTTAACTATTCCTAATAATACGGGTGTGGTGGGAATGTATGGTTTTTCCTATCAGGGAATGACTCAATTATACGCCGCTACTAATGGTCATGCTGCTTTAAAAACTATTTGCCCAGCAATGATAGCTCACGATTTATATCGAGATTGGGGCTATGAAAATGAAGCATTTAATTTACAATATAATCTCGCTTGGGCAATACAATTAGCGGCGGAAACAGCTAGATTAAAAGGGGACGAAACTGCCTATCAAAAACTCTGGGTAGCTTCCCGAAATTTACCCCTTTTTTATCCTATTGCTGCCTCTCCCCAAATTCTGCAAGATTTAGCTGCTGATTCTTTTTATCACGATTGGATTACTCGTTATCTTCCCGATGACTATTGGCAAAATTTATCACCGCAAAACCTGTTAAAAAATATCGATTTACCGATGTTACATATCGGGGGTTGGTTCGATCCTCATCTCCGGGGAACTTTGGGTTTATACCAAGAAATGCAAGCGCGTTCTATCTATCCCCAACAGCTAATTATTGGTGCTTGGACTCATCTACCCTGGGGGAGAAAAGTAGGAGAGATAGATTATGGTCAAGAGGCAATTAGTCCCGTGGATAAAATGCAGCTGCAATGGTTTGATTATTTCTTAAAAGGTCAGGAAACGGAATTATTAAAAAATCCTCCTATGTATCTATTTCAAATGGGGTCTAATCAATGGCGATATCTGGAGAAGTTTCCCAGAGAAAATCAGCAAATTTATTATCTTGCTAGTCAAGGTTTAGCCAATCTGCGCGAGGATGAGGGGAAATTAAGCGCGATTTTGTTAGAACCTGCGATCGAGGATACCATCGTTCACGATCCTTGGCGACCAGTGCCATCTTTAGGAGGTCATAGCGCCCTACCGGGGGGAATATTCGACCGCACCATGCTAGACTGTCGCAGTGATGTGATTACCTACACTTCTCCCCCCCTAGGGAAAGATTTAACGATTTTGGGCAGTCCCCGTCTGGATTGTTATTGTCAAGCAGATGCGGTTAGTTTCGATATCTGCGCGGTGGTTTCTCAAGTTACCCCCGATGGTCGGGTTTTTAATATCACTCAGGGTTATAAACGGGTAAATAATCCCGAATCGCCCCTAAATATTGCCATGCAAGCCACTTTTATCACTATTCCTCAAGGTCATAGCTTGCGTTTGAGTCTCAGTGCCTCTTGCTTTCCTGCACATCCCGTCAATGCGGGGACCGGCAGCTATCCCCACGCGAGTCGGGCGATCAATTTTTCTATTATCACAATTAAGGTTTTTTGTCAAGGAAATTTTCCTGCAAAATTGTTATTACCTTTAGTCGGGGAAAGCTAAACCGCTGCGGGGATCGCGAATGTATAAACCTAACACCAGCGAGGAGATAACCGTATCCCAGACGGGGGTGAATTTGTCCGCATCATCGACCCAATAATCCATAGTAATTAAACATTGAACACCAGAACCAATACCCACGGCAATGCGCGAATAAGCTGGTCGATTTTCTTGGGGGTCGATGAATTGAATTTGCACCCAAACAATGCGGACAGTTTGGCGTTTTTCTTGGATAACTTCGCCAATTTCGTGAGGATTGCGGCTATCTTCACGAGCTAATTTTTTGACCATTCCTTTCAGGGGCAATTCTTTCCAATCTCCGGGGGGAAGTAAATTATAGGAAACCTCTAAACGACAATCATCATTGGGGGGTTTTCTATCCAAAAAACGAAAGGAATTATCATCGGGTTCAAAATGCCAATCTTGAGGAACTTCAAAGCGAACTGCACCGCGACCAGCTACAAAAATACTATTACCCGGACTAGATTTCCAGTTATGATCTGGATTTAAGTCGAGGGTTTCTTTAATCCATTGCAGATTGTGTTTTTTCGATTTAGCCATAGGGATAATCCTGCGGTAAGAATCGGACTATAGCTATCATTATACAGGCTTTTTCCTAAGAATTAAATAGGGTGCATCTCACTTTTGTAAATCTACTAAGTAAAACGTAGGGTGCGTTACTAACGCACCACCTATCATCAACTAAGTAGCCAGTTACAATCAAAGAACAGGAACTGAATCTCACTTTCGTAAATCTACTAAGTTGGGATTTGTAAAGGGAACTCTCTTTTAAAATTGGGCGTTACTTTCGATTTTATCACTCAATCCAAGCTTTTGGGGGGTTCTACCCCCCAAACCCCCCGTTGGGGTCGTGGCGCCGCCCCCAAACCCCGGAGCGCATTAGTTTTTCGGTGGGATGCTTAGACGCGATTGTTCATATTTTTGTACCAATTTAAGAGTCACTGATAATTGCTGATTGTCGGTATTTCTGCAAATGTTGAGATGCACCCACCAAAACTTCTGTCTTCACCATTAGGATAACTGCTGCATAATTTTTAAAAATCCCACAGCACAGGATTATCATCCAAGAAATCAGTTACCTGTTTACCAATATTATCAATTAATTGTAGGTCTTCTGGGGTTAAATTAATTGTCATTGCTTGAGCGTTATTAACTGCTTGAGCGGCATTTCTTACCCCAGCAATTGCATTAGTTTGGGGTTGTTTAATTAACCAAGCAAGAGATAATTGAGCTAGGGAACAATTATAGCGTTTAGCAATGGGTTCTAATTGAGTTAAAGCCGCTTGTACCCTCTGAAAGTTTTCGCCATGAAAGAGTTTATTTTTAATTCTATGATCCTCCGCTGCCAACTGATAACCATTTCTAAATTTTCCTGTTAATAAACCTTGGGCAAGGGGAGAATAGGCCAAAATAGAAATATTATTCTCTATACAATAGGGCATAATTTCCTTTTCTACCGAGCGCCAAAAGAGAGAATAGGGAGGTTGAATACTCTCAATTCTGCCGTATTGACTGGCTTCTTCCAGTTGAGAGCGGGAGAAATTGGAAACCCCTATAGCTCGAATTTTTCCCTGTGCCTTTAGATAATTAAGAGCGGCCATAGTTTCAGAAATAGGCACTATTTCTGTGTTCCATGAGCCACTAGGCCAATGAATTTGGTAAAGATCGATATAATCAGTTTGGAGGTTTTTTAAAGAGCGCTCGCAAGCTGCGATAACTTGCTCATATTTGAGGTGATTAGCAAAGACTTTGGTGGCATAAATTACCTGTTCTCGCACATCGGCTAAAGCTTGAGCGACAATCAATTCTGAGTGACCTTCCCCGTAGATTTCGGCTGTATCTACAGTGGTAATTCCTGCCTCAAAAGCTGCACGAATAGCCTTAATACTTTCCTCATCTTCAATACCTGCCCACATCTTTTTTCCTGCTTGCCAAGTACCCACAAGAAGGGGAGTAATTTCTATATTAGTCTGACCGAGATAGCGTTTTTGCATAACAGTTTTTTTGATGGGTTATGTATGCTTAGGGTTTTAGTCGGGTTTAGGGTTTAAAATCTCAGCTAAAGAGGACTAAAGTGACAAGGATAAAAACCTTTACCAGTAGGGGTGTAAAGAACAAACTTAACAAGCCACAAAAAAGACCTAATAAGCGGGTACTGAGGCTAATTATTTCGCCTTGAACATTATAGCTAATCGACAGGGCGATGAGGGCTAGAGTAAGGAGAAAAATCATAGTTTTCTTTCCTGAGTCTATTGAGCAGAAAAGCCGTGACTGCTCACGACTTTTTGCCGTTTCTATATCTATTATTAGCTCGATTACTGGGCTAATGACATCGGGGTAAAGTGAACTTTTTTAACGGAAAAGATTTAAAAATCCGTTGAAGAGGCCTGTCAGACCGGTAAAGGGACTTAAAACCGTGCCGAGGGTGTCGGTGGCAGAGGCCAGACCGCTACGATGAACCACAACCACATCATTATTACGGAGAATCGGGTTAGTTTTCTCGTTGATACCCTGGGAAAAATCGATGTTAATTGAGTTTTTGGTGACAGTCCCGTTAGGATTGAGACGAATTAATTCCACTGTGGACTGATTGGCGCGACGCTTATCAAAGTCTCCTGCGGTTAAAATTGCCTGATTGAGAGGGGTATTGGGAGGAACTTCAATTGTCCCCGGTTTTTTCACTTCCCCGACCACTTTCACGTTAATGGTTTTGGGGGCAAAACTGGCCGATGCTAGGGTTTCCGATTCCTTGGCCGAGATTTCAGTAGCGGTGGGGATAATCACCGTATCCCCTTCTTGGAGGATGATATCAGCGGTCATATCGCCTTTATCGAGCAAACTCCAGAGATCTACGGGGATTTTCTGCTGGGAACCGTCACGGGTGTAACGCAGCACTTGCACCTGTCGGATATCGGCGAGGGGTTTGATACCTCCCGCTTCTTGGATAGCTTGGGTTAGTCGGGCCGGTTGTCGTCGAATTCCCCGATTATTCTCTGTGGTGACGGTGTTAACTTGATTGGGGACAATGCGATGGGACCCCGGACGATAAACTTCTCCCACCACAGTAACATTAATTTCTCGATCGCTATCTAGTCCAAAATTGGCATCAGCTAATTGATTGACTTCCCCGACGCTAAGGGTCGTTTTAGTGGGAATAACGATGCTATCACCATCTCTAAGGCTAACATCTTGGGTTTTATCGCCTTTTTGGATTAATTGCCAGAGATTGGCTTGAATTAGCTGTTCTTGTCCCTTGAGGTTGCGTCGGATTTGAACTTGACCAATATCGGCCACGGTGGTTACTCCCCCCGCTTGCCGGATTATTTCGGTCAATAGGGGCGTTTTTTGGCTTTGTTCGGGGTTAATTGTATAAGTACCCGGACGATTGACTTCCCCCGCGATGGCGATTTGCAGAGGCCGGGGAGTGAGAATGCTAACAGTAACCACGGGACGCTTGAGATAGGTGGTGTAACGCTTGGCCAAGGTTTGGCCGGCTTCGGTGACGGTCATTCCCTCCACTTTGACGCTACCAATCAGAGGTAAAGTCAGGGTTCCATCGGCTAAAACAAGGAAATCGCCGCTTAAATCCGCGACTTGGTAGACGGTGACGCGCACTTTATCCCCTTCTCCTAGGGTGTACTCTTTGCTTTCTGCGGGGATAGGAGCAATCGCCTCTTTAGCGGGTGCAGCGCTACTAGGAGGAGTAGCTTGGACTGGGCGAGCTTCTAAGGAAGTTAGAGGGGCAATAGTGCCGATAATTAATAGATAACGCAGTGATTTGCTGATTAAATGCTGTAATTGGCCGCTATTTAACATGATCAATAGGATTAATTTTATCGTTAACATTGGCGATTAGTGTAGCACAAATAGTCGATCGCCTATGGAAACCCCCTGTAATATCGCATCTATCGAGAGTTACCGCTAACTGTAAGATAGTTTTAATGATTGCCTGTATGTAAAGGGGTATATTAATTTTATGACAGCTACTAGCACAATTCCCGATTTTTGTCAAGGGATAAAATATTTTGGGACTTCCTTACCCGAATTTGATAAATATGCAGGAAAAGCCGCTATCGCTGAGGGAAAAACCGCTATTATTGCCGCTAATGACCCAAATGCTATCTATCAAACTCTCCTAGCCGCCGATGCTTTGCGTTACCTCACCCTGCAAATCACCGCTACCAAAGAATCGGGACACCCCGGCGGTTTTGCCAGCGCTGCCGACGTAATTGCCTCTTTGATGATGTTAGGCCAGAAAAATATCTTCACCGAAGTGGGCCATCATGCCCCCGGTTTTTATAGTAACGTCTTTCTCGATCGCTCTCTCGAAGCCATGGGCATCAGCAACGTCAGGGAATTGGGAGAACGTTTTCGGGAAAAACACGGACTTTTAGGGCATCTTTCCGGACAAATCCCCGGACTGCTCGGGCCGGCTGGTCCTTTGGGCCAAGGCCAACATTTCGCCATGGCGGCGGCCAAATTACACCCTAATACCCTTTTCCCTGTGACTATCGGGGATGGTGGTTTAGGAGAACCGTATATTATGAGTAGTTTCGGTCATTTTCACACTGCTTATCCAGAAATTACCAATTTTCTGCCGATTTTAGTTTGGAATGGCTATTCCCAAGAACACCATAGCATGGTGTCCCTGAAAACTAACGCCGAAATGGAAGCCTATTGGCGCGGTAATGGTTTCGAGGAAGTGATTCTCATTAATGCCAAAGACTTCGATGATGCTAATCAAAATGGGGAATATGTAGATAGCACCAAATTCTCTTTTAACCAGCGTCTGGAGTTCATGAAAGCGGTGTTAATGGCCACGGATAAAGCCGCCCAATTAGCCCTAGGTGGTAAACTAACGGTGATCATTATTAAACAACTTAAAGGGGCGGGAGTTCACAAACGGGGAGCAGCTTCCCATAATCTTTATCCGGGAGATTCTTTAGAAAAAGATTATATCGTTACTGCCTTACAAGAACGCGCTTTACCCCCTGAAGCTTGGGCAATTGTTCGTACTAATTTCGAGCGCTCTGGAGGGGGTCCAGCAGCGGAAACAGTGGTAACGGAAAAAGTCTTCCCGCTGCCGGATTTAGGAACCTTACCGATGACCGAATATACTGTGGGTGGCGATAAAAAAGTGGCCACCACTGCTATGGGGGAATTTGTGGTAGCTGTGGGTAAAGCTGACCCCAATTTTGTCGTCACTAATGCTGATGGTAATGCCGCTTCGGGAATTAATAATATTAACGTCGGTTTAAAGATTATTCACCCCACCAGCGATGATACCTATTTCCAGAGTCCGAAAGGTCAAGTTTATGAGCCTTTAAGCGAGGATGCCTGTGCCGGATTAGCCGTCGGTTTATCTCTCTTGGGAGCGCGGACTTTATGGTGTTCCTACGAGTCTTTTGCTATCAATGGTTTACCGATTTGGCAGACTGTAACCCAAGCGATGGCCGAGTTACGTCGTCCCACCCCTTCTACTATTACTTTATTCACCGCCGGAGCCTTGGAGCAAGGACGTAATGGTTGGACACACCAACGCCCAGAGATTGAAAATTATTTCGCCGCTATGATGCGAAATGGTAATATTTTCCCTCTCTTTCCCTGCGATGCTAACAGTATTCAAGTCTGTTATGAATGGGCGTTAGGAACCAGCAATAAAGGCATTACAATCACCGCTAGTAAATCGCCTTTACCGGTGCGAACCACCTTTGAGCAAACCCATCAAGCTTTAGAAAAAGGCGGCGTAATTCTCCAGGAATCGGAAGGCAGTAAAAAAGTCGTTTTTGCCGTCATTGGTGATATGACTTTATTACCCGTCTTTGAGTCTGCACAACAGTTAGAAGCAGCGGGAATCGGTGTAAAAATCGTCTCGGTAATTAATCCCCGTCGTCTCTACCGTCCTAGCGATGTGATGAGTGAAACTAGCTCGCAAGCGGATAATAATTTCCTTGATGATGCTGGTTTTGATAGTCTCTTTGCTGGTGATGCTGTAATCGGAGTAACCGGTGGTACAAGTGCCATGTTAGAACCGATTATGTTACGCAGTAATGCGCGTCGGGATGTCTTTGCTTGGAAACGGGGAGAAACCACCGCCAGTGCTGGGGAAATTATGGCCTATAATGGCTTAACTGCCAATGCTTTAACTGCGCGTGCTACTCAGTTATTAGGTTAAGTTCCCAGTTAGTTTTTTTGGTTATTCCCTACTTTCCAATCAAAGAAAGTAGGGATTTTTTTCTCAGGTCATTTTCGCCAACGGAGTAAACTTTTAATAATTTGCCATAGGCGAGGATATTGGAGGGATAGATAGCGTTTAATATGGGATTTTAAACTAACTAAATCCTGAGATTCTTTCAGTTCTCTATCTTGATAAAAACGAATTAAATCATCCCGTCTTTTCAATAAAATTTTAATTTGTTGGTAATCTTCCGAGCTTAAAACTTGATGGGGTTGAATATTTTCTGGCAGCGGGCGCGGGATGTAAAAAGTTGTATGAGATGGGGATAATTCTTCGATAGGACGTTCTTTGCTATAGAGATAGATAGAAAGAGATTTCCGGGATAAATGCCGTTGATTTTCTGGTAAATTAATCTGAGAAAATCCATGCCATGAATATTCATTGGTTTCAAAAATAAGACAACGATTAAAGATAGGTACAAAAGATTTAATCCTATTCTCTTCCGGTTGACGAGGATTGGAATGTAACTCTAGATTCCCTCCCCAATCTGCTTGCCATTGGGGATTTAAATAGATTAATAAATTCAAGCGGCGATGATACCAGTGACGCTCATCAAGGTTAAAATCAATGTGAGGGTCTAATTCTTGACCGTGTAAATTTTCGTGGGTTCCACCCCCATAAAAACTAGGGTCTGGAATTAAATTATCGATACCAGTTAATTGGGAAATTAACTCTAAAAACTCTTGAGCTTGAACGTAGCGGCCAAACTGTTGATAAACACCCCCCAAACCGATTAAATCCTCATTAACCGCCTTCCCGCCAACTTTTCCTAACTCACTAATGGCTTTTTGCGGATTAAAACTCGGAAAATTTTCCAGCAAAATTTGCGCTTGCTCCCTAACTAAAAAATTATCGATGACCAAATGCTTAAACGGTTGCGCTGTCTCAAAATCTTGACGATAGACAGAAGATTTCTCATAAACAAGGGGATTGATAAACATTAGACAGCTTTTTTGTTGGTATGATGAATTGTAGCAATCAAACTAGCAAAATAAAGATTAACTCTCCTATTGACCTCATCGCCTATGGACTGGTGGCACAAACTCAAAGATAATCCTCTCGCCCGTTGGGGAGCAGTTTTACTGTTAATCTTCTATTTAAGCGTAATGGCGGCGGATTTTGTCGCTCCCTACTCTCCCTACTCCTCTCAACCCGGTCAGTCTCTCCTCCCCCCCACCCAAATCTTTTGGCGCTCGCAGTCGGGAAGTAACAAGGGTGAGTGGATTGGCCCCCACGTCTATCCCACCACTCAAAGTGCTATTAATATAGAAACTGGTGAGCGGAAGCTAATTAGAGATTTTAACAACCCCTTGCCGCTGCGTCTCTTGGTTAAGGGTGAAACCTATAATTTTGGTCAAATTCGCCTACCTTTGCCGCCAAAATGGGAGGAAGTAACTTTATTCCCCGGTATCCCTTTTGATCGCCATCTGTTCGGGGTCATCGGCGATGGTAGAATCAATATATTGGGAACTGACGAATCGGGACGCGATAGTTTTAGTCGCTTGATTTTCGGGGGCAGAATTAGTTTATTTATCGGTTTGGTCGGGATTTTAATTTCTTTCCCTATCGGTTTATTTGTTGGTGGCGTTTCTGGCTATTTTGGCGGTTGGTTAGATGCGATTTTAATGCGTTTTGTGGAAGTTTTAATGACTATCCCCGGCATATATTTACTCGTGGCTCTGGCAGCCGTTTTACCCGCAGGATTAACCAGCACCCAACGCTTTTTATTAATCGTCCTGATTACTTCTTTTATCAGTTGGTCGGGATTAGCGCGGGTAATTCGCGGTCAAGTTTTATCCCTGAAAGAACAGGAATTTATTCAGGCCGCTAAAGCTATGGGAGCAAAACCCCTTTATATTATTCTGCGTCATGTGCTGCCCCAAACTGCCAGTTATATCATTATTTCTGCTACGTTAGCCGTGCCGGGTTTTATCGTGGCCGAATCGGTTTTAAGTTTAATTGGTTTGGGAATTCAACAACCAGATCCTAGTTGGGGAAATATGCTTTCTCTGGCTACCAATGCCTCAATTATTGTTCTACAACCCTGGTTAATTTGGCCAGCTGCTTTGTTAATTATTCTCACCGTTTTAGCTTTTAATTTACTCGGTGATGGTTTACGCGATTCTCTAGATCCTCGCAATTTAGAGAGATAATTTAGTTATTATCAGTTATCAGTTATCAGTTATCAGTTATCAGTTATCAGTTATCAGTTATCAGTTATCAGTTATCAGTGAACTGATAACTGTAAAGTCTCCCCACTTCCCATTATGAATAAAATCAGTAAAAGTTTTAATAATTTCGCCGATAGTTTGGTGATTTATAGTCAAAGATACGGAAAAATAAGCTGGGTAATATTTTTAATTATCTTTGCTTGTATCATGACGATAACCTTTAATTATCCGGCACAATCGACCAATCAACCCCAAGAAAAACCCGAAATTCGTGGAGTTTGGTTAACTAATATCGATAGTGAGGTATTATTTAAACCGCAAACCCTAAAAGATGCCCTTGATAGGTTGGCTGATTTAAACTTTAATACTATTTATCCCACGGTCTGGAATTGGGGTTATACACTCTATCCTTCTAAGGTAGCAGAAAAAGTGACAGGACGAGCGATCGATCCCCATAAGTCTTTAAAAAATCGCGACTTTTTAGAGGAAATAATTAGCCAAGGTCATCGGAAAAAATTAAGAATTATTCCTTGGTTTGAATTTGGTTTTATGGCTCCTGCGGATTCAGAATTAGCCAAACGACATCCCGATTGGTTAACCCAAAGACAGGATAAAAGCGTGATTTGGTGGGAAGGAAAAGTGCATCAACGGGTGTGGTTAAATCCCTTACATCCACAAGTACAAAACTTTATTACCGATTTAGTCAGCGAGATTATTACTAACTACGATATAGAAGGAATTCAGTTTGATGACCATTTTGGTTATCCCGCCGATTTTGGCTATGATGAAACCACAATTAAACTCTATCAAAGGGAACATTCGGGACAATTACCACCGCAAGATTACCAAGATAAAGCATGGATTCAATGGCGGGCCGATAAAATTACTGACTATATGAATAGTTTGGCCCAGACGATTAAAAAGCAGCAACCTAGAGCGATTATTTCCCTATCTCCTAATCCCTACACTTTCTCCCTAGAATCCTATCTTTTAGATTGGCAAAAATGGCAAGAAAAAAACTTGATTGATGAATTAATAGTGCAAGTGTATCGAACTGATATGAACGCCTTTGACTGGGAATTATCCCAACCAGAATTACAGCAAGCTAGACAATCTATCCCCGTAGCTATTGGGATTTTATCTGGTTTAAAAGGTCGTCCGATTCCGATGGTTAATATTACTCAACAAGTGGAAAAATCGAGACAACAAAATTTTGGTGTTTCTTTCTTTTTCTACGAAACTTTATGGAATATCAGCAATGAATCCCCTTCCTATCGACGCAGGATTTTTCGGGAAATACTCCAGTCTGCTAATCCTAGCTAAAATGGCTGACTTTAAGCGAAATTATTGCCCTAACCTAGTCATAGTTTCTTAAGTTTATCTTTAAATTAAGAAAAAGCAGCAGGGAGAAACTAAAATCGCTAGAATGAAAAAAGACTCTCCCTTATCACTTTATCCATGTTGATCAGACATAACCGAAGCTCGATCGCTAAACCTATTTTACTGTTTCTCGGCTGCCTTGTGATCGGGGAGTTGGGGATATTAGTTTTAGCCAATAGCCTCTGGTTTACCGAGATGGGTTATTTAAACACTTTCCTGAAACAATTGTCTTGGCAACTAGGATTAGGTTGGGGAAGTGCGATTCTTTCTCTACTCTTTATTTTTACTAATTTACGTTTAGCCCAGCGTTTTCGTTGGCAAAAACCCAAAGAAGATAGTTATCCTCTTAGTCCTCAATCTCCTAGTATTAATTTACTCGGCCTTTTGATTATCACAACGGGAATTGGAGCTTGGATTGGGTCAATGTTATTGTATTACAGTAAACTAGCCCTCAGTCTCTGGACACCAGATTTTAATCTCCCTAACCTTAGTTCTTCCCTAAGTTCTCCTCTGCAAATAGTTTGGATTAGGCAAGTATTAACCGATATTTCCAGTAATCTTTGGCAAGGGGTAATTATCGCTTTTTTAGTCTTGGGATTATTAATTAAAACCGAGTATTTTTTGCGAATAATATCTATAGTATTAACTGTCATGCTATCTTTTATTATTGCTGGGCAGTGGGCGAACTTTTTAAAATATTTTTATGGTGTTCCTTTCAATATTAACGATCCTCAATACGGGAATGATTTAGGTTTTTATATCTTTCAATTACCCCTGTGGCAGTTACTAGAATTATGGCTCGGTGGTGTGGGAATATATACTCTTTTTGCTGTTAGTTTAACCTATCTTTTTTCGGGTGATAGTCTTTCTCTGGGAACATTTCCGGGGTTTTCTCGTCCGCAACTGCGTCATTTATACGCCCTGTGGAGTGGGTTAATGGGGCTGCTAGTATTACACCATATTATTCAGCGTTACCTGCTACTTTACTCTCCGGAAGGGGTAGTTTATGGTGCGGGTTATATCGATGTTCATGTTGGTCAATTTATTGAAATTATTCTGGGAATTATTGCAGGAATAACCTCTATATGGTTAGGAGAAAAAGCATTATTTGGTAAAAAAGACCGTCGCAAGTTATACAAAAACACTAAGAAAAAGTTGGTATTTTACCCCTACTTAGTTCCTGTATTTCTCTATTTAATTGTTTGGATAAGTGGCACAATTATCAGTGGACTATTACAAAGAACTGTCGTACAACCGAATGAATTAGTGAGAGAAAGACCCTATATTGAAAGAAGTATTCAATCCACAAGAGCGGCTTTTTCCTTAGATAGAATTGATGCCCAAGTTTTCGATCCACAGGCCGAATTAAATGCCGAAGTTTTAGAGAGAAACCATCTAACTATCGATAATATTCGTCTTTGGGACACCAAACCACTGCTAGAAACTAACCGACAATTACAGCAAATTCGCTTATATTATAAATTCCCTGATGCTGATATCGATCGCTATCGGGTACGCGTAGGACTGCCTGAAAAAATCGAGGAACGTCAAATATCTGAAAAACAACAGACCATTATTGCCGCTAGAGAATTAGATTATAGTGCGGTTCCCACTTCTGCTAACACTTGGGTGAATAAACACCTCGTTTATACCCACGGTTATGGGTTCACTCTTTCTCCGGTTAATTTAGTAGCTGCTGCGGGTTTACCTTACTATTTTGTCAAAGATATCGGCACAAATAAAGACGAAGGAGCCCTCCAAACTTCTAGCGAATTAATTGATTATAGTATTCCCATTGGTAAACCCCGCATTTACTACGGGGAATTAACTAATAATTATGTGATGACTCCCACCACCGTAGAAGAATTGGATTTTCCTAGCGGGGATGGAAATGTCTATAATACCTACGATGGAAAGGGAGGAATCTTAGTGGGGAAGGGGTGGAGACGTTGGCTATTTGCCCTTTATCTGCGGGATTGGCAAATGTTATTTAGCCAAGATTTTACTCCCGAAACTCGCTTGTTAATGCGTCGTGATATCCAAAATCGCGTGCAAACTATCGCACCTTTTTTAAATTATGATCGCAACCCCTATTTAGTAGCGGCAGATGTGGGCGATAGTAGTAGTAAATTACATTGGATTATTGATGCTTATACTATCAGCGATCGCTATCCCTATTCTGACCCGGGGAAAGATAAATTTAACTATATTCGCAATTCGGTGAAAGTGGTAGTGGATGCCTATCATGGAACAGTGAATTTCTATGTTGCCGATGAAAATGATCCAATCATTCAGACGTGGAGTAAAATCTTTCCTCATCTCTTTAAATCTTTAGCAGAAATGCCAAAAACTCTCCGCAGTCATATCCGTTATCCCGAAGATTTATTTAGTACCCAAGCAGAAAGATTATTAACCTATCACATGACCGATCCGCAAGTATTTTATAATCGGGAGGATCAATGGGAAATTCCCCTAGAAATTTATGGCACGGAACCCCAGGCTGTATCACCCTATTATTTAATCATGAAACTGCCCGATTCCGACAAAGAAGAATTTATTCTTCTCCATCCCTATACTCCCTCTAGTCGGCAAAATTTAATCGCTTGGTTGGCAGCTCGTTCAGATGATAGAGAGTATGGTAAGTTATTGCTCTATCAATTTCCTAAACAAAGGTTAGTGTACGGGCCGAATCAAATTGAGGCTTTAATTAACCAAGATCCAGATATTTCTCAACAGATTTCTCTTTGGAATCGGGACGGTTCTAAAGTTTTGCAAGGACACCTATTAATTATTCCCATTGAACAATCGCTGCTTTATGTAGAACCTTTGTATCTAGTGGCAGACCAAAATAGTGTCCCGACAATCGCTAGAGTAACAGTTGCTTATCAAAATAAAATTGTCATGGAACCAACCTTGAAGGAAGCTTTAGAAAAGCTATTCCAACGTCATCAGAGTTAAATTGCCGCTAATTGGCCACAAATTAGCAAGAAAGCTGATGCTGGTTCCAGAACGATCCTCAATATCCCCGAATTTGCCCAGAAAATTGCCTGCTCTGGTTAATCAGCCAATTTCAAAATCCAGTATCATTAAAGGATTGAGTTATTCTTTTAATTGGAAAAGTGGGCAATTAATTCTGTGCGAGATGAATTAATTATTAAAGGGGTAAACTCCTCCACTGGTAATAATAAAATGCGCTCGATGATTACGGACAAATCTGGGTCTAAACTACCAAAACGAGCTTTCAATAAATTTTCTATCACCAGACGTTCTCCTTGTTGAAGACCCTGTTGAAGACCCTGTTGAAGACCTTGTTGAAGACCTTGTTGAAGACCCTGTTGAAGACCTTGTTGAAGACCTTGTTGAAGACCCTGTTGGAGACCCTGTTGGAGACCCTGTTGAAGACCTTGTTGAAGACCTTGTTGAAGACCCTGTTGAAGACCCTGTTGAAGACCCTGTTGAAGACCCTGTTGACGGCCAGCATCCAGTTCTTCCTGAAGACGGGAAGTGTATAAAGGTGATAATCTCATAATTAACTCTCTGTCCTCCTGTTCAAGCTCTTGATCGTTAGTTAAAGAAGTTCTCAAGTTTAATAATAATTCTAGAGCATTTACCCGAAAAGGATGATCCTCTGGTAACGATTCTAGCTCATCGATCGCCCTTGCTTGTACTTTTCCCCGGCCTAAAATTCTTAACCAGAGAGTTGCTTCTGTTGGGGGTAATTGATGGATAACGGTGATTGCCGTGCGTAAAGAGGGAGCTAAAAAATAGATACCTTTCCCCCAATTCTCCTCATCTAATTTAGCTCCGAATCCTCCTAACAGTTGCGAGGAAGCGGTGGGAGTCAAAATCCAGAGACGGGGGATTTCTGCCTCGTTAACATTCGTTTTCTGACGATTTGCTTGACGATTAATTTCTCCTTCCACTTCCAACAGTTTTAACAGACAAGTCCTAATTTCTGTAGCAGTGACAGGATTGCGAAAGGGTTCAAATAAACAGGGATTAATCGCCATTTTTCCCAGTAATCCTAGCAGTTCTCTCGGATTATTATCGAGCATCTGGGGTGAAAACCAGACATCGATTTCTCGTACTTCTCCTCGTACAACCCGTGCCGATTTTACTTCTCCCAGAGAAGATAATAATTCTTCGAGATAATCTTTGGCAAACTGGTCATGAATAAATCTAGTCATAGGTTTATCTAAGATGATTTAATATACTTTAGACGTTCATAATCTGAGATTTATTAAACTTCTGAAATCGTAGAGTCAGCAAGGAATCCAGTTCTTTTTTATGTTTCAGATGGGCATCATTCAGACATTCATAAATAGCTGAAGAAAAGTCAGAAAAGTTCTCATAATATTTACCATATAAACATTTCTTTTTGACCAATTTCCACAGCCTTTCAATTAAATTTAGATTAGGTGAATAAGACGGCAGATAGAGCAGTTCTATTGACAAAGAAAGAGCTAATTCTTCAACAATTTTACATTTTTGATAGCGGGCATTATCTAAGACTAGAGTGATGGGAATCATTAGTCCTAAAGCAGCTATTTTTGACGTGAGTTCACATACTTGAGTTGCTGTAATATAAGTTTCATATGTTACCAGAATAACTTCATGGGTTATCGCATTTAATGCTCCTAAAACCTTAAAGCGTTTACGCCCGCTCGGTGACTTAACAAAAAGTCTCTCAAAACACCAAACAAAACCGAGAAATGCTCCCATAACAAAGTGAGGCGCATCAACAAAAAAAACAGCCCTTTTTCCTTCTTTAGCCTCATTTAGTCTGGGTTCTAGCTTTTTTTCTTTGTAGTCCTCTTGTTCATCTGGGTCAGCTTTAGAAGGAAGAGAACCTACTTTTAAACATTTCATTCCCATTGATTTTAAGAATTTTCTCACTTGGGTAGGACTTCGTTTTATTCCCGTCAATTCTTCTATCCTAATATACAGCTTCATTTATTGTGGCTGGTGGATTTTTCTCGAAGTATTTTTTGAGGGTTTCTTTTTGAGACTCTAATTCACTTTTAGGGCGATAGAAGTTGATTTCTTTTAATTTTTCTATTCCGCCTTCTTCATAATCTCGAAGATAGGTTGATAAGGTATTTGGCGAGATTCCTGCTAACTGACAAATTTTTTGGTGCGGTATCTTTTGGCTTTTTAACCAGAGAACTTCCATCTTCAGTTGAACCTGGGGATGAGGATGATGAAATCTTTCATAATACAGTGAGTTCTTTTCTTCTTCCGTGAATTCTAGGTTAATCATGTTTTTAATGAGTGCTTTGCTTCTAATTATGACTCTTAAACTATATTATTGTCCTTGAGTAAAAAATGCAAGTTGTAGCCGTGCAAAGTATAACTTAAGTGGGTGGGTGGAATTAAATATAAGATGAACGTAGGTTGGGTTAAAGCATGAAACCCAACGCCCGATTATGTTACGCTACCGCTAACCCATCCTACAAATAATTGTGCCTCCCTACTTATCTCGCGATTGCTTAATCCGAAATATCCCCAATTTGCCCAGAAAATTGCCTGCTCTGGTTAATCAGCCAATTTCAAAATCCAGTATCATTAAAGGATTGAGTTATTCTTTTAATTGGAAAAGTGGGCAATTAATTCTGTGCGAGATGAATTAATTATTAAAGGGGTAAACTCCTCCACTGGTAATAATAAAATGCGCTCGATGATTACGGACAAATCTGGGTCTAAATTACCAAAACGAGCTTTC
Source organism: Microcystis panniformis FACHB-1757 (assembly GCF_001264245.1). NCBI lineage: Bacteria > Bacillati > Cyanobacteriota > Cyanophyceae > Chroococcales > Microcystaceae > Microcystis > Microcystis panniformis. The sequence continues at coordinate 3,187,046 of NZ_CP011339.1, forward strand.
AATAAATTTTCTACCACCAGACGTTCTCCCTGTTGAAGACCCTGTTGAAGACCTTGTTGAAGACCTTGTTGAAGACCCTGTTGAAGACCCTGTTGAAGACCTTGTTGAAGACCTTGTTGAAGACCTTGTTGAAGACCCTGTTGAAGACCCTGTTGAAGACCCTGTTGACGGCCAGCATCCAGTTCTTCCTGAAGACGGGAAGTGTATAAAGGTGATAATCTCATAATTAACTCTCTGTCCTCCTGTTCAAGCTCTTGATCGTTAGTTAAAGAAGTTCTCAAGTTTAATAATAATTCTAGAGCATTTACCCGAAAAGGATGATCCTCTGGTAACGATTCTAGCTCATCGATCGCCCTTGCTTGTACTTTTCCCCGGCCTAAAATTCTTAACCAGAGAGTTGCTTCTGTTGGGGGTAATTGATGGATAACGGTGATTGCCGTGCGTAAAGAGGGAGCTAAAAAATAGATACCTTTCCCCCAATTCTCCTCATCTAATTTAGCTCCGAATCCTCCTAACAGTTGCGAGGAAGCGGTGGGAGTCAAAATCCAGAGACGGGGGATTTCTGCCTCGTTAACATTCGTTTTCTGACGATTTGCTTGACGATTAATTTCTCCTTCCACTTCCAACAGTTTTAACAGACAAGTCCTAATTTCTGTAGCAGTGACAGGATTGCGAAAGGGTTCAAATAAACAGGGATTAATCGCCATTTTTCCCAGTAATCCTAGCAGTTCTCTCGGATTATTATCGAGCATCTGGGGTGAAAACCAGACATCGATTTCTCGTACTTCTCCTCGTACAACCCGTGCCGATTTTACTTCTCCCAGAGAAGATAATAATTCTTCGAGATAATCTTTGGCAAACTGGTCATGAATAAATCTAGTCATAGGTTTATCTAACATGATTTAATAACTTATCTCGTAATTGCTTAATCCGATCACGATATTTAGCTGCTGACTCGAATTCTAGATTTTTCGCCGCTTCTTTCATTTGCGCTTCTAGTTGTTGAATTAACTCGGGAATTTGTTCCAAAGAAAGCTCTTCTATATTCTCACAAACCTGATCTAATTGTTGGGAATTTAGACGACGGGAAATATCCAGAAAAGCTAAAATTGAATTACTCGACCTTTTAACAATCGGTTGCGGAATAATCCCATGTTTCTGGTTATATTCCTCTTGAATAGCGCGCCGTCTCTTAGTTTCTTCGATCGCATTAATCATACTATCCGTGAGATTATCTCCGTAAAGAATTGCCTGACCGCGAATATGACGAGCGGCCCTGCCGATAGTTTGAATTAAAGAGCGGGTAGCCCTTAAAAATCCTTCCTTATCTGCGTCTAAAATCGCCACTAAAGACACTTCCGGCAGGTCTAACCCCTCGCGAAGCAAATTCACCCCGATCAGCACGTCAAAGACCCCTTCTCGCAGGTCTTGAATAATTTCAATCCGTTGAATTGATTGAATTTCCGAATGTAGATATCTAACTTTAATTCCCCTTTCTTGCAAGTATTCGGTTAAATCTTCGGCCATGCGTTTAGTTAAAGTGGTAATCAAAACCCGTTCATTTAACCGCACTCGATCTTTAATTTCCCCTAATAAATCATCCACTTGTCCCTCGGTTGGTCGCACAAAAATCTCCGGATCTAAAACTCCCGTCGGTCGGATAATTTGCTCAACAATGCGATTTTCTGACTGTTCTAATTCCCAATCTCCTGGAGTGGCCGAAACAAAAATACATTGATTAACTTTCTGCCAAAATTCTTCCGACTTCAAAGGACGATTATCCGCAGCACTGGGTAAACGAAACCCGTGATCGATCAAAACTTTTTTTCGTGATTGATCGCCATTATACATCCCGCGAATCTGCGGCACACTAACATGAGACTCATCCACAACTAATAACCAATCTTGAGGAAAATAATCCACCAAACATTCCGGCGGTTCCCCCGCTAATCTACCCGCTAAATGCCGCGAATAATTTTCTACGCCATTACAATAACCCACTTCCTGCAACATTTCTAAATCATAACGAGTCCGTTGGTCTAAACGTTGCGCTTCCAGTAATTTGCCCGCTTTTTCTAACTCCAATAAACGGTTATCTAACTCGGTTTTAATATCCCGACAAGCCACCTCTAAACGCTCCTCCGGGGTAACAAAGTGACGGGCCGGATAAATACTAATTCGCTCTAATTTTTGCAAAACTTCCCCCGTCAGGGGATCGAGATAACGAATACTTTCAATCTCATCGCCAAAAAAATCAATTTTAATAACCCGATCCTCGTAAGCGGGAACAATTTCCAAAATATCGCCCTTCAGACGAAAACGACCGCGAGTTAACTCCAAATCATTGCGATTGTACTGCACTGACACCAAGGCCCGTAATAATTGCCTTTGGTCGAACTCTTGACCAACTGTTAAGGAAATCGCCGCTTTTAGGTATTCCGCAGGCATTCCTAAACCATAAATACAACTAATGGAAGCGACGACGATCACATCCCTGCGTTCAAACAGCGATCGCGTGGCCGAATGGCGCAGCATATCGATCTCATCATTAATCGAAGAACTCTTTTCGATGTAGGTATCGCTGACGGGAATATAAGCCTCCGGTTGATAGTAGTCGTAATAGCTGATAAAGTATTCCACGGCGTTATTGGGGAAAAATTGCCGCAATTCGTTGCATAATTGGGCCGCCAGGGTCTTATTATGGGCAAGGACGAGGGTAGGCCTGCCGATTTTCTCGATCACAGCGGCAATGGTGAAGGTTTTGCCGGTGCCGGTTGCCCCTAGGAGGGTTTGGAAACGATGCTGGTTTTGCAGGGAATCTACTAATTTATCGATCGCTGCCGGTTGATCCCCGGTGGGTTGAAAGGGTGCTTGTAGTTGAAAAGCGGTCATTAGCGGCTAGGTGTAGAGAACAGGCAAAATAAATTATCAATCAAATTACCAACACTTATAGGGTTTTGGGAAAGAAAGATGTATCTTAATATTAGAGAGGATTTTAAAAAAAGATTAAAAGTCTTCGAGAATACCCTAAACTTAAATCTTATCGTTTCCCCGAAGCTATTAACGGAAAGGAGTATCAGGTTATGACGGTGGAAAATCTAGAAACGAACGGGACTCAAACCCCAGCAACCACAGAAGAAAAGACCAGCAGCCCACGCGGTAAAGCTACTACGGCTAAAACCGCCAAAGATAAAGAAGTGGTCGCCCTTTCGGTGAAAAACAACGCTGAATCGGCTTCCAAAGCCTTAAAATTCTATCAACCTGAACATCGCTTACCCGAAAATCGTCCTGTTGGTACTAGCCATCTTCACTTCACGGAAGATGAAATGTTACCCGGGGGCCGTCCCGTGGAAGTTAGCCATCTGAAAGTGGTTAGTACCTATTCTTCCGTCGGTGGATTGCGTCCTGTCGGCTCTAGTGGTATGGAAGTCAGTAGCACTCTAGCGATTTCTGGCAATCGTCCGATCGCTCTCAGTCATCTGCACATTAGCGAAACTTATACAGTCATGGGTAATCGTCCCGTTGCTTCCAATGAAATCGATGATCCCGAAACTTTAATGGGATTTTTGGATTAATTGTTTTGTTGATCAAGACGGATTTTTTCCCTGTCCCGGACGGGGAATTTATTTTTTCTAGCCCACCGTTTTTAATCCCGATGCTGTTTAAGCAAAAATTTTTCTTAATTGTCTCGTTTCTAATAGTGGTTTTTTGCGGTTTCGGATTATTAAATCTTACCTACGATGCTTCAGTTTTAGCACCGCAGCAATATTATCAGATTCGATCGCTTCATAGTCGCGATGGTATCGGTAAATTTTATCTAGGACGGGAAATCGCTAAAGTCATGGGACACCAAGAAATGTTATGGTTAGAACGTCCTAGTCGCCGTTTCACAGAAAAACCCGATGATCTGATCACCGCACTACATTTAAAACCCACAGACCTGGTGGCAGATATCGGCGCGGGGACAGGTTATTTTAGTTTTCCTATGGCGAATTTAGTCGCACAAGTTTTCGCCGTCGATGTGCAACCGGAAATGTTAGGGGCAATTGATTTTTTAGCCGAGGAAAACCAAGTTAAGAATGTCACCACAATTCTCGGGACAGAAACCGATCCCAAATTGCCTATAAATGCGATCGATTTAGCTTTAATGGTCGATGCTTATCACGAGTTTTCCTGTCCCCGCGAGATGATGGAGAATCTGGTCAAATCCTTAAAACCCGATGGTAGGGTGGTATTAGTAGAATACCGTCGTGAAAATCCCCTGATTCCCATCAAGGCCCTTCATAAAATGACCCGCAGACAGGTAGAAAAAGAAATGGCCGCTATCGGTTTAGTGCCAGAAGAAATCATCGAGACTTTGCCCCAACAACATTTAATGATTTTTCGGAAAACAAATTCAAATTAGCAAGTTAAGTAGGTAGGCGTTAAAAATTATCAGATGCCCCCCTTATCAAGGGGGGACTAAGGGGGGATCGGCACCCCCTTATCAAGGGAGATCCCCCCGCCTACCGGCACCCCCCTTATCAAGGGGGGACTAAGGGGGGATCGAACCTAAAATCCATTTTTAATTTAATTATAACCAGCTACTTAACCCAAGCTAATCCGCGGGACTTTCTTTTTGGATTAACACCTCACCAGCGATTAAACGTTGGGCTGCCGACAGTAAAACATCCTCAATATAGGGCTTGACAAAATAACCTTTTGCCCCTTTAGCGGCGGCGAGATGCTGCATTTTTTGCGACCCTCGCGAGGTAATCATCGCTACTGGTATCCCTTGAAGTTGTTCATCCTCTTGCAGACGAGAGAGCAATTCTAACCCATTCAGGCGAGGCATTTCCAGATCGCAGAGAATCAGATCACAAGCTAATCCAGCCCGTAATTTTTCCCATGCTTCTAAACCGTCTCGGGCCTTTTCAATGCGATAACCAGCTTTAACCAAAGAAATCGCTAACATTTCCCGCGCCGTTACCGAATCATCGACAATCAAGACCCGAGGAGTCGATTGTGCAAAGAAATTAGCGGGATTACTGTCAATCATCGTTGTATCCGTGGATAAAGACCGATTAGAAGTCGCTTTAATACTATTAGCTAGTAACACTTCCCCCGCAATCATTCTTTCAGCCGCCGAGAGTAAATCTCTTTCCGTGTAGGGCTTGGTAAAATAACCACTAGCTCCTAATGTCGCCGCCACCTGACGATGACGTTCCGCTCCTCGGGAAGTCAATAAAGCCACGGGAATCGACGCTAATCGGGGGTCTTTTCGCAAATTATAGAGTAATTCTAGGCCATTCATGCGGGGCATCTCGATATCGCAGAAAACGATATCACAGGGCAAACCGCTGCGTAATTTTTCCCAAGCTTCTTGACCATCCCGGGCCTGTTCCACACGATAACCGGCTTTACTAAAGCTTAAAGAGAGCAATTCCAGGACAGTAATCGAATCATCGACAATCAGAACCATAGCCTCCGATTTTTGGCTAGTTTCCACCGCTACGGGAGGGACAGGTTGGCGCCAAAGACCACCGTTATCGGTACGCAGACGACCCCTGGCGATGTCAATTAACTCTAACACATCGCCGATCGGCATCACCGTACCATCCCCCAAAACCGTCGCCCCAGCAATCCCAGCCGTTTTCGGAATCGGTCCTTCGATCTGTTTGATGACGATTTCCAGTTCACCGATCACTTGATCCACCTGTACTGCGAGGAGATTATTACCACCGCGCAGGATCACGATCGAAAAAGAGTCTTCCTCCTGTTTGCCAGTATAAAAACTACCGCGACTTAGTTGCCGATTGTAGGAAAGCAATTCGCTCAAGGGTTGGAAGGGTAGTAAAGTATTTTGCCAGAAAACGCAGCGCCGTCCCTCCCGATCGATTTGCATCTCGCTGGCCCGGAAATCCTTCATATCTTCCACTCCGTCCATAGAGAAACCGATGCGCGCATGATTACTAACACAACAGAGGGCCTTACAGATAGTCAGGGTTAGGGGTAAACGGAGCGTAAAAGTGCTTCCTTTGCCCAGTACCGAGTCAATAGTAACGGTCCCGCGCACATCGATTAAACTGGTCCGCACCACATCTAAACCCACCCCACGACCGGAAAAATCATCGGCCTGATCTTTGGTACTAAAACCGGGGTGAAAGAGGAGTTCATAGACTTCTTGGGGACTGAGGTGTTCAGCTTCCTGAGCGCCGATCAGGCCTTTTTTGATCGCCTTGCCTTTCACCTGATCAGCATCAATACCGGCCCCATCATCACTAACGGTGATCACGGTTTGATTACCCTGTAGGAATGCCCCCACAGAGATGGTACCGAGGGCGGGTTTCCCTTTGGCCAGGCGTTCTTGGGGTGATTCAATGCCGTGGGTGATCGCATTGTTGACCAAATGGGTCATGGGACTATTGAGATGTTCGAGGATCATCTTATCGATGAGAACATCACCCCCTTCCACTTTTAATTTGGCTTGTTTATCGAGTTTCAGGGAAATATCCCGAATTGCCCGGGGTAGGCGATCGGCAGTTTGACTAAAGGGAACCATGCGCGATTTGGTCATCCCTTCCTGTAGTTGAGTGGTGGCCTGTCGCAGACTGTGCGTCACCTGATCGGTTTCATCGACGACAAATTGAAGATCAGAGGCCGATTCTCGCACTCGTACGATCAATTCGATCATCTCTTGGGATAATAAATGGAAATCGGTAAAACGGTCGATCTCTAGGGCATCTAGTTGACCGTCCATGGACGAATCCCCCTGATTTTCTCCCTGAACTCTACCGTAACCGATGGCACCACCGTAATTGCGACTAGCCAGTAAAGCCCCTTCTAGGAGGCTTCTTTCATAGAGATCCTGCATCCGAATGCCCACATCCCCCAGATGTTGGACGCAGGTTAGCAAATTATCTAAAAAGAGACGCAGGCGATCCTGTTCCTCTTCCAGGCGATTGCGTTTAACCACCAGTTCCCCGATCAGATTGCTGAGGTTATCCAATTGTTTGATCGGCACCCGCATCGTCTGTTCAAAAGCTTTACTGACAAGGGGACGCAGGTTTTTTGACCCGACTGGTGAACTGACACTGGCCGCCGGATTTGCTGCCATCACCTGATTGGTTTCTTCGAGGAGTTTTTCTAAATCCTTGAATTCATCCTCTAGGAGGCTTTCTGGGGCAATTTCCAGTGATTCTAACCCTGTCAGAGGTTCCACCGCCGCCACCGGGTCCACTGCTGGGGATTCCCAGAGAAGGACCTCTAGGGATTCAAAGATGTCTGGTAGTGGCGGTTGCGCCGGTGGCGTGGGTTTTTCCAGAAAAGCTTCTAAGTCTTCGAGGCTGTCGTAAAAATTAGGGTGGCTGATGGCTATAATTGCTTCTGAGTCTGGAACTGCTGCATCTTCTAGCAGCAGAGATGCGAGATCATCCCCATCTTCCAGTTCCGCCTTGGCAGCTGGCTCACGGGTAGAATAAAGATTATTAGTCGGGGCATCTTTCCAATTGATGCTATCGCCAAACAGTTCCTCTAATTCCCTTTCCGAGGTCAAGGAAGACGGGGTTTGGCTAAGAGAGTCCCCAGATCTGGCTGCTGGAGAGGGACTCTGCTCCAATAAAAAGCTGAGTTCGTCTAGAGCCTCATTACCGTCGGCGTCTTTGTCTTCTAAACTCTCTAACAACTGTTCGCTATCTTCGTTAAAGAGATGATCCGAGTCGGGTTTCATCATGATTTGCTTCCTGCCAAGTCTTCCTTTTTGGTTAACCAATACGGTCTCTCTAGCTTCAGATTACCCAGAATTTTACTCGATAACTCTATCCTTTAGCAATTTTTTTATGGCTAATCAAACTCTTGGACTCGATCAACAATTTTACTCCTATTATCAATCTATCTGTCTGCGAGAATCTCCGATTTTAGCTCAATTACGTCAAGAAACTGCCTCTCAACCCCTGGCAGTCATGCAGATTGCCCCCGAACAAGGTCAGTTTATGGCTTTTTTGGTACAGGCGATCGGGGCGAAAAAAGCCCTAGAAATAGGGGTTTTTACTGGTTATAGTTCTCTAGTGGTGGCCTTAGCTTTACCCCCAGAAGGCAAGCTGATCGCCTGTGATCTTAGCGAAGAATATACCAGTATAGCCCGCCGTTATTGGCAGCAGGCCGGTGTCGCCGCTAAAATCGATTTAAGAATTGCTCCGGCCCTGGAGACTTTAGATCAATTAATCGCCGGGGGAGAAGGTAATAGTTTTGATTTTGTCTTTATCGATGCCGATAAAAGTAATTATGATCCCTACTACGAACGGGCTTTACAATTGGTTAGAAGCGGCGGAATTATCGCTATCGATAATGTTTTTTGGTCGGGACGGGTAGCGGCGGCCGATAGCACCGATAATCGCACCAAAATTATCCGTTCACTTAATGCCAAAATTCAGCAGGATGAACGGGTCAATATCAGTATTATTCCTATTGGTGATGGGTTGACCCTGGCCATGAAAAAGTGAAGAAGTTGGCGAGATTAGAAAAGCTTTTGCTCTTGCGGAAACCACCCAGGACAACGCTACATCCTTTAAGCTCCTTAACGACAGCACTAAGTTATCAGTTCAACGGAGAGGGTGGGATTTGAACCCACGTTAGGTGTTACCCTAAAGCAGATTTCGAGTCTGCCGCATTCAACCACTCTGCCACCTCTCCACAGGGTTTGAGTCTGGATTATCATTTTAACAGATTACTTCCCCTAGTATTGATTTTTTTTGATAGACCTCTTGCATAATCTATTTTTGAGGGTTTAAAAACGTCAAAAATAAGGATTAAGTGGCATAAAATATCTAAATAGACCATTTAATCGATTATTATTCATTATTGATTCTCCTGACTACTGACGACCGACTCCTCAGCAACCATAACAATTTTTGATTTTTACCGGAGGTCTGATGAATCAAGCTCCTTTTCTTCCAGTTAACCATCCCCAGCCTAACTTTCTCCACTGGTTAGGGAGTCTCTGGAAATTTTCCCGTCCCCATACGATTATCGGCACTTCTTTAAGTGTTTTAAGTCTGTATTTAATTGCTTTAGGCAATATTAGCGATTTTTTTAGCCATTGGTCGGTTTTATTGCTCACTTGGACTGCTTGTCTTGCGGGTAATGTCTATATCGTCGGTTTAAATCAGTTGGAAGACATCGACATCGATAAAATCAATAAACCCCATCTTCCCCTCGCCAAGGGCGAATTTTCTCGGTTGACAGGCGGATTAATCGTGGGTTTTAGCGGTATTTTAGCAATTATACTGGCTTTTATCGGTGGTTTTTGGCTGTTAATCACCGTGGGGATTAGTTTACTCATCGGTACTGCCTATTCCTTGCCACCAGTGCGTTTAAAACGCTTTCCCCTCTGGTCCGCCTTCTGTATTTTTACCGTCCGGGGTGTCATCGTCAATTTAGGTCTTTTTCGCCACTACAACACAGTTATCAATCAAAATCAGTCTATCTATCCCTCGGTCTGGGTTTTAACAGCTTTTGTTCTTGTTTTCACCGTTGCGATCGCTATTTTCAAGGATGTTCCTGACCTAGAAGGCGATCGCATTTACCAAATTACCACTTTTACCCTGCTTCTCGGTCCTCAAAAAATCTTAACAATTTCCCTCTTGACAATTTCCCTATGTTATGCGGGGATGATTGCAGTCGGTCTCTTGGGGATAAACGGAATTAATTCTTCTCTGGCCATTGTCGCCCATCTGCTCCTACTTGTTCTTCTTTGGTGGCGTAGTCGCGGAGTAAATTTAGAAGATAAAAGCGAAATCAGCCAATTCTACCAATTTATTTGGAAATTATTCTTCCTAGAATACCTGATATTTCCCCTCGCTTGTTTAATATGAAAATATCTCCTTTTTTAGCGGCCATTCCCTTACTTTTGCTAGGTGGTACAAGCGCACCTAGTCAAGAAACCATCGATCCGCAATTATTAACCGGCAACCTTCGTTTAACCCTGAAAAATGGTGTTTGGAAACTGTGGCAAGATCAACCCGTTTATCAAAATCTTACCCTAGATTTAAGCTGTGATCACGCTGTTTGTCAGCCGTCGGTGTGGGGATACGCGCTCAAATTCAATAAAGAAGTGGATCACCAAGGTACGGTAAAAGCGATTAAATTAGACAATGCTTGGCGATTACAGGTGAAAATGAACATTCAAACTCACCCTTGGCAAGGGGAAGTCAGGGAAGCTATCTATAATATCGAAATTGTCCCCTACCAAGACCAACTTATCGGCAGTTATCAAGGCACTTTAGGGGGAAGAAGACTACAAAACCAAGTTAATGGCACAATTTCCCCTTTTTGGCCTAATCCTGTTCCTAATCACCAACCCCTACAACCGCGAGAACATCCCCGTTTAATCTTTCGCAAGTCAGAATTAACTAATCTCAGAGAAAAAGCGAAAACTCCCATCGGTCAAACTATTATCGCCCAATTAAACAACAGTTTACAAGAAAAAATTTATTACGATGGTTATGTGCCTAATGGGGGTTATCATGCCACAGGTCATTGTTTTTTAGCAATTTTAAATCAAGATAGAAAATCAGCAGAAATCGCCTGGGAAATTATCGAAAAAACCCGTAAAAATCGGGGAAGGAGAATCTTAGAACAAGCGCCAATTGTTGCTGGAGTCGCTCTCGCCTACGATCTTTGTTATGATCTTTGGGGAGAAAAGCGCCAACAGGAAATCACTCGCTGGTTATTCAGTGAAAGTAAAAAACTTCTCAGTGGTTTACCCAAAGATGGATGGAATGGAAACGCAGTTAGTAACTGGAATGCGCGGGCCAGAGGTGCGGCAGGATTAGCTAGTTTAGCGATTCTCAAAGAAGATGTACCACCCGATTCTCTCTATTCTCCCTCGGCACAGGTGGAAATGGCCAAACGTCACATCGAACGCTATTTTACCACAGCGATCGGCGATCGAGGATTTGGCACAGAAGGAGATTTATACACCACCGAACCCATGGTTCTCACTGTTTTTCCTTTTCTGCAAGGCTATCGAAATAGTCTCGGATTAGACTTAGTAACTGGTTCCTCGGCAGCCCAATTAATCCCCCATTATTTAACCAGAATTGTCCCTAAAAATGGTCAATTATTGATTCCTGCTTATGGCAGACATCAGATGTTTGTAGGGGTATCTTTATTAACTATCGGATTGGGAATTACCGATAAATCATGGCTACCAGCAATAAAATGGCGATTACAAGGTCAAGAAAAACAACTTTTTCACCCTCATTATCCCCATATTGCCCCTTTTCTTCTCGCTGGTTATCCATCTAATCTTACTTCCGAAAATCCCGAGCGCCAACTTTCCAGGGTTTTAGTTGATCAACAAAAGGGATTTTATGCTTTTCGTAATCGCTGGCAAAATGAAGAGGATTTTGTCGCTAGTATCTATCTCAAACAGCAACCTTTTGTGGGGGGATGGTCTTTTCCCGATGTCGCTAGTGTGAGAATTTGGGGATTAGGAGGACATTGGGCGAGTTTTGAGGGGTCAAAAGGCGACTGGAACTCGGAAAATACAGTTATTTTCCCGAAAACACCGCCTTGGCGACAGGCAAAACCGATATCTTTTCAATCTAGTCCCGATGGTTCGGGAGTAATTAGGTTAAAAACTGATAAAATCAGGGTTAAAGGGGCTGAACCACCCGCAGGAGTCGCTCTAGTTCGCTCTTTCGCCGTCGATTACAGTCTGTCCTCCGGTTCCCCCGGATTATTCGTCTTGATGGATAAATTATTAGGTAAAGTCGATCAACCAGAATTTATTAATAAAACTTGGGTGATGAATACCCAGGGAAATGTCATTCTAGGAAAAAATAGTTTTACTATCACTCAAAATGGGGCAAATATGCGGGGAACTTTTATCACTCCCGTGACTTTAAAAGTCGAGAAAACTAATACAGGTGAGCGCATTTTAGCCACGGGTAGCGAGGAGTTTTTTCTGGTGATGACCGTACAGAAAAGTCGTCCCCCAGCAGTTAAAATTATCGGTAAGGGATTAGATTCTATCGTACAAATTGGCTCCCAGGAAATCTCAATTATCGACGGTGCAGTTAGATTAAAAGAGATCAAGTTTCAAGAGCCATAAAAATTGGCAATTGAACCCAAAAAGTCAACAGTTGTCAAGGATAATTGTAAAGATGATGACTATTTTAGCAATTATTGATGATATAATTGAGACGGCTGACTAAAATAGCCCCTAAATTTAGAACTATCTAGAATTGCATCTATAATTTCTGGCTAACTAAACTATGACTAAATATTATCAAATCACCGTTCACAATCGTCAGACCGGCGAAAAAATTACCACCACCGTTCCCGAGGATAACTATATACTGCAAAGTCTGGAAAAACAGGGTCATCAATTACCCTTTTCCTGTCGTAATGGAGCTTGTACCAGCTGCGCGGTCAGGGTATTATCGGGAGATATCCACCAACCAGAAGCGATCGGACTATCACCAGAATTAAAAGCCAGAGGTTATGCTTTACTTTGTGTCAGTTATGCTCGTGGCGATATGGAAGTAGCCACCCAAGACGAAGATGAAGTCTATGAATTGCAATTCGGTCGCTTTTTTGCCCGTGGAAAAGTGCGTTTTGGTTTACCCTTAGATGAAGAATAGATTAGGGATTAATCGTGCCAGATACCAGCAGCCAATTAGAAAAATACCTAGACATTGCCAGCGAAGCCGCCCTAGCGGCGGGAACAATTATCCTCGATAATTGGGGTAAAATTGAGAAAATAGAAGAAAAAGGACGATCGGGCGATTTAGTGACGGAAATAGATCGTCGAGCAGAAACAGAAATTCTCAAAATTATTGGCCGTCACTTTCCCAAACACGGGATTTTAGCGGAAGAATCGGGAAAACTGCCAGGGACGGATAGCGAGTATCTCTGGGCGATCGATCCTCTCGATGGAACCACCAACTATGCCCACGGTTATCCCGTATCCGTCGTCTCCATCGGACTACTGATCGCAGGGATAGCAGCAGTGGGAGTCATCTATAACCCCTTTAGAAAGGAACTATTTCGGGCTGCCAGGGGTTTGGGGGCAACCCTGAACCGTCGTCCCATCCATGTCTCCCGGACGAGTGAACTAGAAAAAAGTTTACTGGTGACGGGTTTTGCCTATGATCGCTGTCAAACCTCCGATAATAATTATGCCGAATTCTGTTATCTGACCCATCTGACCCAAGGAGTACGCCGCAGCGGTTCTGCTGCCAAAGACTTAACCGATGTGGCCTGTGGGCGCTTAGATGGTTATTGGGAACGAGGGATTAATCCCTGGGATCTGGCTGCGGGAATTATTCTGATCGAAGAAGCTGGCGGTAAAATTAGCGCCTACGATGAGAGTCCTTTTCTGATGGAAACGGGGCGAATTCTGGCCACTAACGGACACATTCACACCCCCTTAAGCCAGGCTCTGCAAAAAGCTGCCTCTTGGAGTTTTCAGTTTTAATGGGATTATCATTTTAGAGTAGGGTCTGCTGTATGCCTTTTCCAATTTCCCAGGGATTATTTCAATTTGATTTAATCGATCACTTCGCTGTTTTAGGAGTCTCGATCGATGCCGAACATGAGGCGATTCGCGAGCGTTACTTAAAAATCGCCTATAAACTTCACCCCGATACCTGTCGCCTTTACACCCCCGCCGAAAGGGAACAGGCTCATCAGTTACTCGCCAAATTAGTTAACCCCGCCTACGAACATCTGGGCCGCGACCTATCTCGGGAAGAATTACGCCTTGTTTTAACACAAATTGGCAAGGCAATGGCGAGGGATTCGGGTAAAATCACCATCAATAGCGAACCAGCTAGAAAACTAGCCCAGTCCACCGCTAACTATGAATTAGCCTATCAAAAAATCCTGCAATCTTTGGCGATCGATCAATATACCGCCCTGGAAAATACCTATCAGAAAATCGCCCAACTCAGTGAACTCAATCTGGTTTATCTGATGTTAACCGAAGGTCAGGGCAACAAGAAAACTACCCCGAAAGTCTTTATCTCCCAAGGCAATCCTCGCCAGTCCGAGTTAGTGGTCGCGGCTACCACCACGGCAGCCCCAGCTAAAGCCAAGGAATCGCCCTTAGAAGCCTATATTCGCCGCGCCCAAGCCTCTCTTGACCAAAATAACCCCGCCCAAGCTTTGCGAGAATTGCGCGATGCCCTACGGGAAGAACCAGATAATAGCATCTGTCACGCCCTGCTCGGTTTAGCCTACCTGCGACAAAATCAACTCTCCATGGCCCGGGTTCATATCAATCGCGCCTGGCAAGTCAGCCCCAAAGATGCGACGGTGATTAGGTGCAAACGGGAACTGGATAAAGTAGTTAATCTTAATACTGAAATGGAAGACCAGAAGGGACAAAAAAAGGAAGGGAATCCTAAGAGCGGTTTTTGGTCCCTATTTGGTGGTAAAAAGAATAACTAGCTCAAACCATAACGGTATAAGCCTGATACCAAATCGTCATTTTAACCCGCCTGTTACCCACGCAGGTAACAGGAGAAAAGAAAAGATCAGCCCGAGACTCAAGCTCAAACTAGACAGACAAAACAGCTTACCCTGATCAGTAAGTGGGTGGGTGGAATTAAATATAAGATGAACGTAGGTTGGGTTGAAGCATGAAACCCAACGCCCGCATAGTTTACGCTACCGCTAACCCATCCTACAAATAATTGTGCCTCCCTACTTAATAATAATTAAGCTTTTTGCTTAAGTTGACACCAATGACCGCCGGCGCCCAAAATGTCATTTATCTTCTGTCAAGGTGGGTTAGGTAAAATGAGAAAAAAGTTCTGAAACCCTTATATAGAGAATGGTTAAGCCGTTGTCTTTTCGCTGTTTACTGTTTGCTGTTTACTAATCACAGGAAAAAAGCTCCCCACTCGGCTCTTCTATGTCTGTTTTGTTACTTTTTTCTTTTCTCTTGGGATAAGATTGTGATCGATCGAGTTTAGGGAATTTTTATGACCACGGAAAGTTTAGCGACTTCAGAAGCAATAGAGTCAATGACCGATGAATTTCTGGCTAGTACGAGCAGTCACCAAGAAATGATTGAAATGGTTATTTCTACTCTGCAGCAGAATGATACTGCTATGGTACAACATACAGAAAAAGGTTATCTTTGGAAGTTTCAGTATGGTAGCGTTGAGGTATTTGTACAGTTAACTGGGGAAAGCGATGATGATTTTCTAACGGTGTGGTCTTCTGTCCTCAAATTACCCGTTAAGGATGAATTGGGATTAACTCGCAAGTTATTAGCGATGAATTGTGCCGAAACCTTTGAATCTCATTTTGCCATTATGAATGATCAGGTGGTGGTGATTTCTCAGCGTACGGTGGCCGATTTGTCTGCTGGGGAGATTTCGCGAGCAATTACTCTCGTGGCGACGGTAGCAGATAATAATGATGAAATGTTACGAGAATCCTTTGGTGGCAGCTAAAATTTGGCGTTATATCCCTCCAATTATCTCATCGGCAGAGAAACAAATGGCGATCGATTCTTGGTTACTAGAGCAACACCGTTGTGGTGATCATCCCCCGACTCTGCGTTTTTATCAATGGTCGCCCCCGGCTATTTCCTTGGGCTATCATCAACGGCAATATCCCGATTTTTGGCGTGATTTGACTTGGCAAGGTCAAAAAATCTCCCTAGTTCGTCGTCCTACCGGTGGACGGGCTGTACTACATCAGGGGGATTTGACTTATATGGTGATAAATTCGGGGATGAAGGGGAATATTAGGAAAGTTTACTGTCAAATCTGTCGATTTTTAATCACAGGCTGGCAAAATCTCGGTCTAGAATTGTCCTACGGTGCTGCCGGCCGGGGATATATCCATTCTGCTAACTGTTTCGGTACGGCTACTGGTGCGGATTTAGTCGATAATTGGGGAAATAAATTTATTGGGAGCGCGCAACTGCAACGGGGTTCCTCGGTTCTCCAACATGGTTCGATGGTGCTAGAGCAGGATAATTCGCTGTTTGAGCAAGTTTTCGCCAGTGCTGCCCCTCAAAAGCTCAATTTAGCCCCAGATTTGACCCTACAGACAATTATCGCTACCCTGAAAACCGCCGCCGAGAAATGCTTTGATTGTCAATTGCTAGAGCAACCCCTAGAGGATTGGGAATGGCGATCAATTAAAAAAATGAATATAAATACTCATTGACAAAAAAGTTTTTGTGTGCGTAAAAAATCAATTATGAGTTAAGTTGTATAGATTTGTAATTTTTTGCTAATAATAGTTAAAGGTAGATAGAGGCCGCAAGGAACCAAAGTCTTATCGAACTCGAAATTATTGTCTAGCTTGTGCTAGTTTAAGAAACGTTAATCTTTTACAGTTTGTGAGGATTAACGAGCGATCGCAGCTAGTTTAGTTAAGCTAATCCAGTCAATCGATCGCGCCATCTTATAAGACAATGGGAGTAATCCCAGACTCAAAAAAGTTAAGAAATCTTGCCCGTGATTTCAGTTAAGCAAGAGGAAAAATACCCATGACCATTGCTGTCGGACGCGCCCCAGAAAGAGGGCTGTTTGATGCTCTCGATGACTGGCTCAAAAGAGACCGTTTCGTCTTCATCGGTTGGTCTGGTTTACTACTCTTCCCCTGCGCCTTCATGGCCCTAGGTGGATGGTTAACCGGCACCACCTTCGTCACCTCCTGGTACACCCACGGGTTAGCCAGTTCCTATCTGGAAGGCGGCAACTTCCTGACTGTGGCCGTCTCCACCCCCGCCGATGCCTTCGGTCACTCCATCCTCTTTCTCTGGGGACCGGAAGCCCAAGGTAACTTCACCCGTTGGTGTCAAATCGGCGGTTTATGGCCCTTTGTCGCTCTCCACGGTGCTTTCGGCTTGATTGGCTTCATGCTACGTCAGTTTGAAATCGCCCGTTTGGTCGGCATTCGTCCCTACAACGCCCTCGCCTTCTCTGGCCCGATTGCGGTGTTCGTCAGTGTCTTCCTGATGTACCCCCTCGGTCAGTCTAGCTGGTTCTTTGCCCCTAGCTTCGGCGTGGCTGGTATCTTCCGTTTCATTCTTTTCTTCCAAGGCTTCCACAACTGGACTCTCAACCCCTTCCACATGATGGGTGTAGCTGGTATCCTCGGTGGTGCGCTTCTCTGTGCTATTCACGGAGCGACGGTAGAAAATACCCTGTTTGAAGACGGTGAAGGTTCCAACACTTTCCGAGCTTTTGAACCCACCCAAGCGGAAGAAACCTACTCCATGGTCACTGCGAACCGTTTCTGGTCGCAAATCTTCGGCATCGCTTTCTCCAACAAACGTTGGTTACACTTCTTCATGCTCTTTGTCCCCGTGACTGGTTTATGGATGAGTGCTGTGGGTGTGGTTGGATTAGCGCTTAATCTACGGGCCTATGACTTCGTTTCTCAGGAATTGAGAGCGGCCGAAGACCCGGAATTTGAAACCTTCTACACTAAAAATATTCTGCTTAACGAAGGTCTGAGAGCTTGGATGGCTCCCCAAGACCAACCCCACGAAAACTTTATCTTCCCTGAGGAGGTTCTCCCGCGTGGTAACGCTCTCTAATATCCCTACCGCTACCGGTCGTGACCAAAGTTCCACCGGCTTCGCTTGGTGGTCCGGTAACGCTCGTCTTATCAACCTCTCCGGTAAACTGCTCGGCGCTCACGTCGCCCACGCTGGTTTAATCGTTTTCTGGGCCGGGGCAATGACCCTGTTTGAAACCGCCCACTTTATCCCCGAAAAACCGATGTACGAACAGGGTTTAATCCTGCTTCCCCACTTAGCTACCCTCGGTTTTGGGGTCGGTCCGGGTGGTGAAGTAGTCGATACCTTCCCCTACTTCGTCGCTGGTGTTCTGCACTTAATTTCTTCGGCTGTACTCGGTTTTGGTGGTATCTACCACGCTATCCGCGGACCGGAAACCCTAGAGGAATACTCTAATTTCTTCGGTTACGACTGGAAAGACAAAAACCAAATGACCAACATCATCGGTTATCACCTGATTCTCTTGGGTTGTGGTGCGCTGTTGTTGGTATTTAAAGCCATGTTCTTTGGCGGTGTCTATGATACCTGGGCCCCTGGTGGCGGTGACGTCCGCATCATCACCAATCCTACCCTCAACCCCGCAGTTATCTTTGGTTATCTGACCAAAGCTCCCTTCGGTGGCGAAGGCTGGATTATCAGCGTCAACAATATGGAAGATATCATCGGCGGTCACATCTGGATTGGCTTAATCTGTATCGCTGGCGGTATCTGGCACATTCTCACCAAACCTTTTGCTTGGGCGCGCCGCGCTTTCATCTGGTCTGGAGAAGCCTATCTGTCCTACAGCTTGGGCGCTCTTTCCATGATGGGCTTTATCGCCGCCGTTTACGTTTGGTTTAACAACACCGCCTATCCCAGTGAATTCTACGGTCCGACCGGTATGGAAGCTTCCCAAGCTCAAGCTTTCACCTTCTTGGTGCGTGACCAACGCTTAGGTGCTAACGTCGCTTCTGCCCAAGGCCCCACTGGTCTAGGTAAGTACCTGATGCGCTCTCCCACTGGTGAAATCATCTTCGGTGGTGAAACCATGCGTTTCTGGGATTTCCGCGGTCCCTGGTTAGAACCCCTCCGCGGTCCTAACGGTTTAGACCTCGACAAAATCAGAAATGACGTACAACCCTGGCAAGTACGCCGCGCGGCTGAATACATGACCCACGCTCCTTTAGGTTCCTTGAACTCTGTGGGTGGGGTTATCACTGACGTTAACTCGTTTAACTATGTGTCTCCTCGCGCTTGGTTGGCTACCTCTCACTTCACCCTCGCCTTCTTCTTCCTGATTGGACACCTCTGGCACGCTGGACGCGCTCGCGCCGCCGCCGCCGGTTTCGAGAAAGGAATTGACCGCGAGACTGAACCCGCATTGGCAATGCCTGACCTCGACTAATTTTCCTTAGTTCGATGGCAGCGGCTCCCGTCTAGTTGGCGGGAGCCTTTTTGTTGTTAATTTGCATGAGTAGAAAACGGGTTTCTCCGAGAAACCCGTTTTCTGTGCGTTACTCAACGGATTTAGTATCAGACGCGGCTAAAATACTCTCTAAAGCCGATAATAATCGTTGATTTTCTGCCGGTAAACGGACAGCGACCCGAAAATAATTGCTGCCCAATTCGCGGAAACTGAGACAATCGCGGATGAAAATTCGATGGTATTTTAATAAAGCTTCCTGTAGGGGTAAACAGGAAGATTGAGATTGTACTAAGAGGAAGTTAGCGGCACTGGTTTGGGGCTGTAATTGCGGAAAATTAGCTAATCCCTGCCATAAATCCTCGCGGGCTGCCGTTAACCAGTCCCAAGTTTGTTGTTGAAAATCCCTATCTTCAATTGCTGCAATAGCGGCAACCACAGCCAAGTTATTCACCGACCAAGGATCGCGCCATTTTTGCCATTGTAACAGGCGATCGGGATGGGCAAGGACGTATCCTAGACGTAAACCGGGGAGACTGTAAAATTTAGTTAGGGAACGCAAAATCACGAGATTAGGATATTCTGGCAACAGAGATATTAAACTCTCCTGTTGTGGCGGGGGTAAAAAATCCATAAAAGCTTCATCCACTACCACCAAACCAAATTGCGATAGATAGGGACGAATGGCCGCCACCGTCCAGAGTTTCCCCGTGGGATTGTGGGGATTATTGAGTAATAAGCCTTGTTTTTCGGGATTAACCGGCTTTAAACTGGTTAAATTTAGGGAATGTTGGCAGATTTTACCACCAAAACTTTTTAAGGCCCGTTCGTAATCATTAAAAGCGGGTTTTAGTACATAAACACTATCAAATGAGGCCAATTCTCGACCGGCCCAGGTTAATAACTCAGCCGCACCATTGCCCGGGAGAATCCAATCTGGTCCGATATTGTGCCATTGACCGAGGGCAGAACGCAACTGCCAATACGCGGGGTCAGGATAACGAGTCAGACTGGTTAAATGGCTTTTAATAGCGGTTAGGGCGCTTTCCGGCGGACCGAGGGGGTTGATACTGGCAGAAAAATCGAGAATAGAGGAAACCGGACAGCCAGCAATTGCGGCCGCCCAGTCAAGATTACCACCATGTTTAGGTCTAGGCAAAAGACTTACAGCGAACGAAACTCAACAGTAATTATTCCTTATCCGGAGCCACTCTGTCTTTAAACAGTTTACCCGCCGAGAAAGCCGGGACGCGAGTGGCCGGAATCTCCATCTTATCGCCGGTTTTTGGGTTGCGTCCTTCCCGGGCCTGACGTTCCCGGGCCTCGAAGGAACCGAATCCTACTAGGGTTACTTTGTCCCCCTCAGAAACCGCTTCGATAATGGTTTCGATGGCGGCAGTGAGAACAGCATCTGCTTGTTTTTTGGTGACAGAGGCTTTGAGAGCGATTTGATCGATTAATTCACCTTTATTCATGCGCTAACTCCTTTTTTTGCGGTTTTTCTGAGTTTAGGGTGGTTGTCAGTAGTTTATTATGGTTCCCCTGTTGAGGACTCGCCAGGATCGAGATCACTAAATAATGCCTCAAATCCTCATTGGCTATATATTCCACTGCATTATTCTAAGCGGGAATTGTCTCGATCGGAATCGCTGAAACCTTTAATTTATCTAGATTTCCCCCCAATTCCCCGCCAGGGGAGAGAAAAAAGGGAACAAGCGAGAGATTTACAGCGATATAAGCTAATAAAAAGAGATTAGATGGCGAAATTGCCGATAAATATTCTCTAAAAGCGATAGGCATCCTAACTTCCCAAAAATCGTTCATCGGTTCTCTCAAAGATTTTTGACTAATTTTGCCCCCAAAAACGTTAAAAAAGTTTACCAAAGCAATTTCTGCCCAAAAATTAAGGTTCGGGACCAGGAGATATTGGCTAGAATTGGAACTTATGATCGTTAAAAATATTCAAAAAAGCAGGATTTAACTGGAAAGTTTGCTATCATTATCTATTCAGCGACAAACTCGCATGGTGATTTACTGCTATCCCCTAGCCGATCTAGGTCAAAGCTTAAGACGTTCTTTTATTGTGACTTTTTTGGCAGTAATCGCCATTCTTGGCGGTGTGATTCCCGAATTTTCTTGGACGACGGAGGTGGTTAGTTTTCAGTCTTCCGCTTATACTCAAGATTTTACGGCTGACCAAATCAAACGTTATGCCAAAGCAGTTTTGTGGATCGAAACCGAAAGAAAAGAAGCTTATCAGGCAATTTCGCAAATTTTAGGGAAAAGTCCCCCAGCAATTACCTGTAACCAACGGGAAAGCTTTAATAATCTTCCAGCTAATGCCCAAAGAATTGCCGTAGATTATTGTAATAAATCAAAAAAGATTGTCCAAGATAATGGCTTCACCGCCGCTCAATTTAACGCCATTACTAACCGGATTAGTAGCGATGATAACTTGAGACGACAGGTGCAAAATGAGATGATTCGTCTGCAGCGGGAAAATAAATAGGGTTCTTCGTTACTTGGTATGGTTCGATAGGGGGGCATAAATCGACTAAATCCTTATCTGGCAAGAGATTTAATTGATTAGTTCGCTCTAGACAAAAAACAATTAACAAAAATCGCTAAATGCCTTTCTATATAAGGGTTCCATCCCTTATAACCCCTGTCCATTGCATAACACAAACCGAAGAGCCATAAATAGAAAAAGTTCCTCAGTTTTTCGGGTCAAGTTGGAGTCAGGGCTACAATAAGAATGTTTTTTCCCATTGACCAATATCATGTTAACTTTTACCGAGCGCTTACCCCCCCGTCATACCGCTAGTCCACCTCCCCCAGAAACGGTAGTTTTTAGCCTTCTACTTACGGCCGAAGAACGCACCCGCAGCCGTTATCGTCTCGACAGTCCCGAGGGTTTTTCCCTCTGTTTTCGTTTACCCCGCGGCACCATTCTACAGGATCGCGATTTCCTGCGGGGAGAAAACGGCGAAATTGTTCAAATTATCGCTAAACCAGAACCAGTTATCACTATTACCGCCCCTTCAACCGATTTACTCCTCAAAGCGGCCTATCACCTCGGTAATCGTCATGTAGCCCTAGAAATTAATCCCGATTACCTGCGTCTGGCCCCCGATTCTGTCCTACAAGCAATGTTAGAAGGTTTGGGATTAACTGTAACTGAAGAAATCGCCCCCTTTAACCCCGAAATCGGCGCTTATCAGCATTATCATGACTTGGAAGAGGCAAAAAAGGGATAGTTAGCTAATCTTGCCCAATGCTCTTTCTGATTTAGAGTAAGCAAAAATCAAACTCGGTTTCGACTTACCTCTTTTCGTACCATAAATTGTAGTTTTTGGCCATTATCTTAACAAAATTTAACTGACAAGAAAACAGTAACTTTTTAACAGCCTCTACGGGATATTTTCTTAATCAAGAGGCTCTCATTCTGCTAGTTTCTAGAATTTTAATCGGCCTCGGTGAATTGATTAATTATCAAAGTAAAAATCGAACTACGAGGAATGAATAACCATGGTACTTTCATAACTAGCACCAACGGCTGTAACCCCTGTCCTGTCTGATTTATCCACACCCACTGAGGTTAAAAAATTCCCTGCTCAAAACAATGACCTAATCTATTTTTGTGAACTAGATTCGGCTCTTCTCGACTTTGTGTGATAATTTTTGCTTATGTAAGGTTAAATGCTTACTGGGCAAGACTTTTAGGACTATTTTGAAAGAAGAAACTATCAGTATAGACCTCGTTTACACACAGAAACCAGAAGAGCCTAGATTCTAGTAACAAACTGAATCATTGAACCGCAAGAAGTTTATACAACTCTCGACGGACAAATTTATCTAAGTCAAAAATGTTAGGATTTTTCAACTATTATGGCTCTTCGGTTTGTGTTATGCAATGGACGGGGGTTATAAGGGATGGAACCCTTATAGAGAAAGGCATTTAGCGATTTTTGTCAATTGTTTTTTATCTAGAGCGAACTAATCAATTAAGTCTCTTGCCAGATAAGGATTTAGTCGATTTATGCCCCCCTATCGAACCATAACAAGTAACGAAGAGCCACTAAGTAGTCATGCAAAATTAATTACCTGCCCGATCGAGCTAAAACCCTTACGGGGCAATGATCGTCATGTGTAAATAATTTTGCCTAGGTACTTATTATCTATATTTTCCGTCAGCCAATTTTTAAAGTTTCTAATGGCTTCACTTCTCCCCAGTTGTTGACTTTGTTTAACAAATTGATTAATTAATTCAATAATCGGTATCTGAGGAAAATTGGGACTGCTTAAAGACTCAATATATTCTCCTTCTTGTAATAAATTAATCTGTAGGCCACTTTGAGTATAACGCCACAGTTCGGGAACACCTAACTGTCGATAATTATCTAAATAGGTACGGGAAGTAATATCAATTTCTAGGACTAAATCAGGGGGGGGATCACTTTCTAAATTAAGTCTATTTTTGCCAATAACGGCCTGATAGTTTTTAATATAAAAACAGGCATCAGGTTCAACCGCTTGATTCATCCGCTCGTTTTTAAATGTTGTTGATCCTAACGGTTCAAAATCAATATTGAGTACTTCTAACAAAAACTGAACCATATAACTAATGATTTCTTTATCTTTTTCATGTTCGGGTAAAGGTACCATAATTTCTAATATTCCGTTACTGTAGGATAACCGAGAAGCACGACTTTCTCCTAATTCTGATAATATTGTCTCAAATTTTTGCCAGTTAAGCTCTTTTAAAAGTAACTGTTGACCGGGATTGACGATAATTTGTTCTAAGGCTAATTGCATGGCTTTAGCTGAAAATGTTGATTTCTTAGTTTAATTATACCCTTACTCATAGGATTTCAACAAAAATTAGGTTCTTCCGAACTTACCATGTAAAATTAACTAGCAAAATGCCAATTTAATAAACATCTAAGACTAAAGTTTTTAAAGTTTATAAATCCATAGCCTCTCCTTTTAATCACCTTCAGTTTATTGTTAATTCCTTCCCCTATTCCCTGGGTTGTTCGGTTATCAAAATAGGCAGTTATTTCGTCAATATACCGCCGAATTGTCTGGCAGCTTTTAGGAAAGTAAGCCATCGCCTTTTTTATCCAATCGCTCAAGGCAAATAATCCCTCATTCCCCTCCGTATTTTTCTCAAATACTTCTCTAAATTCCTCTTTTAATTTGTGCATTTCCCCAAGTTTTGGAGACACTTTATATACTTCTTCCAATTTTTTCTTTTCTTTCTCTACTAAGTCTCCTTCATTCTTTAACAAGGCATATTTGCTCTTGGCTATTCCTGCTAAGATATTTTCTTTATTTTTCTTATTTTTATCTTGGCTGCCTCTCTTTTTACCTCCTTTCTGGCTTCATCTAGCTCGTTATTTACTTGTTTCATTACATGGAATCTATCTCCTACTATTGGAGCTTGAGGCATTAGTTTTTCTGCCACATTTTTATACCCTATCAACAGGTCTATACTTACTTCCTCTATTTGGCTCAAAACCTCTTCTCCCCAGTGTTTCAGATATTATGTTAATGCTTCTTCTGTTCTTTTTTCTACTAAGCCTACAATTTTCCCTTGGTCTATATTTACTAACACAGCATAGTAATTTCCTTTTCCCTTTATCATGGCTATTTCATCTATTCCTAGTTTTTTTAGAACCTGAGGTTTTGCGGTTATTAAGTCTTCTCCTAAGTCTTTGAGCATCGTTTCTATTTCTCGTTCGCTTACCCCATTTCTTTCTGCCGTATTTTTGAGATCACTATTCAGGAATTCGGTCACTATTTTTTTTCTAAATCTGTCTATGTAGGTTCTTTTCTTCGGCAAATAATTTAGTTCTTCTGTGAATTTTTTCCCACATTTCTCCCATCTCATCTGACGACGATTGATTCTCAGATATAATGCCTGTTCTCCAAAGGGTAAATCTCGGATTGTTAATTCATTGTTTTAATGAACTTTTTCCGTTTTACTTCCACAATGAATGCACTGGCTTTCTCTTGACATATTTTCTAAATGTAAAACAATTGCCATATCGGTAATAATTTGATAATTGGTAACTACAACTTCTTCTAGGTGAAGTAGCTCGGTCATTAACTTTAATTGTGGATTTGATGGCATAAGTATAGCTTGTGTCTAAAATTTCTGGTCTTGGCTGTCTATATTTTAACCAATAAATTGCTGTATTGCAAGCATAGTGAACTTTTAAAGATAAATTATTGTTTTATTGGTTAGCAATAATTGTCTGTTTTTTATTTAATTTTACATGACAAGTTCGGAAGAGCCTTAGATTTATTCAGCCAACCCTAGTTAAAAAAGAAAGGAGTAGGTTGCCATATCTAGTCCCTTGAGAACGGAATTCGGTATCGGTCAAAGTTTCTAGAAAAGCCCTAGGGATAGCTTGAGTATTTATACTTATTGCAATCTAGGTATGCTTCCCCTAAGATATAGTTGATCGGTAATCGTGCCGAACTAATTACCGAAAATTTGGGTTTAAAACCCTTGCCATGATGTTTTTATTGTATTCAGGAAATTGAAAAAATGAAGACCAAATCGATCATAAGCTTACTATCCCTTAGTATTATGGGGATGTCAATCTATGCAGGTCAAGCTAATAGTAGTGATTATCGAGCTTTGACTCCAGAAGAGAAATCACGGTTGACTGATGCTTTGCTAAAACAGGGTTGTAGGAATCCTAAAGCGATGAAATTTGATGTTGAGACTAACCTATTTGAAGCAGAAGATGCTGTGTGTGAGGGAGGAAGAAAGTATGATATTTACCTTGATAGAAACTTTAGGATTGTTTCAATGAAACCAGACTAAAAGAGCAAATCCCTGAGAAACTTTTACCGATCGCCGCGAAGATTACCGATCAGGTATAACAAAGCCATTCTGACAGCGACACCACTGGTAACTTGTTGGGAAATCAGACTAAAATCGGGATCGTCCATTAAATCGGAACTAATTTCCACTCCCCGATTCACAGGACCTGGATGAAGTACCTTCACCCCCGGTTGACAGGATTGCAAACGAGGACGAGTAATGCCAAAACTTTGATGATATTCGCGTAAACTGGGCAAAAGATTGGCAGTCATTCGTTCTTTTTGCAGTCGCAGGGTCATCACAAAATCGGCCTTTTCTAAAGCTGGTTCTAAATCCCAGTGGAGAAATATGCGATCGCACAATTCCCCAAAATATTTCGGCAGTAGGGTAGGGGGTGCGGACAAATGTACTTCCGCCCCTGCCGTAGTTAAACTCCAGATATTGGAACGAGCCACACGAGAATGGAGTATATCCCCAACAATAGCGATTTTTTTGCCCTCTAAAAGTTCTAAACGGGGATTTTCATCATCTAATAGACAACAAATCGTAAACAGGTCTAAAAGTCCCTGGGAGGGGTGTTCGTGTTGACCGTCCCCAGCATTAAGAATACTGACCCCCGACTGCAAACGATCCATTTCTGCGGCAATTAAATCGGGAACTCCCGACTGTTGATGTCGGATAACAAAAATATCCGTACCCATGGCCACATAGGTTAAAGCGGTATCGAGAATCGTTTCCCCCTTAGTCAAACTGGAACTACCCGGGGCAAAATTAAGAACATCGGCCGAAAGACGTTTCGCCGCTAGTTCAAAACTACTACGGGTGCGGGTGGAAGGTTCAAAAAAAAGATTTGTCACCACTTGACCTTGTAAGGCCGGCACTTTCTTGGTACGTCGCGAAAGAACTTCACGAAAACTAGAGGCCGTTTGTAGCAGGGTTTGGTATTCTTCCGGTTGCCAGTCTTGCAATCCCAAAATGTGGTGTCGGAGCCAAGTGAAAGCCATAGGAGTTAAGGAGGCGGTAAAAACGGCAAATTTCGTCTATGCTATTCTAGGATTTCTTTGCATCAGGTTAATAAATAGGGTTTATGAGAATTAATTTTTCCTTCTGTCAGATCACTCTCGCGATCGCTTTATTTCTCAATCCCTTGCCGGCGATCGTTGCCCAGACTACCACCTCTGGGGAAATGGTATCACCGACCACGGGCATTAATTACACTCGCCTGAAAAATTTCCTCGCTCAACAAAATTGGCGACAAGCTAACGATGAAACCCGTAATTTAATGCTGAAAGCGACCGGACGGGAATTACAGGGCTGGTTTACCATGGAAGACCTGCAAAAATTGGCCTGTTGGGATCTGCAAAAGATGGATCAACTCTGGAAAGAAGCTTCTGGGGGACGTTTTAGTTTCAGTACCCAATTTCGTATTTTTATTGAGACAGGTAATCGACCGGGGCGCTTAGTGGCGATCGAAAATTTTCAAACTTTTGGCGATCGTATCGGTTGGCGTAAAGATGGTGATTGGATTATTTTTAAAGAAAATCTTAACTATACCCTCAATGCTCCCGTCGGTCATCTACCGGCGCCCCGGGACGAATATCAGATCGCCGGTGGTCGCCTAGAATACACTACCCTCGCCCAAAGATTAGTTACCTGTAATATTGTTAGCTTGGATCAAAGACAAACAGCGATCACGGCGATAAATTCTCTAGAATAAAATTTAAGGAAAAGCTTCTCTCCTCATCTTCCCTTTTTTCCGATTTACTAGCACTTTTTCCGCTAAAAACCCCTAAATTTAACAATGATTAAACGATCCGTTAACGTATCGAGAGCGATCGGTTCGTCGATCGCCGTTTCCCTAATTGTCGCCGGTTGCGCCACCCAAACCCCCCAGGCCACCGGACCGGCGGCTGTTCCCGTCAAACTGCAAACCCTCGGCACCGACAAGTTAGTGCAAAGTAGCGAATTTGTGGGGACTTTGATCGCCCAAGAGCGTGTTAGCGTCTCCCCTCAGATTACCGGTCGGATTCGCACTATTTTCGTTAAATCTGGCGATCAGGTAACTCAGGGACAAAAAATCGCCGAATTAGATCCCGAACAACAACAGCAGCAGGTGAACGCCAGTATCGGCCAGGTAAATTCGGCCAAAGCGAACCTCAACGGGTCTGAAGCGGATTTAAGGCAAAGACAAGCGCAAGCGGCCGCAAATAAAGCCCAAATTGCTCAGAATCGGGCTAATGTGGCTAATGCCGAAGCCAATGTTAAAAGTCAGATCGCCACCTTGAGCGCCGCCGAAGCCGATTTACAGAGAGCGCGAGCCAATTTAGATTTGGCGGAAAAAAACCTAACAAGAGCCGAATTTCTGGTTAAACAAGGCGCACAGCCCCAACAGGACTTAGATGACCGCCGCCGCGACATTCAGGCCGCCAGGGCGGAAGTAGAGGCCCGGTCTAAAAATCGTGATGCGGCCCGTCAACAGGTGACGGCGGCTAGAGCTACTTTACAGGCAAACAAAGAAGCATTAAATATCGCTATTCAAAACGAATTAGCCTCACGGCAACAGGTGGCGGCGGCAGCGGCAACAGTGAACAGTCGTCAAGCGGCGGTAGCCAGTGCCGAGGGGCAATTAGGGGCGACGCGTCAGAATTTAGTTTTTAACACTATTACCGCCCCGATTGATGGTTTTGTCGGCGATTTTAATCAAAGAAAAGTCGGCGATATTATCTCCCTGGGTGAAGAATTAACCTCGTTGACTAATAATAAAACTTTGGAACTAAATGTGCAGATTCCCGTGGAATTACAACCGCGTCTGCGTGTTGGGTTGCCCGTGGAAATTATTAATCCCGATGGCAGTGCCGGGGTTCGCGGTCAAGTAACTTTTATTTCTCCCACCGTTTCCCAAGCTACCCAATCGGTTTTAGTGAAATTTGCCTTTACTAATGATGGCAGTCTTCGCAATAACCAATATGTGCGGACGCGGTTAATTTGGGATCAAAAACCGGGGGTATTAATTCCCACCACAGCAGTGACTAGCATCGGGGCGCAAAATTTTGTTTTTGTCGCCGAAAAAGAAAAGGCTAAAGAAGGTCAAGAAAACGCCGAGGAGCGTTTAGTGGTCAGACAAAAACCAATTCAAGTCGGCACAATTCAAGGGCAAGCTTATCAGGTTATTTCTGGAGTAAATGCCGGGGAAAGAATTGCTATTAATAATATTCTTTCTCTCCGAGATGGTACAGCTATAACTGTTAGTCAGCAGTAATTTTTATGAGTAATTCGATTATCGTTCGTCCCCTGTCAGCACAACTAATTACTGCCGAGAGTTTCCGTCCCTACGGTCAATTAATAATACCTAGTCATGACGGAAAACCGTTTGATGAAAGCGATGCACAACTGCATTTAAAGAACGGTGTGCCACGCTTTTATATTATGCGTTTACAGACTCGCGGACGTAAATTTAAGCGAATTACTCGTCATAGTCAATGTACCCAATGTCTTGGTTCTTTGGGGGGACAAGAGTGGTTTTTAGGAGTGGCCCCCCCTAGTCCTCATCCTCAACCGGATTTAGAAAAATTAAAGGTTTTTCGCATCCCTGGGGACTGTTTTATTAAATTAGAGGTGGGAACTTGGCACGCTGGCCCACTTTTTGATCAACCGGCAATTGATTTTTATAATCTTGAATTGAGCGATACTAATATTATCGATCATTTTACCTATAATTTTGCCCAAGAGCAGTCAATAGAATTCGAGATTGTTGATTGAAACAATTAATTTTTTACTTAACTTTTCGCAATCCTTTAGAAAGATAGGCAACGAAAAAAGCCAACACTCCCGTCATCCCTACCTCGAAATAATTGGCCATGAGAATAGCGGTAAAAAAAAGGAGTAAGATGATTAATATAGTCCGCTTTTGTTCAGGTAATTTCATCTCTAATTGCCTCTAATTCGGTTTTAATATTTAATGGTTGATAACCTAAAGAAAAAGCAAGAGAACTATCAAGAGAAACATCCTGCGGACGCGGCGCACTCATGGGAACATCGCACTGTAAACAGGGTTTTATTTGTTCTCCGGGAAGGTTAAAAACTGCCGCCATTAGTAAACCAAATTGATAACGAGAAACTCTTTCTTTACCCCCCAGATGAATGATCCCTTGCACTTTTTCTAATGCCAAAAGTAAACCATTCACCGCACTATTAACCCCAACAGCCGTCCGATATTCATCGGTAAATAGAGATAATTCTTTTCCCTCTTGCAGGGTTTTTAAAAAGGGTTGCAGAAAACTATTAGCACTGGGAGAAGGGGAACCAAACATCAAAGGCATTCGACAAATGGCTGCCCGAGGATATATTGCTAAAATACCCTTTTCTGCCGCTACTTTTTGCTCACCATAGATACTGACTGGAGAAACGGGATCATTTTCGGAATAGGGGGCATTTTTACCATCAAAAACTAAATCAGTAGAGGGAAAAACTAGGGGTATTTGATATTGACTACATAAACGGGCAATTTCTAGGGAAGCTGTCAGATTAATTGCCTCGGATGCTTGGGGAAATTCTTGACAGAGATTCGGTTTTGATTGGGCAGCCCCATGAATTACCGCATCGGGTTTAATCTGTTGAAAAAGTTCTTTAACTGCGACTAAGTCTGTTAAATTAATTTTAATTAAATTTGGGTCATTACTATTGACATTGTGATTAAGGTATGTACCGAAACTAGCCCAGGATGAGCGAGTTTTTTGGTAAATATGCCAACCTAAAAACCCACTAACTCCAGTGATTAACAGCGTTTTCATAGTTTAGAGATTAAATCCTTTTTCGTAGGCTAAAAACTGCACCTGTGGTTCCAACGGTTCACTAACTAAACCAATTCCTGCAAATCCCCATCGCTGCATTAGTCCCTTTAATTGTGTTCCTGAGAGAGTTTCCACAGAAAAATTATTGGCTAAATCCTGAGCATGGGTGTTGATATAACTTAAAGCATCGTAGGATTCTTTAAACAGAAGCAGATAACTAGCCGGAGTTTCGCTTTCACCTTTTCTCAGACGCGCTACTAGATATTGTCCGTCTTGTTTTGACCTGAGTAAATAATGAGTAGTTGCTAACATAGTTGGTTAGATAAAAAGTGATAAGGAAAAAAGGGGTTGGGGATTGGGTTTTAGGGTTTTAGGGTTTTAGGGTTTTAGTTGAAATTTCCCCCATCTCCCCCCGCAACGCGCACGCAGTGGTCTCCCCACTGATAACTGATTACTGTTTACTGATAACTGATAAAATTTACCCATTTCCCCTACTTTAAATCCTCCAATTTAATTCTAGGATCTACAGCTTTGAGAAGTAAATCAGCCAGAAGATTACCGATAATCAACATAGTAGCACCCATCATTAAACTGCCCATAACTAAATATAAATCTTTAGCCGTCACAGCTTGCAAAATTAAACGACCTAATCCGGGCCAGTTAAAGAAAAATTCGGCAATAAATGCCCCACTTAACAAACTAGAAAATTCAAAGCCCAAAAGAGTTATCAGGGGATTAATAGCATTGCGTAAAGCGTGGACATAGATAACTTTATTTTCCGGTAAACCTTTCGCCCTGGCGGTTTGAATATAATCCTGTCGAAGAACATCTAACAATTGTCCCCGCATCAATCTTTGTAATCCAGCAAAACTGGTAACTGTCAGGGCAATAGTTGGTAAAATCATATGCCAAGCGATATCTAGAACTTTACCAATAGGGGAATATTCCGAATAGTTAATACTGGTCATATCACCCACCGGTAAAAGCGGCGAGACATTTTGGGCGAGAATTAGCAGTAAAAGGGCAGTGATAAAACTGGGGAAACCTTGACCAAGATAACTGATAACTCGAAAAAATTTATCGATAAATTGGTTTTGTTTGACGGCGCTGACAATACCCAAGGGAATCGCAATTGCCCAGGTTAAAATTATGGAAGTCAAAGACATTAATAACGTCGCTGGAATTCTCTCTAATAATAGGGAAGACACGGGACGAAAATAGGTAAAACTCAGACCAAAATTAAACTGAGTTACCACTTGCCACAACCATTTAAAATACTGGACAATCGGCGGGTCTTTTAAACCAAAAAGGGCAATATATTGTTCTTTAGTTTCCTGACTAATCTTGGGATTAAGGTCAAGCAAAGCTAGAAACCCGCCGGGGGTTAATTGGATAATAGCGAAACTCAACGCCGAGGCCAACAACAGAGTTAATAAACCCTGGAGAACACGCTTGACAATATACAAAAAAGTTTCGCTAGTTAGGAGAGATTGTAACCCATTAGCACTCGATCGAGCGGTTGCATCCTTATAATTATCATCAGTCGCCGTCATAAGTAATCGTGCCAAGTTAATTTCCTAGTGGGGACTCCAATTCAGGAGACAGGAGATGAATAGTCGCGCAGAATTAATTGCCATTTTTGAGATAGGCACTCTTGCAAGAGTGTTAGCAAAATGTGTAATTAATTCTGCTTGGGTACTTAAAAAAACCTAATAATCGATAATGGTAATAATTGGTAAATCGGGTAATTTTTCCCGACCACCGAGGTCGATTAACTCGATGATAAAGGCAAATCCTAACACCTCACAACCAATTTTTTCTAATAAATCTGCCGTTGCTTTTGCCGTTCCTCCCGTCGCAATTAAATCATCGACAATTAAGACTTTATGATGGGATGCCACCGCGTCCTGATGAATTTCGAGGCTATCGCTTCCGTATTCCAAATCATACTCGATACTGTGAACGGCGGCGGGTAATTTGCCCGGTTTCCGGACGGGAATAAATCCCGCTTCTAACTGGTATGCTAAAGGAACCCCAAAGAGAAAACCCCGCGATTCCATACCGACAATGTAATCGGGGGATAAACCGTAATCGCGACACTTTGCCGTTAGGGTATCGATCGTGTAACGTAATCCTTGGGGATGATTGAGTAGGGTAGTAATATCGCGGAAGACAATACCCGGTTTGGGAAAGTCGGGAATATCGCGAATCAGTGATTTCAGATCCATTCGGTTTCCGTGTCTCGTAAAATGGGGGACAGCTAAGTAAGTAGTTATAATTAAATTGAAGATAGATTTTGCCTCTGATCCCCCCTGCCCCCCTTGATAAGGGGGGTGCCGATAGGCGGGGGGATCTGAGAACTTTTAACACCTACCTACTTATATATACAATACAATTTACAATACCCTGACTCGATCGCCCTTGTGTTTTAGTTATCCTATATCATGACCCCTACTAGCCTAACGCCCGAATCTACAGCATCAGCCCCAGAAAAACCAGTTATTTTAAGCGTTTTACCCGATTTT
This sequence comes from Microcystis panniformis FACHB-1757, assembly GCF_001264245.1. Taxonomy (NCBI): domain Bacteria; kingdom Bacillati; phylum Cyanobacteriota; class Cyanophyceae; order Chroococcales; family Microcystaceae; genus Microcystis; species Microcystis panniformis. The sequence continues at coordinate 3,220,137 of NZ_CP011339.1, forward strand.
CCGATTGCCAGTCAGCAATGCGCCCTACATCTCCAACAGCATATCGATTTAATGCTGTTAGCGTTGGAATCCTTAGAAGTCGGTGCCGGGGAGGCCCTGTTAGCCCTCTGTAAAGAACTAGGACTCGATAAAATTGTCAAAAACCGGATTATTTTCTGGCGCTTACGCTGTACTAATCCCTGGCGAATTTCCTACACCCTCGACCGTCTCACCCTTGACCAAGCAAAAGCTTTAGTTATCATTGCCAGTTATCGGGCCAAACCCCTAGCTATATCCATCCGACAATTACTGTTAGCGCGGCAACAGATGGAATCAAAAGGTTTACCCGTGGATAATAATTTTCTTTTATCAGAATACCTAGAAAGATTTCGCTCCAATTTTCGCAGTCGCATGAACCCCCGTCGGGCCAAAGTATCGGTTTATCTAGCCGATGAAAATGCTTTAAATGAACTGGCTTTATCCCTTCTCGATCGGTTATTATTTTGTACTGGTACGACGGGAATGCAGCGGTTTTGGATTAGTTTATTTGATGGGGAGATCGTGTAGAAATGAGAAGACAGTATAGCTTGCCCAATTGTACCCTGATTCTCGATGGTTTCGGCGATGATTTCGCCCGAGCTAACCCCGGGGATAGCCGACCCTTACTCTCAATTTTGACTAACGTAGAATGTCGGTTAATCGGGGCCAATAAAGTCCTGCAAGGTGGTCGGGTTTTCTTGGAAAATTTGGTACAAGCGGTCAGTCAGTATGCCCAAGAATTTTTGAGTGGTGTTCGTCATCCCCAAGATCCCGTCCATGAACCAGATCATGTGTACCTAGAAAAGATTGACCAGAATCTCCATCGTCTGGTCTGGTATCCATCAACGGACTTGAATATCCCAGAAAGTCCGGTGAAGATAGAAATCAGTACCGTGCAGTTATTCGATTTAATAGAAGCGATTGACCAATTTTTTGCCGATACTCGCACTTTACCCGACCTAACCCTGAAATTACAGCCAGTTTCCCGTCGCTACCATAAGGTGAATGAATCGGTGGCCAGTCGAACAGTGCCTTTTTTGGCAGGATTAGGCAGTCTTGTCGCTTGCGCCCTACTTTTCTATCTGTTACCCGTCCCCCAAGTCCGTAAACCAGAAAATCCCCCCATTCCTGCCGCTTCTCCTAGTCCCACCGTCCCCACTAATCCTGTCCCCCCTCCTAGATAAAATTAGTCCCTTGCGCTTTTCCCCACACCCCACACCCCACACCGTCTCAGTTTTTAGAGAAAGTACCCGAAAAAAACCGGATCTTTTTTGCACAAGTTAGAAAATTGTGTTATACTCGTAAATCTGTGAAGGTTTTTCGATAGGGAGTATTGAAAAAAAAATGACCAAACTGGGAACCCATTTGATTGTCGATGCTTGGCAAGTACCTGCTGACCTCCTCAACGATCCCGAGCGCATTCGTCGCGCTATCCTCGATGGAATTACGGCAGGAGAAGCAACGCTGATCGATTTGTGTGTCCACCAGTTCAGTCCCCACGGAGTTACCGCGACGGCGACTTTAGCTGAATCTCATATCGCGATCCACACCTGGCCTGAACACGGCTATTTCGCCGCCGATTTATTCTTCTGTGGTGCCGGTAAACCCGTGGTTGCCATGGAAATTTTGACCAAATCCCTGCAAGCAGGTGAGATTAAAGTCCGGGAACTAACCAGAGGATTCCCCAGTTCTGGGGCAGTTTATGAAAGCAAAAAGGAAGAACCCCTTAAGTCTTCCCTAGTTATGGCCTAATTTCTAGCGCCAGCCTTAATAATAAGTTAGCAACACTGGCGATCGCCTAAACTGAAATCGTGATCAGGATAACCTTTGTTTTTATCCTCGCTCTCTTTCCCTCTCTGCTTAGTCTCTGGTTAATTAACCGATCCCAACAGAGATTAAGCAACCGTTTGAGAGGGATTCGCTATCGTCACGAATACAGCACGGTGATTGCCAGTGATTTTTTGTCAATCCCTCCAGGGACAGAAAATAAACCGGCCTTTATCGGTGATCTTAGTTGTCGTTTTAATGCCTATTCCCCCCACTTGCGTTGTGCGGTTAATCCCCCGGGTCCTTGTGAAGGTTGTCGGCAGTACGAAGCTAAAACTGGCACAGTATAAGCGGCTTGAAGTTGCAAAAAGTTCCCTGTTTGCTATCCTTAAAAATTATCGCTATCGCAATTGAGGAGTGTGGGAACAATGGCGTTCAAACGAAATTTGACCCTCTTAATCATCGGATTAGGATTAACTTGTTTACCCGTATATCCGGCCCAAGCTAACCAAATCAGCACCGTCACCCCGAATACGGCAGCCAATCAAACTCTCGCTACCCATCTGGTCCTGAAACTGAAAGAGAGAAAAGTTTACGTTTATCAAGATAAGCAACTTTTAGCACAATTTACCGTCGCCGTCGGCAAAAAAGGCTGGGAAACCCCCACCGGTAAATTTGAAGTGCGGGAATTAGTTCGCAATCCCGTCTGGAAAAGTCCTTGGACGGGAAAAGTCAGCGCTCCCGGTCCCAATAGTCCCCTAGGGGAAAGATGGATCGGTTTTTGGAGTGACGGCAAAAATTCCATCGGTTTTCACGGCACCCCTGCGGAAAATTCCCTCGGTCGCGCTGCTTCCCATGGTTGTGTGCGGATGCGGAATCGGGATGTGAAAGTGTTGTTTGATTTAGTCCGCATGGGAACCCCCGTCATCGTTCAACCTTAATTCTGGCAGGTATTTTTTTAAGATGGGCAGGTCTTCCGGGCGATCAATATCGGCTAATTTAGGCAGATAAGCGGTCTTTAAGGCCAGTTTAGCGGCGATTGTCTGAGTTTTTGCCAAGACTTCCCCCGTCCCCCAGGGAATACCGTCAAAAAGCTCTGGAAAGACCTGTTTTAAAGCAATTAGGTAGTATCCTCCATCTAACGCCGGCCCTAAAACCATATCGTGGGTTTTTAGGGCTTCAAAGGCTGCTAAAATCTCTTTTTCCCCGATTTCTGGGCAATCTGTGCCAATAATAGCGATCGCTGTCATCCCTTGAGCAAAACCATCGGCAAAAGCATTTTGCATCTTTTCTCCTAAGTCTTTTCCCCGTTGAGCATGATAGGAATAATGCACACCTAACCAAGTACGCATTTTTTCCTCGCTGCCGCCATGGTAGTAAATGATCAGAGAGAGAAAATTCCTCAAACCCGCTAATTTACTGAGAGTATATTCGGCCAGTTTGCGGTGCAATTCTTCGGCTCCCTCGGCTGCCAAAGCTGGAATCATACGGGTTTTTACTTTCCCCAATTCCGGGTAACGGGTAAAAATAATTAGTTGTTGTCTCCAGTCCACGAGTGATTGCGACGATGATATTCATTATTAGTTTTAGCCTACTGTCAATAGGAGGCAGCAAACCCAATAAAACAGGCTTTATTGGCTTAGTATAGATTATTTTAGTTGGTTATCTAATTCTGTGTTGGGTTTCGTTCCTCAATCCAACCTACAAAAGCGGCGATCGCTTGATTGAGTCGAAACCTTTTTCCTAGCGGCATTTCAGACTTTTTCAGCCAACCCTGATTAGCTAGGGACTAGGCTTTTTGGGTGAGTTTAAACAGGATAAACCAGCATCTTTAGCCGTAGGATACTTGATTGGGACAAAAGCAAAATCTGAACTTAGTGTCCGACACTCCACAATGCGAACAAATTCTACGGAGGGATTTTGGCGATCGCCATTTTCATCCAACTTCTTGCGATCGCCATTTTCATCGAATTGAATTGTCCCAGTTGCACCTTTAGTGACAAGAAAATCAAGAGACTTTAATTGTTCAAGGATATTAATTCGTGTGGGAGTATTTGCCTTTTCTAGAGCTTTTGTTAGAGCAAGAGTTGCATCATAGGATAGGGCCGTTATTGCATTAACAGAAGTTGTAGTCCATAAAATTTTAGCATCCTTAAGAAAATCCTGGTTAGGACTGGTTAAAGAATCCCAAGGAACCGCAATAACAAACTTTTGAAAAGGTTGTAGGTTGTTAATTTGTTCTAAGGTACGAGAACTACGAAGTCCCCATGATCCGATAACCCAATTTTGACTATTATTAAGTTTTATAAGTCTAATTGCATCGCCTTGAGCATCGCCAATTGCTTTTGGGAATAGTACAAGCCCTATTGTTTCTGTTATTTTTTCTTCTTTCTGTCGTCGTAACTCTTGGATGGCTTCTTCTGCCTTAAAATTATTTCCGAGATCAAATTCATCTAATTTTACTACAGTTCCAGAGAATGGAGGGCGTGTAAAAATAGTTTTAAAACTATTAAAAAAAGATTCACTAAATGGACTTCCTTCACTATAAAAGCCCACCACTTTTTTAATAGACTTTTCTTGCAAAAATTTTGCAATGGCAGGAGATTGTTGATCGCTGGAAAAAACAGTTCGCAGGAAATTTTTTCTGGGGTATTTAGTAAGCTCGCTAGTCGTTGATCCGGGAGAAATCAAAACTAAATTATTTTGATTATAAATATCCACCGTTGCCACAGTCATTTCACTGGGATAGTGACCAACAACCCCTAAAATTTCAGGACGCTGGGAAAGAGATGATGCTGTCTTTTTGGCTAGTAATTCGTCATTTTCATCATTAGTAATGACAACTTTTAATCCCTTACCATTAATCGCTTTTTTGTTGATAAAATTTTGATCTGGAAAATACTTGAGGAATGGATCATTGTCATTTAAAAGTCCCAGATTAATTTTTGTTTGTAATTGCGCTACTCCTCGTAACATTTCATTTGCTCGACTATCACCATCATCATCATTAAAGTCATTTTGATTTTTGGGAATACTAACAGCAACAGCAATCGTGTAATATGGCATTTTATTGGCTTCTAGTAAAGCATTATTTAAGTAAATTAACGTTTCTGGATCTAGCCTATCCTGTTGCCATGCGTCCTTAAATCTTAACAGGGCTTTTTGATAATCACACTGTGCAAAATATTCTGTACCTTTCTTCTTGTTAAACGATTGAGAGTAATTAAGAACTTCTTCTCCTTCACTAATAAAGTCTCCCGTTTGTTTTGGACAATCCGATGGAATTAATGGAGTAATAATATTATGGCGATAAATGGCAAATAAACTTACAACTGCTATTGATGCTATTCCTATGCTAACTGGCAGATTTAATTTGAAATTTTGGGGCTTTAAAGTTTTTATAGAATGCAAAATTTGGGCAATTTTTGCAGAAGGCGAAGTGATTGGTGGAATCGTCGGAGTAATGGGATAAACCTCATTTCGCACTTCTTCTTCAATCACCTGAATATCCTCATCCCTGAGTCCATAGATAATTTGCAGTTTCTTTAAACTCTCTCCATCTTTGTTTTTCAATGGAGTATGATTAGCAGCAGCTATTATTTTCCGAAACGCATTCCTATATTTCTTAATATTGTCTCGTTGCTGTAGCAGTGGTTTAAGAACTTCTGTTTCAATCGTTCTGGCTTCATCTGGTGAGAGATTTAATTGATCTATTGTTGCATCCAAAACTGCCCTATCTGCAGCAGAAAAGTCTTCCTCCTTAAAACAATAATCTTTAATATCCTCATCATTCCACTTTTTAATAATATCCTCAACTATTTTACGATACTTAAATTTAGGATCATTAGCAGCAAGAGGAGATTTGGCTAAATAAATAGTATCCTCTCCTTCAAGAGAAAGATAAAATTTGGGAGTCATTGCCGGGGCAGCTTCCTTTACTCGTTCGCTGGCATACTCATGCAATTCATTAACAGAAATTAATTGATCACCATCCTGATCTGCTGCACCAGTTTCAATTCCTTCAACTAGATATTTTGTATAGATGGACAAACCGTTATCTTCCGACTCAAAAGAATATTCAATTGGACTAGAAGAGGTCAAAATCGCCCTTCCTCTACCTCCTAATTCCTCTTGAATGTTAAGTTCCCCTTTGATTGGCATTCCCTGAACCAATGCTCCGCTAAAACAGCAGTCGAGAATAATTATCTGCCTTTGGGAATGACTATCTGTGATGTACTCTTGAAGTTTAGTTGCCGCTAAAGCTGTTGCAAGAGAAAAATTTCCCTTCTGATCACGCCCAGTGTCTCTTGTACTTAGAAAAAATCTAGCCTTTTGATCTTTAAGTCCATGCCCAGAAAAATATAAAAGCACCAAATCATCTTTCTGTCGATTAGCAAATAAAACCTCAACTGCTTTTTCCATGCTCCCTTTGTCTGGGTTAGGCAAAACTGTAACCTGATCAAAGGCTCCCATGTCCGGATGCTCTAATACTCGGCGCATTGCTTCAATGTCTTGAGTCGCGCTAGAAATTGAATGCAATCCTTCGGAATACTCGCTCACACCAATTAACAAAGCAAATTTTGCCATAATACCTTCTTTAACCTGAGATAAAGTCTTGAGCCGCTTTAATAGCCATTTCCAATTCTTCTCGACTGTGAGCCTTAACCGTCAACTTGCGACCATTGGCCTCTACCGACAATTCTATCGGTTTACCTCCCAGGCGATCGCCCAGAAACCCTAACAACTTTTTCCCATTAGCGGGGTTAACTTCGGTCATTAACATTCCTCCCAAAAAACCGCCCAATGACTTATTACCTTCAGGGGGATTGGGATCAAGAATACGTTTAACCGATTCAACTTCATCTGCCTGTTGTAGTTCTGTCAGTAATACTTGGGCTTGTTCGTCGCGTTCTTCAGGCTCCAGGTTAGGATCGTTAAAAGCGATCACCAATTTAATCGTAGATTTGTTACTCATAGGAAGTTGAGTTGAAATAATATAGGATAATACTAATCTTACTGAATTATGCAAATTTTACCATATACCATCTGAAATCTAAATAAGTGATCCCATTTTCATACTGCCCCTTGCCGAGTGCAGATTTCTTCACTGATGTTGTGCTGTTGCTGAACATAGAAGATCGATTTTTCAACCTGCTCCAAGAAATCATAACAATTATTGTGTGTTGGGTTTCCTTACTACTACTACAGGCTAATGGCGATAATTCCGCTAGAAAGTATGAGAATGTGTCTGACATTCCTGACAGGGGGTGAGTATTGGTATCATGATTAAAAGTAAGGATATAGATAGGGTTTGCGGCAAAAAGTAGGGGCGAAGCATTCGGATAGAAAATCTACGGTTTCACCGATAGGTTATTGCCCGAATGCTTCGCCCCTACAGGACGCGGGCCGATGAAGACGCAAGGTTTTGAACGACGATTCTCTCAAAATTTGCACCTGTTTCGCTCGTAAAGCCACAAAACTCTTACCTTGCCTACATTTCACATTTATTCAGCAAACCCTAGATATAACTTAATCCATCGCTTTTCTTGATTGAGATTAAACTAATGTTTGTGTTGTTGATCAGTGAGGTAAACTAATGACTACAGTTGAATTAAAACAAGCAAAAAATCAACTTAATGAGTTATTGGAAGCTGTACTTAAAGGTGAAGAAATTATCATCACAGAAAATAATGAACCTGTAGTTAAATTAAGTCCTGTAAAGTTAGCCAAGAAACCACCGCTTCAACCGAGAAGTGCTGCGGGAAAAGTTGTGATAGCCGATGATTTTGATGCCCCTTTAACTGATTTTGAAGATGATCAATAATTAGGCTCAAATTTTTAATAAATACTTATGTATTTCTTTGGTATGTCACTAATAATAAACAATTGAGAGACAACCATAAAATTATGATTAATGAAAGAGAAAATCTAGTTTATCTTAGTTAAGGTAGTTTTTGGAAAATGACGATCAAATATAGTCTGGAAAAAATTAACTTTTGATTCACCTTTCCGAGAATTGATTGCGTCACAAATTTAGAGCAATGATTGGCAAATTTTGCCCCTTAATTTACTACATTTTGAACGAGTAGTGCAATTGCCTGTTCAGCATTGTAGTAGATATGTAGGGGGTAAGTTCGGTTATATTACTGGCTCTTCTCGTTTCCGTAACACCGCTAGAACCACTGAGAACAGAGGACATCACTTTTGTGCAATTCCTGTGAAAGGTTGAATAAAACTATCCACACCGACAAAGGAGGTGAGGGGCGACCAGTTTAAAATATCCTCTAAAATTGATTGATAGCCTTGCACATTGGGATGAAGTCCATCTTCCATTAATCTTTCTTGACACCACAGATCACCCCGGTCCATCCAGAGATCAAATAAATCGAGATAGGGAATATTTTGTTCTAGACAAGCTTGTTTAGTGGTTTCCTTAAAACTATACTGATCGCCATGGTTGAAGTAAAAGCAATCTAAAAAGGGCATTTTCCGCTCATCCACCGGAATCATGCCTATAAACAAAACCGGGCAAAGAGAACGGGCCCGGGTGAGTAAATGTTCGATTTGAGTTTGAAAAAGATCGTGGTCGGTATAAGTACGACCATCGGGCCGGCCTAAGCGGGCTGTATCATTAACACCGACGGAGAGAAGGATCAGGTCAGGGAGACGATTGCGAATTTCCCCCCTGAGACGAAATTCTTGTTCTAAACGTTCGGACACTTGTACCACTCGATCGCCGCGAATCCCCAAATTATACAGGGCATGACCAGCACTTTCCATCCACAAACGACGTAGGCGCTCGGCCCAACCGCCACCCACGGGGTCGCCATAGCCATACACAAGGCTATCACCTAAAGCGACGATTTTGAGGGGATGGGTCATAATTAGGGCTTTGTCTTTAGTAGGTAAACGAGAAAGAGTTGGCATGATCGCTCGATCGAATCGGTTGTCCTTTACACTTGTAAACGAATTTGGTTAAACTGTCCGTGTATTATACTACATTAAAAATTTTTTCCTGCCAGTTAACTTAAATATCAGCCAGGCACTGACACCGACCAGTATAAAGCAGCCCGATGATCATTGCTTGCCTCCGAGCCATTTCCGGGCTAAATCTACTATAAAATTTATGGTTAAAACCTAGATAAATTGATGACTACTCGTTTACGACGCGCGGTTCAAGACCGAGAATTTTTGATTACAGCCGAGATTACTCCCCCGAAAGGTGGTAATGCCAGTCATATGCTAGAAATGGCCCTCTGGCTAAAAAATCGCGTTCATGCGGCTAATATTACCGATGGCAGTCGCGCCGTAGTGCGAATGTCCTCTCTGGCTGCCTCCGCTATTCTCTATCAACACGACATTGAACCCATCTGTCAAATGGCCTGTCGCGATCGCAATGTGATCGGATTACAAGCAGATCTAATGGGCGCTCATGCTTTGGGATTGAGAAATATACTAGCTTTAACTGGAGATCCGGTCAAAGCAGGAGATCACCCCAAAGCTAGGGCAGTTTTTGACCTAGAATCGGTACGTTTGTTAAAATTAATCGATAAATTAAATAAAGGTTTTGACTTTAACGATAAATCTTTACCTGATGGACCCCTAGAACTTTTTGCCGGGGCTGCCGTCGATGTGCAGTCAAAAAGTTGGTCCGGTCTTCAAAGCCGTTTTGAGCGTAAAATCGAAGCAGGAGCGCAGTTTTTTCAAAGTCAATTAGTTACGGATTTCGAGTGCCTTGATAAGTTCATGCAGCAGGTGGCCTCCCTCGCCGATAAACCGATTCTAGCGGGGATTTTTCTGCTAAAATCGGCTAAAAATGCCGTATTTTTAAATAAAAATGTGCCGGGGGTGCAAATTCCCGACCAGATCATTCAAAGACTCGCTGATGCACCTCATCCCCTCGAAGAAGGTATCAAAATCGCCGCCGAACAAATAAAATTAGCCCAGCAGTTATGTCAAGGTGTCCACATCATGGCGATTAAACGAGAGGATTTAGTCCCGAAAATTCTCGATCTGGCTGGTATCCCGCCAATACATAACTGAGATGAAAAGTCAATAGTTTTTATAAAAAATTAACTTTCATTTTGACTACTGGTCTTTTGACAAGAATTCTACCCCTAACCTAGTATGGTAAGGCTCAAAGCATCTTCGGGGTTAAAAGCATGGATTCCAATCTAGGTCAAGAAAAAGAGAATAGTTGTGGTGGGCGAAAATGGTTGTCGATCGGTATTGCTCCCACTGGTATAATTTCCATTGGCATTGTTCCCATGGGCGTTATTTCCATCGGTATTGTTCCTATGGGAGTAGTTTCCATTGGAACCGTGGCCATGGGGACAATTGCGGCCGGTTTTGTGTCCATGGGACTTTTCAGTATTGGTAGCGTTGGGATGGGATTAAATAACGGCCATTTTTCCAATCTTAATTCTCCCCCTGCTGAATCTCCCCACGAACATCATCAGCATTAAAATCAAGATTTGACCAGCAATCATGAATTATTCCATCCGTGCTGCCGTTTCTACCGATGTCAAGGCTATTTTTGACTTAATTGTTGCCTTAGCGGCCTATCAAGAACTCAGCCATTTAATGACAGGAAATAGTCAAGCTTTAGGGGAGCATTTATTCGGAGAAAAACCCTACATCGAAGCATTGGTGGCGGAAGTAGAGGGTAAAATAGTCGGTTTTGCCCTATTTTTTGCTAACTATTCCACCTTTATAACTAAACCGGGGATTTACCTAGAAGATATCTTCGTTTTACCCGATTATCGCAGTCAAGGTATCGGGAAAGCTTTACTAATGGCTGTGGCTAAAATTGCCGTCGCTAGGGATGCGGGACTTTTAGAATGGACTGTCTTAGAGTGGAATCAACTGGCGATCGATTTTTATGGAAAAATGGGGGCTAAGGTCTTCCAAGAGTGGCAAATTTGTCGTCTCACCGGGACAGCTTTAACCCAATTGGGTAATAGTGATAAATAAGTCAGACCTTTTGCCGAGCCTGGAACTTTGTGATCGATCGAGACTCCTTGCTATACTATACCTCTGACACTGGCTTTCCTCATTGGTGCAGAATGCAACCCACAGACTCGAATAAATTTACCGAACAAGCTTGGGATTCGATTGTTAAATCGCAAGAAATTGCGCGACGCTTCAAAAATCAGACCTTAGAGGTGGAACACGTTATTATTGCCCTCCTAGAGCAGAATAACGGTCTAGCCACCCGGATTTTACAAAAAGCTAATATTGAAATTCCGCGACTGCAACAACAGCTAGAAGTCTTCACTAACCGACAGCCGAAAGTGGCCATCGTCGATCAATTATACCTAGGTCGTGGTCTTGATCTGCTACTCGATCGCGCCGAAGCATCCCGGGAAAGTTGGCAAGATAAATTTATCTCCGTCGAACATCTTCTCGTCGGTTTTGCCGAAGATGAAAGGGTTGGCCGGAAATGTTTACGCACTTTCAATCTTGACCCCCAAGATTTAGAATTAGCCATCAAAGCTATTCGCGGTACTCAAAAGGTTACTGAACCCAATCAAGAGGAAAAATACGAAGCTTTAGATAAATATGGCCGGGATTTAACAGCAGCGGCCAAAGAAGGCAAATTAGACCCGGTTATCGGTCGCGATGAAGAAATTCGACGGGTGGTACAAGTCCTTTCGCGACGGTCGAAAAATAACCCGGTTTTAATCGGTGAACCGGGAGTAGGAAAAACCGCTATTGCGGAAGGATTGGCCCAAAGGATTATTAACGGAGATGTTCCCGAATCTTTGAAAAATCGTCAGTTAATTTCCCTCGATATGGGAAGTTTAATTGCTGGGGCAAAATATCGAGGCGAATTCGAGGAAAGATTGCGGTCAGTCATGAAAGAAGTTACCCAATCAGAAGGCCGAATTATTCTCTTTATCGATGAACTACATACCGTTGTCGGTGCGGGTTCTAGGGAAGGGGGATCGATGGATGCGGGCAACCTATTAAAACCTATGTTAGCTCGGGGAGAATTGCGCTGTATTGGGGCGACAACTTTGGATGAATATCGCAATCATATCGAAAAAGACCCCCCTTTAGAAAGACGTTTTCAACAGGTTTATATTAAGGAACCTTCCGTGGAGGATACTATCTCGATTCTCCGGGGTTTAAAAGAACGTTATGAGGTGCATCATGGGGTGACAATTACCGATTCGGCCCTAGTGGCAGCAGCTACCTTATCCCATCGTTATATTAGCGATCGTTTTTTACCGGATAAAGCGATCGATTTAGTTGATGAAGCGGCGGCAAAATTAGAGGTAGAAAGTACCACTAAACCCGCCGATTTGGAAATGATAGATCGTCGCTTAATGCAGTTACAGATGGAAAAATTCTCCTTAGAAAAAGAGGAGAAAAAAGATCGAGCTTTTCAAGAGCGTTTAGAAAGAATTATCGAAGAAATTGAGGAATTAGAAAGTAAACAAAAGCCTCTCGCTGACCAATGGCAAACGGAGAAACATATCGCCGAGGAAATTAAATTGTTACGAGAGGAAGAAGAACAATTGCGCCTACAGGTGGAACAGGCGGAACGAGCTTATGATCTCAATAAAGCAGCCCAATTAAAGTATGGCAAACTAGAAATTTTACAGGGGGAATTAGAAGTAAAAGAAAAAGAACTAGAAACGATTCAAGCGGCAGGTTCGACCCTGTTAAGACAACAGGTAACTGATGCTGATATTGCCGAAATAGTTGCCCGTTGGACGGGAATTCCCGTCAATCGTTTAATGGAATCAGAACGACAAAAATTATTAGAATTAGAGTCTCATTTACAGAAAAAAGTGGTCGGACAAAATGAAGCGGTCACGGCAGTAGCAGCGGCGATTCGACGCGCACGCGCAGGAATGAAAGATCCCTCCCGTCCGATTGGTTCATTCCTGTTTATGGGACCCACAGGAGTGGGTAAAACCGAGTTAGCGCGGGCCTTGGCGGGGTTACTGTTCGACTCCGAGGAAGCCATGGTTCGCATCGATATGTCGGAATACATGGAAAAACACGCGGTTTCCCGGTTAATCGGCGCGCCTCCGGGTTATGTGGGTTACGAGGAAGGGGGACAACTATCGGAAGCGGTGCGTCGTCGTCCCTATTCTGTGGTTTTATTGGATGAAGTGGAGAAGGCCCATCGGGATGTTTTTAACATTTTATTACAAGTGCTTGACGATGGGCGCATTACCGACTCTCAGGGACGAGTGGTGGATTTTCGGAATACGATTATCGTCATGACCAGTAATATTGGCAGTGACCATATTTTAAATGTTTCCGAAGATGCCGATTATGAGGAGATGCGGAAACGGGTTTTAACAGCTTTGCGGAGTCATTTTCGTCCCGAATTTTTGAATCGTATCGACGATTTAATTATTTTCCATACCCTCAAAAAAGAAGAATTGCGTTACATTGTTCGTCTGCAATTACAGCGTCTGGAAAGATTATTAGCAGAACAAAAAATCAATCTAGAATTAACTGCGGCAGCAGAAGATCATATCGTTACTGTTGGTTACGATCCCACCTACGGGGCGCGACCTTTAAAACGCGCTATCCAACGGGAGTTAGAGAATCCTTTAGCCACAAAAATTCTCGAACAAGCTTTTATGGAAGGGGATACGGTGGTAATTGATTGTCTAGATGAAGTTTTAAGTTTTAGCAAAAAGGAGCTAGAAAAGGAAGGGCAAACATTAGAATTAGCCGTGGTTAACCTCAGTTCGGATTAAAACCATATAGGGGATATATTCCCCCTCTGCGGGTCAATTCAGCCAATATAAACAAAATTTTGCCCCAAAAGGAGTTATAGATTTAGCTAAACAGGTTTTATCGCTGTAACTGATGACCACAGCTACTACAAAAGCGATCGGTTGCCGCTACTTTTGCCCCGCATTGACTACAAAACCGCGTTTTACTGACGGTTTTTGCGTCTCCCATACTCATTTTCATATCTCCCATTTGCATTTCCATGGGGGCAAAATTCATCGACATATTACCCATTTTCATCGGTTGCATCGGTTGCATTGGTTGCATCGGTTGCATCGGTTGCATTGGTTGCATCGGTGGGGAGGAGAAACTGGTAGCGGTTGTCGATTGAGAGGACTGAGAAACTCCAGAGGTATGAGGGGAGGAAAAACCGATACTGCTTCCTTGAATTTGGATTCTGTGGGGTCCGGTTTCAGTGATAATTTCAATAATTGCCCCTTGGGGAATTATCTCTATTTGGGGTTCTTGTGTCCAAACTCCTGTGGCAAAACTACTGCTAGACTGCTGTTGTTGTCCCACCGCACCACTAGCGAGGGTTACAATCGTCTGCAGCCCTTGATTATCGAGATAGAGACGTTGTCCTGTGGGTAATTCACTATAAATAGCCATATTTTTGACAGTGAAAAGTAAAAAGTAAAAACCTAGTTCACACCCCTAGGATCCAGTCTAGCGAGGATAGAAATGTTAGAGGATTTTCTTAAGAATTTTATCGACAAAAAAAGGGTGGTTTAACCCACCCTCACCATGTCTCAAGAAAACAAACTTTTTAACGGACGCTACCGGCTAATTTATCGACCCGAATCGGTTTCATCAGGTACAATTTGAGGAATTGCCAAGCGTTAGAGGCGAAGATAGGCAATTTCTTCAGGAATTTAACCGGTGCGGGACTGTTTTCGCTATCGATCGCCCGTAATCCCTCGTTATTGCGAACACAAATCTCTAGGCGATCATAAAATTCAGGACTATCCACATCGAGAACAATCGGGAAGACGCGGCCGGCGGTTTCATTGGTCTTCTCGATCACATACTTATCGTACTCGCGAGCGTCCAAACCAAGAATGGCGTAGAAACCGGAACGCTGAGTATCATTGAGGTACATCGTAGCGAAGACCGAAAGCAGGAAGAAACGACACCAGAGACGAGCGCGCCAATCGTTAAGAATATCAGGCTGCGCGCGCATGATCGCATCGAAGAAGTCCCCGTGACGGTTTTCGTCTTGACACCAATTCTCGAAGAAGTTAAAAATCGGATAAACCCGATCTTCGGGATGTTGTTCGAGATGACGATAAATGGTGATATAGCGCCAATAACCGATTTTTTCGGAAAGATAGGTGGCGTAGAAGATAAATTTCGGTTTAAAGAAGGTGTAGTTACGGCTTTTGGTTAAAAATCCCAAGTCAAGGGAGAGGTTAAAATCCGATAAAGCCTTATTAAGGAACCCAGCGTGACGCGCTTCGTCCCGGGACATGAGGTTAAAGCATTCTGCGAGAACGGGATTTCTGTTTTTTAAACGTCTGCCGAGTTCTTTGTAGAGAAGAAAGCCGGAAAATTCGGCCGTGCAGGATCTTTCCAGAAATTCCACGAATAAGCGGCGAGTTTCGCCATCAATATGCTCCCAAGAGCGATCGAATTCTTGATTGCGAACGAAGTGATGCCGGTTATAATCGGTACGGAATTCCTCTAAAATCGCTTTCAGTTCTTCCTCGTTAGCGGCGATCGACATTTCCGCCATCGCTTCAAAATCAGTGGTATAGAAGCGGGGAGTGAGGATCGTTTCTTTAGCGGGAACTTTTATACCCGGACGGATTTCCTCGAATTCTGGTTTTTGGATCGTGCTGACCATAGGGATTATTGATTTTACTCTGGGATGATGATTGAGACGAGTAAAGGCTCTGACGTGATAATGACGAGCCGTGAAAAAACGGCTAGGATTCACTATAGCAAGCTCTCAGCCCTAGACTCCCTTCCTGTTCATTAAAAGTTACAACTCTTAATTAAGCTGTGTGAACAAACCCAGATTTTTCGCTGGGAGTCTTGACAAATGTTCGGAGATGTGGGGTGATATGGGGAAAACTTCTGGCGATTGCGCCTAAATAGAGTATTATGCAGAAAGTTGACCTATATCTTTACTCTGGAGAGTGTTATACAGAAAGTTTCTGTATAATAGCTGAGAGGGGGACAAGCGAGCTAGAAGGTAGATAGGGCAAGCGATATCGCTCTTTGTCCTTTGATGTAATCCTTCAACCGATAGCGGCTAATTTGCATTAGCTCTTCTATATTTTTTGGGAACATTTGATGTAGCTGGAGCCAATGATAGAGATGTTGACCCACATCAAAACTACTGTGTCTGCGTTGACCTTTATATCTTTTTTCAGGTCTTGTGACATATTTTTGGATTCCCATATCCTTAATTTTTTTACCTTGCAGTGTGGCACTTGTATAGGCGATAGCTATAACAATTATCAGCTTTGATAGGTATTGCGGTGCTAATTGAGAACCTTCTAAGCTATAGCCTCCAGACCTGAGAGGGGGACAAGCGAGCTAGAAGGTAGATAGGGCAAGCGATATCGCTCTTTGTCCCTTGATGTAATCCTTCAACCGATAGCGGCTAATTTGCATTAGCTCTTCTATATTTTTTGGGAACATTTGATGTAGCTGGAGCCAATGATAGAGATGTTGACCCACATAAAAACTGCTGTGTCTGCGTTGACCTTTATATCTTTTTTCAGGTCTTGTGACATATTTTTGGATTCCCATATCCTTAATTTTTTTACCTTGCATTGTGGCACTTGTATAGGCGATAGCTATAACAATTATCAGCTTTGATAAGTATTGCGGGGCTAATTGAGAACCTTCTAAGCTATAGCCTCCCGACTTAAAATCTCGAAACATCTCCTCAATATCAAATCTTTTTTGATCGGCAATTATTGCCGTCTCTAAATCTCCAAAGTTAGTCAGAATATACCAAGGTTCTTTTGTTTTAAAACCCCGATAGGTTTTTTCCACTTACCAGCTAAGTTAAACGAGCCAAATCCCTGCTCTTTTGTCATATTGACATCATTCAAAAATAGTTTAGTTCCTGGACTTAAACCTAACTCTCTCATTTCTTGATAAATTCCTTCTTTTGTCTTGACATTTGTACTTTGTTTTTGTCTTAAGCAAAAGTACAAACTCTGCTTCTGAAGACACTTTCCTAGACTGACCGAGCAAAATTCTCTATCTCCTAACACCAGGATTTTATGACCTAATAGCACCGTCAATATTTTCCCCAATACTCGCTGCTGTTCTTCGAGATTACTACTTCCTTTTTTATCCAATATCTCCCAATAGATTGGGATGGCTATCTTGTCATAAATTAGACTCACCATCAAGATATTTATTGCTCCCCAACTCCTTCGGTCTATGGCAATATATACTAATCCTTTTATTGTGAATCTCTCCTGCTGTTTTAACATCTCTTTTAGGCAGACAAACCAGATTTTTTCAATATTCAGAATTTCCAGCTTTAAAAATCTTTTTAGTTTTTTTCTCCGACTCTCAAACAGGATTGGTATTGGTAAGGCTTCAGCTAATATCTCTAACTTTGCTTGCTTCAATATTTGCAAGGTTCCAACTACCATTAACAACAGTAGATATCTGGCTCGCCCCAGTTCATTTTCTAACACTTTCTGGTATAGTTCACTTATCATTTTCGTTATTTAGGTCATATATGGTAAATATGACTTATCTTTTTTGGGAGTCTGTGTCTGTATTCCATGCTACATAAGCTTTTCAGCTGGCTTGTCCCCCTGTCAGGTATAATAGACCTCTTGCATAAATCCGAAAACAAACGATAGAAACAATAATGGGAGGGACTTTCAGTTAATTATTTATTAGTAGTTGATAATCTTCAAAAATGTTGCTGTACAAGGATCGACTTAAGACTTTTGCAAGAGGTCTATTAAAGATCTTCCGCCAGCGGTTTCCGAAAGGCTACACCTGATGGAAAGCCACACTAGGGTTGGTGTGCTACGGGGCTTGGTTAAGATCGGTGTGCTTAGTTTGTCATCACACCACGAAGTTCTGGTTGGGCATGCAAGTGCGCCTAACAATTCAATGCAGGCGCGACGGACCTGACGGGCTGCAGCCTGATCTCAAACGTTATGCGCCTGAACCAGAACAGGCTGCTGCTTGTCATACTGAAGGAACATTTGCAAACGCTGGAAGGATCGCGTGGAAAACATTGATACACTTCACCAGCACTTAAAGCAGCCAGACATCACACTTGCCAAGTATGTTCGTGCGCGACATCTTGAACTGGCGGTGTCGATTACTGATCGGCACAAAATCTATCTGGACACACGATACTGGCTTCTATTTCGTGATGTCGTCCTCGGCCGGCGAACTGATGAATCACTAATTGCGCTGCTCGATCAAATACGCAACGCGGTTCAATCTGAACGAGCCATCTGTCCTGTATCGCAGGACAGTTTTTCGGAGGTTTTCGTTCAAAACGATCCGGTTACACTCGCGTCAACGATTAAATTGATGGACGAATTGTCTGGAGCCGTTTGCCAGACCGAGTTCTTTTCTCGTCTAGATGCCGAACTCTGGCATTTCATGGTTCAGAAAACGAAGGGTGACGCTGCCGTTTGCGACCTCGATCAATTAATGTGGACAAGGTGTGGCTATGTACTCGGATACGTATCACCTCGAAATGACGCGTTCACCAAGGAGCAATCGGACGCGATTGAAAAAGCGTTCTTCGATCAGATGTGGGTGGCAACTTTCTCAGATATTTTCGAGCATCTTGGTTGTTGTCCTAACTGGAAGGTTGATCAAAACTCCGTCAACAAAATGAACGTCGGCAAATTTGCTCACAACGACGATTTCAATTCGTTCGAGCAACTCTTCATGATCGAATTGGCCGGTTTCCTTGATTTGTCGCGTGATTCTCTTGCTCGGATAATTCATCGGATGTATTTGACGGAATTCGGTGACAAAGCCGACCCCAATGCGAAACCCGATCCCGCCGTGGGCAAAATGGCTGCGAATTTCGTGTATCAGGCGTTCCGCCTAAACAAACTTGATGACGAACTACCAACCCTGCGTACGTACGTCACCCTTCATGCCGCATTACGATGGCGCAAAAACCAGAAATACAAACCCAACGATCTCGCCGATCTTCGACATGTGGCAATGGCTCTTCCCTACTGCGACACATTCCTAACGGAGAGGCCACTATGTCACCTCATTCACGAAAAACATCTGGGGCTTACAGACCGATTCAAATGTCAAACCTTTGCCGACCCAAAACTTGCGTTAAAGTACCTTCGCGACATCGGCGTATAAAAAAGTGCGATCACACTACAGTAGCGATCGCCGATCTTGTAGGGTGCGTTCCCTAATGCAAGTCCTACTGCTCCACTGATCGATTTTTGGGGAACGCACCATGCACATTTATTGAAACTGTGGGTTAAAGTGCGATGCCGCTCTGGTGGGATCAGATCGCTATCGCTGTAGGGTGCGTTCCCTAATGTGGCTCTTACTGCTCCACCGATCGATTTTGGGGGAACGCACCATGCACATTGATGGAGGCTCTGGGTTAAAGTGCGATGCCGCTCTGGTGGGTTGAGTTGGGGAATGTTAGCGAAGATTCCCAATGTTTAGGTTAAAATAGAGGGGCAAAAGTTGCAACAGGGTCGCTTATTTTTAGCTGTGCTTCGTGTCACTGAGCCTTTACATTGAGCGTGTCGAAATGTGTCGAATTGCTGTTTTATAGAATCCATTTGGTATCTTAGGATACAGCTAATCGTCGTAGTAGAAGTCGAAGAAAACAGAGATGAATTTTGGTAGTGGAGTGTTCTAAAGTGCGCTCAAAATTTTTGACTAAAGATTTGCAGCGTTCCATCCAAGAATTACTTCTTTCAATCACCCATCGAGTTTTTACAGGTACGAATCCTGATCAACCCTTCTCCGCTTTTTCGGTTTTTGACGGTTTTGGAGACAGTTCAAACTGAATTTTAGTCATTATCTCTGGATAGACCTTAACCAACTCTTTCTCTATTTTGTCAGGATGATAACCATTATCTAGAAGAATAGTCGTCTTAGGCAGTTCCGACGGTTTTAACTTGAAATAGTCAATACCTCGAGTTAACAACTCAATCAATCCTTGGTCATCAGATAGGTTGGCGGGAGTACAATGAGCGAAAAAGGGAAAACCAAGACTATCCGTCGCTAGATGACGTTTAATTCTATTGGTGCACTTGTAGAAACAAAATCCTTTCGTCTCAACACTCGCATTAAGTAGTCGTGCAAAATTAATTTCCTAGTGAAGATAGGCAAGAGGCAAGAGGCAAGAGGCAAGAGGTGGTTAGATAGGTGTAATTAATTTTGCTTAGGTACTTACAGGTATTTTTGACCTGACAGGGGGACAAGCAAGCTGAAAAGCTTATGTAGCATGGAATACAGATACAGATTCAAAAAAAAGATAAGTCATATATAGTAAATATAGCCTAGATAACGAAAATGATAAGTGAACTATACCAGAAAGTCTTAGAGAATGAACTGGGGCGAGCCAGATATCTACTGTTGTTAATGATAGTTGGAACCTGGCAAATACTAAAGCAAGCAAAGTTAGAGATATTAGCAGAAGCACTACCAATACCAATCCTGTTTGAGAGTCGGAGAAAAAAACTAAAAAGATTTTTAAAGCTGGAAATTCTGAATATTGAAAAAATCTGGTTTGTCTGCCTAAAAGAGATGTTAAAACAGCAGGAGAGATTCACAATAAAAGGATTAGTATATATTGCCATAGACCGGACGAGTTGGGGAGCAATAAATATCTTGATGGTGAGTCTAATTTATGACAAGAGAGCCATCCCAATCTATTGGGAGATATTAGATAAAAAAGGAAGTAGTAACCTCGAAGAACAGCAGCGAGTATTGGGGAAAATATTGACGGTGCTATCAGGTCATAAAATAGTGGTGTTAGGAGATAGAGAATTTTGCTCGGTCAGTCTTGGAAAGTGGCTTCAGAAGCAGAGTTTGTACTTTTGCTTAAGACAAAAACAAAGTACAAATGTGAAGACAAAAGAAGGAATTTATCAAGAAATGAGAGAGTTAGGTTTAAGTCCAGGAACTAAACTATTTTTGAATGATGTCAATATGACAAAAGAGCAGGGATTTGGCTCGTTTAACTTAGCTGGTAAGTGGAAAAAACCTATCGGGGTTTTAAAACAAAAGAACCTTGGTATATTCTGACTAACTTTGGAGATTTAGAGACGGCAATAATTGCCGATCAAAAAAGATTTGATATTGAGGAGATGTTTCGAGATTTTAAGTCGGGAGGCTATAGCTTAGAAGGTTCTCAATTAGCCCCGCAATACTTATCAAAGCTGATAATTGTTATAGCTATCGCCTATACAAGTGCCACAATGCAAGGTAAAAAAATTCAGGATATGGGAATCCAAAAATATGTCACAAGACCTGAAAAAAGATATAAAGGTCAACGCAGACACAGCAGTTTTTATGTGGGTCAACATCTCTATCATTGGCTACAGCTACATCAAATGTTCCCAAAAAATATAGAAGAGCTAATGCAAATTAGCCGCTATCGGTTGAAGGATTACATCAAAGGACAAAGAGCGATATCGCTTGCCCTATCTACCTTCTAGCTCGCTTGTCCCCCTCTCAGATTTTTGACTGCTTGGTAATGATTCGGTAGTAGTGGTGTAGCTCTCTTGCTTACCTGGTATGAATTGTGTAAAATATTTATTAATAAAAATAATTGGAACCCGCTCAGTCTTTAAACCTCTAGCTTGCTCATGACTTTTATGATAAATATCTTTTTCTGGCTCCTGTCTGGCTTACTCAAATATCAGTCTAGCACCGAACAAAGTCCCCCCCCTAGTTCACCTCTATTCCCCTGTCAAGCGTTGTGGTTCTCACCATAGGATCAAGAATGGTTCTATTCCTAAGGGAAAACCCAAACGTCAAGGTAAAGAATGTGGTCGTCAGTTTGTGATCAATCCCACTAATAAAACCGTCTCTGACGAAACCAAGCAATTAATTGATAAACTCTTGCTCGAACGAATTTCCTTGCGAGGAATTGCTAGAGTAACAGGGGTAAGTTGGTGATGGTAACAAAATTATGTCAACAATAAACTGGCGGCTGTTCCCCGTCAAATAAAGGTTTCGGACAAACCAAAAGGTAAATTGGTTATAGAATGTGATGAAATGTGGTCTTTGGTTTTTTCTAAGACGATAAAAGTCTATATTTGGCGGTTAATTGATAGAAATACAAGAGAAATTATTGGTTGCTATGCGCGGAGATAGGAGTCGTCAATCAGCCAAAAAACTTTGGGCTAGTTTACCAGGCGTTTACCGACAATGTGCAGTTGCTTACACAGACTTTTGGGAGTCATATAAGACAGTAATTCCCAGTAAACGTCATCGACCAGTCGGTCAAGAAACTGGTCAAACTAATCATATTGAAAGATTAAATAATACCTTTCGACAAAGGATTTCTCGGCTGGTGAGAGAGAGTCTATCTTTCTCTAAAAAAATGGAGAATCACGTTGGGGCTGTTTGGTATTTTATCCATGACTACAATGCACAGCAAAGCAAAGGATTAAGCCGCCATCACTACTACCGAATCACCACCAAAAAATTTAAAGCACAACAGATCGGTTTAACGGGAGAACTAGAAATCCAAATTCCCAAATCTATTAGTCGTTTACGAATCCAAGGATCGGGAAGTCGTTTTGTTCATGGTGGCGCAAGTTTACAGGAAATTATTATTCCCATTGTTAAAGTCAATAAAAAAAGACGAGGGGATCTTTCTACCGTGGAAGTGGAAATTATTCGTAACTCTACCTCAACCATTACATCAGGGCAACTAGCTGTTACTTTTTATCAACAAAAACCCGTCACCGATAAAGTTCAACCTCGTAGGCTAAAAGCTGGCATCTATACCCCCATAGGAGAGTTAATTTCTGATCTCCACGAACTGACTTTTGATTCCCCATCGGAAAATCCAAGAGAGCGAGAATTTCCAGTAAGATTTATCCTAACCAGTCAAGGGAATAATATCAATAATCAAGAGGTATTATTACGATTAGAAGAAAAACTGACCAATACTTCCCATTTTACAGAATATAAATCTGTTTCCTATCCCATCCGTCGTTCCTTTACCGGTGATTTTGATTTTTAAGTACCCACACCCCACACCCCACACCCCACGGGAGCATTTTTGGCGATTAATCCTGTTCCTCTAGCCATTTTTGCCAGATATCCGGACGACGTTCCTTCGTGCGCTCCAGTTGTTGTTGATAGCGCCAATCGGCGATATCCTGATGATTACCCGATCGCAAAACCGGCGGCACTTGCCAACCGCGAAAGACCGGCGGCCGGGTATATTGGGGATAATCCAATAAACCTGCCTCAAAACTCTCCAATTTCAACGATTCTGCTTTACCTACCGTCCCGGGTAACAACCGCGTCACCCCGTTAATAATGGCTAAAGCCGGGATTTCCCCACAAGTTAGGACAAAATCCCCTAAAGATACCTCTCTAGTCACCAAATGCTCACAAACCCGCTCATCTACTCCTTCATAATGCCCACAGATGAGAATTAACTGCTGATAACTACTGGCCCAGGTTTTCAGTAAAGCTTGATTGAGAGGTTCCCCCTGGGGAGTCATCAGCACGATCTCCCGGGGTGGTAAAATTGCTAAAGACTCGATCGCCTCAAAAATTGGCTCTGGTTTTAATAACATTCCTACACCACCACCGTAGGGTTCATCATCGACACGACGGTGTTTATCATGGGCAAAATCCCGAAGATTGACCAAATTTACCCTAGCGATGTCGCGTTCGAGAGCTTTTGCCAACAACCCCGACTGCAGCGGTGAAGTAAAAAAATCGGGAAAGAGAGTAATAATGTCAAACTGCACGGGGAAAATTAAGGCCTAGACTGGGATAGTGTTTAATGTATCATTTTGTCACGGTTCGATCGGTTAAAATCTTGCTAATTTTGCGCCAGTCTATCTCGATAACATGATAGACTATGCTGTACTGTCTAGGGTTTTTTCTGGCTCTAGCTTGAGTGATCGAAGTCTAGCCTAGACTAAAAGTTAACTAACAGTCCGTCATTGCCAGTGGATCGAAGAAAATTGCTAAAATCGCCTCTACTATTGCTTGATGTCCCGAAAAATATTCCTAAACCGCATTTTTTTCCGTCAACCGCTCAGGGAAAATAACATCAAGATACCTGTACATCTTCCCGAAAAACCTTCCATCCCTAAAAATGTCTATTCGTTCAGTGACATGATCATCGAGCTAGAAACCCAACACCACCAAAATCCTACCCCCGTATCTCTCAAAACGGCGATTTTAGTCATTGGAGGTGCCGAGGATAAAGTCCACGGTAAAGAGATACTGCATACCTTTTGGAATCGCGCTGGGGGTAGCGAAGCAGTGATCGCTATTGTTCCCTCCGCTTCCAGAGAACCAGTTTTAATCGGCGATCGCTATCAGAAGATTTTCGAGGAAATGGGGGCAAAATACGTCAAAGTTATCGATATTCGCGATCGTGTGCAGGGAGAAGATGCCCAATTCCAAGCCTACATCGAAGAGTGTACAGGTGTATTTATGACCGGAGGCGACCAGCTGCGTTTATGCGGTTTGCTCTCCGATACTCCCCTGATGGAAAGAATCAGACAAAGAGTGCAACAGGGAGAACTAACCCTGGCCGGAACTAGCGCCGGGGCCGCCGTTATGGGTCATCACATGATTGCTGGGGGCAGCAGCGGGGAAGCACCCAATCGGGCCCTAGTGGACATGGCCATGGGATTAGGTCTCATTCCTGAAGTTATTGTCGATCAACACTTCCACAATCGCAATCGCATGGCCCGGTTAATGAGCGCTATCTCTGGTTATCCCGAACGTTTAGGAATTGGCATCGATGAGGATACCTGCGCTATGTTTGAACGGGATGGCATGATGACAGTAATCGGCTGCGGTACAGTGACGGTAATTGATGCTAGGGAAATGTCCCACACCAACCACCATCACGTCACCGCAAACGAACCCCTGAGTCTGCATAACCTGCGGGTACATATTCTTGCCTACGGTGATGGCTATCATCTCAAAAAACAGCAAGTGATCCCTAAATTGGCGTAAAAAAACTCCTGAAAAACTGTTCACGATGAACAGTTTACCCATCTCGGAAAACCAGACAATAAAGAACGGCTTCTTTGTGCTTCTCAACAGCGAACACCAGCTACATCATGAAAATTCTCAGAACCCAAACCCTGCGCGGTCCCAACTACTGGAGTATTCGTCGCGACAAGCTCATTGTTATGCGTCTGGATCTCGAAGATCTCGCAGAGAAGCCATCGAATGAAATCCCCGGCTTTTACGAGGGATTAATCGACGTTCTCCCCAGTTTAGTCGAACATTACTGCTCCCCCGGTTATCGCGGCGGTTTCTTTGAACGAGTCCGCACTGGCACTTATATGGGCCATATTATCGAACATATCGCCCTAGAATTGCAGGAATTGGCGGGAACTCCCGTCGGGTTTGGTCGCACTAGAAGCACCTCCACCCCCGGAGTCTATAACGTGGTGTTTGAGTACGTTGACGAGCAAGCGGGACGTTATGCGGGTCGGGCTGCCGTGCGTTTGTGTCAATCGATTGTCGATACGGGAACCTATCCTAAGGAAGAATTGGCCCAGGATTTAGCCGATTTACGCGATTTATGCAATAATGCCTCCCTCGGTCCGAGTACCGAAACTATCGTCAAAGAAGCACAAGCTAGAAATATTCCCTGGTTACTCCTGAGCGCTCGTGCCATGGTGCAATTGGGCTATGGTGTTCACCAAAAGCGCATTCAAGCCACTTTAAGCAGTTTTTCGGGGATTTTAGCCGTTGAGTTGGCCTGTGACAAGGAAGGCACGAAAACTATCCTCAAGGATGGTGGGATTCCCGTCCCCCGGGGTACGGTGATTCAATACTTGGATGAGTTGTCAGCGGCAATCGAGGAAGTGGGAGGATTTCCCATCGTGATTAAACCCCTCGATGGCAACCACGGCCGGGGCATCAGCATCGATGTTAAAACTCAACAGGAAGCAGAGGAAGCCTATGATCTAGCCAGTGCCGCCTCGAAAACTCGCAGCGTGATCGTAGAAAGGTACTATAAAGGCAGTGATCACCGAATTTTAGTCATAAACGGCAAAGTCGCCGCCGTGGCCGAACGGATTCCCGCTCACGTCGTCGGTGATGGGCGCTCAACTATAGAAGAATTAATCGAAATTACTAATCAAGATCCCAACCGGGGTGACGGTCATGCCAACGTTTTAACTAAAATAACTATTGACAAAACCGCCCTTAATGTGCTAGAGAAACAGGGCTATGAATTAACCAGCATTTTAGCCCACGGAGAGATCGCCTATCTGCGGGCCACGGCTAATTTAAGCACCGGCGGCATCGCCGTGGATCGTACCGACGAAATTCACCCCGAAAACGTCTGGATCGCCCAAAGAGTGGCAAAATTAATCGGTTTGGACATTGCCGGGATCGATGTGGTCACAGAGGATATCCGCAAACCCCTGAAAGAAGTGGACGGGGTAATCGTAGAAGTCAACGCCGCCCCCGGTTTTCGGATGCACGTCGCCCCCAGTCGCGGTTTACCCCGCAATATCGCCGCTCCAGTTATCGATATGTTATTCCCCCCGGGACTCCCAGTCGCGTGCCAATTCTGGCAATTACGGGAACTAACGGCAAAACCACCACTAGCCGCTTAATCTCTCATATTTGCCGGCAAACGGGGAAAGTAGTCGGATTTACCACGACGGACGGCGTATATATCGATGATTATCTGGTAGAAAAGGGCGATAACACCGGTCCCTACAGTGCCAGTATGATTTTGAAGGATCCCACAGTAGAGATTGCTGTGTTGGAAACGGCCCGGGGTGGTATCCTGCGATCGGGTTTAGCCTTTAATCAGTGCGATGTGGGGGTGGTGTTAAATGTGGCCGCCGACCATTTGGGTATCGGTGATATCGACACCATCGAACAAATGGCGAAGGTAAAAAGCGTTGTGGCCGAGGTGGTTAGCGCCGAGGGTTACGCGGTTTTAAATGCCGATGACCCCTTGACCGTTAGTATGGCCGAAAAAGTCAAGGGAAGAGTCGCTTATTTTTCCATGAGTCCCGATAACCCGATTATTCACGACCATATCCGTCGCGGTGGCATGGCCGCCATTTATGAGAATGGCTATCTGTCGATTCTAGAGGGAGAATGGACGCTGAGAATCGAGGAAGCAGTCAATATTCCCGTGACTATGCAGGGAATGGCTCCTTTTATGATTGCTAACGCCTTGGCCGCCTGTTTAGCCACTTTTGTGCAGGGTATCGATATCGAGTTAATTCGCCAAGGGGTGCGGACTTTTAAACCTTCCGTGGCCCAGACCCCCGGCAGGATGAACCTGTTTGACTTGGGACACCATCACGCTTTAATCGATTATGCCCATAATCCCGCCGGATACGAAGCCGTCGGCGGTTTTGTCGGCAATTGGTCCGGGGAAAAAGTCGGCGTGGTTGGGGGACCGGGCGATCGACGTGATGATGATTTAATTTTACTAGGGAAATTATCGGCCCAAATGTTCGATCGAATTATTGTTAAGGAAGATAACGATACTCGCGGTCGCCGCCGGGGGGAAGTGGCCGATTTAATTCTCCGGGGAATTAGCCAAGAAAATCCCAGTTTGCGGCCAGAAGTTATTCTCGATGAAACGGAAGCTTTAGAGAAGGCTTTAAGCACGGTTTCTGAGGGTGGTTTAGTGGTAATTTTCCCCGAAAGTGTCACCCAGGCGATCGATTTGATCGAAAAACATCGACCCCTGACCGATAATCAGGGTTAGAAGTTAGGAAAAATAGCTAGAAAATAAAGTAGTGCCAATTGTTACTGAGTACGATGGTTTAATCAAAATCAGCCGAAATCCCTATTATGAGACTCGGCTCGGTTCCGCTTATTTGGGTAATAGCCTGACACTGATGGGGAAGTTGCCGGATGAGAGTGTCGATTTGATTTGTACTTCCCCACCTTTTGCCTTAGTAAGAAAAAAAGAATATGGCAATGTGGACGCTGATGATTATGTTGAATGGTTTAAAATATTTGCTGGTGAATTTTATCGTATTCTCAAGCCCAAAGGCTCCCTAGTTATAGATATTGGTGGTAGTTGGCTTAAAGGTTTTCCCGTACGTTCTCTGTATCATTTCGAGTTAGTTATAGAACTTTGTAAACCGAGATTAGCAGGTGGACTAGGTTTTTTTCTCGCCCAAGAACTTTTTTGGTATAATCCAGCCAAACTTCCTACCCCCGCAGAATGGGTGACAGTCAGGAGGGAACGCGTCAAGGATGCTGTCAATACCGTTTGGTGGTTATCGAAGGAGCCGCACCCGAAAGCAAACAACAAGAGAGTTTTACGGCCTTATAGCGAGGCAATGAAAAACCTGATTAAAAATGGCTATGAGGCAAAACTGCGTCCGTCAGGACATGATATTTCTACTAAATTTCAGAATGACCGAGGAGGAGCTATTCCCCCAAATATTATTACTGATTCTATTCAGGAAAGAGGCGCGTCTATAGGTAGTCCAGTCCTGGGAGAGTTCAACTGGATTTTAGAGAATGATTTAGGGCAGCCAGTAAATGTTATATCTGCTTCTAACACGGCATCTAATGATTACTATCAAAGAAGATGTAAGGAAGAAGGGGTGAAACCCCATCCTGCTAGATTTCCGCAAGCTTTACCCGAATTTGTTATTAGTCTCTGTACTGAGCCTGGTGATTTAGTTCTCGATCCTTTTGCTGGTTCAAACATGACAGGACGAGTCGCTGAAACCCTTGAGCGTCGTTGGTTAGCGTTTGAATTAAATGAAGATTATATGATAGCGTCGCAGTTTCGATTTGAACAAGATGCTCCTTTGGTCGTGGCTCCTATAAAGGATAGAAAAACTCTGAAAGCACGAGCCTTAGAACTGGCTAAGGATTGTTCTGACAAAAGCTTGACCATGGCTCCTCAAAAACCTTTTGTTCAGTTAGATTTGTTTCCTGCAAGCGATGATAGTATGACAGACAAAAAAATCATCAGATTTACCTACGGCGACCAGTTTTCTCCTAAGCAATTTCAAGTATCTGAATTAGTACAACTTTGTTCTGATTGTCTTCCTGATCGTCGGGTGCTTCAGGATGAGATTGCTAAACGTTATTATGCTGGCCATTCCAGCCAAAACGATCTACAGAAAGGAGAGAATCGTGGCAAACTTGCCATGAATACATTTCTTTCCCTTCGTGCTTATAAGTTGGTTGAATCAATTGATGGTGATGATTGGCAGTATCGACTCACGGATATCGCTAATGAAATATTAGACAATCAACAAGATACTGAGACAGTTTTCTCAATTTTTGCTCGCCATATTCTTGTTAACCTAACTGGAATGTCCCTAATAAAAGCGATAGAAGCAATTAATAGCAGGGGAGATAAACCCCAGCTAGAAATCATCGCTTACGAACTTCAAGAAATGGGGTATTCACTCTCGACCAATTGTACTTATGTTAGTACCATGAGACAATGGTTACAAGAAGCTAAAGTCCTGGAGAAAAGTTATGAGATTAACTGGGATCGAGTCTATGATCTATTGGAACTCGATCAAGACTATATTGACGAGCTTTATACTCTTAGTTCCGAACAAAAATATTTTTTACTGGCTATGCTTCAGATGGCGATTACTGAGCTAACCGAGTGGAATAAAATTACCAGATACGCCACCAGTGTTTATAAAATACGATTCCCCTCGAAATCTTTTGTTCAGGATATTATTCAACCTTTAGTAAAAGTCGGCTTAATTGCAACTGAGAAAACGACTGGTGGACGAGGAGCGAAACCTAATCTTGTCAAGCTTACCGAGAAATCACAGATGGAACTGTTATCTAGATTATTACAATCTATATCCGATATTACAGAAATCTCCCAAACCGAGCTAAATCGAAGTTTTGAAGATGTTGTTAATGACCTAGATAATCCCGACAAACATATTAAAGGTAAAGCTCTTGAACTGCTGGCGATTTGGATGATTCGTCTAACCAGTCTTAGATTCACAAAATGGCGGAAAAGAGACTATGAAACTGGACAGGGTGAAGTAGATGTTCTGGCAGCATCAGACCGCTTTGTTTATCATCGTTGGCAAATTCAGTGTAAAAATACAAAGCGAGTAGATGTAGAAGTATTAGCCAAAGAAGTTGGTATGACCTTCGTAACAGGGTCTGACGTAGTTATGATTGTGACTACTGGTGAATTTACTAGAGACGCTTTTCAGTATGCTTATCGAATGATGGAAGTATCGAGATACTATATGGTGTTGATACAAAAAGAAGACATTGATGCAATTAAACAAGATAGAACCAATATTATCAAAATTCTTGATCGTCGTGCAAGGCGTGTGTTCGCCAAGAAAGAGTTGGGCTTAACTGATGATACAATTGATGAGATAGAAATTGAAGATAATTCACTGGCAGAGTCATTGGAAGTCTCCGGAGAGGAATAAAATTCCAGAAAATATTCAGCTTGGCATCAGTTAACGATTTTTAAAAGCTTCGATCGCCGCCGGCAAAGTATAGCTATCTCACCATTGAGATAACTGCTGTAGCTACAGGTCGATCGCTAACTGTTTACTCTCATCTTAACCAAATTCTTAAATCTTACTGAAATCGTCTAAAACTGACTGAAAGTGTCGGCTAATTTATCAGCAATTCCCTCGATCCAAATTTCATCTTGTTTAGTATAACTGCGCGGCGCATTGGCGGCCAAAATTAACACCCCTTCCTTACCGATGGGTTGACAGATTAAGCCTTGGGTGTTTTCTGGCAAATAGTCAAACTCGATTTTAGCGGGATATAAATTTAAATTAACTAAATAAACGGCTTTACCGGTTTCTAAAACTCTTTTGATAATATTACTAACTTTAACTTCAGAATTCTGGCTTAAGATACCGCGACGTAATAAAACTTTTCCCTGATAATAAACGATCAGAGATTTTGTCACGGTGTTAGTTAAAAGTAAATGGGAAGCCCAAGCAAGCTCAATTTTAACCTGTTCTGGCAAATCTGGGGCAAATTCCAGACCTTCGCGCCCGATTAATTCCACAGCATCCGGTAAGCGGGGTTGAACTCTTTGCCAGATTAAACCCACCAAAATTAAAACCCCACTCAAAATCACTCCCATCACATCCGAACGCGCTTGCGATGGGGTTAAATCGGCAGTGGCAAAACGATTAAACATTAATACCGTACCCCCGACGATGCCGGCGAACAGGGGTAACAGTCTTAAAATACGATTGGGATCAGCTGGTGCCATAGCTGAGAACTATTCCTCGTCTAGTTCTAAAATCCGCTGGAAAAGATAGCCTGTACCTCTAGCGGTGAGAATTAACTCAGGATTGCTGGGATCATCCTCTAATTTGGCTCGTAAACGGGAAATATGCACATCTACCACCCGCGTATCCACATGACGTTCGGGGGTATAACCCCAAACTTCCTGAAGGATTTCCGAGCGGGAAAAAGCTTCTCCCGATCGACTGACCAATAATTCCAGTAAACTAAATTCCATACCAGTCAGACGGATGCGTTCATCCCCCTTATAAACTTGGCGTTTATTGGTATCGATTTTAATGGAACCAATATGAATCACACCGGAACTAGGAATCCCCGGAGCGCCATTTTTCTCTACCCGACGCAACACCGAACGAATCCGCGCCTCGAGTTCTTTGGGAGAAAAAGGTTTAACTACATAGTCATCCGCGCCCAATTCTAGCCCGGTAATTCGATCGGCCACATCGCCCAAAGCGGTTAACATAATGATAGGAATATCCGATTCTTTGCGGAGTTCCTGACAGACACCGTAACCGTCTAATTTCGGCATCATCACATCCAAAACCACTAAATCGGGTTCGGCGGTGCGGAAGGTTTCTAAAGCTTCCTCTCCGTCGGCGGCGGTGACGACTTCATAACCAATCATCGACAAACGAGTCTCTAAGATACGACGGATGCTGGCTTCATCATCAACAACGAGAATTTTTTCCTTTTGGTTCTCCAACTGAATTAACACTCCTTAGTTAAATAGTGTGATGAATTTTAAAGTTAAATAACGAGCGTTCCTGTTTATAGAATATCCTTTGGCCGTTATCATTAAGCCTAAATTTCCTATTTTATTTCTTTTATGACAATTATCAATAACTTTAGGGTCTTCCTTCCCCCCTATCATACTTAATTAAATTTGACAAGAGAATTGATCCTCAAACCGCTTTTCTTCAACTTTTCTTAAAAAACATGGCGAAATCGCGAACAATATATATCTGTAGCGCTTGTGGGGCGGAATCTCCCCAATGGTTGGGAAAATGCCCCAGTTGTGACACCTACGGGACGCTAGAAGAACAAGTGATGGCTGGTGGCAATAATCCGGCGGGAAATCGCCCAGGATGGCAAAATAGTCGCCCAAATAACGGCAAAGGACAACGCAACCCGCAACCGCGCATCTCGGTGCGCTTCTCGGAAATTACCCAGTATGAACAGGAACGTTTTCCCTCTGGTTACGGGGAATTCGATCGCGTTCTCGGTGGTGGCATTGTTCCCGGTTCTCTTGTACTAATCGGCGGCGATCCGGGTATCGGCAAATCGACGCTTTTACTGCAAGTTACCAACCAACTCGCCCAAAGATTACCGCGCATCCTCTACGTTTCCGCCGAAGAATCGGGACAACAGATTAAACTGCGGGCTGCCCGTTTGGGGGTGGGAGTGGTTCCCGTGGAGTCGGAAAATAACGGCAATGGCAAGGAGAACAAAGCCTCTGAATCAACCGCAGAACTCGATAATCATCTCTACGTTTTGCCAGAAACCGATTTAGAGGAAATTTTGCGGGAATTAGAATCTCTACGCCCACAGGTGGCGGTAATTGACAGTATTCAAACTCTTTATTTTGGCGCGTTAACTTCCGCACCGGGATCCGTCGCCCAAGTTCGCGAATGTACCTCCGCCTTGATGCAGGTAGCAAAACGGGAGAATATTACTTTATTAATTGTCGGTCATGTGACTAAAGAAGGGGCGATCGCAGGTCCGCGAGTTTTGGAACATTTGGTCGATACGGTGTTATATTTTGAAGGCGATCGCTATGCCTCCCATCGTCTCTTAAGATCCGTGAAAAACCGTTTTGGGGCAACCCATGAGATCGGTATTTTCGAGATGGTGGACCACGGTTTGGTGGAAGTGGAAAACCCCTCAGAATTATTTTTAGGCAATCGCGACGAATTTTCCCCAGGTACGGCGACGGTGGTAGCCTGTGAAGGTACACGCCCGATTGTGGTGGAGTTACAGGCATTAGTTAGCCCCACCAGCTATGCTTCCCCGCGAAGATCGACTACTGGCATAGAATACAACCGATTACAGCAAATTCTCGCCGTTTTAGAAAAGCGCGTCGGCATTCCTTTATCGAAATTAGATGCCTATGTTGCCTCCGCAGGAGGGTTGGGAGTGGAAGAACCGGCGGCGGATCTGGGAGTTGCGATCGCTGTTGTCGCTAGTTTTCGCGATCGAGTCGTGGATCCGCGCACAGTCTTAATCGGGGAAGTGGGATTAGGCGGACAAGTGCGCTTAGTGTCGCAAATGGAACTAAGATTAAAAGAAGCGGCTAAATTGGGCTTTAAACGGGCGATTGTCCCTAGAGGTCAAGTTTATCCCGAAGATGTGGGCTTAGAAATTGTTCCAGTCGGCAAGGTAATCGAGGCAATTGTCGCCGCAATCCCCCCCCAGCAGCGCTTTGGGGAAGATATAGAAGACGAGGAAGGGGAAGGGCAAGAATAACGGTACAATGCTAAAAAAGATTAAATTACTTGGGAGATTTTCACCATGTCTGTGTTAGCTGTTGCTGCTTTAGCGGGTTATCTGATCGTTTTTACCGGAATTGCCCTCGGTCTCTTTTTCGGTCTGCGCTCCGCTAAAATTATCTAGTATATAAACAGGAAAAAAGCTTTAGTGATCGGTTTAACTGGTCACTATTGCCAATTCTAGGGGAAATAAAAAATGACTGTTATTCTAGACTTAAAAACTCTCTACGAAATTGATGATTCTCTCTGGTTAGAAGAAACTATCGAACTGCTCAAGGCTAAAAATTTTGAAGCGCTAGACTTAGAAAACTTGCTCGAGGAGTTAGAAGACTTGGGGAACGAAAAAAGGTTTCGTGTTGCTAGTTTTTTACAGCAAATTATTAGACATTGTTTATTATTACAATTTTGGATAAGCGAGAGAGATTATAATCAGGCTCATTGGCAAGCAGAGATAGTTAGTTTTAAAGATCAACTAAAACGTTATTTAACCACAAATCTTCGTAAATATCTAGAACAGGAATTTGAGCAAATTTACTTTGAGTCCGTGCGATATGTTCGTCAAAAAACCGATAATAAAGTCAACTTTCCCGATACTTGTCCCTACAGTTTAGAAGAACTTCTCGATCCTAATTGGCTACCACCTTACGAATAAAGGAGACGATAATGACTGTTATTCCCGACTTAAAAACTCTCTACGAAATTGATGATTCTCTCTGGTTAGCAGAAACTATAGAACTGCTCAAGGCTAAAAATTTTGACGCTTTAGATTTAGACAATTTAATCGAGGAGTTAGAAGATTTGGGAAACGAAAAAAAGTTTCGTGTTGCCAGTTTATTAGAGCAAATTATTAGACATTGTTTATTATTACAATTGTGGACAGGTGAACGAGAATATAATCAGGATCACTGGGAGTTAGAAATAGTCAACTTTCAAATTCAGCTAAAAAGAGGCTTAACCACCAATCTCCGTAATTATTTACAAAATGAATTAACTAACATTTATGAAGATGCAGTTTTCTTTGTGCGGAAAAAGACAAAGAATAAAGTTATTTTACCTGATACTTGTCCCTACAGTTTAGAAGAACTTCTCGATCCCAATTGGCTACCACCATACGAATAAAGGAGATGATAATGACTGTTATTCCCGACTTAAAAACTCTCTACGAGATTGATGATTCCCTCTGGTTGGAAGAAACTATCGAACTCTTAAAAGCGAAGAGATTTGACGCTTTAGATTTAGATAATTTAATCGAGGAGTTAGAAGATTTGGGTAACGAAAAAAAGTTTCGGGTTGCTAGTTTTTTGCAGCAAATTATTCGTCATGCTTTGTTACTGCAATTTTGGACAGGGGAAAGAGAATATAATCAAAGTCATTGGGAATCAGAACTGGTAAATTTTCAAGATCAATTAAATACCTAAGTACCTAGGCAAAATTAATTACACATATCTAACCCCCCTTTGCCTCTTGCCTCTTGCCCTTTGCCTTTCTTCACTAGGAAATTTATTTTGCACGACTACTTACCTAACGGCAAGTTTACGGAAATATTTAGAACAAGAATTTGATAATATTTATTATAAGGCAATCCGTTATGTGAGAAAAAAGACAACAAATCAAGTTACTTTCCCTAATACTTGTCCCTACAGTTTAGAAGAACTTCTCGATCCTAATTGGCTACCACCTTACGAATAAAGGAGACGATAATGACTGTTATTCCCGACTTAAAAACTCTCTACGAGATTGACGATTCTCTCTGGTTAGAAGAAACCATTGAACTCTTGAAGAATAAAAAATATGAAGCTTTAGACTTAGAAAACTTAATCGAGGAGTTAGAAGACTTGGGAAACGAGAAGAAGTTTCGTGTTGCTAGTTTTTTACAGCAAATTATCAGACATTGTTTATTATTACAATTTTGGACAGTCAAGAGAAAATATAATCGTAGTCATTGGCGCTCAGAAATTGTCAATTTCAAAAACCAGATCGATACTTATTTAACTAATAATCTCCGTAATTATCTCACTCAAGAATTACCTCGTATTTACCAGAAAGCCTTAAATTATGTTAGAGAAAAAACCGATAATCAAGTTAGTTTTCCTGGGGAATGTCCCTACAGTTTAGAAAATCTCCTTGATCTCGATTGGTTCCCTCCGGAAAATGAATAAAGGAAAAAACGAAATGCTGAAAAAGTTTCTACGTTGGCTGATTATTGGGGGAACCTTATTTTTTGTTCTCAGTAACCTTAAAAATAACTGGGATAACGTCACCTCAGTTAGAATTGAAAATCATGGCTGGTTATTTCTTTTCTTGGCACTTGTAACCACAGTTATCGCTCAAATTTGGGCAGGATGGGTGTGGACATGGATACTCAAAAGCTATCAACAACCGATTAAAACCTCCACAGGAATTGGGATCTATATGATTACCAATTTAGGAAAATACCTACCCGGTAATATCGGACACTTTTATGCTCGCATTGTGGCAATTAATAAAGCAGGAAGTGATTGGGGAACCGCTAGTTTAAGCGTTTTATTAGAACTTTTATTACTGGTGTGTGCAGCCTTAGCCATAGCAGTTATTGGTAGTGGTTTAGGTTGGATGAAATCTAGCTCAAGTCTAGGGATACAGATATTAGTTTTAGGATTAATTTTAATCGGCATTCATCCCAAATTTTTAAATTATCCTCTCAAAATCCTTAGCCAAAAGAAAAAGATTGCTCAAGAACCTGTTTATCTAACTAAATATCCTCTCGTCCCTCTCTTGGGTGAAACTGGATTTTTATTGTGGCGCGGTGCGGGTTTTATTTTAGCTTGGATGGTGTTAAAAATGATCACACCCGCTCAGATTTTACCCCTCTTAGGAACCTTTAGTTTTGCCTGGTTATTGGGTTTAGTTGTCCCCGGAGCGCCGGGGGGATTAGGAGTTTTTGAAGCCACAGCGATCGCACTTTTAGACACAGAAAAATTTCCCGCCGCTAACGTACTTGTCACCGTTGCTATCTATCGTTTAATTAGCATTCTCTCCGAAGTCATTGCCGCCGGAATCGGGACAAAATTAGTTAAAGATAAAGCCAAGTTTTTTAGTTAGCTTAAGAATATTATTCGGGTGTGTTAGCCCAATGTAACGCACCCAGAAGAAAAGTTTTGATCATTGTTAAGCGAAGATAATTTTCTCAACTCCTATCTATCTCCTGACTTGAAAGAGGGTGTGGGGTGTGGGGTGTAGGGAAGGAAACCTCTTTCATCTGTGGGGGTGAAAAATTTTTCATCGGGACTGACTCCTAAATTCTGATGTAATATTAGGATCAATAATCAGCAAAAATATGGATACTCCCACCTAGAGAGGCCGAAAAAATGACGATTGCCAAAAGCGACGAAACTGCCACCTCTCCGGCACTGATAGAAGAAGATTTCGAGGACTTCTGGGAACCCCCCCACCCCCCACAGACTTAATTTTTGATGATGGTGAACCCTTGGAAAGCAACCGACACCGCATTGCCATGAATGTCCTGATTCGCTCCCTACAGCAGGGTTATGGCGAACGAGACGACTTCTACACTGGTGGCAATATGTTTATTTATTTCAGCCGCGAACAGGCGAAAAATCGCGATTTTCGCGGGCCAGATTTCTTTGCTGTCCTCAATGTCGATGGCACGAGAGAGCGACAGGGTTGGGTAATTTGGGAAGAAGAGGGACGTTATCCTGATGTTATCGTGGAATTAACCTCTCCTAGTACCGCTAAGACTGATAAAGTGCGAAAAAAGGCAATTTATGAGGGAACCTTCCGCACGCCGGATTATTTCATCTACGATCCTTTTGATGGCAATTCTTTACAAGGATGGCATTTAGGGGCCGACCAACGTTACCATTCTTTAGAACGAAACGAGCGCGGCTGGTTATGGTGCGAAACCTTAGGCTATTGGTTGGGAACTTGGGAGGGTACTATTGACCGAGAAACGGCAATCTGGGCCAGATTTTATGACTCGGAAGGCAATTTAATCCCCTTGCCAGAAGAAGCAGCACAGGAGCAAGCAGCTGCAGCACAGGAGCAAGCAGCTGCAGCACAGGAGCAAGCGGCCGCAGCACAGGAGCAAGCGGCCGCAGCACAGGAGCAATTAAATGCTACTCAGCAAGCTCTGGAAGCGGAAAGACAGCGTTCTCAACGGCTGGCGGCTCGTTTGCGAGAAATGGGGATAGACTTGTAGTACAAGTGTAACGAATGTTCGGGGTGGGGAGATGGGGAAATGACCTGATGGGGAGCTTTTTGCCTGACTGACGGGCAGATTTTCAACACAATCAGTGGTCGTGCCAAATTAATTTCCTCAACCTTGAGGAGAAATTCTGTCAACTTCGATCAAAAGCCGCGTAAATTCTGTATTTTCTCTGAAAGTCTTATACATAGCTTTTAAAATTGTGATCGTAGCGGTAGGCTAATTCAGATCAATTAAACTTCTTCCTCACTCCCGACTTTGTTAGTACCATGAAACCTAACTCTGGCCTTAAACGGTTATTATCCCTGATATCTGCCGTTTCTTGTAGTTCCCTCTTGATTTTATCCCCTCTAGCCCAGAGAGCGCAAGCAGACGATATTACGGATGCCCTAGAAGCGGTAATTGAATATACGGCTCAATTACACCAGATCAATTTTAAGTATTTGTTAAGCAATGGGCCGATAACCACTCCCTGCGGCGTAATTTCCCTAGCGGCTTTCTGCACTGTAGATAATACAGTCTATGTCAATCTCAAGCAAGTTACTGGTATTAGCGATAATCCTCTATTTCCCCTTTACGCCGTCGCTCATGAGGCCGCTCACGCTGTTCAGTGGAATCGGGGTATTGGTGGCATCGATGAAGGTGGAATGAGCATCGGCATTGAATTACAGGCCGATTGTCTAGCCGGAGATACCCTTTCCTGGTTATTTACCGAAGCGAGAGGTTTATCCAAACAGGATTATATAATAGCAGGAAAACTTCTAGCGGAAGCGGCCTCGGAAGTGGGCGATTTTGAAGCTCCTAATCGCTCCCACGGCACACCACAACAGCGAGGTGATTCGGTCCTGCAAGGATTCTACGGGGAAAATCATGAAGCCTGTATGCGTTAGCTAACACTCAAGGCTTTATTTCCCCTAGAATGCCTAAAAAAGCCTAAAAAACTACTGTAACCCTAACCAAGATAGCAGACCTTGGCCAGTTAGATACTCAATCAACAGGGTGATCACAAAACCAATCATAGCGGCTCTACCGTTGAGGCGCTCGGCATAGTCATTAAAACCAAATTTGGGATCTTCTAATTTGGGGGTTTGAGTCGGTTGTGGTTCAGTCATGATCTTTACAGTCCGTTTACATTTCTTTACTATTCTAGCGGAGTTAGAAGTTAGGTTGTAACTAATTTCTAACTCCTCTCTATTTGCCCTAATCTCGACCGTTAAGAGCGATTAAAAGGCGCAGAATAAAGATAAATAGGTTGATATAGGTCAAATACATCGATAAAGCAGCACTAAGATACTGTTCATCTCTGTAGGTACGGGGCAAGATGTAAAAGTCCACCACTGCCGAACCAGCAAACAAGAAAACCCCGATGCCAGAAATAGCAATTTCTAACCAGGTGGGAGTAGCACCACCAAAGATAGAGAAAATTAGCTGACCAATGAGAACAATAAAGAGAGCGAGAATACCGATGCTAACGGTTTGAGTCAGGGCTAAACCATCTTTTTCCGACAGATTAGAGCCGATATTCCGTCCCAACACAAAAGCAATGCCGCAACCGAGGGCAGCAATTGCTACTCCTCGCAAACCGACACCGGAAGTACCTAAGGCCACATAGACGATTCCACTGAGAGTATAGCCAGAAAGAAGACTATAGAGAGTCAGCAGGGGCAGAGCAGTGCCTGTATTGCCTCTTTCCGCAGTATTACGGGCGACAAAAAATAAAATAATCTCGGCAACCAGGGCGACAAAGAAAGTCGGGAAGAAAATCTGGGGATAGGATTGGATCACACCTAAACCGCCATAGGTTCCCACCGCAGTCAAAATTAGACCGCCACCGAGATAGGGCAGGGCCTTGGGGATAACATTGGGGCCGATAAGTGCTTGGCTTTTAGCCTCGCGTAAAGCTTGGCGAAAATTACTGGTATTACTCATGGTGACTAGGTTCGAGATACTTGTCTCAATCAATCTTGTTAAACAGAAACTATTCTTGATTAGTTCGTCAAGAATGGCAAATCGGAGGGAAGAAAAAAAGGTAAATTTTTCCCCCGGCATCGATTCCCTCTTGATTGTAACGAAAAGACTAGGGATCGAGCTAAGTAGGTAGGTGTTAAAAATTGTCAGATACCCCCTTATCAAGGCGGGATCGGCACCCCCCTTATCAAGGGGGGATTAAGGGGGATCGAACCGAAAATCCATTTTCACCCCCCTTGACCGCTCAAGTTACCTTAAACAGAAGCCCAATTCAAGGCGATTATGTCCCATAAACTGGATATTTCCTGTTTTTATTAACTACAATCTTCAGAGTATCCCCTGACCTAAAGCCAAACCTGTCACCAACATTCCTAACACTAGAAAAGGCTGGGCGCTGGCTTGATATTTGACATCATTTTTGAGCGGATCCCGCAAAAAATACATATCTTGGAAAGTGATCTGAGGGATAATTAATAACAGTAAAATAGCGGCATAAAGATTCTGATGAATACTAATCAGATAGCCAGCAATTCCTGCTTGAAAAACATCGATCATAATCACACAAATCCAAGCTGCGGTGGTAATTCCGAACATAACTGGCAAGGATTTTAAGCCTAATTTTTCGTCACCCTCCACACTTTTAAAGTCGTTGACCACAGCAATGCCTAAACCCGCCAGACTATAGATGAGGGTTAGGATCATAATTGTCCAATTTAACTGACCAAAAAGGGCGTGACCTGCCCACCAAGGTAAGGCTATATAACTAGCACCGAGGGCATAATTTCCTAGCCAACCATTTTGTTTTAATTTTAAAGGCGGCGCTGAATAAATATAGGCAATAAAAGAACCAAATAGGGTTAAACAGAGCATGAGCGGGAAATCATGACCGGCCCAGCGATCAAGAAGATAAGATATTCCTAACCCAGCTGCTAATAAAACCAAAATCTGACCGACCACTTGGGGAATAGAAATTGCCCCCGAAGGAATCGGACGATAGGGTTCATTAATTGCATCAATTTCTCGATCATAAAAATCATTTAAAGTTTGGGTATAACCAGTCATCAATGGACCAGAAAGTAACATACAGGTGGCCGCTTTTAAGACATCTTCTAAAGACCAAGTATAATTCCCCGATGAAGCCGCCCACAGACAACCCCCCAAATTAGAGGAATCCAAGTGATCGGCTTCATCAATTGTAAGCGGATTTTCCAGAGGGAAGTTTCTGCCGATGAGGCCCCTTTCATGCCCAATAATTGGCGAGTTTTTGCGCCTCGATTATCCTTGTTTTCTATCTCGGTGTTCGACATAATCCCTTAAAAAGAAATAATTAAGTAACCGTCTTGGAATTTGGCCCCTTTTACCGCTCGTCCGGTTAGAGGCGGTGGTACATCAATATTACGCCGTTGATCCCCGGCTTCGATGGTTAATTCTGGACCCGATTGCGTCAGTTTTACCTGTTTTTTCTCGAATCCGGGTAAATAAACCTTTACCTGACCGGCTGCCGTATCGATTATTAACGGTTTGGGCGGCTGCACCGTGAGAAAATTGGGTAACTCGGCGATTAATTCCTGCCAATCTTCTCCTTGACGGTCGGGTAAAATCGCAGCCGGCAGCGGGGCAAAATCCTCCGTAGCACTCTGACAGCGATTAAAAATCACTCCCCCCACATTTAAACCGATTTGCTGCGCCCCACCCCAAAGATATTTGGCATCTGCGATCGCAATTGGATCATCATTGGTGACTAGATAGGCTAAAACTCGCCGAGGATCGGCTAAAGCGGAACGTCCCTCGTCTAGAATGTTATTATCGACCTTCTTCCCTAAACCGTCGGGATTAAAGGAGAAATTCAGCACGGCGGCGGCGATTGGTTGCAAAAAGGGAGAAAGGGTGCGACCAATCTCAGAATCGCTGAAAACCTGCCGGAAACGCCGTGAATACCAGCTGCCCACCTCTGGAATCCCTAACATTCGCAGACTGTTTATATCTCCGCTGCCGTCGTAGATGATGACATCGTAATTTCCGCTTTTATCCTGTTCCCGCAGGAAATTTAAGGCTAGAGCTTGGTCTATTCCGGGTAAAACGCCCAACTCTTGACCATAAACATTTTTCAAGGTGGGAGAACGCAAATACTGCTTTTCCAATTCCTTGACTTCTTCCCAACTTTTTTCTAGTAACTGGGTACTACTAAGCTGGACAACCGAGAGATTAGGGGCAATTTCCGTAATAGAGGAGCTAGGCGAGGCCTTGAGGAGTAATCCCCAAGCGGGACCAGAATCTTGCCCGATCAAGAGAACTTTTGACCCCAGACCAGCCATTTTCTTTGCCGAAGCGATCGCTATTGTACTGCGACCGCTGCCCCCCTTGCCCAAAAAGGTCAAAATTAAGGACATAATTAATTCCTAAGCGTTATATTTAGATGAGTTTGAGTTCATCCTCAAAAAACCAAGTAGCGGTCTTATCATCGAACTGGACAACAGCACCAACACCGCTGCCATCGGTCATCTTAAAATTTTTGATGACACCCACTTTACCCAATTTACCCGCTACGTCCGAGTTAACGCGGTCTCTTAAGCGACAGACCTTGACTTTTTGCCCGATTTCCATTACTTCCACAGTTTTAATAAGACGATAATTCAATAAACCAATCCTAAGTTTAATATAAATTCGTGTCAGATAAACCCCCAATGATCTTCGGTCATTAGTCTTTCTAAGATCATCTGCACTTAGCGATCATATATACTAGGACATTGAACAAAATCAACTTCTTGCTTAGGATAGGCAATAGGCAATAGGCAATAGGCAGTTAGATAAGTAGCTGGTTATAATTGAATTAAAAATGGATTTTAGGTTCGATCCCCCCTGCCCCCCTTATCAAGGCTATCCATTAGTCGGATCTTTCTTAACAAAAAGAGAAGAAACTTAAAAAAAGGGGAAACGATTGATAGGTATAGTTTTGAAAGAAGGAATTAAGGTGGAGGTAAGCAAAAAAAATGGAGAAATGGGCAGCCCAAGAATTACAGTATGCAGACCTAGGGGACACCAGAAGAAAGAAAAGGTTAATCAGTATCGTAGAAAACTTGGCCAGCCAACCTAGTACAAGTGTGCCATAAGCTTCGGGAAATCTAGCCGCAGCGAGTGCCACCTACGACTTTTGGAATTCCCCCTATTTTCACCCATCAGATATAATTGC
This sequence comes from Microcystis panniformis FACHB-1757, assembly GCF_001264245.1. Lineage (NCBI taxonomy): Bacteria > Bacillati > Cyanobacteriota > Cyanophyceae > Chroococcales > Microcystaceae > Microcystis > Microcystis panniformis. Next base: position 3,262,963 of record NZ_CP011339.1, read on the forward strand.
CGCCCAAGCCAAAAGTACAGTAGAAAGAATCAAAGAACATCCAATAGTTTTGGCAGTGCAAGACACAACAAGTTTAGACTTTACGACGCAAAAAGCCAAAAAAGGAATGGGTTATCTAGATTGTAAAACATCCTTTGGACTCAAAGTTCATACCACCTTAGGAGTCTCACCGCAAGGAATACCTTTAGGACTGATTAATCAATATGTTTGGGCAAGAGAAGAAAATAATTTAGGGATTGCCAAGCAGCGAAAAAAAAGAGAAACCCAAGAAAAAGAAAGTCAAAGATGGTTAGATTCTTTGTCAGAAACACAACAACAAATACCCGAAGATATTCAAGTAGTAACAATCGGAGATTGTGAGGCAGACATATTTGATTTATTTGCCCAATCAAGAAGTCCTAACTCTCATTTAAGTACCTAAGCAAAATTAATTACACATTTCGATAAAGCTTTTGCCTCTTGCCTATTGCCTCTTGCCTGTCTTCACTAGGAAATTTATTTTGCATGACTACTTATTAATCCGAGGAACTCATAACCGAAAAGTTAACTATCTCGAAGACAAGCAAAAGTCAGGGCATCCAGAGCCTAAATATTTACATCAATCCATCAGAGAAGTTAAAGCCTGTGGTAGCCTAGATGTGCAAGTAAAACGCAATCCTAATCACGAGGCTAGACTAGCTAAACTAACAGTTAGATTTGCCAGTTTTGAAATACAAGTACCTAGCCATCACTCCAAGGCGACCCCTCGTCAACCGGTCAAATTACAGGTAATTTTAGCTGAAGAAGAAAATCCTCATAGCGGAGTTAATCCTATCAGTTGGCTCCTCTTAACTAGCCTAGACATTAGTAGCTTTGAATCGGCGATAACCTGTGTGCGCTGGTATAGTTATCGCTGGTTGATAGAACGCTATCATTTTGTTTTAAAAAGTGGTTGTGGATTAGAAAAACTGCAATTAGAAACGGGTAGGAGAATTGAGATGGCCTTAGCTACCTATTCAATTGTAGCTTGGAGATTACTCTGGTTAACCTATCAAGCACGCTTACACGGAGAGGAGAGTTGTGAAAGTTTTTTGGAAGAACATGAATGGCAATCTTTGTGTGCCACTATTCATAAAAAGGGTCCGCCACCTGAAAAGCCGCCCTCCTTTAGGGAAGCAGTCAGAATGATTGCTTCTCTTGGGGGGTTTTTAGGTAGAAAAGGTGACGGTGAACCAGGTGTTAAAACTATTTGGTTGGGACTGCGAAGGTAACATGATATCAGCCAGACTTGGAAACTATCTCATCAAATTGGTCCCCCTATAGAACCCCCTTGAGCCATATTGCACACTTTTCTCTTTTTGTCAAATTTTATGTTAAGAAAGATGTGACTAATGGATAGCTTGATAAGGGGGGTGCCGATAGGCGGGGGATCTACCCTTGATAAGGGGGGTGCCGATAGGCGGGGGGATCTACCCTTGATAAGGGGGGTGCCGATAGGCGGGGGGATCTACCCTTAATAAGGGGGGCATCTGAAAGTTTTCAATACCTACCTATGTGCGATTAATTGTGTCTAGCTACTCAAAAAAGGGGTTTTATTTGGTTTCTGGGGCAGGATTTTGCAGATTTTCTATTTGTTCCCTTTGCTTGCGTTTAAACTCCTCGGCCGCGTCGTTGATATTATTGAGGGTGTCTTCCTGAAATTCCGATCCGTCCCGGCTACGGCGAAAATTACTATTATGAATCAAGTCTAGAGGATTAAAACCACCGAGACTATCCCTGCCATCGGAACTACGTTCATTTTTTTGATAATCCGGCTGACTGGGGTTCAAGCTTTGAGCTAACACTTGCGGATTAAAATCAGTCCCGACTAATAAAATAGTAGCTAGAAATAAAGACGATTTGATCAACATTTTTTGAGTATTCATAATCTAACTAACTCCTCAGAAAATTATCTTGTTTTTGGTCGTGAGAAATTTACAAGCTTTTCAGTGAACAGTAAACTAATAACTGGTAACTGATAACTGATAACTGGTAACTGATAACTGATAACTGGTAACTGGTAACTGATTTAAGCAAAACGACGACGAAGTAAGGGCTGAATTGCTAAAAGGATTAGCAGATCAAAAGCTAAGAGCAAGGCTAAAACTGTCAAGAAAGTGAGGTCAAGCCAAGGGGTTTGTAAGACTATGCTATCAAAAGACCAGTGCTGATTGAAATAAATATAACGGATCGGTTCGATCGCATAGGTGAGAGGGTTGAGACTAGCGATTACTTTTAACCAATCTGCCATAAAGTTTAAGGGAGCGAGGGCGGTACTGGCAAATAAAAGCGGTAAATTGGTGACGAAAATGACGGCGATTAATTCGATATGTCCGGGGAGAGCAAAGGTTAAACTGAGACTTAAGGCAGTCATCCCCAAAACGATTAGGAACACAATCAAAGCGATCGCACCTAATCCGGCTAAACTAGGCCATCCAGCCCCTAAAAAGGCACTAGCGGCCACGATCGAGGCGGTTTGGATGAAACTGAGGGCGATAATATAGATGGTAGAAGCGGCCACGATCGAGTAACGAGTGGTTAAAGGTGCTACCAAGAGACGGTTAAGAAAGCCAAATTCTCGATCGAACATTACCGGCAAACCGGCATTTAAGGCCCCGGAAAAAGCGGTAAAGACAATCACTCCGGGGGCGAGAAATTTAGCATAACTGAGATCGTTGCCGAATAGACCCTGGGGGGCATTATAAAATAAAGCTCCAAATAAAATCAGCCACATAAATGGCTGAATTACCCCCGCGATTAGGGTTGAAGGACGACGTTGTAATTGGATGAACAGACGTTTAGTCATGGCCAGAGTTTCTTGCAGAAATTCCCCTAGCACATTTCCCCCATCGTCCACCGTTGCTGCTCTAGTGGGATTGGGGGCTAAACTAGCTTTTAAGGAAGAAGGTGTGATGGTTTGGCTCATGAAATATTTACCTCTAATGCAGTCTTAACGGGTAATTTAGATAGTCAACAGTTTATCAGTGATCAGATGGCTCTCTTGGGGTTCCGGTGAGGGGCAAATCCTCTCGAAAAAAAGGCTTACACTCTACCACTTCTCCACTATACAAGGGGCGTAAGCCCTGGGGGAGAGGAATATCAATTTTTATTAAATTGTAGCTTTTGATACAACGCGGGGGTGGGAAGTGTGTATCCTAGAAGAGTGAATGAAGAGGTGTAAGAAGCCCAGATGATAAAAATACGACAACTCGGCATTGTATCCGGAGTCGCTCTTGCGGCTTTGGTGACGGCTGGTGCAGCACAAGCCGCTTGCTTTGGTGGTAGTCCCTCAATCTGCTTGAATCTGAATCTTGAATCTTCAGCAAGCCTGCTCTCCAACAATTCGGCTTTAACAACCGCAAGATTCGGCTTCTCACGTACGATCACTTGGAAGGCGATCGATTCTACTGCTACAGTCGCTGCCCGGAAGGCGATTGTAGGTCGCCCTAAAATGCCAGGGTGACTGACAGTGCCTTCGCATCCAGTCAGTGTTCCAGAATCCACGCCCAGCTTTTTTGTTTGTATCACACTTAGCGGTTTAGTGCTAGGGAGTGCTGTTAGGCTTACTGGGGGCGGCACCGACACTTAAGCGCCATAGAAAACGCGTTTCTCAAAGAAACCCGTTTTCTAGAATACAGGTTTCCTCTCTCTTTTTTTGGTTTTTCGATACCTTGGAGAAGTCAGACCTTACACTTCATACTTCATCGGGGTTAATTCCAAGCGCTCTGAGCCTTTCAGCCAGCCGGATGGCTTTTTGTTCAGCCTCTTGTTTCGCCAAGCGTTCTTGAGCAGCGATCGCCTCAGCCTCTTGTTTCGCCAGCCGTTCTTGAGCAGCGATCGCCTCTGCGTTCATCGCTCTTTCCTCAGCCGTTAGATAGCGATTTCCCGACTGGTCATACCAGTATAACCATTCCCGATACCAGGCAATATGTTCTCCTTTTTCGTAAGTACCTAGGCAAAATTATTTACACATGACGATCATTGCCCCGTAAGGGTTTTAGCTCGATCGGGTAGGTAATTAATTTTGCATGACTACTTAACCCAGCGCCAAGCCAATTTCTGGCAACCAAACTCGATTATTCTCACTCTCTAGAAGTTGATATTTTCCTGAGATTAATTTATATACTTCTAATCTTTGTCGGTTTTTAAATCTTCCTCTTCTGCCACTGAAAGGATTGTAGATTACATAATACAGAATCCCCAGGCTTTGGTAATTTAGAAATTTCTCCTCATACTCACTGTTATATTTCTCGGAAATTACCTCTAAAAACAAAATCGGCAAGATATACTTTTCTCCCCACAAAATATAGCTTAACCGACCTCTTTCTCCCGTATCATGGTTGACTCCAACTGCTAAGAAACCATCGGGGACAAAAGCTGGTTCGTCTGGATTATAATAAACAGCCATATCTACCCCAAAATACCAATCATCTCGACCAGACCAAATTAAGGCTAATAAATTTAGCAGTAGGTTGGGAAGATCATTCTGTAACTGATTGTCCACTGGAGTTTCATCGGAAGAGGGCAATTCTTCGGCGCTAGGAAGAGGTCGATTTTTGTTATAGGTGAGGTTAACCATAGCTCCTACAAGCGTGGTGTTTAATTACTGCCAATTCTAACAGAAAATTACGGTTTTAGATTTCGTTGTTTTTGTGCAGTTTCTCAAAGCACTTCATCAAAACTCGGCTCAAGGCTTTCTTTAATGTCATCAACCTGATTAATTTCGGCTCTTCGGGACTTGGTATGGTTCGATAGGGGGGCATAAATCGACTAAATCCTTATCTGGTAAGGGATTTAATTGATTAGTTCACTCTAGATCGCAAACAATTGACAAAAATTGCGGTAATGTCTTTCTCTATAAGGGTTTCATTCCTTATAACCCCGTCCATTGCATAAGACAAACCGAAGAACCTTAATTTCTTGGTTAGGAGAGGCACTCAGGCACTCATGCAAGAGTCAAAGGGGAGAATAAATCAGGGGTGCTGTCCGCAAAGCTGGAAAATAATGTCTCAAGGGAGAGGAGGTACGGGTTTCCTCTCTCTTTTTTTGGGGGTTTTATGGGAAGATCGGGAAAGAGCTATGGTGCAATCCCGATCATCATGAAACGAGACTCGATATTTTACCGGCTTTTCCAACAATCCCCCTCCCTTCTCTTCGATTTACTGGAAAACCCACCTGCTAATGCCACCGAATACCGATTTGACTCCGTAGCCGTCAAAGAACCCAAATTTGAGATCGATGGCGTATTCCTGCCACCCGATAATGATAGTAGCGGGGTGATCTATTTTTGCGAAGTGCAATTTCAAAAAGACGAACGACTCTATGAACGGGTTTTCGGCGAATCATTTTTGTATTTTTATCGCCAGCGAGAACGATTTACCGATTGGCACATTGTTGTCATCTATCCCACCCGTAGTCTAGAACAAAGTAACACCCATCCCTACCGAGCGCTCCTCAATTGTAATCAGGTGCATCGAATTTATCTGAAAGAATTAGGGGAAATTCAGCAGTTACCCCTAGGGGTTGCCCTGATGGTACTCACTACTGTGGAAGAAACCCAAGCACCAGAAGCGGCCCGCTATTTACTAGCAAGAACCCAACAGCAAATTCCAGATCCAGAAGCAGGTCGCGCCATAATAGAAATGATTGCCACAATTATGGTGTATAAATTTACTAACTTGAGTCGAAAGGAGGTTGATGCAATGCTAGGACTACAATTGGCAGATACAAGGGTATATCGTGAAGCCAAGGAAGAAGGACGACTGGAAGGACAACTGGAAGGACGACTGGAAGGACGACTGGAAGGACGACTGGAAGGAGAATCTGCCCTGATTTTGCGTCTATTGCAACGTCGCTTTGGTGCGGTGGATGAGGTGTTGGCTGCCCGGATTCAGGCTCTAGAAATCGAGCAATTAGAGTACTTGGCTGAGGCTTTGTTGGATTTTACAGCATTAAACGACCTAGTGCTTTGGCTAAATCGCTATGGTGTATAAGTTGACTAACTTGAGTCGGCAGGAGGTTGATGCAATGCTAGGACTACAATTGGCAGATACAAGGGTATATCGTGAAGCCAAGGAGGACGGTCGCGAGGAAGGTCGTCAGGAAGGAGAATCTGCGCTCATCCTGCGGCTCCTCTCGCGTCGGATCGGTGAAGTGACTCCTGAAAGGCGATCGCAAATTCAAGCTCTCTCAATTAATCAACTGGAAGCTTTAGGAGAAGCTTTGTTAGATTTTACCCAACCCGAAGATTTGGAGGAATGGTTGCGATCGCATCTATCGCCCCTGTAATTGGGAGTAAGCCATCAGGGAGCAAAATGTAAAAATTTCTTAAATTGTGAATTATGCTAGGATTCGCCCTAGAATGATCAAAAATCATGACTACACAAGCAACAGTAATCCAAGGCACAGCCAAAGAAATTAGGGAAGCACTGGCACTTATACCAGATGATGAAATTGTCAGCCTTATGGTAGGTCGTCCCAGCTTATCTATTATTGCCAGAAAATTACAGCACGAGGCCGCAACTCTTGGCATAACAGCTGCGGAACACGACGCACTCATGGCATCGTTAAAACATGATTGGTGATGCGGGTTGTTGTTGATACCTTGGAGAAGTCAGACCTTACACTTCATCAGGGTTAATGCCAAGCGCTCTGAGCCTTTCAGCCAGCCGGATGGCTTTTTGTTCAGCCTCTTGTTTCGCCAGCCGTTCTTGAGCAGCGATCGCCTCTGCGTTCATCGCTCTTTCCTCAGCCGTTAGATAGCGATTTCCTGACCGATCATACCAGTATAACCATTCCCGATACCAAGCAATATGTTCTCCTTTTTCGTAACCCAGTGCCAAGCCAATTTCTGGCAACCAAACTCGATTATTCTCACTCTCTAGAAGTTGATATTTTCCTGAGATTAATTTATATACTTCTAATCTTTGTCGGTTTTTAAATCTTCCTCTTCTGCCACTGAAAGGATTGTAGATTACATAATACAGAATCCCTAGGGTTTGGTAATTTAGAAATTTTTCCTCATATTCACTATTATATTTCTCGGAAATTACCTCTAAAAACAAAATCGGCAAGATATACTTTTCTCCCCACAAAATATAGCTTAACCGACCTCTTTCTCCCGTATCATGGTTGACTCCAACTGCTAAGAAACCATCGGGGACAAAAGCTGATTCGTCTGGATTATAATAAACAGCCATATCTACCCCAAAATACCAATCATCTCGACCAGACCAAATTAAGGCTAATAAATTTAGCAGCAGATTGGGAAGATCATTCTGTAACTGATTGTCCACTGGAGTTTCATCGGAAGAGGGCAATTCTTCGGCGCTGGGAAGAGGTCGATTTTTGTTATAGGTGAGGTTAACCATAGCTCCTACAAGCGTGGTGTTTAATTACTGCAATTCTAACAGAAAATTACGGTTTTAGATTTCGTTGTTTTTGTGCAGTTTCTCAAAGCACTTCATCAAAACTCGGCTCAAGGCTTTCTTTAATGTCATCAACCTCGTGTTTATGATGGGGGAAAGTGGCAATTTCCTGAGAGGGGGACAAGCGAGCTAGAAGGTAGATAGGGCAAGCGATATCGCTCTTTGTCCTTTGATGTAATCCTTCAACCGATAGCGGCTAATTTGCATTAGCTCTTCTATATTTTTTGGGAACATTTGATGTAGCTGGAGCCAATGATAGAGATGTTGACCCACATAAAAACTACTGTGTCTGCGTTGACCTTTATATCTTTTTTCAGGTCTTGTGACATATTTTTGGATTCCCATATCCTTAATTTTTTTACCTTGCAGTGTGGCACTTGTATAGGCGATAGCTATAACAATTATCAGCTTTGATAGGTATTGCGGTGCTAATTGAGAACCTTCTAAGCTATAGCCTCCAGACTTAAAATCTCGAAACATCTCTTCAATATCAAATCTTTTTTGATCGGCAATTATTGCCGTCTCTAAATCCCCAAAATTTGTCAGAATATACCAAGGTTCTTTTGTGCGAAAACCTCGGTAAGTTTTTTTCCATTTACCAGCTACGTTAAACGAGCCAAATCCCTGCTCTTTTGTAAGATTAACATCATTTAAAAATAGTTGAGTTCCTGGACTTAAACCTAACTCTCTCATTTCTTGATAAATTCCTTCTTTTGTCTTGACATTTGTACTTTTTTTTTGTCTTAAACAAAAGTACAAACTCTGCTTCTGAAGACACTTTCCAAGACTGATCGAGCAAAATTCTCTATCTCCTAACACCAGGATTTTATGACCTAATAGCACCGTCAATATTTTCCCCAATACTCGCTGCTGTTCTTCGAGATTACTACTTCCTTTTTTATCCAATATCTCCCAATAGATTGGGATGGCTATCTTGTCATAAATTAGACTCACCATCAAGATATTAATTGCTCCCCAACTCCTTCGGTCTATGGCAATATATACTAATCCTTTTATTGTGAATCTCTCCTGCTGTTTTAACATCTCTTTTAAGCAGAGAAACCAGATTTTTTCAATATTCAGAATTTCCAGCTTTAAAAATCTTTTTAGTTTTTTTCTCCGACTCTCAAACAGGATTGGTATTGGTAAGGCTTCAGCTAATATCTCTAACTTTGCTTGCTTCAATATTTGCAAGGTTCCAACTACCATTAACAAGCTGACTGACGGACACATTTTTCAATACAAAGACAAGTACTGTTATGTGAAAGCCTCAAACTCCTGAATAAAAGAAAAGGTAATTTTGCCATAATAATCCTGACGAGCTTTGCGAGAAGCAAAACAGGGAAAAGGGTCAACAGAAAATAAGTGGTCAAGTCGCAAGAAGGGACGCGCCTTATGAACAACTCCCGCCAGCCAACGTCAACCAATTTTCAAATAACTCAAACCACGCCGAAAATGAGCATCAACCTGACGGCGAGAGCCAGATTGTTGAACCGCCATGCCAGTTAAAGTAGCAAAGAGAATAGAAATGGCAACAATGAGATAGAGACGTTCTAAACAAGCAGCAGAGCGAACACGAGAATGTTCCCAGTCAAAAACGCCCGATTTACTGCCCTTGAAAGAGATGTTCAATGGGAAAACGAAGACCATACTGCCAGAAGGTGTCAAGGGTAGGAGGTTCATCGCTCAGAATTGCCCAATTATCCTTAACCCCTGGAACAGAGGCTAAAGCAAGATGAGCAGTGATTCTAGCCTCCTGCCAGACTTGAACGTTGCGATCAAAGCAGGCTTGCCGTTTGGGAGGATAGAGTTCTCTGACCTCATAGCCAAAACCCCGACGGCGAACACCGTAAATGAGGGTATCGCAAGGTAAGCGAAGACACCAATGCCAAGTATTTTTCCTGAGCCATTGAATTAATTGCTGATTGGCAAAGCCTCGGTCGGCTAACAGCATGACATTCTCAAAGCCCTGAAGATAGCCTTTGGCTCTGTCCAACAAGGGTTCGTATTTCTCAAAAGCTAGGCTGGCACTACCATGTTCTAATCCCATCCACATCAAGGGGACGGCTCTCCCCCCGCAGACCACCGCTAGATAGACAAAGCAGTATTGATTCCACAACAGAGTGGTATCTATTGCTAGATACAGTCTTTCCCCCTTCTCCTTCCAAGTCTCGATGGCTTTCAATATTAAGGGGATGTATATCTTTTCCACCGCTACTCTTCCATTCTGGCAAAAGCGATTCCACCGTCTCTGATAACTATTGGCTTGTTCGGCTCTGCTTTGTACAAAGGGTTCCCATCTGGCTTGATTGAGACTTTGACTACTGAGTAGGGCTGTCACCATCCAACTGAGGACGGTTAAATGTCTTTTATCCACAAATCGGCTTCCTTGTTCTAGATAGGAATAAACTTGGGAGAAGATTCTGTTCTCGGTTTTCATCTTGTAGGGATTCTTGCTTTTTCCCTATCTACCCAGATATTTTTCTTTTTGGCAACCCTTGTCTTGTCAGGTTTTGACCCACTTGTGTCCGTCAGTCAGATCCCTAACTGTTAATTTGGTGACGACGAACTGGCCTGAGTTAATCTGAGAGGAAGTGAAAAATCCTGTATTTTAGTGGTTGAGTATGGCAGAAGGATTTGGTCCCCTAGTCTTGAACCCCAAGCAAGAGCGAGAGGCAAAACTTTTAAGAAAGAGTGTCTTGAAACATTTTCAGCACCTAGAAGACCCCAGAGCGGACAGGGGACGCAATCACAGCCTGGTATCCCTAATTGCCCTAGCCATTTTGGCGGTCTTAGCGGGTGCCGACGGGTTTGTCGCCATAGAAGCCTACGGAAAAGCCAAACAATCCTGGTTGAAAACCTTTTTGGAATTACCCAATGGGATACCTTCCCACGACACCTTGGGTCGAGTCTTAGGAATGCTAGAACCCGAGCAATTAAGGTCGGGATTCCTAGGGTGGATCGGGGAAATCACCGAAAAATTGAACCTAGAACTAATCCACATAGATGGGAAAACCGCCAAGGGTTCCTATGACCGTGAAAAGAAACTAAAGGCTTTGCACACAGTAAGTGCTTGGAGTAGCGAACATGGGTTAGTCTTAGCCCAAGAAAAAGTGGACAGTAAATCCAATGAAATTACCGCCGTGCCGCTCAGAAGTGCAATTGCTCAATCTCAAGGGAGCGATTTCAAGGGGTGACAAGGCGACTAAAAGGCTTGCTGGATAAGGCGCATAGCCGTTAGACCCCTAGAAAAATCGGGGTGTTTTCCTGGCTTGAGGCGGATCAAAGAAAAGGCGAGTTCCGAGTACGCGTCCATCGACTCGATCCAGAAGCTCCCATAAGTACCTATCCAAAAATCGCTATGTCTTTCCGGACCGCGTTTCGCTTCTTTGGAGCGACAAATATAATCGCGAGTTCCCGATTTCTTGAGATTTTGACCACGGGTTGTATTCAAAGAGTAAGCGATAGCGATTAATAAAATTAAGGCGAGAAAGCGAGGCTCGCTCACTTTCGTTTTTTCAAGATTATATCCTCCCGTTTGACAATCTTTGAACATCGCTTCAATCCCGAATCGAGATTTATATAACTTGAGAGTTATCTCTAAAGATTCTAGGTTGGTCAATAAATACCAAGGCTCTTTAGACCCTTTAGTTCGATAACCTCTTTTCCCATAAGTTGCTAGGTTGAACCCCTCGATCTCATGGCTTTTCGTGTGGGTCACTCCCCGAAAGAAGTTTCGCTCGCCCCGGTTCGGTTCTAACTCGGAAAGGGCTTGATAGTTTTCTCCATCTTTCAATCGCGTGTAGGTACTTTTCTTTTGACGGAAGATAAAAGCTACACCTCTGTCGTCAAGCCACTTCCCTAATTGCGCTGACTGAAATTCACGGTCTCCCATTACGACGAGCGGATAGGGTTTCAACAACCCTAAGACTGGCTTGAGGAATTTTTTCGGTTCCCCGAGAGCGCTACTTCCTTTTTTATTCAGTAACACCCAATATACGGGCAAAGCTCTCCGACCACAAATCACACTGGCGACGAATAAATTTCTACCCTTCCAATCGGTTCTATCTATGACGACTAATAATCTTCCCGCGTGTTTCAGTTTTTTGAGCCTTCTTCTTGGCTCTCGATTTTTATTTTTTCCGCTAAATTCTAGCTTGACGATCTGTTTGATCAAAGGAAACCACAAGAGTTTCACGTTTAGTTGCGGGAGCTTAAGAAATCTCTGCAAATTCCGTCTTCTACTTTCAAAGGTTATCGGTTGCGGGAAAAGAGCGGCCAGTTTCTCTAGTTGGACTATCCGATGACTTTGTAAGAGCAGGATTAGGAGCTGTAAGGTCAAATAGCTCGCCTCGCTAAGGTTCGCCTGTAAACAAGCCTGATAGAATGAAGGTAACATTTTAAAATTTTGAGTGGTTGTCCTAACCACTCTATTTCTTTAGGGGGTCGTTTGGCTAGACCCCCCGCTCTATCTAGCTTGTAGCCCCTCTGTCACCCCTTGAAGGGAGCGATAGTCACTTTGGATGCCATGGGAACCCAGACGGAAATTGCCCAACAAATCAAGTCTGGGGGCGGAGATGACGTCTTAGCCCTCAAAGGCAATCAGGGCAAGCTCTTTCAACAAGTAGAAGGCTGGTTTGACCAAGCTATAGCCGGGGATTGGCAAGGGATTGAATACAGCTACCACGAAAAGGTGGAGTCGGGGCATCACCGGATCGAAACCCGTCAAATTTGGGTGGTGCCGGTGTCCCAATTACCGCCCCTGCATCGGCAGAGTCTGTGGCCTGGCCTAACCACCGTAGTCATGGTTCGCAGTGTCCGCCAATTATGGAATAAAACTACTACAGAAATTCGCTTCTTCATCAGTAGTTTAGCAGCGGATGCCCAAAAACACGCCGAGGTGATTCGCGGACATTGGAGTATTGAAAATAGTCTCCATTGGGTACTCGATGTTACCTTTAATGAAGATGCCAGTCGGGTTCGTCTGGGGCATGGAGCGGAAAACCTAGGTCTGTTGCGCCGTTTAAGTGTGAATTTGTTGAAGCAGGAGCCCTCGAAAATGAGTCTGAAAATGAAACGTTATAGGGCGAGCATGGATGATAATTTCATGGTAAAAATCTTGGAGGCCAGTGCGGTTGACTGAAAAAGGAGGTGTCAATTAGACTTGTGAGCGTTCTCGCGCAGCGAGCGCGTTGCGACCAATCCAGTCTGGAATGAAAGAACCCAGTAGATAAAGTTCCTTCTGAGTTCATCGGTTTTCGAGGATTAGAAACCCCCTAAATTTCGGAAAATTACTCGGATAGAATCGGAACAAACGCCAAAATTTAGACTAACTTCTCGGAATTCAAGGGCTCGGTCAACGCGCGATTACCCTGTATCAGTTATCAGTTATCAGTTATCAGTTCACTGAGAAAACTCCCCACTCCCCCCACCCCACACCCCACACCCCACACCCCACACCCCTAATTCTTATGAGAGATTCCCTATCGAGCCGTCTAAGAGTACAACAACACTGCCTCAATCAGGTTAAATTAGCCGTGACAAAGCAGGGTTTTAGCAGTCAGCGCTCCTTAGCCAAAGAAGCTGAATTTAGTCTGGCTACTGTCAGCAACTTCCTGACTGGTAAACCGGTAGAACAAGCCACTTTTGAACAAATTTGTCGTCGATTATGCCTCGACTGGCAAGAAATCGCCGCCCTGAATTTTGAGCTAAAAACACCCCCTCAAGACAAAATTCCGGTTAATTCGGCAGCCAAGAGCGAAAAATTGGAGACATTGCCCCCCTATCCTAATGGGGCTGTTCCCCTTGGTTCCCCATTTTATTTAGAACGTCTTCCCCTCGAAGAACAGATAAGGCAGGAAATCAAGAAACCGGGGGCTTTAGTGCGGATAAAAGCTCCCAAAGAAATGGGCAAAACCTCCCTACTTTTGAGAATGCTCGATTTTGCTAAACAGCAAGGCTACCGCACGGTGAGTTTGAACTTAGAACAGGTGGACCAGACGATTTTGGCTGATTTAAACCAATTTTTGCGCTGGTTGTGTGCCAATGCCGCCCGTCAACTACAGTTAAAACCACAATTAGATGAGTATTGGGATGAGGATTTAGGTAGCAAGATTAGCTGTACGGTTTACATTCAAGACTATCTCCTGGAATCGATTACCGCCCCCATTGTCCTCGCTATTGATGAACTTAATCAGATATTTGAACATCCCCAAGTGGCCAAGGATTTTTTACCGCTGCTGCGTTCTTGGTACGAAGAATCCAAAACCCTACCTATCTGGCAAAAACTCCGTCTTATCGTCGTCCATTCCACAGAAATTTATGTTCCCCTGCAGCTCAATCAATCCCCCTTTAACGTGGGATTCCCCGCACAGCTAAGTCATTTTAGTCTGGAGGAGGTATTGCAATTAGCCCAACGTTATCAACTCACCTGGGAAAATCAGGAAAAAGTCCAACAACTGATGGAGCTAGTAGGAGGACATCCAGCTTTGGTACAAACTGCCCTCTACTATCTCAGTCGGGAGGAAATAACCATGACGCAAATATTAACCAGCGCCACCTCTGTCACCGGGATCTATGCCCATCACCTGCGGCGCCATTGGGCAGTATTAGAACAACAGCCGGAACTAGCAAAAGCCCTCGACCGGGTGATGAGCGCGGTGGAACCCGTACAATTAGACCCAATTCTCGCTTACAAACTCAGCAGTATGGGACTACTCAAACAATCGGGAGATAAAGTAGTACCAGGCTATGAATTGTATCGACGCTATTTTTTAGAGGTGAAATCCTCTATCAGTTATCAGTAAACAGTAATCAGTTATCAGTGAGGGTGTGGGGTGTAGGGTGTAGGGTGTGGGGGGAATAAATAAAATAATCTCCTGACGACCGGCTCCTATCTCCTGACTCCTATCTCCTGACGACCGACGACCGGCTACTAACCCCACCAACAAACTTTTTGCCGCAAACTCTACTTATGAATATGTCAAACAAAGATACTGTCCAAAATACTGTCAACGTTAGTAATTTTAGTCGCTCGCAACTCGGTCGGCCGGATGAGAACAATTTATATAAGGCAGTCGCCACAATTGCTGAGGGACATTGGCCGGAAAATCTGTCGGGATACGTTTTTATCGTCTGTCCTTTTCATAGAAAAAATGACCGTCATTTGTTCTCTGGCGAAGGTGTAATTATTAGATGGGACTTGCAAGGTAAAAATAATCAAGTTAACGTTTACAGTAAAAAACTAAAAACTTGGGATAGTTTTTGGCGAAAAGTTTTACCTATATTTAATATTAGTCAAGCCACTTTTCCCGCCGTGGTCAGCATTTTGGGTTGTTCAGAAATAGCGAATACTGCTATGGTTAAACTAGAAAAAGTTTCCGAAAATGAACAACTAGAAGAAACCAGATTAATTCTCACTGCCGATGCGGGACGTTACTGGGAAGTGGACCCCGTTTCCCTGGATACTATCACTCCGATTGGTTATTTTGACCAACATATTGTTTCCGTGCCTTTGTCTATTTTCCCAGTCCTAGAAAATACCGCTCACCCCTTCTACGACAAAAAGACCCAAGAATTTATCACCTGTGAATTAAAGCTAAAACTTGTATCGGGAGGTATGTTAAAAGATTTAGATAAATCGGTGTATATTGTTCTTTGGGATCAACAAAAACAACTTAAACCCTGGAAACTACAGGGAGCTATCCTCGATGGTAGTCCCCATTCGGTCATCGTCACCGAGGATTATATCATGATTCCCGATATGCCTTTTCAGATGGGAGTAGCCAAACTATTAGGTATCAGAATCAAGCCTGAAGAAACCTATCCGAAAACTCAAATTTATCTGGTTAAACGTCAAGACCTTAAGGAAGAAGAAACCACCGTTCCCTCGCGATTAATTACCTTCAATGGCGACAGTTATCACTTCCTTTGTAATTACCATAGTACCAACGGTCAAATTCAGCTTGTGGCCATCCAAAACGCCACTATTAGTTTAACCGAAGCGATCGAAAAAGACGATATCCAACATTTTACCGGTCAGGGTTATCCCCCCGAATACCACGGCATTCCCTGGATGTTTTCCTTTGACCCCGGAGTGCTGCGCAAAGTGGTTATCGAAGATGCCAGGGTGATGAGCGAACAAGCTTTCATCCATCCGGGGTGGTTCTCTACCACTCTCTACACCGCCGACCCGCGGGAATTGGAACAGGGATACAGCGCTATTTATCAGGTTTATGCCGGTTATGTGCGCGAATTAATCTGTCGTCGTCAGTATATGGATTGTCGCGACCAGAGTAATCGCATCCTCAGGGATGCCGAACTTCCCTGTCATGACTTGCCCTCGGTATTAGCCAAGGTTCCCTTCGATAAGGATTGGAATCAGTTAACTGAACAGATTAGCCAAGAAAAAAAAGCCAGTGATACTCATGTATCCCATTTAGGTCGGGGACTACTGGATTTTTATGTTTGTCCCGATGGCTATATTTTAGATAGCATTCAGTTTATTCCCCAAGAACAGGGCTATCTATTGACGACGGTTTTAACCCCGACCAGAGTATTAGAAGCTTGGTTATTTAACCCTGACAATCTCAAGGACGGACCGATTGCTAAACTGAGTTTGCCGGAAGATGTTCACTTTGGTTTTACCTTGCATTCCGAGTATTTCGAGCAAGCGCTGCCTTCTCCCCGTCCTTCCGTCTCACAGGTAAATCGAGTTCTTTCAGCCTTGCGGAGTCTGGTCTTGGTTCCCGTAGAATTTTTCCTAGGGAAACCGGCAGCCATTTACAATCGCCAAGTAAAAAAATGATTGTTCTCAACGGATACGACATTCTTGCCCAAATCTACGAAAGCGTTAACTCAGAAGTCTATCGGGCTATTCGCACCGTCGATAATCAACCGGTTATGCTCAAAATCCTCAAGCAAGAATATCCCACCGCACAACAACTAACCCACTACAAACAGGAGTATAAAACCATCTGCGGCCTGAACTTCGAGGAGGCGATTAAAGCCTATGGTTTAGAAACCTACCGCAGAACTCCCGTGATTATTTTGGAAGATTTCGGGGGTATATCCTTAAAAAAATGGCTAGAGGGCAAACCCCTGCCCTTAAGGGAGTTTTTAAGCCTTGCACCCCGAATAGTGGCTAATTTAGAGAAAATTCACAACGCCAAGGTTATTCACAAAGATATTAATCCTGCCAATATAG
The DNA here is from genome assembly GCF_001264245.1 of Microcystis panniformis FACHB-1757. Taxonomy (NCBI): domain Bacteria; kingdom Bacillati; phylum Cyanobacteriota; class Cyanophyceae; order Chroococcales; family Microcystaceae; genus Microcystis; species Microcystis panniformis. Next base: position 3,279,613 of record NZ_CP011339.1, read on the forward strand.
TTCTTAACCCCGAAACCGGACAAATTAAAATCATCGATTTTGGCATTGCCAGCGTCCTGCGGCGGGAAAATCCGGGGCTAAAAAATCCCAACGTTCTAGAGGGGACTTTAGCCTATATTTCTCCCGAACAAACCGGACGGATGAATCGTAGTCTCGATTACCGCACGGATTTTTATTCCTTGGGCGTTAGCTTCTATGAACTTCTCACCGGACAATTACCTTTTCCAGCTAACGATGCTTTGGAATTAGTTCACTGTCATCTGGCAAAACAACCCTTGGAGATTAATAGTCTCGTCAAGGAGAAAATTCCCCCGGTGGTGGAGGCAATCATCAGGAAACTGATGGCTAAAACCCCCGAGGAACGATACCAAAGTGCCTACGGTATTCGGGCAGATTTAGAGGAATGTTTAAGACAACTGGAAACAACGGGTAAAATTGAGGATTTTGTCATCGCTAGGCAAGATCTAGCCAATCAGTTCCAAATTCCCCAAAAACTCTACGGTAGGGAGGCAGAAATCGCCACTCTCCTCACTGCTTTTCAACGGGTAGCCACGGTGGATAAAAACTCCTCTCACACCGAACTGATGCTAGTTACGGGTTATTCTGGCATGGGTAAAACCACCTTGGTTAGGGAAATTTATCAGCCAATTACTGAAAAACGCGGCTTTTTTATCTCTGGTAAATTTGACCAGTTTCAGCGCGATATTCCCTATGCTGCCGTGATTAGCGCTTTGACTCATCTGGTTAAGCAACTTTTGGGGGAAAGTCAGCCACAACTGCAACTATGGCGACAAAAACTCCTCAAGTCTTTGGGGGCGAATGCACGGGTTATTATTGATGTGATTCCCCAACTAGAATTAATTATCGGTCCACAACCAGAGGTGTTACAATTAGGAGCGATCGCTACTCAAAATCGCTTTAATTTAGTCTTTAAAAATTTTATTCGGGTCTTTTGTTCCCCAGAACATCCCCTGGTCATCTTTCTCGATGATTTACAATGGGCAGACTTGGCTAGTCTCCAGTTGATAGAATTAATTATGCTCGATGGCGATATGGACTATTTGTTTTTAATTGGCTCCTATCGCAGTAATGAAATTAATTCCACCCACCCCCTAACCGCTACCCTCGATAAATTAGAGCAGGGGGCATAATTATCAATCAAGTTATTTTAAAACCTCTGGGTCCTGCACAGGTCAATCAGTTAATTGCCGACACCTTAAATCATTCACCAGAATATGTGCAATCTTTGTCCGCTTTAGTCTGGCAAAAAACCCACGGTAATCCTTTTTTTGTCAATGAATTTCTCAAAACTATCTACTGGGAAAATTGGCTATTTTTCCAATCGGGGCAAGAAACAACCACTAAAACCGATAATAATAGGGGCTATTGGCAATGGCATCTCGGCCAAATTCAAAGGATTGGCAGTACCGATAATCTGATTCAATTTATGATGGGCAAAATGCAGAAATTGCCTCCCGAAACCCAAGAAGTCTTAAGTTTAGCAGCCTGTCTTGGGGCAGAATTTAATTTATATAATCTGACGGTTATCTCTGAAAAATCACCTTCAGAACTTTTACCAATTTTAACTTCTAGTAGCGAAGCTGGTTTAATTATTCTCCTCTCAGAATTAGATGAACAATTACTGATTCAAGAATATAAATTTGCTCATGATCGCATTCAACAAGGAGCTTACGCTCTCATCGAAGACAGCCAAAAAGCCGTAATTCACCTAAAAATTGGTCGCCTACTTTGGCAGCATACTTCTGTCAACGAATTATCGGAAAAGATTTTTAAAATAGTTGATCATCTCAACCTTGGTTATCAACTAATTAGCGAGAAAAAAGAACGAGAGTCAGTGGCTAACTTGAATTTACTAGCAGCCCAAAAAGCAAAAGCCGCTAATGCCCAAGCTGGAGCCTTAAAATATATCAAAACCGCTCAAAAACTTCTCAAAAAATCAAGCTGGAAAAATAACTATCAACTGACTTTAAATATTTATTCTGAAGCCACAGAAATCGCCTATTTAAGTGGGAACTTTGAGCCGATGCAACGCTGGGCTAATCTCGTATTAAAACAGGCAAAAACTACCCTAGATAAAATCAAAGTTTATGAAGTAATCATCGAAGCGTATCACGCCCAAAATCAAGAACTAAAAGCGGTACAAATTGGTTTATCTGTCCTTAAAAGCTTCGATTTCCAGATTCCTGAATCCTTACAATCATCAGATATTCAAAAAGAACTAACTAAAACCCGACAAAAATTAGCGGGGCAAAATATCGAAGATTTAAGTAATTTACCGCCGATAAATGAGGAAGAAAAATTAGCAATAATGAAGATAGGGACTGCCATATTTCCTCCTGTTTTTATTGCCGCACCTCATCTCTTACCCATCCTAGTATCAAAACAGGTTAACTTATCAATTGAATACGGCAATAGTTATCTAGCGGCTTTTACTTATGTCAATTATGGCTTAATCCTTTGCGGTATTTTAGAAGATTGGGAAACGGGTTATCAATTTGGACGATTAGCTTTAAACATCGCTGATAAATTTCATGCCAAAGCCCTGATGCCGAAAATAATTGCCGTCTTTTCCGCCACTATTAGTATCTGGAAAGAACCGATTAAAAATTCCCTGTCCTTGTTAAAATCTTCCTATCAAACCGGTTTAGAAATGGGCGATCTCTACTACGGAACAACCTGTGCCTATCTTTACTGTTTTCATTCTGCCTTTATCGGACAAGAATTAACCGAATTAGCCCAAGAAATAGCTAACTATGATCTGGCTTTTGTTAAGCTCAAACAAGAAAACCCTCGCAACTATCTAAAAATCTATGGTCAAACAGTTTTAAATCTGCTGAGGCACTCGGAAAATCCCGGTCATTTAGAAGGACAGTACTATCAAGAAACTGTTATGTTACCGTACCATCTAGAGGCTAATGATCTCTACGGTCTCTGTGCTTTATTTGTTAATAAATTATACCTTTGTTATCTATTTGGACAGCACGAACAAGCCATTGAAAATGCTAACCAAGCCCAAAAATATCTGGGAGGAGCTACCGCTACTTTCTTGATTCCTCTGCATAATGTCTATGATTCCCTCGCCCATTTAGCTATTTATAATCATCTGGACAATGACCAAAAAAAGCAAGTATTAGAACGAGTGACGAATAATCAGAGAAAGCTGTGGGAATGGGCTAATCAAGCACCCCAGAACTATCTCCATAAATTTTATTTAGTGCAAGCGGAAAAAGACCGGGTGCAGCAATCCTATCTAGAAGCCATAGAAAACTACGATCTAGCCATCGCTAAAGCCAAGGAAAATGAATACATTAATGAAGAGGCACTAGCTAACGAACTAGCGGCGAAATTCTATCTCGATTGGGGTAAAGTAAAAATTGCCAAAACCTACATCAATGAAGCTGCTTATCTCTATTCTCTTTGGGGAGCAACCGCTAAAGTCAAAGATATAGAAAGCCGCTATTCTCAGTTAATGGTCAATAATTATGGTTCCAATTCCCCGACCGAAACTAGGAGAACTACCACCAGAAAAAATTCAGCCAGTCATTCGGGAGATCTGTTAGATTTAGCCACGATCATGAAGGCATCCCAAGCCATTTCTAGCGAGATAGTTTTAGATAAGTTACTCGCCACCCTGATGAAAATTCTCATCGAAAATGCCGGGGCGCAGCTGGGCTATCTTATCCTAGAAAGCGGCGGACAATTATCGATCGAAGCCTCCGGTTCAGTGCAGGAAGATAGGGTGACAGTCTTTAAATCTAATGCGATCGAAGAACATCTTCCCGTCTCAATTATTAACTATGTAGCCCGGAGCGGTCAAACCGTTCTTAATAACGATGCTGCCCATCAGGGCAATTTTAGCAACGATCCCTATATAAAAACCCATCAAACCAAATCGCTGCTCTGTTCGCCTCTCCTCGACCAAGGACAACTGCGGGGAATTGTCTATCTAGAAAATAACCTCACCGTCGGGGCTTTTACCCAAGAAAGATTGGAAGTGCTGCAACTGCTCTCTAGCCAAGCGGCGATCGCAATTACTAACGCCAAACTCTACGCTGAAATCAAAGCCAAACAGAGACAACTAGCGCAATTTTTAGAAGCCATGCCAGTGGGGGTATTTGTCCTCGATGCCGACAGTCAACCCTATTATGCCAATCAAACCGCCCAAGAGATTTTAGGAAAAGGGATAGTTAATATCACCACGGCTAATCAGTTGGGGAAAACCTATCAGTTATATCAAGCTGGAACCGATCGATTGTATCCCACCGAAGACCAGCCGATTGTCCGAGCTTTAAGGGGGGAAAAAAACACGATGGATGATCTAGAAATTCACCAAGGAGAGAAGATTATTCCCCTAGAAGTGTATGCTACGCCCGTTTTTGACGAAAAAGGGGAAATTATCTATGCGATCACCGCTTTTACCGATATTAGCGAACGAAAACAGGCGGAAGCGGAACGGATTCGCTTTACCGAAGAATTAGCCGAGTATAGCCGCACCCTAGAACAGAAAGTGCAGGAGCGCACCCTAGAACTCAGCCAAACCCTAGAAATTCTCAAGGCCACCCAAGCAGAATTACTGTTTGAAAATGAACTGCTCAGAAGTAGCGAAGAATCTAGCACCTTTGACTACCAAGTGGGGGGCAGTTTACCCATGGATGCTCCCACCTACGTGGTCCGCGCCGCCGACCGTTATCTCTATAAAGCCCTCAAACGCGGCGATTTTTGCTATGTTCTCAATCCCCGTCAAATGGGTAAGTCTAGTTTAATGGTACGCATGATCGATCACCTCCAACACGAGGGCATCTGTTGCGCTCCCATTGATTTAACCCGTATCGGCAGCGAAAATGTCACTTCTGACCAATGGTACAAGGGGATAGCCTTCGAGTTAGGGCGACGTTTTGGCCTGCTCAAAAGGGTTAATCTGAAAGCTTGGTGGCAAGAACGGGAAGATGTCTCGGCAGTGCAGCGCTTGGGCGAATTTATTGAAGAAGTGTTATTGCTGGAAGTGGGGATAGTGGAGGGTTCTCCCCCGAAACCGATAGCGATTTTTATCGATGAAATTGATAGCGTTTTGGGCTTAAATTTCGCAGTTAATGACTTTTTTGCCCTGATTCGTTCCTGCTATAACCAGCGTGGTTTTAACCCGCTCTATCGGCGTTTGACCTTCGCTTTCTTCGGTGTTGTCACCCCCTCCGATTTAATTACCGACCACCAAATCACTCCTTTTAATATCGGTCATTCGATTCAATTGGAGGGTTTTAAGGAACACGAAGCCCAGCCTTTACTGCGCGGATTGGCCGAGAAAGTTAGTAACCCGCAAACTGTCTTAAAAGAAGTCTTTGCTTGGACAAACGGTCAACCTTTTCTGACCCAAAAACTCTGTCAGTTAATTCGCACCGCCGCCTCGCCGATTCCCCCCAATGGTGAGGCCTCCTGGATTGAGGACTTGGTACAGAAGAAGATCATTGACAATTGGGAGGCTCAGGATGAACCGGAACATCTGCGGACTATTCGCGATCGGCTCCTCAACAGTCATCGCTCCCAGTTGCTCCTGAGACTCTATGAACGGATTTTAAGGGAAAAAGAGGTGATTGCTGAGGATAGCCCCCCAGAAAAAGAGTTACTTTTATCGGGGTTAGTGATCAAAGACCAGGGCCAGCTGCGGGTTCATAATCCCATCTATCGGGCCATCTTTAACCTCGATTGGCTGGGTTGCAGCTCAAATTTGTAGAAATATCCACTACAGAGCAATTATTGGGACTTAAACGCTCAATACAGATCAAATCGATTATAATCGCTACAGAGTCGGCACTTGACGTTGAGAGATTGGCAATGAAACAGACAACCCCCTCCGAGTCAGAGATAAATGAAGCTTACTTCGCCATGTTATCTTGGTGTTTTGTGCCTAAATTTCCCCGCAAGTCAGCCCCCTGTCTCGGCCAGTGCGAGTCGCTATTCTCGGAGCAACACGAGCAGTCGTGACTAAATTACTCGAATTCCGCTATTTTCCTTTCGTAAGATTAGAGCCATGAACAAAACAGATGTAATGAGTTGGATTTATTTTAGTCATCCAAAAAAAGCTGATATTGTCAATATTTTAATAATTATTGCCATATGGACTGTGATGGTAATTGTCGTCAATCCTTTGGGTAATTTTCCTCTTAATGATGACTGGGTTTATGGACTGGCAGTAAAATCGATTCTGGAGAAAGGTGATTTCCGCCTTCCCAGTCCAGCCCATACTAACCTATTTTTTCAAGCCTTTTGGGGAGCCTTATTTTGCCTTCCTTTTGGATTTTCATTTACTGCATTACGCTTCTCAACTTTAACCTTAGGATTAATCGGTGCGATTGGTACTTATGGACTGCTTAGAGAAGTTAATGCCAATCAGAAAATCTCTTGGTTGGGCGCTTTGCTGATAGTGGTTAATCCTCTATACTTTGGATTAGCTAACAGCTTTATGACCGACGTTCCTTTTCTGGCTTTAAGTATCCTATCTTTCTATTTTCTGATCAGGGGATTGAAGCGGGAATCAACTATGGAAATTATTCTCGGTATTTGCCTCGCTTATATCACGATTTTAATCCGTCAATACGCAATTATTATTCTTTTATCATTTGCCCTAGCATACTCGTTTAAACAAAGATTTAAAGGCTCTTCGGTTTGTGTTATGCAATGGACGGGGGTTATAAGGGATGGAACCCTTATAGAGAAAGGCATTTAGCGATTTTTGTCAATTGTTTTTGCTCTAGAGCGAACTAATCAATTAAGTCTCTTGCCAGATAAGGATTTAGTCGATTTATGCCCCCCTATCGAACCATAACAAGTAACGAAGAGCCGATTTAAATTAAAAATTTTATTGGGCAGTTCCCTGATATTTTTATCAGGAATTTTACTACATGAACTGTATCAAAAATGGCTTTATTCTACAGGACGCATGCCTTTAACAGCAGAGAATACCCTGACTATAATAGCAGAGAAGGTATTGATAGCTATAGGAAAATTAGATTTCGGCAACCACATTTTAATGATTTCAATTATATACCTGAGTTGTTTAGTCTTCCTTGCCCTAGCGATCTTTTGGACAAAAAAATTAAAATTAAAAATTTTGTTGGGCAGTTCTCTGATGGTTTCCTTGGTAATCTTACTCTATAAATTGTATCAACAATGGCTTGAATCTAAAGAGCGGACTCTTTTAATAATGGAGAATGTGTTGATGAATATGCAAAAATTAGATTTTGGCAACCATATTCTAATTATTTCAATTGGTTGTTTTATTTTCCCATTCATAGCGATATTTTTTTCTGGGAAATTTAAGGAAATATCGCGCCAACACCAAAGAATAACGCTCTTAGCTTTATCTAGCTTTTTTGTTGTCGTGATGGGTAAATTGATCCAGCAAGGCAAAACTATGCCCTTCATCGGTAATGTCCTAGTTTATTTTGGCTTAGGCCCTTTAACCCTTCGAGATACTTATATCTTGAAGGTAAATTATCCCCCCTATTCCCTTGGCTTAAAAATATTTTGGTTGATGATGACGGCGATTGGTGTAGTTGGAGCGCTTTTATTGCTTTACTATTTATGCTCAGGGATATTGCAAACCTTTTCTGAATCAGAAAAATGGTTGAATTTACTAATAATTTCTGCGATATTAGTTTATCTTTTTCTTTTGGGAATAAAGTATGCTTTTGATCGTTATTTTTTGCTGCTTGTACCATTATTTATGGTCCTTATAGTAATTTTAAACAAGGACATTGCCGAACGAGATATTGGCAAAAAAATAACTGCTTTTGCCTTGACAATGATCTTTATTTGGGGCGGATTTACTATGGCTGCAACCCATGACTACTTAGCCTGGAACCGAACTCGGTGGCAAGCCTTAAATGATTTGATGGAACAGGGAGTTACTCCTGAATATATCGATGGGGGATACGAATTTAATGGCTGGTATTTAAACGATATAAAATATCAGAAGCAGCGGGGTAAAAGTTACTGGTGGGTAAATCGTGATGACTACATGATTTCCTCTGGATTGCTCAAAGGTTATCAAGAAGTCAAACGCTATCCTTTTGCAAGATGGCTGCTTTTAAAGCAAGATAATGTTTTTGTTCTCCATAAGATGGCTGAAGATAAAACTAATGGGACTTAAACGCTCAAACGATCAAATCGAGTATAACCGCTACAGAGTCGGCACTTGACGTTGAGAGAGCGGCTATGAAATAGACAACCCCAGCCGCGATACCTCTCTGGCTTTGACCAATGGTGTGGGCGTTTTGACAATGGAGAAGAAAATCATCTCCATTCCTGTCCATTTTGGTCAAAATAATCAATGATCCTGAATCTTGGTGATTAAAAAAGCGTTAATTGCTTTTTTATCACTGTTCTCTGCTTGAGAGAGAAAAAACCTTAACCGAGTAGTATTGACTCCCCCCTCATCACCCCAGCAATTTGTCGGTCTAACTGTTCTAAATTTTCCGCCGGTTCAAGGCAGCATAACCCTTGACAAATTAACCCAAATGTGCTAATGGGCAAACTGGCATCGACGCGATACACCGCAGTGGGCAAATAGCGACTTAACAGCGGCTCGATCGAGCTTTCCGGGGCGCGCAGACAGAAACCGTGACGATAGTGATCGAGGGCAACAAATAAACTGGGGCAAGCGGTGGGGGACTCTTCTAGGATGGTACTAAAAGATTGCAAGGCCTTTTCGGCCCGATCGAGATATTCTAGATTTTCCGTCAATCGCGACAGACGCACCAAATTAGCGATCGCAATTCCGTTGGCCGAAGGGGTGGCATTATCCGTATGACCCCGTTCCTGCACGATCAGATCGAGACTATGATCGGACGCAGTATTAAAATATCCCCCCTCATCCTCGGCCCAAAACCAGCGATCAAATTCCCCCTGTAGTTCGATAGCCGCCTCTAACCAGCGAGTTTCTTGGGGTTTAGCGGTTTGCAAGTCCAGCAAAGCCTTAATAAAATAGGCAAAATCCTCCGATTGGGCCAAAACCGAGGCCTGACCCTGATAATTCAAGCGCTGAAAACGTCCATCTAACCACTGATGCTTGAGAATAAACTCGGCCGCTTGAGTAGCCATTTTCCAGTACAAAGGTTCACCAAAGACGGCAAAGGCCCGGGCTAAACCGGAAATCATCAAACTATTCCAAGCGACGATCATTTTCGTATCCGTTACCGCCGGAATGCGTCCCGGCCAAGAGACAGTTTTCGCCTCCTGATTGTCTCTGGCCGGGGGAAAAAGAGCTAATTGGGCTTGAGAACTGCCATAACGCCGAATAAATAACTTATCGAGCATATTTTCTATCTCCTCCCCTAATTCTCCCCCTTGCCGACGTTGCAGGACATTACGACCCTCAAAATTCCCCTCGGCAGTGACGGTAAAATTAGCTTGCAGCAGCCCCAATTCCTCAGTCGAGAGATAATCCCTTAACTCCAGATCCGACCAGACATAAAAGGCCCCTTCCTCCGGTTCCCCATCCGTGGCATTCTCAAAACTATCGGCATCTTGGGCCGCATAAAAATAACCTTCTGGGGCGGTCATTTCCCGTTTTAGCCAGTTAACCGTGCCTTTAATCCCTCTCTCAAAGGCCGCCTCTCGATCACCCGCACTCCACAAATTGGCTAAATATTCGACAATTTGCCCGTTATCGTAGAGCATTTTTTCAAAATGGGGAACTGTCCACGTCGAATCCACCGTATAACGATGGAATCCTCCCCCTACATGGTCATAGATTCCCCCCAGGGCCAGATCTTCCCCCCGTTGATAGGCCGCTTGCCGGAGGGAATCCTCAAAATCGTCACCAAAGCGACTACCCTGCAAAGCCAGATGAGAATATGGAATCATCGGAAAACTGGGCCGACCGTAGTTATTGGGATTAACCCGAATCACCGCCGTATTTGTCTCGATTCCTGTGGCTAAAAGGTAAGGAGCGGCTAAATTGGTCTCTGCTCGCGGTAAAATAGCTGATTGACGCAGTGCGCCCAGCATTTCGGCCGTAAATTTGCTTAATTTCTCCTTTTCCTCGTCATAATAACGACGTACCGATTGCAACACTTGCAGAAAACCGGGCCGGTTAAAGCGCGGTTGCACGGGAAAATAGGTGCCACCATAGAAGGGAATTAAACTATCCGGTGTTAGGAAGACATTCAGCGGCCAACCCCCTTGACCGACCATCATCTGCAATGCTTGCATATAGATGCTATCGATGTCCGGTCTTTCCTCCCGATCAACTTTGATCGGTAAAAAATACTGATTGAGATAATCGGCAATGGCTCGATCAGAAAAAGCTTCTCCTTCCATAACCGTACACCAATGACAGCTAGAATAACCGATCGACAGAAAGATCGGTTTATCTTCTCTCCTGGCAATTTCTAGGGCGCTGTCACACCAATACCACCAATTGATCGGGTTTTCGGCGTGTTTTCGCAGGTAAAGACTTTCAGATGCAGCCAGATGATTAGCCATGGGAAAAGGGGAATTTTTGCTCTTGCTGCTTATCAGTTTAAGCTAATTAGAGACTAACCGGAATCAAGCCTCTGCTCATGCTGAAAACTTCGATCGCCCTAGGATTTTTTCTCACTCAATCTTTGCCCCTTAATCCGCAAGTGCAGGGGGTGGCTAATCATTTAATTGGGGTCATGGATACGACGCAACAAGCGCAGACTAACTCCCGCATTGCTAAGGTGCAAATGATTACCTGTGCCGTGGATTTTGCCCCGAAACAGGATAATATTTATCTTTATCAAGAACAGGCGATTATCGATCGCTTAAATCAACCCTATCGTCAAAGAATTTTAGTCATTCAACCTAGCCCCGATAATTCCACTGTGGAATCAAAAGCTTATAAGTTAAATAATGCCCCTAACTTTATTAATTTTTGTAACAAAGACTTGACAGAAAGAAAATTAAATGTATCAGATTTGGCCGAGTCGGTGTGTACTGTATTTTTAAAACCGATAGCGGGGGGTTATCGGGGAGAAACTCCCCCCCAGGGTTGTCCCACGAATGCCAGAGGTGCGGTGAAAATAACTAATACAATTATTCTACATTCCCAGGGCATGGATACCAGCGATCGAGGTTATGATAGCCTTGGGCAGCAGGTATGGGGAGCGCAGGATAATTTCTATCAATTTCGCTGGCAAAAACCCTAAAATCGGCTTTCTTGTTTCATTAATGCCACATCGGCAGCAAAATAGGTCAAAATCAAATCGGCCCCCGCTCGTTTCATACTGATTAAAGTTTCCAAAATCAGGCTTTTTTCGTCAATCCAGCCCTGTTTCGCTGCCGCTTTAATCATTGCGTATTCACCACTGACGTTGTAAGCGGCGACGGGAAGATGGCTACTATCGCGCAGACGACGGATAATATCGAGGTAGGCCAGAGCGGGCTTAACCATAATAATATCTGCCCCTTCTGTTATGTCTAAACTGGCTTCCCGTAACGCTTCCCGACTATTAGCCCCATCCATTTGATAGGTTTTCTTATCACCAAATTTTGGTGCTGATTCTAAGGCATCTCGGAAGGGACCATAATAAGCAGAGGCATATTTAGCCGTATAAGCGAGAATTCCCACATCCAAATAGCCAGCCGCATCTAAAGCTCGACGGATCGCCCCAATCCTACCATCCATCATATCGGAAGGAGCGACGAAATTAGCCCCGGCTGCCGCTTGTGAGAGCGACATTTTCACTAAAACTTCTAGGGTTTCATCGTTGAGAATTTTACCGTCCTTAACAATACCATCATGACCATAAATCGAAAAAGGATCGAGAGCAACATCGGTAATAATAATTATTTCAGGGACTTCTTTTTTGATCGCTTTCACTGCCCTTGGCACTAAACCATCGGGATTATAACTTTCTCTACCGAAATTATCTTTTTTATCTTCGGCAATCAGGGGGAAAAGAGCGATGGCATTAATGCCTAAATTATAAGCATTAACCACTTCTTTGAGCAATAAATCAAGGGAATAACGATAACAATCGGGCATAGAAGGAATAGCAACCCTTTGATTTTCTCCCTCCATGATAAAGAGGGGATAAATCAAGTCATTAACGGTTAATTCAGTTTCACGAACAAGACGGCGAATCGCTGGAGTATAACGAAGACGACGGGGACGAATCAGCATGATAAGTAGTTGAACAAAAGTAAAGTTAACCGTGGGGTAAGGAGTCAGGAGTCGGTCGTCAGTAAGAATTGCGGCAATTTACATTTCTTAAGATAGACAACAGAATTTATGTCCGACTACTTAGCGGCGCGTCAAAAATAAAAAGTAAACAGTAAATAGCTGGTTTTGCTCTAGTTTTTTACCTAGGCAAAAACCGGGGATAGGACGATCAAATAATCCTGATCCCCCTGACTAATTAGTGAAAATCGGGACTATGACGAATCAAACTCATAAACTCTTGACGAGTCTTAGCAGAATCGGCAAAAATACCGCGCACGGCACTCGTAGAAGTCCAAGAACCGGGTTTTTCAACCCCGCGCATTACCATACACATATGAGTCGCTTCAATCACCACAGCTACCCCTTGAGGTTGTAGTAATCCTTGCAAAGCATCGGCAATTTGTGCGGTTAAACGTTCCTGTACTTGCAGTCGTCTGGCGTACATTTCACAGATGCGGGCAATTTTCGATAAACCGATCACTTTCCCGTTAGGAATATAGGCAACATGAGCGCGGCCGATTATCGGTAAAATATGGTGTTCACAGGAGCTAAACATATCGATGTCTCGGATTAAAACCATCTCGTTAGCATTCTCGTGAAAAACTGCCCCATTCAGCAATTCATCCAGGGATTGCTGATAACCAGAAGTGAGAAATTTTAGGGCTTTTACTACTCGTTTAGGAGTGTCTCGTAAACCTTCGCGATCGGGATCTTCTCCTAATCCTAACAGCAGTGTTCTTACCGCTTGCATCATCTCGGCTTCCGATACCGGCGATTTAGGTTCGGTAATCACTTCGGGAAAGTGATTGTAGTCATCATTGTCGAAAATTGCTTTGGACTTAGCTAAGGTCATAGATATTTTTACAGACTCCAATAGTTAATTGATCGGCAAAGTTTTCTGATTTTACCAATTGTCAATAAATACCCTTTGCTAGAGTATTTATTTTTCTGGGCATCTAGACGATAACTAATGAAAGCTATCGGTTTATTTCCTCGTCTTTGGGGTTATCTCCGGTGCGGAAACTTGGAAAAATTGATTTTCCTAGTCACCGAAAAAGTCTTGAGTATCTCCCTAGTTAATTGAGGGCAGAGTTCTACTGCATAATTAATTTATTTTGTCAAGTAGTTCATTTGTTTGTTAGGGCAGGTTTCCTAGAATGATAATCGTTATCATTTTAACAAAAAATTTAGATTTACCAACAAAAATTTTGTCGCCAGATAAAGATAGTCCCGTTAAGCTATTTAACTTATTTTGAAGATGTAGAGATATTTTGCGATTTTATCGCTTATATTCAGCAATATTACTGATTTTTTGGTATTCTTCCTCCGAGTATAAATCCGCCGGAGAAGCAAGGCGATCGAGAAAGAGGATTCCTTCCAGTTGACATCCTCGCCGCACTTTTAGGGCGGCGATTCCTAAACCTCACGATTTAAGTTTCTGCTTCCACCACCGTCGCATACCACAGTTAAAAAACCATGTACTGTCTTACACAGAGTCCACAGACTTTCGCCCCATTTCAGAAGCCCGATTCCCTGTGTCCCACGGTACGTTGACCGCCTATAGCTTCTTGTACTTGTTGCGCGCGACTTTTTACCCGGCCAAGCTTTTCTGGTCGGAACCCCCTAAGCCGAGTTTTCAAGGTGCTGCGCCGTCCACTTGGTTTTCGAGACTGGCCTTTTAATTCTAACGTAAAGCCAACCTAGAACGGCGGGGTTTCAGACCCAAAATTTCCGATGAGTTAATTCGTGTTGAAAGATGCGCGCGACAAAATCCCTGAAAAGTTGACGGATTTCGCGACCATTGCGATCGCAATAGGCCACCTCGATCCACTGATGACGGGGGACAAAACCGCGTAAATTGGGGACACTGAGGCAACCTTCCCAACCCTTGACCATTTCCTCGCTGACCCGCAAAATGCGAGGATTAATCACGGCAGTGGGTGGCATCATCGGAGCGTCGGGATAACGAGGATTGGGACCAGAAGCAACGATAAACAGACGCAGAGACCGAGCAACTTGGGGCGCGGCGATTCCCACCCCGTGGGCAGCTTGCACGGTGGTAATCAGGGAATCGATCAAATTTTGACAGTCAGCATCGAGAAGATTATCGATCGCTGCTGCTTTTTGCTGTAGAATTGGATTTCCTAATTGGGTGATTGTTAAGTACCTAAGCAAAATTAATTACACATATCTAACCACCTCTTGCCTCTTGCCCCTTGCCTCTTGCCTATCTTCACTAGGAAATTAATTTTGCACGACTACTTAAAACTTGCGTCATCTGTCTAAAGATTAATTGTTTCGCTCTGAAAATCATTTTATCTTGAGGGGAAAAATCTCGCTAAACTGATAAGGTTTCCCCGCAGCAGCACTAGAGCAACTTTGTTAATCAAAATTAACCGTGGATAGGCGTTGGGTTTCATGCTTCAACCGTTCGGCAAAAGCTCACGGCCGAAGCCCAACCTACGTTCATCTTATATTTAATTCCACCCACCCACTTAATCAAAATTAACCGTGGATAGCAGCACCCAACAACTTTGGCATCATCTCCTAGAGCGTCTAAAATTACTATTATCCCGTCCCGCTTTCGAGACTTGGTTTCAAACGGCGACGGTTAAAGAATGGCAAAACGATCGCTTAGTAATTCAGGCTGCCAATCCTTTTATTCTTAACCATCTTCAGAAAAATTATCTGTCAACAATTGCCGAAGTAGTGGAGGATATCGTCGGTTATCCCGTCGAGATTCAACTAACGGCACAACAGGGCGATTTAATCGCTATTTTCCAGCCTAACAGTAGCTTAGAATCAGAATTACCCCCCAGTAATCAACTTAACCCTAAATATAATTTTTCCCGTTTTGTTGTCGGCCCAACTAATCGCATGGCCCATGCGGCCGCTTTAGCGGTGGCGGAATTACCCGGACGCGAATTTAACCCGCTTTTTCTCTGTGGTGGGGTGGGGTTAGGTAAAACCCATTTAATGCAAGCGATCGGTCATTATCGTCTAGAATTATATCCTCAATCCAAGGTTTTTTATGTATCGACGGAACAATTTACTAATGATTTAATCACCGCTATCCGTCAAGATAGTATGGAAAGTTTTCGTAATCATTATCGTCATGCCGATATATTATTAGTGGATGATCTGCAATTTATTGAAGGAAAAGAATACACTCAAGAAGAATTTTTTCATACCTTTAATACCCTGCACGAAGCGGGAAAACAGGTGGTTTTAGCCTCCGATCGCTTGCCCAAACAGATTCCCAGTTTACAGGATCGTTTAATTTCTCGCTTTTCTATGGGATTAGTGGCCGATATCCAAGCACCAGATATCGAAACTCGCATGGCAATTTTACAAAAAAAGGCCGAGTACGAAAATCTGCGTCTCCCAAGAGAAGTTATCGAATATATTGCCGTTAATTATACTTCTAATATTCGCGAATTAGAGGGGGCATTAATCCGAGCTACTACTTATATTTCTATCTCCGGATTGCCGATGACGGTAGAAAATATTGCGCCGGTTTTAAATCCACCAATGGCCAAAATTTCCACTTCTCCCGATATTATTATGGCGGTAGTAGCGGAAAAATTTCAACTCTCGATCGCTGATCTAAAGGGAAATTCCCGCCGGCGAGAAATTAGTTTTGCTCGACAGATTGGGATGTATTTGATGCGTCAACACACGGATTTAAGTTTACCGCGCATTGGCGAAGAATTTGGCGGCAAAGATCACACCACCGTTATTTATAGCTGTGATAAAATCAACCTTTCCCAACATCAAGATCGACAATTACAAGAAATCTTAGCCCAACTAATCGAGCGAATTAACTCCCTCAGTCGCAATCAGTAGTCGGGGCGAATTATGAATTATAAATTGGGAAGTGGGAAGTGGGGAGATGGGGAGACCACTGCGTGCGCGTTGCGGGGGGAGATGGGGAGACCACTGCGTGCGCGTTGCGGGGGGAGATGGGGAGATGGGGAGATGGGGAGTATTTTCAGTGAACTGAAAACTCACATCTGAAAACTCACATCTGATAACTGATAACTGATAACTGATAACTGATAACTGATAACTGATAACTGATAACTGATAACTGATAACTGATAACTGAGATTAACTACAGGGGAATAAACTGGCAATTGTAGCGAGGAGACGAGAGGTCATGGGTAAACTATCGATCACCATAGCTGTACATAATAACATCATGTAAAGAATGGAATATTTAAACAGCGATCGAGCCATGTCTCGATCAAAAGGATTCTGTTTTAATTGCCAAGCTTTTTTCAGGAAAACAAACCCTAAAACCAAAGCCGCTAGACCATAAACAACACCACAGGCAGCCAAGGGATAAATCAGGAGGAAAGTGAAAGGAACGACGATTAAAGTATAGAGCCAAATCTGCTCGCTAGTGGCTTCTTCTCCTTTAACTACGGGCATCATCGGGATATCTACTTCCGCATAATCATCCTTGATCATTAAAGCCAAAGCCCAAAAATGGGGAGGAGTCCAAAGGAAAATAATGGCGAATAAAATCCAAGGAATCCAACCGAGATCGCCCGTTACTGCCGCCCAACCGACGAGGGGAGGAATCGAGCCAGCTGCGCCACCGATAACAATATTTTGGACACTATGACGCTTGAGCAGATGGGTATAAATCAGCATATAAAATGCGATACCGGTCATTGCTAAAAATCCGCTCAAAGTATTGACAAAAAAGACAAAAAGTGCTAGGGAAAGGGAGGCTAAAACGAGGGCAAAAATGAGGGCGTGGAGGGGTTGCACGCGACCGGAGGGAATAGGACGGGCGCGGGTGCGAAGCATGGTGTGATCGATGTCGCGATCATAGATGCAGTTTAAGGTTTGAGCGGCGGCGGCGGCGAGAGTGCCACCGAGGAGAGTAAGAAAGAGTAATAGGGGGGAAACCTGACCTTTAGAGGCGATTTCCATGGCAGCGGCCGTGGTAATCAGTAGTAGAGGAATAATTCGCGGTTTGGTGAGTTGATAATAACTTTTAGCGACTTGTAAAAAATTATCGTGGTGGCGAAGGGCTTGAGTTCCAGTCATCGTGATTAAATCCTTAGAGATGGCTTATAAGTAATGGGACAAAATTAACTTATTGGTTAGGATGGGCAATAGGCAAGAGGCGGTTAGATATGTGCAATTAATTGTGTCTAGTTACTTAGGAGCGAAAGAACGATCGCGAAGGGCAAAAGTGGTAAAAGCGACGAGGGTTCCCACCAATAGCGCACCGATGCTGTGGTGGGTAATGGTTAAGGGTTCCACCTGAAGATGCAGTTTCAGGGTGGCAACGCCTAAAAACACCTGTAGGGCGACTAATCCCCCGGCGCTAAAAGCTAGTTTTTTGAGGAGAGGATGGATAGCGGCAGCTCGCCAAGCGAAGAAAACTAGGGTTAACACCGAGATAGTGGCGGGAAAAACCCCGATAATGTGGCTATTCATCACCGGACAGAGTTGGGAAACCGTTAAACACTGATGGGCTGCCCAACGGGAACCGACGAGACCGCCGAGGAGACATTGCAGATAAACTAGACCGGTGGCGACCACTCCCATCCCAGTTAGTTTCCCGACTGTACCGGTGCCACGGTAGGGAGTCAGACAAGTAGCAATGACGATTAGGGTGGAGAAAAAGAGCAAAGCTGTGGCTAAATGGGCGGTTACGATGTCAAATCGCAGTAATTGGGTGACGGTTAATCCTCCTAGTACTCCTTGCAGGAGAATTAAAGCCAAGGCAGCGATCGCAGAGGGCAACAGCCAAGGGGGAAGATGGCGACGATACCACCAAGACAGACCGACGAGAGCGATCGTACTAAACCCGATCAAAGAGGCATCGAGACGATGAAACCACTCCAGAAATACCTGTAGATTCATCTGCTGACTGGGAATCCATTGACCGTAACAGAGAGGCCAATCGGGACAAGCTAAACCGGCGTTCATAACTCTGGTGGCAGCGCCCACTACCATGAGGGCGAAAGTAGCGATCGCAATTTTCCAGACTAAGCGGCGCATCCACACCTGAATATTGCCGGTTTCTCTTAGGGGTGTCGGGTTAAAAACAGATTCGGTCATCGGTTTGCCTGTTCTCAAGGAGTCTGTCATCAAAGAGCCTGGCTTGGTTTGCCAGTTAGTTAAGTAGGTAGGCACAATTATTTGTAGGATGGGTTAGCGGTAGCGTAACCCATGCGGGCGTTGGGTTTCATGCTTCAACCCAACCTACGTTCTTTGTTTGCCAGTTAGTTATCACTGTGAATGAGTTTTTTTACGACAAGTAAAACCTTTTAGATATTCTTTAGATTTCTGGCCATTTCCGTTACATTTGTTTACATAAACTCAGAATAAAACATAAAAATTAGTTATTTTAAATACTTTCCCTGAAAACGATCCCAAAGAAAAGATAAAATTCTCAGAAGATGCTGGTTAAATTTCCCATCTATAGGGGAATCATGTTTTAGCCTTGAATAAGTAGCCACTATTAAAAATATTGAAAAGACCGTGAAAATTCCCAGCAGTATCCTGACGCTTGTACTCGGGATCACCTTAACCTTAATTAGTCTCTGGTATGGCCAAAATCATGGCTTAATGCCTGTGGCCGCTTCCGAAGATGCTCAGGAGATAGATAATATCTTTAATCTGATGATGACCATCGCCACGGGACTATTTTTAATAGTTGAAGGCGTGATCATTTATATAGTGATTCGCTTTCGCCGTCAACCCGGCGATCAAACCGACGGGCCGGCAGTGGAGGGCAATGTCCCCCTAGAAATCTTCTGGACAGCCATCCCGACGGTAATCGTCTTTATCCTTGCCGTCTATAGCTTCGAGATTTATAACAATATCGGCGGTCTCGATCCCTTGATTTCCAAGGGTGACAAAGGAGAAATCGCCCACCACGGTCATCACCACGGCACGATGATGGCCCTGGGCGGCGATCGCAGAGTAGCCCTAGGTATTGGCAATTCCTACGATGGTGAAGGAGTTCCCCCCTAGTGGTCAATGTTAAAGGTATTCAATACGCTTGGATTTTCACCTATCCCGAAACCGGCATTGTTTCCGGAGAACTACACGCTCCCGTCAATCGTCCCGTGCAACTGAATATGGAAGCAGGGGATGTGATCCATGCTTTCTGGGTTCCCCAATTGCGTCTAAAACAGGACGTTATCCCCGGACAGGAAACGGTGTTATCGTTCACATCCAACCAAATTGGTCAATATCCGATCATTTGTGCGGAACTTTGCGGGGCCTATCACGGCGGTATGAAATCTAGCTTTGTGGTTCACTCCCAAGGGGATTACGACCAATGGGTGCAGGATAACACGATCGCCGAAGTTGACAGCGATCGAACCGTAGCTATGACCGCTAAAGATCGCTCTGATAGTCAATATTTGACCCCCTACACCGAAGAAATGGGCATAAACGGTGAAATCCTCGCCCAAGTTGCCCATCAGCAGCAAATGTAATTTTTCTTGTCATCTAAAATCTTGGCCTTATGACAGCATCAACGGAAATAACCACCCCAGCAACCGTTCCCGAGGTGATCCATCACCGCAAGTGGACGGATTACTTTACTTTCTGCACCGATCATAAAGTCATCGGGATTCAATATCTGGTGACTGCCTTTCTTTTCTTCTTTATTGGCGGTGCTTTTGCGGAAGTGCTGCGGACGGAATTAGCCACTCCTGACCCCGATTTCGTCTCCCCAGAACTATATAACCAATTCATGACCATGCACGGAACGATCATGATCTTTCTTTGGATCGTTCCAGTTGGGGCAGGTTTTGCCAATTATCTCATTCCCCTGATGATTGGGGCGGAAGATATGGCTTTTCCTCGTCTTAACGCTGTGGCTTTCTGGCTTAACCCCCCGGCGGGCTGCTATTATTATCCAGTTTCTTTGTTGGCGCACCCCAGTCCGGTTGGACTTCCTACCCACCTTTAAGCTTAATTAGCGGCAAATGGGGGGAAGAATTGTGGATTTTGAGCCTTTTATTGATCGGGACTTCTTCGATTTTAGGCTCGATTAATTTCATCACCACGATCCTGAAAATGCGGATTCCTGAGATGGATTTGTACAGTATGCCGCTATTTTGTTGGGCAATGCTGGCCACCTCGACTCTGGTACTGCTTTCCACCCCCGTTCTCGCTTCTGCTCTCGTTCTCTTGTCCTTTGATTTAATCGCCGGCACGAGCTTTTTTAACCCCGCCGGCGGCGGCGATCCGGTGGTTTATCAGCATATGTTCTGGTTTTACTCCCATCCTGCCGTTTATATCATGATCTTGCCCTTTTTCGGCACGATATCGGAGATATTACCGGTTCACGCCCGCAAACCGATTTTTGGTTATCGAGCGATCGCCTATTCCAGTCTCACCATCTGTTTCTTGGGTTTAATCGTTTGGGCCCACCATATGTTCACCAGCGGCACCCCCGGCTGGTTACGGATGTTTTTCATGGCGGCAACTATGTTAATCGCCGTTCCCACGGGCATTAAAATCTTTAGTTGGTGTGCCACTCTTTGGGGGGTAAACTTAGTCTCAATACGTCTTTATTATTTGGGATCGGTTTCCTGTCTTCCTTCCTCATCGGTGGTTTGACCGGGATTATGTTGGCTTCTGTTCCCTTCGATATCCACGTCCACGATACCTATTTTGTCGTCGGTCACTTCCACTATGTACTATTCGGTGGTACGGCAATGGCCCTGTTTGCTGCCGTTTACCATTGGTTCCCAAAAATGACCGGACGGATGTATAACGAAACTCTCGGTCGTATCCACTTTGTTCTCACTTTTATCGGTTTGAATTTAACTTTCATGCCAATGCACGAATTGGGATTATTGGGGATGAACCGTCGTATTGCCCTGTATGATGTGCAGTTTCAGGATTTAAATGTTCTTAGTACCGCAGGAGCTTATATTCTCGGTATATCGAGTCTTCCCTTCGCTATTAATATGGTCTGGAGTGCCTTTAAAGGTCAACCCGCCGGTCGTAATCCTTGGCGCGCTTTAACCCTAGAATGGCAAACCTCCTCTCCCCCAATTATCGAGAATTTTGAGGAAATGCCGATTCTTTGGTCCGGCCCCTACGATTACGGTATTGATATGGAAGAATCGGAAGCAGAGGAATCAGTACAGGATCTCCTCGCTGAAGTGGGCGCTGAATCGCAATAATCAGTTATCAGTTATCAGTTATCAGTTATCAGTTATCAGTTATCAGTTATCAGTGATCAGTGATCAGTGATCAGTGATCACTGATCACTGAAAAAAAGCTTCCCGTCTCCCGTGTAAACTAAGGACATTCAATCATGCAAGGTTCAACGCTCGAAGATTCTCAACTCTCTGTCAATTATCATCAGGAAACGGTGGAACACGGACATCATGGCCACCCGGATCATCGCTTGTTCGGTGTGGTTTTGTTTCTAGTGGCGGAAAGTTCCATCTTTTTAGGATTATTTGCCGCTTTCTTGTTCTACCGTACCATGTTACCCGTTTGGCCCCCCGCCGGCACGCCAGAATTAGAATTAACCCTACCGACAATTAACACGATTATTCTGGTGTCCAGTAGTTTTGTTATGCACATAGGACAAAAGGCGATTAAACAAAATAATAATGCCGGTTTACAATTGTGGTTCGGTATTACTGCCCTGATGGGCATTATCTTCCTTTGTGGTCAAGGATACGAATATTATCACGCTGAATTCGGTCTGACAACTAATGTTTTCACCAGCGCTTTTTATGCTTTAACCGGATTCCACGGTCTCCACGTTACTTTCGGTTTAGTGCTAATTCTATCGGTCCTCTGGCGTTCTCGTCAAAAAGACCACTATTCTAGTCAATCTCATTTTGGTGTGGAAGCGGCAGAATTATACTGGCATTTCGTCGATGTGGTCTGGATTATCCTGTTTTTACTGGTGTATCTCTTGAGATAATTTTTGTTATTTAGTAGGAGAAAAGGGCGATCAATTTATCGCCTTTTTTTATATATTTTAACTTACCGCAGTTATCCTATAAGTTATCCTAAATCCAGTTATTACAAACTGATTATTTATTCCCCCTGTTGCCTTTTGACTCTTGCCTTTTGCCTTCAGAAGCTGATAACTGATAACCGAGTAACTGATAACTGATAACTGATAACTGATCACTGATAATTAACGACGACCGAATAAACTCCAACCTTTGCCACCACTAACGGCCGGTTCAGCTTTTTCAGCGACGGGAGCAACTTCTGCGGGGGTTTCCTCACCGGAAAGATTAGAAAGATCGTAGTTTTCTACTAGGAAAAGAGACGCTTTTTCAATAGTAGAATAATCCCAGAAAAGGGTAGAAGGTAACTCTTGACCGACCCAATCTTCTAGATCACCCACCATCGTTACTGCATCGATCGAATCTAAACCATAACGGGTTAAAGGTTCAGTCACATTAATCGTTTTGGCATCCAAAGATAACTGATCGGCTAACTGTTTAACTAACCAATTTTGTACGAGATTATTAAGATTGGAGCTGGAGTTCATGGGTTTTTTCCTCGGTAGTTTGTGAAGGGGCTAATTGAAAAGGCACGATCGAAAAATGTTGATTTTCTCGATATAATTTCAGCAATTCTTGGGCAACATTTTCTACATACACCTCAGATAGAGTGTAAGGCAGCGGCCGGAGAGTTCGCAGTAATCGGTGTAAACTCAACACCAACCATTCCCCCCGGGCAAAAAATTCACCCAAGATGGAACGATTATAAAGCCAAGTGTGTAAACAAGCAGAAGCAGCGTGTAAAGTACAGTATTTCTTGGCAATCTCGAACAATTCGGGTGATTGGTCGTGACCATACTCGAATTTCGATTGACTAATCTGTTCATCATGAGCATTTAGTTCCTCTAAAACTAAATTACCCAACATCAATAGATTTTCTAATACCTCTGGGTCCACTTCGTCAGAATTTTTCAATCCTTCCAGCATATCAAGGGCAATCTCTAAACCCTGTAGGGAATCATCCATTCCCCGGCCAAATAATTCTAAATTATTGGGTTCAAAGGGAGGAACCGACTTTTCTAGGCTAAAAATCGCCTCTAAACGGGTTTTTAACGCCGACATGGTGTGCGAGTTGCGTTTAGCCCGATATTTGGTTAAAGGACGCAATTGTAGGATTAAAGCATGAAGATTGACGATAGAACTGCCGTCAAACATACTGATAATCGAATTATCCCGCAGTAGCTTCTGGAAGATGCCGAATTCGTGTTCTTCTCGCATATAAAAACGCGATCCCAAGACCACATAAACACTATTAACCATCTCCTCCAGACGGACGGTAACAAAATATTTTACCACCGAAGCCCAGACGCTAAACTGTTCGGGGATAATATGAAAACCTCTCGCAGCCGGAATCGTCTCGCAATCACAAATAAGGATGTCAAGGAAAGCATCCACGAGAGTGCGCCGGGGTTGGGGCAAATCCATCACAGTTTTGTTATAGATTACCCGATTAACGGCAAAACTGAGGGTAGTTCTCAAAGCGGTATCGGCTGCCCCGTGGGAAAAAGCAGCGCACAACATTCGGGTAATCTGGAAACCTTTCAGGGCTAATTCTAAACCGTCTCCCTCCTCGCGTAAACGCATGGAATCGGGGACGAAACAATCTTTAAAACCAATGCCACTCATATCCGAGGCCCGCACGCCATGGGTGTATATTTTCGGCAAATTATAGTATTTTTCGGGGTCTAATTGCCGTTTATCGACCATAAATAGGGTTAAACACTTCGGCCCGCCGTTAGCATCGGTTTTCGCCAAAATAAAGGAAATTCCAGAGATAGTCGCCCGGTTAATCGGCCATTTCTCCCCATTGAGAATATAACCTCCTTCCACCTTCGTCGCGGTTAGATCACCATTGATCAGATCGCTACCGTGTTCCTTTTCCGAGTAACCCAGACACATCGCCCCATAGTCATCCATAATAAAACGGGCGAGCTTCTGTTTCTGTTCTGGGGTTCCCGCCATCCAGTTTAAAAACGACCAGAATAGGGTGGTAAAAGCGATGCCGATAGTTTGATCCCGTCGAGACAGTACCCGCACAAAAGCGACAAATTCCTCAAAAGAGGTAAATTCACCGCCGCAATCGGTGGGAATGTAGTAGTGTTGGAGTTTCCAGTCGTATAACCAGCGAATTTCCTCATGGGGAAATTCTTCGCTCTCGTCAATTTCGATCACCCGCTTGTAGGATAGAGGGTTATCGGGATTGAGAGGATCGCCTAAGTCTTTTTCCAGTGCTTCAGCAGTCCAGTATTGCTTAAGCTTTTTCATAGTGCCTCTAGGACAGATACAATGTGTTTTTCGTCAATGCCTTCGGTTAGAAGACCCGACCATGCACAAAAATTAATGACCATTCTAGACTTTTGGCCGTACAATGGCAACAATTCCTAATTTCCCCTTTACCTTAAATGTGCTAGAAACCAGTCGGGTGGGGTGCTAGACTCCCTCTGCGGTAATTATGCCCAAATTGAGGTGATTAAACCGCACAGTGCGGTATTAGGTTTTATTGAGGCGGTGTTAGACCGATGGAAGTGGGATATTAGGATGGGGGAGGTTGCTCGACCGCAGGGATCGGTATGATTAATAGTTATGCGGCTCGTTCCCTGTTCATACTTTTTCCTTGAATGTAATATTCAACTGGCAGATTACGATTAGAATGTTTAAGGTACAAGTTTTGCTTGCCATAGGGTTTAGAAGTCTAGGAGCAATATGATGATGGAATCAATAGATGAACGGATAGATGCCAAAATTGGTGAGGTTCGTACTGAATCTATCGATCTCAGCTTTGGAGAAATCATCAGTTTATATTCTCAAAAGGAACTGATTATTCAACCAGAATATCAAAGGTTATTCCGATGGTCTAATCAACAAAAGTCTCGTTTAATAGAA
The DNA here is from genome assembly GCF_001264245.1 of Microcystis panniformis FACHB-1757. Taxonomy (NCBI): domain Bacteria; kingdom Bacillati; phylum Cyanobacteriota; class Cyanophyceae; order Chroococcales; family Microcystaceae; genus Microcystis; species Microcystis panniformis. The sequence continues at coordinate 3,304,729 of NZ_CP011339.1, forward strand.
TCCATACTTCTTGAGTTGCCAATACCACAGATATTTACTATTGAGAACTCAGATGGGGTTTTGGAGTTAATTGATGGCTTACAACGCCTTAGCTCTGTGATTCAATTCATTGATGCCAATGTACTGAATTTCACTGATATAGATGGAGAAAAGCTGAAATCTCTAAAGTTAGAAGGTTGTGATCAGATTTCAGAACTTAATAATCTGACTTTTGAAGATTTATCATTGAGACTCAAGCTTAGGATTAAAAGATCCTCTGTAAGGACAGTAATTATTAAAAGGCAAAGTAATTCTTTTCTGCGTTATGAAATGTTCAAGAGGTTAAATACTGGGGGATCAATTCTAGCTCCACAGGAAATTCGCAACTGTTCTTCTAGGATGTTTGGTGAGCCAGGTATAAAGTTCTATAGGTTTCTCCAAGAAAGATCCTCCTATTCAAACTTTAAGACTTGCATAGATACATTGTCTCAATCAGAAAAAGAACAAAAGGGAGACGAAGAGCTTGTCTTAAGATTTTTTGCCGCAAAAAATGCTCAAGATCTCTTCCGGGGGAGTGTGAGAGATTGGTTAGACACATACATGGAAAATATATTATTTGAAGAAATACAATTTGATTATTCTACTGAAACACAAGACTTTAATAGATTATTTGATTACTTGAGCCAAATTCTCGGCAGTGGTGCTTTTGTTCAATATCGCGATCAATCACCAATTGGTGCTTTAGCTCCAGCTTATTTTGAAGCTGTTACAATTGGCGTGTTTAGGATACTAGAAAGATTAGAGAATCTGGATAATTCTTCTGTTAGGGATGAAATAATCAAAATTGTTCAGTCAAACAGCTTTAAGGATAATATTGGACCTGGAGCTAACTCCAGAACTAAGCTTTCTAATAGAATTGGATGTATTCAAGAAGGTTTAAATAAACTCAGCTTGTGGAGTAATTTTTAATGAGCAACTGGGCGAATGAGATCGAGGCTGATCTCAACTGGAGAGAAGGAGAACTGGCTGCAATTAAAATTCAAATATTAACGACTGATAGGGTTAAGCATCCTGTAAGGTATGAAGCTCTCTTGAGAGCTATTACTACTTTGCTATATGCTCACTATGAAGGTTTTTGTAGATTTGCATGGGATTCATACCTCGATACAATTCAAAGGCAAAATATTAAACGCAATCAATGCCGTGAGGAGGTTATAAAGCTATCGCTAAGGAAGCGCTTTAAAGAACTTGGAGGTGATTTGTCAGCAGATGGAGTTTGGAGCTTTTTTTCCAACGAATTGCCAGCTTTAATTAATGAGAATATTGAATTCAATATTCGCTTAGAAGCAGATAGCAATTTAAAGCCTATGCTGCTTAAAAAGAACTCTACAGATGCTGGTTTATCATGCTCAATGGTGGATCAACATGAGCTTTTACTTAAGACATTAGTAAGCAGGAGAAATAATATAGCTCATGGGCAGAAAGAAATAATTCATGATCTGACTGAGTATAACAAGTATGAAAATGCGGCTTTGGAAGCTATGTATGAGCTAGGACTATCTGTAATTGATTGCTTAGATAATCGGAAGTATTTGAAACCATCAAATCCGCCTAGCTCATCATGAAATCTACGCATTTTAAATAGCCATCGCTGTAGGGTGCGTTCCCTGATGTGGCTCCTACTGCCGCATCGATAGTGATTAAACCGCTGACTCATATCATTTTTCAAAAGTGATGACAGACTTAGTTGATTATTCCAAAGCGTAATTCTCCTCCGAGAGCGGAATCGCAATTTCAGATGTTAGTCACGACTATTGAAAATTGGTATCAATTGAAGTAAGGTGGGCAATAGCCACCCTATTGTTGTATGGATGTAAGTTAGACCGCAAGCTCCAGTTTTTAACCAGGGAACCAATCTTCATCAAGAATTTTCTCAATTGTCCAAGGACAGTCAACTGGTAAAGTTAATCCACTTTTGCGGCTCGCTTTTCCCAGTGCTTTTTGATAACAATAACCAAGCCGTTCTAAGGCATGATTGTAGATTACCTTAGAGCGAAACAGCAAGCTCAATTCCAATCTGAAATTATCTATCTCGTCTGTCCAGTGGGGTAGGTAGTAAGGATGCTTCCAGTAGGCGTAAAGTAGCAGGTGACTGAGGAGTTGAATAAGAAAGCTTTCTGCTTTGTATTTGCGTTCATCAACCATTTCCTCTAATTCCTCGGCTAAAGTTTGCCAATCTAAAGTATTGCGATCAGGCGATCGCAGTTTTGCTGCCTGGTCTTGCAGCCAGGCTACATAGTCTTTTTCATATAGGGTTTCAGCCATTAATTTTACCTCTATACTAATCTTTTTTTGTCCTATCAAAATATAGATCTCATTGTATAGCTCAAGCACCAAGAAAATGCTGGTTATTGAAATATTACATCCCATCATTCAGTCAATAGACCTCTGGTAAAAATCAAAAATTGTTGTTAGGGTTAGTGCGATGCCGAAGGCACTGCGTAGCAGTACGCCATTGCGGTAGGGTGCGTTCCCTAATCTGGCTCCTAGCTGCCGCACCGATAGAGACCCCACAGTGCGGTATTGGGTTTTATTGAGGGGGTGTCGGACCGATGGGGTAGGATAGTAGGACAGAGGAGGAGGCTCGACCGCAGAGAGCGGTATAATTAATATTTAGATGCCTTCATGGCTAACTTGAAGTGAGAGTATATGTTGAAAGGGACTATTTATTTGCATAAGTTCAATTATTTTCTTGGATTGGTTCGAGAGATTGGTGGCTGGGATTTCCTATACCGCTATGTAGTACGAGGATTTTATAAGATAACCAAGCTCAACCAGAAAATGGTTCTATTTAATAATGTAGAAATGATTTTGCCGTACGATAGTCGATTCGGAACGGAAATTTTCCTTAAGGGAAGCAAGTTAGATTGGGGGTCTGAAATTATCCTTCATCGATTCTTAGATATTAATAAAGACTTTATTGATGTTGGAGCTAATATTGGTTATTATAGTTTACTTGCTGCTCCTTCATCTAATCAGGTTTATGCCTTTGAACCCGATCCGAGAATGGTTGAACACTTAAAGAGAAATCTTTCCCAGTTTCAAAACTGTCATGTTCTAGAAGAAGCACTTTTTTCCGAGCCTGGCAGTATGGATCTTAATTTGAACTCAATGCCTGAACTAAATTCGCTGGTTAGGCATAGTCCCCAAGAGAACAAGGTGACAGTCAAGGTAAATACTTTAGACAAATTGATGTCTGATTATCCGTTACTGAGTGTTTCCTGTATCAAAACAGATGCTGAAGGAGCAGACTTCGATATACTAATGGGTGGCAAAAATCTTCTAATTCGAGATCAACCTTTGGTATTGTCCGAAATTTATCCAACAACCAAGCTCCTTGAATTTATTAAATCTATTGAATTTACCTGTTTTGCTTTCGTCAAACCTAAGGAGGAGGATGGAGATAATTCGCGACCAAAATTCATCAAGATTGAAACAAAACCGACAAACTTTCATATTAAGATGATTTTCTTAGTTCCTAATCGGCTCTTGTCAAGGTTTGAAGAGCTAAAAGATGTCTAACACTTCGTCGCTGCGGACGGAACAGAGCTTATTCCTAGCCATCGCTGTAGGGTGCGTTCCCTAATCTAGCTGCTACTGCCGCACCGATAGATTTTTGGGAACGCACCATGCTAATTCATTCGAGCAAGTGATTACAAGCTATAGTTAGTAAAAGTATAGTCAAATATAGACAGACTGAATTCCATTTCAGAAATTCCCTTCACTTTTACTTCGAGAGATTGATTCTCCTTGGGTGAACTACGCACCTCTCTATCCCATAGCGGTTAAACGCATTTGGGAATGCTTTTCGCAAAATATTGTAGGAACCCATGACATCAGATTGAACCAGAATCCCCTTATCTGTACGATATAACCCTCGCGAAATTCTTTTTCCTGAAAACACTGGCTTTTCAGTTATCTTTCCATAAACGGGGAGAGGATCGTCATTCAAAAAATTAGAAGCTGAGGTATAGGATTCTTCTTGAAGAATCACAGAGATTCCTTCTAATTGACATTTATAACTAATCATCTCAATTAATCGAGCATGAGGGATGGTCACAAATTTTTGATTGTTGACTTTTCCTAAGTTCACTTCTTGTTTCCAACCGTGATTTTTCCCAATTACTAAAGTTGTTATCTCTTGCTCAACTAAGAGATTTACTAAATAACGACTAGCCTGATGAAGATAATCATCTACTTTCTGATTACGGCAACGGGTTAAACGGCGAATCCTCTGGGAACTTTGACGATTACCTTTTAACAGAGATTGTAACTTAGCTCGACGTTGGTTATAAAATTGATTCAGGCTTTTTAACGGTCTGCCATTAATCAACAAAGGGATAAAGTCCGGTTGATTTGAAGTTACAGCCATCAAATTATCTATGCCTAAATCTATCGCAGCTATCTTTTCATTAGGAGCTAAGAACTGTTCGGTTTTCTCATAAATTACCTCGATTACATAACAATCACATTTAGGAACTATTCTGACTTCTGCTATGCGCTCCGCCACTCTTGTCGGCAAGGCAATTGAAGTACCTTATAGTTTGACTAACCCTTGCCTAAGACCTACTTTGCTTATAGCTTGAATCGTGTAAACTAAGAGATTTCGTCCTTTTTTTGGCTCCTTATAGCCAGGGATTTTGGGTTTTCCCAGAAATTTATCGGGGTGACTTTTAAACTCCGATGCAGCGGCAAAAAATGATTGCCAGTTCCGGTCTAATCCTCTTAAAACTTGTTGGGAAACTTTAGCGGGTAAAGCTTGATACTGTTCTGTCTTTTTCATGAGAGAGGCCATCTGATTATAGGTCAAATAGCCATGACCATAAATGAAGTTTTGTCGGATTAAATAATTGGCTGAGTTGTAAAGATTTTTAGACTGCCAAGATAAATTATCTATCTCAGCCCAAAATCTATGTCCTTTCTTGATAATGTGTCTTTCTGCTACTAACATTATTATCCGTTGTCTTTTAACTCAGCGTCGGGTTTTGAATGGTTGTCATCCGTTATGATAATTGTACGAGAAGGCAATTGATAACCTGTTAAATTCCCTTGTTTCCACCACCTCCAAGCCGTTCGATAACTTATTCCTGTTTTTTTTGCATAGTCTGATAGTTTTGTCTGTACATATTACCATGAATGACTATATATGACTATATTTGTATTGAAACTTTACAATACTTTAGAAGGTCATAATCTGAGATTTATTAAACTTCTGAAATTGTAGAGTGAGCAAGGAATCAAGTTCTTTTTTTTCTATGTTTCCGATGAGAATCATTCAGACAGAAAATCCCAACTATGGCACTGGTAATCCCGCTCGGACAAGCTGAAAAAGTTTAAGGGTTTTGAGTCCCTCGGATCGATTTCTCAACGTTTATTTCTAGCACTTTTTTAACCAAAAAAGTGCCAAAAACCTTTTTTAGCAAGGATTGCACTGATATTCAGCCAACCCTATTTATTTTCTGGCTGACCTTGTACCCATGTTAGTAAATCGGGTTATAGCGTTTCCCAATCTCATGAGGTACACCAAAATCTTAACTCCTGACTCCTGACTCCTGACTCCTCAAAACCTAAGACTCTGTACCTCACAACTAGGGGAATTGCTATATTATAGATAGTTTTTGGCCGTTAGCAATTATAGCTCTCAAAAGGGGGTGGGAATGATTAGGTCAATTTTAGTTTCGGTCTGAGGATGACGAAAAGATAATTGTTTAGCGTGTAGGTATAAACGGTCGGACTGCTTACCATTATACAAGCGATCGCCTAAAATTCCTATCCCTAATCCCTGTTGACTATGAACACGAATTTGATGGGTTCTTCCCGTGTAGGGAATAAATTCGAGGCGAGAATAATTGCCTTCTTTACCGACAACTTTAAAATAGGTTTGACTAGCTTTTCCCCTTTGCCAATCCACAGTTTGATAGGGTCGATTTTGCGGATTTCCCCAGAGAGGTAGGTCAATTATACCTGATTCTCGCTCAATAATTTCTGATAATATAGCTTCATAGATTTTCTCCACTTCTCGCCGTTGAAATTGTTGGGATAAACAACGATAAATATCTAAACTTTTAGCTAGTAATAATATACCCGAAGTTTCTCGATCTAAACGATGAACGGGAATGAGATTTTTCCCTTGACGACGAAAACGATTAACCACAGCATCTTGACTATCTTGATAACGTCCTGTTACCGATAATAATCCTGGGGGTTTATTAATAGCAATTATTCCCTCATCTTCGTAGATAATTTCTAGGGATGAACGTAAACCAGAGAGTAAAAAACCCATGAGAGGTTGACATCTTTCTTGACAAGCGCCATAAAATTCTCCCTGTTTTCTATCTCGATTCGATTCTCCCCACCAAAATTCGGCCATGGCGATGGGTTTTAATCCTTTCATGGCGGCATAATTTAATAATTTTGGGGCGCAACATTCCCCTGTTCCCGTCGGTAACAAATTACTACCCATCAATTTAGCCAAGGAGAGAGATTGTCCAGAAAAGTTATTTAAACAGTAGGATTGATACAGCAATTCCTGTAACTGTTTGGAGAGGTTCCTACGCTGTTGCTTAAGTTCAATAATTCTCTGATTGGCGAAGTTTATTTTCTCAATTAAGGGTTCTAAAACTTGTTTTTGTTCCTGTTTTAATTGCTTTCTTGCTCTTTTTTCCTGACGACTGAGATTATTTAACTTTTCTAATTCTTCTGGTTTTAAATTACCTAAATTTCTTAATCTATCTCGTTCCTGTTTATGGTTTTGATGTTGTTGCTGTAAAGCTTGGATTTTGCGCTCAAAATTTGCTTGATTGAGTCGATATAAATTATGTTCTGGGATTGATTGCAGGGTGATAATTTCCTGTTTAATTGTTTCTAAAAGTTGCAAAACTCGCTTTTCTTCCAGCACAATTTTTTCTCTCCCCACTAGGGACGGAACCCAGCCAGTAGCTTCTCCCTGTCCAGAAAAAGCTTTTAAAATTTCTATTTCGCCAGCAGCATTTTCTCCTAACAAAATGCCATACATTTTACCTTCAGGATTGGTGATAGTTGTCATCAAATCTTGGGCGATTTTTTCAGCCAAAAGAGTGCGGGGCAAGCGCAATAACTCGCCCGTTTCGGGACAAATTCCTTGATAATAATAGGTAACTTCCTTCACTCTTTAAGAACAGGAAAAGGGCTAGAAATCCCCCTAAGAAAAACAATTGGCAAAGAAATCGATAGTTTCCTGTAGGGCGACAATAAAGCTATCAATTTCTTCGCGGGTATTATAAAAATATAGACTTGCCCGCGCGCTGCCAGAAGCATCAAAAAGGCGGTGTAGAGGTTGGGTACAGTGATGACCAGAACGAATAGCGATTCCTTCGTGGTCTAATAAAGTGGCTAAATCACTAGCATGAATCCCTTCCACATTAAAGGCGGCTAAACTAGCCCGACCTTGGCCCGTTAAACTAGGTGGCGGCCCGTAAATTCTTAAACCCTCAATTTCTCCTAATTTTTTGAACAAATGGGCGGTTAATTCTTCTTCGTAGGCATGAATATTATCCATCCCTAAACCCATTAAATATTCTACCGCAGCACCGAGGGCAATCGCTTCGCCAATAGCGGGGGTTCCGGCTTCAAATTTGTGGGGCAGTTCGGCACAGGTAAAATGGTCTAAATAGACTTCTGCAATCATTTCGCCACCACCAAAAAAGGGCGGCATTGCCTCTAAAATCGCCTCTTTGCCATACAAAAATCCAATACCGGTGGGGGCGCACATTTTATGACCACTAGCCACCAACCAATCACAATCTATGGACTGCACATCAAGGGCCAAATGGGGGACACTTTGACAGGCATCAATTAATACTTTCGCCCCGACTTGATGGGCAAGGCTGACTATTTCGGCTACGGGATTAATACAGCCTAATGTATTGGAAACATGAAGGACAGCAACTAATTTAGTTTTGTCCGATAACAAGGATTTATATTGTTCTAAATCAAAGCTTTCTTCACTGGTTAACTGCACATATTTAATCACTGCCCCCGTCTTTTGGCAGACAATTTGCCAGGGGATTAAATTACTGTGGTGTTCCATCACCGAGAGAATAATTTCATCCCCTGCTTTTAGGGTATTTAATGCCCAACTGTAGGCGACTAAATTAATCGCTTCCGTGGCGTTGCGAGTATAGACAATTTCCTGACGAGAAGCGGCGTTAATAAACCTAGCCACCTTATCTCTGGCCCCTTCGTAGGCTTCCGTTGCCCGGACACTTAAAGTATGCGCCCCCCGATGCACATTAGCGTTATCTTTTTCGTAATAGTTTCGCAGGGTTTCTAATACTTGAATCGGTTTTTGGGAAGTGGCGGCACTATCGAGATAGATAAGGGGTTTATCGTGTACGGTTTGATGGAGGATAGGGAAATCGGCGCGGACTTTTTGGGCGAGGGTTTTTTCTTGGATAATTGTCATTTTAGTCAGGAGTCAGAGGGGTACTTTGGGCAGGTTGACACCCACCCCGGTAGAGTTATTCCACACTGCGACAGGCGACACATTGCCCCAATCTTTGGCGGAGGGATTCTAGAGGAATTTTAGCTAAAATCTCGGACGAGAAAGCATCAATTAACAAACTGCGGGCGGTGTCGGCGCTTAAGCCCCGGCTTTGCAGATAGAATAAATCATCGGCTTCCAGTTGGCTAATGGTTGCCCCGTGGGAACATTTGACGTTATCGGCGGTAATTTGTAATTCCGGTTTGGTGTTGACTCGTGCCTTGTTAGAAATTAACAAATTCCGATTTAACTGGGAGGCGTTGGTTAATTGGGCAGGTTTGGGAACAAACACTTTACCATTAAAGATGGCGTGAGCGCTACCATCAACGATACATTTATGCAGTTGGTTGCTGATGCCGTGGGGTGGTTGAGATAGATGGCGCTGTGGGTATCGGCGGTTTGTTGTCCGGTAATCATGGCTAATCCGTGCAGATTTGTCTCGGTTTGTTCTCCTTTTTGCAGGATATCGAGGTTATGACGGCAGAGTTTAGCGCCTAGATTTATCTCGTTGAGAGTGTAACGGCTATCGCGTCCTTGTTCAATTATCGTGCGTCCGATGTGAAAACCATCTCCCGATTCCCGTTGTACTCTGGTATGGATGACTTCGGCGTTGGCTTCGAGGTAAATTTCTGTGACAGCGTTGGTGAAATAAGAGTAATTTACAGGTAAATCGGAGCAATGTTCGGCTAAAGCTCCGTAATTCTCGATAATATTGACACTGGCTCCCGTTTCCGCCACGATTAGGCTATGGGGCTGATAAAAGCGGGGAATTTCCTCCACAACGGTGATAAATAGGAGATGTATGGGAGTTGTGACGACAGTGTTAGCGGTGACGTGAATTACTGCGACATCGCTTAAACCAGCTTGGTTGAGTGCGGTAAAAAATTCGGGTGTTTTTTCTTTCCCTAGATAGTTGACAAGAACATCTTTTTGTGCATTGGCGAGATTGCTGACGCTGACACCGGGGGGTAAAGCGGAGATATCGGACAATTCGGGCTGATAAATGCCGTTAACGAAGACTAAACGGCTGTTTTTGGCTTCGGGCAGTAAAAAAACAGCTAGGGCATTTTTATCGATTGTAACGGTTTGGGGGGCGCGAAAATCGATCGCCCATAGTTGACTTAAATCGGTGCATTGCCATTCTTCGTCTTTTTTGCCCGGAATGGCTAATTCCTGAGCTTTACTGGCTCCCGATTCTCTTAATTCGAGAATTTTACCGTTATCGATGGTGGGAACCGTTTCGCGAGACAATTTTAACAATAATTCTCCTGATTGTTCAGGTTTCGTGATTATGGCTGTCATTGGTAGGAGGGGGTTGGGGTGTGGGGTAGTGGGGTAGTGGGGTGTAGGGTGTGGGGTAGTGGGGTAGTGGGGTAGTGGGGTAGTGGGGTAGTGGGGTAGTGGAGCATTTGGCTGAAATTTCCCTAAACCCCTAAATCCCTATCACCCTATCTCCCGACTCCTGAATACTGACTCCTGAATACTGACTCCTGAATACTGATAACTGATAACTGATAACTGATGATTATTTAACGGCTAATACTTGTTCATCGAGGAAATCGTAGCCAGTTCTTTCTAATTCGAGAGCTAATTCTTTACCGCCACTGGTGACAATGCGTCCATCGTACATAACATGAATAACATCGGGTTCAATGTAGTTGAGCAGACGCTGATAGTGAGTGATAAGTAAAAAAGCGTTATCGGGAGTAGCTAAGTGATTGACTCCCTGGGCAACAATTCGCAAAGCATCGATGTCTAAACCGGAGTCAATTTCATCGAGAATTCCTAAAGTAGGTTCTAATAAGGCCATTTGTAGAATTTCATTACGTTTTTTCTCACCACCGGAGAAACCTTCGTTTAAACTTCTGCCAAGAAAGCTAGGATTCATCTGGACAACTTCTAGTTTTTTCTCGACTAATTCCTCAAAGTCAAAACTATCTAATTCTTCCGAGCCTAGATATTTTTGTCGGGCATTGTAGGCAACGCGAAGAAAATCGAGGTTACTAACGCCGGGGATTTCTAGGGGATATTGGAATGCGAGAAAGATACCCATAAGCGCTCGTTCATCGGGTTCTTTGTCTAAAAGATTTTCACCTTTATAAATTATTTCTCCCCCAGTTACTTCATAATCGGGATGTCCGGCGATTACTTTGGAAAAGGTGCTTTTCCCTGAGCCATTGCGTCCCATAATTGCGTGGGTTTCCCCTGCTTTAATTTCGAGGTTAACTCCTTTAAGAATCTGGTTTCCATCAATACTAGCGGTCAGATTTTTTACCGATAAAATTACTTCACTCATGGGATGTTTTTCTAGAACAAAAATATTAGTTTTTGGGGTTGACGGCGAATCATCAATTGATGGATAAATTGTCTTAGCTTTTGGTGGGTTACGGCTATCGCCTAACTTAGCTTTTGGTGGGTTACGGCTATCGCCTAACCCACCCTACTTTACTGATTATCCGACGGTTCCTTCTAGCTTGAGACTGAGGAGTTTATCGGCTTCGGCGGCGAATTCCATCGGTAATTTACTGAGGACATCCTTACAGAAACCACTGACTAACATAGAGACAGCATCTTCCTCGGAAATACCCCGTTGTGCGAAGTAGAATAATTGGTCTTCACCGATTTTAGAAGTAGAAGCTTCGTGTTCTACTTTAGCACTATTGTTATCCACCTGAATATAGGGAAAAGTGTTAGCTTCGGCATTATCTCCAATCAGCATAGAATCACACTGGGAGTAATTTCTTGCTCCCTTGGCTTTCGGTCCCATTTTCACTAAACCGCGATAACTATTTTGGGAATTACCCGCAGAAATTCCCTTAGAAATAATCGTACTTTTGGTGTTGCGGCCAATGTGAATCATTTTCGTACCTGTATCGGCCTGTTGTTTGTTATTAGTTAGGGCAATTGAGTAGAATTCTCCGACGGAATTATCGCCAACTAAGACACAACTGGGATACTTCCAAGTAATCGCTGAACCGGTTTCTACTTGCGTCCAAGAAATTTTAGAATTAACTCCTTTACACAGACCCCGTTTAGTGACGAAATTATAAATACCTCCCTTACCATTGGCATCGCCAGCGTACCAATTTTGCACCGTCGAATATTTAATATCCGCATTATCGAGGGCGACTAATTCCACGACGGCGGCATGAAGTTGATTACTATCGTACATCGGAGCGGTGCAACCTTCTAAATAACTTACCGATGCCCCTTCTTCAGCGACAATTAAAGTTCTTTCAAATTGTCCCGTCTCACCGTTATTAATCCGAAAATAGGTGGACAATTCCATCGGACAGGCGACACCTTTGGGGATAAAAACAAAGGAACCATCGCTAAAAACGGCAGAATTAAGAGCGGCAAAATAATTATCACCCACGGGAACGACACTGCCGAGATATTTTTGTACTAAGTCGGGATGTTCCTGTAAAGCTTCCGAAATAGAACAGAAAATAACCCCCTGTTCTGCTAGTTTTTCTTTAAAAGTTGTGGCGATAGAAACGCTGTCAAAGATAGCATCGACAGCGACATTAGAAAGGCGTTTTTGTTCCGAAAGGGGAATGCCTAATTTTTCAAAGGTTTCGATTAAAGTGGGGTCAACTTCTTCAAGACTGTTGAGTTTTGCTTTTTTCTGTTTGGGTGCAGAGTAGTAGATAATATTTTGATAATCAATGGCAGGATAGGAAACGTGCGGCCAACTGGGTTCGGTCATCTTTTGCCATTGATGGTAGGCCCGGAGACGAAAATCGAGCATGAATTCCGGTTCCTTCTTTTTCGCTGAAATTAGGCGAATAATCTCCTCATTTAAACCGCGGGGGATGGTTTCCGATTCGATATCGGTGATGAAACCGTACTTGTAGGGTTGGTTAACGAGATTTTTAACGGTGGTTGCACTCATGGGGGTTAGTGTTCTCTCTACGCGGTAGGCAGGGGAGGCAGTTAAACAACAAGAAAGTTGTTTAAATTGATTATATAATAGATTAACAACAAAGCTGTTGTCAAAGTCAGGGAAAATTTCAGAGGATGCTGGTAAACCTCTGTTATTCAAGTTACTCTGTAGGGGTAATTGGCCGCTCCTTGACCCTCAGCAATTGTACGCTAAAGCCTCTGTTTTTGGTATCATGACCACGACTCAACCCGCCTCGACGAAAGACGATATTCTGCAATATTTGCTCAAAAACGGTCAATCTACCGCCCAAGACTTGGCTGAGGAGTTAACTATTAGTCCGCAAGCGACGCGCCGCCATCTTAAGGATTTGGAGGGGGAAGGACTGATCGAATATTTTGCGGTACAAAATAAGATAGGACGACCCCAGCACATTTATCGTCTCAGTCGTCAAGGTCGTGGCCGTTTTCCCCATAATTACGATAATTTCGCTGTTTCTTTCCTCAATACTCTGGTGGAGACGGTGGGAGAGCAACAGGTGGGGGAAATTCTCAAAAAACAGTGGCAACGCAAAGCGGCAGAATATCAATTGCGCCTCGGCAAGGGGTCTTTAGGGGAAAGAATGAGAAAATTGCTAGAAATTCGCCAAGAGGAGGGTTATATGGCAGAATTAGTGGCACTGGAAGCAGAAAATAGTTATATCCTGGCCGAGCATCATTGCGCTATTGCTGAGGTCGCCGGTTCCTATCCCAGTATCTGTGGCCATGAATTAGAAATGTTTGCCATGCTACTGCCTGATTGTACGATCGAACGGACTCACTGGATCAACCAAGGTGAGCAACGATGTGGTTATCTAATTAAGTGCAAGGGTTGAAAGAGAAAGATTAGAGATTTTCATCGGGATTTATGCCCAATTCCCGCAGTTTAGCCGCTAATTTTGCGGATTTCTGCCTTTCCTGTTCAACTTGGGTTTCTGCCTGTTGTGCCGCTTCTGCGGGAGTGGGTACTAATTCACCTTCGGGGGTAAAATAGCGCAATTTATTGGCAGCTAAACCCAAATATAAGCCTAATTGTTGACTCCAGAGCCATCCCTGGGCATTGGGGGTAATCGGTTGATATTGACCGCTAATTAGAGTAAATCCTGCAAATTCTAAGCTTTCTGGGTCAAACCAAAAATAATCGGGAGTGCGAAATATATCCTGATAAATTTGTTTTTTCTCCTCTCGGTCAACTTTGGCGGTACTATCGGAGAGAATTTCGATAATTAAATTGGGATATTTGCCCTCTTCTTGCCAAACTACCCAACTTCTGCGGTTGGGATTGGGATTTGTCCCCAAAAAGACGAAAAAATCGGGACCACGGCAGAATTCTGACTTTTTCTGGTTAGGACTGTAATAAATGGTTAAATTGCCGGCGGCAAAATAATCTTCTCGCTCGCGCCACCACCATTCTAAACACTGAATTAATAAAATAATTTGTTGTAGATGTAGGTTACTTTCCCAGGGTGGTTCATCACTCCAAAATTCGCCTTCTGGGAAGATTATCTCAGGGTTTACATGAGACTCGACTAGGGGTAAGCTTTGAGCGATAGTCATGGTTTATCCAACACAGATAAGTAGGGAGGCACAATTATTTGTAGGATGGGTTAGCGGTAGCGTAACCCATGCAGGCGTTGGGTTTCATGCTTCAACCCAACCTACGTTCATCTTATATTTAATTCCACCCACCCACTTAGGTTGATATTTAATTATAAATTACAGCCTTCTCTCATAAAGATGAAGTAGGAGGGTATTTGTCATCATCTCTAGACTACCTCTAAAACCAGAGACTTCACCTAACCCGCACTGCTGCCCAATAAAAATAAACTTAACAGGGTGCCACCATTCCAGAGACTATGAACCAACATCGAGGATAATAAATTTTTCGAGCGGGTGTAAACAAAGCCAAGAACACAACCTAGGACGGTTAAAGGCAGCACTTCTGACAAATTTTGGTGAGCAAGGGCAAAAATCAAACTACTAAGCGCAATCGCACCCCAAACAGGCAGATAACGAGTCAAAGAAGCTAGTAAAAAACCGCGAAAGACAATTTCCTCGAAAAAAGGAGCGGCAAGGGAAGCAGTAAAGCCAAAACAGATTAAAGCGAAGGTATTCTGGGATTCTAGGGCTAAAGTCAGCAGCGGGTTACTGCCTCCTTGTCCTTGCCAAATTAGTTGATTGAGCAAAGAAACGATAATAACCAGGGGTAAAGCGACGACATAGCCGGCTAATCCCCAGAGAAACCAAGGACTAAAGAGTTTAAAACGAAACCAATCGGGAGGTAAAGGGCGAAAAGGCTTGATCGCTAGATATAAAACCGATAAACTGCTCACTGTTAAGGCTAAATAACTAACTACAACGTATATTGCTTTAGCTTCTAGGTTAAATTTTTCGGGGTTGAGACTCAAGAAACTCGATAAAATCCCGAAAATTACCGGTAAAACAATTTGTCCGACGAAAAAGAAACCGATAATTATTCCCCACCAGAGGGTTTCTCCTCCCCACTTAGTTTGCCAAGCGAGACTATCATCTAAAAAGAGCAGCGCTCGCTGTTGACGGAGAAGCCACTGCACTAATAAAAAGATCAACAGCACAAAACCGATTAAACCGCCGATAAGAGGCAACAAAGCCACTAAAATTAGTTTAATTAACGCATTAGCCGCCACTTCACTCTGTTTTTCCTCTAAAGCGAGTAAATCCTCTTGACGATTTTCGAGACTATATAATTTTTCCAGAATGGTATAACGGAACCATCCTTGAAAATTGCGATCGATTCTCGCTTCAGCATCGGCAGCAATTTCGGGGGGTTCACTGTACAATCCCTCTAACAGCAGCGCATTTCGTAAAATAGCAGGTTTATAGTTCTCAAATGCTGATTTTTCCTTGATGTCTTGCCAGATTTGCCGTGCTGAATCCAAGTCACCTTGACTAGCTTGAATGAGACTTAATTTCAGTTCTAAATCCTTTAGGGAATTGATTTCCCGCTCAAGGGATTTTTTTTGTTCGGGATTAACTGCTGATTTTTTTAGTTCGGTGATTGTTTTTTTGGCACTTTTCTGGGCGGATAAATACTGTTCCTCAGCAGTAGTATAAGGATCTTCACCGATCAGGGAGGTTTGCATTAATTTAAGATTAGCAAATTCCTCGCTATTAGGATCAGCATCGCTGCTTAGAGTCGTGACTTGTAGATTGAGATTGGTTTGATATAGTTGAATATTAGATTGGATTTGAGGCTGATTAACACTGGAAATTAAAGCTGTAACCACTGGAGTTAAGGCAATAATTGTTAAGACAAAAGCGATCGCTTGTTTGAGACTTTGCCAGGGGAGTTTTTTTGAGAAATTATCGAACATGAAAATAGTTAAGTGGGAGTTAGAGGTTAGCTGATGGGGTGATGGGGATTGGGTGATAGATGTTGGGGTTTTAGGGTTTTAGAGTTTTAGGGTTTTAGTTGAAATTACCCTATCCCCCCATTTCCCTATTCCCTAATTATTAACTAACTACTTGAGAAAAAAGCTTTTCGTATTGATCCAAAGTCTTTTCAAAGGCATAATTTTCTTCTGCGTATTGTCGTCCTTTTTCTCCTAGTATAGTTGCTAAATCTGGGTTTTTGTATAGCTTTAAAATAGCCGTAGCTAATGCCTCCGGATCTTCAGGAGTAACCACCAAACCACCACCACTACGCTTGATCGCCCTAGCAGCAGTTCCATCGGCGGGAACAGAAGCAATAATAGCACGACCACTAGCTAATAATACCTGAATTTTGGACGGCATATTAAAGGAAATAACGTTATGTTTTTGCATCACCATACCCACATCAGCAGCGGCTAACATTTCTGGTAATTTTTCCCGGGGTTGAAAGGGTAATAAAAGCACATTACTCGCCCCCTGTTGTTGGCGATACTTTTCTAGGCGATCAAGGGCTTCTTTTTTACCAACAATTACCACTTTAATCTCAGGAATATTAACTAAATGAACTGCGGCATCGATCAGAGTTTCTAAGGGTTGGGTTAGGGCAATATTGCCAGAATATAAAACAACAAACTTGCCCTCAAGATGATTTTCTTGGCGAAAATAATTATGGTTTTTCGGCAAAGGTTTAATAAAGCTGACATCGACCCAATTAGGAATTTCAATAATTTTCTGACTCGGCACATTTTTAGTTAGGAGATTTTTGGTAAAACCATCGGCAATAACCGAGATTTTGCTGGCAGTTTTGTAGGCAAATTTTTCGAGACTGCTAAAAACCTTAATCATTTTCTGATTAGTTAATAATCCCACATGAACTGCCGCATCGGGCAGAATATCCTGTAAATTTAGAATAATCGGTACTCCATATAATTTACTCAATAAAGCGGCGGGAACGCAAACGGGTAATCCGGGGACAGTTAAGAAAATTAGATCGGGTTTTTCTCCTTTGAGAGCCTGAAAGAAACTCAAAAAAACAAAGCTAAATTCAAAGAAAATTCGATTTTTTAAACTTCTTTGGGGGCGCGCCCAAACGTAGGAACGTTGAATTTTAACACCGTTGCGTTCTTCTTCCAGATAGATTTTTCCTCGGTATTCGGGATCGATTTCACTATTAGGATACCAAGGAAAAGCCGTCAAAACCCTGACTTGATGACCTCTTTTAACCAATCCCTCCGCCAATTCTGTCATCAGGGGAGCGATGCCGATCGGTTCGGGATAATAGTTATAAGAATAGAGCAAAATTCGCATAGGGATGGCAATTTGGTTGGGCGATTCAGTTTCATGATTTTATCAATAGTTACTGGTTTTTTGACCAGTCAGATGCGCTTTTGTCAGGGATTACCCTAGAAAGAGGTGAGGATTAGCGGTGAGAGATGCCGAAAAAAGGGGCAATTGGCTGCTAAATTAATCCTCAAAACCCATAACTATTCCCCCTTACCCCAGCCTCAATACTGACCCTTATTTTTCCCGTACCCGGTGGCCGATATCACGACGATAATAGATGCCCTGAAAGTGTATCCTGTTCACCGATTGATAGGCAAGTTCGATCGCCTGATTAAAATTGGCTCCCATCGCCGTGACACCCAAAACCCGGCCGCCATCGGTGAAAATATCGCCGTGTTTTAAAACCGTGCCGGCGTGGAAAACGATCGCCCCTGCAGTTTCAGCGGCCTTAATTCCCGTGATTAACTGGCCTTTTTCGTAGTGGTCGGGATAACCGGCAGAGGCAGCCACCACACAAACGGCACTACCGGAGCGCCATTGTAAAGAGGGGAAATCAGTTAATTTTTGTTGAGCGCAAGCCAGCAGCAGCGGTGCCAGGGGAGTTTCCAGTAGGGGTAAAACCGCTTGGGTTTCGGGATCGCCAAAACGACAGTTAAATTCAAGAACTTTTGGCTCTCCGGCGGGGGAAATCATTAAACCCGCGTAGAGGACTCCTCGATAGTCAATGCCGCGTTTTTGTAGGGTGGCGACGATGGGGGCAAGGATGTCTCGGTCCACCGCTTCGATAATGGCGGCGGTGGCTATGGGTGCGGGGGCATAAACTCCCATACCGCCGGTATTTTTGCCGGTATCGCCTTCACCGATCCGCTTGTGATCTTGGGCGGGTAGCAGGGAACGAAAGCTGATCCCATCGGTGAGGGTGAGGATAGACACTTCTTCTCCCTCTAGGAATTCTTCCACCACGACTTTAGTAAAGCCACTGGTAAAAAGATCATCGATCGCTTCTAGGGCCGTATCTACGGTTTCGGCGACAATTACCCCTTTTCCTGCGGCTAATCCGTCAGCTTTCACCACAATTGGCGCTCCTTGCTCTCGGATATAAGTTTTTGCTAATTCTGCATCGGTAAAGGTTTCGGAAGTGGCGGTGATAACTCCGGCTTCGTTCATTAATTCTTTGGCCCAGGATTTGCTCGATTCAATTAAGGCCCCGGTTTGTGTGGGGCCAAAAACGGCAATTTCTTGGCCGAGAAGATGATCGGTAATGCCGAGGGAGAGGGGATATTCTGGCCCGACAACCACCAGATCGACGCAATTTTCTCGGGCAAAACGGCTAATTTCAGCAAAATCCTCCATTGCTAGGGGGATATTTTCACATTGAGGTAAAATTGCCGTTCCCCCATTACCTGGAATACAGAACACTTGTTCTACTTGAGGCGATTGTAGGAGTTTCCAAGCTAGAGCGTGTTCTCGACCACCACTGCCGATAACGATAATTTTCACGGATAAACGCAGCCTAAATGACGATGGCTTAATTATCCCCTAGCTCTGGGGCGCCATTGGCTAGAAGTTGAGATTATTTAACTTTTTAATCGATTTGACGGATTCAGGATTCAGGAGTCAGGAGTCAGGAGATAGGAGTCAGGAGATAGGAGTCAGGAGATAGGAGATTATTTTATTTATTCTCCCCACTCCCCGTTACAGTAGAGCAGGAAGTCGCCTTCCCACCCCCTGCTTCAAAACCGGACTTACGACTTTCGCCGTATCCGGCTCCTGAGTAACTAGGCTACTGTCATTAGTAGAATAATAATGGGAATTATTATTTCCTTGTCTATTCAACTCTCTTGGCTGTATCCCCACCAGACAAGATTGTTGGTTTTAGGGCGTATATGACCGTTGATTGTTGCTTAGACTTCCTAGTTACCCGTCCTTTGTTAGCATATCTTTGATATTACTCAAAGCCTTGGCTTTTAAGGACATCCTCTCCCTCTATGGCTCTTCTCGACTTTGTGTGATAATTTTTGCTTATGTAAGGTTAAATGCTTACTGGGCAAGACTTTTAGGACTATTTTGAAAGAAGAAACTATCAGTATAGACCTCGTTTACACACAGAAACCAGAAGAGCCCCTCTATTGACTTGCGGATGGTTTCCTACTGCCCCGAACGGGCAGAGTCAATCAGGGTTACTTCGTTCCCTATAACCATTGGTTGAACCGTATTTGATGATAGGGACTTCCAGAGAATAAAATACCCAACAAAAAAATAGAAAAGTGTTTTTTTGAAAAAGTAATTATTTTTGTCTAGGAAAGAGGGCTCTTCGGTTTGTGTTATGCAATGGACGGGAGTTATAAGGGATGGAACCCTTATATAGAAAGGCATTTAGCGATTTTTGTTAATTGTTTTTTTCTAGAGCGAACTAATCAATTAAGTCTCTTGCCAGATAAGGATTTAGTCGATTTATGCCCCCCTATCGAACCATACCAAGTAACGAAGAACCACAAAGAGTCTCCCATTACAACCTATTTTTCCGAAAAAATAGGCAGCACAAACTCTTATACTTCCGAGCTTTTTCGAGTATAACAAGGACAAGTTAAAGAATCAAAGACAGTTTTTAGCTAACCATCTTAGTTAACTACAAACTAGGTCTTATCATAATAGATATCAATAAACCATTGTCCCAAATCGGGAAAGTCTTGATTCGTTGATTCTGTGAGACGTTCGATTTTTTCTTCGATTTTTTCCCTGGCTTTTTTAGTAAGCTTTACTCCTTTTTCATAAGTTTCAGTAATCAACTTAACAATCGGGTGTTTTCCTTTCCAAGTCATAGTTTGGGCGAATTTCAAAGCCGTTTCGATTTCATCTAAAATACTCCCATTCCAATGGTTTTCTAACACAGCCCAGGTTCGTTCAATAGGATTATATTTACTATGGTAAGGGGGATAGTAAGCTAAACGTATATTAACTTGATATTTTTGGGAAAACTCAACTATACGTTTCATGAACTGAGTTCGTCTCGAATTATTTTCTGGGCCATTATCTTGATTAATTATCAAAGTTTTAATTTTCTCAAAACGAGATTTTTCCGACTCCCAGAAATCTTCTAATATATCAACAATAAAGTCACTGGTGACTGTGGAGGCAGTGAAATACAAAAACAACTCATCAAATTCTGGAATAAATATTCCGTAAGGGGTTAGGGTTGTTTTCGGATTAAAATCATGATCGTTTGTTTCGACAGTTATTCTATTCTTACCTCCTCGATCAAATAGTCCAATATTAACACGGGCTTTGGCATCCAAACTAAGACGTAACATCGTAGGGTCTTCATCCGCTTCCCGATTAATGTTAGCTAATTCCTCAAAGATTGCCTCGGTTTCTGGAATTTTTTTTGAGGTAAAACTTTAGCGACTCTTTTCAGACGATAACCTAAGTTATTTAATTTAACCCGAATAGTTTCCTCGCTCGGTAAATCCTCATCACTGTACCCATATTTAGAGATTAATTGCTTTCGGACTTCGGCCGCACTCAGTCTCACATAAAGCCTTTGGCTTTTAAAACTTGGGTCAGTTTGGCTTTGAGAATCCACTAAACTTTTGATGTTTTCCAATAGAAAAGGTAAATGTTCTTCTGCTTTTTTCCGCCCCTTAGCTGAATGATTATCAACACAAATAATACCTCTTTTTAGTTCTTTAATTCCTTGACGAATAGTAGTTCGATTCCAGCCTAACTCCTGTGCAGCAAGGGTTTGTCCCCCATAGCCTAATTCTAAGACTGTTTGGGCCATGAATCTTCTTTTAGCTGCACCTTTTAATTGAAGTGCAGTTTCACTGAGCAATTTCTTGAGGGAATCAGTTAATTCCATATACACTTAAAAAGAAAAACTTGATTAATAATGTACAGGATTAATTCTACTACAAAATTGGAAGGAGGAGGCAACCATCGACCCCTACCTCCTACACTCCGAGAATGATTATTATTATTGAGCATGAATAGTTTATTTTTTGGAAGTCCCATACTGTCCACAACAGAGTAACGGGAATGCCTTACTGATAGTGGTATGAGCTATCAGCCCCAACTCTGTTAACTTTTGTTTCGAGCCTGTCAGCCTTTTGGCTCGTGGGTGTTGACGATGGTTAATTCGTATCTTCGCCCCAGGGCTATCCATAGGTTCTGGCTCAACGGGTTTCTGATTTAGGCTATCAGATACCGCTTTTTTTCCTCGCTCACTACCTCAGATGTACCAAGTCTAAAGCAGCAGGAAATGCCGTCACTCTAGGCATCTAGAGGACAGGACTAAGGTTATTACTAACCCGCACCTGTAAGGTTATAAAGTTATCAAGGTACTACATTTACCAAGCGGCTAATCCTCTAAACGTCTTACTGTCTAGTTTCTAGCCAACGAATCGCACCACACCCCACACCCTGTCCCCACGAAAAACTTTTTGCCGCAAACCCTAGATAGGGAACAGCTGATCACTGGATTTGACGGAGAAAGGACAAATCAACTTGGCCGAAATGAATACTAAAAGCTACTTGCAGATTTTCTAGGGATTTAACCAACCAAGGCACTTGATCGCGAGAATAACTCTCGTAGTGGTTAAACAGAATCGAAAAACGTTTATCTAATTGGGGTTTTGCCTGGGGACAGATCAAAACCAACTTGAGCAATAACCCCACAGTCCGAGTTACCCCCATATTGGTGATCATATCCATAAGAAGGTAATGATCGGGTTTTTGCCCGCTTTCCACCACCAGATAATTTAACAGTTGGCTAGAAGTACGCAGCATGAGAAATTCACTCGGTTTTTGTTGATCGCAGTGGGGTAGAGTATTTTGCAGGATATCGTCGAGTTTTTGGTGAAATTGCCCCTTGCCGTAGTCTAAGGAGGTAATTAGATAATCGTAGAGATCATTTTTGAAATCTTTATAGGTAGGGGTATAAACTGTATTCGCCAGAAAATTTTGCGAAAGCTCCTTATAAGTATAATTTCCTGCTACCGTCCCCAGATAATACTTGAGGGTGCGATTTAGCTCCTTATCATTGAGCAGGGTGGGATTTTCTACCGGTTGAATGATTCTCCCCGCTTCTTCCCTGATTTTTGGGCTATGAGCAACCTGTGCCAAACGTACCTGATAGGTGACATAACGAGAGAGATTTACCTCGAAACGGCTCTCGGTTTTCACCTTAATACGTCTAACGGTTTGTCGCTGTTCTCGGGGACTGTCATCACCGAGTAAATAGTAATCATAGAGATAGGGATAACGACTAATCAGGGTTCCCAGGGAAGCGGCGGTTTTTTCGCTGTATTGGCCGCTAATAATTCTCGCCAGACGCTGCATCCTAACGTAGTCATCCGAGAGGGTAAATTTTTTGACCAGATGGCGCAAATTATTGGGGCTGCTGTAATGTCCGGGACGTGGGGAGGGCAAATTTTCCAGCAGCGATACCAATTCGGGAATTGCTGGCTGATGGGTGGGCTGCGTTTGCCATCGATTCACTAAAATATGACAGCAGCGGTTAAAGAAATGATCAAAACGACTTTCCACATCTTTGGCCTTGACAAGACGCTCTAGGGCTAAATAAATAGGAGCTTCTCGATAGCCCCCACCTTCGATAAACAGACGACGAAAATCCTCGATTAATTGCTCGGGGGAATCTGTCCTGGCGCGGTCGAGCCAATAATCGCACAGTAGCTGTTCTTCGTCTCTTTTTGGTCTTTGTTCACTGTTTAGACTAGCCATGGTTATTTGATTTAGCCCTCCTAAATCAGTAAGTAGTCATGCAAAATTAATTACCTGCCCGATCGAGCTAAAACCCTTACGGGGCAATGATCGTCATGTGTAAATAATTTTGCCTAGGTACTTAAGCGGATGGATTTTAGGGCTAGGACCATAAAGGGGTCAATTGTGATTAGATAGTAGATGCTCCCTTCTGAGGATGCCCCTATTTTGGGTCATTGTAGTGACCGAGTTGATCCATTTTAGCTTGGCAAGTTTAGGAAAATTACCCTTGGCTTACCTGGCCAAGCTTGCGGACTATGCCCAGATTAATAAAAATTTAGGCAGCGTACCCTGCTAATTAAGTTAGCAAAAAGAAACCCCGATCAGATGTGATCTAAGTCACATTTAAACCTAAATCCATCTTCTAGATAATTCGGAATTTACTCTAAGTATTTCTATTGTCTATGCCCTGTCATTTATCCCTCAATCAACTCGCTCAACTATTATCCTTACAAAATAAGG
This sequence comes from Microcystis panniformis FACHB-1757, assembly GCF_001264245.1. Lineage (NCBI taxonomy): Bacteria > Bacillati > Cyanobacteriota > Cyanophyceae > Chroococcales > Microcystaceae > Microcystis > Microcystis panniformis. Next base: position 3,328,145 of record NZ_CP011339.1, read on the forward strand.
GTGACATAAGTTTTAGTCCCGATAGTTTAGTATCTGGAATTAATACCGATAGTCGTAGTATTAAGTCTGGACAAGCATTTTTGGCATTAAAGGGTGATAATTTTAATGGTCATGATTTTATCGATATGGCTATAGAAAAGGGAGCGGCGACCTTGATTGTTGATCAGCCAGTGTCGGTAAATTACTCTAAAAATATTCCCGTATTCCTAGTCCAGAATACCCTAGAAACCTATCAGCAATTGGCCCATTGGTGGCGGAATCAATTTACTATACCCGTGATTGCTATTACGGGATCGGTGGGGAAAACCACGACTAAAGAATTAATCGCTTCGGTATTAGCAACCCGGGGAAAGGTACATAAAACCCTAGCTAATTATAACAATGAGATCGGAGTGCCGAAAACTCTCCTCGAACTGGATGAAACTCACGATAGTGCCGTAATCGAGATGGGAATGCGGGGACGGGGAGAAATTGCCCTGCTCGCTCAAATCGCCCAACCGACGATCTCAGTGATTACTAATGTGGGAACCGCTCACATCGGTCGTTTAGGGTCGGAGTCGGCGATCGCAGAGGCCAAATGCGAGTTATTGGCCGAGTCTCCTTCTAGTAGTATAGCAGTTCTTAACTACGATCACCCTTTACTTACCGAAACAGCTAAACGGGTATGGCAGGGGGAAACAATTACCTATGGCTTCTCTGGCGGCGATATAGTCGGGGAATTACTAGATTTAACTACTTTACGAGTCAATGGACTAGATTTTAACTTACCTTTATCCGGTCGTCATCATGCTTTAAATTTTATGGCAGCCTTGGCTGTAGCGAAAATTTTAGGCATCGATTGGACTTCTTTGCAACAGGGAATTAAGGTTAATTTACCCAGTGGTCGGGCCAAACGTTACCAATTAGCAACCGATATCCTACTCCTCGATGAAACCTATAACGCCGGTCTAGAATCAATGTTAGCGGCCTTGGATTTGCTGAAAGCTACCCCCGGTCAGCGTCATATTGCTGTTTTAGGCACGATGAAGGAGTTAGGGTCTTTTTCGGAGCAATTACATCGCCAAGTCGGTGAGAGGGTGCAAAAACTAGGCATAGATCGCTTGTTTGTCTTGGTGGATGACCCAGAAGCTAAGTTTATTGCTGAGGCCGCTACTGGTGTCGATTGCGAATGTTTTCAAACTCACGCAGATTTAATTAATCGTTTAAAGGAAGTGATCGATTTCGGCGATCGCATTTTGTGCAAGGCTTCCCATTCCGTCGGTTTAAATCGGGTGGTGGAGGAGTTAATCAGTGATATTGGGAGTTAGGGAATAGGTGTTAGAGAATAGAGCCTTTTTTAGCAAGAATAGCCGATTAAAAACTGTTTTTTCGGTGATTTTAGCTATAGTTTTCTTTTTTTCGGCCGCTCAAGTCTCTTTTGCTCAACAATCGAGACGACTGGAGACTTATCTCCCAGATCTCAGTGGTTTAGCTTGGGTAGAAGCAGATATTTTTCTAGGGGTTCACGATGCCAAAAATAAGGGCAAAAATAGTGATCCATCTCAAGCAAGGCTGAGTCTTTTACAGCTACCTACCCAGGAAAAACCGCTATTATGGCAGGTTTTAAGGGTAGATTGGCCAAATCCAGAGGGATTGAGTAACGATCTCGAAAGTATTACTCATATCCCTGAAACTAATTTGTTTTTGTTGGCTGAAAGTGGCGAGAAAAAACCTTTTCAACGGCTGTTTTTACTAGCATACAACCAGCAAAAAGTCAAGCTAGTTGAGCAAATAAATTGGCCGATTGCGGTGGAAAATGTAGAGGCGATCGCTGTTAGTCGGCAAGGCGATCGTTATCTATTTATCTACGCAGAACGGGCCGATAGTCAAGAGAGTACAAAGATTCGCTGGACGGATATCTCGCTCAATCCCTTAAAATTCGGGGAATTTCAGTCGGTAACTTTTCGGAGTCCTTTTGGTAGTGGTAAAAATATTCGCCCCATCTCCGATTTAGCCGTAGATAAGCAAGGTAATATCTACATAGCTTCCGCTTACGATCCAGATAGTGCGGGGGTGTTTAGAAGTGCAGTTTACCGTATAGGTCAAGTTACAGCCGATAATAACCTAATTCTTGCCCCTAATCCCCAAAAAATTGCAGAAATCGATGGCTCCAAAGTGGAAGCGGTGACTACCAGAGAATCTCCGAGAGGTAAAATAGAAGTCTTTATCGGTACAGATGACGAGAATTATGGCGGTTTTCTGCGACCTTTGCTGTTAGATAATTAGCTATCGGTCGTCAGGAGATTATTTTTATTTATTCTTCCCACTCCCCACTTCCCCACTTCCCCACTTCCCTGCTTCCTTCTCTTCAATAACTACTCGCAGCTAGAAATCCGTTAGACCTTAGCATACTTTGTGCTTTTTGTCAAAAAAACTTTTTTTTTGCAATAAAACTACACAAAAAAAAGATCATCGTTGTGGGTGAAATTGACTCATTTACCTGTCTTAATTAGGATCACCTTCTAGGTGTGGTCAGGGTTTCAATCGTTGCTGCCTAAAAAAGCATAGAATACCCCATTCTGAAATTCTATCAAATCGCTGTCACCTTCATAACATCGTTGTTAAATAAAAATCTTTCTCAATAAAATCTTAAGAATTTGTAAATATTGCGGAATGTTAATTTAAATATTCTCAAGTTTTTGGAGTCAGTCAATAATTTTTGCTTATCTTTGTCCAACATTGGGTTAGGAGACAGTTATCAGTTATCAGTTATCAGTTATCAGATGTGAGTTTTTAGTTTATTAGAGTTCTTGCATAATTAATTCTTGAGAGTTCAAAAATGACAAAAATAGACATAAAACTGCATAAAATGCCTAAATGGAGCATTTAATCGATTAATGCACATTCTTAATTCTCCTGACTACTGACTACTGACTCCTTACTCCTCACCTAACAGAAGATTGTTGATTTTTGCAAGAGATCTATTGTTGACTGAAAAAGCTCCCCACACCCCACACCCTAAACCCTACACCCCACACCCCACACCCTACACCCCTCTCCCTTCTCCCTGCTCCGCAACGCCTATTTTCCGTCTAAACTTTTGTATAGGGATAGTCTGGGAAAGTATAGATAACTCTTAGACTAATTAATTCGGGACTCACATCACAATATAGACTATGGCTTACTATTGGTTTAAAGCATTTCACCTGATTGGGGTAGTTGTTTGGTTTGCGGGACTATTTTATTTAGTACGTTTGTTTGTCTATCATGCGGAGGCAGCAACACAAACAGAACCCGCACAAGCTATTCTGAAAGCACAATACGAGATCATGGAGAAGCGACTCTACAATATCATCACCACACCGGGGATGATTGTCACCGTGGCCATGGCGATCGGTTTAATCTCCACAGAACCGGAAATTTTAAAATCGGGATGGTTACATATTAAATTATCCTTTGTGGCTCTTTTACTGCTCTATCATTTCTACTGTGGTCGCATCATGAAGAAGCTAGAAAAAGGGGAATGTAATTGGACGGGACAGCAATTTCGGGCATTAAATGAAGCACCAACCCTGTTATTGGTAGTTATTGTCCTTTTGGCAGTATTTAAGAATCAATTACCCCTCGATTTGACCACTTGGTTAATTGTAGCTTTAGTGGTATTAATGGCAGTGACAATCCAACTTTATGCTAAAAAACGTCGCCAAGATCAAGAAAAACTTCGGCAAAATACTCCCCAAAAAGAGGAAGTAGCGACCAGGTAAATTATCTCAATCATTGCCTAGGTTTCTAGGATAACATTTAAGAGTGGGTTGACAGCTATGGGATGGTCTTTTTAGTCCATCCCCATTGTATAGGTAGCAACCTTTAGCTTTTAGGTTTTTGGCTTTATGCTATTTTTAAATCTATACCAAAACTATTTAGGGTTTGCTGAAAAAGTACGGACGAAGCATTCGGATAGAAAATCTCCGGTTTCACCGATAGGTTATTGGCCGAATGCTTCACCCCTACAAAACGCGGGCCGATGAAAACGCAAGGTTTTGAACAACGCCATAAATAAAAACAATCTTCTGACTACTGACTTCTAACCCTAACAACAATTTTTGATTTTTACAAGAGGTCTTATGAATAGTTGCTGGATAGATTGGGAAAAAATAACTAGGGATTTTCTCAGTTCCCGCAAAATCAAGCAAGTTGCTGAATTGCGAGGATTCTATCGAGTTAATCCCTCTGGTATTCCTAGAATTCCTCCCAATTTAGAATTGAGAGACTACCAAAATACAGCGATTATCAGTTGGTTTCGTAATCGGGGACGAGGAACTTTAAAAATGGCCACCGGCAGCGGTAAAACTATTACTGCTTTAGCTATTGCCATGGAACTTTACCAAGCGATAGAACTGCAAGTATTATTAGTAATTTGTCCCTATCGTCACCTAGTCAATCAATGGCAACGAGAAGCGGAAAAATTTAATCTTAAACCGATTTTAGCCTACGAAAGTGTCCATATATGGCAAAGTCAACTATCCACAGAATTATATAATGTGCAAGCGGGTAATCAAAAATTTGTCACTATTTTAACTACTAACTCAACTTTTATTAGCGAGGGTTTTCAATCACAAATAAAATTTTTTCCCGATAAAACTTTAATCGTTGGTGATGAAGCCCATAATTTAGGTTCCCCCCGATTAGAAGAGTTATTACCCCGTTCTTTAGGTCTAAGATTGGCTTTATCTGCAACTCCTGAAAGATATTTTGATCAGGAAGGAACCGACGCTATTCTTGAATATTTTGGACAAATTCTACAACCAGAATTTACCCTAGGTGATGCTATTAGAAAAGGAGCTTTAGTCAATTATTTTTATTATCCAATCTTGGTTGAATTAACCGATAATGAGGCTTTATTATACGCAAAATTAACCCAAAGAATCGGCTGGACTTTGCAGAAAAATAGTAATTTAAATGGTAATGAAAACCTCACCGCTTTGTTAATGCAAAGATCACGATTAGTTGGTTCAGCAAGTAATAAATTACAGGCTTTACAACAACTGATGCAAGAGCGTTTAGATACGGATCATACTTTGTTTTATTGTGGGGATGGTTATCTAGAAAATTATACTGCTAATTATCGTCGTCAGGTAGAGGCAGTTACTCATTTGTTAGGCAATCAATTAGGTTATCGAGTTGCTATCTACACCGCAGAAACTTCCCTAGAAGAACGAGAAAAAATTCGCCAACAATTTGAGGAGGGTTATCTGCAAGGATTAGTGGCAATTAGATGTTTAGATGAAGGAGTAGATCTGCCATCAATTCAAAACGCAGTCATTCTGGCTAGTAGTGGTAATCCTCGACAATTTATTCAGCGTCGCGGGCGAATATTGCGCCCCCATCCCGATAAAAAACAGGCGACTTTATTTGATATGATCGTTATGCCACCCACCTTAGATCGAGAAACCTGGGAAGTAGAAAGGAATTTATTACGCAAGGAATTAAAACGCTTTCTAGAGTTTGCTCAGTTAGCTATTAATGCTCAAGAAGCTGAGACTAAATTAGGGGAGATTCAAGATAGATATTGTCTTTTGTCTAATTAAAACTTGAAAAGTTAAATCTTGGCGGCTTTTATGCTAAAATAGAAGTTAGTCAAAAATTGATCGCCGAGAAAAATTAACCAAACCAGATAGCGATCGATAAAGTTGTATAATTTTCCTTCCTCTCCTTCTAAATTTCTATGCCTCCCCGTCAACAACCCCGTCGCATTGCTCGAGAACTTGCCCTTTTGAGTTTAAGTCAGATTAAAGGCAATCCTGAAAACCTGGAACAGCAAACTTTAAACGATTTAATTTTAGTTGCAGTTAGAACCTTAACCGTCGAAATTCAAGAAACCTTAGAAACCGCTGCCGCTGAAATTAGTCGTGGTAATGAACGGATTCTCGCTAGTGATACTAAGGCAACAAATCTAAAAAGCGCCCAAACCATGGTAAAAGAAGCAATTTCTCTTACCCACAATGCCATTAATCGTTTAGGAACCGTGATAGATTTTCCCGAAATTGTCCAGTTATCTAGTCAGTACGAAGTGCGGGAATATGCCCTAGAATTAATCGGTACAGTCTATCGTCGTCGTGCGGAAATTGAACAGGAATTAACCAGTGCTTTAGTGGATTGGCAACTGCATCGTTTACCAAGAATTGATCGGGATATCCTGCAAATTGCCGTGGCAGAAATGCTCTATCTCGATATACCTCAAAAAGTAGCAATTAATGAGGCGATCGAATTAGCCAAACGTTATTCTGATGATGAAGGTTATCGCTTTATTAATGGCGTTCTCCGACGGGTAACGAATAAGCTAAACGAAACAGAAAAAGCCCTATCTACCCAGAGTTAAACTGGGGAGCATCTCACTTACGCGATGAGTAATTATACTTAGCCTAAAAGCCACTCTTAATCGTGTCTTGGAACGAAATAGAGGCTTTTAAAGACCGCGTACATGGAGAATTAAAACAAGAATTACCCTCGAAAAGCCTATTTTTCTACTAAGTATTTATGCTCATTGCAAAGGTGAGATGCTCCCGTTAAACTGGGAGTAAATTAATACTACAATCACCACATTTTATAGGGAAATTTCTGTAAATTGCTATTGTAGTATCGCTCATCTCCCGTGACTTCTTCGCCGATCCAATCGGGAATAGTAATGACTTGATCCTCTTGTTCTAACTCAATTTCAGCCATAATCAAACCTTGATTATCCCCCCAAAATTCATCAACTTCCCAAGTTAAATTATCCAGAGAAATGCGATGACGAATCTTTTCAATTAAAGGTTTCTTACAGAGGTTTTCTAACATGAGCGCCGCATCTTCTAGGGGAATTACATACTCGAATTCCTGACGACTCATGCCCTCAGTCTTGCCTTTAATGGTTAAATAACCCCGCTCTCCAACTACACGAACTCGCACAGTTGTCAATCCATCTTGGGTAGGAATATATCCCTGACGATACAACTTGCCAGTCGCAAGCGATCGCCAAGAATCCCCTTTAACTAGAAATTTCCGTTCAATTTCAACAGACATAAGTAGGTAGGCATTAAAAACTTTCAGATGCCCCCCTTATTAAGGTAGGGCTGTTTCATTTAAATTAAGTATAGCTGATTTTGAGTCAATAAATTTGACCGAAGATTCTCAAGTTTATCTTGTTCTAACCAAAAGAGTTAGTCACAATAACTAATCTTTAATCCTCTGCCAAATTTATTATGAATAAATTGATAAAGCTTGTTCCCAAGCCACTAAAAGCCTATCTCTCTTCAAATTGTCTGAGAGTACATCCTGTTAATTTAGCTAATTTTTCCGCTTCTTACGTCGATAAAACTATCAGTTTTTCCCAACGTTCAGCTAACCACCTCTGTCCCTCTGTTATTGAGAGAAAACCCAAACCTCTGAAAAGATTCAATCCTATAGTTGTGAGAATTGACCAATTGCTGGCCGCTTGAAAATCACTTATCTCGCTTTTATCTTCCTCAAAAATTACATCTTTTACCCAATGTAACTGATTTTCTATTTTCCAGTGTCCTCGAATAATTTTAGCAAATACTTGAGCGGATTCGGTTAGGCTACTGATATAGTAAGCTGTTTCTTCATAGGTTTTATCCCCGCGACTACCCCTTCTTTCTACTTTAATAACTCTTCGCAGATTTTCAAACCCTTGTCTTTCATTGTTCCTCACTTTAAAAACTTCTATTTTTCTTGATATTTTTCGTCCATGACTATTATCTTGTTCAAGAAAGCAACTTTCTGGCTTTGAGGAATTACTCAGGTCTTGTATTCGCTGATAAAGATTTTTCTGATTTCCTTTAACGGTGATAACATAATCATTTTGGCTCTTCGGTTTGTGTTATGCAATGGACGGGAGTTATAAGGGATGGAACCCTTATATAGAAAGGCATTTAGCGATTTTTGTTAATTGTTTTTTTCTAGAGCGAACTAATCAATTAAGTCTCTTGCCAGATAAGGATTTAGTCGATTTATGCCCCCCTATCGAACCATACCAAGTAACGAAGAACCATCATTTTTACTCTTGGCTATTAAGCTGATTGTTTTTTTCTGACAGTGTAAAGCATCCCCGGTAAAAACTTGATTTTGGAGAGAGCAATCCTCAATTATAGCTTGACCTTCGTTGATTTCAGACCCTTTTTTGTTTTCGATTCTTTTTAAGTGTAATACTAAGCCACTTTCTTGACTAAACAATGAGACAAACATGATAAAATTTTGTTGTTCATTATTAGGATTCTTTAGGGTGTTTTTGAGACTTTTTCCATCCATCCCTAGCCAATTTATGTCATCTCTTTGTCCATATTCTTCTAATGCCCATTCATTAAACATTTTTAACAAACTCTGCCAGTCAACTCCCATCATTACCCTTCTAATTGTTGAATAGGACGGGACTCTTTCTGGAATTATGTTAAATTCTTGACTGAGCCTGTGCCGATTATTTTTAGCCAACTCTCCTAGTTCTCTCTAACCTGAGTATCCTAGCATTGTTCCCAGTATTATTACTACTAATACTATCCATAAAGGGTGTCTTTTTCCTTTATCTTTCCGAAAGTCCTTGACTTGTTTCAGTTTTTCTATTAAGCTCAACATATCTTTCAAAAGTTCGCGTTCACTTCTCATTTTACAAAGACAGTGATCGCTTTTACTTTTGATATTCTGATGGGAGAATGAAACAGCCCTACCCTTATCAAGGGGGGCAGGGGGGATCGAACCCAAAATGTATCTTCTATTTAATTATAACCACTTATTTACCACAGACAAAAAAGGGTTATTTTAACGGATCGGAAATAGTATCGGAAGGAGCCTCAAACTGTCCAGTAATAACGTATTCTAGACGCAATTTCAGCCAAGTAATAAACTGTTGGTTGAGAGAAACAATTGCCGCTGCTGGTTGGGGAGTTTTCTTTTTGATATCGGCAAAAGCGGGAGTATCTAAAAAAGCTGGATTGGCAATTAACCAAAAATCAATTTCTTGACCTTTTTCTTGATAATTCCTGATTCTTTCCTTCAAAACTTCCTTTTCGATCGCTTCTTCTTCTAAAAACTTTTGACTGGCTACCAAATAATAATAAGTTGTCATCATCTTTCCTTTAATTTTTCAGTGTAATTGTTCCCTAGTCAGGAGATTAGCTGATAGCTGATAGCCTTTACAATTGCCCACGCATAGCCAATTTCATTTCCCTAACAGCCCGTTCCAACCCAACTAAAACCGCACGACTGATAATTGTGTGACCAATGTTCAATTCTTCCATATTGGGCAAACAGGCGACGGCATAAACATTCCAATAGGTCAAACCGTGACCAGCATTCACCCGCAAACCGAGAGAGGAAGCGTATTCACAACCTTCTTTAAGAATTGTTAATTGTGCTTGACGATCGCTCTCCTGTTGTGCTTCGGCGTATTGACCGGTGTGGAGTTCAATAAATTTCGCCCCCGTATTAGCGGCCGCTTGAATTTGGGCAAAATCGGCATCAATAAACCAACTAACGGGAATATTAGCCGATTGCAGGCGCTCGACAACCTGACAAAAACGGTCAAAATTGCCCAGTATATCGATCCCCCCTTCCGTGGTCACTTCCTCGCGCTTTTCGGGGACAAGGGTGACATAATCGGGTTTAATATCGAGAGCAATGGCGATCATTTCCTCCGTCGGGGCCATTTCCAGATTCAGATGAGTCCGCACCGTTTGCCGGAGAATCCGCACATCGCGATCCTGGATATGACGACGATCCTCGCGCAAGTGAACGGTAATACCATCAGCACCGCCGATTTCAGCCAAAACTGCCGCCGCCACGGGAGCTGGTTCCACGGTACGGCGAGCTTGGCGAATTGTGGCCACATGGTCGATATTGACACCCAAAGTCAGCAAAGTTGAACCTCCTTGTTTGTTAGTCCAACTTTCCATCTTACCATTGCGGTCAAAAGCGATTACATACTGGGGATATTTAAACCACTGGTCAGTTCTTCCATTTTGGCGCGCATGGTTTCCGTGGAGGCACTATAGGCGACTTTCATGGCTTCTAGAATAGACTCGGCCACAATCTCCAGATCTTGGGAGAGGAGAGCAGGGTCGATTTCAATACCCCGGGGTTCTTGGTTGCCACTGAGATAGACTGTCACGAAGCCATTTTCACTCTGGCCGGGAATTTCCATATTTTCCAGTTCTTCTTGCAGAACTTTGGCCCCTTGTTGCACCTGTTGCGCTTTTTGGAAAGCGTCTTGTAATTCTTTAATCTTACCGAGACCGAATCCGAATCCTTGTCCTTGTGCCATGGTGTTTTTTTTGTTTAAGGGGTCATTCAAGGTTTTTATTGTACTGCTTAAGGTGAACCGGGTCAACTTTTTGCCCTCAAAGGGCCAAAAAGTGATTAATGACAACGATGACTTTCTGACTGGGTTAAGGTTTGCGGGAACTTGTTCTCTCTTAATCCGTCACGGGATGGTCAGAAAGAGACATCCGAAAAATTATCCTAACCACTGAGTCGATTACCCCACGCCATAATAGAATTGTTGCTTTGACGAGGAGAATAGCAATTTTGAACGCCAAAAAAACGGGAATTTTCTTGACAATTGCCCTAAGTTGTGCTTTAGCGGGGAAAGCGGCGATCGCTAATACTTCCCCTTTGGAGGGGACTCGATGGAAACTAAGGGGGTGGACAGCCGGAAGTTTGGTGAAAGAAACGGAAATTACTGCCGCTTTCCAGAAAAATATCCTCAGTGGTTCGGCTGGATGCAACCAGTATAATACTGGCTATCAAGTCAATAATGACACGCTTCAGATCAACCAAGCGATCGCTACTACGAAAAAAGCTTGTCCAGAACCGGAGATGAAACAGGAAAATCAATATCTTGCTGCCTTGCAAGGAGTGGAACAATTCCAAGTGACAGCTAAAGGCGATTTACAATTATTTTATCGTACTCCCGAAGGTTTAGGAATACTCACTTTTACCCCCGCACCAACTACCACGCGCACGGAAAGGACAATTTATATCCATTCTAGGAAACAACCCTGTAGCCAAGGCACAACCAAAGACTGTTTACAGATGCGAGAGAAACCAGAGGAAAACTGGAGATTGTTCCCTAATAGTATCGAGGGATTTGATTATAAACCAGGATTTTTCTATCAAATTAAAGTTAGCGTTGAAACCGTCTCCAATCCAGCTACTAATCAAAGTTCGGAAACATGGAAGCTATTAGAAGTTATTAGCCAAACCCCAGAAAAAGAGACTCCGCGAGCTTGGTTTGATCGACCGTTAACTAATTGGAATAAAGCCAAGGCCCCTATCCCCAAATCTCCCGTTAAAACCGTGATCGATAACCAGTGTCGTGAACAGGTTCGTCCGGCAATTACTGCCAATGATCAAGCGCTTAATAAAGCAGGATGGTTACTGTACGGATCCGTGCAAACCTATGGTAAAACTAGCGTTATTTCGGCCATGAGTGGAGTGGATGGAATGTGCCGACCAATGGGTTATCAAGACTTTGTTTTTGTCGATGGTAAATTCGCTGGCACTCTTTCCCCGCGACCGATGGATTCCCGCACTGATGGTGCATCTCAGAGAATTGTTTTACAAAATAGCGATCGAATTATTGTGGTTTTTAATCGCTATAAAGATACGGATCCTCTCTGTTGTCCTTCCCAATTAAGTCGCGTTATTTATCAAATTGAAACAGTCAGCGGAGTGCCAGTGCTTGTTCCCAAAGAAGCGGAAACAGAAGCAGTGAGAAACTAATTCAGTTATCAGTTATCAGTTATCAGTTATCAGTTATCAGTTATCAGTTATCAGTTATCAGTTATCAGTTATCAGTTATCAGTTATCAGTTATCAGTTATCAGTTATCAGTTATCAGTTATCAGTTATCAGTTATCAGTTATCAGTGAGAAAAAGGGCGTTGTCAGATCAGAAGAGGAAAGATGCAATGCTCCGGTGCTGATTCGGAGCATCTTTCAATTTGACAACGCCGATTGTAGGGCTAATTCATGAATTAGCCCTACGCCGATTGTAGGGCTAATTCCACTGCTAAATCGATCGACTCTTGTTCCCCACTTAAGCCCAACTATCGGCACTATTCGTTCATTAAACACTAATTGTCAAGATGCAATGCAATCCTTGCTATCAAAGTAATTTCAGTTCCGGTGCTGATTCGGAGCATCTTTCAATTTGACAACGCCAGAAAAAGACTGGCAGCTAATAGCTTCTTTATTATATCTCCCGCAAAAGTGAGTTTTTAATCGCATTTTCCAGAAAAAGATCGCTTTTCTACTGCTAGGAAATAATCTATTTCTTTCTGCTTCTCCTGACTCGGAGAATACTGACTCGGAGACTCCTCACTTAACGGAAGATTTTTGATTTATGCAGCAGGTTTATTGATTAGGCACTGATACTAGATAAGTAGTTATAGAATTCTAATAACTCCTCATTAGTTAGCAGTAAACGAGACTTTTTGCCATAGGTAGAAATCAGGTATTCCCGACCTTTTTCTGTGGTCCAAGCTAATCGTTTCATCTCCACATCAATTTTAGTTTTAAGCACTGAATAATCGATTTCTTCGGGAATAACAACAACTGGTTCTGGTGCCGGGGGTTCTTCTTCAGTTAAACTCGCTTCTTCTGGCAATTCTGATAATAAGGAGTAATTATCGGTTTCCATTTCTAATAATAAAGGCTCTGGTTCTGGTAAAGGAATATCCTTAACTTGAGGTAATTCCGGTTCAATTTTAGCCGGGGGAATATCCTTAACTTGAGGTAATTCCGGTTCAATTTTAGCCGGGGGAATATCCTTAACTTGAGGTAATTCCGGTTCAATTTTAGCCGGGGGAATATCCTTAACTTGGGGTAATTCCGGTTCAATTTTAGCTTCAGGACGAGGTATTTCGGTGACTTTAGCCGTTTTAGTCGATTTTTTGGCACTAGGGACGGTTTTAGGTAAATCTTCCGGTAGAGAAATATTATTGGGGCTGATTTTTTCCACAAGCTGGAGATCGGGGGTGTTTTCAGCTTCTAAAAGCAGTAAAGCTCTTTCTCTGGCTCTATCTTCGGCGATTTCCACCGTATCTGCCGCTGCTAAACCTGTAACGACCGTTTTTCCCTCAATTTCGATGATCGCTCTCACAATATACTTGCCGTGATCGATTTGAACTAACTCGCTAATCAGGGCAACTTGGGGGTAACGTTGGCGTAACTTTTGCAACATGGTGACTTTTTCGAGTTCTTTTGTACTTATAATAAAATACTCTATCGTAATTATGGAAAAATGTAGCAAGTTCTTGCTAGGATCAAAGATTAGATAAAATTTTCAGTCCTAGGATTAGCCTTGCCCATGGTAACAAGATTCTACTAGGCTGAAGCTTCTGCCAGAAAGACGAGCGATCGCAAAAAAGTTTGCCAGTGTTCGCTATTGGCTTATCCTAAGAAAGGATTCGATAATTCTCAAGGTAGGTTCGGGTGTTCGATGCTTGCTTAGTTTACCTTCACTGTCACCTACAGCGATCGCAATTAGCCCGATAGAGATAATCTCTCGAGTCAATGGTTTAAATCAATCCTCTCATTATATAAGTATTTAAACTTAATTGTCCACCATTCCGTCAGTGTCTTGTAAGTAAGGATTATTGTTAGATGGACTTCTCGATCGCCACACTCCTCTCTCATCTTAGTGATGATAAATTAGCTACGGGTAAACTTCTCGAAAAAAAATTAGGCTGCGAAGACGATCCCGAAAGCTGCGAAAAATTGCAAGTGATTCTCGATGCTTTGGAACGTTTGGGAATGGTTGTCAAAGAACGGGGGCGCTATCGTCGTGTAATCGAGGAAAATATCGTAGAAGCAAAGCTGCGCTGTTCCAGTAAAGAATTTTGCTTTGCTATCCAAGATATCGAAGATGCTGATGACATCTACGTGTCGAAAAATCATCTCAGTAACGCTTGGAATGGCGATCGAGTTTTAGTCAAAATCATCCGTGAGGGAACCCGTCGTCGTTCTCCGGAAGGAGAGGTGAGATTAATTCTCGAACGAGCTAATCCTTCGCTTCTAGCGCAAGTAAAACAGGAAAATGAACAGTTTGTGGCGGTTCCCCTCGATGATCGCCTAAAATTTACCCTTAATCTCCTCGAAAATGGTCAAAATCTCCAAGAAAATATCGATCACCTCGTTCATGTTTCCGTCCTCCGTTATCCCCTAGGGGAAATGCCTCCCATCGGTAAAGTTACTCGCATTCTCGGTTCTACTGCCGAGGCCGCTGCCGACACGGATATCGTCTCCTGTAAACACGATCTACCCCATAATTTTCCGCCAGAAGCCCTCGAAATTGCCGATAATTTAGCATATTTCTTCGATAGTGGCGAAAAAGAACAACTGCGAGATTTAACTCCACTCTTCACCTTTACCATCGAAGATGACACCCCTCTAGATTATCCCCCAATCATTGAAAATGCCTTTTCTTTAGAGAAAATCAACCAAAATCGCTGGCAAGTGGCCATTCATATCAGCGATGTGGTCCGTTACATTGAACGGGGCGGATTATTGGATAAAGTTGCCAAAAAACGGGGAACTGCCGTCTATTTAGGCGAAAAAGTGCTGCCATTAGTCCCGGCTGCCCTTACCAGTCGTTGTTCCCTGTCACCCCAAGAACAGCGCCCCGCTATTTCTATCCTCGTCACCCTCGATGATAAGGGGGAGCTAGTGGAGTACGAAATCACCCGCAGCCTCATCCAAGTGGATCAACATTTTACCTATCAACAGGTGCGCGATCTGCTCAGTGAAGAAGATAGCGAAGCTGCCCCCACCGATACCGTTGAAACCCTGAAAGATTTATTTTTCAGCGTTTGCCCCACCCTAAAATCCCAACGTCTGCAGCGGGGTAGTTTTGATATTCAATTAGACAAAATCTCTCCCTACAAAGACGAAGGACGGGGGGGACTGTTCTCGCTTCTAATAATTTACCGGCCCGTTCTTTACTGACAGAAGTGGCAATTTTAGCCGGCAAAGTTGTCGCTGAACATTTACAGGCCTTAAAATTGCCCTGTATCTACTGTGGACAATCGGAACCGGATTGGGATGAATTGGAGGATTTACTCAAATTGGCCAATAATTTAGGGGCAGAATTAAATTTAACTGCCGAGGAGGAGATTAAACCCAATGACTATCAAAATCTCACCCGCACTTTTTCCGCTTCTTCATCGGTGAAAGTCCTCAATTATCTGCTGCAAGAAACTCTCAAATTAGTTAGATATAGCAGCCATCCTCTACCCCATTTTGGTTTGGCCTATCCTAGCAATTATACCCACTGTCTCTCCCCCCTACAAAGATATGCCGATCTTTGGGTACAACGGGTGTTAAAACTCCTACTAACCGAGGGGAAAGATCGCCGCAGCAAAATCGTCAAAGTCGGGGTTAATTTGGGCAGTAATAGCTGTCATGGACAGATTCATTGGAATATTCTCCCAAGTCAAATTCAGGAGGAGTTAGAAGAAGAAAGCCATCTAATTGTTTCCCATCTCAATGATCGCTCAAAAATTGCTGAAGATGCGGAAAAAGACCTAGAAGGATTGAAAAAAGCCGAGAAAATGAAAGAAAGAATGGGTCAAGTGTTTCGCGGCTTAATTACCGGTGTACAATCCTATGGTTTCTTCGTGGAAATTTCCGATTTATTAGTGGAAGGGTTGGTCCATGTTTCTTCTCTCAAGGATGATTGGTACGAATATCGCGCCCGTCATAGCTGTTTGGTAGGACGGAAAAATCGCGTTGCCTATCGTCTCGGTGATGAGGTAGAAGTGGAAGTAAAAGATGTAGACTATTATCGTCAGCAAATCGATCTAGTTACGGTTAGCGGTGGCAGTTCAGCAAGTTATGACGACTTAGAAGAAGATTAATTATGAATCAACCAACCACCGAAAAAATCGGGAAAACCCGCTTTATTCTGCCCTTTTTATGCGGTATTTTTCTCTTTTTAACTGGCTGTGTCCGTTACGATGTGGGCATTAATTTTCCCCACCAACACCACGGGGAAATTATTCAACATATCACCCTCGGACAACGTTTAACCAGTCTCAGTCAAACCGAAGCCACTAAATGGTTAAATAGTATCGAACAGAGGGCAAAATTACTTAAGGGGAAAACCGATCATATTTCCGAACGAGAAATAATTGTCACTATTCCCTTTAGTAATAGTCAGGAATTAGAGGAAAAATTCAATCAGTTTTTTGATCCTAGTTCTTCCTTTAAAATCAAAAATTCCCCTAATACCGATGATAGCAAATTACTGCAACTAGATTCAAAACTGGCAGTTACAGAACAAGATTGGTTCTTTTTGAACCAGAAAAACTTAAAATTAACCGTTGATTTGCGGGCTTTGGGTGTACTTTCCGAACAGGGAAATATTATCATTAGCCCCGGTTCCTTAGTCGATATCGACTTCGCTTTAAAGACTCCCTTAGCCGGTCAAAATATTGAAGATGACTCAGGATTAAATCCCCCGGTAGAACAAGTTGACAATCAGTTAATTTGGCATTTAAAACCGGGAGAAATTAACACCATTGCGGCAGCTTTTTGGGTTCCTAACTATTTAGGTATCGGCACAATAGTTATTGTTTTAATAACAGTTTTTGCCTATTACTTGAAATATAAACGCTTGCCCGGTGTATCCCCATCGACTTAAATTGAGAGGGCAACTAAGTAGTTATTGTTAAAAACTGTCAGACACCCCCCTTATTAAGGGGGATTAAGGGGGATCAACACCCCCCTTATCAAGGGGGGATTAAGGGGGGATCCATCTTCAATTTAATTATGAACAGCCACTTATTGACCGAGATTTAATGATCAATAAGAGAAAAATTAGCCAACTTATGAAACTGATCTAAAAATTGGCCCGCAATAGGGAAAATCTTGGCTAGGATCAAATCATAGTCATAATTGAGACTAGACGAGTTTCCCTTTTTTACTTTATTACTGGCAATTACAGTTATGGTTAGCAATATTCCCTTTTCTATCCCCGAATATAGCCTCGATCGAGATTGTACCACCCTCTCCCGTCACGTCCTGCAACAACTACAAAGCTTTTCCCCCGACGCGCAGGATTTAAGCGCAATTATGAGTCGGATTGCCCTAGCGGGGAAATTAATTGCCCGTCGTCTCAGTAAAGCGGGATTAATGGCGGATGTGCTAGGTTTTACCGGAGAAACCAACGTACAAGGGGAATCGGTCAAGAAAATGGACGTTTTTGCCAATGAAGTCTTTATCTCGGTTTTTAAGCAAAGTGGTTTAGTTTGCCGTCTTGCTTCCGAGGAAATGGATAAACCCTATTATATCCCAGAAAACTGTCCCATCGGTCGCTATACCCTACTCTACGACCCGATCGATGGTTCTTCCAATGTGGATATTAACCTAAATGTGGGTTCGATTTTTGCCATCCGTCAACAGGAAGACAATGATTTAGACGGAGAGGCGCAGGATTTACTGCAAAATGGTCGTAAACAAATCGCCGCCGGCTATATTCTCTACGGACCCTCGACTATTTTAGTTTACTCGATCGGTCGCGGTGTTCATGCCTTTGTCCTTGACCCCAGTTTAGGGGAATTTATCCTTGCCCAAGAGAATATTATTATCCCCGATCACGGTCCGATTTATAGTACCAATGAGGGCAATTTTTGGCAGTGGGATGAGGCAATTCGCGACTATACCCGTTATGTTCACCGTCATGATGGTTACACGGCCCGTTACAGTGGGGCATTAGTGGGAGATATCCATCGAATTTTAATGCAGGGTGGTGTTTTTCTTTATCCGGGTACTGTTAAAAATCCCCAGGGAAAATTGCGCCTAATTTATGAAACTGCCCCCCTTGCTTTTTTAATTGAACAGGCAGGAGGTAAAGCTAGTGATGGGGTGACAAATCTTTTAGATATCGTTCCCGATAAATTACACACCCGCACACCTTTAGTGATCGGTAGTATCGAAGATGTTAAATTAGTAGAGTCTTTTATCGCTGATCGTCGTCATCGCGATCGAGTTTAACTTATAGTTTTATTTAGCGATATTGACATGGATTTACAAGCTCTGAAGTGGACTAAAAATGTCAGGCGAAACGATGGTACATGGGCATATCGGGAATATAAGGTTTCTGATCGCTTCCAACTGGCATGGAAAGATGATGAAGTCAATGCCAATAAACCCGAAAAAGGTAGTTTGATACTACTCAGACAGCGAGGGTATGTTACCCATTTAGTAAAAGTTCTCGACTGCAAAGCCAAACGTGAAATTGGCAAGGATAATTACGACATCTATCGAATTGTTAAGGTGCTTTGGGCTATTGATTTTGATAATCCACCTGTATCAGCAAAAGCAGATAAGATGTTTGATTATCGAGTCAGGTATCAGGGTGGGAATGTGATGGAATTGGAGAAGTTACCAACTTTCAGACAGCGTTGGGATGACGATGGCGGTTTGGGGGGATTCCAAACTTACATTCGGAATTTATTGGGGCTGTCAAGCAATGACTAAGATCCTTGTTAAGCTTGTGTTATAGTATTGAGCAGATATAGAGTAACTGCTATGACTGCTATAGTTCAGGAACTTTTAGATACCTTTGACCGCTTGACAGACTCAGAGCGCTCAGATTTGCTATTAGAGATTCTGAAGCGGACAATTCACCTGGATTTTCCGCCCTTATCTGATGAAGATCTAGTCCTCAATGCCGAGGGAATTTTTCTAGAATTAGATGATCAGGAAGCTTCCTATGGATAGCCCTGATCGTGGTCAGGTTTGGCTGGTTGATCTGGGTTATGTGGCCAAAGTCAGACCCTGTTTGGTTATCAGTATTCCTGCGCGCAATCAAGAGCGTGCCTTAGCGACTCTGGTTCCACATACGACAAGCTCTCGTGGTTCAAGATTTGAAGTGAAAGTCCAAGCTCGCTTCCTTAGAGAAGGAGTCTTTGATGTACAAAACATCGTTACAATTCCCCATGCAAAGCTTTTGCGTAAATTAGGAAATCTGACATCTGAGCAAATGATGGAGGTTGAGAATGCGTTACTTTTTTGGCTAGGGTTTGAAGAGAGGAATGATCAAGAAAGCGAAGATTAGTCTGTGCGCTAGTTGCAGCGGAAACATAATCAATAGTTAGGGTTTGCGGCAAAAAGTTTTTCGTGGGGTGTGGGGTGTTTAGGTTTATTCAGCAAGCCCTAAATACAATCGAATCCCTTTGGGATAATTATTCTAGTATGAGAACATGGATTATTCTTAAGGAGCTATCTAAGTCATGACGATCACTACAGAAGATTTGCTGTTATCTTTGCCGCTAGTTAGCAGGGAAGAAATGTTAGCTGGAATGAGTTTTTTAAAAGCAGATTTAGAAGGACTATTTACTTCCGATCAATCCCTTAATTTACCGAAGGAATATCAAAATGATTATTTAAAAATTACTGGAGTTATAGAAAAAATCAGAGCAGCTCAAACTCTACATCAAGCGGAGAATATTTATTCTCTTGAATATCAACCAATAACAAGAGAATTTCAAGCTAAGTATTGTGAAGTTTTGTCTGCTGATAGCTTAAAAAAATGGCATATTATGATAATTATTTACGGAGTTTTATCGAGTTATTTCGAGTGAAGAAAATACTGTTAGATGCTTTGTTAAAATCAACAGATAAATCCGCTCAATATAATCGTATTTGCTTCGGTCTTACCATACTCTCAGAGATAATAATAGAAAAATATATTGGCTATTTTCCCCACAACTACCTAGAATCTTTTAAGATGATCGCCAAGGCTTTTTTAAATGATCCTAGCTTGCAACCAGAGAAAACAAGTCAGTTTAAGCAAGTTTTAATCTCTTTAAAGAATACGGCTAGAGCAATCCTCTGGCAAATACAAGAATACGAAAATCAAGAAACTAAACCTCTCAATTGGACAGACTTTTATACGTCGAATAAATCCGATACTGATCAAGTGCAGAAACAAAAAAATCAGCCAGCGATAGCATGGGCAAAATCTCGCTTGGAACAGTTAGAAAATCTGAGAAAAGTTAAGGGATGGGATTAAAAGAGTGATTGTAATTCTGGACTCTAACATTTTAAGCTTATTAGTAACCCCGCTCGGTGAAGACTGGCCAGAAGATCAAAAGTTATTTACAGAAGTTTATCAATGTACCGAATGGGTTTTATCGTCTGCTGGCAAGAGGAGCTTGTCTGACTTCATCTGATCTATGTGATTATGAGGTTAGACGAGAAGTAAAAGCGTGCAAGAATTAGATAAGTTAAGGAATGTAATTAAGTTTCAGAAAGTCAGTTTTATTTTACTACAAAAAGCCGCTTATCTTTGGGCTGAAAAGTTAAAGAAAATATTGATATAGATTGTATCCTATCGGCTCAATGGTCGCTACTCAAAGAAAAATATCCCAGTCGTCGGGTTATTATTGCCAGCAAAAATATCAAAGATTTCCAAAACATTACTGATTGCTCCCTCTGGGAAGATATACATTATTAAAGCGAAACCGCTTGCTTTTATTTTTTTCAATAATAATTATAGATCCAAAACAATCTATTTGCCACCCGAAAAATTCTTGATCAATAGGACTCGATCGAGGATAATTAGAGAAAGTATCTTTGCTGGTGAAATTGAGCTTTACTTTGTCTAGGAAAAACCTGCCTTAGACAAAGTAAAGATCAGAAAATCCTACACCATGGATACTCTAACGGTCGTGCGGTGCGCCAAACCCAACGGTTAAGGTGTTACCCATTGGATCATAATAAACGTTTACTTCTGCCATTTTTGTCTGATTAATTATAAGGTTGTAATGATTGGGTAGGAGCGAATTTTTTGGTCAACTGTAATAATGATTAAATCATTTTGGATTGCTTGACAAATTAGCAGTCTATCAAAGGGATCACGATGCAAGGGAGGTAATTTCATTAAATAGGCGATGCTTTCTTCATCAATCGTTAAACTCGCTATTTGATGGCGATCGCGTTGTTTGGGCAGATAAACTTCTGGTGATTCTGGCAAGGGAAGTTTACCTAATTGATATTTAATAATGGCTTCCCAGATGGAGGCTACACTTAAATATACGCTATTTTTAGCGTCTTTAATGGCATCACAAAAATCTTGTGAAAGTTGAGGATCTCCATTAAGAAACCAGAGAAAGATATGAGTATCGAGTAAAAGTCGCATGATTTTTATAAAGGGTTTTCAAAGTCCTGTAGGATTTCATCGGGTAAGGGATCGTCAAAGTCAGCAGGAACGGTAAATTCTCCTTGACAGAGGGCGTAGGGTCTAGGCGTTTTTGGCTCTTTTTGTTGATTCCTTCTGGCTTGGGTAAATAATAAAAAGTCAAGCAGTTCTTCAACAATTTCTTCGGAGATTTGAGATATTTCTTGGATCAGTCTTTCTCTAGTTGTCATTAGGTTTGCTCCTTTTAAGGTTGAATATTTAAGATTTGACGTTGTTGATTATTACGGCGATCGAGTTCTTGCTTAAGGGTTTCTTTTGTTATCGTTGGCATTCAATTTTTCTTGGCGGTCTAATTGCGGGAAATAGCTCTTATAACAGTATAGCTATTGGTTTGGCGGTTTTGGTCATTTACATAGGGTTTTCTGAATAATGGTAAAACCCTTTTAAAATAAGGCGGCTCTTCTGGTTTCTGTGTGGAAACTAGGTCTATACTGATAGAATATCCGCAAAATAGTCCTAAAAGTCTTTCCCAGTAAACATTTCACGATTCCATAAGCAAAAATTATCACACAAAGTCGAGAAGAGCCATAAGGCTTTTGACCTGTTAAAATCCGATGTTAGTGCCAGACAATCGGATTGGGACTCTCAAAAACCTTTTGAAAAATCTGGGAACGAGACGCATTCATTCCTTTAAGTGTGTCAATCTATTCTAGGGCTACAGAATTGGCTCCTTTATAAGCTTGGTTAAAGGCTACAAACACAGTTGAAAAAACTGCGATTGCCACCTTCATACCAAACAAGCGAAACCGCTTGCTTTTATTTTTTTCAATAATAATTATAGATCCAAAACAATCTATTTGCCACCCGAAAAATTCTTGATCAATAGGACTCGATCGAGGATAATTAGAAAAAGTATCTTTGCTGGTGAAATTGAGCAGATTAGTCTAGGAAAACCCTGCCCTAGACAAAGTAAAGATCAGAAAATCCTACACCATGAATACTCTAACGATCGCTTGGATAGTCGTTCCCTTTTTGAGCGGCTTTATTGGCTATTTACTGTCTCGCTGGGCTAAATATCTGTCCTTAATTACTTCTGTTATCTCTCTCGCCTATTCTCTCCTTCTATTTAGCCAATCCTCCCCCATAACCCTCAACCTACTGGATAATTATGGCGTGAAACTGGTAGCCGATCAGTTAAGTGCCTATTTTATCCTCACTAATGCCCTGGTGACGATGGCAGTTATTTTTTATAACTGGGAAAGTAGCAAAACCGCCTTTTTTTACGCCCAAGCTATCATTCTCCACGGCAGCATTAATTCTGTCTTCGTCTGTGAGGATTTTATTAGCGTTTACGTTGCCTTAGAAGTAATTAGTATTGCCGCTTTTCTGGTGATTGCCTACCCTCGCAGCGATCGCTCTCTCTGGGTTGCCCTGCGTTATCTGTTTATCAGCAATGTGGCGATGTTATTTTACCTTATTGGCGCAGTTTTAGTCTATAAAGCCAATAATTCCTTTGCTTTTGCTGGTTTAAAGGGCGCACCTCCCGAAGCCTTGGCTTTAATCTTCATGGGATTATTAGTCAAAGGGGGAATCTTTGTCTCGGGATTATGGCTACCGATGACACACTCGGAATCGGAAACCTCCGTCTCGGCGCTGATGTCGGGGGTGGTGGTAAAAGCTGGCATTTTTCCCCTCCTGCGCTGTGCTTTAATCCTAGAGGATTTGGATGGACTAATTCGGCTTTTGGGGGTGCTAACGGCGATTTTTGGCGTATCCTACGCAGTTTTTGAAAAGGATAGCAAGCGGATGTTAGCCTTTAGCACGATCGTGCAGCTGGGTTTTATTTTGGCTGCCCCACCGGTAAGCGGTTTTTATACCCTTACCCACGGATTAGTTAAATCTTCCCTATTTCTATTAGTGGGAGTTTTACCCAGTCGCAATTTTAAAGAATTACAGCAACAAGCGATCCCTAATTCCCTCTGGATTGCTATTGTTATCGCCAGTTTTTCCATCTCTGGATTCCCCTTATTATCCGGTTTTGGGGCGAAAGCGTTAACGATGAAAAATTTATTACCTTGGCAAGAGGTAGCCATCAATTTAGCAGCCGTAGGTACAGCGATCGCCACTGCCAAATTTATCTTTTTACCCCACGCAAAAGTTACCACTGGGAGAAAGTTAACCTTGAGTGGATGGTTAGGAATAATACTATTGTTAACTGCCTTGTTTATAGCCAATGCTGTCTATTTCGATGCCTACAACCTGGGAAATATCAGCAAAGCTTTAGGGATTATTGCTATCGGTTGGGGGTTGTATCTAGGGATATTTAAAAAGCTGTCCTTACAATTATCAAAAGCTGGGGAACAATTTGATAATCTCGTCGGTATGATGGCTGTTATGTTAATGCTTTTGTTTTCTTTAATCCTAGCCCAATTAGCTCCCTCATTCCTAGCTTTTAGCTAATACTAACTATAGATCTTCACCAATTTACCGATTATTCAAGGGAGAAGCGGCAAAGCCTGAGAATTTTTTGATCAATTGGGACTCGATCGAGGATAATTAGAAAAAGTATTTTGACTCATAACCAAATCTAATCAAGAAGCCCAGTGACGATTCCCCTGCTAGAGTTGTTTGTATTCGCCACCGTTTTGTGCGGATTTTTAGGAACATTCCTGAAAAAAAACTTAATCATGAAGATTATCGCCATGGATGTCATGAGTACCGGCGTTATCGCCTACTATGTGGTGATTTCTTCCCGTGACGGTTTATTTACTCCCATCCTCGGTACAGTTAAACAGCAAAATTACGCCGATCCTGTACCCCAAGCAGTGATTTTAACAGCGATCGTCATCGGTTTTTCGATTCAGGCGTTAATGCTGGTGGGAGTGATGAAATTAGCCAAAGATAACCCCACCCTCGACAGCAGCGAGATAGAAAAAAATAACACACCATGAATACTTTAACGATCGCTTGGATAAGTTTACCCTTTTTGATCGGCTTTATCATCTATTTATTGCCCCGATTAGACAAATATCTGGCTCTCGCCGCCACTATTATCTCTCTCGCCTATTCTCTCCTTCTATTTAGCCAATCCTCCCCCATAACCCTCAACCTACTGGATAATTATGGCGTGAAACTGGTAGCCGATCAGTTAAGTGCCTATTTTATCCTCACCAATGCCCTGGTGACGATGGCAGTTATTTTTTATAACTGGGAAAGTAGCAAAACCGCCTTTTTTTACGCCCAAGCTATCATTCTCCACGGCAGCATTAATTCTGTCTTTCTCTGTGAAGATTTTATTAGCGTTTACGTTGCCTTAGAAGTAATTAGTATTGCCGCTTTTCTGGTGATTGCCTATCCTCGCAGCGATCGCTCTCTCTGGGTTGCCCTGCGTTATCTGTTTATCAGCAATGTGGCGATGTTATTTTACCTTATTGGCGCAGTTTTAGTCTATAAAGCCAATAATTCCTTTGCTTTTGCTGGTTTAAAGGGCGCACCTCCCGAAGCCTTGGCTTTAATCTTCATGGGATTATTAGTCAAAGGGGGAATCTTTGTCTCGGGATTATGGCTACCGATGACACACTCGGAATCGGAAACCTCCGTCTCGGCGCTGATGTCGGGGGTGGTGGTAAAAGCTGGCATTTTTCCCCTCCTGCGCTGTGCTTTAATCCTAGAGGATTTGGATGGACTAATTCGGCTTTTGGGGGTGCTAACGGCGATTTTTGGCGTATCCTACGCAGTTTTTGAAAAGGATAGCAAGCGGATGTTAGCCTTCCATACTATTTCCCAGTTAGGTTTTATTTTAGCCGCCCCGGTAGTCAGTGGTTTTTATACCCTTACCCACGGTTTAGTTAAATCTTGCCTATTTCTGTTAGCGGGAGTTTTACCCAGTCGCAATTTTAAAGAATTACAGCAACAATCGATCCCTAATTCCCTCTGGATTGCCCTAGTGGTTGCTAGTTTTTCTATCTCTGGATTCCCCCTATTATCCGGTTTTGGAGCGAAAGCGTTAACGATGAAAAATTTAGTCCCCTGGCAAGAGATTATGATCAATCTTGTGGCGGTGGGGACGGCGATTTCCTTTGCTAAATTTATCTTTTTACCCCACGCCGGTGGCGAAAGTAAACAGAAGCTAACTATCGGTTTCTGGATAGCAATAATTCTGCTCCTTGCCGCCCTATTTTTATCCAATGCTGTCTATGTTGAAGCTTATAATATCCTCAATATTATCAAAGCTTTAGCCGTCATCGGTGCCGGGTGGTGGTTATATCTGGGAGTTTTCAAAAAGTTATCCCTAAAGTTATCGCGGGTCTGGGAACAATTTGATCATCTCGTCGGGATGATGAGTATAATGTTAGTTCTATTATTTTGGATGGTCTTAGCATGATCGGACATATAATTCTGCGTTTAACTATGTGGTTTTTACTCACCGCTAATTTCACCCCTGCTAATATTATGATCGGGGTGGCTATTGCTTTTCTTTTGCCCCGTAATTTCGCCTCTAGCGAAACTTTAGGCGATTGGTTAAAGGTAATAATTAAAGTCTTTATAGCTATTCCCCAAGCTTATAAAGAAGCGTTTGAAATTATCTTTCGTCCCCACAAGGAAGAAGAAATTATTTTCGAGAGAATTTCTGGTAAACGTTCACCCAGATTAGCTTTTTGGGATATATTTCTGATTACCTTTACCCCGAAAACTATCGTCACCGAATACAAGGAAAATGAGGGTTATGAAGTTCATGTAATTAAACGGAGTTCCCAGGGATGAATATTGTTCTCATTGCCATGATTGTCGCTTTATTAATTCCCCTTTATGAAGTGGCAAGAAATGATGACATCTGGCAAAAAATGGCCGCCTTTGCCAGTGCTTCCAGTAAATCATCGATTATTATTCTAGTGGTGTCAGTTCTGCGGGATGATTGGATGATTGGAGTGGTAGCAGTGATTATTCTCAGTGTCGGTAATGCCGGTTTTATGTTATTAGCACAAATTCTTAAACGATTGAACGAATCATGATTGACATTTTCAGTTATATCTGCATCGCTATCGGAGTTTTTTTCTGGTTTTGGGGAACGGCGCATCTTTTAGACAAGCGCTCGGTATTATATAAATTACACGGTCTATCTGTCGCTGATACTTTGGGTTCCATGGCGATTATTTTCGGGCTACTTTTGAAAGTTCCCCAAAATTGGCCTTTATTATTATTGGCAATAATTTCCCTAGCAATTTGGAACACCATGTTAGGCTACGTTTTAGCTTATACTTCTAGCGATCGAGAGTAAAATTAAAGATGAATGAAAGTTATCTCTATGTTATTGTTGCCCTCTTGCCTTTAACTGCGGCGATGGTGATGTTACAATCCAATCCCTACCAAGCTTTAGTAATTCGTGGAGTTTTGGGAGCAATAGCAGCCTTAGTTTATGCTTTATTAGGGGCAGCAGATGTATCTTTAACCGAAGCTTTGATGGGAACCATGTTAGCTGTAACTCTCTACGCGGTGGCGATTCGTTCTTCTTTAGTGATGCGTTTAGGAGTAATTGCTGAGGAAAACGATACAGTTTTAGAACAGTTAAAAACTCAACTACAAACGGTTTTAAGTAAACGTTTTATGCGTTTAGAATTAGTTGCCTACAGTGATAAACAAGCTTTGCAACAGGCACTTATGGATAAGGATGTTCATGCCGTCTGTATCCGTCAAGACAATCCAGAAACTATCCCCTACGAAATCACAATTAGATTACCCTATCTCTACGATATTTTTAAAAATGAATTAACGGCAGCCAACACGATTTTAACTTGTATTGAAACCCCCAAATTAGAGGAGAAACACTAATGAAATGGATTTACACTCTAGCCGCCATTGCCTTCGCTGTCAAAATGGTAATTATTCCCAATACTGCTTCCTCTGTATCATCCTTAGAAATTGTTAAATCCCTGGTGGACGACGGTGGTGTTCCTAATGCGGTTTCGGTAGTGATTTTTCGTAATCGTCTCTACGATACCATCTATGAAGTGGTTGTTTTTACCATTGCCATTATGGGGGCAAATTTTCTTTTAGCCACCGAAAAACCCGCCAGTAAAATCCATCAATTTACCGACCAACCTTCAATTATTTTAGCCCGTTTAGGGGCAACAATTACCGCTTTAGTGGGCATTGAATTAGCTATCCGCGGACATTTAAGTCCGGGGGGAGGTTTTGCCGCCGGAGTCGCCGGAGGTACGGCAATTGGTTTAATAGCAATTACCTCGTCTCCCGAATGGATGCAAGCAATTTATCGCCGTTGGCAAGCGGCAACATGGGAGAAAATTTCCGTCTTAGTTTTTATTGTTTTGGCTGCCATTACTCTCTCAGGATTTGAGTTACCCCACGGGGAATTAGGTGCGCTATTTAGTGGCGGCATTTTACCGATACTAAATATTTTAGTCGCCGTTAAAGTAGCTTTAGGTTCCTGGGCAGTAATCCTCGTTTTTATCCGCTATCGCGGTTTATTGTGAGAGGTTAATATCTATATCTATAGCTTTAGGTCAAAACTGGGGATTAACCGATGAGCATAACATGACTTGATGGTTGAAAAAATGCTATAGTAATTTTGTTGCCCTCCTCAAGAATCAATAGGCATCTAATGATTCTGCTAAAAGAACTCCCGAGGTAAAAATTATGGTTAACGTTATTCGCGGTTCTTCAGCTAAACCTGTATCTTCTCAAAGATTAGCTAAATATTTTGAGGAAAGAACAGATATAGAGGGAACATTGTATATCGGCTATCCTATTATTGGAACTCCCCAAGGAGGATATCAAATTGATGCTCTATTAGTCTCTCGTCAGCAAGGGGTTATTATTTTTAATATTGATGAGGGAAAAAATTATGATTTGGATATTGAAGGCACTCAAGACGAGAGCATAACCAAGTTAGAAGCAAAACTGCTGTCTTATAAAGAGCTTGTTCAAAAAAGAAAGCTAATAGTTAACATTTCTGTAGCCACCTATGCACCGATTTGGAATAATTATCCAGAAGGAATTAACCCAGAGGAATATCCTGTTCTTATTAAAGATAAAGATCTTGATGATTTTATCAAGAAATGTCAAGGCAATGATTCTGAATATTTCGAGAAAGTCAACTCAGTTATACAAGCTGTTACAACCATTAGAAAAAAAGACGCTCGCAGTTATGTTGTTAAACCAGATTCTAGGGGAGCAAAGTTAAAAAAATTAGAAGATTCTATCGCTAATCTTGATGAAACTCAAAATAAGGCTGTTTTAGAAACCACTAAAGGTGTACAAAGAATTAGAGGTTTAGCAGGTTCGGGAAAAACAATTGTCTTAGCGCTGAAAGTAGCTTATCTTCATGCAACTCATCCCGATTGGAATATTGCTGTTACCTTCTATACACGCTCGTTAAAGGATCAATACAAAGATTTAATTACTCGGTTTAGTTATGAGCATAAAAATTCCGAACCAGACTGGGAAAAAGTAAAAATTATTCACGCTTGGGGAAGTCCTGAGATAGAAGGAATTTATTATGAGCTATGTAAACGACATAATATTGAATATTTAGATTTTAGTCAAGCAAACAACCTAACATATTTGTTGAATGAAGACCCTTTTGAGTTTGTCTGTCAAAAAGCCTTGCGAGAGATTAAAAATTTTCATCAATATTATGATGTTATTTTAATTGATGAAGCTCAAGATTTTCCTCAAGACTTCTTAAGACTCTGCTATGAAATCTTGAAAGATGATAAACGTTTAGTTTATGCCTATGATGAGTTGCAAAGCTTAAATAGTAAAGTCATGGATTCTCCCGAAGTTATTTTTGGAAATGATAACCATGGTAATCCTAGAGTTAAATTGGAGAATTTACCCAGCGAACCCCAACAAGATGTAGTTTTAAATACTTGTTACAGAAATTCTCGTCCTATTCTTTCCTCTGCTCATGCTCTAGGTTTTGGAGTTTATTATCCACAGGGACTAATTCAAATGTTTGATAATCGTCAATTATGGCAAGATATTGGTTATGAGGTTGAAGAAGGAGAATTAAAATCAGGAGAATTTGTTAAACTGATTAGAACCCCCAAAACCAGTCCTAAATTCCTTGAAGAACATTCTTCTATCGATGATATTATCAACTTTAAATCTTTCGATAACAATCAGGAGCAATTTGAATGGCTAGTGGAACAAATTGCCAAGAATCTCAAGGAAGATGAATTAAGATGCCAAGATATTATGGTTATCCATCCAATACCTAAAAATGCTCGCAACGTTTTTGGAAAAGCTAGAGAAATGTTATTTACAAAAAATATTAATTCTCATTTAGCAGGTAGCACATCTTCTCCCGATGAGTTTTTTCAAGAAAACTCGATTGCTTTTACACAGATTTATCGTGCAAAAGGCAATGAAGCGGCAATGGTTTATTTCATTAACGCTCAAGAATGTTTATCTGGTTCACAAATTGCTAGTAACCGCAATATTTTATTTACAGCGATGACTAGAAGTAAAGCTTGGTTAAGAGTTATTGGTTATGGAGCAAATATGCCAGCTTTAGAGAGGGAATTTCAGGAAATTAAATCGAGAAATTTTGCTCTTGAGTTTACCTATCCAACCCCCGAAGAACTTCAACAAATGAAGAAGGTTTATCGAGATACTCTTAATACCAAGAGATATAAAAATGACAGGGAAAAGCAAGAATTAATTGCCAAGTTAAAAAGTATAGAATTTTCATCAGATGAAAAAAACGAAATTATCAAAATATTCCAAGAATAGTTAAGAAATGCTTAATGTTCAGAATATCTTTAAAGATGTTAAAAATTTAACGGCTAAATTGATAGAAGTAGGATTATCAAGTCAGCAGAACTTTCCGACTTTGAATAAATTGAGTCAAAATATTTCTGAGATTAGCTATGCCAATAGTTCCGACTTATCCATTGCCCTAAAAAATGTTGCCTATCAAGATATTTATGATGAGCTTGATCGCGGGAAGAATTATAATATTAAAATGATTGATGGAGCCTTGATTCAATTACTTTATCGCTTCCAAGGATCGCAGTTATTATCCCATAGACTAGCTTTCTTCTCATCCCCTTATTTAGAATCTTTTCAAAATGAGCCAGAACTATATGAAGAAGACGAGATATTTGCCGATATTATCGCCAAAAATATTGTAGCTGTACCGATTAGATTTGATTACGATCCTGATAATTTTCAAGAGATTCATCACCCCAGATGTCATCTCACCCTAGGACAATTCAAAAACTGCCGAATTCCAGTGTCCTCCCCTTTAACACCCAGCATATTTATTGCTTTTATCCTTCTTGACATACTCCCACCGTCAAGCTACGCTGTGACGGGGGATTCTTGACCTATCACTATCGGAAATTCCTTGTTCAACGAGACAGCTTAGATTCTCAATGTCTCCATTAAGAATCCAGAGGCCGGACTCTCCCAAGGCGTTTGGGTCGGTTTCTGTTTGCCCAACAGTACCGTTGAGATGATTTCCCAAATATTGCAACCCTTTTTTAAGAATATTTATTGCTGCATTATGATCCCTATCTAAGACTGTTTTACAATTGGGGCATTGATGAGTTCTAGTGCTTAATGTTTTTTGAACTCTCGTCCCACAAACTGAACAATCTTGGCTAGTGAAATGGGGAGGAACAGCAACACAAACAATCCGATAAATCTTGGCAAAATAATTCAACCATTCAGTGAATTGATACCAAGAAGCATCACTAATCGACTTGGCAAGCTTACGGTTTTTGACTAAGTTTCTTACCTTTAAAGCCTCATAGACTACCAGATCATTAGACTGGACTAACGCCAAAGCGTCTTTAATTGCTTTGTCTTTACGTTGTCTTGATACTTTCAAGTGAAGTTTAGCTACTTTTATCCGTTGCTTGTGATAGTTTTTAGACTGTTTCTTTCCTTGACGAAACTTTTTGGATAATCTCCTTTGTGCTTTTTTCAGTCGTTTTTCTGACTTTCTTAAATAACGTGGATTCTCTACAGTATTGCCTTGGGCATCGGTATAAAATTCCTTTAACCCTAAGTCAATTCCTGTTATTTGTCCCGTTGGTTTATGGTATTCTTGCCGTTCTACGTCAATCAAAAACTGGCAATAATAACCGTCAGCACGTCTAACAACTCTTACCCGTTTAATCTGTTGTTCTGAATAATAAACTAATGTCTTTTGACTACACCATAAATCAAATTCTCCTGCTTTAAAGCCATCGGTAAATCTGATTTTACGTCGGTCATCAGATAGTTTGTAGCCCGTTAATTTGTATTCAACAGAACGACTATGCTTTTTAAATCGGGGAAAACCCTTTTTACCTGGTATCTTGGCATGACAATTATGATAAAATCGACTAATTGATTGCCAGGCTCTATCAGCAGCCGATTGACGAGCTTGAGAGTTTAATTTATTTACCCATGGTGTCTCTTTATTGTCTGCTAGTACAGCACAAAGCTTTTGAAGATCATTACGGGTTGTCCCCTTATTGTCCATCCAATAACGAACACAAGAGTTACGTACAAACTGAGAAGTTCTAATAGCTTCATCAAGTTTTTGGTATTGTTCTGGTGTCCCGTTTTTTAACTTGGCTTCTACGACTAGCATTGATTAATCCTCGACCATTGGATAGTTTAATTATAACACAGTTTACCCACAGATGGTAGTATTAAAATCGTGCTTCGCAGTTAATATCCTGGTCGGATTTCATCCCCCGCAAAGGTGAGTAAGTACCTAAGCAAAATTAATTACACATCTAAGCCACTACTCCGTCAGACTTCTGGTGTGAGGAAACAGTGAACTGAAAACTCAAATCCGATCCCTAATAGCTGTCTCCCTTCTCCCGTCTCCCGTCTCCTGTCTCGGAGTCTCCTGTCTCCTGTCTCGACTAGGAAATTAATTTTGCACGACTACTTATCTTGTCGAAAAATCTAGCGGGGGCATTCATCCGACATTTTAGGTAACTTTTACAATACAGCCTATCATCTATATTCCGAGCAGATCAATTTTAACAATCAGCGATTTCCAGAAACCATAACTGAAATAAAAACAAATATACTACATTTTGCCATTAAATCTCCCTCTCTATAGTCCCTATCGGATTTACCCTCATACAGTTCAGCAAAACCTCGAAATTTTTTCTTAAAAAAGCTTGACAAAATCCCTCAACTTGACTTATACTTTCTAGTATAATGGTAATCCGTGCCTGCCTGCGAACAGCTATTTTTTGAGAGAATTAAAGGAGTCAGGGAAAATAAAGACTCCTTAACTGAAGACAGTTTATTTGTGGAATTGGTGCAGTAGATCGCGAAATTCCTGAAAACTAATCTGATGATCGCGACCAGTATCGGCCTGCTGTAACATAGCTTCGATTTCCTTGTCTGTCACCCCTGGTTCGATCGCCTGAAGATAAGCTTTTAACTCCTCAAGGCTAATTTGTCCCGAACCATCACTATCAAATAGCTGGAATCTTTCCAATAAAATTCTTTCCTGTTGATCACGATCGCTGTCACTACTAAAAGATAGACGATCAAAGACCTGAAAAGCGCGGGCGATATTTCGCCATAATTGACGGGCCAGAGGACGATGGAGAATCGTTTCCTCCTCCTGACCAGTAACTCCGTACTGGCGACGCAAAGACTCGACAGTTTCCGTTTCTGCGGCCGGCAATTCCGTCAATAAATGCTCGATCGCCTCCCTGGAACTCTTACCGGTTAACACTTCCAGCAATTCCGATCCCACCTGGCGATCGGGGTCTTTTTTCCAAGTCACCAACAAACTTTCCAACAAAGCATCGCGGTAACTCTGCAAACGCAACCAATCCTCGCGACTATACTGCTTGTCCGGATCGAGAAGTTCGGCCGATTCCACACCCAACTCCGTTAGAATTGCCTGATGTTCGGCCTCGGTAATCGTCAACTCTAAGCGCATTTGTTCTAGGATTTCGAGGCTGTGGCCGAAGTCAGTATATCCCTCCTCCAAAGCCTCTTTTAACAAGGCTTTATAGGCTTTTAAACACTTCTGGTGTGTGAAATCCGGCAGTATCTTGGCTAACACATACACCTCATCCGCATCCAAAGCTTCCAGCGATCGCCGATCGAGATATTTAGCAGTATCGAGACCCAGTTTACCCAACTGTTTACGCAATCTTCCCGCGAGTCCTTCCCGTTGGTAAAGACCCGGATTCCTTGTCCAAGTGCGATATAACCATAAACTACTCAAAACAGCCGGTAAAATATCAGCGAAATAATACCAAAATTTTGGCAAAAGATTAATAAAAGGACGACCAGCGAAAATAAAGAAGAAATTGAAAATCAGAAAAGTTCCGACAGTAAAGACGCGGTGACGGATAATTTCTGTAGTTAAAGGCGACTTTTTGCGAATTCTATCGACTTTGTAGGCATTTTCAACTTTTTTACCGAGAAAGTAACCCAAAAAAGTGCAGATTGCCAAAGTTAAGGGGACAGCTACCAGCTTCGGAATCGCAATTGCCTGACCAGCAAGATAAAAACCCGGTTGAAAGAGGGATTCTAGTTGATTTTCTTCGTGCGCCCAAGCTCCAGAGAAATAATAGTCCCAATTGCCAGCATAGAGATAATAATAGATAACATAGCCAAAAACTAAGCCAAAATAACCGTAATAAAGCCATTGGCGATCTCTGTTGGTTATCCCATCCCAATAGGCTCTTTCCGCATCGATATCGATACAGGGACTCTGACAGGCAACACAGGCACTTTGTTCGCTACCATCTTCATGGACAATACGACACATAGATTGAGTAATCCCACCGCGACTGTCTTCATGAGCGGTGCTATTCAGTAAACCCCTCGGTTCACAGTAAATCCTTTCCACTGGACTCATGGGACAGAAATAGTTACACCAAGATTTGCCCCCATACCAATAACCCACAAAGATCGCCACTAGAATAGTAAAGATTAAAAAGCTACCCAAGACTAAGCGATCGGAATTATCAAAGAGAATCCGTCCGCATAAACCCAAAAATAACAGACTTAATTGTAGATAGAGATAATTCCGGGCTAACCAAGAGTTTTTCGGCACTTTATAGATTTCATAGCGGACTTTCCCCGATTTATCGGTGTATTTTTTCTGACGCTGTTTACCCAAAGCGCGCGGTATTTGAGAAAGAAAGGATAAAGGACAGATACGCCGCCAGAGTTCGTGACCGAATACTAATAAGATAAAAATGCTACTAGGAACCACTATTCCCCAAAAAATCGGCGCACCTAACTGATAGGAGGATTGGGGTAAGCAAACTCCCTGCACTTTAATGCACAGATCGGGATCAACTCTCAGGGGACTAGAAAGATTATTAGAATCGGTTAATTTTGCCGAAATAGGGTCAAAAAATAGAGAAAATATCAGAATTAACCAAGCGATGGTCAGAACCCATCGCAGATAGTGCATCGAGCGTTCGGGAATTTTTGCAAACATATATCTGAGTCAAGTCGTTTTGCTAAATTAATATCCAAGTTTTCAATCGATCATTCGGGAATTTGTGCAAGAATAAATCTGAGTAGTGATGTAGAAGCGACTTTTAAGGGAGATAGGAGTCTAATCCTCGAATTATCAAGCTTTTCCTTTAATAGCGGCGAAAAACTCTTCTTTTTGATAGACTAATCTTACCTTTTTCTACCCCCGAGGAAATTCCCCTTCCGGCAGCAGAATGCGGCCTTGACAAATTAACAGTGATCCGGTAGATGTAGGGAGATTGTCTTAAAATAATATCTACGGTGTTAATATCACTAAACTAGAACATTAAAGAGCGCATTAGCTTAATTCTTCTCAAAAGTTAAAATTCTATGGCTGAAAGCTTGAACCATAAATCCGAAAAACCTTCTCCTCCTCCCGTCCCCCAAGAAAATCCTTGGCTAGAAGCAGTTAAAACCATTGTCACGGCTGGAATTTTGGCCTTTGGCATCCGCACTTTTGTGGCCGAGGCCCGTTATATTCCCTCTTCTTCCATGGAACCCACTCTCCAGATTAACGATCGCCTAATTATCGAGAAAGTTAGCTATCATTTTCATAAGCCAGAACGGGGTGATATCGTGGTTTTTAGTCCGACAGCCGCCCTGAAAGCTCAAAATTTTCAGGATGCTTTTATTAAACGGGTGATTGGACTGCCGGGGGATAAGGTGGAAGTCAAAAACGGTCTAGTTCACGTCAACGGTAAAGTTTTAGCGGAAAAGTATATCGCCGAAGAACCTAATTATACTTTCGGACCGGTGACAGTTCCCCCCGATCAATATTTGGTTTTGGGCGATAATCGCAATAATAGTTATGATTCCCACGCTTGGGGCTTCGTTCCTCGGGAAAACTTAATCGGTCGCGCTGTGGTGCGTTTTTGGCCCTTCAATCGTCTGGGAGGACTTGACAACCCCGACGCTGCCACAAATCAGAATTAACGTCAAGAAAATCAATATAAAAATTCCCCCTAAAACTAGGGGGATTCGGCCATCTATTTGAACATATTACTCACGGAATTGTCCTCATGAATGCGCCATATGGCCTCACCCAGAATCGGGGCAACCGGCAAGACTTTCAGTTGCGGGAAAAAATGTTCTTGCGGCACGGGAATCGTGTTAGTAACGATCACTTCCTCGACTATACCACTGGATAAACGCTCGATCGCAGGGCCAGAAAAAACCGGATGGGTGGCACAAGCATAAACCTGTCGCGCCCCCTTGGCTTTCAGTAACTGCGCCCCTTGAGCGATCGTACCGGCCGTATCGATCATATCATCGACTAAAACCGCCGTTTTATCCTTAACATCGCCGATCAAGTTCATCACTTCCGCCACATTATGGGTTTGCCGGCGTTTATCAATAATTGCCAGGGGCGCATCATTGAGTTTTTTGGCAAAGGCCCGCGCCCTAGCCACCCCACCCACATCGGGAGAAACCACGACGATATCGGGTAATTTTTTACTGAGAAGATAGTCCACCACCACTGGGGAACCATAAACGTGATCGAAGGGAATATCGAAATAACCTTGAATTTGGGCCGAATGCAAATCCATGGCCAACACGCGACTTGCCCCCGCTTCCGTGATCAGATTAGCCACCAGTTTAGCGGCGATCGATTCCCGGCCAGCGGTTTTGCGATCGGCGCGAGCATAACCATAATAGGGAATTACGGCGGTAATTTGTCGGGCAGAAGCACGACGACAGGCATCAATCATGATCAACAATTCCATCAAATGATCGTTGACGGGATTGCAACAGGGTTGAATTAAATAGACATCACAGCCGCGGATCGATTCCTGAATCTGGATGTACAATTCACCATCGGCGAAACGTTTACGAATCATCGGCCCCACATCCATACCCAGATAACGGGCCACCTCTTGGGCGAGAGGTACATTAGCGGATCCCGAAAAGAGACGAAGACGATTGCTGTCCGACGCGGCGGGAAACATCGGATGTCGCATCAAAGTAGCAGAATAGCTCACAGCAGATTCTTTACCCTCAAACTCAAGGCACTTTTTTCTATCATCTCAGTTTTGTTGAAAATCTGAGTGGATTTCTTTGTTAGATCTCAATCATAACCAATTACCGATCATCTTCGAGCCATTGCTGCTAAAAGGGGCAGCAACGGCCATGGCAAAATTGCCGCCAGATTTTGTCAAAACCGATTAACGTTTGGCTAACTTTTTCACCGGTAATTTACGCAGACGGATCGATTTCGGGGTAATTTCTACCAACTCATCTGGTCCGATGTATTCGAGGGCGCGTTCGAGACTCATATCCACGGGGGATTGTAACTGAACCAATTCATCCCCGGTGGCGGAACGATGGTTAGTTAACTGTTTAGTTTTGCAGATATTGATCTCCACGTCCTGGGGTCGGTTGCTTTCGCCGATAATCATGTTTTTATACACTTTTGTCCCCGGAGTAATAAAGAATACCCCCCGGTCCTCGGCGTTTTTGAGGGCGTAGAAAGTGGCGACTCCTTCCTCAAAGGCAGTAATCACGCCATTGTAACGGGTGGCTAATTCCCCGGAGAAAGGACGATATTCGAGAAAACTATGGTTCATAATCCCCTCACCGCGACTCAGACGGATAAATTCGCCCCGGAAACCGATTAAACCTCGGGCCGGAATCACGAATTCCAATTGAGTACGGCCATTGCTGCCCGTCTGCATATCCTGCATTTCCCCTTTCCGTTGGCCGAGACGTTCGATACTGGAACCCACCGCTTCTTCGGGTACATCTAAAACGAGGTATTCGTAGGGTTCGCAGGGTTGACCGTTAATTTCCCGATAGATAACCTGCGGCTGGGATACTTGGAATTCGTAGCCTTCCCGACGCATGGTTTCGATGAGAATGCCTAAATGCAGTTCTCCCCGGCCCGAAACCAGGAATTTCTCGGCAGAATCACTTTCTTCCACCCGCAGAGCGACGTTAGTTTCTAATTCTCGCATTAGACGATCGCGAATTTGCCGCGAGGTGACAAAAGTGCCTTCCTGACCGGCAAAGGGAGAATCGTTCACCGAGAAGGTCATTTGTAGGGTCGGTTCATCAACTTTAATTAGGGGTAAAGCTTGCGGGTCATCGGCTAAAGTTACGGTTTCCCCGATGTTAGCGTCGGCAAAACCAGCCACAGCAACGATATTACCGGCGCTGGCCTCGTTTAGTTCCACCCGTTTGAGGCCCTCAAAACCAAGAAGTTTTGTTATTTTACCCTTGACAACCGCGCCCGTATCCTTTACTAAAGCAGCCTGTTGACCAGCTTTAATTACGCCGTTATGGATGCGGCCGATAACGATGCGTCCTAAGTATTCCGAGTAATCGAGGGTGGTTACTTGCAGCTGTAGGGGTTTGTTAACGTCCCCGGCCGGTGGTGGAACGTGGTGTAAAATCGCCTCAAACAGGGGCTGCATATCTTTGTCTTCGTCTTCGAGGCTTTCTTTGGCGAATCCTTGCATCCCGGAAGCGAACAGAGTAGTAAAATCACATTGGTCGTCATCGGCACCCAGTTCCACAAACAGATCGAAAACTTTGTCCACGGCTAGGTTAGGATCGACGTTAGGGCGATCGATTTTATTGACCACGACAATCGGTCTTAATCCCTTTTCTAGGGCTTTTTTCAGCACAAAACGGGTTTGGGGCATCGGCCCCTCGTTAGCATCGACAATCAGGATACAACCGTCCACCATACCTAAAACCCGTTCCACTTCGCCACCAAAGTCGGCGTGACCGGGAGTATCGACGATGTTAATCAGGGTGTCTTGGTAACGAACAGCGGTGTTTTTGGCCAGAATGGTGATACCGCGTTCTCTTTCGAGGTCATTGGAATCCATGACGCAGGTGGGTACATCTTCCCCTTCTCGAAAGATCCCCGACTGTTTGAGGAGTGCATCGACGAGGGTGGTTTTCCCGTGGTCAACGTGAGCAATGATAGCAACGTTACGGATAGGCAGAGACATAAAATATTGAAGTAGTCTTAGGTTTATTTTTACAAGTAAACATTTCTTAATAATTCTAGCTTAGACTGACCAGCACCGTTAGCAAATCTTTATTTTTCCTTGCTTTCCCATCAGCAAGCTCTACTGATTACTGTTGACAGACTCCCCAAACCCTAGGCAAGCAACCCACCCTCACAGGAGTCGAGACGATAGAAAAGACGACTGGAGGCAGGGGGTAGGGGTAAATTGAAGCTAGAGTGAAAATCCTCTTGAACTTTGTAGGTTAAGCGGGGGGAAACTTGGCGAACAATTTGCGTCAATAGTTTATCACCGGTTTTTTGGAGAATGGGACGGGGAATTTTATAAATAAACTTGGGAAACTTAACCATAACATCCATACGCAGTTCCCAGGTGACTTGGGTGATAACCGCCGGAATATCCCGTCCTCGTTGCCGAAAAATTGCCTCAATTTCCTGACTAGGAGAAGATAGCGGCATTTCCTCTAGTTTCATAATTGCCTGATAATCCACTAGATAGCCCAAAAACGGTTGATCGGGAATGGGAACACTACGAGTATGATAGACTCCATTGACGGGCAGCTCTAGAACCACAGCGATTTTCGGCTCCAGTTCATAGCCAAAAGCACCATATTTACCGATGGTGATAATATAACCATTGTCACCGAAGGGCAGAGTTTTCATCGGTTCGGCACAACGACAAAACCAACCTTCGTGAGCGCGGAGATAATCGGCAACCTTGTCCTGATTGCTATACATATCCATAGATCCGGCAAAATGGGTTTGAAAACCGAGAAATTGATTGTCTTCTTTGACTTCTACAGATTCGCGAGCTAGGGAGTTAATGGGGGGACGCTGCATGACTTATAAACTGGGCAAATGATAGTACTAGAAACAGTTGGGGATTAACTGCCAAAGGATCAGGGAAATTTGTAGAATTGAGATTAGTGTAACGTATTGTTAAAAACTATTAGGTCAAGAAGCGATGAAAGCATTTGTAGCAGGAGCCACGGGGGAAACGGGACGGCGAATCGTTGCCCAATTAGTCGAACGTCAGATTCCCGTGCGCGCTTTGGTGAGAAACCGCGAGAAAGCGGCGGAAATTTTGCCCGCAGGGGTGGAAATCGTCGTCGGAGATGTGCAACAGGCCGATAAGTTAGAGGCACTCATCGCTGATTGTAGCGTTTTGTTATGCGCCACGGGAGCCAGACCGAGTTTTAATCCCACGGAACCTTTGTTAGTGGACTACTTGGGAACTAAAAATCTCATCGATGCCGCTAAAAAGAAAGGAATTGAGCATTTTGTTTTGGTTACTTCCCTCTGTGTATCGAACTTTTTCCATCCCCTTAATCTCTTTTGGTTAATTTTATTCTGGAAAAAACAAGCGGAAGACTATTTAATCAATAGTGGACTAACCTACACGATTGTGCGCCCCGGAGGCCTTAAAAACGAGGACAATCTTAATGCCATTAAAATGTCATCTGCCGATACCCTTTCTGAGGGCAATATTCCCCGCACAAAAGTGGCCTCGGTTTGTGTAGAATCCCTATTTTATCCCGCCGCTAACAATAAAATTCTTGAAATTGTTGCTCCCTCAGATGCTCCCAATCTCGATTGGACACAATTGTTTCAAAGTGTCAGCTAAACAGTAATCAGTAATCAGTAATCAGTAAGTAGGTGGGTGGAATTAAATATAAGATGAACGTAGGTTGGGTTGAAGTATGAAACCCAACCCCCGCATGGGTTACGCTACCGCTAACCCATCCTACAAATAATTGTGCCTCCCTAATTAGGGTTTGCTGAAAAAGTAAAAAACAAAAACTCTCAAAAATCAGCCCGAATTTAAGATAAGTTTTTCTGTTGAGAAATCAGCTTTTTTATCATCTTTTCTAATCAAAGAGGGATGAATAAAGCTAAATTTAGATGTATAAAGAAATAGGGACAAAAAAAGACAGTTAACCTGTCTAAGCAGGTTAGAAAGATTGATGACTAAAAAAGTAATGGCAATGGAAGTTTCTGAAGTTTTATCAAGTTTTGTCATGATACAATCAAGACTATATCTTCTTTTTGCTTGACCAAATTTACCTTCAATTGCATTCCGAATTCCTTCATCCTCAAGAGCTTGTTTTTTAGTTTCTTTACTAATATTTTTAGGTGGTCTTCCTAGAGGAACTCCACTGATTCTAATTCCTCTTTCTTTACACCAAGCTAGATTTTTTCTAGTTCGATAAATTTTATCAACATGAACTGATTCTGGATAATATCCTGTGAATTCTTTATACTCTTCTACTTGCGCTTGTAAGTCCCCAGATTCATTAAAATTATCCCAACTTAAATGGTCTAAAAATACATAACTCTCAAAACAGCTTACTGAGATTTTTGCTCCAAATTCAACTGGTTTTCCTGCTTTTCCTCTAACGATAGGGCGGATGTGTGGTTGGGTTATACTCACAATTCTATCATCAATTCTCGATGATTTATTTTCCCACATCCACAATTGTTGACGATAAACTTCTGTCACCACTAACAACATTTTGTAGTTTCTTTTGCTGAGACTACTTAACTCTGATCCCCCTCGATTAATTTCTCTATTTGAGATAGATTTCTTTTGATATATTGCAGTTGCTTCTTGATAGCTTCTCGTCTTTCTTTTTGAGAACAACGACGTTTTTTGGCTACTTTTAAATAATCTTTTCTCGCTCTTTTTCTATAAGTTCTTGGCTTTTTCTTCAGCTTGATTCTCAAACTTTGATAGAGACAATCTAGAATGTTTTCTGTTTTCTTTCTTGCTTGATTTAATATCCCTAAATCCTGGGGATAACTTAGATCAGCAGGTGCGCAACTTGCATCTAATATTAATTTTCCTTTATTTTTTATTTGACTCTCTTTTTCTTCTTCTTTTCTTTCACTTTTTTCTTCAATTTCCTTCTTTTTTCTCTCTCTCATCACCATTCTTTTATTAATTTTATTGATTAAATTCTTACTGATTCTTTTACGAAAATTAACGAACATTGTCGCATCAAATAGAGCTTCATTACTATAGGCTGACATCCCTAGAAAATACTGTAAATAGGGGTTTTCCTTGATTTGCTCTATGGTTTCCCTGTCGCTTGTTTTTAATTTTTCCTTAATAATTAATGCTCCTAATGCCATCCTAAATGGTTTGGCTGGCGCACCCATTTCTTCGTCAAAATTTTGGGCATATTCTTCTTCAAATTCTTCC
Organism: Microcystis panniformis FACHB-1757; assembly: GCF_001264245.1. Classification (NCBI taxonomy): domain Bacteria; kingdom Bacillati; phylum Cyanobacteriota; class Cyanophyceae; order Chroococcales; family Microcystaceae; genus Microcystis; species Microcystis panniformis. Next base: position 3,369,981 of record NZ_CP011339.1, read on the forward strand.
CAGGGAATTAACTCTGCCATTATTATCCAGCGATTATCTGCTGATAATTTTCCCTCAAAAGGCAACTCAAAGTTTTCTGGGGCAATTGAAGACTCGTTCGTTTTTCGGTACATATGTTCTTGTCGGATAAGTGCAAGGGTATTTTAGCAATTTTAGCCGTTTTCTGTCCCTTTTTCTTGACTTTTTGGGAATTTAATATGGCTGTAATCCTTATATCATAAGTATTTCACAGTTATTCAGCAAACCCTAATTAATTAACTTAGGCTCTCCTAGACTGCTTATAGCAAATTAGTAGTTTAAATGAGCCTAAAGCCTTAAATAGCCTGGAATCCAACAAAGCAAAAAGCTTTTTTTATTAAAATTGCTTTTTTAAATTCTGGTGAGCCTTACTTGGCAAAGCTTGCGTCGATTATTTTTTGCTAATATATCATAACTACTCTAGAAGAGTTTTAACTTAAAACTTACATCTGATAACTGATAACTGATAACTGATAACTGATAACTGATAACTGATAACTGATTTAGTCTGATTTTGATCGGGAGAGAAAATTTCAATCAACCATTCAGGAGCGATCGCAAAATTATTTAATACTTTTCCCTCGGCATCGCGGGGAATATTTTCCCAGAGAAAAACTGAAACATCAGGAACTAGAGAACGACTGCCAAAACTACAACGCAATTCAGGATAGGCACGGGCAATTCGTTGGGGTTTTAGACTAGCGTTAATAGCCGGAACTAAATCACCTTGAATAGTGCTATGTTTACCTTGGGGCATCGGTTTAGGAATAATTTGACCGTCAATAAATTCCTTGGGGGGTTTAGTTTCTGGTAATTGTAGAAATTCCCTTAGGGTCAGGGAATTATTAACAGTGACAACCATAAAATTTTTTTATTGATCGTTATGATCGTTAATTTTATCGCAATTTATCCAAGCAGAGAAGATCAAAAACAGTTATATAAAAATGTCCGTCACATCGCTGGGACAGGGTTGGGTTTGGTGGTGGTGCAGAAATGCGTGGAACTACACGGTAGCTCGATCGAAATTGCTAGTATCTCCTGTAATGGAATCACTGTCACGATTCTATTACCGAAAGTGACCGGAAAATAAATAAATCGGAGCGAGAATGATTCTCAATGGGGGGAAAACTTCCGGGGAAGAAATTAGGAAACACCACCCAGACGGGCATATTCTAAAATTGACTGGCTAAGAGCATCGCGATCATCGCGGGTGAGGTAATAATTCCGGCCGCCGATATCATTGAGAAATCGCAGTAGAGCAAGACAAGCGGACTCTAGATCAGCCCGGTGTCGGGCAGCCGCTAAAGCTTGTTCAGAGGTGGCATAAACTAGGCAATCGCTAATTCCTTCGCTGCCATCCACTCGCCAACATTGAAAAGAATAACCCTGCATTTCTAGGATCAATTCAATCTGCCAACCGTGATAGTCAAATCGCGTGTAAATCATGTCAAGCAGCCCCGTTTAGGAGAGGAGAGTCACAGGTTTGACCGCTCTGATTGTCTAGAAGCCCTGCACCTGTCTAACTCTCTAATTTAACGGGTGATTATGGAAACCCTCTGCAAACTTCGTGCAGATTTCGTGCAGAAATGATTTTGTCCACTGTCCCAAGGCAGATATTACTTTAAACGATAACCAAGACCGTGAACGGTTTCAATAAAGTCTTCCGGCGCGCCGAGGGATTTTAGCTTGTGACGAAGACCGCGAATATGGGAAGTAACGGTTTCCTCGGCTGGAGAATCGTCCAAAGACCAAACTCGCTCAATAATACCCGATCGACTTAAGACCCGGCGCCCATGGGTAACAAGTAATTCTAAGAGAGCGAATTCCTTGGGGGTGAGGGAAAGAAGTTGACCGTTATAACTGGCCTCGTGGGTACTGGGATTTAACTGCAAACCCCCCCAAGATAATAAAACACTGCTGGTACTGCTGCCACGTCGGATCAAGGCCCGAATCCGCGCCATTAATTCGCCCAAATCGAAGGGTTTAGTGACATAATCATCGGCCCCTGCGTCTAATCCGTCGATTTTATCGATTACCGTATCCCTTGCGGTTAATAATAGGACGGGAACGGTGGCATTAGCAGAGACGGGATGATGGGATTCCGCTCGTCGCAGACGTTGACAGAGTAAAGTTCCGCTTAATTTTGGCAGGGTGACATCGAGAACTAAAAGATCATATTTGCCTAATTCTAGCCAATTCCAGCCTTCTTCTCCGTCTCTAGCCACATCGACAACGTATTGTCGCTCGCTCAAGGCCTCTCGCAAAATCTCGGCTAGTTGCATATCATCTTCTACTACTAAAATTCGCATGGTCTAGAGATGGAGTAAGCTGGAAATAGCGTCGGTTAACTCCTGATGAATTGGCTCAAACAAGGAAAATGGATCGCGGGAGGTTTCGGGCTAACTGTCTTACTGATGGGAACTATTAGCCTAGTTTCCTATCGCAATACCCTCGCCCTGCGTCAGCGCGCTGCTGAGGTGGAAGTTACCTACGAGATTATCGATAATCTCGCTAATCTTTACGCTAACATGGCGGTGGCCGAATCGGGAAGACGGGGTTATATCAAAACTGGCAGCCCTAGTGAATTGGGCCGTCATCGTCGGGCGATCGCTTTGATGCAATCTAACTGGCAACTCTTGGCTAAACAATTAGAAAACGGCACGGATTTTGAGCGCGAAATGGTGACTCAGATCGGGGATTTAATGTATCGGCGAATTGCTCTATTTAATCAATCGATCGCTACCTATAAATCTGATCAATCTGATGATATTTCTCAAGATGCAATCACGGTTAAAAGTGTCGATATCCGGGATAAGTTTCAAAATCTTCTTACCTATTTACAAGCTAGTCAGAAAAGGAATTTAAGAAGTAGCATCGCTAGTTCTAGGGATAGTATTCGCGAAAATTCTCTGTTGGGTTTACTGGGAACTTTTACTAGCTTTGGGATTATTTGCGGAGTTTATTTCTTAGTTTTTTGGCAAGAGAAACGGCGACAAAAAAGTGATGAAATTCACCGGTTATTACTACAGGAAAAAGAACTTTCCGATCTAAAAATTCAGCTTTTTTCTATGATATCCCATGAATTCCGAACTCCTTTAACCGTGATTCTTTCCGCCTCGCAGTTATTAGAAAATGGCTTAAAAGATGCAGAACAGTCGAGCAGAAAAAACCTATATAGAATCCAGTCTTCTGTCAAGCTAATGAATCAATTCTTAACAGATATTTTGATTTTAACAAGGGCAGAATCTGGTAATCTCAGTTGTCGGCTAGAGCCGCTCGATATTGAAGCTTTTTGTTTAAATTTAGTCGAGGATTTTCAATTTATCAATAAAAATAATACGCCGATTAAATTTGTCAGTCAGGGATTGATGATTCGTCCCTATCTAGATGAGAAACTGCTCTACTCGATTTTAAGTAATTTACTCTTAAATGCGATTAAATATTCCCCCACAGGAGCAGGGATTAGTTTGATTTTGGGGAAAGATAGCGATCGCATTGTTTTTCAAGTCCGGGATCACGGTATCGGCATTGCCGAGGAAGATAGAGGTAAGATCTATGAACCCTTTTATCGGGGTCAGAATGTGGAAAATATTATCGGCACGGGATTGGGGTTAGCAGTGGTTAAAAAATGCGTCGAACTCCACCGCGGCGAAATCGCCCTAGATAGCCAAGTGGATAAGGGAACAAGCTTTACCGTCAAACTGCCCATTTCACCCTAGTTCCAGCTTGAGAGGTCTAAATAGGGTCTGCTGAAAAAGTTTTTCCTGGGGGTAGGAGTCAGGAGTCAGGAGCCGGTCGTTTCAGGCTTTGTTGCCCTTGTTTTTTGTACCAAGCGATGTACTACAAGAAGGATAATGCAAGGTTTTTGAAAGTCCCAATCCTATTTTCTTGCACTAACATCGGACTTTAACAGGTCAAAAGCTTTATTTTAAAAGGGTTTTACCATTATTCAGCAAGCCCTAAAGATTACAAAATTTAACTTTCTTTCTTCCGAAATGGGACGAAAGCAACGGAGAATTTTTATCTTCTAGATTGATCGCTCGCAAAGTCCAATCTCGATCGATCCTGAAACCGCCACCAGTGCCTGATCGCGGCCCGAATTAGTCCAGAATCAACTCCCTCCGGGTTGATGGCATCGCAACTTTTAGGCAAAAATAGGGCTTTTACCGCCCAAAAAGCCTATATTTGGGCTATTTACCCGCCAGTTGACCCCTGATTTTTGCAGCCAGTTGACTCTCCTGGGGAACTGGTCACGGTTTCCTGATAGGATAAGGTGACTTGGGATTAACTTATGGTGTTGAAAATATGTCTCTAAAACCTTACATTTCTCGCTTATTAGCTTTGGTTCTCGTCCTGGTCATCGGATTGATGGGTTGTTCTAGTAGTTCGCGGTTAACCGGCAATTATGGACAGGATACCCTGACGGTGATTGAAACTTTAACCACAGCCCTTGATTTAGTCAAAGATGACCCGAATAAAGCGGCAGTTGAGTCGCAAGCAAAGGAACAAATCAACGATTACATCTCCCTCTACCGACGAGATAAAAAATCCGGGGGTTTGCGTTCTTTCACTACTATGCAAACAGCCTTAAACTCTCTAGCTGGTTATTATACCGCCTACGGTTCCCGTCCCATCCCCGACAAACTCAAACAACGTTTAAAACAAGAATTTAAACAGGTGCAATTCTCTCTCCAGAAAGGAATTTAGATACAGATTAGGGGTTGGGTGTTAGGGTTTTAGGGGGTTAGGGTTTTGGGGTATTAGTTGAAATCCCCCCATCTCCCCACACCCCACACCCCACACCCCACACCCCACTCCTGTAAAAATCAGACCAAATCTGGTTAGACTAGAAATACAAAGCGTATTATAAAAAACTACAAAATTGATTCAAGACGAAACCCTAGAATTATTGGAATGGCCGCGGCTATGTCAACACCTAGCTACTTTTGCAGCGACTAAACTCGGTGCGATCGCGATTCGTCAATTGCCGTTACCAGAAAGCAAAGAGGAAAGTTTAAACCTACTCTGCCAAACCAAAGAAGTTTATAGCTTAGAACAAAAATTAGATAGTCGTCTTTCCTTTGATGGGATTACCGACATCGGTGATGCCCTAGAAAGGGCGCATCTGGGGGGGTTATTATCGGGACAGGAACTTTTAAATATTGCCACGACTTTGGCCGGAGTGCGACGTTTACGGCGTTTAATTGACGAACAGGAAGATATACCAGTTTTAAAAGAGTTAGTAGCCGAAATTCGCACCTATCCAGAGATAGAACAGGAAATACACCGTTGTATCGATGAAGATGGCCGGATATCCGATCGCGCTAGTCCCCAATTACGGGAAATTCGGGGACAAATGAAGGTGATTAAAGAGCGAATTTACCGCAAATTGCAGGATATCATGCAAAAACAGGGCGGTGCTATCCAAGAAGCGGTCATTACCCAAAGAAGCGACCGCTGGGTGATTCCCGTCAAAGCAGCACAAAAAGAGCAAATACCGGGGATAATTCACGATACTTCCAGCACAGGAGCGACTTTTTACATTGAACCTCACTCTATCGTTGACCAAGGCAATCAACTGCGGCAATATCGTCGTCAGGAACAAATCGAAGAAGAAAAAATCCTGCGGCAGTTAAGTAATACAATCGCCGAAGCCTTTGACGACTTAGAATATTTACTTGCGATCGCTACTAGGCTCGATCTGGCCACCGCCAGGGCCCGTTACAGTTTATGGTTAGAGGGTAATCCCCCCCACTTTATCGATGGTTCGGAAACGATTACTTTACGGAATTTGCGTCATCCTTTGCTCTGGTGGCAAAAACACCATGAACAGGGGGGGGAGGTCGTACCAATAAATGTGCAGATTACCCCAGAAATTCGCGTTGTTGCCATCACCGGACCAAATACCGGCGGAAAAACCGTTACTTTAAAAACCCTCGGATTAGCGGCTTTAATGGCGAAAGCGGGCCTGTTTATTCCAGCGCGGGAACCGGTAGAGATACCCTGGTTCGATCACGTTTTAGCCGATATCGGGGATGAACAGTCTTTGCAACAGAGTTTATCGACTTTTTCGGGTCACATTCGCCGGATTGTCCGCATTTTAGCGGCTTTAAATTCTCGTTCCTTGGTTTTACTCGATGAGGTGGGAGCAGGTACGGATCCGGCTGAGGGAAGTCCTTTAGCGATCGCTATTTTACAATACCTCGCTGATCATAGTTTATTGACGGTGGCTACCACTCACTACGGGGAATTAAAAGCGTTAAAGTATCGAGATTCTCGCTTTGAAAATGCCTCGGTAGAGTTTGATGATCGCACTCTTTCCCCCACTTATCGACTATTATGGGGCATTCCGGGGCGTTCTAATGCTTTAACTATTGCCCAGCGTTTGGGATTAAGTCCCGAAATTGTGGCCGAAGCGAGAAATCATCTGGGGGGGTTATCGGAGGAGATAAATCAAGTAATTGCTGGTTTGGAAGCGCAAAGACGGGAACAGGAGTCAAAAGCTCAAGAAGCTAGTCAATTACTCCAACAAACGGAGAAATTTTATACAGAAGTTTCCACGCGGGCTAATTCTCTACAGGAGAGAGAGCGAGAATTAAAGCGTTATCAGGAGCAGGAGATACAAAAGGCTTTATTATCGGCAAAAGCAGAGATTAATGACGTTATTCGCCGATTGCAAGCGGGAACAAAAACTGGTAAAGATGCCCAAAAAGCCACAGAGGAGTTAACTGCGATCGCAGAAAGGTTATTACCAAAAACGGAAAAAACTAAGGTTAATTATCGTCCGCAAGTGGGGGAAAGGGTACGCTTGCCCAATTTGGGACAAACTGCCGAAGTTTTAGCAATTTCACCAGAATCAGAGGAGATTTCCCTGCGTTTCGGGATGATGAAGATGACCCTACCCTTAGATCAGATTGAGTCTTTGGATGGTCAAAAAGTGGAAACTGCGCCAAAAACTGCCAAAAATTTGCCCCAAACTCCCACAAAACCCCAGGAGACCCCTTTAATTCGTACTGCTAATAATACTGTCGATATTCGCGGTTCCAGGGTGGCAGAGTCAGAAACGGATATCGAACAGGCGATCGTCAGAGCCACCCCATCGGGTATATTATGGATTATTCACGGTAAAGGTACGGGGAAATTGCGTCAAGGTGTTCACGATTTCCTATCCCGTCATCCCCAGGTAAAACGCTTTCAATTAGCACCCCAAAATGAGGGCGGTTCGGGGGTAACTATCGCTTATTTAACTTAGGGTCTGCTGAATAGGTTTTTTGTCGGGTTAGAAGTCAGTTATCAGTTATCAGTTATCAGTTATCAGTTATCAGATGTGAGTTATCAGTTCACTGTTTACTGATCACTGAAAATACTCCCCAACTCCCACTCTGCAATAACTACTGGCAGCCAGAAATACGTTGGGTTACTATCATACTTTGTGCTTTTTGTCAAAAAAACTTTTTTTTTGCAATAAAACTACACAAAAAAAAGATCATCGTTATGGGTGAAATTGACTCATTTACCCGTCTTAATTAGGATCAACTTCTAGGTGTGGCAAGGGTTTCAACCGTTGCTGCCCAAAAAAGCACAAGATAACCCATTATGAAATTCTATCAAATCGCTGTTACCATTGGAACATCGTTGTTAAATAAAAATCTTTCTCAATTAATTCTTAAGAATTTATAAATATTACGGAATGTTAATTTAAATATTCTCAAGTTTTTGGAGTCAGTAGATAATTTTTGCTTATCTTTGACCAACATTGGGTTAGAAGTCAGGAGTCGGGAGATAGGGTGATAGGGTTTTGGGGTTTTGGGGTGTTAGGGTTTTAGTTGAAATTCCCCCACTTCCCCACTTCCCCACTTCCCCACCTCCCCACCTCCCCACTTCCCCACTTCCCCACTTCCCCACTTCCCCACCTCCCCACTTCCCCACTTCCCCACTTCCCCACTTCCCCACTTCCCCACTTCCCACTGTGCAAGAAGATTACTTTCTAGAGAATAAAACGTAAAAACAGGGAATAATAAACAGAGTTAACAGAGTTGCTAAAGACAAACCCGAAAAAACGACAATTCCTAAAGGTTGCAGGAATTCTCCCCCCTCTCCCAATCCTAAAGCGAGGGGAAATAAACCTAAAACCGTGGTCACGGTGGTCATCAAAATCGGTCGTAAACGTTGGGGAGCGGCCTTTAAAATGGCTTGTAGTCGAGTAAAACCGAATTCTTGCCGCAATTGATTGGCCAATTCCACCATAATAATCCCGTTATTAACCACAATGCCCACCAATAACACCACCCCGACGATGACAATGGCATTAATCGGGGTTTTGGTCAAATATAGTCCAAAAATTCCCCCCGCTAGGGCCAAAGGAACGGTTAACATAATCACCAAAGGGTCTATGAGTGAGTTATACTGGACGGCCATGACCACAAAGACTAAAAATACCGATAAACCCGCTAATAAACCCAAAGAACCCTGAATTTCTTGATTAGACATGGCAGCAGCACTGGGTAAAATGCTGATACCATCGGGTAAGGGAGTGGAATTTAAAACCGATTGTACTCCCGCGAGTGCGTCACTTAATTTCGCACCCTCGACTAAACTGCCGATAATAATAAAAACTTGACGCTGATTAATTCTCTGGATGACTGCTGGGGTTTTTCCCCCTTCAATCCTGGCGATATCTGCTAATTTTAAGTCTTCTTGTCTATTGACAAAAATAGGTATTTGTGAGATGTCACTAATTTTTTGCCGCGAGTCGGGGTCTAATTGCACCCGGATATCGATTAATCTTTCTCCCCGTTGCAGTTGGGTGGGGATCGATCCTTGAATAGCGGTCCGTAGCGTTTGTCCCACTTCCAAGGTACTCAATCCCAAACTATTTAAGCGGGTCCAATCGGGTTTAATCTGGATTTCCGGTTGTCTGGGGTCAGCATCGGGACGAAAACGGGCACTAGGGACTTTTTCATCGAGAATACTGAGGATTTCTTCACCAGCTTGCTCTAAAGTTTTCCCATCGCGTCCCTGTAACATCACATCCACATCGGCACCAACGGAGGGAGAGTTATTAAGAATAATACCGCGCACTTGACCGGGAGTGAGACGCAAACGCACGTTAACGAGGTTTAATTGCTCTAGTGCTTTGCTCATGCGTTCGATATATGCTTCTGTATTAGTGCCTTGTTTGAGATTAATCGTACTAGAAGCACGCAAAATATTTTCATTGGTAGTTGTGCCAAAAAGAGAACCGCCACTGGTAGTAAAAACGTACTTAGTCTCTGGTTGTGATAATAAAATCTTTTCTACTTCCCGCATCACCTGACGGTTAGCATTTAAATTGGTACCCGGGGAAATTGAGCAAAAACGTTCACCTGTCCGGTTTGAATACGACTAAAGACTTCTTGGGGGATATATTGCCAGAGATAAAAACTACTTCCCCCTAAAATTAAAAAGGCCAGTAGGATAACAGGTATTCTGTAGCGGATGATTTTAGCTAAACAACGACCGTAGAGGATGGTTAAACCTTCTAGACGTTGACTAAAGACTTTTAAGAGCCAAAATCGCTGAATACCACTAGAAACCCGCATATTTAACAAACGACTGGCTAACATGGGAACAACGGTTAACGCACACAGCAGAGAAGCAGCCACAGCAAAACTGATAGTGAGGATAATCTCGTTAAACAGCAGGGAAATAAAACCACCCAGTAATAAAAATGGCAGTATAGAGACGAGATTAGTCGCAGTGGAGGCCAATAAAGCAGATTCTACCTCTTGGCTGCTATTCCGGGCAATTTCTAAAAAATCTCGCTTATTTTGGTTTTGATTAACTTTGAGGGCAATATTTTCCAGCATGACAATGGAATTATCCACCACGATACCCACCCCTAGGGCCAATCCTCCCAAACTAAACACATTTATCGATAACCCGAATAACTTCATACAGATAATTGCGACGAGGGTAGAAAGAGGAATCGCTAGGGTAATGATAAAAGTCTGTCGCAGGGAACCGAGAAAGACGAATACAGTCAATCCTGCTAGAATTGTCCCCGCTAGTCCCGACGAAACCACGTTATTAACCGCATTTTGGATAAATACAGACTCATCGGTAGTGGGGACGACTTGCATCCCCCCGGTCATTAACCCGGATTTTTTTAATTCGGCAATGCGTTTTTTGACCCCTTCTACCACAGCAATCGTGTTCGCATTCGGTTGTTTTTGGACGCTAACCCTGACGGCATTTTTTCCATTTAGGGTGACAAAAATTCTTTGTTCTTCTGTCCCATCGATAACTCTGGCCACATCCCGCAGATAGATTTTTTCTTCGGGATTATTACTATCGGTCAGTGCTAAATCTTGGATATCCGCTACGTTTTTAAATTTCCCCACCGCACGGGTTAAAGGTTCCCCGGTTTCTCCCTCTAGTCGGCCCCCAGAGATGTCCTGATTGCGTCTTTTTAGGGTGTCTAAAACCTGATTTAATCCCACTCCTAAAGATTGTAATCGCTGCAGGTCAATATTAACTTGAATTTCTTCTCTAACTCCCCCAATCACGTCCACCACTGCAACTCCTCCCACAAACCCTAATTCTCTCCCTAATTCTTCATCAGCAAATAATCTTAAGTCTTTTAGGGGTAGGGTATCAGAAACGAGAGCAAATTCATAGACGGGTAAACGAGAGGGTTCAAATTTGTTTAAGCGCGGTTCCTCAATAATATCGGGTAAATTTTGTCGGACACGATTAAAACTTTCGGTAGCTTCATTTAAAGCAACGTTTAAATCTCCCCCCGGTTGAAAAAATAAATCTACTCGCATCCTTCCCTCGCGAGTTTCTGAATAAACTTGCACTACTCCCTCGGTAGCACTCATTCCTTCTTCTAGGGGTTTAGTTACTTCTTCGAGAATAACTTCCGGGGAAACCCCCGGGACATTCATCCTTAAACTAATGCGAGGATAAGTGATAGAAGGAAGCAAATCTACTTGTAAACGATTTAGAAAAAAAAGACCGATGATGATAACTGCTATAGTTAACATCAATACTCCTATGTGACGACGAATTGATAGACCGCTTAGGGAGATGTTTTCTGACATGATTATCTATGGGGGAGAGTAAACAGTGAACAGTAAACAGTGAACAGTAAACCCATAACTGATAACTGATAACTGATAACTGATTAATTGTGCATAACTCGACCGAAACTCCATAATTTTTGATAATAATAACGACTGACGCTATCCCTATCATCGGTGAGTAGATTGATAGCGATACCATTATTACCTGTTTCTTTTCCTGAACTGTGTATATATTGATTATTACCTAGATATAACGCCACATGATTAACTCTTTTATCACCAAAAAAAATTAAATCTCCTGGGAGTAATTCCTCTCGGTTTATTTTTTGACAAAAAGCCTCCTGTTGATAGGAATCCCTCGGCAACCAAATACCAAAAGTGGCAAAAGCAGCCTGGATTAATCCTGAACAATCGTAATTAGGTGCAAGGGTTCCACCCCAGAAATAATGATTGGTACGGTTCATTGCTTCCTGAGTAAAAGTGATAATCTCAGGAATATGTTTTTCTATTTCTGAACGAGTTAGAGGAATTTTTTGATAAGCTGTGGTGGCCACCGCAATTGCATCTAAATCTTCTCCGCATAACCAAGCTAAATAATTATCTTCCCTTAGCTGAATTTGTAGCCCTTTTTCGGTAATTTCTAGGGAAATAAATTTTAATTGTCTTCCCTGTTGTGCTTGGGTAGCTAACTCTTGACAACTGGGAGAATTGTAGAGATTTAAGTCTCTTATACAGAGATATTCCTGGGTGGATGATGGGGGAAGGGAGATGATTTGCATAAAAAATAGCTCAGAATTTATTGACAGAAAAAACTGCATTACTAGCCAAAAGCAAAGGGATAACAACGAGGAGAATAACCTTAGTTCGTTCTGTCATCTTCAAGTTTCCACCTCTCTTAATTCGGCTCTCTTATTCTTTGTGTGAGCAGTTTAACTTACTATAGAAGCGATCAATCTTTGTGTCCTCTGTGTCTGGAGTGGTTCCTTCCACTCGCTCGCCAGCAGGACTGTATCTTAGAATACATTTTACCCATCAAACCTAAGAGAGCCTTAATTCTTGGCCATAAAGATAATCTATAACCGAACTGAATCCCTGAAAAATTATTAAACCTATGGCATAATTAACCTTTCAGGGTTCAAAAACTGCAAAAATAAGGATTAAATGGCATACAATCGGTGAATAGAGCATTTAATCGTTTATTATTCGTTTTTAATTCTCCTGACTACTGGCTACTGGCCACCAACTCCTAACCCTAACAACAATTTTTGATTTTTACAACAGGTCTAGGATAGCCAGTTCCTTAACAATATGTTACAATAGCCGGCGAGAGGGGAGTGGCCAATATCTGGAACTTTTGGGCTAGAGATAGATTCTATCGATCAACAGTCACCTCCTGGGTGGGTGGAATTAAATATAAGATGAACGTAGGTTGGGTTGAAGTATGAAACCCAACGCCCGCATGGGTTACGCTACCGCTAACCCATCCTACAAATAATTGTTCCTCCCTACTTAAAGTAAGCTTTTAATCAGATGTTGAGGTTAGTCCATGGCCAATGTTTCGGGGCGGTTTGAAAAGCAAGAATACAGCCAAAACTCAGAAAATACCGTCGCGGTGGTCAGTTCAGTCATGTCCGGTTTAAAAAAAGCATCTCCCCTACAAAAGGGCTTATTTTGGGGAATAACCCTCAGTTTTACCGCCCTAGTTTCCGCCACTGTTGGGGCCACCGTCGCTTTAATTAGTCCCTTACCCGCACCAATTGGGGCTATCTTCCAAAAAACATCTTTTCCCACCCAAACAGACATCCTTGAGGATCAAGCTTGGAATAGCTTAATCAATCAGCAGCTTTCTCGTCCTGTTAATATTTTAGTTATGGGCATCGATCGAGTTTTAGATGCCAAAAACAGCGACGATGTATTTAAAGGTCGCAGCGATACCATGCTCCTAGTGCGCTTCGATCCTAGCGATAAAACCGTGAGAATGTTGTCTATCCCTCGCGATAGCCGCGTCAGAATCCCCGGCCATGGTTTTACTAAAATCAACGATGCTAACGTTCACGGTGGACCGACTCTAGCGGCAGAAGTGGTCAGTAATACTTTAGGGGATGTCACCGTTGATCGCTATGTGCGGGTGACTACCGATGCCTTCAAGGAATTAGTCGATTTAGTCGGGGGTGTAGAGGTTTATGTACCCGAACGAATGTATCATAAAGATGTCACCCAAAAATTAGAAATTGATTTACAAGAGGGTTGGCAAAATCTCAACGGCGACCAAGCAGAACAATTTGCCCGTTTTCGTAACCCGCAATACGGCGATATTGGTCGCGTACAAAGACAACAAATTTTATTAAAAGCACTCCAACAAAAGATTTTTAGTCCGACAATTCTCCCCAGTCTCCCGAAAGCAGTACAGGTTTTACAACAATATATCGATACGAACTTAAGCGTCGAGGAAATGCTGGCTATCGCTAATTTTGGACGGGAAATTAAACAGGATGACTTAAGAATGATCCTACTCCCCGGCCGGTTTAACAACCTCGAGGAATACGATGGTCGCAGTTATTGGATTTTGAACCGTCGCGAAATTAGAACCATTGTGGCTAATAATTTTACCGATAACTATGGGGGGGGAGAAACCTCCGTTTATAGTCTGCGGATTGCCATTCAAAATGCCACCCATACCAAAGGTTTAGCCCGTCGTACTCGCAATTATCTGGCCAAACAGGGCTACACAAATGTTTATATTAGCGATGACTCCTCCCAAAAGCTAGAAACCACCGCAATTATTGCCCAAAAAGGTGATGTTCAGTCCGCTAACCTCTTGAAAAATCAATTGGGAATCGGTAAAGTAGAATCATCCTCCACTGGTGCTTTAGACTCAGACCTAACTATTCGGGTGGGTGATGATGTGTCCCAGTTTTTTGACGCTCAACAGTAACAATGTTGAAAAATTTTTTCAGTCTGGTTTTAATTATTTTGCTGGCGATTCTTTGGCTACTTTTCGCGGCCCGTCCGGTGGCTTTGGCCCAAGATAAAACGATTAACTATAGTTTTGCCCAGCTGCAAGATCGGGATTTTTCCCATCAGGATTTGCGCGGAGGAGTTTTCGCAGCTGCCGCGATGCGGGGAGTTAACCTAGAAGGTGCCGATTTATCCTATAGCATTCTCACCGAGGCTGTCCTCTTAAAAGCTAACTTAAAAGGGGCCGATTTAACCGCCTCTTTGGTAGATAGAGTTACCCTCGATTTTGCCGATTTAACTAATACTATTTTTACCGATGCGATCGCTACTCGCAGCCGTTTTTATGACACAATTATTACCGGGGCCGATTTCACTAACGCCGTAATTGATCACTATCAGGTCAAGTTAATGTGTGAACGGGCCGATGGCATTAATCCAGTCACGGGAGTGGCCACCAGAGATAGTTTAGGCTGTGATTAGCAATTCCGGGCAGATTTTAGCTGACTGCTCAAAAATAGCCTACCCCCTACACCCCGGCTATCTCGATCAAGACAGCAGAGGTGTAGAATGAAAATACTGAGCGAGGCTAGAGAAAGGAGAGAGACTCTTGATAATCGTCATCGATAACTATGATAGTTTTACCTACAATTTAGTCCAGTATTTGGGAGAATTAGCCTCCGAGTTTCCGATCGCCTTACCGATCGAGGTCTATCGTAATGATAAAATCGATCTGGACAGAATCGAACAAATGCGGCCGGATGGGATTGTCATTTCCCCCGGTCCTGGTCGTCCGGTCGATGCGGGCATATCTCTGGAATTAATCGCCAAATTTGGCCCCCATTTGCCGATTTTGGGTGTCTGTCTCGGTCATCAAAGTATCGGTCAGGTATTCGGAGGGGATGTGGTCTCGGCCCCGGTCTTGATGCACGGCAAAACTTCCCCCATCTATCACAACAGTGAAGGGGTATTTCAAGGCTTAGAAAATCCTTTTACTGCCACCCGTTACCATAGTTTAGTGATCGATCGCTCCACCATGCCGGATAATTTAGAGATCACGGCCTGGGTAGAAGATGGTACGGTCATGGGAGTCCGTCATCGGGATTACCCCCAGATTCAAGGGGTACAATTTCATCCCGAAAGTATTTTAACCACTGCCGGCAAGGAACTTTTAAGAAACTTTCTCCGATCCCTCTAGTGTTTACTAATCCCCAACCCCTGAAATTAACCTTAACTTGATTAATTCTGCATCTACATTTATGAAAAGGCGAGATTTTATCTTATCGGTGGGGACAAGTTTCTTAACCGTGGCAGTAGGCTCAGTTTTAGCGGAAACTAAACCCAAACCCACTAACCCCACTTCCCCCCAAAAACCCGATAATTCCCTCTTAGTTCAATGGTTGGGTCATAGTTGCTTTTTATTCACCGGAGGAGGGCAAAGAGTCCTAGTTAATCCTTTCCGGGCAATTGGTTGTACGGCGGGTTTTCCTTTGCCAAAAGTAGAAGCAGATATCGTTTTAATTAGTAGTCAACTGTGGGATGAAGGGGCGGCCGAGGGTTTACCCGGTAATCCGAAAATTTTGTTTGAGCCGGGGGCCTACGATCTGGGTAAATTAAAACTACAGGGTATTAGTATCGCCCACGATCGCATGGGGGGGCAACGTTTCGGCATGAATGTGGCCTGGCGTTGGACCCAAGCAGGGATTAGTATTGTCCATTTAGGGGGGGCAGCCGCCCCGCTCGAATTAGAACAAAGAATTCTCCTAGGTTCGCCGGATTTAGCTTTTATTCCCGTGGGAGGTGGTCCCAAAAATTATAATCCCCAAGAAGCAAAACAGGCGATCGAAGTTTTACAACCGCGAATAGCTGTCCCGACGCAATACTTCACCAGTGCCGCCGATAAAAATGCCTGTGAATTGGTGTCTGTAGATGAGTTTCTCAAGTTAGTCAAGGATAAAAATATCCGTTTGATCGAGGACAATAAATTACGGATTCGTGCCGCCGATTTACCCAAAAAAGGGACGCTCATTCGCGTGTTTGACTACCGCAAACTGTTAGAGAAATCCTAATTTTTAGGAGCCAATGACCTAGTCCTATTGATTAACTAATTTTTTCTCGTGTAACGCACCATCAATTTCCTGATATTCCCCGGGTTACGTTGTTGCTAACTCGCCCTACAGCCCTGATCATAAATCAGGGTTATAATTATTTTTAAGAAATTCCAGAATATTCAGCCCCAAGGAATGTCTATGTTACTACAAGACCTAAAGGAAGAAGCGGTTAAGCTATCACCGAGCGAGCGACTTGCGCTGGTTAGCGCCATTATTGAGTCCTTGCAGAGTACCCCAATTGCTAGACCTGATCGTGCTGGTGCAATTCAACGGATGCGTGGCTTACTCAAAACAGACCAACTTGCACCAACCGACCAAGAAGTAGCTGCCATGTTGGAAGAGCGTCGGCTGGAGAAATACCTTTAGTGAGAGTTTTAATTGATACTAATGTTCTCCTAGATTTTCTATTGCAGAGAGAGCTATTTTTCCAAGATGCAGAACGACTATTTCAGGCGATCGATTCCGGTCAGATCGTCGGGTATGTCACAGCCACAACCCTCACGGACATTTTTTACATTGCTCGAAGACACACGCGCAGTATTGAGCAAGCACGGCAAGCAGTTTCAGAGACATTGACAGCAATGGAAATCTGCCCTGTAAACCGGGAGGTTCTAGAGGTAGCGTTTAGTTCAGGTTTGGCTGATTATGAGGATGGGATTCAGGTTGCTTGTGCTGTAGCTCAAGGACTTGATGCTATCTTGACCCGAGATAATCAAGGGTTTTTGAATTCATCGGTACCTGTGTTATCAGTTCAGGAGTGCTTGCATCGCTTGCAAGAGCCAAATAATAGCAAATCCACCTTATAAAATCAAGTTTACAGGCTTTTTGGTTCGTGAGGGGGTGAGGAGTGAAAAGTGAGCAGTTACAGCCAAAATTTGGCGGCATGGGCAAAGCTCCTTTGTGGCAGATTGATGACAGCATTATTGCAGGAGATTTACAGGCTGTCCAAGATAGCCCAACCCACGTTAGCATCATGCCAAGAGTTACAATGGCTCTAGAAAGGTACGAAGCGGCATTGGCAAAGACCCAAAAATATTGGGAAAAGGTGGATTAGTGGCATACACACAATAGGAGTCTATGAAAATGGCATGGATATTTAGTTTATCCGCAGAATGTGGTTCTGATGAGAGCAAGGCCGATAAATTTGCTCAACATTTTCAGGGAATGTCATTGTTGCTGTCAAATGGTCGCCAGTGCCAATGTCGCACAGACACATTCCAAGACATAGAAGAAAATTGGTGGTGTCGCGTTTCACCAAATAATCTTAGCGAAGTGGGAATAGACAGCCCTGAAAGTGCCTATTCAATGACAGAGTTAGGTATTTTACTCTATCAGTCCCTACGATTTGCCCCCACCTTCCGTTATGGACTGGTTGGTGTTGAAGTCGATGAATTTAGAACATACACTGAGCTTATCGAAGAATCATCCAATCTATCTATCCCAGGACTGGTTTTAGCGAAACCACTTGCAGGCGAGCTAGGAATATTGCCAGTATTTCGCTCCTTTAGCCCTAGTTATGTTTGGCAACCTTACGCAGGAGAAGTTTACAACCCGCTGATGACATCGCCAAATCTGAAAAACAAGCTTAATGAACTGCTGGCTGTAAGTTGACCTCACAAGCGAAGAAGGCATAACTAGACCGTTCTCTAAAAATTGCTTTAACAATCTTATTAAAAATGTTTTTGCTGAAAGAATATCGCTCTTTTTTTAGACAGGGATGGACAATTGCAGTTTTACTAATTGCCCTGCTTGTTTCCCTGCCAATTTTATCGGTGGCCAGTAGTTTATTAACTAACTCCAGTCAAGTCTGGCAACATCTGCTCGAAACTGTTCTCTGGGATTATCTAGTTAATTCTTTTTGGTTGATGGGTGGGGTGGGCAGCGGCGTTTTAATCATCGGTGTTGGCACCGCTTGGTTAATAACGATGTGTCAATTTCCCGGTCGTCAACAATTTCAATGGTTATTATTACTACCCCTTGCCGCTCCTGCCTATCTCTTGGCCTATACTTATACCAATATGATGGACTATTTTGGTCCGGTGCAGACGTTCTTAAGAAGTCTTCTTGGTTGGAATAGTGTCGAAGATTATTGGTTTCCTAATATCCGTTCTCTCTGGGGGGGGATTCTGATGTTAATACTGGTGCTTTATCCCTACGTTTATCTGTTAGCAAGGGTCGGTTTTTTAGAACAATCTGTCTGCACAGTGGAGGCAAGTCGCTCCTTGGGATGTAACCCTTGGCGCGGTTTTTTTACTGTCGCTTTACCCCTAGCAAGACCGGCAATTATGGCGGGATTGGCCCTAGCTTTAATGGAAACTCTGAACGATTTTGGTACGGTGCAGTATTTCGGCATTAATGCTTTTACCACGGGGATTTATAATACTTGGTTCGGTATGGGCGATCGTATAGCAGCGGGACAGTTATCAACAGTTTTAATGGTATTTATCCTCGTTTTAGTTTTCCTTGAACAATCCTCCCGTCGTCAAGCTCGTTACTATGAAATGACCAATCGTTTCCAGTCACCGACTAAGTACGAGCTAGGATTTGTTCGCAGTTTTTTGGCAATGATCTCCTGTTTTGTGCCGATATTTCTTGGGTTTATTGCCCCTGCTTTTTATCTAGCCTATCTAGCCTTTAATCATGCCCAAGAAACTTTTAATAATGACTTTTTTAGTCTGTCGGGAAACAGTTTTTTTCTGGCCAGTTTAAGCGCAATTATTGCGGTGGTTTTAGCTTTAATTCTCGCCTACGGGGAAAGACTTAATCCGAATAAAACTCTTAAGGGTTCTGTGCGGATTGCGGCCGCTGGTTATGCTATCCCCGGCATAGTTATCGCCGTGGGGGTTTTAATTCCTCTCGGTAAATTAGATAACTTTTTCAATCAGGGATTAAATATCAATTTAATTCTGAGCGGTACGATTTTCTGTTTGATTTTTGCCTATATTGTCCGCTTTTTAGCCGTAGCTTTTTCCACGTTAGAATCGAGTTTAAGTAAAATAAAACCTAGTTTAGATGATGCTTCCCGCAGCCTTGGCTATGGCACTGGTGCAACTTTAATTAAAGTGCATATTCCTCTTTTGTCGGGGGGATTATTGACGGCGGCTATGTTAGTTTTTGTCGATGTGATGAAGGAATTACCGGCTACTTTGGTGTTAAGACCTTTTAATTTTGATACCCTAGCGGTGCGCGTTTATCAATACGCCAGTGATGAACGTTTGGTGGAAGCGGCGGCACCGGCCCTGGCCATTGTCTTAGTGGGATTAATTCCGGTAATTTTTTTAAGTTGGCAAATTTCCCGACGGGCGATCGATTAAAGTGGTGGCCGATTCCTGGACAAGTTGGCGATCGGCCAGCAGCTTAGTTCTATAGTCTAGTACAAAATAATGTTACAGTTCTTGACAAGACTACTAGAGAGGGGGGGTGTCAGTGATAGGATTCCCTAAAACCCCTTTTCTTTATTTTTGTAGAGAGAACAAAATCCTATGACAGAACTTTCTGGAAAAGCTCCTAAGTTCGGTGGCAGCACGGGCGGTTTACTCGCCAAAGCCGATCTGGAAGAAAAGTACGCCATCACCTGGACAAGCAGCAAAGAACAAGTCTTTGAAATGCCCACCGGTGGCGCCGCTATCATGAACGAAGGCGAAAATCTCCTCTATTTGGCCCGCAAAGAACACGCGCTCGCTCTTGGTACCCAATTCCGGACGAAATTTAAGCCCAAAATCGAAGATTACAAAATCTATCGGATTTACCCCAGTGGTGAAGTGCAGTATCTCCACCCCGCTGATGGTGTCTTCCCCGAAAAAGTTAACGCCGGTCGTGAATTTTTCGGCAAAAAAGACCGCAATATCGGCAAAAACCCCGAACCAGCGACAATTAAGTTCTCTGGTGTCACTCCCTACGAAGCATAAATAATCCCTAAAATCGAGAGTGGGGAGTTAGATTTAGAAGCTATTTAGCCCCAAGATTTAACTTCTGACTCTCGATTTCTCTGATCGCAATCGGCTACAAGTGTTGTGCTATCCGTTTCTTGAACCATCAAAATATGATCTTCCCCGACTTTGATCGCTTTCGTCAACTCGCTGGCCAAGGTAACTTTATTCCTGTCTATCAAGAATGGATCGCTGACCTAGAAACACCCGTTTCGGCCTGGTATAAAGTTTGTGCCGATCAAGCCTACAATTTTTTATTAGAGTCGGTGGAAGGGGGCGAAACCTTGGGACGCTACAGCTTTTTAGGAGGCGATCCCGTCTGGGTATTAGAAGCACGGGGAAACACCACCACCCAGACTTTTCGCGATGGTTCTCAAGAGATTTTTTCGGGGGATCCTTTCGAGATTTTAACCCAATGTTTAGCCCCGATCGTGCCGGTTAAATTGCCGCAATTACCTGCGGGAATAGGGGGTTTATTTGGTTTTTGGGGTTATGAATTAATTAATTGGATTGAACCGCGAGTGCCTATTTATCCCGCTACGGATGCCGATCTACCGGATGGTATTTGGATGCAGGTGGATAATCTGATTATTTTCGATCAAGTTAAACGGAAAATCTGGGCGATCGCTTATGCCGATATTCGGGGTAATAATCCCGATTTAGCGGCCGCTTATCAAGCGGCCTGCGATCGAGTGACACAGTTAGTTCTGAAGTTACGATTACCCCTACCAACTAATGCCAAAACCTTGGAATTATTACCCGTTGGTCAGGGAAAAGAATTAGTCTATGAAAGCAATACAACTCAGGAAAAATTCTGTCAAAATGTCTTGAAAGCGAAGGATTACATCAAAGCGGGGGATATTTTTCAGGTGGTTATTTCCCAGCGTTTAAATGCTAATTATCAGGGTCATCCCTTCGATTTATATCGTTCCTTGCGTCTGATTAATCCTTCTCCTTACATGGCTTTTTATAACTTTAAGGATTGGCAAATTATTGGCTCTAGTCCTGAAGTGATGGTTAAGGCAGAACGGGACGAATTAGGTAAAATAAAGGCTACGGTCAGACCAATTGCTGGCACCCGTCGCCGGGGACAAAACTTGAGTGAAGACCAAGCTTTAGCAACGGATTTATTGCAAGATCCCAAAGAAATTGCCGAGCATATTATGTTAGTGGATTTGGGGAGAAATGATCTAGGTCGGGTGTGCGATCGAGGTACGGTTAAAGTGGATGAATTAATGATCATTGAACGTTATTCCCACGTTATGCACATTGTTAGTAATGTGGTGGGGTATTTAGCCACCAATAAAAGTGCTTGGGATTTATTAAAAGCTTGTTTTCCCGCGGGAACCGTCAGTGGGGCCCCGAAAATTCGTGCTATGGAAATTATTCATGAATTAGAACCCTGTCGTCGCGGTCCCTATTCAGGGGTTTATGGTTACTACGATTTCGAGGGACAGTTAAATAGTGCCATCACAATTCGCACTATGATTGTTCGTCCCCAAGGTAATCAAAATTATCTGGTTTCTGTGCAGGCGGGAGCAGGGTTAGTCGCTGATTCTGAGCCGGAGAAAGAGTATGAAGAAACCCTCAACAAAGCGAGGGGTTTATTGGAGGCAATTCGCTGTTTAAGTTAGATTTTTTAGCCCAGATCCAGTTAAGAGGATTTTGCCATGATTTCTGAGCAGGAATAGGGTTAACTAACTGGGGTTTGCGGCAAAAAGTTTTTCCTGGGGACAGGGTGTGGGGTGTGGTGCGATTCGTTGGCTAGAAACTAGACAGTAAGACGTTTAGAGGATTAGCCGCTTGGTAAATGTAGTACCTTGATAACTTTATAACCATACAGGTGCGGGTTAGTAATAACCTTAGTCCTGTCCTCTAGATGCCTAGAGTGACGGCATTTCCTGCTGCTTTAGACTTGGTACATCTGAGGTAGTGAGCGAGGAAAAAAAGCGGTATCTGATAGCCTAAATCAGAAACCCGTTGAGCCAGAACCTATGGATAGCCCTGGGGCGAAGATACGAATTAACCATCGTCAACACCCACGAGCCAAAAGGCTGACAGGCTCGAAACAAAAGTTAACAGAGTTGGGGCTGATAGCTCATACCACTATCAGTAAGGCATTCCCGTTACTCTGTTGTGGACAGTATCATCAAATACGGTTCAACCAATGGTTATAGGGAACGAAGTAACCCTGATTGACTCTGCCCGTTTGGGGCAGTAGGAAACCATCCGCAAGTCAATAGAGGGAGAGGATGTCCTTAAAAGCCAAGGCTTTGAGTAATATCAAAGATATGCTGACAAAGGACGGGTAACTAGGAAGTCTAAGCAACAATCAACGGTCATATACGCCCTAAAACCAACAATCTTGTCTGGTGGGGATACAGCCAAGAGAGTTGAATAGACAAGGAAATAATAATTCCCATTATTATTCTACTAATGACAGTAGCCTAGTTACTCAGGAGCCGGATACGGCGAAAGTCGTAAGTCCGGTTTTGAAGCAGGGGGTGGGAAGGCGACTTCCTGCTCTACTGTAACGGGTGTGGGGAGTTTTCTCAGTGAACTGATAACTGATAACTGATAACTGATAACTGACTCCTAACCCCACCAACAAACTTTTTGCCGCAAACCCTAGCTACTTGGGTTCAATGGTTACTAAAATCGAATAGGAGTCTGGTGGAGTCGTGTTAGTCGTAAACACGAATAAAATTTGGTTATTAGTAAGGGGATCGATGCCTGGAGGTAAACTGCCATTATGATCAGAGGCATATACATCCGGTACGGTTTGCTTTCCAGGATCCTCATAGGCATTACGCAACCCATTCACATGAACCACAATGCCATCTCCAGCATCTGCAGGAACAGGTGAATCCAAAGGTTTTTCCGGTACCCCGGGCAAATATTTGTCAGGTGCAGTAACAACACCGCAGTAAGGTTCGGAAGAACTGAATGTACAAGTTGATCCTTGAATAACTTTAGCTGTAACAGTTGCTGACACGGTAAGGATGGGTAGAGTTGCTTTGGTACCCCCAGTATCTACGTCGAGATTATAAGGTTTGACTATGCGGAATAATGGCAAGGCAGCTCTGGGGAAAACTCCGGTGCTGACAAAGTAGTTAACTTCCTCATTGGTAGTCATATTTACCTGAGCGTTGGCATTCAAAATCACTTGATTACCACGACCCTCGCGAACACAGGTATAAAAATCGTCGCCAAGGGCGGGGATTCGGTTAAAATTCCCAGGACAATTGGGGTTATTAGCAGGCGCTGCTAACATATCGGTGACGGGGGAACGTTGCCAAGTATCAATATTGTCGGGGGTGATGTAGTTGCCATTAGCGTCCAAGTTCGGACCGAAGCGCCACAGGACTCGTGGACCGGTCAAGCTATCATCAGTTCTAGGGATCTGGGTATAGTAAACGATCTGATCGGGGAGCGCCTGACCCGGATTGTTGGGGTCGGGAATTTGGAAAGCTAGAACTGGTCGCGCTCCTGTGGGTACGTTCTTACTCTTGATCTGCTTTTCAGAATTAGCGATTCTACTTGCTCGTCTCACTTCATCTGAAACAAACTCTAGAGTACGATTAAGATTATTTTGGATTTCACTATTAGCATTAGCTCGATAATTGCTTCTGAGCAGGTTAATTACGCCATTTCCCGACACCAAGACGGCAATCAGCATCATCAAACCTGCTAGTAAAACTTCTGTAATCGTGAAACCCGCTTGCAGACGACGATGAGCGGATTTTTTCTGTAAACGACCTAAGTGATTGATATACTCCAAATAAAAACGCATAGCTTTAACCCGTCCCAATTTCTCTGTTCTGTACTCCCCTAAATATTTAACATTTATTGCAGTCACAGAGGTTTTATTAAACTACTGGTCAATTAAGTCGAAAGGGGTTTTCGGAAACCACTGAAAATTTACTACTACCTACTACCTTCAAAATTTCCCTAGAAAACTCCCGATCAAAAATGTCTCGACCTGACTAACTTCACCAATAACTACATCATAGCCTAAGAAAATCCCATAGATAGTAATTGAAATATGGCCAGAAAGGTGATTTTGGTTACAGCTATTAATCGCTTTTGGGAGTGAGTGAGTTTTTGTACATTTGTATTAGTTGAATGGTTGACCCTCAAGGAGATAAGAAGGCCCAAGGACTGGTTACAATCAAGGATAGGTAATTTTTCGATCGATGTCATCTAAATAATCATGCGTCTCTTACACACCATGCTCCGGGTCAATAACTTGCAGGAATCTCTACAATTTTACTGCGATGTGCTAGGAATGAAGTTATTGCGTCAGAAAGACTATCCCAATGGTCAATTTACCCTCGCTTTCGTCGGTTATGGCGATGAGGCTAATCATGCTGTCATCGAACTGACCTATAATTGGGGAGTCGATCGCTACGAAGTCGGTAATGCTTACGGTCATATTGCCCTAGGCGTGGATGATATCTATAGCACCTGTGAGAAAATTAAAGCTCTTGGTGGCAATGTCACCAGGGAACCGGGCCCGATGAAACACGGTTCTACGGTGATTGCTTTCGTGGAAGATCCTAATGGCTACAAGATCGAGTTAATTCAATTAGGAACCCAGGGTGCTGCCGTGGCCACGGCTTAAATTTATTGTCGTCAAAAACTTAAGTAGCTGGTTATAATTAAGTTAAAAATGGATTTTAGGTTCGATCCCCCCTGCCCCCCTTGATAAGGGGGGTGCCGATCCCCCCTTAGTCCCCCCTTAATAAGGTAGGGCTGTTTCATTCTCCCATCAGAATATCAAAAGTAAAAGCGATCACTGTCTTTGTAAAATGAGAAGTGAACGCGAACTTTTGAAAGATATGTTGAGCTTAATAGAAAAACTGAAACAAGTCAAGGACTTTCGGAAAGATAAAGGAAAAAGACACCCTTTATGGATAGTATTAGTAGTAATAATACTGGGAACAATGCTAGGATACTCAGGTTAGAGAGAACTAGGAGAGTTTGCTAAAAATAATCGGCACAGGCTCAGTCAAGAATTTAACATAATTCCAGAAAGAGTCCCGTCCTATTCAACAATTAGAAGGGTAATGATGGGAGTTGACTGGCAGAGTTTGTTAAAAATGTTTAATGAATGGGCATTAGAAGAATATGGACAAAGAGATGACATAAATTGGCTAGGGATGGATGGAAAAAGTCTCAAAAACACCCTAAAGAATCCTAATAATGAACAACAAAATTTTATCATGTTTGTCTCATTGTTTAGTCAAGAAAGTGGCTTAGTATTACACTTAAAAAGAATCGAAAACAAAAAAGGGTCTGAAATCAACGAAGGTCAAGCTATAATTGAGGATTGCTCTCTCCAAAATCAAGTTTTTACCGGGGATGCTTTACACTGTCAGAAAAAAACAATCAGCTTAATAGCCAAGACTAAAAATGATTATGTTATCACCGTTAAAGGAAATCAGAAAAATCTTGATCAGCGAATACAAGACCTGAGTAATTCCTCAAAGCCAGAAAGTTGCTTTCTTGAACAAGATAATAGTCATGGACGAAAAATATCAAGAAAAATAGAAGTTTTTAAAGTGAGGAACAATGAAAGACAAGGGTTTGAAAATCTGCGAAGAGTTATTAAAGTAGAAAGAAGGGGTAGTCGCGGGGATAAAACCTATGAAGAAACAGCTTACTATATCAGTAGCCTAACCGAATCCGCCGAAGTATTTGCTAAAATTATTCGAGGACACTGGAAAATAGAAAATCAGTTACATTGGGTAAAAGATGTAATTTTTGAGGAAGATAAAAGCGAAATTAGTGATTTTCAAGCGGCCAGCAATTGGTCAATTCTCACAAATATAGGATTGAATCTTTTCAGAGGTTTGGGTTTTCTCTCAATAACAGAGGGACAGAGGTGGTTAGCTGAACGTTGGGAAAAACTGATAGTTTTATCGACGTAAGAAGCAGAAAAATTATCTAAATTAACAGGATGTACTCTCAGACAATTTGAAGAGAGATAGGCTTTTAGTGGCTTGGGAACAAGCTTTATCAATTTATTCATAATAAATTTGGCAGAGGATTAAAGATTAGTTATTGTGACTAACTCTTTTGGTTAGAACAAGATAAACTTGAGAATCTTCGGTCAAATTTATTGACTCAAAATCAGCTATACTTAATTTAAATGAAACAGCCCTACCCTTAATAAGGGGGGTGCCGATAGGTGGGGGGATCCCCCTTAATAAGGGGGGCTGACGATTTTAACACCTACCTACTTAGCTTGCCGTAACAAGGGAAAATTGCTAGTTTTTGTGGCTCTTCGGTTTGTGTTATGCAATGGACGGGGGTTATAAGGGATGGAACCCTTATATAGAAAGGGATTTAGCGATTTTTGTCAATTGTTTTTTATCTAGAGCGAACTAATCAATTAAGTCTCTTGCCAGATAAGGATTTAGTCGATTTATGCCCCCCTATCGAACCATAACAAGTAACGAAGAGCCGTTTTTGTCTGTGGCTAAAAATACAGACGAAGCAATCATCACCAGCTGACTTTGCCTTTGAGCTTGTTAATTTTTCCCTTACCGATTCCCGATACTCGATCCAAATCTTCTAGGGAAGTAAAGGGTTTTTCTTGCCGGGCTGCGATAATTTTTTCGGCTAATTTGCCACTGATACCGGGTAAAGTATCTAATTCTTCTTTTGTGGCAGTGTTTAAATTAATTAAGCGATCGCTTTTAATTGTTACAGATTGGGGGCAGTTTTTTCTATCCTGTTCGATCCGATTTTTAATAGTTTCCGGCAGTCCTAATTTAGCGGTACGGTAAAGATATTGAAATTCTCGATCGAAATGAGCAGCAACGGTGGGATTATCGATAATAACTAAAGCTTCATCATTTTGATGGTTAGCAGCTTTTGACCAATTATGAGAACCAGTAATCACAATTTTATCATCGATTAAACCGAATTTATGGTGTAATTTATCTCCCGGGGCTAGAGCGGGAACTCCTAGGGTATTAATTGGGTTTTGCCAAGGCTGATTATCTGGTTCATAACGACATTTATTACTGAGAGCAACTCCTAATAAATCTAATCCTTCGCTATAGTATCGGAAGGCAAAACTAGGATCAATTAAAGCTTTAATTTCTATCCCTTTTTGATGTCGTTGGGCGAGAATATTAGCCAAAGGCTGTTCCGTCAGGACAAACAGGGCTAAATTCACGGATTTTTTAGCTTTATTTAAAGTTTCACCGATCAGACCATTGCTAGTAATTGCCCAGGGATAAGCGGTAGAATCGGGGGAAAATTTGACCGTCAGACTACTATTACCGATAGTAATTGTTTGTGGTTTTCTCTGGGGTTTATCTAAGCCAAATTTAGGACTATCTTCCCTTCCCCACATCAGATTAAATTCTCTTTGAAAAACTCTAGCTAGTGGGGGATTAGTAATTACTAATAAGTGATTGGCATTCCCGACAGTTTTGGGATTAGAAAAGTCTCCATGAATATCACTTAAGGTATAGTTAGCTGAACTGATTAAAGTAGTGTAATTATCAATAACCATGAATTTATGGTGCATTAAACCACTACCTTTTGAGCGATCTGCACTATCATCAATTAGGGGAATACCAGCTTTTTTGAGGATAGTAATTGCATCTCTTTGGGCGATTTCCTCTGGACTTAATTTACCATCTCGATTTATATCAACTAAATCAAAAATATTTTGATAACGTTCCTGTTCTCGATCGCTTGATTTTTCTCGGTTTTTAGCTAAACTATGAATAGGTTTATTGTAAATATTTTCGAGGATAACCCTAACTTTAATTCCCTGCTGCTGACGAGCAACTAAAGCTTGAGCGATGGCGGGTAAACGTAACTCTTGCACCGCTAGATTGATCGAACTTTTTGCCGAGTTAATATTATCAATAATAACCTGTTCTAAATTATCCCCTGGGCGATTAATTTGGCGATAGGGATCGGTATAATTTGAACCCTGGGCCTGATTATAATTAAAATAGACTTGAATATATGGATCTTGGGGCAAGGGTTGGGGACGATTTTGGATAACATTGAGAGAATGACAACCCCACAAAAGAAAAACTGTTCCTAACAAAAATCCTAACTGTTTCATAGTCCGAATTTTTTTTAATCTCAATTTATCTATTGCCATTTTTATCCACATAATTATCATTATCCCAGTATTCAGGAGGAGTCAGGAGAGAATTTTTACCTAAGGAGGTTCTCGGAAATCGGTATGTACTAAATTGATTATAAGTAGTCGGACATAAATTCTGTTGTCTATCTTAAGAAATGTAAATTGCCGCAATTCTGACTGACTACTGACTACTGACTCCTTACCCCACAGTTAACTTTACTTTTGTCCAACTACTTAATCAATCCTGATTCTAGATTGAAGACGATGACTTTGTCCTTGATTGCTTAAATCGCTGACCAAAGATCTGAGATCTAGTTAGTGAATTTTGTTATAATCTAGGGAATAATAGCACTGTTCTTCTAGATCTGGGTTTTACCATGACTGAACTTTTACCCCAATGCAGTAATCTGGCTGGTAATGTTAACAGTATAATTGAACTATTCAAAGGCGAATCCTCTCTCCGCAATCAACAGGATAACAGCAAGATAGAAATTGCCCTACAAAAAGCCATTTCTCCCAAATTTGAAATCGTTTTTGCCGGTGCTTTTAGTGCTGGGAAATCAATGTTAATCAATGCACTTTTAGAGCGAGAATTGCTCTATAGTGCCGAAGGACACGCAACGGGTACAGAATGTTATATTGAGTACGCAGAAGCTGATGAGGAAAGAGTGGTTTTAACCTTTCTCAGCGAAGTAGAAATTCGTACTTTAGTCGATACCGTCTGTCAAAATCTGCAATTAACCAATCCCAGTAACATTAATTCCCCGGAATACTGTAGCCAGTTAAACCAATACTGTCAAAAAATTATCGAACAGGAAGGGGGAGAAGGCAAATCCGAGCGAGCTAAACAAGCTCAGGGTTTAAAATTATTAATTGAAGGATTTACTCAAAATCGTGAGCGGATCCATACGCTGCATAATGCCACCTATTCCATGGAACAATTTCACTTTTCTAATTTAGCAGAAGCGGCAAGTTTTGCCCGTCGTGGTAGCAATAGTGCCGTCTTAAAACGTCTAGAATATTACTGTCATCATCCTCTCCTTAAAGATGGTAACGTTTTGGTAGATTTGCCCGGTATTGATGCCCCAGTCAAAAAAGATGCCGCCTTAGCCTATCGTAAAATAGAGCATCCTGATACTTCGGCAGTGGTTTGTGTTTTAAAAGCTGCTTCTGCGGGAGAATTAGCCACAGAAGAAACGGAATTACTCGAAAAAATTCGCTCTAATGCTGGTATTCGTGATCGAGTTTTTTATGTTTTTAACCGCATTGATGAAACCTGGTACGCAGCCCAACTAAAACAACGTTTAGAAAACCTGATTCAAACGCAATTTCGTGATACTTCCCGCCTCTACAAAACCAGCGGACTTTTAGGATTTTATGGGTATCAGGTAAAAAATCAAACCAATATTAATCAGCGTTATGGTTTAGATTCTATCTTTGCCGAAAGTGTTAAAAATTTAGGAGGACAAGAAGAAACACCGCAATTTGTCAGCGAGTTTAATAACTATTGTGCCAACTCAGGTAAATTACTGGCAACTCCCTTTAAAGTTTCCATCCACGGTTATGAAACTCCTAATAAAAATTATTTCCGAGTTTTAAGCGAGTGGGGAAATCCTTTACTAGAGCAGTTAATTGCTGATAGTGGTATCGCAGAATTTCGCACGGCAATTACTCGTTATCTCACGGAGGAAAAGCGTCCGCAATTGTTTGCAACTTTAGCTGATGATTTACAATCTCTCTGCATTACTCTCAAAAATCATTATCAAGAGATTTATCGTGATTTAGAAAGTCAACCACGAGAAATTGAGGCGATGAAAGCTCTGGAGTTAAATCACCTCAATCAAGAGTTAAAGGAAGTGGGAGAGAAATTAACTAAACATATCGATGGTTATGTCAATGCTATCGTGGTTAATAGCGATGAAAACTTCGAGGAAGACTTTAAGAAACTGAAAGCGAGAATGGTATCAAGATTGGATGAGTTATTAAATACTTTTTCTGTCAAAAATGCCTACTCGCAAGCGACTTTAAACCATCCCCGCAATGCCACAGCACCTTTATTAGCAGTATTGGTAGAAGCTTTTTATTATCTGTCTAACCAGCTAGAAGATGTGTTGATTGAGGAGTCAATCAGTTTAATTAGTCGCTTTTGTCAGCGTCTTTTAGATGCGGTAAGGCAAGGTGATTATTATCGGCAAATTTATCGTTTATTGGGTAACGATAGTGGCATAGAAAATCAGCTAAAACAGCTAGAAGAGCAGTTAATTCATGCCTTAGTTTCCGAAGCGAGAACAGAGTGCGATCGCTATGTAAGAGAAAATCACAATTTTTACAACGAAGGCACTTTTTCTATCTTTCAATTTCGGCAAACTGTCCAACAAACTGCCCAAGGTTATGACTGTGAAAGTATTCTTGATGCTGAACCTGCTATCCGTCAATTACTTAAGTTAGATTTTGAGCCAAAAGTATCAGCGACAATTCAGAAAAACTTCCGCCAAACCGTTAATAATACTCTAAAAAATCAATTGATACCAATGGCAAAAAAACAAGCCGATACTATTCTACAACAGTTCAATCAAGCTCGTTCTTATCTAGAACAAACCTTAGAACAGGAAGCGGCGGAAAAAATTGCTAATAATGCCCGCAAACAGGAAGAAATTAACCAAAAAATTGAGAATTATAACCAAGCGATCAACTCTCTCAATACTTGTTTAACTGCTATGGGTTTACAGAAAAATCATTTACCTGTAATTGTTGAACAAGAATTAGAGATTGTCCCGGAAGTTGTTAATCACTCCAGCAATTAATATGGGGAGCGG
Source organism: Microcystis panniformis FACHB-1757 (assembly GCF_001264245.1). Classification (NCBI taxonomy): domain Bacteria; kingdom Bacillati; phylum Cyanobacteriota; class Cyanophyceae; order Chroococcales; family Microcystaceae; genus Microcystis; species Microcystis panniformis. The sequence continues at coordinate 3,400,998 of NZ_CP011339.1, forward strand.
GAAGGTGGAAAGTAGGGGGAAACAATCCATCTGTTAAAAACCGATTTGCTGTCAAAGCAAAAAATTAATTAAAATTAAAACTCATCGGGGGATAAGCGATCGAAGTCTTGTTATTCTTATAACTGGTGGGTTGCGAGATTTTTCCAGACTCGCAGCTTAACCCGATCAACTAATAACCGATAGAGGGGTGCAGAATGGGAGAATGGTTAGATTTTACCGATGAGGTGGTCACTGTTAATGGCAAAGGTGAGGAAATTAAACGGGAAAAAGTCACTAATCGAGGTTATCAGTATTTTTTAAGCAAAAAAACCTTTTTAGAAATGATTTCTATCCCTAGCGGTCAATACCTCATCGGTGCGCCCAAAAGTGAGTTAGGCTGGAAATTGAGTCAAAGTCCCCAATCTCTGGTTAATATTCAGGCTTTTTGTCTGAGTCGCTACCCAATTACCCAACGACAATGGCGCGAGGTGGCAAAATTAGAACCAGTAAATATTGAACTTAATCCCTATCCGGCCCATTTTGAAGGTTACGATCGCCCCGTAGAACAAATTAACTGGTGGGAAGCGGTGGAATTTTGCGATCGCCTATCCCGTCTCACAGGACTGAATTATCGTTTACCCGCAGAAAAAGAATGGGAATACGCTTGTCGGGGAGGTACATCAACCCCCTTCCACTTTGGCCCGACAATTTCCACTGATTTAGCCAACTATTCGGGGGTGGACTGGGATTATGGCGGGAAAGTGTGCAGTTATGGTCGTTATGGGGAAGGTTCCCTAGGATGCGATCGCAGGGAAACCACACCAGTGGGAATGTTTGCCGTCGCTAACCCTTTCGGACTCTACGATTTGCACGGAAATGTCAGGGAATGGTGTGCAGATTACTGGCGCGATAACTACGAAGCGGCCACCATAGAAGATAGGGACAGACGAGTTTTGCGCGGGGGTTCCTGGAATGATGGCCCTAACAAATGTCGCTCGGCCTACCGAGTCAAATTTCTGGCTACTGCTGGACTCTATGATATTGGTTTTCGTGTCGTTAGCGATAATTCTCCTTAAATCTGAAAACCGATCACTGATTACTGGTGACAGGGAGGTGAAAAAATTGAAAATAGAACTACCCCAGCAAATAATCAGTGAGTTTTGTCAGAAATGGCAGATATCTGAAATGTATTTATTCGGATCGGTTTTGCGGGAAGATTTTCGTCCAGACAGCGATATTGATGTACTGGTCAGTTTCCAAGATAGTGTTTCTTGGGGACTTCTGGAGTTTTCGAGGATGAAACGGGAATTAGAGACTTTATTGGGACGGCAAGTTGATTTGCTAACGAAAAAATCGATCGAGCAGAGTCATAATTGGATTCGTCAACGAGAGATTTTAGGGACAGCGCAAGTGATTTATGTGGCGGGATAAGGCTTTTTTACTAGATATTGTCCGAGCAGGTCAATTAGCTCGATAATTTGCCGATCAACTGGCAAAATTTGCAGGTGTTTGTCAGACAAATTTTAAAAATGTACCGCTCCTCGATCGAGAGTTAGAATTGATTTTAGAGACAATAAAGGTGATTTAACCAAATGATTGCTAACTTTGACCATAACTATCTTTCCCCAGAAGATTATTTAGCAACGGAGAGAATAGCTAAAGATAAACACGAATATATTCGCGGTCAAACCTACGCCATGGCTGCTGCAAGTAAGGCCCACGGTATGATTATTATCAACTTAGCCACGCTTTTAAAAAACCAGCTGCGGGGTAGTGGTTGTCTTGTCTATGCCACAGATATGAAAGTTCGTCTAGAAATAGCTAATAGTTATTTTTATCCCGATCTTGTGGTCACTTGCGACTCGCGAGATAATCAGTCTTTCTCAGAAGATTTTATCCGTTATCCGCGCTTGATTGTAGAAGTATTATCCCCCACTACGGCTGCCTTTGCTCGCAACGCGCTCGCGAAGCGAGATCGGGGTGATAAATTTGCCGACTATCGTTCCCTTGAAACTTTAGAAGAATACGTTCTTATCAGTCAAGAACGCATCAGTGTGGATTGTTTTCGTCGCAATGACGAAGGATTCTGGGTTCTTTATCCCTACAGCAAAGGAGCAGATATTTATCTAGCTAGTATCGATTTTCACTGTGCGATCGAATCTTTATATGAAGATATAACAGAAATCTGTTAAAAAATCAGATCAGTTTTTTTCTATGTACTATTTACTTTTTACCTGATTAATGCTTGTCATCCTCTCCGCTATTATTCCAGTGGGTTTTATCATCCTCATCGGTGTGATAGCAGGAAAAATTCTCACTGTTGAAGTGCATTCCCTTTCCCAAATCACGGTGTATATTCTTGCTCCCGCTTTGGTGATTGATGGACTCTATCGCACCACTTTATCCGGCAGCAATATCGGTTTAATTCTCCTAGGCTTTGCCCTTATCTCACTGGTAATGGCGATTGTCGTCGAAATTATCGCCTATTGTCTCAGTCTCGATGCTGATACCCGCAAAAGCCTCATGGCTGCCGCCGTGATGCCTAATAACGGTAATATGGGTTTACCTGTGGCTAGTTTTGCCCTGGGTGCGGCTGGACTGGAAAGAGCGATAATCTATATGATTGGCTCTAGTATTCTTTTATTTGGTATTAGTCCCGCTTATTTGCGAGGAAAAAGCTTTCTTTCAGGATTTCGCTTAGTTTTTCAATTGCCCTTAATCTGGTCAATTTTTATCGGCATTAGCTTTCAAACTTTCTCTTTTCATCTTCCCCTGCAATTAGATAAAAGTATTAGCTATCTAGGACAAGCGGCAATTCCTTTGGCTTTAATTATCCTAGGTATTCAATTATCTCAGCAAAAATTAGCGATCGGTAAATTAGAATTATTAGGAGCAGGTTTGCGTCTTTTAGTCGCTCCTCTTTTGGCATTTGCGATCGGCAATAGTTTAGGATTAACTGGTATGGATCTAAAAATTCTCATCCTACAGAGTGCCATGCCCACCGCCGTTAATACTGTCATTTTAGTCACAGAATTCGGTGGTTCAGCCACTTTGATGGCCCGCACAGTTGTGGTCACTACCCTTGCTAGTTTTCTGACTATTCCTTTCTTTCTTTGGTTATTAAAAGTCTATTTATAGCAGTTATCTTAAGGGTGAGGTACGAAGTTTTCGTTTTGTTAACTGTTGACTGAAAATGCTCCAGCACTCCCTTATCCCTTCTCCACAACTCCCACTCTGCAATAACTACTGGCAGCCAGAAATACGTTGGTTCATATCATACTTTGTGCTTTTTGTCAAAAAAACTTTTTTTTTGCAATAAAACTACACAAAAAAAAGATCATCGTTGTGGGTGAAATTGACTGATTTACCCGTCCTAATTAGGATCACCTTGTAGGTGTGGCAAGGGTTTCAACCGTTGCTGCCCAAAAAAGCACAGTATAACCCATTATGAAATTCAGTAAAATCGCTGTTACCACTGTAACATCGTTGTTAAATAAAAATCTTTCTCAATTAATTCTTAAGAATTTGTAAATATTGCGGAATGTTAATTTAAATATTCTCAAGTTTGTGGAGTCAATCAATAATTTTTGCTTATCTTTGTCCAAAATTGGGTTAGAAGTCAGGAGTCAGGAGTCAGGATTCAGGATTCAGGATTCAGGATTCAGGATTCAGGATTCAGGAGATTATTTTTATTTGTTCTTCCCACACTCTACACCCCACACCCTACACCCCACACCCCACTTCCCCAATTCCCCAATTCCCCACACCCTACACCCCACTTCCCACTTCATAATTCATCCCTTGACTGACCCCAGCAATGGCAGCCAAGAGAAGCCAAACAATAGTATTAATCTTGACATCGGAGAGGGTGACATCGACGAGATTAAATAAAACGCAAGCACCAAAGGCCACCAGATAGGTAAAGATAATTAACTCACCCCCGGCTTTTTGTTGCCGTAGAAAGATAAATAAACGCCACCCTTGGGCATAAATCCAACCCACCCAAACAGACAATAAAATTAAGCCAATAATTCCCGTTTCTGCCATTAACATCAAATATAAATTATGGGGATGACCTAACCACAATCCCTGACTTTTTTCGTAGAGAGGTGTAAAACTGCGTAATCCCCAACCGAATAGGGGTCTTTCTTGGGTCATTTCTAGAGTAAAACGCCATTGAGTTGATCTGAGAGTCCCTAGAGGGCGATTGGGGAACATTTCATCGGATAATCGCGCCCAAATCGCCCTAGGAACCAAAAAACGCAGACTATCCCTGAAAGGATTTGGTCCCCAAGAAGCAAGAGAAATCACCCCCCCCAAGAGGACAAAACCAGCGACTAAGGCATTCCAACCCAGATAAAGGGCGAAAATTAGGCAACCTAAAAAGGCTAAGGCCCAAGCATTGCGAGAATTGCTTAAAAATAGCCCTACACTATCGATAAATATAGTTAAAGTTAAAAACCCGACTTTGAGATTTAAAAGGTTATTTCTTTGTCTGTGCCACTGCCGCCAAGTTAGAATTAATAAACCGATCGCTAAAATCAGAGTTATAAGCAAATAAGCCCCCAAAAGATTAGCATACATAAAAACCGAAGACATCCGCCCCAAAGGTTCACCCCCCACCCCGTAGGGCCAGGTAAAAATCCCTTTTAATGCTTCTGGTTTTTGCCAACCGAGAAAAATTTGTCCCCATCCCATCACCACTACCCAAACCGACGGAATAACCATCACCCAAGCTAGTTGACGCAATTGAGAGGGTTTTTTAATTAATTGCCGAATATTGCTAAAAAAGAAGAAAAAGGGCAGGAAATTTCCTAAACCAATCCAAGCATCCCCCGGAGTTGGGGAAAGACTGGCACTAATCATTAACCAAAGAGTGACGATACCGAGACCTTGATTGAGACGTGACTGGATAATTGCCCGAAAATTGCCGGTAAAAACCCTAATTAAGACGATAATAATGCCGATACCCGCTAACTCCGGCAGCATCATGGCGATAAAAACTGAAAAAAGTATTAAATTCCACTCCCACCCTTGACTAAAAATCTTTTTCATGTTATGCAGGTTGCCAACAATCCTCACGAGTCAGACGAATTTGGGCAAGGGCAAAAATAGTCGGGATAATCCGGCCGTAATCGGTGGCGATCGCTTTCCAACCGAGATCAGCAATAAACCAACCCCATAAAGCCGGTCCTACCAAACTTAACACGGTTCTGACGGCTCCGTAGCGGGCTGCCGCCCTAGTCATGCCCTGTTTAGCCGTTTGTAGGGCGATTTGATTAACAATTGTCCCACCCTGGACTAGGGCAGTTTTTGCCCCTTGATAGCGGACAAAATGAAGAGCGAACTGCCCGGCGATATGTTTGAGCAGAATCGGTTTCAGGATAGAATTAATGGCGATGACGCTACTGCCTTTGAGGACTATATCAAGGGGATTGTGTTGTAGGTGAACGGGTAAGGGTTGGGGAGTGTGGGAATCCGCGAGCGCTTTTTGAATTTGAATCGAGAGGGATTTTTGTTCCGATGGGGGGAGACGTTTCCAAGCTTTGTTAACGAGGTGAAGATAGATTTCCGCTTCAATTTCCGTTGTCGGCATTTTTTGGGAGTAGGGAACCTTGAGGAAATGACAGACACGGACGAGAATTTGACGATAACTAACTTTTTCGGTTTGACCTTTTAATACTGTCACACCATCGGCAGCCAAATAACGAAAACGATCCTCGACACTATCTAACCAACTATCCCAATCTTGACTTTGAACGGCGATTGCGTCCGGCGCTCGTAGATAATCGAGAGGGTTAAAACGACGGCAAAAGAGGATGTTAGTGATTTGCTGCAGTTCCTCCTCGGTGGCTAACTCCAAAGCTGTGCGTAGTTCGTCCAATGTGGTTTGTCCTCCTCAGCCCCAATAATCAACTTAGTTTCGCTAGTGCTGATTACTACTAATATTAACTCAAGGGTTCACAGGATTAGGAAGGCTAGTGACAAATTTTTCGATTAAGGTTGGGATCATTGGCGCGGGTTTAGCCGGGTTAACCTGCGCTCGTCAGTTGTGCGATCGAGGTTATACTGTTAAGCTATTTGATAAGTCTAGAGGCATTGGTGGTCGTTTAGCCACGCGACGGGTTAATCGAGCTAATCAAGAGATTGCTGTGGATCATGGTTTGCCTTTTTTGACTGTTCAGGGGGAAAAAACGGCGGCTTTAATTGATAATCTCCTGAGAGAGAATCTAGTTACTTCTTGGTTTGATTCTAGCTATGTTGCTCCTTCTGGCATCAATAGCGTGGCGAAATTTTTAGCTCAAGGTTTAGAAATTGAACGAGATTTTCTGGTTACTCGTCTGGAAAATCGTCAAGGAAAATGGGTTTTAAACAATAACGGTCAAATTCGAGGGGAGTTTTCGGTGATTGTCCTAGCTATTCCCGCCCCGCAAGCAGCGTTATTGTTAGAAAACTCTCATATAACTACTATGCCAGAATTGCGATCAATCGTTTACGATCCCTGTTTAACGGTTATGGCAGGTTATGGCGATTCTTTACCCGCAGTGACTCCCTCCACCGCTATCGCTTGGTTAGGACTTGATAGCAGTAAACGGCAATCATCCCCTGATTATGTCTTTGTTGTGCATAGTAGTGGAGATTTTGCGGTTAAATATCTCGATAGCGAGGATTTAGAAGCAGTTACGCTAGATTTGCTCGCTCGTGCTTCTTTGCCTCTCCCGGATTGGTCTCAGATTCACCGTTGGCGTTATGCTTTAGTCCGTCAGGGTTTAGCTGTACCCTGTTTAAGTGTTAATAGTCCTTTACCTCTAGTTGCCTGTGGTGATTGGTGTCAAGGGGGAGATTTATCGAGAAATTCTTCCCTAGAAACGGCCTTAACTTCTGGGATAGCGGCGGCTAATCAAGTTCAGCAGCTACTCTCTTAAGTGGGTGGGTGGAATCAAATATAAGATGAACGTAGGTTGGGTTGAAGCATGAAACCCAACGTCCTAATCAAGTTCAGCAGCTACTCTCTTAAGAATCTAGAGACAGAACGTAGGTTGGGTTGAAGCATGAAACCCAACGTCCTAATCAAGTTCAGCAGCTACTCTCCTAGAATCTAGAGACAAGTTCAAATTCTTAGGTTAAGCTTAAGTTAACAAAAGGTTAAGTAATATAATAATGTAGGTATCCTATACTGGGGGGTTGGTCACAATGGAAAAATTCAATTCTAAAGATAACTTTCTCTACCCTAAAACCAGCTACAGGGGTTTATTCACGCCACAAAATTTGGTTTTTAATGCTAATTTGCAGGAATTCGCCCTGAGAGTCTCTTTTATCGCTGGTTTGCACAGTGGGGGAAAACTTACCTCCACGGAAGCTTACGAGAAAATTAACCAGCTTTGGCAAGAGTTGAATACCAGTCGAAAATTCCTACTAGCTAATCATTTTGAGGATGATGGAGATTGAGAGATGGGGTTTTTTAGTGATCAGTAAACAGTAATCAGTATCTAAAGTGCTAGACTAACAAAAATGGGTCAAGTAGTTTTTAGTTATGTCAGAGCTTTCTGACCATAGCTGGCTTTCATCTTCTAGATAAAAATGTCAACAAAAGACAACAAGAGGTAATTCTGCCGCTACAATATGATAGCGAGTTGTCAAGAGAACAGTAAAAGAACTGCCAATTGGATCTAGATGCCTCAATATACTACTAAACAAGCAACGGAAAACCCTGTTGTGTCCGACCAGTCCGCCAATAATCCCTTTTCACTATTTGGTCAATTTTGGGAAAGCCTAAAAATTGTCGCTCAACCCTATTGGTATCCAACGGAGTTAAATGGACGCGCCTTTGGAGATGTGATCATTTCTTGGGGAATGTCAGCTTTGATCCTTTTAAGTATCTTGGCAACAGTCGGGGTAGAAGCTTTTAGTAGCTACTGGAATCGTTATGTACTCGATATTATTATTGAAGATAGAGACCTTTCTAAATATCTCAATACGCTGTGGTTATCCAGTTTGTTGATTATAGGAACAACGGGGTTATTTGCTTTTTCTCAATTTATTCGTCGCAAAGTAGCCTTAGATTGGTATAAGTGGTTAACCAAACAAACCGTTAAAAAATATCTCAATTATCGCGCTTATTATAACATTGATTTTACCTCGAACTTAAAAAATCCCGATCAAAGATTATCTCAAGAAATTGAACCAATTACGACCATGACCCTAAGGTTGTTAATTACCTTCGTAGAAAAAGGGTTGCAAATGATTACTTTTGCGATTATTCTTTGGACAATTTCTCGGCAAATTGCGGTTTATCTAATAATTTATACGATCGCAGGAAATTTAATAGCAATTTATCTAACTCAAGAATTAAACAAGATTAATCAATCTGAGCTTAATAATAAAGCTGATTATAATTATTCTTTAACCCATGTGCGTAACCACGCCGAATCCATTGCTTTTTTTCAGGGAGAAGAGCAGGAAGAAAAAATCATTGAAGGCCGTTTTGAACGGGTTATTCAAAGCTCGGAAAAACTGATAAATTGGGAACGGTTTAATAATCTTTTTAATCGAGGTTATCAGTCAGCGATTAGTGTATTTTCAATGTTTATTTTGACCCCGATGTTTATTAAAAACGAAATCGATTATGGAGAAATTAGTCAAGCGAGTTTATGCTGTTTTCTTTTTTCTAATGCCTTGGGACAATTAATTACTGAATGGGGAACATCGGGTAAAGTTTCAAGTTATATTGAACGGTTAGCTACCTTGACAGATGCCTTAAAAGTTGCCAGTGAAGAGCCGAAAAACTTAAGTCGTATTACCACCCTGGAAGATAATCGTCTAGCTTTTGAAAATTTTACCCTACAAACTCCCGATTATGAAAAGGTAATTGTGGAGAATTTATCGGTTTCTGTTCCTTTGGGAGAAAGCCTACTGATTATTGGACCCAGTGGTCGAGGAAAAAGTTCCTTGTTACGAGCAATCGCCGGTTTATGGAAAGCGGGTAGTGGTCGTTTAGTACGTCCTCCTTTAGCTAAAATGTTATTTTTACCCCAACGTCCTTATATTATCCTTGGCACTTTACGGCAGCAATTACTTTATCCCCATACCAATGAGCAGCTGAGCGATGAAGAATTAGAAAATATCTTAAAAAAAGTCAATCTTCAACATTTATTAACCGACAAAAATAGCTTAGATAAAGAAGTCAATTGGGAACAGATTTTATCCCTCGGAGAACAACAAAGATTAGCTTTTGCTCGACTATTAATCACTAAACCCACTTTTACTATCTTAGATGAAGCAACCAGCGCTTTAGATTTGGCCAATGAAGCCAGTTTATATCGGCAATTACAGGAAAGTGAAACCACCTTTATTAGTGTTGGTCATCGGGAAAGTTTATTTAATTATCATCGATGGGTCTTAGAGTTAACAGAAAATTCCCATTGGCAGCTGTCAACTGTAGAAGATTATCAGCGCAAAAAAGTTAATGACATGGTAATGATGTCAAAAAAATCAGAAGATTTTTCGGTGGTAAAAATAGAGCCTTTGTCTGAGGTTAAACCTGAGCATGATGCGGAAATTGCAGGAGTTTCTGAAATAGCCGAAGGTTTGTCCCATCAACAAATGCAGTCCCTAACTGACTATTCTTTAAGTAACGTCCGGAGTCGTGCCAGTTTAGGTAAAATCATTACTGCTAAAGATGGGGTTAATTATCGTTACGATAAAGACCCAAAAACCTTAAAATGGGTGAGAATATAGCTAGGGGCTGCTGAAAAAGTTTTTCGTGGGGGTAGGGTGTGGGGTGTAGGGTGTGGGGTGTGGGGAGTTTTCTCAGTGAACTGATAACTGATAACTGATAACTGATAACTGGTATAGGAGTTTTATCAAATGAAAGCACTGGAAAAACTGGTGACGGAACGATTATATTTAGTCCCCTTAAAGCTTGAACTTCTGAAAGCAGCAATTATAGGTATCGATGAATTAGCAACAATTTTGGGGGTAACAGTTGCTGCTGACTGGGACGAACAAGAGTTGATTCAAGCTTTCCCTGATATTGCGAATATTTTGCTGCAATTCCCCTTACAAAATGAGTGGGGGTGGGGGAGTTTAATTATTCATCAAGGAGACAACACTCTTATTGGTCATGTGATGGTCAAAATTATTCCTGATGTCACAGGTTTACCCACAGATGCTGTAGAAATTGGCTATCAAGTAGCGCCGTTATATCGACGACAAGGCTATGCATCTGAGGCGACAAAAGCAATGATGGACTGGACACTTTCTCAACCGGGTATGCAAACAGTGACCGCTGGCTGCGCTCCCGATAATATAGCTTCAAAGCGAGTTTTAGAAAAAATCGGCATGAATCTGATAGAAGCGCGAGAGAAAGTCTTGGTCTGGAAATTAAGTAGGGTTTGCGGCAAAAAGTTTGTTGGTGGGGTTAGGAGTCAGTTATCAGTTATCAGTTATCAGTTATCAGTTATCAGTTATCAGTTATCAGTTATCAGTTATCAGTGTTAATCAACTTACCCAGCAAAAACCTGATTCTCTAGTTCTCCTGAGAGGGGGAAGTCTGAAAAATTTTCCCTACACCCCACACCCTCTTTCAAGTCAGGAGTCGGGGGGGAATCGGGAGTCAGAGCCTCGTCGATGCGATAAAATACTCTGGCTCTGTATTTGTTGGTTTATGAGTTGACGAGGATTTCAGCGATCGCCTGGGAGATGGGAAAATAAGGAGGATAAAGTTCTAGCCAGAAAAACTCGCCAACGGGATTAATTTCTAAAAAGATATAACGTTCATCTGGTGTGACAATCATATCAATTGCACCATAATTAAGACCGAAATATTTCATTAATTCAAGTAGTTGTTTTTCGATAGTTTTCGGTAAATCGTAGGGTTGCCATTGTTGATGGAGCGCTCTTCCCTCTTTTCGCCAATCGTAGATAGCACCGTCTAATTGTTGGGAATTAATCGCCGCCGCAAATATTTGTTCACCGACGATAGTGATGCGTAATTCCAAAGCTTTAGGAATGTTTTCCTGAAAAGTCATTGGACAAAATTGCAAACCTTCCAAATTATCTAGGTCTTCCTTAGTAACAGGACTGGTAAAAACAACCATTTCCTCTTGGTTGTCTCCATAAATAGCAAATTGAGAAAGCATTTTAGTCACAATTCCCGTCGCTTCAAACTCCTGAGCAAATTGCTTGACAGCTTCAGGATTATTAGAAGTTAAAGTCCCCGGAATTAATAAACCTAATTGTCGCGCCACTTGTAACTGCAATTGTTTATGATTGGCATGATCTACCTTCGCAATCGGATCAAGATGAAAGCCAGATAAACTAGCAATCATTCCTCGAATACTTAACCGACATTCCTTAAGAGAAGCTTCGCGAAATTGACGATCCATCCCATCGGGTAATTTTTGTCCGTATCTCATGCGTCGATACCAGACAGCAGAAACTTCTTTTAGCTCTAATTTTTGGTCTCCATCGGTAATAACTCCGCCTTTTTTATACCCTGAGTAAAGATCAACTTTTACCTCTGTCGGGAAGAGATCGGTATCAAAACGGAAGGCTTTTTTACCCATGGCTTCTATGGCTTTGACTACCAGAGGAATACTTTCATTATCGTTGCTAAAAGTAACAAGTAAAACGGTCATAAATCTCCTTGAAAACTTAGGATTAACAATTTTTTTTCAGCGCCAGCTTTGCCGATCAACCGAAGACTAAAAAATCGGCGATCGCATGAGAAATAGGTAAATCTAAATCCCGTTCTAACATTCCCCACTCACCACCCGGATTAACTTCTAAAAAAACGTATTCTCCCCCAGGAGTTAAGATAAAATCAAACGCCCCAAAATTTAACCCTAAATTAGCCATAAAAATCTGAAGTTGCTGCAATAGTGAATCGGGTAAAGTATGATGTTGCCAAGCACCTGGATCAATACCCGGTCTTCGCCAATCTACGGCAGAATTATTATACTGAGAAGATTCTAAAGCTCCCACAAATGTCTGTCCATTAACCACGACAACTCTCAATTCTAATTGTTTGGGAATTTCCGCTTGAAAAACCATAGGACAATAACGTAAAGATTCCGCTTCCTCAAGGTCTTCTGCTTTCACCCTACTGGTATAAAGAAAAAATTCCGGCGACTCCATACTATGGGCGATCGCAGTTAACAATTTACTCACCATTCGTCCCTGAACCTGGGAAAAAAACTCCCGGGCAGCATCAGGATTATTGGTCACTAAAGTGGGGGGAATAATCAAGCCAACTTCTGAGGCCAAACGAAGTTGTAATAACTTATTTTTAGCCTTCTCAATTTGCACTAAATTATCTAACCAACGCGCTGACCTTAAACTATCCCAAAAACCAGCCAAAGTCGTCTGGGATTCTCGCACACAAGCCTCCCGAAACTGAGGATCTAAATCCCCTGTTAGTTCAGGTTGCCAAATACGTCTTGTCCAAACAGATTGCACCTGTTCACTATCAATAGATTGATGATTATAGCTTAATTGATAAAAACTTTTTTTTCCATTAAATTGGGCTGCTAATTGAACCTCTAAGGGAAATTTATCGGTATCTAAGCGAAAAGGTGTGGCTCCTTTTTTTTCTATCGCCTCAGCCACGCGGTCAATCGTAAAAAAATCGCCGCTATGGGTCAACAATAAAACAACTTTAGGCGATTCTTTCATATCAGTGGGAAATTCCTGTATTTAAATTTCTTTTTGTCTCTCTTAAGTGGCGACTAATTCCGGTTTAGTGGTCAGAATCGAATATTCACAAGACTGGGGATTGTCCATCCGCTCTTGAGCATTGAGGATTTCTAACCCCACCACGTTCCCCGACTGGTCATAGTCGAGAATCACCCCCAGACTCTGCTCGTCGCTTTCTGCAATCGGCACATTACTTAAGGTGATTTTGAGAGCATCAACGACTGGATCATAGGTCACTTTCATGGCGTTCTCCTTAGTACAAACGCTTACGGGGGCGATAATTAGCCACGGATTCCACTAAACCCAAGGCGATAAAATTGGTTAATAAAGATGAACGTCCATAACTTAACCAAGGTAGAGGAATCCCTGTAATCGGGGCTAATCCCACGGTCATGCTAATATTAAGAATTGCCTGAAAAGCGATCATCGAGAGAACACCGATCGCTATTAAAGAACCAAAGTTTTCTTTAGCGGTATTAGCAATGACTAACAAACGCCAACAAACTAACCAGAAAGCTATTAAAACTAGAATACTGCCGACAAAACCGAGTTCTTCCCCGACTACAGAGAAGATAAAATCGGTGTGTTGTTCGGGAATAAAATTTAATTGGGTTTGGGTGCCTTGGTGTAATCCCCGTCCCAATAATTCTCCCGATCCGATGGCAATGCGGGATTGAATTAATTGATAACCTCCCCCCAAAGGATTCTTTTCTGGGTGAAGAAATAGGGTTAAACGATCTTTTTGATATTCTTTTAATAAACCCCAAAAAACCTCGCCTAATTTACCCACTGCCAGATTAGTTGCCACCACGATGAAAGTAGATAAAAAACGGTAGGGAAGGGTAAACCAAGCAAGTACAGCGATGATAATTGCTAAAACAATCCAAGCAGGAAAAAGTAAATTAAACAGAAAAACCGATGCGAGGGGAGATAAGAGGATAATCATCCAAGGTAGTTTCGCATTAGCCCAGTAAATCATGCCTAGGGTAATTGCCCCAAAGACTAATCCTGTCCCCAGGTCCGGCTGCGCCATAATTAACACCCAGGGGATGGCAGTGACGACAAAGACACGAGCGATCGCAAAAAGATTATCGGCGGGACGATGATGTAGGAGGGCTGCTAGGGTGATAATTAAACCTACCTTGGCAAATTCCGACGGTTGCACGTTAAAACTGCCGATATTAATCCAACTTTGCGCCCCATTCGCCGTCACCCCTAGGACAATTACCGCAATTAGGGAGAGATTGGTAAGAAGATAGGTTAACCAGTGCCATTTGAGCAGACTTTCGTAACGACAACGGGCCAGAAATAAAGCGATCGCCACTCCCACGGCCCCGAATAACCAGTGTTGCCACCAATCGAGAGCAGTGGTATGTCTTTCGGCACTACGAATCATTAAACCACCGAAAACGGTTAAACACGTCACCAAAACGAACAAAAGCCAATCAATTTGGGCTATATCCCGGAAAATGAAGCTAAACTGCTCACTAAAACCGCTTAGTTTCCTACTAACAAGGGACTGTCTTCTCACCATTTCTCTCCCCAAATTTACTAACTATAGGCTGCTAGGGATACTTTCGCCGCCACCTGACGAGCGATCGCTATCAGGGCTTTAGCTGAGGCCGATTCTGGTTGCCCCAAAACTACTGGTACACCAGTATCACCGCCCTCCCGTAGGGCTATCTCCAGAGGCACACATCCCAGTAAAGGAATGCCCAATTCTTGCGAGGTTTTTTCCCCACCACCGGACCCAAATAGATCATAGGAGCGATCGGGCTGATCGGGGGGGATAAAATAACTCATATTTTCCACGATACCCAAAACCCGCGCCCCTAGCTGTTGGAACATTTTTAAACCCCGACGCGCATCAATTAAAGAAACCGTCTGGGGAGTGGTGACAATCACCGCACCGGCTAGGGGGACCGATTGAATTAAAGTTAATTGTGCATCCCCGGTACCGGGAGGCATATCGACGATTAAATAGTCTAAATCGCCCCAATTGACTTGATAGAGAAACTGACGGATAATGCCGTTTAACATCGGACCGCGCCAGATTACGGGTTGATCGGGGTTGATCAAAAAGCCCATGGAAACCATTTTGATGCCATGGTTGAACGCGGGTTCCAATATCTCGCCATTTGCGCCCTGTACGGTCACTTGTGCGTCATTTAAGCCCAACATTGTCGGGGCGTTGGGGCCGTAGATGTCCGCGTCTAATAGCCCCACTTTTGCCCCTAAATGAGCCAAGGCGACGGCGATATTGACAGCCACGGTACTTTTTCCCACACCGCCCTTACCACTGGAAACGGCGATAATATTTTTAACCCCCTCCACACCTTGGCGATCGGGTAAAGCTTTTTGTTGCGGGGTTTCGGCAGTTACGTCCACAGCGACACTTTCCACCCCGGGCAGCTGTTTAACGGCTTTTTGGCAGTCTTCCACGATAAATTCGCGTAAAGGACAGGCAGGAGTGGTCAAAACTAGGGTAAAGCTAACTTTTCCGCCATCGATCGCCACATTGCGGATCATGTTCAATTCCACTAAGCTTTTTTGCAGTTCTGGATCTTGAACGGGACGTAATACTTCTAAAATCGATGCGGTATCAAGGGGCATGGTTTCAGTGTCTCTAGTCAAGTATTGTTCTTATGGTTATTTATCTTAACCTTGATGTCCGCATAGTTATCAGTGGGGAGTTTTTTACTGTGAACAGTGAACAGTAATCAGTAAACTGAAAGCTTACATCTGTTCAATGATAACTGATAACTGATAACTGATAACTGATCACCCCCACTTCCCCTAGATTACGGTAATAGGATCGCCGACTTTAATTGTACCTGTCTTTTCGGGGATGACATTTTCTCCGAACATGATGCCTCCGGGGAAACGGCGAAAAGTGCTTAAGGTTTTTAAAGGTTCCTGCTGGGGATTTCTCCTACCTGTTTCTTGATCTGTGGTGGTGATAATACAGCGACTACAGGGTTTAACCAGAGCATAATTTATCTCACCAATTGTGATCTTTTGCCAACTACTTTCGCTAAAAGCTCGATCGCTACTAATAACAATATTAGGACGAAAACGATTCATCGGCACTGGT
This sequence comes from Microcystis panniformis FACHB-1757, assembly GCF_001264245.1. Classification (NCBI taxonomy): domain Bacteria; kingdom Bacillati; phylum Cyanobacteriota; class Cyanophyceae; order Chroococcales; family Microcystaceae; genus Microcystis; species Microcystis panniformis. The sequence goes on from NZ_CP011339.1 coordinate 3,416,767, forward strand.
GCAACTAAACGCCGATTTAAGTCCTCTAAAGAAGCAGTATTAGTTAATAAAATTGGATAACCATCGGCAAAGCTAACGGGAGTATGATTGTTCCCCGCATAGCGAGGATTCGCAGGACGTGGATAATCTGGAGATTGTCGCACTAAACGACAAGGAATGTCGAGAATTTTCTCAAACCATTCGGCGATTTCATCCCCTTGATCCATGGCTATGGTTTGAGATTCCCAGATTTGAACCGCTCTTTTTTCTCCTGTGAAATTAGGCTGGAAAGTCAGGGAATCTTGAGATGTTTTCAGAGAAAAATTATCTCCTGTAATCGTGACAGAAACGGTGGCTAATTGCGGATATTCCCTTTGGGTGATAAATTTACCCTTGCCATCCACTAACATCATTTCTCGATCCCAGAGTAAACCTTTAGGAGTCACTTCAGCTTGAGATAATTGAATACCTCGACAGGATTTAATCGGGTAGATATAGAGATCAGTAACCTGCATTTTCTTTCAGTAGTTCTACATATTTTTTGGCCACATCTTCCCAAGTCCAGAGATTAATTTTATTGGGAATATCTTCGGGTAACAAGCGAGGAATTGGATTGAGGATAAATTGTTCTAAACAGTTGGCTAAACTGTCCGCATCTCCCCTAGGATAGAATTGCACTCTTTCGGGACAATTATATAATTCTACCTGTTCTTGAAACACTTCTAAATCGGAAGCGATAACGGGAATACCTTGTAAAATTGCTTCTGCTATTGCTAATCCAAAACCTTCGTATTTTGAGGGAAATACCACACAGGAACAGGTTTGATAATAAAATTGTAAGGTTTTATAGTCTTGATAACCTAATCCCTTGATATGACTCTGGAAAATTTCTTGATTTTCCTGATAAAGTTGGGTATATTCTTTGAGATAATCTTGATATTCTTGGGTTTGGGACTGTTGAGACAATTGCAGATTTCCATTAACTAGATTATCGGTTTCTTTGCCAATTAAAACAATCTGGAAATTTAAGCCTTTTTTCGCTAGTTTAATGGCTGCTTTGAGCAAAGTCAGATGATCTTTGTAGATACCAAAGGAGGAGGGAAAATAAAAATTAACTAGCTCACTTTTGACTAAATCACTCTTGGAATTAGACTGCTCGATAAATCCCGCTAATGGTACAGCTTTTAACTTACTAGCATAGGTAGCATTGGGAAAAACTTTTAAAACATCGTCTTTAGTTTTTTGGGAAATTGTGAAGAGTAGATCGGACTGATCTAACCATTCTTTTAAGACTTCATTGTAGTTTTCTTGATAGGATTCTGAGTAAGTTAAGGGAGCAAATTGCCAAAAGACATCATAAATAATGCCACTTAAAGTAACCTTGACATTGGGGGGAGAAATCCGATTAGTCATTCCATACAAACAGTGATCAGCTTGGTAACGCTTGATAATCTGATTAATTCTTGCTTCGATGCGTAAAAGTTCAATTCTACGAGAGAAAAGACGATGAATAGAAGTCAGTCTTAGGGTTTTATAAAAATTTGCTAGAAGACCATAAAAATAGATTAATTTTGTCTCAAAACTCTGGGGATAAAAAGCAAAATCTTCGTAGATAAGTTTATCGGAATCAGGCATCAAAGACTTAAAATATTCAATGTCATTACGAGGGATAACGATAATAATTTGTTCGACGTATTCTAATAAGCTAGGTATTAAAGAGATAATGACTCTTTCTACTCCTCCTTTGCGATAAAACACGATCGGGATGACAATTTTCATAGATTTTCTGGCAGATAGATGGCAATAAAAAGATTGATTTTTGACTTGAACCCATTATATGATAGGCTCGAATTGTTCTACTGAGTCGAGAAATCGAGTTAAATTCGAGAAACTAAGACTCTATCACCCATCGCCCCTATTTTTCCTCGATCTTGGAGAAAAAGAGTGTCACAAGCTACTCCATCCCTACAATCTAATCTCAAACAATGGCTACGAGCCAGCGCACCTTCCCTATTTCAAATTAAACAGCGTTTGAGCGCCCGTCGTTGGCCGAAAAAATCGATCGTTATTTACACAGAAAAATATCGTCCCATGCGTCCGGCGGAAATTTGGCAACGGGGGGCCAGTGGCACCCAGGCATCGGTGGCTTTTTTAGCGCAAGAATGGACGAAACGCGGCTATAAAGTGACGATTTTTGGCAATTGTGAGGGTATGGAAGGGGAACAGGACGGTATTCGCTATGTTAATTATTACCAGATGAATTGGCAGGATCACTTTGAGACATTGGTGATCTCTCGTCATCCCACCTATTGCCGTCCTGGTACCAAGGCAGAACGAATTTTTTTTGATTGGCAAGATATTAAAGTGCCAGCAGACTCCTATACCCCCGAAATTTTGGCTAGATACGACAAAATTTTCTGTAAAAGCCAATATCAAAGGGATTTACTGGATTTCTGTGCCGATAATCAATGTCCGATTGTTCCTAATGGTATCGATACTTCCCTTTTGGCTGTAAGTGAGACGGTGCCAGAAAGCGAGCATCTTCCCTATCGTCTAGTCTATGCCTCTCGTTATTATCGCGGCCTAGAGTCGATGTTAAAGCATGGCTGGCCGATTATCAAGGCGGCAATTCCCGCGGCCGAGTTACATCTCTACTATGGTTTTACTAAACGGGATGGCAGTGGCGATCGCAGGGAATGGCGCGATAATTTAATCGCTTTGATTAAAGCTAGTGCGGGGGTAGTTGATCGCGGAATGATGGGTTATCGTCAACTAATCGAGGAAAAAGCGCGCTCTGCTATTCATTACTACGGTTGCACCTATCGTGAGATCGATTGTATTTCTGTGCGCGAGTCAGCAGTGGTGGGTTGTCTGCCAGTGGTGACGGATTTTGCTGTTTTTCGAGAAAAAGACTACTGTGTGAAAGTGCCAGGGGAAGTAACCGATCCGGCTACTCAGGAAGCTATAGCCTGGAAAATCGTCGAATTACTGAAAAATACCCAGCTTTTAGCCCAAGAGCGCGAAAGATGTCGTCAAATTGCCCTAACTGACACCTGGGAGCGATCGGCTGCCGCTTGGTTAGATGTGATTGAAGCGGATTCTTAGGCAAGCATTTCTTCTAAAACCCTGGCTACCCTTAGGATTAACTCTTCGCGATCGGGAGCGGCGATGATTTGCAAACCTAAAGGTAGCTGGGATGGACGTTTAATCGGCAAAGAAAGGGCAGGTAAACCGATAAAAGAAAAAGGTTGGGTGAATCTACCTAAATTGGGTCTAATTAATAGCTCTTGCCCGTCAATAATCATTTTTTCTACTCCTAACGGCGGCGCAATACAGGGAATTGTCGGGGTGAGGATAATATCGACTTCGCTGAAAATCTCTCGCAGACGATCGCGATACCAACGGCGAAAACGTTGAGCCTGTAAATACCAGCTAGAGGGAATTAATGCCCCTGCCAAGAAGCGATCCCGGGTTGCGGGGTCAAAATCCTCTAATCTGGTCTGTAAACGCGGTAAATGCCAATTTGCTCCTTCTGCAGCGGTAATTATATAGGCGGCTGCCCTGGCGCGGGCGGTTTCGGGAATGGTGATTTTTTTAGTCACTCCTAAACGTTCGGCGATCGCTGTCACCGCCTCGAATACTTCCGGTTCGGCTCCCTGCTGAAAATAATCGTCGGCAAGGGCTATTTTTACGCCCTCTAAGCCATTTAAAGAAGCTTTAAGGTTATTTTTGGCAAAAAGACTCCAAATAGCCGCCATATCCGCCACATTGCCGCTAAAAAATCCCGGATGGTCTAAACTACTAACGAACAAAAATAGGCCCTGACGGGATACGCGCCCAAAGGTGGGTTTTAGCCCCACCACGCCACAGCAAGCGGCGGGAACTCTCACGGAACCATTAGTATCGGAACCGAGGGCGAGAGGGACTAAATTAGCGGCAACGGCAGCGGCGGAACCGCCAGAGGATCCCCCCGAGACGCAACTAGGATCGCGGGGGTTGGGAGTGGCCCCATAATGGGCATTTTCGGTGACAAAACCGTAGGCGTACTCATCCATATTGGTCGCCCCCACCAAAACTGCCCCGGCTGCTTCTAGGGTTTGTATAGCGATCGCATCTTGTCCAGCGGCAGGGTGATCTCGATTGATTTTGGAACCGGCAAGGGTGACAATACCCTCGATATCAAAGAGATTTTTGACGGCGAAGGGGACTCCTGCTAAGACACCGACGGGTTCCCCATCAGCGATCGCTAGATCGATTTTTTGGGCTTGAGCGAGCGCTCTAGGGTGTAAAATGTCGGTAAAGCAATTTAAATGAGTATTTTTCGCCTCTATCACTGCCAAAGTCTGGCTAATAACTTCTAAGGCGCTAGTTTGACGATTTTGGATCGCTCGAGCTAAATTGCACACAGAAATAGTCATGGTTCAAAGGTGAGGGCGCTTTCCCCGTCATCCTCTAAGGGAAATTCTGTCACTAAACTGGCGATTTCTTGCAAGCGTTGCCAGTTTTCAACCACAGAATTTAAATAGCGATCGGGAATGGTTAAATCTAGGATTTTCGCCATGATTATAACGTATTCTTCTGGATTATTCATAGATTTCGTTCTGGTTGGGGTGAAGGAGATAAAGAGTTGCTTGAAAGCAGCGCTCAGGAATAAAATCGACACCTAGTTAAGCTGTGAAAATTGCTAGGATATAAGAGAAAATCTCCTGTAAATACAATAGCTATCCCTAGGGAGGAAGTGTAACTTGAATTTGTTCTTGACCACCGACTCCCTAGGATCATAACCTTAGATATGATCCTAGAACTGTATATTGAGATATTTTCCCCTCCTTCACCTCCGGATTAAATTAAACTTATAAGTAGGGAGGCACAATTATTTGTAGGATGGGTTAGCAGTAGCGTAACATGAGCGGGCGTTGGGTTTCATTCTTCAACCCAACCTACGTTCATCTTATATTTAATTCCACCCACCTACTTATATGACCAAAAACAAGAGGTAACAAGCCTCCCCTTTCAAGAGAATGAAAATTAAAAGCTACTAAAGACTGCTGGTAGTCACTGATAATTGATACCTGATAATTGATAATTGATACCTGATACCTGATACCTGATACCTGATACCTGATACCTGATTACTGATACCTGATTACTGATAACTGATTACTGATAACTGATTACTGATAACTGATTACTGAAATGACCATCTTACAAGACGAAAAACTCCTCTTTACTCCCGCAATACCCCACAGTGATGCCATTAGAACTATTTTTGCCTTTCCTAATCAGTATTCCGTGGGTATAACCAGTTTAGGTTATCAAATTGTTTGGGCAACTTTAGCCCTGCGATCGGATATACAAGTTAGTCGTTTATTTACGGATTTTCAAGAATCTTTACCCCGTTATCCCGAATTAGTCGGCTTTTCCTTTTCTTGGGAATTAGACTATGTTAATATCCTCTCGCTGTTAGAATCTTTAGAAATTCCTTATCACAGTCATCAACGGCAAGATCAGCAGGCGATAATTTTTGGAGGTGGACCAGTTTTAACCGCTAATCCCGAACCTTTTGCCGCTTTTTTTGATGTAATTTTATTGGGAGATGGTGAAAATTTAATTGCTGATTTTATTAATGCCTATCAAGAGGTTAGAAACGCTGATCGCCCGACAAAACTGCGTCATTTAGCCCAGGTTCCGGGGGTGTATGTTCCTAGTTTATACACCGTTAATTATGATAGTCCCGAAGGTGAAATTACAGCAATTCTACCCATAGATAATAATGTTCCCGCCTTTGTTAGTAAACAAACCTATCGCAGTAATACCCTTTCTGCTTCTACGGTGGTAACAAAACAAGCGGCATGGGAGAATATTTATATGGTAGAGGTGGTGCGAAGTTGTCCAGAAATGTGCCGTTTTTGTTTAGCTAGTTATCTAACTTTACCCTTTCGTACCGCTAGTTTAGAATCTTTAATCCCTGCCATTGAAAAAGGTTTAAAAGTGACCGATCGCCTGGGTTTATTAGGTGCTTCTGTCAGTCAACATCCCGAATTTGAAACCTTACTTGATTATCTTTTTCAACCAAAATTTGAAGGAGTTAGACTCTCGATCGCCTCAGTTAGAACTAATACTGTCACGGAAAAATTAGCCAGAATTTTATCCCTAAGAGACAGCAAATCAATTACTATTGCCGTAGAAAGTGGTTCCGATCGCTTGCGGGAAATTATCAACAAAAAGTTAGCCAATGATGAAATTATCCAAGCTGCTATTAATGCTAAAGCGGGCGGTTTAAAAGGGATAAAACTCTATGGTATGGTGGGAATACCGGGAGAAGAAACCGAAGATATAGCGGCGACTGTGGAAATGTTAATAGCATTAAAAAAAGCCGCCTCTGGACTGCGAATTTCTTTCGGTTGCAGCACCTTTGTGCCTAAATCCCATACTCCTTTTCAGTGGTTTGGAGTTAATAAAATGGCCGAAAAAAGATTAAAATATCTAGAGAAACAATTAGGTAAACAGGGCATAGAATTTCGCCCAGAAAGTTATAATTGGTCGGTGATTCAAGCCCTATTATCTAGAGGCGATCGCCGCTTAACTTCCCTATTAGAATTAACCCGTGGCTACGGTGATTCTTTAGGCAGTTATAAACGGGCTTTTAAGGAACTAAAAGGACAAATTCCCCCTCTAGATTATTACGTTTATCAACAATGGCGTTTAGAACAGGTTTTACCCTGGAGTCATTTACACGGTCCTTTATCCTCAAATGTTTTGGTAAAACATTTAGAAGATTCCCAAACAAAAAGGTAAAGTATCGCTAATAAGCTAAGACGCATTTAAACAATGTCTTGACTATCAGACCCCAAATGAGGTATTCTATCAAGGTAGATCGGATATTGGTGCAATTCAGACTTGAATTGGTACTTTTATTAACTATCAATCCCGATTAAACCATTAATTTAATCTTAGTTGATCAACCCATGAGCAAGAAAAATGAGACCGTTACCCTGCTTTTAGCCTTGGTGATTACCCTAATATTTTTTGGGGCAGGTGGTTGGTGGTTATACAATCGTTTTCAAGGAAAAAATAACCCAACCAATCTTTCTGAAATCGAGAAAATATCACCAGAGCAAAAATCGGTATCGGCACAGGCAAAATTTAGTCAAGGGGAAAAATTATTAATAGTTGACGGGGCTTCTTCGGACAAACAAGCTGCTATACAGGCCCTCGGAAAAGGAGACTTTCAGCAAGCAGTTTACCTCCTAGAAAAATCCCTGCGAGCTAATCAAAATGATCCGGAAGCTCTCATCTACTTAAATAACGCCCGTATTGGTGAAGCTAAGTCCTATACTATCGCCGTTTCCGTGCCAATTGGGAGCGATGTCAACACCGCCCTAGAAGTTTTACGAGGAGTCGCCCAATCTCAAAATCAAATCAATCAAGCTGGGGGAATTAATGGCATTCCTTTAAAAGTTCTCATTGCTGATGATGCTGATAGTCCCGAAATTGCTGCTCAAATTGCCCAAAAATTAGCGGCTGACAACAGCATTTTAGGAGTAGTAGGACACACTAGCAGTGATACCTCTTTAGCGGCGGCTGCTATCTATCAAAAAGCGGGATTAGTAATGATTTCCCCCATCAGTACCTCAACTAAACTCTCCAATTTTGGTGACTATATCTTTCGTTCTGTTCCCAGTGATTTTGCGGCGGCACGGGCATTAGCCGAATCTAGCTTGCAAAAAATTCCTAACGTCAAGGCAGTGGTATTTTTTAACTCCCAAAGTAATTATAGTCAATCCCTAAAATCTGAATTTATCACCGCTTTAGGATTAGGAGGAGGTCAAGTGGTGAGTGAATTTGATCTATCTTCCCTCACTTTTACCCCTTCTAAAAGCCTCCAACAAGCTCAACAAGAGGGAGCAAATCTAATCGCCCTTCTTGGGGATAGTGGAACCCTAGATAAGGCTTTGCAGGTGGTTCAAATCAATGGTCAAAAATTGCCGATTGTGGCGGGTGATGACGTTTATAGCCCCAAAACTCTGGATGTAGGCGGAAAAAATGCCCTGGACATGGTTGTCGCTATCGCTTGGCATTTGGGGGCTAATCCGAACAGTCCTTTTGTGAATAAATCCCGCCAATTGTGGCAAGGAGACGTAAATTGGCGCACTGCCACCGCCTATGACGCTACCCAGGCTTTAATCGCTGGAATTATGATCGCTGGCATTAAGGCAGAATCTAGCCGAGAGGGAGTTCAACAGGCGTTAAGAAGCAGTGATTTTTCTGTACCCGGGGCGACTAATCCCGTGCGATTTTTACCCTCTGGCGATCGCAATCAATCCGTGCAATTAGTGGTAGTTAAACCCGGTTCTCGTTCTAGTTTTGGGGTAGATTTTGTGCCAATTTCTCGATAAAATGACAACTAAATCAAGATGAATTATAAGTAAGTATTTATAATTAAATTGAAGATAGATTTTGCCTCTAATCCCCCCTGCCCACCTTAATAAGGGGGGTGCCGATCCCCCCTTAATCCCCCCTTAATAAGGGGGGTGTCTGACAACTTTTAACACCTACCTACTTATGTTAGAAACTCCCCCTAAATATTCTGTTCTTGGTTTACCGGTTCATCTCCTCGATAACTACAGTCGTTGGTTAATCGATCGCCTCTATCAAGGTTTTGGTTCCCACGTTGTCACTCTTAATGCAGAAATGGCAATGTTAGGGGAAAATGATGCTAAAGTTGCCCAAGTTATTCGAGAAGCAGATTTAGTTATTCCCGACGGTGCTGGGATTGTTATTTACTTAAAATTAAGGGGTAAAAAACAAACCCGCTGCCCCGGTATTGAATTATCAGAATCCTTAATTACTGAGTTAGGAATGCAGGGAGAAAGTTTTCCTATTGCTTTTTTTGGTGGTAAACCGGGGATTACTGAACAAGCGGCAAGTAATTGGCAAAAAAAGATACCTAATATCCGTATTCTGACTAACCACGGTTATCTATCCTCCCAGGAAATGTCCGATTGGATTGAGGTATTAAAAGATCAACAACCTCGGTTAATTTTAGTTGGTTTAGGAGTACCCCGACAAGAATATTGGATTAGGGAACATCGCCATCTCTGTCCCCAAGCTATCTGGGTAGGTGTGGGGGGTAGTTTTGATATCTGGTCCGGGACAAAAATCCGCGCCCCTCGCTTTTTCTGTGACAATAATTTAGAGTGGTTGTATCGACTCTATCAGGAACCTTGGCGCTGGAAAAGAATGTTAGCTTTACCTAAATTTTTCTGGCGCTCTCTTTTTTATTCCTAGTAATAGCTTAGTATAAATTCTTTTCGATAAAGGCAATCACTCGCTCTAATCCTTCCCGTGTTTTTAAGTTGGTGAAGATAAAGGGTTTATCCCCGCGCATCTTTTTGGCATCTCTATCCATCACCCCTAAATCTGCCCCCACCATCGGGGCTAAATCTATTTTATTGATTACCAATAAATCCGATTTGGTGATACCAGGTCCTCCTTTGCGAGGGATTTTATCCCCGGCTGCCACGTCAATCACATAGATGGTTAAATCTACTAATTCCGGGCTAAAGGTTGCCGCTAAATTGTCACCACCACTTTCCAGAAAAATTAGCTTTAAGTTAGCAAATTTTCTCTCTAACTGTTCAATGGCAACTAAGTTAATTGAGGCATCCTCGCGAATAGCTGTATGGGGACATCCTCCCGTTTCTACTCCTAAAATTCTTTCTGGAGCTAAAGCTTGCGATCGCACTAAAAATTGGGCATCTTCTTGAGTATAAATGTCATTGGTGACTACGGCGATCGGATATTGATCCCGCAAATTCTTACACAAGGCATCGAGCAGGGCTGTTTTTCCTGAACCCACCGGACCGGCAATTCCCACGCGCAAGCAAGACATAGTTTTTTCGGGAAAAAGTGAAAAGGAAAGGGTTAAAAATTTTGGGGCTATCGGATAGAAAAAAGAGGGGTTCGCAGGGCGACACGGATTCCCACTATAATAAAAAGTTAACACAAATCTGAGAATTTGTCAAGCCCTTTTGCCAATAAATTTGGGGAAATTATCGGCAAAAAGATCACCAAAAGTCAGTGATTTGGTAGCCAAAATCCGTTAACATCTGCCTAAACAGGGGCAAGCTTAAACCGATAACATTACTGTGACATCCCTCTAATCTTTCCACGAATAGACCCCCCTTTCCTTCTAAGGCAAAACAGCCGGCACATTTGAGGGGTTCTTCGGTGTCAACGTAGGCAATAATTGTTTCATCGCTGATATTGGCAAAGTGAACTTTAGTAATCCCACAACGAGTCAAAGTTTGATTATTAACTCGATCAATTAAAGCATGACCTGTATAGAGTGTACCCACCAGACCGCGCATTTTTTGCCAACGATTGATCGCTTCTAATTTATCCTTGGGTTTGCCATAGACTTCCCCCGCTACTTCTAAGACGGAATCACAACCAAGAATTAATCCTGTATCAAATTGGGGGGCGATCGTTTGCGCTTTACATTGGGCTAAAGTTTGGACAAGATGGAGAGTATCATCGGCATTAATTGTCGATTCATCAAAGTTACTCACTCGCACAATCGGATCGATTCCCACCATTTGTAATAGTTTTTTACGCGCAGGAGAAGCGGAAGCAAGAATTAAGGGAATAGACATAAGTTTTTTCAGTAAACAAGATAGGAGATAGTTAGGTAGGGTGGGTTAGGCAATGACAAATTATTAGAATTAATTATTAATTGATCTATTGGCCGTAACCCACCATCAGTTATCAGTTTTTTAGCTATTTATGCTAAGAATTGGCAGGATTTTCGGGGGGAAAATAACGATCTAAAATCTCAACCATGCGGGATTGTCTTCCTTCATTGTCAAATCGATTGTAAAAATCTGACTGAACCTCATAAAAATCCGACATCGATCGAGTTAATTGTCCTAGCAGTTGATCAAGTCCCCGTCTGTCTTTTTCCCATTCTTTTTTAGACTCAGCAAGACTATTAGTTAACGCTTCGATCGATTTAGCGTTATAATTAGCGATCACTCTAGTTTCTTTTAATCCCTGATTGGTTTCCTGTAGTCCTAATTTAATCTCCTGTAATCCTAATCTAATCTCCTGTAGTCCTGATTTAATCTCCCGTAGTTCTGTTAGGGTATTTTCAGCAAGAGATTCGAGTCTATCTAGTCTATTTTCTTCCGAGTTACTCATATTCAGTTATCAGTTATCAGTTATCAGTTACCACTTTCTTACTGATTACTATTTACTGATTCAGTAAGTAATCTCAATTAATTGTTAGATAGTGGGACAGGCTTCTGGTTCTTTATATGTTATCTTTAATTATAACCGGCTACCTAGTTGATGATAGGTGGTGCGTTACGACGGATTGTTACCTTTAAGTCAAAACAGGAATTTTTGCCGTCTAACGCACCCTACATTTTACTGAAAATTTCCTATCCTCTGACATTTAACTAACCGAGAAAGAATCAACGATAGTTTCAAAGAGTTCTTGAATTTGCGTCCAACGTTTTTGGGAAGTGGAAAGATTAAAAGAATAGAGTTTATGATTATTAACCGTGACGCTGGCCAGATTATGACGTTCTTGGCCGTTGACTAATTTAACTTGATATTCGAGGATATAATAATCTTGGCCGTCAATTTGATGGGATTCTGAGCGAATTAATTCTACTTCCTTATCAAGATTGGGGTTAAGACTGTTATTTTTTAGGAGACGATAGCCAACTTCCGAGGGGGTCCCTAAATCTGTTAAAGTTTTATTGTCGGGGACGGGATTGATAATAACGCTTAAATTTTCGCTCGTTTCGATCAGGTCATGAAAAACCACATCTACTCCTGCAACTTTTTTCACATCCACCTGCGTCCAACCATTAGGATATAAAAATTGATAGCCTTGGCTGCCACTGGTGTATCCTTGCAGTCCAGCGATGGGAGTTGCACAACCGGTGAAGAGGAGGGTGGTAATTAGGAGGAAAGTCGCCAAAAGAGATTTAATCATGATATTTTGACCTGTAAGTAGGGCTGTTTAATTTTACCTTGAATTGTTTAGGTGAACGGATTATGAAAATTAAGAAAAAATTGACAATTATTATAGCTATAGCGACTTTTTTACTGACTATCTCTCCCCTAAGCGCTCAAACTACCGCTAACCCCGTGAAAGCTGTAGAATTTTATAATCGGGGGGTGGATCGTTTAACCGCAGGGGATTACTCAGGGGCGATCGCCGATTTTACTCAAGCTCTACAATTAGAACCGAAGGATGCCGATGCTTACTATAATCGCGGCTATGCGGAATTAGTTCTCGGCCAGTACGAGCGAGCGATCGCAGATTATACCCAGGCCTTGACAATCAACCCCAATTATGTTAATGCTCTCGGTAATCGTTGTTATGTGCATTATCTGACGAAAAAATACGAGGCAGCGGTGGAAGATTGCACAAAAGCGATCGCTTTAAACGGAAATTTTGCTGATTTCTTTATTTATCGCGGTAATGCTAAGGATGACTTGGGAAGACACCTAGAAGCGATCGAGGATTACACAAAAGCTTTGAGTTTACAGGGAACTAGAGGACAGGATCGCATTTTCTATAATCGCGCCCTGTCCTATAACCGAGCCGGACAGCAGGAAATGGCTTTAAGGGACTATAATGAGAGTCTGAAAATTAATGCTAATTTTGCCGAAGCGTACCACAATCGGGGTTTGACCTATTATAAATTGGGAAACAGGGAAAAAGCGATCGCTGATTTAGAGGAGGCGGCCCGTCTAGCGTTATCTCAGGGTAAACAGGGGACTGCGGCTAAGTCTCAGTCAGCAGTGGCATTAATTCAGGGTCAAAAGCCTTAAAATAGGGAGTAGTTGTGATATTAGCGGTAAAGAGGAGTGAAAGGGGCTAAATCGCAACTACGAGGGACTAAATTTTAGCCAGCTTGAGATGCGTAAAAAGCGACGGCTAACAGTCCACCGACAAGTGTGATCGCAGCAACACCCCAGAAAAGATAATTACGTTGTTGCGATTTAGTGGGGGGATCCGCTTGATAAACTTTCGGTTCGGCGGCGAAATTATTTAAGCGTCCACCTTCTTCATTTGTATAAGGCATAATCAAAACCTCAAATATGACAATTTTTCAGGAAAAAAATCCTCTTATTACAATCGTACAACATATCAGTAACCGAGTCGGGTATGTTGAAAATTCCCACGGGGATAACAATTCTTAGTCTTGGGGTAACTGCCGGACTCTGCTATTTTTATTAGCGATCGCATTTTCAAGGATTGAAACTGCGAAAACAAGTTTAAAAAGGCTAATAACAAGTAGAAAAAACTATAATTGAATTGTCCCAACGTCTAGCATAGTATAGCCAAGAATTACAGCAAGCAGTAGCTAAAACCAATCAAGCTAAACAGATAAAAAAACAATTTTTAGGGAAAATTACTGCGGAATTTCGCGACCCTCTGGCGATGAATGTTATTAGAGCGAGTTTCTCTGGACAGCCTAGCAGAAATTCGCCCTAGACATCTCTGGTTTTATTATCCCTAAAATGGTGGTAAATAACCCATGGCATTTTTGACTCGATCGAGAGTTTGATTGGCCACCGCTTCTGCTTTGAGACGACCTTGCCGTAAAACTGTGGCTAAATAATCTTTATCCTCTCTAATTTCGGTGTATTTTTCCTGAATAGGTTGCAGAGATTCTATGGTAACTTCTGTTAACATCGGTTTAAATTGTCCCCAACCTAAATCTGCACATTCTCCCGCGACCACCTCTTGACTTTTTCCCGATAAAATGCTATAGAGAGTTAATAAATTATGGCATTCGGGACGTTCTGGATCATCGAAAGTTAAACCCTTAACTAGATCGGTTTTACAGCGTTTAATTTTCTTGGCAATGACATCGGGACTATCGAGAATATTAATCCGACTCATCTCGGAAGGATCGGATTTAGACATTTTATTCCGGCCATCGGTTAAACTCATCACCCGCGCTCCTTCCTTGCGGATCATCGGATCAGGAAGTTTTAAAATTGGTTGTTTCGGTTGCCCAAAAAGATGATTAATTCTAACAGCTATATCGCGGGTTAATTCTAAATGTTGTTTTTGATCTTCTCCCACAGGTACTTTATCGGCATCATAGAGTAGAATATCGGCAGCCATTAGTACGGGATAATCGAGTAACCCCGTGCCAACATTTTCCCCCTGTTTAATTGCTTTTTCTTTAAATTGAATCATATCGGTTAACCAATTTAAAGGGGTGATACAATTCAATAACCAAGTTAATTCTGTATGAGCTTTAACGTGGGATTGGACAAAGATAGTCGCGTATTCTAAATCAATTCCGCAGGCTAAATATAAAGCGGCAATTGCTAAAGTATCCTCCGCAAGAGTGGCGGGATTATGGGGAACGGTGATCGCGTGTAAATCGACCACACAAAAGAAATTATCGTAGTCTTGTTGTCCCTCCACCCAATTGCGGATCGCACCTAGATAATTGCCTAAATGTAAATTGCCAGTTGGTTGCACACCAGATAAGATTCTTTGTTTACCCATAACTCATGCGATCGCTTTTTTTCATGATTTCATTGTATCAGTTTTTGCAGCTAATTTCATCCTAAATCCAATTGGGAAAAATCATTCTCAGATAATAATCCCGCACTGACAGGGGAATGCCTAAATAAATTGGTAGCCAATGGATAAAAGCAAAAATTATCAAAATTATCAGCGAGCGTGAGCCATTTTTATAAATAGGACTGGAACTTTCTAAACCATCGGCTAAGAGCCAAGCTAGGGCAATCCAAGTGAAGCTATAGGCAGCCATATAATGATAGAGAAAAGTACAGCGACTAATTTTTAACCAGGGCAGCAGATTGGCAATATAGTTACAGATAAGATAGGCAGAAATTACTCGCTCTTTTCGGTTAAATAATCGACTAAAAACCACTAGAATTGCTCCCGTAGAAAACCACCACAAAAACGGATTACCCATAGCGTGAACATCATAAATTTTATCACCTACTCTCTTAAAATAATAAGCCACAGGTCGCCCCATTACTAACCAACTATACCAGGGAGAACAATAGGGATGAACATCAGATTGATTGCCCTTTATTCTCTGATGAAATGACCAAATTTCTTGATGTACTTGCCAAAAATTATATTGATGGTTGACGAGAAGATGAGGTATCCACAGCAAACTATAGGTAACTAGGGGAAAGACAATTAAAGCGATAAAAATGTCCTCTAATCTCAGGTTAGTTACCTTTGTCCAAAGATGATCTTTTGACTGCTCTTGATTAAATAATTTTATTAACCAAGCAATACCGATAAAAATAAATATTCCCAGTAAAAACCCTAAGCCATTCCATTTAATATTTGCCGCTAAACCGAAAGAAACTCCCGATAATAATAACCAATTGAGGTTTGAATTTTTCTGGAGTGCTAATAAAAAAAATAATTGTCCAGACAAACCGAATAAAATTAAGTAAATATTATTGAGAGCATAGCGGGATTCCACCAGAAATAATCCGTCTAAACTAGCGAGAAAAGTTGTGATTAAAAATACAGTTTTTCTCTGGATTAATTGATAAGCAATTCCCCCAATAATTAGGGGAATAAAAGAACCAGTGAAAGCATTTAACCAGCGATAACTAAAAGTTGAGCGCAGGGAACCCGTTAAATTATTAATGGCTTCAGGAGCGGCAGGAAAATGGGAACCAATCCAGATACTAATAGCAATTAAATATTGACTTAACGGTGGGTGCGACTGGAAAAATTCTTTACCGATTAGATATTCATTGCCGTATTTAGCATAATAAACTTCATCGAAAACAAGAGTATTAAACTGACTGAGATTCCAGAATCTTATTCCTAGGGAAAATACAAATATTCCTAGGATAGATAGGTTAAATTTTACTTGAGAATTCATGGAAAGATAATAGTTATGATAACTGGGAATTTTCTGTTAAACACAAGCGAAATTCTTTGACAGCAAGACGGGGATTAGGATGGTTGACGTATTCGGCTAATAATTCTAAATTTAAATCCGGTAATAAAGCACTTTTAGGGATTAAAATATATTCGCCATTCTCTTGCAAAGAATAAATTTTTAACTGATTATCTTGCCAAAACCAAACCTCTTGAGTTCCTAATCTTTGATAAACTTCTAAAACTTTCAGGCTGCCACTGGTTAAGATGATTTCAATCGCCAAATCAGGAAACTCTTTTTCTGTAAATAAACAAAAACATTCATCTGGTTCTTTTCCCGCTTCTTTTTCCTGTTTTCGCAAAGTGGTGGAACCTAATCCCCAGAAATCAATTTCAGCATATTCTAAATAAACTTCTACCAATCTACCGATATTTTTTTTGCTAACTTCGTGACGACGACTAGGAGCCATAATTTCTACCATTCCATCTAGGTAAGTAATGCGATAACTGGAACTATCTTCTAAATGTTTTAAGAGGGTTTCGTACTGTTGCCAATTAACCCCAGAAATAAACATTCTTTGTTCAGGATCATTAGCTTTTAACTCGAAATCTTCTAATCCTTGTAACCGAATCGTAGTCATCATAAAATTAATTACCTCATCTATTTTACTTAATTACTCAGGAAGACTTATTTTGATTTCTTCTGGCGTTAATTTTAGCGCGTAAAATCCTAACTTTATAGGGATCGGCATCTTTTCGCCACAGAATCTGATAGCCCTTGATTGTAGCACAATGCTCCTCTAAACATTTTTGCCAACCCTGTAAACGTTCGATCGCTTTTCTATCTTCTAACAATCCCCAATCCTTTTCTAATTGAGTTAAGCGAACCAATTTATCATAGTTGGGATAATCCGCCGTTACTAAAAGCTCTTTTTCGTGTAGAATTGGCGGATTAGGACTATCCTGGTAATCGCGAAAACTAAAATCAGCCGAACCTAAATATACATCCATGCTAGTAGCTAAAATCGGATGAATTTCTGTATCAAAATTGGGGTAATAGAGATAGGAAATTTTGGGTTGACGAAAAGATAAACGAACAACGTTAGCATTTTCTAACCGTCCGATAGTTTGACTAGCACAACCTTCATATAAGCGTAATAACATCGGTAATTTTTCCAAAACGCTAATATGAATAGTTAGGGAATAACGGGAAAGTTTGCCTAAGGAACTATTTTCACAAGTACGAGCGATCGCTGCCAAATTTCCCGCACTTATTAACACTTCTTCTGCTAAAGCGCAAGCATTGCGATAACTGCCAAATAAAGCTTTAAAATCGGCACGGGTAGCGGGGGATAATTCCCGTACTTTCGGACAGTGGCTAAATTGACTTAAAGCTAAATAAAGTAAAAGATCGGCGCGTCTTTTGTCGGCAATTATCTCCCATTCTTCCCCTTCTGTTACTTGTAGAATCACTTGAAAAGCGCGTCTAAAAGTGCCAAATTCTGCCTTAATTTCTTCCTCTTGTAATAATTCTCCCGCGACGGGTAAACGTCCCTGCTGGGTGTAAAATTCCATCAGGGGAGTCAATAAATCTTCGTAATCTTCAAAGCATTTGAGATGGGTTTTAATTTTAGGAGTGGCAGTGCGGGAACGACATCTCGATAAACGAAAAATTTCGGCTTTTTCTTCCTCTCGAAAAACCAGATAAATTCCCAAAGTTATTGGAATAGAATCAACCCCCAAAGTGCTATCAATATA
This sequence comes from Microcystis panniformis FACHB-1757, assembly GCF_001264245.1. NCBI lineage: Bacteria > Bacillati > Cyanobacteriota > Cyanophyceae > Chroococcales > Microcystaceae > Microcystis > Microcystis panniformis. The sequence continues at coordinate 3,434,429 of NZ_CP011339.1, forward strand.
CTGTTTTAGTTCTTCCTGTTGATAGTATTTTTGAAAAGTATTGCGACGAGTTATAATTCCATCTTCATAAGCCATTAAACCCCGTTCGCTATCATCAATTAGTATCTGTGCCGAAACAATTAAAACTTGACGGGTTAATTGCCAAGCTTTTAATAAAGCTTCTTGCCGTTCTTCGGCGGATTCAATAACATTAATTACATAGCCTAAATTAACAATATCAGATTCAATTAAAGGACTATCGGGACGATAATAAGGATCCCAACCTTCACTTTGATAACCCTGTTCAGCTATGCGTTCTATATCACCTCCATAACCACAACCGTAATCAAAAAAAGTGGTTTCAGGAAGAAATAATCCCGCCGCTAATGCTAATCTTGCCGGACGAGAAAGGGTTTTGCGAACAAGAGCAGCTTTGTGGCGATCAATTATTATTGATTTTTCCCTTTGTCCCTCTAGATTACAAACTAAATAATCTCCTGCAAAATCAAGGTGATGCTTTCTTAAAAGCCGTTGCCATTCCTGTTTAGTACCGATGGGATAAGAACTGTTTAAAAGTCCTAAAGCACTTTCGATTTTTGTGAGATGCTCGAATTCTTCATAAAGGGGATAGTCCCTAGTAACAAAAGTTTCTTTTCGGTGTAAAATGGGCGGATTATCAGCATTTTGATAATTCCATTCATTCAAGATTAATGTCCCCATATCTACCACTAAACTTTTAGTTAAAACTGGGTGAGGTTCCCGATCAAAATCGGGATAAAAAAGATAGGATATTTTCGGTTTATCGGTACTAAATTTAATTATTGTTGCCTCGGATAAATGCTGATTAATTCTTGCTTGTTGTTCGTAATTCTGGAGGATAGGATCCAATTGATGTAATGCTTCTCTATGAACATAAAGCGCCCCCGGTAATAGTTTACCGATGGGACTAACTTGACACAGTTGCACGATTAAGGCGAAATTCTCAGCCATGGCAATTAATCTGTCTAATGACAAATTCTAGAGACAGAAAAAACTAAATAAATCTAGTTAAATGAACCCGATAGCGCTCTTTTTTGGTCACAGTAACCTCACCCACTTCTAGACGACCTTTTCCCCGAAAAGAAATCAAATCACCAGTTTTAACATTATAACTAGATTGACTGATATCTTTCCAGTTAACTCGCACATCCCCAGCGCTAATTGCTTCGGCCATTTTACTGCGAGAAATGCCAAAACCCGCCGAGGCGATCGCATCTAAACGTAAGGAAGCTTCCACCGTATTAATTTCTTTTTTTTGCGGTGGTCTAACTTTTAATTCCGCCAAAGGAATCAGGCTAGTTTTCACGGGAACCGAACGCACTTGTCGCAAATTAGCAGATAAAAAATCTGCCAATTCAGGCACTACAATTGCCTGCGCTCCTCGCTCACCTAAAACAATTATATCGCCGACTTTTTCCCGGACGATACCCGTCCCCAACATCGCCCCTAAAAAATCCCGATGGTTAGCGGTATCAAAAAGAAAATTACCGGCAATATCAAGGGCAGATAGGGGAATATCTGTTACTGTCAAAGGTAGATCAACTCTAGCAATACCGAGGCGCTGTCTTTCTGCTTGGGGATAACCGCCCCATTTTTGCATTGACACATCGGTTAAACGCTGAAAAACCCGTTCTACTTCCGCTAAAACCGCGGGAGAAAGAAAGTCTGTCACCGTCACTTCCCAAGTCTTAATCGCTTGTTCGGCTTTATCAATAACTTTCGCTATGTCCTCGCGGTTCTCGACACCCTTTAGTAATTCTTCTCTTGGTAACATTGTTTTGTGGTAATTAATCAAAAATTCTTAGGAAAAAATCAAATGACCGATAACTTATTCCTAATAAGTACCTAGGCAAAATTATTTACACATGACGATCATTGCCCCGTAAGGGTTTTAGCTCGATCAGGCAGGTAATTAATTTTGCATGACTACTTAACCGTTCACCCTTCTAGGGCGTATCCTTGCAGATTTTCGGGGTTAAATTGACGGAGTATAAGAGTCGCTTGATTTTTCAGGTTTTCCGAACCCTGCACGATAATAATATATTTTCCGGCACCGAGACGATTGCGATAGGGAAGTGCATCGCCACTGCCGGACGATAAACCCACGCCGCCACCGACAAAAATACTGCCCATCGCCCCCCCAATCGCCCCGGCAATGCCGCCCACGATATGATTGCCCGGTTCTCCGGCCCAATCAAAGGTATGCAATCCCGTAATCAGGTTAAAAAGGTAGCCCCCGGCAAAACCGAAGGGAATTAGCCAAAAAGCCATGAGAGTAGCCCGTTTTTTGGCCTGTTGGAAGGGATCGATCAAACCGAACTCATCGGCACTTTTATAGCCGCGACCGAGAATGGTCACTTGAGATTGGGGAATTCCCGCTTTTTCGAGGGCAACGGCAGCTTCTTCTGCTTCTATGCGATCAGCTAACACGGCAATGAGATAATTCATATTCTCCAACTTTTTAGGCTATCTTCATCTCCTATTGTAAGGATTTTGGGGACTGAAAAGCCGCTCGATCGAGAAAATATGCAAGGGGATGGGAAAAAATTATTTTATTTGGCTTATTTCTGGCAATAATTGACCATAAAGATTAAGGGAGATAGTTATCATCTTTAAGGACATTTTTTTCGCTAAAAAGAAACCCCCATTTTGCCTCAACCTAGAAGGACAGCCACAATCACTACTTTAGGCCAATTATCATTATTAACAAGAAGTTTTTGGGGATTATTATCATTGGTATCAGACTGTCAAGCTTGACTCACTTGTGTCATTATTTTAATGTTATCCCGGTTCACTCCTGACGTAAAAACTAAAAAATAGGTTAGAGTTCCGGCAATGATAGCGGCTCTCTTATTTTTTGTGTGGTCAGTTTAACTTATATAGTAGTGATCGATCTTTGTGTCCTCTGTGTCTGGAGTGGTTCGTTCCACTCACTCACCCGCAAGACTGTATCTTAGAATACATTTTACCCACCAAACCTAAGAGAGCCTGATAGCTAGTCTTCAGTGAAACCCCAGCAGTTTTTGGGTAGTGGGTGAGAACCCTCCTGCAGCCACTCCAACCAATCCGACTTTAGTTGTGGGTTCTGGAATGGTTTCCCCGCGTTCTTGCAAAACTTCAAGGTAAAGTTCAATCGCTTCTTTAATATTTTCCTGAACCTCTTCAAAGGTATCTCCAATGGTTTGCTCAAGGATTACTCAGGATACTGACGCGGACTTTTTCACCATTTTGCAAAGGTTTACTACTATTAACGACGAAACGCTCCCCCGGTTCAAGTCCAGTGATAATTTCTACTTGACCGTCAAGCGCTTGACCGAGACGAACGGGACGTTTTTCTACTTGCGAGTTCTCCTCGGAAAGGACGAAAATGGCCGAGGATTCCCCTTGACTGACAATTGCTGTTTCGGGAACAATCACCTGCGCGGCAGAATTATTATTAAACCGCACCCGGGCCAATAATCCTCCTTTAATTAAACCATCCCCATTGGCTAGAGTAATCTCCACGGGAATCCGCCGGGCCGTGCCTTGGCTGAGGGGAAAAATCTTGGTGATGCGACCGGAAAAATTTCTATTACCGAAAGCATCAAGGCTGACATTAACCGTTTGTCCTAAATTAATCGTTTTTAAGTCCAATTCCGATAATAATACTACTACCTTGACCTGTTTAAAATCACCAATTTTGAGGACTTCATCGCCGATACTGACTAAATCCCCCGGCTCTTTCAGTTTTTCGATAACTATCCCCGTCGCCGGCGATTTAAGAATAGCGTAGGCCTGACGTTGTTGTTCCTGAGCGATGACCGATTTTTGGGCGGCAATTCTGCCGATAATTGCCGCCACTACCTGCTCCTCCACTTTAATTCTCGATCTTGCGCTATTAACGGCTTTTAAAGCCACTGCCGCCGCAGTTTGGGCTGTTTCGCCCTGTTGTAGGGGAATCGCTCCTTCTAGGGCTAATTTTTGCAGGCGCTCGGCATCATTTTTGGCCTGTTGGTATTGTAGTTGTAGGCGCTGCACTTCAATTTCAGCGTTACTGACTTCAATTCTTGCCCGGGCTAATTCGGCTTCTAGGGCCGACAGGGCGGCTTTTTCTTGCCGGACAACGGTGGCAAGGAGACGATCATCAATATGGGCGAGGATTTGTCCTAATTGCACCTCATCTCCCACATCGACGAGGAGATTGAGTAACTGACCGGTGGCTTGCGATCGCAGAGAAACGACTTTTAAAGGTCGGGTAGTTCCCGTGTAATCGAGATTGCCTCCTCTGGTTGCTGGTTTAGCCGTGGTGACGTTGACGGTGGTAGTACGGGCTGCCGGTGGCGGTGGCTGGGTTTCGGTCCGGGGAGAACAACTGGCACTGAAGGTTAAGATAACCAGAGCGGAAAGGATAATCGGAGTCGATCCCATGGCGATAGTCCTAGTAGAAAGCCGCTTTTGAGTCGATGGTGGCTTATTCTTCGTCCCAAGCTTCTACCGCTACCACTTCACTGAGAGGGTCTTGCATGGAGAAACCGAAATCGAGCAACTCTTGCTTCCAGTAAGTCCACTCATCTCCGTATAAAAGAGCCAGTTTCCAGATACTATCGCTAGGTTTGACTACTTTTGCATCTATCCACTTGCTAGCCTTGCGTTGAAACTTCACCATCGGGTGAGCTACAGCTTGTTTGGTCATAAATTCAATTGCTATGAATACTTCAGATTTTGCGCTTCCCGACTAAACTAACTCAAGACTAAAACTTTTGCCCTTACAAAGGATCGAGAAGCGCATTTATTAACTCACTTTTACACCATATCTGTGGTTTTAGGCAAGTCTTTTTGAGCAAAAGTACGGTAATTACTACTATAGATTAGTATAACCGGAGGCCACAATCATGGAGCCGATGCCTCGATCGGTGAAAATTTCCAGTAAAAGGGCATGGGGAAGACGACCATCGATAATATGAGCAGCTTGAACTCCCTGAGCCAGCGATCGCACACAGCAGCTAACTTTGGGAATCATCCCGCCGGCAACGATGCCTTTTTGAATCAACTCCCGGGCCTGTTGGATATCTAATTTAGCCAATAAAGTGGAAGGATCCTTATAATTCTCTAAAATTCCGGCTGTATCGGTCATCAAAATCAGTTTAGCTGCCCCTAAAGCTGCCGCTATTTCTCCGGCTACCGTATCGGCATTGATATTATGAGCTTGGCCGGTTTCATCGGCGGCCACACTAGAAATCACGGGAATATAGCCACTATTGACCAAGGATTCGACGACGCTAGTATCGACACTGCTCACTTCTCCCACAAAACCAATGCCCTCTTTACCCACGGGACGAGCAGTGATCAGATTACCATCCTTACCGCATAATCCTACCGCTTTACCGCCAGCTTGATTGATCAGGGCAACAATTTCTTTATTGACGCGTCCCACTAGCACCATTTCTACCACATCCATGGTGGCGGCATCGGTGACGCGTAAACCGTCTTTAAATTGGGGTTCAATACCTAATCTATCCAGCCAACTATTGATTTCCGGACCGCCACCGTGGACAATAACGGGACGAACCCCCACACAGGAGAGAAAAACGATATCTCGCATCACCGTGTCTTTGATATCGCTGTTATTCATGGCCGCACCACCGTATTTAACCACTACAGTACGACCGCGAAATTCTTGTATATAGGGTAGGGCTTCGCTGAGGATTTTCACCCGTTGGGCATCGTTTTCGTGGGTATTATTGTTCATGGGTTTTTTTACCTGTCTGATTCAGTGATCAGTTTAGCGGTTTCGGGTTTGACAAAAACTGTTCACCTTGAACGGATTGCTAGAAAGTCTTAGAATTGCCGAATTTTTCGACGCAACGGACAAAAATCTCGACTCCCATGGTTAACACCGATTCATCAAAATCAAAGCGGGGATGATGGTGGGGATAGGCTAATCCTAATTCGGGATTGGCAGACCCCAAGAAGAAATAACAGCCGGGTACTTCCTGTAAAAAGAAGGACATATCTTCCCCTCCCATGGTTTGACATTCGGGAACGATTCCGGCTGGGGTTTCCACCACTTGTGCGGCGATTGAGCGCACTAATTCCGCCATCTGATCATGATTGATTACCGGGGGATACAATTGCCAGTAATCGAATTGATAACTAGCCCCCTGACTTTGACAGATGCCCCCGATAATTTCTTCCATCCGTTGTCGGAAATAGCCCCCTAACTGGGGATTGAAATAGCGCACCGTCCCACTGAGATTAGCACTATCGGCGATCACGTTTCTAGCGCTTCCCGCCGCTAATTTACCCACAGTCACTACGGCGGCATCGAGGGGGTTAAGGTTGCGGGCGACGATAGTTTGCAGGGCGTTGACGATTTGGGCCGCCACCAGTAGTGAATCGACGGTTTGATGGGGAATTGCCCCGTGGCCGCCCCGGCCTTGAATCTGGAGATCGAAACATTCCACCGCCGCCATTAAGGCCCCATTTTTCACGCCTACTGTCCCTAAAGGCAGATTATTCCAGAGGTGTAGCCCGATAATTCCCTCCACGTCGGGATTTTTCAGCACTCCCGCTTCGATCATCGGTTTTGCACCCCCCGGCCCCTCTTCGGCGGGTTGGAAAATAATTTTTACGATCCCCTTGACATCGTGACAGTTTTGTGCTAGGTAAACTGCTGTGCCGAGGGCGATCGCTGTGTGACCATCGTGACCACAGGCGTGCATCTGGCCCGGATGTTGGGAACGATAGGGGACTTGGTTTTCTTCGGCGATCGGTAGTGCATCCATATCGGCCCGCAGGGCTAAAACTGGCCCCGGTTGACTGCCTGCGATGGTGGCGACAATTCCGGTGCCGGCGATGCCGGTTTGATGGTCAATTCCATATTTAGTCAGGGTTTGACTGATTAAGGAGGCGGTGAGATGTTCTTGAAAGCCTAGTTCTGGTTTTTGGTGTATTTGTCGGCGCCAGTGGACTAATTGCGGCTGCAGAGAACGAATAGCAAGGCGAATTTGAGCGCCATTCAAGCTATTAGGAACGGGAAAGGAGGAAATCATCAGGTTCGGACGGCTAGTTTTTTTGATCACTGGTTTCTAGTTTAACTTCAGGAGGCGGTCGGCGGTCGTCAGGAGATAGGGTGATAGGGTTTTGGGGTGATAGGGTTTTGGGGTGATAAGCTAAAACGCACTTAAACCACCTAAAATAGAAATAGTAACTTGAGAAAAATCCTACTTATGCCAGCCAAAGATTTCCTAGACTTAGAAGAAAAGAAAAACTTACAAAAAGCTCTTAAAGAAGAAGAAAGAGCAGAGGTTAGGGAAAGAATTTTAATGTTTCTCTTGCTAAACGACGGAAAAACTCAACGAGAAATAGCTGAGTTTATTGGCTGTTCACTCAAAACGGTCGCCCCTTGGTGTGTTCACGGCGATCCTAACAATTTAGAAAGTCTAGAAGATGGGAGAAAAAATGGAAATCATAAAAAAGCCACAGAGGAATATATTAATTTACTATTGAAAATAGTTGATGAAGACCCGAAGGAATTTGGATATGAATTCGGGAGATGGACAGCGGCAAGATTAGCAGAGCATCTAGAAAAGGAAACAGGAATTAAACTGAGTGGCTCGCAAGTGAGAAGAATATTGAGAAGAAAAAAGTATGTGTATATCTGGGCGAAATATAGTCTAGAAGATAAGCAAGACAAGAAATTAAGAAAAGCATTTAAAGAAAAATTAGATGAATATTTAAGGTTGGCTAAAGAAAAGCCAGAGTCAATCCAGGTATGGTTTTGGGACGGGGCTTTCAAGGTGGCGACGCAGGTTCGCCACACAGCCCCTTATGAGTGTGGATTTAGTTTGAGAGTAATAAGAAGGAGAGCTTGGACAAAAAAAGGAAAGCGAAAAAAAGTGAATGGACAAAGAAAAAGAGGAAGGGTGAATGTGATGGGAGCCTTAAGATATAATGACAAAAAACGAGTCTGTTTTATGATCAAAAAAGGAAATTCAGAAACTTTCCATGAACAATTAAAGAAACTTCATGAAGAGATTCGTCAAGAATGGATAAACTTGGGAAATCTGCCCGAAGATTTTCGAGAAAAAGGACCGAAAATTATCATCATATTAGACAATGCTAGTTATCACAAAAAGAAAGATGTTATTGAGCAGGTGGAAAAAGAGTTGCCCAATATTAGGCTAGAGTTTTTACCAGCTTATAGTCCAGATTACAACCTAATAGAATTATTGTGGCATTCCGCTAAAGAGTACATAGCTAATCGAGAATTTGAAAATAAAGAAGAACTGGAAAAAGTAGTCAATCAGCTTTTAAATGAAGGGGGATTGATTATTAAATGGAGTAGAAAACTTAAAAATAAGGGTAATGCTGTCAATGTAACTTAAATGCGTAAAAGCTTAGGGTGATGAGACAGCTTCCCCACTTCCCCACTTCATAATTCATAATTCATAATTCATAATTCCCCCTCCCCACTTCCCCACTTTCCCACTTTCCCACTTCCCCACTTCCCCACTTCCCCACTTCCCCACTTCCCCACTTCCCCACTTCCCCACTTCCCCACTTCCCCACACCCCACACCCCACACCCCTCTTTACAAAACTTCATCGTATTTCAGGGCTGGAAAGGGCAATCCTTGGGCAATAGGGGAAGGGAAAGCGGGAAAATATTAAAAAAAACTTAAAATTTTCATCTTGCTGCCCTTTATACCCTTAAAGCCTTGCTGTCTCTGATTTCCCGACGGTGAGAGGCTTTGAGCCATGTCAGGAATTGATGACCAACTCGATCGAGTCATTGTTAAGTGACTGTTACAAAAAGACAGCAAAAAACTTAATAATATGTAACAAACAAAGTTTCGACAGCAGTGTATAAATTTAACTTGAGGGGCCAAGATAACAGACAAAAGTTAAGCTGGATACTTGTTTAACCTCCTTAGGTGATTTATGAGAGAGCCGTGAAGTTTTTTCAGGTTTCTTAAAGTAAATCGCAACAATCGCGGTCAAGGCTCGTCCAGACTCACCGTGAAATCCCTTAAGAGGGAAAATTTTAATTGCAAGCAAATCCCATTTAAATTTAGGAGATTGTCACAATGTTTGACGCATTCACCCGGGTAGTATCCCAAGCTGATGCTCGCGGCGAATATTTAAGCTCTTCCCAACTAGACGCTCTCAGCGCCATGGTTGCCGACAGCAACAAACGGATGGACTCTGTTAACCGGATCACCAGTAACGCTTCCACCATCGTTGCTAACGCCGCTCGTAGCCTGTTCGCTGAACAGCCCCAACTGATCACCCCCGGTGGTAATGCCTACACCAGCCGTCGTATGGCCGCTTGCCTACGCGACATGGAAATCATCTTGCGTTATGTTACCTACGCTACCTTCTCTGGCGACGGCAGTGTTCTCGATGATCGTTGCTTAAATGGTCTTCGCGAAACCTATGTAGCTTTAGGAGTACCAGGAGCTTCCGTAGCTGCTGGCGTAAGCAAAATGAAAGAAGCTGCTTTGTCCATCGCTAACGATCGCAACGGTGTCACCGCCGGCGATTGCAGTGCTTTAATGTCTGAAATTGCCAGCTACTTCGACCGCGCCGCCGCTGCTGTCGCCTAGTCCCCAGGGCTAGTCTCAATTAAACCGTAGGAAACTTATTGCAAGATTATTGGGAGATACCAAACAATGAAAACCCCCCTTACCGAAGCCGTAGCAGCCGCTGATTCTCAAGGCCGTTTCTTAAGCAGCACCGAAATCCAAGTAGCTTTCGGTCGTTTTCGTCAAGCTTCTGCCAGCCTCACCGCCGCTAAAGCGTTGACCGAAAAAGCTAGTTCTTTGATCTCTGGGGCTGCTCAAGCCGTGTACAACAAGTACCCCTACACCACCCAAATGCAGGGGAATAACTTTGCGGCGGACCAACGCGGTAAAGACAAATGCGCTCGTGACATCGGTTACTACCTCCGCATGGTGACCTACTGCTTAGTTGCTGGTGGAACCGGTCCGATGGACGAGTACCTCATCGCTGGTATCGACGAAATCAACCGCACCTTCGACCTGTCTCCTAGCTGGTACATCGAAGCTCTCAAATATATCAAAGCCAACCATGGTTTAAGTGGCGACCCTGCGGTAGAAGCCAACTCCTATATCGACTACGCTATCAACGCTCTCAGCTAGTCCAATCGAAAAAACTGCTGGTCTGGAAAGACAGGAGGTTGTTAGCAAAAGGGTTAGCAATCACCTGTTCTTCCAGACCTTGTTATATCCATCGTCAAGGCGGCCAGGTAATCGAACTGATCCTCCCCTAGTTTTGAGCGGTCAGAAAATGATCATTTTTTTGTAGGAGAACTTTAGTGGCAATTACTACCTCAGCTTCTCGTTTAGGGACAACCGCTTTTAGCGAGGTTGCTCCCGTGGAATTACGTCCCGATTGGTCCCGTGACGACGCACAGGCGGTTATTCGCGCCGTCTATCGTCAGGTGCTAGGCAATGACTATATCATGCGTTCCGAGCGCCTTACCAGTGCCGAATCCTTACTCTGCAACGGTTCGATCACCGTGCGGGAATTCGTCCGCGCCGTGGCCAAATCGGAACTGTATAAGAACAAATTCTTCTACGGTAACTTCCAAACCCGCGTCATCGAACTTAATATCAAACATCTTTTAGGTCGCGCTCCCTACGATGAGTCGGAAGTGGTCTATCACCTCGATCTCTATGAAAACAAAGGATTCGAGGCCGATATCGACTCCTACATCGATTCCGCTGAATATACCGAAAACTTCGGCGATAGCATCGTTCCCTACTATCGCGGTTTCGCCACCCAACCCGGTCAAAAAACCGTGGGATTTACCCGGATGTTCCAACTCTATCGCGGTTATGCCAACAGCGATCGCTCTCAGATTGCCGGCAAAACCTCCCGTTTAGCGGTGGAATTAGCTCAAAACGGTGCTTCGGCAGTAGTCGGTCCCTCCGGTGGCAGCGATGGTTGGGCCTATCGTCCCTCTGCTCAACGCAACACCCCCAGTAAAGCTCTTGGTGGTAGTGTGGCCTATGGTGATGTGGGTAAGCTCTATCGCGTGGAAATTGCCGCTATTAGCAAACCGGGTTATCCCCGTGTCCGTCGCAGTAGCAAAGCGATTATCGTCCCCTTTGAACAGTTAAATAACACCCTGCAACAGATCAACCGTCTCGGTGGCAAAGTTGCCAGCATCACCCCCGCTAGTTTGAACTAATTTTCTAGCTTAAGATAACTAAAAGTCTCCCGGGCAGCCGTCAGGTTCACCGGGAGACTTCTTTCTAGGGAACTTGTAGAAATTGACCCTCAGCAGATCGAGCAAACCTGTAGAATGAAAATAATTCCCTCGTTTTAATGCCTGTGACTGTCACTTCGATCGCTTTTGACTCTATCGATACTGCCTTAGCGGAAATCAAAGCCGGACGTGCCATTGTCGTAGTTGATGATGAGAATCGCGAAAATGAAGGAGATATAATCTGTGCGGCCCAATTTGCCACCCCCGATCTGATTAACTTCATGGCAGTGCAAGCTCGCGGTTTAATCTGTCTGGCAATGACGGGAGAGCGTCTTGATGCTCTCGAATTACCGTTGATGGTGACAAAAAACACCGATAGCAATCAAACCGCTTTTACTGTTAGCATCGATGCCGCTCCCCATTTAGGGGTTAAAACTGGCATTTCAGCAGAAGATCGGGCGAAAACAGTGCAAGTTGCCATTAATCCAGTCACTCGTCCCGACGATCTCACCCGTCCCGGTCATGTCTTCCCGATTCGTGCTAAGGCCGGTGGAGTCTTAAAACGCGCCGGTCATACGGAGGCAGCCGTGGATCTGGCTCGATTAGCTGGGTTGTATCCGGCGGGAGTTATCTGTGAGATCCAAAATCCCGACGGTTCCATGGCCCGTTTACCGCAACTATTTGAATACGCTCGTCAACATAATCTCAAGTTAATTAGCATTGCCGATCTGATCAGTTATCGCTTAAAACATGATCGCTTTGTCCATCGGGAAACGGTCTGTAATTTTCCTAGTCAATTCGGCACTTTTCAGCTTTATGCCTACCGAAATTTATTAGATCAAACCGAACACATCGCTATTGTGAAAGGTGATCCTGCTCTCTTTGGCGATCAACCTGTAATGGTACGAATGCACTCAGAATGTCTGACTGGGGATGCTTTGGGATCCTTGCGTTGCGATTGTCGGCAACAGTTACAAAGTGCCTTAAAAATGATTGAAAACAACGGTTTAGGGGTGGTGGTTTACCTGCGACAGGAAGGCCGGGGAATTGGTTTAATTAATAAGCTAAAAGCCTATTCTTTACAGGATATGGGACTAGATACGGTGGAAGCCAACGAAAGGTTAGGATTTCCCGCCGATTTGCGCGATTATGGCATGGGAGCGCAAATGCTCAACGATTTGGGGGTGAGAAATATTCGTTTAATTACCAATAATCCGCGTAAAATTGCCGGATTAAAAGGCTACGGTTTGGAAATAGTCGAGCGAGTACCTTTGCTGATCGAGGCTAATGATTATAATTCCAATTATCTGGCCACAAAAGCGGAAAAGTTAGGACATCTATTCTTACAAACCTATCTAGTCACCATCGCTCTCAGTTGGGGGGAAAATCCGCCGTCAATTTCGCAAAGATATCATCAATTAGAGAAGTTACGGCAGTTAAGTCGCGCTAATCAATTATCTCTCCAAGAAGAAACCCGACCGGTAGCCAATGCCCTTTTTGATCGCGCCCCTTTGATCGTACATTTAGGTTTAGATATTCGTCAGGGTGTCAGCAGTAATTGGTATAAAAATCCTTCCCATCCTTATCTTCTGGTTATTGACAAGATATTAAATGACGTTAAAGATTGGTCGGAAATTGAACGCTTAGAATTTTTAATTTCCGACGGAGACGATTCGATGACGGGATTACAAATGAAACTTGATCGTCAAAAAATGTCCGATGAAGATTTCTCACAATTACCACAATTAGCTACCCAAATTATCTACAGTTTTACTCGTGATTCAGCAAAAAATTAGTTTTTTATGACCAGAAAAGATCGTAACAGTTATAATTAAACAAAGCTAGTATAACGGGGAAAAACTATGACAACTCTCGACATTTTACCGGAAGTTACCTGTCCCCCCACCGATTTATGGAGTGATGAACCACCCTTGGAAAGTGATTTACATCTGCAACAGATCATAATTCTTCTCAGTTGTCTAGAATTATTATGGCAAGAGAAAAACGATTACTATGCTTCTGGTAATCTGACTATCTACTATAACGAAGAACAACTGAAAAAACGTGATTTTTGTGGTCCTGATTTTTTTGTGGTTTTAGATACAGAAAAACGTCCCCGCAAAAGTTGGGTAGTTTGGGGAGAAGGGGGTAAATATCCCAATGTAATCGTGGAGATTCTTTCCAATTCTACGGCCAATATTGACCGCACTAAAAAGAAAATTCTCTATCAAAATACCTTTCGCACTCCTAATTATTTTTGGTTCGATCCTAATACCTTAGAATTGCAAGGATTTAGACTAATTGCGGGACAATATCAGGCTATTCCTGCTAATGACCAGGGTTATCTATGGAGTGAACAATTAGAACTATATTTAGGCATATTTGACCGTAAACTGCGTTATTTTACCGCCGATGGTCAATTGGTTCCCACTCCCCAAGAAGCTGAATTAGAGCAAAGACAAGCAAAGGAACAGATTCTTTTAGAAAGGGAACAGGAACGACAAGCGAAGGAACAGGCTATCCTCGAAAAAGAACAAGCTATCTTGGAGAAGGAAAAATTAGCCCAAAAATTACGAGAATTGGGCATTGATCCCGAAACTATCTGATTGATCAATATCTCTAAGTAGGGTTTGCTGAAAAAGTAGGGGCGAAGCATTCGGATAGAAAATCTACGGTTTCACCGATAGGTTATTGCCCGAATGCTTCGCCCTTACAGAACGCGGGCCGATGAAGACCCAAGGTTTTGAAGCACGATTCTCTCAAAATCTTGCACCTGTTTTGCGAAACAAGACCCTAAAACCCTTACCTCGTCTATATTTCACATTTATTCAGCAAACCCTAGTTAGGTGTTAAAAATTGTCAGGTTCCCCCCTTATTAAGGGGAGATCAAAGACAAAATTTATCTTCTATTTAATAGGTAATTCCTATCCTAGAAATGGTGGTAATTTAACCTTATTTTTCCTGTCTTTCTAAGGCTAATTGTACTAACTTATCGACCAATTTATCAAACTCTAAACTGGTGGCTTTCCAGAGTTGGGGATACATACTAAAATTAGTAAACCCCGGCAGAGTATTAATTTCATTGATCAACACTTCCCCAGTCTTTTCCACATAGAAAAAATCCACCCGCGACAATCCCGCAGCATCCACAGCTTTAAATGCTTCTACAGCCATTTCTCGCACTTGATTAGCAATTTTATCAGGAATATTAGCGGGAATCACCATGCTCGATCGCCCGTCAGTATATTTAGTTTCATAGTCATAAAAATCACTATCAAAAGTAATTTCTCCCACCAAAGAAGCTTGGGGATTATCATTACCTAAAACCGCACATTCGATCTCCCTTGCGGTTACTCCTGCTTCAACAATAATCCGTCGATCATAACTAGCGGCACTATCTAAAGCAGCCTCTAATTCTTGCAGGTTGCGTGCTTTACTAATACCCACCGAAGAACCTAAATTAGCCGGTTTAATAAAACAAGGATAACCTATTTCCTCGGCGATTTGATCGCACAATTGCGGAAAAACACAGGCATTTGACCACACTTGCGAGCGGGTTATGGCCTTATACTTAACTTGGGGTAATCCAGCGGCTGCAAAAGCAGTTTTCATGGCAATTTTATCCATTCCCAAGCATGAACCCAGGACCCCACTACCCACAAAAGCAACCCGCATGAGAGTGAGTAATCCTTGTAAAGTGCCATCTTCCCCATTCGGTCCGTGGAGAATTGGAAACCAAACCTCAATTTCGCTCACTTCTGTGGGAAATTGCCAGATATTGACTTTTATCTCCCTCTCAATAGCTAGGGGTTGCCCAGAGGTTAAAATTTGTCTAGCAGTTGCTGCCGAATGCCAACAGCCATTTTTATCGATATAGAAGGGGATAACGGCGTATTTGTCAAGATTTTCGGGGTAATTAAAAGCTTGCAGGATCGATCGAGCCGAATTGATAGATACCTCATGTTCTCCCGATCGACCACCAAACAACAATCCTACCTTGATCTTATCCATATTATCCTCTCTAGACCCAGCTAGATCCTAAATTAGAGTTCAACTATCATATATACTATGGGCGGAGTTGACAATAGTTGCAATTGATTTAGAGGCGGCTGTTCCTCGTCAGATCCGGGTTTTGGCAAAACCTCAAGATAAATTAAGCTAAACGGCGCTTAACCTGCATGATCCAACAGCTATAACCCTTTTGGAGTCTATATCGGTGATCCGAAGTAAAAGCCGTTTAGCTTAATTATCGATCGGGCAAATACTGTCGGGCGGACAGAAATTCAAGCCCTCGGACAGACTACCCACTGTCTATTAAGTGAAAGCTTAGTAGATAAGGTAACTGGATGAACAGGGAATCCCGAAGCGCTTAGTGCGATGGGAGCGTCAACTAATCAAGAAAAGATGGCTCTCTGAGTCCTTGGGTGAAAAATGTTCACCACGTCACATTATGGACGGAAGCTTTCATTGGTGTCAACTTAAGCAAGAAGCTTAATTATTAAGAGTAGCTGATCATTCAAGAAAGAGGAAGTAAAAAATCGTAAAATAAGGCGGATAAATCTAAAAATAATTTTCATTCCTACCCCTACTATTTCTTTAGGTTTCAGAGGGAAAGTAACCAAACAGTTTTTTATAATCAGAGGCTAGATATCCTCGGTGAAAAAAACCTAATTCTTCAGCAATTTCATAAATTAATTTTGTCTGATTATTTTGGTTAAGAGATTGATGTAAAGCATTAAGACGAAGCAATTTAAAATAATTGTAAGGAGACATTTGATAGAAGTCTTTAAATATATATTCTAAGGTGCGTTGACTTACTTCCAAGTCTTGACAAATCGCTGGGATAGTAAGATCAGAACGCAGATTTTTTCTCATCATTTCTTCTGCTTTTTTGAGGATATAGGTGCGTCTGATAGTGTTTTTAGGGGTTTTAATATCTTTGGTTACTACTAAAGTCAAAAGAAAATCTTTGACAATTTCTTCTTTTAATTTTTGCCTGACAAAATTCAATCTTAATGCTTTTTTTGGCCCAGATATTTGTTGCCAATCTAAATTAAATAGCATTTGATAAAGTTGATGACAAGATTGTTGTAGATAACGAATTTTTTCCGATGGGCAAATCACAATAGAAGAAGCGGAAGAATTTAAAAACTTTTTCGCTTCTGGTAGCTCTAAAGTTTGGCACAATTGTTGCAGATAATTATCATGAACGTAAAGCTGAAAACGATTGGAAAAAGGATGTTGAAAAACGGAAATTTCTGATTTAGGGGGGATAATCCCAAGATAGTTATTTTCTAATGGATACAAATTTTGGAAGAAGACAGAATTCACCTGAACAGGAATCGCAAAAACCCATATTTTAGAATGGACTACTCCCGCAACATTCGTTAAACAATTACGTTGCGATAATTCTAACATCACTTCATCGATGATGATCCTTGAAAGATACCCTTCAAAATGATCACCACTGAGTTGTAAAGCATCTACGTTGAGAAATTCTCGATTCTGAAAATAGCGAGAAAAGTCACAAACATATTCACTTTTAAAGGTTAATTCCTGAGAATTAATTAAAATATTGGTTTTATTGTCAAAAATAAACATCTGTATATAACTCCTTAGTTATTGAGTGAAATTAAACTTTTTTTGCCCATCAATTTAAAAACTTGCGTTTTTCGGATCATCTTAGCATAGAGGACTGAGTAGTATTGAGTTACAGCAGAGTTGATTTGTTAATTTTGTCCATCAGTGTAATCTAGGTTAAATCTATCACTTTTTTCCGTTATCAATTACTAAGGAGATTGCGATGGCTAAACAATATATTCCACTTGAAGATTGGTCTGGATCTGTGGTATTCGGTGGAGAAATTCCTCAATTACGTCCCCCGGCATTTTCTGACGACTCAAAATATACCACATTTAGCTCTACCTATTATCTAGAGGGATTGGAAATTTCCGATAGCTATATCTATGATCCAAGAGGATCAGAAATTTCCGAAGCTGTTGCTGGGGAAATCGCTACGTTCGCCGTTCCCCCGACAAATTATCCAAGGGAATTGGAAATTTTCGATAGCTATACCTATGATCTAGAGGGATCAGAAATTTCTGAAGCTGTTGCTGGGGAAATCGCTACGTTCGCCGTTCCCCCGACAAATTATCCAAGGGGATTGGAAATTTTCGAAGCTGTTGCCCCTAATATTAGCACTCGTTTCTATGCCATCGAAGCAACTATTGATTTCTCCAAAGCTAAAGGGGACTTACAAGGTGTTCTGATGGCGCAGGGTGGATATTTTGGTGGACATAGTTTCTACATCTATCAGGGAAAACTATGTTATGTCTATAACTGGTTAGGACAACAACAGAGGATCACCTGTGATCTTCCTCGTCTTAGTAGCGAGGTGACACTCAAAGTTGAATTTGCCAAACCAAAGATAATCGCCCCTTCCGATGAAAAGTTGGGTGACAGCACAATAGATAATATGAAACTGTATATTAATAACATCGAACAAAATGTCGATATTATAAGAACTTTATCAAATCATACTCCTAACTTCCTAACTCAATATAAACACGAGATTCCTTACGAGTTTCAAGGTGCGAAGCTGCAAAGAATTATCGTTACCATTACCGATGATATTATACTAAATCCCTTGAGTAAAGGCTAGTTATGAGGAGAGGCAAAAGGCAACCCCCCCGACGTCGGGGGGTTGATTCATAGTAGGGTTGATTCATGAATCAACCCTACCTTGATCCCCCCTTAATCCTAGGGCGTTGACAATCCCCGCACTAAAGCGACGGGGATTCTTGGTTCAAAGAGATTACTTGCGTAAAATCGGTCAACTAGAAATGACGGGAAACGATTTTTTCGATGGTTGCTTGGGTATCCTGCAGCAGTTTCTCGCGACTATCGCTAGTATTAGTCAGACTAGGCACGAGATTACGAGCTTGTAAAGCCATGTGAAGCTGTAGTTGAGCTACATACTCGCGGATATCTTCACGGGTTTCCGATTGGTTAGGATGAAACATAGAGAAACTGGAAAGGTCTGTCTAGCTGATGGTGTCTTGTCGATAACTCCTATACAAGTTATCACGAGAGCTTAGGTTCCAGTCAAGGGTCGGCCGCAACTCTACACATTTCTCAACACAACTTATCTCTCTTTCATCAATCTAAGAGAGTTAAAATGAGAAGAAAAGCCTGAAACCGAGACAGAGACTATGGTTAAGCCTAGACCCGCCCAACGGTCAAATCTGTAGATATTTACTGTGAATTGTCCAAAAACTTATTTGGAAAAGCGAGATGCGCCTTTTAAGCATCTCCACATCAGCTTAATAAGCGAGCTTAATAGAAGTAGTTAGGGTTTGCGGCAAAAAGTTTTTCGTGGGGACAGGGGGGTTGGGGGGGTTTTGCCTTTTGCCTGTTGCCTGTCTTCATAAGTAGCCTATGCTCAACGAATTTAGTATTACTTGTGCAACAATGGTAATTCACCTCAGACAGTGATGCAATTCAGACTTGAATTGGCCTCAGCACCCCTCGAACCTAGGAAATTAATTTGGCATGATTACTTAATTTCTACGGGTTCTAAATTATCAGCAGGAGTAAAACCAAAGAGACGGGAATAGAAATAAAATTCTGCATCTAATGCTCGTTTTATCGATTCAGCTTGACGAAATCCGTGTTGTTCTCCCGCAAAGGGAAGGTAAGCAACGGGTAAACCTTTCGCTTTTAAAGCTTCTACCATCATTTCCGCTTGATTGGGTGGAACCACTCGGTCTTCTAAACCTTGGAAAAAGATCACCGGACAGGATAACTGAGCGGTAAAATGAATAGGCGAACGCTGATAGTAAATTTCCTTTTCTTGAGGATAAAGTCCCACCAATTTATCTAAATATCTCGACTCGAATTTATGGGTATCGGTGGCTAAAACCTCTAAATCACTAACTCCGTAATAACTAGCTCCTGCTTTAAAAGTATCATGAAAAGTTAAGGCCGCTAAAGTTGTATAACCACCGGCGCTGCCTCCGGAAATTGCCAATCTTTCCCCATCGACTAATCCCTGATTAACCAAATATTTTGCCCCGTTGATGCAGTCTTCCACATCGACAATTCCCCAATTTCCCAGCAAACGCTGACGATATTGACGACCATAACCCGTACTACCGCCATAATTGACATCTAGATAGCCAAAACCGCGACTGGTCCAGTATTGCACCCGCAGACTTAAACTAGAGGTCGCCGCAGCCGTCGGTCCACCGTGACTTTTGACTAAAAGGGGCGGTAATTCGCCATTGGGGGCGGTATAATCGGGGTTTTTGGGGGGATAATACCAAGCATAGGCCGTTAGTCCCTTACTGGTGGGAAAAGCGAGCATTTCCGGAATCGAGAAATAATCGCTAGAAATAGTTAAATTACTGGAAGATTTGAGAATTTCTCTCGTTCCTGTGGCTAAATCCATTGAGACAACCGCCGTTACTTCCCTGAAAGAACCGCCAATAAAAACTATTTTGTTATCGCTAACTTGTAGGGAAGAAATGTTAGTATCAGCAGTGATAATTTCTTGGAATTCTCGATTAACAGTATCGATACTTCCTAAATACCAACGACCATCTTTTGTATAGCTACAAATAATCTGGGATTTCCCAGCAAAGCCGTAGTTAGATAAACCAAAAACCCAATGAGGGTAGGCAAATTCAGCCTCGATCAGTTCGATAACTGGTTCGATTTGTTCATCGTGTTTAAAGCAATAAAAGTTCCAGAAATTATTGCGATCACTGGTAAAATATAACTGTTCATCGGCGGACCAGCGCGGTTCACACACCGACTCATTTTCACCACCAGCAATGACCCGAATATTACTCAAATAAAGATGATTAATATCGGCCACCCAGAGAAAAGAACTATCCCAAGGCATATTAGGATGATTCCAACTAATCCAAGCTAATCGAGAACCGTCGGCACTTAAGCGAGGAGAGGTATAAAAATCATCGCCTGATACTAAAGTTTCTATGTTTCCTGTATCCACATCGATGCTGACAATACTATTAACTGGTTCTCGATCTTTTTGGCTATGATCTTCACAAACACAGATTAAACGATTGCGAAATTCATCGAGAATTAAATCCGCATAACGACAGGAATTTTCTGGGGTCAGAGGTTGGGGTAAACTATCAGCAGTTTGGCGATAAATTCTTTGGTCAGCAAAATTACAAAAATAGATAATTCCGGCAACAATTAGATAGGAACCTCCCCCGTATTCATGGACACGAGTTCGCACATTAAAAGGTGCTGGGGTGATTTCTGTGGTTGTGCCGTCGGGGTTTAATTTAACTAAAACATTTCGCCCCTTTTCCTGTGGTCTGCCTTCTAACCAATAAATATCTTCTCCGTCTAGAGTTACACCGCCAAGACTAATCGATGCTGCCACAATTAGATCGGAGGTAATCGGCGATTTCCAGGAACCGTAAGCTGATATTTGATGAGACATTTTCGACTAGAGCAGTGATCTTAATGGTGAACTAACTTGATCAGGAACGCTGATAAATTAAGAGAATTCCGAGTAAACAGGACAAAGTAGGGATTAGGTGCATCCCTACCTAACTCTCTGTTTTCCTGCAATCGGAGCGGCGGGATTCGAACCCACGACCCCTACTACCCCAAAGTAGTGCGCTACCAAGCTGCGCTACGCCCCGATATTGAACCTTAACCATCATAGCGATAATCGCAGCATTTTGCAAGCTTTTTTTTTCTTCCTTTCTCCCCCATCCCCGGAATTAGCGGCCAGCTATCTAGCTAATTGGGGAATACGTCCTTTTAATCCCGTCATTAATTGCAGGGCAAACAATTTCAACGGGGGAAAACCGCGCATCATTGCCAATCCGAGACGACGGATGAGAACGATGGGCGGCCAGTTATTGGAGAACAGGCGATCAAGAAAATCCGTGAAGCCTAAAATCGCTAAATTCTCCGATCTACGCCATTTTTCGTAGGATTTTAGGGTAGAAAGCGCTCCTATATCTTCTTGCTTTTCTACTGCTTCCTTTAATACCTGCGCTAAAGCGGCCGCGTCGCGAATGCCTAAATTTAAACCTTGACCACCGACGGGATGACAACAGTGAGCGGCATCACCAATTAAAGCCAGTCGGGGTTTAACATAAGTATCACTCTGCATTAACTGTACGGGAAAGAGAGCGCGGGGGCTAACTAATTCGAGTTTTCCCAGTAATCCCCCCGTATATGCTTCTAATTTCTTGATAAATTCCGCTTCGGGCATTTCTTGCAGTTTTTTCGCTTCCCCATGGGGATTTGTCCAAACGATCTGACAGCGATTACCCTGGAGCGGTAAAATGCCCATCGGACCGGTGGGCCAAAATCTTTCAAAGGCGGTATCGTTGCGATCGAGTTGATGTTTAATGGTGAAAGCGACACAGGATTGCCAATATTTCCAACCTTTGGTTTTAATTTGCGCCCCTTGCCGGATAGCGGATTTGGCTCCATCGGCCCCGATAACTAATTTTGTGGTGATTTTTCGGGTTTGACCAGCTTCTTCCAGGGTGACAGTGGCTGTTTCTGCTCCGTACTCCACTTCTAACACTTTAGCAGGGGATAACCACTCAATGCGATCGCAATCTTGGCTGGCCTTGTGCAGGGCGGTTAAAATCACTTGATGTTCGCCCACATAGCCCAAATAATCGGTTTTTAGCTCATCGACAACGAAGGGGACAAAAATCGGGTAATCGGCATCAGAAAGGCGAATATGACTAAATTTACCGATACTGGGCGAGATTTTATCCCAGATACCCAAGCCTGTAAAAATCCGGCTGGACATCAGCGAGAGGGCATAAGCTTGACGACGGGAGGCGGCCACCTCTAGGGGACGTTCCTCGATCATAGCGATATTTAATCCTGTATTTTTTAAGGCCACCGCTAGGGTGGTCCCGACTATACCGCCCCCGACAATGATTAAATCGTAGCTGTCCCGTCTTAACATATAAATATTTTTCTCAAAGATCATCAGTGACTACACTGATCTATTCTGACACGATTTTCGGGGTTGCTGTCGGGTTTGATTGTCTTCACCCCACCTAGCCATTGATAGACTTTCAAGGGTTTTGTCCCGTTGCCGAGAGTTTCGGGTTATCGCTCTTCCCGGACTTCTGGAAGGGCGATAACAAGCTGCTGCCCTGTTAGCTGATGCTCCTGCTGCGCCAGTCTTCCTCGATACCCCGACGGCCAAGGCAGCGGCGCTGGCACTTGCCCGCCGTTGGGGATATGTTTGGGGCAGCAACCCGGGAACTTGGCCAAAGACATAACCCGCAAGATCAAGTTTTTTTAACTCTGATCAGATGCGAATGCGTCAAGGCTTTTTTGAGTCCAATTGTCCAGAGCAGTATTGATAGAGTTAAGAACTCCCATTGTTTCGAGCATATTCCCCTTCAACTTTTCTTGAAGTTCGCTAAAAATACTGGTTTGGACATTGAATAGATCATCTACTTTTTGAGCGCTCTTTAATATCTCTAGATACTTGGCTGTAGTTTCTAGATACAGGCGCATCAATTCTGCTTGCTTTAGTCCAAGACTGGTCATCGAACTGACATAAATTTCACCCAAGTCCTTAAAAGACTCAGAGGTTGCCTGTAAATTCACCAGCTTCAGTTGGCTTTGAAATAGTTCATTAATACTATCAGTATAAACTTCCCCCAATTCTTTGGTCAAGCTTAGATAACCCTTGCTTAGTTCAGCGAAAGCACTGGGGTTAACAAAACTTGTTAACATGGCATCGATCGCGTTCACATTAGTGGCCGTAATATTCTTGAAGGACTCTATTGCCAACTTGTTCGAGTCAATCCACTGTTTAACTAGCTCGTTTTGCATGGTAGTTTCCTCGTAAACTGCTTAATGTATTTCTCTGTCTGTGCCAGCAAAAAGATTAAATTATTGAGGGCGCGGTTGGGCTAACCGTTCCAACATAGCGACAATTGCCCTCATCTGGGGAGACTCTCTAGTATAAAAGACAGGATTATCTGGATCTGCACTGGAATATCCCCAAAAATCCCAGCATCCCTGGGGATTGTAAGGGATTAATGCTGACGGTTCAACCTGGGGATATAAGACAATTATCCTGTTGGTATCAGCTATTTCATTGTAACCGGTTTTAGTGTAGTAAGTATCATCAATTTCCGTTGCCCCCTGTTTGCAACCATGAATAGCTACATGAACTTTGCAGCTTTCTTTTTTACAGGCTTCAGGCACATAAACATAAGCCTCCCGACTCATACTCGTCTTTTTACCCTCAATAAACTCACTCTGGTCAAACCGAATAATCTGGCCACTTAATCTATTAGAATCAACTGCTGGATTCAACTTGCCATAAATATGCCCTAAAATCCGATGGGATTGCATGAAATCGCAGTCGTTTATAAAGGGTGACTTAGTATCTGAACATGACACCCTAGACTCCTCGACAATTATGGCATGACCGGCATTGATATTCTTGTCGTATTTAATATTCTCTGAGGGCAAGCCGGCAGCTTGATAAAAATCTTCTACTTTGTCAACGACGACAGTTGTAACTACGCGATCACTTGAACCACTGAATAGATAGACTCGATCATCTTTTAAATTGTTGAGATCGGCAATTTTGTTAGCCTTGGCCAGTTCTTGAGCTTTTTTAAATAATCTTTTCCCATCCGGTCCTACTGCCTCAGTCAGAGGATTCATGCAAGTTGATGTCGCTTGCTCGAAAAATTGCTCTGGATCCGTCTCGTAAGAACCTACACAAAAAAAAGGACCGCCAGCAATTATACCTGCTCCCACCAGCCTATCTGAGTAGGCCACATGGAATTGAGCCGTCATGAAGGCCCCTGATGAAAGACCAGAAACAGATGTTTGGCTTAAATCTGCCTGATAACCAGATAGCTTGGGTGCTTCCTCGCCTAAGACCGCTCCATGGAAGATAAAAATACTAAAAATCAAAACAGCCAGTAGTTTTAATCCTGCCTTAATCATAAGACCTCTTGCAAAAATCGGAACCTATGATATTAAGATAAAGTAAAACAGATCGAATGATATTAAGATAAAGTAAAACACATCGAACTTTGAAAACCCACTTGCCACTTCCCACTTTCCCGTACTTTTTCAACAGGATTTGGTATAACATATCTGGCTAATCTCTGGCAAGAGTGCCTCTCTTAACTAGGAAATCACCATGGAACTTGATCAACGAATAGCCGATTTTTATGACTCCTCTAGTGGACTGTGGGAAAGGATTTGGGGCGAACATATGCACCATGGTTACTACGGTCGCGGTGGCAAGATTAAACTCGATCGCCGTCAGGCACAAATTGATTTAATAGAAGAATTATTAACTTGGGGAAATGTCACCAGTGCTAATCAGATTCTCGATGTCGGTTGTGGCATTGGTGGCAGTAGTCTTTATCTGGCCGAAAAATTTCACAGCCAAGCGGTGGGGATTACTCTATCCCCGGTACAAGCCGCTAGAGCCAGCCAAAGAGCGCAAGAGTTCAATTTAGAAGAAAAAGTCAGTTTTTGTGTAGCTGATGCCCTAAAAACCCCCTTTCCTGAGAATAATTTTGATCTGGTCTGGTCTTTGGAAAGTGGCGAACATATGCCCGATAAAAGGCAATTTCTGCGGGAATGTTATCGGGTTTTGCAGCCCGGGGGGACTTTTTTGATGGCTACTTGGTGTCATCGTCCCACCACTTCCCTGGCCGGTAATTTAACGGAAGGAGAGATTAAACTATTAAACGAGATTTATCAGGTTTATTGTCTGCCATATGTGATTTCTTTGCCAGAATACGCCGATATTGCCCGTGAAGTTGGCTTTCAAGACCTAAAAACCGATGATTGGTCCCTATCGGTGGCTGCTTTTTGGGATGTGGTGATTGATTCGGCCCTAACCACAGATGCGATCGCAGGTTTGTTAGCAAGCGGTTATACTACTATCCAAGGGGCCTTATCTTTAGGGTTAATGCGGCGCGGTTACGAGTCGGGTTTAATTCGTTTTGGTTTACTGCAAGGGAAAAAATAATCGGCGTTGTCAGATCAGAAGAGGAAAGATGGTGCGAAACGTTTAGGAATGAAATAAGGTTGAAATACCTGAAATAACCGCCTAGTAAAGTCTTCAGTCCCCTGACTGAATCTAATAGGTCAACCCTGACCAACCTTATAACTGTTTATATGTCCCGACGTTTAGTATCACATCGATACCAAACTAGGCAAGGGGACTCAAGGTCAATACACTTTGTAACAATTATCTACAATTGTAGGACTTACGCATTGACAAAAAGGCTCAAATTTGCATCCTCTAATTTTGGTAGCTAAGGATACAATTTATCGCCTGACCTCTTGACAAAACCCTCTCAGATTTGATTTCCTCATCGAAGAGAGTCTCTTCTGACAAGACAGCTCATGAGAACGATTACCAAGCCAAGTACCGCCAAGTGCAATCTCCAAATTTACACCTTATTTTTGCTCTGTGAGCCTAAATATATAAGCTGTGTTCGGTGAGCTTCGGATTTTGGAGGACTTGTCCCATGACAGCGTCAATCGTTTCTTGTGGCGGGAGAACTATACCTCCAAGGATTTGTTTGATGAAGTAGCTTCTCAAATCGAGCTTGAAGGGGGGACACTCAGTGTCGATGACATGGTAGTTGACAAGCTTTATAGTGACCCGAAGAAAGCTGAGTTAATCGATTATTTTTGGTCAGGCAAACCTAAAAAAACAGTCAAAGGAATTAACGTTGTTACCTTATATTATACTGACCTTAAGGGGGTGTCAGTTCCTGTCAATTACCGAATTGTTAATAAACAGGAAGGAAAGACAAAACATGAATATTTTTTAGAGATGTTGGCAGAAGTAAAAGCTTGGGGACTGAAGCCATCGATAGTTACTGGAGACAGTTGGTACGCTTCTAAAGAAAACCTGAATGTTCTTAAAGACAAGGAATTTGGGGGTCTATTTGCTCTGGAGGCGAATCGGTCAGTCTCGGTTGAACGAGGAGGAAAATATGTTCAAGTTCAAAGCTTAGATATTCCCACCGATGGATTAATTGTTTACCTGAAACAAGTGGGGCAAGTCAAGGTATTTAGAACGGTCTTCAAAAACGAATTTCGTTACTATACTATGTTCGTTCCGAACCTTCAGGAACTATCCTCAATCGATTGGTCAGAATTTAAAAAGATTCACGACCAACATGGGGGAATTGAGCAGTACCATCGAGCGTTAAAGCAAGTGTGTAATATTGAGCGCTTTCAAGTGAGAGAGAGTCAGGCCATAAGAACTCACATATTTTGTGCCATTCGGGGATTCGTACAATTAGAATTACTCCGATTTAAAGCGCAAATTGTCAATTGGTATTCTTTACAAAGGGAGTTATTTACTGAGGTCATCCGCTCTTTTATTGTTAATAATTTAGAGTCCAACTTCCTTGACCTCAATAATTTGGCAAGAATAGTCTGAAGTTCAAATGCATATTACGAAAATCCTGTCAATGCGTAAGTCCTAAATTGCTACAAAGGTGAGAGTAACGGCGATAGCCACCCCTAGATTCAGAAGTCACAACTCTGGGACTGAAGCGGGGAACGGAAGGCGAGAGATGTGTTACCTAACATCCATACCGAGACCACTGCCAACCATCCATGATTAGGCGTGAGCCAAATGTCCGACCTGAACCATCGTTATCATTGAGTAGTGAAATAGGTTGACACACTGCGTTCAAAAGAACAAGGGGAAAAGTAAGGGTTTTTGAATCCACACCCACACAGACCTTTAAAGTACCCCGGTGGATAGGACAAATCTAAAGATGGAATGCCCATATAAACGGAACGTAATAAACCCTTTTAGGCTCTGAGTATCGGTCGAAATACTCAGTAGTAATAAGTGTAAGCGCAAGCCTTCAAGGGTGTGAGATGTAACCAAAAGCCAACGCCTGACAGTAATAGTCAGAATATGCTAACAGGTTACGGTTTGATTGTAAGGATAGAGTCTAGTAGGAGTCTATATGACGAAAGCGAGAGAAAGTAAAGGGTTCGGGAAACCGAAAACCACTAAGACTACGAATGTATGGAAAGCTATCAATTGGGCGAAAGTCCAAAGATACGTTTTCAAGCTCCAAAAGAGGATATACCAAGCGGCTAAATCGGGACAGGGTGCAAAGGTTAGAAAGTTGCAACGTCTATTAGTGAAATCATACTACGCTCGTCTATTAGCAGTACGCAAAGTAACCCAAGACAATCAAGGAAAGAAAACAGCAGGAGTCGATGGAATGATAGCAGTATCCCCAGAACAAAGGCTAAATCTAACCGAAGAAATCAAAGGAACACTTAAAGCAAAACCGTTAAGAAGGGTATGGATTCCTAAACCCGGCAGGGATGAAAAACGTCCACTAGGAATACCAACCATCAAAGACAGAGCTAGACAAGCGTTAATTATACTTTAGACGTTCATAATCTGAGATTTATTAAACTTCTGAAATCGTAGAGTCAGCAAGGAATCCAGTTCTTTTTTATGTTTCAAATGGGCATCATTCAAACATTCATAAATGGCTGAAGAAAAGTCAGAAAAGTTTTCATAATATTTACCATATAAACATTTCTTTTTGACCAATTTCCACAGCCTTTCAATTAAATTTAGATTAGGTGAATAAGACGGCAGATAGAGCAGTTCTATTGACAAAGAAAGAGCCAATTCTTCAACAATTTTACATTTTTGATAGCGGGCATTATCTAAGACTAGAGTGATGGGAATCATTAGTCCTAAAGCAGCTATTTTTGACCGGAGTTCACAGACTTAATTTGCCGTAATATAAGTTTCATATGTTACCAGAATAACTTCATGAGTTATTGCATTTAATGCTCCTAAAACATTGAAGCGTTTACGCCCGCTCGGTGACTTAACAAAAAGTCTCTCAAAACACCAAACAAAACCGAGAAATGCTCCCATGACGAAGTGAGCGGCATCAACAAAAAAAACAGCCCTTTTTCCTTCTTTAGCCTCATTTAGTCTGGGTTCTAGCTTTTTTTCTTTGTAGTCCTCTTGTTCATCTGGGTCAGCTTTAGAAGGAAGAGAACCTACTTTTAAACATTTCATTCCCATTGATTTTAAAAATTTTCTCACTTGGGTAGGACTTCGTTTTATTCCCGTCAATTCTTCTATCCTATATACAGCTTCATTTATTGTGGCTGGTGGATTTTTCTCGAAGTATTTTTTGAGGGTTTCTTTTTGAGACTCTAATTCACTTTTAGGGCGATAGAAGTTGATTTCTTTTAATTTTTCTATTCCGCCCTCTTGCTCATCTCGAAGATAGGTTAATAAGGTATTTGGCGAGATTCCTGCTAACTGACAAATTTTTTGGTGCGGTATCTTTTGGCTTTTTAACCAGAGAACTTCCATCTTCAGTTGAACCCGGGGATGGGGATGATGAAATCTTTCATAATACAGTGAGTTCTTTTCTTCTTCCGTGAATTCTAGGTTAATCATGTTTTTAATGAGTGCTTTGCTTCTAATTATGACTCTTAAACTATATTATTGTCCTTGAGTAAAAAATGCAAGTTGTAGCCGTGCAAAGTATAAATCGGCACTCGAACCAGAATGGGAGTCAAAAATGGAAGGAACCAGCTACGGTTTCCGACCCGGAAGGTCTGCCCAGGACGCAATATCAAGGATATTCTCAACCATCAATAAAGGTAATTACTTTGTATTAGATGCTGATATTGCCAAATGTTTTGACCGAATTAATCACGACCTTTTACTGTCCAAAATTCATTGTCCAAGTTCCTTGAAAAGAGATATTAAACAATGGCTTAAAGCAGGAGTATTGGACAACGGCGTATTTGAAGAAACAGAAACAGGGACACCTCAAGGAGGGGTAATAAGTCCACTACTTGCCAACATCGCACTGGATGGAATGGCAAGATTAATTGAAATACTATTCCCTAAAAAGAGGGATAGAAATCAAGCTTTTTTAATAAGATATGCCGATGATTTTGTAGTGATTTCACCATCACTCGAAATCATTGAACAGTGCCAAACTGCCATTTCTGAATGGCTAAAGCCTATTGGATTAGAACTCAAACCAGAAAAAACCAGAGTGTGTCACACACTCAAACCCATTGAATATAATGGGCTCTTCGGTTTGTGTTATGCAATGGACGGGGGATATAAGGGATGGAACCCTTATGTAGAAAAGCATTTGGCCATTTTTGTCAATTGTTTTTGATCTAGAGCGAACTAATCAATTAAATCTCTTACCAGATAAGGATTTAGTCGATTTATGCCCCCATATCGAATCATACCAAGTAACGAAGAACCATATAATGGGAAAACGGAAGAACCCGGTTTTGACTTTCTAGGATTCAATATCAGACAATACCCAGCCGGAAAATACAAATCTGGGAAAATAACGAAAGGAATACCTAAAACATTCCTAACCCACATTAAACCTAGCCAAAAAGCAGTTAAAGCCCACACAGAAGCGATAAAAGGTGTAATCAAAAAACACAAAACAGCACCTCAATCAGCCCTGATTAGACACCTAAACCCAATCATTAGAGGTTGGGCTAACTACTACTCAGGAGTAGTAAGTACCTAGGCAAAATTAATTACATACTCGCCTCCAAAATTGTCCAGCACTTTTTTAACGTAAGCGAGGAGGCTCTTTCGGTCTTTATAGGCACTAAATTCAATCCATTCATATTTTAAAAATCTCCATAATATTTCAATTAAATTTAAATGAGGTGAATAAGTTGGCAACCAAAATATTTTCAAGTTTTTCTTTTCCCATTCCTCAAGTTTCTCCATAAATGCATCGCTGGTATGAATGGAAGCTTGGTCAATTATTATGACAGTTTTTTTGGCTCTTCGGTTTGTGTTATGCAATGGATGGGGGTTATAAGGGATGGAACCCTTATAGAGAAAGGCATTTAGCGATTTTTGTCAATTGTTTTTTATCTAGAGCGAACTAATCAATTAAGTCTCTTGCCAGATAAGGATTTAGTCGATTTATGCCCCCCTATCGAACCATAACAAGTAACGAAGAGCCGTTTTTTTCTGTATATTTTGGCAATATTTATCCAGAAAATTGATAACTATCTCGCTAGTAACTGTTCCCACCTGTGTCTCATAAAATAATTGATTATCTCGTTTCATTATTCCTAAAATATTTAGTCTTTTACCTTCAATTGGTGGTAACTTTATTGTGGTTTTTTCTTCTTGCCAAGCGTAAGGAATGCAAGGCTTTGAATCCCATCCCATTTCATCCAAATATCCTATCTCAATCTCTCCTCTTTTTTCCTGTTTTTTGAGTTCTTCTAAAATAGGTAATTTGACCTCAAGCTCCCACTCATCAGGGGTTTTGCCCACCCCTCTTCTCACCCTTTTCCACCTCATGTTGATTTTTTTTATCAGTCTTTTTATCGTGTCTTTGCTTACGGTTAATTTCCATTCTTCTACAATTTTGATCTGGATTTTTTTTAAGCTTTTTGGTTCTTCTTTTACCCAGTCAATAACTTGTTGGCTTTGTGCTTCTGTCAATTTAGGTTTTCTCCCTCTTCCTCGACGATTATAAAAACCAATTAGTTTTCTATCTTCCCAAGCCGTCAACCAATTATAGATGGTCTTTCTCGTAACTCCAAATATTCCGCTCAATTCTTCTATCGTGGTTCCCTGAAAACTTAAGAGTATACATTTCGCTCGCTCTCTTACTTGATGATGTTTACTAGCTCGATAAATTCTCTCTAGCATTTTCTGGCTCTCGGGGTTTAGGTCTCTAATAAATCTCATTGTATTTTCCTGCTACTTCGTTTCTTCATGTATTATACTTCTTAATTTTTTATTTGGGTAATTAATTTTGCATGACTACTTATCGTCAGATACCTTCAATAAATTAGACCATACAGTCTGGTTAATGTTAAGGGCATGGACAGTATCAAGATGCGGTAAAACGAACTACGAAAAGCTGAGAAAATATTTTAGACCGGGTACAGTTAAACTCAGCAATGGGAAAGAAAGACACGAATCTTGGTTATTCAAAACCAAAGACGGTTTCTATTTATGGAAACATAATTGGACACCAATTGTCAGACATACCTTAGTTCGCCCCGACGCTTCACCCTACGACGGAAATTGGACTTACTGGGCGACCAGAAGAGGACAAGCAATTGACACACCGACTAGAGTAGCCAAACTACTTAAGAAGCAACAAGGCAAGTGTAGCCGATGTGGGCAGTATTTTACCCCATCGGATTTAATTGAAGTTGACCACATTCACCCTCTCAGCTTAGGCGGGAAGGATGAATATAAAAACCTTCAATTACTACACCGCCACTGTCACGATGATAAATCGGCATCTGATGGAAGCCTAAAATCATCTAATTCGACATCACCCGATGTTAATGCAGATAATACAAGGTCAACAAAAAGATGTCAAGTTGTATCCTTAACAAGGGAACAGTCAAACTAGGAGCCGTGTGAGGTGAAAGTCTCATGCACGGTTCTGAATGGGAGGGGAGGTCGGTGACGACCTTCTCGACCCCTAATAGTATGACTCATAGCTGTTATAATTAGATCAATGTCCCAGCCAGGGGAAAAACTATGACAACTCTCGACATTTTACCAGAAGTCACCTGTCCCCCCACCGATTTATGGAGTGATGAACCACCCTTGGAAAGTGATTTACACCTGCAACAGATCATAATTCTCCTCAGTTGTCTAGAATTATTATGGCAAGAGAAAAACGATTACTACGCTTCCGGTAATCTGACTATCTACTATAACGAAGAACAACTGAAAAAGCGGGATTTCTGCGGTCCTGATTTTTTTGTGGTTTTAGATACAGAAAAACGTCCCCGCAAAAGTTGGGTGGTTTGGGGAGAACAGGGAAAATATCCCAATGTAATCGTCGAGATTCTCTCCGATTCTACGGCCAATATTGACCGCAATAAAAAGAAAATTCTCTACCAAAATACTTTTCGCACTCCTAATTATTTTTGGTTCGATCCTAATACCTTAGAATGGCAGGGATTTAGACTAATTGAGGGACAATATCAAGCTATTTCTGCCAATGAGCAGGGTTATCTATGGAGTGAACAGTTAGGATTATATTTAGGCATATTTGACGGGAAACTGCGTTATTTTACCGTCGATGGTCAACTGGTTCCCACTCCCCAAGAAGCTGAATTACAGCAAAGACAAGCAAAGGAACAGATTCTTTTAGAAAGGGAACAGGAACGACAGGCAAAAGAACAGGCTCTTTTAGAAAAAGAACAAGAACGACAGGCAAAGGAACAAGAACGACAAGCTAAGGAAAGATTAGCGGCAAAATTACGAGAATTAGGCATCAACCCCCAGACAATTTAGCCAGTTAAAATTCCCCATTCCTAATTCCTAATTCCTAATTGATAATTTCTCATAGCTGTTATAATTAGATCAATGTCCCAGCCAGGGGAAAAACTATGACAACTCTCGACATTTTACCAGAAGTCACCTGTCCCCCACCGATTTATGGAGTGATGAACCACCCTTGGAAAGTGATTTACACCTGCAACAGATCATAATTCTCCTCAGTTGTCTAGAATTGTTATGGCAAGAGAAAAACGATTACTACGCTTCCGGTAATCTGACTATCTACTATAACGAAGAACAACTGAAAAAGCCGGATTTCTGCGGTCCTGATTTTTTTGTGGTTTTAGATACAGAAAAACGTCCCCGCAAAAGTTGGGTGGTTTGGGGAGAACAGGGAAAATATCCCAATGTAATCGTCGAGATTCTTTCCGATTCTACGGCCAATATTGACCGCAATAAAAAGAAAATTCTCTACCAAAATACTTTTCGCACTCCTAATTATTTTTGGTTCGATCCTAATACCTTAGAATGGCAGGGATTTAGACTAATTGAGGGACAATATCAAGCTATTTCTGCCAATGAGCAGGGTTATCTATGGAGTGAACAGTTAGGATTATATTTAGGCATATTTGACGGGAAACTGCGTTATTTTACCGTCGATGGTCAACTGGTTCCCACTCCCCAAGAAGCTGAATTACAGCAAAGACAAGCAAAGGAACAGATTCTTTTAGAAAGGGAACAGGAACGACAGGCAAAAGAACAGGCTCTTTTAGAAAGGGAACAGGAACGACAGGCAAAGGAACAGATTCTTTTAGAAAAGGAACAGGAACGACAGGCAAAAGAACAGGCTCTTTTAGAAAAAGAACAAGAACGACAGGCAAAGGAACAAGAACGACAAGCTAAGGAAAGATTAGCGGCAAAATTACGAGAATTAGGCATCAACCCCCAGACAATTTAGCCAGTTAAAATTCCCCATTCCTAATTCCTAATTGATAATTTCTCATAGCTGTTATAATTAGATCAATGTCCCAGCCAGGGGAAAAACTATGACAACTCTCGACATTTTACCAGAAGTCACCTGTCCCCCCACCGATTTATGGAGTGATGAACCACCCTTGGAAAGTGATTTACACCTGCAACAGATCATAATTCTCCTCAGTTGTCTAGAATTATTATGGCAAGAGAAAAACGATTACTACGCTTCCGGTAATCTGACTATCTACTATAACGAAGAACAACTGAAAAAGCGGGATTTCTGCGGTCCTGATTTTTTTGTGGTTTTAGATACAGAAAAACGTCCCCGCAAAAGTTGGGTGGTTTGGGGAGAACAGGGAAAATATCCCAATGTAATCGTCGAGATTCTTTCCGATTCTACGGCCAATATTGACCGCAATAAAAAGAAAATTCTCTACCAAAATACTTTTCGCACTCCTAATTATTTTTGGTTCGATCCTAATACCTTAGAATGGCAGGGATTTAGACTAATTGAGGGACAATATCAAGCTATTTCTGCCAATGAGCAGGGTTATCTATGGAGTGAACAGTTAGGATTATATTTAGGCATATTTGACGGGAAACTGCGTTATTTTACCGTCGATGGTCAACTGGTTCCCACTCCCCAAGAAGCTGAATTACAGCAAAGACAAGCAAAGGAGCAGATTCTTTTAGAAAAGGAACAGATTCTTTCAGAAAAGGAACAGATTCTTCTAGAAAGGGAACAGGAAAGACAGGCAAAAGAACAGGCTCTTTTAGAAAAAGAACAAGAACGACAAGCTAAGGAAAGATTAGCGGCAAAATTACGAGAATTAGGCATCAACCCCCAGACAATTTAGCCGGTTAAAATCTGCAAACAGCGATCGATAACCCCTTGAGTTACAATTATCTTGATTTGACTGGACAGACCCGAATGCAACTAACTCCCGAACAATACAAAGAAAAAATGCAGCGCCGCAAGGTTATCCAAGAGGAACGTTTAGCCGAAAAAATTGCTGAAAAAGGTTTAATTATCGTTAATACTGGCGATGGTAAGGGAAAAACCACGGCAGCCCTCGGTATGGTTTTACGTTCCCTCGGTCATGGTTACAAAGTGGCGGTGGTACAATTTATCAAAGGTGCTTGGGAACCTGCCGAACAAAAGATTTTTAGTGTTTGGGGGGAACAAATCGAGTTTTATGCAATGGGGGAAGGTTTCACCTGGGAAACTCAAGATAGAGAAAGAGATATAGAGAAAGCCCAAGAAGCATGGCAAAAAGCCCTAACTTTTCTCGAAAATCCCCAATATAAATTAATTTTACTCGATGAGATCAATATCGCCCTTAAATTCGGCTATCTGGATATTCAGGAAGTTATCGCTGGTTTAGCCCGAAAACCCGCTAATTGTCACGTTATTCTCACTGGTAGAGGAGCTTTACCCGAATTAATCGAGATAGCGGATTTAGTCACGGAAATGAAGTTAATTAAACATCCCTTTCGTCAACAGGGAGTGAAAGCGCAACCCGGCATCGAATTTTAACTACTGCTTAAGCGTTGTACCGTCTCTCCCGACAATAATCGATGAGTTTCGGCGAGAAGATAGGGAATTTTATCAGCGTGGGGACTAGCGGCTAAACAGGCAGTTAAATCGAGTTTTTCCACCTCTTTTGCCTGTTGACCGGGGAACCAATGACCCCCATTCCCCAAGAGATTGTATCTGGCCTTGGCAAAGTCAATCATATCGTAGGCGATAGCGAGATTGCGTAACCAGAGGATAGAACGAATATTGATGTGATTGGGGGTATTTTCCCAGCTAGGTAAACCCAAAGACCAAGTTTTTACCCAATTATCGCCTAAACAGTTGATCATCTCTCCTTGCAATCTCTCGATAATTGCCGGTAAAATCTCCTCGGATCGATCGAGTAAGGGTAAAGTTTTCAGGTGTTCATCAAAATCTCTGGCTTGCGCAGTACCGATACTCAGGGTATGAACGGCCCGATGACTGAGACAGAATAGGTCATTAAAAACCATCGGACTGAGAGGAGAACAGAGCGCGACGAGCTTAGGGGGAGGATTGTAGAGATGGCCGCCCTTATCGGAGGGACTAATGATAAAAACGCCCATATCGTGCTGTTTTGCCGCTTCTATGGCTGGCCAGTTATTCTGAAAAATATAGTACCAGTGCAAATTGACGTAATCATAACAATTTGTTGCAATAGTCTTGACAATTACATCAGTTGGTGCATGGGTGGAGAAACCGATAAAACGAACTTTTCCCTGTTGCTGTAATTTTTTCGCCCCTTGCCAACAACCGCCCTCGGCCATAGTGTCATCGAGAATTTCAGCCGTGTTGATGCCATGGATACCCAACAAATCCACATAATCTAACCGTAAAAATTGCAGGGATTGCTCAAATTTACGGCGAAATTCCCGCACATCTTGACTAGGAGAAACTTTCGTCTGCACGATAATCTTTTCCCTCGGTAGTTGCGGCAAAATTTTGCCCAATTGCATCTCGGAAGTGCCGTAACCCCTAGCGGTTTCGATGTGATTAATCCCCACTTCCAGAGATTTATTAATGATTGCCTCTAAATTGCCTTGATTCTCGTCGGGAATTTGCGACATTGGCAAATCCTGCCACTGAAATTGATAGCGCATTCCCCCACAGGAAAACACCGGCATTTGTAGATTAGTGCGACCGAAACGACGATACTGCATATATTCAGTTATCAGTTATCAGTTATCAGTTATCAGTTATCAGTTATCAGTTATCAGTTATCAGTTATCAGTTATCAGTTATCAGTGGGGAGGTGGGTGACCACTTCGTGCGCGTTGCGGGGGGTTTTGGGGTATTAGTTGAAACTGGGAGCATCTCATTTATACAAGTGAGTAATTATACTTATCCATAAAACTGGTTTCTAGCAAGGCTTTCAAAATAGCTTGACATAAAAACCTGATTTAGGGGTTACAAAGGTGAGATGCTCCCGTTGAAACTTCCCTATTTCCCCATTCTCCCATTCCCTGTTTCCTGTTCCCTAAATTTAATCGGGTAAAGTGAGGATTTCGACACCAGTTTCGGTGACGGCGATGGTGTGTTCAAATTGGGCCGAAAGCTTACCATCTTTAGTAATAGCAGTCCAACCGTCTTTTAAGACAATATGTTGCCAGGTTCCCTCATTAATCATTGGTTCAATGGTGAATACCATGCCGGGGCGAATTGTTTTGCCTTTGCCGCGAATGCCGTAGTGGGGAACCTGCGGACCGGTGTGAAAAACATTACTGATACCATGACCGACAAAATCTCTAACCACTGAAAATCCCTCTCCTTCGGCGTATTCTTGGATAGCGGCGCCGATATCGCCGATTTTACCCCCCGGCTGCACCGCATCTATGCCTCTTTGCAGACATTCTCTAGTCACTTCCACTAACTTTTTGGCCAAGGGGGAGGGAGTACCGACAAAGAAAGTCTGGGAGGTATCGCCGTGATAACCTTCTAAAATCGGGGTGACATCAATGTTAATAATATCGCCGTCTTTGAGGATTTGATCGGCGCTGGGGATGCCGTGACAGATAACCTCGTTAATGCTAGTACATATGGACTTAGGAAAGCCATGGTATCCTAGGGGCGCACTTTTGGCTCCATGGGCGCAGGTCCAACGTTCTGCCTCGTCATTGATTTCTAGGGTACTTACCCCCGGTTTAACCATATCGGCCAGATGGTCTAACAGTTTAGCCGCTAATCGTCCGGCTCGACGCATTTTTTCAATTTCCCGGGGAGAGAGTAAGGTGATGGTATCGTTGCCCATGAATTATCCGACTGTTAAGAAAGATTCTTGTTACATTTCTTATCCTAGCAAAATCGGGCAGCGTTATGGTTTAGGGGGTTGGGTTATAGGAGCGGGAAGTGGGGAAGTAGGGTGTGGGGAAGTGGGGAAGTGGGGAAGTGGGGAGAACAAAGCTGCCTTTTGCCTTTTGCCTTTTGCCTTTTGCCTTTTGCCTTTTGCCTTTTGCCTTTTGCCTTTTGCCTTTTGCCTTTTGCCTTTTGCCTGTCCTGATATGTAGCGCATACTCAACGGATTTAGTATCAGACCCTACAGATAAACGTTTTTGTTGTCCTTTTGTCCATCAGTTTGATGTATTTTCGATAACATTCAACTTTAGAATTCTTAATTATATATATCAACTTTTTTTGAAATGATATTATGTAGTTATTGACTGATAACGGGGACAGAGACAATGAGTAAAAGCGACAAAAATTCTGTGAAAATGGTATTTTCTGCGTTAAGTATTTTGATAATTAGCCTACTGCCGGCCTGTGGCATAGGGGAATCTCCAGCTAATAAATCAATTAAAATTGATGGTTCTAGTACCGTATACCCGATTACCCAGGCCGTGGCCGAGAAATTCAAAAGCAGTCAACCGGGTACAGCAGAAGTGAGCGTAAAATTTTCGGGAACCTCAGGGGGATTTCGGGAATTCTGCGAAGGAAAAACTGATATTAGTAATGCCTCTCGACCGATTCAAGCCGATGAGATGTCCCTGTGTAATCGCTATGGCGTAAGATATATTGAATTACCCGTGGCTTTTGATGCCTTAACTGTAGTCGTTAATCAGGAAAATAACTGGATTGATAGCATTACCCTAGAAGAATTAAAGAAAATGTGGGAACCGGCTGCTGAGGGTAAAATTACCAATTGGAATCAAATCAGACCGGAATTCCCCAATAAACCCCTAAATCTCTTTGGTGCAGGCCAAGATTCCGGAACTTTTGACTATTTTACCGAAGCTGTGGTCGGTAAATCCGGTGCTAGTCGTAAGGATTATGTAGCCAGCGAGGATGATAACACTTTAGTCCAGGGAGTCAGTCAAGATCCGAATGCTCTTGGTTACTTTGGACTAGCTTATTATGAACAAAATCCCCAAAAATTGAAAGCTTTAGGCATTGATAGCGGTAAAGGGGCGATTGTACCCTCTAGAGAAACCGTAGTTAACTCCCAATATCAACCCCTTGCTCGACCTTTATTTATCTACGTCAATGCGGAGAAAGCGCAAAAAAGCCGAGCTTTACAGGAATTTGTGGAGTATTACCTCGATAATGCCGAGAGTATTGTTAAAGAAGTCGGTTATATCCCCCTAACGGATGAACATTACCATTTAGCCACAGTCACCTTCTTTAACGGTGAAGTGGGAACGGTTTTCGGAGGACAATCGCAATTTGATGTCACCCTAGCGGAATTATTGCGGCAAAAAGCCAAGTTTTAGAGGAGAGCGTTGGGGAGATAATTGCTTTCTCTCCCCAAACAATTGCGATTTTTTAACCAAATCGACCGCTAATATATTCTTTTGTTTTCTCGTGAGTTGGTTCTTGAAACATAATTTTAGTTTGTCCAAACTCCATCAGTTCACCCAAATACATAAAAGCTGTGTAATCAGAAATCCGGGCTGCCTGTTGCATACTGTGGGTGACGATTAAAATGGTAACTTTTTCCTCTAATTTACCAATTAGTTCTTCTATACTATTAGTGGCGATTGGATCGAGAGCGGAAGTGGGTTCATCAAAGAGGATAATTTCAGGATCTGTAACTAAAGCGCGGGCAATACAGAGACGTTGTTGTTGTCCCCCCGATAAATCGTAGGCACTGGTGTTGAGACGATCCTTGACTTCATCCCACAAAGCGGCACCGCGCAAAGCTTCTTCTACTTTATAATCGATAAACTCCCGTTTTTTTTCGCCCCTAACCCGCAAACCGTAGGCGACATTTTCGTAAACAGATTTCGGGAAAGGGTTCGGTTTTTGGAAAACCATACCAATCCGCATCCGCACCTCGATCGGATCGACCTTGTGATCTAAAATATTGACGGTATCGATATAAATACCCCCTTCGTAGCGATTAGCGGCATAAAGGTCGTGCATTCGATTAAAACAGCGCAAAAGCGTCGTTTTACCGCAGCCAGAGGGGCCAATTAGAGAGGTGACTTGTCTTTCGGGAATGGTGAGATTGATACTTCGCAAAGCGGGTTTATTGGTGCCAGCGTAGTAAAAGTCAAGGTTTCTCACCTCGGCTTTTGGTTGAAATTCTTTGATATTAGACATCATCGAGGGAAAAATAGAGTTTACCATTTGATACCTTTGCGGAAACGATAGCGGAGATAGATAGCTACAGCGTTCATCCCGAGAGTCATCACAATCAACACTGTACCAGCGGCGGCTGCATTGACTTCAAATTCTGGCTCTGGACGAGAAACCCAGTTAAACATCTGGATAGGCATAACTGTAAAGGGTGCTTTTAGCCAATTAAAGTTAATAAAGGGAAAATTTGCTTGTAAAGGAGCATCGGGTAGAAAGGCAATAAACGTGAGCGCACCAATAGTAATCACGGGAGCCGTTTCTCCAATCGCTCTGGAAAGTCCGATGATCACACCGGTTAGGATACTACCGAAGGAGTAGGGAAGAATATGATCGGCGACTACTTGCCATCTACTTGCTCCCACGGCATAGGCCGCTTCCCGGAGACTGTTGGGTATTGCCCGAATTGCCTCTCTGGTGGTGACAATAACCACAGGTAGGATCAGCAAAGCTAGGGTTAAACCGGCGGCAATAATACTTTGTCCGAGATTGAATTGATAGACAAATAAACCGAGGGCGAGTAAACCATAGATAATTGAGGGAACACCCGCTAAATTAGTGACGTTAATCTCAATAATTGCTGAAAGCCAATTTTTCTTACTATATTCTTCCAGATAAATTCCCGCCGCAATACCGAGAGGAATCGCAATCAAGGCTGTTACCAACATCACTAGCAAGGTTCCCACCCAAGCGGAAAGAATACCAGCTTCTTCAGGGTGACGACTAGGAAAAGAAGTAAAAAACTGGGGGGTAATGCGCGGCAACCCTGCCATCATCATCTGGGCAATCAGGATAAAGAGAATTAGGGTAGAAACAAAAATAATCAACAACCCTAAGCCAGAAAATACAGTGCTAATCAGCTTGCGCCTTTCAATATTAGCTCTTAAATTCGATAATTGTTCTTTTTCCATGATTAGTAAACCTCCCGATATTTTTTGGCGAGGAAATAACCGATAATATTAAAGATTAAAGTCAAAATGACTAGCATAATACCGGCGGCAAAAATTGATTGATACTCGATCGAACCGTGGGGTAAATCGCCTAAACTAACCTGAACAATATAAGCGGTAATGGTGGCCGCTTCACTAAAGGGATTGAAGGTTAAATTTGGCTGTAATCCTGCGGCGATCGCTACAATCATCGTTTCTCCCACGGCCCGGGAAACTCCTAAAATATAAGCGGCACTAATACCAGAAATAGCGGCAGGCAAAACCACATTTAAAGCAGTTTGTAAACGAGTTGCTCCGGTAGCGTAGGAACCTTCCCGGAGGGTCAAAGGTACGGCACGCATGGCATCTTCACTGATGGAACTAATCAGGGGAATAATCATTAATCCCATGACCAAACCAGCACTGAGCATATTAAATGAAGGCAAGTCAGGCAAAAAAGTTTGTAGGAAAGGTGTGACATTTAAAAAGGCAAAATAACCATAAACTACTGTCGGTATAGCCGCTAATAATTCTAGACAAGGTTTAACCACTTCTCGCAGACGCGGGGGGGCAAATTCACTGAGATAAATAGCGGCAATTGTTCCCAAAGGAACAGCGACAAACATCGCCACGATCGAAGTGGTTAAGGTTCCCGAAAGTAGCGGTATAATACCATAACGAGGATCGGCAAAAAGCGGACTCCAAACCGTATCGGTTAGGAATTGAATCAGGGGAACTTTCTCGAAAAAATGCACGGATTCTAGAATCAAAACCTCCATAATGCCGATAGTGGTGGCCACAGAGGAAAAAGCCGCCAAAAATAGAATAACTTCAATAATAGTCTCTTTGAGGTTGCGAATCTTTTTGGGAGTAGCTGCCTGAATCCAGACACTCTCTGATTTAATTGCTGGTTTAGTCATGCTTTAAATATCTAGTTGCTGGGTTTTTTAATTCAACTCCAAAAATGGGGAAGATAATCGCTTCCCCATTCCATTTATTGGCAGATAAGCAACTATTCTTTAGCTTCTAGCCGAACAATATCTTGGATGGTTAAACCCACCACATCTCGGCCAACGAATACACTCCCTGTTTTATTATTTCTAAAGTTTCTCATTACCGATTGATAGACATTAGCGGGTAAAGGAACATACTTAACTTCCCGGACTAATTTGGGAGCATTGTTGATGAAAAATTCGACAAAACTTTTTACCTCTGGACGTTTAGCCGCATTAGCATTAACGTAGATAAAAACAGGACGGGAGAGGGGATTATATTTGCCGTTGTTGACATTTTCTGCTGAGGGAGATATGGCTCCTTTGCCGTTATCAATGGCTAGGGCTTTCAGACGACCTTTATTTGCTTCATAATAGGCATAGCCAAAGTAACCTAAAGCGTTACGATCTCTGATAACTCCCTGCACTAGAACGTTATCATCTTCACTGGGGGTAAAGTCGGTGCGACTTTTCTTCGATTCACCGACAATTGCCTCGGTAAAGTAATCGAATGTTCCCGAATCAGCACCTGGTCCGAACAGTTTTAGGTTGGCATTAGGCCATTTAGAATTAACTTGATTCCACTTAGTGATCTTCCCTTGAGCAGCGGGTTCCCACATTTTTTTCAGTTCAGAAACCTTGATGCTATTAAGGGGATTTTGTTTATTGACTACCACTGTTAAAGCATCAAAAGCGATCGGCAATTCTAAGAATTTAACGCCATTTTTAGCGCACAATTGACGCTCAGAATCCTTAATTGGACGAGAAGCATTAGAAATATCCGTTTCACCAGCACAGAATTTTTTAAAACCGCCACCTGTTCCCGAAATACCGACAGTTACTTGTGTCTGACGATTTATCTTTTGAAATTCTTCCGCTACTGCTTCTGTAATTGGGTAAACGGTGCTAGAACCATCAATTTTGATAGTATTGCGGCTTTGGGAATTAACCGCCGGGATGGTGAGAGCTAGGGCTGCTCCTACTGCCGCTAAACCAGCGCTGATTGTCCATCGATTTAGTTTGAATTGGAAATTCTGCATACTCATTTCGCTAATTATTGCTGGTTCGGGAATCAAAAAATTAACTTTTAGGTTGGATTGTACATAAAACCCTAAAATTATGATCAATTATTTTAGTTAATTTAAGGTTAAGGTTAAGATTTGGTTTGGTTAAATTCAGTTTAAGCTTGGGTTAATTAAGCTTAACTTAAACAAATATCTCTCACATTTTTGGTTATTTAAATTAGTTGATGACCACCCTATTGCAAATTAAAGTCAGTCAAAACGCTCAATAATGTAGTTTTATTAGATAATAACAAGAAAAAATCAGAACAAGTTGATTAACTCATCCCGATAATTGATCTCAAAAAGACTAAAGTAATTAACCAAAACGACCGCTAACATAATCTCTAGTGGACTCTTGAGCAGGATTTTGAAAGATAACCTCGGTGCGATCATATTCCACTAAATAACCCACTTTACCGCCTTTTGGGGTCGGTTCAGCATTATAAAAAGCCGTTAAATCAGAAACCCGCGACGCTTGTTGCATATTGTGGGTGACAATAACTATAGTATATTGGGTTTTTAATTCGTGAATTAATTCCTCAATTTTTAGGGTAGAAATTGGATCGAGTGCCGCACAGGGTTCATCCATTAAAACAACTTCCGGTTTAACCGCAATAGCGCGGGCAATACATAACCTTTGTTGTTGTCCCCCCGATAAAGCTAAACCACTTTCTTTGAGTTTATCTTTAACATCATCCCAGAGAACGGCTTTTTTTAAAGATTCCTCTACTAATTGATCCATATCGCCGATGTAACCATTTAAGCGCGCCCCAAAAGCGATATTTTCATAGATAGATTTAGGGAAAGGATTCGGTTTCTGAAAAACCATACCAATACGACTGCGTAACCCGATAGGATTAACGGAATTACCATAAATATCTTGACCGCGAAAGGTAACTTTTCCCTCAATTTTGGCACTTTTAACCAGATCATTCATGCGATTAAAACAGCGCAAAACCGTACTTTTACCGCAGCCAGAAGGACCGATAAAAGCGACCGCTTTTTTCTCAGGAATATCAAGGTTAACATCACGAACAGCGAGATTAGAACCGTAGTAAACATTTAAGTTTTTGGTTCTCAAAACCGCATCGGTAACAACATCGGTACTATACATAATTTTCAAAGGAATAGGTGTTGGGTGTTTTTTTCAGTGACCAGTGAACAGTAAACAGTAATCAGTGAAAAGAAAACTCCAAACTTGCCACTTTATACTGATAACTGATAACTGATAACTGATAACTGATAACTGATTACTGATAACTGATAACTGATAACTGATAACTGATAACTGATAACTGATAACTGATAACTGATAACTGATAACTGATAACTGATAACTGATAACTGATAACTGATAACTGATAACTGATAACTGATAACTGATAACTGATAACTGATAACTGATAACTGATAACTGGATTTAGCCAAAACGTCCACTAACATAATCTTTAGTTGCTTGTTCTTGAGGATCACCGAAGATTTTGTTCGTATGATCAAACTCGACTAAATAACCAATTTTGCCACCTTTATCGGTGGGTTCAGCGTTATAAAAGGCCGTTAAATCTGCTACTCTAGTAGCTTGTTGCATATTGTGAGTAACAATAATAATTGTATAACGTTCTTTTAATTCGTGCATTAATTCCTCAACTTTTAAAGTTGAAATTGGATCAAGTGCTGAACAGGGTTCATCCATTAATAATACTTCTGGTTGAGCGGCAATAGTTCGAGCAATACATAATCTTTGTTGTTGTCCCCCCGATAGGGAAAAACCGCTTTCTTTCAGTTTATCTTTTACTTCTTCCCAGAGAGCTGCTCGACGCAAGGAAGTTTCTACTAATTCATCTAAATCGCCTTT
Organism: Microcystis panniformis FACHB-1757; assembly: GCF_001264245.1. Classification (NCBI taxonomy): domain Bacteria; kingdom Bacillati; phylum Cyanobacteriota; class Cyanophyceae; order Chroococcales; family Microcystaceae; genus Microcystis; species Microcystis panniformis. Next base: position 3,478,952 of record NZ_CP011339.1, read on the forward strand.
ATAACCATTTAATCGCGCTCCGTAAACCACATTATCATAGATGGATTTGGGAAAAGGATTAGGGCGCTGGAACACCATACCGATATATTTTCTGACTTCGACAGGATCCACCTCTTGAGAGTAAATATCCTGGTTATGGTAAAAAACTTTGCCGTCAATACGAAAACCGTGAATTAAATCATTGAGACGATTAAAACACCTGAGAATGGTACTTTTTCCGCAGCCAGAGGGTCCGATAAAAGCGGTGACTTTATTTTTGGGAATATCGATGGAAACGTCTCGTACTGCCCGATAATTACCATAGTAGATATCAGCCTTATCGACCTTTAAAACGGTTCCTGTAGAATGGGGGTTAGAGTTAGTTAGCATAAATTATTTCCCTTGAATTTGACTAATTGATGAATTGGAAAGATAGGTGGATTTTTACTTAAATATCCCTTTTTGCTTTTCACTTTTTCCCTGACTTAAGTAGAGAGGCACAATTATTTGTAGGATGGGTTAGCGGGAGCGTAAACTATGCGGGCGTTGGGTTTCATGCTTCAACCCAACCTACGTTCTTTTTCCTTGACTTAATAGGTTTTCTGGCGCGTGGCTAAACGGGATAAAATGTTAGTTAACAACACCAAAAGCACCAGAATTAAAGCACCTGCCCAAGCTAATTGCTGTTGAGGGGCAAAAGGGGCAGTAGCAAAGTTGAAAACTAAGACCGAAAGGGTGGCAATCGGTTCAAAGACACCCCGAGGCCAAAAGTTAGAGAATAATGCCGTAAAAATTAAGGAGGCGGTTTCCCCGGCAGCCCTAGCAATTGCTAAAGTCACACCGGTTAAAATAGCGGGAACTGCGGCAGGAAGGACGATTTTTAGGACGGTTTGGTAGTTATAGGCCCCTAAACCCATGGCTGCCCAGCGGATGTCTTGGGGAACGATTTTTAAAGCCTCATCGGTGGTTCTAATAATAGTCGGTAACATTAACACCGCTAAACCGATCGAACCAGCTAGGGCAGAAAAGCCTAAAAGGGCTGTTCCTTCGCCAAATAAGGGCGCAACTAACAAACCGAAGGCGAAAACCCCGACAATAATCGAAGGGACACCCGCTAAAACGTTGGTAGCAAAGCGCACACCCTGGGCAAGTTTGTTATCACCGCTAAATTCCGAGAGATAAACCGCCGCTAAAACGCCGATGGGAACTGCGATCGCTGTGGCTAGGGCAACGACGATAATTGTGCCTAAAATGGCGTTAGCGATGCCTCCTCCTCCTAACCCCGGCGGTGGCGGTAATTTAGTAAAGAGATTAGCGTTTAAACGACCCACCCCTTGCACAAAAACAAAGCCTAGGACGGCAAAGAGAGGAATCACAGTAACAGCTAAACATAAAGCCGAGAGAACGGTCATAATTGTCCCCAATAGCGATCGAGGACTACTCGGTTTCTTTTTGAGATTATTGCCTAAATTCGCACTATCCATATCAGTTATCAGTTATCAGTTATCAGTGAACAGTAATCAGTGAACAGTAATCAGTAATCAGTGAACAGTGATTAGTAAACAGTGAAAAGTGAAAAGACAGCAGTAAACTGCCATTTGATGATGAACACTTAATACAAACTGCTCACTTAATACTCAAAACTTAAAACTCAAAACTGATAACTGATAACTGACGACCGACGGCTTAATACTTAGCTTTGACGCGATTAACGATTAATTCTGCGAAGATATTGACTACTAGGGTCAAAACCAAGAGAACAAAACCCGCATACATTAAAGCTGATACTTGCATTCCCGATGCTTCGGCGAATTGGTTAGCCAATAAGGAAGCGATCGTGTTAGCAGGGGCGAGAATAGAGGGACTAATGCGGTTAGAATTGCCGATAATCATCGTTACTGCCATGGTTTCCCCTAAAGCGCGCCCTAAAGCTAACATAATCCCCCCGACAATCCCGGAAAAAGCGGCAGGAATTAAGACTCGAAAAATTGTTTCCCAACGGGTGGCCCCCAAACCTAGGGAAGCTTGCCGCAAATCCGGCGGTAAAGCGGCCAAAGAGTCACGAGAGATAGCGATAATAATCGGCAGGATCATAATTGCTAAAATAACCCCCGCCGGTAACATTCCAGGACCCCCTAAAGGAGTACTAAACAGAGGAATCCAACTAAAATTAGCATTTAACCAGTTACCAAGGGGTCTGAGGATAGGAATCAATACAAAGATACCCCATAATCCGTAAACAACACTGGGAATAGCGGCCAAAAGTTGTACGAGAAAAACCAAAATTGTTCGCGCATTTAAGGGAATAAAATCTTCGCTTAAAAAAATGGCTGAACCGATACCGAGGGGAACAGCAATCAGGAGGGCAATCAGAGAACTCACGAGAGTTCCGTAGATAACCGGCAGAACTCCGAATTCTTCCCGACCGCGCACGGGATTCCAAGCGCTACTGGTCAAAAATCCCAGACCAAAGGTTTGAATCGCTGGTAAGGCCCGAATAAAAATAACTAGGGCAATTAGGAGCAAAATTACCCCAATAGCGATGGCAAAGGCGGTGGTTAATCCAACAAAGCCTTTATCGAGGATTTTTTCCGATTCTGGACGTTCTTTGAAAGTTGAGTCGGGCGAAACTGTGGGCGCACTCATGATTAGGGTTAAAATCCAGCTAGTTTGCGGTAGCTAAGGTCGAAATTGGCCTTTCTACACTATTGTAACTTTGAATACATTTTTTCGGCGACTAATCCACCCTGATCGTGTAATCAGGATAGATGACATCGGCGGCGGCGGCTACTCGTTCCCGGACGTTTTTCGGTAGGGGAATATAACCAAGGGGAGCTGCTTGTTCTTGTCCTTGGTTAAGTCCAAATTCGATCATCGCCTCCATTGCTAAAGCTTTTTGGGGATCGTCGTATTTTTTATAAACTAACATCCAACTATAGGTGACAATGGGGTAGGAATTTTCCCCCGGCGGATCGACGATAAAAGCGCGTAAATTTTCAGGCAGTTCAACGTTAGCGAGGGTAGCAGCGGCGTTGGTTTCATCGGGGGCGACAAATTTACCCGCCTGGTTTTGTAGAGCGGCCATGGGCAGGTTATTATTTTTAGCGAAACCGTACTCAATATAGCCGATCGAGCCTTGATTTTGTTGAATTAGGGCAGTTACACCCTCATTGCCTCTACCGCCAAGAAATTTACCTTTTTTGGTCGGCCATTGTACGGCTTTTCCGTCACCGATGCTTTTCTTCCATTCGGGACTAACGGCGCTTAAAAACTTGGTAAAAACCCCCGTTGTTCCGCTACCGTCTGCCCGGTGAACTACGGTAATTTCTTGATCGGGTAGTTTTAAATCGGGGTTATCGGCGACAATTTTGGCATCGTTCCAACGGGTAATCGTGCCTAAAAAGATGCCTACATATGCTTCCCTACTTAGTTTCAGCCCTTCTACTCCGGGCAAATTATAAGCCATAACGATGCTTCCCGCCGTCATCGGTAGCAGTAAAACCCCGCGGCTAACTCTGGCCATATCTTCGTCAGTCATGGCTACGTCGGAAGCGCCAAAATCGATCGTACCTTGGATAAATTGTTCGACTCCCGCCCCGCTACCGGTAGATTGATAGTTAATTAGCAGTTTAGAAAATAGTTGATTGATGGTGACAAACCAGTTTTGATATAGGGGTGCAGGAAAAGAAGCGCCCGCACCATTGAGGGCGACCTCTCCTTGCAGAGGAACCTGGGCGATTCTATTGCTTCCCTCTCCGCTGGTTCCCGCCGTATCGCCGCCACCACAAGCGGTTAAAGTCGCTGTTAGAGTCGCTAGGGATAAGGATGTTAGTAAATGGGTTCTATTTTTGTTGAGCATAGGATTAATTTTGATCCGTAAACTGCCTTAAATCTTACGCTAGAATTTACCACTGCTTGGTAAAGAATAGGTTAAGAAGTGAATAAAAGAACGTAATGTATTGTCAATAAAAATTTTCTCGATAACTAGACAAAAATCTCCACTTCTTTTACCATTTGTTTTGACTAAACATTAGTTTTAAGTCGCGGGTAAAGCCACTAACTTTTCCTGTCTAGATAGGGGGTTTCTCTTTCCCTACCATTATAGTGACGTAAAAACAACAAAGAAAAGATTAAGGTTTTTATCCATCATCCCTCAGCTTTTTTCTTCCCACTTCCCTACTTCCCCAGTGATAACTGAAAAGTCTCCCCAATACCCGTTTTTACTTTCTCCTTTTGACACCTATGCTAGAAATCTTTACTCAGCTATCTCGTCCCACCAAAGTAGTGGCAACCATACTAGGAACTGCTCTACTTTTCCCCGCTTGTGCCAATATTAATCCTCAAGACCTAAAACCAATTAAAATCGATGGTTCGAGTACCGTAGCACCAATTACCGATAAAGTTCTCGAAGATTTTAAAGCCAATCCTCCCCACAAAGCTTTGGCTGATGTTAAAGTTGACGCTAATATTTCAGGAACCGGCGGCGGTTTTAGAAAATTTTGTGCGGGAGAAACCGATATTAATAATGCTTCTCGGCCGATTTCTGTGGAAGAATTAAAAAAATGTGATGCTAATAAGATAAGATTTATTGAACTACCGATCGCTTTTGATGCTTTAACCGTGGTAGTCAATCCCCAAAATAACTGGGTTGATGATATTTCCACCACAGAATTAAGAACTATTTGGGAACCAGCGGCCGAGAATAAAATCAAACGTTGGAATCAAATTAATCCCGCTTGGCCCGACCAACCGATTACCCTTCATGGGCCGGGTAAAGATTCCGGAACCTACGATTTTTTTAGTGAGGTAATTAACGGCAAAGATGCCAGTCGTGGGGACTTTAATTTTAGTGAAGATGACCAAGCTTTAGTTAATGCCGTCAGTCAAGATGCCAACGCTTTAGGCTATTTTGGCCATGCTTACTATGAACAAAATCGGGATAAATTAAAAGCTTTGAAAGTTAACGGTATTGAACCAACTCGCGGCAATGTCGAGGATAGTAAATATCAGCCTTTATCGCGTCCTTTGTTTATCTATGTTAATGCCCAAAAAGCCCAAGAGAATCCCGCTTTAGAGAAATTTGTTAAATATTATCTCGATCGAGTTCCCAATTTATTAGATAGTATTGGTTATATTCCCCTACCCGATGAGGCCTATCATTTGGCAAGGGTACAGTTGCAAAAATTTGAGGTAGGAACGGTTTTTGATGGCCGACCCCAACCCAATTTAACCATCGGGGAATTACTTCGTAAACAAGCTCAATTTGAAGCGAAGTAACGATTCCCATCTGATACTAAATCCGTTGACTATAGGCTACATATCAGGACAGGCACTCCTGCAAGGGGAGTGACTCTTAAATTATTACAGATGCGTCAGCAGCTGCGTGTAAGCATCCCACCGAAAAACTAATGCGCTCCGGGGTTTGGGGGCGGCACTTCGACAGGCTCAGTGACCGCGCCACGCCCCCAACGGGGGGTTTGGGTAGGGTTGATTCATGAATCAACCCTACATCGAGAAACTTGTTAATTAACCCTTCGGTGTCGCCCCAAATTGCTCGATGAGGATAGAAGTTAACACCGATTTTAGGTCTTCACAGGGAATCCCTTTTTGTACACAGCTTCCCAGGTGAGCATCTTTACCCACTTTACCCCCCATGTAGAGGTCAACTCCCTCCACGGTTTTGCCGTCTTTGCGCGCTTTTGTCCCCATCAAACCGATATCGGCCACTTGGGGTTGTCCGCAGGAGTTAGGGCAACCAGTCCAGTGCATACGCACACCCCGGGGGATATTTAATTCGGCATCTAACTGACTAATCAAGTCCACAGCCTTATTTTTGGTTTCAATCAGGGCAAAATTGCAGAATTGCGCCCCCGTGCAGGAAACGAGCGCTCGTTGTAAAGGAGTGGGATTGGGGGTAAACTTAGCCAGTAAAGGCTCGGTTAAAAGAGTCGCCATATTTTCAGCCGCTATATTGGGAATAATCACGTTTTGTTCCACGGTTAAACGCAATTCTCCGCTGCCATACACTTCGGCAATCCGGGCCAAATCGAACATATCATCGGCAAATAGACGACCAACGGGAACACAAAGACCGATATAGCTCAATCCCTCCTGTTTTTGCGGAAAAACTCCCAAATGATCCCGTTTTTCCCAGTCGATTGCGTCTTTTTCGGCGGCCGTTGCCAAGGCATAACCTAAGTGATTAGCCACCCGCGTGCGGAATTCCTCGATTCCCCACTCATCAATTAACCACATTAAACGGGATTTTTGACGATTGGCGCGCAATCCATTGTCGCGGTAAACTTCCAAAATTCCTCGGCATAAATCCACCACTTCCTGATTCGGTCTCACCCAAACATTCATAGGAATTGCCGCTTCACAGCGTTTAGCCGAGAAAAAGCCACCCACCACGACATTAAAGCCTAATTCTCCCTCTTTATAGCCAGGAACAAAGGCAATATCGTTAATTTCCGCATGAACCGAGTTATCCCGTCCCCCCTCGATGGCAATATTAAATTTGCGGGGCAGATTGCTAAATTGATAATTACCTTGACCGCAGTTGGTAATCATATCTTGGACTTTTTGGACTAATTCCCTGGTATCAATTAATTCATCCGCGTCTAGTCCTGCCATGGGTGAACCGGTAATATTTCTGACATTATCCATGCCCGATTGTACCGAAGTCATACTCACGGATTTTAGTCGTTGGAAAATATCAGGAAGATCTTCGATGCGAATACCGCGTAATTGTAGGTTCTGACGAGTAGTAATATCGGCATTACCATCATCGCCGTAACGCTGCACGATTTCCCCTAAAACGCGCATTTGCTCACTGCTAATAATGCCGTTAGGAACCCGCAAACGCATCATAAATTTGCCCGGGGTGACGGGACGATAAAAGACCCCCACCCATTTTAAGCGATATTCTAAATCGGTTTTATCCATCGCTTCCCAACCGATTTGGGCAAAATGGTCTAGTTCATCTTTAATGGCTAATCCGTCTTTTTCTGCTTTAAATTTCTCGAATTTATTGAGAGTTGTTCCATCTTTTTCAGGTGCTTGTACCACGAATCTATCTCCTTTTGGTTTGTGGGTGTAATTGTTCTAGTTGGTGCGGGTTAGAAATGAAGAAATCGGGATTTAACAATAAGTATTCTTTAAAATACCGTCGTCATTAGCAAAAATTTAGTAATTTACCTAGTCTCTATTTGTTATTTAATTATTTTTAACTTGGATAATTTTGTATTGTTTGTAACAGAAATCCGTTAACCATCGTGTTTAAGGATTTATATCATGCAGTAAGTGCATTGAGATGGGGTGTGGGGTGTGGGGTGTGGGGTGTGGGGTGTGGGGTGTGGGGTGTGGGTGTGGGGTGTGGGTGTGGGGTGTGGGGAGAATAAATAAAGGCAATCTCCCGACTCCTGAATACTGGCTCGGAGTCTCTTGCCCTTACCTAGCGGTTCAGGGGGTATTGTGTAAAAATAAGAAAAGATCGGTTTTTTTTTACTAAACCTATGGCCACTTCTTCCATTGCCGTTAGAGAATTACCTCTCTTTCCCCTACCCGAAGTTGTTTTATTCCCGGGTCGTCCTCTGCCCCTGCACATCTTCGAGTTTCGCTATCGGATTATGATGAATACGATATTGGAAGAAGATCGCCGTTTTGGGGTCTTAATGGTAGATCCAGCCACGGGAGAAATCGCTAAAGTCGGCAGTTGTGCGGAAGTTGTCCGTTGTCAACGTCTCCCGGATGATCGCTTAAAAATTCTCACCATCGGTCAACAGCGTTTCCGTGTCCTAGAATACGTCCGGGAAAAACCCTATCGTGTCGGTTTGGTGGAGTGGATTGAAGATGTCCCCACCATCCAAGATCTGCGACCTCTGGCCAAAGAAGTGGATCGACTGCTGCGGGATGTGGTCCATCTATCAGCCAAATTAACCGCTCAAAAAATTGAACTCCCCGACGATTTGCCTAGTCTTCCCCTGGAATTATCCTACTGGGTGGCGGGTAATCTCTACGGTGTGGCCGGGGAACAACAAGCTTTATTAGAAATGCTCGATACAGTCAGTCGTCTCCAACGAGAATCGGAAATTCTCACCTCAACCCGCAATCATCTGGCCGCTCGCACGGCTCTTAAAGATGCTTTAAATTAATAATCTGTAGGTTTTTCAGCTGCGGGAGAGGGAAATGGGGGACATGAGCAGAAAACGGGTTTCTCCGAGAAACCCGTTTTCTGTGCGTTACTCAACGGATTTAGTATTATTTCAGTGAACAGTGAACAGTAATCAGTGAACTGATAACTGACCCACTGATAACTGATAACTGATAAATGATAACTGTTAATCTGGGGATTACCTAATGTTTACCTTGATACCGTAGAGTGGGGTTAAAATTGTTAGCCCCTCACCTAGGAGAACTTTGATCATGTTGCTGACCTATAATCCCAACTCCTCACCCTTCCGAGAAGACTATAGCGAGAGTCGTCGGCTCCATTTTTATGATCGCGGGGAAAATATTCCTCTGGTGGTTGATGGAGTCTGGCAAGTTTATCGGGGTATGGCGCAACTAAGTCAAGTATCTGAGAGTGGGGAGGAAATTTTACTAGGCTGGGTTCATTCATCCCACTTTTTTGGCTTAAATTTGACCCATCTGGAATCCTATCACGCCAGAGCCTTGTCGGAACTGTACCTAAAGTGGTACACGATCGCCGAAGTGGAAAATTCGGCGGAATTAACCAGGATGATGTTAAATCAAATGATCCGTCGTCAACAACAAACGGAATCCCTACTTGCGATCGCAGGAATCAAACGAGTCGAGGAACGTCTCCAGCAGTTACTACAGCTATTAAAGCGGGAAATGGGAGAACCAATCGCCCAAGGCAGTCGTTTAAAGATCCGTTTAACCCATCAAAATCTCGCCAATGCTATCGGTACTACAAGGGTAACGGTGACGCGTTTATTAGGCGAATTTCAGCGTCAGGGAGCGGTGAGCAGCGATCACGATCGCCATTTAATCATTCACGATTAACTCAGTCCTGTTGACATCCTCGCCCCCCTAAAAGTGCGGCGATTCCTAAACCTCACGATTTAAGTTTCTGCTTCCACCACCGTCGCATACCACAGTTAAAAAACCATGTACTGTCTTACACAGAGTCCACAGACTTTCGCCCCATTTCAGAAGCCCGATTCCTTGTGTCCCACGGTACGTTGACCGCCTATAGCTTCTTGTACTTGTTGCGCGCGACTTTTTACCCGGCCAAGCTTTTCTGGTCGGAACCCCCTAAGTCTAGTTTTCAAGGTGCTGCGCCGTCCACTTGGTTTTCGAGACTGGCCTTTTAATTCTAACGTAAAGCCAACCTAGAACGGCGGGGTTTCAGACCCAAAATTTCCGATGAAAAAATTTTCACCCCCACAGATGAAAGAGGTTTCTTTCCCTACACCCCACACCCTACACCCCACACCCTCTTTCAAGTCAGACAATTTTAGTCAGATCCTGCCATAATAGAATCCCCGCGCAAGTCCACTAATTGCCAAGCTAATTTAGCAGCCCCCACCATGCCGGCGCCATTACCTAACTCGGCCGTTAATACCTCTAATCCTTCTCTGGAACTAGGTAAAACCCGTCTTTCGATTTCTGTGAGGAGAGAGGGAAAGAAAAACTTAGCACTGGCGCTAATACCGCCGCCGATAATTACCGCCTCTGGGGTGAGAACATAGAGTAAACTGGCGATACCAGCCCCCAGTAAACAACCGTAACCCTGCCAGAATTGTAAAGCCCCTTGATCGCCTTTTTCGGCCAATTCCGCCAATTGCTTCGGTTCTTTGCCGGTCATCCGGCGAATAGCTTGCAGGGAGACGTATTGTTCTAAGGAACCCTGATTACCGCTATTGCACAAGGGACCGTCAAAATTGAGGGTTATTAAGCCTAATTCGGCGGCCGTTCCCTTGCTGCCGACAAATAAGTTACCATCAAGGATAATTGCCCCTCCTACTCCCGTCCCCAAGGTCAACAGGATCAAGTTTTGAAACCGTTTGCCCGCTCCTAACCAAGCTTCCCCCAAACCGGCACAATTGGCATCATTGGCTAAAATTGTCGGCATTCCCGTACTTTCTTCTAACCAATCGGCGAGGGGAATATCCCGCCATCCTGCCAAATTAATCGCTATTTTGACAATTCTTCCCTGAGCATCCGCCGGACCTGGCGTTCCCACACCGAGCGCTTGACAACTTTTATCTAAATTTACTTGACAAATGCCTTGATGTATGGTATGGGCGACTTCTTTGGGTGTAGCGGGTTGGGGAGTGGGTAAGGTGAGAGATTCGAGACAATTGCCCTCTTGGTCAAATTTACCAATTTTAATAGCGGTTCCACCTAAATCGACACCTATGACTGTTTTCACCATCGGGCTTTCCTTGTTACTCTGGGAATAGCTAAGTAGGGAGGCATAATTATTTGTAGGATGGGTTAGCGGTAGCGTAACATAATCGTAGGTTGGGTTTCATGCTTCAACCCAACCTACGTTCATCTTATATTTAATTCCACCCACCCACTTAGGTTTATTATCACTCTTTTTGGCGGTTTTTTTCGCAGTTAGATGTGATCGAGAGGATAATTCGGCTAAACTGGCAAAACTAGCTGATTGATTAGCCCCAAATTTCTTCTATACTTTGGACACCGGCAGCTTAACTCCTGATTTTTCTCCATTTTTAAGTAGGTAGGCGTTAAAAATTATCAGATGCCCCCCTTATCAAGCTATCCATTAGTCGGATCTTTCTTAACAAAAAGAGAAGAAACTTAAAAAAAGGGGAAACGATTGATAGGTATAGTTTTGAAAGAAGGAATTAAGGTGGAGGTAAGCAAAAAAATGGAGAAATGGGCAGCCCAAGAATTACAATATGCAGACCTAGGGGACACCAGAAGAAAGAAAAGGTTAATCAGTATCGTAGAAAACTTGGCCAGCCAACCTAGTACAAGTGTGCCACAAGCTTCGGGAAATCTAGCCGCAGCGAGTGCCACCTACGACTTTTGGAATTCCCCCTATTTTCACCCATCAGATATAATTGCCGCCCAAGCCAAAAGTACAGTAGAAAGAATCAAAGAACATCCAATAGTTTTGGCAGTGCAAGACACAACAAGTTTAGACTTTACGACGCAAAAAGCCAAAAAAGGAATGGGTTATCTAGATTATAAAAAATCCTTTGGTCTCAAAGTTCATACCACATTAGGAGTGTCACCGCAAGGAATACCTTTAGGACTGATTAATCAATATGTCTGGGCAAGAGAAGAAAATAATTTAGGGATTGCCAAGCAAAGAAAAAAAAGAGAAACCGAAGAAAAAGAAAGTCAAAGATGGTTAGATTCTTTATCAGAAACACAACAACAAATACCCGAAGATATTCAAGTAGTAACAATCGGAGATTGTGAGGCAGACATATTTGATTTATTTGCCCAATCAAGAAGTCCTAACTCTCATTTATTAATCCGAGGAACTCATAACCGAAAAGTTAACTATCTCGAAGATAAGCAAAGGTCAGGGCATCCAGAGACTAAATATTTACATCAATCCATCAGAGAAATCAAAGCCTGTGGTAGCCTAGATGTGCAAGTAAAACGCAATCCTAATCACGAGGCTAGACTAGCTAAACTAACAGTTAGATTTGCCAGTTTTGAAATACAAGTACCTAAGCATCACTCGAAAGCGAACCCTCGTCAACCGGTCAAATTACAGGTAATTTTAGCTGAAGAAGAAAATCCGCGTCCCGGGGTTAATCCTATCAGTTGGCTCCTCTTAACTAGCCTAGACATTAGTAGCTTTGAATCAGCGATAAACTGCGTGCGCTGGTATAGTTATCGCTGGTTGATAGAACGCTATCATTTTGTTTTAAAAAGTGGTTGTGGACTAGAAAAACTGCAATTAGAAACGGGTCGGAGAATTGAGATGGCCTTAGCTACCTATTCAATTGTAGCTTGGAGATTACTTTGGTTAACCTATCAAGCACGCTTACACGGAGAGGAGAGTTGTGAAAGTTTTTTGGAAGAACATGAATGGCAATCTTTGTGTGCCACTATTCATAAAAAGAGTCCGCCCCCTGAAAAGCCGCCCTCCTTTAGGGAAGCGGTCAGAATGATTGCTTCTCTTGGGGGTTTTTTAGGTAGAAAAGGCGACGGTGAACCAGGTGTTAAAACTATTTGGTTGGGACTGCGAAGGTAACATGATATCAGCCAGACTTGGAAACTATCTCATCAAATTAGTCCCCCCATAGAACCTCCTTGAGCCATATTGCACACTTTTCTCTTTTTGTCAAATTTTATGTTAAGAAAGATGTGACTAATGGATAGCTTATTAAGGGGGGATTAAGGGGGGATCTATCTTCAATTTAATTATAACCAGCTACTTAACCGTATAAAACAATATCCCCGCGAGCAAAAATGAAAGATCAAGAAGTACAACCAACACATCTAAATCATTATTATCCTATGGGTGACTTATTATCCCTCAAAGGTTGGCTCGATTTAGCCATAAGTTTAGGAAGAAAAACTTTCCCTAAATTTCTCCGCCATTGGTTGTGGGAGAAAATTGGCAGACAATTGTATTATCATTCCTTAAAAAAAAACATCCACCAGCAAGAATATTATGGTAATCCTCTCAATATTGTTCAAGGGATTAATTGGATTAAATGGAGATTTCCTGAAATCACCACAAGCGATATTCAAGAGATAACTGAAAAACCAATTTTTATATTTTCTGCTGGTATGCGTTCTGGTTCAACTTGGATTCAGCGATTGATGATGAGTTCATCAGAAACTGTCATTTGGGGCGAACCCTACGCTCGTTCATTTATTATTCAGAATATGGCTAAACAAATCGAGCCATTTTCCCAAGATTTTCCAAAAAAAGACTTCATATATCGTCAAAAATTTGAAGATATTAGTAATCAATGGGTTGCTAATTTGTATCCAGATTTAAGTTTTTTTCAACAAGCTCATCGTCTTTTTTTTATTAATCTTTTTGCTATCCCTGCTAGGCAAAAAGGCGCAAAACGTTGGGGCATAAAAGAAGTCCGATTAACGGGAGACCATGCAGTTTACTTACAATGGCTGTTTCCTGAATCAAAATTTATTTTTTTAATAAGAAATCCCTATCATTCCTATCAATCTTATAAAATTTTTACCTATCTTGATCAACAACAGATGACTACTAAAAACTTTGGATATATTTGGAGAAACTTAAGCGAAAGCTATGTTTTGTATCATGAAAAACTGAATGCTAAACTCTTAAAATATGAAGATGTAGTTAAGGGAAATTTTGAGTTAAAAGAACTAGCATCTTATTTAGAAATCGACTTAAAAGATCCCAATCAATTAATAAAAATTGCTAATAAAGATGATTTACCTAAAATTGATCAATTTACAAAAATCACTCTAGATGAAATTAACATTCTTAAAAATATTGTTAATCCCCTAGCGGAACAACTGGGATATTATCCCGAAGATTAGTTCTAATTAGTAGCTAAACATGAAAAATCAAAATTTAGTTTCAGTCATAATTATTTTTTGGAACGAAGAAAAATTTATTACCGAAGCCATCGCTAGTGTTTTTGCTCAGAATTACGAACATTGGGAACTTTTATTAGTTGATGATGGCTCAACAGATAATAGTAGCGATATTGCCTTAAATTATGCTCGGAAAAATCCTCACAAAGTCTATTATATTGAACATCCCCATCATGAAAATTGCGGTATGAGTGCGTCTCGTAATTTAGGAATTGAACAGGCTAAGGGTGAGTTTATTGCTTTTTTAGATGCGGATGATATTTGGCTACCTCATAAATTAACAGAGCAACTTGCTATTTTTGCATCTTATCCAGAAGTAGCAATGGTTTATGGGTGGGTGCAATTTTGGCATAGTTGGACGGGAAAAATAGAAGATATAAATCGAGATTATTTTGTATCTTTAGGAATAGAATCAAATACTATTATTTACCCTCCTAATTTATTACCTATTTTATGGAAACAAGGAAAACAAAAACCTGTTCCCAGTAATGTTATGCTACGCCGTGAAGTATTAATTCAAGTAGGAAAATCTGCAGCACAGTTTCGGGGTTGGGCTGAAGATACGGTGCTTTTTACAAAAATTGGTTTAAATTTCCCAATTTATGTTTCTCAAAGTTGCTGGATTAAACATCGAGAAAAGCCAAGTGATGCTCATTTTATCGCTATAAAATATCATCAAAGATATTGGGAAAATCGAGCTTATTTGGACTGGACAGAACAATATTTTATTGCTCAAGGGATAAGTAATAGTCAGATTTGGAAAGAATTTAAAAAGGTCAGATTTTTGTATGATAATTATTTTTTACATTATTTATTTGAAGGGTATTTCAGAGATTTAGTTATGAATATCTGTAGAAAAACTTTACCTAAAGTGATTAGAGATTGGCTATGGATACACATAGGCAAAAACGCTAAGTAATATACCTATTTTTGTTCTGTACAGAATGACAACTAATAATTTTGGCTAAGGTTTTAGCCCCTTCTTTCCAAGTAGGAATATTTTGATGATTTTGATTAACAAAAGATTGACTTAAACCTGTTAAAATTCCTTGTCTAATACCTAATTCTGTTGGCTGAATATAGATAACATCAGAGCCACCTGCTTCCCTTAATTCAGGAATATCAGTTGTCACCACTTTGGTCCCACAAGCTCTCGCTTCTAATACAGGTATGCCAAATCCTTCATGAATAGAAGGAAAAACAAATAAATCAGCACCACTATAAAGGGCGGGTAATTGCTCATCTGGAACGTAACCAAGAACCATTATATCATTTTTTCCCTCATTAGCAATCAAGGTTTCTATCCCTTCATATTTCCACCCCTTTTTTCCGACTAAAACCAGTTTATGATCAGGAATTAAACCTTCTTTTTTCAGATTAATAAAAGTTTTAACTAATAATTCGACATTTTTTCTAGGTTCCCAAGTAGCTACATTCAAAAGATAGGGACTAGAAATTTGATAATTTTCTAATTCACTCTTGACTATATCCCTTGATAAAGGTTTAAATATCTCACTAACTCCGGGTTGAATAATAATAGAATTACGACCAGTATAATTGAATAGTTGCCTATCGGTTTCTTGAGAGTTTGTAATTATGGTATTGGCTCGTTTTACATCATTTTTAAGAAATAGGTAAAAACCTTGAGTATGAAACCAATCCATACCTGTGGGATCTATGTCAAACCAAAAATCATGAACAGTCAGAATTGTTTTAGTTGATTGATCAAGATAGGGTAGAAAAAAATAGGTTCCCCAGAAGATATCTAACTGATCTTTTCTACAAATCCAACTACCAATAATTTTTAACCACAATATTGGTGAGACTGCTAATATTTTTCCCTGAGTCCTTAGTTTCCATCGAGGAGAGATAACCGGCATTTCTATTGGTAATGGACTATAAACAAAGAAATTGGCATTAGGTAAATATTTGTCTAGTTCACGACAAAGCTCAAAAGAATAACGAGCATGACCCCGTTTCTGACCTGATAAAAAACTACCATCTATACCTATTTTAATTTGATAATTCTGGTTCATTTTTTTAGTTATAGCAATTTATAGAGCTAAATATTTTGCCTTTAAAAATCCCCAAATATTGGCTAATTGTGAGATTAATAACAAGCCAAAAAGAAATATTTTTGATCGTTGCTCACATTTTTTTGAAAATGGATAAGTTAGTAGTTGAAAGTAAAAGCTTAATGGCTCAAATTTTAGGGCTGTTTGATGGCGGTGAGAACGAATTTGATGAAAATAAAATGCAGCACAACCATAGTTAAAATGTTGTTGCCAAAATCTCCGTAAACTGAGATCATGACCATGGTAAATTATCGCTTGGGGAAGATAATGTAAAGAATATCCAGCAAATAGCCAGCGATCGCAAAACTCCCGATCTTCTCCGAAACGAAAATAAATATCCAATTGTCCTACCCTGTTAAACAATTCCCTCGAAAGAGCAAAATTATTAGTTGTAAAAAAACGAGTTTGAACAAAGTTACTATTGTAATAATCATAAAGATAATCAAACAGTACTTGACTAGCAGTGGAATAGGGATTATCTGGCAGGGCGTTGATCGTTTTTCCCCCTAAGAGGGCATTCGGTGTCTCTAAGAAGCCTTTTTCGAGGGATTGGAGCCATTTTGAGTCGAGGGTACAGTCATCATCGGTAAAGGCTAAATATTCACCTTTGGCCCTGTTAGCGCCGGTATTTCTGGCTTTGGCCGGTCCAGCATTTTCTTGGCGAATGAGAGTTAAATTTAATTGGTTTTGGTAGGGTTTAATCAGGGGATCAAGGGGTTGATTACTGCCATCATCGACGATAATAATTTCAAAGTTATCTGGGGGATAATCTAGATTTAGGAGAGAGTCTAGACAAGTTTTGAGTCTTTCGGGACGGTTATAGGTGGGAATAATAATGGAAAAAGTGATTAGTTTTTCTGTCATCATAAACCTGAAATAATTATGTTATTTATGGCTAGTTTTAGTAGATTCTCGTAAGAGACTAAACATCGTAAAAAGTTGTGAAAATAATCGAGGGAAAGCGAGGCGGAGGGTGGCAGTATAGATGATTATTCCCAAAAGGGAACAAATTATCAAACGACCTTGAGGTTCTAGCCAAAGGGTGAGCAATTGTTGACTGATGAAAATCGTTAAACCCATTATAACTGTGCCAGTGATGGCAGGGATAAATTGAGATAGATAGGTTTTCCAAGAAAGGGAAATTAATTGACTTAATAACCATTGTCCGAGGGGAAAAACTAGATAATCACTGAGGACATAAGCTCTAGCTACGGCCACAATTCCCCACTGGACAGCGATGAGGCAAGCGATAATATTTAAAGTAGCGTTGAGAAGACCTAATTTAAACTGTAACACGGGTTTACCGAGGGCGACAAACGTAGATCTTTGAAAGACAGTGATAGCCCGAAGTATTCCCACAAGGGGGATAATTTGGAGAATAGGAATAGCGTCAGTCCATTTTTGACCGAACAAAACAACTACTAATTCTGGACTAAGAATCATGAAGGCAAAGAAGACGGGAAAAGCAATTAAGCTAGTAAATTGAGTGACTCGATAAAATGCCTCGATCAATTTTTGAGAGTTGTCTTGTAAACGAGAAAAAGTGGGTAAAGCAACTTGATTTAAAGTTCCTATCAGTAATTGACTCATTACTTCTAAAATTCGATGGGAAATTGCATAATAGCCCAGGGCAGCTTCTCCTAGAAAATAACCGATGAGTAGATTATCGCTTCGCTGATTAAAAAATTCAACTAACTTATATCCTAAAACATTGATACTAAAATGCAGTACTGACCTTAAAACTGCTAGAGAAAATTCTAATTTTGGTCGCCAATTACTGGCTGTCCAGAGAACAACAACTCCCGTCAGTTCGTAGGTTAATTGTTGACCGACTAAACTCCAAACTCCGTATCCTAAAAGTGCCATTCCTACGCCCACAATACCAGCAATGAGAATCCCTAGTAAAGAGCGGATTGTCATGATTTTAAACTTAAAATCTCGCCTTAATAAAGCTACTTGAGTTTGACTTAAAGCATTAATAACAAAAACTAAGGAAAGAACTTGGAGAATAGGAATTAAAAATGATTGCCGAAAAATTTTAGATATGAGAATAGCAGAAGTAAAAGTGATAGTTGTTAAAAAAAAACCAGTAAACACCTGTGTCCAAAAAACTGTATTTATATCTCTCGATTTTAAGTCCTGTTTTTGAATCAATAATTGAGCAAAGCCTTGATTTAAGAAAATCTGCATGAAGTTAATTAATACATTAGATAATGCCACTAATCCAAAAGCTTCTGGAGTTAGTAAACGAGCGAGAATTAGAAATATTATCAATGAACCTGCTTGACTGCCCCAGTTTTGCAGTCCTGACCAAAAAACACCTTGAATAGTTTTATTTTTAATGCTCATTTTTTAATATTTTTTAATTTCAGCTTTCATTATAGATCAAAATTTTGCTATAATTAGAAAACAACCATCTCATCTATTAAAATTAAAAGACAATGGTTAGTTATCTTGATATTGACGAAGATCTTCTTTTCCCGGATAGCGATGGTCAAGCGATGGCAGATAATACCGAACAATACGAGTGGATTGTCAAAATTAAGGAGAATTTAGAGATTATCTTTGCGGATGACCCTAAGGTATTTATTGCGGGGGATTTACTCTGGTATCCTGTGCGTTCTACTTTAGTTTCACCCGTTGCTCCTGATGTTATGGTAGCTTTTGGCCGTCCCAAAGGACGGAGGGGTTCCTATCGTCAATGGAATGAAGAAAATATCTCTCCTCAAGTGGTTTTTGAAATTCTATCACCTAAGAATACAAAAGCAGAAATGAGTCGAAAATTAGAGTTTTATGACACATATAGTGTAGAAGAATACTATTTATATAACCCGATGCGCTGTCGTTTACAAGGATGGCAAAGACAGGGAGAAAATTTAGGAGAAATTATCCCCATAAATGATTGGATAAGTCCCCGTCTAGGAGTGCGTTTTATCTGGGATAAATCGAGTTTAGAATTGTATCGTCCTGATGGAGAGAAATTTTTAACAACTGTTGAGTTAGAGTCTCAAATGCGTCAAGAAAAACAGCGTGCCGACAAAGAAAAGAAACGTGCTGATAAAGAAAATAAACGCGCCGATAAAGAAAAGAAACGTGCGGATCGACTAGCGGAACGTTTACAGGCGTTAGGATTAAGTTTAGAAGAAGAATGAGTGATTAAAAAGGTGATTTTAGACCCTGGGATTAAGGCGATTACATCGTCTTTTTAATAGCTTTTTCATACTTTATATGAAGAAAGAATTAGCCTTTCAGAGAAGGATAGCTTGGCCGCTAAAATTTATTTAGAAAAAGAAGTTTCAAACGCCATCCAAGAAGTCAAAAGGAAACAAGAAAATGAATAAACTCAAATATACAATAATCATTCAATGGTCAGAAGAGGACAACTGCTATCTAGTAGGATTTCCAGACTTTATTGGTCAAAAATGGCGAACTCATGGCGATTCCTATGAAGAGGCTATTACCAATGGTGTAGAAGTATTAGAATTATCAATCGAAAATTATCCCAAAGTGTATCAGGATGAAGTTGCTTAAAGCTTACTTAAGTAATAAATTTGTGCTTAGGTTACAAAGGTGAGATGCTCCCTCAGATTTCGTCATAAATTCCTCATGGTAAGAACGCTCAGTATTGACTTTCCAGAGGTTATGATTCGCTCCCATAATATTCTCGACAGCCAGGATAGCCGATAACATGGAATGGTCTTGATTATTATAGCGGTGCATCCCATTTCTGCCCACAGATTGCAGATTTTCCAAACTATCGACATAGTTTTGCAGCACCAGTAAATGTTGTTGGTATTCGTCATCATAAACGGGGTAGGCTTTCTTTTGTCGAATCACCGTTCCGTCTTCCACTTTATTGATGTCATCGACTAACCCGAGATTAACTATTTCTTGACTAGCCAAACGAATCAAACTCTGATTATCCATTTCCCATAATTTATCACCCTCGCTACAAAAATACTCCATGCCTAAGCAAGTTTTCTTCGGGTCGGGAACCATTTTCGGACTCCAGTTTTTAAAATTCTGAATGCGTCCCACTTGAAATTCGGGACTGTGAATATAAATCCAGTTATCTGGAAATAGGTGTTCTTGGTTAACCACAATGGGAACAATCAAAAAATCCCGATATTTTAATCCTCTTGCCGCTTGTAACACTTTTTCAGGTGGTAAGGGGTCTAAACGGTGCATCAGGGCAGTAATTGGCATCGTGTTGATAAAATGATCCCCAGTAATCTCGGATATTTCCTCGCCTTTTTTGATGATAATACTGGTAATTTTTTGAACCTTTCTTTTGACTTTAATGACTTCCGTATCTAGCCACACAGGACAACCTTGTACTTCTAATTTTTCTTGAAAACGCTCCCACATCATCCCCGGTCCAAGCAGCGGATAATCAAACTCTTTGATTAAAGTTTTAGTGTCATTGTCACCAAAAACGGCGTTAATGACGGCTTTTTTTAAGGATAATCCTTGAATACGTTGTGCCGCCCAATCGGCACGAATTTGGGTGCAGGGAATACCCCAAACTTTTTCGGTATAACTTTTAAAAAAAGTTTCATACAACCGTTGACCAAAGCGATTAGTCACCCATTGTTCAAAATTTTCTTCTAGGGGTAAAGGATAAAATTTAACTTTGAAGTAACTATAAACAATTAATAGACTTTGGATAAACCCTAAATTACTAACAGCATTCATGGGTTCCAAGGGATAACTAAAAAATTTACCCTGATAGTAAATCCGTGATAAACGGGGAACTTTGATAAAATCATCCCCTAACACTTCCCGCCACAAATGTTGCACTTCGGGAACTTTGGTAAAAAAGCGATGACCACCGATATCGAAGCGATAATCCTTGTAGGTTTCGGTGCGGGAAATGCCCCCAACTCGATCGCCTTTTTCTAGTACAATTGAATGTAGTTCGTGTTTGGCTAGACAATAGGCGGCCGTTAATCCGGCCGGACCGCCACCAATGACGACGGTATGGGGAGAATTGAGTTGATTTACTGTTTTCATAGTTTATATGAATCAGGAATTTGTCGTTTATTTTGTCAAAATGCCTGTCAACTCAAGCCAGACGTTGCAGCCAATAGCGTCCCGTACCAAGGACGAAAGCCAGACCACTGTAGAGATAATATAACCAGTGCCAAGGCAAAGTTAGCATAGCAAAAGATAATCCTCGCTTTTGTCGAAAAAACTGATAAACAGGTAAGTTTAAGAGAATTAAGCCCAATGCTAACACAGCCACGCCCAAAAGCAAATAATAATACCATAAACTGGCCAGCAGTAAAAATAAAAGTGTATAAACCAATACCACACTCCAACGACTAGACCATTGTAAATTAAGGTCATTAACAAAATTTTGCTGACGGTGAATTAATTCTGTCCAGGGTAGGGCGCGATAGAAAAAATCGGCTCTCAACAGGGAAGAAACCGTCCAATGTTTGAGATGTTTAACGTAGATATCTTTACACAAACGAATCCGGCAGCCGTGAGCTTTGAGACGATAACCCAGTTCGATATCTTCAATAGAGGGATAAAGATAACTTTCCTCAAAACCGCCTATTTTCTCGAAAATATCCCGTTTAATCGCTCCACAAGCTCCCCAAAAAGTGGAAGCCTCCTCGCAACCAATTTGATGATTGTAATGATGAAAAAGGTTTTTATACTGGGAAAGAAAATTGACCGCCCCAGGTTGGTCATCGTAGGAACCAATCAGCGCCGCTAGGGTAGAATCTTGATGGAATACTTGGGCGATTTTTGCTAAAGTATCGGGATGAATAGTCACATCTGCATCCATAAAAAAGAGAATATCACCCCTAGCCATGGCCGCCCCTTGATTTCTTGCCACTGCTGGCCCTTGATTGCTTTCTAACTGTAAGACTTCTGCTCCAAAACTGACCGCAGTTTCATAGGATTGGGGGTCATTTCCATCAACCACGACAATAACCTCCCTGGGGGCGAGTAAACTGGTGGATAAGCTGGCTAAACAGTTATTAAAGGCTTCTCCGCCTCTATAGACTGGAATAATGATAGAAATTAAGGAATTATTAAAAAACTCATTCATCGTTTTTTGGTCAAGTTCAATGTATATTGAGGCTCAGATTTGCTATCTTGTCAAGGAGTTGCTGATTTTTGCGAAGTATGTTCCTGAATAAAGCCATGATTTTTGCCAAAAAACAGCCAATTTTATCGATTCTTACGCTTATTTTTGCTTGGCTGGCTGTTGCCTACTTAGCTAAAGGATTTTATACCCTAGCTTTTGATAGTAGTCCCTCTGGTGCCAGAGATTTATTAGAACGTTGGCAAGAACAACAGTATATTTATCTGGGAATTTATCCCTATCGCATGAATCCCGCCGATATTAATGCAGAATTGGGGAGAATTCGCTCCGGTGGCTATCCACCCTGGGCTTTTTTGACGGGATTTTTCATGTTTCCCCCTATTTCTTCGACTTTAACCCGTTTCTATCACGTTTTTTTAAATCTGATTTCTCTGGGCATTTTAAGCCGTTTTGCCTATCAATTAGGTTTGCCTTTTGGCCGAATGGCTGCCTATTTTTTTGTGTTTACTTCTCTGGCCATTAGTAGTAACTGTACCACCCTTAATAATGGGCAATATGGTTTAATTGTCAATGCTTTGTTAATAATTGTTTACTGGTTATTACAAGCCAATAAAAATTATCTAGCGGGGATATTTATGGGCATTGCTCTCGTTAAACCTAACATCTCGGCACCCTATCTTTTGAGTTTAGTAATTAAGAGAAAGTTTAAAACGGTAATTCTCGCTTTTGTCTATATTATCTCGGCTACTTTTGCTATCGCTCACACCACTAGATTAAACTTTGAGAAAGTAATCGGTAGCTTTTTAAATCAGATCAAATATGTGGCAGATGATGGTGTTTCAAGTATTAATATTATCATGAAATTCGGAATTAGTACAGAAATAACTCTTGTTTTATTAACCACAATTGGCCTAGTTCTAGGTATCGTGATTTTCCAAAAATTACAGCATACTTCTCTATTAACCCTGTTTGCCTGTGCTGCAGTTATTGGTCGGGTTTTCACCTATCATCGCCCCTACGACGATCTGATGTTAGTTTTTTTACTCTTGGCTTTACTAACCCTAGCTTTTAGTTACCCATCTCGCTTAAATATAATTATTGTGTCTTTAGTGGGATTAACTCTTTGGCTTCCCCTAAGTATTCAAAATTTAGCTAGTCCTTACTGGTCAATTTTTCAAAATACAATTTGGTTAATTGCCCTTGTTTATCTATTAGTTAATTCTTGGGAAAGGGAGAATAATGCCGATGATTGACTATTTCTGAGATAGGTTTGCCAGTTCGAGTCAGGGTTCATATTTGGGCGTTGCTGATTTTAAGTATAAATTATCCTCTAGGCAATTTTTAAAATCTAGAACTAAGCTATAGCAGTTATCTTAATATTGAGGTAGGAAGTTTTCGTTTTGGGAAGTCGATCATCTCCGAGTCAGGAGTCAGGAGTCAGGAGATAGGAGTCAGTTATCAGTTATCAGTTATCAGTTATCAGTTATCAGTTCACTGAGAAAACTCCCCACACCCCACACCCCAAACCCTAACACCCCACTCCCCTAAACTTCTAATAAATTTTCTAGGCGATCGAGAACTATATCGGTGATACACTTAATCCGGTATAAACAGGCTTTAGTATCTGTGGAGTTGAAAGTGCCATTTTCCCAATATTTGTTACTACCGGCACCACCCCCACAAACCCCAAAATAATCGCATTTTTGCCGACATAAATCGACTCCACCGCGCATATCAGCGTAAATTTGTTGAAATTTCTCGGTTTCACAGATAGATTCTAGGGAATCGGTCAAAACATTACCAAAGATAAAATCGCCGTAGGGTTGGGTTTTAATCGATAGTAATTCAGGATCAAAGGTGGAAAAATTACCTTGATTATCAAAATTGACAATCATAAAAGGTCGATTCATATCGGTATTTTCTAAGCGTTCATCGGCATAAATCAAACTACAGATCGATTCAAATTCCCGCAGCTTAAATTCTCCTTGTTTGGCCGTGACTAACTCCCAAAATCTGTCGATAAACTGGCGATAACGTTGTTCAATACCTAATTTATCTAAGGAAGATTGTGAATGAATACCCTCGGTTTCTTCCATATTAAAAGCCACATCGGTAAGGCCATGATCCCAAAAAAAGTTAAAAATTTCGTCGGGATAGTCGAGGGAATCTTCTGTTAAAACAGCGATGATACTGACATCAATTTCATGTTTTTGCAAGAAAGAAATCCCCCGCATTGTAGCAGCATGACTGCCAGTTCCCTTGCGGTTTTGCCGGTGGATGTCGTGAATAAAGGCCGGTCCATCAAGACTGACTCCCACATAAACATCATGCTTTTTAAATAATTGACACCAAGCATCGTTAATATAAGTGGCGTTAGTTTGTACTGAATGACGAAAACAGTAACCCTGCTGATTATATTTCTCGCTAACTTCCGCAATTTTGGCGAAAGCACTTTCATAAAAACTGATGGGAACTGCTAAGGGTTCGCCGGCGTGCCAGCAAATGGTAAAATCATCTTGGAGAAAACGACTACTAAAAACCCTCTGAAAAATCGGCTCGATTAAATCTAAGGATAAGGTATTTTTTAAGTGGCGATCGGGTA
This sequence comes from Microcystis panniformis FACHB-1757, assembly GCF_001264245.1. Lineage (NCBI taxonomy): Bacteria > Bacillati > Cyanobacteriota > Cyanophyceae > Chroococcales > Microcystaceae > Microcystis > Microcystis panniformis. The sequence goes on from NZ_CP011339.1 coordinate 3,503,223, forward strand.
AATAACAGTAATCACAATTGAGATTACAAAAAGAAGTCGGCTGCACGACTACTAAAGTAATTGGACCACAATCCGACCAATCTATATTTATGGTTTTTTTCATGATTCTATTGTTTAAATTCTCCCTTAAGTGGGTGGGTGGAATTAAATATAAGATGAACGTAGGTTGGGTTGAAGCATGAAACCCAACGCCCGCATAGTTGACGCTACCGCTAACCCATCCTACAAATAATTGTGCCTCCCTACTTAACTATGATAACTGATTCTGGGAAGTCTATCTTAATTCTACCTATACTATGGCTCTTCTGGTTTCTTTGTGGAAACGAGGTCTATACCGATAGAATATCCGCAAAATAGTCCTAAAAGTTTTGCCCAATAAGCACTTCAGGGTTCCATAAGCAAAAATTATCACACAAAGTCGAGAAGAGCCATACTATTTCCTATTCCCTCAATAATAAATAATATAATTGACCCGGAGTATTAATTAAACCGGCTCTCTCGCCAGCATTTTTTCCTGTTCCCATAAAAATATCTACCCTCCCAGTACCTTTAATCGCGCTGCCAGTATCTTGATCGAGAACATAGCGACTAACTAATTTTTTATTAAGATTTCCCTGGGGAATTTCTGTCTCAATTACAGCTAAAGCACCGGGGGGAAAAATACTTTTATCTGTAGCGATCGATCTTTCTGGTAAAACTGGAACTCCAATACTACCAGTGGCAGCTGCGCCGTGGGTTTCTCGAAAGAAAATAAACCGATTATTGCGGGGAATATAATTCTTTAATTGCTCAGGATTACTTCTGAGAAAATCCAAAACCATTGGCAAGGTTAAACCCTCGGCAGGAAAAATACCATCAGCAATCATTTCTTTTCCCAGACTGGTGTAGGGATGCTCGGTATTGCCATCAAAACCAATGCTCATAATTTGACCATTAGGTAAACGTAATTTCGCCGAACCTTGCACATGAACTAAATAAGCTTCTAAGCGATCTTTTAACCAGACTAATTCGTATCCCGCTAGACGGCTATTTTCCCCCAGTAAACCATCTTTTCCCTCTAATTCTACCCTAGCTGGATGGGGTTTAGACCAGCGAGAAAAGTTAGCAGGTCGGCGATAGAGAGGATATTTATACTCGGCGGTTTTTTGCCGACTTGCTTGATAAATTGGCTCAAAATAACCAGTAAACTTAACATTTCCCTGACTATCATTACCCAAAGAACGATACCAAATAAATTCTTTTTTAACTGCCTTTTGTAGAGCTGCGGGAGTGGGAGAATTCTGCACTAATTGACGAAAACGTACTAAGGAACGCTGCACTCGCTGACGAGTTATTTCTGAAATAGTATAGTTTTGATAGGCGCGGATTGCTGCCGAGCTATTCAGATAACGTAAACTATGATCGATCGCTTGTAGTAGGGTTTTTTTGTCCGTTAGCAGTCGTTCATCGTATCCCGTAGATGTTCCTAATTGTGAGATTTCAAGGCGTTCTAGGGGCAAATTTGCGGGGGTGAGGGCAATTAATCCCAAGCTGAGGGGGATGAGTGTCAAAAGGTGTTTCATGGTGATAGGAGTGGGCAGCTATTGACGCGATTAACAATCAAGAAGGATCAATGAGAAAAGTTGTTTCTTATTTATATCATGAGGATAATTGTTGTCGATAAATTTTAATTTGTTCCAAGCGAGGGCCGACCTTAGAAATAATGGTAAATTCTAAATTTTGGTAATATAATTGTTCTCCCACCCTCGGTATTTTTTGCCAATGATGGAGGATAAAACCAGCTAGGGTTTGGTATTCATCGGCCAAGGGTAAGCTTAAATTTAATGCTTTGTTCACGTCCTCTAAATTCATTTGTGCTTGTACGAGAAAAGTTGATTCATCGAGGAGTTGGTATTCCAATGTTCCTGATTGATCACTAGGGGGAAAAGTTCCTAGAATCTCGCCGATTAAATCTTTGAGGGTTAATAAACCGGCTGTTCTGCCAAATTCATCCACAATGATAACCATCTTTAAGAATGATTCCTGCATCACTGTCAGTAATTCATTTAAAGGGGTAGTTTCGGGGAAAAAACGCACAGGTTTTAACCAAGGTTTAATCGGGGTTGTTAAATTTAACTGACCTTCGGCAAGGGGTAAAGCTAAATCTTTAAAATCGATCAGACCACGGATATCATCACCAGAATCTCCTGCCACAGGATAGCAAGAATAGCCACTGTTAACCACGTTGAGCAATAATTCCTGAAAAGTTGCGGTCGAGGGAATAGCTATTAAACGGTTATGGGGAACCATAATTTCTGAGGCAGTGATTTCGCCAAACTGGAAGACATTATTTAAAATTTTCCTTTCCGCTGCTTCTAATCCCGTTAATTCCCCTTCCATGCTGATAATTAATTGTAATTCCTCGCAAGTTACCCGATTAGAACGCTGTAGATCCACTTCGGGGATACGGGTTAAAACCAATAAAAAACGAGTTGATTGGTTCAGAATACCGATAAAAGGCTTAAAAATCTGGGAAATAACGCCAATAGGTGCTGCTAATAATCGCGCCATCGGTTCGGCATAAATTAAAGCTAGGGATTTGGGATAAAGTTCCCCAAAAACTATCTGGAGATAGGCAACAATTAAAAAAGCTAGACAAAGAGAGAAACCATGGGAGAGAAGATTTTGCCAGTTTAAAGAAAAGGGTAAAAAACTTAGTAATTTCCTCACAAAAACGGTCATGGTACTCTCCCCGATCCAACCTAAAGCTAAACTAGAAAGGGTGATGCCTAGTTGGGTAGTGGAAAGTAAGCGATCGAGACTTCTTTGTAGAGATTGTACCGTCTGCGCTGGCACATCTCCCGCGGCCACTAGCTGACTGATGCGGGTACGACGGACAGACACAAGCGAAAATTCCGCCGCTACGAAAAAAGCATTGAGGACGATTAGTAAAAAGACTAAAATTAAACGAGTCAATAAATCCTGATTATCCATAGCGAAAAGGCAAAATTCGCCTTTTTTAAAGCCTATCCTTTGGTTTCGTCCTTTGATTGCGGTTGGTTTTTCTGTTGTTGCATATAAACTCTCACTCTTTTAATTACTTCTTCTTCTTTCACGGGGATAAAAGTTTGATTGCGACCATAACTGGTGCGATCGTTGGTAAACTTTTTAGCGGGGTTGATATCCGGTTGACTGACTCCCTTCAGGGAGGCGATTCCCAATTGATAGGCTACCCAACCGCTACCGAAGCCGGCGGCTAACATGGCTACCATCAAAAGGAGACCTAACTGCAAGGAGGTGCTGATTGAAAAATTTTTCATCTTGGTGGGGCTGAATTTTCACGTTCAGAGTAATTACCGATCTATAATGAGTTAATAGTATAACCCAGGGTTGGCCGAGCGGTTGAGGCAACGAACTCATAATTCGTGCTAGGCAGGTTCAACTCCTGCACCCTGGATAGTTTTGATGGCTTCAGGCGATCAACTTTGACTGTACTAGAGCAAGTGCAGAGTGTAGGGTGCGTGTTTGCGGTTACTAATTTGGTCAAAAAACCAAAACTAACAAGCCGCCGTAACGCACCACTTGCTCAGAATTGCAAATCGTATCAATGATAACTTATCGAGAAATATTTAGAGTGTAGGGTGCGTGTTTGCGGTTACTAATTTGGTCAAAAAACCAAAACTAACAAGCCGCCGTAACGCACCACTTGCTCAGAATTGCAAATCGTATCAATGATAACTTATCGAGAAATATTTAGCCCGTGATTAGCAATAATGTCGATTTTAAATTTCCCATAATCGCTAAATCAAATCTCTTTCATAATTCATCATTCATAATTTATCTCAGATATCGAGTTCCGCCAAATGCGATGTTATTGACAACCCTGTTGACTGAGATAACGCAACAAATCTCGACGCTTCATGAGGCGATCAAAGTCGGTACAATTTGGACATGGGTTGATGCGGAAAAGATTAGATAAATTGGTTCTTCTAAATCCGCTTCTGGGTCTGTTAACAACTCATTAGGCAAGGGTAAAGATTCCCCCCTAGATAAATTAACTTCTGCCATGTCCACCAGCGCACTAGCTAAGGAACGGCGGACTGCTGCTAGATCATTTCCCCAGGAAATCACGCCAGGAAAATCCAAGACTTCTCCATGGACTCCCTGTTCCAGAAATTTATACATTGCTTTGTAGGTAAGCATCCAATTTATGCTCCTTTCTTTCACCGAATTTTTTGATTAATAGATTAAGAACTGAACAAATTGGGAAAAAGCCCATGAAGTCGTAGAGAAAGTACCCAATACTAATTTTTATCCCTGTATCTACCCAAGAAGAGCATTTTACCATATTTGTTTGTCTGTAATCATATTGACCTCATGTTAGATTTAAGTGGGTGGGTGGAATTAAATATAAGATGAACGTAGGTTGGGTTGAAGCATGAAACCCAACGGCCGATTATGTTACGCTACCGCTAACCCATCCTACTGGACTGTTTCCTGTTTACGGGAGCATCTCACTTACGCGATGAGTAATTATACTTAGCCTAAAAGCCACTCTTAATCGTGTCTTGGAACGAAATAGAGGCTTTTAAAGACCGCGTACATGGAGAATTAAAACAAGAATTACCCTCGAAAAGCCTATTTTTCTACTAAGTATTTATGCTCATTGCAAAGGTGAGATGCTCCCCCTGTTTAACTGTTTACTGTTTCAGCTAAAATAGGGCAATAGATTTCGGCTTAAAGTCTTAGATTATAGAATTTATAGCATTTTTCTAATACACCAAATTAACTGAAACAAACCACTACAAATAATTGTGCCTCCCTACTTAAGGTTAGTTTTATTAACCAGAATATCCCTTGCTGGGGGAACAGACATTGCAGCAGTTGGTGGCAGCAATTCCTAGCTTGGGGCAGCGGGCTGTTAGTCAGATTCCGCCAGTCCAGCAGTTGTTGGCAGCAGCAGGCTTGGCGGCTGGCGATCGCAGCTTGGGCGAGATTTTAGCTGAAAATCCCCTTGTCGGTAACTGGCAATTGAATGGGATTGACCTGTCTCAGTTCCCTATCAGCGCCATTCCGGGCATTTCTCAAGCCGCGATCGGCAATTTTGCTGATTGGGGCAGCAGTTTTGTGGCTGACATCCCCGGTTTGGGCAATGTACCCTTAAGACAGATGCCTAACCCCGCAACCCTAGCAGGGACGGCGGTAGTGCGGATTGATGGCATTTGGGGGGCGGCGGAGTCGTACCGCTATCAGACGGTGACGGGCAGCTATCAGGATGGTTTCAGCGTCCCCTGCGAGGAGAATTGTGCCTATCTGGAATTGGATGACTTGGAGAATGCTGGGAGGTGGATTAGTGGCAAGTACCAGCAGATGAATGGGGGTGAAGGTTGTTTGCGCTTCCTCAATGGGGGGAAGGAACCGACGGGGCGGCATCCTGGCTCTTCTCGACTTTGTGTGATAATTTTTGCTTATGGAATCGTGAAATGCTTATCGGGTAACACTTTTAGGACTATTTTGTCGAAGAAACTATCAGTATAGACCTCGTTTCCACACAGAAACCAGAAGAGCCGCATCCTTTTGGCAGCGGCTTTAAGGTGGTGATGATGGAACCGGATGAGGCGACTGATTTGGTTGATACTGCCCTCTATTTTCGGATTACATCTTTTTGTGGGAAAAGCCCCTATTTTATTAGTCCGTTTCCGTTTTTGGATTACCGCCGCAATGATTGGATTTTTCTGGGAGGGTAGGGATTCATGGGGAAAGGATAATATATAATGATGATCTATGACAGAGACTTCAAATACTGGTTGATAGGCAGGTGGACAAATTCAATTAGACACGAGGAGCATTGGAACCCACAACCTGTGGTGATGTAGAATCAAATTTATAATATTCACCTGCTTATAAATGGGCAAAAGGATAAGAATATACGAGGTTTTAATATGCCAACAATTAAACCACGTTCTCAGATTGGTAGAGATGGAATCTTACATTTAGATATACCGTCCGATTTTAAAGAAACTGAAGTAAATGTTACAGTAACCGTTGAAGCGGTTCAAGAAGTCAGTGAAGATTTAGCAAGTAGAAAAGAGGAAAGAAAACCTCGCTATAATGCTTGGGGCAACCCAGTAGTAGAGCAATCTATTACCCAAGCTATTTCAGGAATGCGCCACCTTCAAAAAACTGTAGCTTTACCTAAAAGTGAAATTCGTGCCATGCGAGAAGAAGGGAGACGGTTTTGATTGAGTTCGTTTTAGATTGTTCGGTAGCAATTAGCTGGTGTTTGGTCGATGAAGATAACGATTATGCTAACGCAGTATTAGACATAATGCCAAACGCCGAAGCATTTGTTCCCGAAATTTGGTCTTTAGAGATTGTCAATACTCTCCTAGTCGCAGAAAGAAGAAATCGGATGACGGTCGAGCAAACTCAAGCATCGATTAATTGGTTACAGTCTTTACTTATTACTATTTTTGGATTACCGCCGCGATGATTGGATTTTTCTGGGAGGTTAGGGATTCATGAGGAAAGGATGATATATAATGATAGTCTATGACAGAGAGAGACATTAAATACTGTTTGGTATTAGGAGAAAAGCTGTGCCACTGATTAAAATACCAAGGAATTATCTGATTGCTGAAGATGAAAATTTCATTACAGCAGATGTGCCAGATTCACTGCTTCAGCTTTGGCAAAAAGATTATCAAAAGGTGGTTAAAGCCAAAGGTATTCTTAAGGAGCAAAAGGCGGCAATGCTATCTCATGTGGAGTCTCTTCGTCGGGAGTGGGATGGATGAAATACGTCTATGATACCAATATTTTTATTTATTATTTAGCCGATGACGATCTAGTTACTTCTTTTTTCTCCCAAGCTTTTTTGAGTTTGCATCAGATTTTTATCTCACCAATTGTCAGAATTGAGTTACTCAGTTTTCCTACTTTATCTAAGGAAGAAGAGCAGATAATTGAAGATTTACTCTCACAGTTTGAATCAATTCCCATATTGAGAGAAATTGAAGATCTGACTATTCAACTGAAACGACAGTATAAAATCAAGATTCCCGATGCCATTATTGCCGCGACAACATTGAGCCAAAATGGATGTTTGGTCACTAGAAATGTTGATGATTTTAAGGGGATTTCCGGTTTAAATATTAAAAATCCGTTTATTGATCAGGGGTAAAGAATAGTAGAAGAGCGAGAATTAAAAGTTGACTTATCTGCAAAGTAGCTTACTACTGGAAATCGATAGCTTGATGACAGCAACCAGTGCCAGGTATTGAAGTAGGAAAAAGCCTATGTTTTCGTTCTAGAAATCTCCAAAACTAAGCTTGACAAATTGCCTCAAGTTGTTATATCCTACAGCTTACAAGTCTTTGCGCGAGAAAAGGCACACCACAAGCAGCAATACCCAGTAACACACTTTTCTCCCCGCCGAAAACCCCAGGTACGGGTAGGTGCCTCTTGGGGACTGCTGAATTAAAGACTGCTGAATTAAAAGTCAACTGTCGGCCTGTCAAGCACCTACCTCCTTGTCTCCAGCCGACGCTATCGGCGAACTTTTCCAATACTTCCACTTCCAGTTCACTATTATACTTTCTCGTGCCACCAAGACTCTCATAGATTTCTTTCTGGACGCTGAAGCCAAACTTACCGCTACTATAGTTTAGCCAAAGTTGGTTAATAGTTCGTAAATCTTCACAGGGGAAATTATCAATGTCCTCTTCTCTCAACCATCCTTCGCTTTCCCTTCCGGCGACCCGACACATCACTTCCCCTGTTTCTTTATCTGCTTCTTTCCAGTTTTCTGCTGCTAAGTAGTCATGCAAAATTAATTACCTGCCCGATCGAGCTAAAACCCTTACGGGGCAATGATCGTCATGTGTAAATAATTTTGCCTAGGTACTTAAGTAGGGAGGCACAATTATTTGTAGGATGGGTTAGCGGTAGCGTAACATAATCGGCCGTTGGGTTTCATGCTTCAACCCAACCTACGTTCATCTTATATTTAATTCCACCCACCTACTTAAGAGTTGCTGTAATTGAGAATAGTTAACCTCCCTAGCACTTTTAAGCACAATATTAGCAGCAACTTTAGGCGGTGGTGGTGTTTGAATAACGGGAGTTTTTGGTATTTATATAGAAGTTGCTGGTGATTGTCCCGTCAAATCTTGTAAAATCTCCCGCGCTGATTGATAACGCTTTCTTGTCCCAAATTCGATCATTTTATCAAGAATGCGTCCTAAATCATCCCGAACATTATTTTTGACTAAAAACTGTCGCCAAATCCATTCATGGTCACTGGTATCAAATAAATCAAAGGGTTAAATCTGAGTCAACAAATAAATACAAGTGACCCCTAAACTATACAAATCACTGGGATTATTCGCCTTACCGTTAGCTTGTTCTGGGGCGATATATTCCGCTGAACCGATTACCGTACCAGTAACAGAACGGTTAAGAGGTGTAACAACTTTAGACGCGCCAAAATCTACTAAAACCGCCTTCTTGTCTGAGTTACGTCGAATAATATTTTCTGGTTTAATGTCTCGGTGAACTACTCCCTGACTATGAATAAAATCTAAAACGGGCAAAATATCTGTTAATAAAGCTTTAATCTTGGCTTCATTAAATACCCCTTGACTTCTTAATTCTTGTTCTAAATTCTGTCCTTCAATATATTCTTGTACCAAATATTGACGGTCATCATCATGATTGAGATAAGCGAAAAGTTCAGGAATTTGGGGATGTTTTCCTAACTTCTCTAATTGGATTGCTTCTTTTTCAAACAATTCTGAGGCTTTCTCAATTGTATCAGTCCCTTGAACCGAAGGAAAAAACTGTTTAATCACACAATAAGGTCGAGAAGGCTTACTATAATCTACCGCTTTAAAAGTGCAACCAAATCCTCCTTGACCAATTAATTTAATTGCTTGATAACGCTCCTGTAAAAACAATTTAGAGCGGCATTTTTCACAGAATTTATTGCCATCTGGATTGGCGGCGGAACAATTAGGATTGAGACACAGACTCATGGTTTTTACTCCTTTAAGTAGTTGGGTTGACGTTAAAAAAGTAGCTGTTGGTTATGTTGGGTTTCCTGTCTTAGCTGTTGGTTGTGTTGGGTTTCCTGTCTTAGCTGTTGGTTATGTTGGGTTTCGTGCCTCAACCCAACCTACGGTACTTTAGACGCGCCAAAATCCACTAAAACCGCTTTCTTGTCTGAGTTACGTCTAATAATATTTTCTGGTTTAATATCTCGGTGAACTACTCCCCGACTATGAATAAAATCTAAAACTGGCAAAATATCCGTTAATAAAGCTTTAATCTTGGCTTCATTAAATACCCCCTGGCTTCTTAATTCTTGTTCTAAATTCTGTCCTTCAATATATTCTTGTACCAAATATTGACGGTCATCATCATGATTGAGATAGGCGAAAAGTTCAGGGATTTGGGGATGTTTTCCTAACTTCTCTAATTGGATTGCTTCTTTTTCAAATAATTCTGAGGCTTTCTCAATTGTATCAGTCCCTTGAGCCGAAGGAAAAAACTGTTTAATCACACAATAAGGTCGAGAAGGCTTACTATAATCTATCGCCTTAAAAGTGCGACCAAATCCTCCTTGACCAATTAATTTAATTGCTTGATAACGCTCCTGTAAAAACAATTTAGAGCGGCATTTTTCACAGAATTTATTGCCATCTGGATTGGCGGCGGAACAATTAGGATTGAGACACAGACTCATGGTTTTTACTCCTTTAAGTAGTTGGGTTGACGTTAAAAAAGTAGCTGTTGGTTATGTTGGGTTTCCTGTCTTAGCTGTTGGTTGTGTTGGGTTTCCTGTCTTAGCTGTTGGTTATGTTGGGTTTCGTGCCTCAACCCAACCTACGGTACTATTATTGATTCTACTGTGTTCGGTAATTCGATTTGTAATTTTCCTGCGCGAGAATGGGTATTTTTTAAAAAAGATCAAGTTGAACTTCAAAAAAAGGTTTTCTAATTATTAAAGGCGGATCACCGATTTCTCCAGAGAGTTTCAGCAAGCCATCATCAAAAGTATCTAAAACATCCACTCTGGCTTTAATTGCCGTCGCCACATGAGTTGCATCTTTAGGTTTTAGTGCCTGATATTGCCACATCAATTCTCTGGCTAGTTCACCAACTTTTCTGTCCACATCATAAATATAAATCCACTCATGTCGGAAAAAATCTCTGATTTTTTCCTCACTTTCTTTAGGTAATTTTGGCTGTCCTTTTTCTAATTTCACCACTTCAATAAAAGTAAGAGCAGAAGTCACGATTATTACCTGACCATTTTCAGCTGCTTTGAGAACAGAAATACAATCATTAATTTTATCCTTTTCATTTTTCAGGAAAGCTAAAAAAACACAAGAATCCCAGTAGTGTAGCTTTTTTGTTGGACAAATCAATTACTTTCTCCCAAAATTCCGATCATTTCCTCAATGCTAGGTAAATCTTTTTCCTGAGGAAAAAGATCAATTGACTCAACTTGAATCCCGATTTTTTCCCCATCTTCTCTAGAGGTAACTATCCCCGATACAGAGACTCTTTTTTCTAGATATTCTTTGATATTATCAAGTAAATTTGGTTCAAAGTAACATTTAACACTTTTATTAGTCAATAAATTGTAAACTCTAAAAATAGGTTGACGACTTACATCAATAGCTTTAAGCACACCTTCTACAGTACCAAAACTTTGATATTTTCCCCCGATAATTTCATCAACATTAGCAATCAAAGCTTGATTCAAGTCGATACACCTCGAATCAAAGCCCAATTGCACCAAAAACTCATCGGTTTTTGCCAAAAACTCATCGGTTTTTACCAATATTGCTAATGCTCGCACACTTTCTAAAGCTCGATCAGAAAAATACTTAGGGCGAATCGGATGTTCTAAAATTGTTACTATTCCCCTTTCTACAGTCTTAATAACTTCAGAAATTTGACTAGGTGTAATCTGATCTTGAGGCATTCCTTCTAAAGTAAGATGAATGCTGCCACTATGAACTTGAGAGATTCTCCAATTTATCAGGGGGCGATTTTTGTTAGCAAGGGTTTTATCTACTTCATGGAGTAGTATTGCTAATTGTTCTTGAGCCTTGATAAATTTATCAAAAGACAACAGTGAGCCTTCTATATCTAATGTTAGGCTCTTGATTGTTTCCTTCGATATAGGGCTTTCCCCTTTAGTCATGGCTCTAGGAATCGTGATAATTATCTCAAGTGTAAAGGTTTTGGCTAACTACTAAAGCTTCCTACTTTACATTTTTACATGAACTAAGCCTAAAGCCTAAACTATGTTGACCTATAATCACAAAAAAACCCGCTGGCGCGGGCTTTTTTCACAAAACCAAAGTTTTAATTAACCTAACAACGCTTTTGCCTTCGCTACCACGTTATCCACGGTAAAACCGAACTTCTCTGACATTCCTAGAGAAAATATCGTAATTTTGTTAAAATAATCTCAAAGAAAAGCCTCTAAAATCGAAGGTAATGTCCAAAATCGCTAAAAAACTTAGTAATTCTCCTTTTCGTTATCCTGGCGGTAAATTTTATGCCCGTAAGCTAATCTTAGCTTGTCTTCCCAGTCACCATAAGTATTGTGAACCTTTTGCGGGGGGAGCATCTATATTCTTTGCTAAGGAAAGTGTAGCAGAGAATATTCTCAATGACAAAGATGAAGAATTAATCAACTGTTATCGACATATCAAAGATTATCTTGATAGTCTAATTGAATTATTAAAAGATCTAAACGCTACCAAAGAACTACACAGTTATTATAAAAATGAATTTCAACCAGCCAATGACCTAGAAAGAGCCATGCGTTGGTATTATCTAAATAGAACTTCCTACTCAGGAATTATGAAACTTGAAAATTGTTATTGGGGCTATGGTGATAAGTATTCTATGCGTCCTGAAAACTGGCCTTCTCACCTAAAAACCACTTCGGAAAAACTGCAAAATGTCAATTTATCTTGTTTAGATTTTGAAGATTTAATCAATCAATTACCCGATGATTACTTTTTATTTGTCGATCCTCCTTACTTTCAAGCAGATCAAAATAAATTCTATTCCTGTTTCTTCAGTCTAGAAGATCATGAAAGGTTATGTAAGACGTTGAAAAAACATCAACATCGATTTAAATTTCTTTTGACTTATGATAATTGCTCCGAAATTAGAGAAATGTATGATTGGTGTATTTCTTTACAAGAGAATGAATGGAATTACACTATTAATCGAACTGATGATCAAAAAAATGGTTTAAAATTGGAACATGGTTATCAGAGTGAAAGACGCAAGGGCAAGGAGGTATTTATTGCTAATTATGATCTTCAGAAACCCGCAAGATTCACACCTCTACAATTAAGTTTATTCGATATATCTTGATTGCTAATTTTAATCAAGTGAATCCTCTATTTTTTCGATCGGGAGCCATGGTTGTAGAGGTTCAGCCGTATTAACATCAAAGAAAATTTTGGGATAATTAGGGATGAAATTACAGTTGTGATCCTGGCATTTCTGGCGAGAACACTTGATGTTATTGGTTTGATTTGCTGTTAAATCTTTACTCCTGGCAACGTACATTTTTAAAAGGGCTTCTTCTTGATTATTAATATTAATTTTGCTTAAAAATATTTGCTCTTTTGGTGTGGGCTTCCAAACAAATAGTCCTGTTTCTAAATTGGTCTGAAAAAAAGCATTGGCAAGAGATGTAATTACTAAATCAAAATCTGTTTCAATATATTGATCTTTGTGAATATTTAGGCTTGTTGAAGGTATTCCTATCAATTTAGACCTTTGTTCTGCCGCTTTGTCTCCTAATGTTCTTGATCTCATACATTTGACTTCAATAAAAGGTCTGATACCTCCCTGAAGACGGAAACTACCTTTTTGGGCTAACTTACATTCAGCAGAGTATTTTTTGGCGTTTTTTTGATTGATAATAGCTACGTCTATATCGTGAGAACCAGCTTGAGGATTTAAGCGAGGATTAGTAACTAAATAATTATTCGAGAGTATTTTTGACAGTTCATCTTGTACAGTGAACTCAAAAAACTTGCCACGAATCATAGGAATAACTTTTGGATCATTGAGAACTTCTGTAATATATTTGATATTCAAACTATAACTCTTACAAAAACTTTCTATTTTTTCAAACCATTCCCATTCAAGCTCGTTATCATGCAAAAACTGCTCAAGCAATTTAATCAAATCTTCTGACATCATTAGTATTTACATCGGAATTTATAGACATAGTGTTAAAAAGCTCCGAAAGACTTATGTTTAATGCTCTACATAAAGAAATCAAGCATAGTAAAGAAGGATTCCTTTTACCACGTTCAAGAAGACTGATGTAAGTTCTATCCAAATTGGCCGCTTCGGCCAACCTTTCTTGGGATAAACCCTTTTGAATACGAGCATTATGTAAACATCTGCCAAATTGAGCTAAATTGTCCTTTGCCATGCTTCGATTAAACTGCCTGACGTGACCCCTAGTCCACTGACTGACAGTCACAATAGAAAAACAAAAAAATGAGCCAGATTTTTCTGACTCATTACAGCTAAGATTTCAGGTAATTAACCTAACAACGCTTTTGCCTTCGCTACCACGTTATCCACGGTAAAACCAAACTTCTCTAGAATCACACCCCCCGGAGCAGAAGCGCCGAAGGTATCAACCCCCAACACATCCCCCTCATCGGTGATGTAACGATGCCAACCCATGGTTGAACCCGCTTCCACTGCGAGACGTTTTTTCACTGCTTTCGGCAATACCGATTCTTTGTATTCTGCCGATTGTTCCTCGAATAGCTCCCAACAGGGCATAGAAACGACGCGAGCTTTAATTCCTGCCTCTTTTAACACCGCAGCCGCTTTATCGCAGAGATACAACTCGCCCCCCGTACCGATGAGAATGACATCGGGAGTACCTTCACAATCGGTGATAACATAAGCACCTTTAGCCACACCCGCAAGGGAAGTTCCCGCTAAATTGGGCAGATTTTGACGGGAGAGAGCCAATAAAGTCGGGCGTTTCTTTTCGCTCACCGCTACTTTATAAGCACCGGAAGTTTCCGTACCATCTCCCGGACGCATGACTAACAGGTTAGGAATAGCGCGCAGAGAAGCAACGTGTTCCACGGGTTGGTGAGTCGGTCCATCTTCCCCTAAGGCAATGGAATCGTGAGTCATTACCCAGATGACGCGGGTTTCTGACAAGGCCGATAAACGGATAGAATTCCGCATATAGTCGGTGAAAATCAGGAAAGTCGCCCCGTAGGGAATCAATCCCGTGTTATGGAGAGCAATCCCGTTACAAATCGCCCCCATCGCGTGTTCTCGCACGCCAAAATGGACGTTACGCTCCTGATAACTGCCTTTTTGGAAATTACCAAAATGCTCTAATTCGGTGTAGTTAGAGTGGGTTAAATCCGCCGAACCACCGATTAAACCGGGTAAAACCCCCGCAAGGGCATTTAAGCAGATTTCCGAGTGTTTACGACTAGCCAGCGCCTTATCTTCGGGTTTATAAACCGGTAAAGCTTGCTCCCAACCTTCCGGCAGTTGACCGGTGGTTAACTGTTCAAATAAAGCCGCTTCTGCGGGATATTTAGCCTGATATTCGTTAAATAACTTATTCCAGTCCGTTTCTGCCGTCGTTCCCTTGTCCACTGCTTGCCGGAAACGATTTAACACCTCATCGGGAACCACAAACGGCTCGTATTGCCAACCCAGGGCCTTCCGGGTTAACTCGATTTCTGTTGCTCCTAAGGCTGCCCCGTGAACATCGGCGGTATTAGACTTATTGGGGGAACCATAACCGATGGTGGTGGTGATTTTAATCATCGAGGGTTTATCGGTGACAGCTTTGGCAGCCGCAATCGCATTGGCAATGGCATCTAAATCGGTGTTGCCATTCTCGACGTGCTGAACGTGCCAACCGTAGGCTTCAAAACGCTTGCTCACGTCTTCGGTAAAAGCGATATCGGTGGAACCATCGATCGAGATATGGTTATCATCATAGAGAGCGATTAACTTGCCTAAACCCCAGTGACCGGCTAAAGAACAAGCTTCCCCGGAAATACCCTCCATATTGCAACCATCACCCAAAATCACATAGGTGTAATGGTCGATAATTTTGGCATCCGGTTTGTTGAAACGGGCCGCTAAATGGGCTTCTGCTAGGGCCAAACCCACACCATTGGCAATCCCTTGACCCAGCGGACCGGTGGTCACTTCTACCCCTTCCGTGACGAAATTTTCGGGGTGGCCGGGGGTTTTCGATTTCCACTGCCGGAATTGTTTAATTTCCTCGAGGGGAACGCTATCGTATCCGGTCAGGTACATCAAAGCGTACTGCAGCATACAACCGTGACCGGCGGAGAGAACAAAACGATCGCGATTGACCCATTGGGGGTTTTTCGGGTTAAAACGCAGGAATTGATCCCAGAGGACAAAGGCCATGGGTGCGGCCCCCATCGGCAGTCCGGGGTGTCCCGATTTAGCTTTTTCCACGGCATCCACCGCTAAAAAACGCACGGCATTAATACAAAGTTCTTCGAGGGATTGGGAGGCGACAACCATAATGTTTTTTAGAATGAACTACAAAAATAAGACCCAGTTAAAGAGGGAGCCACTCACAGATTACTCTTTCAGGGGCATCGACTCAAGCATATTTTCTAAAAGCTAAGGTGACGTTATGGCCGCCAAATCCAAAAGAGTTGGAGAGGGCAGCGTTAACTATCTGCTGACGACTTTCGTAGGGGACGTAATCAAGATCACAATCGGGGTCAGGATTGTCAAGGTTGAGAGTCGGGGGAATCCGATCATTAGCGATCGCCATGACCGTGGCCACGGCTTCAATGCCGCCAGAACCGCCTAAAAGGTGGCCTGTCATCGATTTGGTGGAACTGACGGGGATTTGGTAGGCCGATTCTCCTAAAGCTTTTTTAATCGCCTTGGTTTCCGTGGGATCATTGGCCCCTGTACTGGTGCCGTGGGCGTTGATATAGCTAATTTCCGGCGGAGTTAAACCGGCATCTTTGATCGCTAATTCGATCGCTCTGGTGGCTCCACGACCATCGGGAACCGGTGCAGTCATGTGATAGGCATCGCAAGTCAGACCATAACCGATCATTTCGGCGTAAATCCGCGCCCCACGGGCTAAGGCCGTTTCTAATTCCTCTATAATCAAAATTCCTGCCCCTTCCCCCATGACAAAACCATCCCGGTCCTTGTCAAAGGGACGACTGGCCCGGGTGGGGTCATCGTTGCGGGTGGACAGGGCCTTAGCGGAGGCAAAACCAGCCAATCCTAGGGGGGTAACGGCGGCCTCCGTCCCACCGCAGATCATCCCTTTGGCCAAACCCCTTTGTACTAGACGAAAAGCATCGCCGATGGCATTGGAACCGGCGGCGCAAGCGGTCACGGTGCAGTTACTCGGTCCTTTGGCCCCCGTGTGGATAGCGGTTAAACCAGCGGCCATATTGGCAATCATCATCGGGATCATGAAAGGACTACACCGGCTCGGACCTTTTGTCAAGTAAATTTCCTGTTGATCCTCAAGCACTTTTATGCCACCTACGCCCGTACCAATTAGTACGCCTATATCATCGGCATTGAGAGCGTCGATAACTAATCGAGAATCTTGCAGCGCTTGCAAACTGGCGGCGACGGCAAATTGAGCGAAACGGTCCATGCGCTTTGCCTCTTTGCGATCCACATATTCGTGGGGGTCAAAACCCCGCACTTCCCCAGCAATGCGACAAGCGTGACGGGAGGCATCAAAGTGGGTAATTAAACCAATGCCACTTTTGCCGTTGATTAAGCCTGTCCAATAGTCTGCTAGATTATTGCCGAGGGGAGTGATCGCACCCATCCCCGTGATGACAACCCTTTTTAATGGCAATTCTGTCATGTTTGTTCAAAAATAAGGGCAGATTTTGCCCCAGATATTTAATCCTAATTGTCAATTTTCCCGCAATAATTAGGCGGTTGCTCCTACTTTCTCGCTAATATGGTCAACAGCTTTGCCTACAGTGTCAATTTGTTCGGCCGCTTCGTCGGGAATTTCAATATCAAATTCTTCCTCTAAAGCCATCACTAACTCGACCACATCGAGGGAATCAGCTTGCAGATCATTAGCAAAGCTTGCTTCGGGGGTAACTTTTTCCGGCTCTACTTCTAATTGTTCTACAACAACTTTTTTAACTCGATCGAAGATGTCTGCACTCATGGATGTCAATTTTTATCCGCTGGTTTACCGGACTCTAGCCTCTAGAGTCTGGGGAAATGGGGCGGTGTTACCATTTCCGACAATAAATTTCGGTTAGCTTTTTCACTGACCATTTTTCATCTTACTGGAAGTTGTTCCCCTCTTGATGAAGTTTTTTCGCGATCATCAGGGAAGTGAGGTGTGGGGTGTGGCAATTATGAATTATGAATTATGAATTGGGGAGGTGGGGAAGTGGGGAAGTGGGGTAGTTGGGTGTGGAGTAGTGGAGTAGTGGGGTGTGGGAATTATGAATTATGAATTATGAATTGGGGAGGTGGGGAAGTGGGGAAGTGGGGTAGTTGGGTGTGGAGTAGTGGAGTAGTGGAGTAGTGGGGTAGTGGGGTAGTGGAACATTTGGAGGAAATTTCCCTAAACCCCTAAATCCCTATCACCCCAAAACCCTATCACCCTGACTCCTATCTCCTGACGACCGAATAAAAAGCAAAAATATAACGGATAACTCCGAAATTCGGATAATAATCACCGGAAATTTTGGGTCTGAAACCCCGCCGTTCTAGGTTGGCTTTACGTTAGAATTAAAAGGCCAGTCTCGAAAACCAAGTGGACGGCGCAGCACCTTGAAAACTCGGCTTAGGGGGTTCCGACCAGAAAAGCTTGGCCGGGTAAAAAGTCGCGCGCAACAAGTACAAGAAGCTATAGGCGGTCAACGTACCGTGGGACACAGGGAATCGGGCTTCTGAAATGGGGCGAAAGTCTGTGGACTCTGTGTAAGACAGTACATGGTTTTTTAACTGTGGTATGCGACGGTGGTGGAAGCAGAAACTTAAATCGTGAGGTTTAGGAATCGCCGCACTTTTAGGGCGGCGAGGATGTCAAGGCTGACCATTACCCAAATTCTAGAATTTCCGTTTTTTTGGTTTTCTTGACTACTATTCGGCGGTAGCCAATCCAGTTTCGGTGCTGCCGGTGCTGCGACGACGGGTGAGAGTATTAAAGAGCATAATTCCGATCGCTTTGATCAGATTACCTTCCAACTCTTGGAACATTCTCATGTTCAGGCCAAAAGCGGCGTTAGCTTCGGCGACAATGCGATCGGCCATGGCTTGATCTACCGGTAACTGGTCGAGGGTTTGACGATAGTGGTTTTTATAGGCTTTTTCGTCGGGAATATCTTTGAAATCATAGAAAGCAGTGCCACCAGTTTCCAGATTCATCGCTTTTTCGGCGATTTTTTTCAAGATTTGCCCCCCAGACAGATCGCCGAGATAACGGGTATAGGAATGAGCAACTAATAATTCGGGTTCTGTTGTGGCGATTTCCCGAATCCGGTCAACGTAGGCCTGACCTGCGGGAGATAAAGCGATCTCGTTGCGCCAATTAGGACCATAATAAAAATATAAATCCTGTTCGAGCGCATTTTTGCGATTGAGTTCAGGAAAACAGATTTTAGAAACGACGGGATGACTGGAAAGTTTTTCCATCTCCTCCTCCATGGCCGAATAGACGAAGTAGAGGTTAGCCACCAGTTTGCGATAGGAAGTTTTTTCCACCACACCTTTGAGAAAACACTTGACAAAACCGACGTTTTCTGCCATGGTATGGGATTTTTTCGTGCCTTCTCGCAGTTGAGTTGATAAATTAACGCTCATATTATGATCACCTGTTGGGATGAGTAGAATGGATCGGGTTCGTTACAGATGCTTACTAAAACCGCCTATTTTGGTAGATTAAACTGAATCGATCGCTAATTTTATTAAGAATTTTTACAGTGCCGCCAGGGGAGCTTAGGGGGGAAAAGTTAGCTCTAGCAGGACTTGACCGCCAGTTGAAACCGGTATCCATCGAGATGGCGCAATTGTAAAGATTAGTGAAAAACTGCTCCCTAGTTGATCTTTGGGCAGGAGAGGGTACAATCTGGCACCAATATCAATTTTCGACCAACACTGTTTACACTTCTTAAAAACTCTTAACATTCAGGAGACTTATATAGGCAAAATTTCACAAATTGAAACCGAATTTAGCAATCATGCTTATAATCAGTACAGGATTCTTTATGTTGTGCTAAACTCAGGCCCTTGAGAGACAAAGCCATAGTTGCGATGTCAGCGAGAACACATTGAGCAACCCCCTACCCAAACCCTTAGTCATAACACTCTGGTAATGCCCCGAATACTTGTAATCGATGATGATCCTGCAATCGCGGAATTAGTCTCCATCAACTTGGAGATGGCGGGTTATGACGTTAACCCCGCAGAGGACGGGATTAAAGGCCAGGCCTTGGCCGTCCAGTTACAACCCGATTTAATCATGCTGGATTTAATGTTGCCCAAAGTGGATGGTTTTACCGTCTGTCAGCGTTTGCGACGAGATGAACGCACGTCCGACATCCCGATTTTGATGCTCACGGCCTTGGGGCAAACCCAAGATAAAGTGGAAGGTTTTAACGCCGGTGCCGATGATTACCTGACCAAACCTTTCGAGGTGGAGGAAATGTTAGCTAGGGTGCGCGCTCTCCTGAGACGCACTGATCGCATTCCCCAAGCCGCTAAACACTCAGAAATACTCAGTTTTGGACCTTTAACCCTGGTTCCCGAACGTTTTGAGGCGGTCTGGTTTGAAGGTGTGGTCAAGTTAACCCATCTAGAATTCGAGTTACTCCACTGTCTTCTCCAACGTCACGGTCAAACCGTTTCCCCTAGTGATATTCTCAAGGAAGTCTGGGGATATGATCCCGATGATGATATCGAGACTATTCGCGTTCATATTCGCCATTTGAGAACGAAACTAGAACCCGATCCCCGCCACCCTCGCTATATTAAAACCGTTTACGGTGCGGGTTATTGTCTGGAGTTACCCACCAATGAACAGGTGGTGCTTGATTCATCGGTGGCAACAGTTTAAACAGGGAGCGGATAGGCAATAGGGACAATTGTTTCCTCGCTCCTCCTCCTCTTCAGATTGAGAAGGTTTGACTCGCGGTTGGGTTTTGATGGCTATGGCTGAGGCCTCTTTTTGTCCCTGACGATAACGAGGGGAAAACACCCCCAGCAAGTCAGGACAATGGTGGGAGTAACTACTGGTTTACGGTAAATCCGTCGCCCCCATCAAAAAGCGATCGCATTCCCTGGCGGCCCCGCGGCCTTCATTAATCGCCCAAACCACCAAACTTTGACCACGACGACAATCCCCCGCTGCAAAGACTTTCGGTAAGCTAGTGGCAAATTGACCGTGTTCGGCCTTGATATTGCTGCGGGCATCCTTTTCTAAGCCTAAATCATCGAGTAAAGGCTGTTCTGGTCCCAAAAATCCCATGGCCAATAGAACTAATTGCGTCGGGATGACTTTTTCTGTTCCTGCCACTGGTTGGGGGATAAACTGTCCTTTTTCGTTGCGTTGCCATTCCACTTGTACCGTGTGAATCCCTGTGACGTTACCCTGGCTATCCCCCTCGAATTTGGTTGCTGTGGTGGTATAAACCCGGGGGTCATCGCCAAAACGGGCGGCCGCTTCCTCTTGTCCATAGTCCAGACGGTAGATTTTCGGCCATTCGGGCCAGGGATTATCGGCAGCCCGTTCTCGGGGCGGTTGCGGCATAATTTCTAATTGGGTGACGCTATGGCAGTTATGACGCAGGGAAGTCCCCACACAGTCGGTTCCCGTGTCGCCACCGCCGATAATTACCACGTCTTTACCCGCAGCCGAGATAAAATCTTCCCCGGGCTGTCCGTCTAATAGTGCTTTTGTATTAGCGGTGAGAAACTCCATGGCGAAGTGAATACCCTTTAATTGGCGACCTTCGATGTTTAAATCCCGGGGTTTGGTGGCTCCGGTACAGATAACCACGGCATCATATTCGTTTAATAGGTCTTGGCTGCTGATATCCTTGCCCACTTCTGTGTTACAGACCATTTTTACCCCTTCCTGTTCGAGCATCTGGAGACGACGCAGAACCACTTCTTCTTTATCTAACTTCATGTTGGGGATACCGTACATTAATAGACCCCCGGGACGGTCGGCCCGTTCGTAAACCGTCACCCAGTGACCGGCTTTATTTAACTGGTCGGCGGCCGCTAATCCAGCAGGTCCAGAACCGATCACGGCCACTTTTTTGCCGGTACGGATTGCGGGGGGATTGGCAGTAATCCAACCGGATTCCCAACCTTTGTCGATAATTGAACATTCAATATTTTTGATCGTAACGGGGGATTATGAATACCGAGAACACAGGAACCCTCACAGGGAGCGGGGCAGACTCTACCGGTAAATTCGGGGAAATTATTGGTTTTATGGAGGCGATCGAGGGCTTCTCTCCACAATCCTCGATAGATTAAATCATTCCATTCGGGAATCAGGTTATTAATCGGGCAACCACTGGCCATGCCACTAATTAGGGTTCCCGTGTGACAAAATGGTGTACCACAATCCATACAACGGGCAGCCTGATTGCGGAGTTTATCTTCTGGCATGGGAAGATGAAACTCATCCCAATTATGAAGGCGATCGAGAGGGGTAAGTTCGGAAGGAAGTTCACGCAGGAATTCGATAAAGCCAGTCGGTTTGCCCATAGTCTTTTTTATCTCTGTCGTTTATCCCCTATCTTCCTTCACAGTTCGATCGATCCCGCAACTTTACCGATTTCTTTAATCTTATCGGCAGCTCAGTGGACTAACAGGCGGTAATTTTGACAAATTGGGTAATTAACTATTGAGTTAAAAACAGGCGATTTCAAGAGGAAGGGGGCAATTCTAACGGGATAGCCCCGATTATTCCCTTACGAAAATCATTGAGTAACTGCATGGCTGCCCTTTCTTTATCTTCTTGATATTTGAGATCGGCCAATTTTTCGATAAAATCCTCCCCGGTCATGTCTAGGGTATTCAACCCGTAACGAGATAGTAAAAGTCCTTCATACTGTAATTCTCTTAATAAATCAACAAAAGCCGCCGCTATCCTTTGTTTATCATAACCAGCATCCCCAATATCCTCACAGATAGCTAATTTCACCGCATCCTTTTGATTATCTAAACGGGAAGGAATCACCCCCGGCGCGTCTAATAATTCTAAGGTGTCGGAAATTCGTACCCATTGTAATTGTCGCGTTACTCCAGCCCTGCGGGCGCTGGCGACGACTTTTCGCCCTAATAAACGGTTAATCAGGGCAGATTTGCCCACATTGGGAAACCCAATCACCACAGCCCGCACTGGACGCGGTAACATTCCTCTTAGTTGACGTTTTTGGTTAATTTCATCGCCAATTTTTTCCGCCGCTTTGATAATTGCTTTAACTCTTTCTCCCTGTTTAGCGTTAGTAAAATAGACGGTTTCTCCTTGACTTTTAAACCATGTTACCCATTGTTGATAGGCAGATTCGGGAATCATATCGAGACGATTTAAGATTAATAAGCGCGGTTTATTGCCAATCCAATCGTCCACCTGCGGATGATGGGAAGCTAAGGGGATGCGAGCATCGCGCACTTCTAGGATCACATCCACGAGTTTAAGATGTTCCTTAAGTTTTCTTTCCGCTTTGGCAATATGACCGGGATACCATTGAATTAACGACATGGGAGATGGGAGTATAAAATTAGATCTTATCAGGAATAGTCCCTAGATAGCTATAATTATCTGAGAAAGAGTTTAGTAATTTCACTGCAATTATAACAGGATTATCGATGACTAATTTAAAAAAATGGCAAATTGTTAAATCTGAGCTAGTTTTTCAGAATCGTTGGTGTCAAGTCCGTCAAGACGCGGTGAAGTTATCCTCTGGACAAGTTATCGATGATTATTTCGTTAATATTCGTCCTGAAATTGTTTTAGTTGTTCCAGTTACTGAGGATAATCAATTAGTTTTTGTCCGTCAATATCGTCACGGAGTTAAGGAAATTTTATTGGAATTTCCCGCTGGATCAGTGGATGCGGGTGAAGATAATATTACCACAGCAGCGCATCGGGAATTCGAGGAGGAAACTGGTTATCACAGTGATTCTCTAATGCCTCTAGCTGTTTTGTACGATAATCCTGTTAAAGATACTAACAGAATTCATATTTTTTTGGCTCTTAATGCTACCCCCACAGGTCAACAAAAGTTAGATGTTACCGAGGAAATCGAAGTTATTCTGCGACCTTTACAGGAAATTAATCCGCAGGAAATTACTGTCTCTGGTAGTTTAGCAGCTTTCTATCTGGCGAGGGATTTTTTAAAGCAAAATTAAGTAATTCTAGCGATTATATTAATAGAGAAGTAGGAAGTTTTCGTTTTTGGGAGCCAGTTGTCAGGATTCAGAAGATAGGGTGGTCACTGCGTGCGCGTTGCGGGGGGTGTTGGGGTGTTAGGGTGTTAGGGTTTTAGTTGAAATTCCCCCACTTCCCCACTTCCCCACTTCCCCACTTCCCCACTTCCCCACTTCCCCACTTCCCGCTCTCCTACCTCTGCGCTTTTCTCTACTGTTTGAACAGGATTTGTATTACTTTAAGTTTTATTTTTTTCACTTGTCTATGAGTAATTTTTTTATGATTGCTGGCTTTATTCTATCAGCTTATGCAATCGTTGCCAACGATTCCCTACAGACTTTAGGGACTTTTTTAAGTGCCAATGAAGAACGTCCCTGGTGGATTTTATGGCTGTATTCCAGTATAATCTTAGCCTCAATTTTTATCGCTGGTTGGTACATTAATCAGGGAGATGTGGCTTATAATCGACTAGAAATGATTCCCTTCCCAGAAAATTTTACTTGGATTTATATCGTTCCTCCCCTGGCAATTTTAATTCTCACCACTTGGGGAATACCTGTGAGTACAACCTTTTTGGTTTTAACAGTTTTTGCTCCCCAATCTCTAGATGAAATGTTAGTTAAATCCGCTTGGGGTTATGCTATTGCTGTTATAGTGGGGTTAGTAATCTATCGAATTATTTATCGATTAGAAAACTTTTTCCTAGAAACAGTTAATAAAGAACCTCAAAAAATCTGGGTAGTTTTACAGTGGTTATCCACCGGGTTTCTCTGGAGTCAATGGTTAATGCAAGATTTTGCAAATATTTTCGCCTATCTTCCCAGACAGTTAGCGGCAACATGGTTAGTTTTATCTCTAACAGTTATGCTACTCCTGCAAACCATCATTTTTATTAATCATGGTGGTCAAATCGAGAAAATTGTCACTAGCAAAACTAACGCCCATGATCCGCGTTCTGCAACAATTATTAACTTAATTTATGGCTTAATTTTACTCTTTTTTGTTGGCTATAATCATATTCCCATGAGTACCACTTGGGTATTTTTAGGTTTATTAGGAGGTCGAGAAATTTCTCTGACTTTAACCAGAGAAACCCCTAATTTAGCCGCCACGGGTAAATTGGTTTTAGGGGATGCCTTGAAAGCTTTTATCGGTATGATTGTTAGTGTTGCTATCGCTCTTGCTTTACCTCTAATCGCTCAAAAACTTAACTATCTATAGGAAATTATAAATTATAAATTATGAATTATAAATTATAAATTATGAATTATGAATTATGAATTGGGAAGCTTTTTTTAGTAATCAGTAATCAGTAAACAGTTAACCGAAAACTGATAACTGATAACTGATAACTGATAACTGATATTAGTGGTTGTACCGCATAAGATTAAGAAAAGGTCTATTGTCAAAACTTAAGAATAACAAGATTGGGGAGATAGGCGATCGATTGACGACCCGGAGTGATAAAGTTTTCTATTACTGATAATCTCGAAATTATCGTTCAACCAGATTAAAGATGCTTCTGTGACTAGACCTTCTTCAAGAGTGACTAGGGAAAAATTGCGAGATTTACCCCTATCAGAGTGGAGAATGCGAGGGACACTAGCAGCATTCAGATAAACAGTTCCCATCTCGGAAGTGACCACGGGATTGCGTAAACGGGAAGTAGTATGACGGAGACGGTGGTGCATATGACCGAAACTGACGAGAGGAACCTGTTTTCCTAATAGCTGTGCTTGTTCGATGGCCGCTGCTAAATCTGGGTCCCCGTGGTCCCCTCCCAAGGGTTGCCAATCGCGACCACAGATAGCTTCCGCTTCCTTTCCCAGTCCGGCTGGACCATTGTGACCTAAAAAAATCAGGTTATTATAGGCAGTATCTTGAATATTAGCGATAATTTTGGCAGTAGATTCGGCAAAACTGCTGATATTATAGCGTTCTTGAAAAAATTCTCCATTTTTCCACTCGGAACCTCCCCAAGTAAAGGGACGACCCCCAACAATCGAAAGCTGTAAACTGGGCAGGTCTAGTTTTGAGTAACCCACATGAGCAACCCCTAATAATTCTAACTGGGCGGTGACACGATCTTCTTGATTGCGATCGTAGGGACATTTTTTTCGTCCCCAGGAGGTGGCACTATACCAAGCGTCATGATTACCGAGAATAACGGCTTTTGGTAAGGACAAACTAGCAATCCGGCCGACAATTTCTAGGGATTCATTGCCAAAATCCCCCACAAATAGGGCTAAATCCACTTGTAAAGCTTCTAGAGCTAAATTATCTTCTATTTCCCATTGGTCGTGAACGTCACCGATGACGGCGATTTTATAGGTGCGAGGGAAAGAACTTACCATTACCAGTTATCAACTATCATTTACCAATAATGATCATAACTAGGATTGGCTGAAAAAGTACGGGCGAAGCATTCGGTTAGAAAATCTCCGGTTTCAGCGATAGGTTATTGCCCGAATGCTTCGCCCCTACAGGACGCGGGCCGATGAAGACGCAAGGTTTTGAACCACGATTCTCTCAAAATCTTGCATCTGTGGGAGCGAAACAGAACCCTAAAACCCTTACCTCGTCTATATTTCACATTTATTCAGCAAACCCTAACTAGGATTGGTAGTCGAAAACCGTGGGCAAGAAAGAGAGATTTTTTCTCAAATTACCAATGAAAAGGTAAAGATTTAAAACAAAGTTATCCACAGTCATCGGTTTGTTTGTAAATTTAGATACAGAATTATCAGGGTGATCTGTGTATGTCCTTACTACAATCTCGCACTACTGCTGTTGTTACCTGTCCCCAAGCAAATACATGGGTACGACTAAGAATGCTTCCCTCTCCATACAGCTTTGATGAAGCGCTACTACTCTGTGAACAGGATCAGGGCCGTTGGGTGGCATGGATCCCCGATTTTGGCGAAATTATCTTGATTGAAGGACAATTTGAGGCATAAACTAACTCTTGCTTACAATTAAAGCAGATAAACAGCGATCGATCACTTGTTTTAATACTAGAGCAGTCCAATCAATATCGGCTGCGCTGGTGTCCCTTCCCAGGGTTAAACGAATTCCCGCTAATGCTTCTCGATCGCTGTAGCCCATAGCTTTTAAAATTGGACTGGGGGAAAGTTTGCCACTATGACAGGCGGCTCCAGAACTAATACCGATTCCTGCTAAATTAAGCTGACGAACTAGCTGTTTTCCCGTGATGTGACTGTTATCGTCTGGACGGACAATAAAGCTGACGTGGTGGGGTAAACGATAGAATCGGTCTCCCGTGGGTAGCAGATAAGGATAATCAGCTAAGAGGTCAAATAATCGATCTCGCAAGGCCATTAAACGCATTTTTTCGCTAATTAAGTCTTTTTGGGCTAATTCGGCCGCTAAACCAAAAGATGCGATCGCTGGCACAGATTGGGTTCCCGATCGCAGACCTTTTTCCTGACCACCGCCCCGCAGTAATGGTAAAATATCGACACCCGCTCTGATGTATAAAGCTCCCGATCCTTGCATTCCATAAATTTTATGGCTAGAAAGAGATAATAAATCTACGGGCAGTTTCCGCACATCAATATCGCATCTTGCCGCCACCTGCACCGCATCGGTGTGAAAAAGAACACCCCTTTCTCTGGCAATGCTGCCCAATTCTTCAATCGGTTGTAGGGTTCCCACCTCACTTTGTCCGTAAATAATGGAAATTAAGACCGTATCGCTTTGAATTGCGGCTTTTAGGTCTAAAGGATTCACCCTACCTTGACGATTGACGGGAAGACGAGTAATTTGCCAACCTTGCTGCTCTAATTGTTTACAGGGTTCAGCGATCGCCGAATGTTCCACACTAGAAATAATTATATGACGGGGGCGGTTATACTGTTGAGCAACCCCGATAATCGCTAAATTATCGGCTTCTGTGCCGCCAGAAGTGAAGATAATCTGGTCTGGATTGGCATTAATTAACCCTGCTACCTGTTCTCTAGCCATTTCGATGACTGTCGCCGTATCCTGTCCCCAACTGTGTAAACTGGAGGGATTACCCCAATGATGCCGCAGAATAGTGGCAACCCGATCGATTACTTGGGGATGAGTGGGGGTAGTGGCACTATAGTCAAGATAAATTTGCATTATTTTACAATCTGAGAAATGAGAGCCAAGGACAAGCAGCTATTTTCAGTTTAGCGGCTTAGGTTTAACACTCGATCGATTGTCGGGGCAGTTAAATCTTCCCCTGTCAAAAAACAGAGATGCCGGTTAAAGCATCCCCACAGAGTCGATTTTACCTCTCTTGTGTCAATCTCGGCAGCAGACCAGCAAAAGTCATCCCAAAGACAGAGCAAATATCGTCAACAATCAAAGTCATAAAACCGTTCTAAAAGCCTAGTAAACCCGAAAGATAGTCAGGAACGGGGAAACTTTGAGCCATCTTAAAATGAAATGAAAACAGATAAAACGCTGTAGAATAATTGAAGGTTATTTAAGAGATTTTTTCGGCTCTTTCCTGAATCCCAGACAGCCAGTTTTTGATCAGAGTCTGGGATAGGTGCGACAGTAAGGATTAAAAGTATCGTGATCAAGACAAACGATCAAATAGGCACAGATGACTAACTCCCACTATTGACAATATCCCTAAGCATCTAATCAAGGGGAAACATCGATCGATAATAATATGCTTTTGCCCTTGGCAAGTTCCAAAGCATAACAGAGATTGTCTCAAGCTGGTCCCGTTGCTAATACTTGCGGCGATTTTTCAGTAATCGGTAAAGATTAACCGGTAATCAGTCAACGGCAAACTCAAATCTGATCCTAAATCCGTTGAGTATAGGCTAGTTATCAGGATAGGCAAGAGGCAAGGGGCAAGAGGCAAAAGGAGGAATAGATAATCAGTCTTTAATAACTGGATTTAGTATGATAACTGATTCAAGATAGCTAAAAAAAACCCATCGCTCTACCATGCGTTTCAGACAAATTTTTATGCTCTTATTACATGACTGACAATATTTTGTAACAATCTATACTATCTTTCCCGTTGAAGACTGTAAATTTAAGTTAATTGCTTCGGTGATAACCCTGAAATAAAGTGATCTTTCTAGCCCAGATGACTAAAAACCGCCCCTATCTATCGACTCCTCAAAACTGTTATGCTTCTAGAAAAAATCTCTTAGACAAAAACTACTGCTAAATCTCCCCAGATGGAGAAGCAAAAGCGATCGAGAGATAAAAATAGTTAAAGCCTCCTTACTGAATCAACAGTTACTTGCAAGAAATCTTCTCGGTTATCACCGCGGGGGAAATAATGAGAATTTTTCACCGTTTCATCACCTTTGTTTAGTTTCTAATCACGATTTTTTAGTCCATGAGTAAACTTTCCAGACGTAGATTTATCTTCACTGCCGGGGCAACTGCCGTAGGAACAGCAATTCTCCACGGTTGCGCCACTCCCAATAATACCGCGACCAGTCCCTCCCCGGCCGGCAGTCCTGCCGCTTCCCCCGTTGTCAGTGGAGAAACCCCCGAAGTCACCACCGCTAAACTAGGTTTTATTGCCCTCACCGACGCTGCCCCCTTAATTATCGCCAAAGAAAAAGGTTTATTCGCTAAACACGGGATGCCCGATGTACAGGTGATGAAACAAGCCTCTTGGGCTGCAACCCGGGATAACCTCGAATTAGGTTCGGCGGGTAACGGTATCGACGGGGCGCATATTTTATCCCCCATGCCCTACCTAATGACCTTGGGCAAAATCACCAAACAGCCAGTACCGATGTATATTCTGGCGCGTTTGAATACCAATGGTCAAGCGATTTCTGTGGCTAACGAATACATGGATCTAAAGGTTGCCCTCGATAGCGGTGTACTGAAAGAATCCTTCGCTAAAGCTAAATCTGCGGGCAAAGAAGTTAAAGCCGCCGTCACTTTCCCCGGTGGTACTCACGATCTCTGGATGCGCTATTGGTTAGCCGCCGGCGGCATCGATCCGAATAAAGATCTATCCCTAATTGTTGTTCCTCCGGCACAAATGGTGGCTAACATGAAAGTCGGCACGATGCAAGCTTTCTGTGTGGGGGAACCTTGGAACGCCCAATTGGTTAACAAAAAACTCGGTTATTCGGCCCTGATTACCGGGGAACTTTGGAAAGATCACCCCGAAAAAGCCCTAACTATGCGCGCCGATTGGGTGGATAAAAATCCCAAAGCGGCAAAAGCTTTAACCATGGCTGTTTTGGAAGCGCAGCAATGGTGCAATGATCCCGCTAATGTTAAGGAAATGTGCGAGATTATTTCAGGACGGGAATGGCTGAAAATTGACCCCGCCGATATCTTGGGAAGAATGCAGGGTAATATCGATTTCGGTGATGGTCGCAAAATCGAAAATAGCCCCGTAGCCATGAAATTCTGGGCTGATAACGCTTCCTATCCCTACAAGAGTCATGATACTTGGTTTGTGACTGAAGACATCCGTTGGGGCTATATTCCCGCCGATACGGACATCAAAGCTTTAGTTGATAAGGTTAACCGGGAAGATATCTGGAGAGAAGCCGCCACAGCCCTCAATGTTCCGGCTGATCAAATTCCCACCTCTACCTCTCGCGGTGTGGAAACTTTCTTTGATGGTGTTACTTTTGACCCTGAAAATCCCACCGCTTATCTGAAATCTCTCAAGATTAAAAAGGTTTAAATCAGTGTTCAGTGATCAGTAATCAGTTAAAGATGATTTTCTGATAGCTGATAACTGAACCACTGATAACTGAACCACTGAACCACTGACAACTCAACCACTGATAACTGATAACTGATAACTGATAACTGATTATGGCTGTTTCTATTTCTCGTCGTTCTCAAGGTCAGAAATGGGTAAAAGACCTGAAAAAAAAATTATCCAAACTAGCAACTTCGGCGATTGCTTTATTAATTTTCCTTCTCCTCTGGCAAATTCTCTGTTTTAGTCCCGATGCTCCCCTTCCTAGTCCCACCAAAGTGGTTAGCGAGACCTGGGAATTAATTATTAATCCCTTCTTCAATAATGGTGGCACGGATGTGGGGTTATTCTGGCAAATTTTAGCTAGTTTACAACGGGTGGCCGTCGGTTTCACCCTTGCCGCTATTGTTGGCATCGCTGCGGGTATTTTAATCGGTAGTAGCGCCCTAATTTATGATGCGATCGATCCGATTTTCCAAATCCTGCGTACCGTTCCCCCCCTAGCTTGGCTACCCATCTCCCTAGCGGCTTTTCGTAATAACGAACCTAGTGCCATATTTGTAATTTTTATTACAGCAATTTGGCCAATTATTATTAACACGGCCGTGGGAGTACAGCAGGTTCCCCAAGACTATAAAAACGTCTCTAGAGTGTTGAAATTATCCAAAGTTGAATACTTTTTCAATATTCTTTTTCCCGCCACCGTTCCCTACGTTTTCACCGGATTAAGAATCGGTATCGGTTTATCTTGGTTGGCGATTGTAGCGGCAGAAATGCT
Source organism: Microcystis panniformis FACHB-1757 (assembly GCF_001264245.1). Lineage (NCBI taxonomy): Bacteria > Bacillati > Cyanobacteriota > Cyanophyceae > Chroococcales > Microcystaceae > Microcystis > Microcystis panniformis. The sequence goes on from NZ_CP011339.1 coordinate 3,534,168, forward strand.
GATCGGTGGCGTGGGAATTGGCTTCTTTATCTGGGATGCTTGGAATAGTTCCATGATCAGTGAAATTATCCTCGCCCTGATTTATGTGGGTATTGTTGGTTTCTTACTCGATCGCCTCATGGCCTACATCGCTAAATTAGTTGTACCCGAAGAAAATAAATAGGGTTTGCGGCAAAAAGTTTTTCGGTGGGGGCAGGGTGTGGGGTGTGGGGAGCTTTTGGTTCTTCGTTACTTGGTATGATTCGATATGGGGGCATAAATCGACTAAATCCTTATCTGGTAAGAGATTTAATTGATTAGTTCGCTCTAGATCAAAAACAATTGACAAAAATGGCCAAATGCTTTTCTACATAAGGGTTCCATCCCTTATATCCCCCGTCCATTGCATAACACAAACCGAAGAGCCGAGCTTTTTAAGTAAACAGTAAACAGTAAACTAAAAACTCACATCTGATAACTGACAACTGATAACTGATAACTGATAACTGATAACTGAAAATGTCTGCATTTATTGAAGTCGATCACATTGATAAGGTTTTCCCTCTGCCCGATGGCCGTCAATATATCGCCCTAAAAAATATCGATCTCAGCGTTACTCAAGGGGAATTTATCTCTTTAATCGGTCATTCCGGTTGCGGGAAATCCACCCTCTTAAATATGGTCGCTGGACTCGATCGCCCGACGGTGGGAGGGGTGATTTTAGAGGGAAAAGAAATTAAAGGTCCCGGTCCCGATCGCATGGTGGTCTTCCAGAATTATTCTCTGCTGCCTTGGTTAACCGTCCGAGAAAATATCGCCCTAGGAGTTAACCGCGTGCTGCGTCATCTACCGGCTGCTGAACGCAAAAGTGTCATCGAACATAGTATCGATATGGTACACCTGCGCCATGCGGCCAACAAACGACCGGGAGAATTATCGGGAGGCATGAAACAAAGGGTAGCGATCGCCCGCGCTCTAGCCCTACGGCCGAAAGTCCTGCTACTCGATGAACCCTTTGGGGCGCTGGATGCGTTAACCAGAGGCAATTTACAGGAACGTTTGATGGAAATCGTCGAAGAAAGCCACGTTACCTGTATCATGGTCACGCACGATGTGGATGAGGCCCTATTACTATCCGATCGAGTGGTGATGTTAACCACCGGTCCGGAGGCCCATATCGGTCAGATTCTCGATGTTCCCATTCCCCGGCCCCGGCATCGTTTAGAAGTAGTTAACCATCCCAGTTACTACTCCCTCCGTAACGAGATCGTTTATTTCCTCAACCAACAGAAGCGATCGAAGAAAGTCGGTCAACCCACCGGACCGGTGACAGTGATCGGTCAAGCTACCAGACTGAAAACCAATCCCACCATCGGTTTTATCCCCCTCACCGATTGCGCTCCGATTATTATCGCCAAAGAGAAAGGTTTCTTCGCCGAGGAAGGATTAGAGGATGTTATCCTGCAACGAGAACCCAACTGGAAAGCACTCGCCCAAGGGGTGGCCACCGGTCGTCTCGATGCGGCCCAGATGGTGGCGGGAATGCCCCTCAGCATGACCATTGGCGCTGGCAATAAGCCCTCTGTCCCCGTCATTAGCGCTTTGGTACTCAGTCGCAACGGTAACGCCATCACCCTCAGCAATAAATACAGGGAATTGGGGGTAGAAAAACTGGAGGACTTAAAGGATGCCCTCCAGCAAAGTCCCGATAAAATCGCCACTTTCGGCATGGTTCACCCCGCTTCCATGCACAATCTGCTGTTACGCTACTGGTTAGCTAGTGGCGGCATCGATCCCGATAGTGATGTGAATTTAGCCGTAATTCCGCCGCCTCAGATGGTTTCCCTGCTAAAAGCGGGTAAGATCGACGGTTATTGTGTGGGGGAACCCTGGAACTCCTACGCCGTTCACGAAAAATTAGGCTACGTTATCGCCACCGATCTTGATATTTGGCCCGGACACCAAGAAAAAGTTCTCGGAGTCAAGGAAACTTGGGCAGCGAAACATCCCGAAACCCATATCGCCATGGTGAAAGCTTTAATTAAAGCCTGCGAATACTGCGATGATCAGCGTAATCGAGAAGAAATCGTCAATATTCTCAGTCAGCCCCAGTATGTGGGCGTGGATAGGACAATTATTCGGCCTGGTTTCCTCGATGGTTACGATCGCGGTTTAGGAACCGCCCCCGAACCCCTATTCCGATTTAACCAGTTTTACGTCGATCAAGCTAACTGTCCGGGCCGCAGTGAGGCGTTATGGACCCTAACTCAGCTTGCCCGTTGGGGTTACGCGCCTTTCCCCCGCAACTGGGTAGAAGTGATTGAACGCGTCCGTCGTCCCGATCTGTTTGGTGAAGCTTGCCGGTCCCTGGGCCTTCCCGATTTGGAACCCAATCGCCACAGTTTTGCCCTCTTCGATCATCTTATTTTCAATCCCGACGATCCGATCAGCTATCTGGAACGTTTCTCGATCCGTCGCGATTATCGCGTCTCAGAAGTTCTCCTCGATGATACCGTCGCTAATTAATGGTTGTGGTGGGCTTTGCCCACCTTAAAATAAATCTAGGACGAATTATGCAAACTTTTACCGATAAGACCGTGAATTCCACCACTACTACCCAGCCTTTTTTATTAGTTAGTAATGTTGCCAAAGAATACCCCTCCCCCGAAGGGGTTTACACCGTTTTAGATGGTGTGGAGCTGCAAGTTAATGAGGGGGAATTTGTCTGCATTATCGGTCACTCCGGCTGCGGTAAATCGACCCTTTTAAATATGGTGGCGGGGTTTTCTTCTCCTAGTCGTGGGCAAGTGCTGCTACAGGATAAAGAGGTTAAGGAACCAGGACCGGACCGGATGATGGTATTCCAAAATTATTCGCTTCTGCCCTGGAAAACTGCCTTTGAGAACGTTTATATCGGGGTTAGTTCGGTTTATCCCCAAAAATCTCACGCTGAGAAGGTGAAGATTGTGGAAGAAAATCTATCCTTAGTGGGATTGACAGAAGCAGCCCAGAAAAAACCCCCCCAATTATCGGGAGGCATGAAACAACGGGTTGCGATCGCCCGCGCCCTGGCCATTCGTCCCCAAGTCCTCATCCTCGATGAACCGTTTGGGGCCCTAGATGCGATCACTAAAGAAGAATTACAGGAAGAATTGCTGAAAATCTGGCAAGAACACCAGTTAACCGTGTTGATGATTACCCACGATATCGATGAGGCTTTGTTCTTGTGCGATCGCTTGGTGATGATGACCAACGGCCCAAGCGCTAAAATCGGGGAGGTGTTAAAGATGCCTTTTGCTCGTCCCCGGGTTCGTTCCCAAATTACCGAGGATCCCCGTTACTACGAACTTCGCAATGAAGCCCTCGATTTCCTCTACAATCGTTTTGCCCATTCGGAGGATCCCAACGAGGATGCCCCCGAACAACCCCGCACAGAAAATCTCGTGGGTAAAATTGTTACTGCTATTGGTGGCATAGCTTTACTCGCTTTTGTCGGTTTTAGTCTGATACAAATGTTCACTAGCAAGACTGCCAATACTGCTAATCCGGCTACCATCGAGGACTCCAGATAAGTAACAGTTATCAGTTATCAGTTATCAGTTATCAGATTTGAGTTTTAAGTGACAGTATTAAATATAAGTTTCTTACTATCTTTTCACTGATTACTGTTTACTGATTACTGACCAAGAATAAACCAGAAAGAGACAAAGAACAAAAAGCTGAAACCCGATCAGTTTAACTTATATAGTAGTGATCGATCTTTGTATCCTTTGTGTCTGGAGTGGTTCGTTCCACTCACTTGCCCGCAAGACTGTATCTTAGAATAGATTTTAATCTCTGGAGAGTTTATCAATGATTAAGATGTTCAAAGACCGATTTATCACCGATATCGTTGGGGAGAGGTTGGCTTAACTTTCTCAGAGCAAAGATAACGAATAAAGTCGCCCAGAGAATTAATAGCCCCTTTTCCCAATTTAAGGGCAATATCCCCAAAAGATGACCGAGTAAAAGGGTGGGAACTAGAGGGGTTAAAAACTTGGTTTCTAGACGATTAAAACAAAAAGCTTCTTTGAAATAAATCCCCGTGAGACTAGCAAAAATAAAGCCGACACCGAATAAGCTCACCGGGTGGTTATAGACAAATTCTAGGGGAGAAAGGTGAGAATAGAGGCTGAAAATTAGGGAAGTAATCGCCCCGATTAGCCAAAAAAATTGCAGGAGACGATGGAGGGGAATTAAATATATATGGATAGTCAATAAACTGATGCCTAACCCCAGACAAAAACCCATGTATAAAAGGTTAGTCAGGGGCAGTAATTGCGGTCGGGTGAGAACTATAATTGTAGCGACAGCGAAACTAAAAGCCGCTAAATTTAAACCCAGACGGTAGAGACGCACCCCTAGGCGATCACTATCCGTAATCGTAAACTCTCCGAATTGACCTTGATAAACTCGATCGACAGCAGGGGAAGTCATAATGCTCTAAAGAAAAAGGGAAGCTTAGAAAAGATCGACTACAAATTATCTTAAGCTTAAATTATGCCAGTAGCCTCACTTCTCCCTCCTCTCGGCTGACTAATTGCGATTTTAGTAGTCAATCAAGCTAAAAATTATGATTAATTGGGATAAAAAGACTATATATGTTATTTTACTACGTCTTTCTTGTTTTAACTTCTAATTGCTTGTCATTTCAGTAATTCTCTTTGGTGCCAGAGACTTTTATGAACTCAACTAGCGAAATTTTGATCGTGGGCGGTGGTATCATCGGATTAGCGATCGCCGTCGATTTACAATTGCGCGGGGCAAAAGTTACCCTCCTAGTTCGAGATATAGCTCAGGCCGCTAGTCGTGCGGCTGCGGGAATGTTGGCCCCCCATGCGGAGGGAATTCCCCCGGGTCCGTTTCTCGAGCTTTGCCTGCAATCGCGCTGGCTATATCCAGAATGGATCCGCAAAATCGAGGATTTAACGGGGATAAACACCGGTTACTATCCCTGTGGTATTCTTGCTCCCGTTTACGAGCTAGATCAGCCCGTTACTACCGAGGAAGTTAATAAAATTTGGTTAGACAGCAATGCAGTTCACCTCTACCAACCCGGATTAGGTAAAGATGTGGTCGGTGGTTGGTGGTATCCCGACGATGGACAAGTGGATAACCGGCAGCTAGTGACTGTCCTGCAACAAGCGGCCGAAAATTTAGGGGTAGAAATTCGCCAAGGGGTAGAAGTCCACGCCATACAACAAAAGCAGGGAAAAGTCAAGAGTATTTATACCTCAATTGGGGAATTAGAAGCAAAAATTTACATTTTAGCGGCGGGATCCTGGGCCAGTCAACTTTTACCCCTCCCTATCCATCCCGTCAAAGGCCAAATGGCAGCGGTAAAAATGCCCCCTAACCAGACCTTAGCGAGGGTTTTATTCGGTCCGCAAACCTATCTGGTTCCCCGTCGCAATGGTCGTTTAATTATCGGGGCCACTTCCGAAAAAGTCGCCTGGCAAACGGGCAATACACCCCAAGGACTACAAACCCTTTTTGCGCGTGCTACCCGTCTCTATCCCCCTTTAGCTGACTGGGAAATCGAGGAGATGTGGTGGGGATTCCGTCCGGGTACAGCGGATGAATTACCTATTTTAGGCCGCAGTAGCTGTGATAACCTGATTTTAGCCACCGGTCACTATCGTAATGGCATTTTACTCGCTCCTGTTACTGCTTCCTTGATTGCCGACCTGGTGATTAATGACAAAGTTAATCCCATTTTGACCCATTTTAGCTGCGATCGCTTTAATCAACCATCACCCGTTACTATTCCACCTATGTCCTTAACTATTATTGAGAATAAACCCCAAGCGCTTTTATCGCCCCAAAATGATCGCCTCACCATTGCTGGGAAAACCTTTCACTCCCGCTTGATGACTGGGACTGGCAAATATGCCAATCTGACGACTATGCAGGAAAGTATTAGTGCCAGTGAATGTCAGATTGTCACCGTTGCCGTTAGACGAGTACAAACGAACGCACCCGGTCATGAGGGATTAGCAGAGGCGATCGATTGGTCTAAAATTTGGATGTTACCCAACACTGCCGGTTGTCAAACGGCCGAAGAAGCGGTTCGGGTGGCCCGTTTAGGGCGAGAAATGGCCAAATTATTGGGACAGGAAGACAATAACTTTATTAAACTCGAAGTTATTCCCGATCCTAAATATTTATTACCCGATCCGATCGGAACTTTGCAAGCGGCGGAACAATTAGTTAAAGAAGGTTTTGCCGTACTGCCCTATATTAACGCCGATCCTCTCTTAGCCAAACGTTTAGAGGAGGCCGGCTGCGCCACGGTTATGCCCCTAGGATCGCCGATTGGGTCGGGACAGGGGCTGAAAAATGAGGCAAATATCGCGATTATCATCGAATCGTCCCAAATTCCCGTGGTGGTAGATGCCGGGATCGGTACACCCTCAGAAGCAGCCCGGGCCATGGAAATGGGGGCCGATGCTTTATTAATTAACAGTGCGATCGCTATGGCGGCCAATCCGGCTATGATGGCCCAGGCCATGGCAATGGCGGCAAAAGCGGGACGTTTAGCCTATTTAGCGGGAAGAATGCCGATTAAGTCCTATGCTAGTCCTAGTTCCCCCCTGACGGGAACGATCGCCTAACCGATTAAGCTAGGAATGGGCTGTTTTCAGCTATTAGAGCCAGCAAAAATCTCTATGACTACAGACAATCAAACTGAGTATGTTGCCGCTTTAACTGATTTACACCGTGGACTTGACCGTAAAGGGCCTGGCGACTCTGACTTCTCCCTAAAAATTTTGAGTAATCTCTCTATTTTGCCCCTCAAGCCACGAATTGCCGATCTAGGATGTGGAAGTGGTGCTAGTGCTTTACTGCTGGCACAATACTACCAAAGCCCTGTCATGGCAGTGGACTCCTCATCGGTTTTTATCGACGAACTCAAAACCCGAGCAAAACAGCTTGGTCTTGAGCATTTAATCATTCCAATTCATGGTGACATGGCTAAACTTGATTGGTCAGTGGGTTCAGTTGATCTACTTTGGTCTGAGGGGGCTGCTTATAATCTTGGGTTTGAGCAAGCTCTTAAAATCTGGCGACCGCTTGTTTCTAACAACGGGATCGCCGTCATCTCGGAGATGAGTTGGTTTACTGATGAGCTACCAGAGCCGGCTGTGGCCTATTGGCAAAACGCCTATCATACAATGGGTAATGAGTTTGAGAATATCGTTCGGGCTAATAGGTCTGGTTTTAAGGTACTTTCTACCCAGAGGCTGCCCAGTCAGGTTTGGTGGCTCAATTATTATCAACCTCTCCGTGAGCGAATCGGGCAGCTGGAAATCAGCCCCAGTAGCCCATCGGTTATTCGTGAAACTGAAGAAGAGATGAAACTTTTTGAGAAATTCAGCAACTTCTATGGTTATACCTTCTATGTTCTGCAAGCGGCCTAGAAAAAAAGCCGTCCAATTTATGATCAGCTTTGTTTCGCAGTAATTCCTATTGTTTTAATCATCTGCGTCCGCAGGTGCAAAAACTACAGGAAACTCCCACCCTGCAGCGATTGCGGGAACAACAGATTAGAATTATCCAAACTCGTTAAAATAGGGGAGATTTGGCTATCTCCCCCCACACCACACCGGGATAAATCCCACAATTAACGCACTTCAAACAAACGATTGTCTGGTAAATTACTAATCGCTCGCTGGAGACTATTTAAGGATTTATTGTAATCAACGATCGCCTGTAGATAACGACTTCTGGCATCGGTTAAATCCCGTTGGGAGTTGATCACGTCCGTTTGGGTTCCCACACCGGCCTGAAAGCGTAAACGGGCTAATCGCAGACTTTCCGTGGCGGATTCAATGCTTTTTTGCGAAGTTTTAATGTTTTCTTGGTTAGAAATCAAATTATAGTAGGATTCCTCCACCTGAAGGCGAATTTCATTGCGACGGAGGGAGAATTCCGTATCGGCGCGATCGATGTTTCTTTCCGCTTGACGGGCGCGAGCAAAAGCACGACCACCATCAAAGAAAGTCCAACGAATCCGGCCGCCGACGCTAAAACCATCGCCAAAACCGGCATCATCACTGAGATCGTTAAGAACATTATACTCGCCCAAAAGGTCCACTTGGGGAATCACCGCCGAAATGGCGATCGAGCGATCCTCTTCGCTAATTTCCCTCTGTAAGAGTTGTTGTTCTAATTCGGCGCGATTTTTGTAGGCCAAAACGATACTATCATCAAGACTTAAGCCCCAAGTTCCCGCCTCGCGAATCTCATCGGCAGCGGTTAACTCGATGTGCTGACCGACACTCAATATCTGTGCCAGTCGCCGTCGGGAAATACGCTGGGTAGAAATCGCCCGGGTTAAGTCTTGGTTAGCGTTAGCGAGGTCAACTTCCGCCTGTAGGACAGCAAATCGGGTTCCTAGTCCCGCTTGCTCCAATAATTGTGCATCCCGTAAACTTTGACTAGCATCTTCGATCGCAGCTTGGGAGATCGCTACCTGAGCATCACCCCTCTGCAATTCATAATAGGCATCGGTGGCATCAAAACGAGTTTGTTCCGAGACTCGTTCCACCTCTAATTCCCGTTGCCGGATCACTTTTTCGGCCCTTTTGATCTGGGCTGTCCGTTCACCCCCTGTATAAACCCCATAGACAATCCGAACACTACCCTGAAGGTTGGTACTATCTTCTGGTGTAACTGCTGGGATTCCCTGTTGACGAGCCAAATTATTCTGTCTTTGGGCCGCTGCCGATTGATCTTGAGTGAGACTGGTTTCCGCTTCGGCCGTGGGTAATAAGGCCGCCTGTTGTTCCTTTAATTGGGCGCGAGCGATTTCTAAATCGACCCGGGCTGTCTGTAAGGTCTGATTATTTTTTAAAGCTAATTCGATCGCTTGATTTAAGGTGATCGGTTGTACTACCCTAATTCCCACCTCATCTGGTTTGGTGGGAAAAATTAGGGGATTGCCACTAGGATTAAGATAATTGGGGGCTTTGGGATCCGCTTCCGTGGTTGCCGGTGCCGCCGATGGACCGGGTAATTGAGAAACTGGATTGGCAGTAGGTCGGGGTTTCTTCAATAAATCGGCAGCGGACTGAGTTTGTGCCTTAACCGAGGATTCAGCCAAGAAAATCAACCCAAGCACCGCACTCACGGTAATACCATAACGCAAGAGCAACATGAGTATCTCGAAAGTAAACAGTAAACGATAAGAAGTAAATAAGCTCACACCACTATGTTGGCCGATTACTAATTACCGATAGTAACACGGGAGCATGAAAGCCACCGTCTTTTAAGCACCGGCTAAAATGAGATTCGATTGATTTTGAACGGGACATCAAAACAGCATTAGATTTAGCCCAAGACTTATAGGAGGTTCTCTATGGCTACAATTCAGACTTATCCTTGGGATGCAGCAGATCACTTGAAAACAAAAGAAGATATCGCCGCTTATCTGGAAGCTGCCCTCGAAGATGGCGATCCTAGCTTAGTAGTGGCAGCATTAGGCGATATTGCTCGTTCTCAAGGGATGACTCGTATTGCTCGTGAGACGGGTTTGGGACGGGAGAGTCTCTTTGACATCCTCGCCGCCGTAAAACGGACGGCGATTCCTCACCACGCCACTTTTTTAGGGTGGTCGCGTCAATGGGGTTGACGCAGATAGCGAAAAACGCTTAATTGCTTAAGTCTGACTCTTTCGACCCGTCCGTTTTGAGTGTCCGGATGCCGGACGGCCACTTTGAACAAGTCGAAAAAATCTCATGTTCAACCTTATTTCCTAGAAAGTTTTACTCGTTCAAGGCCGAATTTGAATTCTTTTCTGAACAAAACCCCCTACTATCTGTTGTCAAGGTTCAGTTTTTAGCTTGGTTATCGCTTTTTCCGTTGTAGCTTAAAGCCGTCCTAAAAGGACGGGGTTTTAACCCAAATTTTCGATAAATCTTTGTCGAATCAGGGTAATCCAGAGTTTGCTAAAGTTCTTAAGGTTTTGCAAGCACTTGGGTTACGCCTGCAAGTTGTACCCATTATCTAAAAATCCCCCATCACTAAGCCTACTCCATCCCGACGCGGATCGCCCGTAGCGGTTAACTCCCCCCAATCATTCACTGCCACCCCATGCACACCCCCAAAAAACATATTTTGTTCTTGCCACCGGGATACTTGAGTATTTGCGGGTAAAACCAGATTTTCGAGCAGATTTTCCCGATCTTCTAGGGGTTCAATCCCTAATTGTTGATTTTCCCAATGTATGCGCGAGGCAGCGATCGCATAGGGTAGAGATTGCCGAAAATCGATTAAATTGCTAATAACCTGTAAAATAGCGGTGCGAATGCGATTGGAACCCCCAGAACCGAGAACAAATCGCGGCTTTTCTTCCTCTAAAATCATCGTCGGCGACATCATTGAGGATAAACGACGATCAACGGGCCAATTGTGAAAACCAAAGGGATTTAAGTCCGCTTCCCCGATCATATTATTGAGCATAATTCCCGTCCCCGGCACGGTATAAGCCGATCCTTCGCCGTTGGAAAAGGTGGCACTGGCGGCGTTACCTTCCCCATCGATAACACTAATATGGGTGGTACTGCCCCATTTATTGGGATATTTGCCTAAAAATTCCGGTGAGAGGAACTTATCTTCGATTCCCTCCTGATGGATAAAATTATCGTAGCCTTGGGCCCGAGCTTGATTGGTTAAGGCCATCACTTCGGTTAAAATTTGCAGATGTTTGGCTCCTAGATGCTCTAAAGCCGATAAATTGACTCTTTCCAGTAATTTTAGGGCAAAAGCCAGGAGAATTCCTCCAGAACTAGGAGGCGGATTAGTCAGGATTTCGTACCCGCGATATTGGGTTTTTAGGGGTTTTCTCTCAAGGACTTGGTAATGACTTAAATCCTCTAGGGTAAGATAACCGCCCTCCTGCATATCCTTGGCGATTTGGTGGGCGATTTCTCCCTCATAAAAGTCTTTTACGCCTTTTTTGCTTAATTCCTCTAAGGTGTTGGCAAAATCCCTCATCACACAGCGATCGCCTGTCTGGAGGAGTTGGCCCTGGGGAGCATAGACTTTGACACCCTCTCTATCTTTAAGCAGGATAGAAGATAGTAAGCGCAAGCAAAAGCCGTTATATTGGCTCAAAATGTAGCCTTGTCGAGCATATTCGATCGCTGGCTCCGCTACCACGGTAAAGGGTAATTTTCCTAGTTTTTTCTGCACTATTTCCAATCCCCGTAATGCTCCGGTCGTTGCGATCGCACCTCGGCCAATGTGAAAATCTTGACTAGCACCACCAAAATCGATCGCCACTGGGTAAAAGTCGATATTTGTCAAGGGTTTTTTATATTTTGGAGTTTGACAAAAAAAATCAAAAAGGGTATTGACTTTTTCTTTGGTATGTGCTAGTAAAAAACCGCCGCCCCCCGCCGAAGCGAGGGTGAATTCGACCACGCAAGCCGCTAAAATCGAGCCAACTATCGCATCGAAGGCATTTCCGCCCATTTCTAAGATTAATTGTCCAGCTTCGGCAGTTTTTGGATGTCCTGCGGCGATAGCGCCCTTGCTTTTGCGAGTCACTTTGATTCAGTTATCAGTTATCAGTTATCAGTTATCAGTTATCAGTTATCAGTTATCAGTTATCAGTTATCAGTTATCAGTTATCAGTTATCAGTTATCAGTTATCAGTTATCAGTTATCAGTTCAGTTATCAGTTATCAGTTATCAGTTATCAGTTATCAGTTATCAGTTATCAGTTATCAGTTATCAGTGGGGAGATGGGGAAGTGGGGAAGTGGGGAAGTGGGGAAGTGGGGAAGTGGGGAGAAGGGAGAATAAATAAAAATAATCTCCTGACTCCTGTCTCCTGACTCCTGAATAGGGCTATTTTTTTAATTGCTTAACCGCTTGATAGATTTCGGGTAAACGCTTGTAAGCGGCTGCTACCTTGAGGAATAGTTTATGCGGCATAGCGGGAGAGCCAGAAACCACTTCTCCTGCCCCGATATCGTTGTGAATGCCGGTTTGGGCTGTTGCGATCGCACCGTCCCCGATCACGGCTTGATTGGCAATGCCCACCTGTCCTGCTAAAATAACGCGATTGCCCAATTTTACGCCTCCTGCCATGCCCACCTGTCCTGCTAGGGCGCAAGCTTGGCCAATTTGGCAATTATGGGCAATATGGACGAGATTATCGATCTTAGTCTGGCTACCGATGCGGGTTTCTCCCACTGCCGGACGATCAACCGTGCTATTACAGCCAATTTCTACCCCATCTTCTAAGACCACGATACCCGATTGTTCCATCTTAAACCAGCCTTCGGGAACTGGCACAAAACCGAAGCCCTCCGCACCAATAACAGCGCCACTGTGGATAACGCAATCATTGCCGATTTGTACCCGTTCATGGATGGTACAGTTAGCGTGGAGAATTGTGCGATCACCAATATGCACTCCGGGGTAAATAACGGCGTTAGGATGAATGCACACCCCATCACCGAGGGTGACATTGGCTTCTACCACGGCATGGGCCCCGATGGCGACTTTATGGCCGATTTTAGCCGATGGATGCACCACGGCGGTGGCGTGAATGTAGGGTTGGGGCTGAAAGGGTTGATAGAATAATTTGATGGCGTGGGCGAATAAAAGTCGGGGATTGGCACTAGCTAACCAAGCGATGCCGCGTTCGTCGGCCTGTTGTTGTAAATTGGTATCCAGGGGCAGAATTAGGGCAGTAGCGTCAGTTTTGGCGACAAAGGCAGCAAATTTTCCCCCTTCGATATAGCTAATGGTATCGACTAGGGCGGTTTCGATGGGAGTTATGGCTTTAATTTGGGGATTTCTGTCGGGATAGGCGGTCAAACTCTGGGATTGTACTAAAGGACTTAATTTTTGGGCAATTTCACTAAATTTCATAAATATATATTGCGATCGAGATAGGGCTTATCCTAGGATAGTTTAAAACTATACTGATAATCTTGTCGTTATTATAGTCAAAAAAGTTGCCAGTTTTTTAGGGAATAATTCCTGTTTTCCATTTCAACAAAGCCGATGTCGATCTGGAGCGGTTTTGGGGATAATTTTGCTCTCTCCAAAACCGATTGGTTTTAGTTTTTACTACTCGATCGAGTTAATAAAACTGACCCGAACAGTATTAAGGCGATCAGAGTTGATGGTTCGGGAACTGTTTGAAAATCTAGGTTAAAAATTCCTGACTCTCCCCAAGAAAGGCTAAGATCTACCAGCTTAAAACTGGCTGAATATTTTCCCGGTCGAGAGGCAAGAAACTTCGGTAAAAAGGAGAAGTTATCACCAGTCCCGATCGCATAGATATCGCCAGCATTAGCTAAAATTGTCTGTCCTAAAGAGTTAGCTACGGTTAATCCATCACTAATCTCTAACAGTTGTAAGGATAGGTTGGCATTACCTAAAGACCGATTCCACCGTCCCCCAGAACTGTTAAAAAGAGCTTGTTCTCCCAAGTCAGAGGAATTATTAATAGTTGCCACTGATTGCATCAGTAGATTGCTATATTCCTCCCCAGTGGCACCACTAACAAAACTATTCTGAAAAATTCCTTTTCCTGCAATTAAGGAGAGAGGAGGCAATAGAGACCTGTAGAACCATGATTTCTCTCTTTAATTAGAACAATAATCATTATCATCTTAGCGGAAAACCCTTGTTCCGATTCACTTTTGCCAACAAAGTTAATTTAAGTTAACAGGAACAATGCTGTCTGAATAAGTTGCCCGCGCATCTAATATGGGTCTAGGTCGATAAGTACCTAGGCAAAATTATTTACACATGACGATCATTGCCCCGTAAGGGTTTTAGCTCGATCGGGCAGGTAATTAATTTTGCATGACTACTTAAAAGAACAGGCAACAAACAAAGCTGTAAGTAGGGAGGCACAATTATTTGTAGGATGGGTTAGCGGTAGCGTAACATAATCGGGCGTTGGGTTTCATGCCTGACAGGGGGACAAGCAAGCTGAAAAGCTTATGTAGCATGGAATACAGACACAGACTCCCAAAAAAGATAAGTCATATTTACCATATATGACCTAAATAACGAAAATGATAAGTGAACTATACCAGAAAGTGTTAGAAAATGAACTGGGGCGAGCCAGATATCTACTGTTGTTAATGGTAGTTGGAACCTTGCAAATATTGAAGCAAGCAAAGTTAGAGATATTAGCTGAAGCCTTACCAATACCAATCCTGTTTGAGAGTCGGAGAAAAAAACTAAAAAGATTTTTAAAGCTGGAAATTCTGAATATTGAAAAAATCTGGTTTCTCTGCTTAAAAGAGATGTTAAAACAGCAGGAGAGATTCACAATAAAAGGATTAGTATATATTGCCATAGACCGAAGGAGTTGGGGAGCAATTAATATCTTGATGGTGAGTCTAATTTATGACAAGAGAGCCATGCCAATCTATTGGGAGATATTGGATAAAAAAGGAAGTAGTAATCTCGAAGAACAGCAGCGAGTATTGGGGAAAATATTGACGGTGCTATTAGGTCATAAAATCCTGGTGTTAGGAGATAGAGAATTTTGCTCGGTCAGTCTAGGAAAGTGTCTTCAGAAGCAGAGTTTGTACTTTTGCTTAAGACAAAAACAAAGTACAAATGTGAAGACAAAAGAAGGAATTTATCAAGAAATGAGAGAGTTAGGTTTAAGTCCAGGAACTAAACTATTTTTGAATGATGTCAATATGACAAAAGAGCAGGGATTTGGCCAGTTTAACTTAGCTGGTAAGTGGAAAAAAAACTATCGGGGTTTTCAAACAAAAGAACCTTGGTATATTCTGACAAATTTTGGGGATTTAGAGACGGCAATAATTGCCGATCAAAAAAGATTTGATATTGAGGAAATGTTCCGAGATTTTAAGTCGGGAGGCTATAGCTTAGAAGGTTCTCAATTAGCACCGCAATACTTATCAAAGCTGATAATTGTTATAGCTATCGCCTATACAAGTGCCACAATGCAAGGTAAAAAAATTAAGGATATGGGAATCCAAAAATATGTCACAAGACCTGAAAAAAGATATAAAGGTCAACGCAGACACAGCAGTTTTTATGTGGGTCAACATCTCTATCATTGGCTACAGCTACATCAAATGTTCCCAAAAAATATAGAAGAGCTAATGCAAATTAGCCGCTATCGGTTGAAGGATTACATCAAAGGACAAAGAGCGATATCGCTTGCCCTATCTACCTTCTAGCTCGCTTGTCCCCCTCTCAGGTTTCATGCTTCAACCCAACCTACGTTCATCTTATATTTAATTCCACTCACCCACTTACTAGATTTTGCAGTGGGGAATCTGGGTTAAAATAGACCGAGAAAGTTAACCAAAAAATTGTCTCGCTCAAGTGGGCGAAAATCAGCTTATGACCCTTGCGGTGGCGATCGAAAAGTTAAAAAAATCCTACGGTCAGACAGCAGCGGTTAAAGATATCTCCTTTACCGTGGCAGCGGCAGAAATCTTCGGTTTACTCGGTCCCAATGGTGCGGGGAAAACCACCACGATTCGCTGTCTTTGCACCCTTGCTAAACCCGACGGCGGCAAAATCGAGGTGGGGGGTGTCGATGCCCTGAATAACCCCAAATCCGCCCGTAAACGCCTGGGTTACGTTGCCCAAGAAGTCGCCCTCGATAAAATGCTCACGGGCCGGGAACTGTTGCAACTACAAGCGGCTCTCTATCACATTCCCGCTCAAAAGTCAAGAGATCGAATTAAAGAATTAATAAATCTTTTAGGATTAGAGGAATACGCCGACAAAAAAACGGGGACCTATTCCGGCGGCATCAAAAAACGGCTGGATTTAGCAGCGGGATTACTGCATCAGCCGGAAGTTTTGGTACTGGATGAACCGACTGTGGGCCTCGATATCGAAAGTCGTTTGATTGTCTGGGATTTTCTGCGACAATTGCGGGCGGCCGGAACCAGTGTATTAATTACCAGCCATTATCTCGAAGAAATCGACGCTTTGGCCGATAACTTGGCAATTATCGACAATGGTATCGTCATCGCTCGCGGTACCCCCTCACAACTGAAGGAGCAACTGGGCGGCGATCGCATTACCCTAAAAGTGCGAGAATTTTCCCCCGAGGAAGAGGCCTTGAAAGCGAAAGAGTTATTATCCCGTCTGCCTTTTGTCGAGGAAGTGATCGTTAATACCGCCCAGGGTAACTCCCTTAATCTTATCGTCACGGCCAATAGCAATCCTTTAAGCAAAATTGAACAAACCCTAGCCGAATCAGGATTACCCGTGTTTAGCATGGCCCAATCCCGTCCTAGTCTCGATGATGTCTATCTGGCGGCCACCGGACGCACCCTGATGGATGCGGAAATTGCCGCCGCCAGCAGTCGCGACCTCAAGGCGGAGAAAAAACAAGCGATGAAGGAATCCTAGTCCGGCGAGAAAAGCTGTAATATTGCCCAATTGCCCGGTTAAATCATCTATCTCAATGGAGCGATCAATTATATATCAATCATTATGAAAGATAAACGGGTATTGCTGACCGGCGGTACGGGAGGACTGGGTTTAGGAGTCACTCCGGCGGTTTTACACCATGGCGGTCATCTAACCATGACCTATCGGGAGGAAAGGGAGGTAGGTCGTCTGAAATCTCGGCTGAGTGCGGCGGAATTTGAGCGTATTCGCTTTGTCAGGGTGGATTTAACCCAAGAAACTGCCGTGGCTAGATTAATTGATGATCTCGGTCGGGTCGATGTCTTAATTCATCTAGTCGGGGGTTTTACCATGGGGGCGACGGAGGAGTTTAGCTATGAAGATTGGCTAAAAATGTTCGATTTAAACCTCCATAGCACTTTTTTACTGTGTAAACACTGTTTACGCTCGATGAAACTTCATAATTATGGTCGTATCGTCACTATCGGTTCTCGTGGTGCCGTACAACCGGGGGCAAATTTGGCCGCCTATTGTGCCTCGAAAGCGGCGGTAGTGGCTTTAACCCAAGCGATCGCAGAAGAAACCAAACAGACTAATATTACCGCTAACGTGGTTTTGCCAAGTGTTATCGATACTCCGGGCAACCGGGAAGCGATGGGAGAGGCAAATGCCAAGGACTGGGTAAGTCCCCAATCTCTAGCCGAGGTGATCTGTTTTCTGGCAGGGGAAGGAGCTAAGGACTTGCGCGGGGCGGCAATTCCCGTCTATGGTTCCCTGTGAGTGGTTTTTGTCTTCAGGCTGATACACTGATAACGGCGCTCGCTCTTGCTAAAAATTGGGTTTAATTTATGCTTATTCCGATTCTTATCAGTGTTACTATCTTACTTTTATCCTATCTGCTCGGTTCAATTCCCACGGGTTATTTAATCGGTAAATACAGCAAAGGTATCGATATTCGTGACTATGGTTCCGGTTCCACTGGAGCCACCAATGTGCTAAGAACTCTGGGAAAAACTGCCGGGGCGACGGTGTTATTAATTGATATGTTAAAGGGAATGGTGGCGGTGGCCCTGGTACGAGGACTATATTTTATTGATGTCAATCCTCTCCCAGAAAGTTGGTATTATTGGTTAATTATCGGGGCAGCATTGGGGGCAATCATCGGTCATAGTAAATCGATTTTCTTGAATTTTAGCGGTGGTAAATCCGTCGCCACCAGTTTAGGGGTTTTATTGGTGATGAATCCCCTAGTGGCTTGCGGAACTTTGGCGAGTTTTTTAGTTATTCTGGCACTTTTCCGGATTGTTTCTTTAGGTTCGATTATCGGGGCGCTGGTGGTGAATATTTTAATGGTTGTTTTCGATCAACCTCTCCCCTATATTTTATTTAGTTTGATGGCAGGAATCTATGTGATTGTTCGTCATCAGGGTAATATTAAAAGATTGTTGGCAGGGACGGAACCGAAAATAGGTCAGAAAGTACAGCAATCATCGGAAGTAAGTTAATAACTTTCTCAAGTCAGAATAACCACTGTGAAATGAAGTTGACGGCTCATCAGTTCTTTTATGACTAAGCTAAGACGCATTTTAACCGCCTATCCTTAGATTAGCTAAATCTCCCCCCGACGTCGGGTAGGGTTGGGGGGGTGTTGCCTCTTTCCCCATCTCAACAAGCAATCTTGTCTTTGAGGTTTAATTAAGACTGTCTGCTGTGGTTTTTAACCAAAGGATAAAACTATTAATATCTTCTTGGACTTGTAGCCATGTATTATAATAGTTATTAACCAGATTTTCTAGTTTTTGTTTTTCCAATTCAAAACCGTAGATATTGCGAACAACGTGCCGAAAGCTTAGGTATTCATTAAGTTTATGCACGGTATCTTCTCGTAATACAGCAGGACGATAATCTTGAGGTTTGCTCATACGATTTAATAGCCTTCTATGCCAGTCATAACTAGATGGTAAGCCACCATTTAACTCAGAAGCGATAATTTGAAAAATTCGTTCACATCCTGTATAGAAGTTATGGAGTTTTAGGGCTAAACTTTCGGCACAAATATGGGCTAGTGCCGGGTTGGTTAGCATTTCCGCTTGAACTAAACGCATTTGGCTTTCTAGCCGATTTAATCTATTAACTTCAGTGGCAATATCAAGGGCGATTTCTTGTAATTCACTGGCACTCATCGGACGCATAAAGACATTCTCCTGTTTGCAAAACTCTGTTAAGAAAATGAGGTTCTAAGTCTTCTATAGGCTTTAAATCAATCCAGCGAGTGCTAATTAAATTAACTTTTCCTAAAGCTTGAAAAAAACTTTCTGGGGGTATGCCAGCCACTGCTAGATCAATATCAGAAGTTTCCTGAAATTTACCTTTAACTAGAGAACCAAACAGGATAATTTTTGTAATTGGGAAATTTTCTTTTAAATAATCAATAACTGGCGGAAGATTTTTCCTTGCCTCTTGAGCTAATTTTTGATTATATTCCTGCTGTTCTTTTTGGCGTTTTTGCCAGTATTCAAGATAGGGATTATTAACCGACATAATCATTATAATATCGAGGATTTAGCTTAACTTTCTGCCCATTGTTCAAAGAAAATTTGAATATCTTTTTCTAAGTTTCTGTAGATTTTTCTTGCCCTGTCTAAATTAACTTTCAATTGCTCATAATCAATATTTGTGCCGTAGGCATGACGAAAAAAGTGCCGAAATCCTCGCAAACTATTTAACAAAGCGGCGGTTTCTGAAGAAATAAAAGCAGGACGAATTCCGGGGATAGGGACAGTCATTCTGTTTAATAAGGCTGTATGCCATTGCCGAGTATCGGCAATATGATTTTCAAAACAGGTAGCCACTATTTTAAGTAAATCCTCAGTGGCACTGTATAAATTATGGATTTGATAGGCAATGCTTTCCAGGCGAATGACATCATCGGGATTAACACCTTCGGCTCTAACAGCTAGTTTACCATCGATCGCTTTGATTAACTGTAATTGAGCATTTATATCAGCTTTCAACAGGATTAGTTGTCGGTTGTCCATAAAATTCCTTCTTCCCGAATTCGGTGGGCAAAATGACAGTTTTTCAGCAGAATAATATCCACCTCTCTCCCCAGATAATAGGACAGAATACTAATAGCCTCAAAGTGCAGTGCGGGATTGATATTTTCGACGGCAATATCCACATCAGAACCGGGGTGAAATTTATAGGGACGAGTCACGGAGCCAAAGATATAAGCTCGATTAATTCCGTATTTTACAGCATTTTCATGAAGCCATTGTTGAGTTTTCGCCAGCAGGGTTTGTCTTTGCTGTTCTCTTTGAATATCTTTTTCTTTGAGGATTTTATCGAGTTCTGGGGTAGGAAAAGCGCTCATGGGCTTATTTTACCATTGAGTTTAAGTAAGTGGTTCTAATTAAATAGAAGATAGATTGTGCCTTCGATCCCCCCTAACCTTGATCAGGGGGGTGCCGAACTGTTTGGTACTTTATTGATGACGACAATGCCCAATTAGCAAAGGTTTGAGCTATTACCACTACCATAAAATCACTACCTATCTTGATTTAGAGGATTTTTTCTAAACCGTAGACGAGGGATTGCAGCTGAGTAACTTTGCGGATAGAGAGGAGAACCCCCGGCATATAACAGGAGCGATCGCTGGTATCATGACGAAGGGTATAGATTTCCCCGGGGGAACCGAAAATGACTTCCTGGTGGGCAATTAAACCGGGTAAACGCACGCTATGAATACGGATGTTCTCAGCAGTTAAACCGCCTCTAGCGCCGGGGATAGTTTCTTTTTCGGAAACTTGGGCAGCATTAAAGGTTTTACCTAATTCGGCCAGTAATTCGGCGGTTTTGAGGGCCGTTCCACTGGGTGCGTCTGCTTTTTGATTGTGATGCAGTTCGATAATTTCCAGATGATCAAAGTAGCGGGATGCTTGCAGGGCAGCCTGTTGTAGTAAAACCATGCCAATGGAAAAATTGGGGATAACTAAACAGCCGGTGCTGGCTTTTTCGGCAAATTCGGCTAAATCTTGTAGTTGTGCCGGCGATAATCCCGTAGTTCCCACCACGGGACGCACTCCATAGGCGATCGCACTGCGGGTATTGTCATAAACACCGTCGGGATGGGTAAAATCCACCATCACCCCTTGCACTTTTTCCTGAGTTGCCAGGACTAAAACACTCTGCAAATCCTCGAGAATCGGCACTTCTAGGGGTTCACAACCGGCCACTTCCCCCACATCTTGACCTCGAAAAGCTGGATTTCGATCCACTGCACCCACTAAGATCATATCGTCGGCACGAGCAACGGCTTTAATGACTTCCCGTCCCATTTTACCGGCTGCACCGTTGACAACTACAGGAATCGGTCCTCTATTTTCGGTCATGGTTAATTATTCTCCTTATATATAACCTGAGTTCGGGATAAGAAAAGGGAGAAGTGATCTGCTGAAAAACAGAAAACCATTCAGCCACCTTGCCCTAGAGTTAGTATAGATGCTTTATTCTGTCCTGTCGATGATTTTTGCCAATAATTTGCACCTCAATGCTCAAAAAGCTTACTTGCTTATGGACTGAAGACTCGACAACGAAAAATAAGCTTATGTCTGGGGGAAATTATGACGATTTTAATCGCTTTTCATACGGCGGATTCAGGCTCAGTCTGGTACATCTTCTCAGTGGAAAGGCTTATCCAATAATACTAAATCCGGTTATTAAAAACTGATTATTTATTCTCCCCTTTGCATGAGTGCCTCTTGCATGAGTGCCTCTCCTCATAACTAGCCGATACTCAACGGATTTAGTATAAGGAGTTGTCTGTGCCAGATGGATAGAGGAACCGCCGTAGTAATCATTACAGAAACTTCAAATCCTAATTATTGGGACTATGTAGCTGAATACTGGAGCGATGCTTGTGCCAATTTACCCAGTTATCAGCACTTTGTTGAGTGGATTCCTGTAACTTTGATTCCTTTTTGCCTCTATCTCAAACATTGCTGCTGATGCGTTTCAAATTTGAATTGGCGTACCAAGATTGGCCATCTCAAAACTTTGAAAACCGCGAAAGCCTTCAATTTTTTTTAGGGATTGTAACATGAGTGATTACCCCGGATTTTCAGTTATTAAATCTAGTTTATCTCAACCCCAGAAAACACCTCAATTAACGACAGAGCATCACGATGGCGATACCGATACCTAAACTTAAACCGACCAGCACTTGAAAAGGAGTATGACCAATTAATTCCTTTAAACGTTCCTCGTTAAATTCCTTGCCCCCCTGGAACATTTCATCGATAATTTGATTGAGAATCCGGGCCTGTTTTCCTGCTGCCTGACGCACTCCAGCCGCATCATACATAACAATAATCGCAAAAAGCGCAGCGATGGCAAATTCGGGACTAGACCAACCCATCTGTAATCCTACCCCAGTAGCCAAGGCCCCCACCAGCGCCGAGTGAGCGCTAGGCATTCCTCCCGACGAGACTAGATAGCGCAGACTCACCTTACCATCGCGGATTAACTCAATCAGCGCTTTTAGTCCCTGGGCAGTGAAACAAGCTAAAAGAGAGACTAGCAGTATTTGATTGTGTAACACCTGCTCGAAGTCCTGCATAATCTCATTCGTTTAATTTAATTTTTACGATTAACAATATACTCGGCGATGGCCCGTAAAGGTTCAGCGGCCTCATCGTAGCCACTCAATTCATTGATGGCACTATCTATTAACTGTTGAGCTTGCTGGCGAGACCCCTCTATCCCCAGAGACTGGGATAGGTGGCTTTTTGTGCCTGTAGATCCTTACCGGCGGTTTTGCCCAATTCCTCCTTTGTCGCCGTGATATCGAGAACATCATCGATAATTTGGAAAGCCAAGCCAATATTTTGAGCGTAACGGGCTAATTTAGCTATATCTTCCGCTTTTGCCCCCGCTAAAACTGCCCCCGACACCACAGAAGTCTCCAACAGGGCCCCCGTTTTCTGAGTATGGATAAAACCGAGAGTTTCTGCCGAAATATCCGGTTTTCCTTCGGATTCCAAGTCTAAAACCTGACCTCCCACCAAACCCGCTGCCCCGACCGTGCGACCTAAACGGGCAATTACCTCTAAAATCTGTACAGGAGGTACATTACGAGTCTGGGTAGCCACATACTCGAAAGCATAGGCCAGGAGACCATCCCCAGCTAAAATAGCGATATCTTCGCCAAAAACCTTATGATTGGTTAATTTCCCGCGTCGGTAATCATCGTTATCCATGGCGGGTAAATCGTCATGAATTAATGACATAGTGTGAATCATTTCTAGGGCGCAAGCGGTGGGTAAAGCCATTTCTAGGGAACCCCCCATCAATTCACAGGTAGCCAGACATAAAATCGGCCGCAGCCGTTTGCCACCGGCGAGGAGAGAATAGCGCATCGCCTCGTAGATTTTGGCGGGATTGCCGATAACTAAAGAGCTATCCAAAGCTGACTCGACAATTAACCGCTTTTCCTCCAGATAGGAAGCCAGAGAAAATCTCTCGTTTTTCCTCACTTCTACTCCTCGTTCGCCCCTAGTAACCATGTCTTTTTGTCTTGAACCGACTGCTTTTAAAACTATATCAGGAAACTCCCCCTCGATCGGAATTAAACTGACCGCTCCCTTGTCCCCTAAGCTGTTGACTGTCTAAATTACGCCTTCAGACTGCATGGGAGTGCCAGAATTGACATTCTGAACACTTGTACTATATTTTCCCAGACGGAGAGGGTCTAATTTTCTTTTCTGATGCCTATTTTCTCTTTTAACCTGAAAAAATACCTCCCTCAGCAGCCCAGTCTAGGGATTAGCGAAAAACGGGCGATACAATTGAATTTCGCCGCAGTTATCATCGGAGATGCTAAAGTTTTGATGATTCGGTCAAACTTCCGTTTTCTTAGCTTGCAGTTTAGAAATTTCTCGATTAGCCTAGAAGTAGGATTATCCTAGGAATATATTGTATGCTGCCAGGGCAAATTTTAGGCGATCGATACCAAATTCAAAGTCAGTTAGGTAAACAAACCGGAAGACGCACTTTTCTCGCCCAAGATCTAAAAACGGGCGCTACTGTTGTCGTCAAATTATTAATCTTCAGTACCGATTTTGAATGGACAGATTTAAAACTTTTTGAACGGGAGTCCGAAACTCTTAAACATCTAGATTGTCGCTCGATTCCCGAATATATCGACTATTTTGAAGTTCGCACCGATACCTATCAAGGTTTCGCCCTTGTTCAGAGTTATATCGAGGCTAAATCTCTCAAGGAACAGATAGAAAATGGTCGCAAATTTAGTGAATCAGACCTGCAAGAATTAGCTAAATCTATCCTAGGTATTTTAATTTATCTCCATGGACTTAACCCGCCAATTATCCACCGGGATTTGAAACCTAGTAATATTTTACTAAAAGATCGATCGGGCCATAGTATCGGCAATGTCTATTTAATTGATTTTGGTTCTGTCCAGACTGTTGCCCAACAGGAACAGGCCACTTTAACTATCGTCGGAACCTACGGTTATATGCCCCCCGAACAATTTGGTGGTCGCACTGTTGCCGCTTCTGATTTATACAGTTTAGGAGCCACTTTAATCTATCTAGCTACAGGCATTCATCCCGCAGATTTACCCCAAAAAGATGGCAAGATTCAATTAAATAATTTAGCCAATTTAAGCCCTGCTTTTGTTCATTGGTTAGGGCAGTTAATCGAACCTAGTCTCGAGAAAAGGTTTGTTTCAGCACAGGCGGCAAATCAAGCTTTAAATACTCTCCACGAAATTCAATTAACTTCCTCGAACCTTGAAAAACCCGCAGGGAGTCGGGTACAATTGCAAAAAAACGAGGAGAAAATTAAAATATTTTTACCCCCCGAAGGTTTTACCCCTAAATTAATTTATCTTGGAACCTTTGCCATCGCTTGGAACGCTTTTTTATTAGTATGGACAGGAGGAGCCATTTCTATTCCTCTGTGGATAAGTTGGTTTTTTCTGCTCTTTTCCTTGCCTTTTTGGTTTGTGGGTTTAGGAATGCTTTACCAGATTATTTATTGTCTCAAAGGGGAGGAAATTATCACTATTGATAGTCAAGAAATTGTTACCATTCAGCGAATTTGGTGTTTGACACTTCCGGGCAAAAAGAAAATGGCACGGGAATATATTAATAAACTGGTCAAAGCTGATAGTTATCATACCAAAGATGGCGATGGTGATCGAGTTTATGTACCGATGGCTTTAACTATTTGGGCGGGGACTAAAGAATATACTATTAGTAATAAGACAAAAGCCTATCTGAGTCAACCCGAAATTGAATGGTTAGCGGCGGAATTAAGTCAATGGTTAGGAATACCAATTACTAATAAGTAGCCGTGCAAAATTAATTTCCTGGTTAGGAAAGGCAAAAGGCAAGAGGCAGTTAGATATGTGTAATTAATTTTGCTTAGGTACTTAATAAGTAATCTTACAGCCATCAGCCTTGAATCAGTTATCAGGTGTCAGTTACCAGTGATCAGATTTTAGTTTTTAGTTCATTGATTACTGCTTACTGATAACTGAAAAATCTCCCCTCTCCCTCACTGATTACTGCTTACTGATAACTGAAAAATCTCCCCACTACCCCACTGATTACTGATTACTGATAACTGATAACTGAAAAATCTCCCCACTTCCCACTCCCTGATATGGACGAACTGTCTGTGATCAGTGTAAAATTTTATGAAGGGTCTGGGTTTTTTTCTCCCTTGTCCTGAGAAATGCCCCAGCGCCAGTGACTAAAATCAAAATTGTGCATCCCATCGATAATTAAGTTTATGAGCGCCACTATTACCGTAGAAAAACGCAAATTAGAAAAACCCCCTTTAGAACTGCATTATCTCGGCGATCGAGTCCTGCGTCAACCGGCCAAGCGGATTGCTAAAGTCGATGACAGCATCCGCCAATTAGCCAGAGAAATGCTGCAAACTATGTATAGTTCCAATGGTATCGGTTTAGCGGCTCCGCAAGTGGCAGTCAATAAACAATTGATTGTCATCGATTGTGAACACGATAAACCCGAAAATCCGCCCCTAATTCTGATTAATCCCCAAATTATCGGTTATAGTCGGGAATTGTGCAAAGCGGAAGAGGGTTGTTTGAGTATTCCCGATGTGTTTTTAGATGTCATCCGTCCCCAGGCGATCGAAGTGAGTTATAAAGATGAACAGGGGAAACCGCGAAAACTGCAAGCTAACGGTTTACTAGCGCGGGTAATTCAACACGAAATGGATCATCTTAATGGTGTCATGTTCGTGGACAGAGTAGATAACGATTTGGCACTCAATGAAGAATTAAAAAAACACGGTTTTTCCGTGCAAGCGGTGAAACCCGTCGAGAAAGTGACAAAATAAAGGCATTAGTTAATTGAGGTGAGGAGTGAAGATGACCCCAAAAAGCGGCGTTTTATTGTTATTATCCTGTATTGCAGCGATCGCTGGTGTGGGTTGTGTCTTTGAAATTAGTTCAGGAGAACCGGATTTAGGCAATACCACCACTGGCTTAATTCTAGCTGCAAGTGTGCCACTAACAGCCCTATTTTTTTGGGCGGCGGTTAAAGACACGAGAGCCAATTACAAATAGAATAAATTCCCCTCGGTTGCAGAAGAGAGAATTTATTTCTCTCTTTTGTTTGTTTTAACTACAGGACAAATTGCCAGAAAAAGTTACTACTTTTGAGGACTTTAAGTAGCTGGTTATAATTAAATTAAAAATAGTTTTTAGGTTCGATACCCCCTTAGTACTAGGGTTGATTCATAGTAGGGTTGATTCATGAATCAACCCTACCCTTAGTCCCCCGTTGATAAGGGTGGTGTCTGATAATTTTTAACGCCTACCTACTTATCATCTTTCATGACAATCAATTATCTGCCGATCGGTGAAAATCTGATTAGGTAAAGATTTCCCCCCTCTCTCCTCTATCCGCAATCTAGAATGATAAAATAGGTGAAGTTCAAAGCATCATTCATTAGCTATGACCACAACCTACAAAGTAGAAATTTCCCATTTAGGAACAACACAAACGATCGAAGTTAGGGAAGATCAAACTATACTAAAGGCAGCCTACGATGCGGGGATTGACTTACCCAGTTCTTGCAATGCGGGCGTATGTACTACCTGCGCCGCTCAACTTTCCCAGGGTAGCGTCGAACAAGGAGAGGGCATGGGATTATCCCCCGACCTGCAAAAAGAAGGCTATGCTTTGTTATGTGTGGCCTATCCTCGCTCGGATATTAAACTGGAATCTGGCAAGGAAGAAGTAGTTTATCAACGTCAATTCGGAAAACCCTAGGCCAAACTGGGGTTAAGATGACAAATTTTCGGGGGTTTCCCCCCAAAAAACCAGATTTTGAGCCAATAGAACCAGCAAACCCTAACTAATAGCTGAATGCTGACTACTCAGGGAAAACTTTTCCTCTCTACCCTTAAGGGCCGCTTTCATGAAACCAGAAAAGAGAGGATGAGCTTTATTGGGACGAGAGCGAAATTCGGGGTGAAATTGGGTAGCAATAAAGAAAGGATGTTTTGGTAGTTCGATAATTTCCACCAAACGACCATCGGGGGAAGTGCCACTCACCAGATAACCAGTCTCGAAAAAGAGACTACGATAGGCATTATTGAACTCGTAACGGTGACGATGGCGCTCATAGATAACCTCCTGACCGTAGAGGGAGAAAGCTAGACTATCGGGATTTAAACGACAGGGATAGAGACCTAAGCGCATTGTTCCCCCTAAATCCACCACATCTGCCTGTTCTGGCAGTAAATTAATCACCGGATTGGGTGTATCCTCTTCAAATTCGGAACTATTGGCCCTTTCTAATCGGGCCACATTGCGACCCCATTCGATAATCGAACACTGCATCCCTAAACAGAGACCCAAGAAAGGAATATTATTGACCCTAGCATACTCGATCGCCTTAATTTTGCCATCCACACCCCTAATACCAAAACCACCTGGTACCACAATACCGTCAACACCGCTTAAATGAGCTTCGGCCGAATCGTTATCCACATCTTCAGCACTTACCCAACGCAATTCTATCTCGCTATCAAGGGCAATAGCAGCGTGTTTAAGGGCCTCCACCACCGAGAGATAAGCATCACCCAACTGCACATATTTCCCGACGATAGCTATCTCTAATTTTTGACTGGGGGATTGCATCTGTCGGATGAGATTTTCCCACTCCTCCAGATGGGGGTATCGGGGACCCAGGTTTAATAATTCTAGGGTTTGTTGCGCTAATCCCTCTTTTTCCAGATTAAGAGGCACTTCGTAGATACTGCTGGCATCCTGAGCAGTAATCACCGATTCCACCGGCACATCACAGAAAGCTGAGAGTTTTTCTTTTAATCCCGGTTGTAGGGGTAGATGACAACGACAGACTAACACATCCGGTTGAATACCGATCGATCTTAATTCCTTGACCGAGTGTTGCGTCGGTTTAGTTTTCATCTCCTTCGCGGCCGGAATCCAAGGAATTAGGGTAACGTGCATATAAATCACGTTATTTCGACCCACATCCTTCCTAAATTGCCTAATTGCTTCTAAAAAAGGCAAGGATTCGATATCTCCCACCGTACCACCAATTTCTGTGATGACAATATCGGGGTTGGTATCTTTGGCCACCCGAAGAATCCTTTCCTTGATTTCGTTGGTAATATGGGGAATTACCTGCACAGTTCCCCCCATATAAGCACCACGGCGCTCTTTATTCAATACAGCTTGATAAATCGAGCCAGTAGTCACGCTATTGAGACGGGAGAGTTCCGTATCGGTAAAACGTTCGTAGTGGCCAAGGTCGAGGTCGGTTTCGGCCCCATCATCGGTGACAAATACCTCTCCGTGTTGAAAAGGACTCATTGTACCCGGATCCACGTTGATATAGGGGTCTAATTTCAGAATTGAGACGGAATAATCCCGACTTTTTAACAATCTTCCCAAACTAGCAGCGACAATTCCTTTCCCAATACTGGAGACGACTCCCCCGGTGACAAAGACAAATTTACTCATAAAATTTTTCCTGCGATCGATTATACCTAGCAAGGGGTGAGAGTTTTCGGGATGGGGCGGTGTCATTTTCCCAGATTTCATTATAACCGGAGGATCTATACCCCGATCCTCGTTTTAGCTCCCTCTCGAAAATCTATTAGACCACAGCCTTCAGTCACCTTCATCCCAATCATCTAAATTTTCCGCTACAATCGAGAGTACTAAGACTCAGGGATTTATAAACTACTATTCATGATAGATTTTAATACTCTCGCTGAATTTTCCCGCAACTATTGCGTCTCGATTTGTGCCTTTTTAGTCCCCGCTAACTTAGTAACCACCGTTTTAACCCTTCTTTTTCTCTATTTCGGTCGTCCTACCCGTCAAGTCTTCCCCATTGCTTCCCTAGCTTTGTTGTTCGCTGTCACTATGTTTCTCCACGTCGCCACCTGGTTAATGATTGGTGTGGTTATGGCCCCCACTTTTATCCTCTTTGGACTGGGTTTAACCTGTTTTGTGATCAATCTTCAAGCCATCAGCGATCGCCAAAGCTTGGAACAGTTATTACACACCGGGGTTAATCGTCTGGCCCGCTCTTTCAACTAAAAAAAGCACCGAGACTTCCTACCCCACCATTAAGATAACCGCCCTTATCTGGCTGAATTTTTTTCAGCCAAAGACTTGACAAACTCCAAAATTTCTGCTAACCTTGTAGTATAATGGGAATCCGTGTCAGCCTACGACCCCCCTCTTTAACTCTTTCTTAAGAATAAAAATTTTAACCCGAATTGCAGGTAGTAGCTAAACTAAGAGCAGTACCACGGGAAACGGTGATTATGGAAGTTATTTGTACGCGTCCCCACTGTCCGAAACCGCGTAATCAGTGCCTAGACCTAGACGATAGCAATCTTTTAACCTCGATCGAACAGAAATATTGTACTACTTGCGGGATGCCATTAATTTTAGGGGGACGTTATTTGCCAGAACGTCTATTGGGACAAGGAGGATTTGGGGCGGCATTTTTAGCGCTAGATCGTTATAGTCCCAAAAAAGCTAAATGTGTACTCAAACAATTTCAACCTTCCTGTAATTTAAGTCCGCAAGCTTTAGAAAAAGCGAAAAATTTATTTTTTCAAGAAGCGCGGGTTTTAGAAGATTTAGGACGAGAACATCCCCAAATCCCCGATCTCTATGCTTTTTTCCCTTTAACAGTCAAGAATCAATTAACGGGAGAAGAAGAGCAATTTTTCTATCTGGCCCAGGAATATATCGATGGTAAAAACTTAGAAGAAATTCTCCAACAGCAACAAAAACCCTTTCAAGAAAGTGAAGTTAAAAACATTCTCAAAGAACTACTTCTTATCCTCAAATTTATCCATGAAAATGGTTCCATTCACCGGGATATAAAACCATCTAACATCATGTTATCCAAAAATGGCCGCCTCTATTTACTCGATTTTGGGGCAGTAAAACAGGCGACTAATAACCCTAGTAATACACAACAGAAATCCACAACAATTTACTCAGCTGGATTTGCTCCTCCCGAACAACAATTAGGCAATCAGGTATCGGCATCCACAGATTTATATGCCCTAGCAGCTACCTGTGTTATACTCTTAACTAATCGCGATCCTGATGATCTATACGATCCGCAAAAACAGGTCTGGAATTGGCAAAATTATGCCCCTAATATCAGTGCAGATTTAGCCCAAGTATTCAATAAAATGTTACTAGCAAATCCCCTGGATAGATTTCAATCCTGTGGAGAAGTTTTAACCGCTTTAAATACACCTCCCCCATCTCCACCACCTTCTCCAATTCCTCCATCCCCTCCAGCTTCTCCAGTTTCTCCAGTGATTAGAAAACCTTCCCGCTTTTCTCTTGGGGAAACTTTCGCTAATGCTGCCTTTACAGGATTTGAGGGGACATTATTAGTAATTGCCTTAAATAGTTTAGTTCCCTCGGCAGGAATTGTCATTGCCTTTATGATCTTAGGTGGCTTAGTTTTGGCATTATTTAAAAAAGTGATTGAGGGGAAAGATTTACCGATTCTAGCAGCAATTACCCTCGTTTTCCTGTTAATTCCGCAGCTGCAAGGAACTCTAAGTTTTCCTGAAATTGCTATCATTGCCGTGATGGCAGCCATTGGAGCCATTGCTATTACTGCCTTTTTCCGGTTAATATATCAGATAATTTTGCGTTTATTTTAAAACCCTGAAAGTTGCCAAATTATCATCACTACCGCCGGTAATCGTGCCACCGAGGTCTAAAATAGTTTGCAGATAGTCGAGGACTTCCTGAGAAATTAACTCACCCGGCATCAAAACGGGAATACCGGGGGGATAGGGACAGATAACATCAGCACTAAGACGATCGAGGGCATTTTTCCGGGATACTATCTCTGTAGGGGCAAAAAAAGCCTTTCTAGGAGAAATAGCCAAATTTCCCGTGACTGGGGGAGGAGTCAGGGGTAAACTGGTAGAGGAAGGGGATTGAAGGGATTGAAAAGCAGTAATGAGGCGATTAATGTGTTCGCGATGATTGCCGATGGAGATGATAAAAGTAAGTTGACTGAAAGTCGGTAATTCTGCCGTGACAGCGTATTTTTCTCGCAAAATATCGTCTATTTCGTAACCGGTTAAGCCAAAATTTTTGACAATTACCGTTAAACGAGTGCGATCGAACCAGTGACAACCCGGGATAGAATGGGGAAAGTCCAAAACAGAGATATTAGGAATTTTATCGAGTTCTTTTCGGGCAGTAGCAGCTAAATCGAGGGTTTTGGTCAGTAAATCTAGGCCTTGCGTCGCCATTTGCTTTCTAGCACTATCAAGGGAAGCGAGAAGCAAATAACTAGGGCTAGTGGTTTGAACTAATTGTAAGGCTCGATCGACTTTTTCGGAACTAATGCGATCGCTTTTTAAGTGTAACATTGATGCTTGAGTTAAGGCCCCTAAAACCTTATGGGTGGACTGAATAGCCATATCAGCGCCGAGAGACAGGGCAGCCGGAGGTAAATCGGGATGAAAGGCAAAATGCGCCCCGTGAGCCTCATCGACGAGCAGCGGGATAGAATAATGATCGGTAATCTGGGCGATAGTTTCTAAGTCACAGCAAACCCCTTGATAGGTGGGAGAGACTACCATCACCGCTTTGGCGTCGGGATGAAGTTTCAGGGCATTTTCGAGGGATTGGGGGGTTATATTTAAATTTAGATCGATAGTGGGATTATATTCGGGATTGATAAAGATAGGCTGCGCCCCAGAGAGAATTAAGCCCGAAATTGCCGATTTATGAATATTTCTCGCCAAAATAATTTTATCTCCCTCGCCGCAAGTGGCTAAAATCGCCGCAATAATGCCACAACTGGAGCCATTGACTAAAAACCAGCTTTTATCTGCCCCAAATGTCTCGGCTGCTAAAATTTGCGCTTCTTTAATCACCCCCGTCGGGGCAAACAAATTATCAAGGTCGGGTAATTCGGGTAAATCGGCTTTAAAGACGCTTTTTCCCAGTAAATTACTTAAATCTTCCCCGATTCCTTCCCCCTGCTTATGCCCTGGTGCATAAAATGGTACATCTAAACTATTGACTTTTTTTTGCAGTTGTGATATCAACGGAGCGGATTCTGGCGAAGGCATTTTGGGAAGGGAGTGGGGGGTTTGTCATTAACTATCTGTGCCTAACATTTGCAGTTTATATAAACTAGCGTAGAGGCCGTCTTTAGTTAATAAATCTTCATGGGTTCCCGATTCGACTAATTCCCCGCGTTTAAGGACAAGAATTCGATCGACATCGCGAATAGTGGAGAGACGATGGGCGATAATAATAGCGGTACGATCGACTAAAATCTGTTCTAAAGCTTCTTGAATTAATACCTCTGTTCCCACGTCTAAACTAGCGGTAGCTTCATCTAAAACTAGAATTTCGGGGTTACGAATAGCGACTCTTGCAAAAGCGAGTAATTGTTTTTGTCCTCCCGATAAATTTGCGCCCCGTTCCCGTAAAAGAGTATGATAACCGTCGGGTAACTCCTCGATAAAGTGATCGATATTAGTTAATTTAGCCGCTGCCTTAACTTGCTCAAAATCATAATTTTCTCCTAAAGTAATATTGCGAGTAACATCTCCAGCAAAGAGAAAAGTTTCTTGGAGAATGACACCGATATAACGTCTTAATTCCGCTTGGGGAAGATAACGGATATCGATACCATCCACTAGAATTCTGCCCTTACTCGGTTCATAAAGACGACAGAGAAGACGAATAATCGAACTTTTTCCTGCACCAGTGGGACCGACTAAAGCGACTTTTTCCCCGGGATTAATGGTAAAATTAAGACCTTTAATAATATATTCATCAGGTTTATAACCAAACCAAACATTTTCAAAAATAATCTCGCCAGTTTGACGTTTTTCTGGGAAAGAAATCTCTTTATAATTGTTAGAATCTTTGATTTCAATGGGAATACTAATTAATTCCCCAATGCGCTCAATAGCAGTAAAACCCGATTGAAACATGGTAAATTTTTCGGCAAACTGACGCAGGGGATTAAAGAGACGTTGGGAGAATAAAATAAAAGCCGATAAAACCCCAAAATCAATGGTTTTCTGGAGAACCAAAATCCCGCCTAACCATAATACTCCTGCCACGGCAATTAATCCGATCCATTCCAACGTAGCTGAGACGGCCGAATCATAAAAAATTGTTTTATCTAGGGAGCGACGATACTGAGTATTGATAGTGCGAAACATTTCAGCGTTAAAGCGTTCGCGGCGAAATAATTGAACAATATTAACTCCGACTACATTTTCCTGTAATTGGGCATTAAGTTTTGATAATTGCTCGCGTACTTGATAGTTAGCGCTGCGATATTGTTTTTGAAAAAAGATAATTAAAGCAGTGACAGGAAATAACATCAACACCAACAATAGAGCTAATTGCCATTGCAGGGTAAACATGGTGAGGATAATAACTAAAATATTAACCAGATCACTGACAACTCCGATCGCCCCACTAGCAAAAACTTCTCCTAATGCTTCCACATCGCTGGTTAAACGGGTGACTAAACGTCCCACGGGAGAGCGATCAAAAAAACTAGAGGAAAGGGAGGTAACATGGCTAAATAAATCTTCCCGGACATTAGCAGTAATTGACTGACCGACTTTCTGTACTAGATAACCTTGTGTTGTCCCTAAAATCAGTCGTAAAATAATCGAAACCGACAGGATAATAATTAGGGTGTTAATGGCTGCTGTTAAGGGCATTTGAGCCAAAAAATCCCAAGTTTGTTCCTTTTGCAAAAGGGAGACCGCTTGACCGATAATTAAGGGTTGGACTGCCCCCGTGAGAGATAGGGGAAAAAGAAGTATTAATGACCAAAATAGCAGAGCTTTTTCCTTTTTTGCGTAGGGAAATAATCTTAATAATAAGCTCCAGTCATTTTCTTTGACCGGAGGGGACACAGGGGAGGATGATAGACTCATGAAGTGATTTCCCATGAAATTCTGGGCAGCTGGGGAGAAATTACGCCCCTATTGTTAACTTTTCTAACAGGCGATCAATCTGAAAATGTTCCCCCATTAATTCTCGAATACCAGCGACTTTTACCTGTTCCTGTAAGCGAATCTTCCCGAAGGCCTGATCGACGATTTCCACGGTACTGAGAGTATCTAAATTTACCGAGAGAATCGGTACTTCTAAATCCTCGGCCCGGCCCAAAATCAGGGGATCTGGAGAGATGGAACCGGTTAAAATTAAACAGGTGGTGGAAGTTTCTAGGGCAGCTAACTGGAGGTCTGTGCGATCGCCACCCGTAATCACGGCCATATTTTCCCCCTTGCGAAAATATTCTAAAGCGGCGTTGACATTCATCGCCCCGATCGCTAAACTTTCTACCATCCAATCTAAACGATCGGGCCGACATAATACTTTGGCCCCCAAAAGATGGACAATTTCCCGAACACTAATACTACGCAATAATTTACTAGCGGGTAACAGTCCTAAAACTTCCACGCCTTGGCCCGCGAGATAGGGTTTCAGGAGGGATTGTACTTCCTCCCAATCATCGGTGGGAATATCGCTAATTACTACCCCCAGCAGCTGATTATTTAATTCCCGTTGCGCTTTCAGCAGACTATCGGCAATCAGGGGAGAACTATAGCGGGCCACCAATAGGATCGGAGTCTGGAGAATTTTGGCCATTTCCCCCATCGATAGCTGAAAAATACTGCCTTCCCAGAGAGTCCCCGGCCCTTCGAGGAGGGTAATATCACTGTTAACTCGATCGAGATAACCAGTAAGAATATTGCCGTAGTCCTGTTGATCTGCACCTTGCAGACGTTTAGCAACGGAATCCACATCTGTATAGATCAGGGGTAAGCGCAGCTGTTCGGGGGATAATTCTAATAATTGCCGAATAAATTCTACATCCTCATCGACCAATTGCCCATCGACGTAGCCCGGACAATTGCCCACTGGTTTGCCGTAACTTATCTCTAGTCCTTTTTGCCGCAAGAGATGCGCTAAACCGACGATAGTTCCCGATTTACCACTGAGGGGTTCCAGGGAAGAGATAAGTATAGATTTGGCTGATTTCGCCACGATTTGCTCCTTTTTAACCCGTAAAATCCCGAATTTTATTCTTCAAATCGCAGCAGTTTCCGATAAAATCCCTGCGAAAAGTCGGCTGAACCTAGCTGCTTAAAGGTTTTAATCGCATCGATAAGATATTCGATCAACTCGGCGTTAATAATCGTCATCTCATAGCTTAGGTCGGCCTGTCCTTCAAATTGTAAACGACAACGGGTCAATTCCGAGGGCAATTTTGATACATACCAAGATGCCACAAAGGGAATCCCTTGACTGTTTTCTATGCGACGACGACCTTCTAAAGATCCGGCTTGATACAAAGCGATCGCATAGGGCAGGATACTATGTTTGTCCTTGGCATAGTAGGGCATATATACTACCACATCGGCCTTATCGGCGGGTTCTAATTGTTCGATAGTTGGCATAATTTACTTAATTCTCTGCTTCACGGCCAAGTTACCATTGACACTGATATTTTCCATATATTTTAACCGATCGCCCCAGGAATCTCCTGAGGGAGAAAATAGGCAGAATTGACCACCAGATCATCCTTCTATACTAAGATGTCTATCGGCTATAACCGGCATACTAACCCGAAAAACCGTGCCGGGGTAGGGGGAACTTGTTGGCTCGGGATTGGGACTGATAAATTCGATCGTCCCCCCATGCTGGTAATTAATTCTTTGGCGATCGCTAAACCTAATCCTGTACCCGGTATATCTCCCCCTGCTTGCACTCCCCGGTAGTGACGTTGAAAAATTCTTTCTTGATCGCTCGTCGGAATACCATAACCCGTGTCTTTAAAAACAATTTCTACACTATTCTTAACATTATGCACCTCGACGGTGACTTTTCCGCCAGCAGGAGTATATTTGAGGGCATTATCAATTAAATTACTGAATACTTCCCGCAAACCAGGGATATTGGCCCGAATAAGTGGTATATCTTCCCCGTGAATCGTTTCTAGACTGAGATTTCTCTCTTTGGCTACCGCTTGGGCCGAAAGGAGCAGCGGATCGAGAAGATCATGGAGATCGATCGGAGTTAGTTGGCCGCTGCCAGCAGGTAAGAGAAAGGCGGTGGGGGAAGATTGCGCTTGCAGGAGAGGAATATCGACGGTGGGGTAATTTTCGCTTTCTTGCTGAATTTGTGCCTCAAATTCGGCGATTAAGTCGCGAACTCGATCGCTTTCTCTCAGGATACCAGTAATGGCGGGATCGTTACCCTCTTCGGCTAAAAGCCTTTTGAGTAGAAGTTTACCAAAGGTTTTTAAAGCGGTGAGGGGATTGCGGATTTGATGGAGAAAGGTATCGAGGCGCTGTCGTTGCCATTGTCGATAATAACGTTCTTCTCCCAATTGGCGATCGAGTACACAGGCTAAAGCGAGGGTTTGGGTGATTTTTTCCATCTGGGTTAATTCCCAACTTTGCCAAGGTCGTTTTTCTCGGGTTGTCACCAATAATCCGATCATGCCCTCTTCATACATTAAGGGTAAAAACAAGCGATGACCGCTGACGCTCTCCTGATTACCCCAGAGGTGGGATAAATCTTCTAACTTAACCGCAGTTAACAAGTCGGCTGCTGGTTGCTCTGGTTGTAAGGAAAGCCGCTTTTTTTGGGGAGAAGGGGGGTTAAAAGGCGGATAAACAACGACTGGGATTAAATTACTCGATAAAGGTTCAGTTAAATAAACTGCACTTCTGTCCGTTTTCATTTGCTCCCGCAAAAGTTCCATCTGTGCCTGACACAGGGCAATAAAATCATCACTCAGGGGAGTCCGGGAGGGGGAGGAGAAGGACATACTAAGAAAGTAAAAAGTAAAAAATCAGAAAACCTTGATCAAGCTAGGGTTGCCAGTTTTATTTCCCAGTTGACAGGGGAGAGAATGTCCCTCCCCTTGGGTCGAGGGCAACCGGCAAAAAGCAGTTAGAACAAGGGTTTGGTCACTATTTTCGGGGTGGATCACGGTATATATTAAAAAAAGTTTAAAAATAATAAGTTTTGTATCGGGATTTGGGGCTGTGTTTTTGTCAGAAAAACTTAAACCTAGTCTCAGTCTAGCTTCTAGTCA
Source organism: Microcystis panniformis FACHB-1757 (assembly GCF_001264245.1). Lineage (NCBI taxonomy): Bacteria > Bacillati > Cyanobacteriota > Cyanophyceae > Chroococcales > Microcystaceae > Microcystis > Microcystis panniformis. The sequence goes on from NZ_CP011339.1 coordinate 3,571,265, forward strand.
AACTTGTCTGTAATTGGGTTTGTGAGAGACACTTGATTTCTTGGTCTAGAAGGGATATAATCGCTACGGCTTTTGTAACTATCATTACAACGATTAGCCAGAACAGGAGGTAATTGGGTTGGCCAGAAAACGGAAACGTAAGAGTCGCCGTCGTCAAGAAGGACGTAAGATACTTGAACTTGTACCCCAGTATAGTATTGAAAGTGGCGAGGATAAACCCGTAACTGCGGCGCGTAAGTATATTCAAGCTATAGGCATTAGCCCACCAGCTTTATTGATTGTTAAGCGTAACGAGCATACAACCGATCGCTATTTCTGGGCTGAAAAAGGACTGTTTGGAGCGCAATATGTGGAGGAAAACCACTTCCTTTTCCCAAGTTTGCGCGACCTGCAGCCCCAGCCCCAGCCCGTCAAAGCACCGGTAGCAGTTGCTAAATAACTCAAAGGACTATTGATCATATCATGGAAAGTAAACTCGTTTACGGAAAAGTAAACGAGTTTTTTTTGTGCATAAGTAGGGTTTGCGGCAAAAAGCTTTTCGGTGGGGGCAGGGTGTAGGGTGTAGGGTGTAGGGTGTAGGGTTTTAGCGATTTTGAGGGGGTCAATTACCTAATTTTCAGGGAAAAAGTCCCGGAATTTTCCCCCCGATCACTCCCAGATCTGGTACTTTTTGGAAACCAAAAAGTCTAAAAGTTTTACCCAACAAGGTTTTTAGATTTTTTCGGCAACCCCTAAATAATCAGTTTTTAATAACCAGATTTAGTATAAAAATAATCTCCTGACTCCTGACTCCTGACTCCTGACTCCTGACTCCTGACGAATGTTACGATTGTTACAACATCTTGACATTAATTCTGATACCCTGACAATGTGTCAATCTGTGCAGTAATGGGGCAGAAACTCAAGTGGTATCGATCCATATTTCTATTGTTGAGGGCAACCCGCACTTGCGATCGCTATTAGCTTGGCATCTGCAACAGGCCGGTTATTTGGTTAACCAATCGGCAACCCTGCAAAGTGCGCGTCAAGCTTTCCTTCATCGTCAACCAACCTTAGCAATTATCGATTCCGACTTGCCGGACGGGGATGGAATCGAACTCTGCCGTTGGCTTTATCAACAAAAACAGTCTTTAATACTGATTCTCTCGGCCCGCAATAGCGAAAAAGACGTGGTCAATGGTTTAAAAGCCGGGGCCGACGACTACCTGAAAAAGCCCTTTGGAATGCAAGAATTTATGGCTAGGGTAGAAGTGTTAACTCGTCGTTTAGGCAGTAGGGCTGCTCCCCTACACTTGGATTATGGGCAATTAAAAATAGATTTAGCCCAACGACGGGTACAATTTCGCGGGGAGTATATCGAATTAACGCCCCAAGAATTTAGCCTACTCTACGTTTTAGCCCAAGCGGAGGGAACACCCCTATCAAGAGCCGATTTACTGCGTCGCGCTTGGCCTGAGGAAATTGATAATCCCCGGACAATTGATACTCATGTTCTCTCTCTGCGGAAAAAAATCGAAACCGATCCCAGACAACCTAATTTAATTCAAACCGTCCGCAACGTTGGCTATCGTTTCAATCTAGAAATGTTGGCCGAGATGACTTCAGCTTTAGAAGCTAATATTATTGCCTCCACCAAAGGCAATCATAACGGCCATTCCATTAATAAAATTCCTGCTCACAACGTTAGTCGTTAATTCTGGCTTTGTCCGACTGATTAGCAGATTGTCTGCTGAAATCGTCTCCTAACCACTTAATCGAAGCGAGGAGACGAAGGGCAAATTAAACCGTAGTCACCATTGACCGATCCGCTTGTTGCTGAAATTCCGTCAATAAACGCCGGAATTCGTCGCCGTCAATGGTTTCCTGTTCAATCAGTATATCCACCAAGCGATCGATCGCCACACGATTGTCAAGGATAAGTTTTGTTGCTAAATCGTGGCATTGCTTGACAAGTTCCCGTACTTGTGCATCAATTTTCGCCATCATCGCGAAAGAATGGTCGGCATGATAACCAGCAGCAGCACCACCGAGATAGGAATTGCCCTCCTCCTCTAGAGCAATCAATCCCAATTCCGACATTCCCAGACGCGTTACCATCTGTCGGGCCAGATAGGTAATTTTTTCAATATCATTACCGGCCCCGGTGGTCACTTCATCCTCACCGAAGACACATTCCTCCGCCACTCGTCCCCCTAATAATCCCGCAATTCGGGCTAATAACTGGGAACGACTGGTTAAACCCTGTTCTTCATCGGGAGTGAACCAAGTTAACCCCAGCGCTTGCCCCCGGGGAATCAGGGTGACTTTTTCCACCTGGTCGTGGCCGGGACAGAGAGTACCGACAATCGCATGGCCGACTTCATGATAGGCGATCAAACGCTTGGCTTTACTATCCACTAAAGCACGCCCTTCCATACCGGCCACAATCCGATCGATCGCATCGTTGACCTCCTCCATGGTAATCGCCTCTTTCCGCCGTCTAGCAGTAAAAATCGCCGCTTCGTTGAGCATATTAGCCAAATCTGCCCCAGTAAAACCCGGTGTGCGCCGGGCGATCGCCTCCAGAGCCACATCAGCAGCCACCTTTTTATCGCGAGAATGGACCTCCAAAATGCCCAAACGTCCCTTAAAATCTGGATAATCCACCACTACCTGTCGATCGAAACGACCCGGACGCAGCAGGGCCGAATCCAAAACATCGGGGCGGTTGGTGGCGGCAATGACGATAATGCCGGTATTTCCCTCAAAACCGTCCATTTCCGTCAATAATTGGTTCAGGGTTTGCTCCCGTTCATCATTACCTCCCCCATAACCGACCCCTCGTTGACGACCAACGGCATCAATTTCATCGATAAAAACCAAACAAGGGGCATTTTCCTGGGCTTTTCGGAATAGATCTCGCACTCGCGACGCACCAACCCCGACAAACATCTCCACAAATTCCGACCCAGAGATGCTGAAAAAAGGCACTCCCGCCTCTCCTGCGATCGCTTTAGCCAGTAAAGTTTTCCCCGTCCCCGGTGGCCCGATTAACAGGACTCCTTTGGGGATTTTTGCGCCAATAGCCGTAAATTTTTCGGGTTGTTTGAGGAATGTCACCACTTCCTCTAGATCTTCCTTGGCCTCATCCACACCCGCCACATCATTAAATTCTATGCCAGTTTTCGCCTCCATCTGAAACCGCGCCCTTGATTTACCGAAGTTCATCGCTTGACCGGAAGCATTAGCAGAACGACGGATAATAAACACCAATAATCCCAAGACGAGAATAATCACTAACAGGTTAGTGAGAACATTGATCAAGGCCGAATTGTCAGTGCTGGGGAGAATGCCGTACTCAATTTTTTTAGCATCGAGTCTCTTGATTAATTCGGGATTTTGGTCAAATAAATTGACTTCCTTCGGGGGATCCTTGTCCGTTTGACCGACGAGGGTAACTGCTGCCTGCTGCAAAGAAGGATTGATTTCCACCTTTTTTACCTTGCCTTGCTCGATTTTCTCTAACAATTCACCGTAGGTGAGGGTATTGGGTTTTTTTTGACTCCAAGCAGGATTGACATGGCCAAAGGTTTGCAGAATCATCCAAGTGGCGACAATCCCTTTCCATACTGGCCGATGACCACGATTCTTAGCTGACTTGGCTCTAACTACGGTGAGCGGAGATTTTTGATCCATAATTGACTCTATATCTAGTTACCCTGTATTCATTGTGACAGATCGACTCGATCGTGACCACTGTTCTGTTTTCCCCCAAGCACGACCCTGAGGGCAAATAGTGATGACGGTTTTTTGCTATATTGTATTCAGCTAGGTAGTCTAACAACTGCCTATCCCAATCACTAACAGTTTAGGGAAGTGGGTTTCGCCCGCTTTTTTTATTGTCCAAATCATGACTCATCCGCTCATCCCCGACCTGCTGCACCTAGCCACCCCTATCGCTGAAAACTTGGGGCTAGAAGTGGTCGATATCGTTTTCCAAACCAATAAAAGGCCTCCCGTCCTGCGCGTCGATATTCGCAATCTTGCGGGAGATACTGGTTTAGAGGACTGTGAGCAGATGAGTCGGTCTTTAGAAACCGCCCTCGACAGTCAAGAAATCTTACCCGGGGCCTACGTTTTGGAAATATCTAGCCCCGGCATTTCTCGACAACTGAGCAGCGAACGCGAATTTCAGTCTTTTAAAGGTTTTCCCGTCATCGTTACCGGCCAGGATAGCCAGGGAAAACCAAAAGAATGGCGCGGAAAACTGCAAGGTAGAGATGAGCAATCTATTTATCTTAACCAAAAAGGTCGCTCCCTGACCATTGATCGCACTACCGTCATCAGCGTCCGTTTAGATGAGCAGCGCAGTAATCAGTGATCAGTAATCAGTAATCAGGGATAAAGATGAAGATAACTAACTAACTGATTAACTTAAAACTTACATCTGATAACTGATAACTGATAACTGATATAAGGCTAAAAAAATAATGACTCAAAAGTAAGGAGAAAAAATAATTATGGCTACTGTTAATTTGCCTGGTTTAAAAATAATGCTCGAAGAAATTAGCCAACGACATAATCTGCCCAAAAATGCCGTACAGGAAGCCTTGCGTGAAGCACTTCTCAAGGGGTATGAACGTTATCGACGCGCCCAAAGTTTAGAAAAAGCCGCTCAATTTCATGAAGATTATTTCAATAACTTTGATGTGGAATTAGACGTAGAAGAAGAAGGGTTTCGCATCCTTTCGACTAAAACTATTGTGGAAGAAGTGACCAATCCCGACCATCACATCGGTCTCAAAGAAGTGCAAGAAGTGGCCGATGAGGCCCAATTAGGGGATGAAGTAGTTCTTGATGTCACCCCCGACCAAAGAGAATTTGGTCGCATGGCGGCAATTCAAACTAAACAGGTTTTACTGCAAAAACTGCGGGATAACCAACGCAAAATGATTCAAGAGGAGTTCCAAGATCTGGAAGGAACGGTTTTACAGGCCCGAGTCGTCCGTTTTGAAAGACAGGCCGCTATTGTCATGGTACAAAGTACCTACGGTCAACCAGAAGTGGAAGCAGAACTACCCAAACGGGAACAGCTGCCCAACGATAACTATCGCGCCAACGCCACCTTTAAAGTTCTGCTCAAAAAAGTCCTAGAAGGTTCTCACCGCGGCCCGCAATTAATTGTTTCCAGAGCGGCGGCGGGCTTGGTAGTATATATGTTCGCCAACGAAGTTCCCGAAATCGAAGAGGAAATCGTGCGTATTGTCGCCGTCGCCCGGGAAGCCAATCCCCCCTCCCGTCACGTTGGTTCGCGGACAAAAATCGCCGTCGATACCTTAGAGAGAGACGTGGATCCGGTTGGGGCTTGTATTGGGGCTAGAGGTTCCCGGATTCAAGCCGTGGTTAACGAATTGCGGGGGGAAAAAATCGACGTGATTCGCTGGTCTCCAGATCCCGCCACCTACATCGCCAATGCCCTTAGTCCCGCCCGTATCGACCAAGTTTTGTTCACTAATGCCGAAGAAAGACAAGCATTGGTACTGGTGGCACAGGATCAATTAAGTTTAGCGATTGGCAAAGAAGGGCAGAACGTGCGTCTAGCCGCCCGTCTGACGGGCTGGAAAATCGATATTAAGGATATAGTCCTCTATAAAGGCGAACAAGAGGTAAAAACCGATGAAACCGACCCAGAAGCGCAGGATTTAGACCAAGAATGAACCCCTTCGTCAATTATCGACGCTGTATTAGCTGCCGTCTCTTCGCCCCGAAAGAATCCTTTTGGCGAATTGTCCGACTACACCCGTCCGGACAGATACAATTAGATCAAGGAATGGGAAGAGCTGCCTATATCTGTCCGCAACCTAACTGCCTGCAATTAGCCCGGCAAAAAAATCGTCTCGGACGGGCCCTAAAAGCCAATATTCCCGAAACGCTCTATGAATCCTTGCAAGAGCGCCTCGGGACTGCCAAGCAAGGTCGTTCAAATCAGGATTAAAATTGACGATCATAGCCACAAAATCGTTAGCATGGAAAGGGGGCAGTCCTGACAGGATCAAAAAATCAGCCAACTTATAGGATCACTAACACTTTAGCCGGGGGATAATGGATGAGTAACGCGAAAGTCAGAATTTACGATTTATCAAAAGAATTGAATCTAGACAACAAAGACATTTTGGACATCTGTGACCAGTTGAACATCGAGTACAAGAGCCACAGTAGCACGATCAGCGAAGAGGATGCCCAACGCATCAAAGCAATCGCTGCGAAGGGATTGGCCTCGAGTACCAGTAAAAATAGCACGGGTCAGCGAGAATCGGCTAGTCCTGCCGAAGAAAAAAAACAAAAGATTTTAGCCCTGCATAAACACAACCGCCCCGAAACTGGCGAAGAAGGGGAAATCTATCCCGGGCCTGCCGGGTCCTCAGCTAAACCGACTTTAATCAGTCCTCCCCGTCCCCCAGTTAAACCCCTCGTTGCTCCCCCAGGGCGCGACGGTGCGGCCGAAAAAACTCCCCCCACCGAGCAGAAAAATGGAGCTACCGCCACTGCTGCACAGATGCTATCTCAGTCCGCCAGTGTGAAAGAAACCCCGACCGAAACCCCGCTAGTGCCAGAAGCAGCCCCCACCTTAATCGCCCCACCTAATCGACCTTCCCTCACCCCGAAACCACGCCCGGGCAGCACCTCGGGCCGGCCAGAACCCCGATCTAAAAATGCCCCCGGCGGTAACGACAGGCCCCGGGGAGAAAAACGCGAGCGCGGCGAGAGCGAAAACGCCCCTAGCCCTGAGCGCAGGGCTGGCTTGGTTAAACCAGAAAAACCGACCCTCAACCGCAAACCCGACGGAAAAAGCCCGAAACTGGCGGAACCAACTAGAGAAGTGCGGGAGACGGTGGAATTGAAGCGCCCGGTTCGCCCTGGTATGCCCGCTAAAATCTCGGCTACTGGCGAGGAAGAAACCGACACCACCAAGAAATCTGGTGTTGATGGCACAGAAATCGATACAGATACCGGATTGCTCGGAGCAGACGGGCCCAAAAAACTCAAACGACCGACCATGCCCCCTCGCATGGCTAAAAAATCTAGCTGGGAAGAGGAAGAAGAAGAAGAGAAAAAAGCGGCCAAAACTGCCAAAACTGCTGGCAAAAACAAACGCCGCACCCAAGCTCTCTTTGAAGATGATGATGATCTAGAATCGGAACTATCCGGGTTAATCAATAGCCCCAGTTTTACCCTTTCCACTGCTCGTCCCCCCAAACCGCCCAGCGCTAAAGCTGCCACCCCTGGCACCCCAACAGCAGTCAAAGTTAAGCGGCCCAGTAAACCAACCGCCCACACCGGCAGTCCGAAAAGCGAGCGCCAAGAACCCCAAGAGGAAAAACGCCCAGAAAGCATCATCATCACCGGCAGTCTCACCGTGCGCGACCTCTCGGAATTGATGAAAGTCCCGGAAACCGAGATCATCAGAACCCTATTTTTTAAAGGGATGGCGGTGAATATCACCCAAACTCTCGACGTGGACACGATCGAAATGATCGCCAGGGACTTCGAGATGACCGTGGAAACCCCCAGCACCCAGTCGGCGGCGATCAAAACCACGGAGATGATCGATGTCTCCGACTGGGAAAGTCTCCAGCGTCGTCCCCCCGTCGTCACCATTATGGGTCACGTTGACCACGGCAAAACCACCCTCCTCGACTCGATCCGCAAAACCAAAGTCGCCCAGGGGGAAGCCGGCGGCATCACCCAGCACATCGGTGCTTACCACGTCGATGTGGAACATAACGGCAAACCGGAACAGATTGTCTTTTTGGATACCCCCGGTCACGAAGCTTTTACCGCCATGCGCGCCCGTGGGGCGAGAGTCACCGATATAGCGGTACTGGTGGTGGCCGCCGATGATGGTGTACAACCCCAAACGAAAGAGGCAATTAGTCACGCCAGGGCCGCCGAAGTCCCCATCGTGGTGGCGATTAACAAAGTCGATAAACCTTCTGCTAACCCCGACCGGATTAAACAGGAATTGACCGAACAGGGACTGGTGGCCGAAGATTGGGGCGGTGAGACGATCATGGTTCCCGTTAGCGCCCTGCGGGGTGAAAATCTCGATAATCTGCTGGAAATGATCCTCTTGGTGGCAGAAGTGGAGGAATTGGTCGCTAACCCCGACCGCTTGGCGAAGGGAACCGTCATCGAAGCTAACCTCGATCGCACCAAAGGCCCCGTGGCTACCCTGCTCGTCCAGAATGGCACTCTCCGCGTCGGTGATAGCATCGTCGCCGGTTCCGTTTTCGGCAAAATTCGGGCTATGATCGATGATCGCGGTCAAAAAGTCGAAGCGGCCACCCCCTCCTTCGCCGTGGAAATCCTCGGTCTCAGTGATGTGCCGGCCGCTGGCGATGAATTCGATGTCTATGAAAGTGAAAAAGAGGCCCGGGCGATTGCCGATCAACGGGCGATCGAACGACGCAACACCCGTTTACAACAGGCCCTCTCTTCTCGTCGCGTTAGCCTTAGCACCCTCTCTATCCAAGCTCAAGAAGGACAACTCAAGGAACTTAATCTCATCCTCAAGGCAGATGTGCAAGGTTCCGTCGAGGCCATCCTCGGTGCGCTCAAACAGTTACCCCAAAACGAAGTGCAGATTCGCGTTCTCCTCGCCTCTCCAGGGGAAATCACCGAAACCGATGTGGATCTGGCCGCCGCTAGTGGTGCGGTGGTGGTGGGCTTTAATACCACCCTTGCCAGTGGTGCGCGCGCATCCGCCGATCGGGAAGGGGTCGATATCCGCGATTACAATATCATCTACAAGCTTCTCGATGATATTCAAGGGGCGATGGAAGGTCTTCTCGACCCCGAAGAAGTGGAAGAACACCTCGGTTTTGCCGAAGTGCGTGCCGTCTTCACCGTCGGTCGTGGGGCCGTGGCGGGCTGTTATGTCCAATCAGGTAAACTGGTGCGGAATCGCTTCCTGCGGGTGCGTCGCGGCAAGGAAATTGTTTATCAGGGAGTTCTTGATTCCCTCAAACGGATGAAGGAAGATGCCCGGGAAGTAGCTACCGGTTTCGAGTGCGGTGTCGGTGTTTCTAAATTCAATGACTGGAAAGAAGGCGACATTATCGAAGCCTACGAAATGGTCATGAAACGTCGCACTTTATCCAGTTAATTAGACTTGAACCGTCGGGAGTCGGGAGTCAGTTATCAGTTATCAGTTATCAGTTATCAGTTATCAGTTATCAGTTATCAGTTATCAGTTATCAGTCATAATTCATAATTCCCCCACTCCCCCACTCCCCCACTCCCCTGCTCCCCCACTCCCCCATCTCCCCACTTCCCTCTATGAAATCAGAACCTTTTTTGTGGATTCATCTGGCGGGGTTAGCGGCCTTGCCAATCTTTTTACAAATCGCTTGGATTGGTTTAGCTGTGGGCGATCCCTTGCCTTTTCTTTGGCTAGAATGGCTATTTCTAGGAGCGATCGCTATCATACCCGTCTTTTGGATGCAGTGGACAAAACCTTTTGATATTTTTAGTCTTTTGTTGGTTGCTCTGAAACCGAGTCAACTCACCCCCGAACAGTTAAAAATTCTCTCTCTTTTTAAACGTCCTCGCCATCGTCTTCTTACTCTTTTGGGAGTCGTCCTCTTAATTCTCATCACTTGGCCAATCTACAATTTTGCCCCTCTAGCGGCTGCCGTGGCCGCCTATCTCCCCCAATGGCGGCTTTTAGGTTTAGTAATCGCTGCGATCGCTCTCCTCTTAAGTCACCTATTTCTACAGGTTCCTCTGAGTGTTCTGGGGGTTTTAGCCACTAAGGAAAGTGACTGGACAGCCACCGAAGCTTTAGTTATTGAGCGCATTCCTGAGTTATTTACCATTGTTGGTCTAAAAGTTAATAAAATTATCTAAATTAGCTAAAATGCCGCCAATTTATGCTAGGAATGTAGGATCGAGCGCCCGTTTAAGGGTTGAATATTCCTCGCATTACTCGGAAAAATCGCGACCAATTGTTGCAGTTGTTGGGGAGAAATTTCGATCGCATTTTGCCAGACTAACCAGAGAACATCCTCGCTACAGGGAGGAGTGGACAAAGACCCCCGATATTCATAGAAACCGCTATTTTCTGGCAGTAAAAGCCCAGCATTGACCCAAGTATCGGGGATAATCATTTCAGGAGAAGGTTCTTGGGGCAAATAAGCCCAAATCGTTTGTAAATAGGGATTAAAAGCGCCGATTTCGGCTAAGATACCCACAACTGCTAAATTTCCCTTCCCATTTCGATGCACTAAATGAATTTCTAGAGGGAAAGACTGACCTTTAATCTGATGTTCGCTGGGATGATGAAAATGAAACTGCAACAAATCCCAGTTTTCGCCGTGAAAACTCATGTTTCCACCTTTTTCGGTCTGAACTAAGATTGTACGACCGTTATGGCGAATTTTTAAGGGTACAGGACGATAATTAAAGGTGGGTTGGTATAGCTCTTTTTCAGTCACTATACTCAGATCGATCGGTGTTTGTTGCTTTCCCGTGGTGCAGAGACAATAATTCCTTGATAATTCGCCCCAATGGTCAATATTTTGATAATTCCAAGTAAATTCTGGATTAATAGCCCCAAAAAGAGCGTGAGAGCCAATAAATTGCAGTAATTCTCGTCTATACATGGTATTAAATCCAGCAATCATCAGATAATTAGGGTTTGCTGAAAAAGTTTTTCCTGGGGGCAGGGTGTAGGGTGTAGGGTGTAGGGTGTAGGGTGTGGGGTGTGGGGTGTGGGGTGTGGGGTGTAGGGTGTGGGGTGTGGGGTGTAGGGTGTAGGGAGAATAAATAAAATAATCTCCTATCTCCTGACTCCTGACTCCTGACTCCTCAAAACCTAAGACTCTGTACCTCACAACTATGGAAATTGCTATAATCGGCTCACATCAGACTTTAAACCTCTAGCTTGATGATGAGTTTTCTGATCAATATCTTTTTGTGGTTCGTGTCCGACTTACTCAAATATCAGTGTAACACAGAACAAAATCACCTCTGCGCCTGTATTGCCTTGTCCTAGTTGTGGTTCTCACCATACCATCAAGAATGGTTCTATTGATAAGGGGAAACCCAAACGTTAATGTTAAGAATGTGGTGGCCAGTTTGTCAGCAATCCCACTACTAAAACTTTATGAACACACCCGAATTAGCCATTGCTACCGTTGGTTTAACCAAACAATTTGACCGCCATGGGGCTGTTAATCAAGTGGATTTACAGATTGAAGCGGGGGAAGTTTACGGGTTAATCGGTCCAAATGGAGCGGGAAAAACCACTTTAATTAGGATGTTAGCGGCAGCGGAAGAACCGACAACGGGAGAAATATATCTGCACGGAGAACGTCTTTTAAGAGATGAGAGTAATCCCCGTCTGAAAAGAAATTTAGGTTATCTACCCGATAATTTTCCCCTCTACGATGACCTAAATGTCTGGAATTATCTGGATTATTTTGCCCGTCTTTATCATATCCCTCGCTCCCAACGTCATCGCCGCATTTATGAGGTTCTAGAACTGGTACAATTAACCAATAAAAGCCATAATTTGATCGCTACTTTGTCCCGGGGGATGAAACAACGTTTAAGTTTAGCCCGAACGATTATTCATGAACCTTTAATTTTACTTCTCGATGAACCAGTTTCTGGATTAGACCCGATCGCTCGCCTACAATTTCGTGAGATTATTAAAGTCTTACAATCGGCAGGTATGACTATTTTAATTTCTTCCCATGTCCTTAGTGATTTAGCGGAACTTTGTAGTTCTGTGGGTATAATGGAATTAGGTTATCTAGTGGAAAGTACCTCTTTAGAGGAATTAAATCAACGTCTAGCCGGTCAATACTTGCAGATTACGACTCTAGGCAATTTAGAAGCCTTAGAAACCGCTCTTAAGCAATGTGTTTTTGTGGAAAGTTGGCAAAGAATTATTAATACTAATACTCTCCGGGTTAAATTTACGGGAACCCTAGAAGATAGTGCCGAATTGTTGAAATCTTTAGTCGTTTCTGGTCTGAACTTAAGCGAGTTTTATACTTGCCGCGAAGATTTAGAAACTATTTTCCTAAAACTGGGACATCGACAGGCATCTTAAGGGGAAATAATAATTTTAAATCTGGGATAGTAACTTTTCGACTAATTTAATTTGCTCCTGACTAAAACCAGCTTCCTTCAGGTGTGCCAGAAACCATTTTTGTCGATAACGACTGTCTAAATTCCTAGCCTTTCTATAGGTATCCTGCGCTTTTTTACTATCACCTTTATCTAAATAAATCATTGCCAAAGCCACAAGAGGATGGGGATTATTTGGCTCTAATTTAACTGCTTTTTTAGCGTTATTAATAGCTGAATCAAAATCTTTGAGGCGATGATAGGCGAGGGATAAATTATAGTAGGCGATTTCATTATCGGGTTTTAAATTAGCGGCTTTAGTATGAGTGACTACGGCTTTTTCAAGATGACCACCGACAAGATAAACAATTCCTAAAGCATTATAAGCAGCCACATGATCGGGAGCAATTTTAATCGTTTCCTCTAGGGTTGTTTGTGCCGCTAAAGGTTGTTTAGCGAGGTGTTGTGTCCAACCTAAAATTACTCTCCCGTCTAGATGATTGGGGTTTAACTGTACCGATTTTTTTAAAGCCTCAATACTTTTGACAAAATCTCCCTGTTGACGATACTGTAATCCCAATTGACGATAACGATTAGCAGCTTTAATGTCTGATGCGGAAATAATCGGACTGGGAGAAGGAGAAATGATTATCTTAGCCGTCGGTTCTTTTTTAATAGGAGAGGGGGGACTACAGCCCCAAAAAACCGGGGAACTAAAGATGATCAAGATAGTCAGGATTCGATAACTATTCATGGGACAATTAATACCAGTCCAATTGTTAAGGGTGTCATCAAATTATGAATTATTCCCCTGAATCCGTGCAACGGCTGCTCGATTCCAATGATTATGGCGATCGCTTATCGGGAGTTAATCAACTGCGTTATTTAGCCCCAGAAATCGCCTTCGAGATGTTACAGCCTTTGATTAACGATAGTAACGCCAGGGTGCGTTATTCGGCGGTAAGTCAGTTAGATATCCTCGGTCGTCAGAATCCTGATCTGGCCTTAACTATTCTACGCGATCGTTTGTTGCATGATCCGGAAGCAGATGTGAAAGCGGCCGCGGCCGATGCGATCGGGGGGTTAAAATTAACGGCAGCCTACGATGATCTGGTGGCTGTCTATCAACAATCCTCCGACTGGTTAATTCAATTTAGCATTGTGGCCGCTTTGGGCGAATTGGGGGAACCCCGGGGCTTTGAACTGCTGGAAATCGCCCTTAACTCCGATAATGAATTGGTAAAAACGGCCGCCGTCAGTGCTTTTGGGGAACTAGGCGACCCTCGCGCCGTCTCTTTACTCGTTCCCTTGGCTAATGATGATGACTGGCAACTGCGCTATCGTCTCGCTCAAGCTTTAGGCCGCTTAGGGGGGCAAGATGCGATCGCTGTTTTGACCCAGTTAACCGGCGACAAGAGCGCCCAAGTCGCCCAAGAGGCCCGCAATAATCTCGTTCAAGGGTGATGCAGAATAGTTGATTTTTGTCAATACCATTTACAATAAATTTTAATTAAGAATCGTTAACAAAGGTAAAGCGATGAAACAATTTACCCGTTTAATCTTGCTCGTCGGTCTTCTCGCGGGGGGCTGTTTCTCTGCATCAATTGCGATCGCTGATAATCCGGCGGGGGCAATCGTGAGCAAGGATTCACAGGTTAACGAACTACTGCGTCAAGCGCGGCAATTGGTCAAAAATGGCAATTATGGGGAAGCTATAGCCATTTACGAGCGGGCGGCAGCCCTTGATGGCAATAATGCCAAAATTTTCTCTGGGATTGGCTTTTTACAAACGCGGCAAGGGGATTATAACGCCGCCGCCCAAGCATACCAAAAAGCTTTAAGTCTCGATCCGAGTAATCCCGACTTTTTCCATGCTCTCGGTTATAGTTTGGCTAATATCGGCGATTATGACAATGCAGCCACCGCTTACTACTACGCTATCCAAATAGAACCGAAAAACGTCCAACACTACCTCGGTTTAGGGGTGGTATTATTACGGCAAAAAAACTATGCAAAAGCGGGCGAAGTTTACCAATGGGTTTTAGCTCTCGACCCCAATAATCAGCAAGCCCACGAAATCATGGGTAAGGCTTTGATTGAACAGAATAAAACCAGCGAAGCCCTCGATTTTCTCCAAAAATCCCTGCAAAGATTCCCTAACAATAGTGAATTAAGATTGCAACTGGCCAGCCTTTTGCTTAAACAGGGCGATTTAAATGGCGGAACCCAAATTTTAAAAGAAATAGAGCGACAAAGTGCCGGAAATTTTTTAATTCAGCTAAAAATAGGGATTTTACTTGAAAAACAAGAGCGTTTTGACGAGGCTCTTCCCTTTTATCGTCGGGCTGTTTTCCTACAACCCCAATCGTTGGAAGCACAAGCGGGAATCGGTCGCATCCATCTGGCCAGAAAAGATTATCTTGCAGCAATTATCGCCTATCAAGATTTGGCCGAAATTGCCCCCAATAACGCCGATGTCTATCTTAATCTCGGTCGGGCCTACGCGGGCCGGGGACGAAAAAGAGAAGCGGAGGAAGCTTTTAAGCAAGCGCGAGCGGTTTATGTGCTGAAAAATAATCAATCCGGCCTGGAGGAAGTGGATGCCCTGCTGAAGAAGTTGCTTGAGTAAAACCAGATCAGTGATCAGTTTTCAGATTTGAGTTTTCAGATTTGAGTTTTCAGATTTGAGTTTTTAGTTCACTGATGCGATCACGGCAAAAAGCTCTTTTCTCCCAACTCTAGCCCAGTCTTAAGGAGTGATTTAGATAGTCAATAGTTTATTCCCAATCGATCGGCAGCCATTGATTATCTAAAACCTGTTCGAGATTAAAAATTATCTGACTGGGTAAACCGCCAGGGGATAAACCCATTTTTTTCCGGACGGCCTCTAAAGCTGTATGGTAGGATGGCTCAAAAATCTCCCGAAGATAGGGCTTTAAACTAGGGCTATCCTCCAGTAAATCTTGAATTTCTGCCCGAAAATTATTGATTTCTCCATTCCAATGATTGCCATTCCGGTCTCTTTCCGATTGCCAGTAAGTTAATTTTAGTAAATGTTCTAGGAGACGAGTTAAAAGACTTTTGAGCGCGTGTCTTTCACTTCTCCCCATCGATTCAATCTCCTCAATTAAGTTGTCTAAATCCACCTCGGCAAACTGGCCTTTTTTTAATTGTTCTGCCGTGGTTTTTAGCCAGAGATAAAAATCTTCTTCGTATAATGTTAGGGTCGCTGTTTCTGTCGCTCTAGTCATGACGGAACTGCCACAGATGAAAAGTAATCGGGATTCTATATTATACAATTTTCAGACTGGTGAGGTACAAAGTCTCTCAAGGCTGAGGACTGACGTTCAAAAAGATCGCACTGCATTGATTGAGTGCGATCGCTTTTAGTGATCGATTTTTAAGTAGCGAATTTCTGAGTCAGATTCCTACTTTAATAATTTGCGCGTCAAAGCCGAACCTGCACCCAAAACACCGATGGCAAGTAAGCCTAAGACGGAAGCTGGCTCAGGAACACGCCCTGTATCAGGACGCTGAAGGTAATCTACAGAAAGAGCCTCAATCAAGAAGGTGTCCCCTGGTGTCTTGGGAATCAAGTTGATAGTCGATTTCAGTGTCCCTAGTACCCCATCATAAACTCCAATTGATGAGTTATAGACATTTGAGACGTAAAAATCGGTACCATCGTAGGCAATACCAGTTGCAGCAGCTGGAGCAGTAATGAAAGCTGCTTGCAGGAGATTGCCATTAGTATCGTAAATATCATAGACACCGCAGGCATCGCAGCGGTTGCTAATTAGTTTGCCATTGAAGTACTCCAGACCATCCATATAGTCGGCGAGTAGTATGGGTAAACGTGGCACTATGCCATAGTCAATAATTTTTTCCGTGGTTGGCTGCAGTTGAATTTTGGCTAAACAATGAAACCAAATTTGACTAACTAAAACTATTAAGGCCCCCCATCCTATCCAGAGGACGGCCAAATAAAAGCCCGATAATTCTAAAACAATTGTACTAACTGTGACAATAAAAAAGCGATCGAGGCGAGGATCGCTGATTTTTTGCTGAAATTGGGCAATTTCTGCCAAGTCCACCGCCGCCATGCGTGCCTGTTCCATACACATCCCCAGGATACCTAGGGCAAGAATGGGAGCGGATAGGTTTTCCGGTGGGAAGATTTGGGAGATTATGCCTAAACTAGCCGGAAAAAACAGATGAACGTAGGTTGGGTTGAAGCATGAAACCCAACGCCCGCATGGGTTACGCTACCGCTAACCCATCCTACAAATAATTGTGCCTCCCTACTTAGGGCAAGAATAGCAGCGGATAGGTTTTCTGGTGAAAAGATTTGGGAGATTATGCCTAAACTAGCCGGAAAAAACCGTAAAAAAAGGATCGTTCGTCTCATCTATTCGGGGTGGGGTCAGATTAAGATAAGAAATGCTCTTGACTTGATCATTTCTGTAATGTCTTGTTTGCCTCCTTTTCAAAATGCTCTCCTTCTCACCCAAGCTTTAACCCATCGTTCCTATGTCAATGAACAGTCCCAATTGACGGAAAATAACGAGCGCCTAGAATTTTTGGGCGATGCGATTTTAGCTTTTTTGGTGGGCGAACTATTGTATCAAAAATATCCCGCCATGAACGAGGCCGAATTAACTCGTTTGCGGTCAAATTTGGTCAAAGAAGAACAATTAGCGCAATTGGGCATTGAAATCGGCCTGGGGGAGTTAATGCGTTTGGGTAAGGGGGCAATTAAAGATCGGGGGCGATCAAATCCTACCCTATTAGCGGACACTTTTGAAGCGATAATTGGGGCTTATTATCTAGATTCGGGGTTAAATGCGGTTAAAAACTATCTGCACGGGCTTTTTATCCCTGTAGCCTCTCATTTAGTCTCTCAACAATCGGAATCGCCATCTTTTATCGATGCCAAAAATCTCTTTCAACAGTGGGCGCTGGCTAATTTCGCCTCTAATCCAGAATATGCGATCATTGATGTTACAGGACCGCCCCACGCTAGGGAATTTACTGCTGAAGTGCGGGTTAATAACCTTCTCTACGGTACAGGTAAAGGTAAACGGAAACAGGATGCCACCAAAGCGGCTGCCGAAGATGCCTTAAAGCGCTGTCAATGGCAATAATAAATAGGGCCAAACCTACTTATCTTAGGGGCCACCAATTAACTTTATCTCTGGTGGCACTGTAAACTTCTTTTAAACCCTCGGCATCCAGTACCCGAATTAAATCCCCCGTCGATTCTGAGGCAATTAATCCCACGGTTTGCAATCCTTTTAATACCTGTTCGACGGTGCGTTGATTGAGTTGACAAGCGCGAGCAATCACATCGACGGATAAATCAAAAGTATAGATATTTTCGGCACTCGGTTGACTGCCTAATTCTCTTTCTTGATAGATTAAAGCTCTCAGTAAAGTGGCTACAGCTTGGGGTGGATAGCTACTGCAATTAAGCAGATGATACTCGAATTTTTGCTGTAATTCAAATAAAAAACAGTACCGTTGACGAAAACTTTCGTTATCGTTGTAAATCTTTTCTAGTGCCGATAAGGGAATTTTCAGGACGTGGGTAGTTTTATAGGATTCCACCAAACAGGGAAAAGCGCGACTGGCTAAACCATAACTAAAGGGTAAACTCCTCATACCAAAACAGCCACCGGGGTAGGTAATGGCAATAATCCGGTCGAGGGGAGTGCTGCGGACGACGATTACACCCTCATCCAAAATCACATACAAAACATCTAGAAATTCATCGGGTAGAAAAGCCGTATAGACGGGACGATTGGAAAATAGCGTCTCTAGCTTGAGATTGTCGGCATCGAGATACTGACTTAACCAAGCTTCCTCTAGTCCGCGAAAGAGAAAACTCTGGTTAATCAGTTGTTGTAGGAGGGTTGTTTTTTTGGCCTTGACGCTCTTGCCCATAGTCTCAAACCTAGATGTAGCACTGATTTTATCTTCTCACAGTTTCCCTTGTTATCGCCTTATTCCCAATTTGTTTTATAAATGTATTGAAATTTTATTTCCTGTGCTGTAAGATTAAAGCAGACCTGAAAACAGATACAACCTCAGAGTAAAGCTTAGGAGTGCCGCCGATGCAGTCATCCCAGTCTTGTTTATCCCTACTCATGGCAACTGTCTTGACGGGAGGAATGCTGGCATCTTGTACCTCATCCCCCACCAATAGCGGCAATGACAGCCAAAAACCCGTGACTGTGACGCTTGTTTCCTATGCTGTTACCCAAAGCGCCTACGAAAAAATCATTCCCAAATTTGTCGAGGAATGGCAACAAAAAACGGGGCAAAAAGTAACTTTTGAACAGAGTTATGGTGGTTCCGGTTCCCAAACTCGCGCCGTTATCGATGGTTTAGAAGCGGATGTGGTAGCGTTGGCTTTAGCTTTGGATACCAAGAAAATTGAGCAAGCGGGATTAATTCAACCCGGTTGGGAAAAAGAAGCTCCTAATGACTCTATTGTTCATAAATCTGTGGTGGCTTTTGTTCCTCGTGATGCCAATATTAAAATTAATCAATGGTCAGATTTAGCCAAGGATAATATTAAAGTTATTACCGCTAATCCCAAGACTTCCGGCGGAGCGCGCTGGAATTTTCTCGCTCTTTGGGGTTCGGTGACGCAAGCGGGAGGCAGTGAACAAGCGGCGGAAACTTTTGTCGAAAAAGTGTTTAAAAATGCGCCAGTTTTACCTAGAGATGCTCGCGAATCTAGTGATGTATTTTTTAAACAAGGTCAGGGAAATGTGCTAATTAATTACGAAAACGAGATGATTCTCGCTAACCAAAAAGGTGAGAAGTTAGCTTATACTGTTCCCACCGATTATAATATTTCTATTGATAATCCCGTGGCGGTTGTTGATGCCAATGTGGATAAAAAGGGTACGAGAAAAGTGGCCGAAGCTTTTGTGCAGTTTTTATTTACCCCAGAGGCACAAAGAGAATTTGCTAAAGTTGGTTTTCGTCCCGTTGAACCGACTATAGTTAAAGAGTTTGAGAGTAAATTTCCTCAGATAAAAAATCTCTTTACCGTGCAGGATTTAGGCGGTTGGGATCAGGTACAAAAGCAATTTTTTGATGATGGAGGCTTGTTCGATAAAATTCTGACTAAAGCTGGTAAATCTTAAAGGAGAAAAACCATGGATAATCAACCTCAATGGCAAACTATTAATCATCCCCAAAGTGACTTACATCTCGATCAATCAGGACTTGATCGCCCCACTTCCCGAAGAATAAAAATTCGGATTCCCAAACAATATGTTAACGAGCCGATTATAGCACGTTTGGGGTCTTTTCCTGGTCTAAAAGTGAATATATTTTCTGCTTTGTTAGCTGCCAATAATAATCAAGATGGCTGGTTCGATCTACAACTGCAAGGCAACTCTCAAGGGATAGAAAATGCCCTTTCCTATCTGGCAGATTTAGATGTAGAAGTTTGGTATGATTCAGCACAAGTTCTTGAAGAAGCGGACAATTGGTAATCTCTAGCAATAATTAACAATGGCTAACCCACAATTATCTTTATCTCCCAGTCAACCCCTGAAAAAAGTTTCTATTCCTTGGGTAATTACCATTAGTTATCTAGTGGTTTTGTTGGTTTTACCGGCGGCGGCACTATTTGCTAAATCCCTAACTCTTGGTTTTGCCGAATTTTGGCGCATTGCCACTTTACCGATTTCTTTATCCGCTTACCAAGTCACTTTTTTTACTTCCTTAATTGCCGGATTAATTGACGGAGTTTTTGGCACTATTATCGCTTGGGTGTTAGTGCGGTATCGATTCCCGGGTAAAAAAATTGTCGATGCTTGTGTAGATTTGCCCTTTGCTTTACCCACTTCTGTTGCCGGTTTAGTCCTAGCCACAGTTTACAGTGATAACGGTTGGCTCGGTCAATTTTTTGCCCCCTTTGGCATTAAGATATCCTTTACCATTTTAGGGGTTTTTGTGGCGATGTTATTTATCGCTTTACCCTTCATTGTCCGCACCTTACAGCCAGTTTTACAGGAAATGGAAAAAGAAGTAGAAGAAGCGGCTTTATCCCTCGGCGCTTCCTCTTGGCAAATCTTCTGGCGAGTTATTTTTCCCACAATACTACCCGCTATTTTAACAGGAGTTGCCCTCGGTTTTGCCAGAGCGATCGGTGAATATGGTTCTGTAGTTATTATCTCCTCTAATATCCCCTTTAAGGATTTAATTGCCCCAGTTTTAATCTTCCAAAGACTAGAGGAATATGATTACACAGGGGCGACAGTAATCGGCATGGTTTTATTACTGGTTTCTTTGTTCATGTTAGTAGTAATTAATTTCCTGCAACAATGGGGGCAAAAATACAGAGTTAAGTAAAGAGTAAAAAACCTTAGAGTATGACTGGAGACAGATCAAAAATGCAGAATCCAAAAGCCTTAACTAAAACGAAAGAATGGGATTACAAACCCCTACTGATTATCATTGCCCTTGTTTATCTTGCCTTCTTGCTTTTTATTCCAGCAGCGGCAGTATTTTACTATGCTTTTCGCAATGGATTCCAAGCTTTTTTAGAAGCGGCGGGAACTTCTGACTTTATCGAAGCGGTAAGATTAACAGTAATTATTGCCCTAATTACTGTACCCTTAAACACAATTTTTGGACTTTGTGCAGCCTGGGTAATTGCTCGCAATCAATTTCGTGGCAAAACGTTATTAATTAGTTTAATTGACTTACCTTTTGCCGTTTCTCCTGTGGTAGCGGGTTTAATGATTGTACTGCTCTATGGGCGCAATGGTTGGTTAGGTTCTTTCCTAGAATTTTTCGATATAAAAATACTTTTTGCTTTACCCGGAATGGTATTAGCAACTATATTTGTTACTATGCCTTTTGTCGCTAGAGAAGTTATCCCAGTCTTAGAAGAAATTGGCTTAGAACAAGAGGAAGCGGGGCGCACTTTAGGGGCAAGTGATTGGCAGATTTTCTGGCGCATCACTTTACCCAATATTCGTTGGGGATTGATGTACGGAGTGCTGTTAACTAATGCCCGGGCGATGGGAGAATTTGGGGCGGTTTCTGTGGTTTCTGGCAGTATTTTAGGGAGAACTGCTACCCTGCCAATTTTCGTAGAACAGGCCTATAAAAATTATCTCACTCCTGCTGCTTTTAGTGCGGCAGCTATCCTAGCTTTACTAGCGGGAGTTACTTTAATCATCAAAGAAATTCTTGAACGTAAAACCGCCCACAAAATTCACACTACATAACTACAAAAAACCTAAAAATTATGAGGGCGTTGGGTTTCATACTTCAACCCAACCTACGTTCGTCTTATATTTAATTCCACCCACCTACTTACTTAACTACAAAAAACCTAAAATATGAGTATTACCATCCAGCAAGTTTCTAAACGTTTCGGCAACTTTCAAGCTTTAGATAATATCAATTTAACCATTCCTGAAGGTAAATTAGTCGCCCTTCTTGGACCATCGGGATCGGGAAAATCCACCTTATTACGTTCAATTGCGGGATTAGAAACTCCCGACAGTGGTGCGATTATTATTAACGGACAAGATACCACCCATCTGGAGCCTAGACGGAGAAATATCGGCTTTGTTTTTCAACATTATGCCCTATTTAAACATTTAACTGTTCGTCAAAATATTGCTTTTGGTCTAGAAATTCGCCAGCAAAAATCGCCAGTAATTAAGAAAAAAGTTGAGGAATTATTAGAATTAATTCAATTACAAGGATTAGGCGATCGCTATCCCGCCCAATTATCGGGAGGACAACGGCAGCGAGTAGCTTTAGCCCGCGCTTTAGCCATTCAACCGAATGTATTATTATTAGATGAACCCTTTGGAGCTTTAGATGCAAAAGTTAGAAAAGAATTAAGGGTATGGCTGAGAAATTTACACGAAGAAGTTCACGTTACCAGTGTTTTTGTTACCCACGATCAAGAGGAAGCAATGGAAGTAGCCGATACGATTGTCGTGATGAATCATGGTAAAATTGAACAGGTGGGTTCTCCCGCCGAAATTTACGATCATCCTGCCACACCTTTTGTGATGCAATTTATTGGGGAAGTGAATATCTTACCCAGTTTAGCAGGATTAGGAAATGGACATCATCCGGGTGATAATTCCACCGTTTTTATCCGTCCCCACGACCTGGAAATTATGCCCGAACAAGATGGTTTGAATAGTTGGGCAGTGGTAAAAAGAGTTATTCATTTAGGCTGGGAAATACAAGTAGAATTAATGTTAGCCGATGGGGAAATGGTGGTGGCTTATCTCAATCGTGAGGAATACAAGCAATTACAGTTACAACCAGAACAAACGGTACATTTAAAACCAAGAAAAGCGACTTTACTCACTGATTTTGACAATAAAAGTGAGAAAGTTATCGATTACTCAATTTAAAAACTCCAGGTTTATTAAAGAGTTTTTCATAAAGCTATAAGTGACCTTCACCGCTGCCACTTTCTCAGCACTGATAGAGTTAGAGCAACTTCTTTACCTTTCTCCTCAATAAAATCTAGCAATTCCTTGGCGGTGCTTTTATCTTCATCTACTTTGGTGTTAAGATTGACAGCTTTGAGGTCAAAGTTTTTGGCTTCGATTTCTTCACGGGTGATTGTCCAACTCCTCTCACTATCTTCTCGGTTGGGTAATAGTTCTATAAACTCCTGAAAGTGATTCATCATCAGGGGTTTGCGCTTGGTAACTTTGACATCGGACAGGTCATAATACCAGATTTTTTCAGTGGGTTTGCCTTTAGTAAAAAAGAGGATGTTAGCTTTAACACCCCCACCGGCAGCCACAAAAGTCCCCGCGGGCAAACTAACGATACACCAGAGATTACAGTCGTTTAATAGTTTTCGTTTGCTCTGGACAAAAGCATTTTCATTGGTGCGAAATAACACCCCTTCATCTAGGACGATGCCGCAGCGTCCCCCCGGTTTCAAACTATCGATAACGTGCTGTAAAAATAGGACTTGAGTGGCACTGGTTTTATAGGCAAATTGTGCCTGTACGGTCCTGTGTTCTTTGCCGCCAAAGGGGGGGTTAGTGAGGATAATATCGAACTGGGGCGGAGCATCTTGGAACAGGTCGCCATAGATGACTTCTCGGTTTAAGGTGTTGCCGTGCCAGAGGTGGGGGTAATCGATGCCGTGTAGGACTAAATTAGCGAGGGCAATGGGGTAGATGAGGTTCTCTTTTTCCCTTCCGTAAAAGGTTTTTAGTTTGATGGTTTCTAGCTGTTCGGGGGTGATGTCATCTGCTAGGAAATCGCGGATGTATTCGTAGGATTGGGCCAGGAATCCGCCCGTACCGCAGCAGGGGTCATAGATGGTTTCTCCTACTTGGGGGGCGATGGCTTTGACCATTGCCCGGATGACTTCTCGGGGGGTAAAGAATTGACCGCCATCGTTGTTTTTTTCTCCCATTTTCAACAGCAATCCCTCGTAAACTTGGGAGATGGGGAAGATGTGGGTAGGGTCAATGTAGTCGATTTCGTGGATTTTATCGAGGATGTCTAACAGGTTGGTTTCGGTGTCGATGCGGACTCGTTCGACACTGGATATGACCTCACTGATAATTTTTTGGCGGGGGGTGGCTTGGGGTTTGTTTTTGAGGCTTTTGAGGTAGGGAATGACTTCTTCATTGACAAAGGGCAGAAATTGACCCATTTGCCCCATTTGCAGGTTAAGGCGGCGGTTGCCTTCAGGGTTGGCCCAATCTCGCCAACGGTAGGGTTCGGGGATGGAATCGGCAAAAGAGTCCCCCACGGCTTCCGCTTCTTCCGCTTCTCGCTGTTCGGTGTCGTCAAGGATTTTGAGGAACAGTAGCCAACTGAGTTCGGGGACGTACTGTAAAGCACCGGCACAGTTGGAACGCCGCATGATGTCGCAGATGCCTTTGATGTAGCTGTTAAGTCCCTGTTGGGTGGTGAAGGTTTTACCGTTGTCGTTGCTGTTTTTTTTAGCCATTGAGTTTACCTAATTTGTCTAACCTGCCAAGCGGAGATTGGCAATGAGGGGGAGTTGGAGTTCGTTTTTTTCTTGCAGTATTTGAGAAAAGAATAGGATTTCTAGGTTTTCGATTTCTTCGGTTTGGGGGTTGACTCTCACAATAATATCATCTCCTAATTCTTCTGATTCTTGTTCGGGATAGGGAGCGCATTTATTGATATAGAGAATGTCTCCCGTTGGGTCATATTTGATAATTAGGTTTTCTGTCATTTAGTAAAATAATAGCGATTTTCTTCTGATTCGGCACGAGGTATGAACAGTATTTGGTTTAAATCTGTCCATGCTTGCTGTGTTTTTTCTATGTCTATTGTTTGCATAACTATAATTCTCCCTTAAAGGCGCGGCGCAATAAGACGGCGGGGAGTTTATTAATGGTGTCGAGTTGCTCTTTTAAGTTCTGTTTCAGTCGTTCCACTTCTTGCATTTGTTCGGTTAGAGTTGAGGCGATTTGTTTTTGTTTTTCAACTGTTGGAAAAGGGCATTCAATATTTGAAATAACTCCTTTTTTAATGTTGGGATCTCTTCGGTTGCCGCTACTATAGTCCATCCATTTAGGTCTAAAATTTAATACCCATGCGTGTAGGAACTCAGGAATAAAAACATTATAGTTTGGCAAAATCGAACAAATTGCTTGATTAGTAACAGCAGGTAAGCCTAAGATTCCAGATTTTCCAATAGTTCCACCACCACCATACATGGCAATCATCACAGAGCCAACTGGCAGCATTTCCCCTCGAATTTCATCAAAAGCAGTTTCAGAAATATATTCTTCTGTTTCTTTAACAACCTCACAATTAAGATCTAAAGTTTTAACCCAAGCTATAGTGCCTTTGAAGCTTGAGGAATTGTTTCGTGAGGGTGTACCACCACTAATAAGACGAGCAATATCCCCTAACTTTCTCCTCTCCCAAGAATTAGCCTCCTCACTTTCAAAAACAGCCCGAAGATAGGCAGCAGGTAAAGCCTTGGCAGCTTCTAACTGTGCTTCTGTTGCTTTTCGTGCCTTTTCTACCGCTTCCATCTGTTCATTAAGAATGGCGGCTATTCGCTTTTGTTCGCTTAGGGGTGGGAGAGGGATTTTTAATGTTTTTAAACTCTCTTGATTAATGTTAGTAATCGTTCCTCTTGTAGATTTATTTACTAAAAAATTACGAATAGCTTCTGAACGGCAATAATAAACAAAATACTCAGGTGATATTTCTGGATTTAGAAATCTAGCACGGATAATAAATCCACAGAAAGTTACAGGCTCAGTATGTCCAGAAAAAAGAGTTGTCCATGCTACTCCTTCTTCTTTAACTGATGATCTAACAAATAAAATGTCATTTGTTTGTAACATATATTCGTTATTAGATTTAATGTCAACTCTATATAGATCATTGACTTCGAGATAAATACCGTTAGGGTACATATTCAAAACATCAACAGTCAATATTCCAGAGCCTTTCTGATTGCTAGTAAAATTAATGCCGTTTTTCAAATCAGCAACATCCCCCAACTTTACCCACTGCCAACCATCGGGCAACTGCCGATCATTTTCCTGACTCATAATAACTCCCTTGCCCAATCATAAACATTCAAATACCAATCCCCAATTAAAAACCCTAAGCGGCAAACAATCTTATCTTAGTTTCCTGTATGATCTCAGAGGGTTTACCTACTAACTTTAACGCCGACAAACCCCCAGCCTTAGTCACTTCCGGCACTTGAAAAATGAGCTTATTTTCTAATCCTTCCGTCCCCGTTAGCAAACTGAGAAGCGATCGCCCTAACTGTTGCCGCCGTTTCTTCTGGCATTTCGCGTAACCAATCCTCCTGTTTATAACTAAAAGCTTCCGCTCTTTCCAGACGAGTCAGACGGTGCAAACCATAACCCAACTCTCCCAAAACATCAAATAAATCGCAAGCTTCCAACTCATCTAGTGTCCTAATTATACTTGCCGATCGCCCCCCATCGGGCAGTATTTGTAATAACCTCCCCCGCTCCTCCGGCTGAACCCAAATTGAACGAAATAAGGTCAAATTAGTCACCTGATTAACCAAGGATTCCGCCAGCCTCTCTCGATACTCTTCTACCGTTATCGGCTTCGTTTCTCCGCCTACCGTCGTCAGAATATAGCGCCCCACCGGAGTAATATTTACCTCGAACCCCTCAACGGAGATAACCTGGCGTTGCTGCCTTTCCTTTGGTTCCGCCGCCGTCCCCTTTTTGGTGGCTAACTTATCGAGAAACTTCTCCCCAAATAAACGGGTAGCATTAGTGTAGTCATACACCCGAAACATTAACTTATTAGTGGGTAGATCCAACCGCGTCCCCCGCCCTACCATTTGATAAAAACTAATGGGAGAATTGACATATTTAAAAAAGACAATATTTCTCACATTGGGGACATCAACACCGGTGGTTAAAAGATCTACCGTCGTCGCGACAAAATGGGAACGGGAACTGCCCTTTAAATCCGGCAAATAGTCATTACCCGAAGATTTGGCCGTACACTTGAAGGCATAATAATCCTTCGGCTTTTCCCCCTTAGCGGCACACCAACGAGCATAGAGATTATTCATCTCAATGGCTACAGCATCAGCATGGCGGTCATTAACACAGAAGATAATCGTTTTCTGTTCCACTTCCCCCGTTGTTAACAAATGATTGAATAAATCCCCCGCCATCGCCATCACACGGTCAGGGAGCAAAATTAACCGCTCATAACTGGTTTTCTCGTACATTTCCCTAATTTCTGCCTCTGGGATGGGCTGTCCCGTGTTGGCATCAAGGGGATTTCTGCTGATGACCTCCTCCACTGTAATGCCCGTGTCATCGAGGTTGATGGCACTCCTAACAATTTCGCAGGCGGCAAGATAGCCATCCTCTATCCCTTGTCCGATGTCGTATTCATAGACGGGTTCGCCAAAATAGGCCATATTATCGGCGGTGATTTGTCTATCGGCTTCTGATTCGGGCGAGTCTTCTGTAAACTCCAATTCCCGGGGAGTTGCCGTCAATCCCACCTGTACCGCCTCACTGTTGCGGGTGAGAACTTGCGACCACTTACCCCATGCGGAACGGTGACACTCATCGATGATGATATGGCTGAAGTAATTTTCTGGGTAATGGGTGGTTAAAAAATTCCCCATGTCCTCTTCCTTGTCCACATTCAGGGTTTGATAGGTGGCAATTAAAACACGGGCATTCTTGTGGGGTTGGTTCTTTTCTACTTCCGCCGCATCGGAACCGAAGGCAATTTGCAAAGCCGCCGCCCCCTGGGTTCTCAACTCATCGCGATCGCAGACAAATAACGCCCGCCGCAACTGTCCGGCATCTGCTATTTTTCGCAGTAGGTTACAGGCAATAAAAGTCTTACCCGCGCCCGTTGCCAGGGTTAGAAGGACTCGCGCCGGGGAGCCTGTTTGCTGGCAGCGGGCAATTTTTTCCAAAGCGGCGCGGATGGCAGCATCTTGGTAGTAACGCCGTCCTCCTTCTCCCCCCTTATAAGGAGTCAGCAGGGGACGGGCGACCTCCTCTGCTAGGCTGAAGCCTAGATACTGCTCGTATCTCCCCCTCAGTTCGGCCGGGGTGGGAAATTGGCTGAGGGGTTGAGGGGGTGAAGTTATATCCGTCGTGCGATCATATTCGACAAAAAGATGACCGTTACAGGAGTACACAAACGGTACATTTAACCCTTTGGCATAGCGTTTAACCTGTTCTAAGCCTTCAGTGGGGGGCGCATCTTCCTTTTTTGCTTCTATTAGGGCGACGGCTAAGGGTTGGCTGTCGCTACTGACGGCCACTCGCAGGGTATAATCAATCCTTCCCTAGCGCGTTCGGCTTCCCCATCGATAATTTGAATGGCCCCCGGGGTTTCTTCTCGCTTGAGACAATCCTCGGTCCATCCTCTTTGATGCAGGACGGGGTCAATTAATTTGGCTCTTGTGTCTGTTTCTCCTAATCCCATGGTTCTCTCAAGACAGTAAACAGATAACTGATAAGTAGCTGGTTATAATTAAATTAAAAATGGATTTTAGGTTCGATCCCCCCTGCCCCCTTGATAAGGGGGGTGCCGGTAGGCGGGGGGATCCCCCCTTAATCCCCCCTTTGATAAGGGGGTGTCTGATAATTTTTAACGCCTACCGACTTAACTGATAACTGATAACTGATAACTGATAACTGATAACTCAGGTTAACTAACTATTTTTCGCCTCTAATTTGGTCAAACGACTTTTAAGTTCCTGATTTTCCTGTTTCATTTTTTCTAATTCCTCGCGAATTTCCTGAATTGCTTTCTCGGAACCCAATTTTTTCTGGACTTTTTGTACTGCTTCCTCGGCTACACGACGGACACGACCATCGGGAGTTCGATCGCTCAAAGCTTGTAAAATAGCGATAGCTTTGGCATTTTCTATCTGTCCTAAAGCGTTACACAGTGCCACCTGCGTCAAGAAAAAAGTTTCCTTGGCAATAGTTTCTAAACGTTCCAAAATTACGGTTAATTTATCCGTGGTTTGTCCCGAAGAAATCGCTCCCAGGGCGCGGATAGCTCCTAATCTCAGGGGTTGAGGCGTGCCTAAAGCCGTGTAGGTCAAAATTGACTCTAAAGCCGCTGGCGAGGTTTTTAACTGGCTTAAACCCCCAATTGCGCCCGCTCTTACTACCTCATTCCACCCCTTTCTTAACTGTAAAATATGATTGAGCAGGTCAATAATTTCCCCTTCTTGATCTTGCAATTGTCCCACGGCCATGGAGCCTAATCCTCGCGCCGCGGCCGCTTCCACATAATAACTAGCATCTCCGGCTTCTAGTAGGGATTTAAGCGCGTTATAACTATCTAAGGTTTTAATTTCACTTAATCCCTCGACCACTGCCCGACGTACTTGTGCTTTTTCATCGTTTAAACCTTTAATTAAAGCAGTAACCGCCTGATCTAAACCAAGAGTCGCTAACTGTTTGACCACCTCCACACGCACCCCCCAAAAAGGCTCATTTTCTAGGGATGTCCCTAAAGCTTCGATCGCTTCTAAACCGCCTTTTTTAGCAATGGCTATGGCTGCATAGATACGGGAAATCGGATCTGGATCCTGTTGTAATTGCGCTTTTAATTCACCGATGGGATACTCAAGAGTGACGGTTTTGAGGAAATTATTACCCCGATCGAACTTGACAAAATCGGGCTTTTGTGCTAGGGGAAAATAGAAAGTTTGTTCTTTTTGGTGAATCCGCAGATTGTAGGTAATATCCTCAGAGTTGAGATAGGCAAAAGCGACGGGAATTTTCAAGTCGAATAGTTCTTTTTTGTCCTGGGTTTGGGTGACAGTTAATTGGGCTAAATTATTCTGATTGTCCCAACTGTAGGCCACCTTATAATCGGGATGACCACCGCGATAAACGTACTGATCAAAGAGGAATAATAAATTGTACCCGGTCGCTTTTTCGATCGCCCGTAATAAGTCCACAGTTTCCACGGTTTTATGGGCATTATCCCGCACAAAAGTCTGAATCGCTTTTCCGAATAAATCTTCCCCTAAAATAGAGCGGATCATGTGATAAACACAAGCACCTTTTTCGTAGAGATGACGATCATAAAGTTCGATCGCTTCTCGATAAACATGAGTAACAATCGGACGACGATAGCGGGAAGTATCTTCTTCTAAATAACTTCTTGCTTCCCCTAATAAATAATAACTACCAGCAGCTTTTCCGTATTCCGATTCTGTCCATAAAACCTCAGAATAGGAGGCCATTCCCTCTTTAATCCAAGCGTGAGACCAGTGTTTAATTACCACTAAATCACCGAACCATTGATGAGCTAATTCATGGGCAACTAAGCTTTCTGTCCAAGTATGATCGATGCTGGCTCTTTGATCAATTAAACAGCGATCGGTTAAAATTGTGGTGGAGGTATTTTCCATCCCACCAAAAATAAAATCATCTACACAAACTTGCGCGTATTTGGGATAGGGATAGGGATAACCAAACTTTTGGCTAAAAAACTCGATCATGCGGGGAGTTTTACCCATACTTCTTTGGCCCTCTTCTTCCCGTCCTTTTTCCACATAATAAGTGACAGGAACACCATTCCATGAGTCGCATAATTCAGCAAAATCTCCCACCGCAAGAGTCATTAAATAGGTGGGATGAATTTGCTTTTGTGACCAGTGATAAATTCTGTCCTCACCAACGGTTGCCACCGAGATTAATTCCCCGTTAGAAATAGCGATATAGGGTTGGGGAATTTTCACCCGAATTTCGGAGGTAGTTAATTGGCCAGGGTAATCAAAACAGGGAAACCAAAAGCGAGAATCTTCATCTTCTCCCTGGGTCCAAACTTGCATCGGTTTATCGGGATAATATTCATCGGGGCCGATAAAATATAACCCCCGTTGTGGTTGCTTAACCTGATAGTTAATCGTCAGGATAATCGGTTTATCGGTGGTGGGTTGTAGCAGATGAATGGTCAGCAGAAAACGATCATAGTCAAAGGGTTGACTGATACCTTCAATGAACACAGAATCAATATTTATATCCACCGCATCCAGAGTTAAACTGCTAATTCCCCGACGAATGGGGGTGAGGGTAATCTGACAGCTGCCCTGAAAACTTTGTCGGGGAATATCAATAATTAAATCGAGAAAAATATGATTAACTTGTCCGGGTCGATCGGGGTTATAATGGGGTTTAGCCCCGGGTAACTCAAAGGGTTGACGCTGATTATTTTCTGTGTCGATGGTGAGATGAGACATATTAGCCCTAACTTGCTGATTTTTGTCCGGTAAACTTAAATTAACACGATCGGTCGTCCCTTTCCTTGCTAATAATAATCCCACCCCTATGAATCTCCCTTCCTTTCTCTGGTTATGGAAAATTGCCGCTTGGTCGATGGGATTTACCCTCTTTGCCTATTTTTTACTAGCGGTTTCGGGGGTAAACATGGGTTATCGACGACTTGCGGGCCAATCTCGACCAAAATGGTTAAGACCCTTTCATCTCCTCAGCGGCCTGATCATGGTTACTTTGGTCTTAATTCTGCTGGGAATCGGATTAGTGGGAACAATCGGTCATTATGGCAGTTTAGGTCACTCTTCCCACCTGATAGCGGGTTTATCGGTGGTTTTTCTGGTTTTTGTTTCGGCAATTAGCGGCCTGAACATTACAACTCATCCACCTCTAGCGCGGTCTCTCCACATCGGCACTAATCTTTTATTGTTTCTGGGTTTTCTTTTTGTTACCCTAACAGGATGGGATGTGGTCCAAAAATATCTACAATAAAAATAGTCGGCGATCGAGTGGAGACTGTTCGATCGAGAAAAACTAGCTAAGTAAGTGGATGTTAAAAATTGTCACATCCCCCCCCCTTATCAAGGGGGAATTAAGGGGGATCCCCCCGCCTATCGGCACCCCCCTTATCAAGGGGGGCAGGGGGGATCAAAGACAAAATCTATCTTCAATTTAATTGAAACCACTTACTTATCTCATCCCGAAAAATCGCTTTTTAGTGACAGAATACTCACCCCCAAATCATTATGCAAACCGTCGAATCACAAGCTATTAACACGATGTCAGTGCCAAAAAAAGGGCTACCGGTAACAATTATTACTGGGTTCCTTGGTAGTGGTAAGACTACTCTACTCAATCATATTCTCAGCAATCAACAGGGATTAAAAACTGCTGTTCTTGTCAATGAATTCGGTGAAATCGGTATCGATAATGAACTGATTATCAGCAGTGATGACAGCATGGTAGAATTAAATAATGGCTGTATTTGCTGCACGATTAACGAGGATTTAATTCAAGCAGTTTATAAAGTTCTCGAACGTCCCGAAAAAATCGATTATTTAGTCGTAGAAACCACAGGATTAGCCGATCCTTTACCAGTAGCTTTAACCTTTTTAGGAACGGAATTACGGGAAATGACTCGTTTAGATTCCATTGTCACTATGGTGGATTGTGCCAATTTTAGTCTCGATTTATTCAACTCGCAAGCGGCCTTAAGTCAAATCACCTACGGTGATATTATTGTTCTCAATAAAACCGATCTAGTGGATGAAGCGGATGTGGATTCTTTAGAAATAAGAATCCGGGACATGAAGCAAGGAGCGAGAATTCTTCGTACTAGCAAAAGTCAAGTCCCTTTACCCTTAATTCTCAGCGTCGGACTATTTGAATCGGATAAATATTTCGACACAGAGGAAGAACACCACGACCATCATCACCACGACCACGATCACGACCATTGCGATCATGATCACCACCACGATCACGATCATGATCATGATCATCACGACCATTCCAATCATTTAGAGGTGGATGGATTTACTTCTATTTCCTTTGCTAGTGACCAACCTTTTTCGATTCGGAAGTTCCAATATTTCCTCGATAATCAGTTACCAGAAAGCGTTTTCCGCGCTAAGGGTATTCTCTGGTTTGATGAAAGTCCTAAACGTCATATTTTTCACCTCAGTGGCAAACGTTTTACTCTCGAAGATGACGAATGGAAAGGTACTCCGAAAAATCAGCTAGTTCTTATCGGTCAAAATCTCGATCATGAAACCCTAAAAGAACAGATTAACAGTTGTCTCATTTTACCTGCTGTCAATCACGGTAAAGGATTTGGGAAATAGATAACCATCTCTTGCGGGGGTGTTAGCCTAGGGTAACACACCCCCATCACCTAAATTCCCCACTTCCCCACTTCACCTAATTATTTATTTTTATTCGGGTACTTTTCCCCCTAAAGATTCCACGATCGATCGAGTATTTTCTTTCAGCATTTTTACATAACTATCCCCCCTAGTACCCACCGCGCCGATCGAATCAGAATATAATTGTTGTGGTGCTAATTTCACCCCCGCTTCTTCGGCTACAGTGGTAATTAAAGCGGGATTAATAGTAGTCTCGGCAAAGATAGCAGGAACCTGGAAATTTTTAATAGCATCGGCTAAATTTTTCACCGTTTGGGCGCTAGGTTGTTCTTCGGTACTAATGCCAATTAAAGTTCCCGCAACTTTTAAACCGTAGGCATGAGCATAATACTGAAAAGCGTCATGAGTGGTGACTAATTGTCTTTGGGAAGGGGGGATAGTTTCAATAGCCGCAGTAATCCAGCGATCAAGATTTTCTAATTCTGCGATTAATTGGGCGGCATTTTGGGTAAAAATCTCTTTATCTTCGGGACTTAATTTAATCAGTTGATCTCGGATTTTTTCCACCATAATTATCCCATTTTTCGCCGAACCCCAAACGTGGGGATCGGGTACTTTCTGCCCCTCTTTTTCTAGTTGTAACGGCTTGATTGCTTCCCCCACGGCCACTTTTTTAGCTTTAATTCCCGTAGAATTGATCATTTTAATTAACCCCGGTTCGAGATTATAACCGTTATAGAGAATTAAATCGGCTTTTTCTAAAGCCACACTATCGGCGGGAACCGGTTCATAAACGTGGGGATCATCCCCTGGTTTTAAAATGTCTTGATGGTCAATTTCTTCACCGCCCACTCGTGCGGTTAAATCGGCGATAATTGTGCTGGTGGAGATTACCTTGGGTTTTTGGTTATCGGTGGTGTTAACTGAGGGATTACAAGCAACCAATCCCAAAAATAAACAGGATAAAATTAGTTGTTTCATCGAGAAATAGAGATGAGGGGTTAGAGGTTAGAGATGGGGGGAAATGGCATTGATATCTATCCTGATTTTTTTCCTGACTAAAGACTCCTTTTACCATTAAAATAGAGAATAGAGAAGGTGTAAATTGAAGAGATATGGATAACCAAGCCCCGATTAAACTACCGAAAACCAGCGAATCCGACCACCTCAAGCGCATTCGTCACACCACCTCCCATGTTATGGCCATGGCGGTGCAGAAATTATTCCCGCAAGCCCAAGTTACTATCGGGCCTTGGACTGAAACCGGATTTTACTACGATTTTGATGTGCCGGAACCTTTTACCGATAAGGATCTCAAGGACATCAAAAAAGAGATGGTCAAAATTATCAATAAAAAACTGCCGGTGATTCGCGAGCAAGTTTCTCGGGAAGAGGCGGAAAAGCGCATTAAAGCGATTAATGAACCCTATAAGCTGGAAATTCTGGCGGGAATTCAAGAACCCATCACCCTTTATCATCTTGGGGACGCTTGGTGGGATTTGTGCGCCGGTCCGCACCTAGATAATACAAGTGAACTAGACCCGAAAGCGATCGAATTAGAGACGGTAGCGGGTGCTTATTGGCGCGGGGATGAGAATAAAGCCCAATTACAGCGCATTTACGGCACGGCATGGGAAAATCCCCAACAATTAGCCGAATACAAGCGCCGTAAGGAAGAAGCACTCAAACGCGACCATCGGAAATTAGGCAAAGAATTAGGTTTATTTATTTTCTCTGATTCTGTCGGGCCGGGGTTGCCTTTATGGACACCGAAAGGAACTTTAATTCGTTCTTTGTTAGAAGATTTTCTGAAAAAAGAACAGTTAAAACGCGGTTATTTACCCGTAGTTACTCCCCATATTGCTCGCGTCGATTTGTTTAAAATTTCCGGTCACTGGCAAAAGTACAAAGAAGATATGTTTCCCATGATGGCAGACGATGAGGAATCTGCTAGTAAGGAAATAGGATTTGTCCTCAAACCGATGAACTGTCCTTTTCATATTCAAATCTATAAAAGTGATTTGAGATCCTATCGGGAATTGCCGATGCGTTTGGCGGAATTCGGGACAGTTTATCGTTACGAACAATCGGGAGAATTGGGCGGGTTAACTAGAGTTCGCGGTTTTACCGTCGATGATTCCCATTTGTTTGTCACTCCCGAACAATTAGACAAGGAATTTTTAAGCGTTGTTGATTTAATTTTGACGGTGTTTAAGAGTTTACAATTAAAGAATTTTAAGGCGCGATTGAGTTTTCGTGACCCCGAATCGGATAAGTATATCGGTTCCGATGACGCTTGGGAAAAGGCACAATCAGCGATTAGAAAAGCGGTGCAAACTTTGGGGATGGATTATTTTGAAGCCCCCGGAGAAGCGGCTTTTTATGGTCCCAAATTAGACTTTATTTTCCAAGATGCCCTCGAAAGAGAATGGCAGTTAGGAACGGTACAGGTAGATTATAATTTACCCGAACGTTTTGAATTAGAATACGTTGCCGAAGATGGTAATCGTAAACGTCCGGTAATGATTCATCGCGCCCCTTTTGGTTCTTTGGAACGTTTAATCGGTATTTTAATCGAAGAATATGCGGGGGATTTTCCTCTTTGGTTAGCCCCTGTCCAGATACGATTATTACCGGTTAGTGATACTCAATTGGATTACGCTAAAGAGGTGACAGTGAAAATGCAGTTGTTAGGAATTCGCGCCGAAACCGATACCAGTGGCGAACGTTTGGGTAAAATGATTCGCAATGCTGAAACCGCAAAAATACCCGTGATGGCAGTGGTGGGGGCAAAAGAAATGGAAAGTAATAGTTTAAGTATTCGCACCCGTGCCACGGGCGATTTAGGAGTAATTAGCGTCGAGGAAGTGGTGGCAAAATTAGAAACTGCCATCCAAAATCACGGTAATTTTTAAGCGTTTGCTCATCTAATTCTATGGGGCAGAAAATATTTCTGTCCCAGCATTTTTTTCCTTTAGGTATCATCATCTTTTTGAAAGGGATTTTCCCCAATGCCTAGGCCTTTTTTGCTCTGTTTTAAGTCTTTCCAGAGGGCTTTAATTTTTTGGTAGGCTTCTAGAGAACTGATTTTGCCCCCCGTTTCCAGATTACAAATAAAACTGACTTTTTGGGCAAATTCCTGTAAATTAGCGTTAAATAGCAAGTTTTCTGGCTTAAATTCCCCATAGTAGGGCGCGCGAGGATAGAGAAAATCCTCCTTGCGGCGATCGGGGAGATTCGGGTTATCATCGTTAGGAGGATTCTGATTCATAGGGCGACGGCGGGTAATTTTGCGGAATTTCTTTAGATTTTTCGGTAATGGTAATGGGAGATAATATCAACTGTTGGCTATGATTGAGGATTTAAGTAAAAACTTGACTGATTCGCCAAAAGTTGACCCCTGGTATCGTGACACTTTTTGGTTATAGGTTAAGGTTCGATCGTCAAATGTTGGCATTTATCTTTAAGCAGCAATTATACATTATTTTTTCTCAACGATCATCCCCCTGATGATGGAGATTTTTTGTCTAGGTTGATCGCCAAAATTTGCTGCTGCCACTATCTGATTAACCATCGATTTTCGTTTATCAATTGCCGAGGATGATAACTATGGAAAAACTCTATGAAGGTAAGGCCAAAATTCTCTATCAAACCGATGATCCCGATATTCTCCTCACTTATTACAAAGACGATGCCACCGCTTTTAATGCCCAAAAACGCGGGCAAATTGTCGGTAAAGGGGAAATTAACTGTACTGTCTCCACTGCCCTATTTCAATGGTTAGAATCCCTAGGAATACCTACCCATTATATCGATCGCCCTAGTTCTAGGGAAATGCGCGTCAAGGCGATTAAAATTATTCCTTTGGAGGTAGTAGTCAGAAATATCGCCGCCGGGAGTTTGTGCAAGCAAACGGGATTAAAGGAGGGGAAAGTTTTACCTTTTCCTCTTGTAGAATTTTACCTCAAGGATGATGCTTTAGGCGATCCTTTGTTAACGCCCGATCGCATAAAAGTGATTGATATTGCCAGCGAGGAGCAAGTCAATCAGTTACGAGATTTAGCCCTGCAAATCAATCAATATCTACAAGAATTTTTTGATAAGTGCCAGATTATTCTCGTCGATTTTAAGTTAGAATTTGGAGTTGATAAAACGGGCAAAATTTATCTAGGTGATGAAATTAGCCCCGATACCTGTCGTCTCTGGGATAAAACCCAAGAGGATGCCCAAGCGCGCATTCTCGATAAGGATCGTTTTCGTCGCGATTTAGGAGATGTGGAAACTGCCTATCAACAAGTACAAGCAAGAGTTTTACGACAGATAGAGAGTTTATAACTTTAGGGTGTGTTAGCGAGCGCGTAACGCACCTTAATTGAGATTAGCAATTTAATAATTTATGTCGAGAAGAATTATCGGGTTAACAGGGGGAATAGCCTGTGGTAAATCCACGGTTTCTCATTATTTGGAAAATATCTACAAAATTCCCGTCCTTGATGCGGATATTTATGCCCGGGAAGCAGTGGAAAAAGGTTCGGAAATTTTAGAGAGAATTTTTGTGCGTTATGGCAGAAAAGTTAAAACTGAGGATAATTCCCTTAATCGCCAACAGTTAGGAGAGATTATTTTTAATAATCCCCAGGAAAAAATCTGGTTAGAAAGTCAGATTCATCCCTACGTTAGAGAATGTTTCAAGCGGCATTTAGAGCAGTTAGAAGCCCCGATAGTTGTTTTTTCCATCCCTTTATTATTTGAAGCCAAATTAACCCATTTAGTCACAGAGATTTGGGTGGTTTCATGCGGTTTCGAGCAACAAATTCAACGCTTAACGACTAGAAATAACTTAACTAGAGAACAAGCGATCGCTCGGATTAATAATCAAATGCCTTTAGCCGAAAAAATTGCCTTAGCTGATATTGTTTTGGACAATTCCGGGGATTTAGAAGCTTTATATACTCAGATCGATCGAGCTATACAATAGGGATTGAGCTTAAAACAACCAGGCAAATTTTCCCACCCCGAATTTTACATAGAGAATGATTGCCAAAACCAATAAAAATAGAAAGCCAATAATTAATAAATAGTCTTTATTGGTTAAGATTGATTCCTGTAAAAATGTGCGATCGGGATCACCAGAGAAAGCTTTAGCTTGTAAAACTACCTCTAATTTTTGCGATTTAGCCATAGCGTTTAAAATTAAAGGTACAGCGATGGAAGCATAAATTTTTCCTTTTTGCAGCCAACCCATTTTTTCTATTGCTAATCCTCGTAATCTTTGAGCAGAAATAATCGAGCGAGATTCTTCTACTAGGAGAGGAAATAAACGCAGGGTAGAGGAAAAAATAAAGACTATTTTGTAGGGAATTCTGGCTTTAGTTAAACTCACCATCATCTGATTTATATCGGTGGTAAAAATAGCGAGGGGAATAATTAAAACCATCGTGAGAGTTTTAAAGATCACATTTAAACCGTAGAGGGTTCCCTCCACAGTCATTTTAGTAGAACCGACAGTTAATAAGGGAGTTAATTCAGTTTTTCCCGTTAAAGTTTTTACCTGTTCCACATTAAAAAATCCCATGGTAATTAATAAGAATAGATAAAAAGGAGCCATGAATTTTAAAATAGTGAGAAGATAAGACCATTTTACCCCCGCCCAGAGACAAGCTAAAGCGACAATAAGAGTTAGAAAACCGCCAGCGAGGGGACTTTCCCAAGTAAAAGCGATGAGAGTAACCACGATCATCATGGTTAATTTTGTCCGAAAATCTAGGCGAGTAAAAGGAGAATCTCGATCGACGGTTTGCCAGTTAAATGATTGCATAATTAGGAAAAAAGTTAGTAAGTAGCTAGGTGTTAAAAACTGTCAGATGCCCCCCTTATTAAGCTGTCCTTTAGTCACATCTTTCTTAACATTTCAAACCTTTGTAGCACAAGGCTTTCAAGACTCGGTTAACAATTTGTAATATTCCTTGTTGACACCCTTACTGACAAAGAAAAAACTGAAATCAAGTCAGGCTAAGGGTTGGAGTGCTTACTGCAAAAATTGTTAAGAAAGATCCCTATAAGGGATAGCTTATTAAGGGGGATCCCCCCGCCTATCGGCACCCCCCTTATCAAGGGGGGCAGGGGGGATCTATCTTCAATTTAATTATAACTTTAAGGGAATGAGTTAATCACCCATCCCCATTAATCAACTAGGAAGGGTTAGCAACTCTCTTCATTTGCTCTTGAATTTCGGGGTTATAAATCTGGAGATAATTCCAATAATTACCAAACACCGATTCTATATAACCCTTAGTTTCTCTAAAGGGAATATTCTCGACAAATTCATCGGGATCGCTAAAATCGAAACGCTGTCTCCATTTAGAAACTGCCCCCGGTCCAGCGTTATAACTAGCCACAGCAAAAAGTGAATTTCCAGCGAATTTGCCATGGGTATAATCGAGATACCATGTCCCCATCATAATGTTATCTTCGGGATTAGTTAAAGAATAACTTTTATTGCCAGTATTACCCGCGATATATTTACCGGTATCGGGCATAATTTGCATTAATCCCACTGCCCCCACAGGAGAACGAATTTCTTTTTCAAAGCGGGATTCTTGCCGGATTAAAGCCGTCACTAGCAGGGGATTTAATTGTCTATCTTTTGACCATTCCAGGATGCTATCGTAGTAGGGGAAAGGGAATAAAGCGTGCCAGTATTTATCATTTTGTCGCAGGACTTTCCATGCTTCCCTTTCCTCTGGGGTATCTCTTTCTCGCAAGCGCCAAATCAGGTTAATTCCTTCTAAATTTTGATTGCGAGAGAGTTTATAGACACCGAGGTTAAATTGTTCGTCAACGGTTAAATTCCAAGGATCGACAATTTCTGCCTGGAAGAGATTCCACGCGTCCGTATCTTCACCAATGCGATATAGTTCCTTGAAAGCTTCCGAGCCAGCGGGAGTATCGTTACGGGTGGCGGGTTTGACGGTGGTAGGATTATAGGAGCGGACAGTGGTAAAATCCCCCACGTCCCAACCTAATAAAACCGCCGAGCGCCAAGCATAATAGGAATGGGGATGACGAGAAATAGTGTAGGTAAAAGCTTGTTTTGCTTCTTGGTTTTTGCCCAGTTTTTGCGCCCATTTTCCCACCCAAAAGGCCGCTTTCGGGGCAATTTGACTATCGGGATTATTAACCGCAATTGGCTGCGCCCACTGCCACGCCTTGGCGTAATCGCCGGATTTAGCGGCTCTTTGGGCCATTAACCAGCGATAATCGGCGGCTTCGTCAGATTTTGGGTATTTATTTAACAGAGTCTGCCATGTTTGACTAGCGGCCTGGGCATTAGTTGAGTCCAGTAATTTGGCTTTCGCTTCCAAAGCTTCCGGAGCGCGATCGGGAAATTGCTTGACAATGCGATCGAGATATGCTATAGCATCGCGGTTAGGAGAAATTTGGGCGAGTCGCAGTAATCCTAACCCGGTTTCTGAGGCCTGGGGATAGGTTTTAATTAATTTTTGGTAAGCGCTGCGAGCTTCTGGCAGTTTTTTGGCAATTTGTAGCCCGCGGGCGTAACGATAGGCTTGTTCGGGGCTAGGAGTGGCTTTAGCATAGGCTTTATAGGCTTTTTCGTACAATCCCGACTGCCAATAACCTGCCCCAATCATTGCCCAATCCGCCGGAGTTAACTGCTCGGCGTAGTCTTTCACCAAACGATTGCGGGCCTGATTGAGGGTAGGATCAAAAGGATTAGCCTTGGCTAACTGTAACCATAAGGGAAATTGATCGGGATTTTCTTGAAGACGTTGGCGAATTAAAGCCAAAGTACGCGGGTGTCGGGGGTATTCCTTAAGCAATTTCTCATGATAACTGGGGTCGTATTTGCCCAAAGAGTAGTAAGCTTCCGCCACTACGGGCGATTGGGGATAGGTTTCCAGTAATTTTTGCCAAATTTCTTGCGCTTTTTCACTATCGTTGGTTAATTCGTGGGCGCGTCCCTGTTTGAGGAGAATCTGGGGAGCGAGGACAGGATATTGTTTTTCTAAGCCTTCTAATTGTTTTAAAGCCGGACCCCCTTCATATTTTCTCAATAAATCCATAGCCAAGAGATAGCGGGCGCGACTACGCTCTAAAGAGGGCGCATTGGCATCAGCAACATCTCTTAACTTGACATCTCGCTCGGTTTGTGGTAAGGAAGCGCTATCAACTACGGCAGAGGGTTGGTTAGGATCTTGGCTAGGAAGCGAAGCACTATTGCGATCGAGCCAAGCGAGGATTTTCGGGTGAAAGAGAAAGAGACTGGTGAGAGTAAAAAGCGCAACCCCAGAACCTAGTCCAAGAATGAGCGGGGTGTGAGGGGGGAATTTCTTAAACATTACCTTATTAAAGACAGCAACTCAACATACATTATCAATGATCGTGGTGACAGGTTGTTTGTTTCAATCAGGTTGGGGGTTGTTCAGTTATCAGTAAGCAGTTATAGTCATTTCAATTAAGATTGAGAATATCAATGCCAGAGTTCATAAGGGTTTAACCGGTCTAGAGTGTATCAGACTTATCTGAAATGACTATATCAGTAATCCGTGAACTGAAAACTCCCATCTGATCACTGGTAACTGGTAACTGATCACTGAGATATGGTACGCTAAACAGGATTTAAGTATTATTAATGATTGCTATGAAACAGCGCGGCGTGACGGTTTGGTTAACAGGATTGAGCGGTGCGGGGAAAAGCACGATTACCGAGGCATTACAGGCAAAATTAATCGCTGAAGGTTATTCCATTGAAGTTCTCGATGGCGATATAGTGCGGACGAACCTCACCAAAGGTTTAGGATTTAGTAAAGAGGATCGCGATGAAAATATCCGTCGCATTGGTTTTGTGTCTAATTTGCTCACCCGTCACGGTGTGATTGTCCTAGTTTCGGCTATTTCTCCCTATCGCGAGATTCGCGAGGAAGTACGGGGAAAAATCGGCAATTTTGTCGAAGTTTTTGTTAATGCTCCCTTAAACGTCTGTGAGGAGCGCGATGTGAAAGGATTATATAAAAGAGCGCGTGCTGGCGAAATCAAGTCTTTTACGGGAATTGATGATCCCTATGAACCACCTTTTAACCCAGAAGTGGAATGTCGCACTGATTTAGAGACTTTAGAGGAAAGTGTCGCCAAAGTCTGGAACAAATTGAGGGAATTAGGCTACATTAATCAAGCTGTGGCGGTTTAATCGCATAATAACTTTGTATTATTGGAAAACATCGTAGGGACGTGGACTAAAAACGTCTCTACACCCCGATTAACCCCTTAGGCAAATTTGTTAGTTAATCTCCTTTTCTTCAGTACCTAAGCAAGGTTAATTATACCTCTCAGTTAACCTCTGGCCAAAGTGCAAGAGTCCCTAAACAGTGATCAGTAAACAGTAAACAGTGAAAAGACAGTAGGAAACTTCTATTTAATACTGCTCACTTAAAACTTAAAACTTAAAACTTAAATCTGATAACTGATAACTGATAACTGATAACTGATAACTGATAACTGATAACTGTCTCGACTAGCAAATTAATTTTGCAGGAATACTTAATATTTAAAGGTGCTAAATTATTTTGAAATCTCGCTCTAGTTATTGGAACCTCATTCCCTATCTCCGTCCCCAAACCCAAACAATTATTTTGGCGTTCATCTGTACGATCGGATTTACGGTATTTTGGCCGATTTTAGCCTGGTTAGCTGGACAAATGGCCAGATATATCGGTGAGGGAAATGTGCAAGCATTGGCGACACTTTCGGGGGTGGGGGCAGTGGTTTTTTTACTGCGGGGAATGTCTCAGTATGGGCAAGATTCCCTGATGGCAAAAGCTTCTTTAAAAATTGCCCTCGAATTAAGAAAAAAAGTTTATGCACACCTGCAAACCCTCGGCTTAAATTACTTTGAAACGGCGAAAACTGGTGATTTATCCTATCGTTTAACGGAAGATATCGATCGCATTGGGGAAGTAATTAATAAATTTTTCCATGATTTTATTCCCTCAGCCTTACAGTTAATTGTCGTCTTTGCCTATATGTTTATTGTTAACTGGCAATTGACGATTGCTGTCATTATTATCGCTCCTTTGTTGGGAGTTTTGGTGGGATTTTTTGGTGAAAAATTATTACAGTATGCTCGTCGCGCCCAAGCGAAAATATCTAACCTTTCTGCGTTATTAACCGAAGTTTTTGGCGGTATTCGCGTGGTGCAAGCTTTCGCAGCTGAAGATTATCAAACCGAGCTTTTTGCCCAAGAAGCGGAGGAAAATCGCCGCGCTCAATACCTATCGGAATCCACCAAAGCTTTACAATACGTCGTGGTGGGATTTTTGCAAGCGATGGGAGTTATCTTTTTATTCTTCCTTGCGGGTTGGCAAATTTCCCAAAAGAATTTAACTGGTGTTGACTTTGTTAGTTATGTGGCGGCGGTGGCAATGTTAATCGATCCTATCGCCCATATTACCAGTAATTATAATCAATTTAAACAGGGTCAAGCCTCCATGGATCGGATTTTTGAATTGTTAGCTATTTTGCCAACAATTACCGAAAAACCGAAGGCGATCGAGTTGCCACCCCATAGCAAAGAAGTTGAATATTGTCAAGTAAATTTTTATTACAACCAGGACAGACAGGTTTTAAAAAATATTAATTTTACTGCACACGCTGGCGAAATGATTGCTTTAGTGGGAGCATCGGGAGCGGGAAAAACCACTTTAGTTAATCTTTTATTGCGTTTTTATGACCCCACTTCCGGCAAGATTTTAATCGATGGGGTGGATATTCGTGATGTGACTTTAAAAAGTCTCCGGCGACAAATTGGCGTAGTTTTGCAGGAAAATATTCTCTTTTCTGGCACTATAGCCCAAAATATCGCTTTTGGTCAGGGAGATTTTAATCTGCAAGAGGTGGAAAAAGCGGCAAAAATTGCCAACGCTCATCAATTTATCAGTGAACTTTCCCAGGGTTACTATACCTATGTGGGAGAAAGGGGTGTTAATTTATCGGGTGGACAAAGACAAAGAATCGCCATTGCGCGAGCAGTTTTATCTAATCCGAGGATTTTAATCTTAGATGAAGCAACTTCAGCGCTCGATTCGGAATCGGAAGCTTTAGTGCAGGAAGCTTTAGAAAGAATTATGACGGAGCGCACAGTATTTGTTATTGCTCACCGATTAGCAACTGTCAGAAAAGCTAACCGTATTTTAGTCTTAGAAAAGGGTGAAATTATCGAGGTGGGTAATCACGAGGAGTTATTAAATCTTAATGGTCGTTACGCTCAATTTCATGCTAGACAATTTCAAGATTAGTCCATTTGGCGTTAAGAGTTGGGCGTTATTTCTGATTTTATTACTCAAGCCAAGTTTTTGGGGGGTAGAACCCCCCAAACCCGTAGGGTTGATTCAAGGTAGGGTTGATTCAAGGTAGGGTTGATTCAAGGTAGGGTTGATTCAAGTAGGGTTGATTCATGAATCAACCCTACCCGTCGGGGATGAAGTGCCTCCCCCAAACCCCGGAGCGCATTAGTTTTTCGGTGGGATGCTTACACGCGGTTGTTTGTACGTTTGTACTAATTTAAGAATCACCGATATAGCAGTTATCTTAATGGTGAGGTAGGAAGTTTTCGTTTTGGGGAGTCAGTCGCGGAATTAGGTTAGACTTCATCTTTAGGGAAAACGCTGTAAGTATGATTACTGTTTACTGATAACTGAAAGGTTTCCTGTCTTCAGGTTAAGCTCCCAAAAAAAGGCTATTCTTTACCTTGATATCCCTCGGCGAAAATTTGATGACTTCCTTGTTGGTTCACACTTACCCTTCTCTTGTCAAGGGTATTTTAATTAAACGTTACAAACGC
This sequence comes from Microcystis panniformis FACHB-1757, assembly GCF_001264245.1. NCBI lineage: Bacteria > Bacillati > Cyanobacteriota > Cyanophyceae > Chroococcales > Microcystaceae > Microcystis > Microcystis panniformis. The sequence goes on from NZ_CP011339.1 coordinate 3,615,898, forward strand.
TTTTTTGCCGACATACAACTGGACAACGGAGAATTAATTACGGCCCATTGCGCTAATACCGGACCGATGACAGATGTATGCGTAGAGGGTCAACCGGTTTATCTTTCTCGTAGTGATAACCCGAAGCGAAAATTAGCTTATACCTGGGAGATGATTCAACTGGGGGAGACTTGGGTGGGAGTTAATACCAATCTTCCCAATCAGGTGGTGAAAAATGCCCTGTTGTCAGGAGTTTTTCCCGATTTGCTCAAAAATGACACCGAAGTGCGATCGGAAGTGGCCTACGGTCAAAATAACGGCAGTAGAATTGATTTTCTTTTGACCCATGGTGATAATTCCCTCACCTATATCGAGGTCAAAAATACCACTTGGAATCAGGGAGAAACGGCACTTTTTCCCGATACTGTCACCACGCGAGGACAGAAGCATTTACAGGAATTAATGGCTTTATTGCCGGCAGCGGAAGCGATTATGCTCTACTTTATCAATCGCGGTGATTGTGACCGATTTGCTCCGGGGGATAGTAAAGATGCTAAATACGGGCAGTTATTGCGTCAAGCAGTGGCTAAAGGAGTCAAGGTTTTACCCTGTCGCTTGCAAGTGACACCCACGGGAATTTATTATTTAGGTTTAGCAGAATTGCAACTGTGAAACCCGTGGTTTAGAGGGGCCAGCTTGTGACAAAATCCCCCAGACCGCAACTGACCTTGAAAAGCTTAGAGACACAGTTACCTGTGCCTCTAATGGGGATTTTTGTCGATACATATTTGGGGTAATTTGTCAAGGTTTTTGATAACTAATTCCGTGGCGCATTTTCTCTAATTTCTGTTGCACCTGAGCATCGAGAGAATGGAATAAAAAACGCCCTTTGGGACTTTGAGAAGAACTCTGGGATTTTCTCAGACGACGACCGGTTAAATCCACCTCGACTTCCAGACGTTGAGCGGAAATCCACTGGGCCCCATAACCCATAACGGTCATTTTTTGGGCATTATCAGAGGTAGCGACGATAATCCGTCCGATAGCTGGGGCGCGATCGTGCCAAAAATCAGCGCAGGTTTTCTCGATATAGGTGTCGGCGGTTTGAGCGTGAGCGGTAAAATAAACCGATAAATGGTTAGTGTAGCGTTCTTGGCTGCCGGGGGTATCTTGAAGGTAGGAATCGAAGACGATTTGGGTTTGATAACCCTGATGGTGGGTGTAACCGATTAGGGTTTCAATTAACTTGTCTCGCGCTGGTTCGAGACCTTGGCGATCGCTAATTTTTTTCAGGGACGGCCAAGCGCCGATGACGTTGTAGCCGTCAACCAGCAGAAGGGAACGATCAGAAGAATTAAGCATGGCTTTGAGAGTAATTCGTGTGGCATTAAGGGCAGTTCTAAAAAACAGCATCTTAATGATATTAACAAAAAATTTAGGATTCTCCCGCCGCACTGGCCAATAATCTCGCTTTTAATTCTAGGGGATTTCCCCGATCCGTTACCTTGCCCCCCTCTAATAAAAATGCTCCATCGCTGTAATCCAATTCATCAAGGCGGTGCGTCACCCAAAGGGCTGTAATCCCTCGGTTTTTGACCAATTTCTGCACTTGAGAGACTAATTCTAACTGAGTATCCCCATCCAAAAGGGCGGTGGGTTCATCAAAGAGCAAAACCCCGCAATGACGAGCTAAAGCACCTGCAATGGCGATTCTTTGCTTTTGTCCGCCACTGAGAGCATAGATCGGTCGTTTTTCCATTTCTAATAAATTCACCGCCCCTAGGGATTCCCGCACCCGGGCCCGAATTGCCGGCGTGGATAAACCCTCGGATACCAACCCAAAAGCCACATCTGCCCCCACTGTTGGCATAACTAACTGATGGTCGGGATTTTGGAAAACAAAACCGAGGGGGTTAGGTATCTCTATCTCCCCGCGACTAGGTTTTAATAATCCCGCTAAGAGCCGCAGCAGGGTTGATTTACCGCTGCCATTTGTCCCCAACAACATCCAAAATTCCCCTCTGGGAACTTGCAAAGAGCAGCCATTTAATACTGATTTCCCATTCGGCCAGCTAAAGCAGAGGTCTGTTACTTTTATAGTCATGAATTATCAGCCTTTTCAGTTATCAGTTATCAGTTATCAGTTATCAGTTATCAGTTATCAGTTATCAGTTATCAGTTATCAGTTATCAGTTATCAGTTATCAGTTATCAGTTATCAGTTATCAGTTATCAGATTTGAGTTTTTAAGTGTGCAGTATTAAATAGAAGTTTCCTACTGTCTTTTTACTGCTCACTGATTACTGTTTACTGTTTACTGCTCACTGCTCACTGATAACTGATTCAAGAACTATTCTGTGGCTAAGGTGACAAACCCCGGCACTCTGCCGGTGGAGGCAGCCCCAGATTTTTGTGACACAATCACCGCACTGATCTGATCGCTCAAAACCGCCACCTTTTTATCGGTTTGTTTTTCGCAGGTTAATTCTAATAATTCGGGATTCGGCGATCGCATAGCGTTAATAATTGTTTGATACAAAGCGTCTGCTGCTGCTTCTTCCTTGCGCTGCACGGAAATGGGGATGGGCGAGAGTTTCAGGGTAATATCGATCGAATACATAGTTTAGCGTTCCCTTCCAAAAAACAAGTCAAAAACCATTGTATAGCAGGGGTTGGGAAGTCAGAGATCAGATGTGAGTTTTCAGTTCACTGATTGCTGTTCACTATCACCGATTAACTCCGGGCAGTCGCTGTGCAGAGGCGTTGTTAGCTGGTAATCACTTGCTTCAATGAATGTGCATGGTGCGTTCGCCAAAATCTATCGGTGCAGCGGTAGGAGTTGCATCAGGGAACGCACCCTACAAGATCGGCGATCGCACTAGGAAAACATTGTTAATATTTTAGAAGTCAGGAGTCAGTCCTGATGAAAAAATTTTCACCCCCACAGATGAAAGAGGTTTCTTTCCCTACACCCCACACCCTACATCCTTTTTCTACAACAGCAGTAAATGTGTTCATAACCGATACATCGGCCCGCGTCCTGTAGGGGCGAAGCATTCGGGCAATAACCTATCGGTGAAACCGTAGATTTTCTATCCGAATGCTTCGCCCGTACTTTTTCAGCAAACCCTAATCAGGAGTTGTCTTGGGGAATGCAGCCTATACTTTGCACGGCTACAACTTGCATTTTTTACTCAAGGACAATAATATAGTTTAAGAGTCATAATTAGAAGCAAAGCACTCATTAAAAACATGATTAACCTAGAATTCACGGAAGAAGAAAAGAACTCACTGTATTATGAAAGATTTCATCATCCCCATCCCCGGGTTCAACTGAAGATGGAAGTTCTCTGGTTAAAAAGCCAAAAGATACCGCACCAAAAAATTTGTCAGTTAGCAGGAATCTCGCCAAATACCTTATTAACCTATCTTCGCGATTATCAAGAAGGCGGAATAGAAAAATTAAAAGAAATCAACTTCTATCGCCCTAAAAGTGAATTAGAGTTTCAAAAAGAAACCCTCAAAAAATACTTCGAGAAAAATCCACCAGCCACAATAAATGAAGCTGTATATAGGATAGAAGAATTGACGGGAATAAAACGAAGTCCTACCCAAGTGAGAAAATTTTTAAAATCAATGGGAATGAAATGTTTAAAAGTAGGTTCTCTTCCTTGTAAAGCTGACCCAGATGAACAAGAGGACTACAAAGAAAAAAAGCTAGAACCCAGACTAAATGAGGCAAAAGAAGGAAAAAGGGCTGTTTTTTTTGTTGATGCCGCTCACTTCGTCATGGGAGCATTTCTCGGTTTTGTTTGGTGTTTTGAGAGACTTTTTGTTAAGTCACCGAGCGGGCGTAAACGCTTCAATGTTTTAGGAGCATTAAATGCAATAACTCATGAAGTTATTCTGGTAACATATGAAACTTATATTACGGCAACTCAAGTCTGTGAACTCCGGTCAAAAATAGCTGCTTTAGGACTAATAATTCCCATCACTCTCGTCTTAGATAATGCCCGCTATCAGAAATGTAAAATTGTTGAAGAATTGGCTCTTTCTTTGTCAATAGAGCTGCTCTATCTGCCGTCTTATTCACCTAATCTAAATTTAATTGAAAGGCTGTGGAAATTGGTCAAAAAGAAATGTTTATATGGTAAATATTATGAGAACTTTTCTGACTTTTCTTCAGCTATTTATGAATGTCTGAATGATGCCCATCTGAAACATAAAAAAGAACTGGATTCCTTGCTGACTCTACGATTTCAGAAGTTTAATAAATCTCAGATTATGAACGTCTAAAGTATATAAGATCGGCGATCACACTACAGAATCAGCGATCGCAATAAAGTTAACAATGTTGACGCTCATCAGAGTTGTACATGGTTAAGTACAATTGTTATTATAGTTCTGTCCAAATCTGGTTTGCAAAACCCGAAAGCTTCGGGGAACGCACCCTCAAGCTGCGATCGCTTGCTCAAAGTCCATAATCTTGGTGCGTTCCCAGGAATTTATTGGCGGAGTAATTAGGAATTGCATCAGGGAACGCACCCTACAAGATCGGCGATCGCCCTCTTGACTACAGCGATAGCGATCAAACTTAGGCTGGGTTAGATTTGGTTAATGCACCCGACCATATCTGCGATCGCTCTAAAGTAACCACCCCCGCTCTAATCCTTGTTCTACCCCACCTTCCCAATCTTTTGTAAGGTGATTGCGGACAGTTTGATACAGATGCCATACGACATTGGGATCAATAGGTTTCTTGTGGTAACTGTCAGCAAATCGAAATTCCCTGTCTATGTTTTTCTGTTTCCGAAAAACGTATATTTGATCAACCTCATACTTGCGGAGATTGACAGCACTGGTAAGCTTAAGCCATTCCATGACAACTATGTACAAAGAATTAGGGTTACGAGCTTTCAATTGTTCAGCAGCACGCGATGACCCTTCAAGCATTGTCTTATCCAGATACGTTTTGCATTCAATAGCTACAGCAGCTATATCAAAGTAGTGTATTTCAGAGTTTTCTTGCCAACGCGCAGTATATTCGCCCGGTTCCTCTGCAATTCTCAATTGCCCATCCTTTTCATGGTCGCGATTTGTCTTCAAATCAAGGTTTGCCGATATGGTTACCCCAATTACAAAGTCATGATCTTTGATCTCAATGCGAGCATGAGCACGTTCCATCATGCCTTGATAATTAGGTGGGGCAAAAAATATGTCCTTGAAGGCATGGGATTTGCCGATAAGTGCGTTTTCCCCAAAGTCTGCTACTAAATCACGGAACAAGTAGTACAAAAATTCTTCCAGAACAGAGGAATGAAGATTAGAGCGAGAGTCAAACTTTTCTGCATAATGTTGTTGATCAAGAAAATCTTTATACTCTTCAAGCAGAACAACACGTTGTTGAACTATTTCTTGATCCTGATCTAGGCACTTCGCAGACGGCCCAATTAACTGGGCATTGGCTAGATGCCAAGCATTGTATTTTTCTCTAATCTCAGCGAGATATTGACGGCTCTCTGCGTCCAAGTATTTCGTCTGATGTGCTTCTTTTTGAAGCAGATTGGAACCGTGTACTAACATCAAACAACTCCTTGCGTAAATGAATTGCTATCGCTCTGGCTAACAAAGGTGGAACGGCATTGCCTATTTGGTTATATTGGCATAAATGGGCATCTTCCAACCGCCCTTCGCGTTTTAGTAATTTATGGGAAGGAGTTGTTTTCTTGCCCATAAATCTGTACCAATCAGGGAATGATTGAAGGCGTGCTCCTTCTCGTGCCGTAATATTTCTGTGCTGAAAAGGATGTATAAAGTTGGCATAGAAAGAAGCGGCAATGGTATGAGACGGTTTATAAGGATGTAACCTGCGATTGTTCTGGTCATAAGCCTGATGAGACAGATTGCCATTGCCGTTACGTGTGCGTGGCATGTGTTCTGGAGGGACATCTGCGCTTGATTCCCCCCATCCTATATGTTTGAATCTTTCGACCAGACGAGGTGAATGATTCATTGCTACATGATTGAACAGCGCATTAGAATTTTCTCTTGCCCATTCCTGATAAGAATTTGTCGGTCTATGCAAATATGCCTGCACCTCGCACCCTTCACTAGCTTGTAGATTTGGCAAGTCAGATATTGCGTCCCACAAAGTTATCGCGGGGACAAGAGAAAATTCTCCCTTTGGGAATGATGATAATTGTTCATTTTGTTCTGGATAACCTGTGATATCTAGATTATGGTTTATTTGGGGTTCCCCGATTTTATCTATACCTAAATTGTTTCCGACAATGAATATTCTTTCCCTAGTTTGAGGCACACCGAAATTGGCGGCATTCAATACCCAAAGTTCTACACTGTAACCAATATTTTCAAATGTGTTTTGGATAATGTCTATCACGCGCTCATGTGCCGCATTTTTTCGTGACAATAACCCTTTTACATTCTCCATTACAAAGGCTGTAGGTTGTAAATACTCAACCCATCGAGCAAAATCAACAAACAAGCTGTTTCGAGGATCCTTTGGATCTTTTTGCGCTGGACCAGCAATACTAAAGCCTTGACAAGGTGGCCCTCCAATGATTAAGTCAGGCTTAATAGAACAAACAGACTTGATTTCATCAGGTGCTTGGAAATCACGAATATCTTTCTCTACAACAACGTGCTGTTTATCATTCTCTCTTAAGGTATCACAAGCCCATTGATCAAATTCCAGCGAGCATAATAAATCATACCCAGCCAACTTAAACCCTAGACCAAACCCACCCGCACCCGCAAAAAGGTCGATCACCTTTAACTGCTTTACATCCATTCTCAATCCCTTTTCATTTTCACCTAAAACACAACCATAATTAGAACGTGTATTCTACCACTTAAGAAGGGATTGTGGGAAGACATGGCTGCGCTAACCATCAATTATACCGCCTCCTGCGATCGAGCAACCCCCTCCATCCTACTATCCCACTTCCATCGGTCTAAAACCCCCTAAATAAAACCTAAATACCGCACTGTGGGGTTTAATCACCTCAATTTGGGCATAATTACCGCACAGAGAGGTCTAGCATTCCACTCAAGACGTGAAGACGACAATACCAAGCAATTGAGGGGGAATATCTCCCCATCTCCCCAAATCCCCATCTCCCCCCGCAACGCCCAGCAACTGGTCTCCCGAAAAAATTTTAGATTTTTTTAAGATCGACCTAAAAAATCTTGGCCATTTTTCCCAATATAGTGTAAGTTAAGAAAAGTAAAGATTTCTCACAATTCTTCTACACATCTGCTGGCCTGCTCGGATAGATGGAGAAGAGAGCGCGGAATCTTAGCAATAATATACATTTTTCGGAGAAAACCCCCATGACCATTGCTGTCGGACGCGCCCCAGAAAGAGGGCTGTTTGATGCTCTCGATGACTGGCTCAAAAGAGACCGTTTCGTCTTCATCGGTTGGTCTGGTTTACTACTCTTCCCCTGCGCCTTCATGGCCCTAGGTGGATGGTTAACCGGCACCACCTTCGTCACCTCCTGGTACACCCACGGGTTAGCCAGTTCCTATCTGGAAGGCGGCAACTTCCTGACGGTTGCCGTCTCCACCCCCGCCGATGCCTTCGGTCACTCCATCCTCTTTCTCTGGGGACCAGAAGCCCAAGGTAACTTCACCCGTTGGTGTCAAATCGGCGGTTTATGGCCCTTTGTCGCTCTCCACGGTGCTTTCGGCTTGATTGGCTTCATGCTACGTCAGTTTGAAATCGCCCGTTTGGTCGGCATTCGTCCCTACAACGCCCTCGCCTTCTCTGGCCCGATTGCGGTGTTCGTCAGTGTCTTCCTGATGTACCCCCTCGGTCAGTCTAGCTGGTTCTTTGCCCCTAGCTTCGGCGTGGCTGGTATCTTCCGTTTCATTCTTTTCTTCCAAGGCTTCCACAACTGGACTCTCAACCCCTTCCACATGATGGGTGTAGCTGGTATCCTCGGTGGTGCGCTTCTCTGTGCTATTCACGGAGCGACGGTAGAAAATACCCTGTTTGAAGACGGTGAAGGTTCCAACACTTTCCGAGCTTTTGAACCCACCCAAGCGGAAGAAACCTACTCCATGGTCACTGCGAACCGTTTCTGGTCGCAAATCTTCGGCATCGCTTTCTCCAACAAACGTTGGTTACACTTCTTCATGCTCTTTGTCCCCGTGACTGGTTTATGGATGAGTGCTGTGGGTGTGGTTGGATTAGCGCTTAATCTACGGGCCTATGACTTCGTTTCTCAGGAATTGAGAGCGGCCGAAGACCCGGAATTTGAAACCTTCTACACTAAAAATATTCTGCTTAACGAAGGTCTGAGAGCTTGGATGGCTCCCCAAGACCAACCCCACGAAAACTTTATCTTCCCTGAAGAAGTATTACCTCGCGGTAACGCTCTCTAAAGATGGCAAGAAAATTTACCGAATAGGGGGAAGGGTGAAGTTAAATCACCCTTCTTTTTTGTTGATTAAGGCATTTCAGGCAACTACTACTCATTTTCTTGATACCCCTGTAAGATAAACTAGAGAATTTCTGGGAGATAAAGACAATGTTTCGCCAAATTTTATTATCTAGTCTCGGTTTATTGCTAATTTGTCCCTTGGGGAGCGAGCCAGCAGCGGCCAGAACCACGAGAATTAATTGTGAAAGTCAAAACGGTCGCACTACTCGCTGTCCCGTCAACGCTAGATGGGCCCAAATAAGATTAATCCGTACTCGCTCCGCTGCTCCCTGTGAGGGTAATTGGGATTTCCAAAACGGCAATATTGTGGTCAGAAATGGTTGTCGGGGCGAGTTTGAGGTACGCACCGACGACCATCACGGTAATGTTGGTGGCGGTTGGGAAGGTAATGTTTACGAAGAATTTCGCCTCCCCAATATCGGTCGTTTTGTCGTTGATCGCCGCAGTTATTATGATAGTGGCAGAATTAGAGAATTTGATGCGATTGTTAATGGCAGTCGCGAGCGTTGGTGGGCCAATTGTCGTGGTGGCGAACTCGGCAGCGGTAGTCGTCGCATCCGCTCATCCCGGGAAATCGATCGAGTAGTGGACTTTGTTTGTGAGGATCGGGGTTAAATATAGAAACCAAAACTCTATCTAAAACCTTTTAAAGTTATAGTCATTTCAATTAAGATTGAGAATATCAATCCCAGAGTTCATAAGGGTTTTGTCGGTCTAGACTGTATCAGACTTATCTGAAATGACTATACTCATTTATATAGCTAGATAGCTAAAATGAGTAACTTTTGCTGAAGATAGATGGCTCTTCTAGGTTCTGTGTGAGCATGGTATAATAGTAACACAGAACAGGAGGTGGGTTATGTGGATAAATTTTGATCAACTCCTCGATTTACCAAATGTAACAGTGGTCAATTATCAAAAAATTGCTCAGACAATTTTCCTAAAGCTTGCTCTTTTAAATGAAACAATTGAATGTCCGAATTGCCATCAAACCTTAGACAGAATCAATCAGACAGAGTATAATCTAGTCAGAGACTTGTCAATATTAGGTAATCCAGTATATTTAGAAGTACCACGCCGTCAGTTTCATTGTCAAAAGTGCCAAAAGTATATCAGCGAAAGACTGAGTTTTATGAGATTAAGACAGCATCATACAATTCGCTATGAATCGATGATTTATGAGAGAGTAAAAAATTGTAGCATCGAAGAAATAAGTCGAGAAGAAGGGTTAGGATGGTCAGAAGTTGAGTTAATATTTAATCACTGTGCTAAAGAACTAGAAAAGGAAGAGTGGGAAGCACCAGAACGAATAAGCTTAGATGAATTTAGTAACTTAAAAGGACATAAAGATTTCATCACAACGGTCGTAGATATGGACAAGAAAATTTTACTAGATGTGATTAAAGGACATAAGCAAGAAGAATTAATGGAAGCCTTAAAAGCACAGCCAGACGCAGTTCGGGAGAAAGTGAAAGAAGTGAGCGTCGATATGTGGTCAGGATTTACAGCAGTGATCAAGGAATTATTTCCCAATGCTAAAATCATCTATGACCGTTTTCATGTAATGGCTATCATCAATGACGAGCTTAATAAATTGAGAAAGTTAATGGGGGTGCATGAAAAAGGATTACCTCATTTATTATGGAAGAATAAAGAGGACTTAAAGGACGAGCAAAAACAACAACTAGAAGTTATTCTGAAAGAACATCCATGCTTAGGAATAGCCTGGGAAATGAAAGAAGAAATTAGACAAATTTATCAAAGTAGTAGAACGTTCAGAGGTGCTGAGAGAAAATTGGAAAAATGGATAAGAATAGGCGGGATATTATATGAAAGTAGTGCCAGGATGATCCAGAAGCATTTGCCAGGTATTTGTAATTACTTTGAAAATCAGACAACCAACGGATTAATTGAGGGAATGAATACCAAAATAAAGCTTATTAAAAGAATGAGTTATGGATTTACCAATTTTGAACATCTTCGACTTAAGCTGTTTGCTTGCTTTAATTCATAACAAAAATTAACACACGAAAACCAGAAGAGCCGATAGATTTTAAGAACGCTATCAGGTAAGCTAAGAGGCACTTTAACCGCCTATCCTCAGATTACCTGAATCTCTCCCAATCTCTTTAAGTACCTAGGCAAAATTATTTACACATGACGATCATTGCCCCGTAAGGGTTTTAGCTCGATCGGGCAGGTAATTAATTTTGCATGACTACTTACTTTCCTCGAACAGTAGCTTGAGAAAACTAAAATCCTGAAGATAACTGCTGTAAGAAACCCGTTTTCTTGATCTGCTGCTAGAATTCAAGTAGATTGGAGGAAAATATATGGAGCCGGCAAACACCTTAGATGCTCTAATGCTCAAAACCATCATCAAGGAAAGCGTCCGCGAAGTTATGCGGGAAGAATGGTTTAAATTCTTCGAGATGCTGATTCCCTATGTGGATGATATAGAACAAGCTGACATAGAAGCAACCTTTAATCCTGTTGATTACAAAGACGACAGCTTCGTTGATGTTACAGGCTGGTTTAATCGTGAAGATCAGGATCAGTAGATCAGCCAATAAATTTTTGGAGAAACTAGATGCTAATAGCCGAAAATCTGTTTTGACTAAAATTGGTATTCCCAAAACCTGCCTTGAAACTCAAAACGTTTATCCCCCTGAAGAACTTGATATCAAAAAACTTAAAGGTGAGTTAAAAGGATTCTCCAGAATTCCTGTTGGCAAAATGCGAGTTATTTTTGAAATCGGCAAGAAGACAGACGAAATCTTTATTTATGAGATTAACTTTAGAGGCAATATTTACGATTAATTAAGCGATTAGCAACGTTCGCATTTACCAATTATTTTCGATACTTCTTTCCGCAGCTATCTAACTTTCATAGGTTAATTTAGCCAATACTGCTTCTTCTTCGTCAGCAAAGTCTCCAGCTTCAACTTGGGCCACTGCTTTCTTAGTTTTCTCGCCAGCAGCCAGAATAATCAACCGATCTGGACGATTACTAGGCTTCTGGCATAATTGACTTTTGAGAGTTCAAAAATGGGAAAATAGGGATGAAGTTGCCTAAAATCTCTTTATGCTTAGTTCTCCTGACTACTGGCTCCTCTCTCTGAGGTTTACTGGTCACTGATCACTGATTACTGATTACTGATTACTGATTACTGATTACTGATTAGAGAATACCCGCGTTAGAAAGACCGAGAACCAGTCCCGCACCGAGAATATGGCCAAAACTCATGGTAGCCAATAATTCCGGCAGACCGAAGCTTTTTTTCGAGGCTAACTGCGGCAAGGGTAAAGCAGGACCTGCTCCGGTATTTTGGATGGCAAAATAACCGATAACGAACGCTACTAGGTTAGCTAACGTCATGGTAATGCCGACGGATAAATTCCAGGGAATGGTTTGAGCGGTGGCTAAAAGTAAGGTGGAAGGGATCATTGGCGCTCCAGTCTTGATAAAATTTTGTTAACCACAGGGCATTATAAAAAGCTCTTGACCCGAAACTGTTTTTTGTTTGAATACTTAACAGTTTTTGTAACGTTTTGCGAATAAGATTAAATGCGAATTAAAATTTGCGGCATTACCCAACCAGACCAAGGACAAGCGATCGCTAATTTAGGAGCTACGGCTTTAGGTTTTATACTCGTACCTAGTTCGCCTCGTTACGTCAAAATCGAGCAAATTAACGCTATTACCGCCGCAATACCCGACAAAATTGATTTTATCGGTGTTTTTGCCGACGAGCAACCGGAAATTATTCAGCAAATAATTGTTAAAACCCCCTTGACAAGTGTGCAGTTACATGGTAGGGAATCTCCCGAATATTGCCAAAGGCTGCGGCAATTATTACCCGACCGGGAAATTATCAAGGCTTTGCGGATCAAAGACAGAGAAAGTTGGGAAAAGTCGGCAATTTACTTCAATAGCGTCGATACTTTGCTTTTAGATGCCTACCATCCCCAATTACTCGGCGGTACGGGACATACCTTAGACTGGCAAGCCTTAGCCAGTTTTTCGCCCCCCTTGCCCTGGTTTCTGGCCGGAGGACTCAACCCCGATAATATTAGTGAAGCTTTAACCAGGCTGCACCCCCAGGGTATTGATGTGTCTAGCGGCGTTGAGCGATCGCCTGGTGATAAAGACCTCAAAAAAGTCGCCCTCTTGTTAGAGCGACTGCAAAAAATCAGTGATCAGTGATCAGTTAGAAGGTTTTGGGTGTTGGGGTTTTAGGGTTTTAGGGTGTTGGGGTGGTCACTGCGTGCGCGTTCTGGGGGGTTTTGGGGTTTTAGTTGAATTCCCCCATTTCCCCATTCCCCCATTTCCCCATTCCCCCATTTCCTCATTTCCCCATTCCCCCATTTCCCTGACTAGAAGAAATTAGGTTTATGACGGATCAGGTTAAGATACTCCTCGCGGGTTTTCTGCTCGTCTTGGAAGACTCCTAACATGGCACTGGTGACAGTCCAAGATCCCGGTTTCTGCACCCCGCGCATCACCATGCACATATGGGTTGCTTCCATGACTACCGCAACCCCTTGGGGGTCGAGAATTTCTTGAATCGCTTCGGCAATCTGACGGGTGAGGCGCTCTTGGACCTGTAAACGACGGGAATACATTTCCACAATGCGGGCCAATTTACTTAATCCGACCACCTTTTGGTTAGGAATATAGGCAACGTGGGCCCGCCCCATGAAGGGTAACATATGATGTTCACAGAGACTAAAGAAGTCAATATCGCGCACTAACACCATCTCATTATGACCTTCATCGAAGATCGCACCATTAACGAGGGTTTCTAGGGATTGTTGATAGCCTTGGGTGAGAAACTGCATCGCTTCGGCCACCCGTTTGGGGGTTTTTAATAAACCTTCTCTTTCGGGATCTTCTCCCACCGAGATCAGGATATTTCTGACCGCATCCATCATCTGTTCTTTGTTTTCGTCGGAAGTCGGATGAATTTGAGCGGTTTTGCCATTGTGGGTGTTGCGATCGGGGCGAGTGGTCACGCGTGCTTGAATAGCGTCGGTTAGATTACCGTTTAAACCGTTAGAAGAAGCTATGGTCATAATGAAGAGGCCTGTAGGCGAATTGATCGATAAATAGAAGTATTTTGGGTTATAATGCCCCCGCACTGGGCATAATGGTCATCGTTTCCACTACAGCCTGTTTGGGCAGTAACACCGCTTGCAGAATGGCCTGAGCGATGATATCTGGGGTTAACATGGCCGAGCGATCGAAATCTGCTTTGACGCTATCGCTGTCCCAGATGGGAGTATTGACAGCACCGGGGGTGATAATCGTGACGCGAATGGCGTTGACCCGCTCCTCGATCGCTAAAATGCGAGAAAATGCCACTAATGCCGCTTTGCTGACACTATAGGCCCCCCAATCAGGAAAAAAATTATCGGCGGCGATCGAGGAAACGTTAATAATCGTGCCTCCTCCCTGTTGACGCATGGCAGGTAAAATCCCCTGCACACACTGGTAAACACTGGTTAAATTCAGGTCGATCACCCGCTGCCAGTCTGACAAAGGTGTGTCAGCTAAGGGATTTGTGTAACCCATGCCAGCATTATTGATCAGGATATCGATCGGTCCGGATTCTTGGGCGATTTTAGCGATCCTAGAAGCTACTTCCGGTATATCTGCCAAATCTAAGGGGTAAGCTTGGGCTGATACGCCTAAATCTGCCGCCATTGCCGCCACGGCTGCCAATTTTTGCTGATTGCGACCGATTAAAACCAGATTAATTCCCGCCTTGGCGAAAGCGAGGGCGGTTTCTTTGCCGATGCCGCTACTGGCTCCAGTGATCAGCGCTCGCTGTTGACGAATAACAGAGTTCATGGTATAATCTGAAATCTCTTAATTCCGGGTAGTTAGGGCAAAATTTTGGCGGTTAGGGGAACCCTAGAAAGGTTTAAGGCAGTTGGGTTGGATCGGAGCAATTTTTCTCGCACCAAAATTGCCGCGTCCACCTGGGGCGGGGGGAAGCATTGACTATCGGGTAGGTTCAAGATTTAAGAATCGTTACAAAATTTTACCTAGCCAATTATAGCACTGTTAAGTCAGGGATCACTAATCTTTGTGTATATTCAGATATCTAACCAGCGAGGGGAAAAAGCGGACTGGTTGGCGAGAATTCTTGAGGCTGCCTTGAAACTCCCTCCTCCTGCGCTGAAAACTACTCACCGGAGGAGATGGCAGCGGTGGGTTGAGTGCGATTGACAATTACCACTCGATCGCCGACAACGGGACTTCTAGCGAGGAGAATTCCCTCGTTATCCTTCATTTCCAAGCGACGAAAATCAAGACTTTGGCAACGTTGAAAAACCGAATTAGCCAATTTATCCTGTTGTGATGCCTCCAGACTATACCAATTATCGCCCAAAATAACTACTAGACGACTAGCCAAAAAATCCGCTTCTACGGTAGAAATAATCCCGGCGGGATAACGAGTAGTTAAATCGGTAATTTCCGCTTGAATGGCTGCGACTAAACTTTGTTCGGGAGTTAATCGCGGTTTTGCTTTGGTAATCGGGACGGGAATCGGTGCCTCTGGTGCGATTAATTCTGGGGGAGTTTCGATAATTTCCCCGGCTGCCGGGGAAGGACTAGAGACAACTTCAGGCATATTTTCGGCAATTTCCGCCGGATTTTTCGGTAAACTGACCACAGCTACTAATAGGATAGTGACTAAACTTCCTGTTAACAAGCCGGTAATTAACCAATCGGGAATTTTTTCGCTAATTCCCCCAGGTAAAAGTCGGCGAATTTTGCTCAAAATCGTCGTCCACCACCCTTCCACCTGCTCGAAATCTGGTAAAATATCGTCGATTCCCTCCGCTGCTTCGATTGGAGAATCTGCGGTTAAACTTTGCTCAACTCCTGCGAATTCGTCTGGTTTTAAAGCAGCGGCTAACTGTTGCGTTGAGTTAAGAAGATTATCAACAGCAACTTTTGGGGGTAACACTATCCCCGTTCCCGTGTTAAGTTGGGAAACGATCGAATTTAACTGCTCGATCGCCTCTTGTAGCCGGATCACCGTTTCTGCTTGGCTGAAATTCTCTCGCTCATTTGGTTGAGTCATAATTAATTCTTCTTAACCCGCTGCCATTCTTTTTCAAAATATCATTCTATGCGCCGTTTTCTCGGTTTTTTAACCAGTATTTTCCTTGTCTTCCTGACTGCTTGTGGTAGTGTCACTCCCCCGCAAGAATTTGCCCCCGACGGAGAAATCGTCGCCAAAGCCCTTTTATTACAATTTCGTCACACATCCGATCGCCTTAGTCAATCTTTACATATCGATGATCCGCAGGTAAAAATTGCTAAAATTAATGTCACCAGTCTGGAACCGCTTTATGTGGGCAATTTGCCCGCTTATCACTTGCAGGGAGATTACGATCTAACTCTACAATTGCCCCATCAAAAAGATACCAAACAACACAACAA
Organism: Microcystis panniformis FACHB-1757; assembly: GCF_001264245.1. Taxonomy (NCBI): domain Bacteria; kingdom Bacillati; phylum Cyanobacteriota; class Cyanophyceae; order Chroococcales; family Microcystaceae; genus Microcystis; species Microcystis panniformis. Next base: position 3,631,803 of record NZ_CP011339.1, read on the forward strand.
TTTTGATCTTTATTTACAAAGACAGATCGAGGGTAAAACTTGGCGTTTACTGGAAGAAGTTGCCTCACAATGGCGCAGCTATTTAGTGAAATAACCGGAAAAAGCCCGGGGGTTTTGCTATAGTCTATGATCATCGAAAATTTTGGGTCTGAAACCCCGTCGTTCTAGGTTGGCTTTACTGTTAAGTAGTCGTGCAAAATTAATTTCCTAGTGAAGAAAGGCAAAAGGCAAAAGGCAAGAGGTGGTTAGATATGTGTAATTAATTTTGCTTAGGTACTTACCAGTAACAGATAAAGCCATTGGAATTGACTTAGGAATTAGTAGCCTCGTGATTACCAGCGATGGCGACAAAGTATCTAATCCTAAGCATTTTTAAAAGCATTATCGGAGACTGCGAAAAGACCCAAAAAGCCTTTCTAGGAAGAAAAAAGGCTCAAAGAATCGAGAAAAAGCGAGAATCAAAGTAGCCAGAATTCCCGCTCAAATCACCGATAGCAGAAAAGACCATTTACACAAGCTAACCACTCAATTAGTTCGGGAAAACCAAACTATTGTGGTTGAGAATTTAGCCGTCAAGAATCTGGTCAAAAACCCGAAATTATCTCAGGCAATATCTGATGTAAGCTGGGGAGAAATCACCCGACAATTAGCCTATAAATGCCGTTGGTATGGGAGAAACTACATCGAAATAGATAGGGTTTGCTGAATAAATCTAAAAACCTTGTTGGATAAGGCTTTTAGACTTTTTTGACCTCAAAAAGTCCCGACCCTTGCAGTGATTGAGGGGAAAATTTCGGGACTTTTTCCCTGAAAATTAGGTAATTGACCAGGTGAAAATGGGTAAAACCCCACACCCCACACCCCACACCCCACACCCTGCCACCAGGAAAAACTTTTTCAGCAGACCCTAGATAGATGGTTTCCTAGCTCTAAAAGGTGTAGTAATTGCGGGTATATTGCCCTTGAAAATGCCGTTAAATATTCGAGAGTGGGATTGTCCAGACTGTGGGACTCACCATGACCGAGATATTAACGCTAGTAAAAACATTTTGGCCGCAGGGCTTGCGGTGTCAGTCCGGGTCGCGACCTGATGACCAGAACAGAGTAAAACTGGGGCGGCAGGTGCGGAACCCCGCAAGGGAAAGAAGCAGAAACCCAAATCGTGAGGTTTGGGAATCGCCGTCCGTACCACGCCACTTTTTTAGGGTGGTCGCGTCAATGGGGTTGACGCAGATAGCGAAAAACGCTTAATTGCTTAAGTCTGACTCTTTCGACCCGTCCGTTTTGAGTGTCCGGATGCCGGACGGCCACTTTGAACAAGTCGAAAAAATCTCATGTTCAACCTTATTTCCTAGAAAGTTTTACTCGTTCAAGGCCGAATTTGAATTCTTTTCTGAACAAAACCCCCTACTATCTGTTGTCAAGGTTCAGTTTTTAGCTTGGTTATCGCTTTTTACATTGTAGCTTAAAGCCGTCCTAAAAGGACGGGGTTTTAACCCAAATTTTCGATAACCGAAGTAGATTGCATTGTTGCGGCTCTTCTCGACTTTGTGTGATAATTTTTGCTTATGTAAGGTTAAATGCTTACTGGGCAAGACTTTTAGGACTATTTTGAAAGAAGAAACTATCAGTATAGACCTCGTTTACACACAGAAACCAGAAGAGCCTTGTTGCGATTGCGTTATGCTTCTAGTAGTTGGGTAGGGTGCGTTAGGCAATCCCTTGTTTTTAGGGCAAAAATCAAGCTCTGAATATTGCCGTAACGCACCACAAAGAAAGGTTTTTGGTGAGTTACGCTAACGCACCCTACTGGGGAGCATCTCACTTTCTTTTCATCGGAAATTTTGGGTCTGGAACCCCGCCGTTCTAGGTTGGCTTTACGTTAGAATTAAAAGGCCAGTCTCGAAACCCAAGTGGACGGCGCAGCACCTTGAAAACTCGGCTTAGGGGGTTCCGACCAGAAAAGCTTGGCCGGGTAAAAAGTCGCGCGCAACAAGTACAAGAAGCTATAGGCGGTCAACGTACCGTGGGACACACGGAATCGGGCTTCTGAAATGGGGCGAAAGTCTGTGGACTCTGTGTAAGACAGTACATGGTTTTTTAACTGTGGTATGCGACGGTGGTGGAAGCAGAAACTTAAATCGTGAGGTTTAGGAATCGCCGCACTTTTAGGGCGGCGAGGATGTCAATAACTTGACATTTCATCTGGCCGAGGTTATAACTATACTAGAGTGCGTAGTGTACGTACTTTGCCCTAATAAAAAGTAACAAACCACTTAAAATGATCACCAACATCTCTAGACAACTAACCACTGGTGCTCTTGCCATCGCTGGCAGCGTTGCCGCTTTCGGCTTTGCCGGTGCTGCCCAAGCGCAAATTTCCGGTACTTTATCCATCACTGGGACTGCAGACATCGACGCGTGGGGAACTGCTAACCCAATGCTTAAACCCTTAAACGTCACCGCAATCAACGGTGCTACGGGTCAATTTGCGGGTGTGATGCTGGGGGACGTTTCTACTCCTGCTTCTTTTGCATTAACTGGCACTGGTAGTGGTGGGATGAGCAGTTTTGGTTCTCCTTCTTCTCTAGCTAATTTTATTAACATAGCTGTGACCCAGGGTCCTCCCGACGGTCCGGGTTCTGGTATTGTGATCGGTAATATCACTAGCAGCATGGCTATGGGTACATTTGCCGGTACTATTGGTGGTGACGGTACTACAACCTACACTGTAACTGGCACCATGACTTTTGATGAGCCTAATGGTTTTCCCGATCTTCTCGGAACTTTCAGCATCGGCTTCACCAGAAGCGTTACTGGTGGTCAGGTTTCCGAAAGCTATAATTTATCTCTCCAAAAAAGCTCTGTGACTGTAGATATTCCCGAACCCTCTGCTATCCTGGGTATCTTAGCCGTTGCCGGTGTTGGTGCTTTCGCTCGTCGCAAGAGCTAGTCGCTGCCATTAATTAAATCAAAGGCAAGCGTTAAGGTTAAGCTTAACGCCTTTTTTGTGGCTAGATAAGTTGGGTAGGGTGCGTTAGGCAATCCCTTGTTTTTGGGGAAAAAATCAAGCTCTGCATATTGCCTTGACATACTCCCACCGTCAAGCTACGCTGTGACGGGGGATTCTTTCCACATCGCTGTTAGAAATTCCTTGTTCAACGAGACAGCTTGGATTCTCAATGTCTCCACTGAAAATCCAGAGACTGGACTCTCCCAAGGCGTTTGGGTCGGTTTCTGTTTGCCCAACAGTACCGTTGAGATGATTTCCCAAATATTGTAACCCTTTTTTAAGAATATTTATTGCTGCATTATGATCCCTATCTAAGACTGTTTGACAATTAGGACATTGATGAGTTCTAGTGCTTAAGGTTTTTTGAACTCTCGTCCCACAAACTGAACAATCTTGAGAAGTCAAATGCGGTGGTACAGCAACACAGACAATCCGATAAATCTTAGCAAGATAATTCAACCATTCGGTGAATTGATACCAAGAAGCATCGGAAATTGACTTGGCAAGCTTACGGTTTTTGACTAAGTTTCTTACCTTTAAAGCTTCATAGACTACCAGATCATTAGACTGGACTAACGCCAAAGCGTCTTTAATTGCTTTGTCTTTACGTTGTCTTGATACTTTCAAGTGAAGTTTAGCTACTTTTATCCGTTGCTTGTGATAGTTTTTAGACTGTTTCTTTCCTTGACGAAATCGTTTTGATAATCTCCTTTGTGCTTTTTTAAGTCGTTTTTCTGACTTGCTTAAATAACGTGGATTCTCTACAGTATTACCTTGAGCATCGGTATAAAACTCCGGTGGTGATTCGGTAGTAGTGATGGCGGCTTAATCCTTTGCTTTGCTGTGCATTGTAGTCATGGATAAAATACCAAAGGGTTCCCCAACGTGATTCTCCATTTTTTTAGAGAAAGATAGACTCTCTCTCACCAGCCGAGAAATCCTTTGTCGAAAGGTATTATTTAATCTTTCAATAGGATTAGTTTGACCAGTTTCTTTTCCGACCGGTCGATGACGTTTACTAGGAATTACTGTCTTATAGGACTCCCAAAAGTCTGTGTAAGCAACCGCACATTGTCGGTAAACACCGGGTAAACTGGCCCCAAAGTTTTTTGGCTGATTGACGACTCCTATCTCCGCGCATAGCAACCAATAATTTCCCTTGTCTTTCTATCAATTAACCGCCAAATATAAACCTTTATTATCTTAGAAAAAACCAAAGACCACATCTCATCACATTCTCTAACCAATTTACCTTTTGGTTTGTCCGAAACCTTTATTTGACGGGGGACAGCTGCCAGTTTATTGTTGACATAGTTTTGTTACCATGACCAACTTACCCCTGTTACTCTGGCAATTCCTCGTCAGGAAATTCGTTCGAGTAAGAGTTTGTCAATTAATTGTTTGGTTTCGTCAGAGACGGTTTTATTAGTGGGATTGCTCACAAACTGACGACCACATTCTTTACCTTGACGTTTGGGTTTTCCATTATGAATAGAACCATTCTTGATCCTATGGTGAGAACCACAATTAGGACAGGGGAACGGAGGTGAAGGGGGTATTTTGTTCGGTGCTAGACTGATATTTGAGTAAGCCAGACAGGAGCCAGAAAAAGATATTTATCAGAAAAGTCATGAGCAAGCTAGAGGTTTAAAGACTGAGCGGGTTCCAATTATTTTTATTAATAAATATTTTACACAATTCATACCAGGTAAGCAAGAGAGCTACGCCACTACTACCGAATAATTACCCAGACTTTTTTGTTGTTTCATTAATTCTTTTAAATCTTCTACTGACTCAACAATATCAATTTTGGGTACGACTGGCATCGCTAATTTATCCACTTAATCATCTTTTCTATAAGTATGCCATAGTTTTTGAAATTTGGTATAAGTAGCTGGTTATAATTAAATTAAAAATAGATTTTAGGTTCGATTCCCCCTGTCCCCCTTGATAAGGGTAGGGCTGTTTCATTCTCCCATCAGAATATCAAAAGTAAAAGCGATCACTGTCTTTGTAAAATGAGAAGTGAACGCGAACTTTTGAAAGATATGTTGAGCTTAATAGAAAAACTAAAACAAGTCAAGGACTTTCGGAAAGATCAAGGAAAAAGACACCCTTTATGGATAGTATTAGTAGTAATAATACTGGGAACAATGCTAGGATACTCAGGTTAGAGAGAACTAGGAGAGTTTGCTAAAAATAATCGGCACAGGCTCAGTCAAGAATTTAACATAATTCCAGAAAGAGTCCCGTCCTATTCAACAATTAGAAGGGTAATGATGGGAGTTGACTGGCAGAGTTTGTTAAAAATGTTTAATGAATGGGCATTAGAAGAATATGGACAAAGAGATGACATAAATTGGCTAGGGATGGATGGAAAAAGTCTCAAAAACACCCTAAAGAATCCTAATAATGAACAACAAAATTTTATCATGTTTGTCTCATTGTTTAGTCAAGAAAGTGGCTTAGTATTACACTTAAAAAGAATCGAAAACAAAAAAGGGTCTGAAATCAACGAAGGTCAAGCTATAATTGAGGATTGCTCTCTCCAAAATAAAGTTTTTACCGGGGATGCTTTACACTGTCAGAAAAAAACAATCAGCTTAATAGCCAAGACTAAAAATGATTATGTTATCACCGTTAAAGGAAATCAGAAAAATCTTGATCAGCGAATACAAGACCTGAGTAATTCCTCAAAGCCAGAAAGTTGCTTTCTCGAACAAGATAATAGTCATGGACGAAAAATATCAAGAAAAATAGAAGTTTTTAAAGTGAGGAAAGATGAAAGACAGGGGTTTGAAAATCTGCGAAGAGTTATTAAAGTAGAAAGAAGGGGTAGTCGCAGGGATAAAACCTATGAAGAAACAGCTTACTATATCAGTAGCCTAACTGAATCCGCTCAAGTATTTGCTAAAATTATTCGAGGACATTGGAAAATAGAAAATCAGTTACATTGGGTAAAAGATGTAATTTTTGAGGAAGATAAAAGCGAGATAAGTGATTTTCAAGCGGCCAGCAATTGGTCAATTCTCACAACTATAGGATTGAATCTTTTCGGCTCTTCGGTAACTGTTATGCAAATAATTAACTTAAAATAAAATTCGATGAGACTGCCTACGCCTAAAAGTAGCTGAAACCCATACAGGGAAAAACTTAAGGTACAAACAGGTTAATGCCAAAAGATAGACAATTGAGTTAAGATTTGATATAATAGCCAAAAACCAGAGTATTTTACTTATGATACTTGACAAATTTTTGAACCTACAAGGAACGTCTATTCAAGGCTATCGACACCTAGAAAATATCGGTATAGTTTGACGAATCGAATCGAAAAATCAAAAAGCAACCTGTCCTCGTTGTGGGTTAGAGAGCGATAAACTACACCAAAATCATCGACATTTAGTCAAAGATTTACCAATTTCAGGACAACCAGTGTACCTACAAGTTAATCGTCGTCAATTTAAGTGCGATAATTGTCGAAAACCCTTTAGCGAAGAGTTAGATTTTGTCGCCAAGAAACGAACCTATACGAAAAGACTAGCCGAGAATATACTCGAACAATTAAAATCAGGAGATATTTTAAATTTTAGCCGAAGAAATGACGTAACGGAAGAAGAGATTCAAAGAATGATAGAGGACATAGCTGAAGAAATTACAGAGACAGACCTATCGAAATTAAAAAGGCTAGGAATTGACGAAATCGCTCTAGTCAAAGGACAAAAAAATTACTGTGCAGTTTTAGTAAATTTAGATACGGGAAAACTAATAGCTATTCTAGAGAAGCGAACACAAGAAGAATTGAGGGAAACGCTTACAGGGTGGGGAAAAGAGGTGTTAGAGCAAATTGAAGAAGTCAGCATAGACCTTTGGTTGCCCTATAAAAATTTGGTGAAAGAATTGATGCCATCGGCCGAGGTAGTCGCCGATAGATTTCATGTAATGAAACAAATTAATCAAGAGTTAGACGAACAGAGAAAAGCAGAAAAAAGAGCGGTAGAAGCGCAGAAAAATAAAAAACAGAAAGCGTAAAAAGAAGCAAAGCTAGAAGTTTTAAAGCGAAGTAAATATAGTCTGTTAAAAAATGAAGAAGATTTAACGGAAACTCAAAAAATCAAACTAGAAGCTATCAAAGAAAAATTCCCAAATTTGAAAAAGATGCAGGAATTAAAGGAAGAATTTAGAAAGATTTATGAAACCTCAGAGAATTCGACAGAGGGAATGCTATCTATCTCAGAATGGTTGGCAAAATCCTCCAGTGTTTTTACCAAGAGTTGTCAAACAATCCGAAACTGGTTTGGAGAAATAATTAGTTATTTCGAGCGAAGGACAACGAATGGGGTGGTCGAGGGAATCAACAATAAACTTAAACTAATAAAACGGAGAGCCTATGGCTTGAGAAACTTTCGTAATTTTTGGGTTAGAAGTATGTTATCTTGGCATCTTGTATGTTGATTTAGCATAAAGAGTAACGAAGAGCCATCTTTTCAGAGGTTTGGGTTTTCTCTCAATAACAGAGGGACAGAGGTGGTTAGCTGAACGTTGGGAAAAACTGATAGTTTTATCGACGTAAGAAGCAGAAAAATTAGCTAAGTTAACAGGATGTACTCTCGGACAATTTCAAGAGAGATAGGCTTTTAGTGGCTTGGGAACAAGCTTTATCAATTTATTCATAATAAATTTGGCAGAGGATTAAAGATTAGTTATTGTGACTAACTCTTTTGGTTAGAAAAAGATAAACTTGAGAATCTTCGGTCAAATTTATTGACTCAAAATCAGCTATACTTAATTTAAATGAAACAGCCCTACTTGATAAGGGGGGGTGCCGATCCCCCCTGCCCCCCTTGATAAGGGGGGTGCCGATAGGCGGGGGATCCCCCTTGATAAGGGGGGTGCCGATAGGCGGGGGGATCCCCCTTGATAAGGGGGGTGCCGATAGGCGGGGGGATCCCCCTTGATAAGGGGGGTGCCGATAGGCGGGGGGATCCCCCTTGATAAGGGGGTGCCGATAGGCGGGGGGATCCCCCTTGATAAGGGTAGGGTTGATTCATTTAAATTAAGTACAGCTAATTTTGAGTCAATAAATTTGACTGAAGATTCTCAAGTTTATCTTTTTCTAATCAAAATAGTTAGTCACAATAACTAATCTTTAATCCTCTGCCAAATTTATTATGAATAAATTGATAAAGCTTGTTCCCAAGCCACTAAAAGCCTATCTCTCTTCAAATTTTCTGAGAGTACATCCTGTTAATTTAGCTAATTTTTCTGCTTCTTACGTCGATAAAACTATCAGTTTTTCCCAACGTTCAGCTAACCACCTCTGTCCCTCTGTGATTGAGAGAAAACCCAAACCTCTGAAAAGATTCAATCCTATGGTTGTGAGAATTGACCAATTGCTGGCCGCTTGAAAATCACTAATTTCGCTTTTATCTTCCTCAAAAATTACATCTTTTACCCAATGTAACTGATTTTCTATTTTCCAGTGTCCTCGAATAATTTTAGCAAATACTTCGGCGGATTCGGTTAGGCTACTGATATAGTAAGCTGTTTCTTCATAGGTTTTATCCCCGCGACTACCCCTTCTTTCTACTTTAATAACTCTTCGCAGATTTTCAAACCCTTTTCTTTCATTTTTCCTCACTTTAAAAACTTCTATTTTTCTTGATATTTTTCGTCCATGACTATTATCTTGTTCAAGAAAAAAACTTTCTGGCTTTGAGGAATTACTCAGGTCTTGTATTCGCTGATAAAGATTTTTCTGATTTCCTTTAACGGTGATAACATAGTCATTTTTAGTCTTGGCTATTAAGCTGATTGTTTTCTTCTGACAGTGTAAAGCATCCCCAGTAAAAACTTTATTTTGGAGAGAGCAATCCTCAATTATAGCTTGCCCTTCGTCGATTTCAGACCCTTTTTTGTTTTCGATTCTTTTTAAGTGTAATACCAAGCCACTTTCTTGACTAAACAATGAGATAAACATGATAAAATTTTGTTGTTCATTGTTAGGATTCTTTAGGGTGTTTTTGAGACTTTTTCCATCTATGCCTAGCCAATTTATATCATCTCTTTGTCCATATTCTTGTAATGCCCATTCATTAAACATTTTTAACAAACTCTGCCAGTCAACTCCCATCATTACCCTTCTAATTGTTGAATAGGATGGGACTCTTTCTGGAATTATGTTAAATTCTTTACTCAGCCTGTGCCGATTATTTTTAGCAAACTCTCCTAGTTCTCTATAACCTGAGTATCCTAGCATTGTTCCTAGTATTATTACTACTAATACTATCCATAAAGGGTGTCTTTTTCCTTTATCTTTCCGAAAGTCCTTGACTTGTTTTAGTTTTTCTATTAAGCTCAACATATATTTAAAAAGTTGGCGGTCACTTCTCATTTTACCTGATAGTGATCGCTTTTACTTTTGATATTCTGATGGGAGAATGAAACAGCCCTACTTGATAAGGGGGGTGCCGATAGGCGGGGGGATCCCCCTTGATAAGGGGGGTGCCGATAGGCGGGGGGATCCCCCTTGATAAGGGGGGTGTCTGATAATTTTTAACGCCTACCTACTTAACTACCTCCTGCCTCCTACCTCCTGCCTCCTGCCTCCTGCCTCCGTTAACAGTTCCCATCTGTTGCCCCTAAGCTTTCTGTTCCTGTTTAGATTTATGTAGGGGATCCATATAAATCTCTAAGCGCTTAAATACCACAGAGGAAAGGGTAGTTAAAACCAAATAAACTAAAGCAACAGCGATATAAATCTCGAAAGCTTTATAGGTAGTGGCTACCATTAATTGACCTTGCCGGAATAATTCTTCAAAACCGATTACTGCCGCTAAACTGGTATCTTTAATTAGGGTAATAAATTCATTCCCCAAGGGTGGCAACATCCGGCGAAAAGCTTGGGGAAAAATCACCTCGCGCATGGTTTGCACTGGGGACATTCCTAAACTAGAACAAGCTTCCCATTGACCATTATCGATCGATTGAATACCGCCGCGCATAATTTCAGCTAAATAGGCCGCCACATTTAAACTTAGGGCAAATAGGGCCGCCGGTAAACGATCTAAGTCGATATTTAAGCCAATTTCTCGGAACAACCCGGGCAAACCAAAATAGATCAAGAATAATTGCACCAGCATCGGTGTTCCCCGAAAGAAATCCACATATATGCGGCAAATTATTTTTAACCATTTGTAGGGAGAAATCAGGGCAATAGCCACTAAAGTTCCACCGATTAACCCGAAAAGAAAAGACAGAACCGTTAACAGAATTGTCCAGGGAACCCCTTTCACAATCAGGTTATAGAATAATTCTCCCCAGTTAAACCTCGATTCCTGTAAATTCTTTAAAGCTGGGGCAACTAAGGGTAAGACCGGCGGTTTTTCTCCAAACCATTCCCGAAAAATAACATCGTACTGACCACTTTCTATAACTCGACCGAGAGCATCATTAATTAATTGGAGATAGGGGGAATTTTTGGGTAAAGCAATCCCGTAGAATTCCTCCGTTAATAATTCTCCGACTACTTTTACTCCCCGTAAACCCGCTTGTTTAATTGCATACAAAGTCACGGGTTTATCGTTAACTACCGCCTCAACTCGACCATTAATTAATTCCTGCAAAGCTAAAGCCGCCGAGTCAAATTGACTAACTGTTGCCCCCGGTATTTTTGTCGCTTCTAAGGCTCCCGTAGTGCCAATTTGGACGGCAATTTTTTTGCCTTTTAAGTCTTCAAAATTTCTAATCGTCTTATTATCTTCCCGAACAGCGATCGCTAAACCAGCCCTAAAATAAGGTCGAGAAAAAGAAATCGCTTGGGCGCGTTCGGCGGTGATTGTCATGCCACTAATAGCGGCTTCCACTGTTCTTGCTTGTAGGGCCGGAATAATACCATCAAAGGGTAAATTTCTAAAGTCAATGTTGAGATCAGCTTCCTTGCCAATTGCCCGCATTAAATCGATATCAAACCCGGTTAATTGTCCCCCTTGTTGAAATTCAAAGGGTGGAAAAGTCGCTTCTGTGGCGACTCGAAAAGGATTAGGAGGAGTCTGAGAAAAAGCGGGAATAACAGTTAATCCGAGCGCCAAGACTAATCCTAACAAGGCAAAGATGACTCTCTGCACCGCCCGCCCTCGCCAAAATTTAATCATTTTTTAATTGTTTCTCCTTGATTTTTTTACTCAATTAAGTTAAGGATTTGGTCTTACTCCTCACCTAAGACAGATGTAGAGAGACTATTTGAGTATTATGATTATTCCTCTTGATAAAATGTCGTCAAGGATACAATCTAGCAGAAACTAATCTCGATACCTTTATACAGAATGTAAAATTTTTTACGAGAGGACATCATGACCACTACCACCCCTGTGATTGTTAGTGAAGGTTTACGCAAAAGTTACGGCTCTTTAGAGGTACTTAAAGGAGTTACAGGCACTCTTTATCAAGGGGACGTGGTATCGGTAATCGGTCCCTCTGGCTGCGGCAAAAGTACCTTTTTACGCTGTCTCAATCGTTTGGAAACAATTAACGGTGGCCGCTTGGAGGTGATGGGAATTGACATCTCTTCCCCGAAGTTAAATCAATCAGTCCTCCGCAATTTACGCAGCCGGGTAAGTATGGTGTTTCAACACTTCAATCTTTTTCCCCATCTCACCGTTTTACAAAACTTGATGTTGGCCCCCAAGCAAGTGTTACACCACTCGGAAAATGAGGCTAAGGATACGGCAATTCATTATCTGGAAAAGGTGGGTTTGGCCCCAAAAGCCGATGTTTATCCCGACCAATTATCGGGAGGCCAAAAACAACGGGTGGCGATCGCTCGCAGTCTCTGCATGAAACCAGAGGTGATTTTATTTGATGAACCCACTTCGGCCCTGGATCCGGAATTAGTCGGGGAAGTGTTAAACGTTATGCGTCAATTGGCCGATGAGGGGATGACTATGGTAGTCGTCACCCACGAAATGCAGTTCGCTAAGGAGGTCTCTAACAAGGTTTTGTTCTTTAATCAAGGTGTCATCGAAGAAGCAGGTGATCCCGACACCTTCTTTAATAATCCCCACAGCGAGCGCTTACAAGCCTTTTTAAGTCGCATCAATAGTAATTAGGGTTTGCTCAATTCAGGAGATAGGAGACGGTCGATAGGAGACGGTCGACAGGAGACGGTCGACAGGAGACGGTCGACTATTTTTATTTATTCTCCCATCTCCCCTTCTCCCGTTACAGTAGAGCAGGAAGTCGCCTTCCCACCCCCCGCTTCAAAACCGGACTTACGACTTTCGCCGTATCCGGCTCCCAGCAATTCTCATTTTGAAATAAATAGGGTTTGCGGCAAAAAGTTTTTCGTGGGGGTAGGAGTCGGTCGTCAGTAGCCGGTCGTCGGTCGTTTCAGGCTTTGTTGCCCTCTTTTTTTGTACCAGTTTATATACTATAAGAAGGATAATGCAAGGTTTTTGGTAATGATTTGGTAGTAGTGCCGTAGCCCTCTTGCTTCCCTGGTATGAATTGTGTAAAATATTTATGAATAAAAATAATTGGAACCCGATCAGTCTTTAAACCTCTAGCTTGCTCATGACTTTTCTGATAAATATCTTTTTCTGGCTCCTGTCTGGCTTACTCAAATATCAGTCTAGCACCGAACAAAATACCCCCCCCTAGTTCACCTCTATTCCCCTGTCAAGCGTTGTGGTTCTCACCATACTATCAAGAATGATTCTATTCATAATGGAAAACCCAAACGTCAAGGTAAAGAATGTGGTCAACCGTTTGTGATCAATCCCACTAATAAAACTGTCTCTAACGAAACCAAACAATTAATTGATCAACTCTTGCTCGAACGAATTTCCTGACGAGGAATTGCTAGAGTAACAGGGGTAAATTGGTCATGGTAACAAAATTATGTCAACAATAAACTGGCGGCTGTCCCCCGTTAAATAAAGGTTTCGGACAAACCAAAAGGTAAATTGGTTATAGAATGTGATGAGATGTGGTTCTTTGTTTTTTCTAAGACGATAAAGGTTTATATTTGGCGGTTAATTGATAGAAAGACAAGGGAAATTATTGGTTGCTATTTATAGGCCTTCCTTAGAAAATACTTCGTCTTTAATGACTTCTAAATAAGCTTTTCCCCATTTTTGATCGGGTTCTAAATAATTGCCCTCTGCCCATTCATTCCAAGCTTTTATAAAAATAATTCTTTTTTCATGACTTTTAGAAGCAACTTGTTTTAAAGCATCTAAGAGATGAAGCCTAAATAATTCTGGCGTTGAATCAAGGAACACTCTACCATTCACTCCGCTTCTTGGCGAGTTATCCCAATTGGGAAATATGCAAGGATAATTTTCAAACTCTAAATTATTTTTAATGAAGGCACATTCGATAGCTTTTTCATAGGAAAATAGCGTAGGTAGCTTGGGATATTTTTGATCATGTAACTCTTTATTGAGTAATTTTAAAGCTTTCTTATATATTTTTTCAGGCAAAGTTCTTTTAAGACTTATTCTAATACTACGTTCACTAAAAAGATAATCTGGATTGGGAATGGTAGAAGCATCAAATCCATTGGCTTCAGGATTCCAGGAAGGATCTTTAGTCATCCCAACTATATATAGCCCTTTCAGCCCAGATTGAGCAGCTAAATCTCGCCAACAATCGGTGAATTCTCTTGGTATTGGCAAAGCAAGGGGAGAATAAACCACAAAGAGAGGTTTTCCCTCAACAGTAAGATAACGATGATCGCCAAAAGCCTCCAGAAGTGCATAGAAATGATTTTGATAATCTTCGATACCAGGATAGGTTTGACGAATCAGAACTTTATCCGGAGAACCATGCCAAATGCCACTCCAAGTTTGGTTAGCCCAAGCTAGACAGAAAGGGAAATTTGGTTCTTTATCCTGCAAAACTTCATTAAAAGGCTTTTCTAATAAACGGCGGCCACCACCAAACCAATAATGCCAATAACAAAATGCTTCAACTCCATATTTTTGAGCTAATTCTGCTTGAGCAATACGAGTTTCTTGAACACGCAAATCATAATAACCTAAATCAGCAGGAACACGAGGTTGATCGTGACCGGGAAATAAAGGTTTAGCCTTACCTACATTTGTCCATTCTGTAAAACCTTTACCCCACCACTGATCATTTTCTGGAATAGGGTGAAATTGAGGCAAGTAAAAAGCAATAAGTCTAGCTTTAATACTACAAGGTAAACTAGATTGACTGATACTCATAATTAAAAGTTTTTATTAGACTGTAGAAGGTTGAACCTTTTTGGTTAGATTCCCTGGACATTGGGGGGTAATAACAGTTGAAGTTTGCTCTGTTTGAATCGAGTTCCGGTTAATCAGCCGGGGATTGACGTTCTCGTTAATCCAGCTACAAGCCGACGCAAAATCCGAACAGGTATCGGACAACAATTGTTGCTGTTCGCTACCCACTTGAAGCTTTACTACTAGAGTCAGGACTTGTTCCACGGTTGCAGAAAACTCACCACGATGAAGCATAACATATTTAGCGTTGATGCGCTACGCACGTTTTATACTGGCCAACATTCCTCTCCGGCTAACCCTACGGGTCTAACGGGGGCATCCTGCCGACATCTAAGGTGAAAACCGCTATAGATACCAAGGTAACACCATATTGAATGAACTGTATAATTCTGAGGAGTTGGTCTAAAATTTGATGACTGACTTAGCCTTTGAATTGAACAAAGCTCCATAATTCCAGTTTTTTGACTACATCTCTCCAGCCCGTTCATTCTGGGAAACTATTGATTAATTATAAGCCTAACATCTACTTCACCTTTAAGTCAACCTCACGCCTCTGCTAGGATTTTTACCATGAAATTATCATCCATGCTGGCCAAGACTGCGTTTCATCTTCAGGCTCAATAAATTCACAATCTATACGGCGTAGCCGCCCCAAGTTTTCCGCCCCATAACCTCGGCGAACCCGACTAGCATCTTTATTAAAAGTCACATCCAGCACCTAGGGGCGACTATGAGTCAATCTGAAGGGATGACAACCTTAGTTTTCCCGTTAAGTCTGAAAACCATGGCTGGGTCGGGGGCTATCCATAAGTTCTGGCTCAACGGGTTTCTGATTTAGGCTATCAGATACCGCTTTTTTTCCTCGCTCACTACCTCAGATGTACCACGTCTAAAGCAGCAGGAAATGCCGTCACTCTAAGCATCTAGAGGACAGGACTAAGGTTATTACTAACCCGCACCTGTAGGGTTAACGCTCTTCTGGGACTTTCGGAAATCCCCGACGGAATCCAGATTCTGAAACCCTTGGTTGACAAGTGATCGCTAACTTTTTTTCTAATAAAAACTCAAATTTCGGCTCTTCTGGTTTCTGTGTGTAAACGAGGTCTATACTGATAGTTTCTTCTTTCAAAATAGTCCTAAAAGTCTTGCCCAGTAAGCATTTAACCTTACATAAGCAAAAATTATCACACAAAGTCGAGAAGAGCCAAATTTCGGGTTTCTGTTAGTTAGCGATAGCTTGAAGGCTTACCCCATAAGAGAGCTAGAGTTTAGAGACTGTAAGACTTTTGCCAGACTCCCTCCAAGAGCGATATAGCGGTTCTCGCATCTGTGCGGCACACTTAAACCTTTGCTGATTAAGCTGTTCAGGATCGCGAATGTACCTCTTGTGAATCAGAAACGCTATAAAGTTATCAAGGTACTACATTTACCAAGCGGCTAATCCTCTAAACGTCTTACTGTCTAGTTTCTAGCCAACGAATCGCACCACACCCCATCACCCCACACCCCATCACCCCAACAATTGTAAAGAAATATTACAATTATGCCGTTATAACAGCTTACCATCTTGACAGGAGAGAAAGACAGTGGTTATAGTAGAGACACATACCCGGGTAAACCAATTTAGTGATATGCAAGACAAGCAAAAAGTCACACTGTACCTTCCCCCTGGAGTCCATCGTCAACTAAAGATAAAAGCCGCGGTCGATGAAGAATCGATGTCAGGGCTGGTGGAAAAAGCGATCGCTTTTTACCTGAAATACCCCGAAAAGGTAGAAGAAATCGAAGCCGCCGCCTATGGCAAAACCTATCAGGTTCATGTCTGTCCCGAGTGTGATGCCGCGTTAGTGATGAAAGAAGATCGGCTAAGGTCGATCAAACGCCAGCCCGCAATAGTGGGCGACGAGTTCCCGCTCGAAGTTCCCGAACCCGTTGGCGCCCAAGGAACCACAGAGGGAGAAGCAGCCTTAGTTCCCTGCTAAACTCTCAGTAGCCGAACAAGGCAGCCACAGCCATCAGCCGCCCAAGGTCAAAACCGTTACCACAAATAGGGTCGATGTTATGAAAGAAGAGCTAGAAATTCTCGTCAAGGCTCAGTATCCCCTGATTTACCTCGTCACCTCCGAGGAGGAAAGGGCGGAAGAAGCCATCAGCAAAATAGCCCAACTAAATACACAACATCGACGGGTGTTTGTCTGGACTGTCACCCACGGCATGATCGAACTGGGTCAACCGCGCCAAACCAGTCAACATAATACCGTGTCGCCAGAAGCGGCGATCGAATGGGTAGTGCGTCAACGGGAAGCGGGCATCTACATCTTTAAAGACCTGCATCCGTTCATCACTTCTGCTCCGGTGACTCGCTGGTTAAGAGATGCGATCGCCAGCTTTAAAGGAACCGAAAAAATCATTATTTTAATGTCTCCCCTGCAAGAAGTCCCCATAGAACTAGAGAAAGATGTGGTAGTTCTGGATTTTCCCCTGCCCGACATGGGAGAGTTAGATACGGTTCTCTCGCAACACCTAAGCAAAAATCAAAATCGTCGTACCACCACAGAGGTCCGGGAAAAACTCCTGAAAGCGGCCTTAGGTTTAACCAAAGATGAAGCCGAAAAAGTTTACCGCAAAGCCCATGTAAAAGCGAACAGACTCACGGAAGACGAGGTGGAAATCGTCCTTTCCGAGAAAAAACAACTGATTCGCCGCAACGGAATCTTAGAATACATTGAAGAGGACGAGACCATCAATGCCGTCGGCGGTCTGGAAGAACTAAAAAAATGGTTAAAACAGCGCTCGAACGCCTTTACAGAAAGAGCCAGAGGTTACGGACTCCCCCAACCGAAAGGGATGCTAATTTTAGGAGTACCCGGCTGTGGTAAGTCCTTAATCGCTAAAACCACCTCGCGCCTCTGGAGTTTACCGCTCCTGCGCTTAGATATGGGACGGGTTTACGATGGTTCCATGGTGGGACGTTCCGAGGCTAACCTGCGTAATGCCCTAAAAACTGCCGAATCCATCTCTCCGGCCATTCTGTTCATCGATGAATTAGATAAAGCTTTTGCCGGTGGTACAGGATCCGCCGATTCCGATGGGGGAACCTCTAGCCGCATCTTCGGCTCCTTCCTGACTTGGATGCAGGAAAAAACCTCGCCCGTCTTCGTTATGGCCACAGCTAACCGGATTGAACGGCTACCGGGGGAATTTCTCCGCAAGGGGCGCTTCGATGAAATCTTCTTTGTCGATTTGCCCAATTCTGAAGAAAGACAAGATATCTTTAATATTCACCTGACTAAACGACGCTCCGACATTTCTCGCTTCGATTTGGAGCAGTTAGCCAAGGTATCCGATGGGTTTTCCGGTGCGGAAATAGAACAGGCGCTGATTGCCGCCATGTATGAGGCCTTCGCCCAAGATCGCGAATTCACGCAATTAGACATTATTGCGGCGATTAAGGCGACTCTGCCCCTATCTCGCACCATGACCGAACAGGTGACAGCCCTGCGTGATTGGGCCAGACAACGCGCCCGACCTGCTTCGGCCTCCGTCGCTGAGTACCAGCGATTGGAGTTCTAACAGACTTTCGCCCGCTCCCAACGGGATGAAAGGCTAGTTCTCAGGGACTAGCAATGCCTCGAAAAGCCGCTTGGCGGCACTCTTTAACTCTCAATCTGTTGTTGTTAATTCTTAATCTACAAAGAGGAAATTCCAATGTCTCATTTTAGCACTCTCCGGACCAAAATCACCGATGCCGAAATCCTCAAAGCTTCTCTCCGCGACCTCGGCATCAGCGTGAAAACCGAAGCCGATGTTCGTGGTTACAACGGTCAACGGGTTCGCTCCGACATCGTTGCTGTTCTCGATGGCGAATATGATCTCGGTTGGTCTCGCAATACCGACGGCAGTTTCGATTTAATCGCTGACCTCTGGGGTGTAGCCAAAAAACACAATCAAACCGAATTGATCAACTCGATCAACCAAAAATACGCTGTGAACAAAACCCTATCCGAAGTGAAACAGCGCGGTCTGCAAAACGCTAACGTTAAGCTAGTCGTTCAAAGCTAAGATTTACAGCGCGTTCCCAAGCCTAGGGGTTGACCAGTTCGGTTAACCCTTTTTTCTGTCTGTGGGGTATGTTAAGAATAGTAAAATTAACTTGACAAAAATGCTCCGACCCGAAGAAAGAACTAAACTCGATCCGACGAAAGACAGCGATTTTTATGCTTTTCCCCGCTTTGTCACCCACGTGGATGAGGGTTTTATCGATCGATTAACCGCTCTCTACCGAGAGATCTTATCGCCGAATACGCGCATTTTAGACCTGATGAGCAGCTGGGTGTCCCATTTACCGGAGGAGATGGAATTTGAGCATATCGAAGGTCACGGGATGAATGGGGAGGAGTTAGCCAAAAATCCCCGCTTGCATAGTTATTTTGTCCAAGACCTGAATGCACAGCCAAAATTGCCCCTAGAGGATAGTTCTTTTGATGCGGTGTTAATCACGGTGTCGGTGCAGTATTTGCAGTATCCAGAGGCGATTTTTGCGGAACTGTATCGCATTTTAAAGCCTAATGGTCTGGTGGTGGTTAGTTTTTCCAATCGGATGTTTTACCAAAAAGCGATCGCTGCTTGGCGCGATAATAGCGATTTAGGCCGGGTAGCGTTAGTGAAATCCTATTTTAAATCGGTGGCGGGATTTAGGGAAGTACAGGCGATCGTTCGTCCTGCTACTACCCCCAGTTTCCTGCAAATGTTAGGAATTATGGTTGCTGATCCCTTCTATGCAGTCATAGGAAAAAAAGAATCCTCTCTAGGATTATAGTCATCGTTAAGTAGGTTGACTATCTAAATTGCTCGTTAAGACTGTCTATGGGAAGGGAGCCTGGAGAGAGGAATTCTAAGCATTTGTAGTAATATTTCTAATATGCAGTTTAGATGCAGTACAGCTTAGAACCTTGCCAGGAGACAAATGGGAGAGGAGAAGCAATTTCATCCCAAAATAGTTGTGCTAGAATGGCGAAAAATTCTCGCCATTGATAATTATGTTAGCCGAATTAGCCGCCGCCGAAATCGCTAAAATCGCCTTTGAAGCTGTTATCGGTAAATTAACGGAAGGAGCAATGGATAAAGGTGTAGAATTGTGGCAAAAAATTAAGCAAAAGTTACAAAAGGAACCCTCCGCAGCACAGGTTTTAGCGGCAGCCGAACAAACCAAATCCGAGGCGATGATTGAACAGCAAGTGGTTCCTTTTTTACAGGTAGAAATGCTCAAAGACCCCAATTTTGCCCAAGAAATCCAAACCCTAGCACAACAAATTATGACAATTAATCAGAATCAAACAGAAACGAAAACTCAAATTGGTACACAAATAAACAAAGATATTAAACAACAATTGAACATTCAAGAAGTTAAGGGTGATTTAAATCTAGGAATCCCTCCTGAATGACTGGCGGATCTGCACGCAACAGCAGACGCAATAGAAAATAATCGCAGTAGTCAAAGGAGTATTTTCAAGGGAGGAAATGCTCGAAAAAGTCTCGTACATTGGCAGGGAAGGGAGGAGGAAATCACCCAAATTAAGCAGTTATTTAACTATCAAAATGTTGCGATGATTGGCATCAAAGGAGTTGGAGGAATTGGAAAATCTACCCTAGCTAGTAAAATTTTTGAAGAGAAAATTACCCTCGATCCTTCCCTAGGAGACGATGAAGATTTATTCCCAAAACGCTTTTGGTGGGAAGCGGGAAATCTGGGCGGATTTAGTGGTTTAGCTCGCCAATTCCTGACGGACTTTGGTTATCCTGTCCCCGAAAAAGAAATAGATTTACAGGAAGCTTTAATCAGACAACTGCAACGCCATCGCCACCTAATTATTATTGATAATCTAGAGAGTTTATTAGGGGAAGATGGTTCTTGGAATAATGAATTTTATCAGCAGTTTTTCACTGCTTGGATAGAAAAAGGTGACACTAGCAAAATTATAGTCACCACCAGAGAAAAGCCAAAAACTAGGGGTTTTAACCGTTGGATTGAGCTAAAAGGTTTGAAACCTCCTGAAGGGGCGCAATTGTTAGCGGAATCGCAAATAACAGGGGATCTAGAGAACTTTTCTCGACGGGTGGATGGTCATCCATTACTCCTGCGATTGGTGGCGGATTTAATCTTAGCAGAATTTCCGCAAAACCCCAGTTTAGAAAGGTTAGCGGATTTAGGATTAGGAAATTTATCGCAACTTTTGAGCGATCCGCAGGTGGTGGGGAGCCATCGTCAAGAGACAGTGGGAATTGCTTTAGTTTTAGATGCTAGTTTTCAGCGACTTAGCCAAAGACAGCAGGAATTATTCACTAAAACCAGCATTTATCGCCGAGAATTTGATTCTCTGGCAGCCAAAGCGGTGATGGATAATTACCCGGAGATCGCACTATCCGAGATCACGGCAGATTTGCGAGAATTGCAGCGACGATCATTATTAGAAGAAAAAGAGGAAAATCGCCAGCGAATTTTTAGTTTTCAGCCTTTAGTTTGGGAATATGCACAATACAAAGCCGGCGATCAAAGGGAATTACACCAAAAAGCGATCGCCTATTATCTTTCTATTGCTCAACCCGACTCCTGGGAAATCCTCAACGATGTGCAACCTTACCTAGAAATTTTCTATCATCGCTATCAGTTAACCGAGTACGACAATGCTTTTGATATTCTCCGTGCTATCGATGATTTTATCACCCGACGGGGTTATTATCAAACCCTAGCGGATTATTACCTTGAATTAGTCACTGTTTACCAACAACAGCAGGAGCAAACCAACTGGAAATATACCGCATCCCTCACCAGTTTAGGCATTGTTTACTATTTTCTAGGAGAATACCAAAAAGCGATCGAGTTTCATCAACAGTCCTTAGCAATCACACTGGAAATCGGTGATCGGGGGGGTGAAGCGAATTCCTACAATAATTTAGGCAGTGTTTACAAATCCCTAGGAGAATACCCAAAAGCGATCGAGTTTCATCAACAGTCCTTAGCAATCAAACGGGAAATCGGTGATCGGGGGGGTGAAGCGTATTCCTACGGTAATTTAGGCATTGTTTACGATTCCCTAGGAGAATACCAAAAAGCGATCGAGTTTCATCAACAGTCCTTAGCAATCACACGGGAAATCGGTGATCGGGGGGGTGAAGCGAAATCCTACAATAATTTAGGCATTGTTTACGATTCCCTAGGAGAATACCAAAAAGCGATCGAGTTTCATCAACAGTCCTTAGCAATCACACTGGAAATCGGTGATCGGGGGGGTGAAGCGTATTCCTACAATAATTTAGGCATTGTTTACAGATCCCTAGGAGAATACCAAAAAGCGATCGAGTTTTCTCAACAGTCCTTAGCAATCACACGCGAAATCGGTGATCGGGGGGGTGAAGCGTATTCCTACAATAATTTAGGCATTGTTTACAGATCCCTAGGAGAATACCAAAAAGCGATCGAGTTTTCTCAACAGTCCTTAGCAATCACACGCGAAATCGGTGATCGGGGGGGTGAAGCGTATTCCTACATGGGTTTAGGCAATGCTTACGGTTCCCTAGGAGAATACCAAAAAGCGATCGAGTTTTCTCAACAGTCCTTAGCAATCACACGCGAAATCGGTGATCGGGGGGGTGAAGCGAAAGCTTGGTTTAATCTGGGACTTACCTACTATAAACTCAAACGTATATCGGAAGCGGATGATGAAATTCGGCAATTAGAAACCCGAAAATATCCCTTAATCGTTGCTTTCTTTCTGGGGGTGATTAAGTTTCCTTTAGTTTTAATTGGGGGGATAATAGTGGCATTGTGGCGATTGTTAAAAAGATGGTTGAGGAAAGCATAATTAGGGGTAGGATGGGTTAGATATCCCTTATTTTTAACCTGAGTTTGACATCTGCTAATTTCCCCTTATAACTACCCTAAAGTGAGAAATTATAGTAATATTTCTAAGGATTACCAGAAAAGAAAGAGCGCCACGCTGCTGTGCCGATCGCTCCTCCTAAAAGAATAATTAACGTCCAAACTTGATTTTTTTGGGTTCCTTCCAGCTTTTCTAGTCTTCTATCCATCCCATCGACTTTCTCAGTTAGTTTTGCCTGTCCTACCTCTAGCTTAGTTAGCCGTTCGTCGATTTTGTCAAATTTCTGGTTAAAATCCTTCTGTAGGCTGTCAAATTTCTGGTTAACATCCTTTTGTAAGCTATCAAATTTCTGGTTAACATCTTGTTGCAAGGTATCAATTTTTTGGTTAACTTCCTTGATGCTGTCTTTGATTTCCTTGAGGACGGATTCAAGACTATAAGTAACGGTTTCGTTAGACATTTTGGTAACATCCTTGGGAGTAATGATAGTACAATAATTTTATTTTAATCCTAAATCTGGTTATTAAAGACTGATTACCTAGCATTTATTATTATGGTAATATTTCTAAGGATTACCAGAAAAGAAAGAGCGCCACGCTGCTGTGCCGATCGCTCCTCCTAAAAGAATAATTAACGTCCAAACTTGATTTTTTTGGGTTCCTTCCAGCTTTTCTAGTCTTCTATCCATCCCATCGACTTTCTCAGTTAGTTTTGCCTGTCCTACCTCTAGCTTAGTTAGCCGTTCGTCAATTTTCTCAAATTTCTGGTTAAGATCCTTCTGTAGGCTATCAAATTTCTGGTTAACATCCTGTTGGAAGGTATCGATTTTTTGGTTAACTTCCTTGATGCTGTCTTTGATTTCCTTGAGGACGGATTCAAGACTATAAGTAACGGTTTCGTTAGACATTTTGGTAACATCCCTGGGAGTAATGATAGTACAATAATTTTATTTTAATCCTAAATCTGGTTATTAAAGACTGATTATTTATTGCCTGTCCTGATAAGTAGGGAGGCACAATTATTTGTAGGATGGGTTAGCGGTAGCGTAACCCTTGCAGGTGTTGGGTTTCATGCTTCAACCCAACCTACGTTCTGATTATCTATTGCCTCTCCTGATATGTAGCCTATACTCAACGGATTTAGTATAACTATCTCTGCCATTAATTTTGAAAAATGCTATAAATTTCCTCGGCAATATTTCTGCTACCTCCGGACTCTCCCACTCTAATTTTGCCATTTTCTAAACATCTGTGTAAATAAGGAGAATCTGTCAAAATATCAATAATTTTAACCGCGGCATTTTTAAATAAATTTACCTCCGTGGGTTTCTGTCCAATAGTTATCACCGATTCCCCTAATAAGCGCATTTGTGCCTCGGCAAAAGGGTAGGTAAATTGGGGACCAAATCCGGGTATTTGTAGGACGGGTTTTCCTAATCCCACCGCTTGTTCTACTGCTGTCCCCGCCATGGCTAAACAAGCGTCACAATGGTGTAGAATATCGGCAAAAGCATCACGATAACAGCACAATAAAGCCCCATTTTTCTCTAATTTTCCCGCTCCTAAATAATGCCATCCCTCTTGTTTAGCTAAATTTTCTAAGTCGGTTTCTCTGATACTAGGAATGATAGCAGCCCGAAACTGCATCGGTTTAATTTTAACTATTTCCTCACAGACTTGTAACTGTAAAGCCAAATTACTCAAAGCTTCGGGTAAACGACTCCCCGCTAATAAAGCAATCATGGGAATTTGACTATCTAATTCTAAATCTTTACCCGTTGGTGTTAAGACATCCATAATCGGATAACCGGCAAAAATCGCTTTTTTAATACCCCGATTTTGTAGGTCTGTTGCTGTATATTTATCCCGGGTAAAAACTCTTAAACAATTCTTCGATCTTAAACATAATTCTGTCAGTAAAGGTAATTTAATTGTGCCTTCGTAATAACTGGAAGTAGAAACAATAAAAGCCACAAAGGGACGACCGGTTAAACGAGCGATCGCAATCGGCACGATATCCCCCACTGCTATCAATAAATCACAATCCTTGCTAACTTTAAAAGCTGCCTGAATTTGTTTAATAGTTAGACCGATTAATCCCGCACCAATATCCTTAATCCAATTCAAAGGATTGGTATAAATAATTCCCCCCGATGGCATAGTGGCAGTGGGGGCAATAATTGGTACTGACAATTTTTGATAAGCTTTTCCCTCTCCCACTAAAGGCAAAGCAGCTATAGATAATTGGGGCTGAATTTTTTGTAATTCCCCCAGAATTAAACTAGCATTTAAATCCTCACCATGACCATTACTAAGAAATAAAACCTGTTTAAGCATCGATTTGTTATCCTCTATATTCCCTTGCTGCCAAAGAAACCGCCACCGTCACCGATTTTGCTTCTATTTGCTTGCTGACTAGCAAAGTATCGCCCATTTTTAAAGCGGCAGCTTCAGCGACGCTAGGGGTTCCTTCTTTCTTGTGGACAATAGCTGAGGGATTGGGGACATTAATATCTCTCAACTCCTCAGCAGTAAAGGTTTTTAGTGGCAATCCTTGCTCTTGACAATAGGCAATTAAACCCCGTTCATTAGCTTTGATGTCAAGGGTGGCGATACCAGCAATAGCGGCTAAAGAGAGGTGATAACGCTTAAAAACATCCCTAATTGCCCTATCTATGATCGTTTTCTCCGTCCCACGGATGCAACCTATTCCTAGCCATAATACTCGTCCATGGTACTGCACTTTTGGCCCGGAAGGATCGGGGTAAAAACCAGGTTGGCTAAAACCAGTCCACAGGGGACCTATCCCAATTAAATCGATTGCGGGTGAGTGGAAAGCGGGGGAAGCGCTAGTCATACAAGACTACAATATTTTTACCGGTTGAAATTGTTCGCCTTCGTCCAGTTGCCAAGCTTGTAAATCGATCGCTCGTCCTGAAACGACGGAGACAATTAAATAAGTATATCCTGACCAGGCTAATTGGCGATCGATTTCCGAGGGAATGGCGGCATGATCGGGATGGGAATGATAGATACCAATAATTTCTAGCTGGTTTTCCCGCGCCGATTTTTGAGCTTGTAAAAGCACTTCTGGAGCAATACTAAAGCGGTTTTTCCTATTACCTGACCAGTTATTTTCTGTGGTTTGCACGGTGATCACTTGGGCTGCGGTTTCGGTAATTTTTCCCAAGAGTAACCCACAACATTCTTCGGGATAGGTGGATTCTGCGTGGGTGAAAATACGCTGGGAAATTTGGTCTGTAATCAGGATCATAAGGGAAAATTTTCAAAACCTATTGATGTTAGTTTGCTTTGGCTATAGGGAACTTGAAAACTGGGTGCATCTGAATTTGGTCGAAATATCTATAGGACATTTTGTCCGTACGCGATGCGCCCTTACCATTGGCGCAATAATATTATTGTAGGGACTAATTGCCTTCGCTCTCTTTTAGTAACTTCTGCATCGCTGACTTAGGAATAACTTATTCTTGGCCGGTTCCAGCCAATGTTAAATTTATCTTATTGTCCCCTAACCTTTGCACTGAACTGATAAATGTCGATCGATTTTCGCAATCTTAATACACTTTGGGGTTCTATTTTAGTCGAAACATTGGCCCGTTTGGGATTGAAGATAGGGGTGGTTTCTCCCGGATCGCGATCGACTCCTTTAACGATAGCCTTGGCAAGACATCCCCAGATTGAAGCTATTCCCATCTTAGACGAGCGCTCGGCCGCTTTTTTTGCCCTAGGATTAGCCAAACAATTGTATCAACCGGTGGTTTTAGTCTGCACTTCTGGCACTGCCACGGCTAATTTTTATCCCGCAGTCATTGAAGCAAAAGAAAGTCATGTCCCCTTATTAATTCTAACCGCCGATCGCCCCCCAGAATTGCGTCATGCTCACGCCGGTCAGACTATCGATCAAGTCAAACTCTACGGTAATTATCCAAATTGGCAAGCGGAAATTAGCTGTCCTAGTGCCAATATCGAGCGTTTACGCTATCTCCGTCAAACTATCATCCACGCGTGGTGGCGCTGTCTCGATCCTGTCCCCGGAGTGGTGCATCTGAACTTACCATTTCGGGATCCCCTCGCACCAACTCCCGATCTAGAAATTAACAATTTAGAGGCTAATTTTGACCAAGAGGCTTTTTTTAGCCATATATCTCGGCAAAATATGCCAATTAACCACTCAATTCTCGAAATTCCTTCTTTACCCCCCCAAGGAATTATCATCGCGGGATTAGCTTCCCCGCAAAACCCTGAAAGTTACTGTCAGGCGATCGCTGATTTAGCCCGATCGCAACAATATCCCGTCTTAGCGGAAGCTTTATCTCCTCTGCGAAACTATGCAGGGTTAAATCCCCATCTGATCACCACCTATGATTTATTATTGCGGAATCCTGCCATTAAAACCCAATTAACCCCCGATGTTGTCCTGCAAATTGGCGAATTACCCACCAGCAAAGAATTACGGACGTGGTTAGAAGAAATCGACTGTCCGCGCTGGATTATCGATCCCCATCCCGATAATTACGATCCTCTACAGGGAAAAACCGGACATCTCAGGGTAAATATCGAGCAATTAGGGGATTTATTCCCAGATAAAACCGATAATAACCAAGAATATCGGCAATTATGGCAAAAATTCGACCAGCAAGCTCGATTAACCATCGATCGCCTTTTGGCAGCAGAAACTAAACTGATTGAAGGTAAAATCCCCTGGCTGCTCTCCCAATACCTCCCCCCCCGCACCCCGATCTTTATCTCTAATAGTATGCCTGTTCGCTATGCCGAGTTTTTTAACCCGCCTAGCGATCGCCAAATTCGTCCCTATTTTAATCGCGGGGCCAATGGCATCGACGGCAACCTCTCCACTGCTATAGGAATAGCTTATAAAAATGTCCCTAGTCTGCTATTAACGGGAGATTTAGCCCTATTACACGACACAAATGGTTTTTTAATCAAAAAATATTTTGTTGGCTCCTTGACCATAATTTTAATCAATAACAAGGGGGGAGGTATTTTCCAGATGTTGCCGATCGCCAAATTTGACCCTCCCTTTGAAGAATTTTTTGCCACTCCCCAAAATATCGACTTTTGCCAACTCTGTCACACCTACGGTATCGATTACCATTTAATCAGTGATTGGACTGATTTTCAGGAAAAAATCGCAGTTTTACCAGAATCAGGTCTAAGATTACTAGAAATATCCTGCGATCGAGCTTTTAATACTCAATGGTTCCTCAGTAATTATGTGTAGGTTGTGGGGTGTGGGGTGTAGGGAGTGGGGTGTAGGGAAGTGGGGTGTGGGGAAGTGGGGAGAATAAAGCTGCCTATTGCCTATTGCAAGAGTGCCTATTGCCTATCCTGATAGGTAGCCTATGCTCAACGGATTTAGTATTAATTCCCTTTTTCGAGAAAGTGAATACAATGGGTGGAAAGCGCGTAAAAAAGGCCCGATGAATCGACAAAGACGGCAAAAATCCAGACAAATTTCTCTCCCTAGATATTCTATCTTTCCCCCGGAACAATGGCGATGGGGAGTGACTTCTTTGGTGATTAGTTTGGTCTTGTCCCTACTGATTTTAAAACTGAATAGCTCTAGTCTCTCCACTGCAACCATAGATATTTTTAATCCCTCCACTGTGGGGGAGAATTTAGCCGGTAAGAGTCTAGATGAGTTAGAAAAGCAGAAAATCGCCGAATTTTTGCAAATTGCCCCGCCAGAAACCGAATTAACCCTCGAACGCTCTCCCTTGTTTATTCTCCACGATACAGCTTGGAGTATGACTGCGGGTAACATCGAAGAACAGAAAAAATATGCTCGCGGTCCGATGAAATTGGGTCCGAATGTTTACATCCCCCGCAAACCGAATTCCAGGGATAGAGATATTTTAGACTCGATCGCCCGGCCTTTTTTTGAACGTCACCGTCCCACGGCCACTTTTTATGAACAAGCAGCCGAAATGCTGCCCGCAGACACCAGAGATCAATTAGTGCGTCAACTGTGGCAACTTACCCCAGAAACCATCCGCGTCAAGGGTTTTGCTCTTGCTTTAGAGGGTGTTCCCTTGAGTACGCGATCGGCCCCTGAGTTAGAAAAAAGGGCGAGAATTTGGTTAAATACGCCTTCAGAAGCCGTCTTTAAGCGTTTAGTCAAGCAATATCCCATAAATTACTTTGATGGGGCAAAAACTACCGCATTATGGGCAACAGAAGCGATTTGTCAGCAGCTATCCCACCCTAATTGCGATCGCTTGCGACCAATTTTTGCCGAAAGAAATCGTCGGGTTATCTCCAGCGTTAACATTGAACTGGTACAAGCGCCGGGATCCCACTGTTTGACCAAAGGACGCTTGCAACCCCTCCCCGGTTACAGCGATTTTCAATACCAACAAACGGCGAAATATTATCTCCTCGCAGCCTTACAAACGGGACAATTACCGCAAATTGTCAGCCATTTTGCCGTAGATAGTTTTCTGATTAATCAAGGAAAATATCCCCATTGTGACCCCCGGGGTTTTGATCTACAACGTCTCTACAATCTCATCAGTCAAGCTTTGGATTATGACCCCGGCACTGTTTATGGCATCGTTCCCCGTTACGGCACAAATATTCTAGCCGGTGATAATATTTGGTGGCATAATCGAGTTTTTGACCAAGCAAATTTACCCACAACTTTAAATTAGACCTGATCATTTAGAAATGTCCACTTCTCCCAAAGCTTCTAGATAAGTAATCGCCGCTTCTAAAGGAGAATCGTAGCTATATGAAAACTCCTCAAACCAGCGTCCTTCCTCCGATTTGGCATCTAATTTATCTAACCATTGCTTTGCCTTTCTAGTTAAAGCTTCTCGCTTACGCTGCTTTTTTAATGCCGCCGCTTTTTCTTTTTCCGCTGCCTCCTGTTGTTGCCTTGCTTGGTTTTCTAAGGCTAAAGCTTTTAAAAGCGCATCGGTAGCAGAATCGCTGGCATAATTAACCTTAAATTCGGCCGGGGAACGATCTTTTTCTTGGCGAGAAGAAGGGGACGGCATCGGTTTTTCCTGATCCCGTTTCTGGTATTCTGCCTTCATTTGTGCCAGTAAATCTTCTATTTCTCCCATAATGATCAAGTTAGAAAGTAAAAAGTTAAAAAGATAATTGCTCTGATTGCCTCTGCCTTAATAACTAAGTAACTGGTTATAATTAAATTGAAGATGGATCCCCCCTTAATCCCCCCTTGATAAGGGGGGTGTCTGACAGTTTTTAACACCTAACTACTGAATAACGGGTTTCCTTATTTTTCCAAACGGACCACATACCATTGTAGATAACCCTCCTCACCCAGGTCTAACTCGCAGTAATTATCGCGCAGATAGAGAGATTTTTCCTCAAAACTAGAGAATTTCGCCAATTGTCGGGGACAAATCTCTGGTTTTGCGGTGATTAAATCTTTTAACTTATCCCGCAACTGGTCGGGAGTCTGGAATTGTTCAGGTTGATCGGCCTCAAGGACAAGAAAATAGTCCCCTTGATACATAATAGAATCGGGCATCGCTGTTTGATAGTCTCAGTAGGAAAATTTTTTGGCTATCTTTATCACTTTATCGCCTCAACGCTCGATCGACACCACCACTATGACAGACCATCTCACCAATCCCTTTCTCAGTCTCCCTTACGAAAGCGCCATGCAGGACTTGGGGGACCAATACTATGATCAAGTTGCAGCCGCGGATTTTCCCAGTCATATCCTTCGTTTTCGCAATGATGCTTTATTACCTTTGGTGGGAATTCAGCCAGAATTAACCTTAGATGAGCATTTTATCGAGGCTTTTGGTAAATTTCAATCCCTGACCCCCTTTTTGGCCCTGCGTTACCACGGTTATCAATTTGGCGAGTATAATCCTTTCTTGGGAGATGGTCGCGGTTTTCTCTACGGTCAAGTTAGGGGTATTGATGGCAAATTATACGATTTTGGTACGAAAGGATCGGGACGGACTCCCTATTCCCGTCATGCGGACGGTAGGTTAACTCTCAAGGGTGGAGTCAGAGAAGTCTTAGCTGGGGAAGCTTTACGCGGTTTAGGGGTGAATACCTCTCGCTGTCTCAGTTTGGTGGAAACGGGGGAATCCCTCTGGCGCGGTGATGAACCTTCCCCGACGCGATCTTCGGTGATGATTCGAGTTAGTAATTCTCATATTCGTTTCGGGACTTTTGAGCGTTTATTTCATATTAAACGTAGCGATTTAATTAAAAGACTCCTCGATCATGTGATTATTTATTATTATCCTGAAATCAATCCCCAAGATAGCGATCGCTATTTAAAATTTTACGCCGCTTTAATCGAAAGAACCGCTAAATTAGCGGCCCAATGGATGGCCGCAGGTTTTTGTCATGGGGTTCTCAATACCGATAATATGTCAATTACCGGGGAAAGTTTCGATTATGGTCCCTACGCTTTTATTCCTTCCTATAACCCCCAATTTACGGCGGCCTATTTCGACTACGGTGGCCGTTATAGTTATGGCAATCAGCCTTTTATCTGTCGCTTAAATCTAGAGTTACTGCAATCTCCCCTGGCCATGGTCGTCTCCTTGTTAGAGTTAGATCTGGCTTTGGCTAACTATGACCAGCATTACAATTTTTATTATCAAAAAATGATGCTCAAAAAGTTAGGTTTTGAGGATATTTTTACTCCCGAATCTGCTTTACTGGTCAGCAAAACCCTGGAAGTTCTCCAAGAAACTGGCCTCGGTTATCACGACTTTTTCTATCAATTAAGTGAACAATTTAATTACGGTTGGCGAGAAAATAGTTCTCTAATTCTTGAAAATATGGATTTACCGAAAGCTGATTGGCAACGTTGGCGAGAATTATATAGTTTGGTCTTAAATCAATTACCCTCAGATTCTTTGGTTCAAATTGGGAACACCTTAACGCATTATAATCCTAAAACTGCTTTACTTAGACCGCTAATCGAATCGGTTTGGGAGGCAATTACCTATAAAGATGATTGGCAACCTTTCCAAGAATTAGTGATAAAATTACAAAATAAACAGTAATTAAGTAATAAGTAGTGGTGCAAAATTAATTTCTTGGTTAGGAGAGGCAACAGGTGATTAAATATGTGTAATTAATTATCTCTAGCTACTTATTCAGGTCATTTCCTGAAATGCGTTGGACAAAAATTGACCAGACTTGGCGATCAATGTTTCCGCTCCAACTATTAAAAGTGTCAAAATAATAGTGAAGTTTTGTGACAAAGTGCAGTCAGATCTAAGAATCTTTGCTAGAACTCTAGAAAGCTTCTGTGATAAGTCTCTTGAAAAGAGATTGTTTGCAGTAAGCTCTTCTGGCTAACACGCTTTTGGGTGTGATATGGGGAAAGTTTCTTGCAATTGCGCCTAAATCGAGTGATATACAGAAAGTTGACCCATATCGTTACTCTGGAGAGTGTTATGCAGAAAGTTGACCTGTAATATGTAGTTATGCGGCAAGTCCTCGGTTAGGACAGTGGCTTGAAGTTGCTTGCGGGGCATTCATTCACGATAAAAATTGCTTGGCATGGATAGCTGTAACGACAATTTATAACTACAATTGGTTATTGTAGCTGTCGTTCGGTTATGGAATATGAATGGGATGAAGCAAAACGTCTTGCTAATCTTCGTAAGCACGGAATAGATTTTACCGATGTTCCAGCCGTGTTTGATGGGGATATTGTAACGGTTGAGGACGATCGTTACGGTTATGGAGAGCAGCGTTTTGTCACATTCGGTTTGTTGCAAGGGCGAGTGATTGCCGTTGTCCATACAGAACGTGAGGATTGCACCCGTATTATTTCTGCAAGAAAAGCGACGAAATATGAACAACGAACCTACTTCGAGCAACTCTCAAACTGATTGGCAACGATTGGATGCGATGAGCGATGAAGATATTGATTTATCAGATTGTCCAGAGATTACGCCAGAAATGTTTGCTAAGGCGGTAGTGCGGCGGGGTTTACCTGCTACAAAAGCCAAGGCTCAAGTTACACTCCCCATTGATAGCGATGTATTAGAGTGGTTTAAGTCTCAAGGGCGTGGCTATCAAACACAGATCAATCAATTGCTACGAGCGTATATGGAGGCACATCAATAACAGGCAGATTCATATTTTTGTATTTGAAAACAAGGATTGCAGCGGCATAACAAGGGATTTACCATACCTTATTAGACTGAAAACCGCTATAACAAATCACCGCACCCGAAATAATAGTGAAATTTTGTGACAAAGTGCAGTCAGATCTAAGAATCTTTGCTAGAAGTCTAGAAAGCTTCTGTGATCAGTCTCCTTAAAAGAGATTGTTGGCAGTACCCTAGTAGATATCCGAACAAACGGTTAAGGGTTTTAATCATCAAGGTCGGGGATTATGAAAATCTATCAAATTTTATTCCAATCCCGACTTCTAATTCTTCCAGTTTGGTAATAAGTTGAAACTAGCTCAATATAATCTTTAAAATCATCATTTTCAACCACAATACGATTCACTGATTGCCAGTCAATTTCTGCCCTAGATTTTGCTGGTAAAAATATCTCACTTTCAGAAGGGTTTTCCGTATCTAGAATAATGACTCCAATTCCATGAAGTGCAGACAACATACGCAGTGCGATCGCCGATCTTGTAGGGTGCGTTCCCTAATGCAACTTCTACCGCTCCACCGATCGATTTTTGGGGAACGCACCATGCCCATGGATTGAAACTGTGAGTTTAGGTGCGATGCCGCTCTGGTCGGACCAGTTGAGGAATGTTAGCGAAGATTCCCAATGTTTGGTTAAAATAGAGGGGCAAAAGTCGCCACAGGGTCGCTTCAATGACAGTTCGACAACCCCGCTACAGTAAAGAAGAATTTGCTCGACGTGGTAATGAGATTTATCAATCTCAGGTACGTCCCCAAGTCGAGGAGGGTAATCAGGGGAAAATTGTGGCAATTGACATTGAAACAGGGGCTTTTGAAGTAGCGGATGATTTGGTAAGCGCAGCGAAGCAACTTTCTGCACGAGTGCCTGATACTCAGACATGGTTTGTTCGCATTGGGCATTCAGCCGTCGATCACTTTGGTGCACGGAGCCTGAGAACAAAGCCATGATGCAAGGTCGTGTAAATCAAGGCTGTGAGGCGACGTTAGCGATCGCAGTCAGAAACAATGAAACAACGCAGATAGTAGATGCTGTAATTGATACAGGATTTTCGGGTTTTCTCACCTTGCCGTCTGACATAATTGCTAGGTTAGGGTTTATTTGGGAGGGTCGAGATCTTGCGACGTTAGGCGATGGGACTTTCTGCACGTTTGAAGTTTACATCGGGCTTGTGATCTGGGACGGGCAATATCGTGAGATTTACATCAACGAATCAGAGACGGTTCCGTTGATTGGGATGCAGCTATTACGAGGATACGATTTGCGAATTCAGGCAATTGAGGGTGGTTTAGTTACGATCGAAGCGTTGAAGTAGAGTGCGATGCTGAAGGCACTGGGTAACAGTACGCCATCGCTGTAGCAACGTGAAAGCTAGAATATATTAAGCCCTATACGTTAGATGTTGTCTATGATACGGTGATTTGGTTCTGGGTTGGTTCCCATGCAGAGTACGATATGCTGCTGGAGCAATTGTAGTGCGATGCCGAAGGCACTGCGTAGTGCGATCTTGTAGGGTGCGTCCCCTAATCTGGCTCCCACTGCTCCACCGATCGATTTTTGGGAACGCACCATGCCCACTCAAAATCGGTAAAACCCTACACCCTACACCCCACACCCTGCCCCCACGAAAAACTTTTTGCCGCAAACCCTAATCAATTAACGCTCATTCTTAATTCTCCTGGCTACTGGCTCCTTACTCCTCACCTAAAGGAAGATTTTTGATTTTTGCAAGAGGTCTCTTGTTTGAGTATGGGACTGACTTCTTTGCTTCAGGATCAAATCCCGTCAGTACCGCTCGCTCAATCCTTGACGGGGTGAGCTTTTCCAACTCTTTGACCCCATCTTGCTCCCAAAAATGAGCGAAGGATGAGTCCCATTAGAGGAAACTTTGCCCTTACCAGTGCGTCTTTAGCCTCTAAGCAAACAAGTGTCACGCTTGCGATAGAATAGATCGGACTTAGCCTAAATGGGGTCAGGGAAAGAATGTGCGGAATTGTTGGCTATATCGGAACCCAAACAGCGATCGATATTCTCCTAGCTGGTTTGGAACGTTTAGAATATCGGGGTTATGATTCGGCAGGAATTGCCACAATTCTCGAAGGTGAATTACATCGAGTCCGCGCCCAGGGAAAACTCTACAATCTGCGGGAAAAATTAGAACAGGAAGTTAATCCCTCCCAAATTGGCATCGGTCACACCCGTTGGGCAACCCACGGCAAACCCATAGAAAGTAATGCCCATCCCCACACCGATAATAGTCAACGGGTGGCAGTGGTACAGAATGGCATTGTCGAAAATTTTCAGGTATTAAGAACAGAATTAAAGGAGAAAGGCTGTATATTTGACTCGGAAACCGACACAGAAGTTATTCCCCATCTAATCGCCAGTTATCTACCCAAACCTACCGATGAAGACTACTTGGGGGTGAGTCCTTTCCTCAAGGCAGTTTTAAGGGCAATTGAACGTTTAGAGGGGGCCTTTGCCCTAGGGGTGATTAGTCCCGATTATCCCGATGAATTGATTGTCGTGCGGCAACACGCCCCTTTAATCATCGGTTTTGGTCAAGGGGAGTTTTTCTGTGCCTCCGATGTTAGTGCTTTGGTTCCCCATACCCGGGCGGTGCTGTCCCTGGATAATGGCGAAATCGCTCGGTTAACACCCTTGGGAGTAGAAATTTATAATTTTGAGGGCAAAAGAGTCCGTAAAAGCCCCAGAGTCCTCGATTGGAGTCCGACGACCGTAGAAAAACAGGGTTATCGTCACTTCATGCTCAAGGAAATCTACGAACAACCCGGAGTGGTGCGCGACTGTTTAGGAACCTATCTGCATCCCCATTGGACAGCACAAAATGAGGATAATGTCAACCCAATAAATATTAATTTTTCTGAAGAAATTTACGATAATTTAGAACATATTCAGATTTTAGCCTGTGGAACCAGTTGGCACGCTAGTTTAGTCGGTAAATACTTGATCGAGCAGTTGGCAGGTATTCCCACCAGGGTACAGTACGCCTCGGAATTTCGCTATGCACCCACGCCCCTGATGCCCAATACTTTAACTATCGGGGTGACGCAATCGGGGGAAACAGCCGACACTTTAGCGGCTTTGGAAACGGAAAAACAGCGTCGTTTAGGATTAGAAAAAAAATATCAGGCCCGGATTATCGGTATTACTAATCGCCCCGAAAGTACCCTAGCACAAATGGTCGATCAGATTATTAATACCCAAGCAGGAATCGAGATCGGGGTGGCGGCAACTAAGAGTTTTACGGCACAATTATTGGGTTTTTATCTCTTAGCTTTGGATTTATCCTATCGTCGTCAAACTTTGTCTTTAGAGAGAATCGAGCAAATTATTAATAAAATGCGATCGCTGCCAAGATCGATCGAAACTGTCTTAGAAACACAGGAAAAAGCGATCGAAGAATTGGCCCATGAATTTAATGACACCCAGGACTTTATTTTCTTAGGACGGGGGATTAATTTCCCCATTGCCCTAGAAGGAGCCTTAAAACTCAAAGAAATCAGTTATATTCATGCGGAAGGCTATCCAGCCGGAGAAATGAAACACGGACCAATCGCGCTTTTAGATGCAAAAGTTCCCGTAGTAGCGATTGCTATGCCGGGGATAGTTTATGATAAGGTTCTCTCCAATGCACAGGAAGCAAAGGCAAGGGATGCGCGGTTATTGGGAGTAGTTGCCGACAGCGATACGGAAGCACCAAAAGTCTTTAATGATTTGTTGTATGTGCCGGAAATTGAGGAATTATTATCGCCAATTCTAACAGTAATTCCCCTACAATTGCTCTCCTATCATATCGCAGCCCGTCGCGGTCTAGACGTGGATCAGCCGCGCAATTTAGCCAAAAGTGTCACGGTGGAGTAAAGTTCCTTAGGTTGAAAGTGCAGTTCACAAGTATATCTAAATTGGAGCAAGAGGACTCCCGTTACACCGCGAAGCGGTTGATCGCGAGAGTATCATCCCTTCGGTAAAATCGAGGGTCTTCCCCTGACATTTATGGTAGAATCAAGAGGCCGACTGACATCTGAGAAGCGATAGCAACCATGACGGGTGTGGACTTACAGCAATTATTACTAGAAAAGTGGGGTCGTTCCTACGATATCCAGCTGCGACGCATCAAAGATAAGGTTCATGTCCAGGTAATGTGGAAATATCTCGAACAAGCGTCTTTTCCCCTCTCCGAGTCTGAATATCTGGAACATCTCAATGCGATCGCTAATTATCTCCACGAATGGGGTGGTTTTAGTCAATTTCAAGCTTTTATCCGCGAAACCCGCGAGCGTCCCCGTCTCGGTAAAGCGGTTAGTCTGGCCTTAGATTTAGGTGAAAGGGCCTCGGAATGGCTGATCAGTGATCAGTGATCAATTATCAGTAACCAGTGGGATTGTTAAGTGAACATTATACTGCATTTAAATTGCGTATTGGATATACAAATGCTCGAACTCCCCACTTCCCCACTCGCCCATCCCCTTCTCTAGACACAAAAAAATGCGTTAAGCTTAGCCTTAACGCTTGCTTTTGATTTAATGGCAGTGACTAGCCCTTGCGACGAGCGAAAGCACCAACACCAGCAACGGCTAAGATACCGAGGATAGCAGAAGGTTCGGGGGTTTTAACAATGCGTTTTTGTCTGAAATCGTTGGTGATACTGTTAAGTGATCCGTTAATACTAGAGACAGAGAAAGTGTCTCTGACGTAAAGTTTCTGGATATTCGGAGCAATTTGAACCGTTAGGCCAGGAGAGCCTATGCCACCAATATCCAGGCTTCTAGCCTCTGAGGTTCCGACCAAACTCGACCCGCCGAAAGCATCTGACCAAACCGTCTTGTTCAGAGAGACACCGGAGTCAGTCTGGCCAGTTGTGGTATAGCCAGCGCTGAATGCTTCGAACATCTTCGTCAAAAGTTCGTTGTCGGGAGTGTTGGGGTTATCAACGATCTCGATCGTGTAATCTATGACATAAGTACCAGATGAACTTAGCAGAGGGGTAGCTGGGGTGAAGGTGAAGGTGTGCAAATCGCCCAAGGGCAGCACGGTTTCCGTAATGGTCAGAAAATTGTTCGGGTCATTTATACCCATGCCAGATGAGTTGATGTGTGTAAACAACTTGTCCCCTTTTCGGCAAGGATTGGTCTTGAAATTGTTGAAACTTTGTGGTAAACAATCCACCTGCGCCTGGACGGGGGCAGTATTGGCAAAGCCGAAAGCGGCAACGCTGCCAGCGATAGCAAGAGCGCCAGTGGTTATACTTTGCACGGCTACAACTTGCATTTTTTACTCAAGGACAATAATATAGTTTAAGAGTCATAATTAGAAGCAAAGCACTCATTAAAAACATGATTAACCTAGAATTCACGGAAGAAGAAAAGAACTCACTGTATTATGAAAGATTTCATCATCCCCATCCCCGGGTTCAACTGAAGATGGAAGTTCTCTGGTTAAAAAGCCAAAAGATACCGCACCA
This sequence comes from Microcystis panniformis FACHB-1757, assembly GCF_001264245.1. Classification (NCBI taxonomy): domain Bacteria; kingdom Bacillati; phylum Cyanobacteriota; class Cyanophyceae; order Chroococcales; family Microcystaceae; genus Microcystis; species Microcystis panniformis. Next base: position 3,669,605 of record NZ_CP011339.1, read on the forward strand.
AAAAATTTGTCAGTTAGCAGGGATCTCGCCAAATACCTTATTAACCTATCTTCGCGATTATCAAGAAGGCGGAATAGAAAAATTAAAAGAAATCAACTTCTATCGCCCTAAAAGTGAATTAGAGTTTCAAAAAGAAACCCTCAAAAAATACTTCGAGAAAAATCCACCAGCCACAATAAATGAAGCTGTATATAGGATAGAAGAATTGACGGGAATAAAACGAAGTCCTACCCAAGTGAGAAAATTTTTAAAATCAATGGGAATGAAATGTTTAAAAGTAGGTTCTCTTCCTTCTAAAGCTGACCCAGATGAACAAGAGGACTACAAAGAAAAAAAGCTAGAACCCAGACTAAATGAGGCAAAAGAAGGAAAAAGGGCTGTTTTTTTTGTTGATGCCGCTCACTTCGTCATGGGAGCATTTCTCGGTTTTGTTTGGTGTTTTGAGAGACTTTTTGTTAAGTCACCGAGCGGGCGTAAACGCTTCAATGTTTTAGGAGCATTAAATGCAATAACTCATGAAGTTATTCTGGTTACGAATGACACTTATATTACGGCAACTCAAGTCTGTGAACTCCGGTCAAAAATAGCTGCTTTAGGACTAATGATTCCCATCACTCTAGTCTTAGATAATGCCCGCTATCAAAAATGTAAAATTGTTGAAGAATTGGCTCTTTCTTTGTCAATAGAGCTGCTCTATCTGCCGTCTTATTCACCTAATCTAAATTTAATTGAAAGGCTGTGGAAATTGGTCAAAAAGAAATGTTTATATGGTAAATATTATGAGAACTTTTCTGACTTTTCTTCAGCTATTTATGAATGTCTGAATGATGCCCATCTGAAACATAAAAAAGAACTGGATTCCTTGCTGACTCTACGATTTCAGAAGTTTAATAAATCTCAGATTATGAACGTCTAAAGTATAGTTGTCTAGATATGTTGGTGATCATTTTAAGTTGTTTGTCAATTTATTAATTAGGGCAGTAATGCGGAGACATCCGTAGTCTAGAATAGTTATGACCTGGGAGCATCTACCCTTTGACATAAGTAGAAATGCTTAATGATCTCAATAAAAAAGTTAAAAAAGGCAACCATTTAGATAAGCACAGCGATGACGAAGGACTTGCGGTACATTACCAGATTCCCAACTTGCACCAGTCAAGTTAATGAAATGAAAAGAAAGTGAGATGCTCCCCAGTAGGGTGCGTTAGCGTAACTCACCAAAAACCTTTCTTTGTGGTGCGTTACGGCAATATTCAGAGCTTGATTTTTGCCCTAAAAACAAGGGATTGCCTAACGCACCCTACCCAACTTTAGATGGGTCTTAGCTTGTCAGTGACCAGTGGGATTGTTAAGTGAACAGTATACTGCATTTAAATTGCGTATTGGATATTTTAATACAAATGCTCGAACTCCCCACTTCCCACTTCCCCATCTCTAGACAATAAAAAATGCGTTAAGGTTAACCTTAACGCTTGTTTTTTCCATTATTTTTGCTCTGATGACAGTGACTAGCTCTTGCGACGAGCGAAAGCACCAGCACCAACAACGGCCAAGATACCCAGGATAGCAGAGGGCTCGGGAACTGCTAAACTGCTTTTTTCGAGAGATAAAGTATAAATCCATCCCGAACCAACGGACACGACGTTCAGGCTGAAAACTCCAGAATAATCGAGACCGGTAGTCGCATCAAAAAACGCTGTACCCATTACAGTGTAAACAGTAGTACTCATACCACCAGAAGTATTAAACGTACCCGAAGCCACTGTAGGAGTGATATTAACTGTCGTACCACCGCCAACATTTATCTGAGCAAAAGAATTCACGGTACCACCAGGAGTAAACATGGTGGACGCTCCCGAGCCAGTGCCAAAAATCTGAATAGGCTGAATAGCACTAACGTCCGTGTAGCTCAGACCGGCAAAGCCATCCGTAGGCGTCCCAGCCAATCCGGTGGGCGCTCCAGGAGTGAGGGTCGGGTTGAGGGTTCCCCACGAACTGGCCGTTGCACTCCCCGTTACGGCTATCATACTCGCTGCTTGGGCAGCACCAGCAAAGCTGAGAGCGGCAACACTGCCCGCGATAGCAAGAGCGCCAGTGTTTAGTTGTCTAGAGATGTTTGTGAGCATTTTTTTGGCTCTTCGGGAATTGTTATGCAAATAATTAACTTCAAATAAAATTCAATGAGAGTACCTAGTCTCAAAAATAGCTGAAATCTATACAGGAAGACACTTACGGCACAAACAGGTTAATACCAAAAGATAGACAATTGAGTTAAAATTTGATATAATGGCCAAAAACGAGATTATTTTACTTATGATACTTGACAAATTTTTGAACCTACAAGGAACCTGTATTCAAGGCTATCGACACCTAGAAAATATCGGTATAGTTTGACGAATCGAATCGAAAAATAAAAAAGCAGTCTGTCCTCGTTGTGGGTTAGAGAGCGATAAACTACACCAAAATCATCGACATTTAGTCAAAGATTTACCGCTCTCAGGTCAACCAGTGTACCTACAAGTTAATCGTCGTCAATTTAAGTGCGGTAATTGTCAGAAACCCTTTAGCGAAGAGTTAGATTTTGTCGCCAAGAAACGAACCTATACGAAAAGACTAGCCGAGAATATACTCGAACAATTAAAATCAGGAGATATTTTAAATGTTAGTCGAAGAAATGACGTAACGGAAGAAGAGATTCAAAGAATGATAGAGGACATCGCCGAAGAAATTACAGAGACAGACCTATCGAAATTAAAAAGACTAGGAATTGACGAAATCGCTCTAGTCAAAGGACAAAAAAATTACTGTGCAGTTTTAGTAAATTTAGATACGGGAAAACTAATAGCTATTCTAGAGAAGCGAACACAAGAAGAATTGAGGGAAACGCTTACAGGGTGGGGAAAAGAGGTGTTAGAGCAAATTGAAGAAGTCAGCATAGATCTTTGGTTGCCCTATAAAAATTTGGTGAAAGAATTGATGCCATCGGCCGAGGTAGTCGCCGATAGATTCCATGTAATGAAACAAATTAATCAAGAGTTAGACGAACAGAGAAAAGCAGAAAAAAGAGCGGTAGAAGCGCAGAAAAATAAAAAACAGAAAGCGGAAAAAGAAGCAAAGCTAGAAGTTTTAAAGCGAAGTAAATATAGCTTGTTAAAAAATGAAAAAGATTTAACGGAAACCCAAAAAATCAAACTAGAAGCTATCAAAGAAAATTGACCAAATTTGAAAAAGATGCACGAGTTAAAGGAAGAATTTAGAAAGATTTATGAAACCTCAGAGAATTCGACAGAGGGAATGCTATCCATCTCGGAATGGTTGGCAAAATCCTCCAGTGTTTTTACCCTGACTGACGGACACAAGTGGGTCAAAACCTGACAAGACAAGGGTTGCCAAAAAGAAAAATATCTGGGTAGATAGGGAAAAAGCAAGAATCCCTACAAGATGAAAACCGAGAACAGAATCTTCTCCCAAGTTTATTCCTATCTAGAACAAGGAAGCCGATTTGTGGATAAAAGACATTTAACCGTCCTCAGTTGGATGGTGACAGCCTGACTGACGGACACATTTTTCAATACAAAGACAAGTACTGTTATGTGAAAGCCTCAAACTCCTGAATAAAAGAAAAGGTAATTTTGCCATAATAATCCTGACGAGCTTTGCGAGAAGCAAAACAGGGAAAAGGGTCAACAGAAAATAAGTGGTCAAGTCGCAAGAAGGGACGCGCCTTATGAACAACTCCCGCCAGCCAACGTCAACCAATTTTCAAATAACTCAAACCACGCCGAAAATGAGCATCAACCTGACGGCGAGAGCCAGATTGTTGAACCGCCATGCCAGTTAAAGTAGCAAAGAGAATAGAAATGGCAACAATGAGATAGAGACGTTCTAAACAAGCAGCAGAGCGAACACGAGAATGTTCCCAGTCAAAAACGCCCGATTTACTGCCCTTGAAAGAGATGTTCAATGGGAAAACGAAGACCATACTGCCAGAAGGTGTCAAGGGTAGGAGGTTCATCGCTCAGAATTGCCCAATTATCCTTAACCCCTGGAACAGAGGCTAAAGCAAGATGAGCAGTGATTCTAGCCTCCTGCCAGACTTGAACGTTGCGATCAAAGCAGGCTTGCCGTTTGGGAGGATAGAGTTCTCTGACCTCATAGCCAAAACCCCGACGGCGAACACCGTAAATGAGGGTATCGCAAGGTAAGCGAAGACACCAATGCCAAGTATTTTTCCTGAGCCATTGAATTAATTGCTGATTGGCAAAGCCTCGGTCGGCTAACAGCATGACATTCTCAAAGCCCTGAAGATAGCCTTTGGCTCTGTCCAACAAGGGTTCGTATTTCTCAAAAGCTAGGCTGGCACTACCATGTTCTAATCCCATCCACATCAAGGGGACGGCTCTCCCCCCGCAGACCACCGCTAGATAGACAAAGCAGTATTGATTCCACAACAGAGTGGTATCTATTGCTAGATACAGTCTTTCCCCCTTCTCCTTCCAAGTCTCGATGGCTTTCAATATTAAGGGGATGTATATCTTTTCCACCGCTACTCTTCCATTCTGGCAAAAGCGATTCCACCGTCTCTGATAACTATTGGCTTGTTCGGCTCTGCTTTGTACAAAGGGTTCCCATCTGGCTTGATTGAGACTTTGACTACTGAGTAGGGCTGTCACCATCCAACTGAGGACGGTTAAATGTCTTTTATCCACAAATCGGCTTCCTTGTTCTAGATAGGAATAAACTTGGGAGAAGATTCTGTTCTCGGTTTTCATCTTGTAGGGATTCTTGCTTTTTCCCTATCTACCCAGATATTTTTGGCTCTTCGTTACTTGTTATGGTTCGATAGGGGGGCATAAATCGACTAAATCCTTATCTGGCAAGAGACTTAATTGATTAGTTCGCTCTAGATAAAAAACAATTGACAAAAATCGCTAAATGCCTTTCTCTATAAGGGTTCCATCCCTTATAACCCCCATCCATTGCATAACACAAACCGAAGAGCCATATTTTTCTTTTTGGCAACCCTTGTCTTGTCAGGTTTTGACCCACTTGTGTCCGTCAGTCAGGTGATGAGGATTTACCGAGCGAGGAAACTATTCGGGTTAAATTAAATAACTTAGGTTATCGTCTGAAAAGAGTCGCTAAAGTTTTACCTCAAAAAAAATTCCAGAAACCGAGGCAATCTTTGAGGAATTAGCTAACATTAATCGGGAAGCGGATGAAGACCCTACGATGTTACGTCTTAGTTTGGATGCCAAAGCCCGTGTTAATATTGGACTATTTGATCGAGGAGGTAAGAATAGAATAACTGTCGAAACAAACGATCATGATTTTAATCCGAAAACAACCCTAACCCCTTACGGAATATTTATTCCAGAATTTGATGAGTTGTTTTTGTATTTCACTGCCTCCACAGTCACCAGTGACTTTATTGTTGATATATTAGAAGATTTCTGGGAGTCGGAAAAATCTCGTTTTGAGAAAATTAAAACTTTGATAATTAATCAAGATAATGGACTAGAAAATAATTCGAGACGAACTCAGTTCATGAAACGTATAGTTGAGTTTTCCCAAAAATATCAAGTTAATATACGTTTAGCTTACTATCCCCCTTACCATAGTAAATATAATCCTATTGAACGAACCTGGGCTGTGTTAGAAAACCATTGGAATGGGAGTATTTTAGATGAAATCGAAACGGCTTTGAAATTCGCCCAAACTAAGTAGTCGTGCAAAATAAATTTCCTAGTGAAGAAAGGCAAAGGGCAAGAGGCAAGAGGCAAAGGGGTGGTTAGATATGTGTAATTAATTTTGCCTAGGTACTTATGACTTGGAAAGGAAAACACCCGATTGTTAAGTTGATTACTGAAACTTACGAAAAAGGAGTAAAGCTTACTAAAAAAGCCAGGGAAAAAATCGAAGAAAAAATCGAACGTCTCACAGAATCAACGAATCAAGACTTTCCCGATTTGGGGCAATGGTTTATTGATATTTATTATGATAAGACCTAGTTTGTAGTTAACTAAGATGGTTAGCTAAAAACTGTATTTGATTCTTTAACTTGTCCTTGTTATACTCGAAAAAGCTCGGAAGTATAAAAGTTTATGCTGCTATTTTTTTTCGGAAAAATAGGTTGTAATGGGAGACTCTTTGTTTTCCTAGACAAAAATAATTACTTTTTCAAAAAAACACTTTTCTATTTTTTTGTTGGGTATTTTATTCTCTGGAAGTCCCTAGACCGAGAGGGGAACCGAGGGGCGACCAGTGCAACTCTGGGGTACTTGGGCGGAAATACGCGGCGTAGTGGTCATGAATTGACTAATTTAGGGCTTTTAAAGAGTAAAAATGACCCACTGGACCGGTTCCGCGACCGATAGCGAGGGAATGCTCAAGGGCGTTAGTAACGTAATCCTTGGCTTTTTTCACCGCTATTTTCAGGTCATCACCCAAAGCGAGGTTAGCAGCGATCGCTGCCGATAGGGTACAACCAGTCCCGTGAGTGTTATTGGTTTCGACGCTTCTGGTCTTAAAAGTTTCCCATTCCTCCCCATCAAAGTAGATATCAACCCCACGCAGCCGGCCTTTCATACCTCCTCCTTTCACTAATACCGGTGTGGCCGACTTCTGGAAAATAATTTCGGCGGCCGCTTTCATCGTCTCAAAATCATTGATCTCGATGCCACTTAAAAGCTGTGCTTCGTAACGATTAGGGGTAACAATCGAAGCCAGAGGAATTAAACTATTAAAAAGACTATCTATAGCCCGATCATCAATTAATTTGGCTCCTACCCGCGAAACCATAACCGGATCCACCACTAAACTGATTAAACGCCAGCGCTCGATCGCCTCGGCCACTGCTTCGATAATCTCGCTGCTGAACAGCATTCCCGTCTTAACCGCTGACACAGACAGATCCCCGACCACGGCATCGATTTGGGCCGTTACCATTTCTGGACTTAGGGACTCGACGCGCTCAACCCCTAGGGTATTTTGGGCGGTAACGCAGGTAAGGGCGCTGGTGCCGTGAACTCGGTGGAAGGCGAAGGTTTTCAAATCAGCTTGAATTCCCGCGCCGCCACCACTATCGGAACCGGCGATGGTGAGGGCAATGGCAGTCATCGAAAAATTGGGTCTGAAACCCCGCCCTTTAGCGATAGCGGAGGGCGGCTTTACATAAGTCAGTGAGAAACAATTAAACCGTTAGAACGACGAATTAACTGAATCTTGCTAACGGCTATCTGTCCCAATCGTTGACCATTGGCATCGCTTACAGATAGCTGTTTTTCGGTATCTCCACTGACATAACCAATTCCTTTGGAAGAAGAAACCAAATCTCCTTTACGGAACCCATGTCTTGTGGTAGAGCCACCATATTTACGTCGTTTACCACCTTTGGAAAAAACCATCAGGTGAAGTTGACGACGACTAATAGGAGGACGTTTGATGACAGCAAAGGAAGCGTTTGTTACTTTAACAGAACCCTTCCAATCGTATCCATGTCCATTATAATTGTGAAATGGCAAATAATCTAAAAACTGAAAACAGGCAAGAGCAATGCCATCGTTAGCATGACTTTCTGGTGATTGTTCTGCTTTATTTTTGGACTTTTCTAAGCGCAAATATTTTCTAAGATTAGAGGTTTGCCAACCAAAGCGAGTATGGACTGTTGCCAATCAGCAATTCTCATTTTAAAAAGTAACAAGTGATACAGACAGAAACAAAGCTTTAAGCAAGCTACAAAATGCGCTCCCGCGAGTGCGACTGCATCGCAGAGAAGTGAGTATATAGAGTATTTATACTCAAAATATTTGAAAGATGGGAGAAATCTAGAACAAAAGTTCTCTACATCAGAAAGAGAACCAAATAAAAATTGATGATTGTTGTCTGTTGAGGTAAAATTATTAAGTTGGAAATATTAATTAATCAAACTGTTCTGCGATGACGAAAAAGGCTGTGACTTGAGAAATTCCTGAATTAAGACAATTTTTAGTTCAAGAATTACATGACTTACCCGATGACAGAAAACCAGGAAACAATACCAAATATCAGGTAGAAGATGCAGTTAAGGCGGCTTTTTCGGTTTTTTTTACTCAGTCACCTTCTTTTTTAGAGCATCAACGTTTGATGAAAAGTAGTAAGGGAAAAGATAATGCTTCAAGTTTATTTGGTATCAAAAAAATACCTGGTGATAATCAAATCAGAAACCTGTTAGCTCCTATCCCAGCTGCCACAATATTTGGCTCTTTTCAACAAGTCTATCAATGGTTAAAAAAACCGGGAGTTATTAAAAAATTTTTCTACTTAGATGAGGAAATTTTAATAGCTTTAGATGGTACGGAATATTTTTCTTCAAAGAAAATTAGTTGTCCCCATTGTAATTGCCGCAATCCTCGTAATGGAACGACAACTTATTTTCATGGTTGCGTCACGCCAATTGTGGTTTCTCCTGAGCAAAAACAAGTGATTAATTTAGAACCAGAATTTCTTAAAAAACAAGATGGGCAGCAAAAACAAGATTGTGAAAATGCGGCTGTTAAAAGATGGTTAGATAAGAATCATCAAAAGAAGTATGGTTATCCTGTAACCCTGTTAGGAGATGACTTATACTCTCGCCAACCTATCTGTGAGTTAGCTCTAAAACAAGGTTATAATTTTATTTTTGTTTGTCTTGAAACTTCTCATAAAACCTTATATGAATGGCGAGAATTTTTAGAAAAAAGTGGCGAAGTTAAAACCGGAGAAAAGAAACAATGGGATGGACGAAAGAATCTCATTTATCGTTATCGTTATGTTTCTAGAGTTCCTCTGAGAGAGGTCGAGTCAAGTCTCGAAGTTAATTGGTGTGAAGTCACGGTCATTAATGAAAAAACACAGAAAATTATCTATCAAAATAATTGGATTACCAATCATCAAATTACTGAAAATAATGTTGAAAAAATTGTCAAAGCTGGACGCAGCAGATGGAAAGTTGAGAATGAAGGAAATAACGTTCTTAAAAATCACGGTTATAATTTAGAACATAATTTTGGTCATGGTCAAAGTCATTTATGCGAGTTCTTGTTGTCTTTAAATTTACTAGCTTTTTTATTTCATACCGTTTGAGATTTAGTTAATCATACTTATCAAAAGATTCGTGAGTTATTAGTTACTCGCACCAGTTTTTTTAATGATATTCGTACTTTATTAAAATATTTTTGGTTTAAGAATTGGTCAGAGTTTTTCTTGTTTATTCTTACCGAATATGTCCCGCTCAAAAAAATAAATTCTCGTTAAAAATGTCAATTTTTCGAGAGAAGGAAAGATTATTTTATTCATTGAAAAAACCACAAATTAGGTCAGAATTTCAGCTAAATTTATGAGTTGAGATAAGTTTTTTATGGGCAGATATTTTAAAACTGTCTCTTGAAGCTAATTATGATGATTATCTTGAAAAAAAATGATAATTAGACAGAAGTTCTCTTGTTCACATAGAGAACTTTATCTTCTTTTGTTTTCAAAATGAGAATTGCTGGTTGCCAATTGAGACAGTTGCTCAATAGCCCATTTCTGTCCGACCATAACTGGCGAGAAACCTTTTCCAGACTTAGCTCCTTTTCTCCTGGAAGTTAGATCAACATCGGCTTTGATGTACTCAAAGTAAATATCGGTAATTGGATAGATTTTGGTGAGTTCAGAAACGACTCGAAGTTCAAGTTGACGATTAGCTCTGATTGAGGGAGCTAATTTTCCTTGTTTTCTATTTGAAAATCGTTTTTGTCGATGCGCTCTTAGATTAAAAGGAAGTTGACGGTTAATCCGTCTTCCTCTACGTCCTTTTCGCATTAACCGTCTATTGTCCATGCGCTCTCTTACTCGTTTAAAAGGAAGTTCTAAGTGAGCCTTCCAAAGAGTAAAAAGAGAGGATTGAACGCCAATTCCAGAGAATAATTTACCTGGGTCAATACCAATAGCAATCGGTTGGGTTTTACTATCGGAAGGTTCATCGATTAGCTGGACATAGAAAATACCTAAGTCGTTGAATTTGCCGATAGCTTTTCCTTCTTTAATCCACCGTCTAGCCCGACTGGGTTTGGTGGGCATTAACGGTTTTCCGTCTTTTGAAATAACAGGAACTCTTGCCATGGAGATAATCCTTAAGAGTAAAGTTAAAGTCCCTTACCGCAACACCATCAAGATGTCTTGTCTAACAACGCTTTACCAATAAAGCTGAGAGGGAATCCGAACTAGGGAAGTATTCGGAGGTCTGTACCAGATTGTGTCTCGATGCGGTAGTCTCTACTTGCGTCGCCTAAATTGGTTTAGGCAAGCTCCGTCCCTTTTAGGGCGGGGTTAGTGACAGGAGGTTAGCGATCAAAAGGACGACGACGTTGCAAGAATTCGGGGATATCTAACCCCGCGGGTTTTGGTGGTTCGGGAGTGGGTGCCGGACTGGGTGCGGGGGTATTGATCACCACCTTGCTACCGGTGGGACGAGAGGGGGAATCGCCGGAAAAACCGGTGGCAATGACGGTAATTCTGACTTCTCCCTGCATTTTCTCGTCAATTACTGCCCCAAAGATGATATTAGCGTTGGGATCCACCACTTCATAGATAATTTCGGCGGCGGCATTGACTTCGTGTAGGGTTAGATCTTGACCGCCGGTGATGTTAAAGACTACGCCTTTCGCCCCTTCGATCGAGGATTCCAGTAACGGTGAGGATATAGCCGCGATCGCGCCTTCCTTAGCCCGAGATTTTCCCGAACCGATGCCGATGCCCATTAGGGCCGAACCCGCATCGGCCATCACTGCCCGCACATCGGCGAAATCCACATTTACCAGACCGGGGATAGTGATAATATCCGAGATACCCTGTACCCCTTGCCGCAGCACATCATCAGCGACCCGAAAAGCCTCCTGTAGGGGAGTGTCGGCGGGTATCACCTGTAATAACTGGTTATTGGGGATAATAATCAGGGTATCGACCCGACTTTGTAAACCCCCCACCCCCTCATCGGCCTGATTAGTGCGACGACGACCCTCGAAGGTAAAGGGACGAGTCACAACTCCCACGGTCAAACAGCCGATTTCTTTGGCAATTTCGGCCACAATTGGAGCGGCCCCTGTTCCCGTGCCGCCGCCCATGCCGGCGGTAATAAAGACTAGATCGGTTCCTTCCAATGCTTGGGCTATTTCATCCCGAGATTCTTCCGCCGCTTTCTGTCCGATCGCCGGATTGCCCCCGCCCCTAGGCCGCGGGTTAATTTTGTCCCGATTTGTAACCTCTGGGGGGCGGAGGAGTGGGCCAGGGCTTGGGCGTCGGTGTTAATTGCCCAAAATTCGATTCCAGTCACGCCACTGGCGATCATGCGGTTAACGGCGTTACAGCCCCCACCGCCGACCCCGATCACCTTGATCTTGGCGACATTACTTGGCACGATGCGATTACTACGACTTTCTTCTCGGGGTGTCATCTGTGATTCATGGGGGCGAGTAAATAATACTCCAGCATTATTCTGAGAGTAATGATTATCTTCGCTCATAGCTGAACTGGCATAATCGTTACTGTTCAGATTGGGATAGGTGGGAACGATTTCATTAATCGATGTCATTGGAATTGGAACACTCTTAGTACAAGCTTCTGTTATTGGTTTGATGAATCAGAGATGCAATGTTAACACTATCACTAATATTATGTCGGTTCCAGTATCTACATTATCAGTTTCTGGTTCAGAAAATCATAATTTGGGGTTTTTGGCAATACCTAAAGGGAATAATTGCGGTTATTTGCTGATCAATTCCAGTTAATCCCTAGGAGTTGCCGTTACTTTGGCAACCATAGGGGCTGGCTGCGGTTTTAATTGTACAGTGGGAGCATCGGGATTACTCAGGTCAATGTAGAGAATTCGCGCTAGAGGTATCTTGGATGACAATGGCCGCGATTGTACGAGAGCGGTTAATTTTTCGGGCAATCTATCTTTATAAAAACCTAAATAGACCTGTCCCAGTTCGGTTTTTAGTACAAGATTACTAGGGTTGCGCCAATCGATGGCGGTAACTTGAATCGATAAGTTATCAATTAAGGGATAAATTTTTTGCCACTGTTGTTGATATTGTCGGTCGTAACCAAGCACTTCTAGGCTAGGTAATTGGTTTTTGGGCAGAGTTCGACCATAATAGCTTTGAGGAATTATCGTTCCGGTGGCATCTAAAAAGCCTTGCTGTTGATGGGAACGCCAACGGGCAACAGGTTTTCTTTCTTGAATAGAAACAATCACTTTCGGGGGTAATAATTGCCGCTCGATCTTAACGTCGGCAATAGCGGGAATAGCCGCTAATTTTTCTCGTAATTGATGGGTGGGTAATTCCCAGAGAGACAGGGGATAGCTTAATTTCAGCCAAGCGCGAATCGACTCGGGGGACATTAATTCCGTACCTGCGATTTCCACCTGTCCGGCCTTGGTAATTGTCCAATAGGGCGAAGTCATCCCCCAAGCTAATCCCGTCGCTAAACCACTAACCACCAGAAAGCGACCTAGGGCTTGCCACACCTTTGATCGCCTTTGGTGGCGCAGGTTTTGTCGTTTTTGTTCTAGGGAGAGGGAAGAAAGGATTTGATCGCTCATAGGGAAAATCCAGGACAGTTTTGCTGTTATCTTAGGTCGCGAGGTGGGCTGCTGGCAACCCGATCGCTACTCAAGTAATCAGTTTGACAAAGAAAGAGATAATAAATGTTATAACAGTAGTAGTCTACAGGCGTTCTTTTGTCTGTCTCCAGTAAACCTAAACGCTCCTTTTTGCCAAGATATTTCGACGGTCAGCCAGAAAGAGCGTTCCGGCAAGAACAGCCTAATTTATCCGAAAATTACCTATGGTTATCAACAAACGCGGACTTGTTCTCGGTGCTACAGCAGTGGTCCTGTCTACCGTCGCCGTCACGGGGGCGGGATTCCGTCTCTCCCAAAGTCAAGCTTTTTTTCAGGAAAGTCCCAAGGAAACCGTTGATGAGGTTTGGCAGATCATCAACCGCACTTATTTAGATGGCACTTTTAATCAATCGGACTGGAACGCCATCCGCAATCAGTATTTAAATCGTTCCTACAAAAATCAAGAGGAAGCATACACCGCTATCCGCGAGATGTTGAAAACTCTCAATGATCCCTATACCCGTTTTATGGATCCCAAAGAGTTTAACAATATGAAGATCGATACATCGGGAGAATTGACCGGGGTAGGGATTCAACTGACCAAAGATGAGAAAACTAAGCAGTTAGTCGTGGTTTCACCCATTGAAGACACTCCCGCTTCTAAAGCTGGTGTGCTGCCTAAAGATGTGATTATCGCTATCGATGGTAAATCTACCGAAGGTATGGAACTGGAGCAAGCGGTGAGCATGATCCGCGGCAAAGTGGGGACAAGCGTTAAGATCACGATTCAACGGGGTGAGGAGAAGAAAGAATTGACTCTTACCCGGGCCAAAATTGAAATTCACCCGGTGCGCGCCCACACGGAAAACACCCCGATCGGTAAAATCGGTTATATCCGTCTTAATCAATTTAGCGCCCAAGCTAGTGGCGATATGAGTCAAGCGATTCGCGAATTGGAAGCTGAAGAGGTGAAGGGTTATATTCTCGATCTGCGTTCTAACCCCGGCGGTTTACTCTACGCCAGCATCGAAATCGCTCGGATGTGGATACCCGATGGTTTAATTGTCTCTACGGTCGATCGCAAAGGGGTGACGGAACGTCAACGGGCCAACAATCAAGCTTTGACTAATAAACCGCTGGTTGTTCTCGTCGATGGTGGTTCCGCCAGTGCCAGTGAAATTCTCTCCGGAGCTTTACAGGATCATAATCGGGCGGTTATTGTCGGTACGAAAACCTTTGGTAAGGGATTAGTGCAATCGGTACGCAATCTCAGTGACGGTTCGGGATTAGCGGTGACAATTGCCAAGTATCTTACCCCCAAAGGACGCGACATCAATAAAGATGGTATTCATCCGGATGTGGAGTCGGAACTGAGCGAGGAAGATCGCAAAAATCTTCAACAGGAACGGGATCGTGTGGGAACCTTCCAGGATCCTCAATTCAAGAAGGGTTTTGAAATCTTGGAAAAAGAAATCACTGAAGGCAAGAAAACGCCCACCAATACCGCTAAACAATAGGTTGACATTTGCCCGCTCGAATTAAACCCACCCGACGGGCGATCGCTTCTCCCCGCTCGGCAAAAGGACCCCAGTATTGACCATTAACTGGGGTTTTTCCGTTTTCTAGGGCTATAATCTGACAAATTCCCGTATTTTCCTGGACAATGTACCAGTTTTGTTCGCTATTATCCATAGATTTTTCTCCTTATACCCCAAACCCTAGGGTTGATTCATCGTAGGGTTGATTCATGAATCAACCCTACCCCAAACCCCACACCCCAAACCCCACACCCGAAACCCCACGAAAAACTTTTTGCCGCAAACCCGAAGTAAAAAATTTTTATCAACTTCTTGACAAAACCGGGGAGATAAATGCTAATATTAAAAAGGTCTGTCCAATGGGGATTAGCCAAGCGGTAAGGCAGCGGGTTTTGGTCCCGCCATTTCCTAGGTTCGAATCCTAGATCCCCAGTTTAAGATTTTTTATTCCCAGTCCGCCAATGATTGAGAATATCCTCGATCAAAGCTTCCTTGAGCCAAATGCGAGCGATAAGCGTCAGGGGGACCGCCAGAAATAGCCCTAAAAAGCCAAAAATCGAGGCAAAAAACAACTGGGCCAACAGGGTAAAAGCGGGTAAGAGCTTGAGCGACCGCACTGTTAAAATGGGCAGCGGTGAATGATGGTCGAAATATTGAATGAACAGATAAATACTGCTGTAGAGTAGTAAAACCGCCCAGGGTTGCCAGGGAGCTTCCAGAAGGGCGATAGAAAAGGGTAAAATCGTGCTTAGAACCGGCCCGAGGTTGGGGATAAAGGTGAGAAATCCTGCCAGAATAGATTGGGAAAAAGCGAGGGGAATGCCAATCAGGGATAGACCCAAGCAACTGCCCAAGGTCATAATCAACATATGACAGAAAATCCCTTTCAGCCAAGCTTTTAAATCTCGATCGCACTGTTCTAGGATCGATCGTACTCTAGGACGGTAGAAAGCGGGAAATAAACGCAGAAAACAACGGTGGTAAGCGGCAGGATCGGCGAGAATCATCAAGCTCAGGGCAATAATTAGCAGTAAGCTGAGGATAATGCCGAAAGTACCGTAAAAAATGCTCAAACCCCGGCCGGCAATTTGGTTAATCAGGGGTTGTAATTGAGCCAGCAGGGTTTTAAAGTCTGGAAAGACACTGGCCAAACTAGGATCGAGATAATCCTCAAGACGATGCACTTGTCCCCAGAGTCTTTCTATAGCTTGGGGAAGTAAACTAAATAATTGGCGAAATTGTTTGACTAAAGCGGGTATAATTCCCACAAAAATACCGATAATACCAATAAAGAAGCTAAAAAGAGTGATAATTAGGGCGTGGGAACGCTTGAGGTGATGACGCTGCCACCAAGTCACGGCTAAATTTAAAATCTGCGCCAGAAGAATCGCCATCAATAATAATAAGAGAATCTGTCGAATCTGCCAGAGAATCAACAGACAAAAGACTAACAGGACTAAACCGAGGCTGCTGCCAAAAGTCATGATGAGTAAGGAGAAAAATTCCTAATCAGTTATTGTCCGTCTCCAGAGGGCAAAAACCGTGAGCAGAAAAGGAGTAAAAACCAGAATTAAAGTGTTAAGAGGACTGGGAGCGATCGATAATAAAGGGGCAAGATATTTAATTCCCAGGGAAATCAAAGCCGATATCAAGATTATTTTGATAATAAAGCCGCTCATAGATCAATGTTTAGATGGCATAAGCACTATCTTATCCCTGAAGAGGTTAAAAATTGCTCAAAATGTGGAAATCATACCCCATCAGTTTTATTAATACTAGGGCGAAGGGGCTAGATTTTCTGGGGGAGGTCGGTTCTGAGGGAACGGGAAAGTGTGAGACAATGGAAAGAAAAGGCTTAGTCAATTAACTAGAGATATTCATTGCTAAGTGGGTGGGTGGAATTAAATATAAGATGAACGTAGG
Organism: Microcystis panniformis FACHB-1757; assembly: GCF_001264245.1. Lineage (NCBI taxonomy): Bacteria > Bacillati > Cyanobacteriota > Cyanophyceae > Chroococcales > Microcystaceae > Microcystis > Microcystis panniformis. Next base: position 3,685,691 of record NZ_CP011339.1, read on the forward strand.
TTGGGTTGAAGCATGAAACCCAACACCTGCATGGGTTACGCTACCGCTAACCCATCCTACAAACAATTTTGCCTCCCTACTTAGGACTTAAGACTTAATGGCAAGGATGAATCTTGACAGCAAATAAGATTTACCCTGTCCACCGTCCCTATCGTGCCGCCAATAGTCACCGTGATCACTTTAACTCTTTTACACCCCAGCCAGGCCACGCCCCTACAACATTGGCAATTTGACAATGATCAATCAACCATTCTCATCGGCAGGGCGCTGGATAATCATGTAGTTCTCTATAGTGCTGTGGTTTCGAGGCGGCACTTAGAAATCCGCCATAATAATGATCACGATGATTGGGAATTGGAAAATTTAGGGGCAAATGGGACGTTTCTCAATGGCAAACCGGTCGAGAAAACCGTCGTCGTTGATGGTATGGTGGTTCGTTTAGCCGCCTCCGGCCCGCAAATTCAAATTCGTCTCATCAATGAGGACGAGCAACCAAAATTAATCCTCAAACCCCTAGAGGCTCCTTTGGTGGGCGACCAAACCCAGCCGGAAAAGGATACTATAGCCAGCTAGAAAATATTAAATTTTTATAAAGTTTTTTCAATTTCCTTAACAAAATGTAAAAATAGATACAGAATAAGAAATAAAATCTTCTAACTTGTTGTCCCTAAATAGAGACGACAAGAGAGATTAAAGTCACTTTAAAGCATTGCAGGGAGTCGGTGATATGACGTTAGCCTATCGAGGAGTTAAGTACGAAAGGGATTCTCTCCCCTTGGAGATGAAGACCGGAGATATCGGGGGTAAATACCGAGGTCAAGACTGGAATCACCATTATCCTCGCCATATGCTCCAATTAGAACCGAAACTGCATCGTCAGTATCGTGGAGTTGCCTACAGCACCCGTCCTCATCTTACCGGGCAAGTCATCCCAAGCACTTGTCCGTTGCCTGTTGTCAAACCCCCTGTTGTTGTCCAAGAGGAAACCCTTTCTAGCATCCATCTGAACAATATTCGTCTTCGTCTGGAACGTCGTTTACAAATCGCTCAAGAGAATGGTGACGAAACCCTCGTTAATCTCTTGAAAAAAGAATCCCAAGACTTAGCCTTAAACTGCTAATCTAGCAGTTTTTTTGCCACTTTCCCCTCGGTTCTGCCGGGGGGAATATTTTTGGGACTAAAAATGACACCCAGAGAAATTATCACCCTGGTTAGGAGTTTACAGGCTTTTAATTATATTAGGTCGAGGTCTATTTTAGTTCGGGTTCGGATGGGGGCGTTGTATCATTTCCACAACATTTTTGATACCTTGGATAAAAGTTTGAAAACTACGGGATTTATTTTCAGTTAGGGAAAGATGGGGGGCAATCTGTTTAGAGTGGGTTCCTGCATAATACTCTTTCACTAGCTTTTTTAATTCTTGTTTGGCCGAGTTAAGCAGGTCTGGTTCTCTGTATTTACTTTTATTTTGTTTTTGGCCGAGACTATTTAAATTATACGCCTTGGCCACCGCTGCTAAATCTCCCAGAAACCAAGATTCTAATTCATGGCAAATAATCCGAATTAAGACTTGAGCATCACTGGCATTTTGACAAATTTTCCCTAGTTCTTTTTTGAGTTTTTGACAATCGTGGGAATCCTGATCATGGACAATAATAAATTTGGTATTGGGACTAGATTTCTTGAAAGCTTTGAGTTTTATAGGAATAGATTTGGCTAGGTCTTGTTTACCTTGATGACTAATACATATATAGCTTATTTCTGGGGGAATAAGTTTAGGCAAAAGTTCTTCTAACACATTTTTTATAGATGACTCTTCTAGCAAAAATACGATATCATAGTTCATTAGGGTTCTACTCCTTCAAACCAGCCTTGATTCCAAAGATAGCCGGGTAAATCGCCTTCCGCTACTAAGTTTTTGAGGATTTCGTTATCGGCAGCCCTATGGATTTGGGTGATACCTTGGGATTTAATTAGCCAGAAAATACTAGCTAGTGGAACCGCATTGAGAAAATCGGGAGAGTGGCTAGAAACAAATACCTGACCCCCCTGATCGCTATAGTGGGCGAATTCTTCGGCTAGTTCTTTTAATAAAGTAGGATAAAGTTGGTTTTCTGGTTCTTCGACACAGAGTAGGGGATGAGGATTGGGATCGAATAGTAATATTAAATAAGCGAACATTTTCATAGTCCCGTCAGAAACATAGCGATCAATAAAAGGGTCTTTAAAGGCCTGATCTTGAAAACGTAAAATCAAGCGACCGTCTTCGGTTTCTTTGGCTTCCACAGAAGAAATACCCGGAACTCGTTGTTTCATTTTTTCGAGAATTTGCTGAAAAATTTCGGGATATTGTTGATAAATATATTGAGCAACTGTAGCTATATTGTCGCCAGTGGTGGATAAGTGTTCAGCATAAGATATTTCTTTACTTCCTCTAGCTTCGCTAATATGAAAGTCAGAAACGTGCCAATTTTCAATCAGAGAACGAAAGGCTGTAGCGGCTTTAAAACGTTGAAATTGTCCTAATCCTTTGATTGCTAGTATATCGTTAGATTCTAGCTGTTGTTCTTCTCGATCGAGTTCTTTATCCGGTTTACTAAAATCTTCTTCGTTGGTGATAGCATATCCTTGACCAAGTTGAAAATCTAAAAAATGAAAAGGTTTACCGTGTTCACCCCGTTTATAGCGAAGTATTTCGCGTTTGATAACGGGGCGATTATTGTTTTGTCCAATTATGATTTGATAAGTAACCAGACGTTCTGTATCTAAGATTTTCATGCGAAATTGCAGCTCGATTTCAATATCTTCCTGTTCCTGACCTCTAGTGATAATTTCTCTATAACCGCCGCGAATTTGTAAGGCTTGGCGAATGTTGTTTTTGAGGGCATCTCGCAGAAAACCAAAAATATCAAATAGAGTAGATTTTCCCGTGCCGTTAGCTCCAATAATCACACAAAAAGGGGGAATATCTCTTATGTGTATGTTTTTAAACATACGATAGTTTTTTATTTTAATAGAAACAATTTTCATGATATAATCGAGTCATTATAGTTTTTTTGATTATACGATTGATCAGGTGAAGATAAGTAGGTAGGCGTTAAAAATTATCAGACACCCCCCTTATCAAGGGGGATCCCCCCGCCTATCGGCACCCCCCTTATCAAGGGGGATCCCCCCGCCTATCGGCACCCCCCTTATCAAGGGGGATCCCCCGCCTATCGGCACCCCCCTTATCAAGGGGGATCCCCCCGCCTATCGGCACCCCCCTTATCAAGGGGGGCAGGGGGGATCGAACCTAAAATCCATTTTTAATTTAATTATAACCAGCTACTTAATTGATCAATTAGCTAAAAAAGCCAGAGATTAGGCTCTCTGGGAAATTGGGGGATAAATCAGCTAGAAACTAGAGAGGCAAGCTCAACCGCCTGAGAAAGGGACAAGAAACCAGACTAAACATAAGTTGCCCAAAATAGCGTAAATTGTCTATAAATTTGTTCAACGACTTAAATTAATACAAATGTTCGACTGTATTATCATCGGTGCGGGACCAGCAGGAGCGACGGCGGGTTATCATCTAGCTAAAAAGGGACGAACGATCCTGATCCTCGATAAAGCGAAATTACCCCGTTATAAACCCTGTGGTGGGGGGGTATCCCCGGCAATTAAGCAGTGGTTTGATTTTGACTTTACCCCCGTGATCGAGAATACCGTCACGCAAGTACAGTTTACTTGGAAACAGGGGGATACCGTCACCACTAAGTTAAATATGCTAGAACCGATGTGGATGGTACAAAGGGATCGTTTCGATGATTTTTTAGGTCAACAGGCGATCGCAGTCGGGGCAACCATCCAAGATAACAGCGAAGTTACCCAGATCAAATTCGTCCAAGATCACTGGCAAGTTACCACATCCCAAGGAACATTTTCAGGCAAATATCTGATTGCTGCCGATGGTGTTAGGGGCAATACCAGTCGCTGGTTGGGATTACCAGCGAAAAACGAAGCGATCGGTGCTACTCTCGAAATTACTAACGCAGAAGCGACTATTCCACCCCAAAAAGCTTTTTTTGATTTTGGTTCCCTAAAAAATGGTTATATCTGGGCTTTTCCCAAGTCTAATGGTTACACAATTAGTGGTGCTTGTTTTAAGGGCAGCATCAAATCCGAGGATCTGAAAAAACAACTGTTAAATTATGCCCGTCAAAAGGGCTGGAATTTAGAGGATTATCGCTATGGTGAGTATGCTTTAGCCCTTTGGAACGGAAATCAACCGCTACACGCCCAAAATGCCCTAATTACAGGGGAAGCGGCGGGGATTCTCGATCCGCTCATCGGTGAGGGTATCCGTCCGGCAATTTTGACGGGAGTTAAGGCAGCCGAGGCGATCGATCGAGCTTTAGCCGGAGATAATCAGGCTTTAGCGGGCTATAGTCGGATAATTCGGGAAGAATGGGGTGAAGATATGGCTTTAGCGGCCAAATTGGCTGGTTTATTCTATCAATTTACCCAAATCGCCTATAATGTCGCCGTTAAACGTCCGATCGCCGGTCAACTGATGGGACGGATTCTCGTGGGAGATTTAAAATACCGGGATGTTACGGAACAAGCGATGCAACAATTGAAAAAGCTTTTACTGCCCGGATTCGGTTGGTGATAACACCTCCCGCACCAGGGTGGGGGTGACTCGATCGCTAATGGTGACTTGGCCGATTGCCGTTGGTAAAATAAATCTAACCTTGCCATCTTTAACCTTTTTATCGGCAGTAAGAGCATTAACCATCTCATCGGCATTTAAAGGCGGCATATGGGTTTCTAAGGCCGCTTTTTCGATTAAATCGGTTTGACGTTGATTTTCCCCGGCGGTCCACATTCCCAGTTTAACTGCGATCGCTCCTGCCGCCACCATCCCCAGGGCCACCGCTTCCCCGTGGTTAACGCTAGTATATCCCGTTAAACTTTCAATGCCGTGGGCGATCGTGTGACCATAGTTTAAGATCGCCCGCAAACCCGCTTCTTTTTCGTCTGTGCATACCACATCTGCTTTCGCTTGGCAAGACTTTGTAATAATTGTTTGCAATAGCTCGCCATCGATCTGAGAAAAACTAGCTAAATTGTCCGAGTCTTCTAACTGTTGAAATAACTCGGCATCCCAAATTACACCGTATTTAATCACTTCTGCCATTCCAGCCCGAAATTCTCGCACGGGTAGGCTTTTAAGCACGTTAGGATCGATCAGAACTAATTTCGGTTGATAAAACGCCCCGATCAGATTTTTGCCCTGGGGATGATTAACACCAGTTTTACCCCCGATGGAAGCATCTACCATGGCTAACAGGGTGGTGGGAACCTGGACAAAATTAATGCCCCGTAACCATGTGGCTGCCGCAAATCCCGTCATATCCCCGATCACACCACCACCGAGGGCAACCATAGTCGAGGAACGTTCCAAACGGTGAGCGAGGGCGCTATCATAAACTTCGGCGATCGAATCGAGGGTTTTATAATTTTCGCCGGCGGGGATCAGATGAGTAAAAACGACAAATCCCGCTTTTTCTAGGGAATTAACGGCTGTATGTCCGTAATAGTCAAAAATTTCGGGATTAGAAACCAATAAAACCTTTTTACCTAAGTTTAACTGGCTCATTTCTGCACCGAGATTAGCTAAACTGCCCTTCTCGATCAGAATATTATAGGAGCGATCGGGTAAATTAACGGGAATGCAAATAGCCATAGGGTGTGGGGTGATGTTTCAGTGATCAGTAATCAGTAAACAGTAATCAGTAAACAGTGATCAGTAAACAGTGATCAGTAAACAGTGATCAGTAAACAGTGATCAGTAAACAGTGAAAAGACAGTGGGAAACTGCCATTTAATGCTGCTCACTTAATACATACTGCTCACTGAAAACTTAAATCTGATAACTGATATACTTTAGACGTTCATAATCTGAGATTTATTAAACTTCTGAAATCGTAGAGTCAGCAAGGAATCCAGTTCTTTTTTATGTTTCAGATGGGCATCATTCAGACATTCATAAATAGCTGAAGAAAAGTCAGAAAAGTTCTCATAATATTTACCATATAAACATTTCTTTTTGACCAATTTCCACAGCCTTTCAATTAAATTTAGATTAGGTGAATAAGACGGCAGATAGAGCATCTCTATTGACAAAGAAAGAGCCAATTCTTCAACAATTTTACATTTTTGATAGCGGGCATTATCTAAGACTAGAGTGATGGGAATCATTAGTCCTAAAGCAGCTATTTTTGACCGGAGTTCACAGACTTGAGTTGCCGTAATATAAGTGTCATTCGTAACCAGAATAACTTCATGAGTTATTGCATTTAATGCTCCTAAAACATTGAAGCGTTTACGCCCGCTCGGTGACTTAACAAAAAGTCTCTCAAAACACCAAACAAAACCGAGAAATGCTCCCATGACGAAGTGAGCGGCATCAACAAAAAAAACAGCCCTTTTTCCTTCTTTTGCCTCATTTAGTCTGGGTTCTAGCTTTTTTTCTTTGTAGTCCTCTTGTTCATCTGGGTCAGCTTTACAAGGAAGAGAACCTACTTTTAAACATTTCATTCCCATTGATTTTAAAAATTTTCTCACTTGGGTAGGACTTCGTTTTATTCCCGTCAATTCTTCTATCCTATATACAGCTTCATTTATTGTGGCTGGTGGATTTTTCTCGAAGTATTTTTTGAGGGTTTCTTTTTGAAACTCTAATTCACTTTTAGGGCGATAGAAGTTGATTTCTTTTAATTTTTCTATTCCGCCTTCTTGATAATCGCGAAGATAGGTTAATAAGGTATTTGGCGAGATTCCTGCTAACTGACAAATTTTTTGGTGCGGTATCTTTTGGCTTTTTAACCAGAGAACTTCCATCTTCAGTTGAACCCGGGGATGGGGATGATGAAATCTTTCATAATACAGTGAGTTCTTTTCTTCTTCCGTGAATTCTAGGTTAATCATGTTTTTAATGAGTGCTTTGCTTCTAATTATGACTCTTAAACTATATTATTGTCCTTGAGTAAAAAATGCAAGTTGTAGCCGTGCAAAGTATAACTGATAACTGATAACTGATAACTGATAACTGATAACTGATAACTGATAACTGATAACTGAGTCGGTTATTGACGCAGCTTAGTCAACTCTAAGAGCAGACGACAGGATAAAAAACAGATAAAGCTCTCTCCCAGAAAGAGACTTAATTGCCAAGCGTCAGCGATCAAGTCTGTGGATAATTGTAGGGGAACTAGGCCGCGGACTAGGGCAAAAGCTGCCACTGTACCATCTTTGAGATGGGGATTATCATCGTTGCGGACGACATAACGATAGGTGACACCGAAGAGAAACCCGCTAATTATCGCCCCGGATATCTTGACAAAAGCGCCAATTAATGTGATCGATTCCCCTAAAAATAGTCGATCAACAGTTAAAAATAGCAGATAGGGAACCAGGAAAGCCAGCGCCGAGATACTCCCCACCTGTATGGATTCGATTCTTTCCTTGAGCGTAATTTGCACGATCGCCTCTCTAAAACGGAGTCACTGATGAAGTATTATAAGTTGAGTAGTTATCTTCTAAGTATTTCGTTTAACAAAGGCAATTATGGATATTTTGACACTTGGTTGGGTTAGCATTCTCGCCCTGTTCACTTGGTCGATCGCCATGGTGGTTTGGGGTCGTAACGGTTTCTAGGTAATCTATAGATACCATGGAAACATCTCTGATTCTCAACACTCTCTTTCTAGTCGCCTTAATTCTCCTCGTTATCGTCAGTGGTGGCATTCTCTACCTGACGACTACAGAATGGCGCGATCGCCGTCGTCAAGATGGCGATAAAAAATTAGGAAAATAATCCTGAACAGGTGTACTTAATTACGCCTGTTTTTCCTTTACTATGATTAAAATACTGCACTTATCGGATATTCACATGGGGAGCGGTTTTTCCCATGGACGTTTAAATCCAAAAACGGGATTAAATACTCGTTTAGAGGATTTTATGGGCAGTTTGAGCCTCTGTATCGATCGGGCTATTGCCACCCCTGTGGATCTAGTGCTTTTTGGGGGAGATGCCTTTCCCGATGCCACTCCTCCTCCTTTTGTTCACGAAGCTTTTGCCAGTCAATTCCGTCGTCTTGCCGATGCTAATATCCCAACAGTGTTATTAGTGGGTAATCACGATCAACATTCTCATGGTAATGGCGGTGTCAGTCTCTCCATCTATCGTACCTTAGCGGTGCCGGGGTTTATTGTTGGCGATCGCTTGACCACCCATCGCATCACCACCCGCAACGGCGATATCCAAGTAATTACTTTACCCTGGTTAACCCGCGCCACTCTCTTAACCCGTCCCGAAACCGAGGGTTTATCCTTGAGTGGGGTAAATGAATTGTTAATTAACCGTTTGGAACCGGTTTTAGAAGGAGAAATTCGCCAATTAGATACAAGTTTACCAACAGTTTTATTAGCCCATTTAATGGCCGATCGAGCTAGTTTAGGAGCAGAAAGATTTTTAGCGGTTGGTAAAGGTTTTACCGTACCTTTATCGCTGCTAAATCGTCCACAATTCGAGTACGTTGCCCTCGGTCATGTTCACAAACATCAAAATCTTAATCCTAGCAATGATCCGCCCATTGTCTATCCAGGGAGCATCGATCGAGTGGATTTTAGCGAGGAAAAAGAAGATAAGGGCTATGTTCTAATAGAAGTGGCTAAAGGAGAGGTTAAATGGGAATTTTGTCCTTTACCCGTGCGTCCTTTCCGTTCCATCGAAGTGGATGTTTCTGAGGCAGAAAACCCCCAAAAAGAATTGCTAAAAGCTCTCAAAAAACACGATATTCAGGAAGCAGTTATCCGCTTAGTTTATAAAATTCGCAGTGAACAATTAGAACTAATCAACACCAATCAGCTTGACGAAGCGTTAAAAACTGCCCATAGTTATAGTATTCGGGCTGAGTTAATTAGTCAATTAACCCGTCCCCGTTTACCGGAATTAGGGGTGGGTAATCAATTAGATCCGATGGAAGCGTTAAAAGCTTATATCGATAATAAGAAAGATTTGCGGGATATTGTTGATGATATGTTAGAGGCAGCCCAGCTTTTATTAAATCAACAGCCAGAAATTTGGCTAGAGGAAGAAACCTCGATTTAGTTATCAGTTATCAGTTATCAGTTATCAGTTATCAGTTATCAGTTATCAGTTATCAGTTATCAGTTATCAGTTATCAGTTATCAGTTATCAGTTATCAGTTATCAGTTATCAGTTATCAGTTATCAGTTATCAGTTATCAGTTATCAGTTATCAGTTATCAGTTATCAGTTATCAGTTATCAGTTATCAGTTATCAGTTATCAGTTATCAGTTATCAGTTATCAGTTATCAGTTATCAGTTATCAGTTATCAGTTATCAGTTATCAGTTATCAGTTATCAGTTATCAGTTATCAGTTATCAGTTATCAGTTATCAGTTATCAGTTATCAGTTATCAGTTATCAGTTATCAGTTATCAGTTATCAGTTATCAGTTATCAGTTCACTGAAACAGCTTCCCTATCCCTGTTTAAACCAGCCATGAGTTTATGTCTTAATCCCGATTGTCTATATAACAATGACCCTACAGATAAATTCTGTAAAAAATGTTGCTTTCAATTATTACTAAAAGATCGTTATCGTGCTATAAAATTAATTGGTCAAGGAGGTTTTGGTAAAACTTTTCAAGCAATTGATGAGGATAAACCTTCTAAACCTTATTGTGTGATTAAACAATTTTTTCCTAGCGCTCAAGGCAGTAATGCTCTCAAGAAAGCGGCGGAATTATTTAAAGAAGAAGCGATTAGTTTAGATAATCTCGGTCAACACCCACAAATTCCCTCCCTCTATGCCTATTTTACTGGCAATGATGGGCGACAATATCTTGTGCAAGAATATATTGAGGGAGAAAATCTAGAACAAGAATTACAAAGCGAGGGAGTTTTCAATGAAGAAAAGATCAAACATCTTTTATTAGAAATTTTGCCAATTCTTGATTTTATCCATGCTAAAAGAGTCATTCATCGAGATATTAAACCTGCTAATATAGTTAGGAGACGCAGCGATAATAAAATAATTTTAGTTGATTTCGGTGCCTCTAAATTTATGACCATTGCTAATCTTTCCCTAACAGGAACAGTGATCGGTTCGGCGGGATATATCTCCCCAGAACAAGGCAATGGCAAAGCAATTAATAGCAGTGATTTATATAGTTTGGGAGTCACTTGTATCTATTTATTAACGGGAATATCTCCCTTTGAATTATTCGATGTGAGTGAACATGAATGGGTATGGAGACAGCACCTGATTAATAATCCTGTTAGTGGTGGATTAGGTAAAATTTTAGATAAATTAATTGAATTTGGCACCAAAAAACGTTATCAATCAGCCGGGGAAGTCCTGCAAGAGTTAGCAGTCAAATTAGCCTTCGTGATTCCGCCAAAACCCCGATCACAGAATACAATTCAAGAAACGGTTTTGCCAGTTTTTCCAGCCGCCACCAGGGAGGAAATTAACCTCAAAAGTGCCAAGGAAATTGATTACACTAACCTACGGGATTTCTTAGCGCAAGAAAAATGGCAAGAGGCAGATCAAGAAACGGCTAATCTCTTCTTAAAAGTTGCCGATCGAACTAAAGAAAAATATCTTAAGATAGAAGACATAGATAACTTTCCCTGTGAAGATTTAGCCACTATCAATCAACTCTGGTTAAAATATAGCCAGGGAAAATTCGGTATATCTGTTCAGAAAAGAATCTATGAAAGTTTGGGAGGAAGCAGCAATTATGATCAACAAAAATGGAACGCTTTTGGAACAAAAGTCGGTTGGCGAGTTAATAACAAGTGGTTATACTACGATCAAATTACTTTCTCTCTCAAAGCACCCTGGGGACATCTCCCCACCCTTGTGTGGGGTGTGGGGGGTGGGATAATTCTTTTTTCTCGTCTGGAAACCTGTGCTATGGACAGAATTTCTAGCAAGGGATAAATTGGCTTAAAAACTTTTCTGGAGAATTAAACAATTTCTCCCTTCGCCAGTGCGGATATATTGTAAAGTATCAGTAAGAGAACGCATGAAAAGTAATCCTCGATCGCTTTCCATTTCCAAAGGTGCGAGGGGACGTTGTTGTAGAGAATCAAGTTTTGCTTGCAGATCAAAATATTGACCGTGATCCCATATTCTTATTTCTAGAGAATGGGAATTTAAAGTTAATTCTAGATCGATCGGTGTGGTTGGTGGTAAATGTTGGTGAGCGTAACGGACAGCATTAGTAAATCCTTCGGCTAAAGCCACCTTACACTGCCAAAGCACCGAGTCGGGTAGAAAAGAGCGGCCGTGAGATTCAAACCATTGTAGGACTGGGATTAAAGCTGCCAATTCCGTCCAGACTTGTAGATGGAATTGGAGGGGGAAAGAAGGGGAATTTAAGACTTCAGAAGGCACCACTGTTTTTTTGAAAGAGAATCAAAATTGTTTTAAAAATCAGTTGTAGATCGTAGCCTAAACTCCAATTTTCTTGATAGCGCAAATCTAGTTGAATTACCTCTTCAAAATTACGCACCTGAGAGCGACCATTCACCTGCCATTCTCCCGTCATACCGGGTTTTACATCTAAACGTTGCCATTGGGGAACATCGTAGCGTTCCACCTCATCGGGGGTGGGAGGACGAGTGCCGACAAGACTCATTTCACCGGTGATCACATTCCAAAACTGGGGCAATTCGTCTAAACTGGTGCGACGTAAAAATTTTCCTACCCGGGTAATCCGGGGATCATTTTTATTTTTAAAAAAAGCTCCCTGCGCTTGATTGGGGATTTTATCTTTGAGTGCTTCTGCATCCACACACATGGAACGAAACTTAAGAATCTTAAATTCCTTTCCCAACCAACCGCAGCGGGTTTGACTGAAAAAAATTGGACCGGGACTGTCTAACTTAATAGCGATAGCAATGGGGACAAAAATAACCCCCGTGATTAATAAACCCACGATGCCACCAAGAATGTCAAGACTGCGCTTTAACCAACTGCGAATCGAGGGATGGGTTTCCGGTAGATGGTTTTCAGTGGCAGTAAAGCCATTTTCTTGGGCTGCTAGGGGAGGGTTTGAAAGGTGAATAATTGATCTAGTCCCGTAATCGATAAAACCCCCATCACCGGGGGATGGACGTTAGCCAGCACTAACTCGATATTTTTTTCCCTAGCCGCTTTGAGATTATGCACTAAAGCACCCACACCACTACTATCCATAAATTGAGTGGCATTCAGATCAACAATGAGTTTTTCGGGAGTGGGTGTTTGGGCGATGAGATGGTGAAAGATATCCTTAAACTGTACTGCTTCCAGGACAGTCAAGCGATCCGGCATCCGCAAAACCGGATACTCCATCGGAATGATCAGAAAACGTGTTTCAGGGATTTGGGAAGTCATCGACACAAAGACGTGGTTTGATAGATGAGCAAGGCCTGATGACCTACTTAAATGTTTACTACACTTTTCCGCAAATACCAATGGGTAATGTCAAAGATTACCTGTAATTATCGGCTAACGAATCTCTCCTAGGGGCGGACGGCCTTGGGTTTGGGCTTTCGCTTTGGCTGCACTCTTTCTCAGGGCATCTAAACGGGTCTCATAACGCTTACGCAGACGACGGTTAGGTGTTTGTTCGATTAGGGTTTTAAAGGCACTGCCTAGGCTCTTGTAGGCGTTGGGGAGAGAGTAACCGAAACGAGTGGCCAAGGCGATCGCTTTTTCATCGGCTTCGATCGCTTCTTTGAGAATTTTATCACCGTTATTTTTGCGCCAGAGACGATAACCGGAAATCCCACATAATCCCATAGCCAAAAGCAATAATAACCCGTCCTGTACCCATAATTCCCCCACTGCACCACCTAAGCCAATAGCGAGGGCGGCCATTTCCCAGCCTTCCCGGGGAATACTATCATTTTGAATCCTGGCCACTTCATGCCAAAAGAGCAAATTACGCTGATCAATGGCTAAATTTTCCCATTTGGCTAAATCTATCTGAATTTCTACCTCATCTCTGCCAATTTCTTCACAACGGATCAGGGGGGATTAATCTCTGTGGAACCTTCTACCGTTACCCAACTTTGTAATTCTGGCGGTAGTAGGGTTTTTAGGCGCCGAAGTTCGCTCATTTCGGCTCGTGCAGAGGAGGCCGCATAAGATGTCATAGATTTTTTACCTATTCTCTACCAATGACGATGATTTCTATTTTCGATCATAGCGGTCTTTTTTGTGATCTTGGCAGCTTTGGGCAGTAGGAACTATTTTCAGTGATCAGTGATCAGTGATGGAAGTGGGAAGTGGGAAGTGGGAAGTGGGGAAGTGGGGAAGTGGGGAGAAACAATCCATAACTGGGTTTTTAAAGTTCGATTGGGAGTCAATCATACTAAGTAGGTGGGTGTTAAAAATTGTCAGATCCCCCCCCCTTATTAAGGGGGGATCAAAGACAAAATCTCTCTTCTATTTACTTATTAAATAGACCGTAACTTTTGCTGGCTAATGCTCAAATATATCTTTGTATTGCTGTAAATCTAAAGCGGTAAAAATGGGGATACAACTAAAGCATTTTTGGGCTAATTCCCATCTTTCTTCTCTTTGCAACATCACAATTAGTTTATCTCGCACTGACAGTAAATAGCGCACATCGTTAGCAGCATAACTCAGTTGTTTTGGAGTAAGATTAGCGGCATTTCCCCAATCAGAACTTTGAGCGGTTTTGTCTAATTCTATGCCTTCCAATTCCTGCACGAGACTTTTTAAACCGTGACTGCTGGTATAAGTCCGAGCGAGTTTACTGGCGATTTTGGTGCAGAAAATCGGTTGAGTGGCAATGGCAAAAGTATGGGACAGTTGAGCCACATCAAAACGGGCGAAATGAAAGACTTTTTCTATCCGCTCATCCTCCATGACCTTTTTGAGATTAGGAGCCTCTGTTTGCCCCCTAAAAACGCGAATAGCGGTGACAAAACCACTGGGATCACAGAGTTGAATTAAACACAGTCGATCGCGCCCCGGGATTAATCCCATAGTTTCTGTATCTACAGCGATCGAATTAACCCCTAGATAACGGGATAATAGGTCATCACTTAAATCTCGATCGCACACTTGAAAATTGTCTAAGTTCATATAGTTAGGAGTTAGGAGAGCTTTTTTCAGTTATCAGTTATCAGTTATCAGTTATCAGTAAAAAGACAGCACTGTTAATGCGATTTAATACTCCTTACTTAAGACTGTTCACTGAAAACTCAAATCTGATAACTGACAACTGAAAAGGCTGATAGTTAAAAACTGATAATTAAATTTAAATATTATCATGGTCATTTTGTCAACGCTTTTTAACAAAAAGTTGTGTAAAATAATATTCACCAGCATTATTTTTAGCGATACCGATACCAGTGAGATTATAATCACCAACCATATTTTTTTGATGGCCGGGGCTATTAATCCAACCCTTGACGGCAACGCTAACGGGGTCAGGATATCCCTTCATAAAAGCCAAATTTTCGCCCATTTTTTCTAAAGGGATCATCATTTGTACTGCCTTGACTCTTCCCTCAAAACCATGATGACTAAAAGGAGCCTGTTTATTGGCCATTTTTTGACTAAATAAGCGAGCTTCATGACTAACGCGAGCATCGAGACGTAGGGGCGGTAAATTTTGAGAAATTCGGTAGCGATTAACTTGATAATTAGTATTCTCTTCGAGGGTAATAAAAAAAGATTGATTCCCGATAAGATCGTAGCTAAGAGGATTAGTAGAAACGGGAGCGGATTGACGTTTTAGAAATATTTGAGTAAAGTATAATTTCCCTTGATTATCCGTCGCTACTCCAATCCCAGTACTATCAAAATCTCCCTCCATATTTTCCCGATGACCTTGACTTTTAATCCAGCCATCCACAGCCATCATTACTGGGTCATCATAACCTTGATTAACTGCCAGATTTTCCCCCACCGCTTGATAGGGAACCGAAACGCCAATAGTTTGCGCTCTTTTGTCAAAATCTTGATGACTAAAAGGAACTAAACCCGCAGCCATGCGTTGGCTATGTAATCTTGCCTGTTGAGAAATTGCTCGATTTAACAGTAGGGGAGATAAATTACGAGATTGACGATAGCGATTTACCTGTTGATAGATTTTATTCTCTAAAACAAGTAAAGTTGCCGCATCTAAAGGGGAAGGAGAGGGAGAAGGAGAGGGAGAGGGAGAGAAAGATGATAGGAGTTCCGCAAAAGAGCTATAGTTTAAGGCACTACAGGCCATTAAACTTGTCGAGACAAGCATCAAAATTCCTAACCGATAAGGTTTCTTAAAAAAACTTTTCATCAAAAAAATTGGGTCTGAAACCCCGCCGTTCTAGGTTGGATTTACTGTTAAATACTAGCGCATTTACAGGATATATGCCAGAACGTGAGACATAGAAAAGCTATCGCTACCGATTTTATCCAACACCAGAACAAGAGTCGCTATTGCGGCACACCTTGGACTGTGTAAGATTAGTTGACAATAAAGCTCTCCATGTCAGCACACAGAGAAATCACGGGGAAGGGGTTGGAGTTGGATTTCCCTATTTCCCCATTTTCCCAGTCCTGGTGGCGACCTGTTGACCAGAGGGGGTAAATCTGTTAAGGCAGCTGCGAAACTAGGCAAAGGACAGCAAGCAGAAACCCAAATCGTCAGGTTTGGAAATCACCGTCCGGCCCCAGCGGTGAGATAAGTACCTAAGCAAAATTAATTACACATCTAAGCCACTACTCCGTCAGACTTCTGGTGTGAGGAAACAGTGAACTGAAAACTCAAATCCGATCCCTAATAGCTGTCTCCCGTCTCCTGTCTCCTGTCTCGGAGTCTCCTGTCTCGACTAGGAAATTAATTTTGCACGACTACTTATCAACTTTTTGGTGCCAGGGTCAAGACTTGTTAAGATTGATCAAGCCGCTCGCTCAAATTTACCACTTCTGTGGCTCTCATTTATGGTAATCGACTTTCTGCCCTTCACTATCAATATTTCCCCGGCCTTTATTGCCGGTAGCTGTCTCTGGTCTTTAGCATTGTATCTGGGGTTAGCTGGGGTGCGAAATTGGTTTATAGAAATTTTCTATCGCTGGTTTAATTTTGCCGAGCGTTTCCTCTATACTTCCCTAGAGGAGTTTGAAAAAACTCGCATCGCCAGAGAATCACAAAATGCTTTTTATGCCTCTATCTTTAGTATTATTCCCTTTCTCATTCTCGGGGGTTTCTCCGATTGGTTAATCGAGATTAGTTTAGGAAAAAGTTGGCCGATTAGTGTCGGTATTCTCGCCTGTGTTGCCTCTGGTGTCTATGAATTAGGACGGCAGGATGGCAGCGGTAATCAGTAAACAACGGTCAATTAAGCTGTTAACTATCTCAATTACTCCTTCGGACTGCACCGGAGGGGCAAGTTAGTTGATTTTAACCCTTGACTAGCGCTTAATCTTTTCCTTCCAGACGATTTTTATGTTTATTAAGAGTCTTTTGTAGTAAATTCAAAACCTCATTAGCAATCTCAATAACTTCATGAGTTCCAAAACCAGCCTGAGTTAATTCTTTAAAAAAAGCCTTAGCGACAATTTTGGCTAATTTCGGGGGATAAGGATGGACCGCGATCGAATGTTCGGACTGAATTTCTGCTATTTCTCTAGTCACTGCCATCGCCACAAAACGAGATTTTAACATCCCTTGCAAATGAAAAATTTGCAGGGATTGGGCAGCCTGTTGAGCGAATAACTGCAAGATTTCTAAATCTAATGGTTCAAAATGTTTTTTGTCTAGGGGAAAACTGAGATTAATTACCCCGATTACCTGCTGATTGAGGATAATCGGTACGGAGATAAAACTATTATTATTTGATCTTTTGGGATAACGGGCTGCGCTGGCAAATGGCGATCGAGTGATATCCTTAATTAGTAAAGGTTTTACCGTAGTCGCTACAGTATCGGCAATAACTTGATCGAGTTTAATTATTTCTTGATCAGCTAAAGGTGATAGCTCATCATAATGGGCAAAAACTTCTAGATAATCGGTAATTTCCCCCTTTAATTGCTGTGGAGAGCTTAACATAATTGAACAGTGCTGCGCTCGCAATTGATGAGCGCTCATACTAGCTATTTTCCCAAAAATATCTTCGAGATTTTCCTCAACATTCAAGACAAGAGCCAGAGTAGCTATTTTGGGGTTAAAATTATCCATGTATTCAATCACTTATTCAGTCCGAGTTTAGGCTTTCAGGGTGAGGGTGACATTCCTCATCTCTGTGTTTGTCTGAGTCTATAGCTTGCCATAGCATCTGATCGAGGGGCTTTTTTACTCGCTAACTGATCTATTGTAGATGTGCTGAAAAACTTCTGTGTGTCTCTTGTTTTTTGTCTTCCCTCTAGATGAACGTAGGTTGGGTTGAAGCATGAAACCCAACGCCCGCTCATGTTACGCTACCGCTAACCCATCCTACAAATAATTGTGCCTCCCTACTTAGCATCTGATCGAGGGGCTTTTTTACTCGCTAACTGATCTATTGTAGATGCAGCCAAAACTTCTGTGTCTCTTGTTTTTTGTCTTCCCTCTAGATGAACGTAGGTTGGGTTGAAGCATGAAACCCAACGCCCGCTCATGTTACGCTACCGCTAACCCATCCTACAAATAATTGTGCCTCCCTACTTAGCATCTGATCGAGGGGCTTTTTTACTCGCTAACTGATCTATTGTAGATGTAGCCAAAACTTCTGTGTGTCTCTTGTTTTTTGTCTTCCCTCTAGCTACTCTGATCTAGTAGGTCAGAGGAGTTTAACCTGACTGGAGTGAAAGATGGTGCGTTTTCTCTGGGCAATTTTGGCCGGTGTGGGGATGGGGTTAACAGTGGCGCCAGTTTCTTGGTGGTTACTCGCTTGGATTTCTCTCGTCCCCCTGTGGATTATTGTGAGATTAGCGGAAAAATCCCTAAAAAAACAGCTTTTATACGGTTTTGGCTGGGGTTTTGCCTACCATGGCCTCGCTTTATTCTGGATCACGGGAATTCACCCGATGACGTGGATGGGTGTCCCCTGGTTAGCGAGTTTGTTAATTGCCCTATTTTGTTGGTTGTTTATCACTTTTTGGGGAACGGCGATCGTGCTAACTTGGACGTTAGTTATGTTTTATGTCAACAAAAGTGTTAATCAGTCATCTTTTCGGGATGCTCTCCTACGGGTTTTCATCGGCACTGCCCTCTGGTGTGGGTTAGAATCTCTCTGGAGTCAATCCCCTCTCTGGTGGACTACCCTTGCTTATAGTCAAAGTCCCCATAATTTATTGATTCTGCAATTGGGCAAATTATCGGGTTTTACGACGGTAACGGCGGCAATTGTGGCAGTTAACGGTTTAATCGCCGAAAGCTTGCTCCTAATCCGTCAATCGCGGCAAAATCTCGCTTTTCTCTCTTTACCCCTGCTTATTTGTTTTAGCCTCCATCTCTGGGGATGGAACCTATACCATAAACCGATCGAAAAGTCAAGGGATTTAGGGATAAAAATTGGCGTAATTCAGGGCAATATTCCCAACACGATTAAACTTTCGCCCCTAGGATTTCAAAGGGCGATCGAAGGTTACACCTCTGGTTATCAAATTCTCGCCGATCAAGGAGTAGATACCGTCTTAACTCCTGAAACCGCCTTACCCTACTATTGGGAGAACTTAGTCAATAATAGCTCGATTTATTCGGCAATTTTAGCCAAAAAAACGCCGATCTGGTTGGGTGCATTTGGCAAGGTGGACAAGGGTTATAACAATAGTCTCTTGACCATTGATGGCGAGGGACAGGTGATTAGTCGGTATGATAAAGTAATTCTCGTGCCTTTAGGCGAATACGTTCCTTTTCAGGAAATTTTGGGCGGAATTGTTGATCGCCTTTCTCCCTTGCAAGCGCACTTAATCCCGGGAGATGCCGCTCAAATTATTGACAGTCCTTTCGGTAAAATCATTGTGGGCATTTGTTACGAATCGGCTTTTTCCGAACATTTTCGCCGTCAAACTGCTAGAGGAGGCGAATTTATTATTACTGCTTCTAATAACGCCCATTATAGCCACGCCATGCCCGCTCAACACCATGCTCAGGATACCATGCGAGCGATCGAAACCGATCGATGGATGGCCCGGGCCACCAATACAGGTTATTCTGCTTTTGTCGATCCCCACGGTAATCAGCTTTGGCTATCGGATCTGGATAGATATCAAATCCATAGCGAAACAATTTATCGACGGGATACGAGAACTTTATATGTGCGCTGGGGAGATTGGTTAACTAAAGTTTTAATCATTACTGCCGGACTAGCTTGGCTCTGGAGAGCTTGGGATTAAGGTGACAGTGCTATACTTTTTCGTGAATAAACTGTATAAATAACCTAAGTTTTTGATGCAATGAAAGATCAATTTGTCAAGTGGTTGAATAGAATCTTAATATTTGATGTGTTTTTGGTAATAGCGGGTTTTCTCTGGTTTGCCGTGGCTGTTATCGGTGAATCCACAGGAATTCCCCTAGGATTTAAACTTTTTCAGCGTCTTTGGCTGCCCTTATTCAATCCTGCTATTAGTATTTTAATTGCGGGGGCGATTTTAAGCTGGGCAATTAATCAAATTCAAGAACGCTTGTCCCCTAAATAGTAGGGTTGATTCATGAATCAACCCTACCCTTGATAAGGGGGTATCTGATAATTTTGGCTCTTCGGTTTGTGTTATGCAATGGATGGGGGTTATAAGGAATGAAACCCTTATAGAGACAGACATTACCGCAATTTTTGTTAATTGTTTTTTTCTAGAGCGAACTAATCAATTAAATCTCTTGCCAGATAAGGATTTAGTCGATTTATGCCCCCATATCGAACCATACCAAGTCCCGAAGAGCCATAATTTTTAACGCCTACCTACTTAGGAAAAATAATCCCAATATTTTCATCCTTGGCGGTGCCAACTTTGGCATCGGGACTGACTTGAAAGAGGGTGTGGGGAGTGGGGTAGTGGGGAGAATAAATAAAATAATCTCGGCTCTTCGGTTTGTGTTATGCAATGGATGGGGGTTATAAGGAATGAAACCCTTATAGAGACAGACATTACCGCAATTTTTGTCAATTGTTTGCGATCTAGAGCGAACTAATCAATTAAGTCTCTTGCCAGATAAGGATTTAGTCGATTTATGCCCCCCTATCGAACCATACCAAGTAACGAAGAACCATAATCTCCTATCTCCTATCTCCTAACTCCTGTCTCCTGACGACCGACTCCTAACCCCACCAATAAACTTTTTGCCGCAAACCCTACTTAGATGATAAAAATCGGGGTTGAACATTTTTCAACCCCGAAAAAAAGCAATTTTTGAGCGGATTAACCCACTGGTTGTAACTGTAATTGCGAGAGAATATTGTTCTGCTCGGAGCGCTGATGACTAGAGACTGTCACCACGGTTTCAGCAGTTACATCTAATAGCGCATGGTCTCCAGAATTGACTTTTCCCGATAACATCGCCTCGGCTAAACTATCCTCTAAGCGTCGAGTTAAAGCACGACGTAAAGGCCGCGCACCGTAGCTAGGATCATAACCCTCATTGATGACCAAATCCTTAAAAGCGGCGGTAACTTCCACAGAAATGCCTTTTTCTGTCAATTGTTTGCCTAGATCCGCGATAAGAATATCAGCAATCTGGGTAACTTCTTCGCGAGTTAACTGTCGGAAAACGATAATTTCATCGAGACGGTTGAGAAATTCGGGACGGAAATATTGTTTTAACTCGTCTGTCACCCGACTAGAAATCTGTTGGTAACGCGATTGAGCAAAATCGTCAGCCATCTCGAATCCTAAGCTATTACCGCCTTTTTCGATGACTTTTGAGCCAATATTCGAGGTCATGATAATTAGGGTATTCTTAAAGTCCACCCGACGACCTTGGGAATCGGTCAAACGACCATCTTCTAACAGTTGCAGGAGAAGATTAAAAACATCGGGATGTGCTTTCTCGATTTCGTCAAACAAAACTACTTTATAGGGTTGACGACGCACAGCTTCCGTTAACTGACCACCTTCATTGTAACCGATGTATCCGGGAGGCGCACCAATTAACTTAGAAACCGTGTGGGATTCCATAAATTCCGACATATCTAGGCGAATCATACTGGATTCCGAGCCAAAGAGCAACTTAGCTAAGGCTTTCGTTAATTCAGTTTTACCCACTCCCGTGGGACCGGCAAAAATAAACGAGGCAATCGGACGATTAGGATTCTTTAAATTTACTCGCGCTCGACGAATAGCACGAGAAACGGCATTTACTGCCTCCTGTTGACCAATAATCCGCTCATGCAGTTGATATTCCAGATTTAAGAGCGATTCCGACTCAGTTTCAGTTAATTGGGTAACGGGAATACCTGTCCAAGCGGCGACAATTTGGGCGATTTCCTCCGCATCCACCACCGGAATTAAAGATTCGGGGTTAATTAGGGGTGATTCTTCGCTAACCTCCGCAGGACTTTTACTTTGCAGGGAATAGCGTAGATGGGTGCGGGATCCCGCTTCATCGAGAAGATCGATCGCTTTGTCCGGTAAAAAGCGATCATTGATATAGCGAGAGGATAGATTAACGGCAGCTTCGATCGCTTTTTGATCGTATTTTACCTGATGGAAATCCTCGTAGGTGGCTTTTAAACCGCGTAAAATCTCGATCGCTTGCTCTTTAGTCGGTTCTCCCACCATAACTGGCTGAAAACGTCTTTCTAGAGCCGCATCTCGCTCAATATGCTGTTTATACTCATCGAGAGTGGTGGCCCCTAAACACTGTAACTCGCCGCGAGCTAAAGCAGGTTTAAGCAAGTTAGAAGCATCCATGGCTCCTCCCATGCTACCAGCACCCACAAGAGTGTGAATTTCATCAATAAACAGGATAATACTGCCCGATTTGCGAACTTCCTCCACAATACCCTTTAAACGTTCCTCAAAATCGCCGCGAAAACGGGTTCCCGCCAGTAAAGACCCCATATCGAGGGCAATTACCTGTTTATCCCGCAAAAGTTCGGGAATATCGCCATTATAGATGCGTTGTGCTAACCCTTCAGCGATCGCAGTTTTGCCCACCCCCGGCGCACCGAGTAAAATCGGGTTATTCTTGCCGCGACGGCCTAAAATTTGGATAACTCGCTGGATTTCTGGCTCTCTACCGATTACAGGGTCAATTTTGCCATTTTTGACCTCTTGGCTTAAATTACGACTATATTGGGCTAAAATACCGCCTTGGGGAGCATTTTTCTGGTCTTCATAGTCACTGCTTGCCGTGAAGCGACCACTAGCGACTTTTTCCCCAGCATTTTTCAGTAAAAGGGCGCGAAGTTTGATCAAATCAACACCCTGCATAATTAAAATTTTAGCGGCTAGGGATTCGGGATCGGTGGTGATAGCGAGTAATAGATGTTCAGGTGCGATCGCCTGTTCCCCCAATTGTCGAGCTTCCTGAAATGCTTGCTCGAACATCTTTTTCGCTTTCGGGGTAAAAGGGATATTAACGGGACTGTAACCCGTGCCGCGGCCAGTCATTCCTTCAATCACGCGGCGACTTTCGTGCAGGGTGACTTTTAAATCCTTGAGAATTAAGGCTGCGGCGGCGGTGGCTTCTCCTATCAATCCTAACAGTAAATGCTCCGTACCGACGACACTGTGACCGGTACGACGGGCTTCTTCTTGGGCGAACATCACCGCTTTGATAGCTTTTTGGTTAAAGTATTCAAACATGATCGACGGCTTCCTGGCTACTGGGCTTTACCTGTTACTGTAACGTTTTCTTTACATTAGCCGGAAGGGGGATATCCGTATCAGCAGGGTGGGTTAGGAGATAGGAGTGGGGAGTAGGGGCAATTCATCGAAAATTTGGGTCTGAAACCCCGTCGTTCTACGACGGCTTTACTGTTAAATACTAGCGCATTTACACGATATATTCTAGAATGTGAGGTATGGAAAAAGCCTATTATTACCGATTTTACCCCACACCCGAACAAGAGTCGCTATTGCGGCGCACTTTGGGCTGTGTAAGATTGGTTGACAATAAAGCTCTCCATCTCAGAACACAAGCTTGGTACGAAAGACAAGAAAGAGTAGGATATACTGAAACTTCTTCAATGCTAACCGATTGGAAAAAACAAGAAGAATTAGAGTTTTTAAACGAAGTTAGCTGTGTACCTTTACAACAAGGGTTAAGACACCTACAAACAGCTTTTACCAATTTCTTTGCTGGTCGTACTAAGTATCCTAACTTTAAGAAAAAACATCAGGGAGGAAGTGCCGAATTTACTAAGTCTGCTTTTAAATTTAAAGACAAACAAATCTATTTAGCTAAATGCACAGAACCTTTACCTATTCGATGGTCAAGACAAATACCAGAAAGCTGTGAACCAAGTACAGTAACAGTCAGATTACATCCTTCTGGACGTTGGCATATCTCAATTAGATTTGATGACCCAACAATTAAGCCATTACCAGTAACAGATAAAGCCATCGGAATTGACTTAGGAATTAGTAGCCTTGTGATTACCAGCGATGGCGATAAAGTGTCTAATCCCAAGCATTTTAAAAACCATTATCGGAGACTGCGAAGAGCAGCGAAAAATCTTTCTAGAAAACAGAAAGGGTCAAAAAATCGGGAAAAGGCAAAAATCAAAGTAGCAAGGATTCACGCTCAAATCACCGATAGTAGAAAAGACCATTTACATAAGCTAACCACTCAATTAGTTCGTGAAAACCAAACGATTGTGGTTGAGAATTTAGCCGTTAAGAATATGGTCAAAAACCCGAAATTATCTCAGGCAATATCTGATGTAAGCTGGGGAGAAATCACCCGACAATTAGCCTATAAATGCCGTTGGTATGGGAGAAATTACATCGAAATAGATAGATGGTTTCCTAGCTCTAAAAGATGTAGTAATTGCGGGTATATTGCTGAAAAAATGCCGTTAAATATTCGAGAATGGGACTGTCCAGACTGTGGGACTCACCATGACCGAGATATTAACGCGAGTAAAAATATTTTGGCCGCAGGGCTTGCGGTGTCAGTCTGTAGAGCGACCATAAGACCAGAACAGAGTAAATCTGTTCAGGCAGGTGCGGAACCCCGCAAGGGAAAGAAGCAGAAACCTAAATCGTGAGGTTTGGGAATCACCGTCCGTTTACGGCGGTGAGGATGTCAAGAATTTATCACTCTGATAACACTAGAGGACAAAGACAACAGAAGGTGGGGAGTAGGGGCAATTCATGAATTGCCCCTACTGGCGGGCGCATCGCACGGGTCATCTTTTACATCAGCCGAGGGGCGGCTTCTGTGATAGGCCGCCAATTGCGAATCGAGTTGCTCTGATGAGCTTCTGGTATTGCATTATGAACTGGAGGCGGCGTGAATTCTGCTTAAGGGAAAACGCTATGGCTCAAGTAGCGGTTAGCGAAATTTTGAACCCTATTACCGAATCTGACACACCGCGCCACAATCCCTCACGGAAGGCGATAGGTCGCCTGAGAAGCAGTAAAACAGGGGAAAATACCTGAAACTCTTTCCCCTGTGAATCCCTAAGCTAGGGAGAAGAATATAAAGATTTATTAAATTGTAACTTTTGCTACAGTTGTGGGGGTAGTGTGTATGCTTCCGCTATCTCCCTTTGGTGTTGGGTTGGGGTGTTGCTTTACCTAGCTACGAAGAAGCGATCGCACTACCCGCAATTTCAACAATGGCATGGGCAAGGATGCGCGAGTCTATCTCGATTCGATAGAAACACTACTAAAAAGATTAATATTCATTATGGGTTGGAGAAATTCACTTTTACTAACATTGTTGATTTTGGTTGTTGTCATTGGTCTTGACAAGATTACAGGAATTTCTATCATGGGTGGAGTTGTCTTAGTGACAGCACTTTGGGCAGCAATTGATTCCCATAGAATAGAACTTCATAAGTATAAAATTACAGGATCATTCGTACCATCATTTGGTAATTCATGGTCAGTTTTTTTGTTTGTATTTCTACTTTGGGTGTATTGTTTTCCTGCCTATTTGATTATTAGAGGAAAGATTCTTAAAGGAATTATACCTTTAAGAAACGAAGACGAATAAGGCTACCAATGAATCCAGACTAACTCCCCTCTCCTGCTCCCAGAGGGGTTGGGGGAGAGGTCAAATCATCAAACCATTATCTATCAACGAGTTGCTCATCGCCAAGAAATTTATAAAATTTTCCCTTAGTGCGATAACATGATCTTGTATGGTATTTTCTTCAAACGCAAACTAAAACCTTCCCAATCTACCGAAAAAGAAACCACAAAAGCTGGCTAAATTGTTTCTAAAAATACCATAAATGCCCCTTCATTCAGTAAAACTCGTAGGTTGGGTTGACCCAAGGAAACCCAACAACTTCCTGGAATATTTTCACAATCTTGGTTGGGTTTCGCCTTTTGAGCCGATTGGTAATACCTGCTCAATAATAATAGCTCAACCCAACCTACGGCTGTAACGTTTTCTTTACATTAGCCGGAAGGGGGATATCCGTATCAGCAGGGTGGGTTAGGAGACAGGAGTAGGGACTGGGGAGTTTTTTGCTGTGAACAGTAAACAGTAATCAATTACCTGAAAACTAAAATCTGATCAGTGATCACTGATAACTGATCACTGATCACTGTAATTAGGAATCAACTTGACTAAGAGAGGAACGTCTTTTAAAAGGCATTAGTTTTTTGATTAATTCAGGTGTAATTAAGCCTTGGGGATAAAAAATAGTTCCCAAAACAATTAAAATTCCAAAAATAATCAAACGACCATCGCGCAAGAAATTACCTAACCAAATTGGTAAACCATTCACGCCACCGAGGGCGCGTAAAACTTCGGGCAAAGCAGTTAAAACAATGCCTCCCACCACCGGCCCGACAAAAGTTCTTGAACCACCAATTAAAACGAAAGCCAAGAAAATAATACTGGCATCAAAAGTTCCCTGACGAGAATTCCAAGTATTGAGAAAATGGGCGCTTACCGCTCCCACAACTGCCGCTAAAACCGCCCCGAAAGTGAAGGATAAAACTTTGTGATAGGTGGGATTAATTCCCATGGACGCAGCGGCCAATTCATCGGCACGAATGGCATTAAATGCCCGACCAATTTTGATGTTTTCTAACCGGTAGAGAAACAGCATAGTTAGGAATAAGAGGGGCAAAGCCAGCCAAAGGTAGGCTAATTGAGTGGTGAAAGGTTGGGGAATGGCAAAAATACCGACCGCACCGCCGGTTATCTCGAGATTAAGGGCAATAATTCTCAAAATTTCTACCCAAGCGATCGTGGCAATAGCTAAATAAATACCTCGCAAACGGAGAACAGGAATACCTAAAACTATGGCTAATATTCCCGCAATAATGCCAGCAATTAACATTTCTAAAAAGACCAAAGCCAGGGGATAATTGCTACCGGTATTAGTAAAAACTTTCGTGGAAAGAATGGCAGCCACATAACCACCTAAAGCGTAAAAACCGGGGGTTGCTAAGGATAATTGACCGGCCATTAAGGGCAGATAAACTGAAAGGCCTAAGCTGGCTCCAAATATCATTGAAACAATTAAAAAACCATAGGTGTTAAAAAAGTCAGCCATGTTTTCGGTGAGCGGTTATGGGGTGTTTAAGTTAGGGGAGTCAATTAGCTAATTTTATCACCGTTCTCTCCCACCTCATTCTCCGGTAATTCTCGAAATTATCATGATTTTTTACTTGGCACTTTTCCTATATGGTAGCGTTAGCCACCTTAAAAGCAGATGGGATGATCGATGATGGGAAAAAGGTATCTTCCTTAACTTTGTCTGGGAAAAAATTCGGGGGAATTTATGAAACAGCAGCATTGGTTGGTTAACTCCGAAAACCGGTTAGTCGGACTCCTACGGCTGAATTTCCTGATAAAATCGCAGTAGCGGGCGCAAAAGTCCTATAAGCTGAGGATATCATCAGTTTTACCCCAGAAGCGATCGATCAGGTGCAGGCGATCGGTGAGGAACCAGTAATATGCTTTTAAACGTTTTCAATTCGATCCTCTCACTAATTAAGTAGCTGGTTATAATTAAATTAAAAATGGATTTTAGGTTCGATCCCCCCTGCCCCCCTTGATAAGGGGGGTGCCGATAGGCGGGGGGATCTGACAACTTTTAACGCCTACCTACTTAGGTTAGAGAAATGATAGATAAATGAGAGGATCATGAGATAAATATGAAAGTTTTTTGGGGAAAAATTAGTTAAGATAAGGGGAAATTATAAGGATAAACAAATATAGATGTTTACTTCACTCGAACTTTTCACCATTTCCTTTGTAGCCGTGGGATTAGCCGCCGATGCCGTGGCCGTTTCTCTGACCAGTGGCCTGATGATTCGTCATATTCATGTTAATAAGGCTTTGAAAATTGCTTTGTTTTTTGGGGGATTTCAAGCGATTATGCCGATGATCGGTTGGGGTATTGGTCTAACTTGTCGCGATTTCCTCGCCTCTTTTGACCACTGGATCGCTTTTATTATTTTAGGGGCGATCGGCAGTAAAATGATCTACGAAGCTGTTCAAAATGATGACGAGGAAAAAAAATTTAATCCTCTAGATTCCTATACTTTAATCGGATTAGCGATCGCTACTAGCATCGATGCTTTAGTAGTTGGTTTGGGTTTATCGATGATTAAAACTCCCTTACTTTTAGCTTGCACTGTCATCGGTTCTATTACCTTTGCTTTATGTTTTATAGCTGTTTTTATCGGGCATAAATTCGGTAATTTATTTAGCCAAAAGGTGGAAATTCTCGGCGGTTTAGTTTTAATATTAATCGGCAGTAAAATCCTTATTGAACATTTAATTGCCTAGATTATCTCCATTTTTCACTATCCTCCCTATTTTCCCCGACTGTTTCAACAGGGGAGTGGCTAATTCGGGATAACCGGCCTCAATTAAAGCCTGATCTCTGATGCGACAGGAATCGCATAAACCGCAGGGTTCAACTTCTCCTTGATAACAAGACCAAGTATCAGCAATGGGAACCCCTAAACTAACGGCACGACGGACGATATCTACCTTACTATCCATCACCAAAGGGGCAATTAATTGGGGTGCTTTCCCTTCTAAACCCGCTTTCGATGATAAATTAGCTAAAGTTTGAAAGGCCTCTAAATACTGGGGACGACAATCGGGATAACCGGAATAATCCACCGCATTAATTCCTAAATATATCGCCTCCGCTTCCCTTGCTTCTGCTAAAGAAAGAGCGATCGAAATAAAAACTGTATTTCTCCCCGGCACATAGGTAATCGGGATAATATTCGGGTTAATTCCCTCTTGGGGAATAGCAATAGATTGATCCGTTAAAGCGGAACCTCCCCACAAAGATAGATTGACTTCGATCAGATGATGTTCTTTAATATCGAGGAAATTAGCAATTTTTTTCGCCGCTGCTAATTCCCGCTCGTGTCTTTGTCCATAACGAAAGGAAAGGGCGATTAATTGATAACCAGCAGCTAAAGCGATCGCTGCTGTTGTCGCTGAATCTAATCCCCCAGAAAGTAAAATAATCGCCTTTTTTGTCATTATCCTAATGTCACCTGTGTTTGTTGATAATTAGCTACTAAGATAAATTGTTTGAGCCACTGGGAACCTAACAAAATCTCCTGAATTGCCTCCCCTGCAAAGACGGGAATTTCGTATTCCTGACCATCAATTCTTACTCTGCCTAAATATATATCAAAAAATGCTTCTCCTTGGGCAGTGCGTAACTTATCTTGGTTTAAAAATGGCCATTCAAGACTGCGAGCATCTTGGTCATTCATAACACAAAACTCCGTGAAACCAGTATCTAGCATAGCTTCTACAGGTAACACCAGACCATTAGGGCTGACTAAATCGATATCAAAATAAATTTGACCATTTTCTCCAAATCTCCCTTCCATCATATTCTGCCACTAACTCCAGTTTCATTAATGCCAAAGATATGATGGATTTTGTCGGGATATTTTGCCCTTGCTTTTTTACTGGCCACTTCTTTGTCGGGATCGATAAAATAATCGCCGCTATCGGGTTCGATCGCAATGTACCAACCATAATAATGTTTCATTAACCGGGGCTGTAAACTCTGAAAAATCGGCCAACAACGATGATAAAATTCTAATTGTCGGGCGCGATGTTTGGCCTTTTCTTCCTCGGTAGATTGAATCTCCGGAAAAACTCGACCACGACGCACTACTCGTTCAGAATTGTTGTTAGACATAGTATTTAACCTCTTGTTAGTCAATTAGGGGTTGGGAATTATGAATTGGGGAGATGGGGAGACCACTTCGTGCGCGTTGCGGGGGGGAGTGGGGAGATGGGGGAGTGGGGAGACCACTTCGTGCGCGTTGCGGGGGGAGATGGGAGGAAGGAGAAAAAAGCTGATAACTGATAACTGATAACTGATAACTGATAACTGATAACTGATAACTGATAACTGACTAGCGGACTCCTAAAAACTTATGGGTTTGGAGACTGAGACGCCATTGGGGATGTCGGAGAACATAATTAAAGACTAACTCTTTGCTTTCTACTGTATTCCATTCGGGTTGTAGATATTTGATCACCCCTTCCGATAACTTACTTTCCTGCATAGCTGCCCAGTCTAAATCTTCTGGATTAGCCACGACAATTTTTAACTCATTTACCCGTGCATAAATACTAGGATCGGGCATTTTATAAGTTTTAGGAGAAAAAGTCACCCAATCAAAAACCCCAGTAAAAGGATGAGCGCCAGAAGTTTCTAAATGTACCCGTAAACCCTGATTTTTTAATTCCTTGGTCAAAGGATCAAGATTGTGCATTAAAGGTTCACCCCCGGTAATCACCACCATAGCGGGGTTAGCCCCTTTTGCCATCTCTACCAATTCCCCCAGGGATTGTTGGGGATAACGGTGGGCATTCCAAGACTCTTTTTGGTCGCACCAGGGACAATAGACATCGCAACCTCCTAAACGGAGGAAAAAAGCATTGCTTCCCGTCCAAAAGCCCTCGCCCTGGACGGAATGGAAAGTTTCGACCACAGGATAGGTACAATGGTTTATGCTAACCGTTTTCATAGAATCAGTATTATAGAAAATATGGACATTCCCCTAAACTTCGCCAAATACACCCAATGGTCTGGTATTGCCACGCTGGTTTTTTTGGTACTCACGATTATCGCTTTTCTCGTCGGTTGGGGAATCCGCTTTCGTCTCGTCGGTGTCACTAGCTTTATGGCTGTGTTGACGGTGGGGATTTTCGGTCTTGGGTTAGGATTATTTACCCGTACCGAAATTCCGGGAGCGGTGAGATTCTCCCTTGTCTATGATAACGGAGCAAATCAAGCTGTTATCTCCCTGCCCAATACTGTTACTCCCGAGCAGGTGGAAGCAACCCTAAAACAAGCCGCTAGTGACTTGTTTTCCTCCGGTCGCGCCGGTGCTGGCGGTAATAATCAATTTATCATTAGCGCTCGCACTCTCGTTCATCCTCAGCCCGGTTTATCTGCTCCTTTGTACCTGGGACAGATTAAAAAATCCTTCTCCGCCCCGGGGGATAATACTCCTGAACTACAGCTTTTTCCCGAAAGTTTCGCTAAAATTAGCCAATAATCCTTGAGGTTGTCAAAAAATGTCCAATGCTGTCGCTGTTTTGCCCCTGTTAATCGCCCCCGCACAAGTGATTCGGGGTGACAATGCCCTAGAAGAATCCACCGGCAAGTTAGGGGATTTGGGCAAGCGTCCCCTCGTGGTGGGCGGCGATCGCAATTTAGCTTTTTTGTCATCTCCCCTGAAAAATCTCACTCCTAGCTATCACAGTTACGCCCCCGATTGTTCGGAAAATTCCCTAGCATATTTAAAGGCATCTGTCAAGAGTCATGAGGCAGATTTTATCATCGGTGTGGGTGGCGGCAAAGCCCTCGATACGGCCAAATTACTCGCCCATCAGTGCCATTTGCCGATCGCCACGATTCCCACCTCCGCCGCTACCTGTGCCGCTTGGACAGCCCTATCTAACGTCTATTCCGACGCAGGGGCGTTTCTTTACGATCTGTCCCTAGCCCGTTGTCCGGATTTATTAATTCTCGATTACGGTATTATCCAAACTGCCCCGAAAAGAACCTTAATCGCTGGTATTGGCGATGCGATCGCTAAATGGTACGAAGCTTCCGTCAGTAGCGGTCATTCCACAGAAACCCTGATTATTGCTGCCGTCCAACAGGCCCGGGTTTTGCGGGATATTCTTTTCCAAAAATCCCCGCAGGCTCTGGAAAATATCGGCGGGGAGGACTGGAAACAGGTAGTGGATGCCGCCGTTTTATTAGCCGGAGTAATTGGTGGTTTAGGGGGCGCTAATTGTCGTACCGTGGCCGCCCATGCAATTCATAATGGTTTAACCCATATTCCCGCTTGCCATCATGCCCTGCACGGGGAAAAAGTCGCCTACGGCATTCTCGCCCAATTGCGTCTAGAAGAAATAGTTTTGGGCAATCAATTGGCAGTATCGGCCCGGGGGCAACTAATCCAGTTTTATGAACAAATTGGTTTACCGAAATCCCTAGAGGATTTAGGATTAAAAGATGTTTCCCTTGCCCAATTGCGCCATGCGGCCGCAATTGCCTGTCAGCCGAATTCGGACATTCATCGTTTACCTTTTACGGTTTCCCCCGAACAAGTTATGGCGGCCATGGTTTCTACTACCACTGCCGATACAGTCGGGCAGAAAGTTAAGGCTAATTAAGGGCAATATTTTCGGGACTTATGGCTTTATCTGCTGCGGGTGAGTAGTGATTTTATTGTAGTGGTGATAGCTCAAATCTTTGCTTTGTTGGTCGAAATCCAGCGTTGATGTTCCTATTGGGACTCTTAAAAATATATGGCGACAAGCTCAAATTGAGGAGGACAAAATATAATGCGATATGCAGTTGTTATTGAAAAAGGAGAAAATAGCTACGGTGCTTATGTTCCCGATCTTCCCGGATGTGTTGCGGTTGCAGAAACATTAGAAGAAGTTAAACAATTAATTGCTGAGGCAATAATTTTTCATTTGGAAGGCTTAAAAGAAGATGGATTAACTGTTCCTGAATCAGTGTCGATCTGTGAGTATGTAGATGTAGCTTAGGGGGTTCCAAGGTGGAAATAAGATTAGACTCATAGCGGCGATTCATTACAAGCGACAAAAAATTTATATTCGAGAAGTTTTAACTCATGCTGAATAGGACAAAAATAAATGGAAGGAGTAAAAAAATGCCGACGATAGATATAGAGAAAACACGGCAAGCTTGGACAAACTTAAAGCAAATACTCTTTATCCCTCGCAATGAATCAGAATATGAACAATTAGTAATTATGTTAGATAATTTGATAGATGAAATAGGAGAAAATGAAAATCATCCTCTTGCTTCTTTAATGGAAATTTTGGGAATATTAATAGAAAATTATGAACAGGAAAATGTTCCCGAATTATAAATTAAAACAGGCAGTCCACAATCAAATCCATGAATGGTAGGGGTGGTGCGTTCCCAAATATTGGTTAACCTTGAAATTGTGGCTCTTCGGTTTGTGTTATGCAATGAACGGGGGTTATAAGGGATGGAACCCCTATATAGAAAGGCATTTAGCGATTTTTGTCAATTATTTTCGATCTAGAGCGAACTAATCAATTAAATCCTTTGCCAGATAAGGATTTAGTCGATTTATGCCCCCCTATCGAACCATACCAAGTAACGAAGAGCCGAAATTGTCATGTTTTCAGGGAAACGCACCCTAGAAAGCGATGCGTGCGCCCCAAATCCTTATCCGGCAAAAGACTTAATTGATTAGTTCGTTCTAGTCGGGGGTTGGGTAAAATCGGTGCGATCGGCTTTCTCCATGGCTCAGGTTTTAGCATATATCGTGTAAATGCGCTAATATTCAAACTAAAGCCGTCCTCAAAAGACGGGGTTTGGAACTCAATTTTTCGATGACGACAATAATCGACGAGTTAAGGCAACAATGGCAAGATCGCCTCTCTCAAACAGAGGATTCCTTAACCGATCGCCAACGGGATACCATTATCAATTGGTTACTCGGTGAAGATAGCCAACGTTGGGAAAATTTAGATGAGAGAGATTTAGAAATCGCTAAACGGGGATTAGTCTATCTTTGGCAAATTTTACGGCAACGCTATCTCAAAGTTAGTCCCACCCGCGCCTATCGTAACCTGATCGATCGTCTCGGTGCTTGTGTCACTCTCCGGCAAAAAATTCGCACTTGGGTTTCCTTAAGTCGCGATCGTCGGCAAGCGGTGGCCGATGTCTTGCAAGAAATTATTCAAGAAATGTTAAATAGCGATCGCTATCTGCAATCCCAGTTAGCATGGATCGCTCGTTGTACCAACGATCAAGCTACTCGTGATCAGCTGCTGTTAGCCACCCTAGAGGAATACGCTCTGCGTCCGATCCGCAATCAACCCCTGTTAGCCTATCGTTTTGTTAATTATCTCCGTCGTCAATCGAGAAGCGGTATTACTAACGTGCCGCAGCAAGAAATGATCCGGATTCTCTCCGATGAAATTAGTGGCGATGAGGGGGAAAATAGCTTAAGTTTACTGGATCAAAATGCGATCGCTACCTACGAAGATCAACGCACTTCCCAAGAAGCGCAAATTCAACGGGTAAAGGTTCAAGAGAGTTTTGCCAAGTATCTAGAGGAAAATGTTAGTCGGGAGGCGGTGACTTGGTTTAACCTCTATCTAGGGGGCGAAAACCAAGATGCGATCGCAAAGGCGATGAATATTCCCGTCCAACGGATTTATCGTCTCCGGGAAAAAGTTGGCTATCATGCGATTAAGGTTTTTGCCCTCAATGAAGGGACAGAATTAATCGCTGAATGGTTACAAATCAGCCCGAAAGAGCATAATTTTGGCTTAACTCTCAGTCAATGGCAAAGTTTCTATGCCGGTCTTTCTCCCACGGGTAAAAGCGTTATCGATGGCTTAAAAGCGGGTAAAACCCTTGAGGAAATCGCTGGCGAATTAAACTGTAAACGCACACAAGTGGTCAAAGAATGGACGCAACTTTATCTAAGCGCTCAAAGTCTCAGGACAAAAACCTAATCAGTTATCAGTTATCAGTTATCAGTTATCAGTTATCAGTTATCAGTTATCAGTTATCAGTTATCAGTTATCAGTTATCAGTTATCAGTTATCAGTTATCAGTTATCAGTTATCAGTTATCAGTTATCACTTCACTGAGAAAACTCCCCACACCCCACACCCCACACCCCACACCCCACACCCCATCCCCTTTTTGATTTTTGACTTCAAGAAATATGTGGATTATTAGCAAAAAAGTCGGGGTATTTACCCATTATTTAACCCCTACGGGGACATTTACCCCCAGCATCGACAAAGCCAGTAAATTTTCTGCTCGGGAAATGGCGGATATTATGGCTAAAAAATACGGCGGAATAGTCGAGGCAATGAAATAATTATGACCATTGGCATTTGGATTTTAGGGGATCAATTATGGACAGGACAAGCGGCCTTAGCTAATCATCAAGCCTATTCACAGGAAACGCCGGTTATTTTAATTGAATCCCACAATCATATTCGACAAAGACCCTATCATCAGCAAAAATTAGTTTTAATCTGGTCGGCGATGCGTCATTTTGCCGAAGAATTAAAAACTTTAGGATGGTCTGTCACCTACGAAGTCGCTGAAGATTTTGAGCCGATTTTATCCGCTTGGATTAAGCAATTAGGCATTAAAGAATTACAAATCATGATGCCTAATGATTGCCCTTTTCTTAGATTAATTAAAAATCTCAATTTAGACTGTGCTATAACCCTAATTGATAATAATCACTTTCTCTGGACAAGGACAGATTTTAATAATTGGGCTAAATCTCGTAAAAGACTATTACTAGAGGATTTCTATCGAGAAAGTCGCAAAAAATGGCAGATTTTAATGGAGAATAATCAACCCATAGGAGGACAATGGAACTTTGATAAACAAAACCGCAAACCGCCCAAGGATGGATTAAAAACTGCTGCTCCTCTTTGGTTTGAACCCGATGAAATTACCCTTCAGGTTATCGCTGATGTGGAAGCTTTAGATATTCCTAAATATGGAAAAATCAAACCTTTTCGCTGGGCAGTAACCCGCAGACAAGCTTTACAGGTTTTGGAGCATTTTATTACTAATTGTCTGCCCAACTTTGGACCCTACCAAGATGCGATGATAACGGGAGAAGAAACCCTCTGGCATTCCCTATTATCTCCCTATCTTAATCTAGGATTACTAACGCCGTTGGAAGTGATTCAAGGGGCAGCAATTGCCTATAAAAAAGATAATTTAGCCCTAAATAGCATCGAAGGATTTATCCGTCAGGTGTTGGGATGGCGGGAATATATGCAGGGAATTTATCATTATCTGGGAGAAGATTACGCTAATCATAATTGGTTTGAGCATCAACAACCCTTACCGGCTTTCTTTTGGGATAGTAATCAAACCGAGATGAATTGCCTCAAACAAGTATTATCACAGGTGGAAAATACTGGTTATGCCCATCATATTCAAAGATTAATGATTTTGAGCAATTTTGCCTTAATTTTTGGTTGCTCTCCCCAAGAGATTGAAAACTGGTTTCATAGTGTTTTTATCGATGCCTACGATTGGGTAATGCAGACTAATGTACTGGGAATGGGACAATTTGCCGATGGGGGAATTCTCGCCTCCAAACCCTACGCTTCCTCTGCCAACTATATTGATAAAATGAGTGATTATTGTCGGGGTTGTCTGTATAAAAAAAATGAACGAGTCGGGGAGTTTGCCTGTCCTTTTAACTTTCTTTACTGGGATTTTTTGGCACGACATCGAGAAAAATTAAAGTCCCAAGGTCGAGTTAATATGATTTTAGGTCATCTCGATCGAATGTCGGCAGCTGAACTTAATCAAATGCGCTCCCAGTCCAACCAATTAAGAGCTATCAGTAGTCAGGATTTAGGAGTCAGGAGGAGATAGGGTGATAGGGTTTTGGGGTGATAGGGTGATAGGGTGATAGGGTGATAGGGTGATAGGGTGATAGGGTTTTGGGGTGATAGGGTGATGAGACAACTTCCCCATCTCCCCACTTCCCCACTTCCCCACTTCCCCACAACCAAAACCCACTATGATAATTGCTATATGAGTAAATCAAAGGAAAAAAAACGGATTGCCTATCAGGAATTTGGAGATAAAAGCAATTCTCAAGCTTTTGAGCGTTCCATTCCTGAATTACCCCCAAATCAGCAGAATTTGCGAGTACAAACCTCCCGATCTGGTCGGGCGGGAAAAACCGTTACCATAGTTACAGGTTTTCAATGCCAAACCGAAACTCTGACGAAATTATTAAAACAGTTAAAAACCGCTTGCGGAACGGGTGGTACAGTTAAAGAAAATGCCATTGAGATCCAAGGAGATCATCGCCAAAAAATTCTACAAATTCTCATTGAATCGGGTTACAAAGCCAAAATTAGCGGAGGATAGCTAAAAATGATGATTCCCTCTTGGTTGCTTATCGGTGTCGTCGGATTTTTGGTAGCGTTAGCTGGGGGATTACTCAATTCTCGCGATGTGCGTTGGTTTGCGCGATTGCGTCGTCCCGATTGGTTAACCTTTGAAAGATTAATCCCTCTTATCTGGACAATTATCTATATTTGTGGGGCAATTTCTGCTTATTTAGTCTGGGAAGCTCAACCGGCTAATCGCTGGTTTTTGATGGCTTTTTATCTGTTGGTGGAATTGACTATTACTGCCTATACTCCCGTCACCTGTAAACTACGCAGTCTCAAAGCGGGAACGATTATCGGAGGTACGGGTTTTTTCTTGGGTTGTCTTCTGGCACTATTGGTTTTCCCTGTTTCTTCTTGGGCGGCCATCCTACTCCTACCTTACCTGATCTGGAGTCCGATCGGTACCTATGTGACTTGGGAAATGAGCCATCTCAATCCTCGGGATGTCTAGACAGATAAAGTGGGATGGGTTAAAAATTAACACATCCCACAGGTCTTATTGCCATCTACCAACTTAAAAATCTAGACTGTTTTTTCCGCTCTAACTCGCTCTACCCTGCGAGGAATGGAGCAATCAAGGAAGTTAGGAACCTCCTGACGACAGTGAGGACAATACCAGTAGGCACGACTAGCCACAAGGTGACGAAGGGTAATTCCCGAACATATAGGGCAGCTGTGCATGGATTGTTAGACTAATTTTAAACGTTTTTAAAATTGCCCTACCTCCCACTGCCATTGTAAACAAAATCGCCGCTCTTTAAATCTAACTTTAGGTAGAAACCCAGTGTTTCTTTCGATAGATTTCCCAGAAAATACCTAGGTACGAGGACGGAAAAGATGGGAATGTTGCGGGTGATAAAGTTGCGATCGAGTTCCTGTAATCTGGTTTAAAGCGGGACTAATAAGATAAAGGGTAGTTCTAGTTAGATTTTCCCGATGGGTTAGTTGGGCCATCTCTGATAGGGGGACAACCCAGATTTTTTCGTCGGGCCAACCGAGACGGAAACAAACGGCCACCTGTTGCTCTGGTGAGTAGTATCGTAGGAGTTTTTCCTGGGCTTTGTCAATGTGACGGGCGGCTAAATATAGGCATAAACTGGCTTTATGAGCGGCTAAAGAGGCTAATTCTTCACTTTCTGGCATGGGAGAGGCTTTTCCTTCCACCCGGGTTAGAATAATTGTCTGGACTAATTCCGGAATCGTTAATTCTAGGGCCAATTTAGCCGCTAATCCTTGAAAGGCACTAATTCCAGGGATTAGCTGAAAGGGTATATCTGCTGCTGTCAAAAGCTCAATTTGTTCTTGGATGGCACTATAGAGACTTAAATCCCCCGATTGCAGTCGCACCACCGCTAAACCCCGACGCACGCGATCGATCATTAAAGGGATAATTTCTTCTAGGGTGATGCTACTGGTGGGAATTAACTCGGCATCTTGACGAGTATCCTCAAGAATCTGTTTGGGGACGAGGGAATCAGCAAAGACGATAACATCGGCTTTTTGGAGAATTTTATCGGCTTTTACCGTCAATAATTCCGGATCTCCGGGTCCTGCACCAATAAAGTAAACGGCCGGGGAGAGCGCAGAGGAGTCCATTAAAGTCATACTAAATCCTGTTTACAAGGGGTGTGGGGAAGTGGGGAAGTGGGGAAGTGGGGAAGTGGGGAAATTTCAACTAAAACCCCAAAACCCTAAAACCCCAAAACCCAACCCCGATCATTAACCTGAACATTTGTATTTAATTAGGGTCAATGACTATAATTAATGATAAAGCACAGTCAGCATTGACAATGATTAGCGATCAATCCCTCCCCCCCCAAAATATTGAAGCGGAAGAATCTATCTTAGGTGGTATTTTACTAGATCCAAAAGCGTTAGGTAGAATCAGTGATTTTTTAATTCCAGAAGCTTTCTATGTGAAAACCCATCAAGATATTTATCGTGCGGCACTTGCTTTACAAGGGAAGGGAAAACCGACGGATTTAATGACGGTTAGCAGTTGGTTACAGGATAATCATCTGCTGGAAGAAATCGGGGGAATGCCGCGATTGTTACAATTAATTGAGCGCACTGTCTCGGCTGCTAACATCGATCGCTATGCTGAATTAGTGATGGATAAATATATGCGTCGTCAGTTAATTTCCACCGGGGGAGAAATTATTGAGTTAGCCAGGGATACGACGCTAGAATTAGAAAATGTTTTCGATGAATCGGAACAAAAGATTTTTCGTCTCACCCAAAAACGACCCCAGGAGGGTTTAATTTTTCTGGGGGATACTTTAATCGAAACTTTTAACGAAATTGAGAAAATGCAGGAGACGACAACTCTACCCGGTATCGAAACTCAATTTTATGATCTCGATGCGATGACCAGTGGTTTACAACCCTCGGATTTAGTTATTATCGCCGGTAGGCCTTCCATGGGAAAAACTTCTTTTGCTCTTAATATTGCTTATAATATCGCTCAACAGAATTTACCTGTGGCGGTTTTTAGTTTGGAGATGTCTAAAGAACAATTAGCCCAACGTTTGTTATCGAATGAGGCTAAAATCGAAAGTAATCGGATTCGCTCGGGCCGTTTGGGACAAAATGATTTAGAGAAGGTTCTTGGGGGACTAGAAAAGTTATTAAATTTGCCCATATATATCGATGATAGTGCCAATTTAAGTGTAATTCAAATGCGTTCCCAAGTGCGGCGTTTACAGGCAGAAAAAAAGGGGCAAATGGGATTAGTTTTAATCGATTATCTGCAATTAATGGAAGGGGGAGGTGATAATCGTGTTCAGGAACTTTCTAAAATTACCCGCAGTCTTAAGGGTTTAGCGAGAGAAATTCATGCTCCGGTAATTGCTCTTTCTCAGTTAAGTCGCGCCGTGGAATCTCGCAATAATAAAAGACCGATGATGTCCGATTTACGCGAGTCGGGATGTTTAGCGGGTGATAGTTTAGTTGAGTTAGCCGCTCCTCGTGCTAAAGTGCCAATTTGTCAGTTAGTTAATTGCTCTAATTTTACGGTTT
Source organism: Microcystis panniformis FACHB-1757 (assembly GCF_001264245.1). NCBI lineage: Bacteria > Bacillati > Cyanobacteriota > Cyanophyceae > Chroococcales > Microcystaceae > Microcystis > Microcystis panniformis. Next base: position 3,725,332 of record NZ_CP011339.1, read on the forward strand.
TTGCTCTTAATGAGGAAACAATGAAATTAGAAAAAGCACTGGTAACTAAGGTCTTTTCCACAGGATTTAAGCCAGTTTTTCGATTAACAACTCGTTTAGGTCGCACGATTAGAGCTACAGCCAATCATAAATTTTTGACTGTCCACGGTTGGCAAAGATTAGATGAATTAAATATCGGTAATTATATCGCTTTACCTCGCTCTCTGAGTAATTCAGACCTAAGGTTTAATTGGGATGAAGTTATGGCAATTCAAGCGGATGGAGAGACAGAAGTGTATGATTTAACAGTAGATAAATTGCATAATTTTATTGCCAATAATATCATCGTCCATAATAGTATCGAACAGGATGCGGATTTAATTATGATGTTATACCGAGATGAATATTATAACCCCGATAGTCCCGATCGAGGTGTGGCCGAAGTAATTATTACTAAACACCGTAACGGTCCCACCGGCACAATTAAGCTACTTTTTCAACCAGAATTTACCAAGTTTCTTAATCTTAAACAAAGTCGCTCTAATTATTAAAATGCAAGCAACTATTAATTATAAAACTCCCAATTGGCTCTTAATACTTTTGGCAATTATCCTAACTCTCGGTGTGGTTTTTCGTTTTGCAAATATCGATCAAAAAATCTATTGGCATGATGAATCCTACACCACCATTAGAACCACTGGTTATCAAGCAAAGGAAATCGCTGATACTATCTTTCAAAACCGTCTTTTATCTACCACAGAATTAGGAAAATTTCAACAACTGAAACCAGAAAGTAATGTTTTTGACACAATAAAATCTCTCGCTAAAGAAGACCCTCAGCACCCACCTTTATACTTTATTATCTCTCGCTATTGGGAAAAAATATTCGGTTTTTCTCCCGTTTCTTCCCGCAGTTTAGCGATTGTTTTTAGTCTTCTCTCTCTGCCATTTATTTACTATCTATCCCTAGAAATATTTACATCAAAGTTAACGGCAATTCTAGCAGTAATTTTATTAGCACTCTCTCCAGTTGATATAATATTTGCTCAAATGTCCCGTCAGTATAGTCTTTTAGTTTTGTTAACTATAATTAGTCAATTAATGCTGTTAAAATGCCTCAAAAAAAGAACTCTTGTTAATTGGTCTTTATACACCTTCTCTAATACTCTCGGACTCTACACCCATCTCTTTTTTATTCTTAACTTATTTGCTCAAGCAACCTTGATAATTTGGTATCTTGTTATGAAACCAGAGCGAAAAAATAACTTGATATTTTTCCTGTTATCTGGGTTAACAATGATAATTTTATATATACCCTGGTTACAGGTTTTTTTAACTAACTCTCAAAGGGCCTTTAATTCCACCAGTTGGGCTGCCGTTAACTATCTCGATTGGGGATTGTTCGGTAAATTATGGCTCTTAACTTTTACTTGTCCATTTAGCGATAGCGATTTTGGTTTTAATAACATCTTCACCTATATATATAGACTGATTTTTTTAATCTTAATTATCTATGCTTTTTATCGAGTTTATCGCTACAATCACCCCATAGCTTTTACTTTTCTGATTACCTCAACCCTAGTACCTTTCCTAGCTTTAGTCATTCCCGATCTAATTTTGACCACCACTAGATCGACTGTCACCCGTTATCTAATTGCGACTTTTCCCACTATCTATATAACTGTAGCTTTTTTCTTGTCACAATTGCTTAATCAAGGCAAAATTTTAGGTAAAATTATCTTGACTTTTTTGTTAACTGCTAGTATAATATCGAACTTCAATAATGCTCTTTCCGAAACCAGTTGGGCAAAAGTTCCTAGTTATTGGAATGGCGAAGTTGCCAGAAAAATTAATGCTGTACCTAAGGCCATTGTTATCAGCGACGAAGGTAATGACTGGACTAACTTAGGTGATTTGCTTTCCCTTAATTATCGTCTTAATGCTGATGTACAATACTTCCTGACTACCACTAACCCCGATACCGATAAGTTAAAAGAAGTCCTAGAAATTCCCCAGGCCAACTTATTTCTTTTTCGTCCTTCCAATCGGTTATTACTGACCCTAGATCAATTCGATATTCGTCTTGATGATTTCTATCCTCAAGGTCAATTGTGGCGAGGGAAGAAATAGGTAAATATATAAGTAGGTGGGTGGAATTAAATATAAAATGAACGTAGGTTGGGTTGAAGCATGAAACCCAACGCCCGCATGGGTTACGCTACCGCTAACCCATCCTACAAATAATTGTGCCTACCTACTTATTTTGGGTCAATCTAGCCTCAAAGAGTTGAGCAAAGCTGGTATTATAACCAGTTAAAACCGTTAATCTTCACCTTAAAGAAATGACTTTTCTAATTCCGACTAGCGTTTGGCGGCAAATTCTTAAAAAGTTCCCTATACTACTATTCTTAGTATCTTTTCTCATAGTCCTACTATTAGGCTATTTTTCTGCCGCTTTCTCTCAAAGTCGAGATCCTGATATCCGCGGTGTTTGGATCACCACCAACGATACTGCGATGCTGATGGACAGGGATAAACGACAACAGGCGATCGAGCAATTAGTTAATCTTAATTTTAATGCTATCTATCCCGTGGTCTGGAATTCCGGTTATGCTCTCTATCCCAGTGCGATCGCCCAACGGGAAGGAATACAGCCTTTTGTGCCTACGGGAGCGCAGGGACAAGATATCTTGGCAGAATTGGTGGAACAAACCCGTGGCAGGGGATTATTGGTCATTCCTTGGTTTGAATTCGGATTTATGGCCCCTCCCACCTCGGAATTAGCCTTAAAACATCAAGACTGGTTAACCCAAAAACGCGACGGGGGGACCACTTGGGTGGGGGCAGCCGGTGAGGTGGTGTGGTTGAACCCTTTCCGTCCCGAAGTGCAGAATTTTCTGCGGGAGTTAGTCTTGGAAGTGGTGAGACAATACGATATTAACGGCATCCAATTCGACGATCATCTGAGTTTACCCAACGAATTCGGCTATGATCCCTATACTATCGCCCTTTATCAACAGGAAACCGAAAAAACGCCCCCAGCTAACCCCCGGGATCCCGAATGGACAAAATGGCGGGCCGATAAAATCACCGCTTTTCTGGCTAATCTCAAAGAATCAATTCAGGCAGTTAAACCGAATATACTGCTTTCGATCGCCCCTAATCCCTACGAATTCGCCTATAATGGTCATTTACAGGATTGGCTCGGTTGGGTGCGGCAAGGATTAGTCGATGAGTTAATCGTACAGGTTTATCGTCCCGATCTGCCCAGTTTTCTCAAACAAATAGAGCGTCCCGAAATTCAGGAAACCCAGCAAACTATCCCCACCGGTGTGGGGGTTTTAACCGGTTTACGCAATCGACCGATTGCCCTACCCTTGATTGAAGAAAAGGTATTGGCTGCTCGTCAACGGGGTTTAGGGGTGATTTTCTTCTTTTATGAAAGTCTCTGGCAGCAAGCTTTGGAACCGCCAGAAACCAGAAAAGCGGCAATTCAAGCGATGTTTTCGCAACCCATCACTCCCCGTCTTCCCGTGCTGGAAAATATCCCCTTAGTTAGTACACCTGAACCTGTTGACCAGCCAGAACTAACCCCCACACCTCCCCCCTTAGCTCCGGACGGGATCGAAATTCCTGTAATTCCCCCTCCGGGTAGTTAATAGCAATTTTTGCCCATCAAAATTATACTAAATCCTGTTTAAAAGGTATAGGAGAGTGGCGGGATTTTTTTCAGTGTTGCCAAAGGCACGGCGTAGCCGTCCAGTAAACAGTAAACAGTGAAATGAAAACTCACATCTGATTAAATGCTGACGTCTAAAAAGCTTGTCAAGATTGCCGAGAAGCAGCATTTAAGTAGGGAGGCACAATTATTTGTAGGATGGGTTAGCGGTAGCGTAACCCATGCAGGCGTTGGGTTTCATGCTTCAACCCAACCTACGTTCTGATTAAATGCTGATGTCTAAAAAGCTTGTCAAGATTACAGAGAAGCAGCATTTATTCAGAGTAAATCTTCTAGTTTTATGGTCATATAATCTTGAGTTTGATTGGGATTTTGGATAAACCTAACGACGATTTTATCTCGTTCTTCTAATAGGGTTTCTAGGGTTAATAAATTTGATTCTGTAGATTGAGAGAGAATTTTATATAAGGTACTCTCGCTCAAATTATAGTCTGGCTCATTTTCTTTGGCAAGATCACTAATTTCGTTGCGATTATAAAAAATAATTCCTCTGAATTGCACAAATATTTGTGCATTTTGATAGTTTTTCTGGGGATTAGCATGATTATTGAGAGTCAGAAGCATATAGATTCTATTCATCCCGCTTTGAAATTTACCAGCAATCTGCTTTAATGTGCTTTCTTTGTCTTTTTTTGCCTGTAGGGATGCTTTAAGTTCAATTAAACAAATTTGCAGATGATAATTGAGAATTTTACCAGCATCATCGACTTTTCTCTGTAAAACTAATATAGCTTTTTCAGGGGTTTTGCCGGAAGCAGAGATACCGGGTAACTCTTTTTCTAAATTGATAACCCAGATTTTATCTACTTCTGTAGATATATTTTTGTCATTTTTAGACGATAACTTTAAGTGATTAATAACTACTTTCTTTAAATCGCTCTTATTTGTTTCTAGAATTTCAATATACTCATCCTGACTAGGGGAGATTTCTTCAATAAAACCCTGTTTTTCTAAAGCTTGATGAAACTCTTGTCTAAGGGAAAATATTTCTTTTTTTGAGTTAGACTTACTCATTCTCTGCTAAATAGATATGATTGGTTAAAATTTCGCCAGATTTCTGCACAGAGTTGATAACTTCTTTAAAGTTACGAAAATAAACACCATATTCACTGGTTCCATAATCAATAATTTTATCACCCGTGAAAAAGTAAACCCCTAAGTCTTCTTTAGCAATTGAAATTTCTGGATTTAAATTTTTTAATTGATTATCTTCAATAATTTTTGTGACATCAACATCATAACTTTTTAAGGTATGAAGATAAACATAATTGTTGAGAATATCGGTTAAAATTGGGCTATGGGTGGTGATCAAAACCCGATTATCATGCTCGGTGACAAATTGAACTAAAATATCCATTAAGCGAATTTGATTTTCGGGATGCAAATTAACTTCTGGTTCATCTATCATCAAAAAATTGTTTTTTTCCTTGGCCCAATATTTCAGGTAAAGATACAAGATAGTCAACTGATTGACTGAAGATGAAGCTAGATACATGGGTAAATCTTTGCTTTCATCGAATTTAAAAGAAAATTGAATAGGTGCGATCGATTCTAGACTAGAAATCGTGATTTCTCCTCCCATTAATCCGATCATCTTTTCAATCAGAGAATTATAAACTGAATTAATTTTTTTATTGGTATTGAGAGAATAAAGCGACTCAATCACTTTATTCATTGGTTCCGTATAAGACCTTTTGGGTAATTGTTCTTGAAGACGTTTGAATATATCCCGATTAGTATCAACATCATCATCAATATTTTCTATTAATTCTTGCAATCGACGATTATACTCACTTCTTTTATTTCTCTCTATCTCATAAATGTACTGGTAGAAAACAGGAAAAAAACTACGACTAGCGGGGATAAAAAAAGTATCTTCTGCATGAGACAAAAGCACTCTTATTATTGACGGAATAATTACTGATTCCTTGTATGGTTTAGCTCTCTCAAAAAAGTCTCTGGGTATTTGATCAAATACTTTTTCAGGTATATTAGGTTCTTTTATATTTATTGTTAGGCTACCTTTGCCCTTGCTAATCTGTAAATACTCCAGATCATTATTTCCTGCAACACGAACCAAAAAAGTTGTTTTAAATTTCGTCTCTTTAAATTCTTGGATATTTGCTTGAAAAATTAATTTATTGGAACCAATAATCGTTTCTTTAATACTGGCATCAAGATTATAAGTATTAACAACTTCTTTTTCAATAAACTGGCTAAATTTATTGAGAATCTCATCGATTAATTCTTGATTGATAGTAATTTTTTTAATAGGTTTTTCCGAGTCAATTACTAAAGAATCAATTTGGGTATTTTCGGAAAACTTTCTAATATTGTCATTATTAAAAATTGTCCATAAAAGCTGAGAAACTAGGGTTTTGCCACTATTATTGTAACCAATAAAAGTATAAAACTTCTTGGTTAAATCTATAGCTTGATTATTATTTCTAATTGATCCCAAATTCTTGATCAGTAGTTCCATATTATTTTTACCAATCACACCGAGAGGATAACTAATTTTTTAAAGGTGGACAAAATGCCCACCCTTAAAACTATTGTAAACTGCTAGTTAACTGACTTTTGGCCTTAGCTAAAGCTTCGCTTAACTTACTAGCATCCCGTCCCCCAGCTTGAGCTAAATTGGGACGACCACCACCACCACCGGCGCAGATTTTAGCGATCGCACCGATAAATTTACCCGCTTGTAAACCCTTATCTTTAATCACCCGGGGACTAAAAGCGGCCACTAAACTCACTTTATCAGCTGCGGGAGTCGAGGCCAAAATCACCGCCCCTTCCCCTAATTTTTGCTGTAGTCTTTCGGCTGCGGCCATCAAAGCATTAGCATCAATATCGCCCAAAGAAGCGACTAATAGCTTAAATTCGCCGATAGATTCAGCTTGAGATAGCAAAGCATCCGATTTATTTAGTGCCAACTCCTGTTTAACCGCTTCTAACTGCTTTTGTGTGCCTTTTAACTCCGATTGTAGGGCCGTAATGCGATCGGGAATTTCCAGAGGTTTGACCTTAAAGCGATCGCACAAATCCCGCACCACCTGATCCCGTTCATTCAGGTATGCTAACACGGCAGGGCCAGCCACCGCTTCGATGCGACGAATTCCCGCGGCGATTCCCGTCTCGGAGATGATTTTAAATAAACCGATCTCGGCGGTATTTTTAACGTGAGTTCCCCCGCATAATTCCATAGAAACGCTAGGAATATCAATAACTCGCACTTCTGAGCCGTATTTCTCGCCAAACATGGCAATAGCTCCCTTCTGCTTCGCTTCTTCCAATCCCATCACTGCTATCTGGGTGTCATGCGCTTCGGCAATCCAAGTGTTAATCTGTTCTTCCACCTGTTGCAATTCAGCGCTAGTCAGGGGACGAGGACAGTTAAAATCAAAACGGAGGCGCTCAAAACTAACGAGGGAACCTGCTTGGGAAATCCCAGCATCGACAAGCTTTTTCAATGCCGATTGTAGCAGATGGGTGGCGGTATGATTAGCTTGAGCGCGACGACGACAGGAACGGTCAATCTGTGCATTAATTGTATCGCCGGTGGTGACAATTCCCCGCTCAATCCGACCAAAATGGATAAAAATCCCCGATTCTTTCTGCACATCCTCAACGCGGATAAGCAGATTATCGCCGGTTAAATAACCCTTATCACCGATTTGTCCACCCGATTCGGCATAAAAAGGAGTTTGATCGAGAACTACCTGCACTTCAGTGCCTGCTGCGGCCGATTCCACCGTTTTCCCAGCGACTAAAACCGCCGTTACTGTTGCGGTTGCTTGCAAATCCGTATAACCGAGAAATTCCGTCGGGTGAATATGTTCCGCCAGCTTATCTAAACTACCCTGTACCGTCAAATCTATGGTTTCGTGGGCGGCTTTTGATCTTTGCTGCTGTTTTTTCATTTCCTGCTCGAAACCCGCCGTATCGACGCTTAAACCCTGCTCCTCAGCGATTTCTTGAGTGAGTTCGAGGGGGAAGCCATAGGTATCATAAAGGGTAAAGGCATCGACTCCCGAAATCTGGCTTTTTTCTTTTTCTAGAATCGATTCGAGCAGTTTCTCGCCTCTTTCTAGGGTTTCTAAAAATCTCGCTTCTTCTCGCTCTAATTCTGCCTTGATCACCGTTTCCCGTTCCCGAACATTGCCATAGACGGACTCAGAAAGAGCGATCGCCACTTCCGCCACTTTGGTGATAAATTGACCTTCAATACCGATCAAACGCCCGTGTCGTACTACTCTCCGAATCAGACGACGCAGGACGTAACCTCTGTCATTATTCGATGCTGAGATACCATCCGCTATCATATGTACTACCGAGCGCACATGATCACCGATGACTTTTAGGGAAACTTTCGTTTTTTCGTCCGCTTTCTGGTAGTCTATGGCTGCTAACCGGGCTGCTTCGGCGATAATCGGGAAAATTAGGTCAGTTTCGTAGTTATTGGCGACTTTTTGCAGGATTTGCGCCATCCGTTCCAAACCCATCCCCGTATCGATGTTTTTATTCGCTAGGGGTGTCAGATTGCCATCCGCGTCGCGGTTATACTGCATGAAGACGAGGTTATAAAACTCGATAAAACGGCTATCATCCTCTAAATCGATGGTTTTATCCCCTAATTCGGGGTGAAAATCGTAGTAAATTTCCGAACAGGGACCACAGGGACCCGTGGGACCCGATACCCAAAAGTTATCCTCTTCGCCCATTTTTTGGATACGATGGGCAGGAATACCGATTTTATCGCGCCAGATAGCGAAAGCTTCCTCATCCTCCCTAAAGACACTAACGACTAATCTTTCGGGGGGAAGGTTAAAAACTTCTGTGGACAATTCCCAGGCCCAAGCGATCGCTTGTTCTTTAAAATAATCACCAAAGCTAAAATTGCCCAACATCTCAAAAAAAGTATGGTGTCTAGCAGTCCGGCCGACATTTTCGATATCGTTGGTGCGAATACATTTTTGGGAAGTGGTAGCGCGGGGAAATTCTGGGGTCTTTTGCCCTAAGAAAATCGGTTTAAAAGGGAGCATTCCCGCAATAGTCAGCAAAACGGTGGGGTCTTCTGGGACTAGAGAGGCACTAGGGAGAATTTTATGGTTTCTGGCCGCAAAAAAGTCTAAAAATCGCTGGCGAATCTCGCTTCCGCTTAGGTGGTTACTCATAGAAGATGTCAGTTAGTCAGAAAATGCCTATTTTATCCATTGTGGCATTTTTGCGTTTTAACTCTCCACCTTTACTCTCGCGCCGCTTGTCGGACTTGTTCTAAGTTTAAATCCAAAGCTTGAGCGATTTGTTCCACACTTAAACCCAAAGCAAGCAAACGGGGAATAGATTCCAGTTTAGCCTCTAGTTTTCCTCGCTCTAGTCCTCGCTCTAGTCCGCGCTCTAGTCCTTGTTCTAGTCCTTGTTCGATTCCTTCCTGTTTAGTTGCTTCCTTCCATTCCTGATAGGTTTGAGATAAGGTCATAAACACCTCTCTATCTTCAGTTTCTAGGATGTTATTTATTTCCATAGTAACCCGCCAACTAATCAATAATTCCAGGACATTTTCCCGAAAAGCATTACCTTGAGGTAATTCTAACAATTCTCGCACCGCTTGGTTTTGAGTTTTTCCCCGTCCTAATAATCTTAACCAGAGAGTCTCAGCAGTCACAGGCAATTGATTAATAGCGATAATTGCCGTGCGATAAAGCGCGGGAAGAAAATAGACTCCTTCTGGCCAATCTGGGTCTAATTTTGCCCCAATACTCTCTAAAACAGTGATACCAACGGAAGGGGATAAAATCCACAAACGAGGGGCATTGTCTTCATTGTAACTCTGATTTTCCCGTTTAGCTTGTCTTTGCAGTTCGGCTAAAATCGTCAAAAGTTTCGCTAAACAATTACGAATCTCGCTCCGGTTGGGAGGATTGCGATAGGGTTCAATTAAGACAGTATTAAGGACAATTCTGCCTAATAATCCCAGATAATCGGGGTTGGGTTCGGGATTGGGGGAAAAAAATACATCTATCTGTCGAGTTTCATCGCTGACTTCTTTGCTGATTTCGACGATTCCCAGGGGAGAAAGTAATTGTTCAAGGTAGTTTTTGGCAAATTGGTCATGGGGTTTCATGGAGTTTCTTGAATAGCTTGTCGGACTTGTTCTAAGTCTAAATCCAAAGCTTGAGCGATTTGTTCCACACTTAAACCCAAAGCAAGCAAACGGGGAATAGATTCCAGTTTAGCCTCTAGTTTTCCGCGCTCTAGTCCGCGCTCTAGTCCGCGCTCTAGTCCGCGCTCTAGTCCTTGTTCTAGTCCTTGTTCGATTCCTTCCTGTTTAGTTGCTTCCTTCCATTCCTGATAGGTTTGAGATAAGGTCATAAACACCTCTCTATCCTCAGTTTCTAGGATGTTATTTATTTCCATAGTAACCCGCCAACTAATCAATAATTCCAGGACATTTTCCCGAAAAGCATTACCTTGAGGTAATTCTAACAATTCTCGCACCGCTTGGTTTTGAGTTTTTCCCCGTCCTAATAATCTTAACCAGAGAGTCTCAGCAGTCACAGGCAATTGATTAATAGCGATAATTGCCGTGCGATAAAGCGCGGGAAGAAAATAGACTCCTTCTGGCCAATCTGGGTCTAATTTTGCCCCAATACTCTCTAAAACAGTGATACCAACGGAAGGGGATAAAATCCACAAACGAGGGGCATTGTCTTCATTGTAACTCTGATTTTCCCGTTTAGCTTGTCTTTGCAGTTCAGCCAAAATCGTCAAAAGTTTCGCTAAACAATTACGAATCTCGCTCCGATTGGGAGGATTGCGATAGGGTTCAATTAAGACAGTATTAAGGACAATTCTGCCTAATAATCCCAGATAATCGGGTTTTGGTTCGGGATTGGGGGAAAAAAATAAATCTATCTGTCGGGTTTCGTCGCTGACTTCTTTGCTGATTTCGACGGTTCCCAGGGGAGAAAGTAATTGTTCAAGGTAATTTTTGGCAAATTGGTCATGGGGTTTCATGGAGTTTCTTGAATAGCTTGTCGGACCTGTTCTAAGTCTAAATCCAAAGCTTGAGCGATTTGTTCCACACTTAAACCCAAAGCCAGCAAACGGGGAATAGATTCCAGTTTAGCCTCTAGTTTTCCTTCCAGTTTTCCTTCTAGTTTTCCTTCTAGTTTTCCTTCTAGTTTTCCTTCTAGTTTTCCTTCCTGTTTAGTTGCTTCCTTCCATTCCTGATAGGTTTGAGATAAGGTCATAAACACCTCTCTATCCTCAGTTTCTAGGATGTTATTTATTTCCATAGTAACCCGCCAACTAATCAATAATTCCAGGACATTTTCCCGAAAAGCATTACCTTGAGGTAATTCTAACAATTCTCGCACCGCTTGGTTTTGAGTTTTTCCCCTTCCTAATAATCTTAACCAGAGAGTCTCAGCCGTCACAGGCAATTGATTAATAGCGATAATTGCCGTGCGATAAAGCAAGGGAAGAAAATAGACTCCTTCTGGCCAATCTGGCTCTAATTTTGCCCCAATACTCTCTAAAAGAGTCAGACTAGCGGAAGGGGATAAAATCCACAAACGAGGGGCATTGTCTTCATTGTAACTCTGATTTTCCCGTTTAGCTTGTCTTTGCAGTTCGGATAAAATCGCCAAAAGTTTCGCTAAACAATTGCGAATCTCGCTCCGGTTGGGAGGATTGCGATAGGGTTCAATTAAGACAGTATTAAGGACAATTCTGCCTAATAATCCCAGATAATCGGGGTTTGGTTCGGGATTGGGGGAAAAAAATAAATCTATCTGTCGGGTTTCGTCGCTGACTTCTTTGCTGATTTCGACGGTTCCCAGGGGAGAAAGTAATTGTTCAAGGTAATTTTTGGCAAATTGGTCATGGGGTTTCATGGACTGAACAGTTAATCGATAATTCTCAATTGTATAGCTATTAAAAAAGTGGGTTATTTAAACCCACTTCTCAAGTGATGATTGGTAGTTTTTAAGATGGGAATTTTCAAATTGTGCCAGAAACTATGAGCAACCATGGCAATTATTCTCCTTGTCAATAGTGAGCAATTGCAAGATTATACTACCTCTTCGAGAAAATCATAAATTTTGTCTAATTGTTCCAAGGTCACTAAACCGTACTGCCAGAGAATCATCGGTAAATGAATTTTATCAGATTGGATCGAGCGCTCGGCCATAGCGATCGATTCTTGGGGAAGGGACAATTCCTCTTGTAGAAATTGTCGGAATTGGGAATAGGCAATCGTGGACATGGGGGTACTTTTTCCTCAATAGTATATCTCGTAATTTCAATAAAACACCACCTGATCGGTTTCAAGGACAGTTAGTCCTGGGACCGTTTTTCTGTATCTAAGCTATCTCGATGATAGAGAGTGCTTTTCTAAAAATCGCTGGCTCTCTTACAAATAGTCCCGTTAGATCGAGCATAATTTTGTCTCTGTTTAATCTATAGCAAGGGTAAAGATTATTCAATCTATGACTTGATAGACTATAAAAATCTTAATCGATATGGTTATATCTTAAACAGTATAAATGCGTAATAGCTTCTAAAAGCCATACTTATATTTCCAGACAAGGGACACCTTCTATAAGAAAGTTAACACCATTTTCAAAAATCAAGGTCTTGAGATAGACTCAATCTTAATTTTATCTCCTTCTTTCACTCCTAATTCTTTCGCTCGGCCCCCGGCTAGTTCGATCACTTGATTAACCATGGTGTTTGGCCCATAGACAGGACAAGGATCCACAGCACAAGGGGGAACATTGAGCAAAACTGCCTTTACTATACCATCTTTTAGAAAAATCATGTCTAGAGGAATCGAGACATTTTTCATCCAAAACCGGGCCACCAGAGGTTGTGCAAAGGGAAATAGCATACCGCGATTTTTCTCCAAAGACGAGCGATACATTAAACCCTTGGCCTGTTGTTCGCTGGTTTGAGCCACTTCTAACTCAATCATCTCACCATTAATATCTGCTTTGGCCGTGATCGGTAATATTTGCCCTTGATTCTCAGTCGTAATCTGAGCCATTGAACTATTATTACCATTGAGATTAGTCGATTGACAACTCAGCAGCAACAAACCTAAAAATAGTATTAACTTGATCTTGAGCATAAATGATTTTTTACCAGTCATCACCAATAGTTATCAATACTTAATTTTTCTAGTATAAGTGGAGAATTAAGCAGATAAGACACTAACACAAAGTGGCGACAGCAAATATAAAGATAGTATTAAAAATATCTAGCATGGGGTTGAGCATCCTTCCTTGAGGAGAGGGGCAGGATTGCTAGAACGTATATACTAGGAAAATTCTCAAAGTTATTGGCCGATTTTCCCCCTCAATTTTGCCCTAGTCCGGCAGCAGTCGATCGCCTTCGTGGGTTAAAATACCACTTATCTATATGATCGATTATTGTAGGCTCAGGAGCAATCACCATGACCGCGGAAAGTATGTTATTTAATGGGCCGATCGTGGCGATCGTTCTCGTCCTCGTCGGATTAGCTTGGGGTTTTCTCCTCCTCAAAATCCAAGGTGGAGAAGCGGAATAGCTTGTTTTTCGGTTCATGGTTACTTTATTAGTAATCATGAACTACTTTTTCCCCATCAAAAGTAATTAAGAGAAAATCAATAACTAAAATTTTATAGCTATACCTATGACCACTCCCACGATCGAGTTTTTTGTCGGTTTATCAGAAGAATTAAGCGGTGTTAGTCTCCGCAAAAATAAAAGTACCGGGATTCGCAATGTCCTGATGACTTTTAAAACCCTGAAAGCGATCGAACGTTTCCAAAGTTTCACCACCCGTACCTACGGTGATCTCCGTCTCACCGATGAGGAAGGAGTGATTACAGTTATTCCCAACTCGACTAAGTTTATTTTTGGAGGAGATGAAGGGGATGAAATTCAACGGGTAGAATGTGGTTTTGAAATCACCGATGAACACTGGGAGCGTTTTATGCGCTTTATGAATCGTTACGCGGCAGCTAACGGGATGGGTTATCAGGATAAGTGAGAAGTGGGGTGATGGGGTGTAGGGTGTAGGGTGTAGGGTGTGGGGTGTGGGGTGTGGGGAGATAGGGGAATGGGGAAATTTCAACTAAAACCCTAAAACCCTAAAACCCTAAAACCCCAACTCTCAACTCCTGAATTCTGATAGTTAAAAACCAGCTAAAATAAGGATAAATTTAGTCAAGAAACCATGAAAATAGCGATTACTGGGGCGACGGGATTTGTGGGTAGTCGATTGGTGGTCAAACTCTATGATCGCGGCGATGACATCCTAATTTTGACTCGCAATCCCGATAAAGCCCTAAGAATGTACCCAAAGTCAATCTATCCTAAGATAGAGATTATTCCCTATATCGCCACAGAATCGGGGGATTGGCAAAAAGAGATTTCCGGATGTGACGCAGTGATTAATCTAGCGGGAGAACCGATTTCGGAACGCTGGACCGGTGAAGCAAAACGAGCAATCGTCGCTAGTCGGCAAATCGGCACCGAGAAAATTGTCGAGGCGATCTCGCGTAGCGAGCGCGTTGCGACCGCACTTGCCGCCCAGAAACCGAAAGTTTTAATTAACTCCTCGGCGATCGGTTACTATGGAACCAGTGAAACCGCTAGTTTTGACGAAAATAGCCCTCCCGGTGGCGATTTTCTAGCAGATGTCTGTAAAAAGTGGGAAACAGCCGCCCAAAAAGTTAAAGATTACGGCACTCGTTTAGTCATTCTTCGCACGGGTATTGTTTTAGGCAATGGGGGTGCTTTAGGGAAAATGATCCCACCCTTCAAACTTTTTGCCGGCGGTCCGATTGGCAGCGGTCGTCAGTGGTTTTCTTGGATTCATCGGGATGATTTAATTAATTTAATTATCTATTGTCTAGATCGCCCAGAAATTAACGGTACTTTCAACGCTACTGCACCCAATCCCGTCCGGATGAAAGAATTCTGTCAGATTTTAGGGGAAGTAATGAAGCGTCCTTCTTGGTTGCCAGTGCCGGATTTTGCCCTGGAAATTCTCTTGGGAGAAGGAGCAAAAATCGTCTTAGAAGGTCAAGAAGTGCTGCCAAAAGCCACTCAAGCGATCGGTTTTGACTATCGTTATCCTAATCTAGAAGCGGCCTTAGAGGAAATTGTCCCGAAAATGTAGAAAGATGATACCCTAGCCGGCCCCAGTGTTCTCAATCTATTTTTCACTCCAGACGGGATGGGAGAATAAAGAGGCGGCCACTCTCACCCCGCGCAGTTGATTTAACAGGGGTAAATGGCCCACGGGAGCGCTTAAATCCCAGATAAATTCCTGCGGGTATTTCGTCCAATTATTGCCATTTTTCCAGCCAATTTTCGGCCAGAGTTTCGGGAAATCTTGACCGACACCGAGCCATAATTTGCGCTGCACCGACCAACCGAATTTTCCTTCCGAATGAACTAACCAAAGATGATCAATAGTCTGAATGTCAACCTTGGGAAAAGCTTCCACTTCCGTAAAATAGACCCATTTCCTCTGTATTGCTCCTTCTCCTGCTAATTCACAGAGTTTTTGACGGGTGAGACTATCGGCAGTTTGAAAATCCTGTTTAGCCAATAATTCCTGTAAAAGTCGATAATCGATACCTTTAGCACTATCGAGGGGAACAATACCCGTGGGGAAATAATTAGCTAAAAATTCCTGGCTCTGAGCGCTATTATCTTGATAGAGCAATTGATAAGCCTTACCTGTCACCAGATTAACAGGAGTGGGGCGCTCGGCTAATAAAAAATCTCTCAATACGGTTAGGCCACCTTCTCCGGTTCCGGCTAATTGTGTCAGGATCTGTAATTGATTTTTCGGCGACTCGGTGGCTAATTGACTCATCTTACGGGTAATATCCTCGCTTTGTTCTTCTACTAACACGCCATTCTGGTCAGTCATATCATCACTTTTAAGACCACTCCTTCAATACTATTACCACTATTTCGGGGTGGCTGCTCGATTTTTTCCTGACAAAAAAGGGATTTTTAGCGGGTCGTTGATCGTACACTGAAAGAGAGAACTATTTTGGTTATCTAGATCACCGACGGTCAAAATTCCCTCAACTGAATCGGGGATGCGCGGAGATTGTAACAAAATTTATCGATTTATTGACAAAAAACACCGCTCATGCTATCAACTGAACCTAAAATCAACAATTCCGGACAAAAATATTTAGCCTATCAAGATTGTCTATCCCCGAATCAAACCCTGTTCCCCCTGACAGCCAAGGTTAATAACCGCGATTGTCTAGAAATCGGTGGTTGTGATGTGACCACCCTAGTGGAACTTTTCGGTTCACCCTTGTATATTGTCGATGAAGTCACCCTCCGCACTGCCTGTCGTCAATACCTGCAAGGTTTCCAGACTCATTATCCCGGAGAATCTAGGGTAATTTATGCCTCGAAAGCGTGGAATTGTCTGGCTGTATCGGCCGTGGTCGCTAGGGAGGGATTAGGTTTTGATGTGGTGTCGGCCGGAGAAATTCACACGGTGTTAACCGCTTTAGACCAGATCAATAAAACCGCTGTGCCGATATACTTTCATGGTAATAACAAATCGAGCGCCGAGTTAGAATATGCGCTCGAGCATAACTGCATTATTATCGTTGATAACTGGCTAGAGTTAGAAAATCTGGTTAAATTAGGCGAAAACCGTCCTGATACCCCTATTCCGATCCTCTTGCGCTTAACCCCCGGCATCGAGTGCCACACCCACGAATATATTCGCACGGGTCACTTAGACAGTAAATTTGGTTTTGACCCTCATCAAATCGAAGCGGTATTTGACTATGTTTTAGCTCATCCGCTGCTGAATTGTCTGGGTTTACACGCTCACATCGGTTCCCAGATTTTTGAACGTCAACCCCACCAAGACTTAGCCGCTGTCTTGGCAGATTGGTTTAAATTAGGTTTAGAACGGGGTTTACCCCTACAGCAATTAAACGTCGGGGGTGGTTTAGGAATTCGCTACCTCGAAAGTGATGACCCCCCAAGTATCGAGGAATGGGTGCAAGCGGTGTCCTTAGCAGTGGCCAAAGCTTGTCAGGAAAGAGGTATCGCTTATCCGCTGCTCATTGCCGAACCGGGACGTTCTCTGATTGCCACCGCTTGCGTAACGGCCTATACAGTGGGTAATCGCAAAGAAATCCCCGAAATCCGCACCTATATCGCCGTCGATGGCGGAATGTCCGACAATCCCCGACCGATTACCTATCAATCGGTTTACCGGGCCGTGGTCGCCAATAAAATGAGTCAAGAATGTCAGGAAGTGGTGACAATAGCTGGAAAACACTGTGAATCTGGCGATATTCTAATTAAGGATATTGCGCTACCGAAAACCAACCCGGGGGATATTTTAGTGGTTTTAGCCACGGGAGCCTATAACTACAGTATGGCTTCTAATTACAACCGCTTACCCCGTCCGGCGGCGGTAATTGTCCAAAATGGAGAAGCTAATCTGATCCTCGAACGGGAAAATCTGGCGGCTCTGCTGCGTCAAGACCGCCTACCCACTCGACTCTCCTTGATGTAAACCTCATCGCCATTGTCCCCCATGTCGGGTTTTTTTCTGGACCCTCGCCGGTTATTGTCCTGGATTCTCAGCCATGGTCTGTCATTGCTAGACTTTGGGTTAGTTCTCCTCCTTACCTATATGCTGCTGCTAATTATCGGCGAGCGGCGTACTTTTTGGATGGTGCGGGGACTAATCTATTTAATGCTGGCCTCGGTGATTAGCGATGCCCTAGGATTGCGCTTGCTGGGGTTAGTCCTAGAAAAATTGATTTTGGGGTCGGCCGTGGCCATCGCTGTGATTTTTCAGTCAGAATTCCGCCGTTTTTTAGAATTATTGGGCAAAGGTCAAGTGTGGGAATTATTTAAAAAAAGTTCCCCCACTCCCAAGACCGATAATGTCATTGATGAGTTAGTGGACGCGGTGAAGGATCTATCTCAAAATCGCACCGGCGCGCTGATGGTATTAGAAACCAGTGGCAATCTCGACACCAAGGTGTTTGTCAATCCGGGGGTGACGCTAAATGGCGAAGTATCTAAGGAATTAATTCAAACTATTTTTCAAACTAAAACTTTACTGCACGATGGGGCCGTCTTTATCCGCGGCGATCGAGTGGTGGCCGCTGGTGTTATTCTACCCCTATCGGAGCGCAGTACCTCTAGGCAATTAGGCACCCGTCATCGGGCAGCCATGGGCATTACCGAAAGGCTAGATAATTGTATCTGTATTGTGGTTTCTGAGGAAACTGGCTCGATTTCCCTCGCGTCGGGGGTAATTTGGATCGGCCTTTAACCAGTAGTAAACTAAAAGAGCTGCTCGAAGCGAAGTTTTCTCCGTCGGGAGAGGGGGAAGTGGTCGCACCGAGTTGGGGACGTTTAGGGCGTACAATTGGCTTAAAAGGTCGTCTAATCTTAGAAAAATTCTCCCGTTCGCCCAGCGCAACCCCGAAAGATAGAAAATGACTGTTAAACCGAGCTTATCACCAGAATTACCTACGGATTTAGATAAAAACCGTTTGCCTCAGCACGTCGCAGTGATTATGGATGGGAACGGTCGTTGGGCGAAAAATCGTGGTTTACCCCGGATTATGGGCCATCAACGGGGAGTAGATGCACTCAAAGACTTGCTGCGCTGTTGTCGCGACTGGGGGATTCCCGCTTTAACTGCTTATGCTTTTTCGACGGAAAATTGGGGTCGTCCCCTGGAGGAAGTAGAGTTTTTAATGACTCTATTCGAGCGGGTTTTGCGGCGGGAATTAGAAGAAATGATGCAGCAAAATGTCAAAATTCGCTTTATTGGTAATTTATCAGCCTTGCCAGAGTCTTTAAGACGGGAAATTGCTAAATCTCAAGCAGAAACTAGCAAAAATTCCGGTATTCAATTTACGGTGGCTACTAATTATGGTGGCCGAGAGGAGATCGTGCAAGCTTGTCAGGCGATCGCTCGTCAGGTGCAACAGGGTTTAGTCTCCCCAGAAGCGATCGATGAATCTCTCTTTGAACAGTATCTTTATACTGCTGGGATTCCTAACCCAGACCTGTTAATTCGCAGTAGTGGGGAAATGCGAATTAGTAATTTTTTACTATGGCAAATGGCCTACGCGGAAATCTATGTTACTGACACCCTCTGGCCCGATTTCGATCGAGTGCAATTTCACCGCGCTTTAAAAGATTATCAGGGTCGTCATCGTCGTTTTGGCAAATTATAGAGCCTGCAGCCCAAATTTAGCGAAATAGCCACTGTGGAGCAGTTAAAGGACAATTTTTGATTTTTCACTTTTAATCTTAAATTACTCCCTAGGGCAACGGTTAAACTGCGACGAGAGGTCGTTTGTGATCTGCTCGATTTCCCCAATACGGTAATCCGTAAACCGGCTGCAGCTAGACTTTTTCCCCGGCTAAAATAAAATAGGGGGGAGAATAACTATCGATGATAAGCAGTTTTAAGATTATGGGATTCTTTGACTCAGAAGTGGTTCAACAGGAAGCTAGACAGCTATTTGAGGATTACCAGTCTCTCACACAACTGGGCAGCGAGTACGGGAAATTCGATCGAGAGGGTAAAATCATCTTTATCGATAGGATGGAGGAGTTAATGGAACGCTACAAGATATTTATGAAGCGTTTTGAGTTATCTGAGGATTTTTCCGCCCAAATGACCGTAGAACAGCTAAAAACCCAATTAGGTCAATTTGGCATGACTCCGCAAATGATGTTCGACCAAATGCAGCAAACCCTTGAGCGGATGAAGGCAGAAATTCGCTAAAATTGCCGATATTTATCGGGTATTGGCTGTCTTTTGCCCGATAATGGCCTCTCCAGTTTACCGCTCAGAAATTTGGGGTTTCTGCGGTTTTTCGAGAACGATGATCTAATAATTTTAAGTAGGTTAGCTGATGAACTCCAGGCCAGATTCACAAGAGAATATTGAGCCACCTCAGTATAGTGAAAAAACTAACCGCATTCAGGCGATCAGTCAACTGATTAAGGCGATAACCCCGTTAATTTGGGCTATAGTTGTTCTAGTGGTTATCGTGCCTCTTTTAGGGAAAATTTGGCTAGGAACTGCCAGCAATGAACCATTAAAAACTAAGGTTGCTACCGAAACTAACCTAGAGATTCCCATCACTATACCCCAAAAATCTAACAGTCAAATCGATCGAGAAATTAGCCAAGCTTTACAGACAGCGAGAGCCAATTCTCAAAGCTTTGCCCTAGGAGAAATTGAGGGATGGGTGGAGGAGTTGATGACAAGAGTAGATCAGGGTTTTTTGCCTTGGTATTTTAACTATTTCAATCAAAAACAATTTGAGGGTAAGGCCTTTTTAAGCGGATTATACTCCTCGATCGCTCACTGGGTCAATACAGATAATCCACCCCCGGAACAGGTGGTGGCAGAAAATTTGACCAAAACTATTCAAACCGAGTTTACTAAACGGGTAATTCGTCCCCAAGAGGCCCAATTACGTCTAGAGAGAATTACTAGGGATGCCGTTAATTTATATGTCAGTAATTTAAGCAATGAATTAGAGAATATTCAGGCCAGTTATCAAATTCCCCAAGGCAAATGGGATCGTTATCTTGGTGATATAGCCATAACAATTCAAGATACCGAGGGCAATATTTCTAACACATCAATTAAACTTTTAGTCGGTGGTGCCACTGCTTTGGGAGTTAAATCTCTGATCCCAGTGATGAAAGTGGGCAGCACAGTTTATTTGTCCCTAGCGGGAAAAACGGGGGCGAAAATTGCCACTAAAACTGGTGGAGCAGTAGCGAGTAGTTTTGGGGCAGAATTAATAGATCCAATCGTGGGAATTGGTTTGATAATTTGGTATTTATGGGACTATCAGCACACGGTAAACATTGAAAAACCAATTCTGCGGGATGCCATTTTTAATTATTTACAAGAAGTCAAATATGATCTAGTCAATAATCATCAAGGTAGCGTCCTTTCCTCTATTTATCAAATTGAAGCCAGTGTCAATAAATCCTTAGTGAGAACCTATTAATGTATCTTTTCACTTTCCAAGGTTTATTAACACAAGTTTAGATACTTTAAAAATGAAACTTAGAGTAAGATTTGAATCTAGAAAAATTGACTCAGCTTTGAGGTGAATTTACCGATTGTGGAATCAATTTGAAAATGGGTTATTTCGTTTTTGTAAATATAATAGTCGAGACCTAAATTTTTTGATTTATTTATTAATAATTTTAATTTCTCTTCCCTTTCTTGTTGTTTTTTTATCTATTAGTGAGGACAAAGATTAAAAAGAGTATCACCCATTTCTTATGATCAAATGGCCTTAGCTCATCATAAAGGTCAAAGGTATTAAAGGTGTAAAGGTTACTGCCAACCACGCAAATTAAAATAACCCACACAAAAATCAGCCCCTTGGGCTGCTAATAAACTTTTCTGTAAAATTGGCAATAAATGGGACTCAATATTATCAAAAATGCGCGGCATATATATTTTTAATCCGTAGGGTGCGCTCTTCGATAGCGTAACGCACCGACAATTGTGGTGGGTGATTTTGGTTATGGTGGTGGGTTACGCGTTGCTAACCCACCCTACTGGTTTACTTAATCCAAACAGTTTTAACGTTGACAAATTCGCGAATACCTTCGACACTTAATTCCCGTCCAAAACCAGAACGTTTAATACCCCCAAAGGGCAAGCGAGGATCGGATTTAACCATACCGTTAATAAACACACAACCGGCCTCAATTTCGGTAATTAAACGCTCAATTTCTGCGGGGTTATTCGTCCAAGCACTAGAACCTAAACCAAAGGGACTATCATTAGCTAAAGCGATCGCTTCATCGATATTTTTGACTCGAAATAGTAAAGCCACCGGTCCAAAAAATTCCTCTTTTTCCCCCGGAGAACCGACAGGAATATCGGTTAAAATCGTTGGTAGATAAAAGTTACCTTTTCCCTCTAAACGTTGACCCCCCACAAGGACTTTACCACCCATAGCGACGGTTTTTTCGACTTGATGGGCAATTTCCGAGACGATCGATACCGTGGCCAAAGGACCGATATCAACAGTTTCATCGAGGGGATCACCCACTCTTAAAGCTTGGAATTTAGCCACTAATAACTGTTCAAATTGATCGGCGACAGTTTCCATGACAATAAACCGTTTAGCAGCGATACAAGTCTGACCATTATTTAACAATCGCGCCGTCACTGCCGTAGCCGCTGCCGCCTCGATATCGGCACTATCTAAAACGAGAAAAGGATCACTACCTCCCAACTCCAAAACCACTTTTTTGATCTGTTTTCCTGCGGCGGCTGCTAAACTCATCCCCGCCGGTTCACTACCGGTTAAAGTGGCGGCTTTTACCCGTTCATCGTTAATTAAATCACTAACGCGATCGGCCCCGATCAAGAGAGTTTGAAAAGCACCTTCGGGAAAACCGGCTTCTAATAAAATTCTTTCCACCGCTAAAGCTGATTGGGGGACATTAGAAGCGTGTTTGAGTAGGCCGACATTTCCCGCCATTAAAGCGGGGGCAGCAAAGCGAAATACTTGCCATAAAGGGAAATTCCAGGGCATAACCGCTAAAATCACCCCTAAAGGTTGATAACGGACAAAACTGCGACTAGCATCGGTGGTAATCAGCACATCTTCCAGATAACCGGCGGCATTATCGGCATAAAAACGACAAACCAAGGCACATTTGAGGACTTCTGCGATCGCTGATTTGATTGGTTTCCCCATTTCTAAAGTCATGGTTTTAGCCAATGCTACTTGATCCCGTTCCAAAATGTCCGCCGCTTGCCGTAACCACTGTCCCCGTTCACTGATGGCGGTGCGGCGATACTGCTGAAAAGTCGCCTCAGCTAGGGCCAATTTCGCCGCCAATTCCTCCGAGGTTAGAGGGGTAAAAGTCTTGAGAATTTCTCCCGTGGCAGGGTTAACTGAAGCGATACCCATATCCAATTGTCTCCTATCGAGGGCTATATCTCTAGTTTAGTTCTCCGGTTGTCCCGCTGCTGACATAATTCGATCGCTAATTGGATCGCCGCTTGCATACTCTGGGCCCTAGCGATGCCAAGACCGGCGATATCAAAAGCCGTCCCGTGGTCTGGAGAGGTGCGAACAAAAGGTAAACCGATGGTAGTATTAACAGCACAGTCAAAAGCCATTAATTTCACGGGAATTAGACCCTGATCGTGGTATAATGCCAGATATGCGTCGGCGGTTTGCCCTGCACCGCTAAACCAAGCGCGTCCGGGTTCCACCCAAAGGGTATCGGGGGGACAAGGCCGATTAATTGGGTTTGCGGGTATTTTTGTCCCATTGACTGCAACCAAGGCTGTAACCAGTCTTTTTCTTCCCTTCCCAGTTTTCCCGCTTCGCCACTGTGGGGATTAAGGCCGGATATGGCGATTTTGGGGCGATCGATGCCGAAATCTAGCTTTAAAGACTCGATCAATAGGTCTAATTTTCGGGTCATCAGATCGGGGTTAAGAGCATCAGGAACTTCTCGCAGGGGGATATGGGTAGTGGCGAGGAGAGTGCGTAAGTTATAGCCGGTTTGAGGCGATTTAGCGACGAATAGCATCCCATAACGGTTAATTCCCGCCATGGTAGCTAAAACCTCCGTTTGACCGGGGAAATCATAACCTGCCAACTGCCAACAGGATTTAGCGATCGGACCGGTGACAATACCATCAAATTCGCCCTTGAGGGTGCGTTTTATGGCTTCTTGCAGGTAAAGAAAGCTAATTTCACCACTATGGGCATCCCCACGCCCGCAAACGATTTTTTCTTGATTGTAGGGCAAATCGATCAGAGAAAAGCGATCGAGGAGATGGGGATCGTGATAGGCTTTTTCGAGAAGCGTTCTGGTGCCGATTAGAGTAATCTGACAAATAGACGAGATTAGGGAATCGGCGATCGCTTTTAACACCACTTCAGGGCCGATTCCGGCGGGATCACCGACGGGGATAACTAGACGGGGAATAAAATAGGCGGATTCCATAAATTTTGGCCGTCAATATTGCTAATTCTCCCGATTAATCTCATCGTTGACAATTATCAGGAGGGAATAAATCAGTAAACAATCTTCAGTTTACCTAAAATGTCGGATGAATGCCCCCGCTAAATTTTTCGACAAGACATCAACCTTTGCGGGGGATGAAATCCGACCAGGATATTGACTGCGAAGCACGATTTTAATTCTACCATTTGTAGGTAAACTGTGTTATAATTAAACGATCCAAGGGTCGAGGATTAATCAATGCTAGTCGTAGAAGCCAAGCTAAAAAACGGGACACCAGAACAATATCACCGGCTTGATGAAGCAATTAGGACATCTCAGTTTGTGCGTAACTCTTGTGTTCGTTATTGGATGGACAATAAGGGGACAACCCGGAATGATCTTCAAAAGCTTTGTGCGGTACTAGCTAACAATAAAGAGACACCATGGGTTAATAAATTAAACTCTCAAGCTCGTCAATCGGCTGCTGATAGAGCCTGGCAATCAATTAATAGGTTTTACCAGAATTGTCATGCTAAGATACCGGGGAAAAAGGGTTTTCCTCGGTTCAAAAAGCATAGCCGTTCGGTTGAGTATAAACTAACAGGCTACAAACTATCTGATGATAGACGTAAAATCAAGTTCACTGATGGTTTTAAAGCAGGAGAATTTGATTTATGGTGTAATCAAAAAACCTTAGTTTATTATTCAGAGCAACAGATTAAACGGGTAAGAGTTGTTAGACGTGCTGACGGTTATTATTGCCAGTTTTTGATTGACGTAGAACGGCAAGAATACCATAAACCAACGGGACAAATAACAGGAATTGACTTAGGGTTAAAGGAATTTTATACCGATGCTCAAGGGAATACTGTAGAGAATCTACGTTATTTAAGAAAGTCAGAAAAACGACTGAAAAAAGCACAAAGGAGATTATCAAAACGATTTCGTAAAGGAAAGAAACAGTCTAACAACTATCACAAGCAACGGATAAAAGTGGCTAGACTTCATCTTAAAGTATCAAGACAACGTAAAGACAAAGCAATTAAAGACGCTTTGGCGTTAGTCCAGTCTAATGATTTGGTAGTCTATGAAGCTTTAAAGGTAAGAAACTTAGTCAAAAACCGTAAACTTGCCAAGTCGATTAGTGATGCTTCTTGGTATCAATTCACTGAATGGTTGAATTATTTTGCCAAGATTTATCGGATTGTTTTTGTTGCTGTACCACCACATTTCACGACTCAAGATTGTTCAGTTTGTGGGACGAGAGTTCAAAAAACCTTAAGCACTAGAACTCATCAATGTCCTAATTGTCAAACAGTCTTAGATAGGGATCATAATGCAGCAATCAACATTCTTAAAAAAGGGTTACAATACTTGGGAAATTATCTCAACGGTACTGTTGGGCAAACAGAAACCGACCCAAACGCCTTGGGAGAGTCCGACCTCTGGGTTTTCAGTGGAGACATTGAAAATCTAAGTTGTCTCGTTGAACAAGGAATTTCTAACAGCGATGTGGAAAGAATCCCCCGTCACAGCGTAGCTTGACGGTGGGAGTATGTCAATGTAATCTCATGGCGATAGATAGTAACTTTAGGCAAATTAAATTTTTTAACTTTTCTGTTTTCTTATTGCCCAAATTAGCCAGATTGTTGTAAGCTTATGACCCAACTACAACCGGATATATTCGTTAACCACCGTCCCGATACCGATGGAGACGAGGAAGAAGACTACTTCGATTATTTTTATGATGAACCGGGTAGTGAACCAGGGACATTAATTATCGAACCGGATGCCAAACCCTCGCGGATTATTTTAATCGACTACGATGAAGATAACGCCATTCGCAAGGTGGATATTACTCCCAATGCTTGCGCCCCCTATATTGGCACAAATACCGTGTCTTGGATGGATATTCAAGGGTTAGGTAGTGAGACGGTTTTAAAACAGGTGGGAGAAATTTTTAATCTGCATCCTTTGTTATTAGAAGATGTGGTTAATGTGCCGCAGCGACCGAAGTTAGAGGACTATAACAATCAATTGTTAGTGATTTCTCAGATGGTGCGACTGAAAGAAGATGAAAGCGGTTTTGATACAGAACAAGTGAGTTTTGTCTTAGGAAAACGCTATCTTTTAAGTTTTCAAGAGGAGGAATTACAGGACTGTTTTGAGATAGTCAGAGATCGAATTCGCACTTCCCAGGGACGAGTACGGAAATCGGGGGCGGATTATTTAACCTATTTATTATTAGATACGATTATCGATGGTTATTTTCCCGTGGTAGAACACTACGAAGATCGGATTGAGGCTTTGGAAGATATGATCATTAGTAATCCCGATCGAGATACAATGCAGGAAATCTATGATGTCCGTCGGGAATTATTGGCACTGCGTCGCTTAATTTGGCCGATGCGAAATGTCCTACATTTACTGATGCGTGACCATCATGGTATAATCAGTGATGAAGTACAAATTTATTTTCGGGATTCCTACGACCACGTCATTCAAATTCTGGAAATTATCGAAGCTTATCGAGAATTAGCGGCGAGTTTGATGGATGTTTATATGTCCACTATGGGCAATAAATTAAACGAAATTATGAAGTTTTTAACCGTAATTTCGACGATTTTTATTCCCTTAACTTTTATCGTTGGTGTCTATGGCATGAACTTCGAGAATATGCCAGAATTGAAAGGAGAATGGAGTTATTTCCTTGTCTGGTTAGTCATGTTAGCCGTAGCGGGGGGCTTGATTTTTTACTTCTGGCGCAAAGGTTGGTTTAAACCAATTTATTCCCTGAAAGAGGAAGCAAAAAGTTAGTTAACGAAGGCAGGAGTCAGGAGTCAGGAGTCAGGAGGCAGGAGTCAGGAGTCAGGAGACAGGAGATTATTTTTATTTATTCTTCCCACACCCCACACCCCACACCCCACACCCCACACCCCATCTCCCCACACCCCACACCCCACACCCCACACCCCATCTCCCCACACCCCACACCCCACACCCCACACCCCACACCCGACGACAAACTTTTTCGACAAACCCTAATTATTCGACCACAAATGCGAGGATTTGGCCTTGGTGACTGCCGAAGCGAATCTGTAAACCGGACTCTAGGGGAACTTCTTGGTTATGAACCTGTTTCCAGTGGCCATCTTGATAGATAAAAGTACCAAAACGGGAGAAATCTGCGAGAAAGTATTGATAGTCTGGATAATCGGCATTTTTACGGCAAATTATCCGACAATGGTTTTTACTAACCCATTTTTCAGCAATCTGTAGATCATTTTCCATGTCCCGTCCTATATTCATGCCACCACCACGGATTGACCATTTTCTTTCGGGACGATCGAGATAGTATAAGAAAGCGGCGGGCATGGTTCCGGAGATATTGGGCATAACCGTCGGTGATTGAGTCTCATCAAGGGTTTGCAGCAATTGCCCGTCGAATTCTGGGTGCATATAGAGAATCGGCAAAGTCCAAGCGGGTTGATTGTACTTGTAGAGGGTTAATAATTGCTGCCTAGCGATACGAACGGCCTGATCGATAGGGACTCTTGGACTGGGAAACAACTTGGACATCTGCGCTTCTTTGTCTTTGAAACCGAGGAGGCTGCGGGTAAAAACTTCGATAAAACTCAAGGCCTCTCGATCGGCGATCGCATCTCGCATGGCCAAAACTGCGGGAACGCCGTGGTGAATCAAGACTTCCGCCAGACTGCTACGGGGAATCATCTCCTGACCTGATTTAGCGGGATAAGCGCCCCAACAGGCATTAAAAACCGCTAAAATAACTTGATTTCTCACCAAAGCTTGGGCTAACTCCGTCCCGTTTAGCTGTTCCCCCGGCCGCAGAAATAGGGAACCGCCATTGGGGGCGGCGATTCCGTGGCCGGCGTAGAAAAAAGCTTGATATTTACCCGTATCCAAGGCCCTGGTCAGTTCTTCGGCCTCCGGTCGAATTAAGGTATCGACTTTGACTTTCACTCCCCAATTCTGGAGGGAACTACTGCCCCCAGGGGAGATGGCCTGGATGAGATTGGTGGCCTCGGATTCCAGTGCCTGGTCGGGATTAGTTTCTCCACTGGTATTAATGGCGGTGAGGTTGAGGGAACTAGCGGCGGTTTTAATCTGTTTTTCGCCGATAACTAAGAGAATATTGAGACTATTAGTCGGTTTTATCGGTGGCAATGGTTCCACATCGCTGGTGGTGCGGCTAAAGAGTATATTCGGATGCAGAGATATGGCCTGTTTACCCGCTTGCTGCATAATTTCCCAGGGCAGCAGAATTAAATAGGGGTTGCGACATTCCAAGCGAATTCGCAGGGGCTGATTTTTGCCGAGAGCGATTCCCTGACTTTGGGCGAAACTTTGACCAATTGATGCTTGAAATAACCATTGCCAGAGACTAATACCTAGTTTCTGCATTAATCGACCGCCATAACTGCCGCCTTCTCCCGAAAGAGTCAGTTTAGGTCGATAATTTGCTTCTAATTGCTCTAACATCGGCAAGGTCGGCATTTTTTGCAGACAGAACATTTCCTGCCATGCCATCCATTCCGTGGTTAGACTCTCGGTCCATTCACAGTCATGATGCACATATCCCCCCGGTAGGGGTGCTTTCGTCACCCAACGGGCGAAATTATTACTCGTGGCTAAACTAGCGATGGCTAAATTTAGACTAGGGATGGCATCATCGGTCATTGTGGTTCTTGAGAAGTCTATAGAATCTTATTCTAGAGGATTTCTGAACAGTAAGGAAGGGTATTAAGTAGCTGGTTATAATTAAATCAAAAATAGATTTTAGGTTCGATCCCCCCTGCCCCCCTTGATAAGGGGGGTGCCGATAGGCGGGGGGATCTGAAAGTTTTTAATACCTACCTACTTAAGTCACCAATAAACAACAAAGTTCAATAATTTTTGTTTGCAAAGTTGCCAAAGGTTCTGCACCCCGCTTGAGACGATATTCTAATTCGAGAAGTATGGGCAAGGTGGCGAGAAGTTGCTTAGAAGAAAAGGATTGTATCTCTTTGCGAATGAAATACAGTCGTTTGGGGTTAGCAATTTCGGCGGCGGCGGCGATATTTTTCTCGTCTTTTTCTCCTTCTTCAATTTTTAATTTTACTATTGCCCAAGTGCGAAATTGACCCCCTAGGGTGGCAGTGATACCCAGGGGGTTCTCGTTGCGATTTAATAATTCATTGACTAATTCTAGGGCCTTGCCTGTCTCCCGTTTTAAAATAGCACTGGCTAACTGTAAGCTGCTTTGATTGCTGGCATTGACTAAGCTTAAAATGTCCTTTTTGTCAATAGTTCCCGCCGAATTATTTTTAAATAAACGCAGTTTTTCTAACTCCATCCACAGCAAGCGGCTGTTATTTCCCACTGATTCAGCTAAGAGTTCGATCGCATCGGGAGTTAATTTTACTCCCACTTCTTTGGCAATTTCCCTAACTCTTTGGGCAATTTCCTCGACTTTCCAAGGCGGAATTAGTTCAAATTCTTTAACCTCTGCCTGATTTTGGATAAACTTGCTCGATTTTAAGCGGGAGTCTGGTTTTTTGGTGCTGGTTAATAACAGATAGGAATTTTCGGGTAAATTGGGCAAAGTGCGCTGTAATTCCTTGAAAATATCCTCAGAACATTGTTGACAAATAACCGTATCGGCTAACCAAACTAAACGATTTCCCATGCCGAAAACTGGAGTCATCGCTTGATTGAGGGCCTCGATAATTGCCTCATTGCGATCACCATTAATTTTATCATAATTAAACTGTATCCAATTGGGATCGAGAAGTTTTACTTGCAGATTTTTCACCGCTTGGTTAATAGCAAATTCATCCTCTCCCCAATAAAATATTGTCGGCATAAGTTTCTAATTATAGCAGTTAAGTAGGTAGGTGTTAAAAGTTGTCAGACACCCCTCTGATCAAGGGGGGACTAAGGGGGAATCGGCACCCCCCTTATTAAGGGGGGCAGGGGGGATCAGAAGCGAAATTTATCTTCAATTTAATTATAACTACTTACTTATCTTGAGGTGTCACTATTGCCCATTTTGCCAAATTTTTACATTTTTGTCAGCACTACCAATAATTAAATATTTACCATCGGCACTAATTGCTAAAGATAACAGTTTGTCTGTGGGTTGATCAAGAGTTGCTAATTTTGCTTTGCTTGTTAAAGACCAAAACTTAATCATTTGATCCGAAAGCTTGTTTAATCTGATCAGCACAAGCAGCAGAGGATAAACCCAGAATTTCCTAATATTAACGCTGGCTATTCATAAACACAGGTAAAGACTATCTGACTCGATAATTTCCCAAATTAATCAAAAAATAGACTCGATCGACCCCAAATAACGCACAATAAAAAAGGAAATGTCAAAGGAGAATCGCAAATGTTGCCCTATATCCTAGCGGTCGTTGTGGGATTGAGTAGTCTGTACCTCCTCACCACCGCTTTTATCGCCCCCGATCGCCACCGTCAAGATGATTTTCTCTGGAGTGCGGTAGGATTATTCTATGCCCTTGTCCTCTGGTTGTGCGCGGGAAGGATTACAGGCGCTATCCTCCTCGGACAAGCTGCCGCGACCATATTATTTATTGCCTTCGCTTGGCAAACTCTCAAACTCAGACAAGCACTTTTTTATCCCGACAAACCGGTTAAATTATTTACTATTGTCGGTTGGTTAGGCAATCGTCTGGGGAAAGTTACTCCCTCCCAATCCCCTAAAACTAAAGCTAAAGCTGAGAAAGTAGCGGCAAAAGTTAAAGAAACGGTTAAAGAAACGGTGGACCCCGTTGTCGAAACAGCGGCAGCTATCGGGGAACCTATTACAGAATCAGTGACAGAAATTGAGGAAAAAGCTCAAGAAACGGTTGCCCCCGTTGCCGAAAAAGCCGCAGCTATCGGGGAACCTATTACAGAATCGGTGACAGAAATTGGGGAAAAAGCCGCAGAAATTATTGATGACGGGGAAACTTTCGATGATTTCGATGATTTCGATGATTTTGATTTGGCAACGGAAGAGATCAAACCCTCCGAAAATGCCCCAGAAATTCCCCCGACTGAACCTGTCGCAAATGTTGAAGTCGAAACTATTGCTGTTAGCGAAACGGTGATTATTGAAGTTACCGAGGAAGATTTGCCCCCAGAAGAAACTATCGGAGAAGATACTCCCCCAGAAACTCGATCGCAAAGGGAAGAAAATTCCCCCCAGAGGAAGATTTGCCCCCAGAAAAAACTATCGGAGAAGATACTCCCCCAGAAACTCGATCAAAAAGGGAAGAAAATCCCCCCCCATCGGATTAAAAGTTAAGATTATTTAGCGGGTGGGTTAGGTAAGTAGTCGTGCAAAATTAATTTCCTAGTGAAGATAGGCAAGAGGCAAGGGGCAAGAGGCAAGAGGTGGTTAGATATGTGTAATTAATTTTGCTTAGGTACTTAATAATTACCCAAGAAATGGTTCTTCGTTACTTGGTATGGTTTGATAGGGGGGCATAAATCAACTAAATCCTGATCTGGCAAGAGACTTAATTGATTAGTTCGTTCTAGATCGAAAACAATTGACAAAAATTGCTGTCTTTCTATATAAGGGTTACATTTATTATAACCCCCGTCCATTGCATAACACAAACCGAAGAACCATGATTCCCTGACTTTTCCACTGTTTATAATGCCAGAACATGGTGGAGTAGGGAGAGAAATCTTTCGGGAATTCCCGCCAATTACAGCCATTTTTGAGTTGATAGAAAATCCCATCTAAAATCTGTCGTTTTGTCCCTTTCGGGGGGGCCAGTCAATTTCTTCTTTGGCAATAGCGGTTCTGCGATAGACTACTCTTCATTCGTCATACTACTTGAGTAGATTTTAGCTTACTCCTCTATTGATTTTCGGGGACGACTAGACGGTGGCGCATTCACTGACGGGGTTCAGACCAAAGTATTGCCGTTAAACAGGCTACAGACTCTCTTCCCTGAAACCTATAATGGACAAGGTTTTCGCTTCACCTTTTCAGCCTAGCATCTACATTATAAAAGATACCAAATGGGTTCTATAATAGATTTGGTGGTTGGGAGATTAAAGCCTCAATATCAAACTGGGTAAGCATTCTTCCTTGATTTTTCCAATCGGGTCTAAAAAAATGATCATGCCTTCAAATCCTTTCACTATTGGTCAACGAGTTACTCCTGAAAATTTCATTGGAAGAAAGACATTAATCAGGAGAGCATTGCATCAGATTAGAAGCCGTAGTTCTCTAGCGGTTTGGGGGGGTCCGGGTATGGGCAAATCATCTTTTTTAAAACTGCTAACATATCCTATTATCTGGGAACAATGCGGGCAAGATTATAACCAAGCAGTTGTTGTATTCATTGACTGTCAAAGCCTGGAACCTTTTAAGATTTCTGATTTTTGGCGCAATATTTTAGTAACAATTAAGAATAATTTTTCTTTCTTAAAAACCAGTATTGATAGGCTCTTCGTTACCCTTTATGCTAAATCAACATACAAGATGCCAAGATAACATACTTCTAACCCAAAAATTCCGAAAGTTTCTAAAGCCATAGCCTCTCCGTTTTATTAGTTTAAGTTTATTGTTGATTCCCTCGACCACCCCATTCGTTGTCCTTCGCTCGAAATAACTAATTATTTCTCCAAACCAGTTTCGGATTGTTTGACAACTCTTGGTAAAAACACTGGAGGATTTTGCCAACCATTCCGAGATGGATAGCAGTCCTTCTGTCGGATTCTCTGAGGTTTCATAAATCTTTCTAAATTCTTCCTTTAACTCGTGCATCTTTTTCAAATTTGGTCAATTTTCTTTGATAGCTTCTAGTTTGATTTTTTGAGTTTCCGTTAAATCTTTTTCATTTTTTAACAAGCTATATTTACTTCGCTTTAAAACTTCTAGCTTCGCTTCTTTTTCCGCTTTCTGTTTTTTATTTTTCTGCGCTTCTACGGCTCTTTTTTCTGCTTTTCTTTGTTCGTCTAACTCTTGATTAATTTGTTTCATTACATGGAATCTATCGGCGACTACCTCGGCCGATGGCATCAATTCTTTCACCAAATTTTTATAGGGCAACCAAAGGTCTATGCTGACTTCTTCAATTTGCTCTAACACCTCTTTTCCCCACCCTGTAAGCGTTTCCCTCAATTCTTCTTGTGTTCGCTTCTCTAGAATAGCTATTAGTTTTCCCGTATCTAAATTTACTAAAACCGCACAGTAATTTTTTTGTCCTTTGACTAGAGCGATTTCGTCAATTCCTAGTCTTTTTAATTTCGATAGGTCTGTCTCTGTAATTTCTTCAGCTATGTCCTCTATCATTCTTTGAATCTCTTCTTCCGTTACGTCATTTCTTCGACTAACATTTAAAATATCTCCTTCTTTTAATTGTTCGAGTATATTCTCGGCTAGTCTTTTCGTATAGGTTCGTTTCTTGGCGACAAAATCTAACTCTTCGCTAAAGGGTTTCTGACAATTATCGCACTTAAATTGACGACGATTAACCTGTAGGTACACTGGTTGTCCTGAGATTGGTAAATCTTTGACTAAATGTCGATGATTTTGGTGGAGTTTATCGCTCTCTAACCCACAACGAGGACAGGTTGCTTTTTGATTTTTCGATTCGATTCGGCAAACTATACCGATATTTTCTAGGTGTAGATAGCCTTGAATACAGGTTCCTTTTAGGTTCAAAAATTTGTCAAGTATCATAAGTAAAATAATCTCGTTTTTGGCTATTATATCAAATCTTAACTCAATTGTCTATCTTTTGGTATTAACCTGTTTGTGCCTTAAGTCCTTCCCTGTATGGATTTCAGCTACTTTTGAGCGTAGGCGCTCTCATCGAATTTTATTTTAAGTTAATTATTTGCATAACAATTCCCGAAGAGCCTATTGATACTCTTTCAGAAAAACCAGAAGCCACGGTTAATGATTTGCTTATTATCTTGCGTTTACTTAAAGAACAGGGTAAATTTTTAGTTTTACTTATCGATAATTACGATGTAACCTTACGTCCCAATTCCCAATATACGAAAGCTGATATAGATACCTTCGTCAGTCAGTGTCGTACCCTGGCTCAATCCGAGGAGCAAAATATCTCGATAGTTGTGACTTCATCTCGTCGGTTGAGTCAAATTGGTCCAGAACTTACACCTGATAAATCACCTTGGTATAATGGTTATTTATTTGAAAATCTTAAGCCTTTTACTAATCAGGAAGTAAACCTTTTACTCGATAGAAGTGAGAGTCTATTGGGTTGGAAACAAGCTATCCGTAAAATTGCTGATGGTAATCCAGCTTTACTGCAAAATGCTTGTTTCTTATTATATGAAGAATTGGTTTCGGGAAATAACCTTAATGAGAAAAAATTTATTCAAGAATTTCAAACAAACACTTTACACTTATTTCAAGCTATTTGGCAACTGTCCACTGAAACAGAGCAAAATTTGTTAATGTTGCTGGCTTTATCCCAATTAGAAGGCAAATTAGGGAGGAATCGATACACTCTCGGCGGAATTGAAGCGATTTTCAGTCAAAAACAAATAGAATTAAATAATTTGGTTGAGCGAGGTATCTTAAAGAAGGTAGAGGGAGAAGAAAATACTACTTATTCTTTCTGCTCATCTATAATGGAGTGGTGGGTGATTAAGCAAATCGAGAATAGCCAGGAAGAGGAGTTGAAAAAACGACAAAGAGGATTCCTTAATTTAATGAGCCGCCAACAGACGACAAGAGTTAATACTGCTATTCGTTGGCTATGGCAAAATAAAGATAAGATAGCATCTATCATTGAGCAAGTAGGGGGGTTATTATCATGATGACAACACAAACAAGGCACATAAATCCCTATATTGTCGGTCGTCCCATTTATGACCGAGAGTCATTTTTTGGCCGAGGGAAACTTTTTAGATTTATTGAAGATAATCTCAAACAAAATACACAAGTTGTTTTGCTGCATGGTCAAAGACGTATTGGTAAATCTTCTGTACTCATGCAAATTCCTAATTTTGTGGGACTAGGTGAGTTCGTGTTTATCTATTTTGATTTGCATGATAAAACGCGACTACCACTTGACAGTATCTTACAAAATCTTGCTTCAACTATTGCTGATAAGTTGAATATTCCTCAATCAGAATCTTTGTCGTTGAATTATAAAACGGTTTTCTCTGATGAGTTTTTACCTCAAGTAATTGAGGTCTTAAAAGAGCAGAAACGAAAAATGGTTTGGTTATTAGACGAATTTGATGTTTTAAATGATCAAACACCTGATTCCCCAGTTGAATCTTTTTTCCCTTATCTGGAAACTCTTATCGGTCAATACAATAATTTATTTATCATTCCAGTAATAGGGAGAAGAGTAGAAGATTTAACCAACTTAAAAAGCTTATTTAGACAAGCTGTCAATCAAGAAATTGGCTTATTAGAAAAATCAGATGCTAAAGCATTAATTACTGAACCTGCTGCACGGTATTTAAAGTATGATTCTCAGGCTATCGATGTAATTTTAGAACTGACTTCAGGCCATCCTTATTTTACTCAAGTAATATGTAATGCTCTTTTTTTAGAAGCTGAAGAAGAGGGTAAGTCAGAAATTACCTGTGATGATGTTACTAAAATTGTCGATGATGCAATTGAAACCGCTGAAGGAGGACTAGCTTGGTTTCGAGATGGCTTACCCATTCCTGAAAGAGTTGTTTTTTCAGCAGTAGCGCAAGCGGAGAAAATGGCTGAGAAGACAACTAACTCAGTGACAGAAGAACCTTTAAAGCTACTCAGAGAATATGGAGTTATCATAACGGAAGCTTTAAATAAGGCTCCAGAAAATTTAGTTCAATGGGAATTTTTAGAGAGAGTAGAAAATTCAGAATTTCACTACAAAATTAAAGTTAAGCTAGTTCGTTATTGGTTGGTTAAACGCTATCCTTTAAGACAGGCTATCTGGGATTTAGAAAAAGTTGATTTAGATGCTTGCAGACTTTTTGAATTGGCCGAAGATATAGCTGAGAATCGTAATTTATCTACTTTTTATATCTATGAACAAATTTCACAAATAAATCCCAATTATTTTACGGTTTTATTTAAATTAGCTGAAGATTATCTTGACACTAAAAACTATCAACAAGCATTAGAAAAATATAACAGAGCATATAAAGTTGATCCTACACGCGCTTATGAAGGATATGAGCTAACGCGAGGAAAAAAATATAGAATTTGGTGGAATAAAAACCGATTAACATTAGCTTTATTATCTGTATTTTTACTAACAATAAGTGTTAGTATCAATCTGTTCCAACTGTCCCAAGTACAAACACACCTTAAACAAAAAAAAGCCAGACTTGACGAATTAGAAAAACTAAAGGAAGAAAATGCCAGACTTGCTAAACAAGTAAGAGTATTTGCTCCTACTCCTATACAATCCAAAAGCACTAATGCCACAATTGTAGGAAACCCAGGGAAGACAAATATTCGCAGTGGTCCTGGTTTAGAATATGCACCAAGACATATTGCCTATCCAGGCGATCGTGTTCAAGTTATCGAATCTGCTAGAAATAGTGATAACTTGCCCTGGTACAAAATTTATTTTCCCCAATCGGGGGCTGATGGATGGATTGCTGGTAATTTACTTTCTATTGACCCCATAACTAATGCTAAAGTTAGCGGCACTCCAGGAACTAAAAATATACGTTCTGGCGCTGGAACTGTTTATGGGGTGGTAGGAACTGTGCGTACAGGCGATCGTGTGCAAATTTTGGGTAGTAGCTATGATAAAAATGGTTATCAGTGGTATAAAGTCTATCATCCTCAGTCCGGTACGACAGGCTGGATTGCTGCTCAATTAATTAGTTCTGACTAGCTCTAGTATGACCATAATTAACTGCACACAATTACTACAACTAATATGAAATCTTTTATTTCAGCTTTTCAATATTTTATTATTCCTATAATTGTTGTAATGGGTGTATCGATTTATTTAGGGTTTAAACAGCCGACTGAACCGCCAACCACTGCGATAGTTTCTACCTCGCCTTCAGTTTCTTCTACTTCTCTAATTTCTCCTGCTCCTATCCCCAAAAATACTCTAACGCCTCCCTTACTCGGCTACTAACATTATTGTCCGTTGTCTTTTAACTCAGCGTCGGGTTTTGAAGGGTTGTCATCCGTTGTGATAATTGTACCAGAAGGCAATTGATAGCCTGTTAAATTCCCTTGTTTCCACCACCTCCAAGCCGTTCGATAACTTATTGCTGCTTTTTTTGCATAGTCTGATCGTCTCATGTCTATATATTACTATGCCTGACTATATCTGACTATATTTATATTGAAACTTTACAATACCTAGACTCTCTCGTTGACAAAAGGTCATTAGATAAAATTCTAGCGTTAAAACCAAAAATGTTGGGTTCTTCGTTACTTGGTATGATTCTATAGGGAGACATAAATCGACTAAATCCTGATCTGGCAAGAGATTTAATTGATTAGTTCGCTCCAGATCGCAAACAATTGACAAAAATCGCAGTAATGTCTGTTTCTATAAGGGTTTCATCCCTTATAAACCTGTCCGTTGCATAAGACAAACCGAAGAA
Organism: Microcystis panniformis FACHB-1757; assembly: GCF_001264245.1. Classification (NCBI taxonomy): domain Bacteria; kingdom Bacillati; phylum Cyanobacteriota; class Cyanophyceae; order Chroococcales; family Microcystaceae; genus Microcystis; species Microcystis panniformis. The sequence continues at coordinate 3,762,677 of NZ_CP011339.1, forward strand.
CCCAAGAAATTAACTAATTAATTTAACCTTCACCCCCCACCCAGTCAAACCAAGTTTAAAATGTGAATGGTTTTATTTTCTCAGTACACAGGGATAGTGCTTCTCGTTTTTCGGGACGAGTCCTGAGATAATCTTCTAACCAAAGACAACCTCGATCGAGCAATTTTTGTAAATAATTATATTCTGTTTCTAAGGGCCATCGATGCTTTTGACCATCCCTAGAAATAATCACAATTTCTTGACCATCAGGACTAAAAGTGATCCCATAGACGATATCCTCTTCTATTTTAAACTCGGAGCGCAAATTTCCGTCAATGTCCCAGCGTCTAGCTGTACCATCCCTTGAAATAGCGGCGATTTTTTCACCATCAGGACTAAAACTAACTCCATAAACGGGAAAAGAATCGGTTTTAATCTCCTTTAAAAGATTGCCCTGTAAATCCCAAATTTTAATCTTTCCCCGAGTAGCAGTAGCAATTTTTTGATGATCAGGAGAAAACACCAAATCATAGATAATACTATCATCAACTGTCCAAGACTTAATCAATTGAGGACGATGATTATTTAAGTGCCAGTATTGAACTTTTCCATCGCTTGTTCCCGTGATTATTGCTGTTCCCTCTCCATTAAAAGCAAGACTATAAATCGGTACTTGACTAGCGGTAAATTCTTGAAGCATTGTTCCTTTTTGACTCCAGATTTGGACTTTTCCATTTCTTCCTGTAATCGCCATCTGATTACTATCGGGATGAAAAGCAATACTATAGATTGAACGCATTTTTGTGGCAAATTCTCTAATTTTTTTTCCCTGGGAATCGAGTAAAGTAATCTGACCATCTTTATTAGCAATAGCGATAATATTGCCCTGGGAATTAATGCTAACACTGGTATTATCGGCCCTAGCTTGATTTAAATTGTTCAGCTGCCAAATTTTAGCCGTTTCATCACTCGATCCAGTTACCACCTCTTTTCCATCTTGACTAAATACAGCAGTAAAAACTGATTCTTGATGTCCTCTGAGAGTAGTTATTTCTTCTCCTTGCAGTCCCCAAATTTTAGCACTACCGTCACTAGATGCGGTAATTATAAACTGGCCATCAGGACTAAAATTAACACTGTTGACAAAATCTTGATGTCCCCGGAAAGTCGCTCTTAAATTTCCCTGTAAATCCCAGATTTTAGCAGTTTTATCGGCCGCTGCCCCGGCAATTTTTTGACCGTCAGGACTAAAATTAACACTATAAAAAGCCTCAATATTTTCTTGACCTAAACTCAAGATAATTTTACCTGATAAATCCCAGATTTTAATCGTACCATCCCGGGAAGCAGTGGCAATTTTTTGACCATCGGGACTAAAACTAGCTGCATCTATCGATCTTTTATGTCCCTTAAATACCTGTAAAGTTTCACCTGATAAATTCCATAATCTAGCGGTTTTATCCCTGGAAGTAGTCACAATTTTTTGACCATCGGGACTAAAACTAACACTATAAACTGATTCTTTATGGTCAGGATAGGTGACTAAATTTTGTCCTTGCAAGTTCCAAATTTTGGCGGTTTTATCTTCAGAAGCGGTGGCAATTTTTTGACCATCGGGACTAAAACTAACACTATAAACTGCTCCCTGATGACCTGTCAAAGTTTGAATATTCTCACTTTTTTGATTCCAAATTTTTACCGTCCCATCTTGAGAAGCAGTAGCTATTTTTTGACCATCGGGACTAATACTAACACTATAAATAGTTCCTCGGTGTCCTTGCAGTTGGTTTTTTTCTTGAATGCGATCTAAAATTTGTTGTAGGGTAATAATTGGACTGGTAGCAGGATATTTACTCAAGGTTTGGTCATCAGTAACGATATTTTTTAAACTATTTACTGCTTGCATGGCCGCAATTAAAGATTCTAATTGTTCAAATTGAAATTGTTGCCAATAACTATCACCCTTGCGCTGTAATTGAATGCCTAGTTGAGCGGTTTCCACTTGCTGCCACGCTTGTTTTACCTGAATAAAAGCTAAGAGAGAACCCAAGAGAGAAGCAATTAAAATTACCGAGCCAATTTGAATTCTTTTGGTAGCTTTTTGGTGAGCGATTGCTAGAATTTTATTAGCTTGTCTCTGAGTTTCTAGGCTAATTTCTGCCTCTCTTTTATCGAGATTTTGACTAGCAGTTAAAAACTGATAATCAAGATTACTTAGGCTTTTTCCCTGAGACCAATCAAGGGCATTATTTAAAGCTTTTCCGCGTAAAAGCCGTGATTCATCGGTATAATTAGACTGTTGCCACGCGGCGACCGCTTCTGAGTAGGGACGCAATTGCTCTAATTGTTTTTCCACCCAATTGAGATTAAATATTTCTCGATAAATAGGATTATAAACTACTAATTGATTATCCTTTTTTACCACTAACCCAGATAACCTTAATTCCCCTTGTTCTGGACTATCATCGCAGAGGATCGACCCCTTTTCTAAAATTTGTTGATAGATACCTAACAAACGACCCGCTTTGTCTTGATTTCTTAACAAGCGATCGGCAATAGTTCGCAGATGAACCGGTTCATCTTGAGATTCCCAATTATTAATAATTCTCTCTTTGATCAGCGTCTCAATATCTAAATTACTTTCCAGCAATAGCTGACAGATTTTCTGGGTTAAAAATGGCTGTCCTCCCGTCCAAAAAATAATTTTTTCTAAGCAGTCGGGTTGATAATTACTTTGACTGGATAATCCTGCGGCTAAAGGAGCAATTTCTGCCAGATTAAATCCCGTTAATTCGATCGCTTGGCCGATATTAAAAGATGTTTGGGTCTTTTCGCGAATTAAATCTGCCGGGGTAGCCACACCGAATAAAGCGAAAGTAATTCTTTCATACTGGGAATTTTCCGCTCTTTGGTTATAACAATAACGAATCAGGGAAAAAAAGTCATCTAGAGAAAACTGTAAACTGAGAATTTTATCAATCTCGTCGATAAAAATATATATTTTCTCTCCCCTACAATAAACTAATAAAACTTCCTCAATAAATTGTCCCAAACGCTGCACGGGGGGTAAATCCTCTCGCTCGCGCAACCAGGATTTAAGATTAATTTTTCCCGTCAGATTAAATCCTAAAAACAAACGGGTGATCACGCCGTTATACCATTGGGATAAATTATCATTACTGCCAAGACTGGTTATATCTACGGACGCGCAATCCATGCCCAATTGCTGTAAAATATGGGTCACTCGTACCCTTAAACTGGATTTACCCATCTGACGACAGTTGAAAACGTAGCAAAATTGACCATTTTTCAACGCCGTTAACAGTTCTCGGTCGGCATTTCTCTCGATATAGGTAGGATGGTTATAGGCAAGACTACCCCCGACACGATATTGATAATTCATTATCCTTAAACAAAATTATTTCAATGTCACCAACGGAAATAAAATAGACAATTGTGATTTATATATCTATAATGCAAGGATAATCGCTATTGACAACCTATCCCAAGGCAATTATGAAGAAAACTTTTTTCACCTCCATCGCCGTTAGTGCCACCCTCGTCAGTGGTATTGTTTTAGGTACTCTTGATGCTGGCAGTGCCTCTGCTTGTGCTTTCGCTAAAGCTAAAGGCATTTTTGGCAGCAATACCACCTTCCATCTGGATCCTAACAAACTTATTTTAGGGGTTGCCGCCGCTACAGGAGCAATCACCGTAGCTGGTGTTTTAAGCTACCGTCGTTTTCACCCTGGGCAGCCTCCCGAAGATGCCACCGCTAACCTGCCGTCGGTATTTCCTATCCCCATTCCCCCCGCAGCTTTAAATCAGGCAGTGGAAGTGGAAGAAGCGGCAGAAACCAGCAAAATCTCCTAAAAATCCGCTATATTTCCTCAAAAAAGGTGTTGGCATCCCCGCAGCTTTCCAGCTAGGCAACACCTTTTTCTGCCTAATTGTGTCCCAGTTATCAGAATTTCCAGCCATTTTTAAGTTATGTTAAAAGGTGCAACCGTACCACCAGAGGTAAAGATGGGCAACTCTACCACATTTTCTGACACCCCACTTCGCAAAGATCATCACACTTGGGAGCATTTAAAACAAGCCATCGCCGCTAGTTCCGGTTTTCGGCGTTGGCAGCAAGAACAACTAGAATCAGGTAAAAATAGAGACGATGCTGATGCTCGCATTTGTTCCTATCTACGGGAAACTTTAGAAACTTTAGCCTACTAGATTGATGCTCCCCAGCTATGACGGCATGGGGACTTTTTTGTCCGTTTAAGCTAATTTGCGGGCCTTATTTTCTGCGCGCCTCGTAACCCAACAACCAGACAAAAGCGACAATTAAAGGCAGGAAATAATAAATAGCTCGATAGGCGATTAAAGAGCCTAAAAGCTCGGCATTAGATACATATTCGGGGCGTAATCTCAGCATGATAAACTCAAAAACCCCTATTCCCCCCGGCACATTGCTTAATACCCCTGCCGTCATGGCAAATACATAGAGACCGAAAAATCCTAAAAACGAAGTATTGTAGCTGCCCGGGAGAAGAAGATAGAGAACTCTAGCGGCTAATATCCAATCAATAAAAGTCAACAAAATCAAAGCCAGGGAAAGAGTCCAAGAGGGTAAATAGATGTTTTCTTTGCCGATTTTTATTGGTTTTTTATAGGTGAGAGTCAAGAAAAAATATCCCGTAACCAAGAATAAAAAAATTACTCCTAAAGGTTTAGTAGTTAAAAAAGGTAATTTTAAAAGTTGAGGAATCCGTTGGGGATCGAGGAGGAAACTTATACCACCAATGCCTAACATTCCTAACCAAAAGCTTAAATGGGTAAAAGTGATAACTTTGGCAATATCCACCACCCCCACCCCCGCAGGAGTATAGAAACGATAACGGATAGCAGTCCCAGAAAATAAGGTTAAACCAATGGTATTACCAAGAGCATAACTGATAAAAGCAGTGCGGATAATAGTGCCTAAAGCTAAGGGATGCTTGATATAATAAAAACCTAGGCGATCATAACCCGTCATCGACAAATAACCCAAAGCCATGCAAAAAATAGCTTCTAGCTGACGACTTGTGGTAATATGATCCACACTAGCCAAGAGTTGGGCAAAAGTGTAGTGTTTAAATTCTTGACTAATTGCCCAGACCGCTAGAATAAATAAACTCAAAGACAGGATAATCGGAGCAAAACGCCGGATTTTTTTATACATCTTACTTTTTACGAATTACTTTTGACTCATTAAAATTTATGAAAAGATCAAAGTTAGATTTAGCTAAACGTTTAAATCGATCCCGAAAAAGGAAATATGATAAATTCCTGACTTCCTCCTTATATTTAACAATTATTCTGGGTTTATTTTATCTACTCTACCTCAATCTTCCTTGGTCTTTTCATCTTTTTGTGCATTGGGCGACTAAAGGGGGTGATTTAGACAAAATTCCTGCCAAATTTTATGCAGAACTTAATCAATTGTGTTTGAGAGCAGATAGTGCGGGGGAAGTAAAAACGAGAAACTATACAGAACATACAGAAATCGCCGAATCTCTTGGTACATTTAGATGTACTTTAGTTAATGGTGGTCAAGAATGGTTAATAGAAGATTATAAATCTTTTAATTCTGCCGATGAAGCGATTTTAGGCACTCAGTTAGCGGTTTTTATCGCCGAGATTTTGGGAACGGATTATAGTTATAACATTCGCGCTTATATTCCCAATACTAAGTATCAAATAGCTCCCAAAACCAAATCCTAGACTAGGGATGGGTTTCTCACCCATCCTTAGAAAAAAATTAGTTTTCCGATACGGGTTTTGGTCGGGAAGGCCGAGGGATAGGGGATTGTCCGGGGGTAAAAGGTCGTTTTTCTCCTTCCCCCGAGGGATGACGATTTTTATCAAAAGGCTTTTTAAAACCTCCCTTACCCATCGGTTTTTTCTTGCTGGCAAAACCGAGGTCTAAACCTTCCAAAATAGTTAAGGCATCTCCTTTAAGTTGTACCTGAAAATCCCAAAAACGACTGATCGGTTTACCAGATAAAGTACCGCGCAATTTTAGTTTAAAGAACTTGGGTTTGTCCGCTTCAGTTTTGGGCATTTGTCGGATTTTGACCACTACCGCTTGATTTTCCCGTTCGGTAAAGATGACTTCGCCTCGAATCGAGAAATAACCCGGGGTAGAAGCGAGGAGAGGCTCTATCTCTGGATCATCTTCCTTTTTCAGGGTTTCTGGTTCCCAAACACCGACAATCTGAACATGAAGGGCATCATTTTCCTGACGGGTGCGCGGATAAACCACCCAAAGATGGGGTTTTTCCAGATCGAGATGATTTTTGACCAAACTGATCACCCGACCGAGAATCACAGCATCGATCAGAGTACCATCGGCAGTTAAAATATTGCCTTTAGTTAATTGTTCCTCCGATCGCTGATAATGGCCATAGACGAGACCGATCGCCCGATACTGCCGCAGATGACTGGGAGGGGGATCGGTTGTTGACGTTTGACTTCTTCGGGGTGGCTGACTCTACGGCTAAATCAGCCTCGGTATGGGGGGATTCAAGGGGGACTTCCTGAATTTCCACTTCAGGGGTCGGGGGGTTTTCGGTGATTCGGTAAACCGATTCCCAGGACGATTCATATCACACTCCTAGCGGCGGAGACACATAGTAAATTAGTAATCAAGCAAGTCAAAAGCGCGATCTGGGGGGTTACAATAACCCTCTAGGGCGACTCTACTGGCATCTAATATATTAAGAACCATGATCTTTTGACTGTCAACCCAGTCAAAACCCTTTTGAGTCTTGACCGTTTGCCCATTGTACTTAATAAAGAGCGGCCAATTCGATCGATCCCCTGATCAAATCTCCAGATTTCCATAACATTTTCCTCTCTGTCCCCTCGCACCCCAGTCTATGAAAGCCTCTCTCTCTCACCGTCGTTGGCTGTCCATCGGTCTCGTCCTGATGTTATTTGCTTTGCTGTCTTTCTCGATCATGCCGCTATTGACTTCTATTCTCCAGAGTCAGCACTCCTCGGTACAGAGTCATCTGTCCGCAGTGGAACAAGAGAAATTGGCCAGTCAAGCACTAGGTTATCAGATGGTTTTAGAGCGTGAACCCGATAATCAGGCGGCTTTGCGGGGATTATTAGATACTCGCCTACAGCAGGGGGATTTAAGGCAAGCGATCGAACCTTTAGAAAAATTAGCGCAACTTAACCCCCAACAATCCGATTATCTGCTACTTTTGGCGGAAGCGAAACAGCAAATAGAGGACTATGCAGGAGCCACAGGCAGTTATCGCGCTCTTTTAGCCTCCCATCCCCAAGAGCTGCGGGCCTTAACTGGATTAACTAATTTATTTCTTAGCCAAAACCGCCCGATCGAGGCGATTAGTCTGGTCAAAGATACGCTCGATCGCGCTTTAAAAGCTGCTGCCGATCCCAATAATCCTGCTAGTTTAATCGATATCGTTTCCGTTCAGTTACTTTTAGGCAAAATCTATTTCGAGCAGCAAAATTATCCGGAAGCTTTAAACGCCTATAAACAAGCTCAACAGATGGATGTTAACGATTTCCGACCGATTTTGGCAGCGGCGATCGTACTGAAAGAACAGGGCAAAAATCAAGAGGCTCAACCCCTCTTTCAAGATGCTCTCAGTCGCGCTCCTTTTGCCTATAGACAGGAGATTCAGACCCTAGCCGACGAAAATAACAAAATTGAAGCCACAGCCCCTAATCAGTGAGCAGCTTTTTTTTCCTTTCTGCCCTATCCCCTTGAGACTTGACATTGGGGACAAAAATGAGAGGAGCGTCCACTTAATTTAATTCTGGCAATAGTTGCACCGCAAAGGCGACAATTTTCGCCAGTACGACCATAAACCCAGGCCATCGAGCCATAATTGCCATTAACTCCCGTAACGTGGAGAAAATCGCTAAAACTGGTGCCGCCTTCAGCGATCGCTGCTTCCAATACAGAAATAATGTTTTTTGTCAATAAGTCTATTTGCTCAATTTTTAAGAGATTGGCGGCAGTTTGGGGATGGATACCACTTTTAAAAAGAACTTCATCCGCGTAGATATTGCCAATTCCTGCCACCACATTTTGATCGAGGAGAAAAGTTTTAATCGGACGACGACTTTTTTGACAGTGACTATAGAGATAATCGGGGGTAAAATTGCGATCAAAGGGTTCCAGTCCCAGTTTTTTGAGACCAGTAATCACGCTTTCTGGGGTTTTATCGGCGGCAATCCACCAAATTTTCCCGAAAGTGCGGGTATCAACAAAGCGCAATTCTTGCTGATTGGCAAAAAAGAAGCGTAAGCGCGTATGAATCGGCAGGGGAGTGGTATCTTTTACCCAGAGCAATTGTCCGGTCATACGCAGATGAACCCCGATACTGCTACCATTATCTAAATTGGCGAGGAGATATTTGCCTCGGCGCTGCCAATTGGTAATCGTAGTCTGAGTAATTCCTTGCAGAAAAGTTGCCTCGCAATTAGGGTAGGCTAGGGTACGCTGTAATAATACTTCCCCACCGATAATTTTTTTGCCCTGGGTAACTTGATTTAACCCGCGACGCACCGTTTCTACTTCTGGCAATTCTGGCATATAAGTGATTGAACAAAATTAAGTTCTTGGTTAGGGTAGGCAAAAGGAAAAAGATAGATAAACAGAACTTTTTAAGTAAGTGATTCTAATTAAATATAAGATAGATTTTGCCTCTGATCCCCCCTGCCCCCCTTGATAAGGGGGGTGCCGATAGGTGGGGGGATCAGAAAATTTTTAACACCTACCTACTGATCGGCAAACGACACCAGATTAACGTCGATTCTACTTTAACTTTAACATTTCGATGGTATCAATTATTTCCCGTTCAAAACTGACTTGAGCGCGATTAGTTTTACCACCAATATAAAAGCGATCACCAGATTGTAAAGCCCAAATTTGGGAATGGGAAAAGTAACTCATTACCACTCCCATCATCAATAAAGCAAAACCTAAATAGACAATAGGCACTCCCGGATCTGCCTTAATTTGTAACCCGGTACTTCCCACTAATTCGACTATTTTTAGATTAACTCCATTGATGGGAATCGTCATTCCTTCTCGTACAGCAGAGGTTAAATCTCCCTGAGCATCATAGACAATTACCGTACCTTGTAGATCTCTGGTTAAAAGAGAAACTCCCTCACTAAGATCGGTTTTAGTCGGAATCCAAGTTCCCCAGATTTGTCCATTACCTTTGGTGTCTAAACTAGCCATCGGTAGCTGTAGGATCGGACTATTATTCACCTGTACTTTTACCCCAGCAATTCCCCAACTGGTTTGATAAAAAGTCACCCCTTTATGGTGCAAAGGTTGGTTAACTTGAATAGTTTTGCGATCGATCTCCTGTCCTTGATTATCGAGCACCGACAAATCAGAATAGAATTGTTCTACGTCACCTTTAGGACTATAATCAATCCAAAAACGATTAACTTTAATCCCCCAATCCTTGGGGAGAGAATTTTTAGATAAGGGTCCAGCTTCAATAATATTTTTAACCTGAAAACTATCGCCACTAGCTACCATTTCTTGAGCGAAAAACCCCGTTAACGCTCCCCAGATCGCTCCTGCTAAAATAATTAACATGGCTGCATGAACGATAATCGGACCGATTTTACCAATCAGACCTTTACGAGCATAAAGACTGTTATTTTCTAGAAAAACTTTGTAGCCTTTTTTTTCTAATAGGGGGGTGAGAGATTCTAGGGAACCAGTTTCTAATTCAGCACTTAAAGCTAGTTTTTGAAATTGGCGAGATTGTTGATAAAATTGCCAGTTTCTGGCCGCCTTTAAAGCGGGTAATTGTCGTCGAAAGGTGCAAGCAGTTAAACTGGAACCGAAGAGAATTAATAATGATAGATACCACCAAGTGCTATAAACATGATTTAATCCCAATAGTAATAAAAATTTCCAAGTCAGAAAGCCAAATAAAGCGGGTTTCTCAGGATAATTAGCTTGGTAAAAAGATAGAGATTGTCCCTGTTCGATTACCGTCCCAGAAATGCTAAAAATAGCGATTAAAAGTAAAAGGATAATTGCCAATCGTAGATCGGCAATAGTCTGGATAAATTTCCGTCCCCATTGAGGCGGTGTATTCTTTAAATTTGAGGAAGTTTCCGATATAGTCATAGTTAAAAGTTTTGCAATTCTAGCCAATTATCTATCATAACTCTCCACCATCACAGCAGACGGGATAATACAGAAAAAACTCCAAAACCGATTAATAAAACCCCACTGACGGGATTAATCCATCCGGACCATTGACGCAGGGAAAGAAAGCTTTTCAGCGAGGCAGTAAAAGAACCGACGATAATTAGGGGTAAAACATAGCCGGCAGTGTAGGATAACAATAATCCCCCTCCTAAGCTTAAATCTCCCGTATTTGCCACCCATGCCAATAAAGTTGCTAGAACAGGTGTACTACATGGAGAGGCGATTAAACCAAATGTTAAACCGAGAAGATAGGACCGCAAAATCGGAGGAAAATCCCCGGTAATCCAATCGGTAGCGCCAAGGGAGGGGAAGCGCAGGGGTAATAATTCCAAGAGGTTTAACCCCATCAAAATAGCGATCGCACTGACGATAATTGGTAAACCGATCCCCACCTGTCCATAGACTTTTCCTAAAGTAGCGGCAATTAGTCCCAATCCCGCTAAGGTGGTGGCTAATCCTAGGGAAAACCATGTGGACTGCCAAAAAGCCGCTAAACGACCTTTATTTTCGTAACCCCCGATATAAGCGACGGTAATCGGCAACATCGACAGCATACAGGGGGTAAGACTGGTGAGTAAACCGGCTAGAAAAATCACAGCAATACTGACAAAACTAAGGTGAGTTAGTTGGGAAGTTACTAAGCGATCGGCGTATTGTTCAAGGTGATAGAGTTGAGTCTGTAATTGGTCTAACATATTGGGGAATTTTTCAGGCTAAATTTGGCTCATTTCTAGGATATTACCATCGGGATCACTGACAAATAATGCCTTTCTACCCGAGGCGCTCATTTGAATTGTATAACCTTGACTTTCTAGATAGTTACCCATGGCTGTCACGTCATCAATAGCGAAGGCAAGATGAGGATTGCGTCCCCATTTTTCGGGATTGGGACGGTAATTTTGGTAATTGCTATCGACAATTAAATGAATTTGATAATCTCCCACTTGATACCAAACCCCATCGTATTGAAAAGGGCGATCGATTCTAGTCAATCCTAGAACATTTTCGTAAAAGTTAATGGCTTTTTCTAGCTCGGTGACTAAAATCGCCGTGTGTAAGGATTTTGTGATGTTCATAGTTAATATCTGACTCGCGGATCGAGCCAACTATAGGTTAAATCGGCAATTAAGTTAAAGATAACAATTAAAATCCCATAGATAAAGGTAATCGCCATCACTACGGGGGTATCACTGCGGGAAATAGAATCAATTAATAAAGCACCGATACCCGGTACACGAAACACTTGTTCTGTAACTAAAGCTCCAGTAAAAATGGAGGGAATATCGAGAGCAATCAGGGTGACAACGGGGATTAAAGCGTTACGAACTATATGCTTAGTTAGAACAGAAAAATTAGTTAGTCCCTTGGCTAAGGCAGTTTTAACGTACTCTTGGTGAATTTCTTCGGTTACGGAAGAACGCACGAAACGCATCAACATCGCTCCTTGATATAAGCTTAATACAGTTACAGGCATAATTGACTGTTTCACCTGCTCGATCAAACTATTAAAATCACTGATTTTTAGGGTACTGTTATAAAAAGATGGTAGCCAGTTTAACTGCACACTAAAGATAATAATTAATAATAATCCCGTTACAAAAGTGGGTAAAGAAAAGCCAAGTAGGGAAAAAGTAGAGATGATTTTGTCTAACCAAGAATAGCGCTTGACTGCCGAAATTACGCCCAAAGGAAAAGCAATTAAAACCCCAAAAATATAGGCAATACCGACAATCCAGAGGGTTGTGGGTAAACGCTGCCAAATGAGGGTAAAAACTGGGCTGCGACTGGTGAAAGAATAGCCCATATCTCCTTGAAGAAATGCTAACAACCACTTGACATAACGCACGGGAAGGGGTTGATCTAATCCGAGACTTTTGCGAATATTTTCTCGCACCGCTTCGGTGATAGCGGGATTAGCGGCAAATTCTCCCATCGGATCCCCCGGCGCTAGGGCTAAAATGCCAAAAACCACCATACTAATAGCTAAAAGAGTGGGAATCGAAAATAATAATCTTTTCAGAAAATATTTAAGCATTTATTTACTACGCTTCCAGTCTTTGATGTTCCAAGTATTTCTATCCCAGGGAGTTAATTCAAACCCCGACAAACTATTGCTAATTGCCACCACATCGGCACGATGAACTAGGGGAATAATCACAAAATTATTGATTAACATATCATTCATTTTAATCGCTATTTCTCGCCGTTTTTCTGGGTTTAATTCTTGACTAAAAGCTTGCCATAATTTATCGTATTCAGGATTACAATAACGAGCATAATTATCACCGGCCCAACCATCAGCTTTTTGGGGAATTTCGCTACAGGTAAAGGTTTTAAAATAGGCTTTCGGATCGGGACTATTATTACCAGTAGTGTACATTTGTAGGTCAGCATAAAACTTTTCTACCGTGTCATCGTTAGCAGGATCGCTAGAAAAGAAAATACTGGCATCAACAGTTTTTAATTCTACTCCTATCCCGATCGCTTGTAAACTTTGTTTGATAATTTCTTGGGTTTTCTGACGAAGAGGATTGACGGTAGTTTGAAAAACTAATTTCATTTCTACCCCATTTTTATCCCTAGTGCCATCACCATTACTATCTTTCCATCCCGCATCATCTAGTAATTTCTTAGCCTTTTCTAGATTAAATTCATAGCGAGTATTGGGAGAATTATATTCCGATGGCATCACGATAAAATTAGGAGTTGTTTTCCCAGTAATACCATAAAGTTGCGTGGCAATAGTATCTCTATCAACGGCCAAAGATAAAGCTTCTCTTACTTTTACATCACTCAAAAAAGGATGGGGAAACTTAATACTAGACCTCTCACCTTCAGGAGTAGCTTGATTAGGATCGCTCAGATTAAATAAAACTCGTTCAATCAAAGAACCGAAACTAGATATTAACTGACCCCGACCCGCTTTTTCTAAATCACTTAAAACCTTGGCCTCTACTTGCAAATTATAGGCATAATCCGCCTCCTGTGTCTGTAAAACCGCTCTTGCCGCAGAAGTTGCATCACCTCCTCCTTTTAATTCTATTCTTTGAAAACCTAATTTATCCGCTTCTCGAAAGAAAGAATTTGGTTCATAAACTGCCGTATCTCCCGGTTTAAATTCTACCACTTTATAGGGACCAGTTCCCACCGGTAATAAATTAGCAGGGGCCTGGCGTGCCGTTTCATTGCTATACTTTTCATAGAGATGAGCGGGTAAAATCATCCCTTCTGTCCCCACAAAAACTAATGACCAAGCGGGATTAACTTGCTTAAAAGTTATTTTAACCGTATGGGGATCGATCGCTTCCACACTTTTAACTATTTCATAATTGCCAGCGCTAGTAGAACCGGTTTTCGGATTGGTGATAAAATTATAGGTAGCGATGACATCTTTGGCAGTAAAAGGAGTACCATCTGACCATTTAATATCTTTTTTTAGCTTCCATGTCACCGATTTACCATCCCGGGCAACTCCCCCATTTTCAATAGTAGGAATTTCTGCCGCTAAAAAAGGAACTAATTCCCCTTTTTCATTAAAACTAGCCAAAGGTTCTAAGGTAATGCGACTCGCTTCTGAGTCTTTAAATCCCGTGGAGAGATGGGGATTTAAAATCGTCGGTGCTTGCCAATACAAAAGTTTTAAAGTTTCTGAATTATTATTGGTCGTTGCTGGGGGATTATTAGCTGTTTGTTGACGACAAGCACTAAAAAGCAGCGTACAACTAAGGGATAAAATTAACAGGGGCAAGAAAAGCGATCGCTTAAACATTTTTAGTGACAATCAATAATTCAACAGGGTGACTTAGGTGATTCCCTACCCCACCAATAACAAGTTATCAGACATTGAGTCTTGATCTCGATCGATTAATTGATTATTTGCCTTTATCCATTCCTAGTCAAGTTAAATCGATCATGCTATGGTAGCGATGCTGTACTAGACAATAAAATTCTAGGCACGGCGACGAAATGGGTTCTTTGGTTTGTGTTATGCAATGTACGGGGGTTATAAGGGATGGAACCCTTATAGAGAAAGACGTTTGGCGATTTTTGTCAATTGTTTTTGATCTAGAGCGAACTAATCAATTAAATCTCTTGCCAGATAAGGATTTAGTCGATTTATGCCACCCTATCGAACCATAACAAGTAACGAAGAGCCAGAAAATCTGTATTTGGGGTGTTGTATGGAAAAAATCCGTCTAGTATATAATTATTGTGATGGCCATCGCCGTAGGGTGCGTTCCCCAATGTGGCTCCTACTGCTCCACTAGCAGTAGGCTAATCTGGCTAACACGCTTTTGGGCGTGATATACGGAAAAGTTCTGGAGATCGCGCCTAAATGGGGTGATATGCCGAAAGTTGACCCATATCATTACTTTCAGGAGTGTTATACAGAAAATTTCCGTATAATCAATAGTTAGCCCGCAAGGTTATCTGTGAGGCAGTAGTTTAGGGGCTACCTGTCGGCGTTAAGCATCAAGCTACGGTAAAGTCATCGGCAAGTGCCTCTCACAACAGTTTTTGTTATCCTGTGCTAAGGATCGTTTTACCCAAAGAGTCTCAAAGATGGAACTAGCCTTGGTAATTTTCTCAGCCGTATCAGCAATCTCAACTGCAATTCTTGCATTTATTCTTTTGCAAATACAGAAAAGTCTAAACACTAACGCTAAGAAACGGACTGAATCTGATTCAGATATCTACAAACAGCTTGAACGTCTAATACAAAGAAATCAAGCTATAGAGCAAAAGTTAGTTGAACTAATTGATGCTCAAAGCAAATCTATCGACAAAGTATATGAACTTTTACGTGGGAGTGGAGACCTACAAATTGGGAGACTCCAGGCAATTATTGATACGCTTGAGATACTAAAGAAAAATATTTCTAGTTTATATGAACTCCTACGTGGAGGTGGGGATCTGCAAGTAGGGAAACTTCAAACGGTTGCAGATAAGCTTGAAGCGCTGAAAAACAGCTTGGAAGAATCAGTTAGATTTTAAAAATATGGATTCCAAACACTCAGAAGAATCATCCGAGGTAGTTCATGCGTACTTATCTTATCTTCAAGAAATGAGTCGCAAAATTAGCCTGCGTACTGGGATGGAAAACACTCTTTATGGAAAAACTAAGAAAAGCCCTCACTACTATCGACCCTTTGAAGATGCAGATGTAGATTCTCAGTATTTGCGTGATGTCAGAAATTATCTTGAAAAGGAAAGTGATCGCCAACTTTTCCTGGGAAATGGCTTGATCGCTGGTTCATTCAAGAAGAAGCAAGTCAAGAAGTATGTTGCCGCACCATTAATTTATTTCCTCGTCAAAACTGATCTAGATGAAAACGGCAGGTCATTGACTTATAGCATTGAATTGGATTCGGTGAGTCTAAATTATGACTTAATTACTCTGGTTTTAGAGCAAGATCTTGATGAAGAAGAAGATGAGGGAATGGGATTTCAGAGTGCAGGTGTTGATGCCAACAAGCTTGAAGTTCTAGAAGATATAGAAAATAGTTTAGAGGATATTCTCAGGCATGAGAGTGTAAAATTGACGACTAATTCATTAGCAGACCAAACTTTTCGACGAATCCATGAAAAAATCCCTGAGTTCAATCAAATACACCCTTCAACGGAAGACTTCACTCTTCAGAAGCTAGAGAAGCTAGGTACTGTAGAGTTGACCTTCTACAATCATCGATTTTTTTATGTTGCTAGCTCACCTGGGCAACTATCAACTTATACAGCACTACGAAAACTGATTTCAGAGGTTAGCTAAATGCCATTTCAAAATCAAGTTCTGAAAAAGCTATTTAAAGGAATTTTGCAGAATGAATCTGTTGAATTTAATAGCGATTTAACCGAATGTTTATCAATTGATAAGGCAGTTGCCTATTTGCCACTACCTCTTTCTGATCGCCAAAAGGATGCTCTATACAATGCTTGGCGGCGTGAAATTTCCTATATCCAGGGACCTCCTGGTACGGGGAAGTCTTACACTATCGTAGCAATAATGATTTCAGCCTTACTGCTAAACAAAAAAGTATTATTTGTTTCTCAAAAAAAGGCTGCTATTGATGTCGTTCGTAGAAAATTAGAAGATTTTTTGGGTAAAAACACCGTCATTTACGTAGGCTCTGAAAGCCAAGAACGTAAGCAGCTTCAAGCTTATATTGAAGCAAAATCTTCGGGAGTTAATGCACATAATTTACTTAGTCATATTTCTAAGCAGAAACAAGAACTTGATTCCTTGCATCAAGAAATTATAGATCTAGATCAAGGGCTTGCAAAGCACAGAGATCAATTGAAAAGAGCTTTAGATACAGAAAATGAATTCTATCGGGCGAACGATCTATATCTAAAAGAAAGAAATCATTTTGCTGATATCTTTGACCGAAACTACACAAAGCAACTTGATTTAAGAGAGGAAGAAATTCATGAATCAGGTAAAGATTGGTTCATAAAAAATATTGATAAACTTCAAAAAAAACTCTCATCAGGGAATCTTAAGCGTAAAGATTTTATTTATATAAGACGCTTCTACAAGCAGTGTGTTGATGGACTAAAAGCTGACAAGACTAGATTTTCAAGAAATGAACTCGGTCAAATTCCTCTATATCTAGAATTGCTCTTTAAAGTGAATAGTTCTTATACCGAATCTGTATCTATTCGACGTAGAATTAATCCTAGTTTAAGTCAAATAAGGAAAGTGATTCAGCAGCAAGAGCAAGTCTTGCTAGATAAAAAGAGACAATATATTAAGCAGCTAATTGAATATCAATTTACCAGAAACTTACAACAGAATCAAAATGTCACTGATGCATTTCGGAAGCTTCTAAGGTGGACAAATCAAACTAGAGTCTTGGAAGCCATGAGTAGGATTGACTACAACAGACTTACCAGTGTTTTCCCGCTTTGGGCTGGTGAAATTAAGGATATTGGTCAATTTCTACCTTTTCAAAATGAAATCTTTGATCTCGTCATTGTTGATGAGGCTTCTCAAGTCAATATTGCAGAAATAATACCTGCTTTTTATAGAGGTAGAAGCTTTTGTGTGGTAGGAGACGATAAGCAACTTGGCTTAAATGCAGCAGGTTTATTCTCACTGAATAGAAAGTTTGAAAGACTTATTTGGAACCATTGCTTTGCAGGATTGAATCAGGTTATTTCCTATGAAAAAGCAGAAGGAAAGGATCTAATTGTAAGCAAATCTTCAATTCTTGATTTTATTATAAATCAAGATAATTACTTTACCATTCCAAAAGTGACTCTCAATGAACACTTTCGTTCTATGCCTCAACTAGCTAGATTTACAAGCAAAACCTTTTACGACGATAGCCTATTAATTATGACAGAGGTAGGTAAAAACGTTAATAAGTCTTGCTTTGAGGCAGTTGAGGTTGGTGGTCAAAGAGAATTGACTACAAAATTTGTTCCTGAAGAAATTGAAGAACTCATCAACAAGCTCAGTGGCTTGATCCGTCAAAATAGCTACCTACAAGAACCATTGAGTCATCATGGCTTTACGATTAGAAATAAACCAACAATTGGGGTTTTGTCGTTCTTAACTCAGCAAAGAAATGCCATTAGAGAACGACTTCAAGAAAAATTTTCTGATGATGAATGGAAAGATTATCAATTGTTTGTTGGCACACCTGAAGAGTTTCAGGGAAATGAAAAGAACATAATAATTATAACTCTAGGGCTTGATGGAACTAACAATAGATGGGCAAAAGGTCACTATGAAAACCCTAATCGGTTTAATGTAGCAACCAGTCGCGCTGTAAATTATACCTATCTTATCTATGGCGGAATACCTAAAACTGCTCATTTACTAAAGGAGTATTTGCAGAATTTCGGTTATCCAGTTAATGAAGGTAGCTTGGTAGAACCCGTTCAACAACAAACAGTTTTAGACAACAGGCTCAGTTGGAGATTTGATGAATCAAAAGTTGAATCTGAATTTGAGTTTAAGGTACTAGAGTACCTCAAAGAATTTGTTCAGAGTCATGGCTCTGAATCATTGAAAATTTATAATCAGGTTGAGAGTTGTAGCAAACGACTGGATTTTGTTATCTTTAACTCTCTAAACGAGGAATGTTGTGCAATAGAAGTTGATGGTGTACATCACTTTGCTGAAGGTGGCTACACCTACTCCGAAAGTCATCTCTCACGGATTGATATCCTTCAACGGGCTGGTTGGAAGATTGTTCACGTTCCTTATCATAAGTGGTACAGCAAGGGTTGGCTGTGTGATAGAGATGAGCCTGATTTTCTCGATACAGTTTCAGATCTGTATCGGCAGCTTAAATCAGTTTTGGCGATCTAGATCTAGTCTGCCTCTAGACTCATCGCGTGGTGCCGAAAGCGGGCTAACAACGCGCTGGAGCGGACGGACGGGAGATATTGGGGGTGATGCCGAGGCTATCTGCCGCCGCTCAGATCAACCGTTAGACTGCTCCCACTGTCAGTATGATGGCCATCGCTGTAGGGTGCGTTCCCTAATGTGGCTCCTACTGCTCCACTAGCAGTAGGCTAATCTGGATAACACGCTTTTGGGCGTGATATACGGAAAGTTTCCGTGTAATTAATAGTCCAGTAGGGTGCGTTAGACGGCGACAATCTCTGCTCTTACTTAGGACTAGCAATCCGTCGTAACGCACTACCCACGAGATATATTAAAAATAGCCTCGTAGGTTGGGTTGAGCGAAACAATACTGAGGCGAAAATAGCTTAATTCGCTTGAAAAAGCGAAACCCAACCACCCCAAAGGTTACTCTTTGTTGGGTTTCCTTGCGTCAACCCAACCTACAATAATTGCTTACCCGGATTGGTACTTCATGAACTGGCAGGGCAACGTAAAGGAACCTGGACGGTGAGAGTATCTGGAAACTGGCGGATCACTTTCACCTTTGACGGTGTTGATGCTTGTGATGTCGATCTTGAGGACTACCACTGATGAAAATGCATAATCCACCACATCCTGGTGAAGTTCTTAAAGAACTTTGTCTCGAACCTTTGAATCTGACTGTGACTGAGGCTGCTGAAGCATTGGGTGTAAGTCGAAAAACCCTATCTGCCATCTTAAATGGTAGGGCAGGTATTAGCCCCGAAATGGCAATTCGCTTAGGGAAAGCTTTCGATACATCTCCTGAAAGTTGGCTCAATCAGCAAATGCAATACGATCTATGGCAAGCAGAGCAGACAATTGGCAATATCAAAGTCAAACGGCTATCAGTGCGATCGGCGATCGCGTAGGGTGCGTTAATTAAATGTAACGCACCACCCACGAGATATATTAAAAATAGTATGATCGCAATCTTGTAGGGTGCGTTCCCTAATGTGGCTCCTACTGCCCCACCAATAGATTTTGGGGAACGCACCATGCTAGAGGATTATAAAAATATCTGCCGTCGCACTCCAGCCCATCGCGGCTGAGTTCAACCGTTATCGAGAAAAATAATTAAATCCCGTCAAATTCCCCTAAAACTTTCACTTCTGGTTCTAACCAGAGAGACCAGCGATCGAACACTTGTTCCTGCACATGACGAATTAAACGCAGAATATCCGAGGCTTTTGCCGAACCAATATTCAGGATAAAATTAGCGTGTAATTCTGATACTTGCGCTCCACCAATTTGATAACCTTTTAATCCCATTTCCTCAATTAAAGCCCCGGCAAATTGCGGTTTAGGATTGCGGAAAACGCTACCACAACTGGGACGATCATAGGGTTGGGTACTTTTGCGATGGCGTAAATTATGGGTAGTAATTGCCATTATTTCCTCGCAATTATCGGTAGCTTCTAACTGAAATGTAGCTTCGATAACTAAACGTTGATCCCCTTGCAGAGAAGAACTGCGATAACTATAATTTAAATCTTCTTTGCTTACAGTTTCTAACTGACCATCGGGATTTAATACCAGCGCCCGCACTAATCGATCCGCCACACAGGAGGTGTGCGCCCCCGCATTCATGACCACAGCACCCCCCACCGTACCGGGGATACCCACCGCCCATTCTAGGCCCCTCCAGCCCCTTTTTGCCGCTCTCCAAGCTATTTTTGGCAGAGGTTCCCCCGCCGCTGCTGTAATCGTAGCAGTTTCGGCATCAAAACAACTCGATCGCAGATGGCGAGTATTGAGAACAAGTCCGGGTAAACCTCGATCGCTGATTAGTAAATTTGAACCAGCCCCCAAAACAGTCAAGGGCAACCCTTGCGATTGCCACCAAGCGAACACTTCTCTTAATTCCTCTAGATTAACTGGTTCGGCATACCATTGCGCTCTTCCCCCACCCGGTAGGAAGTGAAATCAGCTAGAGAAACAGAGGTTTTAATCATAGGGTTTTAGGGGTTGGAAGTTATAAATTATGAATTATAAATTATGAATTGGGGGTTGGGGAGCAGAACGTAACGTAGGTTGGGTTGAAGCATGAAACCCAACGATCATGTTACTTATTTAGGGTCTGCTGAAAAAGTACGGGCGAAGCATTCGGATAGAAAATCTGCGGTTTCACCGATAGGTTATTGCCCGAATGCTTCGCCCCTACAGGACGCGGGCCGATGAAGACGCAAGGTTTTGAACGACGATTCTCTCAAAATCTTACACCTGTTTCGCTCATACAGCCACAAAACCCCTACCTTGCCTACATTTCACATTTATTCAGCAAACCCTATTTAATACTGCTCACTTAAAAACTCAAATCTGATCACTGATCACTGATAACTGATAACTGATAACTGATAACTAACTTCTATACTCTAACTGCTAATTGTTCGCGGTAAAGAGAGAGCATTTCGGGGATAACTTGATTGAGATTGCCAGCACCGAGGAAGAGGGCTAGATCCCCTGGTTGGAGAATTTCTAGCAGGAATTGACCTAAAGAACTCAATTCGGGGTGATAGTAGGCGTTTTTATGGTGTTTTCTCACCTGTTCGACCACTTGCTGCCCAGTGACGTGATCGATATTCACTTCCCCGGCACTATAAATATCCGTTAAGACTACCACATCGGCGGAACTGAAAGCGGAGCCGAATTCCTCTAAAAAGGTAGTGGTGCGACTGTAGCGATGGGGTTGGAAAATAGCGATCGAACGTTGGTACTGTTTGCCTTCTACCTTCAATTTTGCCGCCGCTAACGTGGCTAACAATTCGCTAGGATGGTGGGCATAATCATCGATAAAAGTAATGCCGTTTGCCTCTCCCTTGTGTTCAAAACGGCGTTTTGCTCCGGCAAAAGTAGCGATCGCATCGGCAATAACAGCAAATTCTAAACCGAGATAACGTCCGATGGCAACCACTGCCAAAGCATTACTAATATTATGTTGCCCCGGGATTTTCACTTCCATTTGTCCCAGATAACTGCCTTTTTCCCAGACGGAAGCTTTCATCATTCCCTGTTCATAGATAATCTCGCTGACGGTGTAATCGGCACCTTTTTCGGGATCGAGACTATAACTAATCGTCGGACGGAAATGCTCGGCGATCGTGTCACAATCTAAACAAGCGACTAAAATCTGGCACTGATTGGCAAATTCACGGAAAGTATCGATAACTTCGCTTAAATTCTGGTAATGATCTGGGTGATCTAGCTCAATATTAGTGATTACGCCGATTTTTGGCGCGTGTTTGGTTAGGGAACCATCGGACTCATCGGCCTCTGCCACTAAAAAACGACCTTGACCAAGACGAGCGTTACCTTCCCAAGCGTCCACCTCACCACCGACAATGATCGTGGGGTCTAATCCCGCTTCTAACAAAACGTAACCGATTAAGCTGCTAGTGGTGGTTTTTCCGTGGGTTCCAGCAACGGCGATACTGTCGTAATCAGCGATTAAAGCCGCTAAAACGTCGCTACGGTGAAAAATTGGGTATCCTAAGTCTCTGGCCGCTCGATATTCCTTGTTATGGTCATTAATCGCCGTGGAGCAGATTACTTGCGGAACTGTTTGGCTACTGTTTTGAGGGCCGGGAGAATGAAATAAAGCTAAATTATTTGCCTCTTGACGGTGGAAAATCTGCGCTCCCGCTCCCTGTAGCCGTTGGGTGATATGAGTAGGACGTAAATCGGAGCCAGACACAGGTAAATTGCGCTTGGCTAAGATATAAGCGAGGGCTGACATCCCAATACCGCCAATACCGATAAAATGGAAAGGTTGGCCGTTAAAATTAACTTTTTTCACTTTTTTCACTCCTCAGACCCACAATTATATAAGTTTTAAACTCGATCGGTAGTAAAGTCAACCTCATGATAGGGGCATTTGAGCAGAATTCCCAAGTGTTGCCCAGTCACCTTGCAACATCCTTGACGCAGAATTAAAATTTTTTCTCCCAATTCCCTTTTTTTGGGGTGTGGGGTGTGGGTGTGGGGTGTGGGGTGTGGGGTGTGGGGAGGTGAGGAGAATAAATAAAAATAATCTCCTGTCCCCTGTCTCGGAGTCCCCTGTCTCGGAGTCTCCTGTCTCGGAGTCTCCTACTCTCCTGAATGGTGAGCTAATAAATTATTTTCGATCGGGATCGTAAAGTTCAACCTTTAAGGTATGATTGGGAACATTAATTATTTTTTTATGTATTGCACTAAAACGTAGAGGGCAAGCAGCAGTGATTAGAGTAGCGATCAATGGTTTCGGACGGATTGGACGTAATTTCCTAAGATGTTGGTTAGGACGGACTAATAGTGGCTTGGAGGTAGTGGGGATCAATGATACATCCGATCCCCGGAGTAACGCTCACCTGCTCAAATATGACTCGATGTTAGGCAAACTTAACGCTAATATCGATGCCGATGATAATTCTTTAATTGTTAACGGTAAAACCATTAAATGTTATTCCGATCGCAATCCCCTCAATCTGCCCTGGGCAGAATGGGGTGTAGATTTAGTGATCGAAGCTACCGGTGTTTTCGTCGATGAAGAGGGCGCTTCTAAGCATATTGTCGCAGGAGCTAAAAAAGTCCTCATTACCGCACCGGGTAAAGGTTCGGGAGTGGGAACCTATGTCGTTGGTGTCAACGCTCACGAATACGAACACGATAAATACAACGTCATCAGTAATGCCAGTTGTACCACCAACTGTCTTGCTCCTGTTGTCAAAGTGATTCACGAAAACTTCGGCATCATCAAAGGGACGATGACCACCACCCACAGTTACACTGGTGATCAACGGATTCTGGATGCTAGTCACCGGGATCTGCGTCGCGCTCGCGCCGCAGCCGTTAACATCGTTCCCACCTCCACCGGTGCCGCTAAAGCTGTAGCCTTAGTTATCCCCGACATGAAAGGGAAACTTAACGGTATCGCTCTGCGTGTACCCACTCCTAACGTTTCTGTGGTGGATTTAGTCGCGCAAGTGGAAAAAAGTACGATCGCGGAACAGGTAAACGAAGTCCTCAAAGAAGCTTCGGAAAATTCTTTGAAAGGAATTCTCGAATATAATGATTTACCCCTCGTTTCCTCTGATTATCGCGGTGTTGATGCCTCCTCGATCATTGATGCTAGTCTCACCATGGTGATGGGTGGCGATATGGTGAAAGTTATCGCTTGGTACGATAACGAATGGGGTTACTCCCAACGGGTGGTTGATCTCGCTGAAGTCGTCGCCAGCAAGTGGAAAGGCTAAATCAGTGATCAGTAAACAGTAATCAGTGAACAGTGGGCGTTAATTAGGAGTCAGGAGTGGTTAGTGATAACTGATAACTGATAACTGATAACTGTTAACTGAGCAGTGATAAATTCTCACCGAAAAAGCGCCGATAGATTCCCTCTGTCACCAATTGAGCGGTGATTAGGTTAGCTAGGGCAATCATAAACAGGATCAGTATCTGGTAGGAAGCGGCGTTTAAAGGTTCACTTCCTGCCAATACCTGTCCGGTGAACATTCCGGGTAAACTGACTAAACCCACCACCATCATCTGATTGAGGGTGGGTATTAAACTAGCTCGAATCGCTTCTTTTTGATAAGCTGCGATCGCTTGTTGAGGGGTTGCCCCTAAACAAAGATGGGTTTCGATTTCCAAACGGTGACTTTTAATGGCACTGCTTAATCTCTCCCCGGCTAAAGAGGCACTATTCATCGCTTGCCCTAACACCATCCCCGTCAAGGGAATTAAGTATTGGGGTGAGTACCATTGTTCTGGTTGAATAATTAAAGCGATCGCATAACCTAAAGTTAGACAGCTACTAATCAACAGAGAGCCAAAAACTAGGGGTAATAAGCCTTTATCTCGGCTATCAATGCGATTTTTAGCAACAATAGTCGCTATAGTCATCATTACTGCCAAAATCCCCAGCACAGCTAGAGGATTATCCAGGGAAAAAATAACGGCGATAACGTAGCCTACCACTAATAATTGCAGGATCGATCGACCGGTCGCTAATAATAATTGTCCCTCTAGGGCTAAATTTGACCAACGGGAGAGGATTAAACAAATACCCATCATCCCCAAAGCCCAACCCAAATCCACCAGATTTAGTTCTACTAATCCATCCATAAAAATAAAAGAAACAAATTAAAAGGATACTTCATCTATAAATAGCAAGTTTATCACAGATGTCGGGGTGAAGACCCTCGCTTTTAGGGAAGGGTCGGGCGGCTTTAAATAAATATGTATTGTCAACTTAAGGAATTTTGTGTTAAAATATTGATACTGGGTCGAGCAGTGTCAAAATGTTTGTACTAGAATACAAAGTTAAGCCAAAACCTAATCAGATAGAAGCCATTAATGAGGCAATACGGACAACTCAATTTGTTCGGAATAAAGTCCTGCGTTATTGGATGGATAATCCTGGTGTTGGCAAAACAGAGTTATTTCGGTACAACACAGCATTAAGGAAAGAGTTTAAATTTGTTGATGATTTAAACTCCCATGCTTGCCAGACTGCCGTAGAAAGAACCTTGCGGGCAATTACTCGGTTTTACGATAATTGCCAAAATAAAGTTAAAGGAAAGAAAGGCTACCCTAAGTTTAAAAAACATTCCCGTTCTGTTGAGTATAAAGTATCTGGATGGAAGCTATCAAAAGATAAACGTCATATTACCTTTACAGACAAAAAAGGTATTGGTACTCTTAAGTTGATTGGTTCTAGAGATATTAATTATTATCAACCAGACCAGATTAAACGGGTAAGAATCCTTAATCGTGCTGATGGTTATTATGTGCAGTTCTGCATTAAATTAGACCCCAGAGACACGGTTAAGCCTTTAACACCCTCCCAGAAAGCCACTGGAATTGATGTGGGATTAAAGTTTTTCTTAGTAGATAGCGAAGGCCATCAAATTGATTGTCCGAACTACTATCGAAAAGCTGAAAAACAACTAAACCGATTAAACAGGAAAAAGTCGAAGAAATACCGTAAGGGTAAAAAACAATCTCGTAATTATCACAAAGCTAGAAAGCGATATGCTCGGAAACATTTAAGAGTAAGTAGGCAACGAGAAGAGTTTGTCAAGAGTGTGGCACTCCGTTTAGTTAAGTCTAACGACTTAATCGCCTATGAAAACTTAAATATCAAAGGCATGGTTAAGAATCGTCATTTAGCTAAGTCGATAACTGATGCAGGATGGTCTGTTTTTAGGCAATGGCTAGAGTATTTTGGGGACAAATACTGCAAGTTAACTATCGCTGTCTCACCCCATAATACGTCTCAAAATTGTTCTAATTGTGGACAAAAAGTCCAAAAGTCGCTATCTACTCGAACCCATGTTTGTCCTCATTGTGGATATACAGATTGTCGAGATAGAAACGCCGCTTTAAACATCTTGCAAAAGGGATTAATTAGCGTGGGGCGCACGCAAACTTTAAACGCTTCGGGAGAGATTCCCTCTTGGTTGGTTGGAGAAATCCTGCTTGCTAACGGAGACTCAATGAACGAAGAATCCCCGTCTCTTTAGAGCGGGGAGCGTCAATAATTATTCCTTCTTTCCCCCAACAAATCCCGATTAGTCTCTAATTTGAGTGAAAGCGCGTGAGTACAATTCCCCCCGTCGATTTATCCCGTCAATACCAAGTCATCAGCGAAGAAGCTAACCATGCCGTTTTAGAAATCCTCCGTTCTGGGCGCTATATTGGCGGTGAAGCTGTGAGCGAATTAGAACGACAATTTGCCCTCTATCATGGTGTTAGCGATTGTGTTGCCTGTAATTCGGGAACCGATGCCCTTTATCTGGCACTGCGCTCCCTCGGTATTCAAGCGGGGGATGAAGTAATTACTTCCACTTTTTCGTTTATTGCCACCGCCGAAGCGATTAATTTAGTCGGGGCAGTGCCTGTTTTTGTCGATATCGATATTAATACTTTTAACCTCGATGTGGCACTGTTGGAAAAAGCGCTTACTCCCCAAACTAAAGCGATTATCCCAGTACACCTTTTTGGGCAATCTGTCAATATGTCTGAGGTAGTAAATTTTGCTCGTTCCCATAATTTATTTGTAATCGAGGATTGCGCTCAGGCAACGGGAGCAGAATGGCATGGGCAGAAAGTGGGGAGTATCGGCGATATTGGCTGTTTTAGCTTCTTTCCTACCAAAAATTTAGGCGGTTGTGGCGATGGTGGCGCAATTACCACCAATAAACCCGAGTTAGCGGCACAAATTCGCATGATTAAAGAACACGGCAGCAAGGTGCGTTATCTCCACGAGGTAATCGGGGTAAATAGCCGCTTAGATGCCATTCAAGCGGTTATTTTGCAAATTAAGCTAAAATATCTCGATTTTTGGAATAATCAACGGATCGAGATTGCCCAACGTTATCGAGAATTACTGCAACCTTTGCCTAATATCACTTTACCTACCGCTTTAGCCGGAGGTAAGCACGTTTGGAATCAGTACACAATCCTAACGGAAAATCGTGACCAAATTCGGGCAGCTTTGCAGGAAAAAGATGTCCTATCCATGGTTTATTATCCGATTCCCCTGCATTTACAGCCGGTTTATCAGTATTTAGGCTATAAAAAAGGTGATTTACCCATGGCTGAATTGGCCAGTGAAAAAGTGTTATCTTTGCCTATGTTCCCCGATTTAAGCTGCGAGGAACAACAACAGGTAGCCTATGCGCTGAAAGATTGTTTGCATAGTTTTTCAATTTATGATTTAGCCGAGGATTGAACTAATGAGTCAGATAAATGAGCGTTCAAAACCAGCCAAGTATTCACTATATAACTTAAGAAAAGTCAAGCGTGATTTAGTCTATGATGCCTGGGATTTCTGGCGTACTCTAACTCAAAAAGATCAACTAGAAAAAGTCATCAATCAAAGAGAAATTCGTTTTATCGGTTTGAAACGTAGTGGTAATCATGCGGTGTTAAATTGGATTAGAGCGCAAGAACAAGATTCTTATTTTCTGAATAATGTTAATGTTAGTAAGTACCTAGGCAAAATTATTTACACATGACGATCATTGCCCCGTAAGGGTTTTAGCTCGATCGGGCAGGTAATTAATTTTGCATGACTACTTATCAGTCCTTTTAGGCATTTTCATCTACACTTCCCCCACAAAGGTTTTCGAGAGGAAGCTTGGGGTAATTTCAAAACTAAGAACTGTTTTTTGTATAGCTATGAAGATCATAGTATTGCCAAAATAACTGAGCCAAAATATGAAAAAAAACATGATCTTTATGTAGGGAAAACCAGTCATAGGTATGATGTACTTTTACTCAGAGATCCGTTTAATCTGATTGCCAGTCGTTTGAAAAAGGGATTTTTATCTGTCAAGACAAAAGGAATGTCTCTGACTGATATGTGGATTGAATACGCCAAAGAATTCCTTGAAGAAACTAGCTATCTAAGTAATAACAAGGTTATTATTAATTACAATCTATGGTTTTCTGATATTAGTTATCGTCGAGAAATTTCCGCCGCTCTTAATCTAGAGTTTTCTGATGCTGGCTTAAATTATGTTAGTAGTTATGGTGGTGGCAGTTCCTTTGAAAAGCAGAACTTTACTGGCAATGCTCAACAGATGGATGTGACTAATCGCTGGAAACTATTTCTTGACAATGACGAGTTTTTGAAGTTAATCAAAAATGATGAGCTTTTACACTATTCCGAAAAAATCTTTGGTAAGCGTCCCGATACCGAGTTAATTTATCTTGGGGCTAATAGATGATAGTTATAATGGCTCTTCGGTTTGTGTTATGCAATGGATGGGGGTTATAAGGGATGGAACCGGGAGCATCTCACCTTTGCAATAAGCATAAATACTTAGTAGAAAAATAGGCTTTTCGAGGGTAATTCTTGTTTTAATTCTCCATGTACGCGGTCTTTAAAAGCCTCTATTTCGTTCCAAGACACGATTAAGAGTGGCTTTTAGGCTAAGTATAATTACTCATTGCGTAAGTGAGATGCTCCCGATGGAACCCTTATAGAGAAAGGCATTTAGCGATTTTTGTCAATTGTTTTTTATCTAGAGCGAACTAATCAATTAAGTCTCTTGCCAGATAAGGATTTAGTCGATTTATGCCCCCCTATCGAACCATAACAAGTAACGAAGAGCCGTTATAATAACTGAATAACTGATACAAAATCCTGTTTAAAAGGTATGGGAGAGTGGGAAGTGGGAATTATAAATTAGGAATTAGGAAGTGGGAATTATAAATTATAAATTATAAATTATGAATTAGGAAGTGGTAAGTGGGAATTAGGAAGTGGGAATTAGGAAGTGGTAAGAATAAATAAAAATAATCTCCTGACTCCTGAATACTGACTCCTAACTCCTGTCTCCTGAATACTGACAGCTTACTGCTATACTTAAGCAATTAAATCGATTAACTTTTGTTTTAAAGTTTCCAATCCTAGTCGACGAATAGCCGAGATAAAAACAGCTTGGGGATATTTTTCCTTAGCTATTTCCAAATCCTCGCTTTTTACCTGATCCAACTTATTAAACACCATTAACATCGGACCGGTTTGAATCGGCATCTCCGAGAGGATTTTTAACACCGAGGCAATCTGACTTTCCCAAGCTGGATGGGAGAGATCCACCAGATGGAGTAATGCGTCTGCTTCCGTTACTTC
The DNA here is from genome assembly GCF_001264245.1 of Microcystis panniformis FACHB-1757. Taxonomy (NCBI): domain Bacteria; kingdom Bacillati; phylum Cyanobacteriota; class Cyanophyceae; order Chroococcales; family Microcystaceae; genus Microcystis; species Microcystis panniformis. The sequence continues at coordinate 3,791,912 of NZ_CP011339.1, forward strand.
CTCTAAAGTTGCCCGAAAAGCATCCACCAGCGAGGGGGGTAATTCGTGGATAAAACCCACCGTATCGGTTAGTAACAGGGTGTGAGAGACTTGGGTGGGGGGATCGGTAATAGTTAAGCGTCGGGTGGTGGGATCGAGGGTAGCAAACAGTTGATCGGCGGTATAAACTTCGGCAGCGGTGAGAGCATTAATTAAAGTAGATTTTCCCGCATTGGTGTAGCCGACGATCGCCACACTGGCTACATCTTGTTTTTGCCGTTGTTTGCGTAAACGGGAACGATGAGCTTGCAGTTGATCCACCTCATCCTGGAGACGGGATAAACGACGTTGAATAGTTCGGCGTTCTGTTTCTAATTTTGTCTCCCCCGGTCCGCGAGTGCCAATTCCTCCCCCTAATCTCGACATGGCTAATCCGCGCCCGGTGAGACGGGGTAAAGTGTATTCTAATTGGGCTAATTCTACCTGTAGTTTACCCGCTTGCGATTGGGCCCGTTGGGCGAAAATATCCAGGATTACCTCGGTGCGATCGACCACTCTCACCCCGATTTGGTTCTCTAGATTGCGAATTTGGGCGGGAGAAAGGTCTCGATTGAATACAACTAAATTAGCCCCCGAAGTTTGCACCTGTAGGGCGATTTCTGCCACTTTTCCCGAACCGATCACTGTTTGAGGATGGGGATGATCCCGTTTTTGTCGGGTGACTTGCAAAACTTTACCCCCGGCGGTATCAACTAAACGCTCTAATTCCCTTAAACCGTCCTCAAACTGGCGATCGCTGATATCGTCGGTGATCAAACCAACCAATAGCACCCGATCTTCGGCTTTATCAACGGTTATAGCGGTAAATTCTCGCTGAAACTCCGCCTCTAGTCCTTCCACTAACTCTAAAAAGTCCTGTTTGCTTAAATCCTCTAGATTTAAGGGCGGGGAAACAGACCAGTATATATTACTATTGACATTTGTTTGACTTTGTGGTATGAGATGCGCCAGATAGACTTGCTCCACATAACCGGTCGCCCCACCACCGCGACGGATCATGCCTGTACCAGTTAATGTTAAGATCACCAGTGCGTCTAATCTTTGCAGAGCCATGGCGGTTAAACTGGATTCTTTTGGCGGTTCCTGCTTAAGTTCCGTGGCGATGCAACGAATTCCGCAAAGACGCTCGGAACCGTAGCGGGGTAGTTCCAAGAGAGAAAATTGGGTTTGTCGGGGGGTTCCCACTCCCACACGAATTACCTGGCCGCGACGGTTGATATAGGTGCAGAGGGGTTGATGGATATCGGTACTGATAGCCGCCAGTCTTTGGGCGAATTCTGGGGTGGTGAGAGTATCGATAGGCAAGCGTTCATGATACAGCCTTTGTAGCTGTTTCATCTGACTAGCTTTCAGTCCCTGGGTATTGCCGAAGATGGTATCGATAGGCTTTCCTCGCAATTAGGATTTTATCTATTATTTATTGTAGCGATTATGAGACTCGCTGCTCCTGGACAGCGTTTCTCATCAAGATGAAGTGTAACCTAATTTGCTGCTGATTCAGAAGTAGCGATGATGGCTTAACGCTTTACTTTCTTGGCCATTGTAGTCATGGATAAAATACCAAAGGGATACCCAAGCTGATTCTCCATTTTTTTAGAGAACGATAGACTCTCTCTCACTAACCGGAAAACCCGTTGTCGAAAAGTATTATTTAGGGTCTGCTGAAAAAGTTTTTTGGTGGGGGCAGGGTGTGGGGTGTGGGGTGTAGGGTTTTACCGATTTTGAGGTAGTCAGTTACCTAATTTTCAGGGAAAAAGTCCCGGAATTTTACCTCTGATCACTCCCAGTCCGGTACTTTTTGATTGACAAAAAGTCTAAAAGTCTTACCCAACAAGGTTTTTATATTTATTCAGCAAACCCTAGATAAAAACCAATAACTTCTCCAGTGTTTGTATCAATAGCCAATCAAATATATACCTTGACTTTTTGAGAGAATACGAAGGTTCATATCCCATCACCTTCCACCCTTATCTGACGGGGAACAGCCGCCAATTTATTATTGTTGACATAATTTTGTAACCATAGAAAACCCTACTTGACTATCTTGAGACGGATGATTCATTAGGGGTATTTCTAGACCATTTCTCTACTGTGAGAAGATAACTGGCGATCGCCGCTCTGGAATTAGCCAAGCAAATGCTGATCCTAAATCTGGTTATTAAAAACTGATTATTTATTCTCCCCTACCCCCCCCTTGCCCCTGACAGGTGTAGGTATTTTACAACTAAGAGGAAGGGGAGTAGTAAAAAGCATCAACGGGGGTGGGAGGGAAAGAACTCCAACGATGAAGGTGAATCGACAAACCTTTTAGTAAATCAGCAACTAGGGTAATAGAACCCAGAAGAAAACAAGAAATCCGACGTAAGGGTTTGAGGTTGAGAATTTTTCTAAAGGTAGTATGTTGGGGGGGAAGTTGCTCTAAATCGGGTTGAGGAGATTGATTTTCCGCTTCTCCACCCAGCATAACCATCTTTGAGGGTAGCTACAGCCATGGCTAACCAAAGGCGTTCGGCACGCTGTGGGTCAAGCAGACGAGTGTTTTGCCATTGCCAGCCGTCGGATTTGAGGTCGCGGTAAACACACTCTGTAGAAGGACGTAACCCATACCAAAGGGCATCAGCCATTTGGGGTTCCAAGTCAGTCAAAACCAACCAAGGCTCTTGATAGCCAGAATCCCAACGGGCAAGCAAGGTACAGGCCAAGGGATTAGTTTTAAAGCAAACCACCTGACCCGACCAAGATTGTCCTGGAGCTGAAACCAAAGCATCTAAGGGCTGCCATTGACCGTGAGGGGAAATTTTGACCAGTCCTTGATGGTTAATGCGTAAAAACGGATGCCAGCCGGCTTCGACAATCACTTGATAGAGCCAAGGCGCTTATAAGCCTCGGTCGGCAGGCACAATCACAGTCCAACCAGTAGGAACTGCTTCTTTGAGCTGTCTGATCAGTTTTTGCCAGTATGGTTGACCACTTCCTGGTTCATTGGCTTTGACGATACACCAAGCTATGGGAATCCCACAGCCCGCCAGCAAGACATTAATCGACAAAACTACGAATTTATTGCCAATAGTGGTGGCATCCAGTGCTAAGGCCATTTTTTCTATACTTACAGGCAATAAACTAATTACCCACATTAACAAAGGTGCAAAACAACTGCTTACCTCAAGAGTGCTGCGCTTTTCCCCTTTTTTCGCCTTCCCTTCCTCATACCATTCTTTCAGCCTCTGCCTGACCGTGTTAGGTTTTTCCTCGTTGACTGCGCCAATAAATCTCGACACCTGAGTCAAGCTGCTCGATTTGGTCATGACCATGCCAAAACTCCAAGTCGCCAATCCGATAGCTTGCGGTATTGACAAATGAGGTAGATGCTCTGAAACTATGCACGACCACTGCTTGAGATATTTGTTGTTTAGCATTGTCTTTCACGATGCTCCTCTGAATCTCTAGCTTGATTTTCTCACTCTTGTGTGTGACTACTCACCTCTTTGTAATAAACCTACACCTGTAAGCCCCCTTGCCCTAGGGCTGTTTCATTCTCCGAATCTAGGTGGTGATTCGGTAGTAGTGATGGCGGCTTAATCCTTTGCTTTGCTGTGCATTGTAGTCATGGATAAAATACCAAAGGGTTCCCCAACGTGATTCTCCATTTTTTTAGAGAAAGATAGACTCTCTCTCACCAGCCGAGAAATCCTTTGTCGAAAGGTATTATTTAATCTTTCAATATGATTAGTTTGACCAGTTTCTTGACCGACTGGTCGATGACGTTTACTGGGAATTACTGTCTTATATGACTCCCAAAAGTCTGTGTAAGCAACTGCACATTGTCGGTAAACGCCTGGTAAACTAGCCCAAAGTTTTTTGGCTGATTGACGACTCCTATCTCCGCGCATAGCAACCAATAATTTCTCTTGTATTTCTATCAATTAACCGCCAAATATAGACTTTTATCGTCTTAGAAAAAACCAAAGACCACATTTCATCACATTCTATAACCAATTTACCTTTTGGTTTGTCCGAAACCTTTATTTGACGGGGAACAGCCGCCAGTTTATTGTTGACATAATTTTGTTAACATGACCAACTTACCCCTGTTACTCTAGCAATTCCTCGTCAGGAAATTCGTTCGAGCAGGAGTTTATCAATTAATTGTTTGGTTTCGTCAGAGACGGTTTTATTAGTGGGATTGATCACAAACGGTTGACCGCAATCTTTACACTGACGTTTCGGCTTGCCATTATGTGTAGAACCATTTTTGATGGTATGATAAGAACCACATTTAGGACAACAAGATGTTGAAGTTTGTGAATCTTTTGTCAGAAGACAATGTTCTAAATCTTCATCGTAATTTAACCAAAGTTTAATTATCCAAGAGAAGATATTGATAAAAATAGCAATCATAAAAAGCAAATCCCCAACATTTATCAAGCAATTATTTTTATTAGTAAATATTCTACACGACTCAGTCCAGATAAGCAAGATGGCTTACCACTACTACCGAATCACTACCCAAAAGAACAAGGGGAAAAGTAAGGGTTTTTGAATCCACACCTACACAGACCTTTAAAAGTACCCCGGTGGATAGGACAAATCTAAAGATGGAATGCCCATATAAACGGAACGTGATAAACCCTTTTAGGCTCTGAGTATCGGTCGAAATACCCAGTAGTGATAAGTGTAAGCGCAAGCCTTCAAGGGTGTGAGATGTAACCAAAAGCCAACGCTTGACGGTAACAGTCAAGATATGCTAACAGGTTACGGTTTGATTGTAAGGATAGAGTCTAGTAGGAGTCTATATGACGAAATCGAGAGAAGGTAAAGGGTTCGGGAAACCGAAAACCACTAAGACTACGAATGTATGGAAAACTATCAACTGGGGTAAAATCCAAAGATACGTTTTCAAGCTCCAAAAGAGGATATACCAAGCGGCTAAATCGGGACAGGGTGCAAAGGTTAGAAAGTTGCAACGTCTATTAGTGAAATCATACTACGCTCGTCTATTAGCAGTACGCAAAGTAACCCAAGACAATCAAGGAAAGAAAACAGCAGGAGTCGATGGAATGATAGCAGTATCCCCAGAACAAAGGCTAAATCTAACCGAAGAAATCAAAGGAACACTGAAAGCAAAACCGTTAAGAAGGGTATGGATTCCTAAACCCGGCAGGGATGAAAAACGTCCACTAGGAATACCAACCATCAAAGACAGAGCTAGACAAGCGTTAATTAAATCGGCACTCGAACCAGAATGGGAGTCAAAAATGGAAGGAACCAGCTACGGTTTTCGACCCGGAAAGTCAGCCCAGGACGCAATATCAAGGATATTCTCAACCATCAATAAAGGTAATTACTTTGTATTAGATGCTGATATTGCCAAATGTTTTGACCGAATTAATCACGACCTTTTACTGTCCAAAATTCATTGTCCAAGTTCCTTGAAAAGAGATATTAAACAATGGCTTAAAGCAGGAGTATTGGACAACGGCGTATTTGAAGAAACAGAAACAGGGACACCTCAAGGAGGGGTAATAAGTCCACTACTTGCCAACATCGCACTGGAGGGAATGGCAAGATTAATTGAAACACTATTCCCCAAAAAGAATAATATAAATCAAGCTGTTTTAATAAGATATGCCGATGATTTTGTAGTAATTTCCCCATCACTCAAAATCATTGAACAGTGCAAAACTGCTATTTCTGAATGGTTAAAGCCGATAGGATTAGAACTCAAACCAGAAAAAACCAGAGTATGTCATACACTCAAACCCCTTGAATATAATGGGAAAACGGAAGAACCCGGCTTTGATTTTCTAGGATTCAATATTAGGCAATACCCAGCAGGAAAATATAAAGCAGGGAAAATAAATAAAGGAATACCCAAAACATTTCTAACACATATTAAACCTAGCCAAAAAGCAGTTAAAGCCCACACAGAAGCGATTAAAGGTGTAATCAAAAAACACAAGACAGCACCTCAATCAGCCTTGATTAGTCACTTAAACCCAATTATTAGAGGTTGGGCTAACTACTACTCAGGAGTAGTATCCACAGATACCTTCAATAAACTAGACTACACAATCTGGTCAATGTTAAGGGCATGGACAGAATCAAGATGCGGTAAAGCGGACTACGAAAAGCTGAGAAACTACTTTAAACCGGGTACAGTTAAACTTAGCAATGGGAAAGAAAGACAAGAATCTTGGCTATTTCAAACCAAAGACGGTCTCTATCTATGGAAACATAATTGGACACCAATTGTCAGACATACCCTAGTACGCCCCGACGCATCACCATTCGACGGAAATTGGACTTACTGGGCGACCAGAAGAGGACAAGCAATTGACACACCGACTAGAGTAGCTAAACTACTTAAGAAGCAACAAGGCAAGTGTAGCCGATGTGGGCAGTATTTTACCCCATCGGATTTAATTGAAGTTGACCACATTCACCCTCTCAGCTTAGGCGGAAAGGACGAATACAAGAACCTTCAATTGCTACACCGCCACTGTCACGATGATAAATCGGCATCAGATGGAAGCCAAGATGGCAACCAAAAGAAGTCAAGCTGTATCCTTAACAAGGGAGCAGTCAAACTAGGAGCCGTGTGAGGTGAAAGTCTCATGCACGGTTCTGAATGGGAGGGGAGGTCGGTGACGACCTTCTCGACCCCTAATAGTATGACAGCCTTTTTCTGATCAAGACGAAGTGTAACCTAATTGGCTATGGACGACCGACACCTCACACCCCACACCCTGCCCCCAGAAAAAATTTTTTCGGCAAACCCTATTTATCCGGTATTGACCTTGAATAGCCATCGTTGCCCCTTGTTTCCTGTCGAGCGGCGAATGATTAATAATTTCTTTGTAAATCGCAAAACAGATAAAAAATTTCTATGAAAAAACTGGCAAAAATTGGCAAGACCAAAAATGCTGATCAGCTTGGAACAACTGAGATAGAGCATCGTCAATCTGGACATTCAAAATGTCACCAACTTGCCGTGATCCCGATGCTAATAGTCAGAGGGAGACTTGCATAATTTCAAAATCTAAGTTAATCTCTCCTAAAAGTCACCTTTAGGTATTTTGACTAAAAAGAAAGTTGCCTAACTTCTACTCTAGCCTCAAGGCTAATGCTGAAAGCTAGAATCATCGGCTTCATCGACTGGCTCTAGCTAACTCTTTACACCACAGGAGGTCTGTTTGAAAGAGACTTTTATCCACAACCCCATGACATCCGCTACCCCAGAACAGAATAGCAATGCTGAGTCTAACCGAGTCCGTTGCTCGGCTGCCCTGCTGGGATTAGCACTCTCTCTGGGAGTACCTAGCCTTCTCAACTCCACCTCAGAATCAGCCCAGGCCGCCAATTCTGTACCTCCGGAATGGGAAGTGATCGACCTGTCCCAAAAAGCCAAAGCTGCGGGTAAAGAACTAAAAGAACCGCAAATAATCCAATCCCAAGCACTTGCTACCGTCAAATTCATCGCCACATCAGTAGTTGACCATCAGGTAAAACCGGGAGAATCCCTGTGGAGTTTAGCCGACACCTATCAAACCACCCCTTCAGCGATCGCTACCCGCAATAATCTTTCCCCCCAATCCGATCTGATTATCGGACAAACCTTAAAAATTCCCACTCCTGAGCAGTTGCCCCCGGCAGCCCCGGCAGCAACTCCTGAGCAGTTGGATAGTTCCTCTGCTAGTCTGCGTCAAACCCGTCAACGTCTCCAAGAAAGTTTGGCCGCCTTGCGAACCGAGGAAACCCCCCATCAGTCCAATTCTGGGGAAACAGTAATCGTTACTGAAACTACCGCTCTCGTTCCCGATAATTCGCCAACTAGCGTCGAGATTCCCGTTATTGCTCCCGAAGAATCCCCTCGACCAACCAGCCAGGTGATCCCGATTCCCGTTCCCACCCCTGAAAGCGATCGCACGATAGCAACAATTCCCCTTAATCCTCCCTTGACAAGCAGACCGGAAATTCCCAGCGTCGCCCTACGAAATCCGGCTCCTGTGACTGAAATTCCCGCCGTTCCCAATCCTCGGGTCATAATTCCCCCAGAAAATCAAGTTTATCGGGTTCGGCCAGGGGATACCTTAAACACGATCGCTCGCGCTCTCGGCATCACCCCCGCCGAATTAGCCAGGGAAAACGGCATTGACAACCCCAACCGGATTAAAGTTAATCAAACCCTAGTGATTCCCGACCGCTCTGCCAACGCTAGAGTTAATCAAAATCTTACCCCCTTGGTCGGCGATCGCCCTAGATTGTCCTTTAACCCCAGCAATCGACAAAATTTGCCCGCCGCCACCGCCACCACGGGGACGGAAGAATTCCCCGAAAATATCACCGGCAGCTATCGGGAAAGATTGCGCCAAGAGGTGGCTAATCTGCGGGAAACTAACCTTTCGGAAACCCAGAAAAGTATCGCTATTCCCGTCGATAATCCCGCAGAAACCCCCGATGATCGACAAATAAACCCTAATCCCCAATGGACTGCCCTTCGTTCTCGTTCTAACCAAAGCACCCCCCCCAGATTATCGGTTCGGCCCCTACCAATGTGGAAGAGTATAATGACCGCCTCCGAATTCCCGTCGGCGAAACCGTAGAACCTTCTCTTCCTCCCCTCACTAATCCCGATGAGCATTTACCTAATCCCGCCCCGATTTTTACCGGCTTTATCTGGCCCACCAGAGGTGTGTTAACCTCCGGTTTCGGTTGGCGCTGGGGCAGACCTCATCGCGGCATCGATATCGCCGGTCCAGTGGGTACACCAGTTGTGGCGGCGGCTGCCGGTGAAGTAATCTCCTCCGGCTGGAATTCTGGCGGTTATGGCAATCTGGTGAAACTGCGTCACCCCGATGGTAGCGTCACTCTCTATGCCCATAACAGCCGTCTGTTGGTGCGTCGCGGCGAAACTGTTCAGCAAGGCGAGCCAATTGCCCAGATGGGTAGCACCGGTTTTAGCACCGGCCCCCACCTACATTTCGAGGTTCACCCCTCCGGCCAGGGCGCAGTTAATCCCATCGCTTTCCTGCCAGGCAGACGTTAAAGATGCCCCCAAAGGGAAGATTTTTTCTTCCCTTTTTTGCTCTTGTGCAATTGGGTGATTATGTGTTATCATTGATAACTGTGTAAACAACGGCTTAGTAGCTCAGTTGGTCAGAGCAGGGGACTCATAAGCCCAAGGTCGGCAGTTCAAATCTGCCCTGAGCCATCGGACAAGATCCAAGAAAACCAGCAAGATTATGGTCAGGTGATATCTCTTTCCCTTTTACTTGGGGACGCTCCCTTCGGGTTCTACCTGATAACTTTTTACTGATAACAGCAGCAAGGGAATTCCAAAATTTATTAGCCCAATTGTACTATAACTTTTGCCGATACAGTCACTACCATAATATTCTGGTAGGAGTACCTAGTGGTCAGTGAGTTTATCGAACTGCGTGCGCCCAAAATGTCCTATAGATATTTCGACCAAATTGAGATGCAGCCACGGAAACGAAGCCAAGAGAATGAAAAAACCGGAATTTGAATTTGATCCTAATAAAAGCCAAGCTAACAAAAATAAACATGGTCTAGATTTTGTTGAAGCTCAAGTATTATGGTTAGATTCCCAAAAAGTCGAAATTCCAGCCCGAACAGAAAATGAACCACGATTTGTTGTTATTGGTATAATAGCAGGTAAGCATTGGTCAGCCGTAGTTACCTATCGTCAAACCAAAATCCGTATTATTTCAGTCCGACGCTCTAGACCTGAAGAGGTAGAAATTTATGAAAGCTGAAGATTTTGACCGCAAATTTGATGATGGAGAAAATATCATCGAATACTTGGATTTAACTAAAATTAAACGTTCTAATTCCGAGGAACAAACAATTGCGTTTGAGTTTCCCTCATGGATGGTAGAGGCTCTTGAGCAAGAAAGTCAGCGTCGTGATTTACCGTTACAAGCTATTGTCAAAGACTGGATTGGGGAAAAATTGGCGTTGTCAAATTGAAAGATGATCCGAATCAGCACCGGAACTCAAATTACTTTGATATACTTTAGACGTTCATAATCTGAGATTTATTAAACTTCTGAAATCGTAGAGTCAGCAAGGAATCCAGTTCTTTTTTATGTTTCAAATGGGCATCATTCAAACATTCATAAATGGCTGAAGAAAAGTCAGAAAAGTTTTCATAATATTTACCATATAAACATTTCTTTTTGACCAATTTCCACAGCCTTTCAATTAAATTTAGATTAGGTGAATAAGACGGCAGATAGAGCAGTTCTATTGACAAAGAAAAAGCTAATTCTTCAACAATTTTACATTTTTGATAGCGGGCATTATCTAAGACTAGAGTGATGGGAATCATTAGTCCTAAAGCAGCTATTTTTGACCGGAGTTCACAGACTTGAGTTGCCGTAATATAAGTGTCATATGTTACCAGAATAACTTCATGAGTTATTGCATTTAATGCTCCTAAAACATTGAAGCGTTTACGCCCGCTCGGTGACTTAACAAAAAGTCTCTCAAAACACCAAACAAAACCGAGAAATGCTCCCATGACGAAGTGAGCGGCATCAACAAAAAAAACAGCCCTTTTTCCTTCTTTTGCCTCATTTAGTCTGGGTTCTAGCTTTTTTTCTTTGTAGTCCTCTTGTTCATCTGGGTCAGCTTTAGAAGGAAGAGAACCTACTTTTAAACATTTCATTCCCATTGATTTTAAAAATTTTCTCACTTGGGTAGGACTTCGTTTTATTCCCGTCAATTCTTCTATCCTATATACAGCTTCATTTATTGTGGCTGGTGGATTTTTCTCGAAGTATTTTTTGAGGGTTTCTTTTTGAGACTCTAATTCACTTTTAGGGCGATAGAAGTTGATTTCTTTTAATTTTTCTATTCCGCCCTCTTGATAATCTCGAAGATAGGTTAATAAGGTATTTGGCGAGATTCCTGCTAACTGACAAATTTTTTGGTGCGGTATCTTTTGGCTTTTTAACCAGAGAACTTCCATCTTCAGTTGAACCCGGGGATGGGGATGATGAAATCTTTCATAATACAGTGAGTTCTTTTCTTCTTCCGTGAATTCTAGGTTAATCATGTTTTTAATGAGTGCTTTGCTTCTAATTATGACTCTTAAACTATATTATTGTCCTTGAGTAAAAAATGCAAGTTGTAGCCGTGCAAAGTATAAGTAGGGAGGCACAATTATTTGTAGGATGGGTTAGCGGTAGCCTAACATGAGCGGGCGTTGGGTTTCATGCTTCAACCCAACCTACGTTCATCTTATATTTAATTCCACCCAATTAGGGGTCGAGAAGGTCGTCACCGACCTCCCCTCCCATTCAGAACCGTGCATGAGACTTTCACCTCACACGGCTCCTAGTTTGACTGTTCCCTTGTTAAGGATACAGCTTGACTTCCTTTGGTTAACCTTGTATTATCTAGTTTGACTTCTGATTTTGTCAAACCAGATGGATTTAGGCTTCCATCGGTTGCCGATTTATCATCGTGACAGTGGCGGTGTAGTAATTGAAGGTTTTTATATTCATCCTTTCCGCCTAGGCTGAGAGGATGAATGTGGTCAACTTCAATTAAATCCGATGGGGTAAAATACTGCCCACATCGGCTACACTTGCCTTGTTGCTTCTTAAGTAGTTTGGCTACTCTTGTCGGTGTGTCGATTGCTTGTCCTCGTCTGGTCGCCCAGTAAGTCCAATTTCCGTCGAATGGTGATGCGTCGGGGCGTACTAGGGTATGTCTGACAATTGGTGTCCAATTATGTTTCCATAGATAGAGACCGTCTTTGGTTTGAAATAGCCAAGATTCTTGGGGAGCATCTCATTTACGCAATGAGTAATTATACTTAGCCTAAAAGCCACTCTTAATCGTGTCTTGGAACGAAATAGAGGCTTTTAAAGACTGCGTACATGGAGAATTAAAACAAGAATTACCCTCGAAAAGCCTATTTTTCCACTAAGTATTTATGCTCATTGCAAAGGTGAGATGCTCCCAGATTCTTGTCTTTCTTTCCCATTGCTAAGTTTAACTGTACCCGGTTTAAAGTAGTTTCTCAGCTTTTCGTAGTCCGCTTTACCGCATCTTGATTCTGTCCATGCCCTTAACATTGACCAGATTGTGTAGTCTAGTTTATTGAAGGTATCTGTGGATACTACTCCTGAGTAGTAGTTAGCCCAACCTCTAATAATTGGGTTTAAGTGACTAATCAAGGCTGATTGAGGTGCTGTTTTGTGTTTTTTGATTACACCTTTTATCGCTTCTGTGTGGGCTTTAACTGCTTTTTGGCTAGGTTTAATGTGGGTTAGGAATGTTTTAGGTATTCCTTTCGTTATTTTCCCAGATTTGTATTTTCCGGCTGGGTATTGTCTGATATTGAATCCTAGAAAGTCAAAACCGGGTTCTTCCGTTTTCCCATTATATTCAATGGGTTTGAGTGTGTGACACACTCTGGTTTTTTCTGGTTTGAGTTCTAATCCTATCGGCTTTAACCATTCAGAAATAGCAGTTTTGCACTGTTCAATGATTTTGAGTGATGGTGAAATCACTACAAAATCATCGGCATATCTTATTAAAACAGCGGCTCTTCTCGACTTTGTGTGATAATTTTTGCTTATGGAATCGTGAAATGTTTACTGGGAAAGACTTTTAGGACTATTTTGCGGATATTCTATCAGTATAGACCTAGTTTCCACACAGAAACCAGAAGAGCCAAACAGCTTGATTTATATTATTCTTTTTGGGGAATAGTGTTTCAATTAATCTTGCCATTCCCTCCAGTGCGATGTTGGCAAGTAGTGGACTTATTACCCCTCCTTGAGGTGTCCCTGTTTCTGTTTCTTCAAATACGCCGTTGTCCAATACTCCTGCTTTAAGCCATTGTTTAATATCTCTTTTCAAGGAACTTGGACAATGAATTTTGGACAGTAAAAGGTCGTGATTAATTCGGTCAAAACATTTGGCAATATCAGCATCTAATACAAAGTAATTACCTTTATTGATGGTTGAGAATATCCTTGATATTGCGTCCTGGGCAGACTTTCCGGGTCGAAAACCGTAGCTGGTTCCTTCCATTTTTGACTCCCATTCTGGTTCGAGTGCCGATTTAATTAACGCTTGTCTAGCTCTGTCTTTGATGGTTGGTATTCCTAGTGGACGTTTTTCATCCCTGCCGGGTTTAGGAATCCATACCCTTCTTAACGGTTTTGCTTTAAGTGTTCCTTTGATTTCTTCGGTTAGATTTAGCCTTTGTTCTGGGGATACTGCTATCATTCCATCGACTCCTGCTGTTTTCTTTCTGACTGACGGACACATTTTTCAATACAAAGACAAGTACTGTTATGTGAAAGCCTCAAACTCCTGAATAAAAGAAAAGGTAATTTTGCCATAATAATCCTGACGAGCTTTGCGAGAAGCAAAACAGGGAAAAGGGTCAACAGAAAATAAGTGGTCAAGTCGCAAGAAGGGACGCGCCTTATGAACAACTCCCGCCAGCCAACGTCAACCAATTTTCAAATAACTCAAACCACGCCGAAAATGAGCATCAACCTGACGGCGAGAGCCAGATTGTTGAACCGCCATGCCAGTTAAAGTAGCAAAGAGAATAGAAATGGCAACAATGAGATAGAGACGTTCTAAACAAGCAGCAGAGCGAACACGAGAATGTTCCCAGTCAAAAACGCCCGATTTACTGCCCTTGAAAGAGATGTTCAATGGGAAAACGAAGACCATACTGCCAGAAGGTGTCAAGGGTAGGAGGTTCATCGCTCAGAATTGCCCAATTATCCTTAACCCCTGGAACAGAGGCTAAAGCAAGATGAGCAGTGATTCTAGCCTCCTGCCAGACTTGAACGTTGCGATCAAAGCAGGCTTGCCGTTTGGGAGGATAGAGTTCTCTGACCTCATAGCCAAAACCCCGACGGCGAACACCGTAAATGAGGGTATCGCAAGGTAAGCGAAGACACCAATGCCAAGTATTTTTCCTGAGCCATTGAATTAATTGCTGATTGGCAAAGCCTCGGTCGGCTAACAGCATGACATTCTCAAAGCCCTGAAGATAGCCTTTGGCTCTGTCCAACAAGGGTTCGTATTTCTCAAAAGCTAGGCTGGCACTACCATGTTCTAATCCCATCCACATCAAGGGGACGGCTCTCCCCCCGCAGACCACCGCTAGATAGACAAAGCAGTATTGATTCCACAACAGAGTGGTATCTATTGCTAGATACAGTCTTTCCCCCTTCTCCTTCCAAGTCTCGATGGCTTTCAATATTAAGGGGATGTATATCTTTTCCACCGCTACTCTTCCATTCTGGCAAAAGCGATTCCACCGTCTCTGATAACTATTGGCTTGTTCGGCTCTGCTTTGTACAAAGGGTTCCCATCTGGCTTGATTGAGACTTTGACTACTGAGTAGGGCTGTCACCATCCAACTGAGGACGGTTAAATGTCTTTTATCCACAAATCGGCTTCCTTGTTCTAGATAGGAATAAACTTGGGAGAAGATTCTGTTCTCGGTTTTCATCTTGTAGGGATTCTTGCTTTTTCCCTATCTACCCAGATATTTTTCTTTTTGGCAACCCTTGTCTTGTCAGGTTTTGACCCACTTGTGTCCGTCAGTCAGGTTTTCTTTCCTTGATTGTCTTGGGTTACTTTGCGTACTGCTAATAGACGAGCGTAGTATGATTTCACTAATAGACGTTGCAACTTTCTAACCTTTGCACCCTGTCCCGATTTAGCCGCTTGGTATATCCTCTTTTGGAGCTTGAAAACGTATCTTTGGACTTTCGCCCAATTGATAGCTTTCCATACATTCGTAGTCTTAGTGGTTTTCGGTTTCCCGAACCCTTTACTTTCTCTCGCTTTCGTCATATAGACTCCTACTAGACTCTATCCTTACAATCAAACCGTAACCTGTTAGCATATTCTGACTGTTACCGTCAGGCGTTGGCTTTTGGTTACATCTCACACCCTTGAAGGCTTGCGCTTACACTTATCACTACTGGGTATTTCGACCAATACTCAGAGCCTAAAAGGGCTTATCACGTTCCGTTTATATGGGCATTCCATCTTTAGATTCGTCCTCTCCATCGGGGTACTTTTAAAGGTCTGTGTGAGTGAGAGTAAGATTTCCTCACTATTCCCCTTATTCTTTTGAACGCAGTGTGTCAACCTATTTCACTGCTTATTAATTACGATGGTTCAGGTCAGACATTCGGCTCACGCCTAATCATGGATGGTTGGCAGTGGTCTCGATTCTGGTGTTAGGTAACACCTCGGAGCCTTCCGTTCCCCGCTTCAGTCCCAGAATTGTGATTTCTGAATCTGGGGGTGGCTATCGCCGTTACTCTCACCTTGTAAAGATTTATTACAAGTGTATTGACCTTGAGTTCCCTTGCCTAGTTTGGTATCGGATGATACTAAACGTCGGGACATATAAACAGTTATAAGGTTGGTCTGTGTTGACCTCTTAGATTCAGTCGGGGGACTGAAGACCTTACTAGGCGGTTATTTCAGGCATTTCAGCCCTATTTCATGCCTAAACGTTTCGCACCTTAGATTTTAGTATAACTGGACTTCCCCGTTGACAAAAAGCCATAACCTGTGCTGTAGAAGGGATTAAGAAAATTTCCGCTGCCCCGTTACTGGGTACAAATCAGGGAAACTCCCAATAAATCTAACGCTTTTTGTTGCAGTTGGGTCGGTCGAGTTATCTTAGAAAAACGATAACTTCCCTCCCTAATCGTACATTCCACTGTATTCAAGCAAATTGTCCCCAGGTCTTCCAACAAAGTCCGAAAGCTATGCACAGGAAAATTCTCTTGATTCCGTTTTTTTCTCTCTTTAGATTGCACCGATTCACTGCGACTCGCCTTAATCACATTCAGAGAACCATCATCAATTTCTTCATCCTCAAATAACAAAGGAGCCAAGGACTGTTTTAAATGCCATTCCACATAATAAGCCAACATACATAAAAAGATATGGGCTTTAACTCTATCACCCTTATAATGATAGATAGGACGTACCTTTAAATCAATTGACTTATAACAGCGAAATGCCTCCTCCACTTGAGATAAACTTTTATAAGCTTTAACCGTCGTCGCTGCATCCATCAAGGTTGACTCCAGAGAAGTTCTTAACACATACACACCATCCAAGGCCGTTTCTTGAGCGATTAATTCCAGCTTACGCTGATAAGAAAAGCCTTCCTCTGTTATCTCTAGGTTATAGTATTTATTGACCTTAAACTGATTAAGAACCTTGCCCACTCTCAAAGCTATCTTATCTTGACCCTTTAAAGCTCTTTTCTCCCTTTGAGTCGCTTGAACAATCAAATCTAGTTCCTTCTCTACCGCTTCTAATAATGCCTCTCTTTGTAGTTGATTTTTCTGGGCAATGAAGGGATTACGACAAGCAATTAATCTTTCATCGGGATAATCTTCGCTCTCAAATTCCACCAAGTTTACCTGCTCAAATAATCCTAATTGAATCACTTCTACCTCAGCCAGTTTCCGAATTTGAGGCTTAGTTAAACCAGTAATATAGTCTAATCCTTCTATGGGTTTTACTAATTCCTTGATTTTCGAGTTAGTTAAAATTCCTCTATCACTTACCCAGACCACATTCTCAATCCCCCAACCCTTTCTGACTTTCTCAATTTGTCCGCTTAAAGTAGCACCGTCTGAGGTGTTTCCTTCAAATACTTCTACCGCTATCGGACAACCCTTAGCTGAACACAACAAACCAAAAACTATCTGAGTTTTCCCTTTCTTTTTATCTCGATTATCACCATATTTTCCCAGTTCACAACCATCTCCTTCTAGGTAAGTAGAAGTGACATCATACAAGACTAATGTTCCTGATTCCAAGTGTTTAAGTGCTAGGTGCTTCTCAATTTTCTCTTGTTTTTCTAATAACCAATCTAAGGCGTTATATAATTCGTCTTCATCGGCTTTCTCTAAGTCTAACAATTGTCCTAAACTCTGACTGCAAGTTTCGCTATTAAACCCTCTCGCTGTGGCTAATTTCGATTTAGGATTGATGATTCTTGCCACAATCATCGCCACCACTAAGTTTCTGATTCGTGAGGATTTTTCACTGATTATTTTATCTAAACCTAATTTTTTAATCGTCTCTAAAATAGCCATCACATGACCATGAGGAAGACTTCTAATCACTTCAAAATGATTGGGAATGCCTTCAGTCATGGACAGTGTTGCCCCTTTAAGAGCCAGTTTTATATTGTCGATAATATCATCGGGTAATTTTGAGAGATTGGCCAGGGTTCTTTTTTTGACTTGATCTCCTTCTCGGTAGGACTCCCGAAGAAGAACGGCGGGGGGAGAATTACGGTTAGGAACTTTTTCTATATACATGGCTATCATTTTAGCAAATGGAGAGAATTCTTGTTCATTAAGAAATGTTACAAATTACATGGGTACATTAAGAAAAGTTAAGGGGGTGCATCCATTGATGGATAAGGGTTTTCGGCTATTATGGTATATATGTATGGGGGAAGTTCAGATATTAGGACAGGCAAAAGGCAAAAGGGTGAATAAATAATCAGTTTTTAATAACCAGATTTAGTAGTAGTAGGGTGCGCCATTTGATAGCGTAACGCACCAAATAAATTAATGATAGATAGATAGGTGCGTTACGACGGATTGTTAGATTCAAGTTTAAGCAAAGATTGTCGCCGTCTAACGCACCCTACATTCTACTTTTTTAAAATCAAAAAGTGGCAGCCTTTGGAGGGATCGGGGGGGAGAATTAGGCACTTTTTCCCTGAAACTTAGGTAATTGACCACTTGAAAATGGGTAAAACCCCACACCCCCCTACCCTCACGAAAAACTTTTTGCCGCAAACCCTAAATAGGTTAGGTAAGTGACTTTCAGTTAATGATGCTAAAAATGAACAATAATCTAAAATCAAGCCGATAATGACTAAATGCAACCGACGGAAGCCCAACTTAGAAAACTCTATCACCTAATTTCAATAAAGTCCGAAAACTATGGACGGGTAGGTTCTCTATGGGAGGGGAGGTCGGCGACGACCTTCTCGACCCCTAACTATCAGTTAACGATGTTGAAAAGCTTCGATCGCCGCCGGCAAAGTATAGTAAATTCTCTCCTGGCTAATTTTATCTAACAAGCGAGAACGTTGCAATTGTAAGTACAGATCGTGTTTAACCCTAGCGAGGGCAAAAACTATACCCTGTCTTGATAATTCTGCCGCTAGTTCCTCAAGAATCTCCACGGCTGTACTATCCAATTCCCCGATCGCCTCCGTATTCAAGACAAACCATTCTACCGGTTTTGTCTCCCGGGCAATGGCACTGAGGGCGCGACGTTTAAAGTCGGCCGCATTAGCAAAAAATAAGGGGGCATCGTAACGATAGATAACTAACCCCGGTATTGTTTGCGCTTCCGGCCAATCCTGGAGCGCGTGTAAACCCATCACCCCCGGAACCGTACCCAAGACCGCGTCATCGGGCCGGGTAATGCGGGCCAATAAATCGATAACCGAGAGACCGATGGCGATGGCAACCCCGCTTAAAATCCCCGTGGTTAGCACCCCCACCATGGTCAGGACAGCGAGATTAAACTCACTATTGCGAAAGCTTTTTAGTCGTTTAGCGCCAGCAATATCCACCAGTTTACAGGCCGCATAAATCACCAGCGCACCCAAAGCGGCCTTGGGAAAGAGTGCCAGTAGCGGACCGAGGGAGAAAATGACCGCCACCACCACCACTGCCACCACCAGGGAGTAAATCTGACTTTTACTACCCACCGAATCGCCCACCGCGGTGCGACTGGCGCTGCTGCTGATGGGAAATCCCTGACAAAAACCCGCCGCCAGATTCCCCAGTCCCAGGGCTAAAAATTCTTGATTGGCATCGATTTCTTGGTTATGACGTGCGGCGAAGGCTCTGGCGGTCAAGACGTTATCGGAATAGCCCACCAGGGCAATGCCGACGGCTGCGGTTCCTAGGGGTAGTAATTGGGAAAAATCTAGGGTTGGTAAGCCAAAATTGGGCAAAGTATTGCTAATTTTACCCACTACTGCCACCCCTTCTCCATCAAGATGGAGGGTAGCGACGGCGAGGGTTCCCAGTAAAACTGCCAGCAAGGGACCTGGTGCTTTAGGAAAATATTTTTGGATGATAAATAGAAATAGTAGCAGCAATAGAGCTAGGCTAAGGGTTGGCCAGTGCCATTGGTTTATTCCCCAGAAAAAAGCGAAAATTTCTTTAAAAACCGTATTTTCACGGATTGACAAACCACTAATTTTACCCAGTTGTCCCGCAATCATGATCACCGCCACTCCCGCCATATAACCGATCAGGATCGGTTTGGAGAGTAAATTAGCTAGAAATCCCAAGCGGGCGATATAAGCGACAAAACAGATTAAACCGACCATTAATGCTAAAAAAGCCGCTAAACTGCCGTAATTTTCCCCTTGAAGGCTCACCAGAGGTGCGATCGCTGCCGCCGTCATCACTGCTGTGGTCGATTCTGGTCCGAGGGACAGTTGCGGTGAGGAGCCGAAAAGGGCATAAACTAAGGCCGCTGGCACGAGAGTCCACAATCCCACCACCGGCTCGACCCCGGCCAGATCGCCGTAGGCCATACACTGGGGAATAGCGTAGGCTGCCACGGTGACACCGGCGAGGATATCTCGGCCCAGCCACTGCCATTGATAGGAGCGCAGGTTTTTTGGCCCCGGTAAATCAGAAAAATCGACTCGTCGGGAGTTTTTACTCATATTTTCTCTGTCAACGGCGACTTAACCTAATCTTAACGGAAGAATTAGCTAGGAAAAGCCTTGAGGCTGAGACATTTTCTGTCAGCAGGATATTTATACCATGTTAACCGCAATTTTAGTTAAATTGGCTAAATATACTCGGAAATATCCTCTTGACAATCATCGGCTAAGTATGATAGGGCGCGGAAGCGTAAACCGACTAATTGTTCGTAGAGAGGATTTAACTTGCACAGAGGCGGAATATGGACTAACTTATGACCAAACAGCACGATATCGCGTTCAAAAGGACATTGAGGCGGAACCATTTTGCAGATAAACCGGGCCAAGCGCGGATCGTGCATTTCTACCCCATCTAACCAATCTTTGAGGGGATGCAGCAGATCTGGGTGGGGATGTTCGGCACTGATAAACTCGGATTTCTGCGCTTCCGTGGTAATTTCGGGAATTTCACAGATAGTATGTTCTAAAGCTGACAGGGCCTCGATTTCTAACCCGAAAGCATCCCGATAACTATGCAGTAATGCCGCTTCTGCGGGGGAATAAATGCCATCGGCGATTGCTACCATGACCGCCGTGCGGAGGAAGTTTTCTGATATTTTGGGGTCATGACCGAAACTTGCGGCCAATTCTTCGGGACTAATCGATTGATAGAGAACGTGGTCGTCATCTAATTCTAATTCGTGAGCGAAACGGGCGATCGATTCCTGTTCGCTGGTGCTATAATCCCCATCACACCAAGCAATTGTCAGTAATCCCCGTAACCAGTCCCTAACTTGTTCGTTAGTGTAGCGGTATTGAACAGAGCTAACCATAGGTATTGCTAAAACTGATTTCTAGTTTCTCAATTTAATTCTACCCATCGCCCCCGGATTCTAGTGGCCCCCGTTCACATCATGTAACCATTGCAACTATCCTTATGGTCAGCTAGGAAGTTTTCGTTTTTCATCTGGCATAATCGGGCAATTTTCGCCCCTAGGAGCAGGGGTAAGGGTTGGTGCTTTTTGCTCCTTCCCCACCCGCGTCAGTCCTGCTGAAAAGGCGGATTTCTGGGATTAACGTCCAATCCCGAGGTAACGGAAACCGGCTGCTGTCACCACAGCAGGATCGAGGAAATTGCGACCATCAATCAACACGGGTTCGCGCATGGTTTTAGCCATTTTGCCGTAGTCAAGACGGAGGAATTCTTGCCATTCCGTCACCACCACCAAAGCGTCACAACCATCAGCCAATCTTTCCGGATCCGATTCGATAATCACACCGCTTAGACCGTGACTTAAACCACTTTGGGAAACGATCGGATCATAGGCTTTTACCTTAGCACCTAAACGATTTAACTGTTCAATCATGGTTAAAGCCGGAGCATCGCGCATATCATCGGTATCGGGTTTAAAAGTTAATCCCAACAAACCGACGGTTTTACCCTTGAGGATTTTTAATTCCTGTTGCAGTTTTTCGATCGCAATTGTCCGTTGACGTTTGTTAACATTGATAGCGGCGTTAAGTAATTCCGTTTCGTAACCGTAGTCTTCCGCGGTATGTACCAAAGCCGACACATCTTTGGGGAAACAGGAACCCCCCCAACCGATCCCGGCCGAGAGGAACTTGCTGCCGATACGGGAATCTAAACCGATACCTTTAGCCACTTGGGTGACATCGGCTCCCACGCGATCGCAGATGTTAGCTACTTCGTTAATAAAGCTAATTTTGGTGGCTAGGAAGGCATTAGCGGCGTATTTAATCATTTCCGCCGAACTGAGATCCGTAACGACTACGGGAACGGGAGGCAAGGAGGTATCCTCAGCGAATTGGCGTTTAACCAAAGGCGCGTACAATTCCTTCATCATTTCGATGGCTTTCGGGTTATTACTGCCTAAAACAATGCGATCGGGGTTAAAAGTATCATAAACCGCTGAACCTTCCCGTAAAAATTCGGGATTACTGACCACATCGAATTCCGCTTCAATGCGTTCTAGTGTACTAATACCGCCACCAGCGGCCACGAGATTTTTTTGTCTCTCGGCCACTCCATCGAGGACGATCATCCGTACCCAATCCCCGGAACCGATGGGAACGGTAGATTTATTGACGATTACTTTATAACCACCGTTGAGATGGGCCCCAATACCCCGGGCCACCGCTTCCACATAACGGGTGTCACTTTCTCCAGTGGGTAGTGCTGGTGTACCAACAGCGATAAAGAGGATTTCGCCGTGTTTAACTCCCGCTTCTAGATCCGCGGAGAATTCCAGATTGCCGGAGGCTGCCGAAGACTGCATTAATTCCGATAACCCCGGTTCATAGATGGGGGATTGTCCCGATTTCATCAATTTGACTTTTTCTTCATTGTTGTCAATACAGATAACATGATGGCCGATATGTGCTAGGCAAACCCCAGTGACTAAACCCACATAACCCGTTCCGATAACACAAACACGCATGATAATCACTCCAGTGACAATTAGGTTAAATTTATTGATTAGGGATTAGCTTAGACGAGAACGGAAATCCTCGATCGTCATTTTTAAACCCTGACTTAGAGGAATAGTTGGACTCCAATCCAGATAAGTTTTAGCACGAGTGATATCCGGTTGTCGTTGCTTGGGATCATCTTCCGGCAGTGGTTGATAGACCAATTCGGCCTCGGGATTAATCATGCCTTGGATCACTTGCGCTAATTCCAGAATTGTGTATTCGTCGGGATTGCCGAGATTAACCGGCCCGATAAAGTCCCCATTCATCAAACGCATTAACCCTTCCACCAGGTCAGAAACATAGCAAAAACTGCGGGTTTGGGAACCTTGACCATAAACCGTCAGGGGTTCACCGCGCAAAGCTTGCACGACGAAATTACTCACCACTCGACCATCGTTTTCTAGCATTCGCGGGCCGTAGGTGTTGAAAATCCGGGCCACCCGGATATCGACTTTATGCTCCCGATAATACTCAAAAGCCAGGGTTTCCGCTACCCGTTTACCTTCGTCATAACAGGAACGCGGTCCGATGCAGTTGACATTACCTCGATATTCTTCCGTTTGCGGATGCACATCGGGATCGCCATAGACTTCTGAGGTAGAAGCGAGCAAAAATCGCGCTTTTACCCTTTTAGCTAGGCCTAGCATATACATAGTCCCTAAAACATTGGTTTTAATCGTTTTTACGGGGTTATATTGATAGTGAATTGGGGAAGCGGGACAGGCCAGGTGATAAATCTGATCGACTTCTAGACGGATCGGCTCGGTGATATCGTGACGAATTAGCTCAAAATAAGGATTTCCTAGCCATTTAACGATATTTCTGCGCGTCCCTGTGTAGAAGTTATCCAGACAGATCACTTCATGACCCTGTTCCATCAAGCGATCGATTAGATGGGAACCGATAAAACCCGCACCGCCTGTAACTAGGATTCTCATGTAATCGACAAGTAAACATATAAAATTATTCTTAAAATACCCTTACGCTGGCTTTTTGGCAAATATTTTTTGAGGAGGTGTTAAGTATCAGTTATCAGTTATCAGTTATCAGTTATCAGTTATCAGCGATCGCCGATGCCAGGCTAATGGCTGAATAATGGCTCGGTAATCCTTAAAATGGAAATAACACGCAAATTTGAGGCTAGATTATGACCAGTGCCGAGCAAAATAAGCTATTTATCCTGATTGATGGGCATTCTTTGGCTTTTCGTGCCTATTATGCCTTTGCTAAGTCTCGTTCTGGCCCTCTCCGTACTTCTACCGGCATTCCCACCAGTGTTTGTTTTGGGTTTTTAAACTCTCTGATGCAGTTACTAGAAACTCAAAAACCCACTTATTTAGCGGTCGCTTTTGATTTAGCAGTTCCTTCTTTTCGCCACGAAGCTGATGTCAATTATAAGGCTAATCGGCAAGAAACTCCCGAAGAATTTCCCCCCGATTTAACTAATCTGCAAAGTCTCTTGGCAGCGATGAATATTCCTATTGTGACTTCCCCGGGTTACGAAGCAGATGATGTTTTAGGAACTTTGGCAAAACAGGCTGGCGATAATGGTTATACAGTCAAGATTTTAACAGGCGATCGAGATTTATTTCAATTGGTAGATGAGGAGAAAAAAACCACGGTTCTCTATCTGGATATTAATGCAGTCAAAAGTACATCGGGACAGGGTTATACAGAATTTAATTCCCAAGCTGTCACGGAAAAGTTAGGGGTGACACCAAAACAGGTAGTAGATTTTAAGGCTCTTTGCGGTGATAAGTCTGATAATATCCCCGGGGTGCGCGGAATTGGCGAAAAAACAGCAATAGATTTATTAAAAAAATACAATAACTTAGAGGACATATATACCAATCTGGAATCGATCAAGGGAATGGTAAAAACTAAATTATTAGAGGGTAAAACCGCCGCCGAAAGTTCTCGCTATTTAGCCAAAATTGCCCTTGATGCCCCCGTTAGCCTCGATGAAGAGAAATTTCGTCTCCGAGGTTTTGATCGGCGTTTAGTTAAACCTTTATTGGAAAGATTGGAGTTAAAGAAAATTCTCCAGAAACTCGATCAAATTCAACAGCAGCTAGGTGGCACTCCTACCCTAGAATTAACTAGCGATGCTGATTCTAATCAATTGTCTCTGTTTGATTTACCCCCTATTTCTCCACCGGTTCTAATTACTCCCGACATTATTGATACTATTCCTAAGTTAGATGCTCTACTGGCCAAATTAACAACTTTTACTAATCGGCAATTTCCCGTCGCTTGGGACACCGAAACTACGGATTTAAATCCTCGTGTAGCCAAATTAGTCGGCATCGGTTGCTGTTGGGGAAAAGAATTAAATTCTCTGGCCTATATTCCTATCGGCCACCAGAACGGTGATAATTTAAATCTAGAGATAGTCCTCGAAAAATTACGCCCAATTTTAGCTGGTGATAATTATCCGAAAGTCTTCCAGAATGCGAAATTTGATATTGATGTTTTTTATCATCAAGGAATTACCGTTAAAGGTCTAGTTTTTGATACTATGGTGGCTAGTTATGTCCTCCATCCCGAACTAACTCATAATCTCGAAGATTTATGCGATCGCTATTTGGACGGTATCACTTCCCTTAGTTATAAAAGTCTCGGTATTCCTGGGGGAAAAACCATCGCTGATTTAGATATCTCCACCACTGCCAACTACTGTGGATTAGATGCCTACGCTACCTATTTACTTCGAGAAAAATTACAGGCAGAATTAACTAAAATTCCCTCTTTATATCAATTATTCTCAGAAGTAGAATCTCCCCTCGTCATGGTGCTGTGGCAGATGGAAAATTATGGTATAAAAATTAATGTCAATTATCTAAAAAACTTGTCCCAGCAACTAGAAAGAGACTTAGCAGACATAGAAAAAAAAGCCTATGAATCCATCGGAGAAACTTTTAATCTTGGCTCTCCTAAACAGTTAAGTGAAATCCTCTTTGATCGACTAGAACTCAATCGCAAAAAATCCAGAAAAACTAAAACAGGTTACTCTACCGATCAAAGTGTTTTAGAGAAACTACAAGGAGATCATCCCCTAATTGATTATATCCTTGAACATCGCACCTTATCCAAATTAAAATCCACCTATGTGGATGCTTTACCGAAATTAGCCGAACCAAAAACCGCACGATTACATACAGATTTTAATCAAACCATCACCAGCACCGGACGCTTATCATCTTCCAATCCTAACCTACAAAATATCCCCATTCGCAGTGAATTTTCCCGGCGAATTCGTCAAGCTTTTATTCCCGAAGATGGTTACTTATTAGTATCAGCGGACTACTCACAAATCGAGTTAAGAATTCTCGCTCATCTCAGTCAAGAACCAGTTTTATTAGAAGCCTATCGTAGTAATCAAGATGTTCATAAAGTCACCGCTCAATTGCTCTTTGATAAAGGGGAAATTACCCCAGAAGAACGCAGTTTAGGGAAAACCATTAACTTCGGAGTTATTTACGGCATGGGAGCGCAAAAATTCGCCCGTGAATCGAAATTAACCGTAGAACAGGGCAGAAAATTTATTGAAAAATATCATCAACGTTATGCCCAAGTATTTGAGTATTTAGAGAATAGCAAAAAACAAGCAATTGCTCAGGGATATGTGGAAACTATTTTGGGTAGAAGACGTTATTTTAACTTCGATAATCCTCTCTTAAAAAGACTGCGAGGACTGTCCTTACATGACATCGATTTAGATAGCCTCAAACTCAACAACGAGGAGGCACAATTATTAAGATCGGCTGCTAATGCGCCCATTCAGGGTTCCAGTGCTGATATTATTAAAGTAGCGATGGTAAAATTGGCCGAGGTACTGCAAAATTATCGAGCGAGATTACTGCTGCAAGTCCATGATGAATTAGTCTTGGAAGTACCGAGGGAAGAATGGCCATCCCTAGAGTCAAAAATCAAGACGACTATGGAAGAAGCTGTCTCCTTGACGATCCCTCTCTTGGTAGAAATAAAAGCCGGTGACAATTGGATGGAAACCAAATAAAACTATGATCGAAAACAGACAATTTTTAACCCCAGAAGAATCCGCAGATGTGGACGCTGCCCTCTTAACTTCTCCCGAAAAATTCCTGACTCGTTTAACGATTTCTTCCCTACGCTTACTAAAAATAATCGCCGAAGATACGGGAGTAACCCTAGAAGAACTGACCCATAAACAGGTCATTCAATGGCTAGAAAAAGATAGTAAACTGCGTCGGGAACAGGGGATCGAAGCGGCAGTGCTGAAATGGTAAATAAACTCTTAAAAAATCAGCTACCCCTGACAATTTATGCTAGTTTTTAGCTATAAAGTTACTGGAGTTACAACAATGACAATTACCCTAAAAGTGCCTAGTATTGCCTGTGAAGGTTGCGCTAATACCATTACTAAAGCGATTAATAATCAGCAACCAGCAGCCCAAATATCGGTGGATGTAGCCAATAAAATCGTCACGGTAGAAACCACCGCATCCCCCGCAGAAATTGCCCAATGGATCAGCGAAGTCGGCCATACTGTTGAGTCTGGGAGTGAGGGTTGACATCCTCCCCCGTTAAAAATAGACCTCTGGTAAAAATCAAAAATTGTCGTGATTATTGTTGAATGTCATCTCGAATACTGCTCGACTGAAACCTTCTACAAAGCTAAGTGCTTTATTTGCTGTGTCAATCATGAACATAACACACCTCTGCTGTTGCTAAAACACGCTCACGAATATGATGATTAAGAGATTTGATGGTAACGAGATCAATAGTACGTCCATCAAATAATTGAGATAATTCTTCTTGAATTTGATGAAGTTTGAAAAAACTAGGGGTAAAACCAAGTTCAAACTCAACGAGCATATAAATATCACTATCTGCGGTGAAATCATCTCGTAAAACTGAACCAAATAAGGAAAGTTTATGAATATGCCAATGTTGACAAAGTTGTGAGAGTTTTTCTTGAGAAATTTTCATATTTTCGTGTTGATCAGATTAGGTTTACCCCCAAGCTTTCTAGTTGTTGGTTTATCCAAGCGGTTGCCGTTTCTTCATCGGTTTCTATCGCTTAGGCGTTAAATTTTCCCCCCTTTTTAAGGGGGATTAAGGGGGATCGAAAGATTTAGCTGCTCACAAACCGCCTCAAAATTTCTTAATACCTGCGAATTCGTGAATCTAATAACTTTTAATCCATAGCTTTCTAATCGCGCAGTTCTCTCTTTATCATAGGCTTTTCCCTCATCCGTAAAGTGAGTATCTCCATCAATTTCAATCACAAGTTTGAGGCTAGGGCAATAAAAATCAACAATGAAATGATCAATGGGGCGTTGTCTTAGGACTTTGAATTTGAAATTTTTTAGATAGGAATACCACAGCTTTTTCTCTGCTAAGGTCATGTTCTTTCGCAGTTCTTTCGCTCTGGCTACTAGGGCAGTATTATAAGGTAGATGAAAGTCGCTGTTGTTTAGGTTCATTGATCCCCCCTATCCCCCTTAAAAAGGTTCATTGATCCCCCTACCCCCTTAAAAAGGGGGGAAATGTCTAAGGATTCTAGTTGTTGGTTTATCCAAGCGGTTGCCGTTTCTTCATCGGTTTCTATCGCTTTTTCTACTCCTATTTTAGCAATTTCTAAGAGTTGTTTGGATTTTGCTTTTAAAGCACTCTTAGAGTAAATGTGCGATCGCTTTCAAAAGTTCTGTTAATTTATTTTTCCATCAGTATAGCGCAAAATACGTCTGATAGCATTTACAATGAGGCATATATAATCTGTGCTGATTCTAAAATGTTTTTACATCTTAGCCAGTTATCACTCCGTTTGAGTGCTGCTTTCACAATTAAATCTACTTTTCGGTTGAAAATTGCTTGCAGTTCATCGCGCATTTGTAGGGTTTCGGTTAAACCTCGTTTAGCAGTTGGGGAAAAGGTAATTAAAATATCAATATCGCTATCTGAACGGAAATCTTCGCGTAAAACTGAACCAAATAATGCCAATTCGGTGACTTGCCACTTTTGACAAAATCCTTTAATTTGTTCCATTGGCAGATTTATTTTTGGGTTCATCAGATTAGTTTGACTCCCAAGCTTTCTAGTTGTTGGTTTATCCAAGCGGTTGCCGTTTCTTCATCGGTTTCTATCGCTTTTTCTACTCCTATTTTAGCAATTTCTAAGAGTTGTTTGGATTTCTGCTTTAATACAAAAGATAACTTGATTTTCTCAACGATTTTTTGCTGTTGTGATATTGGCAACATTGGAATTAGTAAATTAGCTAAATCTGGTTGAGAAATGCTGTAATAAGCTACGCCATGGACTCTACGTTCAACCTGTAAGTATCCGAATTTTGAATTTAAAAATAGACTCACATATTCTGGTAAGATTTCTTGTTTAAAAACTGATGTCAAACGCAAAAGCATAATTTCACTGCTAATAATTGCATTTAACTCTAGTTCGGTAACAACTGCGGAATTACCAAAGCTACCTTTGCGAGTAAACAGAATATCTCCAGTTTTCAGACCTACTGGTTTATCAATATCAGAGATTGTCATTGGAATTTTTACAGCACTTTCAAAATTAATTTGTCCATTTTTAACATCACCAACTCGAATGTAAGGTGTACCTTCTTCTGTGTACTCTCGATAGTCAAAACCGTTTTGAATTGGCTCAATCAAACTACCTAATCTTTGAGAATGAAAACTACAGCTTTGAATAGCTTCCTCTACTTGATAAAATTTCGGTTGATAATACTCAGCATCTAAGCGTCCAGAAGACAAAAAAGACTCAGAAAAACTCTTAACGGCGATGCTTTCTTCTGTGGGTTTCCAATCTTTTAAACCAAGTTCTGTTAATAGTAAATCTTCAGCTTGTTGGTAAATTTTTTTAGCTTTAATAAGATTATGATCAGAGAGATGTATTAAATGACTAATTGATAATTGAAAATTCAAAGTTACTAGAGGAACTAAAAAATTCTTAATAGCTGTATAATCAAGTGCAGGGCGAGTTACCCCAACAATATTTTTATCTGATTGAAGTTTTCCTTTATTAGAATTTAAGAAGGTTGAGATAAAATGTGGCAAAAAATATTTGGTGTTTAGAGTTATTTTAACCGAGTGTTGATTTATATTACATCCATCAAAGTCTTTGGTTACAACAGCAGATTTACCATAAGAAACACCTGTGATAGTCAGCAATACATCATCCTCTTTAAGTTTACTACGTTGCAGTTCAAGATCACTCGTTGCTGATATATAAACTAAGTCAGAGTCATCAATATAGTTTTGCATTATATTTTGTACTCTTAAAAACCTAATTCCTTTGTCTGGGTAATCAGCACCTAAAGGAGTAGCACCTCCCGTAATATTCTTGATTACTTCACCAAATTTCATATACCCTAGATCATAGGATTTAATTATTGCAATATTATTCAAGTAATTTTTCTGAAAATATTCACTATCAAATCTAGATGAATGATTATCATTCAAAACATCAGAGAGAGTTAACTCAACCGCTTCCAACCTATCCATTAACTGCTGATATTTAACCGCATCAAAAGCTCCCCCCTGTCCCCCTTATTAAGGGGGGTGGCGTTAGCCGGGGGGATCTCAAAAAAACTTAAATTCTCCTTTTTAGCAAACTCAATAAAGGCCTCAGCGATACCATCTTCCGTTAATCCATCATGATTAAAAAGATCATGATCCACAATCCAATGATTATGTTTATCTAAGAGAAAATCCCCCGAATCATCAGACACTTTAACATAAACTTTTTCCCCAGAATTATCCTTGCCTGACTTCTGCATCGTCGCAAAAAAGATATTATAATCATCCTGACGAGGACAAAGCGCGCCTATTTTGGGATCATCATTCCATTTTTGCACCAATAACACCGAGGTTTTTGTTCCCGTATGGGGTTTAAAAGTATGGCTCTTCGGGAATTGTTATGCAAATAATTAACTTAAAATAAAATTCGATGAGAGCGCCTACGCTCAAAAGTAGCTGAAATCCATACAGGGAAGGACTTAAGGCACAAACAGGTTAATACCAAAAGATAGACAATTGAGTTAAGATTTGATATAATAGCCAAAAACGAGATTATTTTACTTATGATACTTGACAAATTTTTGAACCTAAAAGGAACCTGTATTCAAGGCTATCTACACCTAGAAAATATCGGTATAGTTTGCCGAATCGAATCGAAAAATCAAAAAGCAACCTGTCCTCGTTGTGGGTTAGAGAGCGATAAACTCCACCAAAATCATCGACATTTAGTCAAAGATTTACCAATCTCAGGACAACCAGTGTACCTACAGGTTAATCGTCGTCAATTTAAGTGCGATAATTGTCAGAAACCCTTTAGCGAAGAGTTAGATTTTGTCGCCAAGAAACGAACCTATACGAAAAGACTAGCCGAGAATATACTCGAACAATTAAAATCAGGAGATATTTTAAATGTTAGTCGAAGAAATGACGTAACGGAAGAAGAGATTCAAAGAATGATAGAGGACATAGCTGAAGAAATTACAGAGACAGACCTATCGAAATTAAAAAGACTAGGAATTGACGAAATCGCTCTAGTCAAAGGACAAAAAAATTACTGTGCGGTTTTAGTAAATTTAGATACGGGAAAACTAATAGCTATTCTAGAGAAGCGAACACAAGAAGAATTGAGGGAAACGCTTACAGGGTGGGGAAAAGAGGTGTTAGAGCAAATTGAAGAAGTCAGCATAGACCTTTGGTTGCCCTATAAAAATTTGGTGAAAGAATTGATGCCATCGGCCGAGGTAGTCGCCGATAGATTCCATGTAATGAAACAAATTAATCAAGAGTTAGACGAACAAAGAAAAGCAGAAAAAAGAGCCGTAGAAGCGCAGAAAAATAAAAAACAGAAAGCGGAAAAAGAAGCGAAGCTAGAAGTTTTAAAGCGAAGTAAATATAGCTTGTTAAAAAATGAAAAAGATTTAACGGAAACTCAAAAAATCAAACTAGAAGCTATCAAAGAAAATTTCCCAAATTTGAAAAAGATGCACGAGTTAAAGGAAGAATTTAGAAAGATTTATGAAACCTCAGAGAATCCGACAGAAGGACTGCTATCCATCTCGGAATGGTTGGCAAAATCCTCCAGTGTTTTTACCAAGAGTTGTCAAACAATCCGAAACTGGTTTGGAGAAATAATTAGTTATTTCGAGCGAAGGACAACGAATGGGGTGGTCGAGGGAATCAACAATAAACTTAAACTAATAAAACGGAGAGGCTATGGCTTTAGAAACTTTCGGAATTTTTGGGTTAGAAGTATGTTATCTTGGCATCTTGTATGTTGATTTAGCATAAAGGGTAACGAAGAGCCAAAAGTATTACCATGTAATCCCACCACTGCCAAAATTCGACATCTTTCGGCAATAAAATCCCGAATATTCTTATCAGAGGAATTATTAAAGCGTCCTTGGGGTAAAACTATCGCCATTCTTCCCCCCGGTTTCAAAAAGTCTAGATTGCGCTCAATAAATAAAATATCGCGTCCTACCTTAGTTTCCCATTTACCGTTAGGCTTTTTTGCTAAGTCATAACGAGCAATCATGCGCGGTTCTTTGATGTCACCCGCAAAAGGTGGATTTGCCATCAAAATATCGAATTGAAACTCCCTATAGTCTGGACTTCCCTTTGGACGCAGTTTTTTCAAGCGTCTGAAACCTTCATGATAAACATCATCCCATTCTTCCTGTTGCGTCACCTCATCCCATAATTCATAATCTAGAGTGTTTAAATGTAGTACGTTTGTTTGTCCATCTCCAGCAATCAGATTGAGGGTTCGTGCTACTCTCACCGCTTTTTCATCAAAATCAATAGCAAACACCTTTTCTTCCACATATTCCTTACAACGGGGTGGCTTTTCTTCCAATGAAAATAAATGACTTACTTCTAATCCCTCATCCTCTAGAATCTGCCGCCAAACATGAAAGATTGTATGTACTGGAAAACCCGATGAACCGGCTGCAGTATCAATCATATATTCATCTTCTTGGGGGTTAAGCATTTTCACACACATATCAATCACATAACGAGGGGTGAAAAACTGTCCTTTTTCCCCTTTACTGCTTTGATTGATTAAATACTCAAATGCTTCATCAATTACATCCAAATTGGAGTTAAATAGCTTCACATTTTCTAAGGATGACACACAAACCGATAAGTGAGAAGGTGTGAGACTAATCTTGGCATCCTCACTAAATACCCCTGGCCATTTTTTCTTAGCTTTGTCAAAAAGATCCTGAATTTTCGTTTTTAATGCGCTTTCTGTTTGTCCTGTATTACGAAACTCCAGAGAACGAGTAGAACGTCGATTCCCCTGTCCAGAATACCATTCATCATAGAGCTTGGCAAAAATCAGTTTAAATAATTCCTCAAAGACATCTACCCCCGCATTTGCTAATACCTCATCTTCCATTTCTTCGATTAGCGTTTTCAGAGATTTATTTTCTTTGACTAACTTATCATTGGCGATTAAATCATCTAAAGTGAACTTAATCTGGAGAATATCTGCTAGGGTTTGATTAGAGTTAGGGATATCTGGAATATCTTCAAAATAATTGGGATCTTTGCGTTGATAATAGGAAATCTGATCGCCGTTCGTCCAGACAGCCATCGGCGAACCTGTGGCATTACAATAGGAACGTAGTTGTGCTTTTCCATCCTTCCACTTCGGACTCTTTACCTCTACCAAAATATAAACTGTGTTCAGGCGATCTTTGTCCATCACCGCAATATCTGCTCGTTTTACCTCTCTGCCAAAATTCACCCCATACTCCACCTGAATGCGACTGAGAGGATAATGTAAGCGATCGCTTAAAACCCTTAAATATAATTGTCTAATCGCTTCTTCTGGGGTAAGTTTAATCTCTTTTTTCCGTACTAAGCAAATTGTATAGGGAGCTTCCCCATTTTTCGTCTTTTTCAGCGTAATTGTCTGCTCTAATTGCTCAATTTCCGCCGGCGTAAACTGGGACAACTTATAACTTGAGTCTTTGAGAATATCAGCTAATTTCATGGGTTAAAGATGATAGAGATAATTAAAAATTTTTATACCAAGCCTTGAAAGTAATCCCAGCCTTGACAAATTGAGTTAGGTAATCTACTGATGCGAGAATTTTCCCTGTACAAGCCGGTAGGTATGACTTGAAATCATTGTATTCTTGGCTACTTAACTTAAGTTAAAGGTATATGGGGACTTAACTTTTCCATTGGATCGAATTTTTTAAGATTCTTTCGATGTTTGCGGTTTCTCATCTCGGCAAAAGCGAGCAAACAGCGATCGCATTTGGGGCAGCTTTGCTGTGGCAATTGTCCGTGACTCAATATCTGTAATAATCTAATACAGCCCTTGTAAACCTTCTTTAAGCTCTGGGTTTTCGTCTTGATCGAGATGCACAAAATCGCCCTTAGATGAGAATTAGTTTACAAAAATTTACATTTGGAGATAAGGAGCAATGAGTCAAGTTTCCGGTACAGATGTTCCCGATTTGGGTCGTCGTCAATTTATGAACCTGTTGACCTTTGGTACAATTACCGGAGTAGCGGCGGGTGCTTTGTATCCGATTGTTAAGTATTTTATTCCCCCTCGGCCGGTGGTACGGGGGGCGGTGTCACCGCTAAAGATGCCCTAGGCAATGATGTGATTGTCAGTCAATTTCTGGGAAGCCATAACCCTGGCGATCGCACCTTAGCCCAAGGTTTAAAAGGCGACCCCACCTATTTAGTCGTCCAAGAAGACAAAACCCTGGCCAACTATGGAATTAACGCCGTCTGCACCCACTTAGGTTGTGTGGTGCCTTGGAATGCCAGTGAAGAAAAATTCATGTGTCCTTGCCACGGTTCCCAGTACAATGCCGAAGGAAAAGTAGTTCGCGGTCCAGCGCCTCTATCCTTAGCCCTCGCCCATGCCAACGTCACCGATAATGATAAAGTCGTCTTCTCCACTTGGACGGAAACCGACTTCCGCACTGGTGAAGAACCCTGGTGGTCCTAGATTATTCAATGTGACGAGATTTGGAATTATTCAACCGATAGAGATGAGAACATTCAACTTTTTAAGTTTCCCGCAAGTCCACAGACAAGCCCTAGTGAAAGCTGTCCTCGTGGCGATCGCTACCGTTTCCCTACTCCTAACCAGCGATGTCATTAACCCCCAATCTGCCCAAGCATATCCTTTTTGGGCGCAACAAACCGCCCCGGAAACCCCCAGAGAAGCGACCGGTCGGATTGTCTGCGCGAACTGCCATTTAGCCCAAAAACCCGCCGAAATTGAAATCCCCCACTCGGTATTACCCGATAGCGTCTTTGAAGCAGTGGTAAAAATCCCCTACGATCCCACCAGTCAACAGGTGTTAGGAGACGGATCGAAGGGGGGTTTAAACGTCGGTGCAGTCTTAATGCTACCGGATGGTTTTAAAATCGCACCCCCCGATCGCATTCCCGAAGAAATGCAGGAAAAACTCGGTGGAGTCTATTTCCAATCCTACAAAGAAGGTCAAGATAACGTGGTTATCGTCGGCCCCTTACCCGGTGATCAATACAAAGAAATCGTTTTCCCCGTCCTGGCCCCCGATCCTAGCCAAAATAAAGGTATTCACTTCGGTAAATATGCTGTGCATTTAGGGGCCAATCGCGGTCGCGGTCAAGTGTACCCCACCGGTGAACCCAGCAATAATAACGCCTTCAAAGCTTCTACCGCAGGTACAATTAGCCAGATCAGCAAAACCGAAGCTGGTGGTTATGAAGTGACCATCACTTCCGAAGCTGGCCCCGTGGTGGAAAATATCCCCGCAGGTCCTGAGTTAATCGTCTCGGAAGGCCAAGCGATCGAAGTGGGACAATTTTTAACCAGTAACCCCAATGTCGGCGGTTTTGGTCAAAAAGAGACGGAAGTTGTCCTGCAAAATCCCGGCCGGATCAAAGGATTAGTTTTATTCCTCGGTGGTATTATGCTCTGCCAAATCCTCTTAGTTATTAAGAAAAAACAAGTGGAAACAGTACAAGCAGCCGAAATGAATTTCTAATCGCAATATTTCGGTTATTTTTGCTAGAAAGCGGGTTATTTGCCCGCTTTTTAGCTTTGGGTCAGGAAAACGCTCACTGCCGTCTGATACAATCGGTTCAACTTAACCGATAAGTGTCAATTTTTATGAATCAGTCGCTTGTTCCAGTCATTCTCGCCGGGGGTAAAGGGGAACGTTTTTGGCCCCTCAGTCGTCTAGCGCGTCCGAAACAGTTCCTCTGTCTTGATGGTAGTGGTCGCAGTCTTTTACAAGCAACGGCCGATCGTCTATTATCTTTAGGGGCAGGTTGGGAAAATCTCTGGGTAATTACCGCTAGTGCGATCGCTGATGGTGTCCGCGAACAACTGCCCGATTTACCGGAGAGTAACCTATTAGTGGAACCGGTGGGCAAGGATACGGCCCCGGCTGTGACTTGGGCTACTTTAGAAGTGATAAAACGTTATGGTAAAGAAGTGGCGATCGGTTTTTTTCCTGCCGATCATTATATTGGTAATCAAGAGGCTTATATTAACACTTTAAAAGCGGCCGTAGAAGTGGCCGTCAGCCAAAAAGCGATCGTTACTTTAGGGATTAAACCCGATTATCCCTCCACCGGTTACGGTTATATCGAACAGGGAGAAAATCAGGGCGAATTTAATGGTTTACCCGTGTATAAAGTGAGTCGTTTTACGGAAAAACCTGATCGCAGCACGGCCGAAAAATTCCTAGAAACGGGACTTTTTAGCTGGAATAGCGGAATGTTTATCTTTCAGGGACAAGTGGTTTTAGAGGAGCTAAAAACCCACGCTAATAATATTTTACAACCTCTGAGCGATCGGGGCATCGCTGCCTATGAGGATTTAGAGAAAAAAAGTATTGATTATGCTTTGATGGAAAAAACCCAACTCGCTTACGTTTTACCCGCTAATTTCGGTTGGGATGATCTGGGAGATTGGAATTCTCTGGAAAGATTACTGGAAGCAAAGGGCAAAAATATTGAACTGGCCAATCATGTCGGTTTGGACACGGAAGGGGCTATTATCTATGCTAGTGATCGGGAAGAAGTGATCGTTACTATTGGTTTAAAAGATCTGGTAATTGTTCGCGACGGTAAAGCGACTCTCGTTGTCCACAAAGATCGTACCCAAGATATTAAACAGGTTCTCAAACAATTACAAACCGATCCCAAATTAGAGAAATTGTTATAGGATCGATAAGTACCTAAGTAGGGTTTGC
Organism: Microcystis panniformis FACHB-1757; assembly: GCF_001264245.1. Taxonomy (NCBI): domain Bacteria; kingdom Bacillati; phylum Cyanobacteriota; class Cyanophyceae; order Chroococcales; family Microcystaceae; genus Microcystis; species Microcystis panniformis. The sequence goes on from NZ_CP011339.1 coordinate 3,828,436, forward strand.
TGAAAAAGGTTTTCGTGGGGGCAGGGTGTGGGGTGTGGGGTGTGGGGTGTAGGGTTTTACCGATTTTGAGGTAGTCAGTTACCTAATTTTCAGGGAAAAAGTCCAGGAATTTTACCCCCGATCACTCCAATGGTCAGCACTTTTTGAGGAAAAAAAAGTCTAAAAGCCTTTTTTTCAGTAATCAGTGATCAGTAAACAGTAACCAGTAACCAGTGAAAAGACAGTAGGAAACTTCTATTTAATACTGCTCACTTAAAACTCAAATCTGATCACTGATAACTGATAACTGATAACTGAAAGGGGTACATCTCATTTTTGTAAATCTACTAAGTTGGGATTTTTTAAGGGAAACTTCCTACTAAAATCGGGCGTTACTTTCGGTTTTATCGCTCAATCCAAGCTTTTGGGGGGTTCTACCCCCCAAACCCCCCGTTGGGGGCGTGGCGCCGCCCCCAAACCCCCCGCGCATTAGTTTTTCGGTGGGATGCTTACAGGCAGCTGCTGATATATCTGTAATAATTTAAAAGTCACTGATAATTGCTGATTATCGGTGTTCCTGCAAATGTGGGATGCACCCATCGATAAGTACCTAACTTACCCACTGATAAACTGATAACTGATAACTGATAACTGATAACTGATAACTGATAACTGATAACTGATAACTGATAACTGATAATACTGTGTTCTCACTCCCCCAAACCAGTCAAAGACAAAAAGAAATCCTTGAGATAGTTCTCGGCAACGGTTGGGACTATATGCGCGGGGTTTTAACCCTAGGAAAAACAGAAAATCCCCAGATTCCTACCCCAGAAGTTCTCAAAAAAATCCTCGTGGAATTGGGGCCTTTTTATGTCAAATTGGGACAGTTACTTAGTACCCGTCCCGATCTGCTACCTGCTAATTATATCGAGGCTTTAACTGCCCTACAAGCGCAAGTTCCTCCCGTTGCTTGGACGGATATAGAAATAGTCATCACCGAACAGTTAGCCAAACCGATCGAAGAGGTATTTAAGTATATTAATCCCCAACCGATCGCCGCAGGATCAATCGGGCAAATTCATCGGGCAACTTTATTATCTGGGGAGGAAGTAGCGATTAAAGTCTTGCGTCCTGGAATCGAAAAAATTGTCGCCCAAGATAGTGCCTTAATTAAGGGAATTGCTGATTTAGTTGCCCTAACAGAATTTGGTCAAAGTTATGACGTTGTTAACTTAGCAGAGGAGTTTATTAAAGCAGTCAATGCGGAATTAGATTTCACCCAAGAAGGTCATTATACTGACCAATTACGCTATAATTTAACCCAGAGTCGGTGGTCAGAACCCAAGCAGTTAGTTATTCCTAAAATTTATTGGCACTTAACTAATTCCAAGCTATTAGTGTTAGAATGGTTAGAAGGAAAACAAATTTTAGAGGCTGATGTTTCTAGACCGCCAACTGAGCAAGCAATTTCCCAAAGAAAAAGCGAAATAACTAGGATTTTGTTTCGGTCATTTTTTCAACAAATTTATATTGATGGCTTCTTTCATGCCGATCCTCACCCGGGTAATATTTTCTATCTTGATGATGGTAGAGTGGCTTTAATTGACTGTGGTATGGTGGGCAGATTAGACCCGCAAACTCAACAAATTTTAACAGAATTGTTATTGGCAATTGTTGACTTAGATGCCAAAAGATGCAGTCAACTAACTATTAAACTATCCGAGTCAGTCGTGCCGATTACTTTAGTACAATTAGAGGTGGATTATGAGCGGATGTTGCGAAAATATTATAACCTCAATTTAAATCAAATTAACTTTAGTGAGGTGGTTTATGAACTTTTGCAAATTGCCCGTCGCAATAGAATTAAACTTCCGGGTAATTTAGGTTTATTTGCCAAAAGTCTCGCTAATCTAGAAGGAACTGCCCGAAAATTTAATCCTGATATTAATATCCTGGAGGAAGTCAAACCGCTATTAACTAATATTCTTGAACAACAGTTAATCGGTAGCACTCCCCTACAAACTGCCCTAAGAACAGTTTTAGACTTGAAATCTTTTTCCCTGAAATCTCCCCGTCAAATCGAAGTTTTACTAGATGGTTTAACCTCGGAAACTTTAAATGTTAATCTGAAAATTCGCGACTTAGATAATCTCCGTCGCAGTTTAGATAATTCCGCCAATCGACTAGCTTTTAGTGTGATTATTGGTTCCTTAATTATCGGGGCTGCTATTGTTACGGCCAGCACCCAATCTCGGCAATTAACTATTATTAGTACCGTATTATTTGCTACAGCTAGTTTTATCGGTTTATGGTTAGTTGTCGGTATCCTGCGATCAGGAAGATTGCGCTAGAAATTATCGCCATTAAATTAAGATTTGTTGTTGTAAAAATTTCGCCCACCGACTGGCTAATTCAACTTCAGTAAAGGGAATTCTTTCAGGCGATCGCTCCTTAAAGATAAATTCTAGGCAAGGGGAACCCTGCGGGGGAAGAGCATCTAAATCCACCACTTGATTATTAACTAACAGACGGATTTCTTTGACCTCCTCTAGGGAAAAAGTTTGTAAATTAATCACTCCCTTACGAGTTGGCTTTCCCCAAGTGATAATTTTATCTTTTTGACCTAAGACAGAATATATATCATACTTAGCTCGCTCGAAGTTTTCCGCCCATTGTCGATAGATTTCCACTTTTTGGTATTCATTCCAACCACTCCAAGCCAACCAAATAAATAGAATTAATAAAGGTGTCCACAATAACCCGCGTTCCATAAACTATCGCCCCAAAATACCAGTCAATTAATCGTATTTTATGCTAAGTGGGTGGGTGGAATTAAATATAAGATGAACGGAGGTTGGGTTGAAGCATGAAACCCAACGCCCGCATGGGTTACGCTACCGCTAACCCATCCTACAAATAATTGTGCCTCCCTACTTAATTGGCAGCAAGGGATTATACTAGGGTTTGCGGCAAAAAGTTTTTCGGTGGTGGCAGGGTGTGGGGAAGGAAACCTCTTTCATCTGCGGTGGTGAAAATTTTTTCATCGGGACTGACTTGCTGATGCGGAAAAAAGGGCAGACAAAAGCCTACCCTAGGATTAATAATTAATCAATCAAACCTTAGACATCGTAGTAGAGAGAGAACTCGTAGGGGTGAGGACGTAAGCGCATCGGGTTAACTTCGTTATCGAGTTTGTAGGTGATCCAGTTTTGGATAAAGTCTTCGGTAAAGACACCAGAATCGGTCAAGAAAGCGTGATCTTTTTCGAGACTTTCCAGAGCTGCTTCTAGAGAACCAGGGGTAGAGGGTATTTTTGACAATTCTTCGGGGCTGAGTTCGTAGATATCCACATCGAGAGGTTCCCCTGGTTCGATTTGATTTTTAATTCCATCGATACCCGCACAGAGCATAGCTGCAAAAGCGAGGTAGGGGTTAGAAGTCGCGTCAGGACAACGGAATTCTAAACGTTTAGCTTTTGGGTTGCTTCCCGATAAAGGAATCCGAATCGAAGCGGAGCGATTACCTTGGGAGTAAGCCAGGTTTACAGGGGCCTCAAAACCGGGGACGAGACGCTTGTAAGAGTTGGTGGTGGGGTTAGTTAAAGCTAAGAGTGCGGGAGCGTGTCTAAGCAAACCACCGATGTAGTGCAGTGCCATTTGGCTAAGTCCGGCGTATTTATCCCCAGCGAACAGGGGTTGACCATCTTTCCAGATAGACTGGTGAACGTGCATCCCGGAACCGTTATCACCAAAGATGGGTTTAGGCATAAAGGTGACGGTTTTACCGTATTTCTTCGCCACGTTCTTAATGCAGTATTTGTAGGTCATCAAGTAGTCAGCGGCCCGTACTAGGGTAGAGAATTTAATCCCTAACTCGTTTTGACCACCAGTAGCGACTTCATGGTGATGTTTTTCGATGGGAACTCCGCAGTCGGCCATGGTTAAGAGCATTTCCGTGCGAATATCTTGAGAGGTGTCGGTGGGACTAACGGGGAAATAACCCTGTTTGTAGGCGGGTTTATAGGCAAGATTTCCCTCTTTTTCGTCCTTACCGCTATTCCAACGACCTTCGACACTATCCATATAGTAATAGCCTGCGTTGGCGGTTTGGTCGAAACGAGCGCTATCAAAGAGGAAAAATTCCGCTTCCGGTCCAAAATATACGGTATCACCTAAACCGGTACTGCTAAGATAATCGATCGCTTTCTGAGCAATAGAGCGAGGATCGCGGCTATACCATTCACCAGTTCTCGGTTCTTTGATGCTACAGATCATGCTTAGGGTAGGTTCCTTGTAGAAGGGATCGATCCAAGCAGTGGTAGGATCGGGAACCATGGCCATATCGGATTCGTTAATTGCTTTCCAACCGCGAATACTGGAACCATCGAAGGCAACACCATCGCTGAAAGAGCTTTCATCGATTTGATCGTAGTAGAACGAGCAATGTTGCCAGATACCTGGCATATCAATAAATTTCAGGTCGATAATCTTAATATTGTTGTCCTGAATCATTTTCAAGACTTCTTGTGGCGTTTCGGGCATGGAAAACTCCTTTGACGTATGAATCGGTTCTTAAGCTTCTCAAAAAATCCATCCTAAACAGTCACTTTGACCAGTTTTGTATTTTTCGATACAAAATCTTTGATCCTAGCTTGAAAAAATCTGTAATTTCCTTGTTCAGGTCGGTAATTGCTCCGAATGGCGATTTGCCCATCAGCTTCTACTGCCCCTTGCCCTACTTAGGGTTTGCGGCAAAAAGTTTTTCGTGGGGGTAGGGTGTGGGGTGTGGGGTGTGGGGTGTGGGGTTTTACCGATTTTCAGGTGGTCAATTAGCTAATTTTCAGGGAAAAAGTCCAGGAATTTTCCCCCAATCACTCCAATGGTCGGCACTTTTTGAGGGGAAAAAAGTCTAAAAACCTTGTTGGATAAGGTTTTTAGATTTATTCAGCAAACCCTACTTAGGGTCTGCGGCAAAAAGTTTGTTGGTGGGGTTAGGAGTCAGTAGCCGGTCGTCAGTAGCCGGTCGTTTCAGGCTTTGTTGCCCTTCTTTTTTGTACCAGTTTATCTACTAAGAGAAGGATAATGCAAGTTTTTTGAATGTCCTAATCCTATATTCTGGCACTAACATCGGATTTTAACAGGTCAAAAGCCTTATTTTAAAAGGGTTTTACCATTATTCAGCCAGCCCTAATTAGGGTTTGCTGAATAAATCTTGTTCGAGCTGCCCGGTCATCACCGTCCGGCCCTGGCCGTGAGGATGTCAAACACTTAACCAGACATTTTGTCCTTAAATTCTGAAATATAACGTCTGCTTAACCCGGAACGATCAAAGCGTTAGATTAGAAAGAGTCCTTTTTTGAGAGATATTTAAACCTGATGGTCTGGCCTTTTAAACCGAAAACCCACAAACAAATCGCTCGAATAGAAATTACAGGTGCAATTGCCTCCGATACCCGCAAAAGAGTCTTAAAAGCCCTAGAAATCGTCAAAGAAAGGCAATATCCCGCCCTACTTCTCCGCATTGACTCCCCCGGGGGAACCGTGGGGGATTCCCAAGAAATTTATGAAGCATTGAAGCGGTTACAAAAAAACACGAAAATAATCGCTAGTTTTGGCAATATTTCCGCCTCTGGCGGCGTTTATATCGGTATGGGAGCTAATTATATTATGGCTAACCCCGGCACGATTACTGGCTCGATCGGTGTTATCCTCAGAGGGAACAATCTGGAAAGATTGTTGGATAAGGTGGGAGTTTCGTTTAAAGTGATTAAATCTGGCCCCTATAAAGATATTCTCTCCTTCGATCGAGAATTAACTGATGAAGAAGAAAGAATTCTCCAGGATATGATCGATACCAGTTATCAGCAATTTCTGCAAACCGTCGCCGGAGCGAGAAATTTAGATGTCAATCAGGTGAAAAGTTTTGCCGATGGGCGCATTTTTACCGGCCAACAGGCGTTAGAATTAGGAGTGGTTGATCGCTTGGGAACCGAGGAAGATGCCCGACTTTGGGCGCTAGAATTGGCAGGATTACCCCCAGATAAAACTAAATGTCAGACTATCGAAGAACCGAAACCCCTCCTCAGTCGTCTGACGGGCAATCGTTCCCCAATACCCCTAGGATTACAAAAAACCCTACAGCGCCTAGAATTTGAATTGGAAGTTAACGGACAACTATTGTGGTTATACCGACCCTGATGGCCAGATTAAAGTCGAGAAAAAGGGCGCGTTAACCCCTAAAATTGACTCATCAGGATTAGCGGAGGATGACAATCGTGCAGTGGAAGGTTCGAGCCATTCGGGGAGCAACGACAGTAACGGCTAATACTATTGAAGCTATACGAGAAGCAGTAACAGAACTCCTCGAAGCGATCGAAATCCACAATAGTCTCGATCCCGATGATATTGTTAGTATTATCTTTACGGCAACTCAGGATTTAGACGCGATTTTCCCCGCCGCTATCGCTCGCGAACGTCCCCATTGGCAAAATGTCCCCCTCCTCGATGTGCAACAGATGCACGTCGTTGGTAGTCTGGACAAGTGTATTCGCGTAATTCTCCACGTTAATACTCCCAAACTGCAAAGCGAAATGCAGCACGTCTATCTGCAAGGGGCGAAAAATCTTCGCCCCGATTGGCAGATTTCTCCAGTAACTATTAATCGCTAAAATCTTCGATAACTGACTAAATCCCCATTTCCGACAGCCAACTCAAAATTAATTGATTAACTTTTTCGGGATGTTCATCGTGGGGACAGTGACCAGCTTTGGCAATCGGATAAAATTGGGTATTATTTCCCATTTTAGCTCTTTCTTGGTAAATTACCGAACCGGCGATCGGTGTCCAAGGGTCATCCTCTCCCCAGAGTACCAATAAAGGGCGATCGATTTGCGGTAATAATTCCAGGGGAGAAGGTCCGGGGGGTGCCGTCAACACCGATGCGAACACTCCCCACGCACCCGCATCACAGGAGGGTTGATAGAGAATTTCGACTAATTCCTCGGTAATCGCGGTATGATCCCGATAAACCTGTTTTAAGGTGTTACGGATGCGATTTTTCTGCCTTACCTGTCCAAAAATAAACTTTCCTGTCACGGGAGAACTAACTAAACCGGTAAAGGCAGCCATGATTAAACGCAGCGGCAAATTTAATTCTTCGGGACGATGGTTTAATCCTCCGGCACAGTTAATAATTACTCCTCCAGCAGTGATTTCGGGAGATTCTGCCATCAGCATTAAGGTAATCAGTCCCCCGATGGAATTACCGATAAATACCGCCGGTTTTGCCATTTTTTCTCGCCAAAAGTCTTGTATTTGCCGCAGCCAAAGGTCGAGACTATAATCTAAAGCGGGCTTATCTGTACCCCCAAATCCCAAAAGATCTAGGGCATAGACTTGATAGCCATTTTCCGCTAAAACGGGGATATTTTTGCGCCAATGACCGATAGATGCCCCAAAACCGTGAATTAATACTAGGGGTTGTCCTTCTCCCCGCACAGTGTAGGGGATGGTGTGACCTTGCCATGTCCAAGACAATTGTTCTAAGCTAGTCCCAGTGAGCGGAGATTGTCGTGCCATTGTATGAAGTTTTATTAAGTGATAGGTAAATTATAGAGTAAAAATCAGTCGAGAATTTATGCCACAACGCCAGACTTTTACCAATAACTCGATGGAAATTTCCTATTTACAATGGAGCGATCGAGGTATGCCTCTATTATTATTGCACGGCATGGCGGATCATGCTTTGGTTTGGTCAAGCTTGGGCGATTATTTAAGCTCAAATTATCAAGTTATTGCCCCAGATTTGCGGGGACATGGGGAAAGCGGTAAACCGGCAACCGGTTATCACTTTCAGGATTATATCGGCGATTTAAGGGCTTTAATTAATCATTTAGGTTGGACGCAAGCACATATTTTAGGTCATTCTTGGAGTGCTAAAATAGCGGCAATTTGGGCAACTCAACAGCCGGAAGTATTTAAGAGTTTAATTTTAGTCGATCCCTTTTTTATCGATAAAATGCCTAGTTGGATTAGGATAACTTTTCCAATTCTCTATCAAGTTTTGCCCTTTTTAAAGATTACTCGCTCCTTTGATAGTTATCAGAGCATAGAGGCGATCGCTCGTCAATTAAAACAATATAAAGGTTGGTCAAATCTACAGCAAGAGGTGTTTAAAAATGCCATCGAACAAAAAGCTGATGGCAGTTGGAGCGGTAAATTCACTTTATCGGCACGGGGGGAAATTTTTGAGGATGTCATGGGGTTTGCCGGATTAACTAAAACTTTAGATATTCCCAGTTTATTAATCCTTCCCCAACAGGGATTAAATCGCACTGCTTGGCAAATTCAATCCTACAAAAAGTATTTAACTTCTCTAGAGATTAAAAAAATACCGGGTAATCATTGGGCATTTTTAGGGGAACCTGAAACTTTTAATCAAGCGGTGGCCGAGTTTTTATCCTTTCGGGAAATTGTATGATTAGCGGAGAGAACGAATCTGCAATTGGTAATAATCCCCGTCTAAACCTTGATTCTGCTTGTTATTAACCGAATTAAGCTGTTTTTGCAGTGCCAAAATCCGATCGCCGGTAGCAGGATGGGTGCTGAGAATTGTCGGGGTAGAACCGCCTTGTTGTGCTAATTTTCCCATAAAGGAGATCATGGCCTTGGCTGCATAACCGGCCTCAGCTAGATTGTTTAAACCCAGTCGGTCCGCTTCTAATTCATCCTTGCGACTATTGGGCAGATTATAGGCGAGATTGACTCCCAATTGTACCCAAGTTTTTGTGTCTAATCCCGCCGCGCTCAGAAGTCCTTGGGCGAGGGCAGTATTGCGTAATTGGGTGATAGAATGACGACCGACGATATGGCCGATTTCATGGGCAATCACGCTGGCTAATTCCGCCTCATTATCAGCAGTTTTAATCAATCCCGTGTGTAAATAGACAAATCCGCCCATAGTAGCGAAGGCGTTAATGCTATTGTCGCGCACCACTTGAAAAGTGTAGGGAAGGTCAGGGCGATCGCTAGTTGCCGCTAATCGCTGTCCGATTTCTTGGACATATTGGTTAATTCTGGCATCTTTGGAGAGTTTTACCTTACCTGATTCTAATAAACCCTGATTAATCTGCCTACCGAGGGCGACTTCCTGCTGAGGAGAAATAGTGGCAAGTTGAATAACCTGCACACCGCGAAAAAGTAAATCCATCCACGAGCGCCCGAAACTGGGTTGGGGATTGATCATCCCGATACTCAGGGTGAGCAGCAGCGTAATCAGGGTTAATAGCCAAAAACGGCAGAAAATAGGGCGCATAGACGATTCGATCCCATAAAAACCTCATTCCCATTCTAGACAGTCAATATCACCCTTTGCCTGTTACTGTCCCCGATTGGTTTGATAGACGTAAAAGTTAAATAAATCGAATAAACTGCCAACAAAAGCAAAGGTGACAGCGATGGTTAACATTCCTTGTAGGGGATAACCGTCGCCGAAAATGGTTAAAAATTGCAGTATTTGGCTAAAACCGGTCTGAGAAACCCAAGTAAAGCCAGGGACATGACTGGTGGCCAATAAAGCAGCTAAAATAGAACCTACCAAGAGGACGGGGGCAACAAAACTTAATAGGGTGGAAAATAGCAGCGAACGGAGCAAAGTAAGCATGGGTGCTGATCTCCAGAGAATTAGCGGGCGATCGAACGGGAATAGGAATCTACACTCGCTCCCCTATAGAATATACGTTCATCTCGGCTAGGGGCGGTTTGTTAAAAAATCTTAAAATATCATTAAGATTCTTGGTTAAGAACGATTAAGTGGTAGACAAAAGTCAACCCGATAATTGCTGGGGCAGCCTTTTTCAGTGATCAGTGAGGGGTGGGGAAGTGGGGAAGTGGGGAAGTGGGGAAGTGGAGGAATTTAAACACCCCAAAACCCCAAAACCCCAAAACTCCCCGCAACGCGCACGCAGTGACCACCCTATTTCCTGACTCGGAGACTCGGAGACTCGGAGACTCGGAGACTCGGAGACTCGGAGACTCGGAGACTCCTGATAACTGATAACTGATAACTGGTAACTGATAACTGGTAACTGATAACTGGAACTACCTGAAGCATTGATCCCCGTGGTGTGGTACTGTCAATTCAGTGTATTTATCGGCACTGGCTTAAGATTTGTCGCTATTGTCCTCCCCTTCTCCTGTCGCTGTTTTTGAGGCTTTCTATGACCGACATTCCCTTCACCCTAGACCAACTGAGAATTCTCAAAGCGATCGCTGCCGAAGGAAGCTTTAAACGGGCGGCAGATACCCTGTATGTATCTCAACCGGCGGTCAGTCTTCAGGTACAAAACCTCGAAAAACAGCTAAATGTGCCGTTATTTGACCGGGGCGGTCGGAAAGCCCAATTAACAGAAGCGGGACACCTACTCTTAAGCTACGGCGAAAAAATTATCACTCTCTGTCAAGAAACCTGTCGGGCGATCGAAGATCTACAAAATCTGCAAGGGGAACCCTAATCATCGGTGCTTCCCAAACCACAGGAACCTATCTTCTTCCCCGCATGATCGGGATTTTTCGGCAAAAATACCCAGAAGTATCCGTACAGCTACAAGTTCATTCCACCCGTCGCACCTCTTGGAGCGTTGCTAACGGTCAAGTGGATTTAGCCATTATCGGGGGAGAAGTTCCCGCCGAATTACAAGAAACCCTGCGGATTATCCCCTACGCAGACGATGAACTGGCTTTAGTCCTGCCTATTTTTCATCCTCTGTCTAAGGTAGAAATGATTCAAAAAGAGGATTTATATCGACTAAAATTTATCACCCTCGATTCCCAATCGACGATTCGCAAAGTCATCGACAAGGTTTTAACCCGTTGCGAGATCGATACCAAACGCTTAAAAGTGGAGATGGAACTTAACTCGATCGAGGCGATTAAAAATGCCGTACAATCCGGTTTAGGGGCGGCTTTTGTCTCGGTGACAGCGATCGAAAAAGAACTACAAATGGGAGTTATCCACGCTACCCGAATTAAAGATGTGGAAGTACGACGCACTTTGTCGGTAATTATTAACCCGAATCGCTATCGCTCGAAAGCTGCCGAAGCTTTTACCCTAGAAATACTACCCCAATTCTCCACCTATCCGGAATATCTGGCTGACGACCACAACTTTGAACCGATTCCTAACTCGCAACCCGCCGAAATTATGAGTAAATAGGGTTTGCTGAAAAAGTCGCTCAAAGAATTATGCTATTGAGTGCCAATAATTTGTCGCCCAAGTGATAAGTTTTACTTGAGTAAAATCACTTTTAACATAATTTTTATTAAAGCGTTGGCGGCATCTTAGTTCATGTGTTCGCCGAAAAAGCCCGAAAGACAAAAAAAGCCCAAAAAACTGCCGAAGCAGTCGGGAAAGATTGACAACCAAAAAGGTAAGAGCAATGGACGTTTCTGAAGTTTCAGGTAGTTTTGTCATGCACAGATTTAAACCAAATCTTCTCTTAGCTTGTCCGAATTTCCCTTCTATTGCATTGCGAAAACTCTCGTCCTCTTGAGCTTGTTTTTTTAGTTCAGCGCTTCGATTCTTCGGTGGTCTTCCCAATGGTAATCCACTTAATCTTATTCCTCTTGCTTGGTGCGCGTTCCCTGACGCCGTGCGACGGCGCGGGGGTCGCATCCGCTTCCTTACACCATGCCAAGTTTTCTCTGGTTCGATAAATTTTATCGACATGAACGGATTGCTGGCTAACAACCATAAGTCTCTTTAAAGTTTTCTACTTGCGCTTTCAAATCTTGAGATTCATTAAAGTTTTCCCAAGACAAACGGTGTAAAAATACATAATTATCGACACAAGACACCGAGAGCTTTGCGCCAAATTCCATCGGTTTTCCAGCTTTGCCTCTGACAATAGGACGTACATGAGGTTGACTTAAACTGACAATTCTCTGGTCAACCCTTGTTTTTTTCTCTGACCACATCTCCCGTTGTTGACGAGAGACTTCTTCAATGACTAATAGCAGTTTATATTGTCTTTTACTTAAACAAGTTAAGGAGGCTCCTAATTCAATTAGTTGGTCTATATAACCTAAGTTTCTTTGAATATATCCCAGTTGTTGACCAATGGCTTTCCGTCTTTCTTTTTGAGAGGGACGACGTTTTTTAGCGACTTTTAAATAGTTCTTTCTCGCTATTTTTCGGGAAGTTCTTGGTTTCTTAGTTAACTTTTCTTTGACTTCCCGGTAGAGACAATCTAGGATTTTTTCCGTTCCTTGACGAGCTTGATTGGCTCTTCTGGTTTCTGTGTGGAAACGAGGTCTATACCGATAGAATATCCGCAAAATAGTCCTAAAAGTTTTGCCCAATAAGCACTTCAGGGTTCCATAAGCAAAAATTATCACACAAAGTCGAGAAGAACCCTTGATTTAATAGATCTAAATCTGTGGGATACTTAGGGCTGGCTGAATAAATGTGAAATGTAGGCATGGTAAGGGTTTTGTGGCTTTTCTTGCGAAACAGGTGCAAGATTTTGAGAGAATCGTGCTTCAAAAGCTTGCGTCTTCATCGGCCCGCGTCCTGTAGGGGCGAAGCATTCGGATAGAAAATCTACGGTTTCACCGATAGGTTATTGCCCGAATGCTTCGCCCCTACTTTTTCAGCAGACCCTACTTAATATCAGCGGGCGCACAAGTCGCATCTAATATTAATTTTCCTGCATTGGGCCGCTCACTTTCTTCTCCTCGCTCTTCTGTTCTGGCATCAGATTCTTTGTCATCGAGAATTTCTCGGCCTTTTTTCACCATTTCTTGGTTAATTTTGTTAAGGAGATTTAACTTAATTATTTTCCGAAAATATACCATCATTGAGGCATCAAATGGGGCTTGGGGTTTGATAGTTTGTTAGCCCAAGAAAGTATTTTAGGTAAGGGTTTTCCCTAATTTGTTCGACGGTTTCTCTATCACTTATTCCTAATCTTTCTTGAATAATTAATGCTGCCAATGCTACCCTAAATGGTAAGGCGGGCGCACCCTTGTTTTCGCAGAAGCTTTTTGCGTACTCTTCTTCAAATTTTTCCCAGGGAATTAAGTTGGCCATAATAACCCAACGGTTTTCATCTGATAGTTTTCCGCTCCTCGGGCAGTTCAAATGATTCGGGTTCTGATGGAGTTGCAGTCGAGATACTATACATCTGTACTGAATAAAAAAAAGTGCTTGGCTTTTAGGGTATTTTACCTTTTTTTGTGCCTTTTTTCTCGACTTGATTGAGTCGAAACCTTTTTCCTATCGGCATTTCAGGCTTTTTCAGCAAGCCCTAAATACAGAGAACCAGACCTGCTTAACTCGGCTAAACAAGAATTAACAAAGCTAGTGAAAGAGTATTATGAAGGAACCCACTCTAAACAGATTGCCCCCCATCTTTTCCTAACTGAAAATAAATCCCTTTGACCACTGCTGTTATTGTATGTCTTGAATCCGCAAAAGTCCCTATAATTTAGCCAATAACATTATTTTTCTTTTTCTTCAATTAATCCCGATTCAGTTTTTTTCAGTAAATCTGAGGCAAATCTTTCACTAAATCCCACTAAAAAAGCACAGGAAAAGATAAATAAATCCTGACGGGCTTTGTTGGTTATTAAACTAGAAGAATTTTGATCCTGGGTAATCATAAAATCAATTTTAATCAACGTATTTGAGCTAATTAAACTAAAGATAAAAATACCGAAAATTAGACCAATTAAGGGTCTAAACAAACCAATAAAAAGAGGAATGAGGGGGTCGTCATATTTTTTGTCTGTAAAGTCGATAATTCTGAGTAAAATACTCGCAACACTTCCCAACACTCCTGCTGTTGCCGCATAAACTAAACCATAAAATATATGCCGATTAGGATTTATCGTATCACTCGATGATTTTAACTGTTCTGAATAACTACTAGAAGGAATGGGGGCTGGGGAGTTTGCTTGAGGTAATGGTTTTGAAATAAGTGCCTCCTCTTGAGAGTGTTTCTGGTGTAAATTATCATCAAATATGTAAATTTCTTGAGCAGAAAATTTGAGGGCAATCATAGATAAAAAAGTTGTAATAGATAAACCTAAAAATATTTTGAATGGGACTGATCTTGTAGAATAGATAGAACTAAATCCATTCAAAATATGTCCCCATAAAAAATAGCGACTATTATTAATTTCCTTTTCTAGATTAATTCTGAATTCTCGAATAGCATCAACTCCGACTTTATTAGTTTTTGCCATGAGCAATATATATTTAATTTCCTCTAATAACAAAATCAATTTAGTTGGATCATTGTTAAAAATAAACCAACCAATTTTCCAGCTATTACTTTTTTTATAAATCAAATAATTCAGGTGATGAATCTGTTGAACTAAGTTAGCGATTTCTAGTTGTAATTCAGGCGAAATTATCGGCAAAACCTCTAATAAAACTTCCCTAATATCCGCATTTAAGGCGTTAACATCGTCATTTTTTTTTACTGGAGTGGAAGTTATCATATTTTTTGGGACTTTTTAGATTGATTAATAGAATGAAAAGGCTATCTCTCCAGCTTCCCCTTACTCATCGTCAACCCGTTGCAGGACTTTCTCTAGGATAGGGCGGGTTTTCTAGATTACTAAAATTATAACATCAAGTTCCCCTAGAAGGAGGAGGTTTTAAACCCAGTTTTTTGATAAAATGTTTGACCCTGGATAATTGTGATATATTTGTTACATTTCGTTACTTAAAATAAAATTATCTTTGGTTTGAGTTTTTAAATTTACCTCAAAATCCTCTACTCTTAAACAGCTATCTAATTGCTGCTGTAATATATTTGTATTTATTGCCTCCGTGCTAATTAATACCAATTGGGTAAAGGGTGGATTATTACCCCATTCCTCGCCTATTTCTAAGGTAATTCTCAGCCCCACTTGTTGCAAAATTACTCTTCTATTGGGATGTTCAACAGTAGATAAAATACCCTTGGCTCGCAATACAGTTACGGGTAATTTCCCTAATATTTTTCCTAGGGTTAATAACTGAAAAGGGCGAACACTTTCATAACTCCAAGTATGAAAGTTATCAGAGTGATTAGATTTTAATTGACTAGATACAGAACGAACGGGAAATGAGTCCCTAAATCCTAATAATAAATCTAGGGAAACATCCCCATAACTCCCTTTTAACAAACGCACCCAAGGTGCTATTTTTTGGATAATTTGACTAGCATTAATTTGTGCTTTTTCATCAATCAAATCAATTTTATTGAGAACCACAATATCAGCAGCCGAAATTTGATCAATTAGCAAATCTTGATAGTTAATTTTTCCAGATGGTTCACAAATTTGGGGTAGATAGGTCGCATCAACTAGGGTAATAATGCTTTCCAAGCGAATTATTCTACTTAAAACTGGACGCTTTAGGGTTTGTAACAGGGTATAAGGGTTAGCAATTCCACTGGCTTCAATTAAGATCTGATCTGGACGGAGAGATAGGATTTTGGGAAGGGAATTAACCAGATTATTTTGTAAACTACAACAAACACAACCTCCCTCAAGAGTGATTAGATCATCGTCTCTATTTTTAATTAACATCTGATCAATATTAAGACTGCCAAAATCATTGACCAGTATGCCGAAACGGCGATCACTTTTACCCTTAAGAATGCAGTTAAGTAAAGTAGTTTTACCCGCACCTAAAAAACCCGTCAGCAGTGTTACTGGTGTCTTCCAGAGATTTGATGACAAAACCATTATACTTGTCCTCCCGATGGTTGTTTATAGATGACTCCCCGTTTCATGACAAAATCAACTTTACCAGTAACATTAATATCCTCAAAAGGATTACCCGGCATAGCGATAATATCAGCAAATTTCCCCACCGCTAACGCACCAATATTCGGCTGCATTAATAATTCAGCCGCTACAGTAGTTGCTGCTTTTAAAGCGCGTAAAGGAGTAATACCATTTTGAACCATCGCTGGAAACTCTTTCCAGTTATCTATATGAGGAAAAGTTCCCGCATCAGTACCAAAAGCAATCTTAACGTTACTTTTAGCTAAATTATCAGCACAAGCAATCAGTTGAGAGGCATATTTTTGATATTTAGCGTGTTGCCAAGGAGAACGACTTTTCCAATATTCAGGATTATTGGCATTGCGAGCTTTTTCTAAAACAGTGTATTGAGTTGGTACCAGATAAACTCCTTTCTCTTCCATCAATTGCAAAGTCTCGGAACTCGCAAGATTACCATGTTCAATGGAACGTACCCCCGCGTTAACAGCACGTTGAACCCCTTCCCCTCCATAAGCGTGGGGACAAGCAGAAATACCGAAATCTTTGGCGGTACTAACCAGAATATTCATCTCCTCTTGGGAATAAGTGGTTTGACTCGGATCATCCGTAGGAGAGCTAAAACCCCCTGTAGCACAGAATTTAATCCAATCTGCTCCTGAGCGAATTTCTTCTCGTACTATGCGGATAATTTCTGCTGTTCCGTCTGCTACTTCAAATTTTTCTGGTCTGAACTGAAAAGCAACTAAAGAGGTAAAATCACCATGTCCTCCTTGGGCTGAAATCAGGTGAGGTGCTACCAATAGATCTGGTCCAATAATCCAGCCATTGGCGATCGCTTTTTTGAGATCGACGGTAATAAATTCTGGATCGGGACAACCCACTTCCCTTACAGTAGTAAAACCGTTCATTAACAGTGTTTTCAGAGGATTTAAGCTATAAAGGGTCATTAATGGCACTGTCACCATATAAGGATTTTCTGGAATTGTAGGATCCCCTTCACAGAAGGTGATATGAACATGACAATCAATGAAACCAGGGGTAACGGTGTGTCCTTTTAGTTCAATAATTTGAGCGTTGCTGTGATCAACTGTTGTAGCGATCGCAGTGATATTCCCATTTTCGATGCGAATTTCCGTGGCACCAAGGGGATTATCAGCCAAACCATCCCAATATTGATCGGTTACGATTACATAATTTGGGCTAGTGGAATTAGTACCAGTCATCGTTGTTTCTCCTGTTGTTAATTTTTTCAGCGTTTTTATTAGTCTTGAGCTAGGCGATCGCTTAATATCTCGACTTCCACTGGTTGACATCCTCGCCGCCGTAAACGGACGGTGATTCCCAAACCTCACGATTTAGGTTTCTGCTTCTTTCCCGAAGGATTTTTCGCACCTGCCTTAACAGATTTACTCTGTTCTGGTCTTATGGTCGCTCTACAGACTGACACCGCAAGCCCTGCGGCCAAAATATTTTTACTAGCGTTAACATCTCGGTCATGGTGAGTCCCACAGTCTGGACAATCCCACTCTCGAACATTTAACGGCATTTTCTCAGCAATATAGCCGCAATTACTACACCGCTTAGAGCTAGGAAACCATCTATCTATTTCGATGTAGTTTCTCCCATACCAACGGCATTTGTAGGCTAATTGTCTAGTGATTTCTCCCCAACTAACGTCAGATATTGCCTGAGATAATTTCGGGTTTTTGACCATATTCTTGACGGCTAAATTCTCAACCACAATCGTTTTGTTTTCACGAACTAATTGAGTGGTTAGCTTATGTAAATGGTCTTTTCTGCTATCGTTGATTTGAGCGTGAATTCTGGCTACTTTGATTCTTGCTTTTTCCCGATTTTTTGACCCCTTCTGTTTTCTAGAAAGATTTTTCGCTGCTCTTCGCAACCTCTGATAATGTTTCTTAAAATGCTTGGGATTAGACACTTTATCGCCATCGCTGGTAATCACGAGGCTACTAATTCCTAAGTCAATTCCGATGGCTTTATCTGTTACTGGTAATGGCTTAATTGTTGGGTCATCAAATCTAATTGAAATATGCCAACGTCCAGAAGGATGTAATCTGACTGTTACTGTGCTTGGTTCACAGCTTTCTGGGATTTGTCTTGACCATCGAATAGGTAAAGGTTCTGTGCATTTAGCTAAATAGATTTGTTTGTCTTTAAATTTAAAGGCTGATTTGGTAAATTCGGCACTTCCTCCCTGATGTTTTTTCTTAAAGTTAGGATACTTAGTACGACCAGCAAAGAAATTAGTAAAAGCTGTTTGTAAATGTCTTAACCCTTGTTGTAAAGGTACACAGCTAACTTCGTTTAAAAAGTCTAATTCTTCTTGCTTTTTCCAATCGGTCAACATTGAAGAAGTTTGAGCGTAGCCTACTCTTTCTTGCTTTTCGTACCAAGCTTGTGTTCGTTCGTGGAGAGCTTTGTTGTAAACTAATCTTACACAGCCCAAAGTGCGCCGCAATAGCGACTCTTGTTCGGGTGTTGGGTAAAATCGAAACGAATAGGCTTTTTCCATGTCTCATATTTTAGCATATATTTCGTAAACGATGCTCATATTTAACAGTAAAGCCGTCGTAGAACGACGGGGTTTCAGACACAAATTTTCGATGAATAAGCCAATTCAAGTTGATAGTTAGCGAATCCGCTTTAATGGTTAGTCTTGATAGACATTCATAGTATGTAGCCAAATGGTATCCGTATCCGCGTTTTCTTGTGTACTACCTAACAAAATTTCAAAATAGGAACGACTATCATAGACATGACGAAGGATGTTACAACGTTCGCTGTCTTCAATTACATCAAAACCCGCCGTTTTATTGGGGATTAAAGTAATCGACTGCATCCCATTATCAGCGGCAAAGCAGAGACGAATATCTAAGGGACTTCCCAACCAAGAGGGATCATCAAAACCAAAGACAGAAAATAATCTAGCATTGGCAACCACTAGAGGTATATTGTAGGGTTTAAACTCAAAAGGAATAGCTCCCATATCGGCTTCACCCCGTCTGTCTCCGACAAAATCGCAGGGAAAGTTATTAAAATTCCATAAAAAAGATCCATCCTCATTTTTGACGGTGATAATATAAGTTTCTTGGCATCGGTATAGAACCATAGATTGATAACATCCTTGAATATTTAATTAAGTTTTGTTGATGAAAGAGCTTGTTAGGTTGATTGAGGAAAGTTTGGTTTTTTTCCTCACACCAACCAACTGGTACTATAGCGTCCTATTCGCTTAATAACCCGTTTTGGAATCGATTGCCCCAGCATCAATACCTGCAACTGCCCAACCGACAGCGACGGGATCCTCTGTCACCACGCCAAAAACCAACGCGGCGGCGGAAACAAGATCACTGATCCAGGTATGCCCAACACCGCTAGTCACCTGATTTGGTACTAACATTCCATTCTCAGGAATATTTGATTCTGGATTATAAGCTGCCAAGGTACTCAGAAAAACACCACATGAACCAGTTGCACACATATAAGTCAGATTGGCATCGGCAATGATCGCCCAAGGAGACCCTGAGATGGTTGCATCCTGTTGGGCGGCATTGCCCGCCGTATTACTCTTGACATCAACAACCCAGATACTGCCCATAGAGGAATTAGAGGGGTTGGACGGAGCCGTGGCAATAAAGATTGCTCCCTCTGGATAATTTCCCGGATCTGCATTACCGGCGTTTGGTGAGTAGGCCAAAGATAAAATGACCTGTCCACTGGGTACTGTCCAAATAGGACTTAACGAGGCATTGAAACCACTATAGGGCTGATAGTGTAAACCGCCAGCCGGGGTTGCCCAGTAAATGCCATTTGGTCCTTTACAAACGTCAGTTGCAGTACATCCGCCGTGATAACCGTAAAGGATAGGAGTTGAAGATGGGTTCTGAGCATTGAAGATAACCCCCGTAGCTTCTTTCACACCGCCGAGTAACAGACAATCGTAATTAGTTAGCGTGTTCGCAGGGAAAAAGGTCAGAGATACGGACGCTCCAGACGCTCCATCTTCGTTATAAGATGTGTTTGAACCCACATAAGACAAGCTCGGCACGCCGTTAGACCAAGTGACTGAATACCAGTAGAGGTTGCCATTAGACGCTGCCACGTAAAGAAGGCTTTCGGGGAAATAATAGAAAAGTCCGGCAATTGGCGCATCGGGTTGTTTTTCCGAAGCGATCTGAGTCGTGACATTACTACTTGTGAAGTGGCTGCCTCCAGTAGCGGGATTAATGCTATTAAGCCAAATATTCTCGTCTTCAGATCCGTAAACAAAATAGTAAGGTGGTGAATAGTCAGTGTTGCTGTAATCAAGCAGAAACTCAATAGCAGTGGTACTGGCACCATTATTATCAAGATTACTCACCCCCCCTAAAGTATAACTTGGTGGGGTTGGATTCGGTGAAAATTGCCCAACCGAGATCCCACTTTGGTAAGCAGCGACGACAAAAGTATAGTTCTTATATTCACCAGCAGGAATAGTGATTGCCGAAATACATTGAGTGTAGGGAAAAGACATGATTATCTCCTTTTGAGTTGAAGTTAAAGAGAATTACTTGAGAGGTCAGAAGTAAATAATTTAATTATTTTCCCTTTCTTTCCCTCCCCATTTAGAGTCGTGCCGATTCCCACTGCCGACTGTATCAGAGATTTAGGATAACTAGGCTCAATTAGTGGCGATCGCCTATCTAATGGCAGTTACCATAGGGGTAAGTTATTTGCCCGTCGATACCCTTTTAAAATGTTTAAAGGGACTCCATTAATGAGAGCAGAAAAATTATTGACAGTGGTTTCTAGTTGTCCAGTGCTAGTATTGACACGATTCCACCAATCAGTGGCAATAATGTTAGATTTGATCCCATTTAAACCAGCAAAAAAGCTAGAGAGTTCTTTAGGCACATTAGCTGGTACTCCATAAGCACCTTCATAATTATACTGAGCCATTAATGACCAGAGAAAATTATTAGGTTGGTTGATAGCGTCAATTTGTTGTTGTAAATAACTCTGCACGTCTGACCAAACAGTTACACTTGTACCACACCAATATTGTTTAATAGAACTGCTCCAAAAGGGTGTATTTTGTGCTAACCAATCAGACATACTA
This sequence comes from Microcystis panniformis FACHB-1757, assembly GCF_001264245.1. NCBI lineage: Bacteria > Bacillati > Cyanobacteriota > Cyanophyceae > Chroococcales > Microcystaceae > Microcystis > Microcystis panniformis. The sequence goes on from NZ_CP011339.1 coordinate 3,849,319, forward strand.
TCAGGAAATTCGAGAGAACCAACTACAACTCGGCCAGTAGTTTGCCAAAGGTCTTTTAAGGGTTGAGAAATACCAGAGGGCGGAATTAATTTATCTTGTCCAATAGTGTTGATAATCAGATTAGATAAATCTTGATAGGTTTGGCTTGTCCAATTTCCCTCAAAATCATGTAAGTCAAGAATAACAAATTCTTGGGGATTATCAGCTAAAAATTGCGTTACTTGATTGAGAAAATCTACTAAAGTCAGGGGGAGAGCAAAACTCCCGTGACACATAACAAATTGATTATCCCCTGAGCCACTACTAAGCATTAATCTGAGATCAAGGGCACGAATACCTTGACTAAGTTGCTGATTGATGTTTTGGTATTGAGTTTGTACCCACGTTTGACTAATACTACCAGCGCAATAAGTTGAAGCATCGTGAGTGCCTGGCAGGGTTAACTCATTGAGACAAAGGTTTTGAATACAAGGGGCAAATAATTCCATCCAATTATTAGCCCAGTGTAATACGGAAGGACGTAACACACTTTGATCATCTGCTAATCCGCCACTGCCATAATTAGGGGTTGGATAGGAACTAATTGGGTTTTGGGTATTACTAGGGAAATAACCAAGGGCGATCGTTACTACTCCATCATGAATCCATCCTACAGCAGATGTATTAGTAGTATCTGGAGTAGGATAAACAAAAAGACCATTGGGAATATTTTGCCATTCAACTAAAACCCCATAACCTGCTTCTGAGGGGACAGGCGTTGATAGTCCGTGAACTCCACTCTTTTTAGCACTAATTGTAAAGTTAAAGTTACTTACCCCCTCAAGGGTGTAGTTAGCATCACCCGCATCATCTATACTGTCATGACCTACTGTTTCTTTAAACTCAGCATAAAATTGAGTAAAGGAATTAGGACTAATCTGAGAAGATGGATCCCACTCCATCTGGTAACTATGGGATTTTACTTGATTGATGTTATATGGCGTAGCGTTGACAATTTGTATGTGAAATCCAGCACCCATAATAATTTTCTCCTTGATGAAGATGAGTATTGTTGACTTTTTAAAGTCGTTAATTGAGTTACAGTTAAAGAGAATTACTTGAGAGGTCAGAAGTGAATAATTTAAATATTAGCCCTTTCTGTACCTCAATATTTACAGTCGTGCCGATTCCCACTGCCGACTGTTTAGAGAAATAATTAGCTTAACTTAGTGGCAATATCATCTAAATCTTGCTCTGTTAGCGTCAGAGAATCAGCCACATTTTCCGTCAGCGGCCAGTCAATTTCCAGAAGATTGAAATAAGCTTGGATATGCTGAAAATAGGCTTCTTGAAGAAATTGCTTCAGGGGGTTTGGTTGCGGTTGAGAAAAAACGCCACATTTACCTTTCATGGCAAAAGTGCTGGGATTTAACGCCAGATAATTACAGTTTTTCACTTTTTGAATTTGACTATTAACTAATAGTGCAATTCTCGAAGATTTAGGAATATTACAAGATTGATACAGGGTAGGAATCTGCTGTAATTGCTGAATATTCCAAGCATGGGGAACAATATCCAAACTATTCCAGAGGCGGCTGCTTTGATTGAGACCTGGCTGCGTATTTCCGTAGTAATCAGAGAAGGTTTGATCCCCTGGGGTTGCTCCCGCAGAAAATTGGGTATTGACGGTGATTTGTTTACCAGTCGGGTTCCAAGTTGCTTGATTTTCGTACAGCCATAATGCCATTACTGGAGATAATGCTCCGCCTAAACTATGGCCGGTGGTAATGATTTCAATAGGTTGATCAGATTGGCTGGGAATTTCCTGGGTCAAAAATTCTAACAGAGAACGGTTAGAGGTATCTTTCAGGTTTTGCAGAATAGTAATTCCGGTATTTGTTCCTTCCGAAATTTTTCCGCGTTCGGGGAATTGCGTTGACCAGGAAACCATGTTATGGGTAGCAGCATCCTCCTGTAACCAATCAAAAACTGATTGGGGATTCGTAGCGGCGATCGCAACTACCTATTGAGGGTTATTGGTTTCGGCATTTTCTCCCTTTGCCACATACATAATATTATCCCAGTTCTGATTTTTAGGATCATGATAATAAATAACAGGACCCCAAAGAATTGTCCATTGACCAATTTTTCCTTGCACCGTAGGATTGGCTAAATCTGTAATAACTTTCTCGCTATTACTGATATTAGCGAACATGGAAAGACAGAAAAGCGTTTGTTGTTGATCGTAAGTAGGCATTGAAATTTTCTCCCTCCGATTGTGAATTGATTAGGCGTATCTTAGACAAATCCAGGTAATTGAGTCACCAGAAAATTGTTAATGGTTTGGTCACAAAACAAATTTCACAAAAAAGGGATGACCGCTCTTTTTAACTTGATTAAGTTGACCCCAATTTACCCTATCATTAGAGGTGTAAAAATTAGCACCAGAACAGCTATTGGCGGAAAATGTAGGACAAGCATTGCTAAACAGGAAAAACTTTGATCGCTTTTTCGTAGTAAGCTTGACGATCAGCTAGTCCGTTAAGACCACCATTGACTCGTCGGGTGATTTCTTCCACCGTTGCACCGCGATCACAAAGAGCATTCATGTTATTGTTATGCCACCAAAAACCGCCACTGGTAAAAGGATAGGTGGTACTAACATAGTCAACTCCATCCATCACTTTCGGATCATGAATATAATTCGCAAAAGCTTGATAGTTACTGCGTCCCGTTAGTTGAATAACGCCCGCTCCCTTATATTTGGGACCATCTCCTGGATAAATATTTCCTAGGTCTTTCCGTCCGTTATACTCCTCACCGCTACCCAGTTCTTTCATCCATTTCAAGCCTCCACTTTCATGGGCAGTTTGGCTTAAGAAATGACACATTCGGGGGTGAGTGTTAATGTCAAAGCGATTTAAGCAAGAATTGAGGTCTGCTAATTGTCCATCGCTAATGACATTACCATAGATAAATTCGGCTTGAGTTTTGGAGATCAAATTATTACCCCCTGGTAATTCTTTAAGTTCTAGTAAAAATTTCGCCGAAGATGATCCCAAGGTATCCAATTCGCCTTCTTTGATTTTTTGTTTGAATTCTTCAAAGGCTTGTTTTGTTTGGGATCCATAAATACCATCAACCCCATTAGCAGGAAGTAATCCGAAAACTTGTAAACGGGTCTGAACTTCTCGGCAAAGTTCCGAGTCTCCTGCTAAGGAATCAATGGGTTTAACAAGGTTTTGTTGAATGATGTCTTCTAATTTCATGGTGTTTATTTCCTGGTATTGAGTCCTGGCTCTGTCGTTTCATAGTAATTAGCAAAGTCTTGATCGCCAGGGGTTGCACCGGCAGAAAATTGCGTATAAACCTTGACTTGTTTGCCTTTTGGATTCCAGCTTGTCTGATTCTCATAATTAGATAGAGGATTGTCGGGAGGAGCAACTTTATGAGATGCTTAAGTTCTGCAGCTAAAAGTTATTCCTATGTCAGCCCCCCCCCCATCCTCAACCATTTGAGTAACTAAGTCAATGGATTAAGCCCAGAAACGTTGAATCTCGTCATAAAAATTTACATTCAAGAGTATACTAAATCTAGACTTTAGACGGTCATAATCTGAGATTTATTAAACTTATGAAATCGGAGAGTGAGATCGGTCAAAATCATCCCCAATCTGGTAATTATGCCACCCTAGATAGCCATCTCTGGGCCGATGTCACTTATCCCCTCGGGGCGCATTATCGGGGCGATAGTGTCACCTTTGCCGTCTATTCTAAAAATGCCAGTCAGATTCTTCTGGAAATCTACGAGCGCCCGACGGGAGAAAACGCTAAGTATGATTACTGGTTGACAAAAAACCCAAATGATGATATATGGCGGGCAAAAATCGCCGGTATTGGCCACGGCAGTTACTACGCTTTTCGCTGTTGGGGTCCCAATTGGCAATTTGATCAAAAATGGCAAAGAGGCCACAGTAACGCCGGTTTTCGGGCAGATGTGGACGATTTTGGCCATCGTTTTAACCCCAATAAAGTCCTCTTCGATCCCTACGCGCGAGAACTTTCCCACGACTTTGAAACCCTGGCCATGATCGCAGCCGGAGAAAATGCGGGAATCTATGCCACGGGAGAAGGGGACTACAAAGGAGTGATCCGGCGGCAATACGATACGGGTAAATGGTCGCCCAAAGGCATTGTGATCGCGCCGGATGGGACTTCTACCGGGATTCGTCCCCGTCTGGGGGCCGAAAAAGCGATCATTTACGAGGCCCATGTGCGCGGTTTAAGTCATCACCCCTCCGCTAGTCGTTTGGAAGATATTCTCAAGGGAATTACAGGTTTTGAGGAAGTGGCCAACGTTCCCGACCAGTACAGAGGAACTTATGCGGGGGCCGGCTATATGGCCAAATACCTAAAAGCGCTGGGATTTACCACGATCGAACTCTTACCGGTCCAAGAAACCGCTAACGATAATAACCCCGACGATCGCCCCGGCGGTAACTATTGGGGTTACATGACCTTTGGTTATTTCGCTCCCGATCGCCGTTATGCTTATGATCGCTCCCCCGGGGGACCCACCAGAGAGTTTAAGGCCATGGTCAAAGCTTTCCACGACCAAGGTATGGAAGTTTATCTCGATGTGGTCTATAATCACACCGGAGAAGGGGGCAATTGGGGCAGCAACGATGTCACCGGATTTGTTAGTTTTGGTGGTTTTGATGTGGTGGAATACTATCAACTCACCGACGAACATTATCTAGTCGATGGGGCCACTGGCTGCGGAAATCAATTAAACTTTTCCCATATTGTCACCTGTAATCTGGTTCTTGATTCCCTCATCTATTGGTTAGAAACCATGGGAGTTGATGGTTTTCGTTTTGATCTGGCCCCCGTCCTCGGTCGAACTCCTTCTAGTCATGAACGAGAAGATTGGCACAAGCAAAAACAATTCTTTCCTAAACATCCTTTGTTAGAAAAGATCGAGCAATTAGGCAAGAAATATGATGCCGAAATGATCGCCGAAGCTTGGGATATCTGGGGTTACGAAGTAGGTAATTTCCCAACGGGTTGGGGCGAGTGGAATGGCCGTTATCGCGATGCAATCCGGCGTTTTTGCAAGGGAGATGGTAATACTTTTAAATTCATCGAACAGGTGAACGGAGATTATCACAATTTTCATGACCAAGGCGGACCACACAAATCGATCAGTTTTATTGTTGCCCACGATGGTTTTACCCTGATGGATTTGGTCAGTTATAACAATAAAAATAACCTCAATCCCTGGCCTTTTGGTCCTTCCGATGGCGGCAATAATAATAACGATTCTTGGGATTCTGGCGGTAATCAGGCCTTACGTCGCCAAAGATTACGCAACTTTTGGACGATTCAATTTTTATCTCGCGGTGTTCCCATGACTGTCTGGGGTGATGAATTTGGCCGCACTCAAAATGGTAATAATAATCCCTACAATATTGATAGTCTGGCCACTTGGAATAATTATGATATGATTGCCACCCGTTCACCCCATCTACTGCCCACCGGTTATCGGGAAGCTTATCACAATAATTTTGGCAGGGGAACTAATCAAGAAGAACGCAATCCTTTATTTATTTTTGCCGCTTATATTGCTCACTTAAGAAACAATCATATAGCACTCAAACAGCGCCGCTATGGCGATATGGTTCTCAATGCGGGCAATAGTGTCACCTATTTATTTAAAAAACCCGATGGGGTTAGCGATTTAACTGCCCATGCTCGCTCTATTTGGTTTTTAATTGATGGTAGTGCCGTCGGTGATCACGATTTTTTGGTGTTAATTAATATGTATCATCTGCCGGTGGATTTTCGTCTTCCCTCCCCAGGCAATAATTATCGTTGGGTAAGACTTATTGACACGGCAGCTTGGGCAGAAACCAATTATAATTGTTGGTCTGTGGAGCAAGGAGCAGTAATTGCCGATAACTACAAAGTCAATGGTTTTTCGATCGTGGTTCTCGAGGAGATTAACTGAATTTTTGGCAATAGGGAAATATAAACCCCTATTGCATCTTATGTTTTATAACCCGCACTTAGCCCAAAATTACCGTTAAATGTCTAAAACTAAAAGTAGTGTTATTATCCTAACCATAATTTGTATTATCGCCACAGCGATGGGAGTTTATCTAATCGGTGGTATCGACTCCCAACAATTACAGATATGGTTAAAACAAATGGGAATTATGGCCCCCATTTTGTATATTATTGTCTATACGATCGGGACAATTTTAATCCTACCTTCTACCCCCTTAAACCTCAGTGGTGGCGCGATCTTTGGGGTAGTTATGGGAACAGTTTGGACAACGATCGCCGCTTTGGTGGCCGCTATAGTTGCCTTTGCTTTTACCCGTACTATTGGCCGGGAATATACCGCCAAAAAATTTCAGGGAAAATGGCAAGCGATCGATGCAGAAATGCAGCAAGGCGGCCTATTTTATATGTTTGCTATCCGTCTATTACCGATTATTCCCTACGGTATCGTTAACTTTGTTGCGGGATTAACTTCTATCCGTTTTCGCGATTATTTCATCGGTACTTTATTAGGCACTGTCCCCGGAATTTTACCCTTTGTCATGATGGGTGCGGGTTTAAAATCTTTGGGAAAAGGCGATATATTGCCCCTAATGGTGGCTTTTACCCTCATTGCTCTGTTAGTAGGTGTGGGAACTTGGTATCGTCGTCGTCGGCAATTTCCCTTTCAGTGATCAGCGATAAAATTAAGTTAGATTAGGAATATTCCGACTGAATCCCCATTGCTAAGGAGATAGCGTATCGATGCCTGCCGCAGATTATAAAGATTATTATGCCGTTCTGGGAGTAGGTAAAACTGCCAGCGCTGAAGAAATTAAAAAAGCTTTTCGCAAATTAGCTGTCAAATATCACCCCGATCGCAATCCTAACAATAAAAGCGCCGAAGAACGTTTTAAAGAAATTAGCGAAGCTTACGAAGTCCTCTCCGATAGCGAAAAACGCCAAAAATACGATCAATTTGGACAATATTGGCAACAGGCCGAGCGATCGAATTGGCCAGGTGGTAATGGGGGGGTTGACTTTGGTTCCGACGGTTTTGACTTTAGCCAGTACAGCACCTTTGATGATTTTATCAATGAACTGCTCGGTCGCATGGGGCGCTCCGGCGGTACTCGCCCCAGTTCCCATTCCTACGGGACTCCGGGGAGAGGATTTGGCGATTTTAGCAATTTTAACGACTTTGCCGGCGCTCGTACTCCACCGCAATCCGTCACTTCTGGTGTCTCCACCGCTAAACTGCGTCTGAGTTTTGGGGAAGCTTTACGAGGAGTACAAAAACGGGTTAATTTAGCCGGAGAAATGATCGATATCAAAATCCCCCCAGGAACCAAAACCGGTAATCGTCTCCGGGTACGGGGTAAAGGACTAATCGATCCCTTGAGTAAACAACGGGGAGATCTATTTCTCGATGTGGAATTAGAACCCCATCCTTTCTTTACTTTTGAAGGCGATAATTTAACCTGTGAAGTGCCGATTACTCCCGATGAGGCAGTTTTAGGCACAGCGATTGAAGTTCCTACCCCCGATGGCCTGGTGACGGTAAAAGTTCCCGCCGGTATTCGTTCCGGTCAATCCCTGCGCTTACGCGGCAAAGGTTGGATCGATAATAAAGGACAACGCGGCGATCAATTAGTCAAAATTGTCATCGATACTCCCAAAGAATTAACCGCGATCGAACGGGAATTATACGAGAAAATTAAATCTCAGCGTACCACCGATCCCCGTCGTCATCTCAGACAGGTGCAAATTTAAGTCCCTAGCTAGGGTTTGCCAAAACAGTTTTTCTTGGTCCTGATTACTGTCTCTGGGGTTTATAAGTGGTTAGGTGTTAATTCGTCAGTTCCCCCCCTTATCAAGGGGGGATTAAGGGGGGATCGGCACCCCCCTTATCAAGGGGGGATTAAGGGGGGATCGGCACCCCCCTTATCAAGGGGGGATTAAGGGGGGATCGGCACCCCCCTTATCAAGGGGGATTAAGGGGGATCGGCACCCCCCTTATCAAGGGGGGATTAAGGGGGGATCGGCACCCCCCTTATCAAGGGGGGATTAAGGGGGGATCGATCTAGAATTTAACCTTACTAGCCAACCAATTAGTAATTAATTTGGGGCTATTTTTCTTCACCCAATAGAGAGCATAAATTCTGAATATAGGCTTAGAAAAACGAGCGATCGCTTTCATAATAAAATTTAAGTAACGACGATGAAACTTTTTATTAATTAAATTTAACGAACCCACATCGTAAAGACAGTCGATGATAATTCTAAAAGTCGTTTCCTCTCTTTGGAATAAACTATCTATTAACAATAGCACTTCCTGAATCCGTTGCTGTTTAAGCTGTTCCTCTTCGGAAACAGCCGAGAGAATCTGCTGCTGCTTAGATAATTTACTATCCGATGGGGTTAACATGATATGGTAGGGAAAAAATTAACTTGTTTTGATTTTATCCCTATTTGCCGATTTTGCAAGACCAACCCCCCCATCTATCCCCATTTTTACGATAACACGGATCTTTCCTCTCCCATGCCGTCTTGACTGTGATTGCTGTGATTGTGTCATGGACTGTGATTGATTAAGAAAAATAGGGCAGAATAAAATTATGAAAGCTAAAATGAGGACTAAATCATGAATGCTCCCTTAACCACAAGTTTACTTTAGCAGTACAGGAATTTACCACTGAAGCAATCTCTAAAATCCCTATATTGTGGCAAAAAATCAAAACCCAATAATATAATAAAGTTAACCCTCATCACCCCGATTTTATCTATGGAACCGATAACAGTGGCGACAATTGTTGCTTTGGTATTTCAGACTACTGTAGAAAAATTTACCGAAGCTGCTCTAGAAAAAATTAATACTTTGCGGCAAATCATCTGGAATAAACTTAAAGCTAATCCTAATGCTGAAAAAGCTTTACAAGCTGCTGAAAAAGGGTCAAAAACTGATCTAGAAAAAGTAGCAGATTATTTAAAGGTTGCCATGAATGATGAAGCAGATTTTGCCGAAAAAGTCAAGGGTTTAGCAACAGAAATTCAATCCTTGAAAATTCAGGATAATAGTAGTATGAATCAAGCTAATTCTGGAGGTCAAAATTTACAGAATCAGGGTCAGGTTAGTGAAGTTTATCAAGCAGCAACTATAAACATTAATAAAACCTGACTGCAGCCGCCTGTTCAGGAACAGGTTAAACAACATCCTCACAATTTATCTAATAGTAATATCCCTAAGTTTGTTGGTAGGGATCAGGAATTAATTGACTTAAAAAAGCAATTACAACAATCCCAAAAGCTTGCTATATCTACCTTAACGGGAATGGGAGGCATAGGTAAAACCGAACTAGCCAGACAGTTTGGCTGGCAAGAATGGCGGGAAAAAGCCTATCCGGGGGGTATATGTTGGTTAAATGTGGCAGAAAGTGACGGCGGTTTTATCGGTACTTCTATTCTAGATTTTGCGCGGGTACATCTCAAATTAACTTTACCAGATGAGGGAGAATTAGACGTAAAAATTCGTTATTGTTGGCAAAACTGGTTAACGGGAAATGTCTTAATTATCTTTGATGATGTGCGGGATTATCAGCAAATTAGGGATTATTTACCACCGCAAGAAGAGAAACGCTTTCAGGTTTTAATTACCACTCGCAAAGAATATTTATCAGCGACAATTGCGACTTTTCGGGTAGAAGTATTAAAAGAAAAAGATGCACTTGATTTATTGCGTTCCTACCTTGAAGACAACAGAATTGACACACAAATCGAGGCAGCTAAATTATTATGTCAGGATTTAGGTTATTTACCCTTAGGGTTAGAATTGGTGGCAAGGTTACTGGTACGACGACAGGATTGGAAAATCAGCAAAATACGGCAGAAATTAGCCGAAAAAGGCTTAGATGAGCCAAGTTTAGCCAAAAATCCCAAGTTTCATGGGGAAATGACTGCGGAAAGAGGGTTAAAAGCTGCCTTTAATCTCAGTTGGGAGGAGTTGGATAGCGAACCAGAAGCGCAAATTTTGGCACTTTACCTCAGTTTATTCGCTCTTGCGCCCTTTCCCAAGGGGATGATTCTGGATTTATTTCCCGATGAGGATGGGGATACAGTGGAGGAATGGTTAACCGATAGTTTAGTTCACCTGAGTTTAGTTCAGGATAATCGTGATGGTTGGTATGAAATTCATCCCCTGTTGCGTCGCTACTTTCGGGATAAGTTAGAAGCATCACCCCACGCAGAACCCGCAAAACGCCGTTATTGTGAGATTATGGCCAAAAAATCGGCAGAAATGCCACAGAATCCCACTGTAGAAATCGTTGAAGAATTTAAACCTTTCCTTCTCCATCTGCAAGCATCTGTCGGGGAATATCCCCAATATATCGCTGATGAGGATTTATTTTGGTCCTATACGGGTTTAGCTCGTTATTATGAAGGACAAGGATTGTATGCTGCTGCAGAACCCTACTATCAAGATTGTTTAACCGCAACTCGAACCCACTTAGGAGACAATCATCCCGATGTGGCAACTTCCCTCAACAATTTAGCAGGATTGTACGAATCCCAAGGTAGATACTCAGAAGCGGAACCTCTCTATCGAGAAGCATTAGATTTGAGAAAACGACTCTTAGGAGACAATCATCCCCATGTGGCACTTTCCCTCAACAATTTAGCATACTTGTACCGCTCCCAAGGCAGGTACACAGAAGCGGAACCTCTCTTTCTAGAAGCATTAGATTTGTGTAAACGACTCTTAGGAGACAATCATCCCGATGTGCCACTTTCCCTCAACAATTTATACTTTGCACGGCTACAACTTGCATTTTTTACTCAAGGACAATAATATAGTTTAAGAGTCATAATTAGAAGCAAAGCACTCATTAAAAACATGATTAACCTAGAATTCACGGAAGAAGAAAAGAACTCACTGTATTATGAAAGATTTCATCATCCCCATCCCCGGGTTCAACTGAAGATGGAAGTTCTCTGGTTAAAAAGCCAAAAGATACCGCACCAAAAAATTTGTCAGTTAGCAGGAATCTCGCCAAATACCTTATTAACCTATCTTCGCGATTATCAAGAAGGCGGAATAGAAAAATTAAAAGAAATCAACTTCTATCGCCCTAAAAGTGAATTAGAGTTTCAAAAAGAAACCCTCAAAAAATACTTCGAGAAAAATCCACCAGCCACAATAAATGAAGCTGTATATAGGATAGAAGAATTGACGGGAATAAAACGAAGTCCTACCCAAGTGAGAAAATTTTTAAAATCAATGGGAATGAAATGTTTAAAAGTAGGTTCTCTTCCTTCTAAAGCTGACCCAGATGAACAAGAGGACTACAAAGAAAAAAAGCTAGAACCCAGACTAAATGAGGCAAAAGAAGGAAAAAGGGCTGTTTTTTTTGTTGATGCCGCTCACTTCGTCATGGGAGCATTTCTCGGTTTTGTTTGGTGTTTTGAGAGACTTTTTGTTAAGTCACCGAGCGGGCGTAAACGCTTCAATGTTTTAGGAGCATTAAATGCAATAACTCATGAAGTTATTCTGGTTACGAATGACACTTATATTACGGCAACTCAAGTCTGTGAACTCCTTGAAAAAATAGCTGCTTTAGGACTAATGATTCCCATCACTCTAGTCTTAGATAATGCCCGCTATCAAAAATGTAAAATTGTTGAAGAATTGGCTCTTTCTTTGTCAATAGAGCTGCTCTATCTGCCGTCTTATTCACCTAATCTAAATTTAATTGAAAGGCTGTGGAAATTGGTCAAAAAGAAATGTTTATATGGTAAATATTATGAGAACTTTTCTGACTTTTCTTCAGCTATTTATGAATGTCTGAATGATGCCCATCTGAAACATAAAAAAGAACTGGATTCCTTGCTGACTCTACGATTTCAGAAGTTTAATAAATCTCAGATTATGAACGTCTAAAGTATAGCAGCATTGTACGAATCCCAAGGCAGATACACAGAAGCGGAACCTCTCTTTCTAGAAGCATTAGATTTGTGTAAACGACTCTTAGGAGACAATCATCCCCATGTGGCACTTTCCCTCAACAATTTAGCACTATTGTACTATTCTCAAGGCAGGTACACAGAAGCGGAACCTCTCTTTCTAGAAGCATTAGATTTGTGTAAACGACTCTTAGGAGACAATCATCCCCATGTGGCACTTTCCCTCAACAATTTAGCATACTTGTACCGCTCCCAAGGCAGGTACACAGAAGCGGAACCTCTCTATCTAGAAGCTTTAGATTTGAGAAAACGACTCTTAGGAGACAATCATCCCCATGTGGCAACTTCCCTCAACAATTTAGCAGCATTGTACGAATCCCAAGGCAGATACACAGAAGCGGAACCTCTCTTTCTAGAAGCATTAGATTTGTGTAAACGACTCTTAGGAGACAATCATCCCCATGTGGCACTTTCCCTCAACAATTTAGCATACTTGTACCAATCCCAAGGCAGATACACAGAAGCGGAACCTCTCTATCTAGAAGCTTTAGATTTGTATAAACGACTCTTAGGAGACAATCATCCCGATGTGGCACTTTCCCTCAACAATTTAGCATACTTGTACCAATCCCAAGGCAGATACACAGAAGCAGAACCTCGCTATCTAGAAGCGATTAATATTTTCAGGGAAAGATTAGGGGAAAATCATCCCAATACCCAAACCGTTTATCGGAATTATCTGAGGATGTTATCCCAATTACCCGAAGCAGAATTAAGACAACGGTTTCCCGATGAGGTGGTGGAGATGTTGAAACCAAAACCCCCTCATCCCTGAAAACAGTCTTAACTGTGATTGGAATGTTGAATGATGAACTATGACTAGGAACCTAGTTAAGAGTGGATTAGAGATGAAGATTGATTGAATGAACTAATCATAGTTAAGACCATTGGAAAAGAGGGTCTGTAGGCGCACGGATTTTCCATTATGAATATAATATCCTGTCAAGTCGCCTTTGTCAAGAGAAATTTTGACAACATCCAGACAAACGTTATTGTAGGGGTAATTCATGAATTACCCCTACACCTATTACCTAGTCCAGTAACCCACCACCATCGACAGTGGTTGATGTAATCATCTGATGAACTATGACTAGGGAGCTAGTTAAGAGTGGATTAGAGATGAAGATTGATTGAATGAACTAATCATAGTTAAGACCATTGGAAAAGAGGGTCTGTAGGCGCACGGATTTTCCATTATGAATATAATATCCTGTCAAGTCGCCTTTGTCAAGAGAAAATTTGACAACATCCAGACAAACGTTATTGTAGGGGTAATTCATGAATTACCCCTACACCTATTACCTAGTCCAGTAACCCACCACCATTGACAGTGATTGGAATGATTGGAATGATGAACTATGACTAGGGAGCTAGTTAAGAGTGAATTAAAGATGAAGATTGATTGAATGAACCAATCATAGTTAAGACTGTTGGAAAAGAGGGTCTGTAGGCGCACGGATTTTCCATTATGAATATAGTATCCTGTCAAGTCGCCTTTGTCAAGAGAAAATTTGACAACATCCAGACAAACGTTATTGTAGGGGTAATTCATGAATTACCCCTACACCTATTACCTAGTCCAGTAACCCACCACCATTGACAGTGATTGGAATGATTGGAATGATGAACTATGACTAGGGAGCTAGTTAAGAGTGAATTAAAGATGAAGATTGATTGAATGAACCAATCATAGTTAAGACTGTTGGAAAAGGGGGTTTGTAGGCGCACGGATTTTCCATTATGAATATAGTATCCTGTCAAGTCGCCTTTGTCAAGAGAAAATTTGACAACATCCAGACAAACGTTATTGTAGGGGTAATTCATGAATTACCCCTACACCTATTACCTAGTCCAGTAACCCACCACCATTGACTATGATTGAATTAATCACTGATTACTGATTAGTGATCACTGATAATAACCCTTGACCGCCAAAACGGACAACATCGGTACAAAATAACCCCGTTTCCTCCTGCACAGTTTCTATAGCTTTAACTGCCGCCTCCGGACTAAGATGAAAAGTATTTAAACTAATCCCCTTTACCTTCACCTCCCCGAAACTTCCCCCAGCGCTGCCAGTCATTTCGTAGAGTTTAATCACTTCCGTTAGGGGAGGGATGAGAATATCGGGTAAATCTTTGATATGAATTTGTCCAGCACGATGGACGAGAATTAACCCCGTTGGTTGACTGCCACGCATTAAGGGCAAGGTAGCAGTGGATCCAGGGTGTAATAGCGAACCTTGACCCTCAATAAACAGAATATCATTATTTTCCGCCGATTCTAACACCAAAGCCTCGATCGCACCAGCAGCATAATCGACGCGCACCGCATCCAAGGGTACACCTTTTCCCGCGATCATAATTCCCCCCTGTCCAGTGGCTAAAAATTGCGATTTTAGCCCTTTTTCTTGGGCAACTCGGTGTAATTCGATGCTAGTGGACATTTTGCCCACACTCATATCCGTCCCTACCGTTAAAATACGCTGACAGGTTAAATTTTTCGCCCGCGCTTGCCCAATTTTTAAGCCTTGGGGTTCCAGACGGATATCCCAAATCCATTGATCCGGTTTAAGCTGAGAAAAAAGGGGTTTTAGGGGTGTATGGAGTCCATTAACGAGGGATAACCCTGCCCTTACCCCCTCTTTGATTTCTTCTAGCCAATGGGGTGGTAAAATGCCTCCTGAGGGTGCGATGCCAATTAACAGGGTATCGGGATGATAGGTTAGAGCTTCCCTAACAGTAGCAACAATCGGCAAGGGGCGATCGATTCCGGCCACTTCTTTTAAGGCGCTGCCGGCGCTTTCTGCGTCAATAATCGCCACTACCTGCGCTTTTCCGTAACGCAGATAACTTAACCCAGTTTTGCCGCGAGTTCCTTTGATTCCTTCGTGGAGAAGAATCGCTACTTTCTTGTCAGGAGTCAAATAATTAGTCATCTTCTGTCCGTAAACTAACACCCAAACCGGGCAAATTATTTGGTTGTAAACGTCCCTTTTCTAAGCTTAAACCCGTAAAGGGATCATCGCGTAAATTTAAATGACTATCTAGGTCAAGATAGTTGACAAGCGGGCCAAGATGTGCTAGGGCAGTATTGGCTAAACTGCTATCAGAGTAACATCCGAACATAATTTGCAGTCGGCAAGCTTGGGCAATATGAATCATTCTCTGTACTTCGGCTAATCCACCAGCTTTCATTAGTTTAATATTAATGCCGTGGACTCGATCGGCCAGTTTCGGGATATCTTGACTAGAAAAACAGCTTTCATCGACGAAGATAGGTAGGGGCGATTTTTGGTATAAATCAATTAAATCTCGTTCTTGTCCCACGGATAGGGGTTGTTCCACATAAATAACGCCTTTTTCCTCTAACCATTGGCACATTTTCACCGCATCGCTCAATTTCCAACCACCATTAGCATCGACAGTTAGGGGCAAATGGGGGACAATTTCTTTAATAGCCAGAATTATAGCTCGATCGGCTTCTATACCGTCCGGTGAGCCTAATTTGACCTTTAATAAGCTAAAATCGCCGATTTCTAGCCAATCTAACACCCTCTTCCCCACATTTTCTGGAGAATTTAAACCGATAGTAACAGAAACTGGCGGAATTAAAGAGCGATCGAGTCCAAAAATTTGCCAGAGAGGTAAATTAGCTTTTTTGCCTAACCAGTCGTGCAGCGCCGTGTCAATAGCGGCACGAGTAGCCGAAGATATCTGATTTTGCCATAAAATTTTCTCAATTTCTTGGCGTTGACAGGGGTGAAAAGATTGTAAAAGAGGAGCGATCGAGTTTAATTCTTGCAGGATTTTATCGGGGTTTTTCTCCTCGCTGGTAATATCAAAAGGGGATGCCTCTCCCCAACCTTCGATATTTTCCTCGCTAATTTGCAGCCAGATATTAGTATTTTTGCTGGTAGTGCCGCGACTAATCGTTAAAGGTACTCGTTTATGAATAGTAAAAGTTTGCCAGTTTAGCAGCATAATTCACCTAGGGATGATCGGGGAATAGGAACAGAAAAATTATCTACACTTACCCAAATCCTTACTTCTGTCCACTCTCCCCGCAATCATACAACTTCTGGCGGTGTTTTTCGTCAAAGACAAAATATGATAGGCTAACCGAAGGTATAGGCAAGACGGCTGCGGGTTAGGAAATGGGATGAAAGAGGAGTGAGTTAACCAAAATCAATGATTAAGAAAAAGATTTCTTGCTGGGTAAATGGAGGTATTGCCCTCATTGATCGCTATCTGATCAGCCAACTACTACCCCCATTTTTATTTAGTGTTGGTTTATTTGCCTCTTTGGGAGTAGCGATCAGCAATCTTTCCGATTTAGCTAATCAGGTAGTTGATGCTAATCTACCCCTTGCCTCGGCCCTAGAAATTCTCCTGTTAAAAGTGCCAGAATTTGTCACTTATTCCCTGCCAGTTTCTCTTTTGCTGGCCACTTTAATCACCTACGGACGTTTAAGTAGTGATAGCGAAACCGTTGCCCTGCAAAGCTGTGGAGTCACTCTTTACCGTCTTTTTATACCGACTTTTTGCCTGAGTTTAATAGTTACAGTGGTGACATTTTTATTAAACGAATATGTGGTTCCTAATGCTAATTATCGAGCTACAGAAATTTTAGTACAGAAAATTAATAAAGAAGCAAACTTTTGGAAAAATAAAGACTTTTACTATCCCGATTATGAAATAAAAACCCTAGAAAATGGTACGATTAATCGCAATTTAAGAAGTTTATTTTATGCCGAACAATTTGACGGGGAAAAGATGAAAACCGTCACCGTTATCCGTTGGCTAAAACAAGAATTAAATCAAATTATTATCGCCGATTCTGCCCGTTGGAATGCCGTCGATAACGTCTGGGACTTTTTTAACGGCATTATCTATGAATTAACCCCCCCTAACGCCTCCTATAGCCAAGTTATCCCCTTTAAAGCCGAAAAAATCGCTTTATCTCGCTCTGCTTTCGATTTTGCTCGTCAAAGCCGCGATCCCTACGAGATGAACATACCACAGGCGATCGAATATGTGCAACTGCTCAAACTCAGTGGCGATGAGAAAAGAGTCAGGTTTTTTCAAGTGCGAATCCAGCAAAAAATCGCCTTTCCCTTTGTCTGTATCGTCTTTGCTACCATTGGCTGTGCCTTGGGTTCTCTACCGCAAAGAATTAGTCGGGGAACCAGTTTCGGTCTCAGTGTCGCCATTGTTTTCCTCTATTATCTTTTAAACTTCTTAGTGGGCAGCTTGGGACTAACCGCCACCCTCTCCCCCTTCCTAGCTGCCTGGCTGCCTAACTTTTTCGGTTTTGGGTTAGGTCTGTGGTTATTATGGCGACTTAACGGTTAGACTTTTTTGAAAATTTTCGTCAAGATAGGAGACGTAGAGTTATAGCAGGCCCCTTAGTCTATGTTTCCCTTCTTCTTTAACACTTGTGGCAGCACTTCCCGTCAAGAATGTCAAGAGCGTAAATTAACATTCCTCAAATGGATGCGCGACGACCTCGAAACCCGTCTAGCGGGATTAAATGCCGCTATCGAAACTATCGAGCGTCAAATCAGTCGGGAAGGTCAATAAACCCTGAAAATAGGCGAGTTTTCCCCTCGCCTTCTCCCCACAATTAGCTAAGAGAGATAACTTGACAGTTGTATTCGCCAAGAGGGATAATAGGAGTTTGTGTGAACTTTAGCTAGACTAAAATACCTTGGCTAACGTTATTGTAATCGGCGCTCAGTGGGGCGACGAAGGAAAAGGAAAAATCACGGATCTGCTGAGTCGATCGGCGGATGTGGTGGTGCGTTCTCAAGGTGGCGTAAATGCGGGTCATACCGTCGTCGTCGAGGGTCAAACGTTCAAACTCCATCTAATTCCCTCTGGGATTCTCTACCCGGATACGGAATGTATAATCGGCTCAGGAACAGTCATAGATCCCTCGGTGTTACTCAAAGAGATGGCGCAATTACACGCCCTCAATGTTACCACCGACAATCTCTATATCTCGCAAACGGCTCATGTCACTATGCCCTATCATCGGCTGCTCGATCAAGCATCCGAGGAAAAACGGGGTAAATATAAAATCGGCACCACGGGAAGGGGTATCGGCCCCACCTATGCCGACAAGTCCGAGCGCATCGGTATTCGAGTCATCGACTTGATCAATACCGAGAATCTGCGGCAAAAACTAGAATGGACGATCAATTATAAAAACGTCATTTTAGAAAAGTTATATAACTTACCGCCTTTAGATCCGAAGACGGTGATCGAGGAATATCTAGAATATGCCGAGAAACTGCGTCCCCATGTGGTCGATAGTTCCCTAAAAATCTACGAAGCAATCCGCAAGCGTAAGAATATTCTTTTTGAAGGGGCCCAAGGCACCCTACTCGACCTCGATCACGGAACCTATCCCTACGTTACCTCCTCCAATCCGATCGCCGGGGGTGCTTGTGTCGGTTCTGGCATTGGTCCAACGGTAATCGATCGAGTGATCGGTGTGGCCAAAGCTTACACCACTAGGGTAGGGGAAGGTCCATTTCCCACGGAATTAGAGGGGGAGATCGAGCAGTTATTATGCGATCGTGGGGCGGAATTCGGGACTACCACCGGCCGTCGTCGTCGCTGCGGTTGGTTTGATGCGGTGATCGGTCGTTACGCGGTACGAATCAATGGTTTAGACTGTCTAGCGATCACCAAGTTAGATGTTCTCGATACCCTAGAGGAAATCAAAGTCTGTGTCGCCTACCAATTGGACGGCAAAACCTGTCGCCATTTACCCAGTAGTGCGGTGGAATTCGCCCGTTGTCAACCTATTTATCGAACGATGCCGGGGTGGCAACAACCCACCAGCGATTGTCGCAGTCTGGAAGACCTGCCCAAACAGGCCCTCGATTATCTAAAATTCCTGGGGGCGATCATGGAAGTACCGATCGCTATTATCTCCCTAGGAGCTAGTCGCGACCAAACTATTATCGTTGAAGACCCCATTCACGGACCAAAACGCGCTCTTTTGGACGAAAATGGCTCACCTTGGGATAATCACGAATTTTAAATCATTGCTAAAGAGGATTAGTCAACTATGCAAGTTAGCGTTGAATGTCAAAAAAGACCGGAGAATATTAACCCCAGGGCCCTACGTCGTCAGGGTTTGATCCCGGCGGTTCTCTATGGCCACAACGGCACGGAATCGGTTTCTCTGGTGGTGGGAGAAAAAGCGGCCTTAACCCTGCTTAAAAAGGCTTCGGTAAATAATACCCTGGTGGATGTGAATGTTCCCGAAATGCCCTGGACGGGAAAAGCTTTGATCCAAGAGGTACAATCTCATCCCTGGAAAAGAAATCTCTATCACCTCAGTTTCTTCTCGGTATCTGCCCACGGTAAGCTCGATATCGTTGTTCCCATTAAGGCCATTGGAGAAGCGATCGGAACCAAACAGGGCGGTTTAATCGAACAGTTCGTTAACGAAGTTAATGTCTCCTGTATTGCTGATAATATCCCAGAAGTGATCGAATTTGATGTGTCGGGGATCGGTGTGGGGCAATCCCTGCTCGTGGGTGATTTAAAAATGCCGGAAGGGGTGACTTTAAAAGATGATCCCCATACCACCGTTTTTGCCATTGTTGCCGCTAAACGGTAAATTCAGTGATCAGTGATCAGTAACCAGTCATCAGTGAGCGGCCAATCATATTTCATTGTTGACTGTTGACTGTTGACTGTTGACTGGTTACTGCTCTGGCGCTCCCATCTACTGGGGGGTTATATCGTGAAAACGCTCAAATAGCTCCTCGCGGGTGGATTCGATTAATAAACGGCTAGATTCGCTGGGGGATAAGGATAACAATCCCTCAATCACGGGATTAAAAGAATCATCTAACTTTCCAAAGCGCACTTGTAGTAAATTTTCGATCATCCCCCGACGCGCCTCTTGAAGACCTGCTTGAAGACCTGCTTGAAGACCTGCTTGACGACCTTCTTCAAGAGCTTCTTCTCTAGCTTGACGACCTTCTTCAAGAGCTTCTTCTCTAGCTTGTCGTCTCACTCCTTCTTTCCATTCCAGATAAGTTTGCGATAACGTCATAAACACCTCTCGATCCTCTTCTTCTAAAATATTTTGTATTTCCACGCTCACCCGCCAACTAAGTAATAGTTCTATGACATTTTGACGGTAGTTGTTCCCTATTGGTAATTCTAGCAACTCTCGCACGGCTTGATTCTGAGTTTTGCCCTTACCCAATAACCTTAACCAGAGGGTGTGAAAATTAACAGGAAGTTGATTGATCACAATAATAGCCGTGCGCTGTAAAGGAGGCAAGAAATAGACCCCTTCGGGCCAATTCCGGTCTAAGGCCGCCCCAAAACCGTTTAATATAGTCTCACTAACCAGAGGAGCAAGAATCCATAAACGGGGCAAATTTTCCTCATTGTAGGGGCTATTTTCTCGTTTGGCTTGTCGCTGTAGTTCAGCAAAAACGGCGGTTAATTTCGAGAGACAATTACGCACATCGGCACGAGTGGGAGAATTACGATAGGGTTCTAGGAGAGCGCTATTTAGGGCAATTTGACCTAATAATCCTAGATTATCGACAGTTATCTGCCGATCTGGATGAGGCGAAAAAAATAGATCAATTTGTCGGGTTTCGTCGGTAATTTCTTTGCTAATTTCTACCCGGCCTAGGGGCGATAATAATTCTTCCAGATAGTTTTTAGCAAATTGGTCATGAGGTTTCATCGATCGAGGCGAAGAAAAAAACGGTAAGATTAGTTAAAGAAAATGATACAAATATACATTGATTAGACAAAAAAAGCTATAAGTAAAAGAAAAGTTAATCTTCCTAAGTCCCATGACCAGAAAAGAACGGCCTTACTCGTGGTTCTCAAGAAAACCCTTGACCTGGCAACAATCGCGGGCCATGTGGCGCGATTTATGGTTAGAAGCGTCCCTCGATTTTCCCTATCTAGCTTTGATTGTTAGTTCTTGTGCGATCGCTACCTTTGGTTTAGTTGCCAATAGTGCAGCCGTGATTATTGGAGCGATGATTATTGCCCCTTTGATGTTGCCGATTCGTAGTCTGGCTTTTGGTGGTTTAATTGGCAGTTGGCGATTAATTCGTAAGTCAGCATTGGCGATTTTAGTCGGTACGATTATCGCTTTAGCGATAGCTTGGTTTCTAGGATTATTGATCGGAATTTCTGAATTTGGTAGTGAAATTCAAGCCCGTTCTCAACCGAATCTTTTAGATTTAGGAGTGGCAGTTACCGCGGGAGCAATCAGTGGTTATGCCAAAATAGAACCGAAAATTTCAGGTACTTTAGCGGGAACAGCGATTGCCGTGGCTTTAATGCCGCCAGTTTGCACGATTGGTTTAGGATTATCCCAAGGCAATTGGATCCTAAGTTTGGGAGCCACTCTGTTATATATTACCAATTTATTAGGCATTGCTCTCGCCTGTTTGTTGGTCTTTTTACTGGCAGGTTATTCTAGTTTTCATCGGGCGCGTAACGCTCTAATTTTGACTTCTATCCTGACAGCAGTGCTGCTAATTCCCTTAGGAATAAGTTTTGCAACTCTGGCTAATCAAGCTCGCTTAGAAAGGCTGATCAAAAAAGCTTTATTACAACGAACAGTTACTTTTCAACGGACAGAATTATTGGAGTCTTCGATTAATTGGCTCAATCAACCTCCCCAGGTGAGATTAGTCGTAAGAACCGCCGAAAGCATTACCCCCAGACAGGTAGAATTGTTGCAAGAATTCATTACCAAGGAAATGGGGCGACCTTTTCAATTAAATGTCTTGGTTTCTAAGGTTAATGAGGTCACTTCCCCGGAATAGCGTCGAGAAAATTAGCTCAAGTAATGACAAACAAGGATTAATTCGCTATCTTAATGTTTGATATTTAATCTATAGGTAGGGTTCAGGTGAGTGGCGGCAATCGACCAGAAAGCACGGCTTATGTGCGGATAATTAAGCAATCTTGGCAAACGGGGAAATTAGAGGGAGAAGTGCGGACGGAACAATATCAATGGCGTTTTCAGTGGCATTTTCTTCAAGGCAAGTTATTAGTACAACCTTCCCTAGGTAGGGCTTTGATTTTTGAACCCTTGAATCGGTTTTTAGAACGCTACGATTATCAATTAGAACCGGGAGGAGATTATGAATTTACGGTGCGCTCAAAATTTTAAATATGGGGGATTGAATTACAGCCTTTCTCCTAAGGATGAAGTTTAACTTAATTTGGCATCATAAAAGGAAAACCTTGTACCTCATCATTAAGATAACTGCCTATTGATCAAAAGAAATTGACGGTTTATGGACAACCCGGCCGAGATACTAGGTTTTTAAAGGAAGTTTTTTGATTTAAATCCTGCCGGTTAGGCTAAAATTCAGCCATACTAAAGCGTTATATTAACGATAAGAATTTTTAGGAATAAGGGAAATGACGCAAGAACAGAAGGTTTCAGTGGGTATTGTCGGCGCTTCCGGATATGGTGGCGTACAGTTGGTACGTTTGCTCAAAGAACATCCCTTCGTAGAATTAGCCTATCTGGGGGGCGATAGTAGCGCCGGAAAACCCTACAGTGATTTATATCCCCATCTCGGTCATAGCATTAATCTTAATGTGGAGGCGATCGATTTAGAGATAATTGCCTCCCGTTGTCAAGTGGTTTTCTTGGGTTTACCCAATGGTTTAGCCTGTGATTTAGCCCCTCCTTTGCTCGCTAAAGGGTGTAAAGTTTTGGATCTGTCGGCAGATTATCGTTTTACTAGCCTAGAAACCTATAGTAAATGGTATGGCAAGGAACGTCAGGATCAAGCGATCGCATCTACGGCTGTGTACGGTTTGCCGGAACTTTATCGGGAAGAGATTAAAAATGCCTCTTTGATCGGTTGCCCCGGATGTTATCCTACTGCTAGTTTAATGGCGATTTCTCCCCTGTTAAAACAGGGTTTAATTCTCCCGGAAACCACGATTATTGATGCCAAATCGGGAACTTCGGGAGGGGGAAGACAAGCTAAGATTAATATGTTATTGGCAGAAGCAGACAGTTCGATTGGGGCCTATAATGTAGCGGGAAAACACCGTCATACTCCCGAAATTGAGCAGATTTGCAGCGATTTAGCCGGTCATGAGGTGCGCGTCCAGTTCACCCCCCATTTAATGCCCATGGTTCGGGGTATCCTGTCCACAGTCTATGCAACTTTGCGGGATCCCAATCTGGTGCGGGATGATTTAATCACTATCTACAATGCTTTTTATCGCACTTCTCCCTTTGTCAAAATCTTACCGGGGGGAGTCTATCCACAAACTAAATGGGCCTGTGGTACTAATTTATGTTATCTCGGTATTGAAGTGGATCCGAGAACCGATCGAGTGATAGTGATGTCAGCGATCGATAATTTAGTTAAGGGACAATCGGGACAAGCGGTACAATGTCTCAATCTCATGATGGGTTGGGAAGAATCCCTTGGTTTACCGCAAATGTGTTTTTATCCCTAAAAATTTCTGGATGCGTTTAACCGGGTACATCTCATTTTTGTAAATCTACTGAGTTGGGATTTTTAAAGGGAAACTATCTTCTAAAATTGGTGATCACTTCCGATTTTACCACTCAATCCAAGCCTTTGGGGGGTTCTACCCCCCAAACCCCCCGTTGGGGGCGTGGCGCCGCCCCCAAACCCCGGAGCGCATTAGTTTTTTGGTGGGATGCTTACACGCAGCTGCTGATACATTTGTAATTATTTGGCTCTTCTGGTTTCTGTGTGGAAACTAGGTCTATACTGATAGTTTATTCCGCAAAATAGTCCTAAAAGTTTTGCCCAATAAGCACTTCAGGATTCCATAAGCCAAAATTATCACACAAAGTCGAGAAGAGCCATTATTTTAAGAGTGACTGATAATTGCTGATTGTCGGTATTTCTGCAAATGTGAGATGCACCTCGTTTAACCACACATCCTTTAATCAATTTCAGGAAAAACTGGCAAAATTTTGTCACTATGATTGAGATGCGATGTTTACCGATTGGCAGCAAAGACAAGGAGAAAATGGCAGAAAAGTAGTCAGTT
This sequence comes from Microcystis panniformis FACHB-1757, assembly GCF_001264245.1. Taxonomy (NCBI): domain Bacteria; kingdom Bacillati; phylum Cyanobacteriota; class Cyanophyceae; order Chroococcales; family Microcystaceae; genus Microcystis; species Microcystis panniformis. The sequence continues at coordinate 3,873,425 of NZ_CP011339.1, forward strand.
TATCGACAAAAGCGAATATAAAACCTTCCTAAATTTCCTCACCACCCAACTAAATTTGATTGTCAAGTTGATATCAATCCCTTAGAAACCTTGACTTATTCGACTGGGATCACCTAGAAAGGCCCTTGCAGGAATCGATCCTTTAGTCGCTTCTGGGAGAATTTGCCAGTGTTGATCTAAAGCTTGTAACACCCGATCCTGCTGATTTCTGAATCCCTCGATATTGCTACTACCAGCATTCATAATCACAAACCAAACTTTACCCCTTTCTTGGGTGGGAATTTCTCCAGCTAAGGCACTAACTTGGGCTAAAGTTCCAGTTTTAATCATCACTCCTTTAGGAATGGCCCGCCACTGCATAGTTCCTTTGGTATCGCGTCCCCCCACCGGAAATAAATCGGCGACTTTGATCGGTTGATTGGCTAATTTGCGATCCAATGCTTGAAGAATCTCAATAACTGCCCGGGGAGACAAGCGATTTTCTACCCCCAATCCCGAACCATTAATTAATTGAATTTCCTCCGCTCCTACCCCAGTAATTTTAGTATTAATTGCGTCCACTGCCGCCGGACCACCGAGCAGTTCGGCTAACATTTCTGACATGACGTTATTACTATAAATATTCATCTGACGCAACAGTTCCGTTAAAGTCAAGGACTGATGACGCAACAATAATCGGGCATTTTCGGGGCGAATTTGACTGGCTCGAACCATGCCCAAAATCTTCACCTGTGGGGCTTTTGTGCCGCTAGGAAGGCTCTGAAAAGCTTTTTGGGTTTCTTTTGACCATTTCGATTGATTAAGCCCAATTTTCAGCAATTCTCCCGCTTTGAGGGGATCGGTTTGAAAATTCATGGCGAATTGACCGGTAATGATCAGATCGCCTTTGACCTGACGGATGCCTAATTGATCGAGGCCATTGCCCACTGCGATCGCTTCTTCCCAGACAAAAAGCGGATCCCCTTCCCCTTCAATAATTAAATCTCCCTCTAACACCCCGTTTTTTACCTCTCCCGTGCTGTAAAAACGAGTAGCAAAACGATGATCGAGGGGCCAGGTTTCCACGGCGGCGAGAGTAGTGGCGATTTTAGTTAAAGAAGCCCCCGAAGCGGGCAGATTACCCTGATGATCAGCTAAATAAGCCCATTCCGTCTCAATTAACACCCGTTGTTGACTAGAGTTTAAACCTTTTTTCGTCAACTCTTGCAGATAATCGGCCACGATCGCCGCCACCCGGGGATCGGGAGCGGTGGGAAGGTCAAAAATAGGCTGATTTTGCCAAGAAATTAGGGGAATATTGGCGATCGGTTGGGATTGCCCCCCCAGCCAACCCAAGAGAAAGCCGAAAACTGCCAAATTAAAAACTGAGAACATCTTTTCCTTAATCGCAATGATGCCTTATTGTATAGAAATGATTGGTAATTTTTAACAATTGCTCGATCAGAAAACACTAATCCTCGATCGGCCAGCTTTTGTCAAGAGCTGCCGCTCAACTTATTAAAGATTTCTATCCCACTGACTCAATGGCAGAAACGGCATTAAATCGGGCAAGAATCGCGGTAGATGCGATGGGAGGTGACTACGCTCCCAACGAGATTATCGCGGGATCGATGCGAGCTTCCGAAGAATTAGATGTAGAAGTATTATTAGTCGGCGATTCTGAACGGATTGAGGCTTATTTCCAGCATCATCCCCGTCCCAAGAATCTCACGATCGTCCACGCGGAGGAAGTGGTGGCCATGGACGAAGAGCCGATCACCGCTATCCGTCGCAAACCAGCGGCCTCGATTAATGTGGCCATGGATTTAGTCAAACAAAATCGCGCCGATGCGGTGGTGGCCGCCGGTCACTCCGGGGCAGCCATGGCGGCGGCGTTACTGCGTTTAGGTCGTTTAAAAGGAATCGATCGCCCGGCGATCGGTGCAGTGCTGCCGACGATGTTGGCGGGTAAATCGGTGATTATCCTCGATGTCGGGGCGAATGTGGACTGTAAACCCAAATATTTAGAGCAGTTTGCCCTAATGGGAACAATTTACAGTAAATACGTTATGGGGGTTGAAGATCCGAAAGTCGGTTTACTCAATATCGGTGAAGAACCTAGCAAAGGTAACGATCTCGCCCTAAAAACCTACGAATTATTGGAAAATAACCAGCAAATTCCCTTTATCGGCAATGCTGAGGGCCGGGATGTGCTATCGGGACAATTTGATGTGATTGTCTGCGATGGTTTTGTCGGTAATGTCCTGTTAAAATTTGCCGAAGCGGTGGGAGGAGTTATCCTACAAATTCTCAAAGAGGAATTACCTAGGGGGATACAGGGTAAAGTCGGGACGGCTTTAATTAAACCCAATCTTAAACAGATTAAACAACGCATGGATCACGCGGAACACGGCGGTGCGCTGTTATTTGGAGTCGATGGGGTCTGTGTGATCAGTCACGGCAGTTCCCAAGCGCCTTCGATTTTTAACGCCATCCGACAGGCGAAAAATGCCGTCGATAATCGCGTTTCTGAGCGCATTCAAGCCTACAATGACCACCATCATCAATTAAAAAAGTTGTCGGTGAACAGTGAAGATTAAGCTGTGAACCATCTTGAAGCGGTCGGGAGACTCCGAGACAGGAGACTATTTTTATTTATTCTTCCCACTGATAACTGACCCACTTCCCACTGATAACTGACCCACTTCCCACTGATAACTGACCCACTTCCCACTGATAACTGATAACTGATAACTGATAACTGATAACTGAAAAAGGGGGAATATTTTGAACGGATTCGGGGCAGCAGTCGTCATTACTGGTTGTGGATCGGCCACACCAGGGCAATTTCTTAGTAATGAAGAACTCAGCCAAATTGTCGAGACTTCCGATGAATGGATTAAAAGTCGTACCGGCATCGGTCAACGCCATTTAGCGGATCAATCGGTGTCTTTGAGCCAATTAGCAGCCCAAGCGGCGATTAAGGCTCTAGAAATGGCTCAGGTGTCGCCTAGGGACATCGATCTGATTCTCTTGGCTACTTCTACCCCCGATGATCTGTTCGGTAGTGCCGCCCAAGTTCAAAGTCAGATCGGGGCCAATCGGGCGATCGCTTTTGATCTCACCGCCGCCTGTTCGGGTTTTCTGGTGGCATTAGTCACCGCCACCCAGTTTATCCGTACTGGTACTTACCGCAATGTCTTGGTTATCGGGGCCGATGTTCTCTCCCGTTGGGTGGATTGGAACGATCGCGCTACCTGTGTCCTCTTTGGTGATGGGGCAGGGGCGGTTCTTTGTCAAGCAAATGATACAAAAGATAACATTCTCGGTTTTGAACTCCATAGCGACGGCAGCCAGAATGGTTCTCTCAATCTCGCCTATCAGGGGGAAGAATTGCCCCTTAAAGAGGGGGTAAGGGTTCAAAAAGGGACCTATAAGCCTCTAACGATGAACGGACGGGAAGTCTATCGTTTTGCCGTGGCGAAAGTGCCAGAGGTCATCGAAAAAGCTCTCTATCGGGCTAATTTAACCACCAGTGACATCGATTGGTTAGTTCTGCACCAAGCTAATCAAAGAATTATAGACGCGGTGAGCGAGCGCCTGAAACTGCCTCCCGAAAAAGTGATCAGCAATCTCAGCGAGTATGGCAACACTTCCGCTGCCTCGATTCCTCTAGCCCTCGATGAAGCTGTCAGGAGTGGTAAGGTCAAAAAAGGTGATATTATTGCTTCTTCTGGCTTTGGTGCCGGTTTAACTTGGGGTGGGATTATCTTCCGTTGGGGAGATTAATTCAGTGATCAGTAAACAGTAACCAGTAACCAGTGAACAGTAAACAGTAAACAGTAAACTAAAAACTCACATCTGATAACTGATAACTGATAACTGATAACTGATAACTGATAACTGATAACTGATAACTGACCCAAACACATCTATCTATCTATTTTAAGAACTTATGAAAACAGCGTGGATATTCCCGGGACAAGGATCGCAAGCGTTAGGAATGATTGGAGATTTAGCGGAAAGTGCGCTTGGCCAAGAGAGATTAAAAATAGCATCAAAAATCCTCGGTTGGTCAGTCCTGGAAAAATGTCAAGGGGATGAAGAAACCCTATCTCGTACTCTTTATACTCAACCTTGTTTATTTGTGGTGGAGAGTATTTTAGCGGATTTGTTGCAAGAAAAAGGTCATTTTCCCGATCTAGTCGCTGGTCATAGTCTCGGTGAATATTCCGCTTTGTATGCGGCCAGGGTGTTTAATTTTGAGACAGGATTAAATCTAGTTCAAAACCGTTCCCGTTTGATGGATGCGGCCGAAGGTGGTAAAATGGCCGCCTTAATGAAATTTGATCGCACCAGTCTAGAGACAGTGATTAATCAGACGGAAAATGTAGTTATTGCTAATGATAATAGTGCTGAACAAGTGGTAATTTCTGGGACTCCTGAAGCGGTGGATTTGGTATTAGGTCAAGTGAAAGTTAAGCGGGTTATGCAGTTAAAAGTATCCGGCGCTTTTCACTCTCCCTTGATGGAAAATGCTGCCATTCAATTTCAGCAAATTTTAGAATTAGTTAATTTTCGGGCTGCAAAAGTTCCTGTGATTTCTAATGTCGATCCGAGCAATCCTACCCAGGACGGGGAAGAATTAAAAAAATATCTGATCTGGCAGATGACTAGCTCGGTTCGCTGGCGAGAAATTATGTTAAAATTGCCAGATGTGGGTGCGGAAAAAGCGATCGAAGTGGGTCCGGGTAAAGTTTTAACTGGTTTAATTAAACGAACTGTTCCTGCAATTGAGTTAGAAAATATCAGTCAATTAGCCGATATATCCAAGGGTAGCGACGATGTTATATTCCGGGGTTCATTAATTGGTGTTGGTTAAATTATCTAGCAACATTTTCGACAAAGGAAGTAAATTGATGGATACCTAGCCAAAAATTTGGTTAGGTATTTTTTTAGGAAACTATCATAGGGTTTGCGGCAAAAACTTTTTCAGCAGACCCTAGTTATTCTCCCATCTTCCCCCCGCAACGCGCACGAAGTGGTCTCCCCACTCCCCACGGTTATAGAAACCTCGGCAGAAAAGTCTCTACAACCAGGTTTTTCTAGGAATATTAGGAAAGGAGATTACCGCGACTACCGTTAGGAAGAATAGTTTCTTCGAGGGAAGCAGAAAGAAGATTATTTTCGGTTAAAATCGCCCCAATTAAGTTAGCTTGTTTGAGATTAGCTCGTTTAAGATTGCTTCCCACTAAATAACTCAAGAGTAATCCCGCTTGGTGTAGATTAGCACCAGAAAGGTTAGCGGAGGCTAAATTAGCACCGAGCAGATTACAACCGGTTAGGTTAGCCTGGCGAAAATTGGCTTTATTAGCGTCAGTTTTACTTAAATCGGCTCCAGTTAAGTTAGCTCCCTCAAAATCGCTACAATTGAGGTTAGCTCCCGTCAGATTAGCACCTTCGAGGTTAGCATAACGTAAATCCGCCCCCCGTAAATCCGCCCCGCGCAAATCGGCATAGCTGAGGTCGGCGTATTGAAGATGGCAGTTTTCCAGATTAGCTTGATAGAGATAGGCTCGAATTAGGTTAGCCTCTTTTAAGTTAGCATAGCTAAGATTGGCAGAGCTAAGAATAGCACGAGTGAGAATAGCCCGTTTTAGGTTAGCTTTCCCCGCCATGGCATGGGTTAAAGTGGCTGAGGTGAGATTAGCGGCTTCGAGATTCGCTTTGAACAGTTGAGCAAAAAGTAAGCTACTGTGAATTAAACAGGCAGAACTTAAATCAGCCTTTTTCAGAACAGTATTACTCAAAATTGCGCCGCTTAGTTGACTTTGGTGCAAATTTGCCCCGGAAAGGTCGGCTTTAGTCAGGTTAGCATCGATAAGACAAGCTTTGCTTAAATTAACTTCTTCGAGGGAAGCGTCCTTGAAATTAGCGTTAATTAAACTAGCTTCGGCTAAATTGGCTCGTTTTAAGTAACTATGACTGAGGTTAATCTGGTTTAAACACTGTCTCTTTAAATTAACTCCGCTAAGTCTGACTTCCGCAAAGTTGCGTTCACCTCGATTATACAGTTCGATTAGATGTTCACGATTGGTTAAGGCATTGCTACTCATAAAATAACTAAATTGTTCTGGAAGGTGATTTCCAGAGAATTGGTTGGGGAAAATTACTGATCATGAAGTCGATCTCTAGGATTAGTACAGGGAGCGACTGGGAATTTTTGCGAATAAATAGAAATTTTCAACCAATTACGGGCTTAAAATCCCTATTGGCAATCACTAAAACCGGTAAAGAACGAAAAGAATCGGGGTTCAATACCAAAAACAGTCTCTACCTAAACCCGCCACTTGTTGCCAGCCAGGTCTAGGCATTAAATTAGAGAAGTCTTGTGCGTCAGTTTTTCTGACTGAATCTACTGCCTCGCCGATGTCTTGACTCGGTATCATACAGTTGAATTTGTTAGGTCTGCTTAGTCAGTCCGGTAGCCAAGAGGCTAAAACTCTTCATCACCAGATTTCGGGGACTCTCCAGTTGAGCAAGCATAAAACTCTGTAAAAGTCAATCCCTCTTAGGGGTGAACTGCCCAATTCTATTCCCTGAAGTCTTGGTTTATTCAGTTTATCAGGTTGTGGTCTGTTTTGGCAAGAGCGGTTAATGGCTTTTTAATCAATTCGCCAAAAGGCTTGATTTTCCGTAGGAGATAATTGTACAGACTGGTTATCTAAATATTGTCTGAGACTGGGGGAAGGATTGAGGAGATAAATATCAGTAAATTGATTTTTTAAGGAGGGGATGGAAACTCTAAGATCCGACTGAATAAATAAATACTTTGTCTTAGCATCAGTGGTATGAATAAGGGGCAAGGTATCTAACCAATGTTCTGAAATAATTAGAGGTTTTTGACTGCGATTAATCATTGTATAAGCGTTGGGAATATTGCTACCATAGCCCACATATCTAGTTGCTGGCGGTGGATAGGGAATTTTGGCAATTAATCCGAAAACTAGCAATAATATTAAGAGAATTTTTGCCCAGCCTTGGCGCTGCTGTAATCCGTTGCTTAGTAAAAAGGTAACTGCCAGCAGCATACCGAGAAAACTTGGTAAGTAAAATCTGCCCACAGCTGTGTAGCGAAATCCTCTGATTAGATCCCATGCTAAAAGAGAGAAAAAGGGGATAATTGTCAGGAGAATAATCAGGGTAAAAACTTTTTTATCGGCTTTTTTGCCCAGATAAATAAAGGAGATGATGACGAGGATAATTAGGCAGTATTCAATAATAGGGGTGATGGTGGAATTGGTTAAACTAAAATTATAAAATAAACGAGCGATCATTCTTACCCATCTTTGCCAAAGGATCTCTAGGGGTAAACTGCCTTTTGACCATCCAAAGACAGTAAATCGACTGGTAAAAATCCGGGTTAACCAAATTGAATAAATACCTAGGGAAGCAAGTAAGCTGATGCTATAGTATTTTTTGGTTAAAGAGTTAAAAGAATTCAGCTGCAACAGAAAATATAGGCTATGAACTACTAGAACAAAGATAAAGAAAACATGGGTATATAAACCAGCGATTAGGGATAAACTATAGAAAAACCAATCTTTTTTCGGTTGCGAGGAATCAATAGCTTTGAGAAATAACCAGCTAGAAAGTATCGAAAATAAAACATATAGTCCGTATTCCCAAATTCCCAGAGCATAACCAGTAAAACGCGGGGAAAAGAAGATAAGTGTAGCGGCAATTAAAGCGGCGTTTTTATTTTTAAATAAAGTCAAAGCTAAATGGTAAAAACTCCCTAAAATACCAAACCAAATAATTACCGAAAATCCTCTTAAGACTAAATCAGAATTGCCCAATAATCTTGCCAAAAACCAGAGGAAACTGTAATAGAGAGGTAGATCGTAATTCGAGCTAGTATAAAGAGAGGCTAAGGTATCAGGAAAACCTTTCACGGAATTAACCCCTTGAAATTGCCAGAGTTGTTCTGTAGATTTAATTTGTCCATCGAACAGATAGTTAATTAACTGTTCGGGTCTGTTACCAGAAAGATGCAGTAAGACCAAAGATTCATCGTGCCAAACATAGCTATAGTAGGCGAGATGGACAAAATAGAAAATATTGAAAATAATCAATAAACCTAAAGCAAATCTAACCCCAGATTGACGAGTAAACATAATTATCTTGATCCTGTTAAAAAATCACTGATTACTGTTGACTAACTCCGGCTTAATTAATCTAGAATTTTGATGGGCAAGGGGTAAGGTAAACCAAAACTGTGAGCCAACCTGTGGGGTACTTTTTACACCAATTCTCCCAGAGTGAGCCTCGATTATTTGCCGACATTGGTAGGAACCTAAACCGATTCCCGTTAGGTGTTGATTATGAAGATTTCTTACATATAAATGGAAAAGATGTTGACATTGTTCCTCATCCATGCCAATGCCATTATCGCTTAAAGTGCAGTAGATCATGTCTTGGTCAACACGAGCATCTAAAGCTAATTGAATCGGTGAAGGATTATGTTTTAAGGCATTATTTAATAATTGTTCAAAAACACTTCTTAGCTGACAAGGATCGGCATCAATAGCGGGTAAGTTATCGGGGAGAAGATTAATAAACGTAGCTTGATATAAATCAAAATCTTTTTGCCAATCTTTCAGCCAAATTTCCACCTGTTTTTTTAGAGATAGAGGTTGACGATGCAAGATTAAAGGCCGTTCTTCAGCAAAATGATTTTCTGATAAAGCATTAATTAAAGTTAATTGTCTATCACAACTACGCACCACCTGATCGAGCATTGCTCGCGAGATAGTTACTTTTTCTGTTTGCCGACACTGGAAATTTTTTAATAACATCACTAATCCCATAATCGAGGTGCGAAGATCGTGGGATACTGCCTGTAAAAAAACCGTTTTCATTTCGTATAAACGCTGAATTTCCCAGACTTTTTCCCGCAGTTCTAGGGTTCTTGTTTCTACTTCCCGTTCTAAATTATTATTCAATCTTTGCACCCTCTGATATAGCTGCGCTTGGCCGATAGCGATACAAACTTGGGTGGCTAACTGTTCTAATAATTTGACCTCGCTTTTTTGCCAATGACGGGGATGGGAATATTGATGGACTACTAAAGCGCCTAAATGTTGATTATTAACCGTTAGAGGTAAAACTAAAGAGGATTTAACTTGCAGGTATTCGTAATAACCCTTGAGAGTGGGCAGCGTTTGCACCTTAGCGGTATTATCAGCAATAATTAACTTATCTAAAGAAAATAATTGTCCTAATTCTTCCAGTAATTCTGGTTCGGGAAACCAACCCATGAGCGGGGGAATCTGGGGACGACGGGACTCGGCGATTACCTTGGCCCAACCCCCCTCTTGACAGTGACCGATATAGACTTGATCGGCATCGAGAAAATTTCTGATTTCCTCAACAATGGTATTTAAAACCTGATCTATATCTAAAGATTGATGGACTTTTAAAGCCACTTGTGTTAGCAAATGTTCTCGTTCTAAAGTTTCATTTAAAGCTCGATCGATCTGTTGTCTTTCGGTAATCGCCGCCGATAAAAACAGAGAAGTTGACATGACAATGACTAAAAAGATTTGTAAGATCAGGACACCTCTGGTATAATCAGGGGCCTGTAGGATAAAAGGGCTGACTCCTCCGACCAATCCCATCAAAGCTAAAATAGATACTAAAAAATTGGCTATTACCGCTCCCCAGGTCTGAAAACGCATAGCAGCCCAAACCACAAAGGGAAAAGGGAGATATTCGAGGTACTGCACCATACTCCAATCGGGGTTAAGAAAATTCTGTTGACCACCAAAAACCACGGAAGTCACCACCGTTAGCAAACTCAGACAAAGTAAGGCCTCGCCAAGGCGTTGGGGTTGCCGTGCTTCCCGCAGGGAGTGACGCTGGAAGCAAAAACGCAACAGCAGCGGCGTGGTCATTAAGATCCCCGTACTATCTCCGAGCCAGATAATGCCCCAAGACTGTCCAAATTGCCGCCAATCCCAAGTATTTAGCCAACTACGGGCAAAAGTATCGATGGTGGCATTGACTGCCGAGGCCAATAAGGCCGCCAAAAATACCAGTAAAAGGATATCGCGAATACGCTGTAAAGTGGCGGAAAATCTCAGATAATGCAGGAATTGCGCCCCTAACAGGGCCGATAAACTGCTGCCGAGTGCCGAAAATAGAGCTATAGGCCCACTGGCCCCTAAAAGGAAGGTAAGAAGCAAATCCCCGATAAAAACGCCTAAAACTAGCCTTTTTCCCCCTAAAAAAACAGCAGTTAAGCCAATACCAGCACTCATCCAAATTGGGGCAGGTCGCGACCCTAAATTTAAGCAGAGATAGCCTAGCCAACCAACACCCAGATAAACCAGGGCAACAAGCACAATTTTAGAGCGATCTGATGAAATCCGTAGCATTTTCAGTTATCAGTTATCAGTTATCAGTTATCAGTTATCAGTTATCAGTTATCAGTTATCAGTTATCAGTTATCAGTTATCAGTTATCAGTTATCAGGTTTAAGTTTTAAGTTTTAAGTTTTAAGTTTTAAGTTTTAAGTTATTAGGTTTAAGTTAAGTAGTCATGCAAAATAAATTTCCTAGTGAAGACAGGCAAGAGGCAATAGGCAAGAGGCAAAAGCTTTATCGAAATGTGTAATTAATTTTGCTTAGGTACTTATTAGGTTTAAGTTTTCAATTTTCAATAAATTTAGTATCTTTCACTGGTCACTGGTCACTGGTCACTGATCACTGGTCACTGATCGCTGGTCACTGATCGCTGGTCACTGATCGCTGATCACTGTTAATCTCTCTCCAGATTGCCTAAACTAGGAGTAGTTCTGCTTCATGCAGATGGGTGAAAACCGTACATTTTCCTTTTAGGAATCAAAGATCATGCGGATTTTAATTGTTGAAGACGATCCTTTAATGCAGTTAGGTTTAGAACAAGCGCTCGGTGAACAACCAGATTTTGAGATTGTCGGTCAAGCGAGTGATGGTCTGGCGGGGGTACAATTAGCCCTATCCCTACGGCCAGATTTAGTGGTCATGGACATCGGTTTACCCCGTCTTGATGGCATTGCGGCAACTAAACAGATTAAGGAGGGTTTAGCTAATGTTCATGTGGTCATGCTCACTTCCCACACTCTCCAACAGGAAGTGATCGCAGCTCTGGCTAGTGGTGCTGATGCCTATTGTATCAAGGGAGCCAGTCTCGATCGCCTTTTGTCCGCTATTGAAGCAGCTAAGGATGGGGCCACCTATTTAGACCCTCAAATTGCCCGTTTAGTCATGGATAATCTCAAAGCACCGGCAGTGCAACCTAATCCCAATCTAGCACTTTTATCGGAGCGAGAAATGGAGGTTTTAAAGTTAATTGTCGAGGGCAAAAGTAATGCTGAAATCGCCGAAAAGCTCTATTTAAGCACCAATACGATTAAAACCCATGTGCGGGGAATTATGAATAAATTGGCCGTGGACGACCGAGTACAAGCGGCCGTAATTGCCCTGCGTTCCGGTATTGTTTAAGGAGAAAATGGCGATTTACCCACAGGAATATTCTACCTCAATTGCTATTGCTACAATTGCTCAAAAAATCCCTTCAATCATTTATAATAAGTTATCGACCTATCTCTGTTGGATAAACCATGACTATCGCTCAAAGCTTACCCCTAGTCGAGTCTCATGTCAACCCTGAGATAATCTTCCCAGAAGGCGAATTTTGGAGTGATGAACCACCCTTGGAAAGTAACTTACATCTACAACAAATTATTTTATTAATTCAGTGTTTAGAATGGTGGTGGCGCGAGCGAGAAGATTATTTTGCCACTGGCAATTTAACTATCTATTACAGTCCCAACCAGAAAAAGTCAGAATTCTTTCGTGGTCCTGATTTTTTCGTCGTTTTGGGGACAAATCCCAATCCTAACCGCAGAAGTTGGGTAGTTTGGCGAGAAGAGGGCAAATATCCCAATTTAATTATCGAAATTCTCTCCGATAGTACCGCCAAAGTTGACCGAGAGGAGAAAAAACAAATTTATCAAGATATATTTCGCACTCCCGATTATTTTTGGTTTGACCCAGAAAGCCGAGAATTTCAAGGATTTACCCTAATTAGCGGTCAATATCAACCGATTGCCCCCAATCCCCAGGGATGGCTCTGGAGTCAACAATTAGGCTTATATTTGGGTTTATCCGCCAATAAATTGCGCTATTTTACCCCCGAAGGGGAATTAGTACCCACTCCCGCAGAAGCGGCACAACAGGCAGAAAATCAGGTTTTAGAGGCAGAAAACCGGGTTTTAGAGGCAGAAAATCGGGCTGTAGAGGCAGAAAACCAAGTACAGCAAGAAAAGCAAAAAGCGGCGAAATTAGCAGCTAAACTGCGGGAATTAGGCATAGATACCGAGGAAAATCTCTAATCTTCATTTTCGGGGAGGGGTGAGGGTATTTGGTGTCATTTAGAGGCTGAATAGTTGATTAATCGCAGAAAGCTCCGCGCAAGCGTAAATTTTCCCGCAATTCCTCGGTCATCCCCACGTTATCGGCAAACTTTGCCCCCTGCACTTTTGCCCCACTCAAATTCGCTTGAGTGATGTTGACTTCAACCAAATTAGCTCCTGCTAAATTGGAGCCAATTAAATTAGCTAAAGCCAAACTAGAACGGTAAAAATCAGCATAACTTAAATCGGCATTAGCTAATAAGGCTCCGCTTAAATCTGCTCCCTTAAAACTAGCATGACTGCCGTTAATTTCACTTAAATCAGCATCGGTTAAATTTGCCCCCCGCAGATTTGCTTGATAGAGATTGGCCATGCCTAAAGATATACCACTTAATTCCGCTGCTAGGAGATTTGCCCCAGTAAAATCCGTTAGGGGATTAAGTTCAGCTAATTGGGCTAATTCCAGAAAATCATCACTAACAGCAGCATAAATTCCCTCGATTTGTGTCTGCAATTTCTCTAAATTTTCTGATGCTGCTGGTTTCGGTTCCACTAGAACATTATCTAATTCCACCTGCGATGAACCCAAAGAAATACGACTCAAAAAAGCATCAAATTGATTTTCCATCAGGAAAAATGCTAACTTTCGCTCTAAAATACTATGTTTATTGGGACTTAGATCGTGTTTCCATAATCCCGATGTTTCCGTGATACAGATATCGGCAGCTGTCAGCGAAAATTGCACAGTTAGATGATAAGGTTCTTCCTCGACACTGACGGTTCCTAGGTTAATCCTTTCGAGCGCTCCTGTAAATATTGACTGAACACTTTTGAACGATAACCGCCATTGATAATTATTAATACGATTTATGTATAACTCTTGACTAGAAAGAGGATTTGGTGTTAGGTGACAATTAACTAAAACAAAATCTAATTTTCCTCCTTTCAGTCCCCATTTAATTTCCCCGCCGAGGAGAGATTGAATTTGAGCTTGTAGGTGTAAAGTTAAATATAAATCAAATTTTTGCGAGTCGGTGGCTACTGGTTCTAGGGTTAAAGATACACTATCGGGATAGCGATCAAAGGCAGCTAAAAGACGCATAATCCAAAAGAGAAAAGCCAAAATAAACAGTAAAAAAGTGGTGTTTCTCTGGCCCCAAAGCCGAGAACTCACCCCTATTTAAAACAATAGCCGATTTTCTCGATCCTCGATGAACATTTCTTCGGCGATCGCTGAACGATTGCCCCTGAAAATCAAGGTTAAATTAGTTGACTTTCTCTTTTTTGCCGATATTGCCGTCCGCATTAAAAAACATCGGTAAAAAGCGTTCCATAAACATTTGTGGATCACGATTCCAGGCTTTTTGAGCCGCTTCTACCCGGAATAATTGTAATTTCGGGTCGAGAAGGGATTGGGGTAAACGTTCCATCAGATATTGAGGACGTTCCCAAAGCGGCATAGTGGCGGCGATTTCCATTAAATGACCGACGCGGCGCAATTCTGCCCCCAGGGTGATATCCATACCCGATTCATAGGCGGCCTGTTCGATCGCTGAGTATTTGGCCTTCGCTTTTTCGACTTTTTGCCGATGTTCGGGGCTTTTTTGGGCAATTTTGGCTAACCAACGATTGCCCCAACGCACATGGCCCGCTTCTTCAGGAAAAATTTTGGCGATCGTTTCCCGAATTTTCAGATTTTCTGGGGTTTGTTCCCCTTCCTTGAGGGCATAGATATGGGCGGCAAAGTATTCGCATCCCCGTTTTTCCGTGACGTTAATTGCCGCTAGGGCTGCAATCAGTCCATCTTCCCTTTGTTCTTCGCCTTGGAATTGGTCTTGATCGAGAAGACGTTCAAATTCGTCGATATAGGACAACCCCGGCGGTTTCCCCACATCAGCCCCCAATTCGATCAATAAATCGGTTAACCAGTAAGCATGACGCGCCTCATCGGCGACGTGGTGGGAAAGGTCCTGGATCAGTTCTTTTGGTTGTCCGTCTAAGGTTTCGATCAGTTCGGTCAGGTCTTTACAGCTACGTTGTTCGTTGTAGCGGTAACGGTTGAGGGTGACAAGATGAATTTCGCGATCGCTAATGACACGCTTCATGATGTCGCGAGCGCTCATCGTCTTCTTGAATTTACGAGGGTAAGCAACGGTCATGAGTTTGTATCGTTTTGTAAACGGCTTTCCGTATTCTAACGGAGTTTTTTCCCGATCTGGCCAGCTTTTTTCAGTGATCAGTCAACAGTCATCAGTGAACTGAAAACTTAGATCTGATAACCGATCGCTGATGCAAGTGGGAAACAAATTTAAAGATTTTTTTGGCAATTATTTTGACTCATTGTTCGCTTAATTTTTTAGGGGAAGGGTTTTAAAATTACTGTTACCTTTATCCTATATGCTTTTTAGCGAATAAGGTGAGCAGAATAGGTTCAAGAGTGCGATCGCCAATTGGCTCGCTCAAACCCTCATCAATTCCTTAACCTCAAAATGGTCTTTTTGTACTAATAAATATTCCAGTAGAACGCTCAATGGGTTTGCTAAACTGCATTTGAGACAACTTATCAAATTTTCGGTTCGAGAAATGAGCGAACGGTGAGTTTTGATGGGGAAATATTTTACACTTCAAGGGGTGACAGAGCGACTAAAAGGCTCGCTGGATAAAGCGCATAGCCGTTAGACCTCTAGAAAAATCTTGGTGTTTTCCAGCAGCAATTCTCATTTTGAAATAAATGATGAATTAACCCCTATTGCGAACCTCAAAGTTTAGTATAAAAGAATTATGTCGTCAGCTATAGGGTGCTCACCAAAAATAAAAATTGACCCGATTTATTATCAAAATAAAAATTTATAATTGTTGTCCGTTAAGATAAAATTAATAGGTTGAACTCTATTAGTTAGTCAAATTTCCTCAAGATGGCAAAAAAGGAAGCGACCGTGTTGGGTTTCGCTCTCCCCTAGAATTGAGAGGTTTTCTTTAACCTGTTGATTCGCTCAACCCAAGCTACGGACTATAGTAATCATAACAATTACTGTAGGTTGGGTTGACGTAAGGAAACCCAACAAAAAGCAATGGGAAGAGGGAAATAGCGAGCGCTCATTCAGACAGATTTAGGTGTTGGGTGTTGGGTTTCGCTCTCCCCTAGAATTGAGAGGTTTTCTTTAACCTGTTGATTCGCTCAACCCAAGCTACGGACTATAGTAATCATAACAATTACTGTAGGTTGGGTTGACGTAAGGAAACCCAACAAAAAGCAATGGGAAGAGGGAAATAGCGAGCGCTCATTCAGACAGATTTAGGTGTTGGGTGTTGGGTTTCGCTCTCCCCTAGAATTGAGAGGTTTTCTTTAACCTGTTGATTCGCTCAACCCAAGCTACGGACTATAGTAATCATAACAATTACTGTAGGTTGGGTTGACGTAAGGAAACCCAACAAAAAGCAATGGGAAGAGGGAAATAGCGAGCGCTCATTCAGACAGATTTAGGTGTTGGGTGTTGGGTTTCGTTCTCCCCTAGAATTGAGAGGTTTTCTTTAACCTGTTGATTCGCTCAACCCAAGCTACGGACTATAGTAATCATAACAATTACTGTAGGTTGGGTTGACGTAAGGAAACCCAACAAAAAGCAATGGGAAGAGGGAAATAGCGAGCGCTCATTCAGACAGATTTAGGTGTTGGGTGTTGGGTTTCGCTCCGAGGTTCCAATCTACAAAACGATGCGCTCGCCTTGAAGTTCTTTCCCAATCATCGTCGTCTATTTCGTATTTCTCCCTTAAGTGCTTCTCATCCATAGCATTTGATGCTATCATACCTTTACCCTCCTGAACGGTTACGCTTTAGGAGTTAGTATATGCTAGGATCACTGTAAACTCAGTCTAAATAAGAGTAAGTAAATAAACATGAGGCTCTTCTGGTACTGATAGAATATCCGCAAAATAGCCCTAAAAGTCTTGCCCGATAAGCATTTCACGATTCTATAAGCAAAAATTATCACACAAAGTCGAGAGGAGCCGACATATGAGTTTAAAACCTCAATCTCTAAGAACAAAAAAACATTTTAGCATAAATGTATTACTAATCATCCTCATTCTTTCACTAAGTATTTTTTTTAGGTTTTTTGAATTATCCCAAAAACCCTACACAACAGACGAGGTAAGAACGCTGCTTAGATCCTCGCGATATACCAGTCAAGAGCTTATCTCTCAATCTTTTAATGGACAAATTCTTACTGTTAAAGACCTAAACAAGTCGCTGCCTTTTTTGCCATCTTGAGGAAATTTGACGGCTCTTCTGGTTTCTGTGTGGAAACGAGGTCTATACCGATAGAATATCCGCAAAATAGTCCTAAAAGTTTTGCCCAATAAGCACTTCAGGGTTCCATAAGCAAAAATTATCACACAAAGTCGAGAAGAGCCATTTGACTAACTAATAGAGTTCAAACTATTAATTTTATCTTAACAGACAACAATTATAAATTTTTATTTTGATAATAAATCAGTTTATTACAATCTATGTCAAAATGGGATATACTTATCGCAAAAAGGAAAATTTCTGCTATCGATGGGAATGTTAATGATCATCAGATTTGAGTTAAGGGTTTCTGCTTCAGTAATCACTAAAAAAAGCTGGTCAACCTTCAGCTAATTTCTCTACTTTGTTATTCCTGAAAACTTAATTATTTCCCAATTTAATTGCCATGTATGAGAGTCTATGAACACATTTACTCCCCATCAAATTGTTAGTTTATTCTGCAAAAATCGAACTTTATACGGAGAAGTAATTCAAGTGATCGAAAGTCGTTCGGCTCTTTGGGTGCGTCCTCTTTGGTTAATTGTAGCCGATAATTTTGAGACCATTGATGTGCGGGAAGGGTCTGATTTAATCCTGCCGATCGAGTTATTTAACCCCGCCTTAGATACAGAAGTTTTACCCCTATTCTCCCAAGTAGTTAAAGATAATTATATCGCCAATATTTCCTATCCTCTCCAGGACTTTGTGGAGAAAGTTTGTCAAAATTATCCCGAATATTTTCAGAAAAATCTATGATTGATGAAGGCTATGTTAAATACGATTGTACTTGGATTCCTGACCGTCCCTTAATAAGCTTAGAGATTGCAGAATTAAATTATTGGCGCAATCGCCTCTATCGACTGGGATTAATCGGTCAATACGATAACGGAATCGGTTTTGGGAATGTGAGTCAACGAGGAAAAATAGACAAAGAAATCATTATTTCTGGCACTAACACTGGGGGAATTCCAGTATTAAATGAATCCCATTACACCACAGTTATAGACTACGATTGGAAAGAAAATAGTGTCACTTGTCGGGGAACAATTGCCGCTTCTTCAGAAACTCTCACCCATGCAGCGATTTATGAAGCGAATCCCCAGATTAATGGGGTGATTCATATTCATCATCGCCCCCTGTGGCAAAATTTGATGTATCGAGTGCCGACCACCCAAGAAAATATCGCCTATGGAACCCCAGAAATGGCCGCAGAAATTATCCGTTTATGTCAAGAAGATCGTCTAGAGGAGCAACAAATTTTAGTGATGAGTGGTCATGAAGAAGGAATTATCGCCTTTGGGCAAGATTTAGCAAAAGCGGGTAATTTACTATTAGCCTATTACCAGCAATCTCAATCATCTTGAAAGTGACCTCCCCTCCAACTCAGCACCAGGGAGACAAAAGTGGTTTTAATTTAGTCGTTTTCATGTTAACTTGTTCTGTAGATTTTCGTTTTTGAGGAATGCCATCGTGATCGACATCTTCCATCATCTATCTGTCTCGATCGACTTTTCGCCTCTCACCAATGTCTTGATGACTATTTCGGAGCAAGACGTGGATATCATCGGGAATGTCCAGAAATCCTTCTCAAATTTCGTCAAAACTGGGCAAGCATGGGCCCTATTAATCGGTTTGATTGTCGGTTATATGTTTCGAGGTTTTACTTCTTATTAGCTTTTCGCCTATCAGCCTTCAGCCAGAGCGAGCAATTCTTGCTATTCTTATGTTTGTAGAGTTGGAGATTTTTCTAACCTGAAGCGGTAATGCTATCAGCGCCGGATTATCCCTAAAAATTGTTCAGCATATTTTAGTTAACTTTATCCACAATCATCTAACGAAAACAGTGACAGCAAAGAAAACTTGGAGCGATCGCTTTGAAGGTAGTCTCCATCCTACGATCGTAGAATTTAACGCCAGTATTGGCTTTGATATCGAATTAATCGAGTATGATCTCACCGGATCGATCGCTCACGCTAAAATGCTCGCCTATACGGGTATTATCAGCCCCGAAGAAGCAGATAGTCTCGTCTCTGGATTGGAACAAATTCGTCAAGAATATCGCACCGGCAACTTTAACCCCGGCATCGATCAAGAGGACGTGCATTTTGCCGTGGAACGTCGTTTAACCGAGATTGTGGGAGATGTGGGCAAAAAACTGCACACGGCCCGTTCGCGGAATGATCAGGTAGGAACGGATATTCGTCTGTATCTTAGACAACAAATCGATGATATTAGGCAAGAAATTCGCAATTTTCAGCAAGCTTTAGTCAATCACGCTGAAAACCATCTAGAAACCCTGATCCCCGGTTATACCCACCTACAGCGCGCCCAACCGATTAGTTTAGCCCATCATCTCCTAGCTTATTTTCAAATGGCCGAACGGGATCACCAAAGATTAGGGGAAATTCGCGCCAGGACTAATATTTCGCCCCTAGGATGCGGGGCCTTAGCGGGGACGACTTTTCCCATCGATCGTCATTACAGCGCCAATTTACTCGATTTTGAGCAGGTGTATAACAATAGTCTCGATGGAGTTAGCGATCGAGATTTTGCCATTGAATTTATGACGGCCGCTAGTCTGATTATGGTCCACCTGAGCCGTTTGAGCGAAGAAATAATTCTCTGGTCTTCCCAAGAATTTAGTTTTATCACTCTCACCGATAGTTGTGCCACGGGATCTAGCATTATGCCCCAGAAAAAAAATCCCGATGTTCCCGAATTAGTGCGCGGCAAAACAGGGCGGGTTTTTGGGCATTTACAGGCGTTATTGACCTTAATGAAGGGTTTACCCCTGGCCTATAACAAAGACTTGCAGGAGGACAAGGAAGCGTTATTTGATGGCGTTAAAACCGTGCGGATTTGTTTGCAAGCGATGACGGTACTTTTAGCCACCGGAATTCAATTTAAAACCGACCGATTAGCTAACGCGGTGGCGGAAGATTTTTCTAATGCGACGGATGTGGCGGATTATTTAGCCAGTAAGGGGATTCCCTTCCGAGAAGCTTATAATTTAGTCGGGAAAGTGGTTAAAAGCAGTTTGGCAGCCGGTAAGTTATTGAAAGATTTAACCCTGACGGAATGGCAAGAATTACATCCAGCTTTTCAGGCCGATATCTATGACGCGATCGCTCCTCGTCAGGTGGTGGCGGCCCGTAATAGCTATGGTGGCACAGGTTTTGAACAAGTGCGATCGGCTTTAATTCAAGCTAAAGCCATTCTCGATCATGATTGATATTGTTAGGGGTTTTGGGGTTTTGGGGTATTAGTTAAAATTTCCCTATCTCCCTATCTCCCTATCTCCCTATCTCCTAATTCCTATGGATCGTGTTTGGCATTTTATTAAAAGTGTGATGGGAATTATCTTTCGTCATCCTGTAACTGGGGTGACAATAATTCCGCTGCTTGCTGATGGTACAATTGTTTTAATCCGACGCAGAGACACCGGCAAATGGGCCCTACCGGGGGGAATGATCGATTGGGGGGAAGATATTTTTAATACTGCTCAAAGGGAATTAAAAGAGGAAACAGGATTAAATTTAGTCAGTTTAGGGCGTTTAGTCGGGGTTTATTCCTCTTTTGAGCGTGATCCGCGCATTCACTCTATTTCATTGTTAATTGAAGTGACAGCGGCGGGGAATTTTCAGATCAAAGATACATTAGAAGTTAGTGAGGTGAGAGCTTTTAGCGTCGAAACTTTACCTCTAGGCAATCTCAGTCACGATAACGATCGCCAACTAGAAGATTATCTCAGGGGTGCCACTGTAGTGGCTTGATGTCGAGGGAAAGATAGTGGAGTTAGAAAGTTTGGTTAAAGGCAAGTGAGATAATATTTGGGGGAAATCAACACAATGAAATTTGATTTTGATGTGGTAAAAGTAAATGCCAAAGGTCAGGAAGTCGAACGAAAAAAGGCAGAAGCCTCATATTTCGCCCAAGATTTGGGCAACGGCATCACCTTAGAAATGGTCGCCATCCCGGGGGGAACTTTCACGATGGGAACGGAAGACGAGGAAATCGAAAGACTGGTAAAAATATTTAATATCGAAAAACTGCTTAAAAAATTTGATGCGGAATGGGAGATCAAAAGACTGGAATGGGAGTACGCCTGTCGTGGTAGGAATAATATCCCAGCCAGACAGTCGCTCTGTAGAAGAATCAGACGAGCCATAATTACATTATCAGAGCGCAAGTCCGTAACTGTCCCACCCTTCTTTATGGGTAAATATCCTATCACCCAGGCTCAGTGGAAAGCGATCGCCTCTCGCACGGATTTAAAAGTTAAACAAGACCTTTATTTCAACCCAGCCTATTTTAAAGACCGTCCCGATAGCGATCGCCGTCCCGTGGAACAAGTCAAATGGTACGAGGCGATCGAGTTCTGTGCGAGATTATCAAAACTAACGGTTCGGGAATACCGATTACCGAGTGAAGCGGAATGGGAATACGCTTGTCGTGCCGGGACGACCACCCCATTTTACTTTGGGGAAACCATTACGGGGGAATTGGCTAACTACAATGCCGGCTATACCTACGCCGATGAACCCAAAGGAGAATATCGAGAAGAAACGACTCCTGTGGGACAATTTCCCCCAAACGCCTTTGGACTGTACGATATGCACGGCAATGTCTGGGAGTGGTGCGCCGATACTTGGCACTATAACTATGACGGTGCGCCGAGTGATGGCAGTGCTTGGATAGAAAATGGTGATGATAATTATGGTGATGATTATTGTTCTCCTCTGCGGGGCGGTTGTTGGTACAGCGATCCGGATGAATGCCGTTCCGCTTACCGCAGACGCGCTTCCCGCGGCTCCATGCTCCGCCGCTACTTCGACTTCAACCTCGACGGCGGTTTTCGGGTGGTGTGCGGTGCTGGGAGGACTTTGTAACCCTTTTTCTCTTTTTTCCCTTTTTACCCTCATTCCCTATTTTTTCTCTTTCCTTTTCTTTCCCGCCCTTAGGCGGGTCGATTTTTTTGAGAAAATGGCGTTAATGTTAAATTTTATTAAGGCAATGAAAGAATTATCGGTTATCAGTTGGGAAGGTGGTGTTATATTATGGGTAGTAAAGTTGCTCAAAAAGCCAGCTACAACCATGAGCGCTCTTGTCAAACCCTCTGGCCTGATTCCCAAAGGATTGCGGGTGCAACAGATTAATAATCTCACCCTATTCAAATTTACAGATGAACTGGGCGATCGGATGCAGACGCTTCTTGACAAGAAAAAAGCTGATGATCTCACCCCGGAGGAAGTCCTTGAGCTAGAAGCGATTGGCGAACTCGACCAAATTTTCAGCTACATCAACGCTGTCATTGCCGCCAGAGTAAATGGTCATTCCTAAATCGCTCTACCATATTGTTCGACAACGCGCTAGGTTCCGGTGTGAATACTGTCACTATCCCGAACTCCTCAGTTCCGCCCCTCTTTCGATCGACCATATTCAACCCTTTATCCAGAATGCCCGACGGCAATGGATAGCGGGCCAACTCCATCCACCCAAGGATGACCCACGACAAGAAATTAGTGAGACTTAAGGCGTGGTTTAAAAAAGGTTGATTGGGAGTAACAAAAGCTTAATCCTGATTATTTATTCCCCCTTTTGTCGTTTGCATAAGTAGAAAACGGGTTTCTCCGAGAAACCCGTTTTCTGTGGGTTACTCAACGGATTTAAAAATTAGGTAAAACCCTACACTCGGCCCCCAGGAAAAACTTTTTGCCGCATACCCTAAATAGGGTCTGCGGCAAAAAGTACGGGCGAAGCATTCGGATAGAAAATCTACGGTTTCACCGATAGGTTATTGCCCGAATGCTTCGCCCCTACAGGACACGGGCCGATGAAGACGCAAGGTTTTGAACGACGATTCTCTCAAAATCTTGCACCTGTGAGAGCAAAACAGAACCCTAAAACCCTTACCTCGTCTATATTTCACATTTATTCAGCATACCCTAAATATTGGCTTTCTCTCTTTAACGGCTGATTGTGCGAAGTTGCTGCAGAAGTTGATCAAGAATGTCTTCCATCTCTTCCGGGCTTCTGCCCATCCTGACCGGTCCGCGCAGAAACTCTTTAACCGTTATCTTTTTATCGCGGAAGTCACGGACAAAATTATAGATTTTTTCGGTGGATTGAACTTGTAATTTCATCTCCTCTAGCATTTGCTCAATCGGGTCGATGCCATCCTTCTCACAAGCGCGACTGGCCCTCACCATCTCGCCTTCCGGGGTATTTCGCACCGAGCGCAGTTCTCTTTTCAGGTTCTCGTATTGCTTTTTAAGTAGTTCGTTATTGGTTTCAACCCTCTCGCACTGTCGTTGGAGGTCGCTTTCCGATGAGCCTTCAACCGCGAAAGAGTCCCCCATTTGATACTGTCGTTCGATTTCGAGCAGTTTAGCAATATCTCCCTCCTTATAGGCACGGTTGACCTCCTTCATGATCTCATTGTGACGCATCCGAGTTTCGGGATCCGTAACCTTGTCGGGGTGAAAAATCTCGGCCATTCTCAGGAAAGTGCGGCGTATTTGTCTAGATTCAGGAGATTTAGGCGAGCTTTCAGGTGATAGCTCTGTTCCATCATCGTGACGGCCATAGGAGTCTTCCCCAGAGAAGAAATCCTGCGCGGATTGCTCCGATGCTCCTTCTGGTTCTTCGTCTCCGAAAAGTTCGTCAAGTTCTTCATCTCCATCGTCAAATTTTGGGCTAATCACCCCCGTTAACTGAAGTGTCTCGTAAATTCCGAGAATCCTTTTTTTTGTCTGCTGCCCCATTTTTCTAGCAGTGAGGATTTCGTCAAAAAGGGCGTGTATTTCGCGGTCGAGGTCGCTAAGTTTTTGATAGAGGGGTTGCCCTCTCTGGAAAATCTCCGTGGCCAGGGAACGCATCTGGTCGAGGAATTTCTTCAGTTCGTTGCGTTTTCTGCCAATCTGCTTAAGGAGCCACTGATGCTCCTCCTCTAAAGCTTGGAGACGAAAATGTAGGGAAGACAGAGCCAAGGAAGGAGAGGTAGGCGAATCAGAGGAGTTCGGTGATTTCGGCTTTTTAGATCTGGTCATTACTTTGGGGTGAAAGCATATTGTCTATTCTACCAAGCCGGAAGGAACCGCATTCCCAAAACTTACCCTTGGCTCATTTTGTTGTTTCTCCCCACCTCCCTGCTCCCCACTTCCCCAACCTCCCCACTTCCCCACTCCCCCACCTCCCCACTTCATAATTCATAATTCCCCACTTCCCCAACCTCCCCACTTCCCCACTTCCCCACTTCCCCAATTCCCCAATTCCCCACCTCCCCACTTCCCCACTTCCCCACCTCCCCACTTCCCCAATTCCCCACTTTCCCACTTCCATCACCCCATCACCCCTGCTCCAGCGCCCTACGGAAACCTTTTTAAGTGGCTAGAAGCTAGATATATCAATGGTCTTAATTAATTCTTATCAATCGAATTAAATTTTTGTACATAAAATTCTCGCTCAGATTAATTATTTTTTCCAAATTCCGCTAGACTTATTTATTAAGTTCAATCAAGACTCAATATTCCATAGCTAAATTTCTATAGCACGGGCTAGAAGGAAAGTTTAGCGAGGGATTCCTTTACCCATAATTCAGCACACATATTTGCTTTAGCAAGCAGGTAGGAGATTCTATGTCAAATTTTTCGAGACGGAAATTTTTAACCACGGCGGCAGTTTCAGCGGCAGGGGCTGTTGTCCTCAAAGGTTGTGTGGGTAATCCCCCCGACAGTACGGGTGGAACCAGCACCACCGCGCCCGCTTCCCCGGTTGCTTCTCCCGTTGCGGTGGCTCCCGGAGAGGCCCCCGAAACCACCAAAATTAAATTAGGTTATATTCCTATCGTTGAGGCCGCACCTTTAATTATTGCCAAGGAAAAAGGCTTTTTTGCTAAACACGGGATGCCCGATGTGGAAGTCTCCAAACAAGCAAACTGGGGATCCGCTAGAGATAACGTCGAAATTGGGGCAGATGCGGGCGGAATTGACGGGGGACAGTGGCAAATGCCCATGCCTTACCTAATTTCCGAGGGACTAATCACCAAAAATAACGTTAAAGTCCCCATGTATGTGTTAGCGCAGTTAAACACCCAGGGTAACGGAATTGCGATCGCAGGTAAACACGAAGGCAAAAATATCGGTTTAGACCTAAAACCCGCCAAAGATTACATCCTCGCCATGAAAACGACGGGAACTCCCTTCAAAGCCGCCTATACTTTCCCGAAAGCTAATCAAGACTTCTGGATTCGTTACTGGTTAGCCGCCGGTGGTATTAACCCCGATACGGATATTAACCTAATTGCCGTACCCGCAGCCCAAACCGTGGCCAACATGAAAACGGGAACCATGGATGCGTTTAGTACCGGCGATCCTTGGCCAGCGAGAATTGTGGCTGATAATATCGGTTTTATGTCAGCTTTAACCGCAGAAATCTGGCCCTATCACCCAGAAGAATACCTCGCTATCCGC
The DNA here is from genome assembly GCF_001264245.1 of Microcystis panniformis FACHB-1757. Lineage (NCBI taxonomy): Bacteria > Bacillati > Cyanobacteriota > Cyanophyceae > Chroococcales > Microcystaceae > Microcystis > Microcystis panniformis. The sequence goes on from NZ_CP011339.1 coordinate 3,898,623, forward strand.
GCCGATTGGGTGGATAAAAACCCGAAAGCTACTAAGGCACTATTAAAAGGAGTTATGGAAGCGCAGCAATGGCTCGATCAAGAGGCAAATCGGGCAGAAGCGGCGGCAATTCTCGCTAAACCGGCTTATTTCAACCTCAAAGAAGAAATTATCGCCGGTCCCCTCAAAGGGATGCAGAAAATGGGTGACGGTAAACCGGAAATCACCGACAAAAATAAAGGGGTTTTCTACTGGAAAGATCCCGCCGGTAGCGTTTCCTATCCCTATAAGAGTCATGATCTCTGGTTTTTAACCGAAAGTGTTCGTTGGGGTTTCTTGCCGAAAGAAACTTTAACCACTGCCTCAACATTAATCGACAAAGTTAACCGCGAGGATCTTTGGAAAGCGGCAGCCACAGAGTTAGGGGTTCCCGCAGCTGATATTCCTACCAGTACCTCCCGCGGTGTGGAGAAATTCTTTGATGGCAAAACTTTTGACCCCGCTAATCCCCAAGCTTATCTCGATAGTTTGGCGATTAAAAAATAGGGAGTTTTTCCCGATAGGCTAGGTGCATAAAATATCTAGTCTATTAATCCCAAAAGTGTTTTCTTCTCTTTCCAATCAAGTAACTTTATCTTCAACAAAGGAAAACGGCAAAATGGCAACTAGCGTCAGCAGAACAAGCAAGGGTGGTTTCAACTTTAGTAAATTCTGGAAAAAGCATTCTGGGGATATTCTTCCTCCGATTGTGGGTATTTTATTTTTCCTGATTTTATGGCAGTTAATGTCTATGGTGGGATTAATTAAATTACCGCCGCCATCGGACATTATTACTAATGAGCGTACCCGCACCTATTTAATGTATCCTTTCTTTGATCGTGGAGGTATTGATAAGGGACTATTCTGGCAAACTCTCGAAAGTCTAAAACGGGTATTAATCGGTTATTCTTTTGCCGCAGTGGTGGGTATTGGAGTTGGAATTATGGTTGGGGTTAATCCCTTCTTAAATAAGGCACTCGATCCCCTTTTTCAATTCCTGAGAACAGTTCCTCCTCTTGCTTGGGTTCCCCTATCTTTGGCCGCTTTACAACAAAACCAACCTGCTGCTTTATTCGTTATTTTTATCACCGCAGTTTGGCCAATTTTGATTAATACCACTGTCGGTGTCCAACAAATTCCCCAAGACTATATCAACGTTAAACAAGTCTTGCAATTGTCCAACCAAAAATTCTTTTTCAAGATATTAATTCCCTCGGCACTTCCCTACATCTTCACTGGTTTGAGAATTGCGATCGGTTTAGCTTGGTTAGCGATTATTGCGGCAGAAATCGTTATGTCGGGTATTGTCGGTATCGGTTTCTTTATCTGGGATGCCTACCAAAATAACTACATCAGTGATATTATTCTCGCTCTGTTTTATATCGGTGGTGTGGGTTTATTACTCGATCGCTTTATGGCTTGGTTACAAAATCAAATCGTTCGTCAATAGGGAATAAATGGGGAAACTTTCCCCATTTTCAAACAACTGAAACTTGAGTCAATTTAAGGAGAAAAAACTATGAGTTTGTTTGTTGCTGTCGATAACATTGATAAAGTATTCCCCCTTAGTAGTGGCGGTGAATATGTGGCCTTAAAAGGGATCGATTTACAGATAAAAAAAGGGGAATTTATCTCCCTTATCGGTCACTCTGGTTGCGGAAAATCCACCCTCTTAAACATGATCGCTGGTTTAGATTTGCCCACGGAAGGAGTGGTTACTTTGCAAGGTCAAAGCATTAAAAAACCGGGGCCTGATCGCATGGTAGTCTTCCAAAACTATTCCCTTTTACCCTGGTTAACCGTCAAAGAAAATATCACTCTAGCCGTCGATCAAGTTCTCGCCCAACTATCAGAAGACGAAAGAAAAGCTGAAGTCGAAAAATATATCGATCTGGTCAATCTTCGTCATGCAGTGGATAAACGTCCCAACGAATTATCGGGGGGGATGAAACAACGGGTAGCGATCGCTCGCGCCCTAGCCATCCGTCCGAAAGTCCTACTTTTAGATGAACCCTTTGGGGCGTTAGATGCCCTGACTAGAGGTAATCTACAGGAACAGTTAATGCAGCTGTGCGAAGAATACGAAATGACCTCGGTAATGGTGACGCACGATGTGGATGAAGCGGTGCTATTATCCGATCGCATCGTCATGCTTACCAACGGTCCTGGCTCAAAAATTGGCGGTATTTTGGAAGTAGATATCCCCCGTCCCCGCAAACGCATGGAAGTGGTGGAACACCCCAGTTACTACAGTCTCCGGAGCGAAATTATCTATTTCCTCAACCAACAAAAACGGATCAAAAAACTACGCGCTCGCAAAGTCGAAGTTATTGCTCGTCACGGTTTAGAAAAAGTCAATCTAGAGATCGGTTTTGTTCCCCTCACCGCTTGCGCGCCCCTAGCAGTGGCCAAAGAAAAGGGATTCTTCACTAAACATGGTCTAGATGAGGTGAATTTAGTCCGGGAAACCAGTTGGCGAGGGGTTGTGGATGGGATCGCAGGGGGATTCCTCGACGGGGCGCAAATGCCTTCAGGAATGCCCACCTGGTTAACCGTCGGTGGTTATCAAGATCAACCTTTGCCGATTGTCAGCGCCCTGACTATGACTCGTAACGGTAACGGTGTCACCCTCGCTAAACGCTTCTATGACGAGGGGGTGATTGACGGTAACGCCTTAAGACAGATGCTATTGGAATCGAAGGAGCAGCGCCATATTTTTGGCATTGTTCACCCCTCCTCGATGCACAATTTGCTCCTACGTTACTGGTTAGCGGCAGCGGGAATTGACCCCGATAAAGACGTTCACCTCGAAACTATTCCCCCAGCCCAAATGGTAGCCGACCTGAAAACCGGTAGTATTGACGGTTACTGTGTGGGTGAACCCTGGAATCTCAGGGCTGCCATGGAGGGTATCGGTTACACTGTCGCTACCGACTTAGAAATTTGGCAGGGCCACCCGGGTAAGGCCCTGGGAGTCCGGGAAGATTGGGCCAATAAATACCCTAATACCCATGTCGCTTTAGTCAAAGCACTGCTGGAAGGTTGTCGCTACTGTGCCGAGGAAGGGAATCAGGAAGAAATTCGTCAAATCCTCGCCAGTCGTCAGTATCTTAGTACCAATATTGATTATATCCAACTGGGTGATCCCAACTCCTACGCGTGCAGTATTGATCAACCGATGAAAGAATATGCACACCATCTGTTCTATGGAGATGGGGTAAATCGTCCCAGTCGCACGGAACACCTCTGGATGATGACCCAAATGGCACGCTGGGGCCACATTCCTTTCCCCCGTAACTGGGTAGAAATTCTCGAACGCGTCTGTCGGGTGGGTGTCTTCAGTACCGCGGCCCGGGAATTGGGTCTAGGGGATATTAAATATCGTCGCACACCGATCCTTTTATTCGATGGTATCGAGTTTGATGCCGAGGATCCGATCGGTTATCTCAATAGTTTAGAGATCAAACAAAACGTCACCATGGCCGAAGTGGCTATTGATGCTCGTCCTAGTGCCAGTGAATCTCGCAAAATTGCCTAAAAATCGACTAAGGGGATAATTATTAGCCAATTATCTCCAGTCATTGCCCCTATTAACTAATTTCCCCCAAAGACTAATCATGTACACCACCACTGACACAGTTAACCGGGCAACCCAGGCCCCCAGTAAAGAAGCTTTTGTGACCATTGAAGGAGTTTCTAAGGTTTATCCCACTGCTAGAGGCCCCTACACCGTCCTTAAGGATGTTAATCTCAGCATCAATGAAGGTGAATTTATCTGTGTGATCGGTCACTCCGGTTGCGGTAAATCGACCCTATTAAATATGGTGTCGGGTTTTTCTTCTCCCACCGATGGCATCGTTAAAGTTAACGGTAAGAAAATTACTAAACCCGGGCCCGATCGCATGGTAGTGTTTCAAAACTATGCTTTGTTGCCTTGGTTAAGCGTTTTTGAAAATGTCTATCTTGCGGTAGATGCGGTGTCTCCCAATGCTCCAGAAGCGCAAAAACGCTCGATCGTGCGGGAACATTTAGCTATGGTGGGTTTAACCGAAGCTATGGACAAAACCCCTCCCCAAATCTCCGGGGGGATGAAACAACGGGTTTCGATCGCCCGGGCCCTTTCTATCCGTCCGGAAGTATTAATTCTTGATGAACCTTTTGGTGCGTTGGATGCGATTACTAAAGAGGAATTACAGGAAGAATTGCTGAAAATCTGGCAAGATAAACGCTGTACGGTGTTGATGATTACCCACGATATCGATGAGGCTCTTTTCCTCGCTGATAAGCTGGTAATGATGACCAATGGACCAGAAGCGAAAATCGGCGAAGTGATGAATATTCATTTCCCCCGTCCCCGCGATCGGGAAAGAATTATGGAGGATCCGGAATATTATCGTCTGCGTAACTATGCCCTCGACTTCCTCTATAATCGTTTCGCTCACGATGATGTCAGCTAAATGTGAGCATTTGTATTAGTTTGGGGTGCGGTTGACTTAATAGCGATCGCACCTAGATTGTTTTTCTAGGGAAGCCTTCTTCAAGTAAAATTATTTCTAAGTAAGTAAGTGGGTGGGTGGAATTTAATATAACGATGAACGTAGGTTGGGTTGAAGCATGAAACCCAACGACGGCATAGTTTACGCTACCGCTAACCCATCCTACAAATAATTGTGCCTCCCTACTTAGATGTTAAAAATTGTCAGATACCCCCCTTATCAAGGGGGATCAAGGGGGGATCAGCACCCCCCTTATCAAGGGGAGATCAAGGGGGATCAGCTTACTTGTTAACTAAATAGAACAATTAGCAGTCAAATACAATAATAATTTTTACTTTTTACTTAATCGATCATGCTCAAACAGATACGGAAACTACTTATCAATTTTGGTCAACAATGGCGCGATGAAAATTTCATGAGGTCGATTCATGTCATTGAAAACTTAGTTTCTAAGGTTTTATCCGTAGCCTTAATTGTTGTTATTATTGTTTCTCTTTATGATCTAGTAGTTATTCTAATCCAAGATTTATTTACTACGGAACCCGTCGGTTTTTTTAGCAAAACTTTAATTGAAATCTTCGGATTATTTCTCAATATTTTGATTGCCTTAGAGTTATTAGAAAACGTCACTGCTTACTTAAGAAAACACATCGTACAGGTTGAATTAGTCGTAGTTACGGCTTTAATTGCCATCTCTCGAAAAATTATTATTTTCGATCCCAACAAATACAGTAAAGATGATTTAATTGCCCTCACCGTGGGAACCTTAGCTTTAGCAGCAAGTTATTGGTTAATTAGAAAAGTTAATCGCGATAATCGTTCTTGAAGTAGTGATTAAGTACCCAGACAGAATTAATCATACCAAATTCGATTATTAAAGACTGATTATCTAATGCAAGAGTGCCTATTGCATTAGTAGAAAACGGGTTTCTCCGAGAAACCCGTTTTCTGTGCGTTACTCAACGGATTTAGTATTAACTTTGTCCAATTACTGATTAAGGAAAGGGGTAGATTTAGAAAACCTAACCCTTCTAAATATTTACTGGACTCTAGAAATATTACCCGCTTTAATCCAACCTTCGCGACCATCGGACAGACGCACGCGCTGCCATTGGCCATCGCTGCTAGTTCCCACCACACTGACTTTAGTATTGTAGTCGAGACCGCCGAGACGAGTCGATTCACTGGTAGGTTGAGAGCGCAGACTTAAACCGCTTTGCCATGTCACCCGCGCTTGATAACCCTCGGATGTGGTTTCTTTTTTTCTTGCTTCGGGACTGGGTTTCGGGGCAGCTTTTGGTGCTGGTGCAGCTGTGGGAGACTCTTTCACCTCAGCTTGGGGTTGTTCTTGGACGGGAGTAGTAGGGATGGGTTTAGCAGCTTTTTCCTCCTTAGTTTCCTCTTTTTTCTCCTCGGTAAAGACGGGTTTAGGAGGATTAGAATTCATACCGGAGAGAAGCATATAGGCGACAGCAGTAGCCCCACCGACTAAAATCGCCACTCCCATGACAAAACCGACCATAAATTGCAATAAACCAGATAAACGCTTCATATTGGTGCTAAATTAACTGTTAGGATTAACATTAAAACGATCATCGCGAGAGGCTAAACGAGCTTTACCGGACTTAGCCCAATCCTGTAGAAATTGGATTTGTTCTTGAGCAGTGCGAGCCAGGGGTATAATCTGACTAGCGGCCTCAAGCACATCATCGGTGCTAAAGTCGCGATTTTGACTAAAACCGATGTGCATCGCTTCCACGATGGTTTGTTCGATTTCTGCCCCCGAAAAATCGGGAGTTTCGTAGGCTAGTCGCTTTATATCATAACTTTTCAGATTATGGGGCCGGACTTTCCCTAAATGAACGCTAAAAATCTCCTCGCGGGACTTTTGGCTAGGTAGTCCGACAAAAAATATCTCATCGAAGCGTCCTTTTCGCAACATTTCCGGGGGCAAAGATTGGATGTTATTAGCTGTAGCGACGACAAAAACTGGCGATTGTTTCTCGGCTAACCAAGTGATAAAAGTCCCGAAAACCCGCCCGGTGGTTCCCCCGTCGCCTTTTCCCTCCGCTCCGGCGAAAGCTTTATCGATTTCGTCTATCCACAGCACACAGGGAGCTAAAGCTTCGGCGAGATTAATCATCTGACGGGTACGCGATTCCGATTCTCCCACCAATCCGCCAAATAAACGCCCCACGTCTAGACGCAGCAGCGGTAAGTGCCAATGATGGGAAATAGCTTTCGCTGTCAGGGATTTACCCGTCCCTTGAATTCCCACCAATAGTAAACCCCGGGGATTGGGTAAACCGTAGGCGCGGGCGCGTTCACTAAAAGCACCACCGCGACGAATCAGCCAATCTTTGAGATTATCTAGTCCCCCGATGTCAGAAATCTGCTCTGTGGCGGGATAAAAGTCCAATATCTGGGTTTGACGAATCGATTGGCGTTTTTCTGCCAAAATTAATTCCACGTCCTCTGGCTCAATTTTGCCGTGACTGGCTAAACATTTGGCTAAAACCCGACGAATTCTCTCTAGGGATAATCCTTGGGCAGAAAGCACTAATTCATCCAGGAGTGGTTCTTTGACGGGTTGTCCGGTGGCAGCGATTAATCGCTGGATTTCCTGTTTGATTTCTTCGCCACTGGGGAGGGGAAAATCGACGACGGTGATTACTTCGGTTAGATCCGAGGGGATGGACAGTTCGGGAGCGACGATAATTAGGTTTTTGGGCTGAGATTTCAGAGAACGGGCCAGATTTCGCAATTTTCTGGCGATGGCAATATCTTCTAGAAAGCGCTGGAAATCGCGTAAAATTATGATCGCAGCGATGTTAGTCGGCAGCTTTTCGACGAATTCAAGAGCTTGGAGGGGATTACGCCGAGCCAAGTTCTCATTATTGGGATTATCTTGATAACCATCCACGAAATCCCAGACATAGACAGCACGGTTATTGCTCTGTTTGGCAATATCGGCGATCGCTTTTTCGAGACGTTCTTCTTCTAGGGTGGTAATATAGATGAGAGGGTAACGGGCCCGCAGCAGTAATTGAAATTCTTCACCAAAGCTCATAGCTATTCGTCTATAGTTTTTGCTATTTATATCGTCATCAGAAAATATAGCAGTTAGCCGTCTATTAGATATTTTAGTACAAATGCTCGGACTTGTGTTCTAAATGTTCCACAAGTGCTTCGCCATCGTTCCGCTTATCTTCATGAGACCCCTGTTTAATCCTATTTTTTTACCCTTTAAGTATTTCTACTTATTTCTAAAGTTAGATGCTCTTGTGTTTTCTTAAATGTATGGTAGAGGCATCTTGCCTTAGTCGGGATTAACCTTCTGTTAACTAAATTAACATCGTGTTAATTAGATTAAGCTTTAGCTAATTAAATTAAATGGGCCTACCAAGAATGACAAAAGTTGGTCACTGGTTGGCTGCTTCTTTGCTGTCAATTAATTTCAGCCTTTCTCACAGCCATTCCCTAGGGGGGTTAAATTCATGTTTAAACTAGCTTCAGACTTCTTGTCTTTAGATTTTCTCCGCCAACAAAATCAGAAAAATAAGCCAGAAAGCCAACCCAACCCTTTGCCAATTTCTCAAATCATGAAAGAGGGAAAAGTTTTAGCGATAATTCTCCGACGAGAGTTTAACCAAGAGGGGATTCATTTCCTAACTCCCGATGATTTTTCCCAACAGTTGGCCTATATGAGACACCCGACGGGAAAAAGTATTATGCCCCACGTTCATAACAAAGTACAACGGGAAGTATTTTTTACCCAGGAAGTCTTAATTATCAAAAGAGGAAAACTGCGGGTAGATTTCTATGATGACGACCAACAATATCTAGAAAGTCATATCTTGAGAGATGGAGATGTGGTTTTATTGATCCAAGGTGGCCATGGTTTCCAAGTCTTAGAAGAAGTAGAAATGATTGAAGTAAAACAGGGTCCCTACGTTGGTAATCAGGATAAAACTCGCTTTGCGGGGATTGAGGAAACCGTGGTTAAAATGGCGGGAGCAGAGATAGCATGAGTAGCTTTATTCCCGTCAATGAGCCACTACTTGCGGGCAAGGAAAAACAGTATCTTAACGAATGTATTGATAGCGGTTGGATTTCTTCGGAAGGTCCCTTCGTTCAGAAGTTTGAAGAAAATTTTGCCCTCGCTGTTGGGCGAAAGTATGCCGTTTCCGTGTGCAATGGTTCTATGGCCTTAGAAGCGGCCATCGTCGCTTTAGGAATTGGTTCGGGGGATGAGGTGATTCTCCCCACTTTTACCATCATTTCCTGCGGAGCTGCCATTGTCAAAGCCGGGGCGATTCCCGTGGTGGTGGACTGCGAAGCGCAGACTTGGAACATGGATATCGCTCAGATAGAGGCAAAAATCACGCCCCGCACTAAAGCGATAATGGTGGTTCATATCTACGGATTACCGGTGGCAATGACTCCAGTTTTAGAATTAGCTCAAAAATACGGTTTAAAAATTATTGAAGATGCGGCGGAAATGCACGGTCAAACCTATCAAGGTAAACCCTGCGGCAGTTTCGGTGATATCAGCATCTTTAGTTTCTATTCCAACAAACATATTACCACTGGGGAAGGGGCATGATTGTCACCAACCAAGAGGATATTTTTGAGCGTTGTCATTCCCTGAGAAATTTATATTTTCAGCCCCAACGACGTTTTATTCACGAAGAACTGGGCTGGAATCTGAGGATGACTAATCTGCAAGCGGCAGTGGGTTTAGCACAATTAGAACAGCTAGAAACTTTTGTCCAGCGCAAGAGAAAAATGGGCAGACGCTACAGGGAATTATTGCAAAATATCCCCTCTCTAGAATTGCCCCTACCTCAAACCGATTATGCCGAAAATATTTATTGGGTTTATGGTGTTGTTCTCAAAGATGAGGTTAACTTTGATGCTACGGAAGCGATGAAACGCCTCAAAGAACATCAGATTGGTACGCGTCCTTTTTTCTGGTGTATGCACGAACAACCGGTATTTCACAAAATGGGATTATTGCAAAATATTTCCTGTCCCGTGGCTGAAAGACTGGCGCGCAGGGGTTTTTATCTGCCTAGCGGTTTAGCTCTCACGGACGAGCAAATTGAGCGAGTGGCCCAAGCAGTTCAGCAAGTTTTTGCTGAGGCTGAGTAGGGATGAAAAATTGATGAAAATTTTTTGAATAAAAACCGACTTTTATGATAATTGGCACGGAATTTTTATCTTGGGTAGTAATTGCCTCTGGTTGCTTTTATTCCCTATATCTATGTATTTCAGTTCCCAAGGATGTTTTTTTTAATGGCGATGGGGCGCTGAAAGCTTTACTAGCTCGTCAGCTAAGTAATGGTCCGTGGCGATTTGACTTAGTTGAGCGCGCAGAAGCTTGGGTTACTCGTCTTTGGCAAGAGGGTTTATACAGTTATCGCCCCCCTTTTGTCTACTACTTAAATCAACGTTATTATATCTCTTTTCCTTTTCCATTCTCTTTGCTAACTTCCCTTTTTTATAAACTTTGGGGTTATCGGGGGTTTTACTTGATTCCCCTCCTATCAATTTGGGTATTGTGGCTCAGTTTTTCAAGAGCAATTCCCGCTTTTTCCCTAGACAGTTGGGGGGGGCTTTTGGGATTAGTTATTTTGATTTTTGCTTCTCCCTTAACTCTATACAGTGCCATATATTGTGAACATACCCTCGCTGTTACTTTAGGATTTTTGGGAATTGTTATCGCTTTTTTTCTACCCGATACAGCTAATAGTGGCTGGCTGCCCAATTTATTAGGCGGATTTCTAGTGGGTTTATCGGTATGGTTCCGCTCCGAATGTCTGGCCCTAGTGGCAACTTTAACTTTATTAGTTTTCTTGGGGTTAACTCCAGAACAAACCTCAGTTTTTGCTTGGTATTCAACCGAGCAAAATCTTAATTTTTCTGAATTTCTGCTAACTAATCGAATAGCTTTTAGTTTTGTGCTAGGCATGATTGTTAGTGTGTTTTTACTGTGGTTGTGCAATAAGTTAATTTATAATCGTTTTCTAGGAGTTCACGCTCTGTTAGTCCTTGAGGAGTTTTCTTGGAAAAAACGTATTCAAGAAGCCCTGACCAGTTTTTATCAGTTAAATAGCTCTTTTTTTGTCCATTTTCCTATCTGTATAATTCCCTTAGCTTACTTGCTAACTTGGAGCGGTCAACAATTGAATTTTGCCAAGGATATTCCCGTAACTTTAATTAGTGTAACGGCGATTATCATCTTAGCTGTTCTCGTCAATCTTCGCTGGCAAGGAATGGTTAAAACCAAGGCGTTAGTCAAGGACAATATAATTTACTTCCTGATACTTTTAGCTAGTTGTTATCTATTTGACATCGGCAATATATCTCTAGATAAACAAATGCTTTTTGTCTATGCTCTCTATTTTATCTACACAGTAGGGGTGTCTTGTTTGGTCGATATTGCCCCGGGAGAAGTCATGGTGGGAGGTAAACAATGGGGACCGAGATATTTATTGCCTCTTATCCCCTTTGTTACCTTATTAACGCTGGAACAAGTAAAAATTATAGGAGCGAACCAAGAAGTTTTTGTAGTCAAGGGAAGTTGGGTTTTACTGTTAATCTTACTGGCAATAGGTGTCTATAAAAACATTTATCAAGGTGGAGAATTTTTCTATAAAACCCATCAGGGGATAGCACCAGCCATCAAAAGCATAGAAGAGGATACTAATTCTATTGTTGCCTTCTCTCATCAATATGCGGCACAAGTTTTGGGTTTTGGTCTGGAGAAACAAAAAACTTTCTTCCGTGTGGAAAATAGTCAAGCCATGGTTAAACTATGCCAAGAATTACTCAGTCAAGGATTGTTTAGTTTTCCCTACGTTTGCTATCCCTATCGCCCTTGTCAACTCTTAGAATCCCCACCGGAAGAACTGGAATTTAGCCAAGATGGACAAAAGTTTCAAATTGGCATAAATCGCTCTGGAATCATTGGTAAGTATCCTTTCTATGAAATAGTTATATCTGCTTCTGAGACAGGTTTACTAGCCCAAAAATCCGAGGATAAGCCCACAATTACTCCAGCAGCTAATGATTTAGTCTGTACGATTTTACCCACTTATAACGAGCGAGATAACATTAGTCAATTAATTGAACGTTTACTAGCTAGTGTTCCTAGTCCTTATTTAGTGCTAGTGGTGGATGATAATTCTCCCGATGAAACTTGGCAGATAGTAGAAGATTTCGCCAAACAATATCCCACTCCTCCCCAAGATTCGCAATTCCAATCGGGGGTAATTTTGTGTCGCAGAATCGACGAGAAAGGGTTAACTTCGGCTCTACAGAGAGGTATTGACGATGCGATTAATCTGTATGGGGCTAAAATTATTACTTGGATGGATTGTGATTTGTCTATGCCTCCAGAAGATGTGCCGCAATTAATCACACCGATTCGAGCTAAAAAAGCTGATATGGCCGTAGGTTCTCGTTGGATTCCGGGGGGTGATGATGTTGCCCACGGACTGATGGCCCGGATGTTAAGCTGGATTATTAATCGCATGGCCATCGTGATGCTAGGCAATCAAGTTCACGACTATACCAGTGGTTTTATTGCCGTTCGTTCTCAGGTTTTAGAAAAAATTACCTTAAATGGAGATTATGGAGAATATTGCATTGATTTATTAACCCGTGCCAATCGTTTAGGTTATAAGTTAGTGGAAGTTCCTTATCTTTGCGTTCCCCGCATTTATGGTGAGAGTAAAACCGGAATTAATCTCTGGGATTATTTGTCAAAAGGACGGAAATATGTGGCGACTATTTGGCAATTATGGCAAGAAAGATAAGATAATTATATCTTTTTTGAACTAGAATTAGTGATTCTGTAGTTATCCTCTGGTTCTTCAACTCTAGGAGCTAAACTTATGAAGAAAATGTTGACTTTTTGGCCTTGGTTAGCTACCGTTGGTGTGGCTTGGTCTTTGGGTTTTTTTTATAACGTACACTACGGTGGTGAATTAAAGTGGCTCCTACAAATGTACGAACAAAAAGTATCTTTTGCCACGCAGATAGATGCACCGAGACGAATAATTTTTGCGGGGGGGTCGGGGTAAATTATAGTATTAACTCTCAATTCCTAGAACAGGAGCTAAAAATCCCAGTTTTTAACTTTGGTTTACAGGGAGATTTGGGATTAAATGTCATTTGCCCAATTATTTTAGAGCAGGTACGTCCGGGGGATATAGTGGTTCTTATTCCTGAATATTTAATGTTACTGGATGATGATGGTATTGGTTATGGTGATGGTTTATTTGGTTCGGTTCCCTTTAGTGTTGCTATTGGAAAACCGGGTTTAGGAAATATACCCTTAGAACAATTAGTTTCCGAGACTTGGTTAATGGGAGTTCCTAGTTTACGCACTATAGTAAAAACTGCTGTTGATGTTATACAAACAGGAAAAGCTAGGGGTTATTTATCAGATCCAATCACAGAAAAAGGAGATCCTACCGTAGTCAAACATCGTACAGGTAAATGGTGGGCTAGAACATTTGATCGACCTGTTTCGCAACACTCCCTCAAACGCATCGCTCAATTTCAAGAGGAGTTAAAAGCTAAAGGTGCTGATTTAGTAGTTTCTCTCTCTTGGGTTTATGCTAAGACCGATGAAACCACTGTCAAAAATGTTAAAAAAACTATTGAAGAATTGTCTAATATAGTACCTTTAATCTACAATCCAAAAACTCTTAATCTGCAAACAGATTCTAGTTTATTTGGCGATACCCATGAGCATTTATTACCAGAAGCAAGAATAATACGCTCTAAGGAACTGGTGCAACAACTACGTCCTATAATTCAGGAAAAAACTCCTCAAAATCATTGAAATTATTTCTATTCTCAATCGATAATTTAAAAGTTGATCGACTTTTTGTACTAGCAGTAATTTGGGATGGAGATAGCAGGGAATTGATTTAACCGGCAAAATTACCGTAAATTTCCCTGAATTTATTCAATTTTAATTTTTGGAATTGTTCTTCCTTCAATAAAGGTTCTTTTCCTCTCGGATGTTCCTGACTCTTTTTCTTGATATTTTTAACTCCTTCTTCTCCTAATTGATTAGATATTGATAATCTAATCCGACAGCTACTGTCGCCTTTTTGATTGTCCATCCTCAAAATATTTTACCTAACCAGTGCCATCTTCTTGTTGCCACTGAGTCTTGACTGGTTCTGTATTTATCTTTCGGTTCCTCTGAACTTAGATGTTCGGATAAGTACGCTTTCTTGGGCATTTTATCTCCTCGTCCTTACTCGTCTTACTATAGGATTTGCTATTACCCCTCGCTCAAATTTGTGCTACTATGGAAGGCAATATCGAGGATTTAATTTCTTTGTCTTCTAGCGCTGGTCATTGGAAAATCCTTGATAATTACTACAAAAAGTTATGAAGATAAGCTGAAGGATTCCTCGTTTATAATTATTAGGTATGAATAATGTTATTGACCATGATCGTTTATTTAAGGAATTAATTGCGACTTTTTTTGTTGAATTTATTCAGTTGTTTTTTCCTGAGATTATCAATTATTTAGAGCCTAATCAGATTACATTTTTAGACAAAGAAGTCTTTACCGATGTCACGGAAGGAGAAAAGTATGAAAGTGATTTAGTCGCCCAAGTTCAATTTCGAGGACAATCATCATTTTTCTTAATTCATCTAGAAGCACAGTCTAGCTCTCAACCGGAATTTAATCGGCGAATGTTTACTTATTTCGCTCGTCTGCATCAAAAATTTGCCTTACCAGTTTATCCCATTGTCATATTCTCCTATGATCGTCCACAAAAAGAAGCAATTCGTCAATATAAAATTGAGTTTCCTGACTTAAAAGTGTTAGAATTTAACTATCAAGTTGTCCAGTTAAATCGCTTGAATTGGCGAGATTTTCTCAATCAAGCTAATCCCGTCGCCGCCGCTTTGATGGCCAAGATGAAAATTGCCCCTCGCGATAGAGCAAAAGTTAAGGCACAATGTCTAAGATTATTGGTAACATTAAGATTAGATGCCGCTAGAATGCAATTGATTTCAGGCTTTGTCGATACCTATCTCAATCTCAACTCGTCCGAGGAGATAGAATTTCAACAGGAGATTAGCACATTTATTCAACCCGAACAGGAGGGAGTTATGCAGATTACCACCAGTTGGATGCGCCGCGGTTTAGAACAGGGTTTAGAACAGGGTTTAGAACAGGGTTTAGAACGGGGTTTAGAACAGGGTTTAGAACAGGGTTTAGAACAGGGTTTAGAACAGGGTTTAGAACAGGGTTTAGCAAGAGAAAGAAATCTAATTATTCGTCTGATTAAACGTAAGTTAGGAGCTATTGATGTGGCTCTAGAGAGTCGGATTATGACCTTGACTATTGACGATCTAGAACGAGTGGGGGAAGCTTTATTGGATTTTTCGACAGTGGAGGATTTAACTAATTGGTTAAATGCTTTAGATGCTTAGTATTTTTCTCTTAAACTTTACAGAAGGCTATTGATGTTATGGGTATAACTTTTGAAAATGCTATCCAACAAACTCAAGATTTACTAAGTCAAATTGAGTTTTTAGATATCAAGACAATCACTGAGAAACTTACTGATGTCGCTCAGGATAGAGCAAAAGTTATAGAATTTCAACAGGAGATTAGCACATTTATTCAACCCGAACAGGAGGGAGTTATGCAGATTACCACCAGTTGGATGCGCCGCGGTTTAGAACAGGGTTTAGAACAGGGTTTAGAACAGGGTTTAGAACAGGGTTTAGAACAGGGTTTAGAACAGGGTTTAGCAAGAGAAAGAAATCTAATTATTCGTCTGATTAAACGTAAGTTAGGAGCTATTGATGTGGCTCTAGAGAGTCGGATTATGACCTTGAATATTGATGATCTAGAACGAGTGGGAGAAGCTTTATTTGATTTTTCAACAGGGGAGGATTTAACTAATTGGTTAAATGCTTTAGATGCTTAGTATTTTTCTCTTAAACTTTACAGAAGGCTAGGTATGGATATGAGTATAACTTTTGAAAATGCCATCCAACAAACTCAAGATTTACTAAGTCAAATTGAGTTTTTAGATACCGATACAATAACTCAGAAAATTACTGAGTTATTCTCCACAGAAAATGGAGCTAGAGGATTTTTTGTTACTTATTTAACCAGCGATTTACCCTATACGGAACATCCTAGTTTAGAAGTAATCACTGCTTTAAAAACTTCCCCGATATTAGTGAATGAATTATTAGTCAAAAATCTGGCTATGTCCACGGCAATGGTCATCTATCATCGCAGTCAAGGAGACGAAGAAAACGCCCAAGGTTCTGAGAAAGTCCAAGAAAAAACTGGTCAACTAATTAAGCAGTTATTATCGCAGTCCTTGGGGGAAAAATTACAACAATTAGCCACCAGTTTAAACACAGGACAAGGAGAATATCAAGCCTTTCTGGAACGCTGGGGATATGACGATTGCCAACGTCAAGCGATCGCAAAAATCATTCAACCTTTTCTTTAGTAACTAGCTGATTTTTTCCCAAAGATTTCGCCCAAAATAGGGAGCGATCGGTTAGAGGAATTAACTCTTTTACCTCTTGTTGGCTGCTAAAATGGCTTATTGAAGTAAATCGGCTCTCTTACTCTTGGTGTGATAAGTTTAACTTATATAAGACCGATCAATCTTTGTGTCCTTTGTGTCTTTGTGGTTCGTTCCATTCGCTCGCCAGTGGGAATGTATCTGAGAATAGATTTTACCCACCAAACCCAAGAGAGCCGCAAATCCCCAGCAAAGGCATTAGGGGGTTTTGCCATAGCCGCCACAAAACCAACGCATTTAACCACTGTACCAGTATTTCTTAGTCAACTTCCGGGAGGTAAAACCCCAAGCCGATGATGGGATTTGAACCCACGACCAATTGATTACGAATCAACTACTCTACCACTGAGCTACATCGGCACATTGCCAGTTCCCGATTATATCACGGACAATAGATACAGAGCTAGAAAAATTTTTTTATGAGCAAATCCCCTCGACTTGATCCCCAAAAATACGCGCGCTTGAAAGAGGAAGCGGCTAATCCCTACCGAGGTCTGCGGCAGTTTATCTATCTCGGTTTAGGTGCTTCCGGTTTTATTGGTGCGGTGGTTTTTCTGGCCCAATTAGCGGCAGGCAGGGACGTAGCCACCGCTTTACCCAATTTTGCCCTACAAATCGGTGTGGTGGCCCTGATGATTTGGTTATTTCGTCGGGAGAAAAAAGCTGGCGGTTGAGGGAGTAGCCACCGATAGCCAAAACGGTCTCTTTCCCTAGAGAATAAAAGTTAACATTAACTCCAATCTTTCTATGTTATGATCAGGGGGAGAGTCAAGATTAGTGTTCAAGTTCGTTTTCAGTATTAATTCGGTAAGTCTTTTACTTTAGTATTGTTCGGCTTCTCCCTGAATTTTGTGTCTCCACACCGTTTCGAGTATTGTTCGAGGATTCAAGTATTATGTCTATTTTTGTTGGTAATCTCTCTTACGAGATTTCCCAAGAGGATCTGGTCGATGTCTTTAGAGAGTACGGCGACGTTAAAAGGGTTCATATTCCCGTTGACAAAGAGACACAGCGCAAACGCGGTTTCGCCTTCGTGGAAATGGAAAGTAAAGCCCAGGAAGCCGCCGCAATTGAGGCACTAGATGGTGCTGACTGGATGGGGCGATCAATTAAAGTTAACGAGGCCCGCGATCGTGAAGAGCGCGCGCCCTTCAATGGTGGTGGTGGTGACAGAAAAAAACGCTATTAAGCTTTTTTTGTGAATAATTGTGGGAGGGTGGACAGGGTTCACCCTTTTTTGTCGGCAATTGCGATCGCTGCTCCTCTCAAAACCAATAGAAATCTAAATGTCTGAGTCTCTCCAAAAGGTAACAAGTAGGGTTTGCGGCAAAAAGTTTTTCGTGGGGGTAGGGTGTGGGGTGTGGGGTGTGGGGTGTAGGGTTTTACCCATTTTCAAGTGGTCAGTTACCTAATTTTCAGGGAAAAAGTCCCGGAATTTTACCCCCGATCACTCCAATGGTCAGCACTTTTTGAGGGAAAAAAAATCTAAAAACCTTATCTAACAAGGTTTTTAGATTTATTCCTGGACTTCCCCCGTATAAAAATACTAGCTATGGCTAAAAGTCTTACAGAGCCTGAGTTCAAGCCATACAATACCAATGAACTACTGGACACAAAATCCTGAAGTTCTTACGCAGATAGGGTTTGAGGCAAAAATTTTCAAATTTGACCTTTAGACCATTATAGCTTGTTTCGGGGCAGAAAACCAGCAAAAACATGGCTACAGAGCGAATCCCTTACTCTAGAGATTAATGACACTATCTGTTAAAATCAGGTTAGCGATCACTATACAGCCAACTCTACGGAATCGCTCTACTCCAGATACAGTCAACGGTACAGTCATTTTCAAGTGAAAAATGTACCCAGTAGCCTCTTTTCAATTTTTTCTTAGAAGCGACCTGCAGTAAGGGTTTTGTTAATTTTCTAGTATTTATGTATGGGGGAAGTCCAGTTATTCAGCAAACCCCAAGTAAACTATGGCTCTTCGGTTTGTGTTATGCAATGGATGGGGGTTATAAGGAATGAAACCCTTATAGAGACAGACATTACCGCGATTTTTGTCAATTGTTTGCGATCTAGAGCGAACTAATCAATTAAATCTCTTGCCAGATAAGGATTTAGTCGATTTATGCCCCCATATCGAACCATACCAAGTCCCGAAGAGCCTAAACTATAAGGGATATCGCCATCAGATTCTGATCGGCGATCAACTCTTTCTGTGTTATGATCGAGGCGAGAGTCAAGATTGGTGTTCAAGTTCGTTTCCAGTATTAATCCGGTAAGTTTTTTACTTTAGTATTGTTCGGCTTCTCCCTGAATTTTGTGTCTCCACACCGTTTCGAGTATTGTTCGAGGATTCAAGTATTATGTCTATTTTTGTTGGTAATCTCTCTTACGAGATTTCCCAAGAAGCTCTGGTCGATGTCTTTAGAGAGTACGGCGAGGTTAAAAGGGTTCATATTCCCGTGGATCGGGAGACAGGCCGCAAACGCGGTTTTGCCTTCGTGGAAATGGAAAATAAAGGCCAGGAAGGCGCCGCAATTGCCGCCCTGGATGGTGCTGAATGGATGGGGCGATCAATTAAAGTTAACGAGGCCCGCGATCGTGAAGAGCGCGCGCCCTTCAATGGTGGTGGTGGTGGTGACAGAAAAAAACGCTATTAAGCTTTTTTTGTGAATAATTGTGGGAGGGTGGACAGGGTTCACCCTTTTTTGTCGGCAATTGCGATCGCTGCTCCTCTCAAAACCAATAGAAATCTAAATGTCTGAGTCTCTCCAAAAGGTAACAAGTAAACTATAAAGGATATCGTCATCAGGTCTGATCGGCGATCGACTCCCGAATATATGGACAACAAAAACCCATGGAGACAACCTATACCCTAGCTGATGGGCCTGAAGCACTTCAATGCCCCACTTTAATTGAAGATGATCGCACGGGCATGAGTCCCGAAACCCTAAAACGGGCTTTTCTGGACAATCTATTTTATTTGCAAGGGGTTAACCGCACCGATGCCAGTCCCTACAATTACTATGTCGCCCTTGCCTACACCGTTCGCGATCGCCTCCTGCGTCGTTTTCTGAAATCCACCGACACCTACAAACAAGAAAAAGTTAAACTCGTCTGCTATTTCTCCGCCGAATTCCTCATGGGGCGGTATTTAGGCAATAATCTCGCTAATTTGGGTATTTACGACCTAATCAAAGAGATGATCGAGGAATTAGGTCTTGATTTTGAGGAAATTATCGAACAGGAACCGGATCCCGGCCTCGGAAACGGCGGTTTAGGGCGTTTAGCGGCTTGTTTCCTCGATTCCCTCGCTTCCCTAGAAATTCCCGCCATCGGTTACGGTATCCGCTACGAATTTGGCATTTTCCATCAAATGATCCAAAACGGTTGGCAGGTGGAAATCCCCGATAACTGGCTACGCTTCGGCAATCCTTGGGAATTACCCCGTCCCGATGAAAGTGTGGAAGTAAAACTGGGAGGCCGGACGGAAATCTATCACGATGATAAGGGACAGGAACGGGTCCAATGGCTGCCGGAACGTCGGGTTTTAGCCATTCCCCACGATACCCCCGTCCCGGGTTACAAAACCAACACGGTGAACGCTTTGCGTCTCTGGAAAGCAGAAGCGAGTGAATCGTTTAATTTTGAGGCTTTTAACGCCGGGTTATACGATCAATCCGTGGCTGAAAAAATGGACGCGGAAACCATTTCTAAAGTCCTTTATCCCAACGATAACACCCCCGCCGGTCGCGAATTACGTCTGGCCCAACAATACTTTTTTGTGGCCGCTTCCCTGCAAGATTTAATTCGCATTCACCTAAAAAGCCACAAAAATCTGCAAAATTTCCACGAAACCGCCGCTATTCAACTGAACGACACTCACCCCGCCATTGCGATCGCTGAGTTAATGCGTTTGTTAGTGGATGAAAACGGCTTAGAATGGTCAAAAGCTTGGACAATTACCCAAAAAACCTTCGCTTATACCAATCATACCCTATTGCCGGAAGCCCTAGAACGTTGGTCGGCGGATCTGCTCGGGAAATTGCTGCCCCGACATCTAGAAATTATCTACCTGATCAATCACTTTTTCCTCGACGATGTGCGGACTTGGTTTCCCGATAACGAGGAATTATTGGGCAAATTGTCGATAGTTGAAGAAGCTGGTTGGGGTAATAAACAAATTCGCATGGCTAATTTAGCCTGTGTGGGTAGTCACTCGATTAACGGAGTTGCGGCTTTACACACCGAGTTACTGCAAAAAGACACCCTGAAAGAGTTTGCCATGCTCTGGCCAGAAAAATTCTACAATAAAACCAATGGTGTCACCCCGCGCCGGTGGATTTTATTGAGCAACCCCCAATTATCGGCACTATTTACCGAAAAAATCGGCGATAATTGGTTAAAAGACCTGAAGGAATTGCGAAAACTGGAACAATACCTTGATGATCCTGAATTTCGTCAGCGTTGGTATGAAATTAAACAGGCGAATAAGGCCGATTTAGCGGCTTATATGCTGAAAACCCGCAATATTGAGGTGGATGTTAATTCGATTTTCGATGTGCAGGTAAAACGGATTCACGAATACAAACGCCAACATCTGGCAGTTCTGCACATTATCGCCCTTTATAATCGCATTAAACAGAACCCTCAGATCGATATCGTGCCGCGCACTTTTATCTTTGGTGGTAAGGCAGCCCCCGGTTACTTTATGGCTAAGTTAATTATTAAGTTAACTAATGCTGTAGCTGAAATTGTTAATAAGGATCCTGATGTCAGAGGTCGTTTAAAATTGGTTTTCCTGCCTAACTTTAACGTTTCTTTGGGTCAACGCATCTATCCGGCGGCGGATCTGTCCGAACAGATTTCTACGGCGGGTAAGGAAGCTTCCGGAACTGGTAACATGAAGTTTGCCATGAATGGCTCCCTCACCATTGGGACTCTGGACGGCGCTAATATCGAAATTCGCGAGGAAGCAGGGGCAGAAAATTTCTTCCTTTTTGGCTTGACAGCAGAAGAAGTTTATGCTAAAAAGGCCCACGGTTATGAACCGATGAGCTATTACAAAAATAATCGCGAATTGAAGGGAGTGATCGATCGAATTAAGAGTGGTTATTTTAGCCATGGTGACCCAGAATTATTCAGGCCGATCGTTGATTCTCTCCTCTACGATGACCAGTATATGCTTTTAGCTGATTATCAATCCTACGCTGATTGTCAGGAACAGGTAAGTGAAGCTTATCGCGATCGGGACAAGTGGACGCGGATGTCGATTCTCAACTCGGTTCGTATGGCCAAATTCTCTAGCGATCGCACAATCTGGGAATATTGTCAAGAGATTTGGAAAGTTAATCCGGTCAAGATTAGTTTAGAGGATTAAAAAACTCGGTCAAGTTCGGGTTTAGTCTTTGACTGGCCCGAATTTTGGAACCGTAGCCCCCAAAAATGCTTGATGAAAACGATGAAATTTATTATTCTTTGCTATCCAAGAACTGGTTCAACACTTCTGATTACAGCTCTAGGAGCTCATCCGCATCTGCGTCAAGGAATGGAATTATTTAATCCAGAACTAGAGGGAGATGATCCTTGGGTTCATTGGCGCCAAGAGACTTTTAATCAGCTTTACGGTGAACAGGAAACCTACCTCAACCCTCAGAAGAATCTCGATGGTGAGCGATTTGATTTAAGTTTGTTATCGAGGGAATTTTTTCGAGTTTTTGACGGTACTAAAATTATGTACGATCAACTTGAGCGACAGTCTCCCGTCTGGGATCATTTAAGATCGATGCGGGATTTAAGAATCATTATTTTAAGGAGAAATATTGTCGAGGCGGCTGTGAGTTTTCGGATTGCCATGGCAACTAATATCTGGTTTGTTCCCAATGAAAAATCCTATATTTGGTACGTCCCTGGCCAAGAAACTAAGCCACCTTCCCTCTCTTTAGAATATCCCCTCTGGTACTTCGACTGGTTTTACAATTATTATTGCGCTGCGGAAGAATTTTTTGTCAATCTATTTCAGGATCAGGCCAAGATGGTGGTTAATTACGAGGAGATGATAGCCAATTGGGAGCAAACTATCCAAAACTTGCAAGTTCATCTGGGGGTCGAGCCGCTCGCTATTCCCATGATGTTCGACAAGAGAACCAATGGTACAATCAAAGAACTTATTTCTAACTATGATGAGATCAGAACGTACTATGACCATCATCCAGTTTTAGCCGCTCATTTTCAAGCAGTTTCATCATGAGCGTAACCGGTTGAGAAAATAAAAATTATTAAATTTTAAAAATATTCTCTTGTTTGGGCTGCCAATTTACTTTAGATTTTAAGTACAGCGTTTCTCCTCAAGATCAGGTGCGACCTAATTGGGTATCGACGACCGACTCCCCAAAAGAAAAACTTTGTACCTCACCATTAAGATAACTACTATATGCTCCCCAAAACATTTTGTATTCTACCTTTCTGCCAAGCCATGATTACTAACGATGGCAAGGTGAAATTATGCAGTCTGAATCATGGAACTAATCTGGTATCAGAAGGACGAATTCTCTCCTTGCATCAGTCTTCTTTAGAAGATATTTGGAATTCCGAGTATTTTCGTCAGCTGCGGCGGCAAATGCTAGCAGGAGAGAAGATAGCCAGCTGTGCCAAATGTTATGCCCTTGAAGCTGAAGGCAGTACAAGCATTCGTCAAGTGATGAACCGTTACCCTAGTCAGAGGATTCCGGTTGCCGGGGAGGAGCAGATAATGGAATGGGCAGCGGCGATCGTTGATGAGCGTGGGGGGCAAGCACCACCTCCCTCAGCCTTACATCTGTGGCTGGGCAATCTTTGCAATTTAAAATGTCGGATGTGTTCGCCGATGTTTAGTTCCCAGATCGCTGGCGATCCCGTACAAGCGCAATGGTTTGATGATCGTCCGCGCTCAGAAACGCTGCTGCCAGTCTACCTCAAGGGCGTAGAATACACTGGTTTCGGTGAACTGAACAAGCAGGGTGAAAAGTTGACCCGACCAGTAATCTCACAAAAAGTGACGATTTCCCTGACCGCTAAGGGAGAACCAGTGGATTTTATCGAAATCTCTGGTCAGAAACAGAGCAAGCAACTGTATCACTTATTGGTCATGACAGAAGACCAACTGTTGGGCCAACAATTATTAGCTGGAAGTGGTGAATGGCGAGTGGTCGTCAAACCCGATCTGGTCTGGAATCCTAGTTCTCGCCTTGAATTCTCCCTGCATTTTCTGCCCGTATTTTACCTTCCGCCCTTAACCAGCACTCGCACAGCGAAACTAAATATCTATCGTTGGGGTTCTCCGCTGGGTATTGATATCGATAACTTGAGGATTGTCAGCAAACCACAGAGCGGAAAGAGACAACCAAAGGAATTTTTAAGCCGTATTCCTGAAAATCCCCATTGGTCTTCCAATGAAAAGCTGGTTTTTGAGGAAATCTTAGCCCATCCAGAAAGCCTCCAGCATATCAACTTTACGGGAGGAGAGCCGTTTATCCAGCCCGCTTTTGCCACTATTCTCAAGAAATTGATAGAAACCGATCACGCCCAACACATCTCGCTATACATCAACACGAACGGCACTGTCTATAATCGTCGTCTTTCGGAAATGCTGCGTCAGTTTTTATCCGTAGAACTGGCTTTTAGTGTGGAGGGAGTCGGTCAGTTACAGGAATATATCCGAACGCCTTCTCGGTGGGAAATGATCTCGCGTAATATATTATCCTTCCAGAAAGACCATATTCCCTTATCTGTTCGTCCCACTGCCCAAGCTTATAATATCTTCGGCATTTTAGAGCTGGTGCGTTGGTGTCAAGAACAGGGTCTGAGATACATCTTAAACAATCTCATTTGGGAGCCAAGGTTTTTATCCCTAGATATGCTGCCGCAACTGGTCATTGATGAAGCTCGACAGGATTGGCAGCAATACTTAGAGCAAGAGTGTGATGAAGATAATCGATGGCACATAGAAACAATAATCGCCGCTTTACAACGACCACGCCCCGAACCGAGGGAATTAGCCGTTTTACAAGACGCATTTATTCGCTATACCAACGATATCGATCGATCAAGAGGACAATCCCTCGCCGTCGCCTGTCCTAGACTTTATGATCGTCTCATCGCTGCCGGTTGCGACTTTGGCTCTAAGTACCGTTTCAGCCAACCAAAGATGACTGATGCCAGTATCGTTATTACCACCTGTGAAGTCAATCAACACCATGGTACAGGTGCATTAGTCAAAAAAATAGTTGCTGACACTGCCAATATTCTGTCGATTCGTTCTGTGGATTTGTATGGGGGAGAACAGGACTTGGGGGCAATCGCTCTTTGTCTATCTAATCCTGGTTTGTCAAGACCAGAAGCAGTGAAAAACACTGTCCATGCCGTCAGAATTTTCCATGAATATAAGGTGACGCGCCTTCTTTGTGTTCCTTACCTGGCCGAGGATTTAATCACAGCGATCGTACTGCAAGACTTGTATCAAGTTCCCTTGGCCGCTTACATTATGGACGATCAAAATATTTGCGTGAATAATATTCCCGATCAATTGATGGGGGAATTTTTAGGTAAATGTTCCCTACGGCTAGTCACCCATCCCGAATTGCGAGCAGCCTACGAAGCCAAATATCAATTGGAGTTTTCGTTACTGCCCGCATTGGTATCGGAGCAGTTAATTTCCCCGACTCCCCAATTAGCCAATCTTAACTCCCGGTCGGCCAATGTAGGAGCTTTGATTGGCAGTATTTCCAGTCAGCAATGCTTTGATTTATTATGTAACACGATCAAGGCAGCGGGAATCGAACTCGATTGGTACAATGGCACGGTAGATTGGTATCAAGACAATCAATACCGTCAGCAAGAGGAGCATTCAGAACTAATTAAAAATCGAGGCATTCATCTCTGTGGTCTGTTGCCAGAAGAAAAACTGGTACAGATATTAAGAAACTATGCCTATTTAGTGCTGCCGACGGGTGCCTTAGCAGAAGGCGATCATAACCCTCGATTGTGGCGAATGATTTTTGCGGTGGCTACGGCGAATATCCCGATAATTGTTTTGGGCCAGGAAACCACATCGGCAGCTCAATTTATCCGACGATTTCATCTAGGAGTTGTCTGTGATTATCAAGGGGAAAGTTTAAGACAGGCTCTAGAGCAGCTAAGAGACCCGAAAAATTGCCAACAGATGCGCCAAAATGCGGCGGCCATAGCCTCAAAATTATCAGCCAAAGGGATTAACCAATGGCTATGGGAATCGATCGATCAGGGCAAACCGCGGGATGGACGTTTTGAGGAACTGTTCGCAGACAATCTGGAACAGGAAGAAATAAATAGTCAAGAGTCGCCCCTCTGCCAAGAACCGATGACCAGTGAGGAAATTTTAGCTCACTGTTTTCCCCAACGTCTTGCCCACGGTTATGACGGGCATCTGGTAGATATTAATAACATTGATTACATCGATATGGTGTCTGGTTGGGGTTCCAATATTCTTGGTCATGGCTACCAACGGGTAGCGCGGGCTGTGGCCGAACAGATGTTCAAATACTCTAACCTTGGTATGGTCGGTCCGGAATGGCAAAACCTCTACGAGCTGCTGACTCGCTTGATCCCCTGTGCCGAAACCATGCACTTAGTTAAAAATGGCTCCGATGCAACGGCAGCGGCCGTTCGACTAGCTCGTTCGGTGACGGGACGGGTTAAAGTGCTGCATCGAGGTTATCATGGTGTTCAGGATTGGTACATGGCCTCGATTCAATGTCCGGGGGTGCCGAGTAGCCATTACGGGCAAATTATTAGTCTTGATGTGTTAGAGGTGGAGGGCGTTCAACGGGCTTTTGTCGAGCATCCTGGGGAGATTGCCTGCCTGATTATCGATCCGATGGCTTGGCCAATTCCCGATCGAGAAACTATGTTAACTATTCAAGCAATCGTTCAAAAAGAAGGGGCGCTGTTGATTTTTGATGAAGTGGTCTCTGGTTTCCGGGTGGCCATTGGTGGAGCCCAAGAGTTTTGGGGGATTGTACCCGATCTGGCCTGTTATGGCAAGGCGATCGCTAATGGTCTACCTCTCTCGGTGTTAGTAGGTCGTGAGCAGTGGCTACAACAAATGTCATCGATTAACTACGGTCTGACTTTTAGCCTAGAAGCGGTTTCAATCGTGGCGGCGATCAAAACGATTAATGAGATTAGCGATCGTCAAGTCTGTCAAGACTTAGCAGCAAAAGGTCGTATTTTAAAAACCGCCTATGGCGAAATTTGTCGAACCCGTGGAATCGAGTCCGCCTTAGTGGGACATGATTGTCGCCCAGAGCTAAAATTTTGGGAAATTAACGGCTTTTCTGGCGATTATTGTCGTAATCTGATGAATTATGAACTGGCACGCCAAAAAGTATGCACCTATGGCACTTTTAACCTCTGCTATCGCCACACCCAGGACGATATACAAATGGTCATCTGCGCCCTAGAAAAAGCCCTCGCTCGCGTCGCCTTGACCCTCAAGGGCTAGAATCAGTAATCAGTAATCAGTGATCACTCCCGACTCGAAAAATTCCCCACTCCTTTTCCGATGCTACCAAAAACCTTTTGTATCCTCCCTTTCTCCCAGATGACCATTGTTAATGATGGGAAAGCGCAATTGTGTTGTCGCACCGATCTCAATCCGATGTCAGAGGGGCGTTGTCTGTCGTTACACTGGGCTACCTGCGAGCAGATTTGGAATTCCGACTATCTGCGCTCGGTGCGAAGCCAAATGCTGGCTGGGGAAAAAATCCCCGACTGTAGCCAATGTTATAGCACGGAAGCCGATGGTGGGACTAGCCTTCGCCAGATTATGAATACCCAAGCTGAACAACTGTGGCGGGTTTCAGGAGAAGAGGGCATCTTGGACAAGGCGACGGCGATTGTTCGTGAGGGGGGCAAAGCACCACCGCCCTCGGCCTTGCACCTGTGGCTAGGTAATCTTTGTAATTTAAAATGTCGAATGTGTTCGCCGATGTTTAGCTCCCAGATTGCGGCCGATCCCATACAAGCACAATGGTTTGGCGATCGAATCCGTGCGGAGATACTTTTACCCGTTTACCTCGATGAAGTCAAATATACAGGTTTGGGCGAACTAACTCGGCGTGGCGAAAAGTTAACCCGTCCAGTAAAAAGGGGAAAAGTCACCATTTCCTTACCCGCCAACGGAGCGGCCATCGATTTAATTGAAATTTCTGGCTGGAAAAATTGTCATCAACCCTGTTATTTATCAGTAATGGCAGGAAAACGAGCAATAGCCCGACAATTATTATCAGACGGTCAGTGGCAAATAGCGATCGAACTCGCTCCCACTGAGGAAGCCATCTCTAGCTTAGAATTATCCCTACATTTTCTGCACCTATTGCAGCCGCAATCCTTACTCAGCAATTATCAAGGAGAACAAATCTGTAGTTGGGGTTTACAACCCTGTATCGATATCGATAACTTGCGGATTGTCAGCCAGAAAAAGAGCGATAAGGGACAAGAGAGAGAGATTTTAAGCCGTATACCCGAAAATACCCAGTGGTCTTCCAATGAAAAGCTGGTTTTTGAGGAAATATTGGCTCATCCGGAGAGTTTGAATTTGCTTCTATTTGCTGGGGGTGAACCATTAATCCATCCCATGTTTCCAGCTATTCTCAAAAAACTAATCGACACTGATCACGCAGGACACATCTCGCTTTACATCAGCACCAATGGCACTGTCTATAATCGTCGTCTTTCGGAAATGCTCAAACAGTTTTTATCGGTGGAACTGGCTTTTAGCGTGGAAGGGATCGGTCAACTACAAGAATATATTCGTTATCCCTCTAGATGGGAGAGGATCGCTCGTAATATCCCACATTCCGCACCCTCAACTGTCACATAAGCTGTCCCCCTCCAGAGACTTGAGTAAAAATACTTATCTGGTGAAGGTTTTCTCGGTGGCCGTTAGGGGGATATTGAGACCCCTAATTATGAAAAAATAGGAATTGTTGGAAAACTTAGGCAGTGGGCTGTTCGACCATGAATCAATCAACAGAAATTGAAGTCAAAAATCTAGACCATCTGGGATTAGTAGCCGGAATTATCGATGAAATAGGAATCGTTGAAATTATCAACGAACAAGTCTCAATTGAGCGAGGAGAAATTGTCACAGCGGGGCAAGTCGTGAAAGCAATTATCCTGAACGGATTGGGATTTGTCTCCCGGGCCTTGTATTTATTTCCTCAATTTTTTGAAGATAAAGCAACCGAACATCTGCTGGGAGAAGGCATCGAAGCAAAACACCTGAATGATGATAAAATTGGTCGAGTGATGGACAAACTTTATCAACTGGATGTTTCGGGGATTTTCCTACTCATTAGTTTAGCAGCCGTGAAAAAATTTGGTGTAGCAACCGAGAACTCCCATTTAGATTCGACTTCTCTAAGTAGTCATGCAAAATTAATTACCTGCCCGATCGAGCTAAAACCCTTACGGGGCAATGATCGTCATGTGTAAATAATTTTGCCTAGGTACTTATCAGTAGAAGGAGAATATAACAAGGAATACCCAACAGTAGAAATCCTGAAATCAGGAGCAGTGGGAGAAGAAATTGAAACCAGACAACAGCCAATAAAAATTACCCACGGATACTCCCGCGACCGACGACCTGACTTAAAACAATTTATGATTGACTTAATCGTAAGTGGGGATGGAGATGTACCTTTATTGCTGAAAGTAGGGGACGGAAATGAAGCAGACAAAGCGGTTTTTGGTCAAATCGCCCGAGAATTTCAAAAACAAGTTGACTTTGACAGTTTAATAGTCGGCGATAGCGCCCTCTATAGCAAAGAGAATTTAAAACTAATGAAAGAAATGCGTTGGTTGTCTCGAGTCCCCTTCAGCATTAAAGAGGCTCAAGAGTTAGTCGATAGCATCTCAGAAAAAGAGTTAACCGATGCAGAAATACCGGGTTATTCCTGGCGGGAAACAAGCTCTAACTATGGGGGAATAGAACAAAGATGGTTGCTAGTTGAAAGTCAAGCTAGACAAGAATCAGACTTGAAAAAATTAGAGAAAAAAATCGAGCAGGAAAAGAATTCTGCCCAAGAAAAAATCCGGCAACTATCCCGAAGAGAATTTGAGAATAGAGCGGTGGCGTTGGCGATAGCCAAAGGATTATCTGACTCCTTAAAATATCATCAGTTAACGGAGATTAAAGTCAATCTCATTCCGCCTGAGACGAGAGCAGTCAAAACTCAAATCAAAAGACGATTTACCCTCTCAAAGCTATCAAGTTCAAGCCGAATTAGAGTTGAATTTGCCAGCGATTGAGAGGCTAAAGAAACGAGCAGGACGATTCATTTTAGCAACTAACGATTTGGAGAAAAAACGATTAAGCAGTGAGGATATACTCAAAAAATATAAGGGGCAACAAGCTCCAGAAAGAGGATTTTCTTTTCTCAAAGACCCCGGCTTTTTTGCCCACAGTGTCTTTCTCAAATCTCCCCATAGAATCGAGGTCATGGCCCTGCTCACGTTGCTCGTGCCTGTTGGTTTATACTATTGGCCAAAGACAACTTCGCCTGAATTTAAAACAGCAGGAGACGGGACTGAAAAATCAGTTGGGTAAGTTAACTGACCGACCAACATTACGCTGGATATTTCAGAACTTTCAAGGGATTCATCTCCTACGTATTCAAGACAATCAAAAGATTAGCAACTTAACGGATGAGAGGCGCAACATTTTGAGATTTTTTCCCAAACCTTGCCAGGAATATTATCTCTTATCTTGACCAGATGGATTGACTTCCAGGGGTGACAAAACAAAGCGAGCAACTGGAACATCTCCCCCTAGATGTTAAGTCTGATTGCCTAGTCATTCTCAATAAGCACTGTTTATTGCGAATGACTGGGGGAACCCTGGAATTTTCGGCTTAGTTGCCGGCAGCTTGCCGCCAACTCACTCCTCTAGATAAGTATTTTGACTCAGGCATCTTCCTCTTTTGAGACGTTGTGACACTTAGGGTGCGGAATGTGGGTTGGTGTCAAGAAAATGGGCTGCGATTCTGTTTAGATAGCATTGTCTGGTCGCCGAAATTTTTATCCCTTGATATGTTGCCGCAAGTCCTCATCGATGAAGCTTTCCAGGATTGGCAGCAATTTTTGGCCAGTGAATGTGATCAAGATAATCGATGGCATCTAGAGACGGTGATTGCCGCTTTACAACGTCCTCGCCCCGATTCTGAAGAATTAATGACTTTGCAAGGGGATTTTATCGAGTTTACTAATGATATTGATCGCTCAAGAGGACAATCCCTAGCTTTAGCTTGTCCCCGACTTTATAATCGTCTCGTCGCTAACGGTTTTGACTTTAGCGATAAGTATCGCTTCTTTTAGCTTTTTTATTGGCTGAGATTTTTGTCTCTCAGCAATTCTAAATTTGCCCTGTAGCAAGGCTTTTGGGAGTTAGTTCGCATAATACGGGGTAAAATTCAATGGGATGGCGAATTTCATTTGACGAGTCTTCGGGCTTTTGACGTGATAGTACACCAAAAGTTGCTCCAAAAATCCCCCTTTAAAATGTTCTTTAAATCCCTAAAAGGCTTGCTGTGTCTAAAACTGAGAATTGCTGTTTGTCTCTACTTTGACTTGACAGCAGAAGCAGTTTATGCTAGGAAAGCACAGGGTTATGAACCGATGAGCTATTACAAAAATAATCGCGAATTGAAGGGAGTGATCGATCGAATCAAGAGTGGTTATTTTAGCCATGGTGACACGGAATTATTCAGGCCGATCGTTGATTCTCTCCTCTACGATGACCAGTATATGCTTTTAGCTGATTATCAATCCTACGCTGATTGTCAGGAACAGGTAAGTGAAGCTTATCGCGATCGGGACAAGTGGACGCGGATGTCGATTCTCAACTCGGTTCGTATGGCCAAATTCTCTAGCGATCGCACAATCTGGGAATATTGTCAAGAGATTTGGAAAGTTAATCCGGTCAAGATTAGTTTAGAGGATTAAAAAACTCGGTCAAGTTCGGGTTTAGTCTTTGACTAGCCCGAATTTTGGAACCGTAGCCCCAAAAATGCTTGGTGAAAACGATAAAATTTAAGTAGTTAGGTGTTAAAAACTATCAGTTTCCCCCCTTATCAAGGGGGGACTAAGGGGGGATCGGCACCCCCCTTATCAAGGGGGGATTAAGGGGGGATCGAACCCAAAATCTATCTTCAATTTAATTCTAACCAGCTACTTATTATTCTTTGCTATCCAAAAACTGGCTCAACAATTTTGAGTTTTAGGGTGAATGATGCGGGGAGCTTTTTGATTAAGTACCTAGGCAAAATTATTTACACATGACGATCATTGCCCCGTAAGGGTTTTAGCTCGATCGGGCAGGTAATTAATTTTGCATGACTACTTATGAGGAAAAATACAAATGTCAGTAATAATTGAACAAAACCTAGGGGAAATTTTAGCCCAAATTAATCACAAATTAGAGAATTTACAAAAAGATGTTACAGACATCAAAATTGAGTTAACAGAAGCTAAGGGGGAAAGACAGGTATTAAAGGTAGAAATCGATAACCTGAAGCAAGATGTTAATGCGATTAAAAGTTCACAACAGGCTCAGATTTGGACATTGATCGGTATTTTAATTACGGCGGTAGGAGGGTTTTTAGTGGCAGTGGGTAGGTTTGTTATTTCGGGTAATCCTTAATTGCAATACCGTCTAAACTATGATTGAGAATGCTTGAATGATCGACTATGATTAGATTGTCTTTGACAATCATGGGTGTTTATTATACTTTGCACGGCTACAACTTGTATTTTTTACTCAAGGACAATAATATAGTTTAAGAGTCATAATTAGAAGCAAAGCACTCATTAAAAACATGATTAACCTAGAATTCACGGAAGAAGAAAAGAACTCACTGTATTATGAAAGATTTCATCATCCCCATCCCCGGGTTCAACTGAAGATGGAAGTTCTCTGGTTAAAAAGCCAAAAGATACCGCACCAAAAAATTTGTCAGTTAGCAGGAATCTCGCCAAATACCTTATTAACCTATCTTCGAGATTATCAAGAGGGCGGAATAGAAAAATTAAAAGAAATCAACTTCTATCGCCCTAAAAGTGAATTAGAGTCTCAAAAAGAAACCCTCAAAAAATACTTCGAGAAAAATCCACCAGCCACAATAAATGAAGCTGTATATAGGATAGAAGAATTGACGGGAATAAAACGAAGTCCTACCCAAGTGAGAAAATTTTTAAAATCAATGGGAATGAAATGTTTAAAAGTAGGTTCTCTTCCTTCTAAAGCTGACCCAGATGAACAAGAAGAATACAAAGAAAAAAAGCTAGAACCCAGACTAAATGAGGCTAAAGAAGGAAAAAGGGCTGTTTTTTTTGTTGATGCCGCTCACTTCGTCATGGGAGCATTTCTCGGTTTTGTTTGGTGTTTTGAGAGACTTTTTGTTAAGTCACCGAGCGGGCGTAAACGCTTCAATGTTTTAGGAGCATTAAATGCAATAAATCATGAAGTTATTCTGGTAACATATGACAATTATATTACGGCAACTCAAGTCTGTGAACTCCGGTCAAAAATAGCTGCTTTAGGACTAATGATTCCCATCACTCTCGTCTTAGATAATGCCCGCTATCAAAAATGTAAAATTGTTGAAGAATTAGCTCTTTCTTTGTCAATAGAACTGCTCTATATGCCGTCTTATTCACCTAATCTAAATTTAATTGAAAGGCTGTGGAAATTGGTCAAAAAGAAATGTTTATATGGTAAATATTATGAAAACTTTTCTGACTTTTCTTCAGCCATTTATGAATGTTTGAATGATGCCCATTTGAAACATAAAAAAGAACTGGATTCCTTGCTGACTCTACGATTTCAGAAGTTTAATAAATCTCAGATTATGAACTTCTAAAGTATATATTATACGGTCGCTCTCTCAAAAAAAATCACAGTTCATCACATAATCACATCAATCACAGTACAGACGATGAATGAACAACGCGCCCAAGCTTATGTTAATTTAATTGAACAGTTGCTTGCTTGTACTGATGATGAGGAACCCAATTAAAATTAGGGAAAATAGCGATAAAAATCCCGTCGATGTAGAACACGCATCATTTCTACCTTATTTCCTTGTACTTCTATTCCGATACGATAGTCACCAACACGAATACGATAACGATTAGGATAACCCTTCATCGCCTTAATATTACTTAAAACCTCCAAATTGATAGCTAAGGGGAGTCTTTCAAAAGCAATATCGACGATTTGATCATATATAGGTTGTTTTTTCAACTTCTTTAAATCTTTTAAAAATAATTGGCGATACTCAACTTCCAAATTATTCCTCCAGATATTGTAATGCTGTTTGACGGTCTAATAAAGGGGTTGACATCGCTTCATCCATTGCTTGACTTAGACAATAATCTTCTAATCTATCCGATAACTCATCTAAGGCAATTTCCGCTTCAGGAAAGATTTGTTTCCACACTTTAATAGGGATAACAACCCCTGTTAGTTCACCATTTGTATCTCTCAGGTACTCAATTTCTAACATTTAACGCTTCGGATTATCATTAGTTTTATATCTCCCGGCATTTTGTGGGAAACTATACAATAATATACCAAATAATAACAAGTAGCGCCATAAATTCTGATGTATAATGACTTTTAAGGGTAGTTTGGGGTTGAAGGGTACGGTTATGGATGAAGCCAAATTACAAACTTATGTTAATTTAATTGAACAGGCGATCACCGTCATTTCGATGGTGTGGAGTCTCTTTATGCTTTCTCTTCGCCAGACCAATTGATGGCCGACTTCAACTCTGACATTTTGAGGTGAAATTATGAACACGGTCGTTCTTGAAGTTCGCTCCTTGACTGACACCCTTGCCGATGCCGTTCAAGCGATGAAAACGGGTCGAGCAGAAAAAGAAGTTCGTATCAGTTTTGCTACCCCCGAACTTCTCTGGAAAGTTCTGACTGCCAAGCGGTGGGAACTCCTCAAAGCTATGTGCGGTGCTGGCCCCATTTCTATCCGTGAGGCGGCGAGGCGAGTACATCGGGATGTTAAAGCAGTACATGGAGATATTACGGCACTTTTAAATGTCGGTATTCTGAGTCGTGTAGCAGATGGGAGTGTAGAGTTCCCGTTTGAAGCGATCAAGGTTGAATTCATGTTGCAAGCCGTTTGATCGCCAGATTAGCAGCGATCGCCAATAAAGAGGATACCTGAAGCAAAAGTATTATCATTCTCTCGAAATTATTAAGGATATCCTAAGAATAGATTTTGAAAAGTATGGGTATCCTGCCAGCGATAGATTGAAAAATCGCGGCGATCTGACGTTAAAATTTTCCCATGCCCTAAGTTTTCAGCTAATACTACTAATGAAGCATCAGCTAGATCCATTGGTATATCTTCATAACGTTTCATAAGTTGTTGCATTCGTCTAACATGATTTGATTGTAACTCAAATACTTCAAAACCACCTGCTAAGAAATTTTGGATAAATAGCAATTGAGCATGATTACCGAGACAAGTTAGCAAAAGGTAACAAGTTTCGGTGACAACACACCAGGTTGTTATTAGGGGTTCTCGCAATCTTTGAATTACAAGCTGTGCTTGCTGATGATGATTATCTTGCTCATTGGCGAGAGCCAACCAGAAGCCTGTATCAACTATAATCATGTTTGGCTGACCATTCTTCCTTCAGAATAGTTTTATAATTAGTAGAAAGATCGGGCGAACCTTGTCCACACCCAATAAAACCGCTTTCTTTCAGCACTTTAAGGGGATCTGAGTTACGCGGGTGTAGTTTGGTATATTGTTGCTCAATAACTTGATTGAGCAGGGTAGTGATATCCTGATCGCTATGTTGTTGGATGTAGGCGAGTTTTTCCCTTTGTTCTTGGCTAAGATGAATGGTGATGTCCATAGTCTTTCTCCTTAATAATGTCTAAACTATGATTAGAATGATTGAATGATAAACTATGATTAGGTTATCTTTGACAATCATGAGTGTTTATTATATTATACGGTCGCTCTCTCAAAAAAAATCACAGTCCATCACATAATCACATCAATCACAGTACAGACAATGAACGAACAACGCGCCCAAGCTTATGTTAATTTAATAGAACAGTTGCTCGCTTGTACTAATGATGAGGAACTCAATAATATTCTGCAAGCAAATCAGGAATTTATTGATCCCGATTTTTTGCAGGTGATGGAAAACTATGCAACAGGGTTAAAATAATAAGGATACAATAACCATGCAGATTTATTTAACACAAAACTTTGGGCAATATCTCAACCCTCAAGCGAGAAATATAGAAGAATATGAGGTGTTTTTAACTGTTGGGGACATTGACAACAGGCTAAGGTGTTGTTAGTATGTCCAACATGAAGGCTACCGCGATCATTTGTCGTCGCGTCATCTTGGCCCCAGACGCATTCGCAGAAGTCACTGTCTGGCCTGTTCCCCAACCAGTTCTGCCATTGGAGCATCCTTACGTTATATACTTAAAAGTAGGATAAGAAATTGTTTAGAGAGTGATCCAAAACTTTAAAGATAAAGAAGCTCAAAAAGTTTTTGAACGTAAACATTCGCGTAAATTGCCATTAGATATCCAACAAGTGGCATTGCGAAAATTGCGGATGCTTAATCGTGCGGAAACCCTGCAAGATCTTCGTGTCCCACCAGCAAATCGATTGGAACGTCTGGTTGGTGACAGGGAAGGTCAATATAGCATTCGGGTTAACGATCAATGGCGAATTTGCTTTGTCTGGCAAAACGGTGATGCTCTAGACGTAGAAATCGTTGATTATCATTGAGGTAAAATAATGAATGAAGATAAACTAATGCCAATTCATCCCGGTGAGGTTCTTTTAGAGGAATTTATCAAGCCAATGAACCTTAGTCAGAATCAAATAGCTCTGGCTCTTGGAGTTCCCGAACAATGTATTAACGAAATCGTTCACGGAAAGCAGCCTATCACAGCGGATATAGCTCTTCGGTTAGCTCGTTATTTTGATATGTCACCGCGATTTTGGCTGGGATTACAAATGGATTACGATCTGGACGTTGTTGAAGATGAAATAGGAGATCAATTGGACAAAGAAGTTGCTGTAATGACAGTTATTTGTGCAGAAAAGTAATTTGTTTGATATGTTCTAAGGCAGAAACTTGGAATATATCAAACAAATTTGGCAGCAATCGCCCTTGACAATCACGAATATTCATTGTATCCAATTATATTATATGGTGATTCTCTAGAAAAAATCACAGTCCATCACATAATCACAAAAATCATAGTTAAGACAATGATGGTTTTCTGAAAACACAAATAACCTTGACGGAGGAATCAATGCTAGAAATCAGCAAAAACTATGTATTAGACAACAATCAAAAAACGATTGCCGTTCAGATTCCCATTGCTGAATTTGAAAAAATCGAAGAAATTCTTGAAGATTATGGACTTGCAAAATTGATTGAAGAAGTTGAAAATGATCCAACTCTTTCCAAAGAAGAAGCCTTAAAATACCTAGCATCAATCAACAATAACAATGTGGAAAGTTGAATATACAAAAAGATTTTTAAAAGAATTAGCTTCTTTACCTCAAGATATACAATCTAGTATTAGATTAATTGTTTTTCAGGAATTAGAAGTTGATAATCCTTATGAATTAGGGTATTTAAAGAAAATGAAAGGCTACAAAGATAAGTACAAAATTAGAATAGGAGATTATAGGGTTGGCTTAACCCTTGACAAAAAAAATCAAAAGATTATCTGTCAAAGAGTTGCCCATCGTCGAGAAATTTACAAAACCTTTCCTTAAGCAGTTCAGTATTTTTTGTCATAATTAGTAGAAAGATCGGGCGCACCTTGTCCACACCCAATAAAACCGCTTTCTTTCAGCACTTTAAGTAAGGGGATCTGAGTTACGCGGGTGTAGTTTGGTATATTGTTGCTCAATAACTTGATTGAGCAGGGTAGTGATATCCTGATTGCTATGTTGTTGGATGTAGGCGAGTTTTTCCCTTTGTTCTTGGCTAAGATGAATGGTGATGTCCATAGTCTTTCTCCTTAATAATGTCTAAACTATGATTAGAATGATTGAATGATAGACTATGATTAGGTTATCTTTGACAATCATGAGTGTTTATTATATTATATTATACGGTTGGTATATCGAAAAAAAATCACAGTCCATCACATAATCACATCAATCACAGTACAGACAATGAATGAACAACGCGCCCAGGCTTATGTTAATTTAATAGAACAGTTGCTCACTTCTACTGATGATGAGGAACTCAATAATATTCTGCGAGCTAATCAGGAATTGATTGACCCCCAATTCTTGCAGGAGATGGAAAACTATGCAACAGGGTTAGAAGAACAAGGCAATAATAATCATGCTGCTTTGTTACGCGATATAGCGCAATGGTTGGGGCAATTTCTCACCCCTCAACCTCAAGTTTATGTTCTTCTCTACAACGCAGGAACAGACAATGAGGGAATTCATACAATAAGTCATCAAGGAAGACATACTATATTAATGTTTAAATCTTCATCAGATGCAACTAATTTTGCACGACAATTAAGAGAACATAATTTTCCTGTACCTAGCGTTGAAAGTATATTAATCCAAGAAATTATTGCTTTTTGTGAGGAAGTGGGTTATGACTGGGAAGTTGTGCCAGAGGGAGCAAATAAAATTCCGCCAGTTGAAAGCAGAGAATCTGGAAATGCACATCAAGAATATTTAAATTTTTTGATGAAGGCATTAAACAAGGTTTATGAAAACCCTGATCCCAAGTATATTTATCCTTTTTTTGAACATAATCTTGATAAATTAGATGAAAATTTAATAATTATTCTAGATAATTGGGTAAAAAATCAATTAGCATCCGTTGAAACAGAGCAGGTTATATATATCGCTGGTAATCTCTGTAATTTTAGTACCTTGATCCAACAATTCCCTCTAGGTAATATTGCCACTAATTTAGAAATTGCGATCGCAGGTTATCAAGTTGTTTTAACTGGGTTTAATTTTGATGATTTTCCTGAAATTTGGGCAGATACGCAAGATAATCTTGGTAGTGCTTACCAAAACAGAATCAGAGGAGATATAGCGGAGAATTTAGAACTATCAATCGCTGCTTATACTGAAGCATTGAAAGTGAGATCTTTCGATAATTTTCCTAAAGATTGGGCAGATACACAAAATAACCTAGCTAATACCTATACTAAAAGAATTAGAGGAGATAAAGCCGAGAATTTAGAACTTGCGATTGCTGCTTATAATGAAGCATTAAAAGCCAGAACTTTTGAAAAATTCCCTCAAGATTGGGCGATGACTCAACATAATTTAGCTATGGCTTATGGGAAGAGAATTAAAGGTAATAAAGCTGACAATTTAGAACTGGAGATTACGGCTTGTAACGAAGCATTGAAAGTAAGAACTATTGACAAAATTCCTCAAGATTGGGCAAATACAAAAAACACTCTAGCTAATGCTTATGCGAATAGAATTAAAGGTGATAAAGCTGAGAATTTAGAACTAGCGATCAAATTTTTCAACGAAGTATTGCAAGTGAGAACTTATGATAAATTTCCCTGGGGTTGGGCTGGTACACGATGTGATCTAGCCAGTGCTTATGCGGATAGAATTAGAGGAGATAAAGAAGAA
Source organism: Microcystis panniformis FACHB-1757 (assembly GCF_001264245.1). Lineage (NCBI taxonomy): Bacteria > Bacillati > Cyanobacteriota > Cyanophyceae > Chroococcales > Microcystaceae > Microcystis > Microcystis panniformis. The sequence continues at coordinate 3,937,458 of NZ_CP011339.1, forward strand.
AATTTTGAGAAGTCTATCAATTTTATTCAAGAAGCTCTAAGAGTTTATAATCGTGATGCTTTTCCTTATGAATGGGCATTAACACAAAATCATTTAGGGACTGTTTATGGTGATCGCATTAGAGGGGAAAGGGCAGATAATCTAGAGTTAGCTATTGCAGCTTATAACCTATCATTAGAAATATATACTCCGACGGCTTTTCCTATAAACTGTTTAAGAACAGGACGAAACTTAGGAAATACTGCTAACTTTATCGAAGACTGGGAAACCGCCATCAAAGGCTACAACTTAGCCATCGAAGCAGTAGAAAATACCCGACTCGAAGCCTTAAACCCCCAACGACAACAAGAAATTCTCTCCGATGCAATGGATGTTTATCATGGCATAGTTCAATCCTATCTCAACCTCAATCAACCAGATCGCGCCTTAGAATACGTTGAACGCAGCAAAACCCGCTATCTAGTCCAATTGCTTACCGATCGAGATATCTATCCTAAAGGTAATATCCCCCAAACTATTATTACGGAATTAGATCGCCTCCGTCGTGCCATTATTGGGGAAGAACAACAGTTAGCCATCCAAGAACAAACCCGCAATCGGGGAGAAATTTTAACCCTAGATCAACAAAGACAACCCATCTTAAATGACTATACTCACCTCAATCAGTTAAAACAAGAATTAAATCAACTCATTGACCGTGAAATAACTCCCATAGACCCCACTTTTAGCTTAACTCAAAAGGTTGAAAGCATTCCTCTAAGTGAGATTCAATCCTTAATTGATCAAGATACTGCTATTTTAGAATGGTATATTGCAGGGATAGTATTATGGCGTTTATTGTTACTAATGAGGGTTTGATCCCCCCTAACCACCCTTCAAAAGGTTTGATCCCCCCTAACCCCCCTTTAAAAGGTTTGATCCCCCCTAACCCCCCTTCAAAAGGGGGGATTTTGAGGTAAAAGGGGTTAAAGTTTGGCAATCTTCAGCAGAAGATCGAGGAAAATTGATTGATTTTATTAAAAATTATCGTGATGCTTATGAAAATAATAAAACCGAGTGGATCAATAATCTTAATGATTGTTTAAATCAACTCTCAGAAATTCTCCCCATTGATGAACTTTTAGAACTGATTCCTAAATCCTGCTCTCGTCTCATCCTAATTCCCCATTGGTTTTTACATATTATTCCCCTTCATTGTTTACCCCTAAAAAATGGACAATTTCTCTATCAACGCTTTTATAATGGTGTGGGATACGTTCCCAGTTGCCAACTTTTAAAACTGGTAAAATTATCACAGAGAGAAAACTTTACTCGTCTTTTTGCTATTAAAAATCCCACCAGAAAAGACCTAAAACCTCTCTTAGGAGCAAATCTAGAAATCGAGAGAATTAGTAAAGGATTTGCTACTGAAAAAACCATTATTATTGGGGAATTAGAAGCATCAGAACAAACCCTAGAAAACCGTTGTCAAGAATTACAAGAATCTCATTGTATTCATTTTTCCTGTCATGGTAAATTTAATAATGAATCCCCTAGAGATTCCGCTTTAATGTTGGCAGATCCAGACGGTAACTTAGGAGAATTAGCTAACCTAACCCTAGCAGAAGTATTTGAAAAATTTGACTTAAGAGAATGTCGTTTAGTCACTTTTTCTGCTTGTGAAAGTGGTATAATCGAAAGTAAAGCTGATAGTATTAGTGATGAATATGTCGGTTTACCCAGTAGTTTTCTATTTGCAGGTAGTTCTAGTGTTGTTAGCACCCTTTGGACAGTAGATCCCCTAGCAACTACGTTATTTATGACTAAATTTTATCACGATCTTAAACGAATTTCTATCCGAGATGAAGGAAGTATCGCTATTGTTTTAAATCATACTCAAACTTGGTTAATAACATTGAACAGTAAAAAATTAGCCAGAATTAAAAATAGTCAAAAATTCCAACAATTACTCGATCGAGTTTTTGAGAATAAACGGGATAGAAGAAAATTCCAAGACTTATTAGAAGCTGCGGTTAAACGTGAACCCTATCCCTTTGCTAATCCCTATTATTGGACTGCATTTATCGCTACAGGGATTTAATCTATTGTTCCTTGAGAATACAATTAAGTTGAGGTATTTCCCCCCCTTTTTAAGGTGCGTTGGGGGGGATAACCTTGATTTAAGAATCGGAAGAAGTTTGACAAAATTTATCCATTCCTTCCTCTGAAATATAAATAGCAACTGGAGTCGATAAAAGTCCTGCTACTCCAGGCGGACACATAAAACATCCTGCTATAATATCTGTTAAAGGGGTAATAAGTGCGGGTAAATATTTTTCTCGCAAAGTTTCATACTTCGGTTGACAAATAGAATCACGACATTTATTAAGAATAATAACAAACCAACGAAAATCAGCATTATCTTCTACCCCTTCAATCCCGTTACGAGTGGCAATAGACTCAGCAGCATCTGCTAAATCTCCCTCCCATTCCTCAATAACATCAAGTGCAATTAAAGCGTTCTCATTGTCCGCAAATTCAATACGGTACTGAGCAATTTTTTCCGGTGTTAACTGCGTTGCGTCTGACATAATACCATCCTTAAAGCTAAAACCAATTTTTTCCCATTATCTCACCTTATAATCGTCTCGTCGCTAAAGTTTTTGACTTTACCGATGGCAAGTTAATCCGGTCAAGATTAGCTTAGAAGACTAAGAAGAAGCGAATTTTTGGGGGTGATAATTTACTTTTGTCAAAAATTATTACATATTCGCAACAAAATAAACTTTTTTGAGCAAATTAATATACCATACTTAGACAAGGCGATCGATTATTTTGGCCGCCGAGATTTTTAATCATTATAAGATTGTTTCCCTAATCGCCAAATTAACAATTACATACCGAAAAACAATGACAGCAGAATTTAAGTTTATTCCCCTGCAATTTCACTGGGTTGCTATCAATCCTAAACCGATTGGGGTTGTCTATTTTATCGGTGGTGCTTTCTTCGGCACTTTTCCCAATCTGTTCTATCGTTATCTACTCAAACAAGTCTTTGAGCGGGGCTATACTATTATTGCTATTCCCTATCGTTTTACTTTTCGCCATTGGAATGTTTCCATAGAAATGGTCAAAGATTTGATTGGATTGAGAAAGGCTATTTATGAAGAAGCTAAGTTTTTAGGCTATGAAGATAACCTTGATTTGTATTTAGAGGATCCGACTGCTGGTAATCCTAATTATTTTTGGATGGGCCATAGTTTAGGGTGTAAATATATCTCCCTTTTAGAAGTTTTAAGTGATGTGGAAAACACAGAACTAGAACAGGTTTTGAGGGGTTGTGTCGGCAAAAATCAAGCCGAAGATATCCAAAAATCGCTGAATAATACCGATATCCATGCCGTATCTCTGAAAAATCAACCCTCACTTTTACTGGCTCCTGTAATTGCCGGCATAGATAGCGCAATTCCCATAGCTGCCCTAGCTAAATTAGTGCAGAGTTTGGGTTTAGATGTACAGCCAAATGTGCAGGAAACCCGTTGTTTAATTAGCAATAGTAACCTATTTCGACTCTTGGAAATTATCGCATTTGCTAAGGATCTACAGGCTAAAGATACGGTAGCCTGGTTCATTAAAGAACTAAGTCAACAACTCTTAAAACCAGTAGTTCCCTTAGCCAATCGCGGCCATCTAGCACCCCTTGGCTGGCGCAATGGCGACCAAGAATTAGCCGATAATGTGATTAAATCAATTCAGGAATTACGCGCTAAACTCATCTCCTGTTATCCCCAAAGTCAGGAAAAAGAGGAAGTCTTAATGAAAATGATTTCTGAACATTAATCAATTGAGGATAGGGAGAGGTTACTAACAGTCAATATTGCCACCTGAATCGCTTTTTTTATGGCTTGTTGTTTGCTTTCTAAACTAATCCCTTCCTCTTTGCTTCTTTCGGCAATCACAGCACAAATACAAGCGGCAGTAAATCCATAAACCCCCGCCATTTTCAATAAAGTTCCCGCTTCCATTTCATAATTGAGAATATTTAAACGTCGATATTCTTCCGTAATTCCCTCTAAATGACGCTGAAGATAAGGATTAGCAGAAGACACAATTCTTTCCTGTCCTTCATAAAAACTATCCACAGAAGCGGTAATACCGACATGATAATTTACTCCCAAAAATTGAGCCGATTTGACTAGAGCAACTGTCAAAAAAGGATCCGCCACTGCGGGATATTCCGGAGGAGCAATATCATTAGCTGCACCTTGCCTACATAAAGCCGCTTGCGAGATAATAATATCACCAATTTTTATTCTATTTTGAATTGCGCCACAAGTACCGATACGAATAATAGTTTTAATTCCCACCTGTATTAATTCATTAACCACAATACTCAAAGATGGCGCACCCATGCCACTGGTAGCCAGAAGAATTGGGGTAGAATTATCTAGGTAGCCAAGATAACTATTTAATCCGCGATAATCCGATAGTAAACGTGCATTTTGTAAATAAGTTTCAGCAATATAGCGCGAGCGTTCTGGTTCCCCCGATAATAGGGTGATAGTCGGTTTTGCCGTGCCTAAATCCTCACTGCTAAAGTTGAGATGATAGGGTTTTTGGTGAGATAAGTTATTGGACATTTAAATCAAATTAAGAGCAGTTACTTTGGTTAAATAGGCTTTTAGTTATTATAACAACTTTAGGTTTTAATTAAAATTAAATATTTAATTATTGACAAAAGAGAATCAAGCTTAAGGACGACTATTGATGTTAAGTTCTTGCACTAATTCCTGTACTGTGGTTGAGGGATTGGCATCAAAAGGATGTTTTTTGGCTTCATCTCTATCTTGAATAAGTTTTGCTGCATTAGTGATTGCTGTTGTCTGGTATGGCTTTAATTTTTCGTACATATCCTCTCGATTTTTTGCATATTGTTCTTTTTCGTTTAATAATTTACACTTTTTCATCTGAGTATTTAAAATTTTTGGGTATTCACTTCGGGATGTGGCAATATCCAGATATTGAAAGTGTAAAATAAACCAAATTTCAAAAGCTTCATTAGAATAGGCAATCTTGACATTATTTTCTTTAGCCAGTCTTTCTGCTTGATTAAATTGCTCTTTAGAACAGTTATCTTTATCAAAAACACACCAGATTTGATCAAATGAGTCATCTTTTTTTAGATTATCTATAATCTGAATAGCTTTGTTGACTAAACTCAAGCTATTTTTACCTTCACCTCGCACCGTAACTTCAATTGTCTTAGGAACATCAAAAGCCTTAAAATAGTTAACTTCAGTTTTTTCTCCCTCGCAAACAATTAAAAATCTTTTTCTTGTTTCTCTAGTCTTAGTTTGGCGACGCAAATAATCAGAAGTATTCCTGTTGTTACTCATACTAATTACCAATAATTGTACTTAAATCACCAATAAAAGGTATTGCGCCATAACGACCTTGAATATAATCTTTTTCAAAGGTATTATTATTAATATCAGCAAATTCCACCAAAGAATATAAATCTGTTGCTCCTTGATGATTTTTTTCGGTAAACCAAATTTGATCCCTCCTTAAAAATTTATGACTAAGTAAATTAATATCGTGAGTAGTAAAAATAAGTTGAGCATTTTTGGGATTAGTTTTCTGAGAATTAAATAATTCGATTATACTTCTAGTCATTGAAGGATGAAGTCTGGCATCCAATTCATCAATTACTAAAACTTCCCCTCTTTGCAAAGTGTCTAAAATCGGTGCTGACAGAGCCAAAATCTTTTTAGTTCCATCAGATTCATGTTTGTCCATATCAAAAATTTCTAACTCAATCATTTTACCTGTTGAGTCATACTTTGGATGATAGGTTTTTATGGTAGCGGACTTTATTTCACCGCTAGAGTGACTGATGATATTTCTGACAACATCCGGTAAATCTTGCGGGAGACTATCTAAGGAAATTTTTCTGGTTTCTGTTTCTAGGTTGAGATTGTCAATACTTAAATCTAATTGTTTAATTAACTTAGTCACATCATCAATCAAATCTTGTCTATTAGAAAGATGCTCAAGCGTAATCTCTTTTAAGAATTCCACATCTAACCCAAACACAACACCTAAGTGACTAAACCAAGAGACAATTTCCACCGCTAGAGAATTATTAAATTGAGCCGCTAGTGATAAAAACAGAGTATTTTTTTTTGTCAATCCTCTTAGTATATTACCTTGTTCAATATTTTTGCTATATTCTATTTTATCGTCTTGCCGATTAAAGATTTTAGTTTCACGACTTCTTGGCGTACAAAATAACCATTCGGAAACTACTCGCTTTTGAGTTACTTCAAATCCATATCTATAAGTTTTATTTTTTAGCTGAAAAACTATTTCAAAAAAGGATGGTTTATCAACAGTTTCGGTACTTAATCTAAACGGTTCCACATCTATTTTGTCAGTGATTTGTAATTTTGCAGAATTCATGACAAACCATCGCATAAAATTGAATGCCAGAATTAAATTACTCTTACCACTGGCATTTGCTCCATAAATAGCGGCACTTTTAAGTAAACTAAATTGTTGATTAACCTTAAAAACATTATTTTTATCAAGCTCATCATTACCACAGGCATCCTCCGCAGCTACCATGCTGAGAGTGACTACATCTTTAAAAGAGCGATAATTGCCGACACTAAATCCGATGAGCATTGCATATTAACCCTAACAGTCTCTAAGGAATAAAGGAGACGATACTTTTATTTTATGCACTTGTTGAGCATTTGAACAAGAATTGTCCTCAGAATCAGCAAACAATCACTGGAAAAAAGGCAAGGAAAATCAATTCCTTACCTGATGACTGTACACTTTTGACAACAAAATTACACTTTTGCTGACTCTTTAACTAACTTGTCCCAACCCAATTCCTTGAGGTTATTGTTGCGACGCAGGGGACGAGTAGCTAATTCTAAAATATCTCGCGCATTGGTAAAACCATGAATTTGAGCAAAAGTAAATTCTACCGACCATTTAGTGTTAATTCCCCGCGCTTCTAAGGGATTTGCATGGGCCATTCCTGTAATCACTAAATCGGGTTTTAACTCGTAAATGCGCTGAATCTGATTGTAGTTATCAGGTTTTTCGATAATTTTCGGGATGGGAACACCCATATCATTACAGGTTTTTTCTAGTAATGCTAATTCGGCCGCTTGGTAGCGTTTATCCATGTAGGGAATACCGATTTCATCGCAAGTCATCCCGCAACGAATTAGGAAACGCGCCAGAGAAATTTCTAGTAAATTATCCCCCATAAAGAAGACCGATTTACCGCGCACAAGTTGCAGATAATCCTCTAAACTTTCCCAAATTTTTGCCTCTCTTTCTTCTAATCCCTGCGGTTGTACTCCCAAAACCGAACAGATTTTTTCTATCCAAGCGCGGGTTCCATCCGGACCGATGGGAAAGGGTGCGCCAATTAATTTACACTTACGACGACGCATTAAAGTGGTGGCAGTTCGTGATAGAAAAGGATTGACACCAGCGACATAATAACCTTCTTCAATTACTGGTAATTCAGTAAAGCGTTTGGCCGGCAACCAACCATCTATTTTAACTCCTTGTTTTTTCAATTCTAGGGTTAAATTAGTCACAATTGGGTCGGGAACGGAACCAAATAAAACTAAAGGATGATGGTCTTTATATTCCGATTCTTCCTGTTTAATATCTTCTTTTTTACGTCCAAAAGTTAAGAGTTTCTGGATGGCATTCCGTTCTTCTTTTTCATCTTCGTGCTTAACTTTTTCGGGACATTTATGCACCATGGAAGCGAGGACGGTATCTTCTCCTTGGGTAAAGGCATAATCTAAACCATTAGCGCGTGCTGTCACGATAGGAATACCGATTTCTGACTCTAGTTTCGGTGCTAATCCTTCTAAGTCCATTTTGATGATTTCGGTGGTACAAGTACCAATAAAAACGATAACGCTAGGGTTTCTATCTCGTTTAATTTGTAAGCAGAGGCGTTTTAGTTCTTCGTAGTCTTTTAGTTGAGCGGAAATATCCCCTTCTTCTAATTCAGCCATAGCATAACGCGGTTCGGCGAAAATCATCACCCCCATAGCATTTTGCAGGAAGTAACCACAGGTTTTTGTGCCGATAACAAGGAAGAAACTATCTTCGATTTTTTGGTATAACCAAGCAACACAGCTAATCGGACAAAAGGTGTGATAGTTGCCAGTTTCACAATCAAATTGTAAAGCGCTCGGTTCTTGAGTGGCGGTCATGTTTTTTGGTTCTCCTTTAACTTGGTTTATTTAGGTTTTCTCGTTTTATCTGTTCTCTAATCTTTTGTAGTTTACTATCTTCTGATGGATTAAAAATTTCTAGTTTCTTCTTCTGACGGATCAAAATTCAATCCTCAGACTTCTACCAGTTTGTCCCCATCGGAATTAAGCTGACAAAAGAAATACATACATACTGATAACTTAAGTTCTAAAGCTGCATCGAGTTGGGTGGTGGGCCCGTGGGTAGGGTGGGTTAGGCGACGATAAGTTAGGCTATTAACTAATAAGTTAATTATTCGCCGTAACCCACCCAGAAAAAGAGTTTATTGGTGGGTTTTGGTGGGTTACGCTGTCCCTAACCCACCCGACAAAATAATCTAAACCATCATTAGATCTAATTCCGCCTCGGCGTTAACTTTGGGTTTATCGGCATTAAGATAGAAATCTGATAATAAAGTGAATAACTCCCGGTCGGCAGATTCTTTGGGAATAACCCCTTCTGGTTTGGCTAAAATCTGATCGGCAATATTGAGATAATAGTCACAAACGTAACTTAACATCGGGTCTTTGTCGGCCATTTCAAAGAGAGTTTGACCTTTAACTCTGGAGACGCGAATATCTTCAATTAAGGGTAAAACTTCTAACACTGGCATGGGAACATGATCTACATATTTATTAATTAAATCGCGTTTTGAGGTGCGATTACCAATTAATCCGGCTAGTCGCAGGGGATGGGTGCGCGCTTTTTCGCGGACGGAAGCGGCGATGCGATTGGCGGCAAAAAGAGCATCAAAGCCGTTATCTGTGACAATTATGCAGTAATCGGCGTAATTTAAGGGTGCGGCAAATCCTCCACAAACCACATCCCCCAAAACATCGAACAAAATCACGTCAAATTCATCAAAAGCGTTCAATTCTTTTAATAATTTCACCGTTTCCCCGACGACGTAACCGCCACAACCGGCACCGGCCGGAGGCCCCCCCGCTTCCACGCATTTGACACCACCGTAACCGTCATAGATAACGTCTTCGGGCCAGATGTCTTCGTAGTGAAAATCTTTTTCTTGCAGGGTATCGATGATTGTGGGAATCAGAAAGCCTGTCAGGGTGAAGGTGCTATCATGCTTGGGGTCACAGCCTATTTGTAGGACTTTTTTGCCTCTTTTGGCTAAAGCGGCCGAAATATTACAGCTTGTTGTCGATTTACCGATGCCACCTTTTCCGTAGACTGCGAGTGTTAAAGGCATGGAAGTTCTCCTAAATGTGCGCTTGAATGGTGAGTTTGTTTATCAGTGCTTTGATCCCAATTATTGACCATCTCCCCACCCCTTGGAAAGAGGCTCAATTTTTATCTGCTATAGCTAGAGTGAGATTGAACGCTTAAAAATTAGATAAATAATCTTTTAAAGCTTATAAAGTTTTTTAAAGTCATAAAAACTTATAAAAACAGTTTTATGTATATATTTACTTTAAATAAAAACAATAAACAAAAAACGCCAAAGCTTGACAAAAACTCGATAAACAGGGTTTTACCGTGCCAAACCCAGACAAAAAAGGCCAAGGTAGAGCCAGTCTAGAGACTGATGTCAGATTTTCGTGAATAATCATTACAATTTTCCCCGTCAGCAGATTAAATAAATCGATCCTGAGAAGGATGCCGAAAAAATCTGTAGTACAATTAGAACAAAGTACCTCTAGGGTTTCCCATGCGAGTTAAGCAAAAAACGCTGACTACACTCTTATTAGAGAATAAAGCTCCTAAATATCGTCCTTTTCTGGCGTTTTTTCTGGCTGGGTTTCCTTTGCTGTTTTTAGCATATTTGGTTTCTTTCCAGCGCGCTTATCTCAACTGCATGAGGTTAGGCACAAAAAGAATAGATTGTCAATATGTCCAAGAGTATAATTTTCCTGTTTCTAGTCGGGAAAATTTTTCTTTAACTCACATTAAAGCTACGGCTGTCTATCAGGAAGTTTTTATCAGTGTTGAGCAGGAAAAAACTGTTAATAACACGGTTTTATTGGTCGGAAGAAATAACCATCTCTACATCGAGAATTTTCGGGATGTGCAGTCAGCTAGTGATTTTAAAACCCGATTTGAGAGTTTTGTGAATATACATCAAACTCAGAAAATTATTGCCAAAAGTCCCTTAGATACCTTGTCAGCACTGCTAGAACACCACCATAATTATCCCTATTATCTCTGGGGTATGTTATGCTTATTCTCTGGTCTATTGTTACCTAAAATGTCGGATGAATGCCCCCGCTAAATTTTTCGACAAGATACTCACCTTTGCGGTGGATAAAATCAGACCAGAATATCAATGACCCTGAGCGAAGTCGAAAGGTCAGCAACGGAGCATCGATTTAATACTACCATCTATGGGTAAACTGTGTTATAATTAAACTATCCAATGGTCGAGAATTGTTAGATGCTAGTCGTAGAAGCAAAGCTAAAAAACGGAACACCAGAGCAATATCACCGGCTCGATGAAGCTATTAGAACTTCTCAGTTTGTGCGTAACTCTTGTGTTCGTCATTGGATAGAAAATAAAGGAACAACCCGCAATGATCTCCAAAAGCTTTGTGCGGTACTAGCTAACAATAAAGAGACACCTTGGGTTAATAAATTAAACTCTCAAGCTCGTCAATCGGCTGCTGATAGAGCCTGGCAATCAATTAATCGGTTTTACCAGAATTGTCATGCCAAGATACCGGGAAAAAAGGGGTTTCCTCGGTTCAAAAAGCATAGCCGTTCGGTTGAATATAAACTAACAGGATACAAACTATCTGATGATCGACGTAAAATTAGATTTACTGATGGCTTTAAAGCAGGAGAATTTGATTTATGGTGTAGTCAAAAGACGTTAGTTTATTATTCAGAGCAACAGATTAAACGGGTAAGAGTTGTTAGACGTGCTGACGGTTATTATTGCCAGTTTCTGATTGACGTAGAACGGCAAGAATACCATAAACCGACGGGACAAATAACAGGAATTGACTTAGGGTTAAAGGAATTTTATACCAATGCCCAAGGTAATACTGTAGAGAATCCACGTTATTTAAGAAAGTCAGAAAAACGACTGAAAAAAGCACAAAGGAGATTATCAAAACGATTTTGTCAAGGAAACAAACAGTCTAAAAACTATCACAAGCAACGGATAAAAGTAGCTAGGCTTCATCTTAAAGTATCAAGACAACGTAAAGACAAAGCAATTAAAGACGCTTTGGCGTTAGTCCAGTCTAATGATCTGGTAGTTTATGAAGCTTTAAAGGTAAGAAACTTAGTCAAAAACCGTAAGCTTGCCAAGTCTATTTCTGATGCTTCTTGGTATCAATTCACCGAATGGTTGAATTATTTTGCCAAGATTTATCGGATTGTCTGTGTTGCTGTTCCTCCCCATTTTACTAGCCAAGATTGTTCAGTTTGCGGTACGAGAGTTCAGAAATCATTAAGCACTAGAACTCATCAATGCCCTAATTGTCAAACAGTCTTAGATAGGGATCATAATGCAGCAATAAATATTCTTAAAAAAGGGTTACAATATTTGGGAAATCATCTCAACGGTACTGTTGGGCAAACAGAAACCGACCCAAACGCCTTGGGAGAGTCCGGCCTCTGGATTTTCAGTGGAGACATTGAGAATCTAAGTTGTCTCGTTGAACAAGGAATTTCTAACAGCAATGTGGAAAGAATCCCCCGTCACAGCGTAGCTTGACGGTGGGAGTATGTCAATGGAATCTATCAGTAACGGAAAAAGGGAAGAAAAAATCCTGGCAATGATTGCCGAAAAGTTAAACTTAACTCAAGAGGAAGTGTTAATCTAAGTAAATGCGCTCAAATTCTAGCTATTTAAAGTCTCTTTTTCTCGGTTTCCTATTAGTGACCGTGTTAGTTTATATATTGCGCGGCATGGGAATATTATCTTTTTTACCCGGGGGATTAATTTTGTTATTAATTCTGTCCTCCGTGGTGACGGGAATCCTCTACGGAATCGATAAAACCCGCCGTTTTTAGGAAAATATTGGCTCTTCCTTCCAGACAGAAACGAGAAGAGTCGAACGGTTCTAACGTCAATGTCAAGATTGCGGTCGTTAGTTTCTGAGCAATCCCACTGAGAAAAATATCGGCTGCATCTCCTATTTGCGATATGAGATGCAGCCATTGCCAAAAGCTAACACACCTAGGCTAATTAACTGGGGACTAAAGAAGATTTGAGCGCAAAAATTTTCTCGATTACCTCTTCTACCACCTTATCGGGAGTGGAAGCACCAGAAGTCACTCCGACGATAATTTTTCCCTCATTTAACCAGTTATCGGTGATGATTAAATCGCCACCTAAAGGTTTATGTTCGATGCGATTACCGGGGAGAATGCGCTCGGCACTATCGATATGATAGGAGGGAATGGCACGCTCGATCGCTATTTCCTGTAGGTGAGTGGTATTAGAGGAATTATAACCGCCAATTACCACCATTAAAGAAAGCGGTTCTTTCACCAGTTCAAACATGGCATCTTGACGCTCTTGAGTGGCATCACAGATGGTATTAAAACTCATGAAATGATCTTTAAAATCGATCGGTCCGTACTTTCTCAACATAGTATGCTCGAAGAGTTTGCCAATTGCCTCCGTTTCACTTTTCAGCATCGTGGTTTGATTGGCAATACCAATATAATCTAGATCGCGATCGGGATCGAAACCCTGGGAATGAGCATTTTTAAACTTCTCTAAAAACTCGTTTTTATCGCCACCGTGGAGAATATAATTAGCGACATAATTAGCTTGAGCCAAATTTAAAACGATTAGATAAGTGCCAGCAAAAGAGCTAGTGGCGATCGTTTCTTCGTGATTATATTTCCCGTGAATAATCGAAGTGTGGTCGCTTTTTTTGTGTTTTTCCACGGAATTCCACACCTTAGAAACCCAGGGACAAGTTGTATCCACAATCATGCAACCCTTATCGTTAAGTATTTGCATTTCCGAGACACTGGCCCCAAAAGCAGGTAAAATCACCACATCCCCCGATTCCACCACAGTAAAGTCTTTTTGGCCATTTTCGACCGGAATAAAACCCACGGCCATGGAGCGCAGACGCTGATTAACCGAGGGATTGTGAATAATTTCGTTAGTAATCCAGATACGTTCCTGGGGAAAATGTTGACGAGTTTCGTAGGCCATAGCAACAGCGCGTTCTACCCCCCAACAAAAACCAAAAGCTTGAGCGAGATAGATCGTCACGTCACCCCGTTGTAAACGATAATTATTTTCGCGAATTTTTTGGATCAGGTCGCTTTGATACTCATTGGTCATCGCATCCATTACTTCCTCTTTGTGACCGAATCCCTTGCGGTTATAGTTATCCGACTGCTGTAGGGTGCGTTTAAAGGATTTTGTATCCATGATTCTCTGATAGGGGTATTGGTGGCGCTAAATTGGGCGAGACAGTAGCTTGCCATATATTAAAAATACCTTATCTAGTCAGCGCAGGAAGCTTTTAGAGACGAGAGAGAAATTCCTCGTCGATATCGTAACCAAACTGTTGAGCGAAAAATTTTAAGCGAGATAAAGCAGGAATTTGCTGACTTTTCAGCCAATCAGACAAAATAAAGAGTTTTTGCATCACAAAAATCTCTAAAGCTTCGGGGTTATATTGAATTCCTTCCCCGCGATGGAATTGATGCGGGACCAACATAGCAGCATAGCGGGCGATTTCTCCCTGTTTTGGGTCAAGAATAAAGATTAGCCAGGGATAAACCGCATCTAAACGCAAAAACCACAGCCTGACTTCCGGTATCTCCGATAATTCCCGCATATCACCCTCAGCACGAGGATAATCTATCTCTAATTGTAGAGCTTGTTCCAGTTTGGCGATCGCTGATCGGGACTGATAATCTTGAATAATATTCTCTAAGGATGAGAGATCGAGATTTTGAATCTGATTGGGGTTAAGAGCGATTTTGACAGTCATAGGGGCAAATAAAAGGTTATATCGGGCAAAATTACGGTTTTTTATCCCTAGATCACAATGATCTATCTCAGAAAGTACCCTCGATCGGGACAAAAAAACTAAGTATGACTATTCTCTCACTCCAGAGCGAGAGAGGGAAACCAGACAAAAATCCTCATCATTGGATTTCTCCCACAATTTAACCTCCCCTGCACACCGGGGTTTTTTAGTCGGCAAAATCGGCAACTCAGGTTATTGATAACTATTAGCTTGACGAGTAAACATAAGGTGATATTGTCCTCGTTTGCTCATCAGTTCTGTGTGGGTTCCTACTTCGCTAATTTTACCCTTTTCGAGAACAACAATGCGATCTGCCAGTTTACAAAGAGCTAATCGATGACTAATTACTATGGTCATTTTATCGGTGGCTAGAGTGCGAAACATTTGATAGATTTCGTATTCTGCATTAGCATCAAGGGAGGCAGTCGGTTCGTCAAAAATGAGTAATTCTGCCGTTGGTAATCGTAATAAAGCCCTAGCGATCGCTATTCTTTGCCATTGTCCCCCCGATAATTCTATTCCTCCTTCTAATTCTCTACCTAGGGGTGTTTCTAATCCTTGAAAATTTTCCTCAATAAGGTCGATCATCTTCACTCTTTTTAGGGCTGCTTGTATCGCTGGATAGTTTCTTAATAAGGGTGAGTAACCAAAGCCAATATTCTCGCGAATTGTAGCGGGAAATCGGGCATAATCTTGCATAACTACGGCGATTTTGGCGCGTAATTCCTTTAAATCAAATGCCCGTAAATCTTTTCCATTCCAGAGAATTTGCCCGGCTGAGGGATCGTAAAATCGACAGAGAAGATTGATTAAAGTGGTCTTTCCCGCCCCATTTTCCCCGACTAAAGCGATAATTTCCCTAGGTTGAATCGTCAGGTTAAGATCATCGAGGATTAATTCTTCACTGTCGGGATAGGAGAAGGATAAATTTTGCATCTCGATCCCCGTTAAGTTTTCTTGTTCTTGCCAAGGAGGAGTTAATTGCTGCAGATTGGATTTTAAATCTAATAACTGAAAAATGGGAGTTGTCCCTAAAACCACGTCGTAAAAGTCCGAACCATTATTAATCAGCAAAAATAAACTCTGACGTACTTGCAAAATTAAACCGGCGTAGAGTGCTAGGTCTCCTAATGTATATTTTTTTTGCAAAGTTCCCAAAACAATATAAAGATATGGTAGGGCAGTACCAACACCGCTCAAAATTGACCAGAAGACAATCACACTGGTTCCTCTTTGACGGACTTTTGCCATGGATTTGAGTAATTTACTTAAAAGTTCTTGCCAGCGAGATAATAAAAGTGTTTGTAAAGAAAATAGTCGAATTTCTTTGGCGTATAATTCACCGGTCAAAACGTTTTTATATAAATCCATCTGACGAGCGATACCCGCCTGGGTTTCTTCAGTGCGCCAGCTTTGTTTGCGATATTTTAAATCAAAATAAACGGAAGGAGCGGCAGAAGTAAATAAAATTAGAGGAATCCACCGAGCGATCGAAGTAGATAGTAAAACGGCAGGAACAAAGATAAAAAAACCGTTGAGAGTGGTAATCAGGATAAAGGATAATTCTTCTAAACGATTGATCCCTTTTTCCGTTAACTTAATTAAGTTCAATAAATCGGGATTATCAAAGAGAGTAATATCGGGAAAATTAGCGACTTTATCAATTACTTTACCCCCGACAAATCCTCGCACTCGATCGCGCAAAGAAGCAAAGAGTAAACTGGTGATCGTGGTGAGGGCATCGGTCAACAAGCTAAGGAAAATTAATCCGCTCACACTGGCGACTAAAATGGGGTTGTGCCAGAGAAGATCACCCGGAACTTCGAGATGAGATTTAGTTAAGAGGAGGGAGACTTGATCGATAATTACCTTATTCAGAAATAAAACAATTGCCGGGGTAGTTCCGCTAATTAAAGTCAGTAAAGTCAGGATTCGTAACTCAGATGGTGCGGCTTGGATTACCATACTGATACTACGTCCCAGCGAGCGATAGAGACTGTAGGATAAGGGTTGCATTTAAAACAAACAACGGTTAAGTCTTCTCTGACGAATGATACACATTATTACAGTCCCCGGCACTCGAACTGGGGATAAAGGTACAATAGAACTGTAGAGATCTGGAGGGTTGCTATGTCCACACACAACTTAGATGACAAAAAACTGTCCCTCGATCGAGAAGGGAAAACACCACAAAAACTCACCTATCGTCAACCAAGTATTTACTCCCTCGGTTCTTTAGAACAGATTCAGGCGGATAACTATGGCAATCGGTTCGACGGGCCGGATAGAGTGTTCTTTTACAATGCCAGAGCGAATGGTTAGGGGGCAAATCTTTGCCATTAGACTCCTCTGGGATCGGGAATCCTCTTTTGACATATCGGGGTTTCAGTGTCATTTCTGGAGGTGTCTACAGGTGTCTCTCTTTTGTCAGTTTAGGAAATTTCCACGAGATTATATCATTTTTCAAAATTAATGACAGACTTAGTTGATCATTCCAAAGCGCAATTCCTCTCTCAGAGCGGAATTGCGCTTTCATACTAAATCTGGTTGTTAAAGACTGATTATTTATTCCCCCTTTTGCCTCTTGCCTCTTGCATGAGTGCCTGTCCTGATATGTAGCCTACACTCAACGGATTTGGTATCAGATGTTAGTCACGACTATTGAAAATTGGTATTACGCCGTTTTAGCCAACGAGAAATCAAGGTCTTATCCCACTTTGACAAAAGAGAGGTATAGTCACTTCAAGCAAGTCCGATGCACTCTGGACTAATGAAACCCTTATTCCATCCAGCATTCATATCCTCAATCTTAATTGAAATGACTACATTTCTACCCATAACCCACCCATAAAGTCAGGTAGTGATTGATATACTTACTGTTTTTTGACAAAACACTTATACATTTTTCCATTGGCTAAGGTTGTGTTGCAGAGAGTGGCCTGCTTGAGTTTTTCATCTTGATTTCCAATTCCTTTGGCTCCCGTGAGGTTAGCTCCCGTGAGGTTAGCCCCCGTGAGGTTAGCCCCCGTGAGGTCAGCCCCCATGAGGTTAGCCTTGACAAATTTAACTTTTGTTAGAGTCGCATTTGTAAAGTTTGCTTCACTAAGATTAGCACCACTAAAATCAACCTCACTAAGTCTTGAACGTGTCAAATTAACTCCACTCAGATCGACACTTCGGAAAAATTCAGGCGTGGGTAGTTGTTCTTTTGTAAGTTCAGGTTGTACAAGAATCACACCTTGTTTTTCCCAGAATTCCTTCAAAGAAACGAGATTATTTCCAGTACAGACCTTATCATGGTCAATACTATCCTCCTGATTATCTGTAATACAGACCTTATATGACTTTATATCTTCTTCCCCCTTGTAGAAAGCATCTTCGAACTTGGTTTCCTGGTTAATTATAGAACGATCGAGCTTGACGTTGATTAAATTAGCACCCCTTAAATCAGCACCTCTTAAATCTGCCTCTATTAGCCAAGCTCCTCTTAGATTGGCGTTTACCAAATTTGCTCGAGTGAGCCGGCTACGACTCAAATTAGCACTAGAAAGATTGGTTCTATTTAAGCTGGCGAAAGCGAGATTGGACTTAGACAAATCGGCTCTGGTTAAGTTTGCATCGTGTAACGGAGCGGACTGGAGATCCATCTCGTTTAATCTGATTCCTTGTAAGATCGGGTTTATAGTTCTTGGGCTTCCTGTGTCGCTAGGAGTTCCTAGTAAGCTTGATTCTCTCAGGAAACCGAATAAAACCCCTTGACGGTGAGGATCTCCTTTTAGTAAGCCTAATGTGACATTGGTTTTTGCTTGTACTAGGCTTTGACGCAACTTCATGTCGATATCCTTCTTTTGCAGGAGATCGGGAAGATTTTCTATATAGCTGGCAAGTGCCTTTTGTTGGTCGGCTTCCTTTGCCGCCGTTTGTTCTCTAATGGTTGCTTGTTGATTGAACCAAGAGCTTAAACCCCACAAAACAAGGGGAATAATTACAAGTTGCAACAAATCCCAAAGTTTTTTTTCTCCAAACCCAGTCCATCTCCAGATTTGCCATAGAAACAGTCTCCACCTTTGCGATGGTCTAAAGGGGGTAATCAGTTCTTGACGTTTCCGATGTTGCTCGCGTTCATCTAATGGCATTTGAGGAGTATCTTCCAATTTTTTGTTAACCATCACTTACCCCCTTCCTGTCTCTGACAAGAAACAAAAACACTCAACAACAGATATTACTCTTCTGACAATATTCAGAACCAACAAAATATGATATAATCACGAAAGGATAAAGATAAACCCTGACTGCCTGACCCGTACAATGTCCAGTATAAAATAAAGTCATAACTAATTGGCTCTTGCTTTTACAAAATTAAACAATAGATGGTGCAGTAACTGATGAAAACTAGAGAAACTTATACACCACCACTCCGCCCAAGCGAGCATAACAAAGGAAGTTATTACCTAAACCGAGATGTGTATCTATTTAAGCATGAGAACGTCATCAATATTCTTGACTTTCGCCGGGGACAGTTTTATGGATTAGATGAGATCGGCTCTAGAATGGTCGATCTAATCCTCGAAAAAAGTTATCAGGAAACTATCACCGAGATTAGCCAACTCTACGAGGTTCCAGAAGCAAAAATCTGCGGGGATTTAAGCGAATTGTTAAATTCGTTAATCGAGAAAAAAATCTTAGTTACATCTCCTCCCCCGAACAAATTCACTGAGGGGAATCTTTGGCCAACTATCTTGATCGCAATTTTTAAAAAACTCGGTTTGATCGGGCGAAAATTACTCAATCCTCAACCCGATCCTAATGCCTACACCGTCGAAATCTTATTAACTCTCAGTTGGATTAGCTTGCGAGTTTTGGGATGGAGTCGCAGCATCGCTATTTGGCAAAAATGGCACAAGTCTCACCAGAAAGAGATCGACAAAGAAACTATCGAAAATCTCGATCGCTTGCTGCGAGAAACTGCATCGGGAAAACTATTTTTACCGATAGTTTGTAAAGAACGCGCCCTCGTTGCCTATCATCTGCTGCGTACTTTTTATGGTTGTCCCGCTACCTTGATGGTT
This sequence comes from Microcystis panniformis FACHB-1757, assembly GCF_001264245.1. Classification (NCBI taxonomy): domain Bacteria; kingdom Bacillati; phylum Cyanobacteriota; class Cyanophyceae; order Chroococcales; family Microcystaceae; genus Microcystis; species Microcystis panniformis. The sequence continues at coordinate 3,956,770 of NZ_CP011339.1, forward strand.
GGTATTAATAATTATCCTTTCCAAATTCACGCTTGGGTAGAATGCCAGCAATTAACCCTAACAGATGAACTAGCCCATTGTGAACAGTTTACTCCCGTAATTAGCTATTCTTAGTCAAAAAAAAATGAGCAGATCATTTGAAATTAGTTTATCCCCAGCCAGTACCCCAGAGCTTAATATCTCTAATTTAACCAGTAATCTGATTACCTATGCCAGAGATGAGCTAACTAAAAACCTAGTTATCTTCATCGGTAAAATCTATTACCAAGATGAATTAAAAACCATTTACCCAGAAGCTTTTAGAGAAAAAACTAATCCTGAAGCCTCGATCGCCCTGGCAATTTATCAACAGAAAGGAATTAAAGGACTGCAAGATTTAGAAGGAGAATTTGCCCTCGTTATTTTTGATCGTCAAAAATCCTCTTTGATCGCCCTGCGCGACCCGATCGGCAGTTATCCCTTATACTGGACTTTTGACAAGCATACCATTAGAATTAGCAGCGATTTACAACACCTAGCCAGACAAAAAAAGGCAAAGATTAACCGAGACTTTCTCGCTTCTTTTCTCATGTTTCCCTTCGCTTTCGTGGAACTGCCCAGGGAAGAGACCGCTTTTGAGGGAATCCAGCGTCTATCCCCCGGCAGCTGCGGGGAATTTTACCCGCCTAATTTAGTACAAAAACACTGGACTTGGAACTGGGAAGAAAAAATTGCACCGATTAGTGATCTCACCCTAGCAGCGGCAGCCCAGCAGTTTCGCCAGATTTTCCAGCACTCGATTAGGGAACGCTGCCGGGAGGGAAAAGTGGCATCGCACCTATCGGGGGGAATGGACAGTTCCTCGATCGTCTGTTTGGCCAGGGACTCGATCGGGGAGAGAAAGCTTCTTACCCTGTCTCTGGTCTATCAAATGCCCAGTTTAGTCAAAGAAACCGACTATATTAACCTTATTCTCCAGCAAAAAGCAGCGATCGAGCCGTATTTTCTCGATGGTGATCAGCTTTTAGATTTCGATTGGTTCTCCGATCGCATTCCCCCCCACGATGAACCCTATCCCGGTTTATTTCATCTAGCCATGGAAAAAATCCTAGTCGATCGAGCGGCCGAATTGGGAGTAAACACCATTCTCAGTGGTGGTGGGGCAGAATTAGTCTTGGAAAGCAATCGCTACCATCTTGCGGATCTATTACATCAAGGACAATGGCAAGAAACCCTACAGCTTGCCCGTTGGTGGGCAAAGACCAAAAATGAAAGTCTCTGGTCAATTTTGGCGGAATTAGCGATTTTTCCCCTGTCACCTGCCTTCCTCAAACCAGGTATTGCTACTTTCTGGCGACGAGGTTACGGAACCTGGCCGAAACTGTCAGAATTTGCGATTCCACCCTGGATAAAAGCCGATTTTGCCCAAGAATACCAAGTGTATCCGAAAACACTGGCAACTCTGGGTCAAATCTACCGCTATCCCGTCGAACTATCCTTTAACCGTTTAGGACTGCAAACCGCGATCGGCAATTGGGCAAATTGGTATCTTGCTAATCCTGCTGGGATGAGGATTAGTCAACCCTTCCTCGATCCCCGGGTCATTTGCTACTGTCTGGGACTACCTAGGCAATTCCGAGAAGTACCGGGGATGGTTAAACCGCTACTCCAATCGGCCCTGCAAGGAATTCTCCCGGAAGCAATTCGCACAAGACGTTTTAAAGCGAACTTTAACGCAGTCTATTGGCAAGGATTATCTCGACGCTTAACCCAGTTAGAAACAATGGTAGAGGAATCGGCGATCGAAGACTTGGGCATCTTCGATAAAACCCGATTAATTGAAGTCCTGCGGCAACATTCCCTAGGCATTGGTGATGTCAAAAGTGGCAGTCGCATCAGCAGTTCCCTCGCTGTGATCGCTTGGTTCGATCGGCTGTCACAAACCTGAATGTTTGCCACCAACCCACTGAGGTAAGCTGTTGACTGTCTAAATTACTCGTTAAGACTGCAAGGGAGTTGGGAGCAGGGAGAGGAAGTTCGAGCATTTGTACTAAAATTTCCCCTACGCAGTTTAAATTCAGTACAGCTTAAGGATAATTCTTCTGGAGAATTTAACCTTTTTTGTGGACTTAAGTAGCTGGTTATAATTAAATTGAAGATAGATTTTAGGTTCGATCCCCCCTGCCCCCCTTGATAAGGGGGGTGCCGATAGGCGGGGGGATCTGACAGTTTTTAACACCTAACTACTTAATTAAGTTTAATAAATTGTGATTTTTAAAGAGACTAATATCAAGAAAATTAGCTAGTTTATCAATTACTTTCCCCCAGAAAAATCCTCGAACTTGATCGCACAAAGAAGCAAAGAGTAAACCGGTAATCGTGCTGAGGGAATCGGTCAACAAGCTCAGAAAAATTAATCCGCTTACACTTGCGACTACCTTTAAAACAAACAACGGTTGAGTCTTCTCTGACGAACAATACACATTATTACATTCTCCCGCACTCGAACCAAGAATAAAGGTACAATAGAACTGTAGATATCTGGAGGGTTGCTATGTTTACACACAACTTAGATGACAGAAAACTGCCCCTCGATCGAGAAGGGAAAACTCTGCAAAAACTCACCTATCGTTCACCAAAAATCTACCACCTCGATCGCCCCAGCAATTTGTCAACGGTAGGGAATTCAAGGATTGTGGGATTTAGAAGGAAAATTTGCCCTCGTTATTCTTGATGGAAATCCTGCGGCAACATTTCCTAGGCATTGCTGATGTCAAAAGTGGCAGTCGCATCGGCAGTTCCCTAGCTGTGATCCCATGGTTGCCACCAAGCAACTGAAATAGGACGGGGATATCATCCCAGAGCGGGAAGGGAAACTGGACTAAAATCGCCAAGGTTTGGATTTCTCCTACAATTTAACCTCCCCTGCACACCGGGGGTTTTTTAGTCAGCAAACCCTAACTAGGGACAAGAATAAATTAGTCAATTTATGGGAAAATAAGCTCGTCTTCTCCGCTTTTATCCCATGCAAGCCGACTTTTTTACTAATATCCTCTTACCCGTTGGCCTAGGCGTTTTAATGTTAGGCATGGGATTGGGATTAATTCTCGCCGATTTTCAGCGTATCACCCGTTATCCCAAGGCAGTCCTGATCGGTTTAGTCAATCAAATTATTATTCTACCGATCATCGGTTTTATTATTGCTTCTCTTTTGCCTCTCCGGCCAGAAATTGCCGTCGGTTTAATGATTGTCGCCATTTGCCCCGGCGGTCCCTCCTCCAATGTTTTAACCTATTTAGCTAAGGGAGATGTAGCCCTTTCTGTTACTTTAACTGCTTTTAGCAGCATCATCACCATTTTCACAATACCTTTTTTAGCTAGTTTCACTCTCCAGCATTTTATGGGGGAAAGTGCCGCCATCTCCCTACCCATTGGTTCCACTATGGCGCAGATATTTTTGATTATAGTTTTACCCCTGGTTATGGGTATGACTATCCGCCATTACTTCCCTTTACTGGCCAAAAGTCTGGAACCGATAACTAATCGTTTGGCCGTGATTTTTCTAGCGGTTATTATCTTCTTATTAATCCTGAGAGAATGGCAACGTTTACCTTTATTTATCGCTCAAACTGGCCTCGCAGTGATCATTTTAAATACGATTGCTTCCCTAATTGGTTTTTTCAGTGGTCGTTTATTTCAATTAACTATTCCCCAAAGAATTTGTATCGCCATTGAAGTGGGTATTCAAAGCGGCACTTTAGCTATTGCTATCACTGCCGGTTTATTAAAGAATCCCGATCTAACCATTCCAGCAATTGTCTATAGTTTATGGATGTATGTCAGCGCTTTTATCGCTGTTTATTATGGTCGCAAAAAAGCAGCTTTGGCAAAATAGCTAAATCGGGTGATAGGATATAGCTAAAAACTGATAACTGATTATGTTAATTGGTAAATATTTAACCCTAGAAGAATTCTGTACCTGTTCCCAAACCTATCAAAAGTACGCAGCACAAATCGACCCCTATCCAAAAAATCCTGCAACGATAACCGCTTGGCAAAATCTCGCTCACTTTATTATCGATCCAATTATTGATAATTTTGGTCGAGAAAAATTCCAATTAACCTACGGATTTTGTTCCAATGATCTGAGAAAATTTCTCCAAAAAAAAGACCCAATCACCGGCTTAAAAAACGGTAGAATCGATCCCAGTCGTGATCAACATTGCGCCCACGAAATTAATCAAAAAGGTCAATATTATTGTCAGCGATTGGGGGCAGCCTGTGATTTTCGGATTATCGATTTAACGAGCGATCGCCTGATAGATTGGATTTTAACCCAAAAATTACCCTTTGATTCTCTCTATTTTTACGGAATTAATCGCCCAATTCATATCAGCTACGGACCCCAACATAAACGAGATCTATGGACTTTTACTACTAAAGGAACACCGACTAAAAAAGGGTTACAATCATGGTTAGAAGCCGCTAAATCTATCGATTCTGAAACAAAAAAATCCCCCGAAACTGGGGGATAACCAAGACCTCAAACCCTCTTCTTTTAGATTTCTGGTTCCAGATCGTCCTCCTCGTCCTCATCGGCCGGTTCCGTGGGGAAAGGAACCGAACCCATGTCTAATTTATCCCGCAATAACTTCTCAATTTCCGCCGCTACTTCTGGCTTTTCTTCGAGATATTTAACGGCATTATCGCGACCCTGGGCAATATTTTCGCCATTATAGCTATACCATGCCCCTTTACGAGTAACTACGTTAGTTTGTTCGGCGATATCGAGCATACAACCCACCTGGGAAATGCCTTTACCGAAGATAATATCAAATTCAGCAATCCGGAAAGGAGGCGCGACTTTATTTTTAGCCACCTTAACTTTAGCCCGAATTCCGTATTCCCCTTCCGTGCCTTTTTTCAAAGTTTGAATGCGACGGATATCTAAACGCACCGAGGCATAAAATTTTAAGGCCGTTCCTCCGGTGGTCACTTCAGGATTACCGTAGGTGACACCGATTTTTTGCCGCAGTTGGTTGAGGAAAATCACCACACAACCGGATTTACCAATATTACCGGCAATTTTTCGCAGGGCTTTACTCATCAAACGGGCCTGCAAACCCACCTGATTATCCCCCATTTCCCCCTCAATTTCCGCCCGCGGCACTAAAGCGGCCACCGAGTCGATGACGACGATATCCACGGCCGAAGAACGCACTAACTGGTCAACTATTTCTAAGGCTGCCTCCCCCGTGTCCGGTTGTGCCACCAGTAAATTATTGATATCTACCCCTAAAACATCCGAATAGGTGGGATCTAAAGCGTGTTCCGCATCGACAAAGGCCGCCACTCCCCCAGCTTTCTGCACTTCTGCGATCGCATGGAGGGCTAAGGTGGTTTTTCCAGAACTTTCCGGCCCGTAAATTTCGACGATGCGGCCTTTCGGTAAACCGCCACCCAACGCCATATCTAGGGTTAAAGCACCACTAGGCACGGTTTCTACCCGCATCCGGGTGGCGTCTCCCAAACGCATAATCGAACCTTTGCCAAAGTTGCGCTCGATTTGAGTTAAGACTAAGCCTAAGGCTTTATCTCGATCGGAATTATTTGTCATTGTCGCCATTAATTTTCTCCCCAGTTTTCTTAAGTAGTACAGCAGTATGCAAAGATTGTAGCCTGTTTTAATCTTGATCACCAAAAAGTTAGAGACTTTTTCCAGAATGGTGATCAAAAATCAAAAGTTTTGATTTTTACAGCCAAGGCCGGCTCATCTGTTCTAATTGCGTCACCTCTCGCGCTTCTAAACTCCATCCTAACGCCCCGGCATTTTCCCTCGCTTGGGCCGCAGTTTTGGCCCCCGGAATGGGAATTACATCCCCTTGGGCGATTAACCAATTGAGGGCGACTTGTGCGGGGGTTTTTTGGTATTTTTCGCCCAATTCTTGCAGTACCCTTAAAATTGGGGCTATTTTCTCCAAACCTTCTTTTTTGAACCGCGAGTCAACTTTTCTGGCTCCATCGGGCAAATTCTGGCTTTCTGGGCTATATTTACCCGTCAGTAGTCCTTGAGCGAGGGGGCTGTAGGCGAGGATGGTGACACCTAATTCCTTGGCCGTGGCTAAAATTCCCTTAGTTTCTATTTTGCGATACAAAAGCGAATACTGCACCTGATTGACCGCTAAGGGAACCTCTTTTTTCGCCAAAATCTGGCTTGCTTGACGCATTTGCTCGGCGGAATAATTACTTACACCCACGGAACCAATCCGGCCGCGTTTTACTTCTTCCCCTAGGGCATTCATTAGGGTTTCTTGGCTAATTAGGAAGGTGAAGGGCCAATGTACTTGGTAAAGGGTAATTTTATCGGTTTTTAGACGGTTTAAGCTCTCGCTAATGGCATTATGAACCGCATTCGCCCCAAATCGCCACGGTACGGGGGCAAATTTGCTGGCAATATCGATGGGAATATCAGTCTCTTGCGTAAATTTTCCTAAGAGTCGTTCCGATTCCCCCAGTCCATAGACTTCGGCAGTGTCAAAAAAGGTGATTCCTGCCTCTACTGCCGCTTGAAAGGCCTCCTCTACCTGACTAGCTCCGTATTCCTTGCCATAGTTCCAGAATAGTTTATCTCCCCATGCCCAAGTCCCGATTCCCAAGGCACTGACGGCAATTCCTGTTTGTCCGAGATTAGCGGTTTGTCTAGTCATATTCCCTACAAAGAATGACAGCGTTTCTCATTTAAAGTTGAAGTGTAACCTATATTTGGTCTGACTCCCCACTAAACCCCTTTTTTGATTCCTGGAAATTCCCACCCATAAGTAATGGGAAAGGACTTGACTTTGCCGGCGACTTGCGCTATGCTTTTTTTATAATGGAAATCTGTCCAAAAATTTTTTAGACGCAGAGATTTCCATTATGAATAAAATCTTTTAAAAATATTATCGCAAAATCTGCCGACAAAAGCAAGCAAAATTTTGCCGATAATTGTTAAGTTTTGTTAAGTAGTCGTGCAAAATTAATTTCCTAGTCGAGACGGGAGACGGGAGACGGGAGACGGGAGAGAGCTATTAGGGATCGGATTTGAGTTTTCAGTTCACTGTTTCCTCACACCAGAAGTCTGACGGAGTAGTGGCTTAGATGTGTAATTAATTTTGCTTAGGTACTTAACAAAAAAATACAGAAAGGTAAAAAAATCGAAATCTCTTGCTGATCTTGCTTGTCGCCTAAGCTATGATTAGGTTAGGCGAATTTTGCGCTTTGACTAATTGTTAGTGCTAACTTCCGTGGTTTCAACAATTGCCGTCGGTTGGCAGGGAGTAGGTGGAAATTTCTCTGGAAAAGAGAAGCCTAAAAATGATGCGATCGCAAATATGGTGCTGATAATTTTGGCAAGACTAACAACGTCTTCTCTGTACTTTAACCAATATTTATACATAATCATCAATCCTTTTACTTAGGAGGTGAACTATCTTTAGATTAAAAAAATTCTGATTATTTGTCGTTACTCAAAAGTCATGAAAATGGTACTTTTTTTAGGTACTCTCAAGTAACCTGACAAGGTACTGAAAAGTAATCTTAAGTCCTGCAACCATTAAAAAATGATGATAAATGAACTAAAAATGACTGAAATTAAAACCCTTTCATGGACTGAATTAGAAATGCTGGTTAATGATCTGAAAAAAGAGCATACAAACAAGGGATTAACGGACGTGGAGACAAAAATATTAAAAGGTATTTTTGATGATAAAACATATCGTGATCTAGCGGAAGAAATTAGGCAAGAAGAACAGTCAATCAAGAATGCGGCTTATAAGTTATGGAAAATCTTGTCAGAGCAAATGGGTGAAAAGATTGACAGTAACAATCTGATTACTGCTTTGGCAAGGTATAGAGATAATTCTCAGACATTTGATCATAATAATAAACCTCAAACTCAGCAATCAAATAAAGTTCTTGAATTAGTTATTGAGGTAGGGATAGACGACCTGACACCAGAGAAAATTGATAAGATTAACAACCTTATTCAAAAAATCGCCAGAGACAACACGATCAAGCCTATTATGAAACTTAAAGGCAGTATTCGGCTATTTTTAGAAGGTTCAGAAGATGGACTCCAGCGCCTAGCAGATTTACATCAATCGGGGGAATTGCAAGCCCTTCTCAATGAACTTAAATCAGACGATATACCCGAAATTGTCGTCACAAAAGCAGAGTTCACTACAGATGCAAAAGTTATTGAAAAAGCCGAATTAATTAAGGCAATTCGAGAGGGAACAATCGATGAGACAACTCTACGATTTGTTGATTTAAGTGGGGCTATCCTGATTGAGGCTGACCTGAGTTGGGCTAACCTGAGTGAGGCTGACCTGAGTGGGGCTAACCTGAGTGAGGCTATTCTGAGTGAGGCTGACCTGAGTGAGGCTATCCTGTGGACGGCTAAGCTGAGTTGGGCTCACCTGTGGGGGGCTGACCTGAGTGGGGCTAATCTGAGTGAGGCTGACCTGAGTGAGGCTGACCTAAGTGAGGCTGACCTGAGTGAGGCTATTCTGAGAGGGGCTAACCTGAGTGAGGCTGATCTGAGTTGGGCTAACCTGAGAGGGGCTAACCTGATTCAGGCTAACCTGAGAGGGGCTAACCTGAGTAACGCTATCCTGTGGACGGCTAAGCTGAGTTGGGCTTACCTGTGGGGGGCTAACCTGAGTGGGGCTAACCTCAGTGAGGCTGACCTGAGTGGGGCTAATCTGAGTGAGGCTGACCTGAGTGGGGCTAACCTGAGAGGAGCTAACCTGAGTGGGGCTGACCTGTGGAGGGCTAACCTGATTGAGGCTGACCTGAGAGGGGCTTTCCTGAGTGAGGCTAACCTGAGTGAGGCTAACCTGAGTGGGGCGAAAGTTGAAAACGCTATCTTTATCGATGCAACGGGGATCACCCCCGAACAAAAACAGGATTTGATTCGACGAGGGGCAATTTTTGGGGATAATTCTAACGATCGCAGTAAAGTATTAGTTTAAAACAGCCTTTGATCTCCACCTTCAGCAGAGATTTAGGTAGGGTTGGCTGAATAAATGTGAAATATAGACGAGATAAGGGGTTTGGCAGCCTGTTTGACCAAGCAGCTTCATAGTGGCTCAAAAACCTTGTATCTTAACCGGCGATCGCCCTTACTTTTTCAGCCAACCCATAATTAATGGGAAAGGACTTGACTTTGCCGGCGACTTGCGCTATGCTTTTCTTATAATGGGAATCTGTGCAAAATTTTTCCAGACGCAAGGATTTCTATTATGAATAAAATCTTTTAAAAATATTATCCCAAAATCTCCCGATAAAAGCAAGCAAAATTTTGCCGATAATTGTTAAGTTTTGTTAACAAAAAAATACAGAGATCAGCAAGGTAAAAAAATCGAAGTCTCTTGCTGATCTTGATTGTCGCTTAACCTTATGATTAGGTTAGGCGAATTTGGCGCTTTGACTAATTGTTAGTGCTAACTTCCGTGGTTTCAACAATTGCCGTCGGTTGGCAGGGAGTAGGTTGAAATTTCTCTGGAAAAGAGAAGCCTAAAAATGATGCGATCGCAAACATGGTGCTGATAATTTTGGCAAGACTAACAAGGTCTTCTCTGTACTTTAACCAATATTTATACATAATCATCAATCCTTTTACTTAGGAGGTGAACTATCTCTAGAGTAAAAAAAATCTGATTATTTGTCGTTACTCAAAAGTCCTAAAAATGGTACTTTTTTTAGGTACTCTCAAGTAACCTGACAAGGTACTGAAAAGTAATCTTAAGTCCTGCAACCCTTAAACAATGATGATGAATGAACTAAAAATGACTGAAACTAAAACCATTTCATGGACTGAATTAGAAATGCTGGTTAATTATCTGAAAAAAAAGCATACAAAAAAGCGATTAACGGACGTGGAGACAAAAATATTAAAAGGTATTTTTGAGAATAAAACATATCGTGATCTAGCAAAAGAAATTGAAATTAGGACAGAAGAACAGTCAATCAAGAATGCGGCTTCTAGTTTATTTAAAATATTGTCAGATCAAACAGGTGAAAAGATTGGAAAGACTAATCTGATTACTGCTTTGACAAGGTATAGAGATAATTCTCAGATATTTGATCATAACAATAAACCGCAACCTCAGCAATCAAATAAAGTTCTTGAATTAGTTATGGAGGTAGGGATAGACGACCTGACACCAGAGAAAATTGATAAAATTATCAGCTTTCTTCAAGAAACTGCCAGAGACAACACGATCAAGCCTATTATGAAACTTAAAGGCAGTATTCGGCTATTTTTAGAAGGTTCAGAAGAGGGCTTAAAGCACCTAGCAGATTTACATCAATCGGGGGAATTGCAAGCCCTTCTCAATGAACTTAAATCAGACGATATACCCGAAATTATCGTCAAAAAAGCAGAGTTCACTACAGATGCAAAAGTTATTGAAAAAGCCGAATTAATTAAGGCAATTCGAGAGGGAACAATCGATAAGAAAACTCTATATAAAGTTGATTTGAGTGGGGCTATTCTGAGTGGGGCTATTCTAAGTGGGGCTGACCTGAGTGGGGCTAACCTGAGAAGGGCTAACCTGAGTTGGGCTTTCCTGAGTTGGGCTGACCTGATTGAGGCTGACCTGAGTTGGGCTTTCTTGAGAAGGGCTGACCTGATTGATGCTGACCTGAGTGGGGCTAAACTGAGCGGGGCTAACCTGAATAAGGCTAACCTGAGTAAGGCTAACCTGAGTTGGGCTAAACTGAGTAAGGCTAAACTGAGCGGGGCTAACCTGAGAAGGGCTAACCTGAGTAAGGCTAACCTGAGTTGGGCTTTCATGAGTGGGGCTAACCTGATTGGTGCTATCCTGAGTAAGGCTAACCTGAGAGGGGCTATTCTGTGGGGGGCTAACCTGAGTGGGGCTAACCTGAGTGGGGCTAACCTGAGTGGGGCTAGACTGAGTAAGGCTGACCTGAGTGGGGCGAAAGTTGAAAACGCTATCTTTATCGATGCAACGGGGATCACCCCCGAACAAAAACAGGATTTGATTCGACGAGGGGCAATTTTTGGGGATAATTCTAACGATCGCAGTAAAGCATTAGTTTAAAACAGCCTTTGATCTCCACCTTCAGCAGAGATTTAGGTAGGGTTGGCTGAATAAATGTGAAATATAGACGAGATAAGGGGTTTGGCGGCCTGTTTGACCAAGCAGCTTCATAGTGGCTCAAAAACCTTGTATCTTAACCGGCGATCGCACTTACTTTTTCAGCCAACCCATAATTAATGGGAAAGGACTTGACTTTGCCGGCGACTTGCGCTATGCTTTTTTTATAATGGGAATCTGTGCAAAATTTTTTTAGACGCACAGATTCCCATTATGAATAAAATCTTTTAAAAATATTATCCCAAAATCTCCCGACAAAAGCAAGCAAAATTTTGCCGATAATTGTTAAGTTTTGTTAACAAAAAAATACAGAAAGGTAAAAAAATCGAAATCTCTTGCTGATCTTGTTTGTCGCTTAACCTATGATTAGGTTAGGCGAATTTGGCGCTTTGACTAATTGTTAGTGCTAACTTCTGTGGTTTCAACAATTGCCGTCGGACAGACATTGCTGGGATTTTTGTCAATTGTTTTCGATAATCTTTCTAAAATTTTCTCCTGTTGAGCCTATTTTAAGTAGCTGGTTATAATTAAATTTAAAATGGATTTTAGGTTCGATCCCCCTGCCCCCCTTGATAAGGGGGGTGCCGATAGGCGGGGGGATCCCCCTTGATAAGGGGGGTGCCGATAGGCGGGGGCTCCCCCTTGATAAGGGGGGTGTCTGATAATTTTTAACGCCTACCTACTTATGACAATAATGTTGTCAACTTTCTCGGATTAAGATTAACCCACCGCAAACCCTGTATATTCTCTGACTAGGGGTTCATGAAAGGCTAAAACAATATCTTCTTTAGGAACACCTAAATTAACTAATTCATTGGCAATTCCCACCTCAGTGCCATCATGTTGTATCCAGATTTTACCCTTTTTAATATCGAGATGCAAAACACAACCATGATATCTTCGTCTATTTTTCCAGCCAACATACATCAATTGATAGTGATCGCCAACAGTATCAAAAATCAATTGTTGTTCAATCGGATCTTTAGATGAACCGATCTGAGAATATTCAGTAATGACTTGCTTGACATAGTGACGATATTGTGCTAATTTTTCCATTCGACAATTACCTCCCCAATCGGATCATAAATAATCAGGTAAATTTGAAATCGTTTAACGACAGTTTGAATAAATCGCAATTCAAAAAAACTATAATAAATATCTAAGGGAACAGCTAAATATAACTGTCTTTTAGGTTCTTTTTCTTCTAAAGCAACCCGATAATTAAAGAATTGTCCAATGGCAGTATGAAATTCTGAAATACTGGATTTACCGATAAAACTTTTAATTTCAACGGCTATCTTTTCATTGTCTTTTTCTGCGGCTATCAGTTGCTCTGCTCCTAAATCGACATACATTTCTACATCACCCACTTCAATCCTTAAAGGGTCATCCGTAATGATCCAACCCTCTTTTTCTAATCCTTTTCTCACTGCACCATGAAAACGATCTTTAGCAGACATGAATCTTGAAGTTAGCAGGCATAATAATTATTAATTATAACATTTCGTTATGATGATCGATCTGGGGTGAGAACATCCCAAACCCTATTGACAATTGACCAATTTTGTGATCCGCGTGGGCATTTCAACTGATAAGCTAAGACGTATTTAAACCGCTTATTCTGAGATTAGCCCCTCAACCCCCCACCCCCCCTGCCCCCCCGACATCGGGGGGGTATTGCCTCTTGCTTGATCTCCACCAGCAATTTGAATGACGAACAGCTTAACTAGCTGACATCCATCGTGATAAAATCGGCCTTGTCTTTCTTCTGCCCGCGCGAAGCCGAGCGGCGGTATGTTGAGCTTATTTCCCCTTTTACTTTTTACTTGGTATAACTCGTGCAGGTTTTCATTTATCATACTCCCGAACTTACCCCCGTCCATACTCTACCCGATTGCGCCGTCGTTATCGATGTTTTAAGAGCGACAACCACGATCGCCACTGCCCTCAATGCCGGTGCAGAAGCAGTGCAAACCTTCAGCGATCTGAAAACCCTGATGCAGGTGAGTGATACCTGGCAACCAGAAAAACGTCTCCGAGCAGGAGAAAGAGGTGGCGCGAAAGTAGAAGGCTGCGATCTGGGCAATTCTCCCCTCGATTGTACCCCTGATTTAATGAAAGGTCGTCGTCTGTTTATCAGTACCACTAACGGCACTCGCGCTCTGCAAAGAGTGGAAGAATCCCCAATCGTGATCACTGCGGCTATGATCAATCGGCAAGCTGCCGTTAATTACTTATTGGATAGGCAGCCCGACACCGTCTGGATTGTTGGCTCTGGTTGGGAAGGTGGTTATTCTCTGGAAGATACGGCCTGTGCTGGAGCGATCGCCAATGCGCTACAAGAACAATCGGGGCAAATGGCGATCGGTAATGATGAGGTGATCGCCTCGATCGCTCTTTATCGTCAATGGCAAAATGATCTTTTAGGAATGTTCCACAGTTGTAGTCACGGTCAGCGCCTCTTGCGTCTCCACTGTCAAGAAGATTTAAAATACTGCGCTAATATTGACTCTCTTGATGTTTTACCGATCCAAAAAGAACCGAGCATTTTAGTCAAACTTTAGACATTGCCACCCACAGAAAGGGTTATCCGTGCCGGTAGGAGCATCAATCCTACCCGGATTCCTTTATTTATAGTTTGCCAACCATGACTATCGATTCTTTACTGCAATCTTTTCAGCGTTTTGGGGTTAATCTCGGTTTAGAAAGAATAAAAAATCTGCTGGAGATTTTAGGCAATCCCCAAGATCAAATTCCGATTATTCATGTCACGGGAACTAATGGCAAAGGTTCGGTTTGTGCCTATCTATCCTCTATTCTCAGCACTGCCGGTTACAAAGTCGGACGTTATATTTCTCCCCATTTAATTGATTGGACGGAAAGAATCTCTATTAATGGCGAAAATATTGAAACCGCGACTTTAGAAAACCTGCTTAAAGATATAGAATCGCTTATCGATCCCCAGCAGGAAAGTCCTACTCAATTTGAGGTAATTACTGCCGCTGCTTGGCTGTATTTTGCCAGAGAAAAGGTGGATATTGCCGTGATGGAAGTGGGTTTAGGAGGAAGATTAGATGCGACTAATGTTTGCGCTCAACCTTTAGTTACTGTCATCACTTCTATTAGTCGGGAACATTGGCAAAATTTAGGGCCGACGGTTGCCGATATTGCTGGCGAAAAAGCGGGGATATTAAAAGCGAATTGTCCCGCAGTTATCGGACAATTACCGGAATCAGCGCAGGGGGTAGTTAGGGAGAGAATCAAGCTGTTAAATTGTCCGACGGTATGGGTAGAAGCTGCCGAAAAAATTGCCGATAATCGGGCCAAATATCAAGGGTTAGAATATCCTTTATCCTTAGCGGGAGATTTTCAATTAACTAATTCCGCTATAGCGATCGCTGTTGTTAATATTTTGCGTCAGCAAGGTTGGCAAATTAGCGATGAAGTCGTGCAGGAAGGAATGGCAAAAACTCGCTGGTTAGGACGTTTACAAACCGTTAATTGGTGTCAGCGAGAAGTTTTAATAGATGGCGCTCATAATCCTGCTGCTGCTATTGGTTTAAGGCAGTATGTAGATAGTTTAAAAGCTCCAAAAATTATCTGGGTGATGGGAATTTTATCGACTAAAGATCATCGAGAAATATTCCAAGCTTTGTTAAGAAAAGGCGATAGTTTATATTTAGTTCCCGTCCCCGATCATAGCAGTGCCAATCCTGAAACCTTAGCGGAATTAGCGACCTCAATTTGTCCAGAATTATCTCACCTAGAGACTTGTTCCGATGTATTTCTAGGACTAAAAAAAGCCATCCAAGAATCTGCCGATAGTCAGATAATTCTCTGTGGATCGCTTTATTTAGTCGGTTACTTTTTAGGGAGTTTGCTTCAGGGAAAATAAAACATCAATTTTACTGGTGGTTTTATCAGGCATAGTGGCAGTAATTCCGATCCCGCGTACCGATTCTAAAAAGGCCTTTGCTTCCGGGGTTAATTCCCCGGCAGGAAGATTATTAATTCCCCCTGCTTTAGCGATAATTTGCTCCACATCGATGAAAAAATAACCGAGATTATTTTTAGGCAAATTTGCGATCGATGCTTGGAAATTCTCACTTTTGCTAATCGGTTGATTCGGTTGCGGTTGATAGGGAATTCCGACGGTCATTTTTAGGGTATCATTATTAGGCCAAGCATAGGTTAAAATAGCTTGTTCTTCCGCTTTCCATTCAGTCACATCTTGGCCAGAAATTTGACTGTTTTTTATGGTGATAAAGGGAACAGTTTTCACCAATTCATTTAACTTATCGAGGGTAGTTTTTGCCGCTTTATGATCGCCGGTTTGCCAGATCATCATTCCCCCAAAACCTAACCCTCCCACCGCTTGCTGGTTGGGGATAATTCCAAAGGCAAATTCTCGATCCATCCAGTTAAAAACTTCTTTATCCGCGTCAAGGGTTGCCATCTGAAAATTCTCACGGATCTGACGCAGAAAAACTTGTAATTCTGGGTTAGTTTGGGACTGTTTTTCTGCTTCTTCCCATCCCTGTTTAAGATTATTACCGCTCCAGAGTGCGATGGTATCTCCGGGTAAATAATTTAAAACTTGATTTCTGCTAGGGGAAGGTAGGTTAGAAATAGTTTCAGGAGCAAGTTTAGCCACCATTTGTAACTGTAATCCCGTATCGGTGACACCCACTCCTGCGACAATATCCTGAATTTTTGCTAATTCTTGCCGACTTTGGGGAGATAAATTAGCATCTGCTCCCAAGATTTTGGCATAATCATCGATATAAATTGTTGCTAGGGTATTGGGTAGGTTGAGGGATTGGGAAAGCAGTTTTCTCACTTCCGGTTTACTGCTAAAAGATGGCTGTCCTTGATAGGTATCGATCGCCGCTTCTAACACCTTTTTATCGTAGGATATCAACAAAAAATCGCCAGTAACGGCAGTATAAATGGTGGTATTATCCTGCCAATCTATAGCAGTAATTGTAATACCTTTGTAGTCACTGGTGCTAGTTTTGCGATTAACTTTTTGTCCTAGTTGTTTCTGGAATTCTGACGCTTTAATTTTATCTTTGATGCCGATAACCGTTAATAATTCCGATTGTCCGGGGGTAGCTGCGGGAAGGAAAGCAAAGCTAATACTACCGATCCAAGGTTCAACATCCCTTCGATAATCAATCTTATCGGTGAAGATATTTTTTTGTAACTCTTCTAGTCCTTGACTAACCGCAGTTCGCGATTCTGGTGTACCATATTTAGCTAAGACTGACCAAGCTTTTGCATCCGTGGAGACAAAACTACTAGCAAAGGCAGTTTCTGGGATAACTTTTGCCGATTGCAAGGGGGTGAATCTTTGCCAAGGTAGTTGTCCTCGTAGATAAAGATAGACACCTCCTGCGGTTACTGCTGTTAGTCCTAAGACGACTAAACAACCGGGTAAAAATGATTTTTTTGACATACAATTGTGGTTTGGTTAAAAAGTTCCATACTTGGCGATCGATTTGTCTCTGGTTGTAGTCTCTAGATTAGTCCTATTGTAGTTATCCTAATTATCTTATCTTATCCCCCAAGGGAACGGGTAATATTTTAGCTAATTTTTCCGAAATTATTGCTAATTACCAGAGAAAATTGGCTCATTCTTGGTTAGCTTGCCAACCCACCGCTTGATTAATATTAGTCAACCCATTAGCCTCTAATTTTTCTGTTAATCCTTGTAAAATATTTAATACTAGCCAGGGTCCTCGATATAACCAACCGGTATAAATCTGTAATAAACTCGCACCGGCGGTAATTTTTTCCCAAGCATCATCGAGGGAAAAAATGCCTCCCACTCCAATTATTGGTAAATTGCCTTGGGTTTGCTGATAGATAAAACGGATCACTTCCGTGGAACGTTCCCGCAAAGGTTGCCCACTAATTCCCCCTGCTTCTTCAGTGATTGGTTTACCAGTTTCGGGCAGAATTGTGGTTTTTAATCCCGTGCGTTTAGTGGTGGTATTAGTAGCGACAATTCCAGCTAACTGATAGGAGAAAGCTAACTCAATAATTGTTCTTATATCTTCCCATTCTAAATCAGGAGAAATTTTCACTAATAGGGGTTTTCTGCCTTGATTTTCTGTTTGTAAAATGTCGAGAATTTTATCGAGTTGTTCCCCACTTTGCAGGGAACGCAAACCGGGAGTATTGGGAGAACTAACATTAACGACAAAATAATCGGCATGGGGGAATAAATAGCGAAAACTGCCTAAATAGTCCTCTGGAGCCTTTTCTAGGGGCGTATTTTTCGATTTACAGAGGTTAATACCGATGGGAATCTGTCGGGGTTGTCGTTGCCAAGATTGTTGGAGAGTTGCCGCTAGAACCGGCGCACCGAGGTTATTTGCCCCCATACGGTTTAATCCGGCCAAATCTTCCGGTAAACGAAATAATCTCGGTTTTGGGTTGCCCGGTTGCCCTTCTAGGGTGACAGCACCCACCTCGGCAAAACCAAAGCCGAAATTATGCCAAAGTCCTGCCCCTAAACCGTCTTTATCGAATCCTGCCGCCAATCCGACGGGATTGGGGAAATTTAACCCCCAGAGGCTTTGAGATAGGCGAGAATCGCTAAAACTAAGGGATTCTGATAATTGTGAGATTAACCATTGTCCCCAAAATCCCTGTCGCGAGCGATCGATTTTTTGCAGAGTATTTAATAATTGTTTTTGTGTTCCCTCTAAATTGCCCCGAATAGCCTTAAAAGCTAGAGGATAAAAAGGTTTAATTGTATCAATTATATTTATCATAAAAAGACAGGAATTAAGGGTATTTTTCAGTTATCAGTTATCAGTTATCAGTGGGGAGACTACTTCGTGTGCGACGTTCGGCGATGCTCAGTCGAGCCATTGCGGGGGAGCAGGGAGAAAAAGCTGTCTTCTGAATACTAACTACTGAATACTGAATACTGATAACTGACTTCTGATCAATAAAAAATAGACCGTAACCCACCTAGCATAATCTTTATAAACCTTGACGAGGGTTAAAAGTTTCGATCGCTCGTATTTTTTGATAAAGTTCCAATTCTTCTGGGCTAGGATTGGGAGGATTAACTAAGATAATTTCCACTAATTGATCGCCCCTTTCTCCTTGGGAAGTGGGATAACCTTTATTAGCTAAACGTAATCTTTGACCGCTTTTAACTCCTTTGGGAATCATCATTTTAACTAACCCGTCAATGGTGGGAATTTCCACAAAACCGCCCACAATTGCCTCGCTGGGAGTAATCGGTACTTGACAGACAATATCAGAACCTTGAATCCTAAAAAAAGGATGCCTAGCGATAGTTATTTTTAAATATAAATCACCCCCTTCAATACCCTGACCTTTGAGACGAATTTTCTGCCCATCGATCATGGCTGCCGGCATATCAACCTCGATCGATCGGCCATCTTCCAGACGAATTCTTTGTCTGCCACCTTGATAGGCTTTCTCTAAAGGTAAAGTCAATTTTGCCTCCACATCTCGACGAGTTAAACGGGGAGAGGAGGCAATTTTAGCGCGCTTAGTATTAAGGTTATTAAAATCTCTAAACTTCCATAAATCCTGTTCTGTACGGGGGATTTTTCCATTACCGTTACTATTCGCTTTTTCCCCTGGACGTATCCCGCGGCGCTTAATACCCGTCAAGGAACGATTATACTCAACCCGTTTTTCTTCATCGGAGAGAACATCGTAAGCTTCATTAATATCTTTAAACTTTTCTTCGGCCGATTTATCCCCCGGATTAACATCGGGATGATATTGGCGCGCCAGTCGTCGAAAAGCCTTTTTGATCTCGTCACTGGTAGCCGTGCGAGATACTCCTAAAACATCATAATAATTAACTAATTGTGGCATATATTCAGTTATCAGTTATCAGTTATCAGTTATCAGTTATCAGTTATCGGTTATCAGTGATCAGATTTGAGTTCTAAGTGAGCAGTATGTATTAAGCGAGCAGTATTAAATAGTAGTTTCCCACTGTCTTTTTACTGATTACTGTTTACTGATTACTGTTTACTGTTTACTGATCACTGTTTACTGATCACTGATTAAAACCAATCATCATCGTCATCATCCCAGTTATTTTGGGGGGGAATATTGCGGGAACGATTGCCGCTGCTGCGGTTACTTTTACTATTGTTATAACTTTTTTCCTCCGAAAGGGGGGGACTTTGCCAATCGCTATCGCGGCCATTGTAGTAATTGTCCTGATTGCGGGGGCGATAACTATCTTGATTAGCCGAATAATTGGGTCGATAATCACTTTGATAACCCGGTGTAGTGGGACGATAATCCTGACGATAACGATCGCGACGCGGTTCATAGGGAAGCTCATCTTCCTTATCCCCGGTAAAAGTCTTGCGAATAGCGCTAAAAAAGCCCTCGTCTTCCTCGTCGTATTGTAGCCGTACCTCGCGATTTAATTCATAGATAACATCCTGTAGGTCTGCCTGGGCGCGATCAATGCGACGGTCATCATTTTTCTCCAAAGCGTCGATAATTTCCGTACTCAAAGACTCAATTTGACGACGATAGGAACGGGTAAACTCATTACCAAAATCGAGAGTAACATCTTTTAAGCGTCGTTGGGCTTGATCCACCAGAGAGCGGGCGCGATTGCGTTTATCGACCTTTTCGCGACGGGTACGATCTGCTTCGGCAAATCGGGCAGCATCGCCGATCATGCGGTTAATTTCCCCTTCGCTGAGGGTAGAAGCGCCTTGAATGGTGACACTTTGCTCCCGTCCGGTCATTTTATCCCTAGCGGTGACTTGTAGAATACCGTTAGCATCGATATCGAGGGACACCTGCACTTGGGGAATACCCCGGGGTGCGGGGGGGATACCGGTTAATTTAAAACGTCCCAAGGATTTATTATCGCTGGCCATTTCCCTTTCCCCCTGCAAAACGTGGATTTCCACCACAGTTTGATTATTTTCGGAAGTGGAAAAAAGGTCAGCTCTGCGGACGGGAATAGTGGTATTGCGGGGGATTAACTTTTTCATCACACCGCCGATGGTTTCTAAACCCAAGGATAAAGGGGTCACATCGAGGAGCAGCACGTCTTTGACCTCGCCGCCCAAAATTCCCGCTTGAATAGCCGCCCCGACCGCTACAACCTCATCAGGGTTAACATTTTGATTGGGTTCCCTATCGATAAAACTCCGCACTAAATCCTTCACCACCGGCATCCGCGTGCCGCCGCCCACCAGTACCACTTCGTCTAGTTGGACGGGGGACAAACCGGCATCAGAAAGGGCGCGTTTGAGAGGACGACGGAGACGACTGATTAAATCGCCGCATAATTCCTCAAATTGGGCCCGACTCAGGCGAGTTTCGATGTGTTTGGGTCCGTCTTCCGTGGCGATAATAAAGGGTAGATTAATATCGGTGACGCTGACCCCAGACAGTTCAATTTTGGCTTTTTCTGCCGCTTCTGTGAGTCTTTGTAGGGCTTGCCGGTCTTGGCGCAGCTCCACGCCTTCCTGTTCCAAAAATTGATTGGCTAACCAATCGACGATTCTTTTATCGAAATCATTACCCCCTAATTGGGTGTCGCCACTGGTGGCTTTCACCTCGAAAACGCCGTCCCCCACTTCTAGGATAGAAACATCAAAAGTACCGCCTCCCAGGTCAAAAACGAGGATTTTCTTGCTTTCCTGTTCATCGAGACCGTAGGCTAGGGCAGCGGCGGTGGGTTCGTTGAGAATCCGCAGCACTTCTAACCCCGCAATTCGGCCGGCATCCCGGGTGGCTTGACGTTGGGAGTCATTAAAATAGGCGGGGACAGTGATTACGGCCCCGGTCACTTCTTCCCCTAGATAACGGCTGGCTTCTTCGGCTAATCGGCGTAAAATTAGGGCGGAAATTTCTTCGGGGGCAAATTCTTTTTGCAGACGGGGACATTTAATTTTGATATTGCCCATCTCATCCCGGCGGATGGTGTAGGGGACGCGCTTCGATTCGGGGTTTAATTCCGAGTAGCGACGACCTATGTAGCGTTTGACTCCATAGTAGGTGTTTTGGGGATTGAGTACCCCTTGTCGCCGGGCCATTTGACCGACTACTAACTCCCCATCTTTATTAAAACCGACCACAGAAGGGGTGGTTCTCATGCCCTCCGAGTTGGCGATGACCACTGGCTTTCCGCCTTCCATCACGGCGACGACGGAGTTAGTTGTCCCTAGATCAATGCCTACTACTCTACCCATGCTTGTTTTTGTCTCCCCCTAGATTTCGATAACTTCGGGACTTTTACCTTCGATCGATAGTTTAAATCGCTTAATGCTTGTTGACAATATTGTATCGAATTGTCTTAGTTTCTCGCTCTCGCTTCGGGGCAATTGAGGGTGGGATTACCGAAGTGGTCTTTTAGTGACTCTGGCGATCAAGCTTGGGGGGGTTGTAAATAGGGTCTGCTGAAAAAGTTTTTCCTGGGGGCAGGGTGTCGGGTGTCGGGTGTCGGGTGTCGGGTGTCGGGTGTCGGGTGTCGGGTGTGGGGTGTGAGGTGTCGGGTGTCGGGTGTGGGGAGTTTTCTCAGTGAACTGATAACTGATAACTGATAACTAATTCCGGCGGCGCTGGACAACAAATAGAGATTCTTTCCCCTGTACTGGGGTGATTGAAAAGGATTTGATTGGCATGGAGATAATAACCACAATCTCCCGGGACTGCATCCGGTCGCGGTAATCCCCCCAGACCATACAAGGGATCACCGATTAAGGGATAGCCAAAAAAGGCCAGATGAATGCGAATTTGATGGGGTCTGCCCGTAAAAATTTCTACTTCTAATAGGGTACTATCGGAATGTTTTTTTAAGACTCGACCATCACTGCGGGCCGATAACCCATCTGCGAGCGCACCGTAAACGTAGCCTAAAATGGGATGGGCGATTTTCCCGATCGCTTGATTAATAGTAAAATTATCTGGTATGTCGCCCTGAACCACTAAAGCTCGATATATTTTAGTAATTTTCCCCTCTCGCATCTGTTGACTCAATTTAGCTCTAGCGGGCTTTGATTTCGCCATTAAGACTATGCCGGAAGTGCCGCGACCAAGACGATGAATCGGATAGGGAGTGACCTCCGCATAATGCTGATGTACCAAATGGATAAGAGTATGTTCGAGAAATCCACCCCCCGCTAACACGGGTAATCCCGAAGGTTTCGCCACCACTAACACCTCGGCATCCTCGTAGAGTACCTCAAAAAAGAGCGGCACATCCGGTTCTGTCCAGGGCGGGCGCTGATAGCTCAATTGCTGCCCGATTTCTAAGACTGTATCGGGACTAGCGGGACGACCGTTGACGAGAATTGCTGCTGATAAAATGCGATCGAGCCATTCTTCTGGACTAGAATGGGGATATTTGCCCGCATAGTAGGCTAATAAGCTTAATCCTGCCTGATTTTTGCTAATTTTATCTCGATAAATCCAACCTTGATTGGCCATTGGGGAAGTGGGGTGTAGGGTGTGGGGTGTTGGGTGTGGGGTGTGGGGTGTGGGGAGAAGCTTTTTTCAGTGTTGCCAAAGGCACGGCGTAGCCGTCCAGTAAACAGTAAACAGTAATCAGTGAACTGATAACTGATAACTGATAACTGATAACTGATAACTGATAACTGATAACTGATAACTGATAACTGATAACTGATAACTGATAACTGATAACTGATAAGTACCTAGGCAAAATTATTTACACATGACGATCATTGCCCCGTAAGGGTTTTAGCTCGATCGGGCAGGTAATTAATTTTGCATGACTACTTAACTGATAACTGATAACTGATAACTGATAACTGATAACTGATAACTGATAACTGATAACTGATAACTGATAACTGATAACTGATAACTGATAACTGATAACTGATAACTGATCACTGATAACTGATAACTGATAACTGATCACTGACTCCTGACTCAATGTTCGACAAAGATAAGCAAAAATTATTCATTGACTCCAAAAACTTGAGAATATTTAAATTAACATTTCGCAATATTTACAAATTCTTAAGAATTAATTGAGAAAGATTTTTATTTAACAACGATGTTACAGTGGTAACAGCGATTTTACTGAATTTCATAATGGGTTATCTTGTGCTTTTTTGGACAGCAAAGGTTGAAACCCTTGCCACACCTAGAAGGTGATCCCAATTAAGACGGTTAAATCAGTCAATTTCACCCACAACGATGATCTTTTTTTTGTGTAGTTTTATTGCAAAGAAAAAGTTTTTTTGACAAAAAGCAGAAAGTATGTAGGAGTAGTTATGGCAGAGTGGGGAAGTGGGGTGTGGGGTGTGGGGTGTGGGGGGACGGAGTAGGGGAGCAGGGAGAAAAAACTGATGACTGATGACTGATAACTGATAACTGATTACTGATTACTGACCCCTCATAGATTTTTACTTAACTTTATGTCTTTGGTAATTTGTACGGGTTTTCATGATTCTAGATTGACCGAGGATTTTTTAGGACATCTGGGGAGCAAATCGGTCAAATTAAGTCCCTATATTATTATTTCGCCTTTTTCTTGCTTAAATGAAGCTTTATCACTGGGAGAAGCTCTAACCTTGATTGGGTTTAGTGCGGGGGTGGTAAATGCGATCGCTTTAGCTCATTATTGGCAAGCTCAAGGGGCGACAATTCGAGCTTTAATAGCTCTAGACGGGTGGGGAGTGCCATTAATCGGTAATTTTCCCATTTATCGCCTGAGTCACGATTATTTTACCCATTGGAGTTCCTGTTTACTGGGTAGCGGTGGAGAAAATTTTTATGCGGATCCGCCTGTGGATCATCTTAGCCTTTGGTCGTCCCCCGATCGAGTGACCGGTTGGTCTATCAATGGTAATTTTGTCCAACGCACCACAGCGTTAACTTTTTTATCTCAAATCGGTCGGGCGAGAATCAATTAACTATAATTAGGTAGTCCCCTCCCTATCTTTCCTATTTCTTTACCGCTGCTGATTTATGAGTACATCCGTTCCGAGTTCTTCAATTCTCTTGGTGGGAATTGAGGAGAATATCGCTAAACTAGCTAGTGCGGACTTGAAAGAAGCAGGTTATCGTCCCCTGATCGTGCCTAGCATTGATATCGCTTTCCCAGAAGTGAAAAGTTGGCAGCCAGCGATGATTATACTCGATCGCTTCCTCGCAGCGGAGGCCGGTGTGAATTTTTGTAGTCGTTTACGTTCCCAGGGAAGTCGCGTTTATATTATTTTGTTAGTATCTCAAGAAACCCTAGAAGAACGTCTCGCCTGTTTGGAAGCGGGAGCCGACGATTATTTTCTCAAACCCTATAATTCGCAATCTTTTCTCAAATTAATCCGTTTTTACCTGCAACCTCTGGAAATTATCCCCGAACAATTGCGTTTCGGTGACTTAGTATTAGATTTAGCCAGTCGTAGTCTCTCCTATAAAAACAAAAATATTGAGTTGACGATGAAGGAATTTGAACTGCTGCGCTACCTCATGACTCACCCCAAAGAAGTATTATCGAGGGATCAAATTCTCGAAAATGTCTGGGGAGACGAATTTCAAGGAGAATCAAACGTTATTGAGGTATATATTCGCTATTTACGCCTGAAGATGGAAGCTGGTGGTCAAAAACGCCTCATTCATACCGTGCGCGGTGTCGGCTACGTTTTAGGGGAATCTTAACAGTAATCAGTGATCAGTGATCAGTAATCAGTAGATTGCTTTTATTTATTCTCCCTGCTCCCCAGTCCCTAATTCCTAATTCCCGCTCCCTGCTCCCCAGTCCCTAATTCCTAATTCATATCACTGATTACTGTTTACTGATCACTGAAAAGCCCCACCACCCTAGTCAAGGGCTGCTATTCAATCTGGATGGAGTTGGGGGAATCGATAGGAGGGGTGGAACTTCCCGGAGTGATAGTTTGACGGTATTGACTATAAAGACGGTCGCGCCAGGCAAAAAAGCCCTCGTAGGCGCTATTATCGGCTAACCCTGGGATCCCCTTGCCTTGCAATTCCCTGGGTAAGTTGAGATAGGAACCCTGGGGAAACTGAAGCAGTACACTTAATCCCGCCACGGCTAAATCGGCTAAACTGGGCTGATCCCCGACTAAATAGGGACGATTGGCTAAAATGAGGTTCAAAGCTTCTAAATCCTGTTGTAGCCCTTTTTTCGCCGTATTGATAGCATCTTTTCCCAGACCTACACCCGCCCCCAAAATATCAATTAATTCCCCTGGCATAGAACCCAGCAACAAGCGCATAAAATCGGGAGTTTCCCGGGGTAAAAAGGCGGTACGAAAGTTTTGATTTTGGGCAAAAGCGCCGAGAAAAGCGGTTCTTCCTTTTAATCCCAGGGATTCATCGGCCCATTCTTCGATTAATAAACATTGACCCCGTTGGAGGGGATCTGTGGGGATAATTGGTTTTTCAGGATACTTGCGATCGAGATAAAAAGCAATCTCGGTCGAGTCAGCGATATAAGTATCACCATCCTTGAGGACCGGGACCTGGCGCTGTCCGGAAAGACGGAATAATTCCAATTGTCCCACCCCTGGCACCACGTCCCTTTTTTTATAGGCAAGACCTTTATAGTCGAGGATGAGACGGACTTTCTCACAATAGGCAGATAATTCAAATTGGTAGAGTTCTAGCATAGGATGATATGGCCTCTCGATAAATCAGTTTCTCCCTGATTACTCTAACCCTATCGGGCATCAATCGCCTAAACCTAAAGACTTTACTCCGATTTTACTCAAACATTTGTACTAAAAACGAGAAAGGCGAAAAAATAATCTTTTGCTATACTTTAGACGTTCATAATCTGAGATTTATTAAACTTCTGAAATCGTAGAGTCAGCAAGGAATCCAGTTCTTTTTTATGTTTCAAATGGGCATCATTCAAACATTCATAAATGGCTGAAGAAAAGTCAGAAAAGTTTTCATAATATTTACCATATAAACATTTCTTTTTGACCAATTTCCACAGCCTTTCAATTAAATTTAGATTAGGTGAATAAGACGGCAGATAGAGCAGTTCTATTGACAAAGAAAGAGCTAATTCTTCAACAATTTTACATTTTTGATAGCGGGCATTATCTAAGACTAGAGTGATGGGAATCATTAGTCCTAAAGCAGCTATTTTTGACCGGAGTTCACAGACTTGAGTTGCCGTAATATAATTGTCATTCGTAACCAGAATAACTTCATGAGTTATTGCATTTAATGCTCCTAAAACATTGAAGCGTTTACGCCCGCTCGGTGACTTAACAAAAAGTCTCTCAAAACACCAAACAAAACCGAGAAATGCTCCCATGACGAAGTGAGCGGCATCAACAAAAAAAACAGCCCTTTTTCCTTCTTTTGCCTCATTTAGTCTGGGTTCTAGCTTTTTTTCTTTGTATTCTTCTTGTTCATCTGGGTCAGCTTTAGAAGGAAGAGAACCTATTTTTAAACATTTCATTCCCAAGGATTTTAGGCTCTTCGGTTTGTGTTATGCAATGGACGGGGGTTATAAGGGATGGAACCCTTATAGAGAAAGGCATGGCTGCGATTTTTGTCAATTGTTTTTGCTCTAGAGCGAACTAATCAATTAAGTCTCTTGCCAGATAAGGATTTAGTCGATTTATGCCCCCCTATCGAACCATACCAAGTAACGAAGAACCGGATTTTAAGAATTTTCTTACTTGGGTAGGACTTCGTTTTATTCCTGTCAATTCTTCTCTTCTATATACAGCTTCATTTATTGTGGCTGGTGGATTTTTCTCGAAATATTTTTTGAGCGTTTCTCTTTGAGACTCTAATTCACTTTTAGGGCGATAGAAGTTGATTTCTTTTAATTTTTCTATTCCGCCCTCTTGCTCATCTCGAAGATAGGTTAATAAGGTATTTGGCGAGATTCCTGCTAACTGACAAATTTTTTGGTGCGGTATCTTTTGGCTTTTTAACCAGAGAACTTCCATCTTCAGTTGAACCCGGGGATGGGGATGATGAAATCTTTCATAATACAGTGAGTTCTTTTCTTCTTCCGTGAATTCTAGGT
Source organism: Microcystis panniformis FACHB-1757 (assembly GCF_001264245.1). NCBI lineage: Bacteria > Bacillati > Cyanobacteriota > Cyanophyceae > Chroococcales > Microcystaceae > Microcystis > Microcystis panniformis. The sequence continues at coordinate 3,983,938 of NZ_CP011339.1, forward strand.
TAATCATGTTTTTAATGAGTGCTTTGCTTCTAATTATGACTCTTAAACTATATTATTGTCCTTGAGTAAAAAATGCAAGTTGTAGCCGTGCAAAGTATAATTTTAGGGACCAGATCCAGCAAACCCAACTGAATAGCTCCACGCTTTTAGGCTAGAATATCTTCGAGCGCCAGAAGAGCCGGAATAACTTATATAGGGTCTGCTGAAAAAGTTTTTCGTGGGGGTAGGGTGTGGGGTGTAGGGTGTAGGGTGTAGGGTTTTACCGATTTTCAGGTGGTCAACTACCTAATTTTCAGGGAAAAAGCACCTGAATTTTCCCCCCGATCCCCGCAATGGCTGGCACTTTTTGAGGGGAAAAAAGTCTAAAAGTCCTATCCAACAAGGTTTTTAGATTTATTCAGCAGACCCTATATATTCTGGCAAGCTGACTTGCGAGAGGCCAATAGCATACCGCTATAGTAGAGGAGGCGTGCGAGAGCTGGCTCCTTTCTCGGATCAGAGGTTACTATGCAATTATCCATCGAAGTTTTTAATGACGTAGTTCGCTATCTCGACAGCCACGAAGAAAAATTACGGATCAAAAAATTAATCTTTTGTATCTGTAAAAAATCTTGGGAAAATGATCCTAATATTTTGAACAGTGTGGCTATGGAAGACTTGGTGAAGGAGTTAGTGGAACTTAAAACAAGTAAAGAACAATTAACTTTTTCTGTTTATAAATTAGTTAAAACCCTCAATCGTCCTAAAGTTTATCTGGGAGTAGCAACGGTTATTATCGAGCAAATCAGTCAATTATATAGTAATATTGCTGCCGCCTACGACAATCAATTATTACCAGTGGAACCGGAAGTTAACCCTAGCTTCACCAACGTTAATAATGATGTCAACAACGAGGAAGATAATTTATTAAGACAGGTGGTTAGTAGCCTAGAAAATCATCGAGAGACGGCGAGAATTCAAAAATTAATGTTTGCCGCTTGTAAAAATCGTTGGGAAAACGATCAAGCGGTGATTAATAATTATGGCTTAAAAAATATTGTTTTAGAACTTCAGCGAAACAATCCCAATTTCCTAAGCTTGCGACAAACTCTCAAGCAAGTTGCCAAAAATATTAATAAAAAAGCTCTCTACCTAGCCCTAGCCGATATTATTCTTACCCAGCTAGAGCCTCTCTACGATACTGATAACGATGACGAAGAAGAGGATAATGAGTCAAAAAGTCAAATCTTGAACACTCAAATAGTTCATCTAAAGAATGATTCTGATTCTGCAGCTAAAACCACATCTTTCTCCCCCTCTAGAAGTGAACCTGTGGATTTTTCCTCTTCGATCATCAATCTAAATGAACCACAATTAGTCATGGAATTGCCCTTTGCCGAGCCGGCTTCCTCAAATAACAACCCCAGTAATTCCCCACAAATTCCCGCCTACGACCCCTTTGAAATTCGTTTAGAAATTTTCCAGTATGCTAATCCTTTACGCGCCAAAATATTGATTTTCTCGCTCCTATTTCATCCTTGGGATCGGAGCGGTCAAGATTGGTCAACTCTGCGAAGTTATACCCTAGAAGATTTACTACAACAACTCATCGAAAGTGGGAAATCTCTCAAGGATATCGAAATTCAACTATACAATATTGCTCAAACCCAAATGGATACGGATGCTAACGTTCAAACCGCCAGTATTCTGGTGCAAACTTTACAAAAAATTCTTTAATTTTTTATCCAAATTTATCTGGACATTCTACCTATGAAACCCAACGAATTAATTGAACGTTATGCCGCAGGAGAAACTCAATTTAGTGGCTTAAAATTACCCGGAGTTAATTTAGTTGGTGCTGACTTAATTGGCATTGTTTTAAATGAAGCAGATCTGCACGGAGCCAATCTTCTCTTTACCTATCTTAACCGGGCTAATCTCGCTCAAGCTAATCTTGTGACAGCTAATTTAAGCGGTGCTAGTCTCAACCAAGCTGACTTAAATGGGGCAGATTTACGCAGTGCCAATTTACACGGAGCGATGCTACAAGGTGCTAATCTTCGTGATACCGATATAACCCTAGCGACGTTACTTGATGCTAACTTAATCGGGGCGGATTTACGGGGGGCTGATTTAAGTGGTGCTAACCTCACTGGTGCTTGTTTGCGGGGAACAAATATGCGTCAGGAAAAGAAAAATCATAACACTAATTTACAAAGTGCTAATCTCTATCGCGCCGACCTGCAAGGGGCTAATATGAAAGGGGTTGATCTGGTGCGTGCAAATCTAGTAGGAGCCAATTTAAAGGAGGCTAATTTGTGCAATGTTGACCTCAGAAAAGCGGATTTAACTAATGCTAATCTCCAAGATGCTTTACTTACTGATGCTAATTTAATCGGGGCGCATTTAGTGGGGGCAAATCTAGCGGGAGCCAATTTAGTGCGTTCAAAAATGACCGATACGGAAGCAATGCAGGCAAATTTTCATAGTGCAATTATGACTCAAATAAAATTTGATCGAGCTAATCTTAGTCAAGCTAATTTTCAAGCAGCAAGAATGAATCATGCTGACTTAAGAAGGGCTAATCTTTCAGGAGTTAATTTCAGCGAAGCTGACTTAATCGATGCTTTCTTTGCTAGAGCAAATCTCACCGGTGCCGATTTAAGTAATGCTAATCTAACTCGTGCCGAGTTAATGAGTGCTAATCTGATGGGAGTTAACTTCCGCGGTGCAATTATGCCCGATGGCCGGATTAATAATTAAAATTGTTGTTAGCAGTTATTCTGGTATAATTTAGGGGTACAATTGAGGGTAATATGATGGTTAATCCAGCAATTATTGCAGAAGATATGGGCAAAATTTACACCAGCATTACAGTGATCAATCGCGCGGATCAAATTCTAGCAGCGGCGGCTGTAATTTCTCCCGATCAAATTCGCTCTCTTACCCTAGAAAATGTCTTGGTTGATACGGGAGCAACTACTGTTTGTCTGGTGCCGGAAGTAATCTCCCGCTTGGGTTTACAGCTTTTAAAAGAAGTAGATGTGGCTACGGCTAAAGGGATAGGAAAAGCGAGAATTTTTCGCGATGCTACCTTGATTATTGCGGGACGGGAAGGGACTTTTGAATGTTTGGAATTACCTGGAGGTCAAAACAACTTATTAGGAGTAATTCCTTTAGAAGCTTTGGGATTAGAACCAGATCTTCGCAGCCAAAAACTACGAGTTTTACCCACGGAATCTAACGAGACTTATTTAACAATTTTATCGAACAAAATAGCTCTATAAAATTACTTTTTGTCTGACTGTTCCGGCTCTTTCAGCTATAGCGATAATCTCGATTTCTTGACCAGAAACACCTTTAATCACCCATTCCACCGTACAGCGATAATCTAAACCATGAGCGAGGCTACTATATACTTTATTTGATCGCCCTTCTAAGTGACCGATTTCCTGCTCTAATTTTCCCACTATTAAACTCACCTCATCGGCTAAATTTAACTTGACTTGAATGGGACGAACGATCTTTCTTTCCAGTGCCTTTTTACTGGTATAAGTGGGTAAGAATCCCTGATTTTCCAACTGTAAAACCAGATGATAAATACCATTTCCCTCCGACTTAAGATCAAGACGAGAGATAGCTAAAAGAGGTGACATTAAAGCATGGGCAATAGTAAACTGACATTGTTTCTCACATAAATCCGGTAAATACTTTTCTGGGGCATTTTGCCAGACATTTTTAAAGTCCCAACCGCCAATTTCCACCTCTCCCAATTGGGGGTGATCAAAACTTTGCCAATTAATAAAACCCTTTCCCGCCAAATTCTCATCATTCCAACGCTGTAACTTCAATTCATCTTCCAAAGGATGCCAGCGAAACCATTGAATATAATCATCTTTTTTCACTCCCGCTTGGGTGGGTGCATCCCATAACTCCACCGTAAAACCATACCAACCAAAATGATCGTAACCGTAATCATCCATGGCACCGTTAGTCACTTCTTTGGGATGATAACGAAAATCGTGATAGACAGAAACGCATTCATAACCAGTCATTGCTTTTCCCTTGTCAGCAATATATTTATACATTTCTAAGTCTTCCACGGGGAAATATTCATCGGGATGGGTGCTATAGGGACGCAACATGACTGCTGAATAGGTATGATAGGTAACGAAGCCATTAATATTAGTGTTATTTGCCCAAAATTCCGCTTCTGCACGGGTTTCTGGCTCCGAAAAAGGAAAATCTCCGGCCCCCTGTTGTTCCCCTTCAGGAACCCAATAAACGGGATAATTGCGGTTAAAATCCAGACCCTCTAGGGTGGGGGCAGTGGTAAAATTATAGCCATCGTAATCGCGGATTAAACCTTCGGTGAGCAAAGTGTAAAAAGTTCCCTCAAATTCCTCCGGTTCGCGACGCGCCATAATGCGAGGATCTTGTTCAGAAATTTTCCAAGCGCCACAGGTATCTTTTTGGCGCATTTGTAGGATTAAACCATCGCCGTTAATATCTTCAGGATATAGCCCCGGTTTCTCATCCGTGTGGGGATAGGGGCGAATACTCGATCGTAACAGATAGGGAGTAGTGAGATATTTTTCCGCTCCATCCACGGCCAATCGCGGCAAAATATAGACAGTGTAATGGTCAAGAAGTCTGGTAATTGGGGAATTATGACCGTATTGGCGCAAAAGATGGGAGATAGTGTAGAGAGCGACGGCAGAGCCTGTTACTTCCCCCGCATGGGTGTTAGCATCGATCCAATAGGCAGGTTTTTCTAAATAATGGCCTGTGGCTTGATTTGTGAGGGTAGTTAACCAGATATCTCGATTTTCGTAGCTTTTACCGATCGAGGTGAGGCTAATTAAATTAGGATAGGATGAGGCTAGGTTTTTGAGGAAAGAAACTAATTCGGCGTAGGGGTAATAGTGGCTAAAATCAAACATAATCTTCTGCAACTAAAAAAAGGAGTCTCGGCTTAATTTGACAAAATATAGGACAATAACAGTAAAAACTATGGATAGTCAAGATATTGCTCGCTATATTGAAGAAACTAACGGTATTTCTAAGCCTTGGCTGTTGGTGCAATTACGTCTCAAAAAACTGCAAGAACGTCGCGCCAGTCTTTCCCAAGAGGAATATATTCAAGAATTGGATGATATTCAGCAAGACTTAATGAAATTGGGCGAATGGTGGCGAGGGATTGAGTCAGAAGTCTTTAACCCCTAAGCGGTGGCGATAATCTGTAATACTCGCGGTAAATCCTCAAATTCGCCGATGATGCGTTTCACCGGTTGCGGCCAAACCCGGACTAAAGTGGGAATAGCAGAGACATGATTAGATTCCGCTTGTTCTGGATGCTTAGAGATATCGATCACTTTTAGAGTATAGGGATGGTGTAATTCTCGCTCTAGAAGCTGATGGATCGATTCTAGGGTGTGTTTAGTATTGGCATTATTACCGGAGACAAATAACCGCAAAACATAACCCTTGGGACTAGGATTAGTATAGTCAGAGTCAGCAGTAATCCCTGAAGTGGTTGGGGGGCGCTCCTGATAACGGAGAATCAGATCGTGGGATTGCCAAAGTTGGGGAAACTGCTGACGATAGGTTTCTAAGATAGTGGGATTAGAGGATTGTTCCTGCCAAGGTACAGTAAACCAAGCTCGATCATCCGTGGCGAAAATAGCATTTAATAAAGGCTGATAGCGACGGACCAGGGGATAGACTTCGGCTCTAGTATGAATACGGTGACTGTAGGGATCTCGCCAGCGATCGATGGTAGCAGTAAAACTAGGAACTAAAAAATGGGGGGGTTCTGGCAACCCTAAAGCGGACTGGAGAGCAGCACAGAGATTCAGATGCCAATGAGTTTGTTTATCAGGATCGATACAGTAAATCAGGTCGCCCCCGGGGGTAAACAGGGCGATGCCTTTAAAAATATCGGGCAACACAATCGCGGAAGTGGTCACTTGAGGGGTTCCCCTAGGGAATCAATAGGAGCTTCTATTTTTCTAGACTACTCAACTCTTGACCCCTCAAGGATTTCCTTCAGGGTTTTTCTAGATTCTACCCCGCAACATCATCGCCATTTCATTGGGAACCGGGGACATTTCCAGGGCGACCTCATCGCTAATCCGTCCCTCTTGATAGAGGTTAAACAGAGATTGATTAGTGGTAATCATGCCATGGTATTCGCCATCTTTCATTAATTCGAGAATTTCGTCATTTTTGCCGCTGCAAATGTAATCTTTGACGGTTTCTGTGTTGACGAGAATATCGTGAAAAGCGGTCCGTTTACTGTCGGTGGTACGACATAAACCCTGGGAAATAATACAAACCAGGGATTCTGCGATCGCCACTTGCATCGATTCCCGTTCCTCGGCGGTATAAAGAGTTAAAATCCGCTCCAGAGTTTTAACGGCACTGTTGGTGTGCAGGGTTCCCATGACTAAGTGACCGGTTTGGGCAGCTTTCAGGGCCGTATTAACGGTGGATTTGTCCCGCATCTCCCCCACCAGAATAATATCTGGGTCTTCCCGCAAAGAGGCTTTTAGGGCATTATCGAACTCATGGGTGTGTATTCCCACTTCCCGTTGTTTGATCAAACTGCGACGACTTTGATGGACAAATTCGATCGGGTCTTCGATGGTGATAATATGTTTGGCGTGTTCTTTATTGATGTAATCGATCATGGCTGCGAGGGTGGTGGTTTTCCCTGAACCCGTCGGACCGGTGATTAAAATCAATCCCTTCTGCACATCGCACACATTCCGTAACACAGCCGGTAAGCCCAATTGTTCTATAGTGAGGATTTTCATGGGAATTAGACGCAAAACCATCCCAGGACCGCGCAGACTTTCAAAGATATTAATCCGCACCCTAGCGAATTCGTACTGAGTTGCACCGTCAAATTCTAGGTCTTTTTTAAAGCGAAGGATTTCTTCTTCCCCTAGGATTTCCCGTAACCAACTATAAAAAGTGTTGATGTCAATTTCAGGATAGTTGAGAATAATCATTTCACCACGATCCCGCATCCGGGGTTTTTCTCCAACTCCTAGGTGAACGTCCGAATAACCCCGATCAAAGGCCATCCGGAGCAAATGTTCTAAGGTGGGTTGATTGGGAGCGCGACCCGGCCGGGGTGGCGTTTGGGGAGAAGCAGCCTGACTGGGAGCGCGATTTTGGGGAGGACGTGGGGCGGAAATTTGACCATTTTGCGGCATATTCGGCACGTTTTTGGTCGGTGTCGCCACTTGTTGCGTCATTTCTTCAGTTATCCCCATGCTGATTTCCGTGATTAACTCTGAGGGAGGTATCGGCATGGAGGGAACCGGCAGCGGCTGCAGTGGTCGCGAGGAAGAATTGGGATTTTGACTCATGAGCAATAGGGGTTTTTTCTTTTACTATTCCCCGATTGTACTAACATCTCATCCCCAATTTCTCAATTCCTCACAGACGCTAGATTGAGGAGTACGGAGTCAGTAGTCTCCGAGTCAGGAGACAGGAGACAGGAGACAGGAGACAGGAGACAGGAGATTATTTTTATTTATTCTTCCCACTTCCCCACTTCCCCACTTCCCCACTTCCCCACTTCATAATTTATAATTCCCCCTCTCCTATACCTTTTAAACAGGATTTAGACCCCAAAATTGTTACAATGGACGTTTAGGGCTGATGATTTTGGCTACTCATTTCTGTTTGATCGTCAGTCTTAGGAGAGGTAAGTACGATGAATAGTCTGCAAACTTTGGTCGAACGGGAAAATTTAGGACAATTTTTGTTAGAAAATCTGCAAGATATTACAGATAAACTCAATCAGATTGTCACCGATTCTGATCGAATCATCCTGGATAATTTACTAAGTAGTCATGCAAAATTAATTACCTGCCCGATCGAGCTAAAACCCTTACGGGGCAATGATCGTCATGTGTAAATAATTTTGCCTAGGTACTTACAAGAAACTAAAATTTTAGTTGAGCAAGTTAAGGATCACTCTAAAACTTATCAAGCAAGAGCCGATATATTTGGGCGAATTAATCAACTATGGTTTCAGGTATGGGAACAATATAAGAATGAGGGTTCGGCAATAAATTTGATTGAGATTATCAATGAATTTACCGATAGAGTAACTGCCTATGCTAAATTATTTATCGGCCTTGCTCAGATCAATGAGGGAAAGACTGGTGAGGAAAAAGCCGATTTAATCAGAGTGGTGGAAGGTTTACACCTTCTCTCGGAAACGATAGATGTGTTTATTGATATGTTTGCCGATTCAGAACTAGAGCAAATTTACCAGGGAGCTAAAAATACTCTCTCAATTTCTAATCGTACTATAACCGAATATTTCCAAGATACTGACAAATCTTTAGTCACCCAATTGAGAGCTTATAGTAGTTTAATAATTTTCAGAATTCAAGAGCGATTTAATCCTAAGAATGTATCCTCAGAAACTACTTCTCATTCCCTAGCAGATAATTTCAATGATATTGATGCCTCTACACAAAATTTAACAGGTTTGGTCGATTTGGAAACTGAAAAATCTTCGTCTGAAAACTGGTTAGATAATCTTTCTGGATCAATTTCTGATCAGGAGGATTTTGAGAAAGCATTAGAATATGGGCGTGTTTTTCGTCAGAATGTATCCTCAGAAACTACTTCTCATTCCCTAACAGATGATTTAAGCGATCTTGATCCTTGGACAAGAGACTTAGTGGGGGTTGTCGATTTAGAACCAGAAGACCCAAAAGAATCGTATATTGATTATTTAGTGGAGAAGTATCGGTGAAACGAGTCTTATTCGACAGTGATGTATTGCTAGATGTTTTGGGTAAGCGTGAACCACATTTTCCAGCATCTGTACAAGCATTAAATACAGTTAAAACAGGTAAAACTCAAGGATATATTTCTGGTCATGCCGTCACTAATATTTATTATATTTTGTCTAGATAAAATGGAAGAGAAAGCTCAAGAAAGTTGGTGATAAGTCTTCTAGAGAACGTAGGTTGGGTTGAAGCATGAAACCCAACACCCGCTCATGTTACCCTACCACTAACCCATCCTACAAACTTTTTGGCGCAAACCCTAACTAATGCTTCGGTAAACGTAAACCATCCGATCGCATGGGGATTAAAATCTGAGTTAAACTGCGTAATTGTTCGGCCGTTCCCATACAAATTAACAGATCTCCGGCCATTAATTCCGTATCGCCAGTCGGTCCCCCGATTAGCGTACCATCAGCGCGACGTATAGCCAAAACTAACGCCCCCGATCGAGATCTTAAATGTGCTTGACTAAGACTTAAACCCACACAGGGACAAGTCCTCGGATCGATTAAAAATTCTTCCATATAAAACGATCGATCGGTTCCGGTTAAAATACCATCGACAAAATCCATCACCTGGGGTCGTAGGGCTGCGGCCGCTAATCTTCTACCGCCGGTAATATAGGGAGATACTACCGCATCGGCCCCGGCCCGTTGTAATTTTTGTACTGCTTCCTCGGTACTGGCCCTAGCAATGGCGCGGATTTTCGGATTAAGAGTTTTAGCAGACAACACTGTATATAAATTCTCCGCATCGGAAGTTAAAGCGGCCACAATACAAATAGCGCGTTCAATTCCTGCCATTTGTAAAGATTTATCTAAGGTGGCATCTCCTTGAACAACAATATAATTTAATTCTTTGGCCCGATTTACCTGTAGGGGGTCTGTATCAATAACTACAAAAGGAATATTTTCCGCGTAAAATTCGATCGCTACCTGTCTGCCTGTGCGACCCAAACCACAGATGATATAGTGTTCTGATAGTCGATCGATCACGCGTTTCTCCTGTCTCTGTTTGAGTCCCTCTTGAAAATAGCCTTGAATTAAAGCTTCGGTCAAGCGATTAACAATATAACCGATCGTGATTACTCCCATCACGATCAAAACCATTGTAAACAGTCGTCCCCGTTCACCTAGGGGATTAATTTCGCCAAAACCGACGGTAGCGAGGGTACTAATCGTCATATAGGCCGAATCTAGCAAACTCCAACCCTCGATCAGATGATACCAAAGCGTACCGAGCAAAAACACCACGATCAGGGCAAAAATTCCCCCGATTAATTCCTGACGCAGACGACGATATTTATCTTCACTGATAGACAAGCAAAATTCACCCCTAAGACTGTCTAGTAAATTACAATGAAATCAGTTTTTAATCTAAATAACCCGTCCTTCTCAGACGGATTTGATTATAATTTCCCCTATGTCTAATCGCGCAGGAGTTCCCCAGTGAGTCCAGAAACCCTTTTAGAACCAACCCTAGTTGATCCCACTCCCAATTTAAACCCGAATCAACCCTTCGATCGAGATAGTTTTAACAGCTATGTGATGAATACTTATGGTCGTTTTCCCATTGCGATCGCCAAAGGGTTAGGCTGTCTTCTCTGGGATACTTCCAGTAAACAATACCTTGATTTTGTTGCGGGAATTGCCACCTGTACCCTCGGTCACGCACACCCCGCTTTAATTGAAGTGGTTAGCCAGCAAATCCAAAAACTCCATCATGTCTCGAATTTATACTATATTCCCGAACAAGGGGAACTAGCTAAATGGATTGTCGATCATTCCTGCGCTGATAAAGTCTTTTTCTGTAATTCTGGTGCGGAAGCGAACGAAGCGGCGATTAAATTAGTACGAAAATATGCCCATACGGTGCTAGATTTCCTCGAACAGCCGGTTATTTTAACCGCTCACGCTAGTTTTCACGGTCGGACTTTAGCTACCATCACCGCAACCGGTCAACCGAAGTACCAAAAAGACTTTGAACCCCTGATGCCGGGGTTTGCCTATATTCCCTATAATGATATCGAAGCGGTGGAAAATGCGATCGCTGATCTCGATGAGGGTAATCGTCGGGTGGCTGCGATTATGTTGGAACCCTTGCAGGGTGAAGGGGGAGTTCGTCCGGGAGATATCGAATATTTCCAACGTTTACGGCAAATTTGCGACGAAAATAACATTTTGCTTGTCTTTGATGAAGTACAGGTGGGAGTCGGAAGAACTGGTAAACTCTGGGTTATGAGAATTTAGGAGTGGAACCAGATATCTTCACATCTGCTAAGGGTTTAGCGGGGGTATTCCCATCGGTGCGATGATGTGCAGAAAATTCTGTGATGTGTTTGAACCGGGTAGTCATGCGAGTACCTTTGGGGGTAATCCGTTCGCTTGTGCCTCAGCTTTAACAGTATTACAAACCATTGAACGGGATCACATTCTCGAAAATGTCCAGCAGCGAGGGGAACAATTACGCAGCCGTTTACGGGTGATTGCTTCTCAATATCCCCATCTATTTGTCGATGTGCGCGGTTGGGGTTTAATTAATGGTCTGGAAATTAATTCAGAAAGTGAGTTGGTTTCATCTACTATTGTTAATGCAGCCTTGGCCGAGGGTTTATTAATTGCTCCCGCAGGTCCGAAAGTCCTCCGTTTTGTACCTCCTTTAATTGTCTCGGAAACAGAAGTAGATGAGGCTATGGATAAGCTAGAAGCAGCTATCGCTAAAGTGGTTTAATGGGGGTCAGATGCGTTAGGCAATCACTGATTTTTTGGCAACAAAAATTATCTTTCTATTGTCCTAATGCATCAGTTTGTCGTAGGATAAGAAGGCTGATGTAGAAACAGGATAAAAATATGAATGAGGAAATCAAGTATCATCTCAGAAACTTAGTCACTTTAAGAACGTTTGCTCCAAGATTTTCTGACAACCTGTTTTTTATTTTTGGCTGTCAAAGAAGTGGAACAACTTTACTACTATCTATTCTCAACGCTCATCCCCAGATTCACAGTATAGATGAATCAGAATTTCCCAGTCCCTATCCTTTTCCCTCAGCTCAACGATTGATGTTAGCTAAGTTAAAGAAAGAGTACCTTTGCTTGAAAATGTTGGAGCATTCTAATAAACTAGACTTTTTGAAAAAGTTTTATCCTAAAGCAAAAATAGTTTGGCCTGTGAGAAATCCCTATAGCGCAATTGCCTCAATGCTTGATCTGGTTAATTCTCGTTCACGAACTAATTGGATTGAAAGATGTGCCAAAACAGAAATTGAGCGCCTCAAACCGTTTTATCCTGAAACTTTAGGACAGTACGATCTCGATAAACTATCAACAATTGAATTAGGAGCAATTTACTGGTCTTATAAAAATAGCTATCCTAAGTTTATGGAAGATAGTGGCTTTAGTGTTTTTAAGTTGTCCTATGAAAATTTAATAACCAATCCTCGGGAAACTTTAGAAGATATAGTTAACTTTCTAGAGATTGAGTGGCATGATAATTTGCTTAATTTTCATGAGGTAAATCCTAGTAAATCTTTAGCCGGTGGGACAAGAACTGATCGACCGATCAATCCTACAAAAACCAATAGCTTAAAAGGTTTAAATGAACAAGATGTCGAGACAATTAATCAAATTTGTCAATCAGTGATGCAAGATTATAACTACCCAATACTTGACAAATTATCAAGTAATTAAATAAATCCTATCATCCCTCACTTAATTTTTTTGTAAGTAATGCACTAAGATTAAATATTTTCAAGGTGTGTTACAATACGTTAACACACCCTACGGGGATAAATCTACTGTTGTTCGGGGCAAATAAAATGATCACTTCTGAACCTATTTATTCCCTCCCTAAAACCCCTCCTTTAGAAAATGGTGATCAACTAAGTCGCCAGGAATTTGAGCGTCGTTATCAGAACCTTTCTGAAATAAAAAAAGCCGAATTAATTGAAGGAATAGTTTATATGTCTTCTCCTGTACGAGTGCAGAGTCATGGAGAACCTCATTCTGATATTTTAACTTGGTTAGGGGTCTATAAAGCTGCCACAATTGGGGTAATGTCTGCGGATAATACTACAGTGCGTCTGGACGCAGATAATGAAGTACAACCAGATGCTTTACTAAGAATTAAAATTGCTGGACAATCAACTATTAGTGACGATGATTATATCGAAGGTGCGCCGGAATTAATCGTAGAAATTGCCGCTTCTACTGCTTCCTATGATCTCCACAATAAATGGCGAGTTTATCGTCGTAATCAAGTGCAAGAATATCTTGTTTGGCGAGTTTATGAACGTCAATTAGATTGGTTCCGATTAAATGCTGGAGAATATATTAAACTTGAACCCGATAGTCGAGGGATAATTTACTCGCAGGTTTTCCCCAGTCTTTGGTTAGATGTTAATGCTTTATTAGCGGGTAACTTGGGACAGGTTTTGACAGTTTTACAGCAAGGTTTAGCCAGTCAAGAACATCAAGATTTTCTGAAAATATTATCTCAAAAAACTGATAACTGATTTATGTGGCATCCTGACGCTTATCAAGCTTTAATTGCCGAAGATTATCCTCAAGTTGCGGCAATCTACGAGGAAATAATCGATAACAATTCCGAAAATATTTCTGACTATTGGTACTTGGGAGTTGCCTATCTTCTGCAAAATTTAGAAGCAGAAGCGCAGGTAATGTGGCAAAGTATTTTAAGCGAAGGCAATCCAGAACAAGTTAAGCAATGGCAAGCAGAATTAGAAGCGGTTTTAGACGCAGAAGCGCGACGACAACAAACAAAAGGTGATCTGGCAGCTGTAGAATATTTTCGCTATCATCTACAGGAAATTATTCCCAAGTCAATTAATAATTTATTAGCTTTATTCGACTTAGCTTTAGATTTAGAAATATTCGATCCAGAAGAACTACTTAATTATCCTATTCAAGACAATCTCAGATATAATCCCGATCGAGAATTGCTTTTAAATGTAGTTCTCAAAAGTCTTTTATATCCCCACGAATTAACTTTAGATTTAGCTCAAGTAAGTTTACCCTATCTGGAGGAATTAGCCGATAGTTTTATCCCGCAAGCTTTTCAGATAGCAGCACGAGTCACCAACGAGCAACAAAGTCCCACTTTTGGAGTGGAAATTATTAAACTTTGTCTGCAATTAAGACCAAATGATCTGAGTCTTTTGGAACAATTGGTTAACCTCTATATTTTAGCAGAAGACTTTGATAATTCTTTAATAACTGCCTATCAATTGCGAGAAATTTGTCTAACCCCAACCCTAAAGTTATACAGTAATTATCTAATTTTGTTAATACTTTTGCGCTGGGGAGTTTGGCAAGAAATTGATCATATTTATCAAGAATATCATGATTTATTACAGGAATTAACCCGTCAGAAAAATATCACTTTAGAACCGATTATTAAAACTAGCTTTCTCAATGTTTCTAGTCCCCTACCCTACCTAGGAGATCGAGCCTTAGCCAATCGACAATTAACTAATCGCATCGCCGAAATTTTTCTTGATAATAATAGTTTTAAAACTCCTTTAATTACAAACGAAAAAGCTTCAGAAAAACTAACTATTGGTTATCTTGCCAGTACCTTTAAACATCATTCTGTCGGTTGGTTAAGTCGTTGGTTAATTCACCATCACGATCGAGAAAAATTGCAAATAGCCATCTATACTATTAACCAAGAAGAAGATGAAATTACCCGTCAATGGTTCCGGGATAGCCGAGATATTATCCGTCATTTTCCCTACGCTGAAAATCCCCTAGAAGTTGCCCAACAAATTCAACAGGATCAGATAGATATTCTAGTAGATTTAGACAGTTTAACCCATAATATTACCAATCAGATCATGGCACTGAAACCCGCAGCAAAACAAGTGACTTGGTTAGGTTGGGATGCTTCTGGATTAGCAACTATTGATTATTATATCGCCGATCCCTACGTTTTACCCCAGCAAGCGGAGGAATATTATCGAGAAAAAATCTATCGTTTACCAGAGACATATTTAGCAGTGGATGGTTTTGAAATCGGTACTCCTAATCTACGTCGAGAAGATTTAGAAATTCCCCCCGATGCTACCATCTATTTTTCCGTACAAAGTGGCATGAAACGTCATCCTGATACTATTAAACTTCAGATGAAAATTCTCGCACAAGTCCCTAATAGTTATTTTCTGATTAAGGGAGTCGGTAAGACTGAAAAAATTCAAGAATTATTTACTGAAATAGCGATTCTGGAGGGAGTTAATCCCCAAAGATTGCGGTTTTTACCGAGAGATATAGATGAATATACCCATCGCGCTAATTTACAGATTGCTGATGTGGTGTTAGATACCTATCCCTACAATGGTGCTACCACCACCTTAGAAGTTTTATGGCAAGGAATCCCTTTAGTTACATTAGTAGGAGAACAATTTTCCGCCCGCAATAGTTATACTTTTATGATTAATGCCGGTATTGAAGCCGGAATTGGCTGGAATGAGGCAGAATATATCGACTGGGGAGTAAAATTAGGACTCGAGCGCTCCCTTCGTCAAGACATCAGCCATCAACTGTTAGGAAATCGTGACACAGCCCCCCTCTGGCAAGGGAAAAAATTCGCTGAAAATATGGAAAATGCCTATTTAAAAATCTGGGAGGGAAGTTGATATTGACATCCTCGCCGCCCTAAAAGTGCGGCGATTCCTAAACCTCACGATTTAAGTTTCTGCTTCCACCACCGTCGCATACCACAGTTAAAAAACCATGTACTGTCTTACACAGAGTCCACAGACTTTCGCCCCATTTCAGAAGCCCGATTCCGTGTGTCCCACGGTACGTTGACCGCCTATAGCTTCTTGTACTTGTTGCGCGCGACTTTTTACCCGGCCAAGCTTTTCTGGTCGGAACCCCCTAAGCCGAGTTTTCAAGGTGCTGCGCCGTCCACTTGGTTTTCGAGACTGGCCTTTTAATTCTAACGTAAAGCCAACCTAGAACGGCGGGGTTTCAGACCCAAAATTTCCGATGAGAAAGTTATCCGCAATCAATAAAGTATCGAATCGGGGCAAGAAAAATTCAACTAAGAGGAGTTTAACTGATGACAGCCGCCACTGAAAAAGATTTAAAAAGATTGGAGGATTTAATTATCGGCATTGCCAACGGACAAAAAGCGATCGAAAACCGACTAACCACGATGGAAAACCGACTAACCACCATAGAAAACGGACAGAAGAATTTAGAGTTAGGGCAGTCGGAAATTAAAGGCGATATCCGAACCCTAGACGCGAAGATAGAGGGTTTAAGCGATCGAGTTAAAGTTATAGAGAACGCGGCGGGAAAAACCACCGATCTCGCCGAAAAAGTCGGAGAATTGAAAAACTGGAAACAGATCGGAGTAGTGGTGATCACGGCTTGGCTCAGTTCGATCCTCAGTGGTGTTACGGGTGGGGTAATCGGTTGGCTAATCCGAGCGGCGAAAGTTAACCCCTAATGGCGTTGCTGAATCAAGATATGAAGACTGATTTTGCACCTGTCCACCAGAACGTAGGTTGGGTTGAAGCATGAAACCCAACGCCCGCATAGTTTACGCTACCGCTAACCCATCCTACAAATAATTGTGCCTCCCTACTTATGAATGCTGATTTTGCACCTGTCCACCAGTCAACCTAGTTCTAGGTTTTAAAACTTACCCAAGAAGACAGGTAATAATTATCCCCAAAATACTCTGGGGAGTAACCTAAATAACCAACCTTAAAAAAACTCGCTGCTACACTTGAGTTAGTAGATGCACCCTGATGAAAAAGGAGAGTCAAAGAAAGCTCTCCTTTTTTTTTGTTGAGAAAGCAATCCGGGGGATTTAGCCGCGGTTAGCAGGTAGTTTCGCCTTGCGTGCCATGTCTTTGAAACCATTCAAGCTCGGACCAGGGCGACGGCGAGACATACTAGGAGTAATCAAGTATTTTGTCGCAAATTCTACTTCTTGCGGCTCTACTTTACCGTTAGTAGCGGCTACGGGTGCCGGTGCGCTCACAGGAGCAGCTGGAGTTTCTTTTACTTGCTTTTCTTTCTTAATAGAAGTTTTTTGGGCTTTTTTCTCGGCTACAGGGGCAGCAGCAGATTCCACAACAGGTGCGGGCGCTTCCACCACAGGTGCGACTACAGCCGTGGTTGCTGTTGCTTGTTGTTCACCATCGGTTTCTTTTAGTTCTAGGTAAAAGTCAGATTTTTTGCCACCAAAGAGATTTTTTAACATCGGGGATCACTCCGAGAGTTGGGAAAATGTAAAAGACTAGGTATTTAAAAATTTATCATTGACCGGGATCAGGCAGCAAACAAGATTATTCTCTTGACAATTTCTCTCCTTCATCTATTTTTCTCTGGATAATCTTTACCAGACAAAGTGTTTTAAAACAAGTTAAATTTACAAAAATTTACAAAAATTAAGAACGAGAAACCCCGACGCAAACAAGGGTAAAAACTGCTGGAGACGTTGCTGACAACGTCTCCAGATTATTTATTGGGGATTTGGTCGGATTTAGCCAGCTGCGGGTACACGGCTGCCGCTAACTCCGGGTACAGGACCACGACGAATGTTGGTTTCCGTTTCGATGGGAACGAATTCAATATGATTAAGGAGGGTAGTAACGAAAGCAAAGAGTAAAAAAGGCAAAGAGAGGACGACGACTAACCCCACGGTAGCGAGGGCGAAAATTTGTCTAGTGCTACTCCAAAGAGCTAGAGTGGAAGCCAGAGTAAGAAAAATAACGATTAACCAGACGATTATTTGTCCGTAAATATCTCCGAAGGTGAGGGTGCAAACCATGCGATAGTTACGAAAATCCTTATCCATAACAGTAAACCCGTAGATAGTCAGTTATTGTTTTAGGGTAAGTCTAGAATCGTTAGCTTGGTCAATATTTAAAGGTTTTTATAAACACTTGTTGATAAATCTTTACAATTCCGCCCCGAGCGGGTAGCCAAATCTAGAGATAAGTAGGGAGGCACAATTATTTGTAGGATGGGTTAGCGGTAGCGTAACCCATCGGGGCGTTGGGTTTCATGCTTCAACCCAACCTACGTTCATCTTATATTTAATTCCACCCACCTACTTAAGAGCGGTATTGTTTGGTTGCTCTCCTCAGAATTGATAAGAATTGCTAAGAATTACCAAAAAACTGGCCATAATTTTGGCGAACGCTCTTTACAATTAAATTATAAAGGCAAGGAGGAGCAAGCCTAATGAAAACTTTTGTTGAGCGTTATTGGTCTTGGTTTAATTGGACAACCTTAGCGATGGTTGTTCTCGGTTTCTGGTTAAGTGCCAGTTTCGTCATCGATTTAATCATTCTCCCCAGCTTATCCGTAGCTGGCATGATGACACAAAATGGCTTTGCCAGTGCTGGTTACTTGCTATTTGGCATTTTTAACCATCTGGAATTAGTTTGTGCGGCGATTGTGCTGTGTAGCTTTGTTGTCTTCCACCGCTATCATACCTTAATCCATCTCCCCGAACATCGATCGCTTCTATTCGCTGGTGTTCTCTTAGTAATCACCCTAATTTACACCTATTTTCTCACTCCCAATCTGAGTGCTATGGGTTTACTGGCTCCCGTTGCCGCGTCGGGAATGTCGGGAGAAATGATGTCTTTGCAGATTGGTTACTGGTGTCTAGAAGTGGTTAAGGGTTTAATAGCTTTCACCCTGTTGCGCTGGTGTTGGCGAGATGCCTTTAAGTTAGCTTAGTTGTTGATTAAAAGCGGGGTTCAACCCGCTTTTTTTAGTTCTAGCAATATAATCCGCCTATTTGATTTCTGAACAGAGACGCAGCGCATCCAGCAAAGCCAAGAATACAAGTCATAAGTAGTCATGCAAAATTAATTACCTGCCCGATCGAGCTAAAACCCTTACGGGGCAATGATCGTCATGTGTAAATAATTTTGCCTAGGTACTTAAATATTTTAAACTTCATTTAGGTGCCCTAGGGGATTCCATGATTGATAACGGACAAGTTTAATAATTTGCTATCTAAGAATAAATCAGAACGTAGGTTGGGTTGAAGCATGAAACCCAACGCCCGCTCATGTTACGCTACCGCTAACCCATCCTACAAATAATTGTGCCTCCCTACTTATCTAAGAATAAATCTAGGGGATTCCATGATTGATAACGGACAACTTTAATAACTTGCTATCTAAAAATAAATCAGTTACAATCTTTACAAATTAACTTCGTCTGTGAGGAAAGCTGGAAGTGTTGTTAAAAAAAGCCAAAAGAAACAGCCAGATGAGACACATATTTTCCGGAGGAATTTTCATTGCCTCCTGTGTGGGTACAGCCATACTTTGCGATGGGGTGAAGGCCCTTCCTTCTCCCTTAGACATTGAGGATGCTTCTATTCGGGTATCCCGGGAAAAAATTATCATTAATTCCCCCGTGGAATTAGAGAGGACAGACAGAATTCTGACCGCCAATTCCTTCTCGACAACCGAGGGATTAGCCAATAGTAATCTGCCCTCATCCTTAGAAAATAAGTCAGAGAAATCTTCCCGCGATACTTTAGCAACAGAAAAGACCAGGACAATTTCAACCCTAGAAGAATGGAAGGCGAATCTAGGGACAATGCAAGCGAGTCAGCTTTTACCGGCAGGGAATAATAACGCTCCAGAAGTCGAAAAATGGCAAGCGCAAGCATCCACCCCCGTTGATACCAATGTTTCCCCCGAATTACAGCGTTTACGTCAAGAGTTTCTGATTGAGGAACCGAAAACCCTTTCTGTGAAACTGGCAGAATTTGTGGTTGCCCCTAGTGGCAGTATCTCTACTCCCATCGGTTTTGGAGCCAATTTTGGGCAGATTTTCGGTGGTTTCGCTTTCCAGTCGAGAACCCGTTTTACCAATCAAGCAGATGGCGGGTTAGCCCTAGGAGTCGGTTTAGGAGAACGCCAGAAAATTGTCGGTTTAGATGTAACTCTGGCGATTTTGAGCCTTTTTGGTGATAACGCTGGACGGGGCAGTTTTAGCTTTAAAATTCACCGTTCTCTGCCAGAAGGTTTTGCTGTGGCCCTAGGATTTGAAAATGCTATTAACTGGGGTGGGACAGATGCCGGTAGCAGTATCTACGGGGTGGTGAGCAAATTTTTTCAGTTCACAGAAACAACGGCAGAACCCTTTAGTCAATTGACGCTCTCTTTGGGTGTTGGTGGTGGTCGTTTTCGCTCGGAAGGAGCCATCGAAGATGGGGTAAATTCCCTCGGTGTCTTTGCTAGTGCGGGTTTACGAATTGTTGAACCGGTCTCGGCCATTGTCGAATGGTCGGGTCAAGATTTAAACGCAGGTATTTCCCTGATTCCTTTCCCGAAAGTCCCCTTGACGGTTAACCTTGCCGGTGCTGATTTAACGGGCAATGCTGGGGACGGCGCTCGCTTCGTCATGAGTATCGGCTACAATTACTTTTTCCCCCGTTAGTCAGTTTTTACACTATTAATTTAGCTTTTTGAATGAGGATAAAGACCATGTTGATGAAATGGTTGACTAATTGGCAAGTTTCCCTAGTGGCGGCGGTTTTGCTGACCAATGCCCTAGTCTCTCCCGTTATGGCGCAAACCGGCAACCAATCCGATGCCACTGGCCCAATTCTTTCCACCGGTGATTTTGCCGGTCAAACTTTCCCCAGCACCACGACGGTAACGGGATTTCAGGGGGGAGAACCGGCTCAAATCGCTGTTAATCAGGCGGCTGCTTCTCTGAATACTCTTTTAGCCAGTAATAATTTAACCTCCCCCACGGGTACCCCGATTCCCGCAGCCGTTCAGCAATCGCTACTGAGCATCTTAACAGGGGATGCACAGGCGGGTAATAATATCAATGCTGTCATTGCTGCTCTTTACTCAGCCCCCGGCGCAGCGCCTTTAAATGTTATTGAAGACTTATTGGCCAGCTTAGAGAGACTGCTCAAAGATAAGAAGGTAGTTCCAGCTAAATTGCTGGCGGCGGTGCGGGCCTATAATGCGATGATTTTAGCCAGTAACGAAGAGTTTCTCCGCAATCCTCCCGCAGAACTACGAGCAATTCAAGCATTCTTAGCTAAATTGGTGCAACCCACTATTAGCTAACCGCATTTTCCCTACTGACTTGAAAGAGGGTGTGGGGTGTGGGGTGTGGGGTGTAGGGAAGGAAACCTCTTTCATCTGTGGGGGTGAAAATTTTTTCATCGGGACTGACTTCACCATAGTCTCCTTGGATTAGAGGGCTGTGGTGAAGGCTCCACGGTGGGCGCGGTGGTTGGCTGTGAGGGGGTTAGAGAAGGGGTATTTCCTCCCCCTAAAGATTCTTGGAGCTTGTCTCGCAGTTTTTTGGCGGTATCGGACTTAGGATTAATTTTGAGAGCTTGTTCGTAGGCGGCCAGCGCCTCTTGGGAGCGTTTCCAGTAGGTCAAGACCAGACCTTTCCCATACCAAGCTTGATAGAGTTGAGCATCGAGTTGCAAGGCTTTTTCATAGGCGGCATAGGCGAGGGATAATTGTCCTAACCGCCACATTGTATTGCCTTGATTGAGCCAGTTTAGGGGATTAGTATCGTTATTATTGGGAACTTGAAAAGCCTTGTATAATTCATCCCCAATTTCTTGCAAAGATAAGGCATTGGGAGGCGAATTTTCGACATTTATCTGCCCTTGAATGCCAGACCGGGGTGCTAATTTCAAAAAAGTAGTGATGGGAATAGCGAGACTAAAGCCAATTGGCACGGGAACCTTTTCGATTTTTTCGGCTTCATTTTGTCCGTGAACCGCAATGACTCGTCCATTGAGATCCAACACTGGACCGCCACTCATGCCCCCATAGGTGACACTGGTATAAACTATCTCATACCCCAACTCTGGGGGAAATATTTTCAGCAAGGGTGTAATGGCCTTGGGTAGCACTTTCCCCACATTGAACAATCGTTTCCGCTGGCCGATAAATTTCGGGTCCGGCCATCCAGAAGCAAAAATAAATTGTTCGTCAGCTACTTGATAGTTAGCCAAGGTCGCTAATTGATAATTTTGGTCGCTCTGAAACTGTACGAGAGCTAGATCTACTCCGGGTAATTTTTTGATGCTATTGTAATCGAGCGGATATTGCTTGCCATCCCAGGTAATAATTTTTAGTTGATCGTAATAGAACTTGCAGGCATCTCTAGCATCTTTACAGATTACATGACTAGCAGTAAGAACAGTATAAACTTTTCCTTCTTTGGCAATAATCGATCCAGAGCCATTAGCAGTAATTTTCCCATTCGCCCCCTCTTCTTCTGAGGGGATTAAAACGGTAATCTTTTCAGCAATTTTTTCTATCTGCTCAGTTGTTGATGCCTTAGCAATCTGAGGAGAAACCACAAACACCGCTAGACCAACTAGGGCGGCGGAAATTTTCAAGAAATTGTTGCTCATTCTGGTTTAAAAATACAGTTGAGTGGAATTTACCAGAGTGGTGTGGGAGCGGGATTCTTTTCTCTTGGGGTTGACGAGGGTGGAGAAGGAAAATCTTCCGAGAAAGTTGGTTCTCTATGGGTGGGAACCGATGGGGGTGAAACTGCGGGCCGTTGCCGACTGGAAGCAGATGGAGAAGATGACCCCGATTGCAAAAAAGTCCCGATAGGAATCGCCCAACTTAATCGACTCATTTGTTCCCACAGTGCTGGTGAAGTCACTGTTCCATCAGCAAAAACGTAGGATTTACCCCAGAGAGGATAAGCATGAATGCCGTTAATACCAATAACTTTACCTTGCCGATTCAGCAGCGGTCCGCCACTCATGCCATTTTTAATCTTATTGGTGTAGCCGATTTGGTAGCCTCCCGAAAAGGATTTATCACTGAAAAGCGACAGTTTACCCACGGTGAAGGTAAATCCTTGTTCTGTCGGGCGATCGCCATCGAAGGGAAAGCCAGCGGCGAAAACTTCATCTCCGATAGCGAGATCATCGACATTAGCCAAATCAGCAATAGAATAAACTTGGCTACTGCGAAAAGAAACTAAGCCTAAATCATAATCATTCAAGCGAACTGTTCTGACCAACTCACCCCGATGTATCTTGCCGTCAGGGGTTTGTATTTGCCAACCCCGATAGCGATACCGCCCTAAAACATGGTCATTCGTGAGGACTTTGTAGGAACCACCCTGCTTTTCAACTAAAATGCCCGAACCCCAGCCTTGCCCTGATAACACCTTAACGGTAATTGCTCTGGCTAACTGACGCAGCTGTTGTTCTGAAAGTTGCTGAGAGCTATGGGCATTGGCCTGGTTAGGTTCCAGAGCAGGAGCATAGCTTTGGACAGCAAGCAAAGGTGTGGACAGTCCCAATAATAAACTGCCCGCACCAGCCAAAATTCTTTTTATAGGCCGACTCACTTGATTACTATGCTCCTATCTATAGAACTAGAAAAGTTTACCAAACAGCGGGCGTTGGGTTTCCTTGCGTCAACCCAACCTACCTTATCTATAGAACTAGAAAAGTTTACCAAACAGAACCGCCTGATGGTTTTTGGGGGGGTTGTTCGGGAGAAGTCTCCGGCAGTGGAGAGGGGGACGAACCGGTGGCAGGATTTGTTTCCACGGGAGCATTTTCTAGGAATTTATTGAAATAGACAATGACAGAATCCGATGAGCTTTCAAACAAAGGCTCGATGGCGCCTGTCTCCCGGAGGTCGAATAGCTGTTGGATTTTCTCGGTTGCGTCTTCCCCTTTCTTGAGGGTAAATAATAGGTTACTGCTATTTGCCCGTTCTCGTCCATGACTAGGGGAATAGATGACCGGCAGACCATTGAGATAGCCAGTGGTAATAATATCAATTCCTCTAGGTCGAGCGTCAAGGGTATTGAATCGTTTAGTTACTTCTAGACACCGTTGCCGGGGAGTGTAACCGGAACCGCTAGAATAACCAGAAACCCAACGAATCACAGGTTTGCGTTCATTAGAGCCGACTTTGACATAGGTTGTGGGAACTCCCACATGGGGGCCTGTCACTGGTAAAAGACACTCGAATCTGGCTTGAGCTTGGCTCGGTGATTGTAAGGTCAAGGCAGCTCCTACACCAATCAGAGCAATAGTCAGAGTTTTTGTCAAAGTTTGTAATGTCATTGTCCTTATCCTAATCCTGCAAAGGGACTCTACTATACACTTCAAAGGTAGCTATTATCTCTCCGCAAAACCAACAAAAGCAAGGCCTTTGCAACAATTCTTATTTTTTTGGATTAGCTTTTCTTCAAACTCCTTTAAGAGAGCAATCAGATGAGTTCGTTTACCCCAAAGCAGACCAAACTTCTAACTTACTGACCACACGACGAATCACCTCATCGGTAAACTCACTCATGGTCATTTGGCCCCCTAAATCGGGGGTTTTTTTGCCCTCGTGAATAGTTTCAAAGACACTTTCATAAATTGCCCGAGAAGCTTTGCGCGCTTCGCTAGTTTCGATATAACCTAACAAAGCTGCCGAGGCTAAAATCATCGCCATGGGATTAGCGATATTTTTGCCCTCTAAAGCCGGGGCCGTGCCGTGGGGAGCTTCTGCCATAATGGTTTTAACCGCTAAGGTCTCCTCATCAAATCCCAAAACTAAACTTTCGGCCCCGGCAATACTGCCATAGAGTTGCAAGACAAAATCAGATAATAAATCGCCATCGCGATTAAGTGCTGGAATCACCAAAGCTTCGCCGTCGGTTTGTAAAAGTAGGGCAAAAGTTGCATCAATTAACAGGGGTTGATAACGCACTTCCGGATGTCTTTGGGCCGCCGCGTCTAATTCCTCTTTAAACATCCCTTCGTAGGTGGCACTAACGGTGAATTTTGGGCCGCCAAATACCCGCGCCCCGGTTTTTTTGGCCTGTTGAAAGGTAAACTCGGCCACAGCGCGACTGGTAGCCCTAGAAATGCGCGAGGTGCGATAGGCAATTTCATCGCCGGTGGCAGTGGTTTCTCGCCATTCTTTGGCCCCGTAGGCATCGTCAACGGCCATGCGGACAATGGCAATGGGAGAATAAACGCCCCCAATCGGACGAATACCGGGGATACGGCGACCGATGCGGAGAATTACCTGAGAATTCATTGCTTCTCTTAAAATAGCGTTGGGACTGCCCACATCTCCTTTGATTTCTGGGGTGATAGTAGCAGCTTTCAGGGCTAATCCGGTTTTTAGAGTCGCTTCAGCGGCCTCGTGAACCACTTGATTGTTACTCTGGCGACGCTGGGCTAAACTAAGATCAAAATCGGCAAAGTTAAGGGGTTGACGAATTATCGAGGGTTGTAATAGTCTCAGGGCTTCTAGTAATAGTTCTTCTCCAGTTTGGTCGCCGTGCATGACCACAATGGTGGGGATATTTTCCGTCATAATTTTTGAGTTTTAATAAAAATTGTCAAGTATATCTTAATGCTTAATTGACCGTTTAATCGGCTAAAAAAGATACTTTTTACCTTAATTAATTCTGTAATTTTATCAATCTTGTAAGTAGCTGGTTATAATTAAATTGAAGATAGATTTTGGGTTTGATCCCCCCTGCCCCCCTTGATAAGGGGGGTGCCGGTAGGCGGGGGATCTACCCTTGATAAGGGGGGTTCGATCCCCCTGCCCCCCTTGATAAGGGGGGTGCCGGTAGGCGGGGGATCTACCCTTAATAAGGGTGGTTTCTGAAAGTTTTTAACACCTAGCCACTTAGAAAAAAATATATAATTAATATTATGCCCGATCGCTAATTAAATTAACAATCGGGCGCTAGTGAGAATTAATTAACCCAAGATTTAGAAAGCTTGTTCAACTTCGGCAATGTCTGGAATCATTTCCCGGAGACGGCGTTCGATGCCCATTTTTAGGGTCATGGTGGAACTGGGACAGGAACCGCAAGCGCCTTGAAGACGCAGTTTGACGACTGGCCCGTCGATTTCGACTAATTCCACGTTACCACCATCCGCCATCAGGTAGGGGCGCATTTCATCTAAAACTTGTTCGACGTTATCAGGAGTCAGTGTTAAAGACATAATCAGCTTCTGGTCAGAGATTTATTACAGTGTAAGTAAGTGGTTTCAATTAAATTGAAGATAGATCTTGTCTTTGATCCCCCCTGCCCCCCTTGATAAGGGGGGTGCCGATAGGCGGGGGGATCTACCCTTGATAAGGGGGGATCCCCCCTTAATCCCCCCCTTATTAAGGGGGTGCCGATAGGCGGGGGGATCTACCCTTGATAAGGGGGGTGCCGATAGGCGGGGGGATCTACCCTTAATAAGGGGGGCGCCGATAGGCGGGGGATCTACCCTTGATAAGGGGGGTTTGATCCCCCCTGCCCCCCTTGATAAGGGGGGTGCCGATAGGCGGGGGGATCCGACAATTTTTAACACCCACCTACTTAGTTACTTCAATCCTAACGCTTTTTGGGCGGGGATAACCCTTAAGATTCTAAAAGCTGTAGATTGATAAAAGTAAATTCTGTGGTGGATTTTTCGCCCCCCGCGTCGATTGCGTTAATCACTTGACAGGAGGGTAAATAATAATTACCGATTTTTTCGTAGGTTTCCTTAAAGTCACGTTTTCCCTTTAATTCATCGGTTTTAGCATTGCGGAAAATGGCATTATAGCGAATAGAAATATAACCTTCTCCCGTATCGAGACTTTCCTCGGTATTAATAGTAAAAGCCATCGGTCCCATGACTCGACTGACTTGACAGATTTCCTGGCCGCGCACTTTATAATTAGACCCCATCGCATCGCCGGTGACAAGAATTTCTACCGCACCGGTGGGATCATCTTGCCCGAAATTAAACTGGTTTTTGCCGTGGGAGGCATCAAAATTGCCTCTTTTGCGGTGAGTAACGATGTCGCGCATTTGATTATAGATACTTTCTTGCACTTTCTCGTCATCAATGCCCGTTACTTCCACACTATAATCGGCATTAACTTGAATTTTGCCTGTATGGACTTCCTCTCCTTGGGTGAGGATAATATCAGCAGTGTAACCGGGGAATCCTTCATCCCAAGTGTAACGGTTTTCGTAGGCGGAGCGGAAAATATCTCGGGCGTTCGTCGTGGCTACAGTCATAATCGCTTTACTTGTGTTGATAACTCCATTTATATCATTGTCGCTGATTTTTTCGCCTCTGGCCGAGATTTCTAGAAAACTAGATGAATTCCACAGCTTAGGGAAAAGTCAGTTAGAATCGATCAATGACCCGTACCTTGCTCGATTGCCATAAATCTAAATAAGCAAAAAATAAACATGAGCAATTATGACAAAATTAAGTCCAAAAGTTACCGCAATTATTCGTTCTGGTGAACAACAAGGATATGTAGGTGAATGCGTGGAAATTTCGATTGTCACCCAGGGAAATACCTTAGATGAGGTGGTTAATAATCTCCAAGAAGCCATTTTACTGCATTTAGAGGGAGAAGACCCCAGGGAGTTCGGTCTAGTTGCCAAACCTTCTCTACAGATTATATTTGAGTTACAGCCAGTAATTTGTAGGATGGGTTAGCGGTAGCGTAACCCATGCGGGTGTTGGGTTTCATGCTTCAACCCAACCTACATTCTATCCGGCAAAGACATTATGCTGTTCTTAATTTAAATTGCTTGTTGAGAAGAGGCAAGAGGCAAGACCCCCAAACCCCCGACATCGGGGTAGGGTTGATTCATGAATCAACCCTACGATGAATCTATCCTACTATGAATCTACCCTACCGACATCGGGGGGGGTTTAAGGATAGGCGGTTAAGATACGTCTTAGCTGATCAAAAAATCGGGCTAAAATAGAAAAAACTCACCCTCAGCGACCAAGGCGATGGCAGAAGAAACGGCGAAAATCAAGCTTTATCGGAAAACCTATCAACTTCCCCAACTAAATCGCCCCGATTTATTAATTTTGCAGGATCAGATTCAAGAAAGACAGCAACTGATTAAAACCGGAAAACGGGTCCGCAATACATGGTTAGGATTGAGGAAAAAAGAAGAACCCCTCAATTTCGAGGAAACTTTTCAAGAATTAGAAAGATTAGTCAAGGACTATAACCAGTTAATCAGATTTCTCACCGACCATAAGGATGAATACCGGCGGTTTTTCCAGTCACTGACCGAGGAAATCAAGGAGGCAGTGGCGGTTAAATGCCAGAAATTGGCAGAAACAGAGCGAAAACGCCAATCTTTGGAGAATAGCATCGGCTCGGCCGAACTGCGAGATACCCTGAGACTACAGAAACAGCAGATTTTCCGCACCGTGATTCTTGTTGGTCGCGCCAGCTTGCTCATGCTCAAGAAAATCGACCTAATCAGCGAAAGTATCCAGAAATTAGCTGAAGATCAGGATACACAAAAACAGGTTTTCTCGAAAATGATCGGCGAGTTGAACGGGTACAAACAAGTGTATCAGTTGCAGCTGGAGTTAGATAGTCTGGAAAAAGAAGCGATCGAAATGGCCAAAGTAGCCATTAATCTAGAACAATACCTAAAACCAATTATCGGGCAGTTTCAAGGCTTAATCGATCGAGTAGTGACCATTGACGGGGAACTTTCCCGCAGTGTCAGCGAAGTGGAATCCCTCGTCCAGAACATTCTTAGTTCCGAATCGGCCGTATCTTTCCGCAAAAACGAGAATCTATCGGCTAGTTTGCTCAATTTCCTCGTCACCAGCGAAGAAAAGCGCGGCCGTTTAGCGATCGCATTAGAGCGAGCCGAGCAGGAAGGATGGCAATGGACAGACGTGGAAATCCCCGACGAGGAAATCGAACTCGAAACCGCCATTCAACGCATCAACGACCATGTAATCGAGAGAGTCGGGAATTTTAGCACCTCCGTCGTCGGTGACTCTCCTATTCCTCAAACTTCATTTACCGAAAACCTACCCAACGGAGTAACACTGAAGATGGTGAGCTTACCAGCAGGTCAATTTCTCATGGGATCTCCTGACAGTGATCCCGATGCTCGCGATAATGAAAAGCCTCAACACCAAGTTCAAGTCAACAGTTTTGCTATTGGGAAATATCCTGTCACTCAGGCACAATATGAAGCAGTAATGGGAACCAATCCCTCTTATTTTAAAAACAATCCCCAAAATCCGGTAGAAAAGGTTAGTTGGAATGATGCTCAAGCCTTTTGTCAGAAATTGAGTCGAATAACAGGGAAAACCTATCGCCTCCCCACAGAAGCGGAATGGGAATATGCCTGTCGTGGGGGACAACCACTCGCTATTATTTCGGTGATGATGCTAATCAGTTAGGAGATTACGCTTGGTATAACGGAAATTCTCAGCAGACAATTCATCCTGTGGGTCAGAAAAAGCCCAATGCTTGGGGACTCCATGACATGATTGGCAATGTTTGGGAGTGGTGCGAAGACGATTGGCATAGTACCTATGAGAATGCGCCAAAGGATGGCAGTGCTTGGATAACAAATTATCAAAGAGCCAATCCTTTCAAAATAGTGCGCGGCGGCTCTTGGGAGACTTCATCAAGGTACTGCCGTTCCGCTAACCGCCACGACGATTACACCCGCATAATAGGCCATTTCGGTTACGGTTTTCGGGTTGCGTGTGTCTCCCCAGGACTTTAACCCTTTGTTCTTTTGCTCTTTTGCCCTTTGTCTCCCGCCTAAGGGCGGGTCGATTTTTTTTGAGATTTTTAATGGCTTCCATTACTGTTAATATCTCAGATGAACAGTTGAAGACTTAATTAGGGTTTGCATAGAAGATTCGATTTTCAATTTCTGTCGATGGCGTTTGGAACAAGGGGTTAAGGCTTGTGTTCGATGCCATCAAATCATTACAGATATGCCAATAATCCCAGATGATAGAGAATAGATATTTCCGAAAATTAAATATGCGTAACCTGAAACCCTTGGTAGGGACAATTCATGAATTGTCCCTACGTTTTCGGAGTAAAATTCATGAATTGTCCCTACGTTTTCGGAGATGTCTAATGATGACACAGCTAGTCTCTCTGCTATAGTACAAAAGTCGTTTAGCATGATACGCTATCTAACCTTATTGCGATCGCGTTGAACTTTTCCTATTCCCCTTGAGTTGCTTGTTTAACCTGTTCGATTTCTAATTCTAAAGCCTGTGCTATCTGTTCAAAGTTTAATCCTAAGGCCAATAAACGAGGAATAGAGGCTAATTTTGCCGCTAATTCGCCTTCTTGTCGGCCTTCTTCTCTACCTTCCTCTCTACCTTCTTCTAAAGCTTCCTGATACACTTTAGTTTGTTTTAAATCACTTAAACTAAACATCGCTTCTATCTCCTTTCTACTGACTTGGGGTAACTTATAAACCAAGATTGTCTCTATCAATTCTAAAAGTTCTTGCTGTTGTTTGACCTTAGGGAATGCTTGTCTAATCCGTGGAATTAATTGTTTTCCCTGCTCGATCGCTCTGGCGGTTGGTGCTATAATTAATTGTAACATCGATATTCCCAGGGATTCCACTTCCCTTAATTCCTCGAGATAAAAACGTAAAATCCTGCCGGAGTTGATTAACTCCCCATAACGAGCCGTCTCTACGCTTTCCACTGAACGCCGAGGATAAATAACTACTCCCTGCCAGTTGTTGCTTAAGTCCGTTTGGTGGAGATAGAGGAAGATTTCACTGAAGAAACGGGAATAAAACCTATTATCTTTCTGAAATTGTACTTCTAGGAAATAGATAGGCTGATTGGGTGTATCAGGCAAAAAGACTCCATCGAGACGAAAGGACAATTGTTTAACTTCCACCGAGGAGAATTGATAAGAATTGGCGGTTTCGGGGGGAAGGTTCAACAAATCAAAGAAACAAGCGGGAAATCTTTGTAATAGTTGATAGAAAATACTGTCAGTTTTCACGCAATTAAACTCAAAAAGAGGCCTCTAGTTTAGCAGAAGTTTTTTATTGTGTTCTTCAGTAAGCTCCTGTTTTTGAGCAATTGGGATGACGAAGTAAAAGCTTTTTCGGCAAATTGTCCCCAATTAAGAGAAAGGTTGCGGGATTTTCAGTGTTGCCGATTTTTACTTGATGGCTACCGGCAATTGTATCAATTTGTCAAAGTTTGAACTTTTCCTATTCCCCTTGAGTTGCTTGTCTAACCTGTTCGATCTCTAATTCTAAAGCCTGTGCTATCTGTTCAAAGTTTAATCCTAAGGCCAATAAACGAGGAATAGAGGCTAATTTTGCCGCTAATTCGCCTTCTTGTCGGCCTTCTTGTCGGCCTTCTTGTCGGCCTTCTTGTCGGCCTTCTTGTCGGCCTTCTTGTCGGCCTTCCTCTCTACCTTCCTCTCTACCTTCTTCTCTACCTTCTTCTAAAGCTTCCTGATACACTTTAGTTTGTTTTAAATCGCTTAAACTAAACATCGCTTCTATCTCCTTTCTACTGACTTGGGGTAACTTATAAACCAAAATTGTCTCTATCAATTCTAAAAGTTCTTGCTGTTGTTTGACCTTAGGGAATTCTTGTCTAATCCGTGGAATTAATTGTTTTCCCTGCTCGATCGCTCTGGCGGTTGGTGCTATAATTAACTGTAACATTGATATTCCCAGGGATTCCCCTTCCCTTAATTCCTCGAGATAAAAACGTAAAATTCTGCCTGAGTTGATTAACTCCCCATAACGAGCCGTCTCTACGCTTTCCACTGAACGCCGAGGATAAATAACTACTCCCTGCCAATTGTTGCTTAAGTCCGTTTGGTGGAGATAGAGGAAGATTTCACTGAAGAAACGGGAATAAAACCTATTATCTTTCTGAAATTGTACTTCTAGAAAATAAATAGGCTGATTGGGTGTATCAGGCAAAAAGACTCCATCGAGACGAAAGGACAATTGTTTAACTTCCACCGAGGAGAATTGATAAGAATTGGCGGTTTCGGGGGGAAGGTTCAACAAATCAAAGAAACAAGCGGGAAATCTTTGTAAGAGTTGATAGAAAATACTGTCAGTTTTCACGCAATTAAACTCAAAAAGATGCCTCTAGTTTAGATGACGAAGTAAAAGCTTTTTCGGTAACTTGTCCCCAATTAAAAGAAAGCTGGCGGGATTTTCAGTGTTGCCGATTTTTACTTGATGGCTACCGGCAATTGTATCAATTTGTCAAAGTTTGAACTTTTCCTATTCCCCTTGAGTTGCTTGTCTAACCTGTTCGATTTCTAATTCTAAAGCTTGTGCTATCTGTTCAAAGTTTAATCCTAAGACCAATAAACGAGGAATAGAGGCTAATTTTGCCGCTAATTCGCCTTCTTGTCGGCCTTCTTCTAAAGCTTCCTGATACACTTTAGTTTGTTTTAAATCACTTAAACTAAACATCGCTTCTATCTCCTTTCTACTGACTTGGGGTAACTTATAAACCAAGATTGTCTCTATCAATTCTAAAAGTTCTTGCTGTTGTTTGACCTTAGGGAATGCTTGTCTAATCCGTGGAATTAATTGTTTTCCCTGCTCGATCGCTCTGGCGGTGGGTGCTATAATTAATTGTAACATTGATATTCCCAGGGATTCCCCTTCCCTTAATTCCTCGAGATAAAAACGTAAAATCCTGCCGGAGTTGATTAATTCCCCATAACGAGCCGTCTCTACGCTTTCCACTGAACGCCGAGGATAAATAACTACTCCCTGCCAGTTGTTGCTTAAGTCCGTTTGGTGGAGATAGAGGAAGATTTCACTGAAGAAACGGGAATAAAACCTATTATCTTTCTGAAATTGTACTTCTAGGAAATAAATAGGCTGATTGGGTGTATCAGGCAAAAAGACTCCATCGAGACGAAAGGACAATTGTTTAACTTCCACCGAGGAGAATTGATAAGAATTGGCGGTTTCGGGGGGAAGGTTCAACAAATCAAAGAAACAAGCGGGAAATCTTTGTAAGAGTTGATAGAAAATACTGTCAGTTTTCACGCAATTAAACTCAAAAAGAGGCCTCTAGTTTAGATGACGAAGTAAAAGCTTTTTCGGTAACTTGTCCCCAATTAAAAGAAAGCTGGCGGGATTTTCAGTGTTGCCGATTTTTACTTGATGGCTACCGGCAATTGTATCAATTTGTCAAAGTTTGAACTTTTCCTATTCCCCTTGAGTTGCTTGTCTAACCTGTTCGATTTCTAATTCTAAAGCTTGTGCTATCTGTTCAAAGTTTAATCCTAAGACCAATAAACGAGGAATAGAGGCTAATTTTGCCGCTAATTCGCCTTCTTGTCGGCCTTCTTCTAAAGCTTCCTGATACACTTTAGTTTGTTTTAAATCACTTAAACTAAACATCGCTTCTATCTCCTTTCTACTGACTTGGGGTAACTTATAAACCAAGATTGTCTCTATCAATTCTAAAAGTTCTTGCTGTTGTTTGACCTTAGGGAATGCTTGTCTAATCCGTGGAATTAATTGTTTTCCCTGCTCGATCGCTCTGGCGGTGGGTGCTATAATTAATTGTAACATTGATATTCCCAGGGATTCCCCTTCCCTTAATTCCTCGAGATAAAAACGTAAAATCCTGCCTGAGTTGATTAATTCCCCATAACGAGCCGTCTCTAAGCTTTCCACTGAACGCCGAGGATAAATAACTACTCCCTGCCAGTTGTTGCTTAAGTCCGTTTGGTGGAGATAGAGGAAGATTTCACTGAAGAAACGGGAATAAAACCTATTATCTTTCTGAAATTGTACTTCTAGGAAATAAATAGGCTGATTGGTTGTATCAGGCAAAAAGACTCCATCGAGACGAAAGGACAATTGTTTAACTTCCACCGAGGAGAATTGATAAGAATTGGCGGTTTCGGGGGGAAGGTTCAACAAATCAAAGAAACAAGCGGGAAATCTTTGTAAGAGTTGATAGAAAATACTGTCAGTTTTCACGCAATTAAACTCAAAAAGAGGCCTCTAGTTTAGATGACGAAGTAAAAGCTTTTTCGGTAACTTGTCCCCAATTAAAAGAAAGCTGGCGGGATTTTCAGTGTTGCCGATTTTTACTTGATGGCTACCGGCAATTGTATCAATTTGTCAAAGTTTGAACTTTTCCTATTCCCCTTGAGTTGCTTGTCTAACCTGTTCGATTTCTAATTCTAAAGCTTGTGCTATCTGTTCAAAGTTTAATCCTAAGGCCAATAAACGAGGAATAGAAGCTAATTTTGCCGCTAATTCGCCTTCTTGTCGGCCTTCCTCTCTACCTTCCTCTCTACCTTCTTCTCTACCTTCCTCTAAAGCTTCCTGATACACTTTAGTTTGTTTTAAATCACTTAAACTAAACATCGCTTCTATCTCCTTTCTACTGACTTGGGGTAACTTATAAACCAAGATTGTCTCTATCAATTCTAAAAGTTCTTGCTGTTGTTTGACCTTAGGGAATGCTTGTCTAATCCGTGGAATTAATTGTTTTCCCTGCTCGATCGCTCTGGCGGTTGGTGCTATAATTAATTGTAACATCGATATTCCCAGGGATTCCACTTCCCTTAATTCCTCGAGATAAAAACGTAAAATCCTGCCTGAGTTGATTAACTCCCCATAACGAGCCGTCTCTACGCTTTCCACTGAACGCCGAGGATAAATAACTACTCCCTGCCAGTTGTTGCTTAAGTCCGTTTGGTGGAGATAGAGGAAGATTTCACTGAAGAAACGGGAATAAAACCTATTATCTTTCTGAAATTGTACTTCGAGGAAATAGATAGGCTGATTGGTTGTATCAGGCAAAAAGACTCCATCGAGACGAAAGGACAATTGTTTAACTTCCACCGAGGAGAATTGATAAGAATTGGCGGTTTCGGGGGGAAGGTTCAACAAATCAAAGAAACAAGCGGGAAATCTTTGTAAGAGTTGATAAAAAATACTGTCAGTTTTCACGCAATTAAACTCAAAAAGAGGCCTCTAGTTTAGCAGAAGTTTTTTATTGTATTCTTCAGGAAGCTCCTGTTTTTGAGCAATTGGGATGACGACTGTTACCCAACACCATCGGAACCAAGATTAAATAGGGTATGATGGAGGTTGGATAGATTTTCTCCTATACTTTCTCCCCAAGTATGACAATCGGGGAAAGCTGGAACGGTGGCACACCATAAATCATCCTCTTGCCAAACAATAACTTTAATATTCATCTTTAACTTTTTTTGTCCTTATACGTCGAAGTAATGATCGATATCAATTGGGAACCATTCCCCATCTAATACCTGTTCGAGGGAGAAAGGAGGCTCTAGAGGAATCGCGTCGCGAGTGACTGCTTTCGCTTGTATTAAAGTTTTCCGAGCGTTCGAGTAGGCTTTTTGAAAATAATCCCGCGCGTGGTTGGTGAGAGTAGTAGTTTCTAGCCACTCTCCTAGTTGAGTTCGGAAACTGGCGATTTCTCCTATCCAGTGACAGACGTTTCGTTCTCGCTCCCGTTCCGATTTGTGATAAGCTAACTTAAACAGGTGTTCGATAAGCTGGGTTAATAAACTCTCTACAGCCCGTCTGTCACTTTTCCCCATGCACTCCACTTCCTCGATCAGATTTTCCCAGTCCACGTCATCAAACTTTTTTAGCTTTAAAAGTTCGGCGGTTTTTGAAGCCCAGAGAACAAAATCCTGATCGTATAAGGCTTTCATTGATAAAGCTGTTTCTACTGCCATAGTTTCGTTCCAACTGATGATAAAACTATGTCTTTAGCTTAACTTTACTAGCGCAAACCTTTTTAACTTTTTTGTCTTTCACTAAGCAGTATAACTCGATCTCATCAGACGTTATACAATAAATCTTGTCCCTCGATCGCATTGTCCCATGACTACCCCCTTCACTGCCGCAGAAATTGCCTCAGAAGGCATCAAACCCGAAGAATACGAAGAAATAGTCAAAAGACTGGGAAGACACCCCAACAAAGCCGAATTAGGGATGTTTGGCGTGATGTGGTCGGAACACTGCTGTTATAAAAACTCCCGGCCGCTGCTCAAACAATTCCCCACCACCGGCGAAAAAGTTCTCGTCGGACCAGGAGAAAATGCCGGAGTAGTGGATTTAGGCGATGGATTGCGATTAGCCTTTAAAATCGAGTCCCATAATCATCCTTCTGCGGTGGAACCCTTCCAAGGTGCCGCTACCGGAGTCGGAGGCATCCTGCGGGATATTTTTACCATGGGGGCCCGGCCCATTGCTATCCTCAACTCCCTTCGTTTTGGTAACTTGCAAGATGCCCGCAATCGGCGCATTTTTGCCGGAGTCGTGGAAGGAATAAGTCATTATGGCAATAGTGTCGGTGTTCCCACGGTGGGCGGTGAGATATACTTTGATAATGCCTACAATGGCAATCCCCTTGTTAATGCCATGGCTTTAGGGCTAATGGAAACCGAGGAAATCGTTAAATCTGGGGCAAAAGGCCTAGGAAACCCGGTTTTATACGTTGGTTCTACCACCGGCCGGGACGGTATGGGAGGGGCAAGTTTTGCCAGCGCTGAATTAACCGATAAATCTATGGATGACCGGCCCGCAGTGCAAGTGGGCGACCCTTTTCTGGAAAAATCCCTGATAGAAGCTTGTTTAGAGGCATTTAAGACCGGCGCGGTGGTGGCGGCCCAGGATATGGGGGCCGCGGGGATCACCTGTTCTACCTCCGAGATGGCGGCCAAGGGAGGGGTGGGAATTGAATTAGATTTGGATAAAATCCCCGTCCGGGAAACCGGGATGGTTCCCTACGAATATCTGCTGTCGGAATCCCAAGAAAGAATGTTATTTGTGGCAGCATCGGGACGAGAAGGCGAATTAATCGAGATTTTCCATCGTTGGGGACTTCAGGCTGTGGTCGCTGGCCAGGTAATTGCAGAACCGATCGTCCGTATATTATTTAAAGGGGAAATTGCCGCCGAAATTCCTGCCACGGCCCTAGCGGATAATACTCCGATTTATCATCGGGAATTACTAACAGAACCGCCAGAATACGCCCAAAAAGCTCAATTATGGCAAGATAGCACGATTCCTATTCCCGAATCCTATAACGAGATTTTATTAAAACTGCTGGATAGTCCCTCGATTGCCTCAAAACGCTGGGTTTATCGTCAATATGATCATCAAGTCCAGAATAACACCGTTATTCTCCCCGGGGGAGCCGATGCGGCCGTGATTCGCGTGCGTCCTCTGGGTGCTAATCCCGCAAATTCTCGGCGAGGTGTAGCGGCGACTACAGATTGTAATCCGCGATACGTTTATCTTGATCCCTATAACGGAGCTAAGTTGGCCGTGGCGGAAGCGGCCAGAAACCTTAGTTGTGTTGGTGCCGACCCCATTGCTGTCACGGATAATCTCAATTTCGGAAGTCCAGAGAATTCAATCGGTTATTGGCAATTAGCCACTGCTTGTCAGGGTATTGCTGAAGCTTGTCGGGAAATGAATACACCGGTGACTGGGGGTAATGTCTCTTTGTACAACGAAACCGTTGATGCAGCTGGCAGCCCCCAGTCTATTTATCCGACTCCCGTGATTGGGATGGTGGGATTAGTGCCGGATATCGGGCAAATTTGCGGCCAAGGTTGGCAAAAAGCGGGGGATTTAATCTATATTTTGGGTTTTTCCTTGCCAACTATCGGCGCTTCCGAATATTTAGCCGTTATTCACGGTTTGGTGACGGGAAAACCGCCGGTAATTGATTTTGAGTTAGAAAGAAAGGTACAAGCGGCCTGTCGTCGGGGAATTCGCGCCGGTTGGCTGAAATCTGCCCACGATTGCGCGGAGGGAGGTTTAGCCACTGCTCTGGCAGAATGCTGTATTAGTGGCCAATTAGGGGCAGAAATTGACCTTTCTTGGCAGCATCAAGGCCGTTTTGACGCGGTGTTATTCGGGGAATTAGCTAGTTGCATTATTGTCTCCGTTTCCCCCGAAAATCGGCAAGATTGGGAAGAATATCTAAAGACACAATTGGGAGACTATTGGCAAATAACCGGCAAAGTTAGCGAAAAAAGCGATAATCTTTTAATTCTTGACCGGAATAAACAACCGGCGATCGATGTTAGTCTAGAAACTATACAGCAAGTTTGGTCAAAAGCGATCGAAAGAAGACTTTAGGGAAGGAAACAGGAGTCGGTCGTCGGGAGTGAGGAAATGGGGAAATGGGGAAATGGGGAAATGGGGAAATGGGGAAATGGGGAAATGGGGAAATGGGGAAATGGGGAAATGGGGAAATTCAGCTAAAACCCTAACACCCCAAAACCCTAACACCCCAAAACCCTAACACCCCAAAACCCTAACACCCAAACCCAAAACCCTAACACCCTAAAACCCCAAAACCCCAAAATCCAACACCTGATAACTGTTCTCAAATCACCATAGAGGAAAGTGTTAAAAAGAGATTAAGATAAGTTAAGATTTCGTATCAAAAGTAGCCCCAAACCCCAGTCCTCTCATGTCTAGCCATCCCGACTCATCCCTA
Organism: Microcystis panniformis FACHB-1757; assembly: GCF_001264245.1. Classification (NCBI taxonomy): domain Bacteria; kingdom Bacillati; phylum Cyanobacteriota; class Cyanophyceae; order Chroococcales; family Microcystaceae; genus Microcystis; species Microcystis panniformis. The sequence goes on from NZ_CP011339.1 coordinate 4,022,052, forward strand.
TTCTTGAACCGCGTCGATAAGCCTGAAGAAGCCTGTGGAGTTTTTGGACTCTATGCCCCCGAGGAAGAAGTAGCAAAACTGACCTATTTCGGACTCTATGCCCTGCAACACCGAGGACAGGAATCGGCAGGTATTGCCACCTACGACGGGGAAACGGTGCATTGTTACAAAGAAATGGGCTTAGTTTCCCAAGTTTTTAACGAAACTGTCCTTAAAACCTTGCCGGGTACTCACGCCGTCGGTCATACTCGTTACTCTACCACCGGTTCTAGCCGTCGGGCCAATGCCCAACCTGCTGTGATCGAAACCCGTTTGGGTAAACTTTCCCTAGCACATAACGGCAATTTAGTCAATACTTTTGAGTTAAGAAATGTATTAGAAAAGCGCGGTTGTGATCTCGTCACCACCACCGACTCGGAAATGATCGCCGTCGCTATCGGCCAGGAAGTGGATAGTGGCAAGGATTGGATAGAAGCGGCGATCGATGCCTTTAGCTATTGTAGCGGGGCTTACAGCCTTGTTATCGGCACACCGACGGGAATTATCGGGGCGCGGGACCCCAATGGTGTCAGACCGTTAGTAATTGGGGTTTTGCAAGAAGAAGGCAATCCCCCCGTTATGTTTTGGCTTCGGAAACCTGCGGATTAGATATTATCGGGGCCGATTATCTGCGGGATGTGCAGCCGGGGGAATTAGTTTGGATTAGTGAAGATGGCTTATCTTCGGTGGATTGGGCCATAAAACCGGAGAAAAAATTATGCGTTTTTGAGATGATTTATTTTGCCCGTCCCGATAGTATTGTTCACGAGGAATCTTTATATACTTATCGGGTACGTTTGGGGGAACAATTAGCTAAAGAGTCTCCGGTAGAAGCAGATATGGTGATGGGAGTTCCCGATTCAGGTATTCCAGCGGCGATCGGATTTTCGCGCATTTCTGATATTCCCTACGCGGAAGGATTGATTAAAAATCGTTATGTGGGACGGACTTTTATTCAACCAACCCAACACATGAGAGAGTCGGGAATTAAGATGAAATTGAATCCTTTAAAGGATGTTTTACAGGGAAAAAGAGTTATTATTGTTGATGATTCGATCGTGCGGGGAACCACTAGCCGGAAATTAGTTAAAGCTTTACGGGATGCCGGAGCAAGAGAAGTTCACATGAGAATATCTTCACCTCCGGTGACTCATCCTTGTTTTTATGGCATTGATACGGATAACCAAGAGCAATTAATTGCGGCAACTAAATCGGTGGCGGAAATTCAGGCACAAATCGGGGTGGATAGTTTAGCTTATCTCAGTCACGATGGAATGTTAACAGCAACGAAGGAAGATCCGAAAACCTTCTGTACTGCTTGTTTTAATGGCGATTATCCGATTCCTGTACCTGATAATGTTAAGCGATCGAAGTTGATTTTAGAAACAGTTAAATAAATAGCCTCAAGGCTAAATCCTCTGAAAACAATCGGCAATTTCTTGGGGAGTTAAAAGGGAATTAGGATAACCGGAAAGTTGTCCTAATTTTTGTGCTAATAAAACTGCTTGGGGTGGAGTTAGATAGGTTTTGGCCAAGAGATCGGTTTGATGATAAGCTTGCTGGATTGGGGCATCTAAAAGGATAGTTCCTTGACCCATAATAATTACTCTTTCGGCGTATTCTGGCATCAAATAGAGGTGATGGGTGATCACAATCACCGTTTTGCCCATTTGGTGTAATTGACGACTCACCTCTAAAATTGCCTTAGCCCCTTGGTAATCTTGGCCAGTGGTGGGTTCATCAAAAACAACTATACGCGGTTCCATGGCTAAAATTGCCGCAATCACTACCCGCGCTCGATCGCCCTTCGGTAAGGAGAGAGGATGATAGGAGCGATATTCTAGCAATCCCATGGCTTCTAGACTTGCTTCTGTGCGTTGGTTGACGATTTCTGGAGAATAACCGAGATTAGTCAGGGCAAATGATACTTCTTTCTCGACAGTGGTGTTAAAAATCTGATTATCGGGATTTTGGGCTACATAACCGATCGAACGAGCTAAATCACTGACAGAAAAGCTACTGGTCGAACGTCCGTCAATCATAACTTGACCGGTGGTTGCCGAGAGAAGATTGAGAAAATGCTTGACTAAAGTGCTTTTTCCGGCGCCATTTTGACCGATAATCAGCAGATATTCCCCTTCGGCAATATCGAGGGACACATCCCGCAGGGCGGTAGTACCATCGGGGTAGGTATGGCAGAGATTTTTTACCCTCAGTATGGGGTTTAAGGGGTCAGAAACCGACGATAAGGGAAGGGTTGTGGTGATTTGATGATAAAAGGATTTAATCTCGTTTAAACGGGCAAAACCACGGTCTAGGGTGACAGGAATCGACTCGACCGCCCCGATTTTCTGCTCGATCAAAGCAAAAGTAGTGGCCACTTGCGGGGGACGCAGGGCATTTTCCTGTAAACGCTGTACTTGGGAGTAGATCTCTGCCGGGGTTCCCATGGCTTCGATCGCACCCTCCCTTAATAGTACCAGGCGATCGGCATATTCGGCCATTTCCTCGGCCGCGTGGGAGACCATCACAATGGTGACACCGAGATGGCGATTTAATTCCTTAATGGTGGCGAAAACTTCTTGGGCTCCCACCGGATCAAGTTGGGAGGTGGGTTCATCGAGAATTAACAAAGCGGGCTGAACTGCAAGGGCAGCGGCGATCGCTAATCGTTGTTTTTGTCCTCCCGATAGTTCCCCCGGCGATTTTTTTTCCATTCCCTCTAACCGGACTGCCGCTAAAACTTTGGGAATGCGCGCTTTAATTTCCTCTCGCGGTAGCCGTAAATTTTCTAAGGTAAAAGCGATTTCATTTTCTATCGAAGTAGCTAAAAGTTGCGTTTCGGGATCTTCAAATACTGCCCCCACATAGCGGGCCAAGGTGCTAACGGGATGGGTTAAAGTGTCTAAACCGGCTACTGTTGCATAACCAAAAAAACGCCCTCCGTAGAATTGGGGGACAATACCGTTAAGAGTTAAACAGAGAGTAGTTTTTCCCGCACCTGTGGGCCCGATAATACCTAAAAATTCGCCTCGATGAATTGCTAAAGAGATATTTTTAAGCACTAGATTGGAGGATTCGGGATAAATATAGGAAACTTTCTCTAATTGGGCGATGATTTCCATTATCGGTGGGGAATAGAAGACGGGAGTGGGGTAGATAGGGAGATATTTTTCAGGGAAATGCGAGTTAGGGACGCTTCTATTTTTCGCTACCTCGATCGATGAACTCGATTATCACACAGGTGGCCTACTACTCTGTGATTTATCCCGCAATTATACCAGTTACCCCTCGCCCGTTCGCAGAAAAACTTAATATTTCTACTCTTGACAAATTTGCTTTAAGGTAGTAAAGAAATCGGGGTAGGAAATGCCAGCTGCTTCAGCGCGATGGATAGTGGTGGGTTGACGGGAATTGAGGGCAGCGATCGCTAGACTCATGGCAATGCGATGATCGGTAAAACTGTCCACTTCCGTGCCGAATAGGCCCGTACCGCCGGTAATCTCTAAACCATCGGGTAATTCCCTTACTTTTGCTCCTAGGCGATCGAGTTGGGTGGCCATCACCGTCAGGCGATCGCTTTCCTTCACCCGTAATTCCTCAGCATCCTTGATAATTGTCGTTCCTTGGGCAAAAACCGCCGCTACTGCCAAAATCGGAATTTCATCGATCAGACGGGGTATAATCTCACCGGCGATCGTGGTTGCCTGTAGTTGACTGGATTTCACCCGCAGATCCGCCACCGGTTCCCCCGTCACCACCCGTTGATTTTCGAGGGTGATATCTGCTCCCATTGCCTGTAAAACCTGTAAAACTCCAGTTCTAGTCGGGTTTATTCCCACATTTTCGATTAATAACTCGGAATTAGGCACGATTGCCCCCGCTACCAACCAAAAAGCTGCCGAACTGATATCCCCTGGGACGATCACCGTTTGTCCGGTTAAAGTGGGATAACCCGTCACCGTGACGCTATTAGTCTCCCCATCCACCTCAATATTTGCCCCAAAAGCACGCAGCATCCGTTCACTGTGATCGCGAGATAAAGCGGGTTCCGTGATCGTGGTTTTCCCCTCGGTTAACAGTCCTGCGAGAAGAAGACAGGATTTCACCTGTGCAGAAGCAACGGGAGAATAGTAGTGGATCGGTTGCAGATATTCCCCAGAAACGGCTAAAGGAGCCAAAGAATGGGCTTTTCTGCCCCAAATTTGCGCCCCCATTTCTTTGAGGGGTTTCACCACCCGGGACATGGGACGCGATCGCAGGGAAGCATCACCAGTAACGACAAAAAAACGATCCTGATGACCAGCCAATAATCCTAACATTAAGCGGATCGTCGTGCCGGAATTGCCCGCATCAAGGATTTCTAAGGGTTCCTCAAGATTGCCTAAACCCCTACCTTTGACGATCACTTTCTCGCTGTTGAGTTGGGAAATTTCCACACCCATGGCACGAAAACAACTAGCGGTACTGCGGGGATCTTCGCCCAATAATAACCCATGAATAACGGTTTCTCCTTCGGCGATCGCTCCTAACATCAGGGAACGATGGGATATGGATTTATCGCCGGGGATAGTGATTTTTCCCCGTAATCCCGTGATTTTGGCTGGATCGATGACTAAATCTTGATGGGATTGAAGGGGGTTAAGGGTGACAATAGACATGATCGTTAGGCAGATGAAGACAAGCTCGATCTATTTTCCCCCTTTACCTCGCCCTTTCCTTGTCAAGTTATGTAAAGAATATTAAGCTAGAACCATTCGGTCATCAGTTTTTTGTCATCGGAAATTTTGGGTCTGAAACCCCGCCGTTCTAGGTTGGCTTTACGTTAGAATTAAAAGGCCAGTCTCGAAAACCAAGTGGACGGCGCAGCACCTTGAAAACTCGGCTTAGGGGGTTCCGACCAGAAAAGCTTGGCCGGGTAAAAAGTCGCGCGCAACAAGTACAAGAAGCTATAGGCGGTCAACGTACCGTGGGACACAGGGAATCGGGCTTCTGAAATGGGGCGAAAGTCTGTGGACTCTGTGTAAGACAGTACATGGTTTTTTAACTGTGGTATGCGACGGTGGTGGAAGCAGAAACTTAAATCGTGAGGTTTAGGAATCGCCGCCCTAAAAGTGCGGCGAGGATGTCAACTGGGGAACGTTTACGATTGGCCACAATCATTCTCAATGAACTTGTCGGACAACAACAACAACCATCGCTAGATCAGAGTGATACCTGGACTGAGGAGGATGAGATCGATCTTGTCAATTTTTCCCTAAACTATGCGGCCAAAACTTTCTCTGATGTGGAGGGGGGTTAATTGGTGACGTTTTCCACTGGAGATGTGGTGACAGTTGATTTTCCCGGTGTGACAGGAATTAAGCGCCGTCCGGCTGTGGTTTTGTCATCAGAGACTTACCACTCTCTTCGACCTGATGTAATAGTTGGACTGATCACAACTCAGTCAAAAGTGCTAGGAATTACTGATTATGCGCTTCAGGATTGGGTCTGGGCAGGGTTACGGGTCGCTTCGATATTTCGTTGTTTTATCGTAACTTTGCCACCATCTGCAAATTTAGCTGTGATTGGACATTGATCAGCAGCAATTCCAAATTCAAACGGTAGTGTAGGATACAGAATTGATTTCGCTTCTGTCCCTCAAAATAGAGTGAACGAGTTGCCCATTGGGTTTTGCAGGAATGGAAGTCCAAGATTTGAGTTTTATAGGGATGCTGAGCTACTTCCACAGGGCTATCGCTGGCATGGTTGACCCGCGCAGTGCTAGCAATGCTACTCGCTACAGTCTAAAAGACGCGGTCTTGGGGGCATTTGCTAGCTTCTTTATGCAAAATGAATCCTTTCTAGAATATCAGCGTCAATTGAATAGTCGTTGTGGACGAGATAATGCTCAAAGTCTGTTTGGTCTGGTTAATATCCCGACCATAGAACAGATAAAGAATATTCTCGATAGAATAGCAGCAAAGCCTCTTTTTTCACCGTTCAAATGGATTTATCAAGGTCTGAGAGAACAAGGCTATTTGAGGCTGTTTACAGCCTTGGATGGCAACTTACTCGTCGCCCTAGATGGGACTCAGTACTATGATTCAGAGAAAATTAGTTGTCCTTGTTGCTCAACCCGCACCTCGAAACAGGGGAAGGTAACTTATCACCATCAAGCTATTTTGCCTGTAATTGTCTCTCCTGACCAAAAATAGGTCATTTCCTTGCCACCAGAATTTATCACTCCTCAAGATGGCAGTGAGAAACAAGACTGTGAGCAAAACGCGGCAAAACGCTGGATAGCGAGCCATGCGTCCTGGTTTGAAGGCCAGCCCATCACCCTCTTAGGCGACGACCTCTATAGTCGCCAACCGATGGCTGAATATTGTTTGGAACACCATTTCAACTTTATCTTTGTCTGTTTACCGTCCTCCCATCCGACTCTCTATGAGTGGGTTTCTTTCCTGGAGGCTAATCAAGAAGTCAAAACCACTCAACAGCGACGTTGGAATGGGCGATACTTTGAAATTTGGGACTATCGTTATCTCAATCAAGTCCCCCTGCGCGAACAACAACCCGCCTTACTGGTCAATTGGTGTGAGGTGACCGTTAAGCGCGAGTCGGATGGTCAACTTCTCTATCGCAATAGCTGGATTACTAACCACGACCTGACTCCCCAACGGGTCATTCTGGTCTGCGCTGCTGGACGGAGCCGTTGGCGAACCGAAAATGAGAATCACAATGTGCTCAAAACTCGGGGCTATCATTTGGAGCATAATTTTGGACATGGTCAGCAACATTTGTCCTCTTTTCTGTTGACCCTCAATCTCCTGGCTTTCTTATTTCATACTGTTCTGCATCTAGTCGATGAACGCTATCAACGGGCTCGGATGCAAAGGGGGACTCGCAGAGGCTTTTTTAACGATGTTCTTTGCTTAACCAAGTATCTGCTGTTTGAAGGCTGGCACCACCTTTTAGACTTTATGCTCGATGAGGCCATCCCTGTTACTCGCGTTAATTCTTCTTGATTTTGGATGGGGAGCTACAGGGCAAAAGCGTTTTGTATTCTGTATTCCTTGCTACATTCTGAATTTGGAATTGCTGATTGATCAGAGCGTGACTGGCAAGGAATCAAGGCTTGTGTTAGAATTTCCCTCACAAGTTTGGAGGAAACAAAACCCTAGTCGATTACCTAATCTTCTTTTTTTATAGGAGGAGAGAAGATTTTGAAAAAATTAGTCAATGTTACTCACTAATTGGGATAATAAGTTATGAATGGATTAGGAACAAATTCTCAAGCTGGTTGGTTAAATATAGAGCAGGAATTAGTCTTACTTTTAACGGCAACAATTAATGTTAAAGGTATGCCGAATGCCTATCCAAATGTTCCTGAACAAAGACAGGAAGATTACTACAATTCCCTGAAGTATTATATTAATTTTCATCCTCGTATCAAAAAAATACTATTTGTGGAAAATTCTGGTTGGCCTCTTGAGCGACTGCAAGAAACGACTCAAGAAAATCCCCATAACAAACAAATTGAGTTTATTTCACTAGATGCCAATGATTTTCCTCGTGATTTTGGCAAAGGTTACGGCGAAACCTTATTAATAGAGGAGGGAATTTTAAAATCAGCACTAATAAAAGAGTCTTCTTATATTGCCAAGATAACTGGGAGAATTTATCTGCTTAATATGACCGATATTTTAGAGGCGATTAAACATCAATTTGAATGTTTGTGTGATTTTAAGTGGCCAATTTTGCAACAATTACGGAACAAACAAAATAATCCTTCTTATGCAGATACTCGTTTCCTTGTCTTTAGCAAATACTTCTATGAAAGATACCTGCAGCCGATGCACAAAAATCATCAGCAGGGTTGTTTTTATAGTGAACATCGATATTATCAAGCTATTAATTTAGCATCACAATCGGCTAATGTTTGTAAAAGGTTTCCGGTTGAACCGAAATTTTCTGGTATTGCGGGACATTTTGAAGGAAAAGACTATAATAGTCGTTCCGAACAGTTGAAATACGCAATTCGTGTCTTGACTCGTCAAACTATGCCTTGGCTATATCTGTAAAGGGTCGTGCTTAGTGGTGTATCAAAGTCAGTGGAGCCTCAACCACGGAAAAGGTAGCGTTTGACCCCGTTGTGAAGCAGTGAAATTTTTGTGGCAATAAGGCAGTAAAAGCTGTAAAATAAGCGCACAGGATGCTGGATTTTCAGAATTTTATCTTTTCGCTTCCCGTACCCTGTGAACTAGGAAAGCCTTACTTTGCAAAGGTTTTACACCAATTGTGGATGCAAAATTCCCTTGCGCATTTCACTACATGGAAAAAACTACCAAAAGCTGATAACTGATAACTGATAACTGATTATGTCTCGTCGTCAACTGTTGAGTTTTTTAATTGCAGTAATTCTGGCATTTTTTGCCTTTATTCCCGATGCTAACGCCTTAGGAGGCCCCCAACCCCCTTTAAATCAACCGGCACCCGATTTTACCCTACCGACTAACACGGGAGAAGGAAATATTTCCCTATCGGACTATCGGGGTAAGTGGGTAGTTTTGTATTTTTATCCCAAGGATTTTACCCCTGGCTGTACCCTAGAAGCGCGGCGTTTTCAGCAGGATTTGCCGAAATATATGGCTAAAAATACGCAGATTTTAGGGGTAAGTGCCGATGATGTCGATTCTCATGCGGAATTTTGTGACTCGGAGGGTTTAAAATTTCCTTTGCTGGCAGATACTACCGGAGATGTTAGTAAAGCTTATGGTTCTTGGATGGGTTATGTTTCCCTGCGTCATACCTATCTTATCGATCCCGATGGGATTTTAAAAGAGATTTATTTAGGGGTAAATCCTGCCATTCACAGTGCCGAAGTTTTAGCACGTTTAGAGGAATTACAGGCGATTTCATAAAAAAAATCCCGACCACGATTTTTTCATCGGTGGGGGATACACAGTAATAACCTTAACCGAGATAATCAGTACTAATTGCAATTATCGTCCTTATCACCCTTACAGTCACGGTTTTGTAAACTTAGCGGCCAAGAGGAATGGTCAAAATGGTTATCTTGACTATTAACCGCTAAAGTGTGAGGAATTGAACCTAACAGCAAGGAGGCCACAACAAACAAGGTTAACGAGATTTTCATGGTTTTACTCCCTTAGACACCATCAGGTAATTGACCTATTTTTACCATAGAGCGTTTTCTCTCGGATGTCAGTCCCATTGCCAAGAGGGAAAAAGGGGTTAACATGGAAAAAAAGGGAATATAAGTAGAATAAAGTAGAACGGGATGAAACCACAGGGATGGGACGAGTTTCTCAAACATCTAGCTAGAGAATACGGTGTTCAAGGCAAATTAAAGGAAATTTTTTTGGTTCGTTTTGCCTACGAAAATTGGCGCAAACCGGATGAGGAAATTTGGGAAATGGCCGAGGCTGCCAGCCATGAAACCTATAAAAAACAGATGACTAAAATCTATAGCTATTTCTCGGCAGATAAAGATAATGGCTGTCCCGAACTCGAATTAGGTAGTAAAGGGCCGGGTAAGTTCCAAATCCTCCGAGAATGGTTCAAAGATATCAAATATCCTGAATGGAAAAATCACCCCACCCCGATACTAGCAGAAAAATCAGTTATAGATACTTATATTAGCCGCCCTCCCGTCGAAAGCGACTGTTATCAAGAAATTAATCGTCCAGGGTCACTTATTCGCATTAAATCCCCCGAAAAGACTGGTAAAACTTCTCTCCTGAAACATCTGCTCGCTCAGGCAGATAGTTGGGGACATAGCACAGTTTATATTAATTGTCAAGTGGCAGAAAAGGCGATGTTTGCCAGTTTAGACCGATTTTGTCGTTGGTTTTCGGCAAATGTCAGCCGAGAATTGGGTTTAAAGCCTCAATTAGATGAATATTGGGACGAGGAACTATTTGGCAGTTTAATCAGTTGTCAAACCTATTTTCAGTCCTATCTTTTGGAACAGATTAACGGGCCTGTTTTTTTGGCCCTAGATAATTTAGACAGAATTTTCGAGTATCCCGACATCGCTAGGGATTTTCTGCCGCTTTTGCGCTGTTGGCACGAAGAAGCTAATAATTTAGAAATCTGGCAGAATTTGCGGTTAGCGATTGCTAATTCCACGGAAATCTATATTCAATTGGACGCTAATCAATCTCCCTTTAATGTCGGCCGTGCGATTAAATTACCCGGTTTTAGCCTCGAACAACTGGAAAACTTGGCTAGTAGCTACGGATTGCCTAAAAATGAAGATAATCAGCGTTTTATCCAGGATTTAATCGCTCTAGTTGCTGGTCATCCCTATCTTAGCCGTTTGGCCCTGGAAGCGCGGGTGCGCGGGGAAAAAAATATTCTCCCTAATGCTGCTACCCAAGGGGGAATTTATGCGGCACACCTGCGTCATCACTGGGATAGTCTGCAAAAACAGCCGGAATTATTGACAGGGATGGGGGAAGTGGTTAATTCTTCCGATAAGGGAGCGCGATTAGAACCGATTACTGCCTATAAACTGGAAAGTATGGGTTTAATTCAGTTAAAAGGCGATCTAGCCCAGCCTAGCTGTCAATTATATCAGCTTTACTTCCGAGAGGAACAAACCGGCAGCGATCTCTAGTAGATAATTATACTAAATCCGTTGAGTACAGGCCAGTTATGAGGAGAGGCACTCATGCAAAGGGGAATAAATAATCAGTTTTTAATAACCGGATTTAGTATCACATTTGCAGAAATATCGACAATCAGCAATTATTAGTGACTCTTAAATTATTACAAATATATCAGCAGCTGCGTGTAAGCATCCCACCGAAAAGCTCATGCGCTCCGGGGTTCGGGTAGGGTTGATTCATGAATCAACCCTACGATGAATCAACCCTACGATGAATCAACCCTACGATGAATCAACCCTACGATGAATCAACCCTAGGGGTTTGGGGGGTAGAACTCCCCAAGAGTCGGGATTGAGTAATAAAATCGGAAGTAACGATCAATTTTGGCAGATAGTTTGCCTTTAAAAATCCCAACTTAGTAGATTTACAAAAATGAGATGCACCCGCTCAAAGATTGTTCAACTTGCTAAAGATTGGAGTTCGGAAGTGCCATAAACTCTAACGATTTTATCTTGGCAGGCCGTGGCGATATAATTACCGTCGGGACTAAAACAAACGGAATAGATTTTTTGGGGATGGGGAATAGAAATAATGGCTTTTCCTGCTTTTAAATCCCATAATTTTAATCTTTTATCATCACTACCACTGGCTAATAGTTGATTATTAGGACTAACACTAACTGAATTGATATGATCACTATGTTCGCTGAGAGTTTTTACCTCTGTACCTCTTTTAATATCCCAGATTTTAATAGTTTTGTCTTTGCTGCCACTGGCTAAAAATTTGTTATTACTGCCGAAATCTACCGATAAAATACCTCCAAACCAATCGGAATGACCTTTTAAGGTAATACTGCTTTTTTCTGCCAGATTCCAGATAATTACCGTTTTGTCATTTTCGCCGCTACCACTGGCTAAAAATTGACCATTTTGACTAAATTTAACTGTTAGGACTTTATCGCTATGACCTTGTAAAGTAGAAAGAATTTCTCCAGTTTTTACTGACCATATTTTCACCGTTTTATCTTCACTACCACTAGCAATAATTTCCCCATCGGGATGAACAGCTACTGCTGTAACTTTATCTTGGTGTCCCGTTAAGGTAGAGATTAATTCTTTAGTTTCCAGTGACCAAATTCTTACAGTTTGATCATCTCCTCCACTAACCAAAAATCCTTGACAGGGACTAAAAGCAACAGAGTTGATTCCTGAGAGGGGGACAAGCGAGCTAGAAGGTAGATAGGGCAAGCGATATCGCTCTTTGTCCTTTGATGTAATCCTTCAACCGATAGCGGCTAATTTGCATTAACTCTTCTATATTTTTTTGGAACATTTGATGTAGCTGGAGCCAATGATAGAGATGTTGACCCACATAAAAACTACTGTGTCTGCGTTGACCTTTATATCTTTTTTCAGGTCTTGTGACATATTTTTGGATTCCCATATCCTTAATTTTTTTACCTTGCAGTGTGGCACTTGTATAGGCGATAGCTATAACAATTATCAGCTTTGATAAGTATTGCGGTGCTAATTGAGAACCTTCTAAGCTATAGCCTCCCGACTTAAAATCTCGGAACATCTCCTCAATATCAAATCTTTTTTGATAGGCAATTATTGCCGTCTCTAAATCCCCAAAATTTGTCAGAATATACCAAGGTTCTTTTGTTTGAAAACCCCGATAGGTTTTTTTCCACTTACCAGCTAAGTTAAACTGTCCAAATCCCTGCTCTTTTGTAATATTGACATCATTCAAAAATAGTTGAGTTCCTGGACTTAAACCTAACTCTCTCATTTCTTGATAAATTCCTTCTTTTGTCTTGACATTTGTACTTTTTTTTTGTCTTAAACAAAAGTATAAACTCTGCTCCCAAAGCCACTTTCCAAGACTGACTGAGCAAAATTCTCTATCTCCTAACACCACGATTTTATGACCTGATAGCACCTTCAATATTTTCCCCAATACTCGCTGCTGTTCTTCGAGATTACTACTTCCTTTTTTATCCAATATCTCCCAATAGATTGGGATGGCTCTCTTGTCATAAATTAGACTCACCATCAAGATATTAATTGCTCCCCAACTCGTTCGGTCTATGGCAATATATACTAATCCTTTTATTGTGAATCTCTCCTGCTGTTTTAACATCTCTTTTAAGCAGAGAAACCAGATTTTTTCAATATTCAGAATTTCCAGCTTTAAAAATCTTTTTAGTTTTTTTCTCCGACTCTCAAACAGGATTGGTATTGGTAAGGCTTCAGCTAATATCTCTAACTTTGCTTGCTTCAATATTTGCAAGGTTCCAACTACCATTAACAACAGTAGATATCTGGCTCGCCCCAGTTCATTTTCTAACACTTTCTGGTATAGTTCACTTATCATTTTCGTTATTTAGGTCATATATGGTAAATATGACTTATCTTTTTTTGGAGTCTGTGTCTGTATTCCATGCTACATAAGCTTTTCAGCTGGCTTGTCCCCCTGTCAGAGTTGATTCCCTTATCCCACCAACCGGCTTTTTCATGTCCTTGTAAACTAAATTTTTGATTCTTTTGCCAATCCCAAACAATAACAGTTAACTCGTTATCTCCACTAGCTAAAAATTGACCATCTTGGGAAAAAGTTAGACATTTAACCTCACCTTCATGGCCTTCTAAAGATTTAAAAGATACTAAGGGATTAAACATAGTAAAGACATTAGTTAATCAAGATTTTTCGGCATTACCCGATGTTAGTGGTTCTGTAGGGGACTACTTCATCCCTGAGATAACTTTTTCCGCTCACCACAAGTACGGAGAAGCTATTGTTCCCTGATTATAACTAATTACAGTGTTTCTCGTCAAGGAGATGCAGCTAATCTAAGGATAGCCTATTAAAATAGGTCTTAGCTTATAAGTACCCGTTGACAATCATAGTAATAGGGTAGGTGAGGGGACAATAATCGAAAAAATTGCCCGATAAATTAAGTATTCCCTGTAACCTAGCCCAAAAAAGCTGCTATTTAGGGACGTTATAGGGTAAGATTAACTATTAGGGTGGAGTTTATTGCCGATTTTAATCTTGTCCTAAGCGAGCAAAATTGACAATTGAATCTGTAATTTTAAAAATATCTATCCCGTCAATCTTATCTAACCGCAAATGCTTAAAATTTTAGTTGATGGTACACCGATAAGACAGAATCCTAGTGGAATTGGATTATATGCTTATCACCTGATTGCCGAATTAGCTAAATTACAAAACCAAGAAAACTTTTCCCTGTCCCTCTGTTTTCAACCATCGGTAAAAAACTGGCTGCGGGGTAATCTTTCTATTCCTGAAAAACTACAATCCTATCCAGAGGTTAAATGTTTACCAATTCCCGTCAGTCTTAGCAATATCTTAACCCGATTTCCTAATCCTCTAATTCCCTATCTAGAAAACTTTCTTGATTCTCCCGATATTCTCCACGGATTGGATCATGTGGTGTATCCTTGTCGTCAGAGTCGCAAAGTTATGACTATTCATGATGTTACTTTTATTAAATATCCTGAGTTTGTCACGGGGATTGTCAAAACCTACACCCAACGGATTAAACAATCTCTACAATGGACAGATTTAGTTATTGCTAACTCCGCAAGTACCAAACGAGATATTATCGAATATTTAGATGTGAACCCAGAGAAAATTTTTGTTACTCCCCTCGCAAGTCGTTATTCTTCTCTCCCCAATCCTCCCTCATCCCGAACTATCACTAAACCCTATTTACTCTTTGTTAGTACCCTAGAACCACGAAAAAATATTATTAATCTCATCACCGCTTTTAACTATCTCAAGGACAGGTATAAATTAGACCATAATCTGATTCTGATTGGCAAAAAAGGATGGAAGTATCAACCAATTTTCGATAAAATATCTCAGTCTCCCTTCCGAGATAGTATCCAACATCTTGATTATCTTGCTGATGACTTAGTTGCGGATTATTATCAAAAAGCTGATGTTTTTGTCTATCCTTCCTTTTATGAAGGTTTTGGATTACCAGTTTTAGAAGCGATGACTTTAGGTTGTCCTGTGGTAACTGCTAATACTGCATCCTTACCCGAAGTCACCGGAGACTCGGCAATATTAATTAATCCCGATAATCCCCTAGAAATTGCCGCAGCAATCTATCAGGTGATTAGTGATACCTCTCTCCGTCAAGAATTAATCACTAAAGGAAAAAAACAAGCAGTAAAATTCTCTTGGCAAAAAACCGCACAAGCTACCATAAAAGCTTATCGTTCTCTTTTATAATAAGTAAGTAGTTATAATTAAATTGAAGATGGATCCCCCCTTAATCCCCCCTTGATAAGGGGGGTGCTGATACCCCCTTAATCCCCCCTTGATAAGGGGGTGCTGATACCCCCTTAATCCCCCCTTGATAAGGGGGGTGCAGATACCCCCTTAATCCCCCCTTGATAAGGGGGGTGCAGATACCCCCTTAATCCCCCCTTGATAAGGGGGGTGTCTGACAACTTTTAACACCTACCTACTTAACTAGCTAATATCTATGAATAGGAATCATCAATTATTAATCAATCTCGCTTTTCTCGGTACTAAATATACTGGATTGACTACCTATACTAAAAATACAATTCCCCAATTAGCTAACTTAAATCCTACCCTAATCACTTCTAATAGTTACCCAGATTTTAACACCTATCCTGTGTCGGCAAACCTCACCCAAGAGCAGGGAACCAAAGGCAATATTAGGCGCTTAATTTGGACAGAAACCCAACTCTATCAAACCTATCAACAATTGAAGTCTTCCCTGCTATTTACCCCCATTCCCGAAGCACCTATTTATGAAAATTGTCGCTATATTGTCACAGTTCATGATTTAATTCCCCTGCGATTTCCAAAATTTTCTCCCCTAACTTTTTATAATAAATACTATTTACCCCAAGTCCTGAAAAAAGCCACACATATTATCGCTGTTTCCCAAGCAACTGCCGCCGATATTAATAAGTTTTTTAACATACCTATTGACAAAATAACCGTGATTCTTTCTGGATATGATTCTGATAATTTTCGTCCTCTAAATCTGGCGACTCGTCCCTATTTTCTCTATCTTGGTCGTTATGATCCTCATAAAAATCTCGGTCGTTTAATTACTGCTTTTTCCCAAATCTATCCCGAATATCAATTATTAATTGTCGGTCAATTTGACCCCCGTTTTACCCCGGCTCTACAGCAACAGGTAGAAGCATTATCAATCTCTCAACGAGTGCAATTTTTAAACTATGTTTCCTATGAAGAATTGCCGCAACTTTTAAACCAAGCAACTGCTTTAGTTTATCCCTCCCTTTGGGAAGGTTTCGGATTACCTGTACTAGAAGCGATCGCCTGTGGAACTCCTGTGATTACTTCTAATCTTTCCTCTCTCCCAGAAGTCACAGGAGAGGCGGCAATTTTAATTAATCCCTATAGTATCGATGAGATGAGAGAGGCAATGCAGCAAATCGCTACTGATGAACAATTACGCGTAAAATTAAAATTCTTGAGTCGCCAACGCGCCGAGCTTTTTAGTTGGGAAAAAACTGGTCAAGAAACCGCCACAATTCTGCAAAGTTTTCTCTAAAAATGGTGACAAAAAAACTTATCAATCATTGTCAGATGAGTTATACTAAATCCGTTGAGTAACGCACAGAAAACGGGTTTCTCGGAGAAACCCGTTTTCTACTCATGCAAAAGGCAACAGGGGGAATAAATAATCAGTTTTTAATAACCAGATTTAGCATCAACTCATAGTAGATGGATTCATGAATCCATCTACCTGGGGGGGAGATTCAGTGTTACTTCCTATATATTATTGTGCCATTCTTCGGGAATTTGAGCAACTTTTTCCTTACCATTAGGCTGATGAATAGGTTTTCCTAAAGGACGAATTTTGAGATTTCCTTGCCAATAATCGGTGATTCTTTCCCTAGCAATTTTCACATATTCTGCTTCTTTTTCACTCCCCATCACTCGACGATTGTGCATAATACTAGCAATCAGAGAAGTTCCGACTCCAGCAAAGGGATCAAAAACCCAATCCCCCTCATTTGTCAAGGCTAAAACACATCTTTCTACTAATTCGATTGGATATTGACAAGGATGAATAGTTTTCTCTGGATGATTAGATTTAACGTTAGGAATATCCCAAAGTAACTCATCCCATTCTTGTGCTAAAAACTCCCAAACATCGCTGGGATTTTTCCCTAAAGGATTACCAGAGGGTTTACCGATATTTTTACCTTTAAAATGACGCTTACCGGGATATTTAGCGGGGATTCTCACTGGATCAAGATTAAAGGTGTATTTATCGGTTTTTGTCAACCATAAAATAGTTTCATATCTGCCAGAAAATCTTTTAGAGGTATGTAATCCATGACCAAAATGCCAGACAATTCTATTTCTTAAAAAGAAACCCATTTGTTTAAATAGCTGATAATAAAAAATATCTAAAGGATAAACTTCTCCCTCTTGAACGAAATTTCCCACCTGCCAGCAAATACTGCCATTATCTTGCAAGATTCTAGAGAATTCTCGCATAATTTTGGTTTGGGTTTCCAGATAAGTATCCAAAGAGATTTTTTTTTCGTAGTCTTTTCCTAAATTGTAGGGAGGAGAAGTAATAATCAAGCTCACAGAATTATCTGGTATAGTCTTGATAAAATTATTGCTATCTCCTTGATAAAGAATTATTTCGGCATCAGGTTGATAAAAGTCTCGCACTGATTTGGATTGAGAAAATAAGGGCAACTGATTCATAGACAATTTAGCAGAGAAGAGCCACTTTTAATTAGGGTTTGCGGCAAAAAGTTTTTCCTAGGGGTAGGGTGTGGGGTGTGGGGTTTTACCCATTTTACATCCAATATTCAAGAGAGCCAGTTTTTTCAAACAATTAATGTCATCTGTAGCAGGCAAAGATAAGTAGCTGGTTATAATTAAATTAGAAATGGATTTTAGGTTCGATCCCCCCTGCCCCCCTTGATAAGGGGGGTGCCGATAGGCGGGGGGATCTGAAAGTTTTTAATACCTATCTACTTATAACAAAAATTCTACTTTTTTAGATAAAAATCGGGAAGAAAGTTTTAACTTTTTTCTATTCTTCCCTTAACTCAGATTAGCTCAAACCCGGAACGCACTCGCCTAATTCCACCGTAAAAGGTTGCCAAGGACGAGGATCAATTACCTTTGTCGGCAAGTCATGGGATGTTAATAATTCTTGAAAGGATTCGGGACTACCCCCAGCACTTAACACCGCCATCAATAATCCTTTAAACTCGATATCACCACCGGCAGCCGTAGAAATAATATATTCGGGCTGCAAGCGTTGACAAACTGCTAAGGCACTTTCTTGTCCTTTGATTACCGGTCCGAGGAAAGGTATTTTTAAGTCAATCAAAGGAGTAATAATCACGGAGATTTTACCAAGAGAATCGAGGCTAGGAGAATGATAACCGTGGGGTTCGTAGTAGATACTCTGATTTGTCGCTAATTCCTTGATAACATAACCATTTTCCACTAGAGTCGGCCCGATTGGAGAACCGGGGACAGCAGTAATTTCGATCGCATTGTCAAAGATATAACTAGAGCCGTGGGTTAAAGGGATGCGATGGGTATAATTAAGCGCTCGAACCACTTTTTCGGCATTAGGAGAAGCCACCACGGGAATTTGGCGATCAAGTACCTGTAAAGTAGGAGGATGGGCGTGATCTTCCAAACCTTGGGAGAGAAGAATCAGATCGATATGTTCGGGAATGGCATGATTAGCGGTTTTTTTGCCCTCAAATAGCCAAGTTAAATTACCAAAAGTCAAGGAACCTACCAACCAAGGATCGAGAAGCAGGCGTTTTCCCCCGATTTCGATTAACCAAGAATTACTATCAAGCCAAGTTAACTGCATATAACAAGAATGAGGATTTTCTTAATTTAATTTAACATTAGCATTAATTTTTCTGCGCTTGGGGGTTTTTCAGTCATCAGTGAATGCCATTTATAGCAGTTATCTTAATGGTGAGGTAGGAAGTCTCTGGTTTTAGGGAACGGGCAACAGTAGCCAGTCGTCTGGGGATGATACCAAATTAAGTAGCTGGTTATAATTAAATTAAAAATGGATTTTAGGTTCGATCCCCCCTGCCCCCCTTGATAAGGGGGGTGCCGATAGGCGGGGGGATCTGAAAGTTTTTAATACCTATCTACTTGGATTACACTTCATCTTGAGGAGAAACGCTGTAACACTCCTCACTTAATGCTGTTCACTGAAAACCCAAATCTGATCACTGATTACTGATTACTGATCACTGATCACTGATTAGTCAAGGCTTAAGAAATAGGGAAAGTTTAGCTATCTTAGGGAAAGTAGGCGCTAAAAGGGGAAGAAGAACGCATCAGCCGAGACTGAATTTCTATGACTAAACGTACCTTCGGTGTTATCGGACTAGCTGTCATGGGAGAAAATCTCGCTCTCAATGTGGAGAGTCGGGGTTTTCCCATCGCTGTTTACAATCGCACCGCCAGCAAAACTAAAGAATTTATGGAAACTCGCGCCGTCGGCAAAGATGTCAAGGCGGCCTATAGTTTAGAAGAATTCGTCCAAATTTTAGAGCGTCCCCGCAAAATTCTGGTCATGGTAAAAGCTGGCCCGCCGGTGGATGCCGTGATCGAACAATTAAAACCCCTTCTCGAAGAAGGAGATATGATTATCGATGGCGGTAACTCCCTCTACGAGGACACGGAAAGACGCACCCGCGACCTAGAATCGACCACTAAACTGGGTTTTGTCGGCATGGGAGTCAGTGGTGGCGAAGAAGGCGCTCTGCACGGTCCTTCCCTGATGCCGGGGGGTACAGAGTTCGCCTATCGGGAATTAGAGCCGATTTTAATTAAAATTGCCGCCCAAGTCGATGATGGTCCCTGTGTCACCTATGTGGGATCTGGTGGTGCGGGCCATTATGTGAAAATGGTTCACAATGGCATCGAGTACGGCGATATGCAGTTAATTGCGGAAGCCTACGATGTACTGAAAAATGGTCTAGGATTAAGCAATCAGCAGTTACAGGAAACTTTCGCCGAGTGGAACCGCACCGATGAGCTTAATTCTTATTTAATTGAAATTACCGCCGATATCTTTAAGTATGTTGACCCGGAAACTGGTCATCATCTGATAGATTTAATCTTGGATTCGGCGGGACAAAAGGGAACAGGACGCTGGACTGTATTAAGTTCCTTGGAGTTGGGGGTGCCAATTCCGACCATTTATGCTGCGGTTAATGCTCGCGTGATGTCCGCTTATAAGGATGAACGGGTGGCAGCCGCCAAAGAGTTACCCGGACCTGGGGAAACCTATCCGGGGGATGCGGCACTATTTGTGGATAAGGTGCGTGATGCTCTTTACTGCTCGAAAATGTGTTCCTATGCCCAGGGTATGGCTTTAATCGCTAAAGCTTCTCAGGAGTTTAACTATAATATCAGTCTGCCGGAATCGGCCCGGATTTGGAAGGGCGGCTGTATTATTCGGGCCGGTTTCTTGGATAAAATTCGCAAGGCTTTTGCGGAAAATCCGGGCCTGCCGAATTTGTTGTTAGCGCCGGAATTTAAGCAAAGTATCCTCGATCGCCAAGAAGCTTGGCGTGAGGTGTTAGTCTTAGCTAATAAGTTGGGAATTCCCGTCCCGGCTTTTAGTTCTTCTTTGGACTATTTTGATAGTTATCGTCGGGCCAATTTACCGCAAAATCTCACCCAAGCACAACGGGATTATTTTGGCGCTCATACCTATGAACGTACCGATAAACCCAGAGGTGAGTTTTTCCATACGGAATGGATGGCCGGACTGTAAGGCTATCTAATATCTTCTCCCCTTTTGATTTCTGGTAAAAAGGGGGGGATTTTTTGGCTATCGGTCAAGAATTTTCGATAACCCTTGGGCAAATTGTTCGGCAGTCATGGCCTCAACCTCGGTTGACAGGGACTAAAAGAGAGCCGGTGCTGAGAAGTAAGTCCATAGTTGCCAATCGCTTCTAGGTGTTGAGCAGTGCCATAACCCTTGTGACGAGGGAGTCCATAATCGGGATAGCGTCTGTGCCAACGAGTAATTAAGTCATCGCGCCAGACTTTGGCCACGATACTAGCCGCCGCAATTACCGGGGATTGTCGATCTCCCTGAATTACCGCCTTTTGGGGGATTGACAAATCTTTAATAATGTGCTTGCCATCGACCCAGCAGAGACTGGGAGAAAGGGGTAATTTCTGCATAGCTCTGCTCATCGCCAGTAGGGAGGCATGAAAAATATTCAAGCGATCGATCTCTTTCACCGTAGCATAACCGATGCGACAAACAAAATCCCGTTGTATTTGCTGGCTCAACTTTTGCCGTTTTTGGGGGCTAAGTTGCTTACTATCCTTCACCCCCAACTCCCACAGCCGCGCAAAACCAGAGGGGACAGTGACCACTACCGCCGCCACCACGGGGCCAAATAAAGCCCCGCGCCCCACCTCATCGACACCGGCAATTAAGGGTTCTGCGCTCATGACTCATCGACAGTGGCGGAGGAACGACGACGACGACGACGCAGCACCGCGGTTTCAGCCTCTAGTTGTGGCTCCTCTGTCACCTCGGCGCTCACCGGGGTCTCTAAAGGAATGACTTCGCCCAGAAAAACTGGAGTTTCGGTCGTAATCGGTTCGGGCGTAAAAGTCACTGGTGGACTAGCTTCTTGGTTGATTTCCTGACTAACTTCGCTAGTGGTGGAACGACGACGACGGCGCACCAAGGAACGATTTTCGGCTTCCTCGCCGGTTTCCATCCCTTCGACTGGTGCGACCTCAGCTTCTGGGGTAGGAATCAAGGATATTTCAGGAGTGGCAGCAGGCATTTCTGGGTTTTCCGCTTCTCTTTCCCCTGGCAGTTTCACGGAAACAATCACCGATTTCGGGTCTTTAAACTCCTTATCCACCAGAATCAGGGGAGAAATGCCCATTAAAGAATAAACTTCCTGTTCTACCGGGGTCATTTCCACGGAAACCCGCTCCCGTTCGCTGACGGGGATATTTTTGGCGGCGCTGGCATCTTCTCCCCGTTTCGAGAGACGGGCGGGGCGTTCTCGTTTTTCCTCAAAGCGTTGGGGTTCCGATTCCGGCTCGATTTCGTTGTTAACACCGTTAGTAGAGGCTTTTTCGCTCCGTTCCTCTTTTAGTAACAGTTCCGAGGGACGACGGCGACGGCGACGGCGAGAATTATTAACCTGTTCTTGGTAGTTGGGATGGAAGGAAAGATCTATCTCTTGGGCGTTTTCTTCGGCCTCAAATTCGGAGAAAACTTCTAGATAGGGTTCGGCCGCCGCAACGCTAGGAGCGCTCTTATCGGGTAGAACTTTTGTATTAGTCGGAGCAACGACAAAGGTTTCTTTTTCCGCGCGGCTAACGGTGGGGGTTTCTAGGGCGATGGCGTTGCCTTCTCCGGGTAGATGGGCTAAATGGCCCAGTCCGCCGCAATGGTTACAGGTTTTGCCGAATAATTCATAAATGTTTTTCCCCTGACGCTTACGAGTTAATTCCACTAACCCCAATTCCGATAATTGGGCAATCTGGGGCCGGGCCTTATCGCTTTTCAGGGCCTTATTAAACAATTCCAGCAGTTTCAACTGGTCGCGACGGGAATCCATATCGATGAAGTCCACCACCACCACACCGCCGATATTTCTCAAGCGCAGTTGTCGGGCGATTTCTGTGGCGGCCTCGCTATTAGTCCAGAGTACGGTTTCCCGGGCCGTGGCCGAACGGGTAAAGGAACCGGAGTTAACATCAATTACCGTTAAAGCTTCCGTCGGTTCGATGATAATGTAGCCGCCGGAGGGTAAATCAACCCGGGGTTTCAGGGCCTCGCGAATGGCGGCGTTAACCCGGAAATAGTCGAGAATTGGCTGGGTTTCCCGATGGGAGTCGATATAAACCCCTTCGAGAGCTTTGCCGCCGCCCCAGTTCGTCAATTGCTGTTTCACTCGTTTTACCGCCATCGGGTTATCCACAACAATGCGATTGACATCGGCACTGTACATATCCCGCAAAACCCTTTGAATAAAGTCATCATCGCGGTTCAGCAGGGCCGGGGCCCGGGTGCTGACGGCCATCTGTTGGATATTCTCCCACTGTTTTTGCAGAAATTCCAAATCCTCGATAATCGCCTCTTCCGCTTTGCCTTCGGCCTCGGTGCGTACCAGCAACCCCATCCCCGCCGGTTTGACCAAAATCCCTAAAGCTCGTAAACGGGAGCGCTCGTCTTCACTGCGGATGCGACGGGAAAGATTCACCCCGCGACCATTGGGCATCAATACCAGATAACGACCGGGGAGAGTGACATTTCCCGTTAGCCGCGGTCCCTTGTTGCCGGTGGGTTCTTTCATTACCTGTACCAGCACTTTTTGCTGGGGGGCCAGTAATTCCGTGATAGCACCGGCGGTTTTTTTCAGTCTTAAGGGGCCCAGGTCGGTGACATGGATAAAGCCATTGCGTTCCGCGTCGCCAATATTGACGAAGGCTGCATCTATCCCGGGGATGACATTTTCCACTAATCCTAGATAGATGTCGGCCACCTGCTGATTACCTGTGGCTACAACTAATTCCTGAATTTGATCTTCCCAAAAAACAGCCGCTATATGGTGTTGTTCGGCTATGATTATTTGTTTTGGCATTCAATTTCCTCAATCTTTCGGTTTCAAAAGCGACGGACCATGGGCTATTTGTCTATGCTTTGAGGCTACTTCTGGAAATCTGGTCTTGTTAAGAAAGTTCTAAGAAGATGAGTCCGCATCGTTAAAGCCTCATCTTGATGTTCATCTGCCCCTCAGACGTGGGAACTGAGTCTTGGTTTCAGTTGTTAAGTCTGTTTGGCAACTGCCGGCTTGACCCACAATTAGGTAAGCACAGCCAGGAGACGAGATTTTCAATTAATCCCTGAGTATTGCTCGATAACAGCATTTTTTATCCGTTTCCGCCGGTTCTGTCTATCAGAATCTAGGAAAAAAGGAGTTTTTGAGTTACTCCCCTCGGCAACAGGTTTCTGTGGAAGGGAAAATAGCGCACTTTTCGATTTTCCAAAAACCACGATTCTTTTAAGAAATGCTTTAATCGAGTCTTATAGACGACTATAACTCACTCGGTCACTCTCTGACAAGACGTTGACATCCTCGCCGCCGTAAACGGACGGTGATTCCCAAACCTCACGATTTAGGTTTCTGCTTCTTTCCCGAAGGATTTTTCGCACCTGCCTTAACAGATTTACTCTGTTCTGGTCTTATGGTCGCTCTACAGACTGACACCGCAAGCCCTGCGGCCAAAATATTTTTACTTGCGTTAATATCTCGGTCATGGTGAGTCCCACAGTCTGGACAATCCCATTCTCGAACATTTAACGGCATTTTCAAGGGCAATATACCCACAATTACTACACCTTTTAGAGCTAGGAAACCATCTATCTATTTCGATGTAATTTTTCCCGTACCAACGGCATTTATAGGCTAATTGTCGGGTGATTTCTCCCCAGCTTACATCAGATATTGCCTGAGATAATTTCGGGTTTTTGACCATATTCTTAACGGCTAAATTCTCAACCACAATCGTTTGGTTTTCACGAACTAATTGAGTGGTTAGCTTATGTAAATGGTCTTTTCTACTATCGGTGATTTGAGCGTGAATCTTGGCTACTTTGATTCTTGCTTTTTCCCGATTTTTTGACCCTTTCTGTTTTCTAGAAAGATTTTTCGCTGCTCTTCGCAGTCTCCGATAATGGTTTTTAAAATGCTTGGGATTAGACACTTTATCGCCATCGCTGGTAATCACAAGGCTACTAATTCCTAAGTCAATTCCGATGGCTTTATCTGTTACTGGTAGAGGCTTAATCGTTGGGTCATCAAATCTTATTGAAATATGCCAACGTCCTGAGGGATGTAATCTGACTGTTACTGTACTTGGGTCACAGCTTTCTGGGATTTGTCTTGACCATCGAATAGGTAAAGGTTCTGTGCATTTGGCTAAATAGATTTGTTTGTCTTTAAATTTAAAGGCTGATTTGGTAAATTCGGCACTTCCTCCCTGATGTTTTTTCTTAAAGTTAGGATACTTAGTACGACCAGCAAAGAAATTAGTAAAAGCTGTTTGTAAATGTCTTAACCCTTGTTGTAAAGGTACACAGCTAACTTCGTTTAAAAACTCTAATTCTTCTTGTTTTTTCCAATCAGTTAGCATTGAAGAAGTTTCAGTATATCCTACTCTTTCTTGTCTTTCGTACCAAGCTTGTGTTCTGAGATGGAGTGCCTTATTGTCAACCAATCTTACACAGCCCAATGTGCGCCGCAATAGCGACTCTTGTTCGGGTGTGGGGTAAAATCGGAACGAGTAGGCTTTTTCCATGTCTCACATTCTAGCATATATTTCGTAAACGATGCTCATATTTAACAGTAAAGCCGTCGTAGAACGACGGGGTTTCAGACCCAAATTTTCGATGATCCCCTGACCAAGATAATCACTCATAATCTAGTATGACCTGCACCCATTTGGGTGGACGAGAAATCGGATTACCGAGGCGATCGAGAACTAATAAGGCCACTAAATGTACGGCAAATAAGTATAATAAACTATTGACAAATATGCCCACAACTGCCACCGATTGCACTTGCAGCAGCGTCGGTTTAGCGAGAATCCCTAACCAGGTGAAAATCCAATCAATAAAATTAGTCGCTTGGGTAATCACATATAACCAGAGATTTTCGCCTAAAAGAATTGAAAACAGCCAAAAACGAAAGAATAAACCAAAAGCCCCCAACAGTCCCCCAGTCAAGATAGAAAATTCCCAGCGCGCACCCCGGCGCCAGCATAGCCCCAATTGTACCCCCATCAAGCCGTGGGGAATCAAAAAGACAATACTGCGAGTCGGTCCCATTAACACCGACAAAAGTAAACTAGAAACTAATGCTGTCATCCAAGCACAACGAGCGCCCCAACGTAAATAGGCCAAAGCGATAGGAATCGGGAAGAAAACCCTTAATAACGGTCCGAGGGGAAAATAATAGTCAATTAACCAGATTAAACTGGTAGCACTGGCCAAAAAAGCCGTCTCCACCGTGATCAGGGTAGCGATAGACTTGAGGGGAGATGGTTGGATAGGTTTGGGGGTGGGTTTATCTAGGGGTTTCCCTTCTTCCCCCATGTCCACCCAATTGGTTTCATCTATTGTCTCTTCTGAGGATTGAGCGGGAGAATTAGCGTTAGAATCATTCATTCTATCAGTTATCCGGTGGTCGGGACAGGTTGGCCAGCTAAGTAGCTGGTTATAATTAAATTGAAGATGGATTTTGGGTTCGACCCCCCCTGCCCCCCTTGATAAGGGGGGTGCCGATAGGCGGGGGGATCCCCCTTAATAAGGGGGGTGCCGATAGGCGGGGGGATCCCCCTTAATAAGGGGGGTGCCGATAGGCGGGGGGATCCCCCTTGATAAGGGGGGTGCCGATAGGCGGGGGGATCCCCCTTGATCCCCCCTTAATAAGGGGGGCATCTGAAAGTTTTTAACACCTACCTACTTATTCTTAGCTTAGACTTGTGACTCCCAGTCAGGCAAGAGGCAAAAAATACTAAGCTGTTGACTATCTAAATGGCTCTTCTGGTTTCTGTGTGGAAACGAGGTCTATACCGATAGAATATCCGCAAAATAGTCCTAAAAGTTTTGCCCAATAAGCACTTCAGGGTTCCATAAGCAAAAATTATCACACAAAGTCGAGAAGAGCCTCTAAATGGGAGAGGGGTAGGGTAATTACAGGAAAATAGATATATTTTCACTGAAAAAAACTGGCTTTAAATACCTTCTAAATCGGCTCCTAACTCGCGTAAACGAGATTTTAATTTTTCTATTTGTTGTAAAGCTAAAACCTTCTCTTGACGTTCCTGTTTAGCCACTTCTGCGGGGGTAGGAATTAATTCCCCCTCCCTATTAAAATAGCGTAATTGTTGTTGATAAATACCCAGAAATAAGCCTAAGCGATCGCTCCACAACCAACCTCTGTCTGTCGGTTCAATTGCTTGATATTGCCCTTCCATTAGCCTAAATCCTTGAAATTCTAAGGTTTCAGGATCGAACCAAAAATAATCGGGAGTGCGAAAAATATCTTGATAAATTTGTTTTTTCTGGCCGCGATCTACTTTGGCGGTACTAGGAGAGAGAATTTCCACGATAACATCGGGATATTTGCCCCCTTCTCCCCAAACCACCCAACTTTTTCGATCCAAGCGTCTTTCTGTTCCCAAAACGACAAAAAAATCTGGGCCGCGAAAATCCTCAGATTTTTTCTGATTAGGACTATAATAAATGCTCAAATTAGCGGCAGCAAAATAATCATTGCGATCTTGCCATAACCATTCTAAACATTGAAGTAAAATCAGAATTTGTTGTAAATGAGCGTAGCTTTCCAAGGGGGGTTCCTCACTCCAGATATCCCTGGGGGGAAATTTTACCTCATCCGCACAGAACTCGTTATTGTCGATGATGGGAAAAGTGGTCATCTTTTTTGAGGTTGGGTGTCGTCCATCTCATTATATCAAAAAAGGTGGGCTATAAACCCACCAGAAAAGTAAGCAAAAAACCTCAACGATAATTAGGACTTTGGATATCTCTAAGACGTGCTTCGGGGCGTTTAAATCTGTCCATTTGTGCCTCAAAGAATTGACGATTTTTCAGTAAATGTTTGGGATTAGGATCATCGAGGGGATAGAGTAAAGCAGTGCGTAGAGCTTGAATAACTGCCGAAGTCACATTATACATCGATCGCTGGAAACTAA
The DNA here is from genome assembly GCF_001264245.1 of Microcystis panniformis FACHB-1757. Lineage (NCBI taxonomy): Bacteria > Bacillati > Cyanobacteriota > Cyanophyceae > Chroococcales > Microcystaceae > Microcystis > Microcystis panniformis. Next base: position 4,049,531 of record NZ_CP011339.1, read on the forward strand.
TGCCCAATTGAATCAAAATATCATCTTGCCCCCGGCATTGTTGCTGATAGTAATCGATCAGATATTGGGGTAAAAAATGATACATATCATCCATTAACAACGTGGGGGGAATTCCCGCAGTACCCACGGGGAAAACATCCGCATAAAGAATGCCATAGTGAAAGTCTTTTTGTTCGTCGGGAACCTGTTTTGCTTGGGCATTATAGGACTTTGTACCCCGGAAGGGAGCAGTACGATAAAAGACCGCTTCCACATAGGGTAAAGCCGCTTCATAAAGCCAAGTAAAAGCCTTTGATTTGGGGATAATTTCGTAGCATTGACCATCAATATAAACGTGATGGTAAATTGGCCGGCCAGCGATGGCAAAAATGCCATTGACGAGGAAATTCATAGCATCGGGAACACCTTTAAACCCGCCTTCATCGTAGATATCAGACATCTCGAAAAATACCGGGGCCATCACTTCCCAGAATAGTCCTAAATTAGAGTAATAGGACATCATCCGCACCTGTTCCAAAAACATATCGGGGAACAGGTCATAAAGTTTCATCATCACGGGGTTTTTCTTGAAATAGGCCTTAATAGCGCGGTCGGCATTTTGGCGATATTCTTCTGAATCAAGATAGGCATCAAATAAACCCCAACCCATATCACGGCCATGCCATAACATGGCTTGCATACAAGCTTCGGCAAATTCCATATTAATACGGTCATGCCAGAGATGATGGATTAATCTGGGCATTTTTCGGGTTTTACCTTTATCCATGAATTCTAACAATTCAGGGTGAGCGGAACCCGTACCGCGCCAGATGCGTAAATCGGCATTATCGCCAGCGTAATGATTTTGTAGGTCTAGGTATTCTTGGGGCAGAAAATATTTAAAAAAGGGCAAAGGATCGAGGAAAACTCGTTCGGCAATATAGAGCAGATCTCGCCAATAAAAATCCATCGGTACGGCATAAGCTTTATAAATGCCGATAATTTGCATCAGGTTTTCGGGAGTATCCGGCAACATGGATCCACCCGCTTCTAAACGATGGATAATGTCGGCAAATTCGTGAGTAGAAGGGGGAATTTTGGCTTTGATTAATGTCCCAGTCATAGTTTTAGGTAAAGTAATTAGCAACGGTTACAATAATTCGGAAACAGCGAGGGATAACTAACTATTACTCAAAAATTTACCCCGATTTAACCAGTTGGTTTTTGAGGACTTTTGCGAAGATTTTTTGAAGACAAAACTAGGTTTTGCTTCCCCCGATAAGCTGGCAACCATCGAGTTAGTGGTGGGTTCAATCCAACGGACTAAATAATTGGGTTGAATACCTAAAAAGACGATTAATACCATTAGGACAAAAGCGGGGATAGTTTCCGATTTCAGGACTTTGGGATAGTAGGCAAGTTGATTATCCAATTTACCAAAACAGGTGCGATTAAGCAGGATAACAAAGTAAACCGCCGTTAAACCGGAAGCGATGATACAGAGAACCGTCTGCACGGGAAAACGGGAGAAACTACCCTGAAAAACGATAAATTCCGCCACAAATCCCACTAATCCGGGGATCCCAGCACTGGCCATACCGGCGAGAATTAACAGGGCGCTAACCAAGGGTAAACCGCGAATTGGGTTCATTAAACCGTTTAAAACGTCTAAATCTCTAGTTCCGGCTTTGCGTTCGACGATGCCCACCAGATAGAATAAGAGGGCGAGAATGAGACCGTGGCTAATCATCTGCGCGACGGCACCAAGGACGCTTAAACCCGTGCCGGCGGCGGCTGCTACCAGTATATAGCCCATGTGACCGATCGAACTGTAGGCCACCATGCGTTTAATGTCTTTTTGGGCAATAGCGCTCAAGGCCCCGTAAATAACGCTAATAACGCCGATAATTGCCAGTCCGGGGGCGATTAAAGACCAAGTTTCCGGGAATAATTGCAGACCAAAGCGAACTAAGCCATAAGTACCGAGTTTAGCGAGGATACCACCTAATAAAATTGCTGTAGCGGGGGAAGCTTCCGTATAGGCATCCGGTAGCCAAGTATGGAGAGGTACGAGGGGGATTTTGATGCCAAATCCCACTAACAGCAGAGTTAAGAGCAGTAACTGGGTTTTTGGGGAAAAATCGGCGGTGGAGAGGGAGGAATAGTCAAAAGTACCACCGTTGAGGAAACCTATGCCTAAAAATGCCGCTAGGACTAATAACCCAGAGACAGCAGTGTAGAGAAGAAATTTAATCGAAGCATAGCCACGTTTTTCGCCTCCCCAGATAGCAATCATCAGATAAAAGGGGATTAATTCTAGTTCATAGAAAACGATGAACAGCAGCAGGTTTTTGGCCATTAATGCTCCAGAAACCCCGGCGTTAATCAGGAGGATTAGGATGTAATAAAGTCGGGGACGCTCTAGTTTTTCTTCGGTACTATAGATAGCTATTCCTGTCAAGAAACAGTTTAAAATAATTAACGGTAAGGACAAACCATCGACTCCGAGGTTATAACTTAAACCGATTGGTTTTGCCCATTCGCGGTATTCAGAAAATTGAAAGCCACTGCTGGTTAAGTTATATTGAGTCAGCAGATATAAAGACCACAAGAAGACGGCGGCAACAAAAAAGACAGTTATTTGACGTAATTTTGCTGGCGCAAATTTATCGGGGAAAAGACCGACGATAATTGCTCCAATTATTGGCAACCAAAGCAGGGTACTGAGCATATTGGTATCGATCAAATTTATAATGACTGGGATGAGAAAAGGATTAGCCAACCAACACGATGACTAATCTGGAATTGACTAAATTAAATTCACTTTGCCAGTATCGAGATCGTAGTAGGCTCCAACAATTTTTAATTGTTTTTTATCTACTAAATCACCCATGACTGGGGATTTGCCCAATTTCTCTACTTGATAGATAACATTGGATTTAATCGCTCGCTCAAGTTTGTTAGAACCGGGTTGTTTTTCTGCCCGATCAACTCCCACCTGTAATCCATCGATTAAACGACCGATTTGTCCGGGGAAACGACCGCCTTCAATGGTGGCTTTTACCGCTCCACAACGAGAATGACCAAGGACAACAATTACCTTGGCTCCTAACACCAACGTACCGAATTCAAGGCTACCAATTTCTTCGGAAGTGGCTAAATTTCCCGCTACCCGACAAACAAATAGATCTCCTAATCCTTGATCAAAAACGATTTCTGCCGGCACGCGAGAATCGGCACAGCCCAAAATTGCCGCAAAAGGGGCTTGACTTTCGGCCACTTCTGTGAGTCGAGCTTGATCGCGGTTAGGACTTTTTTTTCTTCGTTCCCAGAAACGTTGATTGCCTTCCATGAGCATAGTTAAGGCCTGGTCTGGGTTCAATCCTTGATTTTGAGCCGTTAGCCATGGCTGGGAATTAACGGCGGTTTGGGCGTTAGTTTTGGACAACTGAGAACCCAAAACAGAGGCGGCTAGACTGGTTCCCAAAAAACCACCCCCATAACGGATTAATTGGCGACGAGAGGTGTTGAACATAGGTAATTGTTTCCATTAATCAGGACAAATCCTATTGTCAGGGCCGGGGATGCTAAAGAAAAGCCTAAGTTATCAAATCTTTAACTGAAAACTAGAGAAATTTGTGATAGTAGGGGCCAGCAGATGATAATACCAATCAAAGCCACCCCCAAAATAATCGACAGAAAGTAAAATTGGGTCTGGCCCGAGACGTTATATTTCAAACTCTGACCACCAAAAACCGTGGCTAATCCCACCAGATTAACGATGCCATCCACCAGAAAGGTATCAATCCAGTTAATAATTTGCGAGATTAATCCGACGACAAAAACAATGGTGACTTTATACAATTGGGCGGTATAAAGGTCGTTGGCGAAGAAATCTTGAACGGCTTTGGGTTGAAAAACGATCGGTTTGGGGATATTTTCATTTAGATAAATATAGGCTGCCGGAATTACGCCGGCAGCAGTGGCAAGTACCAAGAGAAAAGCCACTCCCAGATTTAAGTCACTGGGTAATAAATGCCATTGTGCCAATAAAATCGGCACATGAATGGCGAAACCCATGGTCACAGTCATGGGGATAACTAAGGGCCAAAGAGCTTCCGGAGAGCGCAGGGTCATTGGTTTGATTTTACCGCCAAAGAAAACGCAAAATTCTCTAGTGACACTAAAGGCAGTTAAGGCATTGACCAACAATAGCACTAATAACAGTAAACCACTGACTTCTGCGAGGCGATCGCCCATGCGGGCCAATGACCAAAAACCACCAAAGGGAGGCAGTGCGACTAAACTAGCGGCACCGACGAGATAACAAATGCCAGAAACGGGACGACGGGACCATAAACCGCCGTATTGGCTTAAATCTTGGCTGATATTATTCCAAATGATGTTACCCACCACCATGACTAACAGGGACATAGCGATCGCGTATGTAAAGAGTAACACTAAAGCGGTTTCCGTTTGTCCGGTGGCCACAGCGATAAAAATCAGTCCCATGTAGGCACTGACGGAATAGGAAAGGGAGCGCTTGACATCGATCTGGGCGATCGCAATTAAACCCGCACCGAGGGCAGTGACAGAGCCAACAACGATCATTACTTGTAGGGTTAGGGGCGATAATTGTAGCACCGGCTCTAATTTCACCAATAACCAAGCGCCAGTGGAAACGACGACGGTATTCCGCAGAATTGTCGCCGGCATCGGTCCTTCCATGGCCTCATCTAGCCATAAATGCAGGGGAAATTGAGCGCATTTGCCCATCGGACCTGCAATCAATGCCAAACAGAGTAAATTAGCCACATTGGGGTTTAAATTGGCTGTAGCCGCCCATTCTGCTAATTCGTCAAAGTTCCAGGTTCCCGCCAGGGGTAAAAGGGCCACCACTCCCATCAACAGGATTAAATCGCCAATCCGTTTAGTCAGAAAAGCATCCCGCGCCCCCGTTACCACCAGAGATTGATTGAACCAGAAACCAATCAGTAGATAAGTGCCGAGGGTGAGAACTTCTAGCACACAATAGCTGAAAAATAGCGAATTACAGATAACGAGGGCGCACATACCCCCTTCAAAGAGGGCGACGAGAGAATAAAACCTTGCCCAACCCCAATCCATTTCTAGATAGCCGATCGCATATACCTGCGCAGCGAGGTTTAAGCCGGTAATTAGCAATAAAGCCCCGATATTAACGACCGAAATCTGCACATCTAAAGATATGCTTAAATCTGCGGCATTTAGCCAATTAAATGCTATAGATTGCGGCGGACGACCCCAAACGGCGATCAAAGCAAAAAGGCTATGTAAAAAGGCCCAGCAGGTCATGATCAAGTTCAGATAACCGGCCGGTCGCGGGCCAGTTTGCCGGATAATACCGGGAGACCAGGGTAGAGCGAGAAGTGCGCCCGCAAGGGCATAAAGAGGTACCAACCAGATAGTCTGGCTGAAGGACTCGAACATATAACCACCTCAAGAAGAAAAATGATCCTGAATTAAAGTTTAAGGTTTAATGGCTCACGAATAAGCTGTGACCATTTTTTAACGGGGCATGAATGGGGATGGTTTGACTAGCTTCCAGCAGGTATTTTAAAAAGGCATCGGCAATCACGGAAAGCTGTTTTCCGGCCAGATAACAAACGTACCAATTGCGCTGAATCGGAAACTGTTCCACGTCGAGGATGGCTAATTCTCCGTTTTCCCCTTCCGAGATGAGAGTATGCTTAGATAGTACCGATAGTCCCAAACCGCCAGAAATAGCCTGTTTAATCGCCTCGTTACTGCCTAATTCCAAGCGCACCTTAACTTTAATATCGTGGAGATTAAATAATTTTTGTACGGCTTGGCGGGTTCCAGATCCCGATTCGCGCATAATAAAAGGTTGATGGTTGAGGCACTCAAGGGGGAGATTTTTCTGACCCACCAATGGATGATCTCGTCGCGCCACCACCACTAGGGGATTTTCCAGAAAAGACTGAGAACAAAGTTCCACTTCTTCCGGCGGTTGACTGAGAATATAGAGGTCATCCTCGTTGTTTAACATTCGCTCTTGCAGTTTCTGGTGATTAGTCACCTGTAGAGCGATGTCGATACCGGGATACTGTTGACAGAATGCCCCCAGTAATCGCGGCACAAAGTATTTAGCGGTAGTAATCACGCCTAAAGTCAGTTTTCCCTGTCTAGTTCCCTTAATATCGGCCACTTTCATCTGAAAGTTGTCCAATTTATCAAAAATCTCTTGACAGGTGAACAGTAATTCCTCACCCGCTTCGGTTAAAAATAAACGTTTGCCAATTTGCTCGAATAGCGGTAAACCCACGGCTTTTGTGAGTTGTTTGACTTGGGTTGAGACGGTGGGTTGAGTGATAAATAACTCCTCGGCCGCCTTGGTGAAGCTACTGTGTCGAGCGGTAGCCTCAAAAACCCTTAACTGGTGCAGGGTTGCCTGTATCAAGTTCCTATGCCCTCCTCAATAACAACTATTTGTTACAATAAATCCTAACGTTTTTATAGATTCTAGTCAATTAACTTTTTGATAAATATAGACTTTAATAGATATAACCGCCGCTTAAGACCTTTTGTAGCTATCAGCTTTTTTCCCAGTCTCCTTTTTCAGCTTCTTGTCACCCCTTGAGGTTGTCGCCAGCATTTACTCGGGGTGAGGTGATGGGCAGGATCAATGATCGCGGCGGCAAGATAAACTAGGGGATAACCAGACCCTAACCAGCGATCGCGAAATTGCCGAGCTTCTCCAACGGCGAGGGCGAAGAAAACGTCAAATTGTCGGACTTTGTGGAATAATTATTGGAAGTGAACAATTGGACTTTTTGGCAGCAATGATTATAGTAATCGTAGAGATAATCGAGATTAAGCAGCGAGTCTAAACAGGTTTTGAATCTTTTGGGACGGTTATAGGTGGGGATAATAATTGAAAAGTTTGTCAGAGTTTTTCTGGAGTTTTGAATCGGACTTTTTTAGTAAGCTTTAAGCATTTCTTTTATGCTTTAATAATAAAAAAACTTGGCAAACTTAATCCATAATTGATGACGAACGAACTTCGGTAAAATCCGTTTACCTAAGCTAATACTAACCTCGGCAAAATTACGGCGAAGTTTAGCAAAGATAGCTCTTTTTTTATGAGTATGATACTGTCCTTTTAGATTTCTATCTCCATCATATTCAATAAAATCTAACAGGGCATTTCTGCTATTCACCTCATTGAGAGATTCTGTCTGAAAACAACAGATATTTTGAGGATATTTTTCAATTAACTTTTCAATTTTTTCATAGTACATATCCCAATATAATCCCACAGCTTTAGCCTTATCAGACTCGTTAAATTTAGGAAAAGAAGCATCCCAAACTTCATTTTTTTTCCAGGTTTTTCCATTATGTTCATACCAGGGATTATGGTCTTGAGTCCATTGCAAATAACTGTGAATTACCGCTTCTCTTTCTCGTTTCAGGCAAATAAATTTGCTGCGAGGAAATTTTTCAATTAAGAAAGCAACATAGGGAAGAAAATACATCCCAATGTCGCCAAAATATTGGTTTGAATCTGAAAGTTTATCTAGATTTTCTATCCATTTCCAAACATTTTCATGATCATTATACCATTTCAAGGGATGGGCTTGGTAATTAATTGCTCCTTCATGGAGAACTTTAATTCCAGGTTGATTATTTAAAAAATAAGATAAAGAAAGCGATCCACATCTCCCCGTTCCTAAACCAATAATTAATGTTTTACTCATTTTTATTAATCCTTTTTACTTCTGGCTCTGGTGGTTGTTGCTGATATATTTTACAATAAATATCTGCCAAGAATTGACAAGATGACGCAAATATCGCCAAATTTCTCGGTTAAATCTTCCTGTAATATGGAAAAATCCCAGAGGATTTTCTATCATAGTAATCATTGATTTACCCAGATAGATCACAGTTGAATCATAAGCTTGTAATCGCCAAGATAGTTTGATAACATCATAATAGGTATAAAATTTATTTGTTTGGTAATGTTTAGCCAATAACCTAGTAGGTAATTTTTGCCTAACAGCCGGATCCGTAAAAATAATTTCTCTAGCTTTGTCCCAATTTTTCACCAGTTCAGAAATTGGTATTTTTGTTTTATTAGTCTGATGACGACGAATTTCAATAATGGGATCTTCGCCGATAAATACAAAAAGACCTTTAGTAGCTAACCGACACCAGAATAACCAATCTTCGCCAATGGTTAAATGAGTTAAAAAGTCTTCTGAAGTTAAAAAACTTCGTCTAATACAAACTGCTCCCATAGAAAATATACCTCGTTCAATAATGCGAGTAAACAGATCAATTGGAGTTAGTTCCTCCACAAGGGAATTAGGTTGAAATATCCTATTATTATTTAGATCAACTTCGACAATATTTCCATAGGAAGCAACAGCTTCTGTCCATGATTCTAAAGCTAAGTATAATCTTTCTAAGGCATTAGTTTTAGGGCGATCATCTGCATCTAAAAAATAAATATATTTTCCTTGAGAATGTATAAATCCTCTGTGTCTTGCTAATGCAGAACCACTATTTTCTTGCACGATCAATTTAATTCTGTTATCTTTTAGTATCAATTCTTCAATGATAGCTTGAGTATTATCGGTTGAACCATCATTGACAATAATCATTTCCCAGCGACTAAAGGATTGTTTTAGAATGCTATTAATCGCCTCTTCAATGTATAGTTCGCTATTATAAGCTGGAATAATTACAGAGACTTCTTTTTCTTGCATAAAAATTACCAATCATAATTATAAAACAATGGTGATTTAGATAAATCACCAAATATGATACCATTATAAGTAGGTAGATGTTAAAAACTTTCAGATACCCCCCTTATTAAGCTATCCATTAGTCGGATCTTTCTTAACAAAAAGAGAAGAAACTTAAAAAAAGGGGAAACGATTGATAGGTATAGTTTTGAAAGAAGGAATTAAGGTGGAGGTAAGCAAAAAAATGGAGAAATGGGCAGCCCAAGAATTACAATATGCAGACCTAGGGGACACCAGAAGAAAGAAAAGGTTAATCAGTATCGTAGAAAACTTGGCCAGCCAACCTAGTACAAGTGTGCCACAAGCTTCGGGAAATCTAGCCGCAGCGAGTGCCACCTACGACTTTTGGAATTCCCCCTATTTTCACCCATCAGATATAATTGCCGCCCAAGCCAAAAGTACAGTAGAAAGAATCAAAGAACATCCAATAGTTTTGGCAGTGCAAGACACAACAAGTTTAGACTTTACGACGCAAAAAGCCAAAAAAGGAATGGGTTATCTAGATTATAAAAAATCCTTTGGTCTCAAAGTTCATACCACATTAGGAGTGTCACCGCAAGGAATACCTTTAGGACTAATTAATCAATATGTCTGGGCAAGAGAAGAAAATAATTTAGGGATTGCCAAGCAAAGAAAAAAAAGAGAAACCGAAGAAAAAGAAAGTCAAAGATGGTTAGATTCTTTATCAGAAACACAACAACAAATACCCGAAGATATTCAAGTAGTAACAATCGGAGATTGTGAGGCAGACATATTTGATTTATTTGCCCAATCAAGAAGTCCTAACTCTCATTTATTAATCCGAGGAACTCATAACCGAAAAGTTAACTATCTCGAAGACAAGCAAAAGTCAGGGCATCCAGAGCCTAAATATTTACATCAATCCATCAGAGAAGTTAAAGCCTGTGGTAGCCTAGATGTGCAAGTAAAACGCAATCCTAATCACGAGGCTAGACTAGCTAAACTAACAGTTAGATTTGCCAGTTTTGAAATACAAGTACCTAAGCATCACTCAAAAGCGAACCCTCGTCAACCGGTCAAATTACAGGTAATTTTAGCTGAAGAAGAAAATCCGCGTCCCGGAGTTAATCCTATCAGTTGGCTCCTCTTAACTAGCCTAGACATTAGTAGCTTTGAATCGGCGATAACCTGTGTGCGCTGGTATAGTTATCGCTGGTTAATAGAACGCTATCATTTTGTTTTTAAAAGTGGTTGTGGATTAGAAAAACTGCAATTAGAAACGGGTCGGAGAATTGAGATGGCTTTAGCTACCTATTCAATTGTAGCCTGGAGATTACTCTGGTTAACCTATCAAGCACGCTTACACGGAGAGGAGAGTTGTGAAAGTTTTTTGGAAGAACATGAATGGCAATCTTTGTGTGCCACTATTCATAAAAAGAGTCCGCCACCTGAAAAGCCGCCCTCCTTGGCCAGAAGCGGTCAGAATGATTGCTTCTCTTGGGGGTTTTTTAGGTAGAAAAGGCGACGGTGAACCAGGTGTTAAAACTATTTGGTTGGGACTGCGAAGGTAACATGATATCAGCCAGACTTGGAAACTATCTCATCAAATTAGTCCCCCTATAGAACCCCCTTGAGCCATATTGCACACTTTTCTCTTTTTGTCAAATTTTATGTTAAGAAAGATGTGACTAATGGATAGCTTATTAAGGGGGGCAGGGGGGATCGAACCTAAAATCCATTTTTAATTTAATTATAACCAGCTACTTAAAATGATGAATATTACTATTTTAAATCTCTACGATAGCGATTATCAACTTTGGTTAGAAAACACTATCAACCAATTGCGTCGGGGGGATTTTCAAGCGGTAGATTGGCAGAATTTATTAGAGGAGTTGGCAGATTTGGGAAAAAGTGAACGACGAGCATTAGAAAGTTTATTAACTCGACTCCTAGAACATTTACTGAAGTTAACTTACTGGCAATCCCAACGGGATTATAATCAAGCTGGATGGAAAAAAGAAATTCGCAATTTTCGGATTCAGATCAAAAAAATTCTCAAAGATAGTCCCAGTTTAAAGTCCTATTTAAGGGAAATTTTGCAGGAATGTTATCTCGATGCTCGCAATCTGCTTATTGACGAAACCGAATTAGATGCCAGTATTTTCCCTCTGGAAGTGTTAGCTAATCTCGAGGAGATTCTCGATCAAAATTGGCTGCCGGATTGGGAAGCTATCAGCAAGGATTCTGAACAGTGCAATTAAGGAGTAAAAAATGATGAATATTACCAGGCCAAATCTCTACGATAGCGATTATCAACTTTGGTTAGAAAACACTATCAACCAATTGCGTCGGGGGGATTTTCAAGCGGTAGATTGGCAGAATTTATTAGAGGAGTTAGCAGATTTGGGGAAAAATAATCGACGAGCGCTTAAGAGTCTCTTAACTCGACTCCTAGAACATTTACTGAAGTTAACCTACTGGCAATCCCAACGAGATTACAACCAAGCAGCATGGAAAAAAGAAATCAGGAATTTTCGCCTACAAATTGCTGATCTTTTAGAAGATAGTCCCAGCTTAAAGTCCTATTTAAGGGAAATTTTAGCCAAATGTTATCTCGATGCTCGCAATCTGATGATTGACGAAACCAGATTAGATGCCAGTATTTTCCCCGTGGAAGTATTAGCTAGTCTGGAGGAGATTCTCGCTGAAAATTGGCTGCCGGATTGGGAAGATATAAACAGCGATAAATCTTCCCAAGCGAACTAAAGATTAGCTTCACCTACCCGGTTTACAAACATTATAATCTTCGTGAGAGATAACCGCTTCTGGGACGAGGAGATTGCCGTGGTCGCGACAGATGAGGCGATAATTGCGGGTAACGGGGATACTGATAATAAAGCGATCGTGTCGCAATCGTTTACCGTGGAAATCTCGATAATTGCGGTGATTTTGTAATCCTTGCAGGATTTCCCTAGCTTTAAGTACCACATTTTTCGGTAATTCCCGCAGATCGATCGGATCTTGGGAAAAAGTGGCTTCCCAGGCATTTTTTTGACGTTTTCTTTCTTCCCAAGCGGCATCTAGTTGAGCGCAATGATGGCAGACTTGGCCATAACCCTTGTGACCACAGGGAAACTTCTTCTTTCTTCTGGACATAATACCATCTGTCTGTAAGGCTGTGAGAGACTATTCAAGAGCGGTAAAGCTTGCTTCACTTTTGGCAGATGGAGAAGAAAGTCTTTACCTAGTGATTATCTATACTTACCAGCATACAGGGATCGATACCTCGTTTGGCCATTGACCGGCAAGAAAGTTGATCTTGGTTAGTTAGGGCCTGCTGTCACCAACAGGATTAAGGCTGCTTAGAATAATTCCCATTCTTGGGTTCTTAAACGTTTGAGAATGGCCAAACGGCTACTAAAATAATTAGCACAGAGACGACTATAATCGGTTAAACGCAGGTTATTTAAGCTAATTGACCAAGACCAAATATAGGCCGCTTGGGTGAGATACTGAAGACAAGATAATTCACCATCGGTTAAAGGCACTGTTTGATCGTAACCTTGAATAAAACTGTGGCGAACCTGGCGATTTAAACCAGATTGTAGGGAAACTTGCAGAAATTTAGCGATATCAAAAACTCGCCAACCATAACCGCACTGATCGAAATCAAATAGGGTCATCTGATTATCAGGGGTGATATGCACATTACCACTATGAGGATCGCCCCAACAAATGCTCCAATAGGGAGATTCTGTCGGTAATTTAGCGGTTTCTTCCTCTATTTCCCCAATGGTTTCTAAGACACAGTCTAGGTCGCTCGGTCGTTGGTGCAGAAAAGGTGCAATAATTTGCAGGGAATCCTCGAGAAGATATTTGAGGTTGAGGGGATGACGATAGGCTAGGGTTTGAAAATCTGCCGTCACCTGATGTAAATTAGCCACGATCGCCCCTAAATGATAGGCTTGCTCTATATCTATATCCCCAATGGCAATTCCCCCCGGAGCATAGGGAAAAAGGACGGCGTAACGTTTCCCTTCCGGAGCATTAATTTCTAGGGATAAATCACCGTTTTTGCTGCGAATTGGCGCGGCGACGGGAACCTGAGAGCGATCGAGATAATCTAATAATTCTAACTCGAAGTCGATTTCCATTTTGCTGCGCCAATGGCAGTGAGACACTCGCAAAATGTAAGGAGTTGTCATGGTTTCGAGGAGATACACATCACTTAAACCCCGATGCCAAAATTGACAATTTTTCGGTACATCAATCTCGTAACGAGAAAAAACTAAATCTGCTAGGGCAGCGGGAGCCAGAGTGGAGTAGAGTGTGGGAAAAGTCCATTCTCCAGGCCGAAAATTGGCAGCGGCAGAACTAGAAGGCAGTAAATTGAGCGAAGCCAGAAAAGTCGTCACGGTTCCCTCCCGATGCAAGTGTGGACAACGCTCGCATCATCCTATTTTATAGGCCACATATATTACAAATTGGTTCGATCGCTCCGTATATTTCGCTACATTCCTCTGACTTGAAAGAGGGTGTGGGGTGTGGGGTGTAGGGAAAGAAACCTCTTTCATCTGTGGGGGTGAAAATTTTTTCATCGGGACTGACTCCTTACCCCACAGTTAACTTTACTTTTTTCCAACTACTTATCAGTACCCCAAAAATTAATATAGGAGCTGCTGAAAAAGTTTGTTGGTGGAGGCAGGGTGTGGGGTGTGGGGTGTGGGGTGTGGGGTGTAGGGTTTTACCGATTTTGAGATAGTCAGTTATCTAATTTTCAGGGAAAAAGTCCAGGAATTTTACCCCCGATCACTCCAATGGTCAGCACTTTTTGAGGGGAAAAAAGTCTAAAAGCCTTATCCAAAAAGGTTTTTAGATTTATTCAGCAAACCCTAGTTATTAACCGCTGATTCTAACATAGTAATTGTTCCCCGATTAGCATCAAATTCTACCTCAATACCGATGGGAATAGTTTCAATAATCTGCAAATGTCCGATCATTAAACCTAAACAAGCGGGAATTTTTAAGGGTTGAATATATTCTCGGATCACTTCTTCTAAAGTCAGGGAACCATAGTCACTATCGGCGCTACAGTTGCTACATTGACCGAAGATAAACCCAGATAAATTATCGAAAATTCCCGCTAATTTTAATTGATTTAACAGGCGGTCAATTTCATAAACATCTTCACCAATATCTTCTAAAAATAGTATAGCTCCGTTAAAATTAGGTAGATAGGGAGAGCCAACTATTGAGGCTAAAGTGGTTAAATTACCACCGATTAATTTACCTTTTGCTTGACCTTTAGTAATAGTTTGAATGCGATTTTTTACCTGCATTAAACGATTAGCATCATCGGGATCGGGAAGATTTCTAAAAGTCAACTTTTCCCCAGAAAATAAAACCCGTCGAAAGCTTTCAGTTTGAGCGCTGCGCCAACTAGAAAAGCCATTAGGAGCATGGAAAGTAACTAAACCAGTTTTGGCATAAATAGCCAACAATAAAGAGGTTATATCACTAAAACCACAGATAATTTTCGGATGACGACGAATTAAATCGTAGTCGAGATAAGGCAATAAACGAGAGCTTCCCCAACCGCCGCGAATTGGTAAAATTAAGGCAATATTATCATCGGCAAAAAATCGATTTATATCCGAGGCTCGCTCCCTATCTTTACCAGCTAGATAACCATAACGATCTAAAGCGTATTGACCAACTTTTGGGACTAATTTTAAAGCTTTAACTGCTTCGATAACTATATTTAAATCATCTTCTTTAAAAGTTGCCCCCGCCGGACTAATAATACCCACTCCGTCCCCCGGTTGTAGATGTGGCGGTTTAATTAGAGGAAAATTATTACTAACAACTTTTCTAGGAATTAGGGAAAAACTAACAGCAGTTAGGGCGGAATTAATGAAAAATTGACGGCGCTTCATTCTGATAGTTTTTAGAGAAATTGCCAGGGAAATAAGAATTTAAGTAGGTAGGCGTTAAAAATTATCAGATGCCCCCTTATTAAGGGGGGATCGAGGGAAAAAAAAGTTTTCACAATTGCCCCAGCTAAGAGGACAATTAATGCCCAAACCTGATATTTTTGGTTTCCTTCTAATGAGTTTAGTCGATTTTCTATTCCCTCAACTTTTCCCGTTAACACCGCTTGTCCTACCTTTAAATCCGTCACATCTTTTTGTAACGAATCGATTTTTCCCTCCATCCGCATCAAGATAGTTTCTAGGGAATAAGTAACCGTTTCCTGAGATTGATTCATTTGTTCAAGACCTTTTAGTTAATTTTTGCCCTAGAAAAGCCATTATGCTTCCGATTTTGCCATATCGCGAATGATATCGCCGCGGGTGATAATACCAATTACTTTGTGGGTTTCTTCCTCAATCACCGGTAAACGACGCACATGACGATCATACATTAACGAGGCCGCTTCTTTCAAAGGGCGATCAGCCGTGATACTAATAGGTTTATCGGTCATTACTTCCCCCACGGTTTGACCGAGAGCTTTATGGAGTAATTTCTCGTGACGGCTAGGATTTTGTAGATAGATGACGCTATCGAGGAGCATAATGTAAGGAGGAGCTTCTACTCCCGTTTCCTGCCACATAAGGTCAGTTTCGGAGATAACCCCAATCAGTCGCATATTGTCATCCACCACGGGTAAACCGCTAAACCGCTTTTCGGCCAAAATCTTCACTGCTTCGGACAGAGAAGTGTTAGCGGTGACGGTGATGGGATTGGGAGTCATGATATCGGCAACTGTTTTCGTCATCTTAGCGACCTGCGACAATAATGCTTTCTCTCTCCATCTTATCATTAGGGTAATCAGTCGCCGCTTAATTATGACTATTCTTCAATCTTTGGCTGAGAAAATGGTATAACATAAAAAGGAAATGGGATATTAATTTAGTTAGTTGACAAGGAAAAAGAAAAATGATCGCTCAACCTCAATACCCAGAAAGAATGACCCCGGAAGAGTATCTAGAATGGGAAGCTACACAGGAATTGCGCCATGAATACATTGATGGGGAAATTATCGCCATGACTGGGGGTAGTCTGCCCCATAATGATATTACCTTGAATTTTTACACTGCTTTAAGATTTCATCTCCGTCCGCGAGGCTGTCGAGTCAATGTATCTGATGCGAAAGTACAAGCTAATAATAGTCGTTATTTTTATCCCGATTTGGTGATTAGTTGCGATTTTAGGGATAGACAATCTCGTAATTTTATTCAACATCCACAAGTGATTATTGAAGTGCTTTCCCCCAGCACAGGAAACTATGATCGCACTAAAAAGTTACAATATTATCGTCAGATTCCTAGTTTACAAGAATACGTTTTAGTCGATCCTGAATCGATCAGTGTTGAGGTTTATCGTCGCGGTGAAGATAAAATTTGGTTTTACTGCGCTTATAGTCAAGGGGAAGAAATTATTCTATCTAGTCTCGATTTTCACTGTGCGATCGAGTTAATCTATGAAGGGATAAGTTTCGATTAAAGAAAGTTTACAAAAATGTCAAACATTCCTAGACTTAAAATAAATACGTCCCGATTGTTTCGATAAATTCTATGTTACCGCCCCTATTAGTTCTTGATCCCTTGTTAGAAAACTGGTTACGAGAAGATCTCGGTAGAGGCGATCGCACCACCCAAGCAATTTTCTTCGGTCATGCTAAAATCGGTCAAGCTAGTTGGATTGCCAAGGAAGCGGGAGTTATTGCTGGTTTACCCGTAGCTGAAAGAGTTTTTCAACTACTTAACCCCACTATTCACTTTACCCCCACCGTTGCCGAGGGGGAATTCTGCCCCAAGTCTAAAGTTATTGCCGAGATAGAAGGTTCCTTCGATGCGTTGTTAATCGGGGAAAGAGTCGCTTTAAATCTTGCCATGCGCTTGAGTGGGATTGCTAGTGAAACTCGCAAATATGTGGAGAAAATTGCCGATTTATCGACAAGATTGGTGGATACTCGCAAAACTACCCCCGGATTGCGAATTTTAGAAAAATATGCCTCCGGTATCGGTGGCGCTATTAACCATCGTTTGGGGTTAGATGATGCAATTATGATTAAAGATAATCATATTCAAGCAGCCGGCAGCATCGAGGAAGCAGTGCTTCGTGTACGGCAAAATATGCCCTATCCTCTCACAATTGAGGTAGAAACCAGTCAATTAGAAGAAGTGAATCAAGCTCTGCAGCAGCAGGTAGAGATCATTATGTTAGATAATATGGATTTAGAGATGATGCAAACTGCTGTGGAGATGATCCGCAATTTTAATAGTAAAACCAAAATAGAAGCATCGGGAAATATTACCCTCGATCGCATTCGCAACGTTGCCGAAACAGGAGTAGATTATATTTCTACTAGCGCCCCGATTACCCGTTCTACTTGGTTAGATATCAGTATGAGAATTGATTAAAAGGCTATATCAGTTATCAGTTATCAGTTATCAGTTATCAGTTATCAGTTATCAGTGAACTTAAAACGGTTCTTCGGTTTGTGTTATGCAATAGACGGGGGTTATAAGGGATGAAACCCTTATAGAGAAACATCTTAGGCAATTTTTGTCAATTGTTTTTGATCTAGAACGAACTAATCAATTAAGTCTCTTGCCAGATAAGGATTTAGTGGATTTATGCCACCCGATCAAACTATATCAAGTAACTAAGAACCCTTAAAACTCAAATCTGATCGGTGATCACTGATAACTGATCACTGATCACTGATCACTGACTCCTATCTATTCTAACCTCGATCGCATCGCCAATATTTAGGTGTAATTGCTTTTGGGCGCTCCCACTATTGACGGCAATTTCTAACCCCCCGTGACTACCGATAAAAGCGACTATTTCCCCCCAAGGAACATCACTGTAGGTGTTTTTTGTGGGGATAATTTTTTGTCCTAACTGCACTGACCAATTTTTTCCTTCTAGGAGATAATCGGGAATATTGCTGATTAAATTGCCGAAAATGTCAATATATTGAATTTGACCCCTGATTTTATCTTCCTCGATTTGCGGAACAGCGATCGCTAATTGTTGCAAGCTATCGGGATCAATCATCTCACCTAACATTTCTAGGGGTACTCCCCGGGCCAAATAAGCGGCCACAGCAGCAAAAATATCCCGACCGTGAAAAGTCGTGCTAGGGTTAGGGGTGCGCCAATAGGAAGAATTATTGAGATTAACGGCAGATATAGCGGGAGATTGGCTTAAAATACCACTAAATAAACCATTATCTGGCCCGACTAAATAACCACCGGCAAAACGAATCCCTACCCCGCGTCTTTTGCTTCCCACCCCTGGATCTATAACTGCCAGATGAATAGTGCCTTGGGGAAAATATTGATAGGCATTCAGGAGGACAAAACGACCAGCGTAAAGGTCTTGGGGCGAAATTTGATGATTCAGATCGATCGTGCGAGCATGGGGGGCAATTCCCGCGATTACTCCCTTGATAATGCCCACATAACCGTCCTGTAGTCCAAAATCGCTAGTAAGGGTTATTAGTGCCTGTTCCGTCATTGACTTGTCCCTAGGGTTGCCAACACCGTTAATAAATCTTAACGCCAAATTCAGTAGCTAAAGATACAGTTTACCAAGGAGAATGTTATGATTTAGATATAAGGTAAGTTAAGTCGCTCAAAAGTCTGTCCATCATGAACAAAAATCGTCAGCAAGTCCTAACACAAGCCGCCGTCGCTCATAGGGAAACACTCCGCAGAAATTTACAACACCGACTGGAAGTGGCTAGAGCGCAGGGAAATGAAGCTTTAGTGCGTCAATTGGAAGCAGAGGCGGCCTATTTGCACCTTCGTTAGATTTAATCGGTGTTTAGTCATCGGAAATTTTGGGTCTGAAACCCCGCCGTTCTAGGTTGGCTTTACGTTAGAATTAAAAGGCCAGTCTCGAAAACCAAGTGGACGGCGCAGCACCTTGAAAACTCGGCTTAGGGGGTTCCGACCAGAAAAGCTTGGCCGGGTAAAAAGTCGCGCGCAACAAGTACAAGAAGCTATAGGCGGTCAACGTACCGTGGGACACACGGAATCGGGCTTCTGAAATGGGGCGAAAGTCTGTGGACTCTGTGTAAGACAGTACATGGTTTTTTAACTGTGGTATGCGACGGTGGTGGAAGCAGAAACTTAAATCGTGAGGTTTAGGAATCGCCGCCCTAAAAGTGCGGCGAGGATGTCAAAGTCTAGTTGTCGGTTTCTAGTGATCGGTATGCCGATCACTTTTTTTTGGGTGAATTTTTTTTTAATTGCTGATATCTTAACTGGCAATCCCTAAAATAGAAGGAACAGCAGTGTAGAGATCAAATAATTATGGCTTTTTTTCGGCAATATATCGCCCCGCTCCTGACTATCTTAGTGTTTTTAGTTGCTCTGGTTGCCACCGGCATCCGGATTTTTTTACCGGCAGATTTAGCGGCACCAGCTCCGATCGAGCCATCCCTGGGCATAATTTTCTTTTATCCTTGGCATGGCTAACCTTCCCGAAGATTATCGGCTGCGACTGGGCAAAATGGGCGATCGCTATCTACTCATTAATTTTCTCACCCGCACCTATGAAGAATTTTTTCCCGAACAAAAAAACCTCTCCCATCTAGCTGATACAGTCAGACAGTTTTTTGGCCTCGATACTCCCCTGTGGATCGTCGAAGGACAACAAACGGCGATCGCTTGTCTCTGGATGGGGAGCGCCGTCGATCAGGTGACAGGCGATCGCTATGGTCATATTTTCCTGATTTACGTCGATCCCCAGCATCGTCGCCAAGGTATCGCCACCGCACTAATCGATCGAGCTAAGGATTGGGCAAAAAGTCGCGGACAAACCCGCATCGGTTTACAAGTCTTCATCAATAACGACAATGCTCTCAATCTCTACCAAAATCTCGGCTTTCAAACTCGCTCTTTGCTGATGTGGAAAAATATTTAGAAACTGTTAGGAGTCAGGAGATAGGAGTCAGTTATCAGTTATCAGTTATCAGTTCACTGTTTACTGATCACTGAAAAGCTCCCCACTTCCCCACTTCCCCACTTCCCCACTTCCCCACTTCCCCACACCCCACACCCCACACCCCACACCCCAGACATACCTATAGAGATGGCACTGTCAGCATTAATTATTCTCGATCGAGCGACAAAGGTTAAAATTTGGGAAACACTGGAATACACTGGCAGTCATCGTGGATAAAAACACGCTATTTTATTAACCTATACTAACCGCGCTTTAGGAGTCAGCAGTTTTCATGGATTCCGTGACAACCCTCCAATGTCAAAACCTAACCTGTCTATCCCCGAACGCTCTCACTAATAGATTCTGTGAAAAATGCGGTACTCCTTTAGTTAAGCGCTATTTATGGATGATGGGTGATTGGGTGAGAACCTATTATCATGTTGGCGAGCTAATTGATAATCGTTATTTGGTCAAACAACCACAAATTGTTCTTGATACTAAACCCGCTCAAGCACCCCAAGCACCGGAAGAACCTCCTAGCTGGCTCTCCCTCTACCTAAAATTGTTACCCTTCCATCTCCACATTCCCCAAGTCTATGGCTATATTCCCAGTCCCGATGAACGCTTGAATATGGACATCTGGCTGTTGGAATACGGCACTATTCCCCTCGATCAAACGGGAGAATTAATATATCCGGAACTATTGCCCACTCTAGCCGAGGTTTGGTCGCAAGCTTCCGATTTAAGACAAATTCACTGGTTATGGCAAATGGCCAAACTCTGGCATCCCCTTCAGAGAAAGGCTGTAGTCTCTAGTCTGCTCAACCCTTCGCTGACGAGAGTGAATAATCAGCTGCTGCAATTGCTAGAATTAAGCAAAGATGAGGCCACCGCTCCCAATTTAAAAGATTTAGGAGCTTTCTGGACCGGTCTGATCCCGACGGCAGCCGCTAATATTCAAGATTTTCTCGTATCCCTGACCCAAGAGCTAGAATCCGGTGATCTCGATCGCCCGGAATCCCTGATCGCTATCCTCGATTATGCACTACAGCACTACGGTGGAGGTCAAGAACGCAGCTATGAGATTTTTACCTGCACTGATACCGGTCTGATGCGGGAACACAACGAGGATGCCTGTTATCCCCCGACTAATCAGGCCATAACCCTCGCTCATGGTCAAAATCCCCTGGCGATTGTCTGTGATGGCATCGGCGGTCAGGAAGGGGGCGAAATCGCTGCTCAATTAGCGATCGAAACCCTGTCTAGGGAAATTAATCCCAGTCCCACCACTAATATTGAAGTCTATCCCGATAGTTACAGTCTTGTCCTCGAACAGGCGATTCGTGTCACCAATGATCTGATCAGTCAACGCAATGATCAGGAGTCAAGACAAGATCGTCAGCGCATGGGTACGACTCTAGTTATGGCTTTTGCCCAGGCCCAGGAAATGTACGCGGCCCATGTGGGGGATTCCCGCATCTATTGGATTACTGCCCACAGTTGTCATCAAGTGACGGTGGATGACGATCTCGCTTCCAGGGAAGTGAAATTAGGCTATCTCCTCTATCGTGATGCCATACAGTATCCCAACGCGGGGGCCTTGGTGCAAGCTTTGGGCATGAGTAGCGCCAATAATCTCCATCCCACCGTTCAGAGGTTGATTATTGATCAAGATTGTGTTTTTCTCCTCTGTTCCGATGGTTTAAGTGATTACGATCGGGTAGAACAATACTGGGACAGTGAAATTGTGCCTCTTTTGCGAGGAGAGAAAAATGTAACCGCCGTGGGGGAAAGTTTATTACAACTAGCTAACCAGAAAAACGGTCACGATAACTCCACCATCGCCCTAGTTTATTGTCGGGTAGTTCCTGCGGCTGAACCTGTCACGCCTTTAGTTTATGCTGAGGCCAAAGAACGGATTATTCCCGATCTTAATGACCAAGATTTTGATCACAGCGGGGACACCTACCCCGGAGAAGAAGTGGTGACAGCAATACCCACTCCCCCCCCTGCATCTTCTTCGGTTTCTAGTCGTACTTCTCCCCCCGCGCTCACTAGGGTTTCACCCCTAGTCGTAGTAGTGATCGCTGTCGGTGTTCTCGGTTTGCTGGCTGCGATCGCTTGGCAATTCTTGAGTCATAATCCCCCTTCCAATCCACCGATTTCTCCCGCACCCGTCACCGGTCCGAGTCCCACGACCGGGACGACACCTCCCGCACCCGTCACCGATACCAATCCAGGGACGACACCTCCCGCACCCGTCACCGATACCAATCCAGGGACGACACCTTCCCCACCTGTCACCGGTCCGAGTCCCACGATCGGGACGACACCTTCCGCACCCGTCACCGGTCCGAGTCCCCCCAATGCTTCCCCTAACTAGGGTTTGCAGCAAAAAGTTTTTCGTGGGGACAGGGTGTGGGGTGTGGGGTTTTACCTGACGATTAATCGGCTTGTCGGGGGTTGCCTGAGCGAGTTAAGATAAAATGCCCGATTAACTGCCGAGTCTATCCTATGGTTGATGCTGCGACGTTCTCCTCCGACACCTCCGCGATCATTGATGCCTTTGAAACGCCTCTAGAGTTTAACTTTCAACTGCCGGATCCCGAAGATGAAACCATCCAAGATCATGACTTTCAGCAGCAACTGGATTCTTTTTGGCAAGTCTGCGATCGCTTTGATTTGCAAACGGAAATCTGGCGGGGGCGAATTTTACGAGCTATTCGCGACCGGGAGAAGCAAGGCGGTGATAGTCGCGGTACAGGCTTTTTAAACTGGTTAAAACAGCGAGAAATCACTAAAAGTCAAGCTTATGCTCTGATTCAATTGGCTAATAGTGCCGATACTCTCCTGGCAGAAGGACAACTGGATCCCGATAGTATCAATAAGTTCAGTAAACGCGCCTTCGTAGAAACGGCCAAATCTGCCCCCGAAATTCAAAAATTAGTCAGTGATGCGGCCCGACAAGGGGAGAGAATTACCCGTCGGGAAGTGAAGCAATTGGCCGATGAATGGACGGCGATGAGTTCAGACTTACTACCCGATGAGGTGAAGGAAAAAGCCGGCGATGGCAGTTTACCGGCGCGTCATCTCGCTCCTCTAGTCAAAGAATTAGAAAAGTTACCCGATACTCATATCGAAACTCTCCGTCAAGAAATCGCCGCTAATCCCGATGTAGATACGGTAAAACTAATCACCTCGGAAGCACGCAGTTTAGCCAAATATCTCGACGCGGCGGCCCAAGTACAAACTCTCCGACGGGGTAATTTAGATATTGAAATGGCTCTAGAAGAAGCTTTGCGCGTCGATTGTCTAAATACGGCGGCGGATCTGGTTAAACAAGCCACACAATTAGAGCAGGCCGTGGCTAAACTTTATACTACTTGGAAACGTTTGGGTAGTTTGTCCGATCGCCTTTATGTGGATACGGGAGCAAGTAATCCCCATCTGCGATCGATGTTAACCTGTTTGGAAAGTTTAACCAGTGAAGTGATCGAAGTAGAACTGGATGAGGGTGGGCAAAAAATGGTACGTTTACGCATTATCAGCGATGGGGGAAGTTAGATGCTTTGTTGGTGGTTGGGGTGTTAGGGTGTTAGGGTGTTAGGGTGTTAGGGTTTTAGGGTGTTAGGGTTTTAGGGTTTTAGGGTTTTAGCTGAAATTCCCCATTTCCCCACTTCCCCATTTCCCCATTTCCCCATTTCCCCACCTCCCCACTTCCCCACTTCCCCACTTCCCCACTTCCTAACCCCTAACGGCTTGCTGCTATAATCTCTGAATATCGTCAACTTTTATGAAAACTTATTAACAGATACTTGACTTTATGCTAAAAATCAAGGAAAAAAAACCAATAATTAGCATCGGTTCTATAACTGCGGCGATCTTGCTCAGTTTAACCCTAATTCCTGCCGCTATGGCCAAGGATGTGCTTCTGAGAGTGGGCATTGTCCAACGTTTTGGCGATGAAGCCAAGGAAAAATTAACCCTGAGCAGTACCAGTGGTGATAATCTCACCCTCCGCATGGTGGGAGAAGATGGCCAATCCCAAACCCTGCAAACCAATCGCCTACAATTAGAAGTTATTCCCCGTCCCCTCGCTTCTCCCATCCTCCAAGAAAAAGTCATTTTAAGCGACCACGCCACCTTTGAAACCGCCGAAAATAGTGCCAAAAATTGGGCAAAAATGGGCATTAAAGTGGAAATTACCCAACCCGGACGCTGGCAGGTTTGGGCAAAGCGAGAAGTTTATGAAAATCCCCTAGTGCGACGTTGGTTGCTGACCAGTTTGCAAACCAAAGGCCACAATCAACCCTATATTAATAGTGTTTTACTCAAAGAAAAGCCGCAAGTTTCTTTCCAGATCAACGGGGTGCGCTATTTTCCCAAAGAATTAGAAATCGAGAGCCAAAAAAACCTGATTCAAGTCACCCATAGCCCCGATCAGGTACGTTTGTACGGGGGAACTATGCGCCTACAGCCCAACGCCTACGGCACTTTTACCCTAGTTAATAACGTTCCCCTCGAAACCTACCTGCGCGGGGTTGTACCCCACGAAATCGGTCATGATGCCCCAGAAAGTGCCACCCAGGCGCAAACTATTATCGCCCGCACCTACGCCCTCCGCAATCTCCGCCGTTTTCAAGCCGATAATTACGAACTCTGTGCCGATACCCATTGTCAAGTTTATTATGGATTGACGGGAACTAATCCCCGGGCTGATCAAGCGATCGCAGCCACGCGAGGCCTGGTTTTAACCTACCAAAATGAGTTAGTGGATGCCCTTTATTCCTCCACCACCGGCGGGGTAACTGCCCTCTTTAGTGATGTGTGGGATGGGGAAGAAAGACCTTATCTCCGGGCAGTGGTAGACTCCCCTAATCGAGTTTGGGATCTGTCGAAACAATCTCTCGCTAATGAGACAACTTTTCGCCAGTTTATTAATCTTAAAGATGGTTTTAATGAGACGGGGCGACGGGTTTTTCGCTGGCAAAAACAAGCTTCTTTAGCTGATTTGAGTCAAGACCTAGAAACCTATCTAAAACGCAGAAAACATCCCCTCGCCCACTTCCAGAAAATCCAATGGATGGAAGTGACTAAGCGCTCTCCTTCTGGTCGGATTCTGACTATGACCATTCAAACCGATAAGGGGATTTTGGAACTCTATAAAAATGAGGTGCGTAGCGCTTTTGGACCGCCTCGCAGTACCCTATTCTACATCGATCCTATCTACGATACCAATCGACAGATCCAGGGTTATAACTTTATTGGTGGCGGTTTCGGCCACGGGGTAGGATTAAGTCAATTTGGTTCCTATAATTTAGCCCGTTTGGGTTGGTCTCCCGAACAAATTCTCGCTTTCTATTATCCCGGCACCACCATCCAACCTCTCAATAATTCGATTATCTTTTGGCGAGGAAATTAATCAGTTATCAGTTATCAGTTTCTGAAGGCAATAGGCAATAGGCAATAGGCAAGAGAAAGGCTCTGA
Organism: Microcystis panniformis FACHB-1757; assembly: GCF_001264245.1. Classification (NCBI taxonomy): domain Bacteria; kingdom Bacillati; phylum Cyanobacteriota; class Cyanophyceae; order Chroococcales; family Microcystaceae; genus Microcystis; species Microcystis panniformis. The sequence continues at coordinate 4,074,731 of NZ_CP011339.1, forward strand.
CAATTCTCCTACCTAAAAAGAGGATTAGAAACTAAGTAAATCAAATGTTTGACTAAAATTTACCGAAATTTTGGGTTAAAGCCCCGTCCTTTTAGGACGGCTTTTTAAACTATAGCTTGTTAACTTAACTTTTATTGTGCTATACTGATTTTATCTAAGTAACCCGTGCGTAAAATGTTTGTCTTAGAGTTTAAAGTTAAAGCTAAAACTCAACAGTATCAAGCCATAGACGATGCTATTCGTACTGCTCAATTCATCCGTAACAAATGTGTAAGGTTATGGATGGATACAAAAGGTACGGGTAAGAACGATTTATACCGATATTCTAAAGAATTAGCTCAGGACTTTAAATTTGCCGATGAACTTAATTCAACTGCTAGACAGGCAAGTGCTGAACGTGCTTGGAGTTCAATTAGTCGTTTTTACGACAACTGTAAACGTAAAGTATCAGGCAAAAAGGGGTATCCTCAATTTAAAAAATCTCGCTCTGTTGAATACAAACAATCAGGATGGAAGCTTCTTAGCCCTAAAACTGTTAAGTTCACTGACAAGAAAAACATTGGTGTTCTTAAGTTGGTAGGAACTTGGGATTTAGGGTACTTTCAAGAATCCGATATTAAACGGGTTAGGTTGATTCGGAGAGCGGACGGTTATTATTGTCAATTTGTCCTTTCTTGTGACGTTAAAGAAGATGTTAAACCATCAGGTAAGTGTATTGGTTTAGATGTAGGTTTGGCTTCTTTCTATACAGATCACAATGGCAACAAGGTTGATAATCCTCAATTCTTGAGAAAGTCTGAGAAACGATTAAAACGACTTCAAAGGCGATTATCTAAAAAGAAAAAGGGAAGTAAAAATCGTCAAAAAGCTAGACAAAGATTAGCTAAAGCTCACCTTAAAGTAAGTAGGCAACGTAAAGACTTTGCTGTGAAATTAGCAAGGTGCGTAGTTCGCTTCTTAGATGTGATAGCCTACGAGGATTTAAGAGTTAAGAACTTAGTCAAGAATCATTGTCTAGCTAAATCGATAAATGATGCGGCCTGGTATCAGTTTCGGGAATGGATAGAGTATTTTGGGGTTAAATTCGGCAAGATAACGATTGCTGTCTCACCGAATTATACAAGCCAAAACTGTTCAAACTGTGGTGAAACTGTCAAAAAATCTTTATCGACTAGAACCCATCAGTGCAAATGTGGATGTGTTTTGGATAGGGATGAAAACGCCGCTATAAAGTGCGATTCGTTCAGTCGAAACCTAGAAATAGGGGGATGACTGGCCTCTGTTGAGTAACCCTAACTGGGTTGAGTACGCACTTTAATCCTCAGCAGATGACAACTTCATAACCTTGTAAGTGAGGGCTAGTATCCTAGAAACCCCAAGTCTTACCTTCCAGACGCAGGAATGAAAGCAAACGCCCTTACGGTAGCGACTAGCCATCAATCCGTAAAGCAGGGAATCGAGCGGAAAAAGCGACTTATAGCCTAAATAAGTCAACCGTAAGCAAGTTCCTATGGATAACGAAAGTTAAGTCATCGTCCGAATTACCGTTACGGCGAAGCAGTGAAATAAGGCTGACACACTGCCAGTACCAAAAGGTCAATAGTATAGGGTGGTATAAGGATTTGTATCGATATACCAAGCGTTACCCAAAAACTCGGTAAAAAGATGACATCCTAAAGGGAACAAACCAAAGGTTATGAGGAACGAAGTAACCCTATTATTACTCTTTAGTAAAGGTCGAAAACTAAGAGCAGTCAGCTAAGACGAAAACTCTGCAATACAGCAGGTAATAGTAGGGAAAGATTGAGTCAAAAGCCAACGCCTATTTGTAACGAATAGGATATGCAGACGGACTCACGATTACATGGAATGAAAAGTTGTAAGTAGTAATGTAAAAGTTATGACCACTGTTCAACAGATGGATAAATGGAAGACTTGGCAAGACATCAATTGGAAAAAGGTTGAACGTCAGGTTTTTAAGTTACAAAAACGAATTTTCAGAGCGTCTAGTTGTGGAGATGTCAAGAAGGTTCACAGACTCCAAAAATTATTGTTAAAGTCCTACAGTGCTAAAGCGTTAGCGGTGCGTAGAGCAACCCAAGACAATCAAGGAAAGAAAACCGCAGGTGTGGATGGAGTTAAATCTCTAACCCCAAAACAACGGTTAACCCTAATGACTAGAACTCTTGCAAATTAATTATATGTTATAATGATGGGTTAACTAATTTTCCCCAAAAAATCAGTTAACCAGTACATTCGTTCTGAATGAAAACTTGAAGTTTAACTTTTAACTCAAAACTCTTTAGATATGCTTTAATTTGGTTATCAAAACCTCTTTATTTAAGCGGCACAAACTATCTCAATTATAAAAATTGAGAATAAATTCTCCTTGACTTGATTAATCTTTAGGCAACTTTTAAGAAGCTGCTATACCTATCCCTAACTCACAGTTATAAATAGCCGCCAACAAGTTAACTCTTAAACTATATCTTCGACGACGATTCCGATATTTACAGGATAAGATTTTAAAGGTTTTGAGTTTCCTATTTATATGTTCAATGATAATCCTTTCTTTGGCTAAAGCCTTGTTATACTCTTTTTCTAACTCTGTTAATTTTCTATTTTTCGATTTCTTTTTCGGTGTATAACTATTACTATGGTATGCAGCTATTCCCTGATAACCACTGTCTTCTATGCTGGTAGTTAAAGGATGAAAACGAACTCGACTTTTTTTAAATAAACTAAAATCATGACCTCTACCTTTCCCACAAAAGACACAGATAATTTCCTCGGTATTTTGATCAGCTACTAATTGGGATTTTAAAGTATGATAACCTCTTTTACCTCCCAAAAAATCTTTCTGTTTCTTTTGGGGGCGTTCAATGGGAGTTTCCGTTACATCCATTACCGTTATGACCGGTATCTCTGCTTGATTGAGTAAAGCTTTTTTTCCTTTTAAACGGAAGTTTCCCGATTGTAAAAGCATTTTTTCCGTCTTATTTACAATCCGACATATAGTTGATTCTGATAGTTCCCAGCTTGTACCAATGTGAAAATATGTTCTATATTCTCGCCAATATTCTAACGTTACTAAAACTTGTTCTTCTATAGATAGTTTAGGTTTCGGTCCCCTTTTAGATGGTGAATTAGAGTCGGCTTCAACACTTTTTACTGATTCTACCATCTTTCTATATGTTGGTTTATACACACCGAAACGGCGTTTGAATTGTTCATCTGATAAGTTTTGATAATCCATAATTTTGCTAATAAACATAGCAAAATTATAGATGATTTCCTCACCTAAGATCACATTTTATTCTTTTTTCCACTTCAATCTAAGAATTGAGAAAAAAGCAAAACCTTATATTATACCATAAAAAAATTATGCAAGAGGTCTACTGAACTAAACTTGGGAACAAAGGTCAAACCCACACGCCGAGTATGGATTCCCAAACCCAACGGCGAAAAACGACCTTTAGGAATACCTACCATGAAAGACCGTGCCTTACAAGCACTAGCTAAACTGGTACTAGAACCAGAGTGGGAAGCCAAATTCGAGCCTAACAGCTATGGATTTAGAGTAGGACGCTCTTGTCACGATGCTATAGCAGGGATATTCCAAGCCATTAACAAAAAGGCAAAGTATGTTCTGGGAGCATCTCACTTACGCGATGAGTAATTATACTTAGCCTAAAAGCCACTCTTAATCGTGTCTTGGAACGAAATAGAGGCTTTTAAAGACCGCGTACATGGAGAATTAAAACAAGAATTACCCTCGAAAAGCCTATTTTTCTACTAAGTATTTATGCTCATTGCAAAGGTGAGATGCTCCCTATGTTCTTGATGCAGATATAGCTAAATGCTTTGACCGCATTGACCATCAAAAACTGTTAGAAAAACTTAACACCTACCCAACCATGAGGAAACAAATCAAATCATGGTTAAAAGCAGGAGTCATAGACGACAAACAGTTATTCCCAACCTCAGAAGGTACACCGCAAGGCGGAGTGTTATCGCCATTATTGGCAAATATAGCACTTCATGGGTTAGAGGAATTGGTTATGAATCTAGCACCCTCATTTGACATGAAACGCAAAGACGGGACACAAATGAGTGTTAGAGACAAAATAAAATCAGTGACCTTAATCCGATATGCAGACGATTTTGTGGTACTACATGAAAACCTAGGGGTTATTCTCCTAATCAAAAAGGAAATAGAGGGATGGTTACAAAACATCGGACTTGAGTTAAAACCAAGTAAAACAAGAATAGCCCACACACTGAGAGAAGATGAAAGCGAACAAGCTGGATTCGACTTTCTAGGGTTTAATATAAGACAATTTCCCGTCGGTAAATACACCTCGGGAAAAGTCAGAGGTAATCTGCTTGGTTTCAAAACAATAATAACCCCTAACAAAGAGAGTCAAATAAGACACTATAGAGAACTTAAACGCATCATAAACACCAGCAAGGGAATCAACCAAGCTGAACTCATTAAAAGGTTAAACCCTGTAATAAGAGGATGGTGCAATTACTTCTCAACAGTGGTTAGTCAGAAAATCTTTGAAAGATTAACCCACATCCTAGGGCATAAACTCATCAAATGGGGGATAAAACGCCATCGAAACAAAGGAAGAAAGTGGATTTCTAAAAGACACTTTCACACAATAGGTGGCAATAACTGGGCTTTCACAACCAGAGAAGAAAATAATCCTCTAAGGTTGTACGAACATAGAGAAACGGAAATCCGACGCTATGTGAAGGTCAAAGGGAACGCCTCACCCTACGATGGAAACCTAGTTTATTGGAGTTCAAGAATGGGGACTCATCCCGAAATGCCAACAGAAATTTCAAAACTGTTGAAAAAGCAAAAAGGGAAATGTACTCACTGTGGACACTTCTTAAGAGATGGGGATTTAATGGAGATAGACCACATCACCCCTAAATCACTAGGGGGGAATAACAGTTACAATAACCTCCAACTTCTTCATCGACATTGCCATGATGAAAAGACAGCCAATGATGGCAGTCTAGGCAACAAATCTGACTGCAATAGTGTCAAGCCAGAACCGCCCATACCAGATAATTACATCTGGGTAAAGGATATGTTGGTAATGACGTAGGAATGACAAACCCCGTGTAGTTGAGGAGCGGAATGACGAGAAATTGTCACGTTCCGTTTTGTAGAGCAGTAGGAGAGGCGACTCTCTTACTGACTTTAATCATCCTTAAAAGGGGACTAAGTACGGTAGGGCATACCGGAACCTTTGGGCTCGATCCAATAAACGCTTGGGGAGAGAATACCTCTACTTTTTCAGAAGCAATTCTGTCTAAGCAAGTAATCTCTGTGAACCAAGAATCCCCGTCTCTTTAGAGCGGGGAGTGTCAAATCGGTAAACGCTGAATATCTCGGTTAGAACCAATCACCACCATTGCTAAATCCTTGTGTAATCTTTCTTGGGGATTGGGGTTAATCTTGAATTTTTCCGCATTACCGACAGCGACAATATTTAACCCATAACGATTACGAATTTCTAACTCTGCTAGGGTTTTACCGTGAAAAGCTTCCGGGACTTTTAACTCGACAATACTATGTTCGGGATCGAGATCAAATCGTTCTAAAATTGATGGTCTAGTTAAACGGTGCGCTAACTCACAACCAGCATCGTATTCGGGAAAAACTACTAAATCTGCACCAACTTTTTTGAGTAATTTTCCATGGATTTCTGTGGAGGCTTTAGCGGCGACAAAATTAACCCCCGCTTCCTTACAATTGAGAGTAGTAATGATACTTTCTTCCACGTATTTACCAATAGCGACAATCACCGTATCGGTTTCAAAAATTCCCGCTTCTCGCAGAGCGTTAGGTTTGGTAGAATCAAGCTCGATCGCATTATCTACTATCCGATCAGATAACGCTTGCGCTACTAATCCTTCGTCAATATCTGTCCCTACCACCTGATAACCTTGTTTGCGTAGGGTTTCACAGACGGCGCGCCCAAATCTGCCTAATCCGATGACGGCAAATTGACGATTTTGGGGACGCATACTACTAAAAAATTTAATTGATTGCATAATTTTAATTGAAGCTGTTACGCATTTAAAATGCTAGTATCAATGAGTGAGGAGACAGGAGAAACTGATAACTGATAACTGATAACTGATAACTGATATTAATTATCCCACTAAAAGGTTTTCTTCGGGGTAATTAATAACTGTTGGTTTCGGATCGCCGATAATAGCCGCTATTAAAAGTATAACTCCTACCCGTCCCAGATACATCATAAAAACAATAATTAACTTAGAAATCGGTGATAAAGCGGCGGTTATTCCCATAGATAAGCCGACAGTTCCAAAGGCAGAAACTACCTCAAAAAATAGTTGAATCATTTTAAAATCTGTCTCCACAAATGAGATAGCTAGGGTGGAGATAATAATCGCTATAACCGAACCAAAAACCACCGCCATTGACTTTAAAATTAACGGCATGGGAATGCGTCTTTGATAAAGAGTCACTTCTTCATGTCCCCGTAAAACCGAGCGGGTACAGTTATATAAAATCCTAAAAGTTGTGGTTTTAATACCTCCCCCTGTACCACTAGGACTGGCTCCTATAAACATCAAAGCCATGGTAATTAACAAACCTTCTACGGAAATTTTACCAATATCAATGGTATTAAATCCTGCTGTTCTCGATGTTACCGATTGGAACCAAGCGGCCAGGAATTTATCTTTAAGTGATAAATTAGCTAAAGTGTCACCATTTCCCTGTTCAGTAAGTAGAAAAGCTAATGTTCCTATCACTAATAAAAATATGGTTGTGCTGATAGCAACTTTGTAGTTAAGCGAAAAAACAAAGCCTTTTCGTTTATATTGAAAGCGGTAAATAAACCAAGTGTAAAACTCGATAATTACCTGATAACCGATACCTCCAAAAATGATTAATCCTGTGATAGATAAGTTAATAATAATTGAAGAATGATAGGAAATTAAGTTATCTTTAAACAAGCCAAAACCCGCATTATTCCAAGCACTAATACTATGAAATAAAGATAACCATACCGCATATCTAAAATCATACTTTTGGGCGAAGACAGTTAACATAACAAAAGTTGCTGTTAACTCAAAAACTAAAGTAGTAGCAATCACTGATTTCATTAAACTTTGACTACCTTGTAGGAAAGGTCGATCAAAGGATTCTTGAATTGCTAACTTCTGTCTCAGGTCAAATTTTCGCCCAATTAATAACATTAAAAAAGTGGTAGTGGTCATATATCCCAGTCCACCCACTTGAATTAATAAAGCAATAAATAATTGACCCCAAAAAGAAAAATAAGTACCCGTATCTACCACTGCTAAACCCGTGACACAGACAGCAGAAGTGGAGGTAAAGAGGGCAACAATTGGGTCATTCCAAGTGCCGCTAGTGGTAGAAACAGGCAACATCAACAGGGAAGTTCCCGCTAAAATTACCGCAATAAATCCCAAGCAAATTGTCCGGGCAATCGTCATATAAATTCCTTAGTGAAAGTAGCTAAGAGAAGATTGTTTTTGGGCTAACACTTCTTGATAAACTAACTGTAAGCGATCAATATTTTTGCTAAGAGTGTAAGAGTCTAAAACTCTTTGACGGGCTTTTTGACCTAAAATTGTGGTTAATTCGGGATGATCTCGTAATACAGGCAAGAGAGTTTTTAATTGGGTAATTAGTCCTTTAGTATCTAGAACTATTCCCGCACCTTTTAACACTTCCCCATCGGCACCCACATCCGTAGCCAGACAAGCAACACCGCAGGCCATCGCTTCCAAGAGGGAAATCGATAAACCCTCCACTAAAGAGGGTAAAATAAAGCCGTCAACCCCGCGCAAAATTTCAATTCGTTTATTTTCATCGCCGATAAAACCTAACCAGATAATACCATCTTCTTCCCCATAAAAAGGTTTAAGGGAAGGAGTTAACGGACCATCGCCAACAATGAGCAGTTTGCATCTATCCCCTAAATTGGTTTTTTTCCAAGCTTTCAATAAAGATTCTACATTTTTCTCCGGCATGATCCGACCGAGATAAACAAATAAACAATCAGCATTATATTGCGCTTTAATATTCGATGGTCCTGGAGAATACTTATTAACATCAACCCCATTGGGAATAATTGCTAATTTTTCTTCGGGAACTCCCAATTTAACTAAAAAATCCCGTTGAGAGGTGGAAAAAATAATTACCTTATCGTAATTAGCTAAAAAAGGGGCGTGTAGTTGGTAGGTTAATAATTGGGTACTGGAGATGATATTGCGAATTTTACTATCAAAAGCCGGGTGAAAAGTCGCCACCAGAGGCAAATCTAAAGACTCACAAATTTCTGGTAGCAGAAAATCGAGGGGAGACAGGGGTAAGGACGCATGAACTAGATCGGGTTTCAGTTCCCTGAGTTTATCCTGTAGAACCCGACTCGATTTCAGGGTGGGAATAGTATAGACTTGGGAACTATAGAGACGTGGCAGGGTGATTTCGTCGTAAAAGTCAGGCCAATCGCTTACGGTGGGTTTTTCGGAAGAAAAATGTAGAAAACTGACTTGATAATCTCGATCGAGCAGGGAATTAGTCACTTCTCGCCCATAGGTAACGTTACCGCAAAAAGGAGATTTTTTTCCTAACCAAGCAATGTGCATTCAGATTCTCTTAAGAAAAAGTTAATTTAGCCAAGTATCAGCTTACTAAATTAGTCGTAAAATTAAAAGCTAATAGAGTACCTAAGCAAAATTAATTACCCATCTAAGTCCTCAGCTAAAAATTGCCTTTTGCAAGAGTGCCTATTTGATAGTTAAAATTCTCGGCTTTTTACTGATTGGCCGAGGACTTGCGACGACGACAGCGTTCTGAACAGTATTTGACCTCATGCCAACAGTTTTGCCACTTTTTGCGCCAAGTAAAGGATAAACCGCAAACGGGACAAGTTTTACTGGGAAGATCGGACTTCGAGGGCTGACGTGCCATGATTAAAATTAAAAAGTCAAAAACTGCGCCTTATCTATGAGTGTAGATGAAAATAATCAGAGTTCCCCACTCGATCGCCTGAGAATTATTTTAGTTGAACCAGCCGGAGCCTTAAATGTGGGTTCCACTGCCAGAATTATGCGGAATATGGGCTTAAGTCGCTTAATTATCGTCAATCCCGTCTGTGATATCCTTGCAGAAGAAGCGCGACGCATGGCAGTACACGGGATTGAAGTCCTAGAAAACTGTTCACAGGTAGCCACCCTTGGGGAAGCTTTGCAGGGTTGTCATCGCATCATTGCCACCACCTCGAAACCCCGTCACCTGAATACTCCCCTTGAAACACCCCGGACCGCCTTACCCTGGTTACTCACCCCTAACCTAGAATCGGCCCTAATTTTCGGGCCAGAAGACCGGGGTTTAAGTAACAGCGAACTGAACCACGCCCAGCGTTTTGTCGGTATTCCCGCTAATCCTCAATATTCCTCCCTCAATCTCGCCCAAGCGGTGGCGGTTTGCTCCTACGAACTGTACCAAATGACCAGGGAAAATAGGCTCGAAACCCCGGTAGAAACGCTCCCTAATGCCACTTTTGAAGCTCTAGAAGGCTATTATCAGCACTTAGAGAGCTTTTTGCTCAAAATTGGCTATCTTTACCCCCACACCGCCGCCGCTAGGATGGAGAAATTCCGGCAATTTTATCATCGGGCCCGGCCCACGGTGGAGGAATTAGCCCTGCTGCGGGGTATTATCGGTCATATTGAAAGTATCGGGCAACTTTTTCTCGGTCTTGATAGTCTCAAGGGCAAGAAAAAAAATTCTCCTAGCGATTGATAATAAATCTGGATACCCTTGAGGAAAACCGTGACTCGTCAAGTAACTCGTCGTCCTACTAAAGTCCAATCTAGCCCTGGGTCCCCTAGGTCCCTGGACTCAAATAATAAAAAAAAGCCTGTAGCCGTTAAAAGGGCAAAAAAACAGCGTAAACCTAACCTAATCGCTTCTTTTCTCCTTCAGGTTCTTCGCTTCTCTATCCTTGGTGTCGGTTTAGGTGCGATCGCTGGTACGGTTTTAACGGTGGTGGATCCCAGCAAATTACCCCTACACCCAAAACCCACCGCTACTAATTCCCCGACTCCCAAACCCGTCACCCCAAAACCGACCACCTTAGTTTTAAACGAAAATCTCAGCAGCCTTAACCAGAAATTACAGGCTTTAGCGGTCAAATATCCGAAATTACAGGCTGGAGCTTTATTTATTGACCTTGATAACGGTGCTTACGCTAATTTTCGAGAAGATACTATTTTTGCTGCCGCTAGTACGATTAAAATCCCGATTCTGGTGGCCTTTTTTGAGGATGTGGACGCGGGGAAAATTCGTCTCGATGAAACCCTTGTGGCCAGTAAGGATGTCCTGGCCAGTGGGTCTGGGGATATGCAGTATCTAGGAGTGAATAAAACCTATACTGCCCTAGAAACCGCCACTAAAATGAACGTAATTAGCGATAATACCGCTACTAATATGTTAATTAAGCGCATGGGCGGCAAAAAGGCTCTTAATCAGCGTTTTCAAGCTTGGGGTTTGACCAGTACGGTAATTAATAACCCTTTACCAGACTTGGAAGGAACCAATACCACAAGTCCGAGAGATTTGGTGACAATCTTAGGAAAAGTTAATCAAGGGGAATTACTCAGTTTACGTTCCCGCGATCGTCTATTAAATATTATGCAGGAAACGCGCACTCGCACCCTGCTGCCCCAAGGTATCGAGAAATCCGCCGATATTGCCCATAAAACCGGTGATATTGGCTCGATGTTAGCGGATGCGGGGATTATTGATATGCCCAACGGGAAACGCTATCTAGGAGCAGTGATGGTCAAACGTCCCCACAATGATAGTAACGCTAGGACTCTGATTCAACAAATATCGCGCACGGCCTACCAACACTTTAAATGGTATCAAACTCAACCGGCAGCCAAACCGCAACCAGTCGCCCAGTCTTCTCCCTCTCCTAGTCCAGTCGTTAGTCCTAGTCCGGGTAATTAGCCCCTAGGTTAAATTATTGGCTAAAAGACGGGCCAATTGTTCGGCATTTGCCCGGGGGGAAAGACGAGGAAGGATTTTTTCCCCCGTGGCCAGTTTTTGACAGAGGACGGGGATTTCGTACTGATAAGCGTTAAACCAATCCTCTCGACTGGTAATGTCCCTAATTTCTAACTGCCAGTCCGGTTGACGGATTTTTTCTAGTTTCTCTAGCAACCCTTCGCAAAGATGACAGTCCGGTTTACTGTATAAAATTAGTTCTATGGTAGTCATAAATATTTATGTTCATTACCTCCACGATTAGTCTCTCATCAACAATTCTACAAACTCCCACACCCACAACGACTTTAAATAATAATTTAGTTAATTCAGGTTCTCAAGATCTAGTCTATATCGGTGTGTTTCTTCTGGCAATTACCCTGGTCATGGTTATTGGTATTATCAATAAGAAAATTGAATACGCTCTCATTTTTGCCGCCACTCTCACTGTGATTTTAATTGCTTTCCTCTGGTTTTTATAAGTCCTTCAACCAAGGGGATTGAAGGCAAATCCCCCTTAATAAAGATTAACGGCTCTCGTTGATTCACCTTCACCGAATTGTTAAGTAATTCGAGTTCAGACTTGACAAAAATCTCCCTAGGACCGAGCGGAAGATTAAGGAGTGCATCTCACATTTGCAGAAATACCGACAATTAGCAATTATCAGTGACTCTTAAATTAGTACAAAAATATGAACAATCGCGTGTAAGCATCCCACCGAAAAACTAATGCGCTCCGGGGTTTGGGTCCCAACGGGGGGTTTGGGTAGGGTTGATTCATGAATCAACCCTACTATGAATCAACCCTACCCAAAAGCTTGGATTGAGTGATAAAACCGAAAGTAACGCCCAATTTTAGGAGAAAGTTTCCCCTTAAAAATCCCAAATTAGTAGATTTACAAAAATGAGATGCACCCCAAGCAAAACGATCGGACTTATAATATAATTGTATTGATTGTCCCTTGTTGCTAGAATCACCCCAAATTGACTCAATGGGTTTATAAACGATGACAACCCTAGATATTGCTACCGATATTGTCTGTCCTCCCACCGATTTATGGAGTGATGAACCACCCGTGGAAAGTGATCTGCATTTACAACAAATTATTTTATTATTATCTTGTCTTGATTGGCTCTGGCAAGATAGAAACGATTACTATGCCTCGGGCAATTTGACTATTTATTATAACGAAAGACAACTGAAACAGCGAGATTTTTGTGGACCAGATTTTTTCGTGGTTTTAGATACAGAGAAACGTCCCAGGAAAAGTTGGGTCGTCTGGGGAGAAGGGGGTAAATATCCCAATGTAATCATCGAAATTCTCTCCAATTCCACCGCTAATGTGGACAGAAAAGCCAAAAAGGAACTATATCAGCATACTTTCCGGACTCCTGAGTATTTTTGGTTTGATCCTAATACCTTAGAATGGCAAGGATTCACTTTAATCGAGGGACAATACCAACCGATTACCCCCAATGAAAACGGTTATTTATGGAGTAAGCAACTAGGATTATATTTAGGGATTTTTGCCAATAAATTGCGCTATTTCACCGAATCGGGTGAATTAGTCCCCACCCCTCAAGAGTCGGCCCAACAGGAAAGATTAGCCAAAGAACGGGAAAGATTAGCCAAAGAAAGAGAACAACAACGGGCGGAAAAATTAGCCCAAAAGCTGCGAGAATTGGGCATTAATCCCGATGAAATTGCTTAAATATCCAGTTGGGGGTTTTAGGGTGGAAACCATGGCGCAATTTTTCCTTAATTGCTAGGCATTAAGACGAGGAATCCGAAAGTCTGATTATAGCCTAGAAATCATGGCAAAATCTCCACACTGATGTTATGATAACGACCAAGGGTAACAATCTTCAAATATAATTAATGCCATGGTGCAAAAAATAGCTTTTTTTAATCATAAAGGTGGAGTGAGCAAAACTACAACCACTTTTAACCTTGGTTGGATGCTTGCTGAGAAGGGCAAAAGGCTCTTCTGGTTTTCGTGTGTTAATTTTTGTTATGAATTAAAGCAAGCAAACAGCTTAAGTCGAAGATGTTCAAAATTGGTAAATCCATAACTCATTCTTTTAATAAGCTTTATTTTGGTATTCATTCCCTCAATTAATCCGTTGGTTGTCTGATTTTCAAAGTAATTACAAATACCTGGCAAATGCTTCTGGATCATCCTGGCACTACTTTCATATAATATCCCGCCTATTCTTATCCATTTTTCCAATTTTCTCTCAGCACCTCTGAACGTTCTACTACTTTGATAAATTTGTCTAATTTCTTCTTTCATTTCCCAGGCTATTCCTAAGCATGGATGTTCTTTCAGAATAACTTCTAGTTGTTGTTTTTGCTCGTCCTTTAAGTCCTCTTTATTCTTCCATAATAAATGAGGTAATCCTTTTTCATGCACCCCCATTAACTTTCTCAATTTATTAAGCTCGTCATTGATGATAGCCATTACATGAAAACGGTCATAGATGATTTTAGCATTGGGAAATAATTCCTTGATCACTGCTGTAAATCCTGACCACATATCGACGCTCACTTCTTTCACTTTCTCCCGAACTGCGTCTGGCTGTGCTTTTAAGGCTTCCATTAATTCTTCTTGCTTATGTCCTTTAATCACATCTAGTAAAATTTTCTTGTCCATATCTACGACCGTTGTGATGAAATCTTTATGTCCTTTTAAGTTACTAAATTCATCTAAGCTTATTCGTTCTGGTGCTTCCCACTCTTCCTTTTCTAGTTCTTTAGCACAGTGATTAAATATTAACTCAACTTCTGACCATCCTAACCCTTCTTCTCGACTTATTTCTTCGATGCTACAATTTTTTACTCTCTCATAAATCATCGATTCATAGCGAATTGTATGATGCTGTCTTAATCTCATAAAACTCAGTCTTTCGCTGATATACTTTTGGCACTTTTGACAATGAAACTGACGGCGTGGTACTTCTAAATATACTGGATTACCTAATATTGACAAGTCTCTGACTAGATTATACTCTGTCTGATTGATTCTGTCTAAGGTTTGATGGCAATTCGGACATTCAATTGTTTCATTTAAAAGAGCAAGCTTTAGGAAAATTGTCTGAGCAATTTTTTGATAATTGACCACTGTTACATTTGGTAAATCGAGGAGTTGATCAAAATTTATCCACATAACCCACCTCCTGTTCTGTGTTACTATTATACCATGCTCACACAGAACCTAGAAGAGCCGGCAAAAGAGTAATTATTGTCGATACCGATCCCCAATGTAACTTAACTGGTATGGCTTTGACTAATGAAAGTGAAGATAGGGAGGAAAGACTACAAGCAATCTAAGTAGGGAGGCGCAATTATTTGTAGGATGGGTTAGCGGTAGCGTAACATAATCGGGCGTTGGGTTTCATGCTTCAACCCAACCTACGTTCATCTTATATTTAATTCCACCCACCTACTTACAATACTTGCTCTAATATTAAAACAGCTTTAGCACCTGCTTTTGAGTCTCAACCGAGATTAATTGAAGCTGTGGAATGTATTCCTATTGATGGTCGTGATAACTTATTTTTACTGCCCAGTCATGTGGGGTTGGCTGAATGTGAAGTTACCCTAGGTCTTGCTCAAGAACTTAGTGGGACAATTCAGACTTTAAAAAATCTCCCTGGTGCGATTACATATTTATGGCTCTTCGGTAATTGTGGCTCTTCGTTACTTGTTATGGTTCGATAGGGGGGCATAAATCGACTAAATCCTTATCTGGCAAGAGACTTAATTGATTAGTTCGCTCTAAATTGACAAAAATCGCTAAATGCCTTTCTATATAACCCACATTCCGCACCCTAAGCTGTCACAGAGAGAAATTACGGAGAGAAAAAATCAAAGTGAGCATAAAAATAAACATAAGGAGCGAAAAAAGGCATTTGAGAAACAGTAAAGCACCAAAAATGGCATCAAAACCTATTCTCAATAAGGAGCAATAAGAATTAACACCACCTAGAGGAGTCAACAGATAAATAAAAGAAGAAATCCAAGAGATAAATCATAATTTAGAATAATCAATTAAAGTAAAAAACTAAATTATAGACATAGTAAAATGGAGCTATAAATCAAAGATATTAGCTCATGTTCACTCATAGAAATTAAATTGATAGAGATAATAATTAGGGTTCTTCGTTACTTGGTATGGTTCAATAGGGGGGCATAAATCGACTAAATCCTTATCTGGCAAGAGTTCTATTGATTAGTTCGTTCTAGAGCAAAAACAATTGACAAAAATCGCATCAATGTCCTTACGGATTTAGTATCAGTTCACTGTTTACCGAACAATGAAAAAAGCCCCCCGATTATCGCCGATGATACCAACGGGTAAATAATTTTTCTAACTCCACCCAAACGAATAACAAGGTACTAAATCCCAAACAGATTAATAATTCTTCTTTAGTTAAAAATTGAGTACCGAAAAAATCTCGCAGAGCAGGAACATAGATTAACATCAGTTGAAAAATTGTCGTCAGGGTTACTGCTACCCAGAGATAGGGATTAGTCAAAGGATTCATTTCTATGGTAAGATGATCGCTCGATCGCACAGAAATGGCATGACCCATTTGAGCTAAACAGAGAGTAGTAAAAACCATAGTTTTCCATGAACCAGTATTACCAAAAAGCGGATCCAAGCGCACAGCGATAACCATTTGAGTGATATTAATAATCGAAAAAATAATCCCAATTCTCACGATATAAGTTCCCAAACCGCGAGCAAAAATACTTTCTTGGGGACTAAAAGGAGGGCGACGCATAATATTAGAAGAAGCGGGTTCCACTGCCAAAGCTAAAGCAGGTAAACCATCGGTAACTAAATTCATCCAGAGAATTTGTAGGGGAGTTAGGGGAGTAACTAAACCCAAAAGAGGCGAAGCAGCGATAGTAATTACTTCCCCGATATTACTGCCGAGAATATATTTAATAAAACTGCGAATATTGTTATAAACCACTCGCCCTTCTTCCGTAGCGGCGACGATGGTGGCAAAATTATCATCAAGGAGAATCATATCACTAGCCTCTTTGGTAACATCGGTGCCGGCGATTCCCATGGCAATGCCGATATCTGCTTGTTTCAAGGCCGGAGCATCATTCACCCCATCTCCAGTCATAGCAACAAATTTACCCTTTTTTTGCAAGGCGCGGACAATGGTTAATTTATGTTCGGGGGAGACACGGGCATAGATGTTAGTTTTGTCAATAAGGTTTTCTAGCTGAATTGGTGATAATTTATCTAATTCTTGCCCTGAGATGACTAAAGCTCCCGCTTGGGCAATACCAAGACTTTTAGCCACCGCTAGAGCAGTTAATTGATGATCGCCGGTGATCATAATCGGACGGATTCCCGCTTCTCGACACCTAGTCACGGCGATTTGTACCTCTGGTCGCGCTGCGTCGAGCATACCGACCATTCCTAGCCAAATTAGCTCATCTTCGCTGATTTCAGTTAATTCTGGTGGATAAAGCAGGTTTTTGTATGCCAATCCTAAGACTCGCAAACCCCTGTTAGCCATAGCATTGTTAGCGACTAAGACTTTTTCTTTTTCCCTATCCCCAAAAGGAAGACTTTCTAATCCCGATTGATAGGAGAGACATTGTTCAAGGATTAATTCTGGGGAACCTTTGGTAAATAGTACGGGATTGACTCCTTGACAAATGACCGACATTCGCTTTCTTTGGGAAGAAAAGGGGATTTCAGCGATTCTAGGGAACTCTTGCTTGGTTAGGGATAAATTTAAGCCCGCTTTCGCCCCTAAAACTAATAAGGCTCCTTCTGTGGGATCGCCTAAAATGCTATCGTGACCATTATCGAGGTATAAACTGGCATCGTTGCAGAGGACACTGGCAATTAAGAGATGATGTAATTCTAGATCGGTTTTGGGATCGATCGCCCGTTGCTCGGAGTCTAAAAATTGTCCTTTTGGGCTATATCCTTCCCCAGTAACTGAAAAATTACGATTAATTGTCTCTATCTCGCGTACAATCATTTTATTTTCCGTTAGCGTCCCAGTTTTGTCGGAACAGATCACATTAACGGAACCGAGGGTTTCTACTGCCGGCAGTTTACGAATCAAGGCCTGACGTTTAACCATGCGTTGAGTACCTAGGGCGAGCGTTAGGGTGATAACTGCGGGTAATCCTTCGGGAACGACGGCTACTGCCATACTAAGGGAAACTTCCACTAATTCCTCTAGGGCCGACCAACCGGCATTGATCAGGCCGATGGTAATAGTCAGGGCAACTAAAATGAGAGAACCAGCAACAAGGACATTACCCAAGTGAGTCATTCTTTTTTGGAGAGGAGTGGGTTCATTGCCGACTGTTGCTAACATTTGAGCGATTTTGCCTAATTCCGTTGTCATCCCCGTATTGGTAACGATGACCTTGGCCCGGCCTTGCAGTACCTCTGTTCCGGTAAAGACAAAATTTAAGCGATCGCCGAGGGGAGTATCTCTGTCTAAGGGGTCAATGGAGGCGGATTTATTAACACTATTTGCCTCTCCTGTCAAGGCCGATTCGCGAATTTGCAGGTTAAAAGCTTCGATAATTTGGCCGTCGGCACTGATTTGGGTTCCCGCTTCAATCAGCATGATGTCCCCGGGGACGAGATTAACCGCGTCTATTTCTCTGCGTTGACCCTCGCGGATAACATTAACTTGGGGAGAGGAGAGTTTTTTTAAAGCGGCCAGAGCTTTTTCGGCGCGACTTTCTTGCAGATAGCCGAGGATACCATTGAGGATGACAATTGTTAAGATAGCGATCGTATCTTTGAAGGGAACACCAATTTTAGCCAGATGACCGCGCTGTAATGCCAGTAAATCCAGTCCCCCGGAAATTATGGCCACGGCAATTAAGAGGAGGAGCATAATATTGGTAAACTGATCTAGGAGAATTTGCCAATTACTGCGCCCTGGACGTTCTTTTAGTTCATTTTTGCCATAATATTTAATTCTTTGGGCGATTTGCTCCCTATTGAGGCCATTAACAGCCGAACTACCGAGGATAGATAGGGTGGTTTCCACCGGATAGGTATGCCAAGCTTGTTGCAAGTTAAGGCTAGAATGGGCAGAATAGTCGGCATTAGCGGCCATGGCAAGTGAAGATAGTTGATCTAAATAGATCTTAGCCCTTTCTTTCCGGGGTCACAGGAAAAAAACAAATGCTTAAACTGGCTCTTCCCTGCTCATAGACAGTCTTAAGGAGTAGTGTAGATAAGTAGCTGGTTATAATTAAATTAAAAATGGATTTTAGGTTCGATCCCCCCTGCCCCCCTTGATAAGGGGGGTGCCGATAGGCGGGGGGATCTGATAATTTTTAACGCCTACCTACTTAAGTAGCTGGTTATAATTAAATTGAAGATAGATCCCCCCTTAATCCCCCCTTGATAAGGGGGGTGTCTGAAAGTTTTTAACATCTACCTACTTAGTCAACAGCTTAGTAGGGTAAAGTAAACCAAAATTGTGAACCTTTTTCGTCATTATTCATAATGCCAATTTCACCTCCGTGAGCATGGATAATTTGACGACATAGATATAAACCTAGTCCTAAACTAATCTGATTATTATTGTTGCCTCGTTGATAGCGATCAAATAATTGTTTTCTCTGGGTTTCGCTAATTCCCACCCCATTATCGGCAATGCTGCACCAGAGATAATTGCCCTCTAGTCTAGCGGATAAAGTGATAATTATTCCTTGGGGATTGTGTTTAAGGGCATTGGCTAATAAATTCTCAAAAACTCGCCAGAGATGGTGAGCATCGGCATTAACTAAGGGTAAATCGGGGGAAAAATTATTAATTAAAGTTGCTTGATTTTCCTTTAATCTTAACTCCCATTCCTGACTGATCTGTTGACCGATTTCGTAGAGAGATAAAGGCTTTAGTTCTAGGGAAACTCCCCAAAGATCATTTTGTCGGGTTTCGACGAGAGAATCAATTAAAGTTAATTGTCGATCGCAACTGTCGGCCATCTGTTGTAAAATCTTCCGGGATACTTCTTTAGTTTCTCCCTGAGAATTTTTAATTAAATTATTTAATATCATTGACATCCCGATCACGGGATTGCGGAGATCATGAGAGACAGCATGAAGATAAATTTCTAAGGTTTCCTCAGTTTTTTGACGTTCTTGAATTTCGTTTTGTAGTTGTTTTTTTTGACGGCAAATAGTTAATTGATTTTCGATGCGGGCCATCACTTCTTCCCCTTGGAAAGGTTTAGAAATATAATCGACACCTCCCACTTGAAAAGCTTTGACTTTATCTAAGACATCATCAAGAGCGCTAATAAAAATCACGGGAATTTCTCTGGTTTTTTCATCAGCTTTTAACTGTTCACAAACTTGATAACCATTGAGATCGGGCATATTAATATCAAGGAGGATCAGGTCGGGAATTAGCGATCGCACTGTATTCAGGGCCATCTGTCCATTAATCGCTTTGCGTACCTGATAACCCTTCTCGGTGAGCATAATCGACAATAGCCTCACATTATTGGGCAAATCATCGACAATTAAGACACTAGAGCGCAGTGTGGGTTGAGTCATGCCGGTTATTTTATAACTCAAACTGTTTAAATAAAGTGTATAAAAAAACAGGGGCTTGCCGAAAAAGTTTTTCCCGGGGGCAGGGTATCGGGTGGTACAAGCGAGAAAGTCTCGTTACTCTACAGCGAGCGACTAGGGATTGTTGCCCATAAAAAAAGCACGGAACCCCACAGCAATCAAGGAACCACTCAAAAGAGTTATTAATGTCCAAATTTGGTTACTTTGGGTTCCTTCCACCTTGATCAGTCGATTATCCATACTATCGACTTTCTCTGTTAAAGTTGCTAGTCCTATCTTGACATCGGTGACATTTTTCTGTAGGGTTTCTAGCTTTTGCTCGACATTTTTCTGTAAAGTTTCTAGCTTTTGCTCAAACCTTTTTTCGAGATTATCTAGCTTTTGATCGAAACTTTTTTCGAGATTGTCTAGCTTTTGCTCAAACCTTTTTTCGAGATTATCTAGCTTTTGATCGAAACTTTTTTCGAGATTGTCTAGCTTTTGCTCAAACCTTTTTTCGAGATTGTCTAGCTTTTGCTCAACATCTTTCTGGAAGGTGTCTAGCTTTCGATCAACACCTTTAATACTATCTTTAATTTCCTTAAGGACAGATTCCAGGGAATAGGTAACGGTTTCTGCTGTCATTGCGGTTAACTCCTATCAGTCGAGAGATAATGTAATTATCGATAAAAATCCTCTTAATTCTCCACTTGATTTTTTTGGGAAAATCTCGCATCATCTTCCAATTTGTCGCTGATTTCCGGCAGTTTTAGCAATATTCCAGCGAATAACCAATAGTAAACAGAAACAGGCTCGACGGAGAGAGGATAATAGTAGGGATTATAGCTAATAAAAAGTAGGAAAATCCAGATACAGAGACCCCAATGCTTTAAAGCGGCATTTTTTACTTTTAAATAGGCTTTAAAGGTGAGAATACAGAGAATTGTCACCAGTGCCATAAAAGCGATAAAACCGACGATACCGATTTCGTAGAGGAGTTTAGCGTAGTAGGTTTCAATTAGTCTTATCCCTTCTTCTCCCGCTAGATGACGAGCGCCACTGCTGGCTGTGCCTAAACCAAAACCAAAAAGCTGTACATAATTGAACATCCACTGCATTTGATTGCCTACAAAGTCAATTGGAGACGAATAGAGCCAGCGATCGAGAAAATTTAGCCCTCTTTCCTGAATAAAGGGAATTAACGTCACCGCGAGCAGGGAAATCAGTCCCAAGATTCCCAATTTTAATGGTAACTTTCGTTTACTTTTGCTAGTAACAATAAAAAGAACCAAGTAAAACAAAGGTACTAGCAAAAAAGGTAATCTTTGTCCAGAAACCAGAGTCGCAAGCAAGACTAAAACCATGGCCACCCAACCAGCGACGCGCCATCTTTTTTGCGGATCACTAAAACTGGCCGCGTAACTGATGACGCTACTAGATACTAAAAACCAACCCCATTGCCAAGGATCGGAAAATGTGCCGGGGAGACGAATTAAGCCTCGATCGGGATTATACAACAATGAACCGCCGACAAAACATTGAGCTTTCAAGGTGGCTTTTTCGGTAATATTCGGATAAAATTCGGTGTCGGATTTCGGGACAAGAACTTCCAGTTGATTGAGGAATTCATTATCAGGACAGATACCTTGGACGAGTAAGAAGTATTGAATTAGAGCTAAAACACAACAGACTAAGATAATCACGATTAAAAGCCGATTAACCACGAATAAATCCCGTTTTTGCTCGATTAGATAGTAGCCACAGAGAACTAGGGGAATATAACTTAGGAGGATTTTTAATCCCACAATTCCCACAGCAATTGATCCTTGGGGCAGATTGACAAAAAGAAAAGTTATCAGGCTGCTGGCAAGTAAAATCAAAGTTATGATGATAAAAGGCTTGATTTGGGGGCGTAATTGCTTAAAAGTTTTGGTTTTAATTAAAATTGCCGCTAAAGCGGGGAAATAAAAGGCATCCTTGGCGATTTTGTAGAGAAGATGGGATTGATCGTAGCGAACTAGGTTGCCCAATACCTGAAAAACTCTCACCACGGCAAAAGTGACGGTACTACTGAGGGGAAGATAGATGATTAGGGCTAATAATCCCAGACGGGGATGGATAAAAGAAGCGACCATGGCAGGAACTGCCAAAATTCCTAATAAGGCTGCTTTTTTGTCAAATACAATCCCTAAAACTAGACTAATTAGTATAGTGGCGATCGCTAATATAATTAGTAACAGAGAGTTCCTCTCTTTCATTTCGTGCAGCTTGAACAGGTTTACCAGAAAGTGTACCGGATTTTTGCCGAGATTCTCATTCTCAATGGCCGAGAGTTTCCTGTTGCTTCTTACCTGTTGCTATACTTATGTAAAATTTTATTTATCTCGATCTTGACTCCGTGGCCGAAAATCCTTCTTTTCAAGACCTTTATCAAGCTGGAATCAGTGCCTTTGAGCGTGGACAATATCGTCTTAGTATCCAGCAATTAAATGCGGCTTTATCCTTAATTTCCTTAGGATCCCGAGCAGGGGGCGAGATCCAAATTTGGTTAATTTCTGCCCATCAGGGGTTAGGAGAGGGGGAAAAAGCTAGTGAAATCTGTAGGCAACTTATTACCCATCCTATCTATCAAATTCGCGAACAGGCCAAGCGTCTGCTTTATATTATCGAAGCTCCCCGTCTCAAACGTCCAGATGAGTGGATGACGAAGATTCCCGATTTAGAGAAACTTCCCGATAGCGCACCGCAATTTAAAAAGGGAACAAATAAACAGAAAAAAGAAGAACCCCCCGCACCCATGCAGTTAGAGCAGCATAAAAATACTGTTTTTAGCGGATTGGCAATCGCTATTGTTCTATTGATGCTCTGGTTTTTTGCTAAAAATAGCTAAATTAGTTGACAATAAACTTCTAATATGCTAATGCAGTTAGCTATGGCTCCTAAATGGGCGATTTCATAACCGTGGGTGTTTTGGGTGGGAAAACCTAAGCAAGCGGCCTTAGCTATATGACCGAATTTCATGGCAATGGAGGCATCGCTACCAAAACCACTAATAATGGCTAATTGCAGCGGTATTCCCGCCTTTTCGGCCGCGGTTCGTAATTCTTGATTTAATTGCTCATCATAGATACCGTAACCATCCTGAGACAATAACACAGGATTGCTGCCATCCTTAATCGGATATTCAGGAGCGAGGGGACAGATTTCTAGGGCAATTAAAGCATCTAAGCGGTTATTTGCCGTGAAAAATAAGGCTCCTAAGGCTCCTACCTCCTCCTTAGCTGAGGCAACCAGATATATATCCACTGCGGGGTTAATTATTCTGGCTGCTAATGCCAAAAGAATCGCCACGGAAGCTTTATTATCAAGGGTATAACTGGCAATGTAGTCTTTTAGTCGAAAGGGTTGTTTTCGGTGTTTTCCCACCACGACTCGACTACCGACGCGCACCCCGCAAGCGTCTAATTCTTCCGGAGTCAATTTCGTCTCTATCCATGCGGATTCCCAGGTGACGGGAGTGTTTTCCTGCTGGACTTTTTGCGGGGATTGATGGGAAATATGACGGGAACCAAAGGAGAGAATCCCCGAGCTGGTTTCCCTATCACCGATAATATCCACCACTCCCTCTCCGTAAATCCAAGGAAAAGCTCCCCCAAGTTGGCGAATTTGCAGAGTACCATCGGGATTAATTGCTTTGATAATAGCGCCAATTTCGTCTTTATGACCAGTAATAGCAATTTTTTTGGTCGAATCTTGTCCTTTAATCTTGCCGATGACATTTCCCGCTTGATCTTGCCATGTTTCTAATCCTAACTCTTGAAAGCGTTCTAGTAAAAAGCGATCGATTTCCGTTTCCATTCCACTAGGAGAATGATGGAGGACAAGAGTGGCAATAGTATCAAAGAGGTGATCAAAATCCATATTTGTCTTGATTTGTGGGTCGAGAGAGAATTATTATCGAAACAGGAAATCGAGAAGGTTTTACGGGAACAATATTAGCGCAATCATGGCTCTTGAGTGATTGCCAGTTAGCATTTAATGATTAATCAAAGGTGCAGAATTAGCCAGAAAACCCGCAACTTTTAGAGACTCTAGCACCGAATTGTCATCTTCTACCCAATAGTTTTGTCCTAAACGCACAAATTGACGCTGAGTTCCCGCACCGATGGTGGCAATAACGGGAACTTTTGCCTTTTGTTTGTCTCCCGATTGCAGAATACTTTTAAGAAGATTTTGACGATTTTGGTTGACGACATCTTGCATCGATAAATTAACCATCACCATTTTAATGGTTTCGATCGGTTCCGCATCTTCGATAATTAATTGTCCCCGATCATCTCGGCGATCAACTTTTCCCCACACCATTAAAGTGGCTTCCTCCACTAATAATTTTTGCAGACGTTCGTAGGTATCGGAAAAAACCACCGCTTCCGACTGTCCCGAGGCATCTTCTAGGGTTAAAAAGGCCATGGGAGTCCCTTTTTTGGTCATAATTTTCTTGACAGCATTTAATAGGACAATGGCACTGACTTTTTTTCTGGTTTTGTGTTCTTCCAAGTCAGCTAAATTGATAGGAGATAGGACTTGAGCGGCTCTTTGTAAAGCTTTTAAAGGATGTTCGGAAACATAAAACCCCAAATGTTCTTTTTCCAGTTTTAACTTTTCCTGTAGGGAAAAATCTTCTACTGCGGTTGCACTGGGAGACTGTTCAAACTCGGATTCTTGTTTATTTTCTGTGCTACCCCCTAGCATATCAAAAATATTCATTTGACCACTTTCTTTCTCTTTGGTGCGTTTTTGCGCCCAAGCAACTACTAATTCTAAATCTTCAATTAATTGATGGCGATTCGGTTGAATTTTATCAAAAGCACCACAATAAATTAGCGTTTCTAAAGCTCTTTTGTTGATCACTCGCAAATCAACACGCTCGCAAAAATCCCCTAAGGAAGTAAACTTTCCTGCTGTTGCTTCCCGGGCTTTTAAAATAGCCTCGATCGCATTTTCGCCCAGGTTTCTAACTGCGGACAAACCAAAGAGAATTTTGCGCCCAATCGGGGTAAAATGTTTTTGCGATCGATTGATGTCGGGAGGTTCAACATCGATATTCATTTTCTGACAGTTTTCTCGATACTTTTCCACCTTATCCTGATTATCGCTACTAGCAGTTAGTAACGCTGTCATATATTCCACAGGATAATTAGCTTTTAAATAAGCAGTTTGATAGGTAACGTAAGCGTAGGCAGTGGAGTGAGATTTATTAAAACAATTGGAGGCAATTAACCCGTTGCCCAGCAAAAAATTATGATCTTTCTCCACACCAATATCGTAAACGGGTTTTCTTCCCAAGCATTGACGACCGATAATTTTAACCATATTAGTAACTCAACTTTCCAGAGATTTTGGCAACGGTGCTAATAGAAATATAGCATTTCTTTGCTCAATCAGGCTCCCCAGGACAAAAAAATTACCAGATTAATAACTAAAGTGTATATTTTACCTACAATAGGTTAGGATCAAATTAAACAACATCATCGAAAATTTTGGGCTGAAACCCCGCCATTTCAGGTTGGCTTTAATTTAAATACTAGCGCATTTACACGATATGTTCTAGAGTGGTACTGCCAGTAAAAATATTTTGGCCGCAGAGCTTGCGGTGTCAGTCTGTAGAGCCACTATGCAAACCTAGACAAAATGCAGCAGTTAAGATAGCCAAGAAACCTTGCCACTGAAGGCAAGGGCCTAGATCGTAACTTGACGAGAGGTCAGCGCTCGGTAGTGCGCGGATTGTGTTATGATTCTGGGCAAGCCATCAAGGGATTTGAAAAGGAGTAACACCATGAGTCTATCTTCAGAAGCCTATCGCCAAGCCCTCGTGCGGGATGGAGAACGGCGCTATCAGGAATGGCACCAAAATTATCACAACCACTGCCGTCAATCAAGGGCTGAATACCAAGCTCGTTCTGCCCAACAACGTCCAACAAAGCCTTGGATTTCCTCGGAAGCCTACCGCCAACTTTTGGTCAAAGATGGGGAGCGTCGTTTTGCGGAATGGCATGGCCAGTTTTTAGACTATCAAAGACAATTTCTGGCTAGTCAATCCACCTAAACGGACCTCAACCAATCCGCATTACAGCAATCTCTGAAAATAGTGGCTAGAGTCCCCGAAAAAATAGCTAATACCAATTTTCAATAGTCGTGACTAACATCTGAAAGTGCAATTCCTTTCTCCCAGAGGGATTGCGCTTTGAAATCATCAACTAAGTCTGTCATTACTTTTGAAAAATGATATAAAGATGAATAAGTCCAGAATGCAAGACCTATCACGAATGCAGCCAAGAATTTAAGATCAGAAGGAATAAGAATCCTGTCAACAAATGCTGATGGGCAGTCAGGAGTTTAAGCTTGTGGAGAGACTGTAAGACTCGTTGGGACTCTCTCAAAAAGCAGGTTTCTGTGAAGCAAGAATTTCCCATCACACATCTTCGCATTGTGATGGCTAGATTGTCAAGTCTGTCCACCCCTGGTCCCCGCAAATAACACCTAAGATAGCGAACGTTAAAACTAAAATTTCAATACATTCGTGCCTTAAGCACCTAAAAGCCTTGCTTTGCAAGGCTTTTACTATTAGTTTATTTGTCCTGTGTCCATCAAAACAGGCTCCAGCTACCCTTCTGAGTCGATTGTAGCTAGTCAAAGGTAGTCGAACAATCGCCAAGACTAGCTTGGGGTAAGGGTTTGATTATTTTTCTTGGGGGGGGGTAAGTCCAGTTATCCCCGCAAGGTTCTTGTATTTGTTTTGTTTTTAGGTGCGCTCGCCCTGCTCTCCCAATGGGCAGTTTTGCTTAGAAAAAAAGGTAGCAGCAACGACCTTGACCCGCCTTTTCTGAGAATTGACTACATTTATTAAGCACAAAACTGAGAATTAATTATATTTCTTAACGAAAAAATCGAGATTAGGTATTGACACCGACAAAAAAAGGGTGTTATTGTTCAAATGCTGAAGTGATGAAGGCAGAAAAACGAAATGGATTTCTGAACCCTTGATGATTTCGGCACTGTACACTCTCTATGAAAACAACAAAAAGGTCTATTACCATGGCAGTCGAAAAAACCAACTCTTCCTCTAGCTTGGCTGAAGTTATTGATCGTATCCTTGACAAAGGTATCGTTATTGATGCCTGGGCTCGCGTATCTCTGGTGGGCATCGAATTATTAGCGATTGAAGCTCGTGTAGTTATCGCTTCGGTTGAAACCTACCTCAAATATGCTGAAGCCGTTGGTCTGACTCAATCTGCGGCGGTTCCTGCTTAAGGATTGCTCCCAGATTCTCCCATCTGCTCAGTGAAAACCCTACAGGGTTTTGCAGATTCTTAGCTTTTCTTTGATCCCTATTGAGTTTAGTTACCCCTCTCTTGGGGCGCAATAGTCTATAAATGATCAGGTTGACACGGCAACGGGTAGCGAAAACAAAGCTAGACCCATACAAATTATTTTTGTAAACGTGATTTTGTCCTTTGTAGCTAGGTTTACCCCCTATCACCAGATTATGAGACTCACTATTTTTCGGAATAGAAAGTCATTTTTGGAGTGGAAGCTGCGCCCCTGAGATGCGGTAGCTCGATAGATAAATTTTGGGATCAGCACTGTACACTTTCTATACAACTAACAAAAAGGTCTATTACCATGGCAGTCGAAAAAACCAACTCTTCCTCTAGCTTAGCTGAAGTTATTGATCGCATCCTTGACAAAGGTATCGTTATTGATGCCTGGGCTCGCGTATCTCTGGTGGGCATCGAATTATTAGCGATTGAAGCTCGTGTAGTCATCGCTTCGGTTGAAACCTACCTCAAATATGCTGAAGCAGTTGGTCTGACCCAATCTGCGGCGGTTCCTGCTTAAGGATTGCTCCCAGATTCTCCCATCTGCTCAGTTAAAACCCGACCGGGTGTTGCAGGTTCTTGGGTTTTCTTTAATCTCTATTGAGTTCAGTTACCCCTCTCTTGGGGCGCAATAGTCTATGTTAATAGGGTTGGCACGGCAACGGATAGCTAGAACAAAGCTAGACTCAGACAAATTATTTTTGTGACCGTGATTTTGACCCTTGTAGCTAGGTTTACCGCCTATCGCCAGAATGTGAGCCTCTCTATTTTTCGCAATAGCGCAATGGAAGGCCATTCTTTAGGTAGTGAGGCCACGCCCCTTGAGATGAGGTAGCTCCCTATCTCAACTTTGGGATCAGCACTGTACACTCTCTATACAACTAACAAAAAGGTCTATTACCATGGCAGTCGAAAAAACCAACTCTTCCTCTAGCTTAGCTGAAGTTATTGATCGCATCCTTGACAAAGGTATCGTTATTGATGCCTGGGCTCGCGTCTCTTTGGTAGGAATCGAATTATTAGCGATTGAAGCTCGTGTAGTCATCGCTTCGGTTGAAACCTACCTCAAATATGCTGAAGCCGTTGGTCTGACTCAATCTGCGGCGGTTCCTGCTTAAGGATTGCTCACAGATTCTCCTATCTGCTCAGTTAAAACCTTACCAGGTTTTCTAGATTCTCGGCTTTTCTTTAATCCCTATTGAGTTTAGTTACCCCTCTCTTGGGGCGCAATAGTCTATAATTGATAGGGTAGTTCGCTATCTCGACTTTGGGATGATCAGAAAAGTCGGAATCTACTGTCTCTCCCCCCAGTCCCCGTCAAGGTTTTTCTAACGGGTGATTGGGTCTAATCCATTCCATAGTATTTAGTAATTGAGGACAACCCCATGCCTGCTCTCATGGAAAAGTTCCGCCAGGAGCGTTTATCGATTGCTGGAGAAGTAGCTAAACTCTCGCAAGAAGTCCAAGCTTTTTTGTTGGATGTCAAAACTGAAAGACAAAAACAAGCGCAAGAACAGGCAACTGCTTTGCGCCAATCTTTCCAAAAAGTTCAACAAGAAAGCCTTGCGTTTTTAACAGCTACCCAAAAACAGCGTTTAGCTCAGGCGGAAAAGCAAAAAGAGGATTTACGTCAATTTCAAGAACAACGTTTAGCTGAAGCGAAACGGCTAGAGAACGACTTACGTCAACAGCGTCTAGATCGAGCCAAACAGCTGAGAGATGATTTAAGTCAATTCCAAGAACAACGTTTAGCGGCAGCGAAGCAGCTAGAGGACGAATTACGTCAACTTCATCTAGATCGAGCCAAACAGGTGAAAGATGATTTAAGTCAATTCCAAGAACGACGTTTAGCGGAAGCGAAACAGCTAAAAGACGATTTGCGTCAATTTCGTCAAGAGTTGTCTATCTACGTTTTTGGCAAATAAATCTCTAGGTTAATTCCAACCCACTTAAGCCTAGGGCTAGAGTAAAAACCCTCTAGTCCCTTTTCCTGACTAAACTAGAGGACTATCTGAAGGTACAACAATAAGCCTTTGGTTTTAAACCTACCATGCTGATCCTGCTTTTCTAGGTTTCTAGACTTAACGTAGGGGTGGTGAGTTCCTGTAGGGGCGACCCTAGGGTTCTGGTAGATTAAGAAGTGTTATAAAACTTCACTTACTTTATAGTTAATGTTGTCATTAGTAGTCTTTTGTTGACAAAGGAGGTAAGGGAAAAGGACTGCATCTGGGCTTGTCATTGTTCAAGTCTGGAAAAGTAGTCTAGACAAGAATTTTAGCTCCTTAGCCCCTTGACTAATGAATATCCTAAAAATACCTTCAGAATCAAGGTTCTAGAGCTAATTGATGACAGTTCCTACTCTTTTGGGATATTATAGAGGTGGGCCTTAAAAGCCAAAGACGATTAACCCTGCCGTCAAATTCGGGCAACACAAGCGTCCTTGCCTACTCGGTTATGAAGGGAAACCTGAACGGGCAATTGTTAGCTCAAGAATACCCGTCCGCTTTTGGTGAAGCGTCAACCCCATTGACGCGACCATCCTAAAAAGGTGGCGTGGTGAGGAATCACCGTCCGTTTACGGCGGTGAGGATGTCAACAATGGTATTTACTAGATTTCAACTATGACATTTACTGAAACTCAAACAAGAAGATCCGTCCTCTGCCTTCGCCCTGGTCAATTTGTTGTTACGCCTTCGATTGATCAAGTTGCCACTCGCGCCTTACGTTATCTAAACGCTGGTTTTTCCATCCATCTATGTGGTCCAGCAGGAACGGGAAAAACCACCTTGGCAATGCACTTGGCCAATTGTTTAGCCAGACCTGTGATGCTAATCTTTGGCGATGATGACTTTACCAGTTCCGATTTAATTGGTAGCCAGTCTGGTTATACCCATAAAAAACTGATGGATAACTATATCCACAGCGTTCTCAAAGTTGAAGACGAGCTAAAACACAATTGGGTGGATTCTCGGTTAACAATGGCCTGTCGCGAGGGGTTTACCCTAGTTTATGATGAGTTCAATCGTTCTCGGCCTGAGGTCAACAACGTTTTACTCTCTGCCTTGGAAGAAAAAATTCTCACCCTGCCGCCCACTAGCCATCAACCCGATTACCTACAAGTCAATTCTCAATTTCGGGCAATTTTCACCTCCAACCCAGAAGAATACTGTGGGGTTCATGCCACCCAAGATGCTTTAATGGATCGGTTGGTAACTATAAATATGCCTGAACCAGACCAACTGACTCAGACTGAAATTCTGGCTCAAAAAACGGGGATTGGTCGAGAAGATGCTTTATTTATTGTCAACCTCGTCAAAACCTTTCGTGTGAAAACTGCGACTGAAAAAACGTCGGGTTTGCGCTCTTGTTTAATGATTGCTAAAGTCTGCGCCTCTCACGATATTGCGGCCAACTCCGCTGATTCGGACTTCCGTGATATCTGCGCCGATGTTCTTTTGTCCCGCACCAATTTATCTGTTGATAAGTCAAGAGCGATTTTATGGGAAATCCTCGAGGACAATCCGTTAGAATCCTTATCCTTTGTAGAGGAGACGGAGCCTTCCGATGCCCAAGCGTCAACTTCTGAGCCTTCGACAGGAAATCAATCGTTAAAAGCCATTCAATCTTTACTGCGAGGCAACTTGCCCCAGCGAAAAGACTAATTTTATACTCTTATTGAGTGAAACCAACCGTGACTTCTTCCACTTTTGCTGGCTCGCTCAAAAACCAGTCAAGCAACTCCCTAAAAACAGCAACTCAAGGTTCGAGTTTAGCGGATATACTCGAACGAGTTTTAGATAAAGGAATTGTGATTGCCGGCGATATTTCCGTTTCGATTGCCTCCACTGAACTGATCAATATCCGCATTCGTTTGTTAATTGCCTCTGTTGATAAAGCCAGGGAAATGGGAATCAACTGGTGGGAAGGAGACCCCTACCTCCATAGCCAATCCCAAGCTTTACTAGCAGAAAATCGGGAACTTTCACTCCGACTGCAAACCCTAGAAACTGAGCTTGAAACCTTAAAATCCTTAACCCAATTGACTGCAATAGAGAGCCATGATACCAGTCCGAACGATGAAGCACATCCCTCAGATGCGTGAAATTCCTCACTTGAATCCTCAAAGGTTAGGAAATTTACACGAGACGATTGCCCCCCTTGATAAAGCAAGGGAAACGGCGATTAACGGCTTGCCAGGTTATCCCTACCTCCCTAGCCAATGCCAAGCTTTATTCGCAGAAAACCTGGAACTTTCACGGCGACTTCAAGCCTTAAAATCCTTAGCCAAATTAAGTGCAATCGAGAGCCGTGATCCCAGTCCGAACGATCAGTCACATTCTTTATATACATTGAAATTCCTCAATTGAATCCTCAAACGGTAAAGAAGTTTACCGAAAAATTGGGTTTAAAGCCTCGCCCTTTTAGGGCGACTTGATCTGATGTATGATATTAAGAATAGGGATCTGGGTAAGCAACCGCTTAAAAAACCCAGTCATCGCCGGATAAACGCACCTTGAAAACTAGAGTTATGGGGTTCTATAGGGGAATGCTCCTATAGGTAAAAGCTCTCAGCGTCAAGTACCAGAGAAACCAATTATTTTAGAGGTTTTGAACTGTATCGTAGGGTCCCCCGAGAACAGGCTTCTGTAAGGTCGCAAAAGTCTGAGGAGAGAACCACCTCTGGGTTGGATTTCGCCAAGAATCTAATTCAAGTGGACTCGTTAAGCCAGAAATTCTCAGCAGTGATGCTACAAGAATCCACTTCCGTTTACGGCGTGGGGTATGTCAAATCATTATTTTCCCTCAGATAAAATTTCTTGGCCAAGCTCCCCACTAGAGACTCACCGTCAAAAACTGCTCATTTACCAATTCCAACCATGACACTTGCTTGCACACCTTACGATTCTGATAATCAAGCCTTGCTGACCCGTCCAGAAAGTAATAGCCAAGCTGGTTTAGCCCCTTTACTGTTAACTGTCGTGGAACTGGTACGCCAATTGCTCGAAGCCCAAATCATTCGCCGGATGGAAAAAGGGGTTCTCAGTGAGTCTGATTTAGATAGAGCCGCAGAAAGTATCCAAAAATTGCAAGAACAAATTCTCTATTTGTGTGAAATTTTTGAGGTTGAGCCAGAAGAGTTAAATGTCCACCTAGGAGAGTTTGGAACTCTTTTACCGGAAGCAGGGAGTTATTACCCGGGAGAGGAGGGTATTAAGCCTTCTGTGTTAGAATTAGTGGATAGACTCCTCAATACAGGGGTTGTTGTGGAAGGAAATGTTGATCTGGGTTTAGCTCAACTAGATTTAATTCATCTAAAGCTTCGTTTGGTTTTAACTTCTCAGCCGGTTTAATTTGGGAGAATACTGATGACAGTGGGTCTTTATTTATATGGAATATTTCCCGAACCAGTTCCTGACGGACTCGTTTTGCAAGGGATTGATAATGAGCCAGTTCACAGTGAGATGATTGAGGGTTTTAGTTTTCTCTACTCCGCTGCTCATAAAGAGAAGTATTTGGCATCCCGTCGCTATTTAATTTGCCATGAAAAAGTATTAGAAACTGTCATGGAAGCAGGGTTTACAACGTTGTTGCCCCTGCGGTTTGGCTTGGTTATCAAAACCTGGGAATCCGTCACCGAACAACTAATTACTCCCTATAAAACCCAACTGAAAGAATTATTTGCTAAACTGTCAGGACAACGAGAGGTTAGCATTAAGATTTTTTGGGATAATCAGTGGGAATTACAAGCGGCTTTGGAGTCTAATCCGAAGTTAAAGCAAGAACGGGATGCGATGATGGGGAAAAACTTAAATATGGAAGAAATTATTCATATAGGTCAACTCATTGAAGCCACTGTATTGCAACGGAAACAAGACATTATTCAAGTCTTTAGAGACCAATTAAATCATCGCGCCCAAGAGGTGATTGAAAGCGATCCGATGACGGATGACATGATTTACAATGCAGCTTATTTAATTCCCTGGGAGCAAGAGCCGGAATTTAGCCAAAACGTTGAAGCGATCGATCAGCAGTTTGGTGATCGCCTAAGAATTCGCTATAACAATTTAACCGCACCCTATACCTTTGCCCAACTTGTCTAAGGAGAGTATTAGTTATGTTTCTCGATCTTTTATTTCTTCCTGTTACCGGTCCTATTGGGGGTCTGATCTGGATTGGGGAGAAAATTCAAGAGCGTGCAGATATAGAATATGATGAGGCGGAAAATTTGCACAAATTGTTATTATCCTTACAACTATCTTACGATATGGGCAACATTTCTGAGGAGGAGTTTGAAATTCAGGAAGAAGAACTTTTATTAAAAATTCAAACCTTAGAAGAAGAAGAGGCAGAAAACGAATCTGAATCTTCTCTCTAAACTTGCAATCTTTCCCACCACATAGATCATGAACAAAATCACAAATTGTAAGCTTAGTAAGGGCGGATTTGACAAGCTCAAGAACTCGTTGAAGCTTGGTCAGAACTAGCCCTTGGTTAAGCCTTAATATTCTAGGTAAAAAGTTTGGAAATTACTGGAATTATTAGAGGAGTGAGCAACAGTTTTGGGGGAATCAGGTTTTTTAGCTACACTAGGAGGGTTGGCTGTACGCAAATTTTGAATACTTTGTTCTGTAGTCTCAATTTGCTCTGTCACAAACGTGAGACGATTTTTTAATTGCTGAATCTGCCGCTCCATCATTTCTAATTTTTCTTGGATACGTTGTTTTTCAGTAATTAACTTATAAAGCTCAAGTTGGTGATCTGCTTCAGATTGTTTCCGAGGCATGGTGCTAATTTTAGATCTAATTGGTCTGGGTGGACGAGTGGTTGTCATAACAATCCCTGAATAACTTAGAATATTCTAGCATATCAACGCCCCAATATAAAAACTTGTAAAAAATCGTCAATTTTCTTTTGGTAAACCCTATGAAATTGTACAATCTATATACTTACGCTTTTTTGAAAACCCCCATAGAAAGCCTAAAATTACCCGTTGGAATGGCTAACCCATTGTTACTGATAACTGGTGGAGAGCTATCGGCCGTAGTCGAACCCGAAGTTGGTTTAGACACTTTACAAAATGATGATGAACGCTTGATTCAATCGGTTTTATGTCATGATCGAGTCATCTGTGAATTATTTCAACAAACCACTATTTTACCCTTACGTTTTGGCACATCTTTTTTAGAGACAGAAAATTTACTGACTCATCTTTGTTCTCATGGCCAAGAATATCAAGAAAAAATTGAAGAACTTGAGGGAAAAGGAGAATATCTTTTAAAATGTATTCCCCGTAAGCCAGAGGAGCCTGTACTCTCTTCTGAAAGCAAGGGCAGACAATATTTTTTAGCCAAAAAACAGCTTTATGAAGCCCAACAAGATTTTTATACTTTGCAAGGTTCAGAATGGCAAAATCTCGTGAATTTAATCACCCAAAGCTATCCATCAACGAGGATTATTACTGCTCCGGGGACAGAATCACGAATTTATCTTTTAGTTAATCTTCAAGAAGAACCTTTACTAATCGAGCAAGTCTTGCATTGGCAGAAAGCCTGCCCCCGTTGGGAATTACAATTAGGACAAGTTTCTCCCCCCTATCACTTTACTTAACTTGATTTCTCTATGACTAACTTTAACTTGGTAAATAACTCTCTAAGTCGTTATGACACTCGACATTTAGTTATGTTTAGTGGCAAAGGAGGAGTGGGAAAAACCACCCTTTCCTGTGGATTTGCTCGCCGTTGGGCTAAATTATTTCCCGAGGAACAAATCCTGTTAATCTCAACCGATCCTGCTCATTCTTTAGGGGATGTATTGCAAACAGAAGTTAGCGATCAAGCATCACCTGTAAAAGACTTACCCAACTTAAAAGTTAGGGCATTAGATGCGGAAAAATTGCTCTTAGAATTTAAAGAAAAATACGGAAAATTTTTAGAACTTTTAGTAGAACGGGGCAGTTTTGTTGAAGGAGAAGATTTAACTCCTGTTTGGGATTTAGACTGGCCAGGTTTAGATGAAATTATGGGTCTATTAGAAATTCAACGATTACTTATTGACAATGTTGTAGATCGAATTGTTGTTGATATGGCTCCCTCTGGTCATACCTTGAATTTATTGGGGATTAAAGACTTTTTAGAGATTATTTTAAATTCTTTAGAGTTGTTTCAAGAAAAACATCGTGTTATTTCGCAAACTTTTTCAAAAACCTACAATGCCGATGATGTGGATGACTTTTTAGTCAAAACACAAGCAGAATTAACCGAAGGCAAACGAATCCTACAAGATCGGGATTTTACCCTTTGTTTAATTGTGGCAATTGCCGAACCGATGAGTTTATTAGAAACCGAACGATTACTCAATAGTTTGCATCACTTAAATATTCCCTGCGGCAGCTTATTTATTAATCGCATTCTAACGGATCCTAATCAAAATTTAGATCGCTATAGTGAGCAACAGCAACTCCTGGATAAATTCCTAAAAATTCCAGGTCAAGAGACAATTTTCACCCTGCCCCAACAATCAAAAGAACCCCTAGGAGGTGAAGCATTAGATCAGATCATGAGTCAAATTAAAATCATCGAAAAAGTAGAATTTACTCCCCCGCCTCCTATTCAATGGCCGCAAAAAATTCTGCCGAGTTTTAGTGATTTTATTGACGACAAACGCCAACTCATTATCATTGGTGGCAAGGGGGGGGTGGGAAAAACCACCGTTGCTGCGGCTATTGGTTGGGCGTTAGCTAATCGTCATCCCGATCAAAAAATTAGAATTATTTCTATTGATCCAGCGCATTCTTTGGGAGATGCCTTTGGGACAAAGTTAGGACATCAATCCACACAATTAACTGCTAATTTAAGTGGTCAAGAAGTTGATGCTAATATCATTTTAGAAAAATTTCGGGATGATTATTTATGGGAACTGGCAGAAATGATTAGTGGTGAAGGTAGCGAAGAAGGAAACATCAAACTAGCTTATACTCCGGAAGCTTGGCGACAAATTGTAGCTCAATCTCTGCCTGGAATTGATGAAATGTTGTCCCTAGTAAAAGTAATGGAGTTATTAGACCAGAAACAACAAGATTTGATTATTTTAGATACAGCCCCTACCGGTCATCTCCTGCGATTTTTGGAAATGCCAACGGCTTTAGGAGATTGGTTAAGTTGGATTTTTAAGCTTTGGATGAAGTATCAAAATGTCTTAGGGCGTGTAGATTTAATGGGACGATTACGAACCTTAAGACAACAAGTGATGTCTGCCCAGAAAAAACTAAAAGACCCCCAACATACAGAATTTATTGGAGTTTTGCAAGCCCAAGATGCTATCGTTGCCGAACAACTGCGATTGACAGCATCTTTGAAAAAAATGGGAGTCTATCAACGTTATGTCGTGCAGAATCGTTATCATGCTAATGAGGAAATTGATCGGGATTTATTCCCAGATCAAACTTTGATCCGCTTACCCAGTTTACCCCGGTCAGTAGAACCTCTAGCCCGGGTAAAAGGCGCGGCAGATCTGTTATTTTAAAGGTAATTAGTCTGATCAAGTCGGACTTCTTAACCCCATCTATCACCCAGTCCCCATCTTTCACTTGACTCAGGAGAAATTTTATGGCAGAATTATTCAAAGGCTTCGAGCAATTAGTCGAACTGGCTAAAATCTTGGAAGAGAAACTGGAAAAAGGGGAAATTAAAACCGAAATGCAATTTAATTCCCGTCCCTTGAGTAATATTCCCCGTTCTGGCGGTATTCCCCGTTCAGGGGGAGTTTCTCGTCAGAGCAATTCTGCTGGGGATGATTTTGAGGTCAATCGCAATCGCTCATCCCCCACCGATTCAGGGGTTGAAGACACTGTGACACCGCCCGAAGGACCGACCACGTCTTCCCTGAAAGATGTTGGTGGCTTGACGGAAGTGATTAAAGAACTCAAGGAACTAATTGCCATTCCCCTGAAACGCCCTGACTTGTTGGCCAAGTTAGGACTTGAACCCACTCGCGGCGTTCTCTTAGTCGGACCCCCTGGAACCGGTAAAACCCTGACCGCCCGTGCTTTGGCCGAAGAACTCGGTGTTAACTATATTGCCTTAGTCGGACCAGAGGTGATCAGCAAATATTATGGGGAGGCTGAACAAAAACTGCGGGGAATTTTTGAGAAAGCCGGTAAGAATGCGCCTTGTATCGTTTTTATTGACGAAATTGATAGCATGGCACCCGATCGCAGTAAAGTTGAAGGGGAAGTAGAAAAAAGACTGGTGGCCCAATTGCTGGGTTTAATGGATGGCTTTGCCCAAAGCCGAGGGGTGATTGTTCTAGCGGCGACAAACCGTCCCGACCATCTTGACCCTGCCCTCCGTCGCCCTGGACGGTTTGACCGAGAAGTCCTCTTTCGGGTGCCTGACCGCAAAGGCCGTTTAGAAATCCTGCAAATTCTCACCCGTTCCATGCCCCTAGATGAATCAGTTTCCTTAGCTCTGATTGCCGATAATGCGGTGGGATTTGTCGGGTCAGATTTAAAAGCCGTTTGCCAGAAAGCGGCCTATAGTGCTTTGCGGCGCCAGGTTCCTACGATTGACTCGCAAATTCCGGAAACAATGACGGTGGTCCAAGCCGACTTTTTGCAAGCCCTTAAAGAAGTTAAACCGGCGGTATTGCGGTCTGTGGAAGTGGAATCTCCCCATGTGGCTTGGGACAATATTGGCGGACTTGAACAGATTAAACAAACCCTACAGGAGTCCGTGGAAGGGGCATTACTCCATCCGCAATTATATACGCAAACCAAAGCCCAAGCTCCCAAAGGTATTTTACTTTGGGGTCCTCCCGGAACGGGAAAAACCTTATTGGCCAAAGCGGTTGCATCTCAGGCGCGAGCTAATTTTATTAGTATTAATGGACCTGAGCTTTTGAGTAAATGGGTGGGTGCGAGTGAACAGGCGGTGCGTGAGTTGTTTGCCAAAGCTCGTCAGGCAGCCCCTTGTGTGGTTTTTATTGATGAAATTGATACTTTAGCACCAGCAAGAGGTCGTTATAGTGGGGATTCAGGAGTGAGTGACCGGGTTGTGGGACAAATCCTCACGGAGTTAGATGGATTGCAAACGGGGGCAACGATTTTAGTGATTGGAGCCACTAATCGCCCAGATGCGTTAGATCCAGCCTTATTGCGAGCGGGACGGTTGGATTTACAGTTAAAAGTTGATTTACCGAATGCCTCTAGTCGTTTAGCAATTCTCGGGGTTCATAATGATGAACGTCCTTTACAGGATGTGGATTTAGGCTATTGGGCCGAGGCAACCGAAGGCTGGAATGGCGCAGATTTAGCGTTATTATGTAACCAAGCGGCACTGATGGCAATTCGTCGTTATCGCCATCAGGGAATGACTGACCCGGCTGAGATTCGCATTACAACGGCTGATTTTAATCATGCTTACCAACTGTTGGTTGAACAGCGTGCCAATTGATTTTTTTTCCCCCTTGCTTTAGTAGGGGGGAGAATCTCAATTCAGGAAAACCATCCTAAAAAGTAAAATTTTCAAAAATGTCTGCAATCATGGGTCTAATACTAAATCCGGTTATTAAAAACTGATTATTTATTTCCCCTTTTGCATGAGTGCCTGTCCTGATATGTAGCCTATACTCAACGGATTTAGTATAACTTTGTCTTGATAATTTACAAAACGATTGGAACCTGAAGAAGAAAAATTATTACGGGGTTTAACTGACAGTGTTTCTCAAAAAACTGATGTTTACTTTTCCTCTTGTCTTCTTGTTGCTAATTGGTCTAAAATTTCGGCGTGAACTTGGCGAGTAATTGGATAAAAATAGGCAAGAATTAAGCTAATGATCAGAAAAAATGCCGGTAAAGGAGCAATTGCTAGGCGAATTGCTATTAAAGCACTATCTGGCTGCAGGGGAATTGCTTCTCCTGGGATTCTCGGTTTAAAACCCGATGTTTCTAGAGCAATACCGACAAGAAATAACCCCAAAGCTAAACCAATTTTTTGCAAAAGTACCATGAAAGCATAAAAAATACCTTCTCGACGTTTTCCTGTTTCTAATTCGTCTAATTCAATCACATCGGGAACCATTGACCAAGGAATTAAATAGGCCACAGATACGCCAAATCCTGCCAAAACTGCCAAAGCATACATTAAAGTTATTTGTCCGGGTTGGAGCAAAAATAAACCAATTTGGGCAATAATCCAGAATGTCATCCCTAAAAAATAGACTATCTTTTTGTCTAATTTCTGACTAACTGCTTGCCAGAAAAATAACATCACTAAAGCTGTTCCCTGTACTGCCAAAGCGACTAAACCCGATTCTGCTTCCGATAGTCTCATGTAGCTGACGACGTAGTAAACCAAAATCGAGGCGGTTAATTGTACTCCTAACCAAGCACAAAGATAGATGCCAATAACGTATAAAAAGGGACGATTACCAAAAACTATTTTTAATTGTTCTTTCAGGGGAATAGTTTCGGTATTATTATCCGCTTCTCTCTGTTTAATTGCCGCGCTATCCTTGAGATGATTTTCAGTTTTGCCATAGTAAAGGGTTAACCCCGAAACTATCCCTTCTATTCCTAATAAAATTGTGGAAATAGCGATAAAGTCTCTGGGATT
This sequence comes from Microcystis panniformis FACHB-1757, assembly GCF_001264245.1. Taxonomy (NCBI): domain Bacteria; kingdom Bacillati; phylum Cyanobacteriota; class Cyanophyceae; order Chroococcales; family Microcystaceae; genus Microcystis; species Microcystis panniformis. The sequence goes on from NZ_CP011339.1 coordinate 4,114,367, forward strand.
CACCCCAATTTTTCCTAGTCCATAGACCAAGGAAAGCGCACCGATAACTATAAAAGCAATTGCCAAAACTTTTTTCTGGGGAGAATTGAGAATCGCTTTTGCTCCTCGTTCTTGTAAAGCTAAAGCGCACAAAATAACTGCTATAATCGACATTAAAGCACAAACTACACCTAACAATAAAAAAGCTTGATGGAGATCGTTGGCATAGGACGATGAGACGATAATATAGAGAATTAATGAGAGAATGCTGCCCCCGATGGAAAAGGCAAAACGAAAACTATTTAAGCGGGTTCTCTCATTATAATCATAAGTTAATTCAGGGGTGAGTGCCTGGTAGGGAAGATTGACTACTGTATAGGTTAAATTAAAGATAATACCAATAAAAATATAATATAAAAATAGCCATAATTGGTTATTAGTCGGGATTAACCACAGTAAAAAATAGCTAATTCCGAAGGGAATCGACCCCAATAACATCCATGGTAAGCGACGACCCCAGATAGTACGAGTTCGATCGCTCCACATGCCAATGATCGGATCGTTAATAGCGTCGAAAATTCTCACCACCATCAGCACACTACCAGCTAATCCTGCCGATAATCCTGCCACATCAGTGAGGAAAAATAGCAGGTAAAATACCGAGATATTGGCAGTGATAGCCGGTCCCAAATCCCCCGCACCATAGGCGATTTTTGTGGTTAAATTGAGTCTTTCAGAAGTCAAATGAGCCATAAAAGCAATTACAGAGATTAAAATAAGCTTAACCGTTCTGGGAGCAGTTGAGGAACTTTAATTTTTTTTGTCTCTAGTAATTCCTGAAAATATCTAGCGTTAAAAGGGAAGATTCCCCGATGACACAAGGGACAAAGAAATAGCTTGATCTTTGGCATCCAGGAAAATTCTGACTATTTCCCCGTCCTTCACTTTTTATCTATCGCCCTGGCAGCATCATCAGCTAAACTGACTAATATCAGTTATTTTAGCTATCAGCATCGGAATTCCCCTTATTCTGGCAGTTAAGTAGGTGGGTGGAATTAAATATAAGATGAACGTAGGTTGGGTTGAAGCATGAAACCCAACTCCCGCATGGGTTACGCTACCGCTAACCCATCCTACAAATAATTGTGCCTCCCTACTTACAAGCGAGAAGATCGCCCAGATTGTTCTTTTTCGGACTGTTAGCGGTTAGGAGCTATTACTGGGGAGACGATCGAAATAGATCAAGAAAGTGTGATAGTACAGATAAGAGATCGGGGAAAATTTTTTCGCCAAACCTAAAACTTTTTGACGCTGACGTTCTATGATGCCTCATATCTTCCTATTTTTAGAGATTTTTTCCCAAGAAGGCGGTATTCAATCCTATATCAAGGATGTCCTGCAAGCTTATCTCACTTTGCCCGATTGCGAGGCGGCCGAGGTTTTTTTACTGCGGGATGCCCCTGATTGTCCTAATCCTTTCAAAAATCAAGGTATTACCTTTCATTACCTGAAAAATAACTCAGCAACTCTCGGACGCATTCAATTAGCCCTTAAGTTTCTAGTTTCTCTCCTCCGGAAACGTCCCCAACGGGTTTTTTGTGGTCATATAAATTTAGCTCCTCTCACCCGTCTTTACTGTCAAGCTTTAGGCATACCCTACACCGTCCTCACCTACGGCAATGAAGTCTGGGAACCTTTACCAAATTCCCAAAAACAAGCCCTGCAAGCGGCCGCATCGATCTGGACAATTAGCCGTTACACTCGCGATCTTATGTGTAAGGCTAACGCTATCGATCCCAAAAAAGTAGCAATTCTCCCCTGTGTGGTGGATGAGGAAAAGTTTAATTTAGGTGAAAAGTCCTTGACATTAATCAAAAAATATGATATGGAAAATGCCAAAGTTTTATTAACAGTGGCCCGGTTGTGGTCGGGGGATATCCATAAAGGGGTAGATGTTACCATTCGGGCCCTGCCGACAATTCTAGAGACTTATCCCGAAGTAAAATATCTAGTCATTGGACGTGGGGACGATCGCCCCAGGTTAGAAGCTTTAACCAAGCAGTTAGGAGTGGATAAACAGGTAATTTTCGCGGGTTTTGTCCCGACGGAGGAATTAGCCGACCATTATCGTTTAGCCGATGCTTACGTTATGCCCTCCCGGGAAGGATTCGGGATTGTTTACCTAGAGGCCATGGCCTGTGGTATTCCCGTGATTTCTGGAGATGAGGACGGTTCAGCAGAACCGCTGCAGGATGGTTTGGTGGGGTGGCGCGTTCCCTATCGAGATGCCGAAAAGGTGGCTCAAGCTTGTTTAGAAATTTTGCCAGGTCAGGATCAACGTTGTCACCCGCAATGGTTGCGTCAACAAACTGTAACTAAATTCGGCAAAAAGACTTTACAGGCAAAATTACGGCAGTTAATCTAATTATAACTTCATTGGGCATCGTCTCCTCAATACCGGCCACTGACTAGCCAAAACCACAACTTTGTCACTCATTATTAAGATAACTGCTATACTCCTCTATGGCTTCCCCAAAAGATTTTATTAGTCCGGTCAATTCTGGTCAAAAGTTGGTCTATCCTTTTCGCAACTATCTTAACTATCTTCACGACAAATACTCTGATTTACAGACGGGTAAGATCGCCGATTATATTCCGGAATTAGCCCTAGCAGCTCCACAATGGTTTGGTATTTCGGTAATTACCACTGACGGTCAGATTTTTGAGGTGGGAGACTGTCGGCAAACCTTTACAGTACAATCGATTTCTAAAGCTTTTGTCTTTGGATTAGCTCTAGAAGATCACGGAAGGGAATACGTTAACAGTAAAGTCGGTGTTGAACCCACGGGGGAAGCTTTTAACTCGATTATTCTCGATGAAAAAACCAATCGTCCCTATAATCCTATGGTTAATGCTGGTGCGATCGCTACTACGGATTTAATCACCGGACAGAATGCCACGGAAAGGCTAAAACGTATTTTGGAAATGTTTAAACGCTATACGGGTAGGGATCACGAGATTAATGTCCCCGTTTTTCTCTCGGAAAAATCCACCGGCAATCGTAATCGGGCCATGGCCTATCTGATGCTAAATTTTGGCATGGTTAGCGATAAAATTGAAGAAACCCTCGACCTTTACTGTCAACAATGCGCCATCCTCGTCCATGCTCACGATTTAGCCCTGATGGCCGCTACCTTGGCTAATGGGGGTGTCAACCCAATCACAGGAATACGGGCGATCGATGAACACTACGTTCAAGATGTGATCAGTGTTATGCTTACCTGTGGAATGTACGACGCTTCGGGAGAATGGGCCTATCGAGTAGGATTACCAGCAAAAAGCGGTGTCGGGGGCGGAATTACGGCAGTAGTCCCCCATCAGTTGGGAATTGGCACTTTTTCGCCCCTTTTAGATGAAAAAGGCAACAGCATCAGAGGAGTGAAAATTTGTCAAGATATTTCAGAGGATTTTGGTTTACATTTATTCAATGTGGCCAAACCAGAACGAGATTTAAAAACATGGCTTGAAGGCAATAGTTGATACCACCCCCTACTTCCCTCTCCCCACTCTGCCATAGCTTTTAAACAGGATTTAGTCTGATAAGTAGGGAGGTACAATTATTTGTAGGATGGGTTAGCGGTAGCGTAACATAATCGGGCGTTGGGTTTCATGCTTCAACCCAACCTACGTTCTTCTTACCCCACAGTTAACTTTACTTTTGTCCTGAAAATCGATAAAACCCCACACCCCACCTGCCCCCAGGAAAAACTTTTTGCCGCAAACCCTACTTAACTGTCCCCAGCAAGAGCGCCTACCGGCCATAGAAAATTAATTTGGCCAGAGGTCTGTGGAAAAAATTTCGTAAACCTCTTGACAAAAGCAGCGGATTGTGTGTAATATCTGAACTTCCCCCATACATATATACCATAATAGCCGAAAACCCTTATCCATCAATGGATGCACCCCCTTAACTTTCCTTAATGTACCCATGTAATTTGTAACATTTCTTAATGGACAAAAATTCTCTCCATTTGCTAGAATGATAGCCATGTATATAGAAAAAGTTCCTAACCGTAATTCTCCCCCCGCTGTTCTTCTTCGGGAGTCCTACCGAGAAGGAGATCAAGTCAAAAAAAGAACCCTGGCCAATCTCTCAAAATTACCCGATGATATTATCGACAATCTGAAACTGGCTCTTAAAGGGGCAACACTGTCCATGAATGAAGGCATTCCCAATCATTTTGAAGTGATTAGAAGTCTTCCTCATGGTCATGTGATGGCTATTTTAGAGACGATTAAAAAATTAGGTTTAGATAAAATAATCAGTGAAAAATCCTCACGAATCAGAAACGTAGTGGTGGCAATGATTGTGGCAAGAATCATCAATCCTAAATCGAAATTAGCCACAGCGAGAGGGTTTAATAGCGAAACTTGCAGTCAGAGTTTAGGACAATTGTTAGACTTAGAGAAAGCCGATGAAGACGAATTATATAACGCCTTAGATTGGTTATTAGAAAAACAAGAGAAAATTGAGAAGCACCTAGCACTTAAACACTTGGAATCAGGAACATTAGTCTTGTATGATGTCACTTCTACTTACCTAGAAGGAGATGGTTGTGAACTGGGAAAATATGGTGATAATCGAGATAAAAAGAAAGGGAAAACTCAGATAGTTTTTGGTCTGCTCTGTTCAGCTAAGGGTTGTCCGATAGCGGTAGAAGTATTTGAAGGAAACACCTCAGACGGTGCTACTTTAAGCGGACAAATTGAGAAAGTCAGAAAGGGTTGGGGGATTGAGAATGTGGTCTGGGTAAGCGATAGAGGAATTTTCACCAACTCGAAAATCAAGGAATTAGTAAAACCCATAGAAGGATTAGACTATATTACTGGTTTAACTAAGCCTCAAATTCGGAAACTGGCTGAGGTAGAAGTGATTCAATTAGGATTATTTGATCAGGTAAACTTGGTGGAATTTGAGAGTGAAGATTATCCCGATGAAAGATTAATTGCTTGTCGTAATCCCTTCATTGCCCAGAAAAATCAACTACAAAGAGAGGCATTATTAGAAGCGGTAGAGAAGGAACTAGATTTGATTGTTCAGGCGACTCAAAGGGAGAAAAGAGCTTTAAAGGGTCAAGATAAGATAGCTTTGAGAGTGGGCAAGATTCTTAATCAGTTTAAAGTCAATAAATACTATAACCTAGAGATAACAGAGGAAGGCTTTTCTTATCAGCGTAAGCTGGAATTAATCGCTCAAGAAACGGCCTTGGATGGTGTGTATGTGTTAAGAACTTCTCTGGAGTCAACCTTGATGGATGCAGCGACGACGGTTAAAGCTTATAAAAGTTTATCTCAAGTGGAGGAGGCATTTCGCTGTTATAAGTCAATTGATTTAAAGGTACGTCCTATCTATCATTATAAGGGTGATAGAGTTAAAGCCCATATCTTTTTATGTATGTTGGCTTATTATGTGGAATGGCATTTAAAACAGTCCTTGGCTCCTTTGTTATTTGAGGATGAAGAAATTGATGATGGTTCTCTGAATGTGATTAAGGCGAGTCGCAGTGAATCCGCTCAATCTAAAGAGAGAAAAAAACGGAATCAAGAGAATTTTCCTGTGCATAGCTTTCGGACTTTGTTGGAAGATCTGGGGACAATTTGCTTGAATACAGTGGAATGTACGATTAGGGAGGGAAGTTATCGTTTTTCTAAGATAACTCGACCGACCCAACTGCAACAAAAAGCGTTAGATTTATTGGGAGTTTCCCTGATTTGTACCCAGTAACGGGGCAGCGGAAATTTTCTTAATCCCTTCTACAGCACAGGTTATGGCTTTTTGTCAACGGGGAAGTCCAGTAATATAAATATCGTGTGAGGAGTATAAGTTCAGTATAAGAAGAACCTTTGGGGTCGAAACACGGCAAGACTCCCAGAGGTTCTTCTTTTTCACTCCCTTATTGGCTCAAAGTCAGCCATAAAATCAGGTTTTCCCCGATCGCTAGTTTTTTCTCAAGTTATCCCTTCTAGGTCTGTTTTTGCTTGCCAAGAGCAACAGGTCAAAATTTTTGCCGAAGAAACTGCACAAGAGCAGTGTAATTGCTCGTAAAATTGGGAATTAAGTACAGGGGCAATCCTATGGCAGATAAAAATAACGGTAACGGTGGCTTATTCGTCGTCGGGGTTTTAGTGGGCAGTGCGATCGGGGCAGTGGCGGGTTTATTAGTAGCGCCGAGATCTGGAAAAGAAACCCGTCGAATTCTGCAAAAATCCGCCCGGGCTTTGCCTGAATTAGCCGAAGATCTGACCACGACGATGCAATTACAGGCCGATCGCCTATCGGAATCGGCCCGGCGTAATTGGGATGATACTTTAATGAGATTAAAAGAGGCGGTGACAGCCGGAATCGAAGCTAGTCAAAGTCTAGCCACGGACAATCCTTTCCCCGACTCAGAAGACTCCCCCCAAGGCGATAATCATCACTCGAATGACCATTAAATGACCGAACCTATTTTCTGGCTAGGATGTTCTTTACTGCTAGTCGCCGTTAGTTTAACGGCGGTTTTCATCGCTGCTTTACCTGCCCTGCAAGAGTTAGCCCGGGCAGCCCGCAGTGCCGAAAAATTATTCGATACCCTCCATCGGGAATTTCCCCCGACTCTAGAAGCAATTCGCCTAACAGGGGCGGAAATCAGCGAATTAACCGAAAATATCGATGAAGGGGTCAAAAGTACCCGCCAAGTTGTCCAAGGAGTCGATCGCAGTCTCGGTAGTGCTAAAGCTGGTCTCAGCAAGCTCGATCGTGGCAGCCGTCGCCTCTTGATCGGTTTGAAAGTCGCTTGGAATACTTGGAAACGCAGTTAAGCAGATGGGGAAGTGGGGTGTGGGGTGTGGGGTGTGGGGTGTGGGGAGTTTTCTCAGTGAACTGATAACTGATAACTGATAACTGATAACTGATAACTGATAACTGATAACTGATAACTGATAACTGACTCCACCAACAAACTTTTTGCCGCAAACCCTACTTAGGCAGAGGAGAATATAAGTTATTATGGGTGATTTTCCGGCTTTAACGGCGTTAATTCTGGCTGGTGGTCAAAGTTCCCGTATGGGACGAGATAAAGCATTGTTATCTTTTCAGGGTCTCTCTTTTCTAGAGAATACTTGTTTAATTGCCCAAGATTGTGCGGTGCAAGTGTCTGTGATTACGCCTTGGCCAGAACGTTATGAACTGATCATTCCCCAATACTGCCGGATAATTAAGGAACCGCTTCCCACTAGGGGGCCTTTATTGGCCTTTGCCTTGGCATTAACTTTTGTATCAACCGATTGGGTTTTATTACTCCCTTGCGATTTACCTTTACTAACGCCTCCAATTATTCAAGAATGGTCAAGATTATTAGCCACTGTACCAGAAAATGCCATGGCTTTGGTTCCTCGGTGCGGCAATCGTTGGGAGCCTCTCTGTGCTTTTTATCATCGTCGTTGTTTAGAATCTTTGCAGACTTATATTCAGCAAGGGGGAACTGCTTTTCAAAAATGGTTAAATGTCGCTGTGGTGGAGGAATTGATTATCGATAATTCCGAGATTTTATTTAACTGTAATACTCCAGAAGATTTAGAGATAATAATAAACTCCCCAGATATTAACCGTAAGAAAACCTAGCACAAAAGGGAGTAAAAGTAAAGAGATCGGCGAAGAAATATTGGATAAATGGCGATAACCATAGTAGAGCATTCCGGTTAGATAACCGCCCGTTACACCGATAATTGCGCCAATAATATCGCCATTTATGGATAAATAGGAAGTGAGCAAAATGACGAGGGAAAAGGGCAAAACTATTAGGCCAGCTAAAAATATATCGCCAGTAAAACTACCATATTTATTACTTAATTTTCTGCCAAACCAACTAGATAAAGTCAGAATAATAAAAGGAAATACTGCCCAGCCTAATAACAGCAAAAACTCAGATTTAACTGTCCAGTTTTGCCAAGTAAAAGCGATAAAAAAACTGCTGATTATTGCTGCTAATGCACCCGTAGCCAAAGCCTGATTACGGTTAAGCTTTAAAAAAGACTGTGCTAGACCGGTCTTAGGTTTGAGCAAAGATGAGCCAGAGATTTTCAGCAAATTAAAAACAATAAAAAGAGTTTTTGACCACTTGATTGATTGCTGTTGTCGATAACTTTTATGAGCATCTCTTAACTTATTGGCAATGGCATGATAGCGGCGAAAATTTCCCTGTTGCTTAAATTTCTTGGCTGCTATTTGAAAATCTTTTCGTGCTGCTGGCAGTTCCGAGAGTTCCTCTAGAGCTAATCCTCTGTGATAATAGAATTGGGGGTTATTGGGGTCAATGGCGATTGCTTTGCCATAAGCTTCTAGGGAGGATTGGGTGTAACCGAGTCGTTGACGGGATAAACCGAGGTAATAGTAAGCTTGGGAACAATCGGGTTTTAACTGCAAAACTTGCCGACAATCGCTTAAAACTTGCCGATCCTGCTGATTATGGTAGTAAACTTCCGCCCGTTGCAGATAGGCCTGCCAAAATTGCGGATTAATTGTGATCGCTTGCTGGTAAAATGCGATCGCTAGTTGATAATTTTTCTCTTGAGCGTAGTGCCATCCCTGTTGATAAAAATCCTCGGCACTGCGGTTAAAAGTGGGTATTTCCGGGGATAAACTGCGATCATACTCTTTTCTTTTGTCTTTATCGCTCAAAACCCGATAAGCTTGTTCAATTTCCCGAAATTTTGCCACTGCTTCTGGATCATTGGGATTATAATCGGGGTGATATTGCCGGGCCAGACGACGAAAAGCGGCTTTTATCTGATTATTACTGGCATTACGGGGAATTTGCAGGATTTCATAGTAATTTTTCATACTCGAATGCGGGGGGAATTTTCAACTACTTAAAATTGTTGCCAATGGCTCGCCGAAACGACTATCATTGTCAATTAAATAGCTTTTATTGAGAGTTGATCGCTTATGTCTGCCTACACTGCTTCCTCCCTGAAAGCGGAACTCAACGCGCGGGGGTGGCGCTTAACTCCCCAGCGAGAGAAAATTCTGCACGTTTTCCAGAATTTACCGAAAGGCAATCATCTCAGTGCCGAAGAATTGCAGGAATTGCTGGACAAAAGGGGGAAGGAATTAGTTTATCGACAATTTACCGCAGTGTTAAACTGATGTCGCGGATGGGAATTTTGCGGGAGTTGGAATTGGCCGAGGGTCATAAACACTACGAACTCAATCAACCCTATCCCCACCACCATCATCATTTGGTCTGTATTCAGTGTAATAAAACCATCGAATTTAACAATGATTCCATTCTCAAACACAGTCTCAAACAGTGTGAGAAAGAGGGTTTTCAGTTAATTGACTGTCAGTTAACCGTGATGGCCATCTGTCCAGAAGCTTTGCGGATGGGTTGGCCGTCGGGAATACCGAGTAATTGGGGTTGTACCCGTTCGCTGGTGGATACTCGTTTCCAAAACTGCGAGATTCCCGAATCAAAGGAACCGGAACCAGAAAACTAGACATCTAAGCGGACATTCCCAACTGAAAACCGAGAGCTTTTTTCTGCATTAATTGGAAAATATTATAAAATCCGTTGGCGCGGGAAGGGGTAAGACTGACTTTTAAACCGGTTTCTTCGATAAAATCCGGGGTGACTTGCAGGATTTCTGTGGGAGTCAGTCCATTTAACCCCTCGATTAACAAAGCAACTAAACCTTTGACTAATTGTGCGTCGGAATCCCCTTTGTACCAAACTTGGCCATTTTCGATGTCGGCAGTGATATAAACTTGGGATACACAGCCATGAACTTTATTAGCGGGTATTTTGGCAGATTCTGGTATTGGTTCTAGTTTTTTAGCAAAAGCTAGTAATTGTTCGTATTTTTGCTTAGGATCGGTACGACGTTTGAGGCGTTCGACGATGCGATCGAGATTAGACGGGAGCATATTGCGAGTTAAAATAGGAAAAAATTAGCCAATAGCTTTTTTATATTAGCATTCTCGCGGAAGTTGAGCGCTGTGGTTATCGCTGCCAGGACTGCCTTGGTCAGAGGGTCTGGAGGCTATCTGCTAGAATTGGCATCAATCAAACGCCACGCTTGCAGGAGCTATGGATAAACGCCCTACCAAAAATATAAAATCTCCTTACAATCCTAGGCAATATCGGACTGCCGTTTCAATTTCTTGCATTTTTTCTTCGGATAGTTTCCCAACTGGTGCGGAGGGGAAGCGATTTTTATCAATTGAACGAATTTGAAAACCAAGAAAGACTGTTTCTAAAGGAAGCCCACTTTCATCAGTCGAAACGCGAACATTAGTCGGATAATCTTGGCGAATATTTTCTCCTTTCGTCCCCACCACTACCATCACCACTAAGGGTAACTGATTGATCACATCAATAGATAATAAGTAGTCATGCAAAATTAATTACCTGCCCGATCGAGCTAAAACCCTTACGGGGCAATGATCGTCATGTGTAAATAATTTTGCCTAGGTACTTACTAAAACTGGTCTAGTTCCTGCTTGCTCTTTTCCTTGAATCGGGTTAAGATTAACGAAATAAATTTCACCTCTTGCGATAGTCATTTTCTACAAACCGTCCATTTCAGAGACCATAAACTCCTGATTAATGGTAGCGATTTCTCCTAAAATATCCTGATCATCTGCCATTATTTGCAATTGCTCTTCATCAATTAATTGAGTTTCTATTGTCAATTTTACTTTAGTATTCGGCTTAAGATTAAAGGTTTCAGTAGGATAAAAAGCTTCTCCATTGAAAATAGCAGTAATTTTTTGATTCATCATTTCTGTACCAACATAAATCAAGCTTCTCTTACTTGATGATACCAAATAAGTACCTAGGCAAAATTATTTACACATGACGATCATTGCCCCGTAAGGGTTTTAGCTCGATCGGGCAGGTAATTAATTTTGCATGACTACTTAAAGTATCGAAAACCTCCGCTTCGAGAGAGGAAACCCTCGCCTCCTCTCCCTTGTAGGTATTACTTCCGCGCTTTGCGGACGGTACCCCCTAGCATTAATCCGCCCAAGGTGATAAAACCGAGAAGGCTAGAAGGTTCTGGAGTGGTCGCAGTCGGGGTGGGAACCGTCAGCACCGAAGAGATTCCGTACAAAGGGCGGAATGCTACCGGACCGTTAAACCCTGGACCAAAATCGCTCCCATAACGAATCCAAGTTACGTTCGTTCCATAGCTCGATCCGATAGTTACTGGTACCGACCCAAGTGGACCTAAATTAGGTTCCGACCAAGCAACTCCCGAAGATAAAGTCCCCGTCCACACATCACCGAATAAATAATGACCAGATTGCGACATCGAAATACCACCATCATGACAAATGATGCCAGCCGCCGGTATATGGGGACAGATATCGCCATCCCACAGGTCGGAGTTACCGAAGGCGATCAGTTTGCCATCTAGACCATAGATAGGGACACTCGTGTCAACTGTATTGGTTGAGGTATTGTCGATCGCATTCACACTAGCTGTCGAACCGATCACCTTCCAAGTAATACTAGCAGGGTCGATTCCTACATTCGTAAAAGCGTCATTTAATATTGTTGAGGTGTGCGCCTCATTGTCAACAAAGGTATTGTAGGTATTTATGTCAGTGCTTGTTGCTTGAATCGTGCCATCCGTAACAAATACCAAGCGATACTGATTACCAGGACTAAGACCAGAAGGAATCAGTTGAAAAGCTTCTGCAATGCCAGAGATGCCTAGAGTCGCAAGGGCAACTCCTGATAGGATGCCGATAATGGGTAGTTTCACGTAAAATTGTTGTAAGGATTATGTAAGTTTTGGAACAAAATCAAAAATTCATAAGGAAACCTTACCCCCCCGCACATTTGTCAAGTCTTTTAAATAATTCTTAATATTTCTTGCCGTTTTGCTCTCTGGCTCTTGTCCAGCTTTTCGACGGAATCGCTAAAATGATCAGGGGTATTTTAGAGGCAAGTCTATGAGTGAACCGGTAACTCTTGCGGATATTTACCAGCTATTCCGCACTTCCGCCGAGGAATATGATCGCCGGGCTGAGGAATATAATCGCCGGGCTGCCCAATCCAAGGCGGAATATGATCGCCTGGTTGCCGAATCCAAGGCGGAATATGATCGCCTGGTTGCCGAATCCAAGGCGGAATATGATCGCCATAGAGTCGAAATAGAGAGCCTCCTGGCCGAATCTAAACTAGAAAGCGATCGCTCCATGGCAGAACTGAAACGGACGGTTGAACGAACCAGCAAAGCGGTAGATAGTCTCACCACTCGCTGGGGTCGATTTGTGGAAGAATTGGTAGAACCGGCGGTTTTACGGCTTTTTCAGGAAAAAGGCATTGATATTAAGGAAGTTTATCCCCGTGCCAGAGTCAAGCGTCAAGGTATCGCCATGGAAATTGATATCCTAGGGGTGGATGATACCGATCTTGTGGTGGTGGAATGTAAATCTCGATTATCTCAAGATGATGTAGATGAATTTATTGAAAAATTGACTCGTTTTAAAATCGCTTTTCCCCATTATCAAAACTATCGAGCCTACGGTGCAGTGGCAGGAATTGAAATCAACGAGGGAATCGATCGCTATGCTTATAAAAAAGGTCTATTTGTGATTAAACCCTCCGGAGATACGGTGGCTATTATTAATGATGCCGACTTTCAACCGAATACTTGGTAATTTCCCTAGTCAAAACAATCGCTATGGTTAACCTTTCCTACAATAAAAATCGCCTTCTTCCCACTGCTGAAGAATTACCCTGTTCTGACGAAACACCCGTGGATAACCAGTTACAGAACGACATTCCCAATCTATTACTTAGTTTATTAGCATTTATTTGGATGGGGCGGGATGATTGGTATTTTGGTGTCGATATGGGAGTTTATTACAATCCCGACGAACCGGCGATCATACCCGATGGATTTTTAGCCATTGGAGTCAAACACGATACCGGCGAAAGGGGAAGATTAAGCTATGTTCTCTGGGAAGAAGCTTATATTATGCCGATATTGGCCCTGGAAGTGATTTCTGAGAAATATAATGGGGAATATGAGGGAAAGTTAGCGGATTATCAAACCCTAGGCATTCTCTATTACGCCATTTACAATCCCTTGAGCGGTAGAAGGGGAAGGTTTAAAAATAGAGAGAGATTAGAGGTTTATAAGCTTATAGCGGGGAAATACGAGCTTTTAGAGCCTGAAAATAATCGGGTATGGTTGCCAGAAATCGGGTTAGCCTTGGGATATGAGCAGGGAGAACATATCGCTTGGGTGCGAGAATGGCTTTATTGGTATGATCAATCGGGAAATCGCTATTTAACCGCAGAGGAAAGGGCAAGGGCAGCGGCGGCCATCGCCGCTCAAGAACGTTTGAATGCCCAACAAGAACGTTTGAATGCCCAACAAGAACGTTTGGCTAAACAGGCAGCCGAAGCGATCGCCGAGCAAGAACGTTTCGCCAAACAGCAAGCGGAACAAAAAGCCCAACGACTAGCGGAAAGACTAAGATCACTGGGTATCAACCCCGATGAAATGTAGGGGTGGGTTTCCTCGGCAATTTTAGGGGATTAATCGCGTAATAATTCCGGTTCGGTTAATTCGTCAGTCATTTCCATCAGGGCCCGTTGGACGGGTTTAATCATCGGGTCGTCGATATTTTCTACGGTATCGTAGCGGACGCGTTTGGCCCGTCTAGCGACTTGCACGACGATCGAGTAACGATTGCTGGCCGCATTCATCAGTTTATCGGTGAGATAAATCATCTCGGAGGAGTCGAATTTAAACCGTTTGGACATAGTTATATTTAGCCTTCTCTGGCGAATTTGGCACTTGTCACTGATAATAGGTTAGTGATCAGTTTTATTACTCAATCCACCTTACCACATTTTGTCCACCCTAAGGATAGGGTTATCCTTGATCTCGATCGGATTTTGTCAAGTACTTTTTACAAAACTTAAATCAATTTTATACAAGTTTAAAAATATACAAATAAAGAGTTGACATCCTCACCGCCAGGGCCGGACGGTGATGACCGGCAGATCAAACAAGCTTAATTGAATGATCTTCGGCTGGGTTGACGCTTCACAGGACGCTGCTTCTTTAACAGAAGTCTTATGCTGTCCGACCCGTCCGTTTTTTAAGGTCTCCGATTGCCCACCGGCGACCTTGATAATTAAAGTCAGTAAGAGAGTCGCCTCTCCTACTGCTCTACAAAACGGAACGTGACAATTTCTCGTCATTCCGCTCCTCAACTACACGGGGTTTGTCATTCCTACGTCATTACCAACATATCCTTTACCCAGATGTAATTATCTGGTATGGGCGGTTCTGGCTTGACACTATTGCAGTCAGATTTGTTGCCTAGACTGCCATCATTGGCTGTCTTTTCATCATGGCAATGTCGATGAAGAAGTTGGAGGTTATTGTAACTGTTATTCCCCCTAGTGATTTAGGGGTGATGTGGTCTATCTCCATTAAATCCCCATCTCTTAAGAAGTGTCCACAGTGAGTACATTTCCCTTTTTGCTTTTTCAACAGTTTTGAAATTTCTGTTGGCATTTCGGGATGAGTCCCCATTCTTGAACTCCAATAAACTAGGTTTCCATCGTAGGGTGAGGCGTTCCCTTTGACCTTCACATAGCGTCGGATTTCCGTTTCTCTATGTTCGTACAACCTTAGAGGATTATTTTCTTCTCTGGTTGTGAAAGCCCAGTTATTGCCACCTATTGTGTGAAAGTGTCTTTTAGAAATCCACTTTCTTCCTTTGTTTCGATGGCGTTTTATCCCCCATTTGATGAGTTTATGCCCTAGGATGTGGGTTAATCTTTCAAAGATTTTCTGACTAACCACTGTTGAGAAGTAATTGCACCATCCTCTTATTACAGGGTTTAACCTTTTAATGAGTTCAGCTTGGTTGATTCCCTTGCTGGTGTTTATGATGCGTTTAAGTTCTCTATAGTGTCTTATTTGACTCTCTTTGTTAGGGGTTATTATTGTTTTGAAACCAAGCAGATTACCTCTGACTTTTCCCGAGGTGTATTTACCGACGGGAAATTGTCTTATATTAAACCCTAGAAAGTCGAATCCAGCTTGTTCGCTTTCATGTTCTCTCAGTGTGTGGGCTATTCTTGTTTTACTTGGTTTTAACTCAAGTCCGATGTTTTGTAACCATCCCTCTATTTCCTTTTTGATTAGGAGAATAACCCCTAGGTTTTCATGTAGTACCACAAAATCGTCTGCATATCGGATTAAGGTCACTGATTTTATTTTGTCTCTAACACTCATTTGTGTCCCGTCTTTGCGTTTCATGTCAAATGAGGGTGCTAGATTCATAACCAATTCCTCTAACCCATGAAGTGCTATATTTGCCAATAATGGCGATAACACTCCGCCTTGCGGTGTACCTTCTGAGGTTGGGAATAACTGTTTGTCGTCTATGACTCCTGCTTTTAACCATGATTTGATTTGTTTCCTCATGGTTGGGTAGGTGTTAAGTTTTTCTAACAGTTTTTGATGGTCAATGCGGTCAAAGCATTTAGCTATATCTGCATCAAGAACATACTTTGCCTTTTTGTTAATGGCTTGGAATATCCCTGCTATAGCATCGTGACAAGAGCGTCCTACTCTAAATCCATAGCTGTTAGGCTCGAATTTGGCTTCCCACTCTGGTTCTAGTACCAGTTTAGCTAGTGCTTGTAAGGCACGGTCTTTCATGGTAGGTATTCCTAAAGGTCGTTTTTCGCCGTTGGGTTTGGGAATCCATACTCGGCGTGTGGGTTTGACCTTTGTTCCCAAGTTTAGTTCAGTCATTAGGGTTAACCGTTGTTTTGGGGTTAGAGATTTAACTCCATCCACACCTGCGGTTTTCTTTCCTTGATTGTCTTGGGTTACTCTACGCACCGCTAACGCTTTAGCACTGTAGGACTTTAACAATAATTTTTGGAGTCTGTGAACCTTCTTGACATCTCCACAACTAGACGCTCTGAAAATTCGTTTTTGTAACTTAAAAACCTGACGTTCAACCTTTTTCCAATTGATGTCTTGCCAAGTCTTCCATTTATCCATCTGTTGAACAGTGGTCATAACTTTTACATTACTACTTACAACTTTTCATTCCATGTAATCGTGAGTCCGTCTGCATATCCTATTCGTTACAAATAGGCGTTGGCTTTTGACTCAATCTTTCCCTACTATTACCTGCTGTATTGCAGAGTTTTCGTCTTAGCTGACTGCTCTTAGTTTTCGACCTTTACTAAAGAGTAATAATAGGGTTACTTCGTTCCTCTTAACCTTTGGTTTGTTCCCTTTAGGATGTCATCTTTTTACCGAGTTTTTGGGTAACGCTTGGTATATCGATACAAATCCTTATACCACCCTATACTATTGACCTTTTGGTACTGGCAGTGTGTCAGCCTTATTTCACTGCTTCGCCGTAACGGTAATTCGGACGATGACTTAACTTTCGTTATCCATAGGAACTTGCTTACGGTTGACTTATTTAGGCTATAAGTCGCTTTTTCCGCTCGATTCCCTGCTTTACGGATTGATGGCTAGTCGCTACCGTAAGGGCGTTTGCTTTCATTCCTGCGTCTGGAAGGTAAGACTTGGGGTTTCTAGGATACTAGCCCTCACTTACAAGGTTATGAAGTTGTCATCTGCTGAGGATTAAAGTGCGTACTCAACCCAGTTAGGGTTACTCAACAGAGGCCAGTCATCCCCCTATTTCTAGGTTTCGACTGAACGAATCGCACTTAATTGCGGCGTTCACGTCTCGATCATGGAAAGTCCCACAGAAAAGACATTCCCACTCACGGATATTTAATGCTTTCTTACCGCCGATATTCCCACAACAGGAACATCGCTGAGACGTTGGCTCCCATCGAGAAATTATCCGAAAATCACGCCCATATTTATCAGATTTTGCCGATAGCATATCTCGGAAAGAACGCCATCCTAAGTCTGATATGGCACGGGATAACTTGCGATTCTTAAGCATTCCCGATGTGTTTAAATCCTCTAAAACTATCGTTTGATTTTCACGAACGATTCTAGTGGATAGTTTCTGCAAGAAATCAGTGCGAGCGTCTTTAATCTTTGCGTGGATTTTAGCTACTCGTTTCCTAGTTTTTTCCCGTCGTTTACTTCCTTTCTGTTTTCTAGAAAGGTTTTTCTGTGCCTTTCTTAGCCGTTTTAATTGTTTCTTTAACGGTTTCGGTGCGTCTATCTTTTCCCCTGTTGAGAGAGTCGCAAAAGTAGCAATCCCTAGATCGATTCCCACGGACTCCCCGTTATTAGGAAGTATTTCGGACTGAATCTCGACAACAAAGCTGAGAAAATAGCGATCTGCTGCATCTTTAATCACGGTGACGCTAGAAGGTTTAGAAGGTAATGGACGACTCCAAACTATTCTTAGATCGCCGATTTTCGCTAAAGTAACGCAGTGCTGGTTAACGGTAAAACCATTGTCAGTAAATCTTGCTGATTGCTTAGATTTACGCTTCTTAAATTTAGGAGGTTTGACTTTTCTTCCTTTTCTCTCTCCCTTGCAAGATGCAAAGAAGTTAGAGTAAGCAGTCTCTAAGTCTCTCAAAGACTGTTGTAAAGGAATAGAAGAAACTTCAGTTAACCACTGTTTTTCTTTGGTTTTTTTAATCTGAGTGATTCTTTTAGACAACTCGGTATATTTTGGCTTTTTTTATCCTTGTTGATAGAGTTCTTGGCAGTAAGCTAAGGTATCGTTCCAGACGACACGCACGCACCCGAACAACTGAGACAAAAGCTTTTTTTGTTGGTCTGTTGGGTAAAGGCGATATTGATACCTTGCTTTCATTGTTGGTTTAAAATGTGTGTGTCTGTACTCTATTTTAACTAGGTCTGTCAATAATGTCAATTCGGTCAGTAATCAGTAATCAGTAATCAGTAAAAAGACAGTAAGTACCTAGGCAAAATTATTTACACATGACGATCATTGCCCCGTAAGGGTTTTAGCTCGATCGGGCAGGTAATTAATTTTGCATGACTACTTAAGAAACCTCTATTTAATACTGCACACTTAAAAACTCACATCTGATAACTGATAACCGTCTCTATATAGGTTGGTTCGGTGTCATCCTGATCCCGACGATCTTAACCGCTACCATCTGCTAACGCTCTTCTGGAACTTTCGGAAATCCCCGACGGAATCCAGATTCTGAAACCCTTGGTTGACAAGTGATCGCTAACTTTTTTTCTAATAAAAACTCAAATTTCGGGTTTCTGTTAGTTAGCGATAGCTTGAAGGCTTACCCCATAAGAGAGCTAGAGTTTAGAGACTGTAAGACTTTTGCCAGACTCCCTCCAAGAGCGTTATATTATCGTCTTTATTGCCGTTCCTCCCGTGGATATCGACGGTATTCGCGAGCCGGTTTCTGGCTCCTTACTCTACGCTCATAACTTCCCCCTCGATTTAGCTTCTGGTGATGCTATCCCCATGGCCTTGACAGTGCCGGCGATCGATGGTTAAAAATAAACAGATGCTGGATCCCCATCCAACATCCGCGTTCTAACTCTGCACACATTTTGCTAAGTCCTCATGATAAGTTAAAAAACGCTTCCTTTTTGGGGGCGTTTTTATTTATTCGATTGAAAAAACCGATGACAATCATTACTAAAGCTGATAAGAAAGTGGGGTGTGGGGTGTGGGGTGTAGGGCTGACTGACGGACACATTTTTCAATACAAAGACAAGTACTGTTATGTGAAAGCCTCAAACTCCTGAATAAAAGAAAAGGTAATTTTGCCATAATAATCCTGACGAGCTTTGCGAGAAGAGCCAACAGGGAAAAGGGTCAACAGAAAATAAGTGGTCAAGTCGCAAGAAGGGACGCGCCTTATGAACAACTCCCGCCAGCCAACGTCAACCAATTTTCAAATAACTCAAACCACGCCGAAAATGAGCATCAACCTGACGGCGAGAGCCAGATTGTTGAACCGCCATGCCAGTTAAAGTAGCAAAGAGAATAGAAATGGCAACAATGAGATAGAGACGTTCTAAACAAGCAGCAGAGCGAACACGAGAATGTTCCCAGTCAAAAACGCCCGATTTACTGCCCTTGAAAGAGATGTTCAATGGGAAAACGAAGACCATACTGCCAGAAGGTGTCAAGGGTAGGAGGTTCATCGCTCAGAATTGCCCAATTATCCTTAACCCCTGGAACAGAGGCTAAAGCAAGATGAGCAGTGATTCTAGCCTCCTGCCAGACTTGAACGTTGCGATCAAAGCAGGCTTGCCGTTTGGGAGGATAGAGTTCTCTGACCTCATAGCCAAAACCCCGACGGCGAACACCGTAAATGAGGGTATCGCAAGGTAAGCGAAGACACCAATGCCAAGTATTTTTCCTGAGCCATTGAATTAATTGCTGATTGGCAAAGCCTCGGTCGGCTAACAGCATGACATTCTCAAAGCCCTGAAGATAGCCTTTGGCTCTGTCCAACAAGGGTTCGTATTTCTCAAAAGCTAGGCTGGCACTACCATGTTCTAATCCCATCCACATCAAGGGGACGGCTCTCCCCCCGCAGACCACCGCTAGATAGACAAAGCAGTATTGATTCCACAACAGAGTGGTATCTATTGCTAGATACAGTCTTTCCCCCTTCTCCTTCCAAGTCTCGATGGCTTTCAATATTAAGGGGATGTATATCTTTTCCACCGCTACTCTTCCATTCTGGCAAAAGCGATTCCACCGTCTCTGATAACTATTGGCTTGTTCGGCTCTGCTTTGTACAAAGGGTTCCCATCTGGCTTGATTGAGACTTTGACTACTGAGTAGGGCTGTCACCATCCAACTGAGGACGGTTAAATGTCTTTTATCCACAAATCGGCTTCCTTGTTCTAGATAGGAATAAACTTGGGAGAAGATTCTGTTCTCGGTTTTCATCTTGTAGGGATTCTTGCTTTTTCCCTATCTACCCAGATATTTTTCTTTTTGGCAACCCTTGTCTTGTCAGGTTTTGACCCACTTGTGTCCGTCAGTCAGGGTGTAGGGTGTGGTGCGATTCGTTGGCTAGAAACTAGACAGTAAGACGTTTAGAGGATTAGCCGCTTGGTAAATGTAGTACCTTGATAACTTTATAACCATACAGGTGCGGGTTAGTAATAACCTTAGTCCTGTCCTCTAGATGCCTAGAGTGACGGCATTTCCTGCTGCTTTAGACTTGGTACATCTGAGGTAGTGAGCGAGGAAAAAAAGCGGTATCTGATAGCCTAAATCAGAAACCCGTTGAGCCAGAACCTATGGATAGCCCTGGGGCGAAGATACGAATTAACCATCGTCAACACCCACGAGCCAAAAGGCTGACAGGCTCGAAACAAAAGTTAACAGAGTTGGGGCTGATAGCTCATACCACTATCAGTAAGGCATTCCCGTTACTCTGTTGTGGACAGTATCATCCTAATGGTTCAACCAATGGTTATAGGGAACGAAGTAACCCTGATTGACTCTGCCCGTTTGGGGCAGTAGGAAACCATCCGCAAGTCAATAGAGGGAGAGGATGTCCTTAAAAGCCAAGGCTTTGAGTAATATCAAAGATATGCTGACAAAGGACGGGTAACTAGGAAGTCTAAGCAACAATCAACGGTCATATACGCCCTAAAACCAACAATCTTGTCTGGTGGGGATACAGCCAAGAGGGTTGAATAGACAAGGAAATAATAATTCCCATTATTATTCTACTAATGACAGTAGCCTAGTTACTCAGGAGCCGGATACGGCGAAAGTCGTAAGTCCGGTTTTGAAGCAGGGGGTGGGAAGGCGACTTCCTGCTCTACTGTAACGGGTGTGGGGTGTAGGGTGTAGGGTGTGGGGAGAATAAATAAAATAATCTCCCGACTCCTGACTCCTATCTCCTGACTACTGACTACTGACTCCTATCTCCCGACTCCCGACTCCTGACTACTGACTACTGACTCCTATCTCCCGACTCCTATCTGCTGACTCCTGACTCCTGACTCCTGACTTCTAACCCAATTTTGGACAAAGATAAGTAAAAATTATTTATTGACCGTAAAAACTTGAGAATATTTAAATTAACATTCCGCAATATTTATAAATTCTTAAGAATTAATTGAGAAATATTTTTATTTAACAACGATGTTATGCTGGTTACAGCGATTTGATAGAATTTCATAATGGGTTGTTTTGTGCTTTTTTGGCCAGCAATGGTTGAAACCCTTGTCAAACCTAGAAGGTGATCCTAATTAAAACGGGTAAATCAGTCAATTTCACCCACAACGATGATCTTTTTTTTATGTAGTTTTGTTGCAAAAAAAAAGTTTTTTTGACAAAAAGCACAAAGTATGATATGCACCAAAGGTGTTTCTGGTTGCGAGTAATTATTGTAGAGGGGGGAGATGGGAGAATAAATAAAAGCAATCTCCTGACGACCGACTACTGATAACTGATAACTGATAACTGATAACTGATGAAAAGATTAGCTTGGTTCGATCGCTTAGTGTTAGCGACTATTTTGGCTTTAATTGCGGCGATATCGTCGATTTTGATCCAGGGAAATCAAGTCCCGACCCGAGGGGAGAATTTTAGCTGGCAAGGGCGAAAAATCGGCGTTAGGGACAATTATTTTACTTTAAGTTTTAATCGGCCGATTGACCGTTCAGACATAGAAACCAGCTTGGTGATCAATCCTCCCTTACCGGGTAAAATTAGCTGGGCCGGAGATCGCTTGACCTATACTTTGACAGAATTGCCCATCTACGGCAAAAAATATCAAGTAAAGTTACCTATTGCTCAAGGTGAGGACTTTATCGGCGAATTTTACAGCCACGATCGAGCTTTTGCCTATATTGGGGTCAACCAAGAGGAAAGAGGCCGTTTAATCGTCTGTAATATCATTCAGGGGCCAAATAACGTCACAGAACTGAAAAAAACCATCCTTACCCCTGGGGATCTGGTGGTCACGGATTTTCAAATCTATCCGAGGGGGGATAGAATTTTATTCTCGGCCTTCGATCGCTCTGACTTAGGACGAGATACCCCAAAACAGCAACTTTACACAATTACCACGGGTTTAAATCATGACGAAAATAGTCAAAATTTGCCCAGTGGTCGTATAGAAAGGTTTTTAGATGCGAAAACCTATCAAAATCTGCGTTTTAATCTCTCAGATAACGGCAAAACCCTAATCGTGCAGAGAATTAATCATGGGAATCCGGGGGATGCCAGTTTATGGGTAATCAGCGATGATCGACAATCGCGACCGTTAGGAATGCAAGGGGATAATTTTTTACTATCTCCCGACGGTAAAAAAGCGGTTGTCAGTCAAACGGGAGGGGTAGCGGTGATTCCTTTGGATGTACAAGGGGGAAAACCGCAATTTTTGCCCACCTATGACAAAATCCTCGCTTTTTCCCGGGATGGTCGCCAAAAATTAATGGTGAAATCAGAACCGGATAATCAGCGATCGCTATTTCTGCTCAACGATCGGGGAGAGTCAAGACTACTATTAAGAACAGCTAATCCGATTATTAGCTGTGAATTTGAACCGCGACAAGAAAAAACCCTTTACTGTCTGAAAAGCGATCTGGTTATGGGCAGCGATGGCAAGGTGAAAGAAGAACCATTTTTAGCGATTATTGAGCTAAAAACGGGTAAAATGATCCCCCTGCTCGCCTTACCTAATTATCGTGACGTGCAGATGAGTATGTCTCCCGATGGCGTGGCTTTATTATTTGATCAGTTAGCAACCATACCCTTTGGAGTCGGAAATGATTTAGTCACTGGGGAGGGGTCGAGCATTGCCGATGGTCGTCTCTGGTTATTACCGCTTCCTGATCAATTCAGTCCCAATAGCATCCCGAAAATTTTACCTCAAGAACTCAACGCTGGTTTTAAACCCCGTTGGCTGCCCTAATACAGCAGAATTAAGGAGTTAGGAGTCAGGAGACAGGAGAGAAATCTTTCCCTAATCAGGTGACTCGGAGAATGCTGACTCCCGAAAACGAAAACCTCATACCTCACCATTAAGATAAGTGCTATATGCTACTTCAGCGATTTGCTTTTTTATTGCGTCCTAGTGGCGATATCGAGATCGAGCGGGGGATTCGGACTTTATTAGCCATCACAGTGCCGATTATTATTGGTGATATTTTAGATCGGTCAGAAGTGGGGTTAATGGTCGGTTTAGCGGCTCAAACCTTGATTTTAGCTGATGTGGGGGGACTTTACTGCCTGAGAGCGAAAACCCTAGTCGCTACGACTATCGGGATGGCTCTAGCTTTGATTATCGGCACATTAGCCAGTGCTTGGCTAGGATTGACCGTAGTGATAGTTTTTTGTGGGTTGTTTCTAGCGGGTTATTTGACGGTTTACGGGGAAAATGGGGCGTTAGCTGGGGTAGTAATCAGTTTATTGCTGCTTTTGGCCGTTTCTTTGCCATCGGGAGATATGGTCGTCGCTTTACAACGGGCCGGAATCGCTGTTTTGGGAGGGGGATGGACAATTTTTTTGGCCCTGTTTATCTGGCCTTTTCGTCCTAATCAGCCTTTACGTCAGGTAACGGCGGAAAATTTTCAGGGTATCGCCACCTATCTCCGTTCTTTGCCTTTACACTCTCGTTCTAATGCTCATGAGGAGCCATATTTTGACCAAATTCGCCAACTGTTGCTCCGTTCGAGGAAAACTGTCACCTTGACGCGTCGGGGACGTTGGGGAAAGAATGAGCTGCGGGAATTGTTAATCGTCTTGATTGAAGATAGCGATCGCATTAATACCAGCTTAATTGCGCTGCGAGAATTGCTTCATCTTCATCCCTTGCCACAACTGACCACGGTGGGTATTTTATTAGAAGATATTCTCGTGCAAGTGGCGGAAATTAGCGAAGATATTGCTGGGTTAATTTTGGGTAGAAATAAACAACCAGATTGTGAGCGCTTGCAGCTATTACTCAAGGCGATCGAGCAACAAAAAAACCTGCAAGCTAAAGTTTTAGAAAATGCTCAGGACGATTATAGCAGTTATGTGGCAATTTCCCAATTAAATAATCGTTTAAAAAAATTATTTAAACAGCTAAAAATAGCCAGTGAAACAGCGCAACATTTGCGGCAAAGCGAGGAATTTTCAGATAAAAAGAATCCCTGGCAGCGGAACTTTGAAGGGATAGAAAAAGAGTACGGTCAAGAAAAAGCTTGGTGGGAACCATTAAAATCTAATTTTAATCTAGAATCGCCCCTATTTCGTCATGGTTTACGCTTGGGTTTGGGAAGTGCGCTAGGAGTTTTGATTTACAATAAGCTAGGAATTACCCATAGTTTTTGGATTGGTTTAACCTTAGTTATTGTGTTAAAACCAGATTTTAGCTTGACTTTTCAACGCTTTTTTAATCGGGTGTTTGGCACGATTTTAGGCTCGTTTTTTGTTTTGGCACTGTTGCGAATTATAGATAATCCGCTCTGGTTAGAAGTTATTGGGGTTATTTCTATAGCGATCGCTTTAACTTTGGTGCGGTTTCACTATAGTTTAGCCGTATTTTTTATCACAATTTTTGCTTTAATTATCAGTCGTCTCGATACCAGCAATGACGGGATTAATTTAGAGTATATCAGAATAGTTTATACTTTAATCGGTAGTGCTTTAGCTTTTGCACTTTCCTTCGGTTTTTTACGGTTTAATGAAGATGAACGTTTTTCCAGAGCTGCCATTAAAGCATTAGAAGCTAATCAAGTATATTTTCAGTCAGTTATGGCAGTTTATTTAGGAGAATCATCCTATCAAACTGCAATTTTATCTTCCCATCGCAATAAAGCTCGACGAGCAAATACAACTATGCAAACGGCCCTACAAAGATTAATTGATGATCCTAGCACGCCTTTTCCACAAATGGAACCAGCAATAACTTTAAGTAATTATATTCCTCGTTTTGGTCGCGGAGTGACAGTTTTATTGACGGAATTGGAACAATATCGCGGTAGTCCTCCCCATCCTAATCTAAGTCTGTTTACGCAACAAATAACCCAAGCTTTGACGCAATTAACCCAAGCTTTGCAAGCAAATAATCCTCCTTCTCCCTTACCTTCCCTCGAAGATACTTTAGAAAATATCCTCGATCATTTGCAAGAATTGCGAGAGGAAAGGTTAGTGGAAATTGGCCATCAAAAAGAGGGAACTAATCTCCAAAAATATTTAGGGGATTATAATATTGTCACCACGGAACTTGTGGAATTATCCAATCGTGTTGGGGTAATGAACACAGCAATTGATCGTTTTATTAGAAGTTAAAATTTAGTTATTATAACCAGGGTGTATCTGATTTTTGTAAATCTACTGAGTTGGGTATTTTTAAAGGGAAACTGTCTTCTAAAATTGGTCATTACTTCCGATTTTATCACTCAATCCAAGCTTTTGGTGGGTTCTACCTCCCAAACCCCTAGGGTTGATTCAGAGTAGGGTTGATTCATGAATCAACCCTACCCAAACCCCGGAGCGCATTAGTTTTTCGGTGAGATGCTTACACGCGATTGTTCATATTTTTGTACCAATTTAAGAGTCACTGATAATTGCTGGTTGTCTGTATTTGTGCAAAGGTGAGATGCACCGATTTAGCAGTCAGGAGGGAAATCGATTAACTTCGATAATTTCCGTATATTCAAAATTATTAGGACTGCGTTTCACCAGAGAATAATTAACACCATGAAGATTAATTAAATCCTCTTGACAATCTGCTTTCGGAGAATTATAAACTAACACATATTCTTTACCAATATAGGGAGAAATCTCGGTTTCTACTTCTCCTCTCCATTGAGTTTTTGTCACTAAAACAACTAACTGATTGGCTAATTTAGGAATAGCGATCGCAACTTGCCGACGATAGATATGATCAAGACTACCAAAAGGGGAATCCATCACCAGAGGAAAAGTGCTGCTATCAATTCCCATCAAAGTATTTTTCTGACTCCATTCGCGCACTCGATCGATAATTCCCCCGATAAAAGATAAACTGAGAATCTGATTTTCTCCGGTGGAAGCTGCCACGGGAATCGCGAATCCTGTGGTATTTTCTAATAATCTTACCTCGTAATCGGGACTAATACGGGGAATATAGGGAGTAAAAGAAATTGAGCTAAAGATTTCCTGTACCCGTTTTTCTAAGGACAAACGAAACTGATTTTCTAATCTCTGTCTTACCTCACTAATGCGATTAATTGCCTCTTGAGTCGCTAAAATACGTCGTTGTCCTAAATTATATTTTTGCTCTTTTTGTTGCTGTTTCTGTACCTGTTTTTGCAGGGATTCTAACTCTTTTTCATAGATATCTAGTTGATTTTTATTGCTGCCCTGTTCCAAGCGTAAATCTTTTAGGGAATCCTCGATCGCATCTAAGCGAGATTGCAGATTTTTAATATCTTCATCGGGATAATGGCGAAATTTATCCCGCACTTCATCTAATTCTGATTCTACTAAAGATAATTCTAAGCGCCATTGGTGAATATTAGCTTGATAATTATCCACTTCTTGCCAAAAATCTAAGACTTTTTTATCCATTTCTTTGACTGTGGAAGATAAGCGAATGGCCGCTTCTTCTACATCGGCCATTCCTGCTTTATTCATCCAATCTTGTACCTGTAAATAAGCTTGGCTATTTTCCTGTAATTCCTGACCACAAATACATTTTTTCCGATCTAATAATTGTTGGACAAATTGCTGTTTGATACCACTGGGTAATTCCCCTTGTTGTCGTAGGCGATCGATTAATTGCTGAAAATTTTGATTAATTCCTTTTAAAAAGACTTGATAAGCTTGCTGAGAAATTAATTTCTTTAACTTATCCTTAGTTCTGACTAAATCTTGCCGCAGATTTCTTTCCTGTTGTTCTAATTTTTCTTTTAACTGTTTTAATTCCTCGGCACCACTTAACTCTAGTAAGCGATTAGTCACGGCTTTTTTTAATTCTTCTTGCTGGGATAACTGGCTAATAATATCTTGCTGACGCTGTTTTAATTTCTCGAAATCCTGCTCAATTTTACTTTCCTGTTTTAATAACTTTTTTAAATCCGATTCCCCTAAATCTTTAAGCTCATCTTGTAAAGATTTCTTAGCTTTTTTTAAATGCTCGATCGCTCGATCTAATACTTTAACTCCCAATAATTCTTTTGTATCTTCGGCGATTTTACCTTGACTACTACTGCGGAATTGATGATCAATATATTCCCCATCAAAAAAGAAATAACGGTGTAAACTTTCCGGTAAAATTTGATTAATAATATCCTCCGCTGGTTGATTGGGTGTGTACCAATTGCCATCATCACCAGCGTAGAGCATATATAAACTATTTGAACCGTATTTAATTTTACTATTTACATCTTGATAGGCGAAAAATTTTCGTTTTACCTGATAGCGTTTATTTTCATGTTCAAAGTTTACTTCTGCGGAACATTCTATGGAAGTTCCCGTACTTACTTCCGTAATTGCCCGTTTATTAACTAATAACTCTGGTTCGGCAAAAGCTGCTGTAAATTTTTCATAAAGAACCCAAGTACAAGCATTTAAAATGGTTGTTTTTCCCGCCCCATTATTGCCATAAATTACCGTTGTATTGCGAGAACTTGCCGCTAAATGTATCTCAGGAGTCTTACCATAAAATTGTCGAAAATTACATAACTTTATTGATAGTAGTTTCATATTTATATAAAGGGGATGATGGGGAAGTGGGGGAGTGGGAAGTGGGGAAGTGGGGAAGTGGGGAAGTGGGGGGATGGGGAAGTGGGAAGTGGAGCATTTGGATGAAATTTCCCTAAACCCCTAAATCCCTATCACCCTATCACCCCAAAACCCTATCACCCTATCTCCTGACTCCTGATAGCTAAAAGCTAATTATTGGATTACTTCTTTAATAATCGTTAAAACATCATCATTGATATTGCGAGGATTGCGCTGGTATAACTTATCTCTTTCCAATTTTAAAACTCGATCGATGATTTTTCGCACATCTTCGGGAGCGTTTAAAATCGGTTCTTGGATATTTTGGAGATTATTATCAGGATTAGTCATAGGGCAGATTTTTTAATATTTACAGCCGCGGCATTTCCAACAAAATCCCTGCCAGGGTACGTTAATCTACTACTAACGCACCCTCACCCTAGATTGTTTCTCTAAACGAAACTTAAATAGGGTAACTTTTGTGCGGTAGATTCAATCAGATCGAGATTTTGTAAAAGCTGTCCGCAGGTATCCCAACCCCCTTCTATTAACATCTGTCGGGAACCTTCATTCATAGAGACGGTAGCGACAAAATCCCCCCATTCTACTGTCATGGTTGTCAAGGAAAGATCGACGGGAATTTCGGGATTAGCTGCAATTAAATCCTGTAAATGGGTGATGGTTTTTGCCTCAGCAGTGACACAGGGAACCCCATTAGCGATACAATTGCCAAAAAATATTTCGGCGAAACTTTCCCCGATAATTGCTTGAATTCCCCAACGTAAAATCGCTTGCGGTGCGTGTTCCCGAGAAGAGCCACAACCAAAATTACCATTAACTACCAAAATTTTCGCCCCTTGGTACTGGGGTAGATCGAAAGGATGACTCCCCTGTAAAGCGGCTCGATCATCGGCGAACACTTGTTCTCCTAAACCTTCAAAGGTGATACAACGCAAAAAACGAGCCGGAATAATGCGATCGGTGTCAATATCGTTGCCTCGCAAGGGTAAAGCTCGTCCGGAGATGGTTTTAACTTGACTCATGATCTTTTTCTAACTTTTACTAGCAGTGACAAAAAAAGTGGTTGCATCTTGCCATACTCCCTGATCGGTGGCATTTTTCTCGATTTCTCGGCGATAATCGTTGCTCATCTTCTCTGCTGCCCAATTATCGACAAAGACTGACCCAATTGACTTAAATTAAGAGCATGGCCGCCGGTAACTAGATAAACTGCGTCTGCTATTGTGCCAATTCTACGACAGAGATCGCCTAAACGATCGCGAAACAGACGACCGAGGGGATAAGCGGGAACCACACCCCAACCGGTTTCTTCCGCTACCAGAATAACATCAACCGCCGCATTTTTGAGGGAATACAAGAATCGATCGCTGATTTCTAACCATTCAGCTGCCGACATTTCTAAACAATTGGCTACCCAAGTACCGAGAGAATCGATCAATAAACAGTGAGAAAATGGGCTATTATCAATAGTTTCGCTTAATTGTCGGGGAATTTCTTGGGTTTGCCATTGGGGGGAACGTCGCTGCCGGTGTCTTTCAATGCGATCGCACCATTCTTGATCTTTTTCATCCACCGAGGAGGTGGCGATATAAATAACGGGTTTTTGGCTGATTTTGGCTAAATATTCGGCCCATTCACTTTTTCCAGAACGGGCAGCCCCTGTAACTAGGATAATTTTTTCATCCACGATCGAGATTTTGGCAAATAACTAAAGTATATAGGGGAGAAAACTGTCCTATTCTGCATCATCCAAACGGTGAATATCATCATCTCCTAAATATTCGCCATTTTGTACCTCGATCATCACCAGAGGAATAGAACCGGGGTTTTCCACCCGATGACGGGTATTCATGGGAACGTATGTAGATTCTTTTTGTTTGAGGAGAGTTTCTTTTTCATCACAGATTACCCGCGCTGTGCCGGAGACGACAATCCAGTGTTCACTGCGATGGTAGTGCATTTGGGTACTCATGTGATGGCCGGGTTTAATGACAATGCGATTGATGCGATACCGGGGACCTTCCTCCAATACCGTCACTGTTCCCCAGGGGGAGTCCGCGTCATTTCTATGTCTTGGGGATAAGGGGAGGGATCATTAATTAAGTCATCCATGGTGGTGGTCTCCAAACTTGATTAACATTCTAGTGGACAATAATCAGTAATCAGTTATCAGTGAACAGTAATCAGTGAACAGTGAACAGTAATCAGTTATCAGTGAACAGTAATCAGTTATCAGTGAACAGTGAACAGTAATCAGTGATCAGTGAACAGTAATCAGTTATCAGTGAACAGTAATCAGTGATCAGTGAACAGTAATCAGTTAAGTAGTCATGCAAAATTAATTACCTGCCCGATCGAGCTAAAACCCTTACGGGGCAATGATCGTCATGTGTAAATAATTTTGCCTAGGTACTTATCAGTGAACAGTAATCAGTTATCAGTGAACAGTGAACAGTAATCAGTGAACAGTAATCAGTGAACAGTAAAAAGACAGCAGTAAACTGCCATTTGATGATGATCACTTAATACACACTGCTCACTTAAAACTTAAAACTCAAAACTGATAACTGATCACTGATCACTGATCACTGAACTCTTGACAGATGGCTCGGTTTGTGCTAGGCGATTAGCCATTTGTACCAGATCGACTCCAGTAGCTTGACGCAATTGTTCAGCAAAGGCAGTCATTTTGGGGACAAGATTACTATCACCACCGTCCACTACCGTCACCGTTTGTACCTGCAATTCTGGTACACTGGCGGCCATTAATTTCAGCAATAACTCCAATTTTTGGTATAAAAAGATGTTTTTAGCGTTATTTCCCGCTCCTTGCCAAGAGGCCGCTAATTTTTTGGTTCCTTCCGCTTGCGCTTTCCCCTGTTCGATAATTTTGGCTGCTTCCCCCCGGGCTTTTGCGATCGCTTGTTGACATTCCGCTGCCGCCGGGGCGATCACATCTGCTTGTAATTGCTGTTTCACCTGCTTAATTCGGGCAGTTTGTACCGCCACTTCTGCCTGTACTTTAGCTAAATCGGACATAACCACCGATTCTACCTCGGCAATCATGGCGCCGCGCTTAGTTTGAGTGTCGCGCACCCGTTTTTCTGCGTCAGCTTTGGCTATTTCTAAATCTTTTTGGATACGACGCAAAGCGGTTAGGCGTAGATTCTCGGAATCCTTGATAATCGATGTTTTTCGGGCTTTTGCTTCTGCTATCCGGGCATCTCTCTGTAATTCGGCTTTTTGCTTCCGTCCGATCGAATCCAGATAACGCACCTCATCGGAAATATTCTGGATCTGCAAACTATCCAAAACTAAACCCAATTTTTCCAGATCCTGTTCCGCTTCTTCTAGGAGACTTTTAGCGAAAGCAATCTGATCGGAGTTCGCTTGTTCTGGGGTTAAATTCGCCAAGACACCGCGCAAATTGCCCTCTAGGGTTTCTTTAGCCAATTGTTCAATTTCCTTGCGTTTCTTGCCCAATAAACGCTCGATCGCATTATGAATAATCGGTTCTTCCCCGGCAATTTTAATATTCGCCACCCCAGTGACGATCAACGGCACACCGCCCTTAGAATAGGCATTAACCACCCTGAGATCGATGATCATGTTGGTCAGGTCCATTCGATACACTTGTTCTAGCATAGGTAAACGAATACTGCTGCCCCCTTTTACCAAACGATAACCGATGGTTTTGCCCGTGGCCGTGGGACGACGACTGCCGGCAAAAATTAAGACTTCACTCGGTTGACAGATGTGGTAATAGTTACGGATGACTAATAAACCCGCACCTGTCCCTAAACCGAAAACTCCCAGTAAAACAGCGATAATTTCCATAGATTTTATTACGGTCGATGCTCGGATCAAATTAACTAAATTGTATCCGTCAATTTCCAACTTTGACAGACCAGTAGTCTAGTAGGGTGTAGGTACATCGAAAATTAAAATAAGCAATGATAGAGTAAAATCCCCTAGTTTTATCTTGACTTCAATCAAATTGCTTCTAAAATCTACACATAACTTTATTCGTAGAGCAAATTATTCGATGTATGAATAATCTCAAAAAATCTCTCGGCATTTGTTCACCGTCGCTTCTTCTGCTGTGGGTGTCCCCGAACCCACGGGTGTTCTTGGTTATATCACACTGGGCGGTTTAATGCTACTAGGGGGTGCTGTCCGCAAAGCGAGAAAATAATGTCCCAGAGAGAGGAGGCGCGGGTTTCCTCTCTCTTTTTTGGGGGGGTTTTAGCTTCAGGTTTCAGGATCTATCCCTAATTCCCGCAATCGTGCCGCTAGTTGTTCTGCTCGTTGTTTAGCCGCAGAAGCCTCTTGTTTAGCCGCAGAAGCCTCTTGTTTAGCCGCAGAAGCCTCTTGTTTAGCCGCAATTAACTCCTCATCGGCAAGGGGAATCAACTCTCCCTCCAGCGTCAACCAGCGTAACCATAGCCGCTCAATTCCCCGATAGGAACCTTGCCACAAACCTAAGCTCAATTCTAGTGGAGGAATCGGTAAGCGTCCCTCCACTAAAGTCACGGGTTGGTAATGACCATCTACCAGTTCAAACGCTTGAAGTTGGTTAGTATAGCGGCTAAAAACTACATAGTAGGGAACCTGCAAAATCTGTTCATAAACTGTCCACTTAGTTGGCGGTTCTTCTGGTTGGCGTAGTTCTTCTCCTAAATCTTGATTTTCCGTACCTGGAGACAATAATTCCACCACAATCGCAGGGGAAACCCCTTCCTGCCAAATCACATAACTTAAGCGCAGGTCATGGCCATCGTAGAGGCGAGGAACACCAACCACCCCAAACCAATCGGGACGCTTGTACCATTGGGGGTGTCTGACATTGTAGTAAAGGTTGAGGTCAGCGGCACTAAAAACTAGGTCTGGTTCCCAGTTGGGAGGCTGGAAAGTCAGCAGTAATAACTGAGGTTGTAATAGGTGAAATTCGTCAGGCAAACCGGGTTCCAGTGGATTGTCACTAGGTAAATCGTACATCGTCGGCAAGGATTGCCGGGAGGAAAGGGGAGGGTCAGATTGGGGAATGGTGAAGCTAGGTGTAGTCATTTCAGTTATCAGTTATCAGTTATCAGTTACCACTCAGACCTCTCAAACATTGTAACTGTGATTACTGTAGAAACCCAACACCCAATCGCCAAATCTGTCTGAATCGGTGATCGCTATTTTGACTCTCTCGTTACTCTTTGTTGGGTTTCCTTGCGTCAACCCAACCTACAATAAACTGCTAATTCTAACGGAAAATTACGGTTTTATATTTCGTTGTTTTTCTGCAATTTCTAAAAGCACTTCCTCAAGACTTGGCTCAAGGCTTTCTTTGATGTCATCAACCTCGTGTTTATGATGGGGGAAAGTGGCAATCTCAACATGATGGGGTGCATTAAGCTTAGACGCATTTAAGTTTCCTACTCGTATCCCTATCTACAAGGCGTTCCAGGATATTAAAGTGCAATGTAAGTGCGTCTAAGCTTATCATAACGGAAGATCATAGTTTGAGATTCGTTCATGTAATGATAGCGATATTTGATCTTTGGTTTTGTGTCAGTATTTTTTACTTCAATAAAGTCTAAGCGATGATTATTCTCAAAAATAATTGAACCATTAATATAACCTTGACTTGCGTTATAAATTTTCTTGGTCAGTGATAAATATCTCACATTTGGAAATTCTCGAATGGTTTGTTCGATTTGCAAGAAATAGGCCTCAATCATTTTAATTCTTGGAGATTAGCCTCGTTTTGAAGAAGCATTTCATATAGTCCAGACCAAACTATAAAATCCGATTCATCTCCTAAAATACCGCAAGAAAATTGCTGATAAAATTCTGCGGATGTCATTTGATATTGTTTTTCCAGAGCTGCTAAATCTAATTTTAGATTCAAATTGCTTTTTTGTAATTCGGCAATCTGATAATCAATAATGCTTTGGGCAAATTTTTCTTGATCTTTGATAGAGTTTAAAATCTTTTTAAGGCGTTTTTCCGTTTCAGGCTGAACAGATAGATGAAAATCTAACATAAACTGTCTCATTACCACAAATCAAGCGGGATTTCATTCTAGCAAGCGTCAGCCCTGGGGGAGAGGAATGTAAATATTTATTAAATTGTAGCTTTTAATACAATGTGGGGGGGGAAGTGTGTATCCTCTTGACTGTTAGGTTCGCTGGTCATTGTTTTGGGTTGCCCTATCCCTTAACCCAAATCTAAATGTCAGGCACTCAAATCATCTACCATTAACCCTTTTTGATGAAATTACAACTCGGAATTGTCTCTGGAGTTGCCCTGGCGACTCTGGTAACGGCTAGTGCAGCACAAGCTGCTTTGGTGGTCGTCCCCCCATCTCTGGCTCCCGGCGCTCAGTATCGTTTGGTGTTTTTGACTGACAGCACACGGAATGCAACAAGCACCGACATCAACGACTACAATACCTTTGTTACTAATGATGTAACACCAACATCAGCTCTCGCAATTGCTCTGAATGCTGCTGGACTGACGACCACTTGGAAGGCGATCGGTTCGACCGCGTCAGTTGATGCCCGTGATAATACGGGTACTAATCCATCTACGGGTACGGGTGTTCCCATCTACGCCATTGATGGCAACCTGATCGCCAACAATAATGCAGATCTGTGGGATGGTCAGATCAACTTACCAATCTATACAACACCTAATGATTTATCGAGCATTAGTGATGTTTGGACTGGCTCCCTATCCGATGGTTCAGGGGCAGTAAGTACCTAGGCAAAATTATTTACACATGACGATCATTGCCCCGTAAGGGTTTTAGCTCGATCGGGCAGGTAATTAATTTTGCATGACTACTTATTGCAGTCTTCCCCCTTGGGTGGGGTTTCCCCGTTCTACCCTAATAGTAATTATGGAAATAGTGGTGCTACTTATGGCAATTGGATAAATGCTGGGGATGGGGATTATTCTCAAGTGTTCCGAATGTATGGTCTCTCCAGCATCTTGACTGTACCGACCCCGCCCGCGCCCGTTTCGGTCCCCGAACCCACGAGCCTTCTTGGTTATATCACACTGGGCGGTTTAATGCTAGGAGGTGCTGTCCGCAAAGCGAGGAAATAATGCCTACAAGGGAGAGGAGACGCGGGTTTCCTCTCTCTTTTTTAGGGGTTTTTGATACCTGGCACGAAGTAGTCGTCCCTGATGACAGAGGTGGTGCGTTACGGCGAATTTTAATTTTGTTTTTTTGACCAAATTGATAGCCGCAAACACGCACCCTACGCTCTAGCAACTTGGGTTAAGTATTAAATTGCTCAATCCAACCTACAAACTACCCTGTAATCTTGATTGAACTAACAGCGTCATTTTCATGATTTATTTCTGGCATTTTTGGAGCGATCATTATCGTTAATTTCAATCCTAAAGCTTGAAGCCAGGAGGTTAGTTGATTCATGGCTTCAGGTGCAGGTTTTTGCATTAGTTCTTCCAATTGCTGCGCCTGAATTTTGATTTGTTCTGGTGTTAGATTTTGAGGGCCAAGGACTTCTAGGACGTGATTGAACGCGAGTCTGAGTAATTCTGATTCAAATTCATATTCATCTCCCTCGAGATGAGTTTCCAGATAAACTGCTGCATAATGGGAATCTTTAAGAGATTCGATCAGGGAATCATGATAACTATCACTGACTGGCATTTTCTCGGCTCCTATAGTCTTGCCAATATTTTTGGGCTATTTCAATGTCTTTAGCTTGCGTTTTTTTATCTCCTCCACACAGGAGTAAGATAATCGTTGTTCCGATTTGTCCAAAGTAAACGCGATAACCAGAACCATAGTCTATTCGTAGTTCATAAACTCCTGCTCAAAGCTGATTTATAATCCCCTAAGTTACCTAAATTAACCCGGTTTAGGCGTTGAGCAATTTTAGTTTTAGCCTTAATATCCCGCAAAGAATCGAGCCATTGGGCCAAGGGAACTTTGCCGTCACTGGTAACATAACGTCGAATTTCTCTGGGTTGAGCCGCTATGGGATAATTATAGCAGTTATACTATTTTTCTAAAGTAATGGCAGATATGGTTAATTACCCTCACCCCCAACCCCCCACCCCCCTTATCAAGGGTAGGGTTGATTCATGAATCAACCCTACCCGACATCGTAGAGCAGGGGGGTGGGAGAGGGGAGTATTTAGAAAACGGGTTTCTTTCAGAAACCCGTTTTCTAGGGGTGGGAGTATGTCAAACTAAAAAGTAAAGCTTAGACAGCCCATCTTTATCATGCCAGATCAGCCAATCTCGATCGCCCAATACTACCACGAGCGGACCAAATACGACCCCCAGACGATCGCCTCAAAAAGTAAAGGTCTTGATTGGAGTCAACAACCCTATCCCTTCAAAGAATACAAAATCGGTCAGACTTTCGATCTCAAACCCTACCTCTCCCGTCAAGCAGTTCCCCAAAAAGGAGACTTTTGGCGACGTATATCGCGAATTTTGGGCTGTAGCTATGGTTTAACTGCCAAAATCGCCACTATGGGTAGTCCCTTGTACCTGCGTTCCGCACCCTCTGCTGGTGGATTATACCCCGCCGAGGTTTATCTGATCTCCCGTGGTACGGAATTTTTACCCGCCGGTCTCTACAGTTATCAAGGTCAAAGTCACTCGCTGCTTTTATTCTGGGAAAGTGATGTCTGGACGAACCTGCAATCTGCTTGTTTCTGGAATCCTGTTTTAGAAAATACCGATATCGCTTTAGTTACCAGTGCCATTTTTTATCGATCCGCTTGGCGCTACGAAGATCGAGCTTATCGGCGTATTTTCCTAGATACAGGGCATTTATTGGGCAATATTGAGCTATCAGCCTCGATTAATGACTATCGCGCTCATTTAATCGGTGGTTTTAACGATAGTCAGATGAATGAATTGCTTTATCTTGATTCCGAGAAAGAAAGTGTCATGACGGTGATTCCTTTGGCAGATCTGCTCAATATCCGACAAAATCTCCCCCCTAGTACCACGGCACTCCCTTCGGCAACCACGACTCTTTATCCCAAAATTGCCGAGGGGGAATTATTAAACTCTCTACACCGAGCGACTATCATAGCCACAGATGAGAAGATAGAAGCAAATATTACCCCCTCTAATTGGGAAGATAAATATAATTTTCCTTTTTGTCTAAAAGTTTCCGTGACATCCCGTCCCGTCAATTGGGGGGAAGATTTAATCGATCTGGAAAGTACGATGCTTAAACGCAGATCTACCCGCGCTTATAGTGGTGCTAGTCTCAGTTTAGACGAATTGCGAGCGCTGCTGCATTTTACCTATCAACCCCAAGATTATGCCGACCAAAATCTCGATCCCAATCCCGATTATTTTGATCTAGACTTATTGGAAACTTTTATCGCTGTTTCGGCAGTAACTGGATTAGAGGAAGGCTGTTATTATTATGCTCCTAAAGCTCAAGAATTGCGGCAAATTCGCTTTAAAAATTTCCGGCAAGAGTTACATTATCTCTGTTTAGGTCAGGATTTGGGACGGGATGCGGCTGCTGTGGTTTTTCATACGGCGGATCTGTCAAAAGCAGTGGCTAAATACGGCGATCGAGTCTATCGTTATCTTCATGCAGATGCGGGTCATTTGGGACAGAGATTAAATTTAGCAGCTATTCATCTGGGGTTAGGGGTTAGTGGTATCGGTGGTTTTTTTGATGATCAAGTTAATGAAGTGTTAGGAATTCCCTCCGATGAAGCGGTTATCTATATCACTACTTTAGGCCGACCAAAAGTTTTTTAAGGTGAGTTTGAACCACTGAAGGGGTGACAAGGAGGTTGAGGTCATAGTAATCTGTACCTTGACAGATGCACTTTCTCGCTGGGACGTATTTTGTTTAAAGGTTAATCCAACTACGCACCATTTGTCGAGGTTTTCCTGAATTTTTAAAAGCGGTTCTATTGTGGCATAAAAAGCGATTATTAACGTAAAATACATCACCTTTTTTCATTTTGAAGCGGACTGTATTTTCCGGTTCTGAAAAAAAGTTGTCGATTATGTCAAGTGTTTTTGTGATAGCTTCCGGTTGCGCTATTTCTAGTTTGGAGTAAGCAACTTCAATCCAGTACCGCATATAACGAAAAACCAGACCCCGAGAATCTGTTGAGAATAAGGGGAAATTATTCTTTTGAATAGCTTCTTGAGAATTAATCTCTCCCGGTGTAATCACATCCCTCGCCAAAGGTTCGTAGAGACAGGAAACTAGGTCTGTATGGTTTTGCCAGAAATATTGATACAAATTGGCGGCGTTTACTACTAGGGAATCTCCTCCCTCATCCGCAGCAGCAAGACAGAGTAAGCCAACAATATCAGGGAAGTAGTTTTTGTCTGTACTATCGGTATGATAGCCAGTTTCTGCATTCGTCATCGAAACGGGTATAGCTTCTTTAGTGTAATCCATTCCTCGATCGATTACATCAAAAAAATAGCCATAGCGGTGGTTTAGCAGTCCAAAAATGCGAGAAATAAAAGCATAAATTAACCGCATTTCTGTTTCTGTTAATGCTGAATCTAATCGAAAAATAATTATTCCTGGTTCCTGGAGCAATTTCTCACGAAACGGTAGGAAAAAATCAAGATTTTTATTGACTGTTTCCCGTCCTATTTCGTTGGGTTTGTCAAGCCATCTCTGATTGCTTCTTTTTAGTAAATCCAAGACTAATGATTTGGGTAAATGAAAAAATAGTTGAGAAGGATCGGGCAATTTTTTCCAAATCAGTAATGAAATATTAGGATCGGAAATTGGTATAATCATTTTTGAATCTTGAAGGCAACGTGAAGGGGAAGGTCAATAAGCGGAGTAAAAAATTCTGGGTCTAGTTCTAAATGTTTCTGATTAATTTTTAGTTCATAAACTTCTGGCATTTTTGTGAAGGCTGCTAAACGAAGAGATGTGAAGTAATCTTCCATAGTTTTATGAACACATTGCACGGCGACGGCTTTTCTATCTCTGCGCCAAATCTCACCGGGGAATAATTGATTGCGTCCGGAAAAATAGCCAGCTTTCGGTTTAAAATAAAAGGGAAACTTATCTTTTTTCAGAAAAGGTAAAGAGGGATGGGGGACGGCGAACAGGAAATAGCCACCGAATTTCAAAAGTTGGTAGGCTTTCTGCAGCGTGCTAATAGTTTCTGAAACATTTAAGTAGTTGAACAGAAACATAGCCAGAACTAAATCGTATTGTTCGGACTCAGTGACCGCAAAATCACGAATATCACCAGCTTCATAGGAAGCATTAGTAATCTGATGCTCGTTTTTTTGAATCAAGGCCTGCTCGATCATTTGCGATGAAATATCAATCCCATGAACAGATTGAGCGCCTCGGTTAATTAACTCTCTTCCTACATAACCTTCCCCACAGCCTAGATCTAATATATTCTTGTTGACAATCGGTTCACATAAATCAATGACAAAGGGACGTGCGGAGTAATCAGAAAGCAAAATCGGTTCTACTCGTTTCCAGTCTCCTGCGCTTTCGTCGTAAAGTTTTTTGGTTTCTTGTGTTGCTTTCATACCTATCTAACGGGATAAAATTTGCACTAATTTTGTTTTAGTCTAGCACTGTGTAAGTAATTACCCATAAAACTTTTGCCAGTTAATCCGAAATCAGCTATCGCCAGAAAAATTAGCTCTTCTTCTCCTAAGTTCACAGATTGATGCACACACCAACGGGGAATAACAGCAAAAGTACCCGGTTCGACTTCGTTTTCGTATTGATCAACAATAACTTTTCCTTGACCCTGAAGAAATACAAATACGGTTTCATGTGCGTGTTTGTGCATTTCATTCGCCTTTCCTGGCTTGACTATAACTGGGCGTGCATCTAAAACTTCTAGAGCAAATGGCAGGCGAAATACGTTAAAATCAATATTGAGTTTATCGACCTTATTGTTGTATAAAGCTTCTAAGTTGCTGGCGCTGATTGTTGAAATAAGCTCTTTACCTTCTTGGACATAAGTTAAGCTTTTTTGTTCATTAATTTTTTCGGTCAATGCTCCCAGTCGCAGCGTTTGAAAATCATGGTAAAGTTGTGATGCAAGCCTTAATATTGTTGGAGAGCATTGGCATTCACCAGATGGATTTTCAAGCCAATTTAACAAGTTCAGAACTTCTTCCTTGTGCTTTTCCGTTTGCATCCCGTATAGCAAAAGTGAACTCAATCCGGGTAGTAGTTTTTCCACTGGAACAGTAGATAAGTCTTCCGTCAATCCAATACGCACATCATTGATTTGATGCAATAAAAGTTCCTGTTCCTGATTAGACAGCTTTTTGCCTTTAATCATTTTAGTGAAAAGCGTAACAATCTTGAGTTGGTCTGATGATGTCAAAGATTTATCTAGCGCCAACGCACGTTCATACATATTGTCCCAGTAAGCAGCACGTAGATTTAAGGCTTTTAACATTCCTTTCCGTAATTCCAGAACAGCCTGTTCGCTTTCGCTGGCTAATTCCTTAGCAATCTCAACTAAAGTCAAGCTGTGTTCATCCTCCACTTCTGTATGTAAAGGAAAAAATACATATTGCTCCAAGGATAATGATGTATGGTTTTTAATCGCTTCGATAATGTGTTTGTAGATAAATTTAACCACAGATTCAGTCCCTAAACCTATGGCTCCAATAGCTTCGAGTGAACTTCCATTCTGGAGCAGCGATAGGAATGATTCACGCCAGATTTCCACTTCAACACAAGGCGTTTGCGTGCTATCTACTCCCATCGCTTCTTGAAAACGCTTGAATAACTGTGGGTGAGGAATTTCCTGTACCCACTCGTCCTTAATACCTAATTTACGGATTGCTTCGAGATCTTCATCGTGTAGATGTCCGTTTTCTTCAGCTAAGTTCTTCAGCAGGTGATTTCGATGAGTGGGATTTTCTAGCTTTGATATTACTGCTGTTAAATAACGGGAAAACCAGTCACTATAAGCTCCGTATTGACTGGCAAAGTCTGTCAGAACTTCATCAATATGTTGAAATTCTCCTTTTTCTAAAGCCAGTAAATACGGATGATTAATCGCTCGATGGCTTAGTGCTTCCTCGATTAAATTTTCCATTTTTTCTCATCCCCCGATAGCCGCCCTCTTTTAAATATAGCGCTTTTCACGTTACTGAGGTATCGACAAGTTTTGCCAACAAGGGGCTTAAGCCCCTTGCCCATGCCTCATCCTGAGGAAAACTGCTATACCATCACAAAATTGGCCAATTGTCAATAGCGTTTGAGATGCGCTCCCCCTGAAAACAGATCATTCTTGATTAAGATTCTCTGAGACTTTCTCTCTCTAATTCGATTAAATTATCGATTTTCTTTAGCTTGGCATCCCCGGCAAGATAACCGATCCCGCGATGTAAATGTAAGCGAAATTGTTGAGTTAGAGTTTCTTTATCGGTTCCTAATCCGTCTTGATGACAACGTTGTTTGAGGGCAATTAAGAAAATATCGGCCATTTCTCCCCCGAATACTTTCCAAGATAATTCTACATTGCTATCGGCAGGAATGGGAACGGGAGAGGGGAGACTCGGTTCAGCAAGGGAACGACAAAAAGCCCAACGACAGAGGATATTCCATTGGTCAATTTTGGTGTAGCGTTTTAATTTTATTAGGCTATCTTTGGCGGTTTGAGATAGTCGAAAACGTTCGATCGGTGATTCCATAATCTATAATTTTACCTCGCTCTGACCGATGAGAAAATAGTTAGTCATTCTCAATCCTGTTTAATAGGATAGTGGAAAGTGGGGAGCTTTTTTTCAGTGTTCAGTAAACAGTAATCAGTGAACTGATAACTCGCATCTGATAAATGATAACTGATGAGTCCATCTCACATTTGCAGAAATACCGGCAATCGGCAATTATCAGTGACTCTTAAATTATTACAGATATATCAGCGGCTGTCTGTAAGCATCCCACCGAAAAACTAATGCGCTCCGGGGTTTGGGGGCGGCGCCACGACCCCAACGGTAGGTTTGGGGGGTAGAACCCCCAAAGGCTTGGATTGAGCGATAAAATCGGAAGTGATGACCAATTTTAGAAGATAGTTTCCCTTTAAAAATACCAACTCAGTAGATTTACAAAAATGAGATGCACCCAATTTTACCCCCGATCACTCCCATATCTGGTACTTTTTGATTGACAAAAGGTCTAAAAGTCTTACCCAACAAGGTTTTTAGATTTATTCAGCAAACCCTATCTGTTTTGACTTTGTGTTCTTTGTGTCTCTGTGGTTGGCGTTGTCAGATGTAAAGATGAATCAAGCAAAAGTGTAGGGAACTGGAACATCCTTAAACTTAAGGTAATGAATTAGAAGCGGTAGGGAATTTTCTAACATTTTGACACATTTTGAATAGCAGAGAGTCTGACGATGAAGACGGGCTAAGTAATGACGTAATCTTGTATTTTCTCCCTCTACCCTTGTCCTATAAGTTTTGCTAACAATCTGATCCCCATCAGGGATAAATATTGGATACACTGGATGGTTCTTCGGTTTGTGTTATGCAATGGACGGGAGTTATAAGGGATGAAACCCTTATATAGAAAGACATTGCTTCGATTTTTGCCAATTGTTTTCAATCTAGAACGAGCTAATCAATTAAGTCTCTTGCCAGATAAGGATTTAGCCTATTTATGCCCCCTGAGCGAACCATACCAAGTAACGAAGAACCCACTGGATTTCCATCACTTACCCAAAAATAACATTGCCAAAATGAGATAGCTTGCCATAAACGTTGAAATGTCTCTGCACTATGTTGCCGAAGGCACTCGCCTTGCGAGACCACCAATTACCCATCCAAGAATTCCATCTCGAAAGTGGTCAACAGCCGTCCAGAGCCAGATTTTGTTCTTTTTTTTACCAACAAAGGTCTCTAATTCATCTAGTTCTCCCACTTCTGGAATCGTTTCTGGATTATAGGAATCAGGCAGCAGTTTTCCCACTTGTTTGACCCAATCTATAATGGTTGTTCGTGAGACTCCCGTCACTCTCTCAATGCCTCGAAATCCCATGCCATTTACCTACATTTTCAGACAGGTGCGCTTAACATCATCGCTATAGCCCTTGGTTTCATAGCTATCGATGAACTGGCGACCACAGTTTACACATATACTTTGCACGGCTACAACTTGCATTTTTTACTCAAGGACAATAATATAGTTTAAGAGTCATAATTAGAAGCAAAGCACTCATTAAAAACATGATTAACCTAGAATTCACGGAAGAAGAAAAGAACTCACTGTATTATGAAAGATTTCATCATCCCCATCCCCGGGTTCAACTGAAGATGGAAGTTCTCTGGTTAAAAAGCCAAAAGATACCGCACCAAAAAATTTGTCAGTTAGCAGGAATCTCGCCAAATACCTTATTAACCTATCTTCGAGATGAGCAAGAAGGCGGAATAGAAAAATTAAAAGAAATCAACTTCTATCGCCCTAAAAGTCAATTAGAGTTTCAAAAAGAAACCCTCAAAAAATACTTCGAGAAAAATCCACCAGCCACAATAAATGAAGCTGTATATAGGATAGAAGAATTGACGGGAATAAAACGAAGTCCTACCCAAGTGAGAAAATTTTTAAAATCAATGGGAATGAAATGTTTAAAAGTAGGTTCTCTTCCTTCTAAAGCTGACCCAGATGAACAAGAGGACTACAAAGAAAAAAAGCTAGAACCCAGACTAAATGAGGCAAAAGAAGGAAAAAGGGCTGTTTTTTTTGTTGATGCCGCTCACTTCGTCATGGGAGCATTTCTCGGTTTTGTTTGGTGTTTTGAGAGACTTTTTGTTAAGTCACCGAGCGGGCGTAAACGCTTCAATGTTTTAGGAGCATTAAATGCAATAACTCATGAAGTTATTCTGGTTACGAATGACACTTATATTACGGCAACTCAAGTCTGTGAACTCCGGTCAAAAATAGCTGCTTTAGGACTAATGATTCCCATCACTCTAGTCTTAGATAATGCCCGCTATCAAAAATGTAAAATTGTTGAAGAATTGGCTCTTTCTTTGTCAATAGAGCTGCTCTATCTGCCGTCTTATTCACCTAATCTAAATTTAATTGAAAGGCTGTGGAAATTGGTCAAAAAGAAATGTTTATATGGTAAATATTATGAGAACTTTTCTGACTTTTCTTCAGCTATTTATGAATGTCTGAATGATGCCCATCT
The DNA here is from genome assembly GCF_001264245.1 of Microcystis panniformis FACHB-1757. Lineage (NCBI taxonomy): Bacteria > Bacillati > Cyanobacteriota > Cyanophyceae > Chroococcales > Microcystaceae > Microcystis > Microcystis panniformis. Next base: position 4,158,252 of record NZ_CP011339.1, read on the forward strand.
GAAACATAAAAAAGAACTGGATTCCTTGCTGACTCTACGATTTCAGAAGTTTAATAAATCTCAGATTATGAACGTCTAAAGTATATATAGTTTTGTTTTTGACCACGATGACCATTTTTATTGATGTGGTCACTTTTACATTCTGGACATTTCATCGTTTTTTTTCCTTCATTGAGTTTCTATCTATTTTGCCTTCTCATCTCTTTATCTGACAACGCCCCCACTGATAACTGATAACTGATAACGGCTCTTCGGTTTGTGTTATGCAATGGACGGGGGTTATAAGGGATGGAACCCTTATAGAGAAAGGCATTTAGCGATTTTTGTCAATTGTTTTTATCTAGAGCGAACTAATCAATTAAGTCTCTTGCCAGATAAGGATTTAGTCGATTTATGCCCCCCTATCGAACCATAACAAGTAACGAAGAGCCTAAATTTTTAATTCCTGTAACTAATCCCTCGATACTATCGGGTTCAACTAAAAAACCAGTTTTTCCATCTTCGATAATTTCTACCGGACCACCGCGACGATAGGCAACTACGGGAACACCACAGGCTAAAGCTTCAATAGCCCCGTTACCAAAAGCCTCAACCCAGCGCGGGGTCATCAACAGGCCAAAACAGTCGCCTAACTCTTTTTGAAGGCTCTCGGTGGGCAAAAAACCGCGATAATCGACTAAATCGAAATTATAGTTATCCTGTAAATTTTGCCAGTAGAGAAGATCGGAAATATGACCGAAAACCCGTAAAGGTAAGCTAAAACGCACTTAAACCACCTAAAATAGAAATAGTAATTTTAGAAAAATCCTACTTATGCCAGCTAAAGATTTCCTAGATTTAGAAGAAAAGAAAAACTTACAAAAAGCTCTTAAAGAAGAAGAAAGAGCAGAAGTTAGGGAAAGAATTTTAATGTTTCTCTTGCTGAACGACGGAAAAACTCAACGAGAAATAGCTGAGTTTATTGGTTGTTCACTCAAAACAGTCGCCCCTTGGTGTGTTCATGGCGATCCTAACAATTTAGAAAGTCTAGAAGATGGGAGAAAAAATGGAAATCATAAAAAAGCCACAGAGGAATATATTAATTTACTATTGAAAATAGTTGATGAAGACCCGAAGGAATTGGGATATGAATTCGGGAGATGGACAGCGGCAAGATTAGCCATCTAGAAAAGGAAACAGTAATTAGGGTCTGCTGAAAAAGTTTTTCCTGGGGGTAGGAGTCAGTAGCCGGTCGTCAGGAGTCGGTCGTTTCAGGCTTTGTTGCCCTTGTTTTTTGTACCAAGCGATGTACCACAAGAAGGATAATGCAAGGTTTTTGAAAGTCCCAATCCTATTTTCGCAGCATGAACATCGGACTTTAACAGGTCAAAAGCCTTATTTTAAAAGGGTTTTACCATTATTCAGCAAGCCCTAATTAAGCTGAGTGGCTCGCAAGTGAGAAGAATATTGAGAAGAAAAAAGTATGTGTATATCTGGGCGAAATATAGTCTAGAAGATAAGCAAGATAAGAAATTAAGAAAAGCATTTAAAGAAAAATTAGATGAATATTTAAAGTTGGCTAAAGAGAAGCCAGAGTCAATCCAGGCATGGTTTTGGGACGGGGCTTTCAAGGTGGCGACGCAGGTTCGCCACACAACCCCTCATGAATGTGGATTTAGTTTGAGAGTAATAAGAAGGAGAGCTTGGACAAAAAAAGGAAAGCGAAAAAAAGTGAACGGGCAAAGAAAAAGAGGAAGGGTGAATGTGATGGGAGCCTTAAGATATAATGACAAAAAACGAGTCTGTTTTATGATCAAAAAAGGAAATTCAGAAACTTTCCATGAACAATTAAAGAAACTTCATGAAGAAATTCGTCAAGAATGGATAAACTTGGGAAATCTGCCCGAAGATTTTCCAGAAAAAGGACCGAAGATGATCATTATATTAGACAATGCTAGTTATCACAAAAAGAAAGATGTTATTGAGCAAGTGGAAAAAGAGTTGCCCAATATTAGGCTAGAGTTTTTACCAGCTTATAGTCCAGATTACAACCTAATAGAATTAGTGTGGCATTCCGCTAAAGAATACATAGCTAATCGAGAATTTGAAAATAAAGAAGAACTGGAAAAAGTAGTCAATCAGCTTTTAAATGAAGGGGGATTGATTATTAAATGGAGTAGAAAACTGAAAAATAAGGGTAATGCTGTCAATGTAACTTAAATGCGTAAAAGCTTACGCCCAACTGTTGACAAGCGGCGATCGCATCTTCTCAAGCTTTTTCCGGGGCAATCCGTCCCACCCAGGCTAGACAGGGGGAAGGAGCGGACCGAAACTAATACAAAGATACGTCTAAACCATTAGCCAAACAGCGATAGGGGGGAGATATTGAGAAAGTTTCTGCTTGGGCGACGGTGTGAAAAGCGAGTAAATGGGGAAAACTGCGGTAGGTTTTTTGAATAATATGATCCATCGCCAAAGAAACGGAAGCCATGCTGACTAAATGGGCGACGGGAGTGGCAAAAAAAGGAGTGAGATAAAAAGGCAGCCAATCCTAGGCAAAATTAACAATTAAATCGTACTGATGTTGTACTTGTTGAGCGTAGTGCCACATATTGGCCAAAACGGCATTTTCGGGCATGAAAATCGGGGCTTGCCGGCCTTGACTTTGGGCGGAAATCTGGGCATTTCCTGCTATAGTGATTAAGGGAATATCATGCAATTGCGAGGCTTCTGGAGCCACTACCCGCACCGCATACCCTTGCTTATTCAGAGTGCGAGCGAGATTATAAAGAGTTAATTCTAGGCCACCGCCGTCCCCCGATCCCAAAAATCCCACGGGGGTGGAGAGAAATAACAGTTTTCCACTCAATTTTGCACCTCAGTGGATGTGGTTTCAGTGAAGGAAGTATCCTGTACGTCATCATCTTCCGGTTCACCAGTGGTTTCCAGGGGAGCAATATCTAAGCGGGGCGGTAATTGCAGATTTAACTGTCTGATTGCCCAGCGTGCTGTTTCTTGCACTTCCTCATCGGAATCATCGAGGGCATGACAAATTAATTGACTGATCTGAGACATGATATCGTAGAGTCTGGTTAAATCCCGGATAGCATTTTTCCGCACTTGGGGATTTTTATCCTGGAGAGAGATAGCCAAAGCTTGGTTCATCGGTCGCAGGGAGCGGGTACAGATTTGAGCGAGAGCTTCTAGGGTTAAACTGCGTTCGTAGGAATCCCCATCCACCATACTATCGACTAAAGGCTGCATTGCCCTAGAATCGGACATCTGTGCCAGCTTCCAAACCGCCCGTCTACGGGTACGGGGATCGTTATCACGAAGACTTTCAATTAAACGCAGGATTAAATCTACGTTCGGGATGCGGGAGGTAGCTTGTACGGGCAAAGAAGGCTCGAAATCCTCGTCACCACTGCCATTAATGTCACTGCCCGTTTTGGGGTCCGCGTCGAAGGAATTGCCATTGCCCCTAGAAAAGTTGTTGAGTGGGTTTTTAGGATTGACGTAAGTTGTCTTTTTGCGCCGTTTTGAGGCTTTGCCCTTGGGACGATATTGGAAGAAAAGCGATAGTAAAACTCCCAATAAAGCGATGGATAACAAGGCCGAGCCAGCAATTAACGGTATTGGTGAAGTCTCGTTTTTGGCGGCGGCGTTGGCGGCCGTGGCGGTTTGACCTAGATACTTCTGGATATTAGCGATCGCATTTTGAGCAAATGTATCGTTCGGACGTTGTGCCAGAGCTTGTTGAAATTTTCCTAGGGCGAGTTGGTAATTTCTTTGGGCTGTAGCTTCGTAACCAGCTTTCATCAACTGATCGTAAGTGGCGACAGTCTGGGGTTGCTCTAACCTAGGGGGAGTTTGAGCGTTAGCCTTGGGTAAAGCCTGAAAATGATGACCCCAACTGCTCACACCGATAGCTAACAAAAATAGGAAATTGGGTTTGATCATAGAATTAATGCAACTGTTTAGGGGGGGGAGGGTAAAAGTATGATAGCCTAAAAGCCGTAAATGAAAAGCACTTAACTCCAGAGATAGGTCATGGACTACGGTGGTGATTGGGAAAGGCCTCCGGTGAGCGTGGGGCGAATAGTACGGCTCCTAGTAGCGAGGATAGAGTCCACTGTTTAGAGCTTAGGGATTATCTGTGAAAAACTGGCTTAATTAAGCTTGCACAGGCGTTTTACGCCACGTTCGACCTTGAATAGTCGTGTGGAATTGCCAATTAGCTACGGTTTCTGGATAATCGCCCCGATAGTGACCGCCTCGGCTTTCTGCTCGCAATAAGGCACTTTCCAGAATTAAGTCAGCGATAGCTAGAAGATTTAATGTCTCGATCGCTATTCTTATTTCTAACTGCACCGAGGGACACAAAAATAATTGTCCTTTGTCGGGGAGAAGATTCTGGAGAAATTGGCCCATCTTTAAGGATTCTAACTGTTGTTTCCACTGTTGCACCCGTAGGATAGCAGTTTCTAACTCATTTTGAAATCGGCAAATTCCCGCATTTTCCCACATTAAAATCGGTAATTCTCTGCGTACTTTTTGCCAGTATTCCTGTTCTTCTTGCCAATTTTCTGCGATTTCTAAGGGTTTTTCTGGTCTTTCCCCACGAAAGTTTTCTGGCTCTAGACCTATTTCAACTAAATTTGCCGCAAAGACAATACATTCCAAGAGAGAATTACTAGCTAAACGATTAGCCCCGTGAACACCTGTACTAGCGGCTTCGCCGATCGCATACAAACCGGTTAGAGACGTGCGGGCGTTTAAATCTGTGGCCACTCCTCCCATCCAATAGTGAGCGGCGGGGGCGACGGGAATCAGCTCCTCAAGCACATTAATGCCCCATTTTTGACAGATGCGGATAATATTGGGAAAACGATAACGCAGACGCTCCGGTTCGATTGGTCTTAAATCTAGATATACTTTGGCATGGGCGGGATCGTCGGAGGTTTTCTGCAAATGGCTAAAAATTGCCCGACTCACCACATCCCGGGGAGCCAATTCTCCGGCCGGATGATAATCGAAGGCAAAACGCCGCCCCTGGGCATCAATTAAATGCGCTCCTTCGCCGCGCACCGCCTCACTAATTAAAAACCGCGGCGCCCCCGGCACAGTCAAAGCGGTGGGGTGAAACTGAAAAAATTCCGGGTCGCGAATCACTGCCCCAGCACGCCAAGCGAGGGCGACTCCATCCCCCGTGCTAACGGCGGGATTGGTAGTTTGGGCATAGACTTGACCGCCGCCTCCCGTAGCCAGAATGACTGCTTGCGCTCGTAGCCAACAGAGATGATCTTGATGGAGTAAACAAATACCTTGACAGCGTTGCCCTTCCGAATCAAGCCACAGTTTCAGCGCAATCGCTTGGGGAATAATGGTAATATTGGGGCGTTCGACCACTTTTTCCATCAGGGTACTGATGATCGCTCTCCCCGTGCGATCGGCCGCGTGCAGTACCCTGGCCTGGGAGTGGGCAGCCTCAAGAGTGCGGGCTAAGTCGTCTCCGGAGCGATCAAAACTAACCCCTAACCGCAGCAAATCAGCGATCGCTTGGGGGGCCTTCTCGACTAAAAACTGCACAGCAGAGCGCTCGCATAAGCCCGCTCCAGCTTTCAGGGTATCTTCCAAATGGAAAACGGGGGAATCTGCCGGGGACGTGGCTGCCGCAATTCCTCCCTGCGCCCAATCACTAGCCCCAGTTTTTAAATCTTCTTTGGTAATTAAACCCACCTTTAAGTTAGGGGGTAAACACAGCGCGGCATACAATCCCGCCGCTCCCGATCCCACCACTAAAACATCTTGATAACTCGGCAGTTGCGAGGAAACGACCATGTAGGAGTTAATTGATAAATTCTATTTATTCTAGCACTTCATTTCTCTATAGCTCTGGCAAAAATCGCCAGTTTTTACCTTGGGTCAGTATATGGTCGCCAGTCGTCAACTTTTGACTGAAAACTCCAATCTGATCCCTAGACCTCTTATAAAAATCAAAAATTGTTGTTAGATTTAGGAGTCAGTATTCTCCGAGTCAGTAGAATTAAAAATGAATAATAATCAATTAAATAATCTATTTACCTATTTTATGCAATTTAATCCCTATTTTTGCCGTTTTTAAACCCTGAAAAATTAATTATGCCAGAGCTTGACTGAATAACTGATCACTGATCACTGAAAAAGGTGAGCGATCGCTCACCTAGGAATTTTTTTAAAACCGTAATTAACTGGATTTAGTAAACTCCGGGGTTAAAACGGTCATCACCCTCGATAAATTCTTTAGAAGGCTCAGTAACGGTGAATTTCTCTAGATTAGCCTGTAAACGCTCTTTTTGAGTGGTCGAGAGTCCGGGGATATTGAGGACATCTTCCACTTCTTGGTAGGGGGCGTTTTTGATGATTTTACCGGCTAAATTGGGATAGAACCCTCTCAAGTCCCGGAAATCGCGAATATCACTGTTATTAAGGTCGATTTTCGCCCCAAATTCTGTGGTTAGTTTAGCATCAGCCGCATTTAAGACCGCCACAGGATGAGAAGGAAGGGCGATCGAGGTAAGATTGAGAGCTTGAGCGGGAACTTTGCCCCAAAAACTCCCGATAATCAAGGCAATTACCGCCAGCAGACGAACAAGATTCTTCATTGCAGTTGTGGTCTCCTAAAACCAAGGCAAATTAACGATCAGGACAAGAAGTTAAGCCGTCAGCTTTCCGACTAGGCATAGGGTGGGGAATTGGGATTTGCCACCGCAGCCTAGCTATTAGCTGAACGCTGATAGCTAGTTAAAAAAGTTATATCATGCCATTAGACCAGATCTTGACACTCTCCGCACTTTTCGGGCGGAGATTCTTGGGCTGAATCTTGCCTCTACTAGCAAAGCTAATTTTGGTCTTACAGTTTCATGTCTAGTCAGACTACACCTATAAGGCAAGCACTCTCAAAGACTACTCCCCAAGCGTAAATTTCTGTGTGTCCCACAGTATTTAATTGTTTGGCGTTCTGACAGTTTGGACTTAATTAAACACCATTGACTGTTAGAAATTTTGAGATGACGGAGTAGGACATCTAACTTGTTTCCTCACGTTCTCACGGTCAGCAACCTACGAGCATTCTAGCACAAAGTCGTCCTAAAAGGACGGGGTTTTCAACCCAAATTTCCGATAACCCATTTGGCCGTACTAGGGGAAGGATTTTGGGGGTTGGGTGATGGGGGAGCCGGGAGATCAGTGAACTGATAACTCAAATCTGATCCCTGATCCCTGAAAAGGCTGATGGCTAATGCAATTATTACAAATCCCTAAAATTATCAATGAAGAACAGCACTCCTATGGCATCATAGACTGTTGCTTGTCTTGAAATATATAATAAGGAAGACACAATTATGGCTCTCCAATTGGGTGATATCGTTCCAGATTTTACACAAGATTCTAGTGCAGGTCCGATTTCTTTTCACCAGTGGGTAGGAGATAGCTGGGTGGTGCTGTTCTCGCACCCGGCTGATTATACCCCCGTTTGTACCACGGAATTAGGTACGGTGGCTAGTCTTAAGTCAGAATTTGAGCGACGTAATGTGAAAGTGATCGCTTTGAGTGTCGATAGTGCCGAATCCCATCGGGGTTGGATTAATGACATCAACGAAACTCAAAACACTACCGTTAACTATCCGATTATCGCCGATGGCGATCGCAAAGTGTCGGATCTCTACGGCATGATTCACCCCAATTCCCTCAATAATCTGACGGTACGTTCGGTGTTTATCATCGATCCCAACAAAAAATTACGTTTAACTATTACCTATCCTGCCAGCACGGGACGCAATTTTAACGAAATCCTGCGGGTAATCGACTCCCTGCAGCTCACCGATAACTATCAAGTGGCTACCCCGGCTAACTGGACCGACGGCGGCGATTGTGTGGTGGTTCCCTCTATTCCCACTGAAGAAGCTCGCAGCAAATTCCCCAAAGGAGTTGAAGAAATCAAACCCTATCTACGCATGACTCCCCAACCTAATAAGTAATTAGTGACCGGTAATCAGTGAACCAGATCCTGGAAAACTGACAATCCGAAAACCAAGAAATCGTCAGGGAGGGTTAGCCATCCGTTTTAACGGATGCTACCCCTGGCAACAGGGGATTTATCCCCCTATATCATTTATTGGTTTGATTGTCAATAGATTTTTTCCTAGTTTCCCTAGATGTGTTACCGGCAGTAGTGCCGAAAAGCAATTTCTTGGCTGGGTTAAAGACAATTCATCGACATCTATCTTAACCATAAGTTAAATTAATATTTAATAAAAATCGGCTCAAGACGAAAAAAACGATTAGCATCATGGCTCCAAATGCTTAGTAGTGGTTAGTTTAGCTAGATTGTAGAGGGATGAAATTATCTAGAGATCGAGCAAGTATCCTCAAGAATTCTGGGTTAGATATATAAGTAAATTTTATTTTAAGTTTATTTAAGACTGTCATTACTAATGCAAGGCTGAGTCGGGGAGATTTTCCCGTAGTATCAAAAATGAAACTCGTTCGCATTGTTCAATCTGACGACGAGCGAGAGGCAATTGTAGAGACTGCCGCTTTCACTGGCATTTAATTAAGAGGAACAACCGATGGCAACCTATAAAGTCACCCTGATCACACCCGATGGCAAGCATGAAATTGATGTTCCCGATGATGAGTACATTCTCGATATAGCTGAAGAGAAAGGACTGGACTTACCCTATTCCTGCCGCGCCGGAGCTTGCTCCACCTGTGCCGGTAAACTTGTATCTGGTACAATCGATCAATCCGAGCAATCCTTCCTTGATGACGATCAAATTGCAGCGGGTTATGTCCTCACCTGTGTCACCTATCCCAAATCTGACTGTGTGATCGAAACTCACCAAGAAGAAGGTATAGCCTAATCTCTCTCGAGATTATCAGAAAACTCCCGTTAAGTGCTATCTATAGCCTAATCTCTCTCGAGATTATCAGAAAACTCCTGTTAAGTGCTATCTATGGTGCTTAACGGGAGTTATTTTATGGCTCAAAAATTTTTTTCCCTAAACACTTGTGGGTTTTAGCTAAGGGTGCTATGATTGATAATCGTGGAATTAATGGGTCGGTGCCCGAGTGGTTAATGGGGGCGGACTGTAAATCCGTTGGCTACGCCTACGCTGGTTCGAATCCGGCCCGGCCCACCACGATCAATGCCCGTGTAGCTCAGTGGTAGAGCACACCCTTGGTAAGGGTGAGGTCATGAGTTCAATCCTCATCACGGGCTTTTTCTTCCCTGCTCATTCTCAATCAGCCGTTGGCGGATGAGATTAAGTCGGGCTTGCTGAATAAATCTAAAAACCTTGTTGGATAATATTTTTAGGCTTTTTTGAAATCAAAAAGTACTGGCCATTGGAGGGATCGGGGGGGAAATTTAGGGACTTTTTCCCTGAAAATTAGGTAATTGACCCCCTGAAAATGGGTAAAACCCTACACCCTACACCCTACACCCCACACCCTACCCCCACCGAAAAACTTTTTGCCGCAAACCCTAAGTAAGTCTTCAGCACTATTGCGTTAACACAAGTTCTCCCCCAGGGCAATTAGTCCTCGATCGCTTAAAATAATCAAAATTAACTTATTTGTTGGCTCATGTCTCCCCTCGACAACATCGCTAAACTGTCTCACCTCACCCGCACAGATGTTCAGAAAAATTGGTTGATCGCTACAGCAGCGGGAAACCCAATTCAACCCGTCACCCTCAATGAAAAACAATACATTATTTGGCCAGCCGGCAGACAAATTCAATATCTAACTCAAAAAATTATTGTCCCCGAACATTTAGCCGGTTATCCTTTAGAGGGAATGGAACTGAGATTAATCCTAACTTGGTGGGCCGAAGATGTCAAAATTTATATTAATAATCAATTTATCCAAGCGGGAGATCTCTTTGATTCTTCCACGCGCATTTTACTTTCCAACTCTGTCTCTACTGGTCAAGAAATTCTTGTTACTCTCCGTTTAGTCAGTCCCAATCATGATATTGGTGGTTTGATGAAATCCCAGTTAATCTATGAATATAGCCAAGCGATCGATCCTAGTTTTGTTGCTGATGAATTGACCATTCTCCATAATTATCTACAGACTTTTTATCCTGAAAACTTAGCAGCTTTTACCGATACTCTCGATAATATTGACTGGGATAATGTCACCAACAAAGATAAATTTAATCGCTCCCTAGAATCAATTCGTCAATCCCTACAACCCCTCGCTAAACCTCTCAAAGAACGCAGTTTTCATCTTCTCGGTCACGCACATTTAGATCTGGCTTGGTTGTGGCCGTTGGCAGAAACTTGGCAAGTGGCACAAAACACTTTTATCTCGGTTTTAAACCTGCAAAAAGATTTTCCCGCCCTCATATTTGGTCATTCTAGCCCCCTAATTTACGAATGGATAGAAAAACATCATCCTGACCTGTTTCAAGCAATTCTAGAGGCATATAAAGGGCAATCCTGGGAACTTTTGGGCGGAATGTGGGTAGAACCAGAAGTCAATTTAATCTCTGGGGAATCCCTATTTCGACAGCTGCTTTATGGACAACAATATTTTCAAGAAAAATTCGGACAAATCACTAAAACCGCTTGGCTGCCGGATACCTTTGGGTTTCCCTACCAATTGCCGCAAATTCTTAAATCCTTTGGCATCAAATACTTTGTAACCGGGAAACTACATTGGAATGATACGACTAAATTTACCCACGGTTTTTTCTGGTGGCAATCTCCCGATGGTAGTAAAATTCTTTCCCTCATGTCTCCTCCCAATGTTGCCGGAGTTATGGATACTAACCCAATTATTATGACCGATCATGCTCTCAATTGGGAACAGCAAACCGGATTAAAAGAGATTTTTTGGTTGCCCGGTGTTGGCGATCATGGTGGCGGTCCGACTCGTGATATGTTAGAAGTAGCACAACGTTGGCAAAAATCTCCTTTTTTCCCCCAGTTAAAATTTAGCCAAGCAACAACTTATCTGGATAGTCTGGAGACAAGTAATCTTCCTATCTGGGATGATGAATTATATCTAGAATTCCATCGGGGTTGTTATACCACTCACTCTGATCAAAAAGCCTATAATCGTTACTGTGAAATACTCTTGTATCAAGGGGAATTATGGTCTTCTCTGGCTAATATTTTACTAGAGATTCCCTATCCGAAAGTCGAGATAGAATCCGCCTGGAAAAAGGTTTTATTAAATCAGTTTCATGATATACTTCCCGGGACTTCGATCCCGGAAGTGTTTAGGGATGCCAATCAGTTATGGCGGCAAGTTATCAGCACAGGTGAAGCACTTTTACATCAAGCTTTACAGGCAATTGCTAATCAAATTAATTTACCTAATCCCCCCATCCCCAAGCGAAACCTTTTCTAGTTTTTAATTCTCTTAACTGGGAAAGATCTCAGGTTATCTCTTTAGCTGTAGAATCTGCCAATTGTTCGGTTTATGACTTAAATAATTGTCTCTGTCCTTCGCAATTATCCCACGACAATCAGCTATTATTTATCGCTGAAAATATTCCTTCTGTGGGTTATAAGTTATTTTGGTTAGTTCCCAATCAGCAAGCAGCCGAGCAAAATTTAATTAACTGGCAATTTATTTTAGATAATGGCTTACTTAAAGTTACTATTAACTCAGAAACGGGGGATATAGATAGTATATTTGATATAATTAATCAAAAAGAAATCCTGCAAGCTGCGGGGAACCAATTACAGGGATTTAAAGATCAAGGACAATATTGGGACGCTTGGAATATCGATCCGAATTATCAACAATATCCCTTACCTAAAACAGTATTAAAATCGATCGAATGCTTAGAATGTGGTGCCTTGCGCTGGCAGATTCGCGTGATCAGAAGTTTAGCTGATTCGGAATTTTGTCAAGATTATATCTTAGAAAAAGATTCTCCTATTCTCCAGATTAAAACTATTGTTAATTGGCAACAGGAACATACTTTAGTAAAAACCGCTTTTCCTCTTACGCTAAACAGCGATTTTACCACCAATGAAATTGCCTGTGGTGCGATCAAGCGTTACCACGAACCAGAATCACCAAAATGGGAAGTTTACGCGCATAAATGGGCAGATTTAACCGATACAGAGGCAAACTACGGGGTGAGTCTTTTAAATAATAATAAATATGGCTATGATGCTACTAACCAGCAACTGCGATTAACTCTGTTGAGAAGTCCCCGATGGCCCGATCCCGAGGCGGATCTGGGTAAACAAGAATTTACCTATGCAATATATCCCCATCAAGGTAACTGGAAACCGGCGAAAACTGTCCATCACGCTTGGCAGTTAAACTCACCTGTCAACGTTATTTTTATTAATAATTCTTCTCGATCAACCCAGTTGCCACCCGTGGCACAATGGTTAAAATTCTCAGCCGATAACTTAATTTTAATGAGTTTCAAACAAAGTGAAACAGCCTATCGGGGTTGGGTAATGCGCGTTTATGAATGTCAGGGAGAAAACGCTGTTATTGATTGGCAAAATCAATTAAAATTAACAATAAAAGAATCGATCGACGGTTTAGAAAGAGCGATCGATCCCGTCGAGCAACTTTTTCCTTGGCAGATAGCTACATGGTTATTAAAGAATTAATCTTCGTGATCTTCAAAAGGATCGCTTAATTCTGCAGCTGGCGGACCAAAAGCGGTATAAAGAGCTAAAACGGTAATCCCCACCAAAGCGGCAGCGATCGAAATCCCCAAAATTGTTGCAGTTTCCATAGAATAAAATTTGCTTAGATACAGTCTGTATCTTATCTTAACAAGATATAACCAATCTCGCCGCCGATAGCGATCGCTAATCGGTCCAGTTGAGGGTAAGTGCATCTTAACAATCCTTGACAAAATGAACTTTAGACCTCTTGCATAAATCCGAAAACAAACGATAGAAACAATAATGGGAGGGACTTTCAGTTAATTATTTATTAGTAGTTGATAATCTTCAAAAATGTTGCTGTACAAGGATCGACTTAAGACTTTTGCAAGAGGTCTTTTATGTGAGTTGCCTACCCACGATTCAGGCATATTTGAGGAGAATTTGCCATCTCAATTAAATAGGGTAACTATTCTGATGGACTGGTAAGCTGCCCGCGCATTTAAATTGCTTGTTGAAATAAGGCACTCTTGCAACATGAAAATGCGTCTTAGCTGATCATTTGAAATGCCTACAGGGCAAACAGATCACAAAATTGGCCAATTGTCAATAGCGTTTGAGATGCGCTTGCCCTGATCTCATGCCCGACAATGTTCTAAAAGGATCAACTAGAATAGCGATCGAACTAAACCAGAAGAATTATTATGAAGAAACTCCTACAGGGACTAGAAAGGTTTCAGAGTGGTTATTTTGATGAACATCGGCAATTATTTGAGGCTCTTCGTTACTTGTTATGGTTCGATAGGGGGGCATAAATCGACTAAATCCTTATCTGGCAAGAGACTTAATTGATTAGTTCGCTCTAGATAAAAAACAATTGACAAAAATCGCTAAATGCCTTTCTCTATAAGGGTTCCATCCCTTATAACCCCCATCCATTGCATAACACAAACCGAAGAGCCTTATTTGAGCAACTTTCCCACGGACAAAAACCGAGAATCCTGTTTATCACCTGTTCCGATTCCCGTATCGATCCTAACCTAATTACCCAAGCGGAGGTGGGAGAATTATTCGTAATTCGTAATGCGGGAAATATAATTCCTCCCTACGGAGCAACTAATGGCGGTGAGGCTGCATCTATAGAATATGCTATCAACGCTCTCGGCATCGAGCAAGTGATTATCTGCGGTCACTCCCATTGTGGAGCGATGAAAGGTTTATTAAAATTGCAGAGTCTGGCCGATGAAATGCCTTTAGTTTACAATTGGTTAAAGCAAGCAGAAGCTACTCGACGTTTAGTTAAGGATAATTACAAGGAACTAGAAGGAGAAGAACTGATCGAGGTGACAGTAGCAGAAAATGTTCTCAATCAGTTAAGTAATTTGCAAACCTATCCAATTATTCGTTCCCGATTACATCAAGGTAAATTGTCCCTACACGGTTGGATTTTTCGCATTGAAACTGGCGAAGTTTTCGCCTACGATCCCATCCTACACGATTTTGTCCCTCCCCAGCGATCGATCCCGTTGAGCAACTTTTTCCTTGGCAGATAGCCCCATGGTTATGAAAGAATTAATCTTCGTGATCTTCAAAAGGATCGCTTAATTCTGCAGCTGGCGGTCCAAAAGCGGTATCAAGAGCTAAAACGGTAATCCCCACCACAGCGGCAGCGATCAAAATCCCCAAAATTGTTGCAGTTTCCATAGAATAAAATTTGCTTAGATAAGCTGTACTGAATTTAAACTGCGTATTGAAAATTTTAGTACAAATGCTAAAACTGCTTCTCCCTGCTCCGCAGCTCCAGCGCTCCCCTGCAATCTTAACGAGTAATTTAGATAGTCAACAGCTTACAGTCTGTATCCTATCTTAACAAGATATAACCAATCTCGCCGCCGATAGCGATCGCTAATCTAGCCCGTTGCATTGCTGTTATCTCATGCGCGATAATGCTGAAAGGATCGACTAAATAGGGTCTGCTGAAAAAGTTTTTCGGTGGGGGCAGGGTGTGGGGTGTGGGGTGTGGGGTGTGGGATTTTACCGGTTTTGAGGTGGTCAATTACCTAATTTTCAGGGAAAAAGTACCTGAATTTTCCCCCTGATCACTCCCATACCTGGTACTTTTTGATTGACAAAAAGTCTAAAAGTCTTACCCAACAAGGTTTTTAGATTTATTCAGCAAACCCTAAATAGCGATCAAACTAAACTAGAAAAATTATTATGAAGAAACTCCTACAGGGACTAGAAAAGTTTCAGAGTGGTTATTTTGATGAACATCGGCAATTATTTGAGCAACTCTCCCACGGACAAAAACCGAGAATCCTGTTTATCACCTGTTCCGATTCCCGTATCGATCCTAACCTAATTACCCAAGCGGAGGTGGGAGAATTATTCGTAATTCGTAATGCGGGAAATATAATTCCTCCCTACGGAGCAACCAATGGTGGTGAAGGTGCATCTATAGAATATGCTATCAACGCTCTCGGCATCGAGCAAGTGATTATCTGCGGTCACTCCCATTGTGGAGCGATGAAAGGTTTATTAAAATTGCAGAGTCTGGCCGATGAAATGCCTTTAGTTTACAATTGGTTAAAACAAGCAGAAGCTACTCGACGTTTAGTTAAGGATAATTACAAGGAACTAGAAGGAGAAGAACTGATCGAGGTGACAGTAGCAGAAAATGTTCTCAATCAGTTAAGTAATTTGCAAAGCTATCCAATTATTCGTTCCCGATTACATCAGGGTAAATTATCTCTACACGGTTGGATTTTTCGGATTGAAACCGGCGAAATTTTAGCCTACGATCCCATCCTACACGATTTTGTTGCTCCCCATAGTAAAATTACCCATCCCGAACCAGAAGACAATTTACCCCCCAGTCGTCACCTTCCCAATAGTCATCCCTTCAAGATTTCTGAGGATTATATCAGGACTCATGCCGAAGCAAAAAAAGCGACTCCTGCGGTTAATACTGTGGCCAAAAAGAATGGCTCCTCGACCCAAAAACCGGGCTATACTTATTTAGAACCCTCCCAAGCCGATCGCATTTATCGCGGTTCGAGAAGTTAATTAGGGATTAGAGAAATTCTCTAGAGATGTACTTATTACCGTCTCTAGAGTGGCAGTTAATGGCAAGAGCCTTCGCAGTTGATAATGACCGTAATCCGGGACAATCAGCCTGACATCTGGTGACAGCATCGGCAAGTCAGCAACGCTCAGTGTTAGGAAAGCTAATAGCTATTGCTTTTTACTCAAAAAATATGGTATGATAGAGAATTGTCAGTTTTACGGAAGCCGATGAAAACGGAAGAGATTATCAAATCAATCGAAGCCGAGTATCTCAAGAGCGATCTGCCCATTATCCATGTCGGTGACACGATCCGGGTAGGGGTGCGAATCGTCGAAGGAGATAAAGAGCGGATTCAGCCCTACGAGGGTATTGTCATCGCCAAACGCCATGGCGGTATCAACGAAACGATTACAGTACGCAAAGTCTTCCAGGGTGTGGGGGTAGAAAGAGTCTTCCTGCTCCACTCGCCGCGGGTTGCCAGTATCAAGATCATCCGTCGTGGTAAAGTACGCCGGGCGAAACTCTACTATCTGCGCGATCGGGTTGGCAAAGCCACCAGGGTACAAGAACGTTTCGATCGCCCTCTCTAAAAAATTTCCGGCGACAGCCTAACCAAGAAAGTTGCACAATCGCCAACAACTACGCTATAATAAATAAAGGCCTTAAAAAAGCCAAATCGTTTAGCGAATGGGCGCTCTTAGTTCAGTTGGTAGAACGCAGGTCTCCAAAACCTGATGTCGGGGGTTCAAGTCCTCCAGGGCGCGTTTGGTAATCACCAAGCCGATAACTGCAAAGGACATAATCTAAATGTCTGGGGGTTAGTGTGGGTTGTCCGGTGAAAATGATAAGTTAAGGATAGCTTGAGTATCATTTTAAGGAGTAGCGATCGTGGCCAAAAAAGAAACCCTAGAAAAAGACACGAGCGACAAGAAAGAGGGAAGCTCCTTTCAGGTCAAGGAATTCGTCAATGAAACCAAAGAAGAACTCGCCAAAGTCGTCTGGCCTTCCCGTCAGCAACTTTTGAGTGAATCGGCGGCCGTGATGTTAATGGTCACTTTGGTAGCCACTCTCATCTATCTGATTGATAAATTTTTTGCCTGGGGTGCGGGGAAGGTGTTCCCATGAATCTAGAAGAAGAGCAGTTTCCCGAAGAAGTCAATCTCAGCGGCCTACCGAAAAAACCCCGTTGGTATGCCGTGCAGGTGGCTTCCGGTTGTGAGAAACGGGTCAAAGCCAATTTGGAACAGCGCATCCACACCCTCGATGTGGCTGATCGCATTCTACAAGTCCAGATTCCCCAAGCGGCCACCGTCAAAGTCCGCAAGGATGGTTCACGGCAACACGGTGAGGAAAAAGTCTTCCCCGGTTATGTCCTGATCAGAATGATCATGGATGATGACGCTTGGCAGGTGGTGAAAAACACCCCCCACGTGATCAACTTTGTCGGGGCCGAACAAAAACGCCACTATGGACGCGGCCGCGGTCACGTCACCCCGCTACCCTTGAGTATGTCAGAAGTCGATCGCATCTTCAAACAAGCTCAGATTCAAGAACCCGTCGTCAAAATCAATATGGAAGTTGGCGATCAAATCTTGGTTCTATCCGGTCCATTTAAGGACTTTGAAGGGGAAGTGATCGAAGTTAGTCCCGAGCGCGGCAAACTCAAGGCCCTGCTCTCCATTTTTGGTCGGGATACCCCGGTCGAATTGGAATTTAATCAAGTCGAAAAACAAAACTAAATCATGGCTAAAAAAGTCGTCGCAATTATTAAACTAGCTTTACCTGCTGGTAAGGCTAACCCTGCTCCTCCGGTCGGTCCTGCTTTGGGTCAACACGGGGTGAATATTATGGCGTTTTGTAAAGATTACAACGCTAAAACCGCCGATCAGGCTGGGATGATCATCCCTGTGGAAATCTCCGTTTTTGAGGATCGTAGTTTTACCTTTGTCCTCAAAACTCCCCCCGCTTCCGTTCTCATCCGCAAAGCGGCCGGTGTGGAAAGAGGTTCCAACGAACCTAACAAGAAATTTGTCGCCACCATTACCCGCGACCAATTACGGGAAATCGCCCAAACTAAACTGCCCGATCTTAACGCTAACGACATCGAAGCGGCCATGAATATTGTGGCGGGAACGGCCAGAAATATGGGTGTCAAGATCTCAGACTAAATCTTATTTCGGGGAGAAGTTAAGCTTCGTTATTACCCAAGGAGCAACAAATCAGATGGTAAAAAAAGTTTCACGACGTTTGCGAGATGCCCAGGCTAAGGTAGAAAATAAAGCCTACGAGCCATTAGAGGCACTGACATTATTAAAGGAATTAGCGACGGCGAAATTCGACGAAACCGCCGAAGCTCATATTCGTTTAGGTATCGATCCTAAATATACCGACCAACAACTGCGGACAACGGTAAGTTTACCCAAAGGAACCGGACGCACGGTGCGAGTAGCGGTGATTACTCGCGGGGAACAGGTGCAGGAAGCGAACAACGCCGGGGCCGATATCGTTGGTTCAGAAGAATTAATCGAAGAAATCGCCAAGGGGATGATGGATTTCGAGGTGTTAATCGCCACCCCCGATATGATGCCGAAAGTGGCTAAATTAGGTCGTCAACTCGGTCCACGGGGTTTAATGCCTTCACCGAAAGGGGGAACCGTAACCACGGATTTAACGGGAGCAATCTCTGAGTTTAAAGCGGGTAAATTGGAATTCCGGGCCGATCGCACCGGGATCGTTCACGTTCAATTTGGCAAAGCTTCTTTTAGCGCCGAGGATTTGTTAATCAATTTGAAAGCTTTACAGGAAACGGTGGACAGAAACCGTCCTTCCGGAGCCAAAGGTCGTTACTGGCGTACAGTTTATGTTTCTTCCTCCATGGGGCCATCGATTCAAGTGGATATTAGCACCCTGCGGGATCTGAAATTAGCAGAAGGTTAATGACAGTTATTTTTCTTTGAAAAAGCCTCCAAGGGATTGGGGGCTTTTTTTGGGATTTTATCGAAAATTTGGGTCTAAAACCCCGTCCTTTAGCGTAGCGACAGCAATTCCAAATTCAGAATGTAGCAAGGAATACAGAATACAAAACGCTTTTGCCCTGTAGCTCCCCATCCAAAATCAAGAAGAATTAACGCGAGTAACAGGGATGGCCTCATCGAGCATAAAGTCTAAAAGGTGGTGCCAGCCTTCAAACAGCAGATACTTGGTTAAGCAAAGAACATCGTTAAAAAAGCCTCTGCGAGTCCCCCTTTGCATCCGAGCCCGTTGATAGCGTTCATCGACTAGATGCAGAACAGTATGAAATAAGAAAGCCAGGAGATTGAGGGTCAACAGAAAAGAGGACAAATGTTGCTGACCATGTCCAAAATTATGCTCCAAATGATAGCCCCGAGTTTTGAGCACATTGTGATTCTCATTTTCGGTTCGCCAACGGCTCCGTCCAGCAGCGCAGACCAGAATGACCCGTTGGGGAGTCAGGTCGTGGTTAGTAATCCAGCTATTGCGATAGAGAAGTTGACCATCCGACTCGCGCTTAACGGTCACCTCACACCAATTGACCAGTAAGGCGGGTTGTTGTTCGCGCAGGGGGACTTGATTGAGATAACGATAGTCCCAAATTTCAAAGTATCGCCCATTCCAACGTCGCTGTTGAGTGGTTTTGACTTCTTGATTAGCCTCCAGGAAAGAAACCCACTCATAGAGAGTCGGATGGGAGGACGGTAAACAGACAAAGATAAAGTTGAAATGGTGTTCCAAACAATATTCAGCCATCGGTTGGCGACTATAGAGGTCGTCGCCTAAGAGGGTGATGGGCTGGCCTTCAAACCAGGACGCATGGCTCGCTATCCAGCGTTTTGCCGCGTTTTGCTCACAGTCTTGTTTCTCACTGCCATCTTGAGGAGTGATAAATTCTGGTGGCAAGGAAATGACCGATTTTTGGTCAGGAGAGACAATTACAGGCAAAATAGCTTGATGGTGATAAGTTACCTTCCCCTGTTTCGAGGTGCGGGTTGAGCAACAAGGACAACTAATTTTCTCTGAATCATAGTACTGAGTCCCATCTAGGGCGACGAGTAAGTTGCCATCCAAGGCTGTAAACAGCCTCAAATAGCCTTGTTCTCTCAGACCTTGATAAATCCATTTGAACGGTGAAAAAAGAGGCTTTGCGGCTATTCTATCGAGAATATTCTTTATCTGTTCTATGGTCGGGATATTAACCAGACCAAACAGACTTTGAGCATTATCTCGTCCACAACGACTATTCAATTGACGCTGATATTCTAGAAAGGATTCATTTTGCATAAAGAAGCTAGCAAATGCCCCCAAGACCGCGTCTTTTAGACTGTAGCGAGTAGCATTGCTAGCACTGCGCGGGTCAACCATGCCAGCGATAGCCCTGTGGAAGTAGCTCAGCATCCCTATAAAACTCAAATCTTGGACTTCCATTCCTGCAAAACCCAATGGGCAACTCGTTCACTCTATTTTGAGGGACAGAAGCGAAATCAATTCTGTATCCTACACTACCGTTTGAATTTGGAATTGCTGGCGTAGCGAAGGACGGCTTGACATTGTTGCTCACATAGCTTACCATAGTAAATGTAGTTTGGTAAGCAAAATGCTAAAAGCGTTCAAGTACAGAATCTATCGTGCGACTCGTTCCTACCAAAAGTCTAACAGACGTGGGTAGGACAAGGTTGAGAACCTTGATAACTCAATAACCGTGAAGGTGAAAGTCCTTCCCTCCAGATGATGGAGTGACAGCATAACCCCTTCCTGTGGAGAACGGTCATCAAAAGGGGAAAAGCGGGGTTAAATGGCAGTAAAGATGAATCTGACATCAAAACCTGTCTAGCATCTAACTATGTGTATGAATAAGAACTTCCGTCAGAAGTATCGTCACTGAAACCTAGCCTACACAGATTATTGGCTGGCAACAAAATGTTAACAAGCTAACGTACTGGGAAAAGATAGAGTTCAACCAGAATCATCTACACAGCTTCGGTATAGAGGAAGACACTAAAGTTAGGAATACGGTTGTTGGGAACGAAGTAATCCTTATGAATCTCTTAGATAGGTCGAAATCTAAGTAGTAACCAGCGTAAGACTCATGGGACTTCCAAAAAATAAACTATTCATCCTCAAGAATAATAATCATTCTCGGAGTGTGGGAGGTAGGGATCGATGGTTGCCCCCTCCTTCCAATTTTGTAGTAGAATTAATCCTGTACATTATTAATCAAGTTTTTCTTTTTAAGAATATATGGAATTAACTGATTCCCTCAAGAAATTGCTCAGTGAAACTGCACTTCAATTAAAAGGTGCAGCTAAAAGAAGATTCATGGCGCAAACAGTCTTAGAATTAGGCTATGGGGGACAAACCCTTGCTGCACAGGAGTTAGGCTGGAATCGAACTACTATTCGTCAAGGAATTAAAGAACTAAAAAGAGGCATTATTTGTGTTGATAATCATTCAGCTAAGGGGCGGAAAAAAGCAGAAGAACATTTACCTTTTCTATTGGAAAACATCAAAAATTTAGTGGATTCTCAAAGCCAAACTGACCCAAGTTTTAAAAGCCAAAGGCTTTATGTGAGACTGAGTGCGGCCGAAGTCCGAAAGCAATTAATCTCTAAATATGGGTACAGTGATGAGGATTTACCGAGCGAGGAAACTATTCGGGTTAAATTAAATAACTTAGGTTATCGTCTGAAAAGAATCGCTAAAGTTTTACCTCAAAAAAAATTCCAGAAACCGAGGCAATCTTTGAGGAATTAGCTAACATTAATCGGGAAGCGGATGAAGACCCTACGATGTTACGTCTTAGTTTAGATGCCAAAGCCCGTGTTAATATTGGACTGTTTGATCGAGGAGGTAAAAATAGAATAACTGTCGAAACAAACGATCATGATTTTAATCCGAAAACAACCCTAACCCCTTACGGAATATTTATTCCAGAATTTGATGAGTTGTTTTTGTATTTCACTACCTCCACAGTCACCAGTGACTTTATTGTTGATATATTAGAGGATTTCTGGGAATCTGAAAAATCTCGTTTTGAGAAAATTAAAACTTTGATAATTAATCAAGATAATGGCTCAGAAAATAATTCGAGACGAACTCAGTTTATGAAACGTATAGTTGAGTTTTCCCAAAAATATCAAGTTAATATACGTTTAGCTTACTATCCCCCCTACCATAGTAAATATGGCTCTTCGGTTTGTGTTATGCAATGGATGGGGGTTATAAGGGATGGAACCCTTATAGAGAAAGGCATTTAGCGATTTTTGTCAATTGTTTTTTATCTAGAGCGAACTAATCAATTAAGTCTCTTGCCAGATAAGGATTTAGTCGATTTATGCCCCCCTATCGAACCATAACAAGTAACGAAGAGCCGTAAATATAATCCTATTGAACGAACCTGGGCTGTGTTAGAAAACCATTGGAATGGGAGTATTTTAGATGAAATCGAAACCGCTTTGAAATTCGCCCAAACTATGACTTGGAAAGGAAAACACCCGATTGTTAAGTTGATTACTGAAACTTACGAAAAAGGAGTAAAGCTTACTAAAAAAGCCAGGGAAAAAATCGAAGAAAAAATCGAACGTCTCACAGAATCAACGAATCAAGACTTTCCCGATTTGGGGCAATGGTTTATTGATATTTATTATGATAAGACCTAGTTTGTAGTTAACTAAGATGGTTAGCTAAAAACTGTATTTGATTCTTTAACTTGTCCTTGTTATACTCGAAAAAGCTCGGAAGTATAAAAGTTTATGCTGCTATTTTTTTTCGGAAAAATAGGTTGTAATGGGAGACTCTTTGTTTTCCTAGACAAAAATAATTACTTTTTCAAAAAAACACTTTTCTATTTTTTTGTTGGGTATTTTATTCTCTGGAAGTCCCCATATAGGAAAGGATTGTGTAAGAAGCCAACGCCTATCTGTAATAGATAAGGATATGCTGACGTACACACTGTTCAATGGAATGAATGGTCTTAAGTAGTAAGTAGCCCACATTCCGCACCCTCAACTGTCACATAAGCTGTCCCCCTCCAGAGACTTGAGTAAAAATACTTATCTGGTGAAGGTTTTCTCGGTGGCCGTTAGGGGGATATTGAGACCCCTAATTATGAAAAAATAGGAATTGTTGGAAAACTTAGGCAGTGGGCTGTTCGACCATGAATCAATCAACAGAAATTGAAGTCAAAAATCTAGACCATCTGGGATTAGTAGCCGGAATTATCGATGAAATAGGAATCGTTGAAATTATCAACGAACAAGTCTCAATTGAGCGAGGAGAAATTGTCACAGCGGGGCAAGTCGTGAAAGCAATTATCCTGAACGGATTGGGATTTGTCTCCCGGGCCTTGTATTTATTTCCTCAATTTTTTGAAGATAAAGCAACCGAACATCTGCTGGGAGAAGGCATCGAAGCAAAACACCTGAATGATGATAAAATTGGTCGAGTGATGGACAAACTTTATCAACTGGATGTTTCGGGGATTTTCCTACTCATTAGTTTAGCAGCCGTGAAAAAATTTGGTGTAGCAACCGAGAACTCCCATTTAGATTCGACTTCTCTATCAGTAGAAGGAGAATATAACAAGGAATACCCAACAGTAGAAATCCTGAAATCAGGAGCAGTGGGAGAAGAAATTGAAACCAGACAACAGCCAATAAAAATTACCCACGGATACTCCCGCGACCGACGACCTGACTTAAAACAATTTATGATTGACTTAATCGTAAGTGGGGATGGAGATGTACCTTTATTGCTGAAAGTAGGGGACGGAAATGAAGCAGACAAAGCGGTTTTTGGTCAAATCGCCCGAGAATTTCAAAAACAAGTTGACTTTGACAGTTTAATAGTCGGCGATAGCGCCCTCTATAGCAAAGAGAATTTAAAACTAATGAAAGAAATGCGTTGGTTGTCTCGAGTCCCCTTCAGCATTAAAGAGGCTCAAGAGTTAGTCGATAGCATCTCAGAAAAAGAGTTAACCGATGCAGAAATACCGGGTTATTCCTGGCGGGAAACAAGCTCTAACTATGGGGGAATAGAACAAAGATGGTTGCTAGTTGAAAGTCAAGCTAGACAAGAATCAGACTTGAAAAAATTAGAGAAAAAAATCGAGCAGGAAAAGAATTCTGCCCAAGAAAAAATCCGGCAACTATCCCGAAGAGAATTTGAGAATAGAGCGGTGGCGTTGGCGATAGCCAAAGGATTATCTGACTCCTTAAAATATCATCAGTTAACGGAGATTAAAGTCAATCTCATTCCGCCTGAGACGAGAGCAGTCAAAACTCAAATCAAAAGACGATTTACCCTCTCAAAGCTATCAAGTTCAAGCCGAATTAGAGTTGAATTTGCCAGCGATTGAGAGGCTAAAGAAACGAGCAGGACGATTCATTTTAGCAACTAACGATTTGGAGAAAAAACGATTAAGCAGTGAGGATATACTCAAAAAATATAAGGGGCAACAAGCTCCAGAAAGAGGATTTTCTTTTCTCAAAGACCCCGGCTTTTTTGCCCACAGTGTCTTTCTCAAATCTCCCCATAGAATCGAGGTCATGGCCCTGCTCACGTTGCTCGTGCCTGTTGGTTTATACTATTGGCCAAAGACAACTTCGCCTGAATTTAAAACAGCAGGAGACGGGACTGAAAAATCAGTTGGGTAAGTTAACTGACCGACCAACATTACGCTGGATATTTCAGAACTTTCAAGGGATTCATCTCCTACGTATTCAAGACAATCAAAAGATTAGCAACTTAACGGATGAGAGGCGCAACATTTTGAGATTTTTTCCCAAACCTTGCCAGGAATATTATCTCTTATCTTGACCAGATGGATTGACTTCCAGGGGTGACAAAACAAAGCGAGCAACTGGAACATCTCCCCCTAGATGTTAAGTCTGATTGCCTAGTCATTCTCAATAAGCACTGTTTATTGCGAATGACTGGGGGAACCCTGGAATTTTCGGCTTAGTTGCCGGCAGCTTGCCGCCAACTCACTCCTCTAGATAAGTATTTTGACTCAGGCATCTTCCTCTTTTGAGACGTTGTGACACTTAGGGTGCGGAATGTGGGTTAAAAGCCTCTATTTCGTTCCAAGACACGATTAAGAGTGGCTTTTAGGCTAAGTATAATTACTCATCGCGTAAGTGAGATGCTCCCGATTACACCTCCCTGTGGTGTGCCTTCATTGGTAGGGAATAGGTTTTTTCCATCCATGACTCCACTCTTTAGCCATGCTTTGATTTGTTGTCTTAGCTTGGGGTAAGTTTGAAGTTTTGTCAGTAGTTTCTGGTGGTTTATTTGATCAAAGCATTTACGGCTCTTCGGGAATTGTTATGCAAATAATTAACTTAAAATAAAATTCGATGAGAGTACCTAGTCTCAAAAATAGCTGACATCCATACAGGGAGACACTTACGGCACAAACAGGTTAATACCAAAAGATAGACAATTGAGTTAAGATTTGATATAATAGCCAAAAACGAGATTATTTTACTTATGATACTTGACAAATTTTTGAACCTACAAGGAACCTGTATTCAAGGCTATCGACACCTAGAAAATATCGGTATAGTTTTCCAAATCGAATCGAAAAATAAAAAAGCAGTCTGTCCTCGTTGTGGGTTAGAGAGCGATAAACTACACCAAAATCATCGACATTTAGTCAAAGATTTACCGCTCTCAGGTCAACCAGTGTACCTACAAGTTAATCGTCGTCAATTTAAGTGCGGTAATTGTCAGAAACCCTTTAGCGAAGAGTTAGATTTTGTCGCCAAGAAACGAACCTATACGAAAAGACTAGCCGAGAATATACTCGAACAATTAAAATCAGGAGATATTTTAAATTTTAGCCGAAGAAATGACGTAACGGAAGAAGAGATTCAAAGAATGATAGAGGACATAGCTGAAGAAATTACAGAGACAGACCTATCGAAATTAAAAAGACTAGGAATTGACGAAATCGCTCTAGTCAAAGGACAAAAAAATTACTGTGCAGTTTTAGTAAATTTAGATACGGGAAAACTAATAGCTATTCTAGAGAAGCGAACACAAGAAGAATTGAGGGAAACGCTTACAGGGTGGGGAAAAGAGGTGTTAGAGCAAATTGAAGAAGTCAGCATAGACCTTTGGTTGCCCTATAAAAATTTAGTGAAAGAATTGATGCCATCGGCCGAGGTAGTCGCCGATAGATTCCATGTAATGAAACAAATTAATCAAGAGTTAGACGAACAGAGAAAAGCAGAAAAAAGAGCGGTAGAAGCGCAGAAAAATAAAAAACAGAAAGCGGAAAAAGAAGCGAAGCTAGAAGTTTTAAAGCGAAGTAAATATAGTCTGTTAAAAAATGAAGAAGATTTAACGGAAACTCAAAAAATCAAACTAGAAGCTATCAAAGAAAAATTCCCAAATTTGAAAAAGATGCACGAGTTAAAGGAAGAATTTAGAAAGATTTATGAAACCTCAGAGAATTCGACAGAGGGAATGCTATCCATCTCGGAATGGTTGGCAAAATCCGCCAGTGTTTTTACCAAGAGTTGTCAAACAATCCGAAACTGGTTTGGAGAAATAATTAGTTATTTCGAGCGAAGGACAACGAATGGGGTGGTCGAGGGAATCAACAATAAACTGAAACTAATAAAACGGAGAGCCTATGGCTTGAGAAACTTTCGTAATTTTTGGGTTAGAAGTATGTTATCTTGGCATCTTGTATGTTGATTTAGCATAAAGGGTAACGAAGAGCCGCATTTACTTATGTCCGCATCTAGCACATATTTGGGCTTTTTGTTGATGCTTATGTAGATTGCTCCGATTGCGTCATGGGCTGAACGTGCTGGTCTAAATCCATAACTGTTAGGTTCAAATTTTGCTTCCCATTCGGGTTCTAATGCCAGTTTTACTAAGGCTTGTAATGCCCGTTCGTACATGGTGGGAATCCCTAGAGGTCGCTTTTCATCCGTATTGGGTTTTGGTATCCATACTCTACGAGTTGGTTTTGATTTATTGCCAAGTTTTAGATGATTGACAAGTGCCATTCTTTGTTTGGGTGTTAAGGATTTTATCCCATCTACCCCGGCGGTTTTCTTGCCTTGATTATCTTGGCTAACCCGTCTGACGGCTATCAGTTTGGCGTACCAGCTTTTTAGGAGTAGCCTTTGTAATTTGTGGACTAATTTGACATCACCCCGTTGACTGGCTTTGAATATTCTTTTTGATAACTTAAAAACACATCTTTCAGCTTTTCGCCAGTTGATGTCCTTCCATTCATACATCGGTTTTGTTGCCGTGTTCATAACTTTTTCATTAAGTACCTAGGCAAAATTATTTACACATGACGATCATTGCCCCGTAAGGGTTTTAGCTCGATCGGGCAGGTAATTAATTTTGCATGACTACTTCCCACATTCCGCACCCTAAGTGTCACAACGTCTCAAAAGAGGAAGATGCCTGAGTCAAAATACTTATCTAGAGGAGTGAGTTGGCGGCAAGCTGCCGGCAACTAAGCCGAAAATTCCAGGGTTCCCCCAGTCATTCGCAATAAACAGTGCTTATTGAGAATGACTAGGCAATCAGACTTAACATCTAGGGGGAGATGTTCGGCTCTTCTCGACTTTGTGTGATAATTTTTGCTTATGGAATCGTGAAATGCTTATCGGGCAACACTTTTAGGACTATTTTGTCGAAGAAACTATCAGTATAGACCTCGTTTCCACACAGAAACCAGAAGAGCCGATGTTCCAGTTGCTCGCTTTGTTTTGTCACCCCTGGAAGTCAATCCATCTGGTCAAGATAAGAGATAATATTCCTGGCAAGGTTTGGGAAAAAATCTCAAAATGTTGCGCCTCTCATCCGTTAAGTTGCTAATCTTTTGATTGTCTTGAATACGTAGGAGATGAATCCCTTGAAAGTTCTGAAATATCCAGCGTAATGTTGGTCGGTCAGTTAACTTACCCAACTGATTTTTCAGTCCCGTCTCCTGCTGTTTTAAATTCAGGCGAAGTTGTCTTTGGCCAATAGTATAAACCAACAGGCACGAGCAACGTGAGCAGGGCCATGACCTCGATTCTATGGGGAGATTTGAGAAAGACACTGTGGGCAAAAAAGCCGGGGTCTTTGAGAAAAGAAAATCCTCTTTCTGGAGCTTGTTGCCCCTTATATTTTTTGAGTATATCCTCACTGCTTAATCGTTTTTTCTCCAAATCGTTAGTTGCTAAAATGAATCGTCCTGCTCGTTTCTTTAGCCTCTCAATCGCTGGCAAATTCAACTCTAATTCGGCTTGAACTTGATAGCTTTGAGAGGGTAAATCGTCTTTTGATTTGAGTTTTGACTGCTCTCGTCTCAGGCGGAATGAGATTGACTTTAATCTCCGTTAACTGATGATATTTTAAGGAGTCAGATAATCCTTTGGCTATCGCCAACGCCACCGCTCTATTCTCAAATTCTCTTCGGGATAGTTGCCGGATTTTTTCTTGGGCAGAATTCTTTTCCTGCTCGATTTTTTTCTCTAATTTTTTCAAGTCTGATTCTTGTCTAGCTTGACTTTCAACTAGCAACCATCTTTGTTCTATTCCCCCATAGTTAGAGCTTGTTTCCCGCCAGGAATAACCCGGTATTTCTGCATCGGTTAACTCTTTTTCTGAGATGCTATCGACTAACTCTTGAGCCTCTTTAATGCTGAAGGGGACTCGAGACAACCAACGCATTTCTTTCATTAGTTTTAAATTCTCTTTGCTATAGAGGGCGCTATCGCCGACTATTAAACTGTCAAAGTCAACTTGTTTTTGAAATTCTCGGGCGATTTGACCAAAAACCGCTTTGTCTGCTTCATTTCCGTCCCCTACTTTCAGCAATAAAGGTACATCTCCATCCCCACTTACGATTAAGTCAATCATAAATTGTTTTAAGTCAGGTCGTCGGTCGCGGGAGTATCCGTGGGTAATTTTTATTGGCTGTTGTCTGGTTTCAATTTCTTCTCCCACTGCTCCTGATTTCAGGATTTCTACTGTTGGGTATTCCTTGTTATATTCTCCTTCTACTGATAGAGAAGTCGAATCTAAATGGGAGTTCTCGGTTGCTACACCAAATTTTTTCACGGCTGCTAAACTAATGAGTAGGAAAATCCCCGAAACATCCAGTTGATAAAGTTTGTCCATCACTCGACCAATTTTATCATCATTCAGGTGTTTTGCTTCGATGCCTTCTCCCAGCAGATGTTCGGTTGCTTTATCTTCAAAAAATTGAGGAAATAAATACAAGGCCCGGGAGACAAATCCCAATCCGTTCAGGATAATTGCTTTCACGACTTGCCCCGCTGTGACAATTTCTCCTCGCTCAATTGAGACTTGTTCGTTGATAATTTCAACGATTCCTATTTCATCGATAATTCCGGCTACTAATCCCAGATGGTCTAGATTTTTGACTTCAATTTCTGTTGATTGATTCATGGTCGAACAGCCCACTGCCTAAGTTTTCCAACAATTCCTATTTTTTCATAATTAGGGGTCTCAATATCCCCCTAACGGCCACCGAGAAAACCTTCACCAGATAAGTATTTTTACTCAAGTCTCTGGAGGGGGACAGCTTATGTGACAGTTGAGGGTGCGGAATGTGGGCTTTAAGTAGTCATGCAAAATTAATTACCTGCCCGATCGAGCTAAAACCCTTACGGGGCAATGATCGTCATGTGTAAATAATTTTGCCTAGGTACTTACTAGCTAACATAGCCTTACACGGCATGGAAGAAAGAGTTAAGCAATATGCAAGAACTCTGAAAGGCAATAAATCCAAAAATGAACAAGCCTTAACCCTAATCAGATATGCAGATGATTTTGTTATCCTGCACGAAGATTGGCTCTTCTGGTTTCTGTGTGGAAACGAGGTCTATACCGATAGAATATCCGCAAAATAGTCCTAAAAGTTTTGCCCAATAAGCACTTCAGGGTTCCATAAGCAAAAATTATCACACAAAGTCGAGAAGAGCCGAAGATTTAAAGGTAATAAAGGAATGTCAGGAAATCATTGAACAATGGTTAGCAGAAATGGGGCTAGAACTGAAGCCTAGTAAAACAAGAATATCCCATACTCTTGAAACTTATGATGATTACGTTGGACTTGATTTTCTCGGATTCAACATCAGGCAACACCAAGTCGGAAAACATCACGGGGCAAAAAGTAGTAAAGGAGTCAAACTAGGTTTTAAAAACCTAATCAAGCCTAGTGCTGAAAAAGTCAAGTCCCATCTAAAGAAATTGGGAGAAGTAGTAAATAGTCAGAAGTCATCCCCACAGGATGCCTTAATCAAACGACTCAATCCAATCATTAGAGGATGGAGCAATTACTATTCATCAGTAGTAAGCTCAAAAACATTCACAGATTGTGATTACCACTTCTTTGAAAAACTCAAAAGATGGGCATACAGACGACACCCAATGAAAAACAAAACTTGGATAATGCGTAAATATTGGCATACTGAGGGAAAAGATAATTGGGTATTCAGCACAAGAGAAGGTAAAAACCCCTTCAAACTGGCAAGACACCTAGATACAAAAATCGTAAGATACGTCAAGGTGAAAGGGGATAAAAGTCCCTATGATGGGGATTTAATATATTGGAGTAGTCGAATGGGTAAACACCCAGAAATGCCACCAGAAAAAGCTGTATTACTCAAAAGACAGCAAGGACGCTGTGCATATTGTGGACTATATTTCCAAGATGGAGACATACTCGAAACCGACCACATTATCCCTAAAT
Organism: Microcystis panniformis FACHB-1757; assembly: GCF_001264245.1. NCBI lineage: Bacteria > Bacillati > Cyanobacteriota > Cyanophyceae > Chroococcales > Microcystaceae > Microcystis > Microcystis panniformis. Next base: position 4,188,685 of record NZ_CP011339.1, read on the forward strand.
CAAAAGGGGGTAAAAACAATCGAGATAATAAACAGTTACTCCATCGACATTGCCACGATTCTAAAACTGCATTAGATAAAACTGGTACTCATGACAAAGAGCCATTGGAGAGAGGAGCGGTGTGAGGTGAAAGTCTCACGCACCGTTTTGAAGCCGAGCCAGAATGGTGACATATCTGGCTTAGGGCAACCGACCAGTGAGCAATCCGTTTTGCTTGCCAAGTCGTTTGGCTGTGCTAGATGGTTTTACAATTACGCTCTCAACTTAACATCCGAAACTTACAAGCAAACTGGAAAAGGATTAAGCAGAAACGAAATAATTAAGCTGCTGCCTTCCTTAAAAAAAGAGTATGAGTGGTTAAGCGAAGTACCATCGCAGGTATTACAGCAAGCCGCTTTAAATCTTTCTAGTGCTTTCCTTAACTTTTTTGAAGGTAGAGCTAAATATCCTAACTTCAAGAAAAAGGCTCTTCGTTACCCTTTATGCTAAATCAACATACAAGATGCCAAGATAACATACTTCTAACCCAAAAATTCCGAAAGTTTCTAAAGCCATAGCCTCTCCGTTTTATTAGTTTAAGTTTATTGTTGATTCCCTCGACCACCCCATTCGTTGTCCTTCGCTCGAAATAACTAATTATTTCTCCAAACCAGTTTCGGATTGTTTGACAACTCTTGGTAAAAACACTGGAGGATTTTGCCAACCATTCCGAGATGGATAGCAGTCCTTCTGTCGGATTCTCTGAGGTTTCATAAATCTTTCTAAATTCTTCCTTTAACTCGTGCATCTTTTTCAAATTTGGGAAATTTTCTTTGATAGCTTCTAGTTTGATTTTTTGAGTTTCCGTTAAATCTTTTTCATTTTTTAACAAGCTATATTTACTTCGCTTTAAAACTTCTAGCTTCGCTTCTTTTTCCGCTTTCTGTTTTTTATTTTTCTGCGCTTCTACGGCTCTTTTTTCTGCTTTTCTTTGTTCGTCTAACTCTTGATTAATTTGTTTCATTACATGGAATCTATCGGCGACTACCTCGGCCGATGGCATCAATTCTTTCACCAAATTTTTATAGGGCAACCAAAGGTCTATGCTGACTTCTTCAATTTGCTCTAACACCTCTTTTCCCCACCCTGTAAGCGTTTCCCTCAATTCTTCTTGTGTTCGCTTCTCTAGAATAGCTATTAGTTTTCCCGTATCTAAATTTACTAAAACCGCACAGTAATTTTTTTGTCCTTTGACTAGAGCGATTTCGTCAATTCCTAGTCTTTTTAATTTCGATAGGTCTGTCTCTGTAATTTCTTCAGCTATGTCCTCTATCATTCTTTGAATCTCTTCTTCCGTTACGTCATTTCTTCGACTAACATTTAAAATATCTCCTTCTTTTAATTGTTCGAGTATATTCTCGGCTAGTCTTTTCGTATAGGTTCGTTTCTTGGCGACAAAATCTAACTCTTCGCTAAAGGGTTTCTGACAATTATCGCACTTAAATTGACGACGATTAACCTGTAGGTACACTGGTTGTCCTGAGATTGGTAAATCTTTGACTAAATGTCGATGATTTTGGTGGAGTTTATCGCTCTCTAACCCACAACGAGGACAGGTTGCTTTTTGATTTTTCGATTCGATTCGGCAAACTATACCGATATTTTCTAGGTGTAGATAGCCTTGAATACAGGTTCCTTTTAGGTTCAAAAATTTGTCAAGTATCATAAGTAAAATAATCTCGTTTTTGGCTATTATATCAAATCTTAACTCAATTGTCTATCTTTTGGTATTAACCTGTTTGTGCCTTAAGTCCTTCCCTGTATGGATTTCAGCTACTTTTGAGCGTAGGCGCTCTCATCGAATTTTATTTTAAGTTAATTATTTGCATAACAATTCCCGAAGAGCCAAGAAAAAGCAAAATAAACAGTCGATTAGATTTCCTCAGCACTGTAAGTTAAAAGATGATGTTCTGGTATTGCCTAAAATTGGTGAAGTTCATTGCCAAGTCTCACGGCAACCAGAGGGAACCTTAAAGTCTGTTACGGTTTCAGTTAATCCATCGGGAGAATATTTCGCATCTTGTCTTTATGATGATGGTCAGGATTTACCCCAAAAATCATCAGAAGGAAAAGCTGTTGGGATAGACGTTGGACTAACCCATTTTGCTATTACATCAGATGGGACTAAACACGGGAATCCTAAATACTATCGTAAGTACGAACAAAGATTAGCGAGGAGACAAAAGAAACTAAGCCGCAAACAAAAAGGCTCTAACAACCGAAATAAAGCTAGAATTAAAGTTGCTAAAGTTCACTCTAAAATTGTTCGTTGTCGTGAAGATTTTCTACATAAGCTAAGTCGTAAATTAGTTGACGAAAACCAAGTCATAGTGGTAGAAAATCTGGCAGTTAGAAACATGGTCAAAAACCCAAAACTAGCAAAGTCACTCAGTGATGCTGGTTGGGGGCAATTCTGCACTATGTTGAAGTACAAGGCTGAATGGGATGGAAAAACCTACATCGAAGTAGATAGATTCTTTCCTAGTTCCAAGACCTGTAGTAACTGCTTAAACCGTGTTGATAGTTTGAGCTTAGATATTCGTAGCTGGCAATGCCCTAAATGGGTCGAAAACCACGATAGGGACATCAACGCCGCTAAGAAGTGCGATTCGTTCAGTCGAAACCTAGAAATAGGGGGATGACTGGCCTCTGTTGAGTAACCCTAACTGGGTTGAGTACGCACTTTAATCCTCAGCAGATGACAACTTCATAACCTTGTAAGTGAGGGCTAGTATCCTAGAAACCCCAAGTCTTACCTTCCAGACGCAGGAATGAAAGCAAACGCCCTTACGGTAGCGACTAGCCATCAATCCGTAAAGCAGGGAATCGAGCGGAAAAAGCGACTTATAGCCTAAATAAGTCAACCGTAAGCAAGTTCCTATGGATAACGAAAGTTAAGTCATCGTCCGAATTACCGTTACGGCGAAGCAGTGAAATAAGGCTGACACACTGCCAGTAAGTACCTAGGCAAAATTATTTACACATGACGATCATTGCCCCGTAAGGGTTTTAGCTCGATCGGGCAGGTAATTAATTTTGCATGACTACTTACCAAAAGGTCAATAGTATAGGGTGGTATAAGGATTTGTATCGATATACCAAGCGTTACCCAAAAACTCGGTAAAGAGATGACATCCTAAAGGGAACAAACCAAAGGTTATGAGGAACGAAGTAACCCTATTATTACTCTTTAGTAAAGGTCGAAAACTAAGAGCAGTCAGCTAAGACGAAAACTCTGCAATACAGCAGGTAATAGTAGGGAAAGATTGAGTCAAAAGCCAACGCCTATTTGTAACGAATAGGATATGCAGACGGACTCACGATTACATGGAATGAAAAGTTGTAAGTAGTAATGTAAAAGTTATGACCACTGTTCAACAGATGGATAAATGGAAGACTTGGCAAGACATCAATTGGAAAAAGGTTGAACGTCAGGTTTTTAAGTTACAAAAACGAATTTTCAGAGCGTCTAGTTGTGGAGATGTCAAGAAGGTTCACAGACTCCAAAATTATTGTTAAAGTCCTACAGTGCTAAAGCGTTAGCGGTGCGTAGAGTAACCCAAGACAATCAAGGAAAGAAAACCGCAGGTGTGGATGGAGTTAAATCTCTAACCCCAAAACAACGGTTAACCCTAATGACTGAACTAAACTTGGGAACAAAGGTCAAACCCACACGCCGAGTATGGATTCCCAAACCCAACGGCGAAAAACGACCTTTAGGAATACCTACCATGAAAGACCGTGCCTTACAAGCACTAGCTAAACTGGTACTAGAACCAGAGTGGGAAGCCAAATTCGAGCCTAACAGCTATGGATTTAGAGTAGGACGCTCTTGTCACGATGCTATAGCAGGGATATTCCAAGCCATTAACAAAAAGGCAAAGTATGTTCTTGATGCAGATATAGCTAAATGCTTTGACCGCATTGACCATCAAAAACTGTTAGAAAAACTTAACACCTACCCAACCATGAGGAAACAAATCAAATCATGGTTAAAAGCAGGAGTCATAGACGACAAACAGTTATTCCCAACCTCAGAAGGTACACCGCAAGGCGGAGTGTTATCGCCATTATTGGCAAATATAGCACTTCATGGGTTAGAGGAATTGGTTATGAATCTAGCACCCTCATTTGACATGAAACGCAAAGACGGGACACAAATGAGTGTTAGAGACAAAATAAAATCAGTGACCTTAATCCGATATGCAGACGATTTTGTGGTACTACATGAAAACCTAGGGGTTATTCTCCTAATCAAAAAGGAAATAGAGGGATGGTTACAAAACATCGGACTTGAGTTAAAACCAAGTAAAACAAGAATAGCCCACACACTGAGAGAAGATGAAAGCGAACAAGCTGGATTCGACTTTCTAGGGTTTAATATAAGACAATTTCCCGTCGGTAAATACACCTCGGGAAAAGTCAGAGGTAATCTGCTTGGTTTCAAAACAATAATAACCCCTAACAAAGAGAGTCAAATAAGACACTATAGAGAACTTAAGTAGTCATGCAAAATTAATTACCCAAATAAAAAATTAAGAAGTATAATACATAAAAAAACGAAGCAGCAGGAAAATACAATGAGATTGATTAGAGACCTAAACCCCGAGAGCCAGAAAATGCTAGAGAGAATTTATCGAGCTAGTAAACATCATCAAGTAAGAGAGCGAGCGAAATGTATACTCTTAAGTTTTCAGGGAACCACGATAGAAGAATTGAGCGGAATATTTGGAGTTACGAGAAAGACCATCTATAATTGGTTGACGGCCTGGGAAGATAGAAAACTAATTGGTTTTTATAATCGTCGAGGAAGAGGGAGAAAACCTAAATTGACAGAAGCACAAGGTCAACAAGTTATTGACTGGGTAAAAGAAGAACCGAAAAGCTTAAAAAAAATCCAGATAAAAATTGTAGAAGAATGGAAATTAACCGTAAGCAAAGACACGATAAAAAGACTCATAAAAAAAATCAACATGAGGTGGAAAAGGGTGAGAAGAGGGGTCGCCAAAACCCCTGATGAGTGGGAGCTTGAGGTCAAACTACCTATTTTAGAAGAACTAAAAAAACAGGAAAAAAGAGGAGAGATTGAGATAGGATATTTGGATGAAATGGGATGGGATTCAAAGCCTTGTATTCCTTACGCTTGGCAAGAAGAAAAAACCACGATAAAGTTACCACCAATTGAAGGTAAAAGACTAAATATTTTAGGAATAATGAAACGAGATAATCAATTATTTTATGAGACACAGGTCGGAACGGTTACTAGCGAGATAGTTATTAATTTTCTGGATAAATATTGCCAAAATATACAGAAAAAAACCGTCATAATAATTGACCAAGCTTCCATTCATACCAGCGAGGCATTTATGGAGAAACTTGAGGAATGGGAAAAGAAAAACTTGAAAATATTTTGGTTGCCCACTTATTCACCTCATTTAAATTTAATTGAAATATTATGGAGATTTTTAAAATATGAATGGATTGAATTTAGCGCCTATAAAGACCGAAAGAGCCTCCTCGCTTACGTTAAAAAAGTGCTGGACAATTTTGGAGGCGAGTATGTAATTAATTTTGCCTAGGTACTTAGGGTTTGCTGAATAACTGTGAAATACTTATGATATAAGGATTACAGCCATATTAAATTCCCAAAAAGTCAAGAAAAAGGGACAGAAAACGGCTAAAATTGCTAAAATACCCTTGCACTTATCCGACAAGAACATATGTACCGAAAAACGAACGAGTCTTCAATTGCCCCAGAAAACTTTGAGTTGCCTTTTGAGGGAAAATTATCAGCAGATAATCGCTGGATAATAATGGCAGAGTTAATTCCCTGGGAAGAATTTGAAGAAGAATATGCCCAAAATTTTGACGAAGAAATGGGTGCGCCAGCCAAACCATTTAGGATGGCATTAGGAGCATTAATTATTAAGGAAAAATTAAAAACAAGCGACAGGGAAACCATAGAGCAAATCAAGGAAAACCCCTATTTACAGTATTTTCTAGGGATGTCAGCCTATAGTAATGAAGCTCTATTTGATGCGACAATGTTCGTTAATTTTCGTAAAAGAATCAGTAAGAATTTAATCAATAAAATTAATAAAAGAATGGTGATGAGAGAGAGAAAAAAGAAGGAAATTGAAGAAAAAAGTGAAAGAAAAGAAGAAGAAAAAGAGAGTCAAATAAAAAATAAAGGAAAATTAATATTAGATGCAAGTTGCGCACCTGCTGATCTAAGTTATCCCCAGGATTTAGGGATATTAAATCAAGCAAGAAAGAAAACAGAAAACATTCTAGATTGTCTCTATCAAAGTTTGAGAATCAAGCTGAAGAAAAAGCCAAGAACTTATAGAAAAAGAGCGAGAAAAGATTATTTAAAAGTAGCCAAAAAACGTCGTTGTTCTCAAAAAGAAAGACGAGAAGCTATCAAGAAGCAACTGCAATATATCAAAAGAAATCTATCTCAAATAGAGAAATTAATCGAGGGGGGATCAGAGTTAAGTAGTCTCAGCAAAAGAAACTACAAAATGTTGTTAGTGGTGACAGAAGTTTATCGTCAACAATTGTGGATGTGGGAAAATAAATCATCGAGAATTGATGATAGAATTGTGAGTATAACCCAACCACACATCCGCCCTATCGTTAGAGGAAAAGCAGGAAAACCAGTTGAATTTGGAGCAAAAATCTCAGTAAGCTGTTTTGAGAGTTATGTATTTTTAGACCATTTAAGTTGGGATAATTTTAATGAATCTGGGGACTTACAAGCGCAAGTAGAAGAGTATAAAGAATTCACAGGATATTATCCAGAATCAGTTCATGTTGATAAAATTTATCGAACTAGAAAAAATCTAGCTTGGTGTAAAGAAAGAGGAATTAGAATCAGTGGAGTTCCTCTAGGAAGACCACCTAAAAATATTAGTAAAGAAACTAAAAAACAAGCTCTTGAGGATGAAGGAATTCGGAATGCAATTGAAGGTAAATTTGGTCAAGCAAAAAGAAGATATAGTCTTGATTGTATCATGACAAAACTTGATAAAACTTCAGAAACTTCCATTGCCATTACTTTTTTAGTCATCAATCTTTCTAACCTGCTTAGACAGGTTAACTGTCTTTTTTTGTCCCTATTTCTTTATACATCTAAATTTAGCTTTATTCATCCCTCTTTGATTAGAAAAGATGATAAAAAAGCTGATTTCTCAACAGAAAAACTTATCTTAAATTCGGGCTGATTTTTGAGAGTTTTTGTTTTTTACTTTTTCAGCAAACCCTACTTAAACGCATCATAAACACCAGCAAGGGAATCAACCAAGCTGAACTCATTAAAAGGTTAAACCCTGTAATAAGAGGATGGTGCAATTACTTCTCAACAGTGGTTAGTCAGAAAATCTTTGAAAGATTAACCCACATCCTAGGGCATAAACTCATCAAATGGGGGATAAAACGCCATCGAAACAAAGGAAGAAAGTGGATTTCTAAAAGACACTTTCACACAATAGGTGGCAATAACTGGGCTTTCACAACCAGAGAAGAAAATAATCCTCTAAGGTTGTACGAACATAGAGAAACGGAAATCCGACGCTATGTGAAGGTCAAAGGGAACGCCTCACCCTACGATGGAAACCTAGTTTATTGGAGTTCAAGAATGGGGACTCATCCCGAAATGCCAACAGAAATTTCAAAACTGTTGAAAAAGCAAAAAGGGAAATGTACTCACTGTGGACACTTCTTAAGAGATGGGGATTTAATGGAGATAGACCACATCACCCCTAAATCACTAGGGGGGAATAACAGTTACAATAACCTCCAACTTCTTCATCGACATTGCCATGATGAAAAGACAGCCAATGATGGCAGTCTAGGCAACAAATCTGACTGCAATAGTGTCAAGCCAGAACCGCCCATACCAGATAATTACATCTGGGTAAAGGATATGTTGGTAATGACGTAGGAATGACAAACCCCGTGTAGTTGAGGAGCGGAATGACGAGAAATTGTCACGTTCCGTTTTGTAGAGCAGTAGGAGAGGCGACTCTCTTACTGACTTTAATTATTCGACCCCGGAAGGTTTACGGGGAGCATCTCACCTTTGCAATGAGCATAAATACTTAGTAGAAAAATAGGCTTTTCGAGGGTAATTCTTGTTTTAATTCTCCATGTACGCGGTCTTTAAAAGCCTCTATTTCGTTCCAAGACACGATTAAGAGTGGCTTTTAGGCTAAGTATAATTACTCATCGCGTAAGTGAGATGCTCCCGGTTTACGAATATTGGCGGTAGGGCATACCGCTACTGCTTTGCTGAGGGAGAGTAAGACCGAGTAAAAGCACTGCTTTTGCAAGGCATCTCCCCGTGAATGAAGAATCCCCACGCCTTTAGGCAACGGGAGTGTCAACTATTCTAAGATCATTGATTTTCATTTTTGGGTTCTTCTATAATTAATACAGCCTGATATTGTCCTTCTTTTAAATTTGAAGGAACTTGTACGGTTAATTGACCTTCATTGTTAACGAATGCTTCAACTTCAATGGTTTTCATGTTAACATATCTCTCTTCATTTTCTGCTATAATCTTAATGGTAGAAGCATCCTTATCTCCTAAAGAACAAGCATACTTTCCTCTCACTGCATTTTTTAAATGAGACTCCGTTAAAAACTGAGAATAATCATCTAACATTTCGTCATCTTTGATGGGATCATTGATTACTTTGTTCATAGATTTTTCTTTCATGTTTAGTTACTCTCCTAGCAGTAATGATTCTGATGTTTCCTTGTTTTTGACTATGAACAACTAAAAGCAAGCGGTTTTGACTAGAATAACCAATTGTCAAAAAACGATCTTCTAAGATTGAATGAGTGGGATCATCTAAAGTCAAAGAATAGGTATCTTCAAAGACAGTTTTAGCCTCATTAAAAGAAATATCATGTTTTCTCAGATTTGTCTTAGCTTTGTCTTCATCCCATTCAAAATTAGCCGTCATTATCTTAATTATAGACAATAAATAAAATAAGGTGGGAAAAAAATCCCCCACCTTACTATGGTAAACCTTATCCTTTCGGGATCGCTCTATGATTAGCAACAGGATTAGAACAAAAGAAACAAAAACAATATCCTTAAGTAGGTAGGCGTTAAAAATTATCAGACACCCCCCTTATCAAGGGTAGGGTTGATTCATGAATCAACCCTACCTTATCAAGGGGGTAGGGGGGATCGAACCTAAAATCAATTTTTAATTTAATTATAACCAGCTACTTATGCTTGATTCAGATTGGGAAACCACAAAAGCAGCAAGAACAACCACAGACGACCAAAACAAGAACGAACTGAACAATTAATGAATGCTTGTTTCCCTCATCTTTCTGGTGCAATTGATTGGGAATGCCGGGCCGATCGCACCGGGATCGTTCACGTTCAACTTGCTAAAACTTCCAAAGGCCTCCAAGTTATTGGGGGCTTTTTTTTAGCTTGATCGCCCGATTGATATAGAATCAAAAGGCTACACTCAAGATTAATCGCTTGAATTATTCTCTTGTATCTGTTCTTAGAGCCAGCGTGTGGATTGTAGATTCTCCTAATACCCGTATTTTAGCCCCTAGTGCGATCGCACTAGGTAACTTTGATGGTTTGCACCTAGGTCATCAAACCGTCCTACAGCCAATTTTTCGGGATGAACCCGCTTATCCCACCGTTGTTAGTTTTACTCCCCACCCGCGGGAATTTTTTACGGGAGAAAAATGGCAGTTATTAACTCCTCTAGGGGAAAAGGTGGAGGTTTTAGAGAATTTAGGCGTTAAACAATTAGTTTTACTGCCTTTCTCTGCTAAATTAGCTTCCCTGACACCCTTGGCTTTTGTCGAACAGATTTTAGTAGCAAAATTACAGGCTAAATCGATCAGTGTTGGTCAAGATTTCCGCTTCGGTTATCGTCGTCAAGGTACAGCCGAAGATTTATTACAGATCGCCTCTCAATTTAATATTAAAGTCGAGATTGTTGGTTTAAAAAACTGTGGGACGGGTCGAATTAGTAGTTCCCTAATTCGTCAAGCTTTGGCATCGGGAAATGTTGAGCAAGCCGGACAAATGTTAGGTCGTCCCTACAGTTTAACTGGTCGTGTGGTCATCGGGCAACAGCTGGGCAGACAATTAGGTTTTCATACCGCTAATCTACAGGTTCCCCCCGATAAATTATTGCCGCGACTGGGGGTTTATTGCGGTTGGGTGCATCTCGATGGTTCTCGCTTACCAGCAGTTATGAACATCGGTTATCGTCCCACGATCGAGGGAAAAACTATCAGTGTGGAAATCCATTTATTGGATTGGTCGGGCAATGTATATGATCGCATTTTAACGATGGATTTAGTGCAATTCCTGCGACCAGAACAGAAATTTAATTCTCTCGATCGATTAAAAAATCAGATCGAGATAGACTGCGATCGCTCTCGGTTAATTCTAACTTCTGTCACCGACAACTCCTAATATTTTTGGTATTCTCTTTCCACTTTACCCACCGCTTTCAATAAAGGAGAATCAAGGGAATCGATCCAATCAGCTACTTCTCGCGCTAATCCTAGGGTAACAATGCCTTGAGACGGTGGTAATTGACCAGCTAAAGCCTGACTTTTGATGGTTTTCAGGACAGAAATTAAACCCTCAATCCGAGTCGATCTTTCTGTTTTCCGCATCTGTTCGGCCACGGTAATAGCTTGGTCAATTGATTGAATTAATTCCCTCATGTTCGTTTCCATAATATTCTAGCGACAGGAAAGAGATGTAACCGTTATTGCTCGCCCCTCTCCCCATTGTATATTGGCATCTCGCGAGTCTTTAATAAAAGTTTGCTGACCACCACCGGGATAACAATCAGCCGGATTCTGGGGGGCGACAATTCCTTGATAAACCGTTGTTCCCGCAGGTAAAGTCACCGATACTACTTTGGTCGCTTGATTGGGAGGATTCCACTTTTGATCGAGGGCTAAATTTCTGATCACCTCCACATTGGTGGTATATTGATCCGTGGTCAGAAAACGACCTTTTTTGTAATTTTCGTCACTATAATAACGGAAAAAAGTCTGGGGTTTTTCTAGGGTAACTGCCTGACATTCACTATTGCGAAAAGTGATAGCAATATCTGGAGGGAGGGGACAGGAAGGTGCCTGATCTTGAGCCAATATTTTCCGAGAATTGAAAGTTAAATTTTCGGGTAAACTATTGGTTAATGTACTGGCAGCGATTCCTAAAACAAGACTAAAAACGAGCGAACTGGCTTTCATCTTCACTGATTAGGAGAAATTCTCCTTGATTTTATCAGACTGAACCGACTGAAAATCTTGATTTCGCTCACTGGCAACAATTCTTAACTAATTTTCTCCCTGCTCGCCACCCTAACCCCGATTAGCTCCCTAGCAGAAAATTTCCCGCCATTGTCTGTCAACTTTCCTCGCTAGTGTGGGCAAATTGGGAAAAGAATCGTTAAGATCAAGAAAACTTAACATTAATCTTCTTGACAAAATCCCCCATTTGTGTTATGAGAGACGCTATTGATATTTTGATGGAAAATTTGAGCCAGAGCATCGTCGGCCAAACCGAATCGATTCGCATTGTGCTGGTGGCTTTACTCAGTGGTGGCCACGCTCTCCTCGAAGATGTCCCCGGAGTCGGCAAAACCCTCTTAGCTAAATCCTTAGCGCGTTCAATTAACGGTCGTTTCCAACGGGTACAATGCACCCCCGACCTCCTCCCCAGTGATATCACGGGAACCACGATTTGGAACCCCAACAGTCGCGAATTTGAATTTATCCCCGGCCCCGCTTTTGCTAACGTCCTGTTGGCCGATGAAATCAACCGGGCCACCCCGCGCACTCAATCGGCACTTCTAGAAGTCATGGAAGAAAAACAAGTTACCGTCGATGGAGAAGCGCGGCCGGTCCCCCAACCCTTCTTTGTGATCGCCACCCAAAATCCGATCGAATATCAAGGCACTTTTCCGCTTCCAGAAGCGCAAATGGACCGTTTTGCCGTTTGCCTGAGTTTGGGTTATCCCAGCGCCACAGAAGAATTAACAATGTTACAGAGACAGCATTCTCAAGAGACGGTTAAATCCCTAGAAGCTTGTATTTCCCTAGAACAGGTGGGAGAATTGCAAAGATTAGTCAGTCTGGTCCAGGTAGCTCCCACTTTACAGCAATATATCGTCGATTTAGTCCGGGCTACCCGTGATCACGAAGATATTAGTTTAGGAGTCAGTCCCCGGGGTTGTGTGGTTTTGCAAAAAGCAGTTCAAGCTTACGCTTTCCTCGAAGGTCGCGATTATGCTATCCCCGATGATGTTAAGTTAATTACTCCCTACGTCTTCTGCCATCGTCTGATTCCTAGTCACGGTCGTCAAGCTAAAGCGATCGTGGAAAGACTTCTGCAATCGGTGGCGATCGAGGATCGCATCTGTGCTTAAGTAGGGAGGCACAATTATTTGTAGGATGGGTTAGCGGTAGCGTAACCCATGCGGGCGTTGGGTTTCATGCTTCAACCCAACCTACGTTCATCTTATATTTAATTCCACCCACCTACTATTGAATAGTTACACAAGAATCTTCCTCTCCGATCCCTCCTAACTACTGCAAAACCACCAACGCCGCCGCCGGAACAGTAATCAAAAGCGACTTTCCATTGCGCGCTTCCACCGTTACCGACTGACCCACCCACACCGCATTTGGCGATCGCTAATTAGCTCGATTCCGCTCACATACAGAATAAGGTTTACAGCGAATTTTAAAAAGCTTCCCCTAAAAAATTCAACAAACGGTGAGTTTTCCCAGCGTCCCCCCTATTCTGAAAAAACTCACCAGAAGCCTTTATCTCGCCCCTCACACCTTATCGAATTGGTCTCCTATCCGAACTGTCCCGTATCGACCCACTCACTCTTGATTAGCGACCACCAATCAGTTGCCAGACCATCGAGGACGTACTTGTAGGGCAGCCAGCCGTAGCCAGCGCTTCCCCAGGCAGTCCCCCAGGAGTTGCGAATCAGCAAGGCACCGGTGGTTTCAATGCCACCGGCATTGGTGTTCTTGATCTTGAGGTTGTCGTCGTAACCAACTGCATCGATCGCGTGACCGCCTTCAACCCGTTCGCCCCGAGTCGGGTAAGGAATCTTGCCGGTCGTGTTGCCCTGACTGATAGAACTGTAAACAGTAAAGCCAAACATCGAGGGCAGACCTTTCGACAATTCGGTTTTAATCCGAGCTAACAGTGCGTCTCTTGCCGTCCCGGGCGGATCGAGGCGGTAGTAGGAAATCGCCTGATAGCTTTGGGCAAAAGCGTAGCAGAATGCCGACGGCTCTTTGTCCAAATCAGCGATATTGTAGGGATAGTATTCTTCTGGTGGTACGCCAAACAAGGTGAGGGCGTACATTGTTGAGCGCAAGAATGCCCCCGTATCTCCCGTCCATTTGAGCAAGTTGCGCGTCACTTTGTAAAGAAAGAGGCGCGAGGCATCTATGTGTTTGCCAAAAGCTCGCCGCTCAAAATACTCCACCAGTCCGACCCCGGCGTGGGCCGTACAAGAACCGATAGTTTTTTGATCCTCCATGGGGGAACACCACGGCCTCAAGTCCACGCTGGCTGGTAGCGCTGCTGGGGCAGATGTCGTTGCTCCCACTTTGGCCAGCATTTGCTTGACAGATGGCTGTCCCAAAGCTTGCAGTTTGGACGGTACGCGTTCAGATTGAAAAGTAACATCACGAATATCGGGATAGTCGGGCAACCATCCCATTGCAGGAATTACAAATGTTTCACTCATTTTTCCTTTCCTCCTAAGTCGTTACTCACTGGCCCTTGGCTATCTGAGAAGCCTTTACTCTCGGACTTGGAGCGTGACAGTAAATCGTTCGACAATTGACGGTTCTCCTTGCCACTCTCGCCAAAGCTTAAGCCTTAGTTGGTCTATCCCAGCCCGTTGCGCTTTAAAGGTCAGGATTCTCTGACCGCCCCCGCCGACTCTCGACTCTATGGCAGGTACATACTCAGAGGCCTGCAGCTTCACTAAATCGCTCCCGACACCACCGACCGCCCACTGAAAGCCAGTGGTGGGATTCTCGTCGAGGGACAGTAGCAGCAGGTCGTTGACCTGCATGGTGATGGATTTGCCGTTGTCAGTGCGAGTAAGGGTTAGCATTGTATCTTGACCGTTCCCTCCTTTCGGGTTCCACTCTGTCGCCCCACAGCCCTGGGAAAAGACCGGGGAAAGCACGAGGATTAGAGTTATGACAATCGCCACGGCCCACTTAAGAGAACGATCCATTATTTTCCTCCCTCGTCTCTATAACGGCCACAGGGATTTACTCTCGTTATTGCAGTTAGGAAATCGCGCCAAGCGCAGAACAAACTGGGAAACGATCTAATTTAATTATCTCTTGCTTTGGCCACCGAGAGATGGTAGGATGGAAGATTTGTGATTTTTCTTAATAATCCCCCTCGCCTACGCCTACACGAGATTCAAATACCCTTCAGAGCAGCCCTATCCGTAATTTGAAATAACTCCTCAATGCTCCCCCATTTCGCCCCCCTAGAGGAGAGAATTGCCACGATCAAAACCTCTAGCAGGGGAATAACAACGACTAGCAATTAAACCCAAAACTAACCACCAGAGGGTACTAACTTGGGGACGATACCAAACTGTATCAAAGAAACCGTGGGCAAGAATTCCGGCCATAGCGGCAATTGCCCCGATTAACCAAAAGCCTTGACTGTCCATTTTATCGCGTAAAAGTTTAATTTGATGGATGCCTTGGCCGATAGTTGTAACTAATAACCAGAGGAAACAGGTAAAACCAATGATTCCCGTTTCTACCATGATTTCTAATACCACAGAATAGGCACTTAAAGCCGTGTATTTTGGCTTCATGAATAGGGGGTAAATTTTCTTAAAAGCATCATTACCCGGTCCGATGCCCAAAAGCGGATAAGTTTGAATCATGCGAATAACTGCATCCCAAACATTAATCCGAAAGTTATTACTACTATCTCCTCGGCCGGCGAAAATACTCATCACCCGAATTCGCATCGGCTCCACCAATAAAATCGCCCCTAAAACCACCACGGCTAAACCCCCTAAAATTAAGGGTAAAAGCCAGGTTTGCCAAAATAACGGTAGATAATTTTTGAACCAATAAAATAATAGCAATAAGAAGACAATTCCTAAGACCATCAAACCAATCCAACCGCCACGACTCTCGGTAAAAAATAAACAAGCGGCATTGGCTAAAGTTAGTAAAGCCGCTAAAATTTTCGGTAGCCATCCCTGCCACACAAATAATGCCGCACCGCTAAAAGCAATACCGGGGAATAAATAACTAGCTAATAAATTAGGATTACCGAGATAACTATAAACCCTAGTATCCCCCGCTAATTCTGAAGTAGGATCGTTCCAAGTTGCTAACTGTTCCGCGCCAAAAATTTGCTGACGAATGCCGTAAACGCTCACTGCTAAAGCGGTTAAAACTAAAGTAGTCAGAATCCAATTTGTTAGGCGTGGCGAGCGCATAATTCGGGCAGTAAAGGCAAAAAAGATGAGATTGAGAGTTAATTTAATTAATCCTTCCAAAGCTGCGGTTTTAACGGGAGAAAAAGCCGTGGAAACCGTGGCAATTCCCCAGTATAAAAGCACTAAAAGGTGAATCGGTGTCACCCCGATTTTGCCTTCATCCACAAGGGTTAAGAGTAGCCAATAACCCGCTATTGCTAACAGCAAAAAACCGATTTGACTGGTGGAGAAAAACGGCGCAGTGGCGATAAGGAGAGAGATTAACAGCGCACCCATCAGTTCTGTCCACTCCACAAACCAGCTACCCTGTCGCCATTGACTAAAAAGTCCGACTAAACGATGCAGATAGCTATATTTTGACCAAGAAGCAGGGGAAAAGTTCAGTAGAGTGATTTGTTTCCAAAAAGCATTCATAGGGTTTTTAGTTGCGGTTGTCACCGGCAAACTTTGATTAAGATACCGATTGTATCTTAATTGTTGACTCTTGGGAGCGAAAAGAGTTTCAGTCTGGTGTCTTAGGGCAGCTCCACACAGTCAAAACCTAATAGCATAACCAGTCTAGGCATGGGGTGAACGTAAAGCTTGACCTAAACGAGTTAAGCCTTGGGAACAGTCAAAACGATCGAGATGTACTTCAATAAATGATAGGCGATCGATGTTACCCTGGGCAATCGATAAAGCCTTTTCTAATTCCCCTTCTGTCCTGACTTGACAACTCCAACTTTCCCCGTTAAATACTGCTGGTAATTGATGATATTTCCACGGTTGTAGATCATTATAAATATTATCCTGAATTACCCGCTCGATCGTGTAACCATCGTTATTAATTAAAAAGATAATTGGATTGAGATGGTGACGGATAATTGTCGAAAGTTCTTGGGCAGTCATTTGAAAAGCACCATCACCCACAAAGACGATAGGACGAGTATTTGGTGCGGCAAAAGCTACTCCTAAACAGGCGGGAATTGAATAACCAATAGAGAGATAAAATGCTTGACCGATAAAGTCGGTTTTTTGAGGCATTAATAAATCAATTGTGGCAATAATTGCATCCCCCGTATCGGAAATAACAAAAGATTCTTGAGCGATAAAATGATTCATTCGCTCATAAAAACGAGCATTAGTTAATTTTTGCTCTGGCACGGCGATGAATTCTAAATTCTTCAATTCGGCCGCAGGTTTAATCTCTAGTGTAGCCGCTTCTTTGTGACTTAGCTTATTAATTAAACCCTCGATAAAATCCCCTAGGAATACTGGTTGATAGAAGTGATGTTTAATCTTGATCTTCTCGGAATTGGCATTAATCAAATTATTGGGATTTAAATTAGCCGTAAATCCGCCTAAATTCATATCGGACATGATCGCCCCTAAACAGAGGACACAATCGGCATTTTCCACCCGTTGACTAACGTATTCGCGACTTAATGCCCCCACATAAGTGCCGATAAATTGCGGCTGCATTTCCGAAATTGACGACTTACCTAAAATAGTGGTGGCTAAGGGATAACCCGTTACTTCTAAAAGTTTCAGCAACTTATCCTGGAGTTTAAACCGATGGAATTCTACCCCCGCTAAAATAATTGGTTTTTCCGCTTTTTCTAATAAAAAAACCGCTTCTTCAATGGCTTCTTCTAAAGCGGCGGTATCCGTAAGATTATCGGTTAAATAAATTGGATTTTCTGAGGGGATACAGGGACGATAGACCAGATCCCGGGGAATTTCGATATACACGGGACGTTTGTGATGCAAACAAGCTGCTAAAGTTTGATCGATTTGACTGGCAGCTTGGGTGGAATTAGTGAGAATAACCGAGGCAACCGTGGCTTTTTCCATGATCGAAAATTGCAGATTATAATCGCCCGTGGTGTGGTGTAATAATAAATTATCCCGGCGAATCGAGCGATCGGAAGCCCCACTAATCACCACCAAGGGAACTCTTTCAGCGTAAGCACCGACCACAGCATTAACGAGGCTAAATCCCCCGACTCCGTAGGTGACACAGACAGCGCCCATACCTTTGACTCGCGCGTAGGCATCGGCGGCATAACCTGCGTTAAGCTCATTACAGGTGCAAACTAATTCGATCGGACTTTTCAGCAAAACATCCATCAAATCGAGGACATAATCCCCTGGCACCCCAAAAATATGATTAACCCCTAAATTATGGAGACGCTGGCATAAATATTCGCCGATGGTGATCATAGCAATTTTCTCCTGGTGTGTTGGCACTTTCACGCCGATCATAACGATTTTTTCAAAAAATAGGCTCATGCCCAGTAATGAACTAGAAAGTAAAAATCAGCAGACTTTAATTAAGTAGCTGTTTGCAATTAAATAGAAGATAGGTTTTGCACTCGATCCCCCCTGCCCCCCTTAATAAGGGGGGTGCCGACAGGCGGGGGGATCTTAGAGTTTTTTCCGCAGACCCTAATTATATCTAGCGCTGGTGATCAATGCTATAGTATAAAATCTGGGGTTTTTCTCTTGGGTGTAAAAAAATATCTGCGGCACTTTTTCAGGTATAATTTTTACAGGAGATTCCCTAAAACTTTCGACTTAAATAAGGCTGACTGTTAATGATTTTTACTGAATTAGTTTTGCAAAATTTCGGTCCCTACGCCGGTCGTCAAGTGATTAATTTACGTCCCGAAAAAGACAACAATCCCTGTCCGATTATCCTTTTGGGAGGCATGAATGGGGGCGGTAAAACTACTTTAATGGATGCGATTCGTTTGGCTTTGTACGGTGCGCGGGCCAAGTGTTCTACTCGCAATAATTTAAGTTATGCCGAGTTTCTCAGTCAAGCAGTTAATAATCAAGCTTCCCTCATCGATCAAGCTAGAATTGAACTGGCTTTTGAACATCTAGTTAATGAACAATGGCGACAATATCGTATCGTTAGATACTGGACAAAACAGCCCAAAGATGGTAAGGATACCCTCGGTATTTTAGATGAGGATTGGCCCGATCCTGCCTTAGCTAATACTTGGGATGAATATATTGAAACTTTATTACCT
The DNA here is from genome assembly GCF_001264245.1 of Microcystis panniformis FACHB-1757. Lineage (NCBI taxonomy): Bacteria > Bacillati > Cyanobacteriota > Cyanophyceae > Chroococcales > Microcystaceae > Microcystis > Microcystis panniformis. The sequence goes on from NZ_CP011339.1 coordinate 4,207,271, forward strand.
TTGGGTATTTCTAACCTCTTTTTATTTGATGGGGAACAGGTAAAAGAATTGGCAGAACAGGATGTACCTCCTGACAGCGTTAAGGATTCGATGCAGACTTTATTAGGGTTAGAATTAGCGGAAAGATTAGCCGTTGATCTCGATATTTTAGCTAGTCGCAAGCGCCGGTTACTAGCAGCAGAAAATGAACTGGCAACTATTGAAGCGATCGAGAAAAAATTAGCCCAGTACCAAGAAGATTTAGAATTGGCTAGGCAAGAGATGGAAACTCAACAAAAAAATTTAGATGTGGTTAGAAATGATTTTGATGCAGTCTCGGATAAATTTCGCATTGATGGCGGCAAAATTGCCGCCGAAAGAAGTCAATTAGAGATCAGAAAAAAGGAGGTAGATAAAAAGTTAGATAACCAGAGGGAATACTTAGGTCAATTAGCGGGAGAATTATTACCATTAAAGTTAATTTTTCCTCTCCTAGAAGCGGCTAAAATTCAGGGAGAAAAAGAGCTACAATTTCAATCAGCTAAGGTCGCTCAATCGGTTTTAGAATCCAGAGATAAAAAGTTACTTGCTTATTTAGAACAACTGAATTTAACTTTAGAACAATTAGAGAATATTAGAGAATTTTTAGAGCAAGAAAATCAGTTTTTAGCTGAGGATAGCGATTCTTTGATTACTCCTTACTTAGATCTAGACGAGGAGGCGATCGAGTTATTAAATCGAGTCTTAACCCATCAATTACCGGCACAAATTAACCTCGCTCATCAAGCAATAGAACAATTAAGAAATCTGGAAGCTGACTTAGATAATTTAGAGCGAGAATTAGCAGTAGCAGCCTCTCCCGAAGAATACGAAACCCTGAGTAATAACTTAAAAACCGCTCAGAAAAAGTATCTAAATGCTCAAGCGGAATACGAGCAAAGCCACAAAAATTATGAGGAAATCAAAAAGAAAATTGAGAAAACTAAAAAAGAATTATTTGCCTACAGTGAGAAAGCTTTAGAATCGCAAAGTAACGAACATATCGTCAACGCTATTGTCAAAGCACAGCAAACTTTAAAAGTATTTAAAGAACGCTTAACTTTAAAAAAATTAAATAGATTAGAGGGAGAAGTGGCGGAATGTTTTCGTTATTTATTGCATAAGTCCGATCTGGTGCAGAAAATAGCGATCGATGCTGATACTTTTGGTCTATCTCTCTTTGGTCCCGATGGACAAAATGTGCCTAAACACCGTCTTTCTGCCGGAGAAAAACAACTATTAGCGATCGCTTTTTTGTGGGGATTAGCGCGAGTCTCCGGACGAGATTTACCCATCGCTATCGATACACCCCTCGGACGTTTAGATTCTTCCCATCGCCATAATTTAGTTGAACGTTATTTTCCCGCCGCTTCCTCTCAAGTCATCCTCCTCTCTACCGATACAGAAATTGGAGAAAATGAGCTACTCTTATTAGAAGAACAGGAAGTAATCGCCAGAAAATACCTGCTAGAATACAATTCCCAACAACGTCAAACCACTATTCACCCCGACCGCTACTTTTGGTAAGATTATGACTGAGATAAATTCCCACGAAATCCTCGCCCAATTAACTTGAGACATCGGGTATTACTTCCAATTTTATCACTCAATCCAAGCCTTTGGGGGGGGGGAGAGTCGGGTCTCTGGGTTCTTAATGGAGACATTGAGAATCTAAGCCGTCTCGTCGAAGCAAGGAATTTCTAACAGCAATGTGGAAAGAATCCCCCGTCACAGCCTAGCTTGACGGTGGGAGTATGTCAACTGACTTGACAGTCAAACAACCCCACTCGCTTTTTGTTGCTCTACTTTGGGGTAGGATTCAAGAGCGCTGTTTAGGGATAAATGACTGTTCCTCGGCGCTATTGTCTAGCTTTTGAGCGTTTTTTCCAGCTGGGCTACCCTTGCTTTCTGTTGCTTCAAATCGGCTAGTTGTTTTAGTAATTGTTCTCTGACTTCATAGCGATAGGCAAAAAAATGCTCACCTATCCCTAGGGTCGCTAGATACTCTTCTAGCAGACGGGGCTTGACCCAGGCAATCACCGCCAGTTGCCACCAGAAACGGAAGCGCGTCGGTCGGACAATCCCCTGCCGCCAGAGCAAGGAACGGAACAATTGCCACTGTTGCCAATCTAATTTACGGTTCGATTTGCCGCGCCATCCCCCCATGATCATAAAATGGTTGAAGGTTCGTTTCAGGTAGTTAACAGGATCGTAGATTTCCCAGAAAGCGTCGATGTATTCTTCGGTAATCTCTTCCACAGGGCGAGTTGGCTCAAAGTTCATCATCGCTCCCTGATGGAAAGTACCCATACCATCCACCAGACGACCTTCCTGTTGCAGGCGATTCCACAGGGCAGTATTTTGCAGTGCCTGGAGCAGGCTAAACTGACCCTGGGGAATACTCGCCTCCATAATAAACTCTTTGATCCGCTCCCCTGCGCCAGGTTTCTCATTGTCAAAACCGATAATGAAGCCAGACATAATCTGCAGCCCCATGCGGGTAATTTTGTGACAGGATTCGATCAGGGATTGGCGGGTGTTTTGAACCTTGTTAATGCCCATTAAGCTATCGGTATCTGGTGTCTCAATCCCCATAAACACCAGCATAAAGCCGGCCTTGACCATTAACTCGATCAGTTCGCTGTCTTCGGCCAGATTAAGGGAAGCTTCCGTAATCAGTTTAAAGGGATACTGGTGTTGTTCCATCCAGGGGATCAACTCCCGCAGAAACACCTTGGCATTCCGCTTATTGCCAATAAAATTGTCATCGACAACAAAAATGTAGCGCCTCCACCCCAGTTGATATAACGTCTCCAACTCAGCCAACATTTGTTCTGGGGTTTTGGTGCGCGGTTTGCGGCCATAGAGGTTGATGATGTCACAAAATTCGCATTGAAAGGGGCAACCGCGAGAAAACTGCACGGTAATCGCCAGATAGGCATCCAGATCTAGTAGATCATAGCGGGCGATCGGTGTCATGGTGACATCGGGTTTCTCACTGGCTCTAAAGACACCACTCGGTTCACCCCGCTCCAGGGCCGCCAGGAACGGCGGGATTGTCAGTTCTCCTTCATCGAGAATCAGGTAATCTGCCCCAGCTTTTTGGGCAACTTCTGGATAGGAGGTGGGGTAAGGCCCGCCCACAGCCACTTTTTTACCCAACTGCAACCCTTTGGCAATCAATTCTTGAAAGTCCTTTTTCTGAATGATCATGGCGGAGATGATTACCAAATCGCACCACTCCCAATCCGAAGCCGTTTCTAATCGGACATTGCGATCAACAAACCGGATTTCCCAATCCGATGGTAACAGGGCTGCCACCGTAATTAAACCCAGGGGCGGATTGGTTGCTCTTAAACCGGCTAGATCTAAAGTCTCTTGATAGGACCAAAAGGAGTTGGGCATCAGCGGCCACAGTAATAGGGCTTTCATTCAGGTGTCTCCAATGAAGAAGCTAGATGCTTTACATACTAGCCACAAAGCCCAAGTCGATCAAGACTTTTTTTTACTCATAAATTAGTTCTAAATAAATTGTGAAAAAATAGCTATTTTTTGGAGATTAGCACAATTAAATGAATGATGCTTGCTAAAAACTCGTGTTTTCCCATTTTTATCAACGCAATCTAGAGGCTGTTTGCCTCTTTTGGGTATTTTTGGGTAGGTTTCCTAAAAAATGCTGATTCTGAAAAACGGCTCTTCTGGTTTCTGTGTGGAAACGAGGTCTATACCGATAGAATATCCGCAAAATAGTCCTAAAAGTTTTGCCCAATAAGCACTTCAGGGTTCCATAAGCAAAAATTATCACACAAAGTCGAGAAGAGCCGAAAAACCCTCTTGAAATTAGCAAGTACCGAATAGTAAGGGTTTCGTTTCAGTCTCTAGGAAGTCTATTTGATCGGTAAAACACCAGTTACTAGACATCTCGACAATGACTATTTCTGGTCAGATAAATATAAGCGTAATTACACTATTTTATACCGAACCATCATGACTCAACTACCAGAAAATATAGTTTCTGTCTTTTGAATTTTGGATGATATAGCGGTTCTCACACCTGTGTGGCACACTTAAACCTTTGCTAATTAAGCTTTTCAATATCGATAATGTACCTCTTGCGAACAGGAAACGCTATAAATAAATTAAATAACTGGTAATTATAGTCAAATTTATGACCAAGATCAATTATAGTCAGCTAATTGACCCGATTAATTCTCCTCCCTTAGCAGAGGAACAATCTCGCAGATAGACAGTCAATCATCCTTGGGTGCGATTGTCTGGTTTTAACTAACTGCGGTAAAATTAACCTAAATTCTCTATCGGCAAATTCGATGACTTCCTTCACTACTTCCCTGGCTCTTTTAAGTCAATTTAAATTGGGAGATTTAAACCTAGAAAATCGTCTTGTGCTTGCCCCCATGACGCGAGCGCGAGCCGGAGAAAAACGTCTTGCTAATGAGATAATGGCCGAGTATTACCGGCAAAGGGCCAGCGCCGGATTAATGATTACAGAAGCGACGGTAATTTCTCCCCAAGCTAACGGTTGGCAAAATACCCCCGGTATCTACACCGATGAACAAGTGCAAGCATGGCAAATGGTGACAAAAATCGCCCAAAGAAAAGGAACACCAATGTTTTGTCAATTGTGGCACTGTGGTCGCGCTTCTCATTCTAGTTTTCAGGAAAATGGCGCTTTACCCGTTGCCCCTTCGGCAATTAAGATTAAGGGGGAGTTGCATACACCCATCGGCAAACAGCCCTACGAGACCCCTAGAGCCTTAGAAACTGAGGAAATCCCCACAATTGTCGACGATTACCGCCAAGCCGCTCAGAGGGCAAAATTAGCGGGGTTTGATGGCATAGAAATTCACGGAGCTAATGGTTATTTAATCGATACTTTTCTACAATCGGCCACTAATCAGCGTCAGGATAAGTACGGTGGCAGTTTGGAAAATCGCTATCGTTTTTTACAGGAAGTAGTCGAGGCAATTTTAACTGTTTTTCCCAGTCATCGGGTGGGGGTGCGTCTGTCTCCCAATGGAGTTTATAATGACATGGGTTCCGAGGATTTTCGAGAAACTTTTCTCTATATTGCCCAAAGATTAAATGAGTACAATTTAGCTTATTTGCATCTGCTAGATGGCTTGGCTTTTGGTTTTCATGAAAAGGGTCAACCGATGCTTTTATCCGAGTTTAGGGCTGTTTTTAATAGTGCATTAATCGGCAATTGTGGTTATACAAAAGAAAATGCTGAAGCCGCTATTCAGTTGGGAGATGCGGATTTAATTGCTTTCGGTCGCCCCTATATCAGTAATCCCGATTTGGTGGAAAGATTCGCCAATAATTGGCCCCTTAATCCCGATGCTGAGATGAAGGATTGGTATTCTTTTGACAAGGAAGGTTATATCGATTTTCCCAGTTATAAACCCTAGTTAAGTAGCTGGTTATAATTAAATTAAAAATGGATTTTAGGTTCGATCCCCCCGCCCCCCTTGATAAGGGGGGTGCCGATAGGCGGGGGTATCTACCCTTATTAAGGGGGGTGCCGATAGGCGGGGGTATCTGACAGTTTTTAATACCTACCTACTTAGGGTTTGCTGAATAAATGTGAAATGTAGGCAAAGTAAGGGTTTTGGGGCTTTTCTTCCGAAACAGGTGCAAGATTTTGAGAGAATCGTCGTTCAAAACCTTGCGTCTTCATCGGCCCGCGTCCTGTAGGGGCGAAGCATTCGGGCAATAACCTATCGGTGAAACCGTAGATTTTCTATCCGAATGCTTCGCCCGTACTTTTTCAGCAGACCCTACTTAGTATTAGATATGTGTAATTAATTGTGTCTAGCTACTTATCCATTATGTGCCAAAATTCAATAAGCGAGAGCGCCTTTTTCCCTAACCAAAAAGGAAGGCTTTTAAACCTTCCTTACCATAGAATTGGTCATTTATTTATTGACGTTTGCGAGCCAATACACCCAGAGAACCCACCGCTAATAAACCTAAAAGGGTGCCTGGTTCTGGGGTTGTCTGTGTCTGGGCAGGTTGAATGGTCCAGTTAGCAGCAACGATATTACCTTCTACATTGGTCAATTGGACCTCGTTGCTGAAACCATTAGTATAGTAAACGCCATTGAACCCATTCACGAACCAGTTGGTGGGTGTTTGTGTAGAATTGGTTGAGACGACATTGACATCATTCAAATCCGACCAGCTAGTAGGAACAGCCGTTAATGTTCCTAAGGCATTGGTGACAAAACTTCCTGTAGAAGTACTCAACCCATCACCCCCATTAGGATTAAAGGTGGTAACGTGGGCCCCATTACCAAAGTTGAAGGTGACACTCACAATGTTGCTGTCGTTCCATGTTTGGTTGAACAGGGAAGTTCCCCCATTGTCAAGCTGAAAGGTAATAACCGCAGTATCACCGGCAGTAACGTTATCGACAAGGGGTAAGAAGTCGACTGCTGCAACAGTATCCGTATAGGTAGCGGTAAAAATGGCGGCATGGGCGGGAATGGCACTGAAAACGGCACAAGTCACCGCCGGAAGGCAAAGGGCTTTTAGCAGTTGATTAGTCATTTTTGATTAATTGACAAGTTAGTTTCATGGCTAAGAATGGGGAAAAATTGTTATTTATACCCCATAAATCATTGCTTAACAGCAATAAGCAGCCTCATTCTACCCCCCCCGAATTTGTCAAGTATTCTCCGTTTTTTATTGATGAATCTGGAAAAAAGCCCATCAGGGAGAGAGTGGAAGGGTTCGCCAAGGAAACATCTTAAATTAATCGGTAATGATTAAGATTGCGCTATTTTAGGGGTTAGGGGGAGCAAAACGTCCTAATCTTAGCGGGTACTGCTATAAAATAAAAGCATGAAAACTGACACGATTTTTTATCAACTCTTTCAATCTTTCCCCTCTATCTTCTTTGAATTAATTCAACTCCCTATCACCGAAGCCAAGGCATGAGCAGAAAACGGGTTTCTCGGAGAAACCCGTTTTCTGTGCGTTACTCAACGGATTTAGTATGAGGTACAATTTCAAGAAGATGAGGCTTTTTATCAGCGCTTTTTCACTGAAATATTCTTATATCTCAGTAAAACCGACTTAACCAATGATTGGCGGGGTGTGATTGTCTATCCTAACCCTCAAGTAGAAACCGATAAAGTTCAACGCTATCGGGAACTCCTCAACTCCGAGCGAGTGAGACGGATTTATCTGAATGAATTAGAAAACACTCCTCAAACTTCGATTGGTTTAGCTACAGTCCAATTAATCACCCTATCTAAGGCAAAAGCGATTGATAGCACCCGAAAATTAATCCAAAGAGTGCGGGAAGAATTAACCCCCGACCAAAAACCGCAAGAACTCTTACAATTAATAGAGACGATTCTTGTTTATAAGTTACCGCTTCTCAATCGTCGGGAGATAGAAACTATGTTTAGTTTAGATGAATTAAAACAGACTCAGTATTTTCAAGATGTGCGCGAGGAAGCGCGTCAGGAAGGTCGTCAGGAAGGCAGACTAAACAAAGCATTAGAGGCGGTCCCTCGTTTGTTAGCCTTAGGGTTAAGCGTTGAGCAAGTCGCATCCGCCTTAGAGTTAGAGGTTAAACAGGTTAGAGCTATACAAAACGGGACATAAAAAATGCGATCGCATTGTAAAATAAAAGCATGAAAACTGACACTATTTTTTATCAACTCTTTCAATCATTCCCCTCTATCTTCTTTGAATTAATTCAACTCCCTATCAGCGAAGCGAATAACTACCGCTTTGACTCAGTGGAAGTCAAACAACTTTCCTTTCGTCTTGATGGAGTCTTTCTGCCTCAAAATAATAACCTGAGATTTCATCGTCAAACCGGGGTTGGGACGAGGATAAAGTTTATCGCCTCACCCAACCTTACCTTACCAACGATTTAAGAAACTGCCACCATTACCCCAGCGCGGTCGGGAATTAAAGAAACCGCCACCGTCAGACCAACCATTGCGCCAGGGCCGCGCATTAACGAAACTACCACCGCGACCATCTCCCCAACCGCCGGCACGACTATTCACCCAACCGCGACCGCGACCATCTCCCCAGCCTAAAGCTTGTAAACTAGGATCGGCAGTATCTTCCGGCAGTTGGTTAACTCGTTCGCGTACAGCGCTGGACAGACGACTTAAACGCGCTTCAATGGGGTTAGCCTCGTCCGAGGCGGCCTGAGCGGTGCTAGTCAGACCGAAAGCAGATAAAGCGAGAAGAAAGCCGACTAAACCAGTTTTATTGCTGATATTCACCTGAATTTATGCTCCTATTTGGCTTCTTGGGGATTAATTTGGGCGTGTTCGATAACTTTGAAGGCAAAAAACCCCTTTAATAATTCTGGGGGGATGGGAACCATGCCTTGACTACCGAACCAGCGATCGATTTGACTAACGGTAGCCGTATCATTGGTGATGTAATCCTGCATCATTTTAACAATGGCATAGTTGACATCATCCAAAAAAGTAGAGTTATTTTCGGGAACCATGCAAGCAATCCCAAAATTAGCTAGAGCTTCTTCGGGGACGATTTCGTAGATTTTAGGGTTATCTCTGAGAATTGTTCCCGCTAAAGAAATGCTATCCCCCGCTATTGCGTCGATTTTACCGGTTTTTAAAGCTTCGATCGCTTCTTCTACGGTGCTGTAGGTAGTAACAATCGTCGCTTGCGGTTGTACTAATTTAATCACATCCACGGCCGCAGAACTGGGAACCAAGGCGATGCGTTTACCGATTAGGGATTGAGGAGTGGAGAGATTGCTTCCTTTTTTGGCTAAAATCCTAATCCCAGAAATGCTGTAACTGATGGAAAAATCGACCACTTTCGCCCTTTCCCAAGTAAAAGCCGTACTACAAGCGATATCGATGTCCCCGCTACGAATGAGATTAATTTTCTCTCCGGGTTGGTTAGCTTCCACCATTTGCAGGGTGACGGGACGACCGAGACGAGTTTCCAGTCGTTTTCTAATTCGTTCCAACACATCCATAGAATAGCCGACTAATTCCCCCTTCTCATTGACGTAGGAGTAGGGAATCGCATCAAAACGGGTTCCTACGGTCAAAAATCCCGTGCGAGCCACTTTTTCCACCACTGTTTCCGCTAAACCTGCGCTGGCGAGGAACATAGGCAATATGCAACCTAGTCCCACTAACTGTAAAATTTTCTTCATAAATCGAGTGCTTACTCCCGTACAAACATAACTATACTAGAAGTCGCTAAAAAATCTTCAAGGTTTCCATAATAATTTCTGTGAACTTTTACAAATTAGATGGCGGTTCAAGGCGAATTAATTGACCGTTACCTTCATCGGTGAGCAGGTATAAAAATCCGTCGGGACTTTGACGCACATCCCGCACCCTCTGACCGATGGGAATCGCTTCTTGATTGATAATTTCACCCGATTTATCCATTTCCAGACGGCGAATATCCCTGGAAACTAAACCACCGGCGAATAAATTTCCCTGCCAATTAGGAAAGCGATTACCAGTATAAAAGACCAATCCCGAAGGAGCGATCGCTGGTGTCCAAATTGTTTTCGGATCGATCAGACCGGGGCGATATCTTTCGCCGGAAACTGGGTTATTAGTGCCGTACTCTTGACTAGCAGAAACCACTGGCCAACCATAATTTTTACCTTTTTCAATTAAATTTAATTCATCCCCTCCTTTTGCTCCGTGTTCGGTTGCCCAGACTCTTTTAGTCATTGGATCAAAGCTGATTCCTTGAATATTCCGATGACCGTAACTCCAAATTTTAGAACCCGCAAAAGGATTATCTTTAGGTAGAGAACCATCGTCATTGATGCGGATAATTTTACCTAAATGACTTTGCAGATTTTGGGACTGTTTTCTAATTAAATCTCCCGCTAATTGTAGGGGAGGATTACCCCCGTCCCCAATCGCTACCAATAAAGTGCCATCCGGTAGCCATAATAACCGCGAACCGAAGTGTTGAGAGCCGGTTTTTGCCTGGGAAACTTCAAAAATAACCCGCACATCTCGCAAACTTGCACCATCATAAACCGCACGAGCGACGCGGGTACGATTAGCCTCCCGGTCTCCGTGAGCATAAGTTAGATAAATCCAGCGATTTTGGGCAAATTGGGGATGAATTGCCACATCGAGCAGTCCTCCTTGTCCGACGGCAAAAACTTCGGGAACTCCAGCGATGGCTTTTGGGTCTAACTTACCCTCTCTAACCACTCTTAAACGACCGGGGCGCTCTGTGATGAGGATTTCCCCGTTAGGTAGCCAAACCATAGCCCAAGGATGCTCTAAACCCTCGATTACGGTCACTTTTTGCCATTGATTGGTCTGGGAATTATTTGCCGAAGTTAATATTTTTGTACCTTGACAACTGGAGATAATTATGGTAAGCAAAACGCTAGATACTAAAGGCGAGAAAATGCGATTGAGAGAATTAAGCATGAGTTGGTAACTTCCCAGGTTTGCCATGGCATAGACATCATTAAGGTGGGTTCGGGTTAATTGCTCGTACAAACTATTTGGCAATACCTCTAATTTTCGCTTTTACTTTTTCAATGAATGAAGAAGAATTCACATCGTGGAGATGTTGTTTCCTCGCTTTACTTAGGATTGATGCCACTAAACCAAAGGAGGACTGAGAAGAAAAAATCAAATCATTACAACTGGCTAACAAATACATATCCATTAATGCTTCTATGCCATTTTGAACGCGATCGGGACATTGATCCCAGTTCTGGTGCATTCTTTCTCCCGATGGTGGAAACCATTTTGGTGTGGTGATAATATTTGGGAATTCCTGTTGAAATTTTTCAACAACTTCTTGAGAATCTGTGGATAAGAAAATGCTGTTAAATTTATTGTTTTTGTTGATTTTTTTAGTAGTACTAATTAGCTTATCTAAAGGAATCTTCATGTCTGTATATCTGACATGAACGCCTAGGGTGTTCACTCCAAAGTGAGATGATTTGAAATCTTCGATAGACTGAACAATTTCAGGTTTCAGGCTTAGATGAGAGTTTAATACCTGTTTGATAATAGTACGATCATCCATTTTTGCCAAGTAATCGAACTTCCCATGAAAAAGTTGTCTCATCTGGTTGATTTTATGAGTATAGGCACAGAAAACCAGAATCTCACTCTCATAATTTGTTCTAGATAATTCAACCGACATAGATTGATCCGAAATCCTTAAATCTTTTCTTAGTCCACCAAAAGATTGATCTAACTTATCAATCCATATCTCAGGATAGACAGACTTGGTATCAGGTATAGATTCTACTGAAACGGTCTTTGGACAGTTAAAAAATAGAGGGAAGGAGTTGATATCGTCATGACAATAAGTATTATCCCGCCAATCAATAACTAACTGGCGATTACTAATTTCACTATAGATTATTGCACCGCAGGCGGCCAGAATTCGGTTTCCCATGCCAGAGGAACCTTTACAAATCAGAAACTTTCTAGAGCTATTCATATTTTTTATTGAGTATCTACTAAACTATAAACCTAGACGACGGCGAGTTCTTTTGAAACTAAGGGGGGAGTGAGCTATAAATAGCTTCACAAATTCTAGGCGACTTTGAAGGTCACGATATTTTTTTAGGTAGCAAAATAGTGCTTCTAAATTAATATAAATACCCTTTCGATACAGGTAATGCGCTAATTCTACCCCACTAATCTCATTTTTTAATAGGTCAATTAACTCAAGACTGGTAGGTAAGCTATTGGGGCGGAATGAGGAACTATAGGCAGAGTTTACCCATGATGCTTCTTTCCCTTTATAGGTTTTAGATTCTGGGTGTCCAAAACCAATATTATAGATCAAAGAAGTTTTGGGAATGAGATGAACCCGATTTTGATACAAAGATGCAAGAGTAAGAGTAATAACCCAGTCAGTTTGCTCATTTCTCTCTAGCCAGAACTGGTTTATTATAGTCATTTTTGTTTGCACGGTGGCGGGTATATTATAGAATTTTCCAAAAGGATTATATTGTTTTGGCTGATTGATGAGAGCGATATCATTCCAGCGATCGGCCCAGATACCGAATCCCCAAGAAAAAACTCTATGAGAGAGAGCAAAATCCTCTTCGATCAAATGATATGCTTGTTCTGGAAAGGCTGCATATCCGCTAATCGAAAAGATTTTTTTATGTTCACGGTATGCCTCTAATAGACGGCACATACTATCATAAAAATATGGATTGGGAAAGTTATCATCTTCCAAGTAAACAACAGATTCATAAGTGGATAGTACTTCTGTCAAGGACAAAATGACATTTTGATCACAGCCCAAATTTTGTGGTCTTAACCTTATATCTACTGGAATTTTACTAGAGAACTCTTGCAGTAAAGCAATTGTTTGATCGATCAGGGGTAGATCCCGTTCACTTCTTGCCCCATCCACATAGGCAATGATCTGACGAGGAAATAGAGTCTGTTGGGTTAAACCCTTTAAAACTTCCTTGAGTAGATCGGGACGAGTAAAAACTATTAAAATAACTGGCGGCAAAGAACTAGGTAAAGGCACCTCATCAAGAGACATTGGTAAATTTGTTAAATTCATAGACTACCGCAAAACAAAATTTTTAACATCTGTACAAATCACGCCCTATATATTAACACCTTAATTTGAGTTTGTCAAGCTTAATTACACTTCGATAACTCCCAGCTAGAATTGTTTGACCTTAACTTGAGAGAAAACTTTTATTATAATGTTCGGATATACTGTCTCCTTTGCCTGACCACTTATTAACCATAACTTCCTAGTTGGTAACTCTCCAAGTTTTCAGCAGATCAATATAATTATATTGACTCCATTTTGAGGAGTTGTTTTAGAAAATTTAAGAGATTTTGTAGTGATGGTATTTGCGTTAAAGTTTGCTCGCTAATCCACCGATCATCAGAAATAGTTGCGGTGTTGGTTTTTCCCGGTTTAAGAATACTAGCAATGGCGGCAATAGTGGCTTTTTCTTTATCAAAAGGTTTCCAGCCAATTTGACTAATTTCCTCCTCAGAAAACTGTTGAATATATGCTTTTGCCCTCTTCATATATTCAGGATAGGCGATTTTTCCACAATCACAAAGTAGGGTATCTAAGACACCTTGATCAACATTATTAGGCAGTATGTATAATCCGACTCTTGGTTTATTTTCTTGAATAGTTCCCGTGGCAGCTACTACCCTGGGAAAGTCGGGAAAATATTCCCGAAAACCCTGATGATATTTACGAGCAACTTCTGCCGGGTTATCTTTATCCGCATCGGCAATAACGGCAAAAGCTGATAATTCATTGTTATAATCCATATCGGCAAGTTTATTGGTTAAATTTTTAATTAATTCACTGCCACCCCCGGCATAAATTGCCACGGATAAAGTCTCAGTATAAAGAATAGATGGCATATCGAGTCTGATGTAAAGTTTTCCAGTTTTAAGAGGAGGATATTTCGGAATAAATTTTTTCCAAATTGGCTCTAGATTTGAGAGTTCTTCACATTTAGAAAACCCCAGCAGTTTACACATAACTTTCACCAGAAAAGCTTGATCATGATTACCCTCCACTCCAATCAATATATGTTCTCGACTCACCAACGAACCTCCTGTCCTAAGTCTTCTCGTAAGCTTTTTAATCGAGTCCAATCATGTCTAACTACTCTAGTATAATTTTCCTTTGGTTCGAGACGATAAAGCACCAAATCTGATTCTCGTTCAGTAACTTCTAACAGAGCATCAACAGCTTCTAGACTGTGGGTAGTAGCAAACAGTTGTACATTCATTTTTTGACACCATTTAACTAACCAATTAAAAGAACTTTGCAGTGCCTCTGTATGAATAGCTGATTCTAATTCATCAATGAATAAAATTCCACCTTTAACACTGGCAAGTTTGAGGGCAATATGAAGTAAGCGACGCACCCCGTCACCAAAGGTACTAACGGGTACAAGTCCCAATTTTTCGTGTTGAATATAAATGTTAAATCTGGAAGATAAAGAATGAGGAGGTAAGAGAATTTCTAAATCAGAAATATTACTGTCCATTTGACGTAGTAAATCGATAACATCTGTTTTAAAATTGGCAAATCTCACTTCTGAAAGTAACCGAAATTGACCAATATCAGAACGATGAGAAGCGGGACTAACCAGAGAAGTTAGTAAGCTAGGTTCTTTTTTTCCCGATAGTCTAGAGAGAGGGCTATTTTCCCAAAGTTGATAGTTTTCTTTCAGGGGATTTTGGGGATAATTAATTAAACTTATTAATTGTTCTTGAGCCAGAAATACTGTTATCGATAAATTTATACCTTTTCTTGTTTCCCATAAATCTTCATTATTATCGATTAAATCTTCGTTTTCTTCGCTAATTATCTCATTAGGATGAAGCTTGTCTTCGGGATTGTCAATTAAAATAATTCCTTCGAGTTCTTCATAAATTGCCTCAATTTTCTGAACTTTAAAGGAGCCATTTCCTGTGATTGATATAACCCCGTGATTAAGTTTTTCTTGCTCAATCATTGCATCGTGGGTAAATAACCACTGTAGGGAATCTAGATAAGGAGTCCGAGAAACTCTGTACTCTTGTTCTCTTTGTCTAGCAGTATTTAGCCAAACTTTTAGATCTAAGGGATGACAGTAAATAGATAACGCTTCGAGAACGCTGGTTTTTCCCGAATTATTAATTCCCACAAGCAGGTTAATCTGTCCGAGATTCTTTAGCTCAAGCTCTCGCAGTCCTCTAAACTGGTGAATGGTAATGTTTTCTAGGCTTTTAGTCATAAACTTAGTTTAGCTGAAAAGGGTGACAAAAAACTAAGTTATCTCCTCAAATGTATTGAAGTTTTAATTTAATCAACTTCTGGTTCTTCGTTACTTAGTATGGTTCGATAGGGGGGCATAAATCGACTAAATCCTTATCTGGCAAGAGACTTAATTGATTAGTTCGCTCTAGATCAAAAATAATTGACAAAAATCGCCAAATGCCTTTCTATATAAGGGTTCCATCCCTTATAACCCCCGTCCATTGCATAACAAAAACCGAAGAACCCAACTTCTTCGGGTACAGTCAGGATTATTGCCTCAATCAATTCAGGTGTTTATTCGGTGTAAATATGAATAAATTCGATAAAATCAGTTAATTATGCGGAAATATCTCCGTTTAAAACTAAATAAAAAATATTTACACTAATCAACCGCATCTTTTATGCTATCATTTCTAGGAACGGGTTATTTTTAATAATGTCCCCATTTGATCAAAGACAATGCTTGCTTTAGAACAGCTTTATGAACGGGAGTATGATCGCTGGTTAAGCGAGACGATCGAGTTATTAAAAAATCGTCAGTTAGATCAGTTAGATTACGAACATTTGATCGAGGAGTTGGCAACTTTAGGACGGAGCGAAAAAACTGCTGTTAAAAGTTTAAGTTTGCAAATAATAATCCAGCTGCTACTCTATCAATTTTGGACAACAGAAAGAGAAAGAAATAGTAATCATTGGACGGCAGAGATGATCACTTTTCGAGTACAATTAGAAGATAAGCTCACCACCAATTTAAGCAAATTTCTAGAACTAGAGTTAGACAATATCTATGAAAACGCTCGCTTAATTGCCGAAAAAAAGACAGGATTAAAAAATTTACCGATAATTTGTCCCTACTCTCTGAGACAAATTCTTGAGAAACAGTGGTTTCCCGATACAGATAATGAATAAACTCTCAAAATATGGACTCTCACAACAGTGAACCGATTATAATTGCCGAAGCTGTGGAAAAATGGTACGATAACCGCTTTCATGCTTTGCGGGGAGTCAATCTCACCGTTAATAAACAGGAAGTTGTCGTGATTATGGGGCCGTCCGGTTCGGGAAAATCCACCTTTATCCGCACTTTTAACGGGTTAGAATCTTATCAAAAAGGCCGCATTATTATTGACGGAATAACTGTGTCCCACAACCTGAAAAATATCGAGGCAATCCGTCAGGAAGTCGGCATGGTTTTTCAACAATTTAACCTCTTTCCCCATCTGACGGTATTAGATAATGTCACCCTCGGGCCGATGTGGGTGCGCGGTTGGAAAAAAGCGCAAGCGGAGGAAATAGCGAGAAAACTCCTCGAAAAAGTTGGTATTCTCGAACAAGCACTTAAATATCCCCCTCAGTTATCGGGAGGACAACAGCAGCGGGTGGCAATCGTTCGCGCTTTGGCCATGCAGCCGAAGGTGATGTTATTCGATGAACCCACCTCAGCTTTAGACCCAGAAATGGTGCGAGAAGTCTTGGAAACGATGCAGAGTTTAGCCAAATCGGGGATGACCATGGTTTGTGTCACCCACGAGGTAGGATTTGCGCGAGAAGTGGCCGATCGAGTGGTATTTATGGATCAGGGTTTAATTTTGGAAATTGCCCCCCCAGCAGAATTTTTTAATCATCCCCAATCCGATCGAACTCAGCAATTTTTAGCAAAAATTCTTTGATTTTCCATGACTTGATCATTAAACCATCTCTTTTTCTTCTTCTACCTCCACTAAAAGGGGAACGAGATTTTCATTTAAACGACCGGCTCGAATTAATTCTGCGTAGGTATTAGCTTCGATATCGAGTAAAGTATCTTGAAATTGTTCGGCCACCACATCTTTTAATTGTGGATGTTCCTGTAGTAATTTTTGCAACTGATCCCGCAAGGACTTTAATTGTCCTTCCACCAGAGTTTTTTTGTGGCGATAAAATTCGGGATCGATATCGGGAAAACGTTCTGGTTGTTGCAGATAATTAGACACCCTAGTTAAGGCAATCTGACGAGCAATTAAGGCCGAATATTCGCTCCGAATCGGTTGATCACCGATAAGATTGAGGGCATTTAACAGCCATTGTATAGATAATCCTTGCACCAATAAAGTAAATAAAACCACCCCAAAAACCACGTCAATAATTTCTTGACGGTAGGGGATAGACGTAGGAACACTTAACGCTAGGGCGATCGAAACCGAACCGCGCAATCCTCCCCACCATAACACCGTTCTTTCCTTAAAACTGATCCTATTGCCCGTAATTAGGTTACTAATTCCCCTAGTCCAAAAATGGACAGCAAACGGGAAACCACCATAGCGGCGATCGCTATTAAAATACCGGTTAAGTGACTACCAAGACTCTCAAAACGAGTTTGATCGCCGATCAGTAAAAAGATGATAGAATTGACAAAAAAGGCGATAAATTCCCAAAATTCGCTAACTACCAGGCGCGTGCGGGGACTCATACCAATGCGCGAACCGAGATTACCGAGAATAATCCCGACAATTACCACCCCAATCACACCGGATCCGCCTAATTTTTCCGTGACGAGATAGGTTCCGTATGCAGAAACTAGAGTCAGAGACTGTTCCACAAAAGGCAGATCAAAGCGTTGGGTAAGGTAGGAAATGCCGAAACCGATCACGCAACCGACACCGATCCCAATCCCCACAAAGGTGCAGAAACGAGCGATCGTCACCGGGACGGAAAAGGTATCGACTCCCAAGGGAATACCCACCAAGAGGACGAAAGCGACCACAGCGACCCCATCATTAAAGAGACTTTCCCCTTCCATCAGGATCGTTAGTTTTTTACTAGCCCCCAATTCTTTAAATAGGGCAATCACAGAGACGGGATCGGTGGCAGCTAGGGCAGCACCCAACAGAAAAGCGATCGATAGGGGTAAATTAGCAAAGATATGTAGGGGATAGGCGACTCCCAAAACGGAGATAATTACCCCGATAACGGCAAAAAGGACGATAGTAACCCAATATTCCTTTAATTTAGCCCAAGGAATATTCCAAGCGGCTTCAAAAAGGAGGGGAGGCAGAAAAATTTCCAGAATTAATTCCGGGGAAAGATTAACTAGACGCAAATCTAAAAAAGCTAAACCCATACCGACAATAACTAACAGCAGGGTGTAGGGAATTTTGCGGAGGAAGGCAACGGTTCTCGATAAAGTGGCGACACTCAAGGAAATGGTCAAAACTAGCAGGAATTGCTCTAAATTATGAGCGATCGCTTCGTTAGCAGTAGATTCTAGACTCATTATTTTCAGTTATCAGAGATGGGGTGTGGGGTGTGGGGTGTGGGGTGTGGGGAAGTGGGGGGGTGGGGAAGTGGGGAGGTGGGGGAATTTCAACTAATACCCTAAAACCCCAAAACCCTAAAACCCTAAAACCCTAAAACCTAACACCCTAGTCATTCGGGGACTGAGGAGAGATTTTCAAAGAGGAAATGGCCCCTTCTTCTATCGGGGTTTCTGATGTATTCCTTTCCCCATCGAGAGAAGGGGTTTTTTTGCCGCCAGAATCGCCACCTTTGGGGGGTTTCGAGGAGAGGAATCGGGCCTCGAACTGTTTGATCAGCACATACAACACCGGGACGAGAAATAAACTCAACACCGTGGAAATCAGATAACCGCCTAGGATTGCAGTTCCCAGGGACCAACGACTCATCGCTCCGGCACCGGAAGCGATAACCAAGGGCAAGAAACCGACTAAACCGGAAATAGCCGTCATCAGAATCGGTCTTAAGCGTTCCGTCGAGGCCCGGGCTGCCGCATCGGGAATACTTAAACCCAAAGTACGGGACTGGTTAGCGAATTCCACGATCAAGATGGCATTTTTAGCCGCTAAACCGATCAACATGACCAAAGCCACCTGAGCATAGATATTATTATTCACCGCCGGGAAGAGACTACCCACTTGTAGGAAATTCGCCCGCAACAGTAAGGCCCCCATGGCACCTAGGATCGCTAGGGGAACCGTAATCATGATGATAATCGGGTCAATGTAGCTTTCGTACTGGGCCGCAAGGACGAGGAAAACCACGATAAAGGCTAATCCGAAGATAACTGGGGCAGCCCCGGCGGAAGTTTTTTCTTGGAAAGCTGTACCCGTCCAAGCGTAACCGAAACCGGGCTGCAGGACTTTCCGACAAACATCTTCCATCACTGCGATCGCCTGTCCCGTACTAAAACCGGGGGCGGGACTACCCTGAACGTTAATCGAGGGATAGAGGTTAAAGTTAGTGATAATCGGTGGATAGGTGAAGCGTTTGACGCTAACCAAACCCGATAGGGGAATATTGGCCCCGGTACGGGAACGGACGTAAAGACGGTTAATATCTTCAGGATTAGAGCGATAATCCGCTTCTGCTTGGGCAAAGACTCGATACAAGCGATCGCCTAAGACGAATTGGTTGACGAAGTTGGAACCGAGATAGGTTTGCAGGGTACCGAAAACGGCCTGCATATCGACGTTTTGCGCCTGTAGCTGGTTGCGATTGATGGAAAGTTCCAGCATCGGCGTGTCGGTGGTAAATTGGGTGAAAATTCCCGATAATTCCGGTCTTGTTCGGGCCTCGGCCATGACGTTATTAGCGTTGGCAATCAAAGCGTCCATGGGGAAAGAAGCGCGGTTTTGGATAAATAACTCGAAACCGCCGGTAGAACTTAATCCATCCACGGGGGGCGCATTAACGGCGAAAGCGCGAGCATCTGGGACTTTAGTGGCTAATTGTTGGTTAATTTTCCGCAGAACCCCGAAAACCGACTTATCTTCGCCGGGCCGTTCCGACCATTCTTTTAACTTGACAAAAAATAGCCCTTGGTTGCTACCACTTCCAGCAAAACTAAAGCCCGCCATACCGACAAAGTGTTCGATTTCTTCGATACCGTCGAGAATTTCTTCGTTAATCTGACGGATAACCTGGTCGGTGTAGCGCAGGGAAACCCCGGGGGGTGCTTGCACCAAAACGAAGGCATAACCTTGGTCTTCTTCGGGGATAAAACCCTGGGGAGTGGTGCTATAACTCCAAGCTGTGAGAAAGAGGGCGGCGATAAAGAAGGGTAACACTAAAAAACGGATGCGGATCAGAAATTCGATCGAGCGTCGATAGCCCTCTTTAACTGCGTTGAAACCCCGATTAAAGCCCTCGAAAAACAGTCCCAAGGGGCCGCGGGTGCCTTGGGGCGGTTTCATGATAATCGCCGACATGGTGGGGGAAAAACTGAGGGCGTTAAAGGTGGAGATGATAATTGAAGCGGAGATGATGACGGCAAATTGTCGATAAACGATCCCCACCGTACCGGGGAAGAAGGTGACGGGAATAAAAACTGCCAGCAGTACAAGAGAACTGGCGATCACCGCCGAGGTTAACTCACCCATGGCATCGAGGGCAGCTTGAAATGGCCGCATTCCCTGCCGTAATTTTTCCGATACCGCTTCTACGATCACGATGCCGTCGTCCACCACTAAACCGGTGGCTAGAATGACGGCAAACAAGGAGAGGTTATTGAGAGAATAGCCTAAAGCCAGGGCGACGGCCATGGTTCCGATCAAAGATACGGGAATAGCGATCGCCGGAATGATCGTGGTGCGCCAATCCTGAAGGAAGATAAAAATGACGAGAATAACCAGTAAAATCGCCTCCACCAGAGTGCCAAAGGCTTCTTCTAGGGAAGCGGCGACAAAGGCGGTATTATCGAGGGTAATGGCGATATTTAACCCCGGGGGGAAACTTGGTTCTAGTTCCGCCATTTTTTCTTTTACCAGTTTGGCAGTATTCCAAGCGTTGGAACCGGGTAACTGATAGACGATATAGACAACGGCGGGGGATTTGTCGAAATAGGCGGCGGTACTGTAGCTTTCGGCTCCGATTTCTGCGCGTCCTACGTCTTTAATTCGGATTAAATCGCCATTTTCCCCGACTTTGACGACAATATTTTCCGCTTCCTCCCCGGTGGCCACCCTACCAACGGCGCGAATGGCGATCTGGAATTGCTGCTCTTCGGGACTAGGATCACCGCCAATTGTCCCCGCACCCACCTGAATATTCTGTTCTCGGATCGCCTGTACTACTTGTTCCGCCGATACACCCCTAGCGGCTAAAGCATCGGGATTAAGCCAAAAACGTAGGGCGTATTCCCTCTCCCCGATGATTGTTGTACTACCAACCCCCTCGATCCGGCGAATCTCGGCATCGATGACCCGATCGACAAAGTTACTTAAAAAGACCGTATCGTAGGGATAATTGCCCTTTTCATCCGGTTTGGCGGAAATCCCGTAGGCAAGGGTAACGCTGGGGGATTGGGTATTGGTTGTCACCCCCTGCCGGTTCACTTCTTCCGGTAAACTAGCGGCCGCAGTACTGACACGGTTTTGTACCAAGACTTGGGCAATGTTACGATCCATTTCCACCGGGAAAAAAACATTCACCGTACTTTGTCCGGTGTTGGTACTCTGGGACTGCATATAAACAATCTGTTCTGTCCCGTTAATCTGGCGATCGAGTACCGTGGTAACGTTATCCTGTACGGTTTTGGCATCGGTTCCCAAATAGTTGGCATTTACCGCTACCTGAATAAATGCCAACTGGGGCAGTTTTTCTAGGGGTAAAAAGGGAACAGCGATCGCTCCGATCAAAACGATTAAAATCGAGCAAACTGTGGTCAGAACGGGTCTTTTAATGAAGGTATCGGCAATACTAAGGATCATAGGGCGTTACTGGTTCATCTTTTCTAGGATAGTTGCGGCAGTGGGAGATTTACGAGTCAGATAATTAAATATTAATAGTTTAAAGATGGTATCTAGGATAACGGGAACCGTGGCCACAAACAAGCTAATAAATGTAATATTCTCGCGCCAACCAAAGTGCCGGAACAAAGTTTCTAAGATTACCGTCCAACCCTCCGCCGAGTGAAACCCGACAAATATATCGGTAAAGAGAATAAAGATAAAGGCTTTGGTGATATCATTTAAGCTGAGAAAATAACGACTAACATAAGCTCGCATAATTGCCAATTGTTGACGACCAAAAATTAAGATCGCAATAAAGGCTATTAATCCAGTTATATCGGAGAGTAAGTTTTTCCAACCATCTTGACTTTCATAACCCGCTTCTTTAAATAATTCCTCGACCTGTTCCCGAAAAGTTTCTTCTGATTCATGCCCTGCTTTTGCTACTCCTAAAACCTGCTTGATTTCTTTAATTTCTTGAAGTCTAGCAAATTCCCTGAGATATTTTTCGCCAATTTCCTGAGAAATATAAACTTCTGATATTTTCGCTCTATCCACACCCAAATAGTTTAAAATAGGGCTAAAAATAAAGTTTCTACTAATAACCTGCACCAAGAGAGGAACTAAAATAATAATCAGGATAAAACGAATAGCAATACGTTGCTGTTGTCGCAGGGTACGGAGTTGTTTAATAACGGTTTGTTCGTATTCGGGGGTTAATTCTTGCTGGAAGTTAAAAAATTTATTACCGGTTGCAGGAGAAATTGCCTGGTTATTTTTATCTCTGGAGGTATCACTGGTGAGATTGGTATTAGGCAGATTTGGGGTTTGATTATTCGGTAATGGGGGCAGCAATTCCCCTAAATCTAGGCGATATTTACCGATAATATCCTCGATCGCCTTTAAAGTCTCTAAGATGTTATTATTTTCTGGGTTAGTTTGCGGATTGATAAAATTACCCAGACGCACTTGAGTTAAATCGAAACGTATCTGTAATAATTCTCGCTCTAGGGTACTTTGAAAGTAATCATAAACACTTTTTCCTCCCACGGCAGCCGGGGAAATTTTTTGTCCCCCAAAATGTTTATCTTCGATCGCTTTAATTTTGAGCGCTCTCTGATAAGCTGATTCTAAGGCCCCTAAAGAGCGTTTTTCTACCCATTGATTAACTCGATTCCAAGGCACGGCTATAATCCTCGCTTTTCTGTCATCACAAGCACCACGGTAAGCTATCAGCGTTGGCTAGATAGCTACTTTCGAGAAATATCCATGATATTACATTTTGGGCGCATTGACTGCATCCTCACCATTGGTGAAATACAGAGTTTCTCATCAAGAGGAAGTGTAACCTAATTTGTTATCAACTACCAATGACTGACTCCCTAAAACGAAAACCTCCTAGCTCTCCCTTAAGATAACTGCTCTAATTAAAGTTAGCAATAATTTTTAGAGATTGAATGTTCCTCTATAAACAAACTGTAAGCATTTCTAAAAACCTCTGGAGTAAATCTATTAGCCTGTTGCCGACAATCTTCCGGATCAATTTTATCACCGTGATCGACAAAATATTTAACTGCTTCTACCAAAGATTGGGGATTTTGTTCCCCAAAAAGTAATCCTGTTCCCTGGGGAGAATTTTCCCGCAGCTCCCGCACGGTTTCTAAAGCACCTCCGGCGGCAAATGCAATCACGGGAGTGCCACAAGCTTGCGCTTCCACTAAAGCAATACCAAAATCCTCACAGGCAGCATAAATAAACGCTTTTGCTTTCGACATATATTCTGCTACCATTTGATCGGACACTGCCCCTAAAATCTGAATATTATCCCTTGCTAACTGACGAATTAAAGCCATCTGTGGACCATCTCCAATAACTATTAAGGGTAATCCCAATCGATTAAATGCTTCCACAATTAAAGGGACTTTTTTATAACTAACCAAACGAGAAACTACTAAATAAAAATCTTCTTTTTTCTCTTGGTAGGGAAAACGCTCGATTTGTACAGGGGGATAAATAACTTTTGCCTCCCGTCGATAACAGCGCCAAATTCGTCTAGCGGTGTGGTGGGAATTAGCCAAAAAATAGTCCACACGATTAGCAGAAATCACATCCCACTGACGCAAACCATGCAAAAGATAACGGGTGAAAATACCGGGTAATCCCTGTCCTAACTTACTATTAGCCAGATAGTCAAAAGTTAAATCCCAAGCATAACGCATCGGAGTGTGACAATAACAAATGTGAACCTGATCCGGTCGAATTAAAACCCCTTTAGCCACACAATGGGAGGAGGATAAAATTACATCATAATCCTCTAAATTTAACTGCTCGATCGCCAAGGGAAGAAAAGGTAAGTATTTTTGTACGCCATTTCTCGCTTTCGGGAAATTTTGCAGAAAAGTTGTCCCGATCGAGCGACCATAGAGATAACTATCGGGATTAGTGGACTCAAAATCGATCAAAGCGTATAAATCCGCCTCTAGACATTGTAAAATCTCCCTAACCACTAATTCCGATCCCCCCGTCGCTTTTGGGGTTAACCACTCGTGAACCAGAGCATACTTCATAGGATAATCAATAATCTCAGCCGTAATTATAGCAGTAAGGGATCAGCAGTTTAAGAGTTCACTTTCCGGCTTTCTCTTCGCCAAAATTACCGACACATATCAGATCACGGTAAAAAACCCTAGGAAGAAATTATTAAATTTTTCAAGAAAAATTGCAAAGTTTAGTAAAAATTACTAGCCAGATCAGATGATCGAGTTCATAATGGGGATCAAGGAAAAAATAGACTTAAACCGATTGGGATCAAGAAAAACTAGCTTTACATACAAAAGATAACTAATTAATGAGGTTTGCTATGATCACCCTGCAACAAGTGCGCTGTCCTAATTGTGGAAATTTTGCCGAAAGACAGCATATTTTAGAACACCATCTCGTTAGCACCGCCTGTTCTCACTGTGATTATCTGTTAGTTAGTTGCAGTCTCACAGGAAATGTACTAGAGTGCTATGCACCCGGTATTGGTTTAAGAAATTAACACTGCCCCCTAGCCAGATCGAAAATGTCTTGTCAAAATTAGAGTGAGAAGACAAAATCAAGGAGCTAAGTAGCTATGGGGGGTAATTTCTTCAAGGGAGCGATCGCCCTGGGGGTAATAGCGGGGATTATGGGATTTACCAATCCCCCCCAAGAACTTTACAGCGAATACGCCGCCGAAAAACTCCTCGCTCATGCCGACAAAATCGCTTGCGAGAAAATCAGTCTCTGTGGCTCGATCGATTCTTTGCCGGTGGCAGCCAGAAATGTGATCAAAAATCAAATCTTAAAACCAGCGATCGAAACCTCTAGTCAACGGCAAAATCTAGGTGTGTTCAGTATTTACACCACAGAAGTACCGGGGGTAGCTAAAATTAGAACTCTTGGCGCTTTTGGGCATTTCTTGACTTTCTCGGAGACTTAGGTGAGATTACTGCCAGCTTAAATAATAGACCTCTTGTAAAAATCAAAAATTGTTGTTAGGGTTAGGAGTCAGTAGTCAGGAGAATTAAGAAGGAATAATAATCAGTTAAATGGTCTATTTAGGGCTGGCTGAATAAATCTTAAAACCTTGTTGGGTAAGACTTTTAGACCTTTTGTCAATCAAAAAGTACTGGATATAGGAGTGATCGGGGGAAAATCCCTGGACTTTTTCCCTGAAAATTAGGTACTTGGCCCCCTCAAAACTGGTAAAACCCCACACCCCACACCCCACACCCTACACCCCACACCCTACACCCCACACCCTACACCCCACACCCCACACCCGTTACAGTAGAGCAGGAAGTCGCCTTCCCACCCCCTGCTTCAAAACCGGACTTACGACTTTCGCCGTATCCGGCTCCTGAGTAACTAGGCTACTGTCATTAGTAGAATAATAATGGGAATTATTATTTCCTTGTCTATTCAACCCTCTTGGCTGTATCCCCACCAGACAAGATTGTTGGTTTTAGGGCGTATATGACCGTTGATTGTTGCTTAGACTTCCTAGTTACCCGTCCTTTGTCAGCATATCTTTGATATTACTCAAAGCCTTGGCTTTTAAGGACATCCTCTCCCTCTATTGACTTGCGGATGGTTTCCTACTGCCCCAAACGGGCAGAGTCAATCAGGGTTACTTCGTTCCCTATAACCATTGGTTGAACCATTAGGATGATACTGTCCACAACAGAGTAACGGGAATGCCTTACTGATAGTGGTATGAGCTATCAGCCCCAACTCTGTTAACTTTTGTTTCGAGCCTGTCAGCCTTTTGGCTCGTGGGTGTTGACGATGGTTAATTCGTATCTTCGCCCCAGGGCTATCCATAGGTTCTGGCTCAACGGGTTTCTGATTTAGGCTATCAGATACCGCTTTTTTTCCTCGCTCACTACCTCAGATGTACCAAGTCTAAAGCAGCAGGAAATGCCGTCACTCTAGGCATCTAGAGGACAGGACTAAGGTTATTACTAACCCGCACCTGTAGGGTTATCAAGTTATCAAGGTACTACATTTACCAAGCGGCTAATCCTCTAAACGTCTTACTGTCTAGTTTCTAGCCAACGAATCGCACCACACCCCACACCCTGTCCCCACGAAAAACTTTTTCAGCAGACCCTAATTATGCAAGAGGTTTAATGAGTTAAGTTGACATCCTCGCCGCCCTAAAAGTGCGGCGATTCCTAAACCTCACGATTTAAGTTTCTGCTTCCACCACCGTCGCATACCACAGTTAAAAAACCATGTACTGTCTTACACAGAGTCCACAGACTTTCGCCCCATTTCAGAAGCCCGATTCCCTGTGTCCCACGGTACGTTGACCGCCTATAGCTTCTTGTACTTGTTGCGCGCGACTTTTTACCCGGCCAAGCTTTTCTGGTCGGAACCCCCTAAGCCGAGTTTTCAAGGTGCTGCGCCGTCCACTTGGTTTTCGAGACTGGCCTTTTAATTCTAACGTAAAGCCAACCTAGAACGGCGGGGTTTCAGACCCAAAATTTCCGATGATCGTGCTAACCCGCGATTTGAGCGATAGAGTAGTCAAGAATACAGATTAATCCTGCCTAACCGTGTCTAATTTTCTGCCTAGTCTCCGAGAAGCGATCGCCCGTTGGTGGTCCGAATTCACCCTCCAAACTAAATTAATGGCTGCGGCTACTTTAGCCGTTTCTTTGTTGATGAGTGGTTTAACCTTTTGGGCGGTTAACACGATCCAGCAGGATGTCCGTCTCAATGATACCCGTTTTGGCCGGGATTTAGGGCTGTTATTAGCCGCTAATGTCTCCCCTCTGATTGCTGAGGACAATTTAACCGATTTAGCCCGTTTTTCAGCCCGTTTTTATAGTAGTACCTCCAGTGTTCGTTATTTGATCTACGCTAACGAGGAGGGTCAAATATTTTTCGGCATTCCCTATTCTACCGCCGAAGTTAAAAATTCCCTGACGATCGAGCGTCGCATTCAATTACCGGAAAATTATGGCGAAAATGGGGAAACTCCCCTCGTCCGTCAGCATAAAACCCCCGACGGTGAAGTAACCGATGTCTTTGTTCCCTTGAATCATGAGGGCAAATATTTGGGAGTATTGGCGATCGGGATCAATCCTAACGCTATTGTGGTGGCTTCTTCTAATCTAACCCGTGATGTTACTATTGCCGTTTTTGTCTCGATTTGGGCCATGGTGATTCTTGGGGCAGTTTTTAATGCTTTAACTATCACCAAACCGATCAAGGAGTTATTAGTCGGGGTCAAAAATATTGCAGCGGGAAATTTTAAGCAGCGCGTTGATTTACCCCTGGGAGGAGAGTTAGGGGAATTAATTCTCAGTTTTAATGAAATGGCGGAAAAGTTAGAACGATACGAAGAACAAAATATCGAAGAAATGACCGCCGAAAAAGCCAAACTAGATACGTTAATGTCCACTATTGCTGATGGAGCAATTCTCTTAGATACTAACTTTCAATTATTATTAATTAATCCAGCAGCTCGGGAAATATTTGGCTGGGAAGATCAGGAAATTATCGGTAAAAATGTTCTACATCTTTTTCCTTCGGAGTTAACGGTTAAACTAACTAAACCTCTCTATCAAATTGCGGCAGGAGAAACCCTCCAACCAGAAGAATCCGCTAATCAAAATCAGAAAAATGCTGTTATTGATCAGGAAAATAATAACTATTCCCCGGCGGAATTTAGATTATCTTTAACTCACCCGAAACCCTGCACAATTCGCATTTTGTTAACCCAGGTATTCGATCAGTATCGGGAGAATGTCCGGGGAATTGCTATGACGCTACAGGATATCACCAGAGAAACAGAATTAAATGAGGCAAAAAGTCAATTTATCAGCAATGTTTCCCATGAGTTAAGAACCCCTTTATTCAACATCAAATCTTTTATTGAAACCCTGACAGAATTTGGAGAGGATCTCAGCGATACAGAAAAAAGAGAGTTTTTAGAAACCGCCAATCATGAAACCGATCGCTTAACTCGTTTAGTTAATGATGTTCTCGATCTTTCTCGGTTAGAATCCTCCCGTAACTATAACTTAGATGCGCTCGATATCGGACAATTAATCGAACAAACCCTGAGGACTTATCAACTCAATGCTAGGGATAAAGGACTAGAATTAAGCTCGGAAATTGAAGCCAATTTATTACCAATTTTAGGTCATTATGATCTACTCTTACAGGTATTAACTAATCTAGTCGGTAACTCCCTAAAATTTACTCCTGCTGGCGGTAAAGTGGTGATTCGTGCCTATAAAATAAGCAAAGATAATCCCAAGAAACTCTCAAAATTCGCGTGGAAGTATCCGATACTGGTATTGGCATCGATGCCGAGGATCAAAGTGCCATATTTGATCGCTTCTATCGTGTAGAAAATCGCGTTCATACCCTAGAAGGGACGGGATTAGGATTATCGATCGTCAAAAATATTATTGAAAAGCACTATAGTCAAATTAATTTGATTAGTGAAGTGGGAATTGGCACAACTTTCTGGTTCGATCTAGATTTATATCAAGGCTCGATCGCCAGCAAAAAAATTAACGACGTGAGTTTATAAAAGCCAGAGCAATACTGCCCAAAATCAGGGTTAATAATAGCAATAATCCCTTATTCCTGAGACACCAATTTTTAAAAACCCTAGGGAGAGGGAGAGGGGGAATTTTGGTGGTGATTCGGTAGTAGTGATGGCGGCTTAATCCGGTTCTTCGTTACTTAGTATGGTTCGATAGGGGGGCATAAATCGACTAAATCCTTATCTGGCAAGAGACTTAATTGATTAGTTCGCTCTAGATCAAAAATAATTGACAAAAATCGCCAAATGCCTTTCTATATAAGGGTTCCATCCCTTATAACCCCCGTCTATTGCATAACACCAACCGAAGAACCCTTAATCCTTTGCTTTGCTGTGCATTGTAGTCATGGATAAAATACCAAAGGGTTCCCCAACGTGATTCTCCATTTTTTTAGAGAACGATAGACTCTCTCTCACCAACCGAGAAATCCTTTGTCGAAAGGTATTATTTAATCTTTCAATAGGATTGGTTTGACCAGTTTCTTTTCCGACCGGTCGATGACGTTTACTAGGAATTACTGTCTTATAGGACTCCCAAAAGTCTGTGTAGGCAACCGCGCATTGTCGGTAAACACCGGGTAAACTGTCCAAAAGTTTTTTGGCTGATTGACGACTCCTATCTCCGCGCATAGCAACCAATAATTTCCCTTGTATTTCTATCAGTTAACCGCCAAATATAGACCTTTATCGTCTTAGAAAAAACAAAAGACCACATTTCATCACATTCTATAACCAATTTGCCTTTTGGTTTGTCCGAAACCTTTATTTGACGGGGGACAGCCGCCAGTTTATTGTTGACATAGTTTTGTTACCATGACCAACTTACCCCTGTTACTCTAGCAATTCCTCGCAAGGAAATTCGTTCGAGCAGGAGTTTATCAATTAATTGTTTGGTTTCGTCAGATACGGTTTTATTAGTGGGATTGATCACAAACGGTTGACCGCAATCTTTACACTGACGTTTCGGCTTGCCATTATGTGTAGAACCATTTTTGATGGTATGATAAGAACCACATTTAGGACAACAAGATGTAGAAGTTTGTGAATCTTTTGTCAGAAGACAATGTTCTAAATCTTCATCGTAATTTAACCAAAGTTTAATTATCCAAGAGAAGATAAGTAGTCATGCAAAATTAATTACCTGCCCGATCGAGCTAAAACCCTTACGGGGCAATGATCGTCATGTGTAAATAATTTTGCCTAGGTACTTATTGATAAAAATAGCAATCATAAAAAGCAAATCCCCAACATTTATCAAGCAATTATTTTTATTAGTAAATATTCTACACGACTCAGTCCAGATAAGCAAGATGGCTTACCACTACTACCGAATCACTACCCCCTTTTCCTTAGTTCCCCACTTTCCCATACCTTTGAGACAGGATTTAGTATTACCGGTGACAGCAGCTACCCAATTTTTTTTGGTATTGTAAAGTTTTGTAAAAAATATATGCAAATGACTGCAAACAACTGCTAATATGGTTAGTACAAGTTTACGTTGCAGTTCACATGAAACTATCAGATTATGCTAAGAAAAAAGGGATCAGTTATGACACTGCTTGGAGAATGTGGAATCGAGGGCAGTTACAAGGAGAACGTCTTCCTACAGGAACAATTATTATTTTTGAAGATGACCGTTCTTGCGGTGAAAATAAAGTAGCTATTTATGCGCGAGTTTCTAGTTCAGAAAATCAATCTAACTTAGAGACTCAGGCAAAAAGATTGGAAGCTTATTGTAGGGCGAAAGGCTATCAAATTGTTCGAGTAGTTAAAGAAGTAGGAAGTGGAGTCAATGAGCATCGAAAGCTATTATTAAAACTTCTAGAACAAACTGATTATAATTTGATTGTCGTAGAACATAAAGATCGTTTAAGCAGAGTAGGGTTTAATTATCTGAAAGTTCTTTTAACTCAAACAAATAGAGATCTAGAGGTCGTTAATCTAGCAGAAGAAAGAAAAGACGATTTAAGGCAAGACTTCCTGAGCATAATTACCTCATTTTGCGCTCGATTATACTCATTAAGACGACGAAATAGAAAGACAGAATGTTTAATTAAATGCCTTGAGGAGAATGATGAAATTAGTTCAAAAACATCTAATTAAATTTAATCACAAAAATTATTCAGTAATTGATAAATTAGGATTTTTATCGAAGAATCTGTATAATTGTGCTGTTTATTTAAACCGTCAAGTTTTCTTTTCACATCAACCATTTTTAACAATGACTGAGTTACATCATGCCTTAAAAATGAGTCCAGATTATCAAGCCTTACCCGCCAAAGTAAGTCAGTTAGTATTAAAGCAAGTAGAAAAAACCTTTAAATCTTACCAAAAAGCGAAAGAACAATACAAAAAATCGCCAGATAAATTTACAGGAGAGCCTAAGTTGCCAAGATACAAAGACAAGGAAAAAGGTAGAAACGTTTTAACTTATAACTATCAAGCCATTTCTAAAAAAGCGTTGAAGCAAGGTTTAATCAAGCTATCAGGGACTAATTTAGAATTTAAAACTAATTTAAAGAAAGTCTTAGAGGTCAGGATTATTCCTAAATTGGGTGCTTATTGTTTAGAGATTGTCTATGAACAACCATCCTCATCAAGTCAAGAGGGAGAAAGATATGCTTTTATCGATTTAGGCTTAAATAACCTAGCTGCTGTTACCTCTAATATTCCCGAATTTCAGCCAACTTTAGTATGTGGAAAAGCCTTAAAATCCTGCAATCAAAAGTACAACAAGACACTAGCTAAACTCAAATCGGAATTACCCAGTCTCCAGAAGACCAGTAAAAGAATACAAGGTTTAACTTTAAAGCGTAATTGCCAGGTGGATTATTACCTCCACACCGCTAGTAAATATATTATTGATAAATTACTAGCTCATCAAATTAACCTTTTAGTTATTGGTCATAATCAAGGCTGGAAACAAAACCTTAATATTGGAGATAGAAATAACCAGTCATTCGTAAATATTCCTCATTCAAGGTTTATCGAACAACTTACCTATAAAGCAAATTTAGTAGGAATAGAGGTCAAAACAACTAATGAAAGCTATACCTCTAAATGTAGTTTCTTGGACTTAGAGTCTATTCAAAAGCAAAAAAGCTATTTAGGCAAGAGAATTAAAAGAGGACTATTCAGAAGCTCGTCGGGTTATTTCTAGGGAGCAGATATTAATGGTTCCTTAAATATTGGAAGAAAGGTAGTCGGAGAGGCCGCCTTTAGCGGGAATCCGATAGAGAGGTTCGTAGTTAACCCAGTACGGGTCAAAGCGTACAAAGCTAATTCTAGATGCAATATTTGCGTACAGAATTAGTAACTATTTGTTATGCTGATTGTTAACAATTTGTAATCTTTGGGAAAGTTCCTCAATACTGCATGGTCGTTTCTGCTACAATTCCACCCCTAGCTCAAGATACCCTCGCCCTGAAAGCGGTGTGGGCAAATGTCGGCTATGATAGTTGTCCCTACCATTACAATTTCCATCTTCATACCCATTGCTCCGATGGTCAAATGAGTCCCCAAGACTTGATGAGACAAGCGTTAGACATCGGACTAAAAGGATTAGCAATTACCGATCATCACTCGATCGAAGGTTATCGACAAGCCCAAATTTGGCTAGAAAATCGGCATTTAAAGGGTTCTCTACCCCATCTCTGGACAGGGGTAGAAATTACGGCGAATCTCTTAGACGCAGAAGTGCATATTCTTGGCTATGGTTTCGATCCTACTCATACCGTTTTGACTCCCTATCTGCAAAGAGCCAAACCAGAAGGAGATTTAGCTTTGGCCTCTAGAGTCATTAACAGTTTACGGCAAGCAGGGGCCCTAGTGGTTCTAGCCCATCCCTTTCGTTACCATCGCCCCGCGGCCGATTTAGTAGCGGCGGCGGTAGAATTGGGTATTGATGGTATTGAGGCTTTTTATGCCTATGGCAATCCCAAACCATGGCTACCCAGTCAACGGGAAACCGAACAAGCTCTCGCTCTTAGTCGTCAATATCAATTATTTGCCACCTGTAGCACCGATTCCCACGGTAAATCTTTATTACAGCGCATTTAGCCTGATCGCGGGATTAACTGTAAAATACTTAAATTGACTAAACTCGATCCTTTCTCGATCGAGTGTTAGTTTTTTATGGCCGTCAGCTTTTTCAGTGATCAGTAACCAGTAACCAGTGATCAGTAACCCGTAACCAGTAATCAGTAACCCGTAACCAGTGAAAGAGCCTAAATTTGTTGAAAATTGAAAACTTAAACCTGATAACTTAAAACTTAAAACTTAAACCTGATCACTGATAACTGATAACTTAAACCTGATCAGTGATCAGTGATCACTGATCACTGATCACTGATAACTGATAACTGATAACTGATAACCCCCTGAATGAAAGATTTATTCCTTGACACTTGCTGGTTAATTCCCATTTATGGCTTAATTGGTTCGATTTTAACCCTACCTTGGTCTTTAGGCATTATTAGTCGCACCGGTCCGCGGCCGGCCGCTTATATTAACCTATTGATGACCGTCTTAGGATTAATACACGGATCGATCGCTTTTAATCAAATTTGGCATCGAGAGACGATTAAACTGGCTTTTGAATGGGTAAGAGTGGCCGATCTTAGTTTATCCCTTTCGATCGAACTTTCTCCCGTCAGTTTGGGGACGCTGGAACTGATTACCCTCATCAGTCTCCTGGCCCAAATCTATGCCCTTGGCTACATGGAAAAGGACTGGTCTTTGGCAAGATTTTATGGCTTAATGGGCTTTTTTGAGGCAGCTTTGGGGGGAATTGCCCTCAGTGACTCCCTACTATTCAGTTACGCTTTCCTAGAGATGTTAACGGTCTCTACCTATCTCCTCGTCGGTTTTTGGTATGCTCAACCTTTGGTAGTAACCGCGGCGCGAGATGCCTTTTTAACCAAGCGCGTCGGCGATATTATTTTATTGATGGGTTTGGTGGCTCTGTCCAGTTACGGAGAAGGATTGAGTTTTTCTCAGCTAGAAAATTGGGCAGTAAATAACCCTGTGCCACCTCTGACGGCGACTTTGTTAGGATTAGCCCTTATTGCTGGTCCAACGGGTAAATGCGCCCAATTTCCCCTGAATTTGTGGCTAGATGAGGCGATGGAGGGACCAAATCCAGCCGGAATCATGCGGAATTCGATCGTGGTTTCGGCGGGGGCCTATGTTTTAATTAAGCTGCAGCCAGTGTTTACCCTATCTCCGATCGCGGCCAATGTTTTAATAGTGTTGGGGACAATGACGGCAATCGGTACTTCTCTGATGGCCCTATCCCAAATTGATATTAAACGGGTTTTATGCCACTCCACCAGTGCCTATCTCGGTTTGGTCTTTATTGCGGTGGGATTAGGTCATGTGGATATCGCTTTGCTAATTTTATTCTCCCATGCGGTCGCAAAAGCTTTATTGTTTATGAGCGCAGGAGCATTAATTCTCACTACCAGTAACCAAAATATCACGGAAATGGGGGGAATTTGGGCAAGAATGCCCGCTACAACCATGGCTTTTTTAGGGGGTTCCGCGGGGATGACGGTTTTAATGCCCCTGGGGATGTTTTGGACGTTAAAACGGTGGTTAAGTGGTGAATGGGCGATTCCTTGGTGGTTATTAGCGGTTTTAATCTTTGTTAATTGTCTTAGCATCGTCAATCTCACCCGGGTATTTCGTTTAGTCTTTTTGGGACAAACCCAAAGTAAAACCCATCGCACCCCGGAAGTGGCTTGGCCGATGGCTTTGCCCATGGTATCATTGATTTTAATCGCTTTATTGGCCCCGATTATTCCCCTACGTTGGGATTTTTGGCTATCTTTCACCAATCCTCTCCTTAATAACCAGAGTTTTACTATTGTCTGGGGTTTTCCCTTACTGATGGCCTCTGGAGTAATTGGCCTAGTTATCGGGTTAACGGTAGAGTTAAGACGAGCTTGGGCAAGACCGACTGGGTTAATCCTGCGATTCCTGCAAGATTTGTTCGCTTATGACTTCTATCTTGATCGCATCTATCAGTTTACCGTGGTTTTAGCGGTGGGGAGCTTGTCCAAAATTACCGCTTGGCTCGATCGTTATATTATTGATGGTCTGGTTAATTTGGTCAGTTTAGCGACGATTTTTAGCGGCAGTGCCTTAAAGTATAATGTTTCTGGTCAATCACAGTTTTATGTCTTGACTATTCTTTTGGGAATAGGGGGATTAATCTGGCTCTTATTAAACGGTCAATGGTCACTGATAACTAATTATTGGTCATCCCTGTTGACTCATTGAACCTCTATGTATCGCTCCCTAGTCTTCCGGTCGCGGACTAGGGAGGGAAAGCAGCGGGATGAACATGATCAACAAGGACAGACGGTTAAAATCGGTCTTAGCTTAAAACCCCACACCCTGCCCGCGGGAAAAACTTTTTCAGCAAGCCCTATTTGTGTTATAATGGGTTGGTCAAAAATGCTGGTGTAGCTCAGTGGTAGAGCAGCTGATTTGTAATCAGCCGGTCGCGGGTTCAAATCCCATCACCAGCTTCAATCTCTCACTCCCAATCGAACTTTAAAAAACCTGCTCCCCACTTCCCTCTTTCAAACCGAAGACCCCTAAACCGAAATTTAAACCGGACAAAACCATCCTAGGGACTGGGGTTCGCAACTGTGGCACACTAGAGAGTATAACTGAATTGACGGTAAGCCCTTGACTAATCAAATTACCCCTTTCGACCCCCTTCACAACCACGACGAGACGGGCCATGACCACGAGTCAAAAGGGACTCCCCACGTCCATAGCGAAGCTTCCCTGAAGCAAATTATTAACCGTCTTTCGCGTATCGAAGGACATATTCGCGGCATCAAGACGATGGTATCGGAAAATCGTCCCTGTCCCGAAGTTTTGATGCAAATTGCCGCTATTCGCGGGGCGATTGATCGCGTTGCCAGAATTATTCTCGACGAACATCTGAGCGAATGTATTGCCCGGGCTGCCCAGGAAGGTAGTATCGAGACAGAAATTGAAGAATTAAAGGCCGCCTTGGATCGCTTTTTATCCTAGATTGTGCTATAATGAGAAGTTGGCATTTTTTAGGCAGAGAGCAATTACAGGAGGTGAATCAGGTTAATGACCCAAGTGGTAGTTGGTCAGAACGAGGCGATCGAATCAGCCCTGCGTCGTTTTAAGCGACAGGTAGCGAAAGCGGGAATTTATGCGGATATCAAAAAGCATCAATTTTTTGAAACCCCTCAAGAAAAGAGAAAGCGTAAAGCAGTAGCCCGGAGACGACAAAGAACCCGTCGTCGTTAAAATTAGCCAAGTCAGAAGTCGCTCGCAAGCTTCTGACTTGCTTTTATTTTAACCTCTGTTTTGGGGGTTGGGAAGCGGGAAGTGGGGAGTGGGAAGTGGGGAGAAAAAAGCTGATAAGATAAAGTTTAGCCCTCGATCGAGTTCTAGTGTTTTCATGGTTTTACAACTGCGCGTCTATGTTCCCGAACATCCTCTGGTTAAGCATTGGTTAGCGATCGCGCGCGATCAAAATACCCCCTCGGTACTGTTTAAAACAGCGATGACGGAACTAGGGCGCTGGTTAACCTACGAAGCAGCCCGGCAATGGTTGCCGACCCTGGAAACTAGCGTTAAAACCCCTCTAGCGGAATGTCCCGCTACTTTTATCGATCCTAGCGTACCGATGGCCGTAGTCCCGATTTTACGGGCAGGATTAGCCCTGTTGGAAGGGGCGCAAAGTCTTTTACCCCTAGCTAGTACCTATCATCTCGGTTTAGCCAGAAATGAGGAAACCCTAGAGGCGAGTTGTTATTTAAATAAATTACCGGCCAGTTTTGATCCGGCCACAAGAGTCTTAATTCTTGAACCGATGTTAGCCACGGGGGGATCAATTTCAACAGCAATGGCAGAAATTACCAGCAGAGGCGTTGATCCTGCCCTGATTCGCCTGATTTCCGTGGTGGCTGCCCCGCCGGCTTTACAGAAATTGAGTCAAAATTATCCCAGCTTGAACATCTATACGGCTATTATCGATGAAGGATTAAATAGCGGCGGTTACATCGTGCCGGGGTTGGGCGATGCCGGCGATCGAGCTTTTGGAACCTATTAGGAGAAAAGGGGATTATGAGTCAGCGAGATGGGTTTACGGGCGGTTTTTTAGCCGGTGCGATTGTCGGTGGTTTAGTGGGCGGTGTTTTGGGGACAGTGTTGGCTAATCGCAGCCGTCGCGGTTTAGGAGATGGGGATAATCAAGCTTTTTTAGAGGAGATCCGCAATGGGCGCTTGACTCCAGAGGAAGGCATGGAAGTGGCCCGCCGCAGTTTAGAAGATAAAATTGCCCAGTTAAATCTAGCGATCGATGATGTGCGTCAACAGTTAGGATCGGTACAGGAAAACGGCAGCGATCATTAAAATAGGGCTGGCCGAATAAATCTAAAAACCTTGTTAGACCTCGACCTAATTTAATTAGGGTCTGCTGAAAAAGTCATTGAAACCCACATTCCGCACCCTAAGTGTCACAACGTCTCAAAAGAGGAAGGGGCGTGAGTCAAAATACTTATCTAGAGGAGTGAGTTGGCGGCAAGCTGCCGGCAACTAAGCCGAAAATTTCAGAGTTCCCCCGGTCATTCTCAATAAACAGTGCTTGTTGAGAATGGCTGGGCAATCAGACTTAACATCTAGCGTCGAGATGTTCGAGTAGTGCTTAAGTTTTGTCACCCCTTGAGGGACTTCCAAAAAATAAACTATTCATCCTCAAGAATAATAATCATTCTCGGAGTGTGGGAGGTAGGGATCGATGGTTGCCCCCTCCTTCCAATTTTGTAGTAGAATTAATCCTGTACATTATTAATCAAGTTTTTCTTTTTAAGAATATATGGAATTAACTGATTCCCTCAAGAAATTGCTCAGTGAAACTGCACTTCAATTAAAAGGTGCAGCTAAAAGAAGATTCATGGCGCAAACAGTCTTAGAATTAGGCTATGGGGGACAAACCCTTGCTGCACAGGAGTTAGGCTGGAATCGAACTACTATTCGTCAAGGAATTAAAGAACTAAAAAGAGGCATTATTTGTGTTGATAATCATTCAGCTAAGGGGCGGAAAAAAGCAGAAGAACATTTACCTTTTCTATTGGAAAACATCAAAAATTTAGCAGGGTAATCGCGCGTCGTTTTGTATAGATGGTAACAGACAAAAATCCCTAACTGTTAATTTGGTGACGACGAACTGGCCTGAGTTAATCTGAGAGGAAGTGAAAAATCCTGTATTTTAGTGGTTGAGTATGGCAGAAGGATTTGGTCCCCTAGTCTTGAACCCCAAGCAAGAGCGAGAGGCAAAACTTTTAAGAAAGAGTGTCTTGAAACATTTTCAGCACCTATACTTTAGACGTTCATAATCTGAGATTTATTAAACTTCTGAAATCGTAGAGTCAGCAAGGAATCCAGTTCTTTTTTATGTTTCAGATGGGCATCATTCAAACATTCATAAATGGCTGAAGAAAAGTCAGAAAAGTTTTCATAATATTTACCATATAAACATTTCTTTTTGACCAATTTCCACAGCCTTTCAATTAAATTTAGATTAGGTGAATAAGACGGCAGATAGAGCAGTTCTATTGACAAAGAAAGAGCCAATTCTTCAACAATTTTACATTTTTGATAGCGGGCATTATCTAAGACTAGAGTGATGGGAATCATTAGTCCTAAAGCAGCTATTTTTTCAAGGAGTTCACAGACTTGAGTTGCCGTAATATAAGTGTCATTCGTAACCAGAATAACTTCATGAGTTATTGCATTTAATGCTCCTAAAACATTGAAGCGTTTACGCCCGCTCGGTGACTTAACAAAAAGTCTCTCAAAACACCAAACAAAACCGAGAAATGCTCCCATGACGAAGTGAGCGGCATCAACAAAAAAAACAGCCCTTTTTCCTTCTTTTGCCTCATTTAGTCTGGGTTCTAGCTTTTTTTCTTTGTAGTCCTCTTGTTCATCTGGGTCAGCTTTAGAAGGAAGAGAACCTACTTTTAAACATTTCATTCCCATTGATTTTAAAAATTTTCTCACTTGGGTAGGACTTCGTTTTATTCCCGTCAATTCTTCTATCCTATATACAGCTTCATCTATTGTGGCTGGTGGATTTTTCTCGAAGTATTTTTTGAGGGTTTCTTTTTGAGACTCTAATTCACTTTTAGGGCGATAGAAGTTGATTTCTTTTAATTTTTCTATTCCGCCCTCTTGCTCATCTCGAAGATAGGTTAATAAGGTATTTGGCGAGATTCCTGCTAACTGACAAATTTTTTGGTGCGGTATCTTTTGGCTTTTTAACCAGAGAACTTCCATCTTCAGTTGAACCCGGGGATGGGGATGATGAAATCTTTCATAATACAGTGAGTTCTTTTCTTCTTCCGTGAATTCTAGGTTAATCATGTTTTTAATGAGTGCTTTGCTTCTAATTATGGCTCTTAAACTATATTATTGTCCTTGAGTAAAAAATGCAAGTTGTAGCCGTGCAAAGTATAGAAGACCCCAGAGCGGACAGGGGACGCAATCACAGCCTGGTATCCCTAATTGCCCTAGCCATTTTGGCGGTCTTAGCGGGTGCCGACGGGTTTGTCGCCATAGAAGCCTACGGAAAAGCCAAACAATCCTGGTTGAAAACCTTTTTGGAATTACCCAATGGGATACCTTCCCACGACACCTTGGGTCGAGTCTTAGGAATGCTAGAACCCGAGCAATTAAGGTCGGGATTCCTAGGGTGGATCGGGGAAATCACCGAAAAATTGGGTGGTGATTCGGTAGTAGTGATGGCGGCTTAATCCTTTGCTTTGCTGTGCATTGTAGTCATGGATAAAATACCAAACAGCCCCAACGTGATTCTCCATTTTTTTAGAGAAAGATAGACTCTCTCTCACCAGCCGAGAAATCCTTTGTCGAAAGGTATTATTTAATCTTTCAATATGATTAGTTTGACCAGTTTCTTGACCAACTGGTCGATGACGTTTACTGGGAATTACTGTCTTATATGACTCCCAAAAGTCTGTGTAAGCAACTGCACATTGTCGGTAAACGCCTGGTAAACTAGCCCAAAGTTTTTTGGCTGATTGACGACTCCTATCTCCGCGCATAGCAACCAATAATTTCTCTTGTATTTCTATCAATTGCCAGCCAAATATAGACTTTTATCGTCTTAGAAAAAACCAAAGACCACATTTCATCACATTCTATAACCAATTTACCTTTTGGTTTGTCCGAAACCTTTATTTGACGGGGAACAGCCGCCAGTTTATTGTTGACATAATTTTGTTACCATGACCAACTTACCCCTGTTACTCTAGCAATTCCTCGTCAGGAAATTCGTTCGAGCAGGAGTTTATCAATTAATTGTTTGGTTTCGTCAGAGACGGTTTTATTAGTGGGATTGATCACAAACGGTTGACCGCAATCTTTACACTGACGTTTCGGCTTGCCATTATGTGTAGAACCATTTTTGATGGTATGATAAGAACCACATTTAGGACAACAAGATGTAGAAGTTTGTGAATCTTTTGTCAGAAGACAATGTTCTAAATCTTCATCGTAATTTAACCAAAGTTTAATTATCCAAGAGAAGATATTGATAAAAATAGCAATCATAAAAAGCAAATCCCCAACATTTATCAAGCAATTATTTTTATTAGTAAATATTCTACACGACTCAGTCCAGATAAGCAAGATGGCTTACCACTACTACCGAATCACTACCAAAAATTGAACCTAGAACTAATCCACATAGATGGGAAAACCGCCAAGGGTTCCTATGACCGTGAAAAGAAACTGGCTCTTCTCGACTTTGTGTGATAATTTTTGCTTATGAAATCGTGAAATGTTTACTGGGAAAGACTTTTAGGACTATTTGGTTAAATAAACCATCAGTATAGACCTCGTTTCCACACAGAAACCAGAAGAGCCAGAAACTAAAGGCTTTGCACACAGTAAGTGCTTGGAGTAGCGAACATGGGTTAGTCTTAGCCCAAGAAAAAGTGGACAGTAAATCCAATGAAATTACCGCCGTGCCGCTCAGAAGTGCAATTGCTCAATCTCAAGGGAGCGATAGTCACTTTGGATGCCATGGGAACCCAGACGGAAATTGCCCAACAAATCAAGTCTGGGGGCGGAGATGACGTCTTAGCCCTCAAAGGCAATCAGGGCAAGCTCTTTCAACAAGTAGAAGGCTGGTTTGACCAAGCTATAGCCGGGGATTGGCAAGGGATTGAATACAGCTACCACGAAAAGGTGGAGTCGGGGCATCACCGGATCGAAACCCGTCAAATTTGGGTGGTGCCGGTGTCCCAATTACCGCCCCTGCATCGGCAGAGTCTGTGGCCTGGCCTAACCACCGTAGTCATGGTTCGCAGTGTCCGCCAATTATGGAATAAAACTACGACAGAAATTCGCTTCTTCATCAGTAGTTTAGCAGCGGATGCCCAAAAACACGCCGAGGTGATTCGCGGACATTGGAGTA
Organism: Microcystis panniformis FACHB-1757; assembly: GCF_001264245.1. Classification (NCBI taxonomy): domain Bacteria; kingdom Bacillati; phylum Cyanobacteriota; class Cyanophyceae; order Chroococcales; family Microcystaceae; genus Microcystis; species Microcystis panniformis. The sequence continues at coordinate 4,248,393 of NZ_CP011339.1, forward strand.
TTGAAAATAGTCTCCATTGGGTACTCGATGTTACCTTTAATGAAGATGCCAGTCGGGTTCGTCTGGGGCATGGAGCGGAAAACCTAGGTCTGTTGCGCCGTTTAAGTGTGAATTTGTTGAAGCAGGAGCCCTCGAAAATGAGTCTGAAAATGAAACGTTATAGGGCGAGCATGGATGATAATTTCATGGTAAAAATCTTGGAGGCCAGTGCGGTTGACTGAAAAAGGAGGTGTCAATTAGACTTGTGAGCGTTCTCGCGCAGCGAGCGCGTTGCGACCAATCCAGTCTGGAATGAAAGAACCCAGTAGATAAAGTTCCTTCTGAGTTCATCGGTTTTCGAGGATTAGAAACCCCCTAAATTTCGGAAAATTACTCGGATAGAATCGGAACAAACGCCAAAATTTAGACTAACTTCTCGGAATTCAAGGGCTCGGTCAACGCGCGATTACCCTGTACTTTTAGCAGGAATAGCAACAGCTTTCCTCAAGTCTCTTTTAAGAATTTCATTGTTCCGACATTTGGGTAAAAATTTTTCAATTGCTTGGCTATTTTCGAGCCTGCGATCCTCTAACAACAGGGCCAATATTTTTAATAAATGGGACTTACCAGAGCCAAAAAATCCCGATATCCAAACCCCATTAACTCCTGTATAATTGTTAAGTACCTAGGCAAAATTAATTACATACTCGCCTCCAAAATTGTCCAGCACTTTTTTAACGTAAGCGAGGAGGCTCTTTCGGTCTTTATAGGCGCTAAATTCAATCCATTCATATTTTAAAAATCTCCATAATATTTCAATTAAATTTAAATGAGGTGAATAAGTGGGCAACCAAAATATTTTCAAGTTTTTCTTTTCCCATTCCTCAAGTTTCTCCATAAATGCCTCGCTGGTATGAATGGAAGCTTGGTCAATTATTATGACGGTTTTTTTCTGTATATTTTGGCAATATTTATCCAGAAAATTAATAACTATCTCGCTAGTAACCGTTCCGACCTGTGTCTCATAAAATAATTGATTATCTCGTTTCATTATTCCTAAAATATTTAGTCTTTTACCTTCAATTGGTGGTAACTTTATCGTGGTTTTTTCTTCTTGCCAAGCGTAAGGAATACAAGGCTTTGAATCCCATCCCATTTCATCCAAATATCCTATCTCAATCTCTCCTCTTTTTTCCTGTTTTTTTAGTTCTTCTAAAATAGGTAGTTTGACCTCAAGCTCCCACTCATCAGGGGTTTTGGCGACCCCTCTTCTCACCCTTTTCCACCTCATGTTGATTTTTTTTATGAGTCTTTTTATCGTGTCTTTGCTTACGGTTAATTTCCATTCTTCTACAATTTTTATCTGGATTTTTTTTAAGCTTTTCGGTTCTTCTTTTACCCAGTCAATAACTTGTTGACCTTGTGCTTCTGTCAATTTAGGTTTTCTCCCTCTTCCTCGACGATTATAAAAACCAATTAGTTTTCTATCTTCCCAGGCCGTCAACCAATTATAGATGGTCTTTCTCGTAACTCCAAATATTCCGCTCAATTCTTCTATCGTGGTTCCCTGAAAACTTAAGAGTATACATTTCGCTCGCTCTCTTACTTGATGATGTTTACTAGCTCGATAAATTCTCTCTAGCATTTTCTGGCTCTCGGGGTTTAGGTCTCTAATCAATCTCATTGTATTTTCCTGCTGCTTCGTTTTTTTATGTATTATACTTCTTAATTTTTTATTTGGGTAATTAATTTTGCATGACTACTTATAAGCTGACAAAAACTCCTCTAGGCGTTTTTCAACCTCGCCGGTAAGCACATATTCTTCTAGTTCAACGTGCAGACCTGAGTGCCTGACACATCTTGTGTCAGGGGTAGCAGGTCAAGGACGACAGAGCAAAGAGTGAACACGGGAAAACCATATTGGCTCTTCTGGTTTCTGTGTGGAAACGAGGTCTATACTGATAGAATATCCGCAAAATAGCCCTAAAAGTCTTGCCCGATAAGCATTTCACGACTCCATAAGCAAAAATTATCACACAAAGTCGAGAAGAGCCCCATATTCGGTCATAGTAATCGGAGAGAGCGTTCTTAGAAGAGAAACAGGGTTCTGGGTCAGAGTGGAACAAAGGGATAGGAGAAAGCAAAGAGCGGCCCTTGTGGACAACGCCCTGGAGCCAACGAAGACCAATTTTGAGATAGCTGAGACCCCGCGTCCAATGGGGGTCAACCTGAGAGCGAAGACCATTGAGTTGAACGGCCATACCGTGAGTAGTGGCATAAAGAAGAGCAAGGGCTGCGACCAAATACAGACGGGTCAAAGCAGGAGCAGAACGGATAGCGGAGTCTTCAAGTTGAAAAGCACCGGATTTTGAATCTAAAAATAACTCCTCGACCCGAAAGCGCAAGGCGTACTGCCATAAAGTGTTCAGAGAGGGGGTTTCGTCAGTAATGACAGCCCAAGGTTCTTTGACTCCCGTGACCCTTGCCAGAACAAGATTGCATCGATAGATGCCGTCTGTCCACAGACCGACCTGATCGTAAAGAATGGCTTCTCCTTTGGCAGGCCAGAGATATTTGACTTCGATAGGATGTCGCCGAACCTTCAAGGGGTGACAGAGGGGCTACAAGCTAGATAGAGCGGGGGGTCTAGCCAAACGACCCCCTAAAGAAATAGAGTGGTTAGGACAACCACTCAAAATTTTAAAATGTTACCTTCATTCTATCAGGCTTGTTTACAGGCGAACCTTAGCGAGGCGAGCTATTTGACCTTACAGCTCCTAATCCTGCTCTTACAAAGTCATCGGATAGTCCAACTAGAGAAACTGGCCGCTCTTTTCCCGCAACCGATAACCTTTGAAAGTAGAAGACGGAATTTGCAGAGATTTCTTAAGCTCCCGCAACTAAACGTGAAACTCTTGTGGTTTCCTTTGATCAAACAGATCGTCAAGCTAGAATTTAGCGGAAAAAATAAAAATCGAGAGCCAAGAAGAAGGCTCAAAAAACTGAAACACGCGGGAAGATTATTAGTCGTCATAGATAGAACCGATTGGAAGGGTAGAAATTTATTCGTCGCCAGTGTGATTTGTGGTCGGAGAGCTTTGCCCGTATATTGGGTGTTACTGAATAAAAAAGGAAGTAGCGCTCTCGGGGAACCGAAAAAATTCCTCAAGCCAGTCTTAGGGTTGTTGAAACCCTATCCGCTCGTCGTAATGGGAGACCGTGAATTTCAGTCAGCGCAATTAGGGAAGTGGCTTGACGACAGAGGTGTAGCTTTTATCTTCCGTCAAAAGAAAAGTACCTACACGCGATTGAAAGATGGAGAAAACTATCAAGCCCTTTCCGAGTTAGAACCGAACCGGGGCGAGCGAAACTTCTTTCGGGGAGTGACCCACACGAAAAGCCATGAGATCGAGGGGTTCAACCTAGCAACTTATGGGAAAAGAGGTTATCGAACTAAAGGGTCTAAAGAGCCTTGGTATTTATTGACCAACCTAGAATCTTTAGAGATAACTCTCAAGTTATATAAATCTCGATTCGGGATTGAAGCGATGTTCAAAGATTGTCAAACGGGAGGATATAATCTTGAAAAAACGAAAGTGAGCGAGCCTCGCTTTCTCGCCTTAATTTTATTAATCGCTATCGCTTACTCTTTGAATAGAACTCTTGCAAATTAATTATATGTTATAATGATGGGTTAACTAATTTTCCCCAAAAAATTAGTTAACCAGTACATTAGTCCTGAATGAAAACTTGAAGTTTAACTTTTAACTCAAAACTCTTTAGATATGCTTTAATTTGGTTATCAAAACCTCTTTATTTAAGCAGCACAAACTATCTCAATTTTTATAATTGAGAATAAATTCTCCTTGACTTGATTAATCTTTAGGCAACTTTTAAGAAGCTGCTATACCTATCCCTAACTCACAGTTATAAATAGCCGCCAACAAGTTAACTCTTAAACTATATCTTCGACGACGATTCCGATATTTACAGGATAAGATTTTAAAGATTTTGAGTTTCCTATTTATAGGTTCAATGATAATCCTTTCTTTGGCTAAAGCCTTGTTATACTCTTTTTCTAACTCTGTTAATTTTCTATTTTTCGATTTCTTTTTCGGTGTATAACTATTACTATGGTATGCAGCTATTCCCTGATAACCACTGTCTTCTATGCTGGTAGTTAAAGGATGAAAACGAACTCGACTTTTTTTAAATAAACTAAAATCATGACCTCTACCTTTCCCACAAAAGACACAGATAATTTCCTCGGTATTTTGATCAGCTACTAATTGGGATTTTAAAGTATGATAACCTCTTTTACCCCCCAAAAAATCTTTCTGTTTCTTTTTGGGGCGTTCAATGGGAGTTTCCGTTACATCCATTACCGTTACGACCGGTATCTCTGCTTGATTGAGTAAAGCTTTTTTTCCTTTTAAACGGAAGTTTCCCGATTGTAAAAGCATTTTTTCCGTCTTATTTACAATCCGACATATAGTTGATTCTGATAGTTCCCAGCTTGTACCAATGTGAAAATATGTTCTATATTCTCGCCAATATTCTAACGTTACTAAAACTTGTTCTTCTATAGATAGTTTAGGTTTCGGTCCCCTTTTAGATGGTGAATTAGAGTCGGCTTCAACACTTTTTACTGATTCTACCATCTTTCTATATGTTGGTTTATACACACCGAAACGGCGTTTGAATTGTTCATCTGATAAGTTTTGATAATCCATAATTTTGCTAATAAACATAGCAAAATTATAGATGATTTCCTGACCTAAGATCACATTTTATTCTTTTTTCCACTTCAATCTAAGAATTGAGAAAAAAGCAAAGCCTTATATTATACCATAAAAAAATTATGCAAGAGGTCTAATACAACCCGTGGTCAAAATCTCAAGAAATCGGGAACTCGCGATTATATTTGTCGCTCCAAAGAAGCGAAACGCGGTCCGGAAAGACATAGCGATTTTTGGATAGGTACTTATGGGAGCTTCTGGATCGAGTCGATGGACGCGTACTCGGAACTCGCCTTTTCTTTGATCCGCCTCAAGCCAGGAAAACACCCCGATTTTTCTAGGGGTCTAACGGCTATGCGCCTTATCCAGCAAGCCTTTTAGTCGCCTTGTCACCCCTTGAACGCCGAACCCCATGGACCAGAACGTCGCCAGGTAAACGTAAGCAGTAATGCCATCCACTGACTTGCAGCCAACTGAGCAAACCATGATTGGCAAACCCTCGGTCGGCTAAGAGCATGACATCGGGATAATCCTTCAACAATCGCTGAGCATCGCGCAGCATCGGTTTGTAGGTGTTCACTGCGACGGTGGCACTCGGATGGTCTAGCACTCGCCATAACAGGGGGACTGCACGACCGCAACAGACTATCGACAGATGAATCATACAATAGCGATTCCACAATACAGTTGTATCTAATGCCAAGTAAAGTCGATGGCCTTTCCAGCTACTGATGGCGGCTAGCACCAGAGGAATATACAGGGATTTGACCCGAATTCGATGATTGCCCATAAATCTCTGCCATCTGCGTTCGGTGCTTTGTGCCTGTGTTGCACGACTAGGGACGTAGGACTCCCACATTGGCAGGCTTAATTTCCCGCTAGAGATTACTGCTGTGACCATCCAGGCTAATGCCTTGAGGTGTCGCAGGTCTCGCCATTGGCTGTGTTGACACAGTAAAGAAAGTAGTTGAGCATAGAGACTGGTAGTGGTTGACATGGGAGGTTCGCTGATGTTCTGTTAATCTCAGCATTCCATATCCTGCTACCTTTTTCTCTTTCCACGCTATTTCAAGGGTTTCCGACACTTGTGTCAGGCACTCAGCGTGCAGACTCGCCTCATCATTGGCATCCGCTTTGATTACCCCTTCCATAGGACGACTAACTTGTTTCTCAAAAATTCTACTTAACTGCATAATTAGTTCTCCCTTAAACTTGGTACTCGTAAATGTTAAAAGCTCGATAATATTTGTCATCTCGTAAGAGTCCAAATAAATTGAGAGAGGCTCCCGACTCTAGGGAATAGGTGTAGGCCCCCGGAAAAAACATTACCGTCGGTTGGTTGTTGTTCGTGGTTTGGAGGTTATTAAGAACATTATGGGAACGAATATAGGGAAAAATTTGACCAACACCCCATAAAAACAAGACATCAAACGGATTTTCGGCAATTTTTTCGCCTAGGGCTGGAATTAAATGACTCTCCGAATCTAACACATTTTGTAAAAGCTCTTTCAGTTCCCCTTTAGATATGGAGGATTCTATATCGAGAATTTGCTCAAATATCTGCCGTTCCCTCAATAATTCAAGACAGAGATCATAAAGATTGATCTCTAATATGCGAATCCCTTTTTGATGCAACTGACTAACCAGTTGCTTTTGCAGACGTTCCATTTCAACACTGTCTTGAGGTGGGTAAGGACAGATAAAAAAAGGAACTTCATTGCCAATTCCCTGTTTTTTGGCTCTTCTGGTTTCTGTGTGTAAACGAGGTCTATACTGATAGTTTCTTCTTTCAAAATAGTCCTAAAAGTCTTGCCCAGTAAGCATTTAACCTTACATAAGCAAAAATTATCACACAAAGTCGAGAAGAGCCGTTTTTTGAGAAATCGCTCTGCTGACAGGACCGATAATAAATATTCAAATCTTTGGTTGATTGCTATTGTTTCAAGAGAAGACATCCAAATTTCGCCCATCTTGTCAATAATATTAGTATGCCCATTTTATCTGAATAAGAGTCAAAATCGGCTCTCTTATTCTTTGTGTGATCTCGCGTAGCGAGCGCGTTGCGACCAGTTTAACTTACTATAGAAGCGATCAATCTTTGTGTCCTCTGTGTCTGGAGTGGTTCCTTCCACCCCCTCGCTAGGAGGAATGTATCTTAGAATAAATTTTACCCACCAAATCCAAGAGAACCAAAATGCTGGCTTGCTGCCTACAATTTCAGGTGATTCAGGGCTAAATTCCGTTGTTGGAGAGCTAATTGATGGCTAGGCTCTAGTTGTAGGGTTTGGTTAAAGGAAACCACTGCTTCCGAGAAACATTTTAACTTGTAGAGACAACAACCCCGTTGATACCATGCCTCAGCCTTTTGGGGTTGTAACTGTAAAGCCTTATTATAAGCTGCGACCGCTTCACTGAGTCGTTCTAATTCCCGTAAAGCTTCGCCTTTGCTAAACCAAACATTAGCATCGGATTTAATGGCCAGGGCCTGATTATAAGCCGCTAGACCTTCCGCATAATGTTGCATCCGACAGAAAATCATGCCCTTGTAATGCCATGCTTCCAGATAATCTGGCTGCAGTTGAATCGCCTTATCCCAAGATGCGATCGCATCACTGATTTGTCGTAAATTAGCTAAAGCGATGCCGCGATAAAACCAAGCCCGAGCATTATTAGTCTCTAATTGAATTACCTGATTAAAAGACCCTAAAGCTTCGGGAAAACGCCCCAATCGTTGCAAGGCCAGACCGCGATTATACCAAGCATTGACAAAATTGGGCTTTTTCCGCAGGGACTGCTGATACAATTGAACTGCTTCGCGATTCTCCCCCAAATCGAGGTGGGCATTACCGCGATAAAACCAATCCTCTGCTGAAATTTCCCGCACTAAAGCTTGTTGTTGACGCAATTGCCTTAAATCTTTTATGGCATCTAAAACTTCTACTGCCGAGGGAAAGCGTTGACGCCAGTCATAACGGGTCATTTTATCGATAATAACTGCTAGATCGTCTCTAACATCGGCATGATTGCGCCAAGCGATTTCTCCGGTTTCGGCATCTTCGGGAAATTGCATCGGTTTGAGACCGGTTAAGGCTTGAATAGCGATGATTCCCACGGCATAGACATCGCTAGACAATCGCGGTTTATTTTGCGCCTGTTCACTAGGCATATAACCAGGGGTGCCAATCCCAATGGACACACTGCTCTGTTTTGCTTTTAGCCATTGAGTCCCCACTTGTTTGACTCCGCCAAAGTCGATTAAAACTAGCTTGCCCTCTTGGCGACGGATAATATTATCGGGTTTAATATCTCGGTGAATAATGTTATTTTGATGGACAAAAGCGAGAACTTCCAAGATATCCTTTAATAACTGAATTACCTGACTCTCTTCTAAACGCTTACCCTTAGAGATTTCCTGACTAAGATCGTGACCATCGATAAATTCTTGAACGAGATAAAAAGACTTCTTTTCCTGAAAACTGGCGAAAAATTGCGGTATTTGAGGATGATGGCCGAGTTTTTCTAAAGCTCTGGCCTCACTCTCAAATAATCCTATAGTAATTTCGTTAACCACTTGGGGGATTAACTGTTTGACCACACATTGAGGACGGCCGGGGCGATAGTTATCTTGGGCTAAAAAAGTTTGACCGAAAGCCCCTTGACTTAGAGGTTTAATAACTTGGTAACGTCCCCCGATAATTAGTTTCATGGTAGCGATAGCATTATCTTTGCCCTAGAGCAGCTTGATGGGACGGTTAACAGCCAAAGGGGTTAACTTGACCAAGCCCATCTTGCCAGTTAATTGATATATTACCAAAAAATTGGGTTTAAAGCCTCGCCCTTTTAGGGCGACTTGATCTGATGTATGATACTAAGAATAGGGGGCCGGGTAAGCAACCGCTTAAAAAACCCAGTCATCAACCGATGAACGCACCTGGAAAACTAGAGTTATGGGGTTCTATAGGGGAATGCTCCTATAGGTAAAAATTCTCAGCACCAAGTACCAAAGAAACCAATTATTTTAGAGGTTTTGAACTGTATCGTAGGGCATACGAAAACAGGCTTCTGTAAGGGAGCGAAAGTCTGAGGAGAGAACCACCTCTGGGTAGGATTTCGCCAGGAATCTAATTCAAGTGGACTCGTTGAGCCATAAATTCACAGCAGTGATGCTAGAAGAATCCACGTCCGTTTACGGCGTGGGGTATGTCAAATCAATTGTCGTCAGAAGCGGGTAACGCGACTCGAACGCGCGACATTCACCTTGGGAAGGTGACGTTCTACCACTGAACTATACCCGCAAAAGTCTCCCTAATCATAGCATTGACCCCCCAGCCAGAGCAACTGCCCTAGGCTATTTTCCATCACCGCGCTGGTTTGTCCAGAAACGCTAAACTGTAAAGCTTCCCGATAGACTCGCCCCGCCGGATGATCAATAATATTCGCCGCCCCACCGGAGGCAATCACTGCCCCTTGAGCGCATTGTAGAGCCAAATTAATCGCCCGACCGCGCCAGTGCAATTTCTCGGCAAAACTGGCCTGGTGGGAATTTAACATTTTTTCTTGACAGGACAGTAGGGCCTTTTCTAGCTGTTGATGGGCATTTTTTAGGCTTTCTAGCCCTTTTTGTCGATAAACCGCAAAAATAACATCTAAGCCCGCCCAAGCACAGCCAAGGGCATGAAAACCATGATGGAGAACATTTTTTTGATCGCTGGCCTCGATCGCCGCCGCTGGTTGTAAACTAACAATAAAATCCCTTGACAAAAAGTAGTCTTGTATGGTAAGGCTCACCGTATTAGTCCCACTCATCGATAATAATTTCATCGGGGGACTGCATTGCAGACCGGGGAGAGCTTGCAGCGGTAAAAGACCGTACAGCGATCGCCCGTCCAGGAGGGTCGCCCCGATGATAAAATCTTCAAAAAAGCCCCATCCCGTCACCCAGGGGACCTGTCCACAGAGTTGATAGCCGCCGGTCACGGGAAACGCTTTCATCATTGGTTCCCCCGGACGACGTAGTTGCGAAAACCCCACCCCCACTAGCTTTTCGCCCCGGGCCATTTTGGGGAGATAAAGCTTTTTCAGGTCTTGGTTGCTGCTGGTGGCTAATTGATTAGCGGCGCTTTGGTGTTGGGTTTGCAGAAAAGTTAAAGCGCCGGAATAACGAGCGCCGAGGATTTGGAATTGTTGATAGGTGCGTTCCTCCCATCCCGCCCCCCCCCATTCTTTGGGAACACGCAAAGCTAACAAACAGCGCTCGCCCATACCCTGTAAAGCTGATTGTAGGGCGATCGGGTTGTGATCAATCCGGGCCGCTTGCGGGGCGATCCTATTCTGAAAATAATCCCTAGCCATCTCCAGTAAACCATCGCTCATAGCTGACTAGCGCAGGAAACTGCCCCCATTAGTCCCACTTGGGCATTAAGGACGATATGAACGGGAATATTGCTTAATAGCTCCCTCATCCGACCTTTAGCCCGAAAAGCCTTCATAAAGCTACCCTCAGTCATTAGAGGAAGATTTTTGGCCGCAATCCCTCCCGCTATGTATAATCCTCCGTAGGGAAGCAACTTGAGGGCTAAATTGCCCGCTTCCGCACCGTAGGCCTCGACAAAGATTTTCATGGTTTGATAACAGAGATCATCCAAGTCATCTTGGGCAAAACTGGCAATTTTAGCCGCTAAATCGACGGTTTTTTGCGGTTTACCCATTTCTTCTAACCAAGTGCGGTAAATTTCCGCCATGGCTGGTGATGACTGACTATAGTTACTATCGTGGAGAAATCGATAGATAGAAGTGATTCCAGGACCAGAAACCACTCGCTCCACCGAAAGGCGCTCGATATTATAGAGATCCAAGAGATAATTTAATAGTTGATATTCTAAACTCGAGCGAGGGGCAAAATCGGCGTGGGAACCCTCACTAGCAAACACCCGATATTTACCCTTCGACACAGGAATCAAAAAACCCTCTCCTAACCCCGTTCCCGCACCAATAACCGCAATCGGGGCCTCTGGTACTGCGGGGGCCGACTGTAGATTGTGCAGCTCCTCTGGGGCTAATCCTAACACCCCATAACCGATCGCCGCAAAATCATTAATTAATTTTACTCGCTCAATCTGCAGCTCCTGGCTTAGGCGATCGCCAGTGAGAGACCAACTTAAATTAGTCAATTCGGAACTATTGTTAACCACAGGACCGGCAATACCGAAACAAGCTTTTTCCACCGGGGGAATAGTGGTTTGTCGGGCCAAAAACTGCTGGACGATCGGCACCAGATCGGGGTATTGTTCACTAGGATAAATTTCTTGATCGAGAGTAGTTAGCAGGGGTTGGGGACTATCTGGTGAGTTTTGGCAATCCACTAAACGCAGGATTGTTTTAGTTCCCCCGATATCTCCCCCTAAAAGAATCGTCATGCTGGTTGTCCCTGAGTTTGTCCCCATAATTATAGTTTTTTTACCGCTTCTCCCCAGCAAATTTAAGGGCAGTCAATTCTATACTATAGTGAAAGATGGTAATGCCTAAGCCCTAATTAAGGATTGATTAATCATCGCTCCGGGGTTGCAATGGGGATTTGCTAGAGGACAGAAAGAGGGAGAAATTAGCTTGGGTGTAGAACTTCGCAGTTACGTTTATCTTGACAATCTACAGCTTCAACACGCTGCTTACATCGGTACAGTCGCCCAAGGATTTTTACCCTTACCCGGGGATGCTTCCCTCTGGATTGAAATTTCCCCCGGTATCGAGATTAATCGCATCACCGATATTGCCCTCAAATCCGCCGTGGTTCGTCCGGGGGTTCTATTCGTAGAACGACTCTATGGACTGCTAGAACTCCATTCTAGCAGTCAGGGAGAGGTGAGGGCGGCCGGTCAGGCAATTTTGCAGTATTTAGGCGTTAGTCAGCGCGATTGTCTGAAACCGCAAATTGTTTCTAGCCAAATTATTCGCAACATTGACGCTTACCAAGCCCAATTAATTAACCGGAGTTCTCGGGGTATGATGTTAATGGCGGGACAGACTTTGTACGTTTTAGAAGTGCAACCGGCTGCCTACGCTTCCCTAGCCGCTAATCAGGCCGAAAAAGCTGCTTTAATTAATATCCTACACGTTACTTCCGTGGGCAGTTTTGGCCGCTTATATTTAGGGGGAGAAGAACGAGATATTATGGCCGGTTCCAGGGCGGCAGTTTCAGCTTTAGAAAATATTCAAGGTCGAGCTTTTCCCGGTAGCGACAAAAAAGAATAAGCTAACAAAGGCCGGAGGCAAAAGGCAAGAGGTGGTTAGATATGTATAATGGCTCTTCGGTTTGTGTTATGCAATGGACGGGGGTTATAAGGGATGGAACCCTTATAGAGAAAGGCATTTAGCGATTTTTGTCAATTGTTTTTGCTCTAGAGCGAACTAATCAATTAAGTCTCTTGCCAGATAAGGATTTAGTCGATTTATGCCCCCCTATCGAACCATAACAAGTAACGAAGAGCCTGTATAATTAGGGCTTGCTGAATAAATGTGAAATGTAGGCAAGGTAAGGGTTTTATGGCTTTTCTCGCGAAACAGGTGCAAGATTTTGAGAGAATCGTCGTTAAAAACCTTGCGTCTTCATCAGCCCGAGTCCTGTAGGGGCGAAGCATTCGGGCAATAACCTATCGGTGAAACCGGAGATTTTCTATCCGAATGCTTCGCCCGTACTTTTTGCCGCAAACCCTAATTAATTGTGTCTAGCTACTTACTAAATCCCGTTTAAAAGGTATAGGATAGTGGGGAGTGGGAAGAAGGGAGAGGAAGTTTGAGCATTTGTACTAAATAGCTAAAAAAGGAATTTCGCCCTGAGAGGGGGACAAGCGAGCTAGAAGGTAGATAGGGCAAGCGATATCGCTCTTTGTCCTTTGATGTAATCCTTCAACCGATAGCGGCTAATTTGCATTAGCTCTTCTATATTTTTTGGGAACATTTGATGTAGCTGGAGCCAATGATAGAGATGTTGACCCACATAAAAACTACTGTGTCTGCGTTGACCTTTATATCTTTTTTCAGGTCTTGTGACATATTTTTGGATTCCCATATCCTTAATTTTTTTACCTTGCATTGTGGCACTTGTATAGGCGATAGCTATAACAATTATCAGCTTTGATAGGTATTGCGGTGCTAATTGAGAACCTTCTAAGCTATAGCCTCCCGACTTAAAATCTCGAAACATCTCTTCAATATCAAATCTTTTTTGATCGGCAATTATTGCCGTCTCTAAATCCCCAAAATTTGTCAGAATATACCAAGGTTCTTTTGTGCGAAAACCTCGGTAAGTTTTTTTCCATTTACCAGCTACGTTAAACGAGCCAAATCCCTGCTCTTTTGTAAGATTAACATCATTTAAAAATAGTTGAGTTCCTGGACTTAAACCTAACTCTCTCATTTCTTGATAAATTCCTTCTTTTGTCTTGACATTTGTACTTTTTTTTTGTCTTAAACAAAAGTACAAACTCTGCTTCTGAAGCCACTTTCCAAGACTGACCGAGCAAAATTCTCTATCTCCTAACACCAGGATTTTATGACCTAATAGCACCGTCAATATTTTCCCCAATACTCGCTGCTGTTCTTCGAGATTACTACTTCCTTTTTTATCCAATATCTCCCAATAGATTGGGATGGCTCTCTTGTCATAAATTAGACTCACCATCAAGATATTAATTGCTCCCCAACTCCTTCGGTCTATGGCAATATATACTAATCCTTTTATTGTGAATCTCTCCTGCTGTTTTAACATCTCTTTTAAGCAGAGAAACCAGATTTTTTCAATATTCAGAATTTCCAGCTTTAAAAATCTTTTTAGTTTTTTTCTCCGACTCTCAAACAGGATTGGTATTGGTAAGGCTTCAGCTAATATCTCTAACTTTGCTTGCTTCAATATTTGCAAGGTTCCAACTACCATTAACAACAGTAGATATCTGGCTCGCCCCAGTTCATTTTCTAACACTTTCTGGTATAGTTCACTTATCATTTTCGTTATTTAGGTCATATATGGTAAATATGACTTATCTTTTTTGGGAGTCTGTGTCTGTATTCCATGCTACATAAGCTTTTCAGCTGGCTTGTCCCCCTGTCAGAATTTCGCCCTATTGGGGAGATTCAAAAATTAGTTCGCCATTATTCATTTTTTCAACGACTAAATGGCGATAGAGTGTCACTTGCCGGAAGATTTGGTCGGGATTATTTTTCTTATTAGAAAACATGATCGTTTTAATCGATTCAAATTCTATTCTTGTGATCACACCATCTTTGATCGCTCGTTCAATTTTAACTCGTAAATATTCTAATTCTTGGCTTTCCTCTGGGGTAATTTCCAGACTGTTAGGATGTTCTATTTTCATGATCGATTGTTCTTACCGGCTAACTGATAACTAGATAATCACGGCTATTTTTTTCACACTTTCACAATCGGTGGAGAGAGAGTTTCCGTCTGGTTAGAAACGGCGAGATTATTATTATTTTGGCTGTTATTTTGCGGCAATTGTCCCGAGGCTAAATTTTGCCCCTCTCCCGTAATCAAACGAGCGCCACGACCGCGGGTAAAATAATTCCAACCCCATTGCACCATCACCACTAATTTATTATCAAATTCGATCAGATAGTAAATATGGGCCCAAACCCAGACTAACCAAGCGATGAACCCAGAAAACTTGACAAATCCCAAATCAACCACGGCCGCATTTTGGCCGATCACTGCCAGACTACCTCGATCGATATAATGAAAAGGTTGAATAGTTTGCCCTTTTAGGCGAGAAATTAATAAATTCGCCAGATATTCGCCCTCCTGCATGGCCACGGGGGCAATTCCGGCTAAAGGTTTATCTCCCTGATGGGCAAAATTAGCCAGATCCCCGATCACAAAAATATTGGCATAACCAGCGATACTTAAATCAGGTTCGACGATTACCCGGCCGACGCGATCGAGATTTACCCCAGTTCTTTCGGCCAAAATTCGCCCCATTCTCGATGCTTTTACCCCCGCTGCCCATAAAATTGTCTCGGCAGCGATTTCTGTGGTTTTTTCTCCCTGACGGACGGTGACACAACCTTCAACAATATTGGTAACGATGCTGTTAGTTTGCACTGTCACCCCTAATTTTGTGAGAGAAGCGGCAGCTTTAGCGGATAAATCGGGTGAATATGGGGGTAATACTCGATCCATCCCTTCTAAGAGCAAAATTTTCGCTTCTGTGGGGTTAATCTGGTGGAAATCAGACCTAAGCGCACCGTGGGCAATTTCTGCGATCGCTCCTGCTAATTCTACCCCCGTCGGTCCGCCACCGACAATAACAAAAGTTAATAAAGCTTGCCGTTTTTCGGCATCAATTTCTTTCTCGGCCTTCTCGAAAGCGAGATAGATGCGACGACGCATTTCTACTGCGTCTTCAATGGTTTTTAACCCTGGAGCGTAGGGCTGCCATTGATCATTGCCAAAATAGTGATGACTGACTCCCGTGGCAATAACTAATTGATCGTAGGCGATCGGTGGGTGATCTTCCAAGATCACTTCTCCCTTGACCGGATCTATATCTATGGCATGATCGAGGAGAATATCTGTATTGTCATGACCCCGTAGGATTAAGCGCAAAGGTGAGGAGATATCGGCCGGAGACAGCGCCCCAGTAGCGACTTGATAGAGGAGGGGCTGAAAAAGATGGAAATTTCGCTTATCGATGAGGGTAACATGAACGGGGGCGTTTTTTAGGGCTTTGGCCGTGTATAAACCCGCAAATCCGCCGCCGATGATAACAACTCTTGGCTGTTTTTCAGTCATTGCTTAACAATAATTCATAAATTTTTCCCTAGTGTAGTCCGGATTGTCACAATTTAGCGGTGACGAGCGTTACCGAAAACAGCAGTCTTTAACCTAGAAAAAAATATAGATAAGCTGCCCGCGCATTTAAATTGCTTGTTGAGATGAGGCACTCTTGCACTCTTGCAAGAGTCAACAGAACGTAGCGATTGTCTTAAAAGTCAAGGGGAATAAAGAAAATCTTTTGTACCCCAAATAGGCAAGACAAAGTAACGGCACCAGTCATCCGTTTTGTCAGCGATGAAATTGTTCGGAAAACTGGACTAAGCGGGTGCTTGCCAGCATTTATTATCACGAATCATGGCATTGAGGATAACCAGCAATTTCCTCATACAGGCAACTAAGGCCACCTTTTTCAACTTGCCATTGGTCAACAACCGTTCGTAGAACTTCCGAATCACCGGGTTATGACGAATGGCTACCAATGTGGCCATGTACAAGCCACAGCGAACCGAGGTGCGTCCCCCCGAAATCATGCGTTTACCCTTGTGCTGGCCACTATCGTGGTTGATAGGAGCGACCCCGACCAGCCGGGCAATCTGTTTTTCGCCAGAGTGTTCCCATCTCGGGTAATTCCGCCAAACATAGGGCAGATGAAACTTTGCCGATCCCTTTAACGGATTGTAAGATTTCATTTTTGCCTTGCCAATCGGCTTGCTGTTGGGCGAGGGACTGAATCTGCTCGTTGAGGCTTTCAATACGCTGTTGGATTTCCTCAATATGGGCTTTGATATCTAGTTGCACCGTCTCAGACGCACGACTGAGGCGGTTTTTCTCCGCCACCTGCATCTCCACCAACTGCTGTCGTCGTCGTACTAGGTCGCTCAATTGTTGGGCTTGGGGGGCAACCACGGGTTGGGGTTGGGGTTGCACGGCTCGTGCGAATTGAGCGATTACCTGTGCGTCCAATTTGTCCGTTTTTGCTTTCCCCAATGCCGTCGCAAACCCTTTGACCTTGCGGGGGTTGGCGATCGCTACCGGTATGGTGGCGGCTTGTAAGCCCGATACGAGTGCGCGCTCTAATCCACCCGTCGATTCCACCACCACCAAACTCGGTGAGAGAGGATGTAATTGTTCAATCAGCGATTGAACGCCAACGTCGCTGTTGGGTTGTTGCAAGGTCAGACCTTGCGGCAACACGTAGATATCTAGAACCTCTTTACTGACATCGATCCCTACCCATGTTTTTTCTTCTGTCATCGTTTATGCTGGGGTTAAGTTATTTTGTCCCTTTGGTAACTCGTCCTTGCGAAGACGAGGTTAATCCTAAGGGCGATTGTTCGAGCTTGTCTCCTCGGGATGACGGCGTGGCTCCGGTGGCTACCCAACGGTGTCAAGCACCTCGGTTGAACTGGATGTCCACGCCCTTTTTCAGAATATAGGCACCCAAGCTACAAAGCGGTATTTTTTACCTAGGTTGGGACGGGTTGCCTACTTCTCAAGATACAAGGTTGGGTTGAGGAACGAAACCCAATGCCCGCATGGGTTACGCTACCGCTATACTTTGCACGGCTACAACTTGCATTTTTTACTCAAGGACAATAATATAGTTTAAGAGTCATAATTAGAAGCAAAGCACTCATTAAAAACATGATTAACCTAGAATTCACGGAAGAAGAAAAGAACTCACTGTATTATGAAAGATTTCATCATCCCCATCCCCGGGTTCAACTGAAGATGGAAGTTCTCTGGTTAAAAAGCCAAAAGATACCGCACCAAAAAATTTGTCAGTTAGCAGGAATCTCGCCAAATACCTTATTAACCTATCTTCGAGATGAGCAAGAGGGCGGAATAGAAAAATTAAAAGAAATCAACTTCTATCGCCCTAAAAGTGAATTAGAGTCTCAAAAAGAAACCCTCAAAAAATACTTCGAGAAAAATCCACCAGCCACAATAAATGAAGCTGTATATAGGATAGAAGAATTGACGGGAATAAAACGAAGTCCTACCCAAGTGAGAAAATTTTTAAAATCAATGGGAATGAAATGTTTAAAAGTAGGTTCTCTTCCTTCTAAAGCTGACCCAGATGAACAAGAGGACTACAAAGAAAAAAAGCTAGAACCCAGACTAAATGAGGCAAAAGAAGGAAAAAGGGCTGTTTTTTTTGTTGATGCCGCTCACTTCGTCATGGGAGCATTTCTCGGTTTTGTTTGGTGTTTTGAGAGACTTTTTGTTAAGTCACCGAGCGGGCGTAAACGCTTCAATGTTTTAGGAGCATTAAATGCAATAACTCATGAAGTTATTCTGGTAACATATGACACTTATATTACGGCAACTCAAGTCTGTGAACTCCGGTCAAAAATAGCTGCTTTAGGACTAATGATTCCCATCACTCTAGTCTTAGATAATGCCCGCTATCAAAAATGTAAAATTGTTGAAGAATTGGCTCTTTCTTTGTCAATAGAGCTGCTCTATCTGCCGTCTTATTCACCTAATCTAAATTTAATTGAAAGGCTGTGGAAATTGGTCAAAAAGAAATGTTTATATGGTAAATATTATGAAAACTTTTCTGACTTTTCTTCAGCCATTTATGAATGTTTGAATGATGCCCATTTGAAACATAAAAAAGAACTGGATTCCTTGCTGACTCTACGATTTCAGAAGTTTAATAAATCTCAGATTATGAACGTCTAAAGTATAACCCATCCTACAAATAATTTGCCTCCCTACTTAAGCTGTTGACTATCTAAATTACTCGTTAAGATTGCAGGGGAGCAGGGAGAGGCAGTTTGAGCATTTGTACTAAAATTTCCAATACGGAGTTTAAATTCAGTACAGCTTACAGTGCTTATGCCCAGAATTTGACCTATATATGCTCGAAAAACTTGAAAAGACCGCTACGCCGTTTTACCTAAGTTTATGACCTGGGTTAACCAGGTGGGAACTTATATTACGCGTTTCTGTTTCCGAGTACAAGCTCGGTTTACTACCACACGAATTGGTTATTTGCTCCCTTATCACAATCAAGCATAGATCAAAAAACTTGAAAGGCAGTCACCAACGTAGAAGCCCGATTTGTTTTCATCATAGCATTTTTTTTTCTCAGAGGCAAGAGGGGAGATTCAGTGATCAGTGATCAGTTATCAGTGATCAGATTTGAGTTTTCAGTTTACTTTTTACCGATCACAGCCAAAAAGCCTGCCAAAACCCAGCAATTCCCAGTAGATCCGTATGGGGGAAGTTCAGCTAAAAGAAGTTTGAAACGCTTGCTTGGCAATGCTTTGAAAATTTCATGGCTATTTGGGCAACCCGAATGTCCTGCTAAGAATAAGTTTCGGCTTTTGTGTCAATCTGCGCGATCATGGGGCGATCGCCCAAAGAGGCAGCCTCTCCCGCCACTGCCATCTGCACCATATTTTGAAACAGGTCTGTCAATGAAATTCCAGCAGCCTGAGCCATCATTGGAATGACGCTTTTCTGAGCAAACGAACAATACAAACCTGCTTCTAAAAACCACGGCTGTCCGTGTGGATCGATCCGAAAATCAAACAAACTGTAATGCCGACAGCCCAAAGCAACGTGACATTGTTTTGCGAGCGCCCAAACTCGCTGAGTCACTGGATCCCTAGGATCAACAATCCACGCCTTGGTTTTCTCCTTAGCAGCACAATCCAAACTACCATCTTCATTTTGCTTGAGTTTATCTGCATAAGTCCGAATCGGATGAGTTTCGGGATTCACGGCGTACTCTTCTAGCGGCAAGCAAACTAACTCGCCCGCTTGCACAATCACCCCACAGCGAACTTCTCGACCCAGTTCGATAAACTCCTCAACTAAGACTTCATCTGCATACTCAAAGGCAGTTGCTAAAGCAGCATCTCCATCGGTTGTCTCGGTAACTAAACTCAAACCCAATGAATTATCGGAATGGTTCGGCTTAATAATCGACGGACGGGATACAGATAAGCAATCGCCTCGATGCAGAACCTTGCCAGCGGGCACGGTCACCCCGGCTGCGGAGACAACCGCTTTCGTCTTTGCCTTATCTGCGGCTAACGCCATTAGCTCAGCCGAATTTCCCACATAGGGAATTTTGAGCAGATCGAATAGCGCACGGTACTGAGTCATTCCGGGCAGGCAGAACATTTGGGGTACCATCACATCGATCTGAAGTTGAATTAAAACCGCGACCGCTTCAGGGACTGAAACTGAGGGAGTCTGGGCGATCTCGGCATTGTCTAAAGATTTGGGAAACCGCCACCTCAAATCTGGCGACACGTAGGCAATGTGGAACTCATAGAGGTCTGGATTCGCCGTATTTTGTAGACAATCTTGGGCATAGAGTCGCGACAACTCACAGTAAAAATCGCTCACAGCAGAGCCAACTAGATGCAAAATCTGCAATTTTTCCATGCTCTAGTCTCCTCCCAGTTCAACAAGCTTGCCAATGTTGAAGTCAATCCGAATCCATTCACTGCCGCGCCGAAAACTTCCCAGCAGTAATAGCGGAATCTGCCAATGATGCACCATTAAAAAAGGGAGGGGATCGTCCCACTCAAAGATGGCATCTTTGCCGTTGACGAGAATCTGTAATCGTTGCCTGAGCATCTTTGGAGAAAGTAGCTGGGTTAGCAATCTCCAAACTTCGTGATAAGTCCAATAGGTTGGGCGGCTAGAGGCAAGTGGCTGAGCCATCTGGGGGAGTGGATGTAGATTTAGATAAGCCTGTGCTACATCAGGATGGTTGTAGAACATCGTGATGGCAGAGTGTGTGCGCGGATTGCATTCGATCGCATAAACCTGTCCATCATCTGCTGCCTGAATGAAGTCGAAAGACACTTGTCCCGTAAGGTTCAGCCCCTTGACAAAGGCGAGAATCCACCGTTCAATCTCAGAATGATCAACGTGTTCGTAGTTGACCTGAAACGCTGAAGACTTGCAGCAGCAGTGAAGCTGCACGTGTCCTTGACGAACAGTACTATGGGTACAATATTCTTGCCCTGGAATATACTCCTGCATAATCCAGGGATTTGCTTCAGAAATGGGCAGCGATCGCACAAAAGTCGCCGTTTCCTCAGCGGTCGGACGGGGCAACTGCGTCAGATCCAATCGCCGCACTGAATCGTAAGGAATGCTTTTGAGGATATAGGGACGCTTTGCCTTACTAAAATCAAAGTCAATCACCTGCTGAGGATGGGTGATGCGATGGGATTTTGGCACGCTTAACCCTAGGGTTCCTGCGGCGATCGCAAAGGCGTACTTATCATCCAGTTGCTTGAGCCTCTCCACATCCACATGCATGACGGTGCAATGGGGCGCAAGCATTTCGGCAATGAGCGCATCATAATAACTGGCAACGGGGCTACAAACGGGAACGTAAACAGTAACGTTTTCTTTTTGCACAATCTCCAGTAATGCCTGAGCATACTGGGACGATTGCGGTTTGGGTATGGTGTAGAACCGATCAACGCACCGAGAAAAGCGGTGTCCGGTTAACCAGTACTTGTGCATCTCCACTAGGATGACTCGGTGCCCTGCTTTGTGAAATGATCGCGCAAGCTGCAAGGCTTTAGTCATCTTGCCGCCGCTAATGAGAACCGTTTGCGGATTTACCGTGGTTGAACGCAAAGCGCTCGCTACGCGAGATCGCGCCGGGCGAAGAACTAGCGATCTCAGCAAAGCAATCGACACGAGGGTAACGTTGAACGGCAATGCCAGCAGCAGCAAAGTAAGAGTGGCAAGGGTTTTTAAGCGCGATCTCACCCCGATGCTGCCCGCACTGACCGCTGGCTCAGAGAGAAGCTTAACGGGAGCGGTTTTTATCATAGGTTTAAGTGGGCGGATTAATGGACTACATACGCCGAATCAAGGTCAAGCCGTCTCGCAGAGGTAGCAGGACTTGCTCAACTCGTGGATCGTGGCTCAGGGTTTGGTTGAACTGTGCGATCGCCTTGCCATTGGGCGTAGGCGTTTCCGAGAGATAGGGCTGCCCCTGCATCAAAGTATTGTCCGCACAGATTAACCCGTTTGGAGCTAACAGCGAGGTAGTCAAGAGCAGATTGAGGTAGTCGATGTAACCTGCTTTATCGGCATCAATAAAGACTAGATCGAACACCTCTCCTGCCTCTGCAAGCTGCTTCAGGGTTTCAAGAGCAGGCGCCACCTTGACTACGATTTTGTGTCCGGCCGTCGACTCGTTAAAACACTGCCGCGCAAATTCAGCCACATAAGCATCAACTTCACAAGCCACGACCTGTCCATCGCTGGGCAATGCCTCTGCCATCGCTAGAGCCGAATAGCCCGTAAACATGCCAATCTCTAGCACCCGTTGCGCTTGCGTCAAATGCACCAGAAATTTGAGCATTTGACCTTCCACATGCCCCGATAGCATTTCCTGCTCTAGCTGGCGCACTGTTTCACCATCCGTAAATCGCTTGCTCCAGTCCTCCGCTTGAGTCCGTTGCACCAAGGCAGCCAAGGCAGGCGATTCGGGTGTCGTACAAACATCCAAATACGGGTCGAGTCCGCAAGCTAGGGCACAGACTTGCTGCAATTCAGCTTTGAAAACCGGATCAAGCCCATCGATCGACTCGGCGCGACCGACCAAGGCTGCTAACTTCGCTGAGATAATTCCAACGGGCGTAACGGGTCTCATACGCCTGCTCCCTCTAAGGCTGGCTCGAGGCGCACGTACATATCCTCACCATTGCCCTGACGAGGATAGTTTTGAGCGATCGCTCGGTGAACCGCTAAGGCCTTGTCCAACTCAGATCGCGTTAGGTCGTTCATAAACACGCATTGCCCAATCGGGCGGGGAGCCGCTGCTCGCTGCAAACCATCGCGAGTCCGCGTAATTGCTTCGGTCGCTTTCCACAGGAGTTCTGGGGTGAGATAGGGGCTATCGATCGCCAGCCCCAATCGGCTCATTAAGCCTAAAATGCGATTGCGGTCTTCAACCGAAATATAGCCGCGCAACTGGGCGATTGTCGCCGTAAATGCCATATCAATGTTGACGCTATGACCGTGCAACATCGGGGGTTCTGGCGTTAATTCTAGCGTCGGACTCCAGGTATGACCGTAAGCAATCACTCGATCCAAATCTAGCTCATGCAGGTTGGGCACCTCTAGCTCTAACATGGCTTGAATTGCCTTGTAAGTCAGACGGTGCCCTACAGCTTGCAACTCAGGGGTGCCATTCAGATAGCCAAAACGGCTGTGCAGCAATGCCGCACCATGTTCTTCTAGCAGCTCAAAGATTTCTTGATTGCCCACAACTGCAATCTTGATTAACTCTGCCATTCCGTTGCGAATTTGATCGATCGGCAAAGTTCCCAAAAATGAGAAATCAAGAATCACCTTTTGAGAGGCATGATACGCACCAAGACGATTCTTTAGTTTGCCGTGATTGACAGCAACCTTAATCGCCACGCTAGCATCAATCAAGCCAATCAAGCTTGTGGGCACGCGAATGTAGTTGGTTTTGCGACGATAGGCAGAACAAGCGAACCCAGCAACATCGGTCGTGAGTCCGCCACCCACAACCAAAACAGGCTCCTTACGCACCAGTCCAAAGTCGGCAAACGCATCGACAATCTTCTCGAAAGTTCTCAGAGTCTTTTCAGGCTCTTTGATACTGACTTGAAAAACAGTCAAATCGATTTGATAGTGAGCGAAGTACTGATCGATCTGCTGGCGATACAAACCGTAAACAGTTTGATCAATCACCATCAAGCAGCGTCTGAATGGTGCATAACTTTCGGCAATTTCGGGATTCCCAATTTTGAAAGCACCGTTTACATAGAGCAAACTGAAATCAATCTTTTCGTAGCCTTGAATATGAAAGGCACAATCTGTGGACGTAAAAGTAGCCTTGATGCCTGCCATAAGGTTTCATTCTGAGATTCTGTTACAAAGGTAACAGAATCTCAGAATTTATTCAACATCTTCTGCCAAAACCCAGCAATTCCCAATTCAAACGGTAGCACAGAATACAGAACCAGTCTTACTCTTGCCTTTCAAAATGGAGTGAAGGGTTTGAACAGTGGGTTTCGGGGGAATGGAAGTCAAACAACTGGGTTTTATGGGGATGCTGAGCTATTTCCAGCTAGTTATCCCTGGGATAACTGAGCCTCGAAGTGCCAGCAATGCTACCCGCTACAGTCTGAAAGACGCAATATTAGGGGCATTCGCCGCCTTTTTTCGCCAGAATGAATCATTTCTAGAAGATCAGCGTCAACTTAATAGTTATTGTGGACGAGATAATGCTCAAAGTCTGTTTGGTTTGGTCAATATCCCGACAGTAGAGCAGACGCGGAACATCCTCGATGGAATAGCCGCAAAGCATCTTTTTCCCCTGTTCAGATGGATTGATCAAGGGCTGAAAGACCAAGGCTATTTGAGGGGGTTTGAGGCGTTGGATGGCAACTTACTCGTCGCCCTAGATGCTACTCAGTACTATAGTTCAGAGAAAATTAGTTGTCCTTATTGCTCAAGCCGCACCTCAAAACAGGGAAAGATAACCTATCAAATCAGGAGAAAGGTAAAATTGGCTAAAGATTTAGTTTATCAAGCAGCCAAAAATGCTTTGATCAAAGATAATTGGTTAATTACTCATGACCCTTATACGATAAGTTTTGGAGGGGTGAATATGGCTGTTGATTTAGGCGCAGAAAAGCTGATTGCTGCGACTAAAGATCATCAAAAGATTGCCGTAGAAATTAAAAGTTTTTTAGAGGGGTCTTCAGCGATCTCAGAATTTCATACTGCTCTAGGACAATTTATTAATTATCGGGCGGTTTTAAAGAGAAAAGATCCAGATAGAGTCTTGTTTTTAGCTATTCCTAGTTTTACTTACGACACTTTTTTCTCTTTAGATTTTACCCAATTGATGATGAGAGAAAACCATTTAAAATTAATTATTTTTTCGCCAAGTCAGGAGGTAATTTTAAGATGGATAAATTAGCAAAATATCGTCAATTAGTCAAAAATATTCTCTCAGAATATACTCAATATAAACCCACTGGTAATGATTTAGAGATTCAAGCTATTTTTGATGAACAAAAAGAACATTATCAGGTCGTTACTTTTGGGTGGGAAGGCGAAAAGTATGTACATTATTGTCTTATTCATATTGACCTCAAGTCTGATAAAATTTGGATTCAATGGAATATGACAGAACAAGATATTGCTGAAGATTTAGTTAAACTAGGTGTTCCTAAAAAAGATATTGTCATTGGCTTTCATCCTCCTATACTTCGTCAATTGACCGATTATGCAGTAGGATAAATTAGTTTATCCTACTGCAATTAATCCCAGTTAGTTGTCTGGTTCTTGGGGGTTATCTGTGGGTGATTTTGCTTTTTTTGATAGGATACCTTTTACTTTTATTGCGGCTAAACCTAGTCCGAGTAATCCTAGACCAAAGACATTAGAAGCCTCAGGAACACTCTTTGGAGGCTGAGAAGCGATAGATCCATACTGCAAATGATCTATACTGATACCTACACTTATTAAAGTTTGGGAAATAAATGGATATCTTTGAAATTCCTTCTGGATTTATAACTCCGAAGAAACGATCGTCACCCGTGGTTCCATCAAATCTTCCATAAAATCAGGATTACCAATTAAAACGGGTAATCCACTGGCACTAGAGGCTGTTACACCCGGAGTATTTAGAAGACCATCTTCAAAGTTTTCAAGATAGAAATAGTTAAAATTTACACTCTTAAAGGGGCTATCATTAAAGCTTAAGTAGGGAGTCGGTCCCAAGATAATAGGAACCGCATTGGCAACCTGACTTTCTAAAGTTATGAAACCTAGAGATATCGTAGCAGTTACGACAACCATTTTAGATACGATGATCATTGCATTTTGACGATTCATGATGAATTTTCTCCTTGATTTGATTACTTCAAAACTTTGACAATCGAACTCAACCCTAATTAAATTTGAGACCTTAATTGTGGAGGACTGATTTTCTCCAGATATGCTGGCAAATCATCCAGAGAAAGCAATGTCAAAAAACTTAACTTAGTTTTATTGATTTTCTCCAAAAAACCTAACACCTTACCCTCAGACATCTCAGCATTAATCTCCACAAAAACATAACCAACTCTGTCCGTTGACACTCCCATCGCGCTCATGCGAAGGATTCTTGGTTCATAGAGTTTCCTTAATCTGGCAGGACGTATCCAGCCAAACCAGAGGGAATCTCTCCCCAAGCGTATTAGTTTCGGTGTGTCCCACCGTACTTAGTCCCTTTTTGAGAATGATTAAAGTCAGTAAGAGAGTCGCCTCTCCTACTGCTCTACAAAACGGAACGTGACAATTTCTCGTCATTCCGCTCCTCAACTACACGGGGTTTGTCATTCCTACGTCATTACCAACATATCCTTTACCCAGATGTAATTATCTGGTATGGGCGGTTCTGGCTTGACACTATTGCAGTCAGATTTGTTGCCTAGACTGCCATCATTGGCTGTCTTTTCATCATGGCAATGTCGATGAAGAAGTTGGAGGTTATTGTAACTGTTATTCCCCCCTAGTGATTTAGGGGTGATGTGGTCTATCTCCATTAAATCCCCATCTCTTAAGAAGTGTCCACAGTGAGTACATTTCCCTTTTTGCTTTTTCAACAGTTTTGAAATTTCTGTTGGCATTTCGGGATGAGTCCCCATTCTTGAACTCCAATAAACTAGGTTTCCATCGTAGGGTGAGGCGTTCCCTTTGACCTTCACATAGCGTCGGATTTCCGTTTCTCTATGTTCGTACAACCTTAGAGGATTATTTTCTTCTCTGGTTGTGAAAGCCCAGTTATTGCCACCTATTGTGTGAAAGTGTCTTTTAGAAATCCACTTTCTTCCTTTGTTTCGATGGCGTTTTATCCCCCATTTGATGAGTTTATGCCCTAGGATGTGGGTTAATCTTTCAAAGATTTTCTGACTAACCACTGTTGAGAAGTAATTGCACCATCCTCTTATTACAGGGTTTAACCTTTTAATGAGTTCAGCTTGGTTGATTCCCTTGCTGGTGTTTATGATGCGTTTAAGTTCTCTATAGTGTCTTATTTGACTCTCTTTGTTAGGGGTTATTATTGTTTTGAAACCAAGCAGATTACCTCTGACTTTTCCCGAGGTGTATTTACCGACGGGAAATTGTCTTATATTAAACCCTAGAAAGTCGAATCCAGCTTGTTCGCTTTCATCTTCTCTCAGTGTGTGGGCTATTCTTGTTTTACTTGGTTTTAACTCAAGTCCGATGTTTTGTAACCATCCCTCTATTTCCTTTTTGATTAGGAGAATAACCCCTAGGTTTTCATGTAGTACCACAAAATCGTCTGCATATCGGATTAAGGTCACTGATTTTATTTTGTCTCTAACACTCATTTGTGTCCCGTCTTTGCGTTTCATGTCAAATGAGGGTGCTAGATTCATAACCAATTCCTCTAACCCATGAAGTGCTATATTTGCCAATAATGGCGATAACACTCCGCCTTGCGGTGTACCTTCTGAGGTTGGGAATAACTGTTTGTCGTCTATGACTCCTGCTTTTAACCATGATTTGATTTGTTTCCTCATGGTTGGGTAGGTGTTAAGTTTTTCTAACAGTTTTTGATGGTCAATGCGGTCAAAGCATTTAGCTATATCTGCATCAAGAACATACTTTGCCTTTTTGTTAATGGCTTGGAATATCCCTGCTATAGCATCGTGACAAGAGCGTCCTACTCTAAATCCATAGCTGTTAGGCTCGAATTTGGCTTCCCACTCTGGTTCTAGTACCAGTTTAGCTAGTGCTTGTAAGGCACGGTCTTTCATGGTAGGTATTCCTAAAGGTCGTTTTTCGCCGTTGGGTTTGGGAATCCATACTCGGCGTGTGGGTTTGACCTTTGTTCCCAAGTTTAGTTCAGTCATTAGGGTTAACCGTTGTTTTGGGGTTAGAGATTTAACTCCATCCACACCTGCGGTTTTCTTTCCTTGATTGTCTTGGGTTACTCTACGCACCGCTAACGCTTTAGCACTGTAGGACTTTAACAATAATTTTTGGAGTCTGTGAACCTTCTTGACATCTCCACAACTAGACGCTCTGAAAATTCGTTTTTGTAACTTAAAAACCTGACGTTCAACCTTTTTCCAATTGATGTCTTGCCAAGTCTTCCATTTATCCATCTGTTGAACAGTGGTCATAACTTTTACATTACTACTTACAACTTTTCATTCCATGTAATCGTGAGTCCGTCTGCATATCCTATTCGTTACAAATAGGCGTTGGCTTTTGACTCAATCTTTCCCTACTATTACCTGCTGTATTGCAGAGTTTTCGTCTTAGCTGACTGCTCTTAGTTTTCGACCTTTACTAAAGAGTAATAATAGGGTTACTTCGTTCCTCTTAACCTTTGGTTTGTTCCCTTTAGGATGTCATCTTTTTACCGAGTTTTTGGGTAACGCTTGGTATATCGATACAAATCCTTATACCACCCTATACTATTGACCTTTTGGTACTGGCAGTGTGTCAGCCTTATTTCACTGCTTCGCCGTAACGGTAATTCGGACGATGACTTAACTTTCGTTATCCATAGGAACTTGCTTACGGTTGACTTATTTAGGCTATAAGTCGCTTTTTCCGCTCGATTCCCTGCTTTACGGATTGATGGCTAGTCGCTACCGTAAGGGCGTTTGCTTTCATTCCTGCGTCTGGAAGGTAAGACTTGGGGTTTCTAGGATACTAGCCCTCACTTACAAGGTTATGAAGTTGTCATCTGCTGAGGATTAAAGTGCGTACTCAACCCAGTTAGGGTTACTCAACAGAGGCCAGTCATCCCCCTATTTCTAGGTTTCGACTGAACGAATCGCACTTGATAGCGGCGTTAATGTCTCTATCTTCTACATAACCACAATGGGGACAAGTATGGGTTCTCGTAGATAGAGATTTAGGGACTTTTTGACCACAATTAGAACAATTTTGACTCGTGTTATGGGGTGGTACTGCTACCGTAGCCTTACCATATTTAAACCCAAAATATTCTAACCATTGTCGAAAAATAGACCAAGCCACATCATTAATAGATTTAGCTAGTTTAGAGTTTTTTACCATGCCTTGAATATTTAAGTTGACCTGAGCGATAAAATCGTTAGATTTAATGACGCGCAATGCCTCTTTTTCGACAAAGCCTTTACGTTGCCTACTTACTCTTAAATGCTTTCTAGCATACCTCTTTCTAGCCTTTTGGTAGTTGTTTGATTGGGGTTGACCTTTTCTAAATTTTTTAGATTTCTTCCGATTTAGACGGTTTAATCTTTTTTCTGCTTGGCGATAGTATTGCGGTATTTCTACTGTTTCCCCATCACTGTTAGCGTAGAAAACTTTTAAACCTACATCCAATCCTACACATCTTTTTGTTGGTTCTAGCGGTTTAGCATATTCCCGAATATCAACGCTAAGACAGAATTGGACATAATAACCATCCGCTCGTTTAACAATCCTAACTCGTTTAATTTGGTCAATAGGGTAAAAGTTTAAGTCTCTGGTTCCTTTCAGTTTAACCGTGCCAATGTTTTTCTTATCTGTGAAAGTTATTTTCTTTCTATCCTCCGATAGTTTCCACCCAGAGTTTTTATATTCCACAGAACGATTATTTTTCTGAAACTTGGGATAACCTTTTTTACCTTTAACCTTTTTCTTACAATTGTCATAGAAACGGGCGGCTCTTCTGGTTTTCGTGTGTTAATTTTTGTTATGAATTAAAGCAAGCAAACAGCTTAAGTCGAAGATGTTCAAAATTGGTAAATCCATAACTCATTCTTTTAATAAGCTTTATTTTGGTATTCATTCCCTCAATTAATCCGTTGGTTGTCTGATTTTCAAAGTAATTACAAATACCTGGCAAATGCTTCTGGATCATCCTGGCACTACTTTCATATAATATCCCGCCTATTCTTATCCATTTTTCCAATTTTCTCTCAGCACCTCTGAACGTTCTACTACTTTGATAAATTTGTCTAATTTCTTCTTTCATTTCCCCGGCTATTCCTAAGCATGGATGTTCTTTCAGAATAACTTCTAGTTGTTGTTTTTGCTCGTCCTTTAAGTCCTCTTTATTCTTCCATAATAAATGAGGTAATCCTTTTTCATGCACCCCCATTAACTTTCTCAATTTATTAAGCTCGTCATTGATGATAGCCATTACATGAAAACGGTCATAGATGATTTTAGCATTGGGAAATAATTCCTTGATCACTGCTGTAAATCCTGACCACATATCGACGCTCACTTCTTTCACTTTCTCCCGAACTGCGTCTGGCTGTGCTTTTAAGGCTTCCATTAATTCTTCTTGCTTATGTCCTTTAATCACATCTAGTAAAATTTTCTTGTCCATATCTACGACCGTTGTGATGAAATCTTTATGTCCTTTTAAGTTACTAAATTCATCTAAGCTTATTCGTTCTGGTGCTTCCCACTCTTCCTTTTCTAGTTCTTTAGCACAGTGATTAAATATTAACTCAACTTCTGACCATCCTAACCCTTCTTCTCGACTTATTTCTTCGATGCTACAATTTTTTACTCTCTCATAAATCATCGATTCATAGCGAATTGTATGATGCTGTCTTAATCTCATAAAACTCAGTCTTTCGCTGATATACTTTTGGCACTTTTGACAATGAAACTGACGGCGTGGTACTTCTAAATATACTGGATTACCTAATATTGACAAGTCTCTGACTAGATTATACTCTGTCTGATTGATTCTGTCTAAGGTTTGATGGCAATTCGGACATTCAATTGTTTCATTTAAAAGAGCAAGCTTTAGGAAAATTGTCTGAGCAATTTTTTGATAATTGACCACTGTTACATTTGGTAAATCGAGGAGTTGATCAAAATTTATCCACATAACCCACCTCCTGTTCTGTGTTACTATTATACCATGCTCACACAGAACCTAGAAGAGCCAACGGGCAATAGCTGACCAAGCTCGTTCGGCCGATGCTTGTCTAGCAGTAGAATTTAGAGTATCGACAAAATTGAACTGAATGGCCGCGAACTGCACAATATTTATTGAGAGAATATTGATCAATTTTGTCTTCTCTCTTGGCATCCATCCAAAGCCTTAAAGCCTTATTACGGATGAATTGTACTGTACGAATAGCTTCATCAATGGCAGAACACTGACTTGGTTTGATCACGGCTTTCATTTCTAAGACAATCATTGTTTATCGACCTTGTTTATCGACCTCAAACAACTTATTTTAAGTTAACCTGTATAGCATCGGATTGTCAAGATTTTGTAAACACTGAGCTTTTACATTGAAGCCCCTCGAAATGTCGTGCTTCGCTGTTTTATACTGGTCGGGGTTTCATCCCGTCGCTTGAGCGCGAGGGTCTTCACCCCGACATTCAAGATAAAACCTCCTCTACCGAATCACCACCAAAACCTGATTTAGGGGTTACAAAGGTGAGATGCTCCCCTTTTAGACTTTATGCTCGATGATGCCATCCCTAGGGCTCTTGTTAATTCTTCTTGATGTTGGATTGGGATGTACCAGGCAGAAGGGTTTGATGTTCCGTATCATTTGCTACATTCTGAATTTGGAATTGCTGGCCAACACCTGATCTTGTTGGCTCTGTGAAAGTCTGGGACTACAATAGAGAAAAGTGACAATTTTTGCCAGAGTGATTACCGAGGACTAATAAAGAATGACGGCTATCCTAGGGAAACCTGCCACGCTCAACACTCCGATTCTGCACCGTCTTGCCAATGGTTTGACGATTATTGCCGAAAGTCAACCGGTAGAAGCGGTTAATCTCAATGTTTGGCTGCAGGTCGGCTCGGCCTTAGAATCGGATCAGATCAATGGGATGGCTCATTTTCTCGAACACATGGTTTTTAAGGGAACCCCTAACTTAGACAGTGGCGAATTTGAACGGGCGATCGAATCGAGGGGAGCGGTGACTAATGCCGCTACTAGCCAAGAATACACCCATTATTACATTACCACTGCCCCGCAGGACTTCGCCCATCTGGCCCCGCTGCAGCTAGAAGTGGTTTTAGACGCTTTAATCCCTGATGAAGCTTTTGAGCGGGAAAGACAGGTGATTTTAGAAGAAATTCGTCGTTCTCAGGATAATCCCCGTCGGCGCACTTTTTATCGCACCATGGAGACTTGTTTTCAAGTTTTACCCTATCGTCGTCCGGTGTTGGGTCCGATGGCAGTGATTGAAAATCTTACTGCTCAACAAATGCGCGATTTTCATCGGACTTGGTATCGTCCCGAATGGATGACGGTGGCGGTGGTGGGTAATTTGCCTGTAGATGATTTAATGGCTATTGTGAGGGATTCTTTAGATACTTTAGGCAGTAAGGGCAATTCTGGGCTTATTTCTCATCCTATCGCTAATCTACAGCCCGAAGCTCCCTTTAACGAGATTATCCGTCAAGAATACGAGGATGAAAATTTGCAGCAGGCCCGCTTAATCCTATTTTGGAAAGTGCCGGGGTTGAGAGACTTAGAAAAAACCTATCCTCTCGATGTTTTAGCGGCTATTCTGGGTCAGGGCAAGGTATCGCGATTATTTCAGTCTCTGCGCCAAGAAAAGGGCTTAGTTTCCCAAATAACTGCCAGTAATATGTCCCAAGCAGTGCAAGGGGTGTTTTCCGTGTCGGCCCAATTAGCCTCGGAAAATATCGAGCAAGTGGAGAGAGAGGTGGTAGCACAGATTGGACAAATTCAACAGGAAGCTGTGACAGTTTCTGAACTGGAACGAGTTAAAACTCAAGTGGCCAATCGGTTTATTTTTAGCAATGAAAGACCGAGCGATCGGGCTAACCTTTACGGTTATTATCATACTCAGATCGGTGATTTACAACCGGCTTTTTGTTATCCCCAACACATTGAAGCTCTCACTTTAGAGGATATTCAAAATGCCTGTCAAGAGTATTTAAATCCTAACGCTTACGGTGTGGTGGTGGTAAGACCAATTCAGTGAACAGTAATCAGTAATCAGTAATAATGTAGGGTGCGTTTTTGCGGCAATAACCTTGAATAAAAAAACCAAATTAGCAATCCGCGCCCCACGCACCAGTTAAGTAAGTAATCTCAATTAATTGCTAGACCGCTAAAGTTTTTGGATTGAATCACGGTAGTTTAGATTCATTACTGGAGGGCATATTAGGTTGGCTCAAGCTCTGAAATTCCTTGTTCTATGACGCACGATTTTGTCTGCCGCTTTACCCGTTGCTCTGCCAGCACTTACGCTATTCGCTACTCTCAGTCATCGAAAATTTGGGTCTGAAACCCCGTCGTTCTACGACGGCTTTACTGTTAAATATGAGCATCGTTTACGAAATATATGCTAAAATATGAGACATGGAAAAAGCCTATTCGTTTCGATTTTACCCAACACCCGAACAAGAGTCGCTATTGCGGCGCACTTTGGGCTGTGTAAGATTAGTTTACAACAAAGCTCTCCACGAACGAACACAAGCTTGGTACGAAAAGCAAGAAAGAGTAGGCTACGCTCAAACTTCTTCAATGTTGACCGATTGGAAAAAGCAAGAAGAATTAGACTTTTTAAACGAAGTTAGCTGTGTACCTTTACAACAAGGGTTAAGACATTTACAAACAGCTTTTACTAATTTCTTTGCTGGTCGTACTAAGTATCCTAACTTTAAGAAAAAACATCAGGGAGGAAGTGCCGAATTTACCAAATCAGCCTTTAAATTTAAAGACAAACAAATCTATTTAGCTAAATGCACAGAACCTTTACCTATTCGATGGTCAAGACAAATCCCAGAAAGCTGTGAACCAAGCACAGTAACAGTCAGATTACATCCTTCTGGACGTTGGCATATTTCAATTAGATTTGATGACCCAACAATTAAGCCATTACCAGTAACAGATAAAGCCATCGGAATTGACTTAGGAATTAGTAGCCTCGTGATTACCAGCGATGGCGATAAAGTGTCTAATCCCAAGCATTTTAAGAAACATTATCAGAGGTTGCGAAGAGCAGCGAAAAATCTTTCTAGAAAACAGAAGGGGTCAAAAAATCGGGAAAAAGCAAGAATCAAAGTAGCCAGAATTCACGCTCAAATCAACGATAGCAGAAAAGACCATTTACATAAGCTAACCACTCAATTAGTTCGTGAAAACAAAACGATTGTGGTTGAGAATTTAGCCGTCAAGAATATGGTCAAAAACCCGAAATTATCTCAGGCAATATCTGATGTTAGTTGGGGAGAAATAACCCGACAATTAGCCTATAAATGCCGTTGGTATGGGAGAAACTACATCGAAATAGATAGATGGTTTCCTAGCTCTAAAAGATGTAGTAATTGCGGGTATATTGCTGAAAAAATGCCGTTAAATGTTCGAGAATGGGACTGTCCAGACTGTGGGACTCACCATGACCGAGATGTTAACGCTAGTAAAAATATTTTGGCCGCAGGGCTTGCGGTGTCAGTCTGTAGAGCGACCATAAGACCAGAACAGAGTGAATCTGTTAAGGCAGGTGCGGAACCCCGCAAGGGACAGAAGCAGAAACCTAAATCGTGAGGTTTGGGAATCACCGTCCGTTCACGGCGGTGAGGATGTCAAGCTATGCCACCATGCCAATAACCTGTTTTCCAGCCTCCTCAAGTAGAGCAATAACCTGTTCTCTAGTTACAGTCGGAAATCCGTCCAAAAAATCATCTATGGATTCTCCCGCCTTGAGATAGTCCAGAAGCGTTTGAACAGGAACTCTAGTACCGGTAAAGACTGGAGTGCCACCCATAATCTCTGGAGATGCGCTAATGATTGAGGAGTCCCTAAGCATAAGTCTTTGACCTCTGGGTTCTATATTGATAGTCTATCAATTCTTTCTGCCCACAGTAGTTCCAAGTCAGGTAAACGGCGCGGTCTAACGTTAGATAGTGGGACAGGCTTCTGGTTCTTTGTATTTTATCTTTAATCGTAACCGGCTACTTAGCTAAAATAACTATTGCAAGAGTGCCTTTGTGCCTTTGGGAGCATCTCATTTATGCAAGTGAGTAATTATACTTATCCCTAAAACTGGTTTCCAGCAAGGCTTTCAAAATAGCTTGACATAAAAACCTGATTTAGGGGTTACAAAGGTGAGATGCTCCCAGTGCCTTTTGCCTGTTGTCTCTTGCCTTTTGCCTTCTAACTGATAACTGATAACCTATACTGAATTTAAACTGCGTATGGGAAATTTTAGTACAAATGCTCAAACTGCCTCTCCCTGATCCCCGCTCCCCGCTCCCCTGCAATCTTAACGAGTAATTTAGATAGTCAACAGCTTAACTGATAACTGATAACTGATAACTGATCACTGATCACTGATAACTGATAACTGATAACTGATAAACCATGTGGACTCAAATTGCCCGACATATTACCCAAACCACGGAAAAACCTTTTGAAATTGAGAAAAGTCATCCCGTTAGTGGTGGCTGCATCAATCAGGGTTATGCGGTCAGTGGCAATGGTTTAATTTATTTCGTTAAGATTAACCAAGCGAACCAAGAGGCCATGTTTGCCGCCGAAGCTTTAGGATTAAAGCAAATTCACGCTACCAAGACTATCAGGGTTCCGGAGCCAATTTGTTGGGGAATTGCCGAGAAATCTAGTTATTTAGTGCTAGAGTGGTTAGAATTCGGCGGTGGCAATAGCCAAAGCTGGGAAAAAATGGGGCAAAATTTAGCTCGTTTACATCAAGTTTCCCTGTCCGATCGCTTTGGTTGGCAGTGTAATAATACCATTGGTTCTACTCCCCAGATCAATACCGTTAGTAACAATTGGGCGGATTTTTTCGCTCATCAGCGTATTGGCTATCAATTAAGACTTGCGAAGGAGCGCGGCGGCAATTTTCCCGACGAGGATCAAGTTATTCCCGCTATTAGCGAGATTTTGAGTCAGCATCAACCCCATCCCTCCCTCGTCCACGGTGATTTGTGGTCGGGAAATGCGGCAATTACCGTCGATGGGGAACCGGTAATTTTAGACCCTGCCACCTATTGGGGAGACCGGGAGGTAGATTTAGCCATGACGGAACTTTTTGGCGGTTTTCCGGCGGCTTTTTATCGGGGTTATAACGATGTTTTCCCCCTCGATGCTGGTTATCAAAAGCGCAAAACTCTTTACAATCTCTACCATATTCTCAACCACTTTAATTTATTTGGTGGTGGTTACGCTTCCCAGGCCAATCGGATGTTGCAGGAAATTCTTTAAGGGTTTTACTTGTGAATATTTACCGAGGATAAATTATGTCTATTCGAGAAACTACTGTGATGAAAACTCCAGAGACAAAAGTATGGACTGATGCAGAGTTTATGGCGTTACCTGACGATGGTAATCGTTACGAATTGGTCAAGGGAGAGTTAATTAATCTGGGTAATTCTGGGGCTTTACACGGTTATATTGCCATTATTTTAAGTGCTGCTTTATTCGCTTTAGTAACATCTCGAAAACTAGGGGTATTATTGGACTCCAGCACTGCTTTTACTATGAAAAATGGCAATAAACGTTCTCCCGATATAGCTTTTTTTGCCAAGGAACGTCTGCAAGAATTGGAAGAATTGCCGACGGGTTTTTTAGAAGGTGGGCCCGATTTAGTGGTAGAAATTCTCTCTCCAGGGAATACAGTGGCAGAAATCGAGGACAAAATTGCCGAATATTTTGCCAATGGGACTCGTTTGCTCTGGGTTATCAGTCCAGGTCAACACTATGTCTTAGTTTATCGTTGCGGGTACGAACCGCGGGGATTATTAACATCAGGAGATTTTCTGGAGGGGGAAGATGTGGTTCCGGGGTTCACTTTTCCCGTGGCTGATTTGTTTCAAAAACTATCTTTTTGACTCTTTCTTCTCAACAAATCGGCTAATAAATCGGCACTATCACTAATGGCTAGATGAGAAGCTTGTTGGGCCATGGCGGACAATTTTTCGGGATTAGACCATAAATCCAGGACTAATTCGCCTAAAAACTGAGCAGTTAACTCATTTTGACGATAAAGATAAGCGGCTTGAGCTTCAGCGAAAACTTTGGCATTATAGAACTGATGGTCTTCGGCAGCAAAAGGATAGGGAATTAAAATCGAAGGCGTACAAGTGATCGCTAATTCTGTTAAAGTGCTGGCTCCGGAGCGACTGATAGCCAGATTAGCTCTTTGCCATAATCCCGCCATATTGTC
The DNA here is from genome assembly GCF_001264245.1 of Microcystis panniformis FACHB-1757. Classification (NCBI taxonomy): domain Bacteria; kingdom Bacillati; phylum Cyanobacteriota; class Cyanophyceae; order Chroococcales; family Microcystaceae; genus Microcystis; species Microcystis panniformis. The sequence goes on from NZ_CP011339.1 coordinate 4,285,074, forward strand.
GTAAAAAGGCCGGGAAAAATAGTTAGAATGGCGCAAACTATCCGCTTCGGGGTCGTTTTCTCCCGTGAGATGCACGATATAAATACCTTTTTCTAACCATTGGGGAGCGCTTTGTCGGACAATTTGATTAAGAGCCACGGCCCCTTGAGAACCACCGGCAACGACAATTAAAAAAGCAGTCTCTGGAATCGGTAAATCCAGGGACTGGGGAATGAGAAACTGCTCTCGTACAGGCGTACTAGCCCAAGTGGTGCGAGTGCCGGGTAAATAGCTGGCGGTTCCCTGAAAACCGAGGGCAACCGTATCGCACCAGCGACCGAGAACTTTCGTGACTTTGCCCGGTATGTAGTTAGATTCGTGTAGGATGACGGGAATATTGGCTAAACGAGCCGCTAAAATGGTCGGGCCCGCGATATAACCCCGGTGGTAAAAACTGCCGCTATCTGACGTTTTTTGATTAAACTACGCACTTGCCAAATGGCCCGCAGTTGACCGAACAGAATCTTGAGAGTTTTTAACCCCAAACGGGTTTGAAACCCCTCAATCGGGATAGTGTGCAGGGGGTAGGTTTTTGGAACTAAGGACTGTTCCAGACGGTCTGGAACTCCTAACCATTCAATCTCGTAATCCGGCAAGCGCTCGGCCAGGGCCAAAGCGGGAAATAAATGACCACCAGTACCACTAGCGGCAATCAAGAGACGGGTTGGAGTGCGTGCCATAATTCGAGAGAGGGTAAATTCAGTCCTAGAATGAAATAATCTACCATAGTTATCGATCCTTACACAAACTATCACTAATGCGTAACTTGAACACAATCCCCGATAAATTTTTTCGTCAATCCCTCAATTTTTCTCTATCGTTGCTGTTAGGTTTGGGGTTAACTTTTACCCTTGCCACCGGTCTGCGGGCCGAAAAGCCAGAAACTGCTCCAGCTAATTTAAAAACCCTTATCTCCAAAATTGAAACGGCGGCTAATGAGCGGGATATCAAGCAATTAATGGAGTTTTATAGTCCAAAATTTACTAATTCCGATGGCTTGACCTACGAAAAAACTAAAAAGGCTTTAACTCATTTTTGGGAACGTTATAACAATCTACAATACACCACGACTCTCGAATCTTGGAGTCGTTCCGGGGACAAGTTAACGGCCAATACAATTACTAAAATTACCGGGACAGGAAAGGTGCAGGGAAGAGTGGTGGGAATGAATGCTACGATTCGTTCTCGTCAACAATTTCAAGGGAATAAACTGGTTTATCAGGAGATTTTAAGCGAGAGAGTCGAGTTAAGCACCGGCAAAAATCCCCCCAGTATTCAAGTGAGAATTCCGGAAAGGGTGAAAGTGGGTCAAGAATTTGATTTTGATGTGATTGTTCGCCAACCTTTAGGGGATGATTTATTGGCCGGAGCGGCGATCGATGAGAAAGTAGATATTGAGCGTTATATTAATACAAAGCCTCTAGAATTGGAATTATTACAGTCCGGCGGTTTATTTAAGCGGGTAAAAGCGCCGGCAACACCAGAAAATCGTTGGTTATCGGCGATTTTAATTCAAGGAGATGGGATTGTTGTCGTTACTCAACGGGTTAAGGTAGAAAAGTAATTGTTATCTGGGTTTTGCGGCAAAAAGCTTGTTGGTGGGGTGTGGGTATGATTCCCCGGGGTGAGGTGGGTCTAGTTTTTGCCTGGATTGGCTCGGCCAGCGGAATTTTGGATAAGCCTTTGGAGGTGTCGATTATTATTATGGTAATCTTGACGACTTTCCTGGCCCCTCCCTTCCTCAGAATTGCTTTTGGTAAGACGGAATCTGTTGCCGAAACCCTAGAAAGCAAGGATTCGGCTAATCCTATTCCTTAATTTTGCGGGTAAAATCTGATTTTTTAGACGAGGCTGAAGCATTTTCAGCCTTTTTACAAATCTATGCTAAGGATCACCGGAGCGATCGAGGTAAGATTTGAGAGTATCTAATCTTTTTCCTATGTTCGAGCAGACATTTAAGAATATCGACGATATTCTCCGAAAAGAGGCGGGATGCGCAACGGAGTTAGATTACGCGGAACAGATCTCCTAGATTCTCTTTTTGAAGCAAATTTTGTAGAAATACAACTATCGTGGGGCGGACGAAAAGTAACGCGCAGGCGTAAGAACCACCTCTGTTTTGGATAACGCAAGGAATCTAAAGTAAGTGGACTTGTTGAACCAAGAATCCCGAAGCGCTTAGCGCGATGGGAGCGTCAAAGAGGTTATCGTCCATGGTCAGATTTTAGCGGTGCGATCGCCTCGGCGCACCTGACTCAAAATCAACCCTCCCAAGCCAAAAAACAGCAACAGGGAGATCACCGCCAATCTTTGATTACCGGTCACTGTACTAATTACCCCGAACAACAATGGACCGAAAATGGAGGACATCCGACCTGCCAAAGCATTAAACCCGAATAACTCCGTTGCTTGGTTCGCCTGAATCATCGGAAATTTTGGGTCTGAAACCCCGCCGTTCTAGGTTGGCTTTACGTTAGAATTAAAAGGCCAGTCTCGAAAACCAAGTGGACGGCGCAGCACCTTGAAAACTCGGCTTAGGGGGTTCCGACCAGAAAAGCTTGGCCGGGTAAAAAGTCGCGCGCAACAAGTACAAGAAGCTATAGGCGGTCAACGTACCGTGGGACACAGGGAATCGGGCTTCTGAAATGGGGCGAAAGTCTGTGGACTCTGTGTAAGACAGTACATGGTTTTTAACTGTGGTATGCGACGGTGGTGGAAGCAGAAACTTAAATCGTGAGGTTTAGGAATCGCCGCACTTTTAGGGCGGCGAGGATGTCAATTGGGCGAACCACCCCCGACAGAGGGATTGAGTCGAACCGAAGACTAATCCCATTAAAATCGCTAGGACAAGCGGTGTAGCGGGATGGGTGCTGAGGAGCATCAAGGAGATAATAACCGTCCAGATTCCGACTAAAAGGCATAAAATTGACCGTAATGACCAGTGGTTACTCAATAAACCGAACAGGATCGTCGAGGGAATGGAGATTAGGTTAAATAAAAGTCCTGAATGCAAGATTTGAGCGACGCTTAACCCGAACTCCTGATTGAGATAGATGCCTAAAAAGTTATTCAGGGTCACAATTCCATCGGAAATCAAATAAAATCCGACTAAGAATTTAAAAATCTCTTGGTTTTGCCTGAAATGGCAGAGGGTGTGCCAGACCTGATGGTAGGATTGGCGAATTAAGCGAGAAAGAGGAATGGTGGGCGGTTGCGACTGGTGGGGCAACCAAGCTAGAGCCGGGAGAGAAAGAAAGAGCAGCCATAACCCGACGATCGCAAAAGCCAGTCGATACTCTAGCAATTGATCGGAGCGATGGCTGGATTGCACTAGCCAAAACAACAGATAACAGGCAATTCCTCCCAGATAGCCCAACCCCCACCCCCAACTTGACAGCCGCCCGATCGCCCCCGGTGGCACCAGAGAGGGTAAATAGGCATCGTAAAGACTGGTAGCCAGCAGATAGCCGGTTTGGGCTAACAAAAAGACGATTCCGCCCCAGACGATCGCCCCCGGTTGGACAGTGCCTAAAGCCAGGGTTGCCCCACCACAGAGTAATGTCGTCACCACGAACAACCGATGGCGCAAGGCTCCTATATCGGCGATCGCCCCTAACAAGGGAGCTAATCCCCCCGCGACAATCAGCGAGAGAGAAACCCAAAATGCCCATTTTCCATCGCAGATTGCCGCGCCTCCACAGACGATCTGGCGGAAAAAAACCGCGTAGGTAACGCCCGGAATCATCATAATATAGCCAGAACTGGCGATATCGTAGAGAATCCAGCCCGCGATGGGTTTATTCAACCGGAAACGAGAAAAGGAGGAGGTCATCGCGCGATCGTCTCCGAGGGAAGTTGTCCGAATAGTTGCCGATAGTATTGGCTAAATCTTCCCAAGTGCCAAAAGCCAAATTGGCGCGCCACGTCTGAGATTTTTGTGGTGGGTTCAGCGACTTTTAGCGCCCTGTGAACGGCGTGAAGTCGCAATAGTTTGAGATAGGTCATTGGACTCATCGTAAAAACCTCTTGAAAGGCGTAGTTAAGGGGAGTTTTACTGCTACGAAGAATCTCGCAAAGGTCTTTTAAGGTGATCGGTCGATCGAGATGAGCCAACATATATTCTTCCGCTTTTTGTGCCAGTTGCCATTGTCGAAAAAATCGCTCTGGATTTCGGTATTTGCCCCGCTTATGGGGTACGCTTTCTATCAGTAAAGGTAGATAATCTTCTAGGATCAACCGGCTAATTTGAGGTTGTTCGAGAAATCTGTCCTGTCGTCGCACTAAACCATATAATTCTCTTAGATAATCCTGCACCGAACTAAAGCTACCCATACTCTGGATATAATTATTTGCTAAAAAGTGATCATCAAGATCACTTCGTTCCATAACTTGTAAACAATCCTCGAAGATTTCTCGGTTAATAATTAACGTTCCCATAAGCAGGTTAGGGCGTTGCATAATAGAGATATGAATGGAGGAAATCAAAATGCAATGCCCTGAATGTAAATCTACCCATATCCGTAAAAATGGCATCAATAAACAAGGTAAACAAAATCATATTTGTGTAACCTGTGGCCGTCAATTTATTGATAACTATGAAAAACAGAAAGGCTATGACGAAAAAACGAAGCGAGAATGCCTAACTGCCTATGTTAATGGGATGGGATTTAGAGGAATAGAAAGGCTAAAGGGAGTTCATCATACGACCGTAATTAATTGGGTAAAATCTGTGGGAGAATTATTGCCAGTCGCCTATGACCCAGAAACAATTCCTGAAGTAGGGGAACTGGATGAATTGGAAACCTTTGTTGGCTCAAAAAAAACAAAATCTGGGTGTGGACAGCCGTTGACCACTTTAAAAAAGGAATTTTAGGTTGGGTAATCGGAGATCATAGTAGCGAAACGTTTCGCCCATTATGGGAATTAGTTAAGTCTTGGGGATGCTATTTTTATGTGAGTGATGGATGGTCAGTTTATCCATGTTTTATAGCAGAGGGCGACCATATAATTAGTAAGACTTATATGACCAGAGTAGAGGGTGAGAACACACGTTTAAGACATTATCTAGCCCGATTGCATCGCAAAACACTCTGCTATTCTAAGTCTACAGAAATGTTAGGATACTCTATTCGTTTATTAATTCATTATCTGAAGTTTCAAGAAGTGCCTATTCCTTACTGATTCATAGCTTAATTCAGCAACGCCCAGGTTAGCTGGGAGAACTAAATCGATACTGCGATCGTTATCAAAACCGTAGAGGGTATCTTGTGTTATTTTGAATCCATGAGAAATATAGGGGCCGAGAACGGGAGAGAGGATAAATTCAAAGACTAAATTATTGTTTTTTTTATTTCCGCGGACGCGAAGAGGAGCATGGAGATATCTAAATTCAAAAATCGCTCTATCTAACTGTAACTGCCACATATCCAAGCGCATCGGCCCCTCGGCTAACTGCATCACCCGGAATTCTTGTTTTGGATCTACCACTGCCTCCAATTCCTCAGAACTTTGAAAGTTATAGAAAACAAGATTAGAATTCTCCACCTCTGACATCACTCAATACCCGATATAATCCCGATTAATTCCCAAAAACGATCGCTTTAATAGACACTTAATTTTACCACTGACCACTGCGCTTACACCAGATACAGGGGTTAAGAGAGAAAAATTTCTGAGTGCCACCCTCCCCAACGAAGTTTTTGATAAGTTCTGCTGGTATTACCGGGTTATTCTCCTCACAGGGAGAAAATTGATAGATTTCTGGTTAGTGTATCACAAGCTCAAGAAAAGGATAGCCAAATGCTTGCAGCTACCCTGTGCTGAGAGCATGGACTGGAGAATTAGTTCTCTTGTACTTAATTTATTTGGCAATTTTCTAGCCATTGTTCTAAATCTTGTAGTGACTGAAAATCTAACAAAGCTTCGCCTAAGTTTTCTAACTGTTCTAGGGAAAGACTGCGTATCTTCGGGGATAATTCCGGTGAAATGCCACCTATACGGCGATTTAATTGACGTAAAACGAGGTTAGCTTCTCCCTCTTGTAAACCTTCCGACCAGATTTCTTGATAGATAACAGATTCTTTCATGATGTCTTTCCTCAATAATCGTTGAATGATGTCTTTGTTTAATACTAACCCGGCTAGAATGGCGGTAGATGCGGCCAGATTGCTTTGTTCTCGACTATCGCTGATTTGCTCGATTTCTTGGGCAATTTGCCCCAGTAAGTTTTCTGGTTTCTCAGCTTGAGCGAGTATAGCGAAGGGAAATAGCCCTGGCGCTTGTAATAAGGTTTCTGAGGGTTGTTCCCAGAGTCTAATCACTTCAAATTGATGATAGGTTTTCCCTTGTTGATAGTCATTTTGTCGGACTTGGGGGGAGTTACTTTTCCTCAGATAAATCACCACTTGATGGATGGGTTTATGGGGATAGCGTCGATAGAGTCTGGTGGCATAATCGAGCATTCTATAGGGAATGTCTTCTTTAGGGTCAGTTTGGAACTCGATATGTAAGATTAATTCTTCTGACTCCAAAAAGATTAACGTATCGGCTCTAATCGGTTCTAGGGATAATTCTGAGGGTTTAATTTCCGTTAAGTCTAAGGGTTTTCCTAGTAACCAAGTGGCTAAGTCTCTGGAATATTCAAGGGCGATAAATTTACAGGTGGAATCATACATTTTCAATTCAAATACAGGTCAAGCCTGACCTGTATTTTAACAAAATTAAACCCCTATCCCCAAAAATAACCAAAGGAGGGGTTTTACCCCTCCTAAAGACCAAGATATACTCAAAACTATCCTCAATGGGGATTTTATGCTTGGCGCTTACGAGAAGCAGCACCTAACCCCCAAAGATGATCGCTTCAAAAATCTCGTAGCGTTCCTTGCCGATGCGAATAATATAGATATCGTCTTGTTTCGAGGCGCTAAACGCTCCAGGAGCTGCCTGACTGGTATCTGCACCGATCGCTTTTCCCTTTTCAAAGAAAATGATACGCTTGCGACCATCGGGTTTGGTAACAGTGACATCCGCGCTACCGTTGCCCCGACGAGTGACACCAAAGGGACAAGATCCCGCCGGTTTTCCATCGCCCATCGAACAGGTAACATTACCCGTAGCATGGTAATTTGTCCCCGGTACTTTGGCATCGCTTTGGTTGTAATTATTGGAAATAAAGATTTTTAGGCGATAATTAGCCACTTCATTATTCCGGGCCGAGTTGCGAGTCAAACCCACTTGGATCGTATAATCGCCGTCCGCCGGTAGGATTCCCTCGTGGGCATTACCGACATTGTTCCCGATAACCATCGCCGCGTCTTTGCCCGGGACTTTTCCCGGTGCGAAAATATTGAAAGAAGCGCCCCCGTTATCACTCAAGAGGCTAACCGACATATTTTGTCCAGCATTGGCGCGAATTAGGTATTGAACGACTTGTTCTCCCTTGATTTTGCCTTGAATAGTGGTTCCTTCGGTTCCGGCTTTGAATTGCACTCGTTCTTTACGGATTTCGCTGAAAGCGGGGGAAGGCAGAATAACCGGGGTGGTGATTAAGGTGGCCAGTAAAAAAGCGGAAAAGAGTTTACGCATGATTTAAGTTTTTTCCCAAGTTAATTAGATGTTTTACAGCGATCGCTAGATTTGTTGACAATTGTACTATAACGTCCGTCTAGTTTTTTTCCGAACGGGCCGATTTCGCTTTTTCTAGGGTGTCTTGACAGTTGATTTTGGCGAATTCTTCGATTTGTTCTGGTTTCAAATTAAAATCTGAACCCGCTCTTGCTTTAATTTGTTTTAAGAGTTGATCGGTTTCCGATTGGGTTAGTAAACCCGCTTGTTTTCCCGTTTCCGTGGCGACACAAACACCGTAGGTTACACCACCTGTGAATCCGAGGGTTCCCAAGAATTTCCCTCCTAGAAACAATCCGATACCCGCACCGATAACACCCGTAGTAATAGCAATTAACAACACATAAACGGGTTTCATGCTTTTTTGATCTCCTCCAATGAAGACTAAGTGAGCGTGTTATTACATAGCGCCTTCGTCCACTTTGGAATAGGGTAGGTTTTTGATAAATTTGACGATCTGGTTGCCGTTGCGGTTAAAGGAACATTGGAAGGTATTGACCATTTTATCCGTCTCGTAAGTGCCATTCACTGCGTGAGTGCCGTCGGTGCGTTGTCCTTCGTATTTGACAACGATATTACCCGGCGAGGTTTTATAAGCATTAGCGGCGCGAGATTTGCAGGCCGACAACATGGTAGCAGTATTCGCGGCATAAACTGGTAAAGTAGCGACGAGGGCGATTCCGGTGGCGATGGCGCTGAATTTTATAGACTCGAACATGATTGATTTTCTTACAGAGTAAGAGGGGCGATAATCTCTAGGATGCGTTCAAGATTTTTCGATAACTACCTAATCGTTACCGAGAAGGTGAAAGGAACGGTATGATTGCCGTCTTTCGCTTCTCCCATGAGATAGACACGAATGGTATAGTCGCCATCTTTGGGGAGTTTAATTTTAGCCATGGCGTTGGGTCCTTGGGCAGAACTGTTATAAATCGCTACATTATTACTACCCGGCGGCAGGATATTAAAAAATACACTATGCTTGTCTTCTGGGTTGCCTGTCCCATCATCAGCAAGAGAAACCATCAGGGTTTGACCTTTTCTCGCTCTTAAGACAAAATCTCGGTATTCACGCCCTGTAATTGTCCCGTTGAGGGCGGCCATATCACTGCCCCGTTCAAAGTTCACTCTACCGCTTAACTGCGCTTGTAGAGGGGCGGTTAAACCCAAACCAAGGGATAAAGCGATCGCTACGGAAGCTAAAACGTTTCGAGGGGAAATAAGCGGAAAATGTTTCATGTTTATTTTTTGGGAAAGAGACTAGGGAGTAAAAATAATTTCGTCTCCCTAGTCGGGTAAATTGTCAAGGGGTTACGGAATTTTTAGCGGCGGAAAATCCTTTTATCCCTTGCGCTTGCGAGCTAATGCCCCTAAAGCACCCACTGTTACTAAACCTAAGATAGTACCCGGTTCAGGAACGGAAGTAGCGCGAGTAAATGTCAGTGTTGAATTATTTGAGTCTAAAACTCCACTTGAAGCATCAGCAACCCCGTTTGTACCGAATAGAGTTCCGAGAGGAGAATTTAATCCAAATGCATTTGCATTTGGAGAACCCGTTACAACAAATTGACTACGAGCGAATTGAGTACCAGACAGAATGATATTACCACCCACAACATTAAAAGCATTAGGACCCAGTGATGGGAATGTACCAATAACCGGTAGCGTGTATCCTAAAGCGGCAGGAGCGGAGGTGACGGAAAGAGCGGTAGCCGCGTATATCCCATCCGTGGTTAGTGCCGCGTCCGGCAACTCTATTGTCCCAGAAACTGTACCACTAACCGGGCCATCCACATTCGAGAAAGAAAAGCCAAAAGTAGCGGCGCTCGCACCAGATACAGGAGCGAGTAAAGATAGACCGATAAGGGCGACCCGACCACCGATCGATTTTTTGATAAGTGTTGATAATGTCATAGGTTTAAACTCCTCACAGAAAGGAATAAAGATAAACAGTCGTCAATATAGGGGAGTTTACGGAAAAGGTGATATCCGAAAATTCCTTATTTTTTTTGACCCCTTCCCGTTTTCTTAATACTTTTTTAAGAATTGGCTGAAGGCATTACCCTGAGAGGCTTGGAAAAATAGGAGTTCGGGCGATTCAGTTGAAGGGGCGCACCGCTACGCCGCTCCCTGCGGGATCCCCCCTAAGCGTACAGGAGAGCGAAGATGAATGTTTCAGTGAATTAACACCTGTCCCAAAAATGACTGGTAATTTGGTAGTACAATTATAGTAATCAGTAAAATAAGGAGGATTAAAGTAAATAACTATGTCTCAACCGATTACCATCGAAGATATCTATAAACTTTTCGAGAAAACTAACGAAAAGTTTGAACAATCACGCCAAGAATACGATCGCCGGGCGGCCGAAGCCAAGGCCGAAGCCGATCGCCGGGCGGCCGAAGCTGATCGCCGGGCGGCCGAAGCCAAGGCCGAATACGATCGCCGGGCGGCCGAAGCCAAGGCCGAATATGATCGCCAAGCGGCCGAATACGATCGCCGGGCAGCCGAAGCCAAGGCTGAAGCCGATCGCCGTTTAGCACAGCTAGAGAAAACAGTGGCAAATACCAGTCGTGCGGTGGATAGTTTAACCACTCGCTGGGGAAGATTTGTCGAGGAATTAGTGGAACCTGTGGTTATTCGCCTATTTCGTGCGAAGGGTATCGATGTCAAAGAAACCTACAGTCGCGCTAGGGTAAAACGCCAAGGAATCGCCATGGAGATTGATATTTTAGCCGTCGATGAAACCGAGGTAGTTTTAGTCGAATGTAAGTCTCGTTTATCGAAAGATGATGTTAATGAATTTCTAGAAAAATTAAGTCGATTTAAAGAAGCATTTCCCCACTATAAGAACTATCAAGCTTATGGTGCAGTGGCAGGAATAGAAATAGATGAAGGAGTAGATCGTTATGCCTATAAACAAGGTTTATTTGTGATTAAACCATCGGGAGAAACAGTAGAAATAATTAATGATTCTGGCTTTGAGCCTAAGTTATGGTAAAAGAATGATGCTCCCATCATAATTTTTTTCCCCCCTTCCCGTTTTCTTAATACTTTCTTTAAGGATTGGCTGAAAGCATTGCCCTGAAAGGCTTTGAGAAACAGAGGAGCGGGCGATTCGGTTGAAGGGGCGCACCGCTACGCCGCTCCCTGCGGGCTCTCGCCTAAGCGTACAGGAGAGCGAAGATGAATGTTTCAGTGAATTAACACCTGTCCCAAAAATGACTGGTAATTTGGTAGTACAATTATAGTAATCAGTAAAATAAGGAGGATTAAAGTAAATAACTATGTCTCAACCGATTACCATCGAAGATATCTATAAACTTTTCGAGAAAACTAACGAAAAGTTTGAACAATCACGCCAAGAATACGATCGCCGGGCGGCCGAAGCTGATCGCCGGGCGGCCGAAGCCAAGGCCGAATATGATCGCCAAGCGGCCGAATACGATCGCCGGGCAGCCGAAGCCAAGGCTGAAGCCGATCGCCGTTTAGCACAGCTAGAGAAAACAGTGGCAAATACCAGTCGTGCGGTGGATAGTTTAACCACTCGCTGGGGGAGATTTGTCGAGGAATTAGTGGAACCTGCGGTTATTCGCCTATTTCGTGCGAAGGGTATCGATGTCAAAGAAACCTACAGTCGCGCTAGGGTAAAACGCCAAGGAATCGCCATGGAGATTGATATTTTAGCCGTCGATGAAACCGAGGTAGTTTTAGTCGAATGTAAGTCTCGTTTATCGAAAGATGATGTTAATGAATTTCTAGAAAAATTAAGTCGATTTAAAGAAGCATTTCCCCACTATAAGAACTATCAAGCTTATGGTGCAGTGGCAGGAATAGAAATAGATGAAGGAGTAGATCGTTATGCCTATAAACAAGGTTTATTTGTGATTAAACCATCGGGAGAAACAGTAGAAATAATTAATGATTCTGGCTTTGAGCCTAAGTTATGGTAAAAGAATGATGCTCCCATCATAATTTTTTTCCCCCCTTCCCGTTTTCTTAATACTTTCTTTAAGGATTGGCTGAAAGCATTGCCCTGAAAGGCTTTGAGAAACAGAGGAGCGGGCGATCAGTTGAAGGGGCGCACCGCTACGCCGCTCCCTGCGGGCTCTCGCCTAAGCGTACAGGAGAGCGAAGATGAATGTTTCAGTGAATTAACACCTGTCCCAAAAATGACTGGTAATTTGGTAGTACAATTATAGTAATCAGTAAAATAAGGAGGATTAAAGTAAATAACTATGTCTCAACCGATTACCATCGAAGATATCTATAAACTTTTCGAGAAAACTAACGAAAAGTTTGAACAATCACGCCAAGAATACGATCGCCGGGCGGCCGAAGCCGATCGCCGGGCGGCCGAAGCCAAGGCCGAAGCCGATCGCCGTTTAGCACAGCTAGAGAAAACAGTGGCAAATACCAGTCGTGCGGTGGATAGTTTAACCACTCGCTGGGGAAGATTTGTCGAGGAATTAGTGGAACCTGCGGTTATTCGCCTATTTCGTGCGAAGGGTATCGATGTCAAAGAAACCTACAGTCGCGCTAGGGTAAAACGCCAAGGAATCGCCATGGAGATTGATATTTTAGCCGTCGATGAAACCGAGGTAGTTTTAGTCGAATGTAAGTCTCGTTTATCGAAAGATGATGTTAATGAATTTCTAGAAAAATTAAGTCGATTTAAAGAAGCATTTCCCCACTATAAGAACTATCAAGCTTATGGTGCAGTGGCAGGAATAGAAATAGATGAAGGAGTAGATCGTTATGCCTATAAACAAGGTTTATTTGTGATTAAACCATCGGGAGAAACAGTAGAAATAATTAATGATTCTGGCTTTGAGCCTAAGTTATGGTAAAAGAATGATGCTCCCATCATAATTTTTTTCCCCCCTTCCCGTTTTCTTAATACTTTCTTTAAGGATTGGCTGAAAGCATTGCCCTGAAAGGCTTTGAGAAACAGAGGATCGGGCGATTCGGTTGAAGGAGCGATCGCTCAAAGGGATAAATTACTATGTCATACTGGGAAAAAACGAAATAATCAATCAAAGAAAGCTATGATCCAAGAATATCTTAATAAAGCGATGGAAACAGCCCATTATGAACTTTTAGCTGAAAGCATTACCCTGACAGGCTTAGAGAAATAGAGATTCGGGCGATTCGGTTGAAGGGGCGACTTGGTAAAATTGCAAGCATAGAGTACATCTACACCCCTGTATGTAGCTACGCACCTGCTCAAATCCCTTCTTGCGCTCAAATAGGCTTCGATACTTAGATTCGATACTTAGAGAGGAATTGGTTCACTATTGGCAATATTATCGATAAGAGCAGCATTATGCCCACTCTTTCTCGCTTTTCCTCTATTTTACACCCTTATTCCCTTTTTGAGGAAAATTTGCCAAGTCGTGTATTAGAGATTTACTCAATTTTTGTACCCAGTAAGGGGGCAGAGCAGACAGCACAGGTTATGGCCTCTTGTCAACGGGAAAGTCTAGTAAAAAGCGAGTGAAATCTAAAATTTTTTCTTGCTTTTCCTTGGGTAATTTATCAATTAAAGCTGTTAGCTTTTCTGTTAAAGATAACCACGTTTTGCTCTTAGCTTTCCAGAGGATAATAAATTGCTGTATTGGGAGAGGACAAAGGGCTATAGTTTCCCCTCGATCATTACTAAATTCAATTTCGTAACAACCATCATTGTAGTCTTCAACGATTGTCCCTTGTTCTCCCATTCTTAAGTTATATTCAGGCAAGTCAACTAATAATTCAACAAGGTCAAATAATTCGGGTTTAATCATGGTCTTTTTCTTACATATAAAGTTACTAATCTAGCTGTAAGTATCTAAGCACAATTAATTACACATCTAAGCCACTACTCCGTCAGACTTCTGCTGTGATCAGTAAACAGTGAACTGAAAACTCAAATCCGATCCCTAATAGCTGTATCCCGTCTCCCGTCTCCCGTCTCCTCTCTCCTGTCTCCCGTCTCCTCTCTCCTGTCTCGACTAGGAAATTAATTTTGCACGACTACTTACTCTGATTAAGCATAAAGGTGGGAAACATCGATCGTCCATACTTTAAATTTTGTTAAATTTACTTGACCAAAAGAAGTTGTTAGGGCAGCATCAACGGCATCTAAGCCGCGAGTCATTAAAATTCGCCCGATTCTGGGGGTGTTATGACGAGCATCAAAAGTGTACCATTGATGGTCTAAATAGACTTCAAACCAAGCACTAAAATCCATCGGTAGAGGTTGGGGAGAAATACCGATATCTCCGAGATAGCCGGAGGCATAACGAGCGGGAATATTTAGGCAACGGCAAAAAGTCAAAGCTAGGTGATTAAAATCGCGACAAACCCCCGTTCTTTCCCGATAGACATCATAGGCGGTTTTCGTCACCCGCGCGTATTCGTAACCAAAACGAATGTGACTATGAACCCAATCACAAACCGCTTGTACCCTTGCCCAACCGGGGGGAGTTTGTCCGAAAAGTTCCCAGGCAATTTCCGAAAGCAAATCCACTTCACAATAACGGCTACTCATTAGGTAGGGAAAAACTTGGGTTGGTAACTCTGCTAGAGGAATTTCTTGGGCATTCCCATTAACTATATCCGGTTTCCATTCATTCTCGATAACTGCTTCATTGTGAATGCGAATCTGTCCGGCGGGTAAAATTAGACGACTGGTTCGATTACCGAAGCTATCTAAAAATTCTTCTATTTTTGTTGCCGGTTCCACCCGCAAGTTTTCCGATTGTCTCACTTGATCTAAAATTGAGGGGTGTAGATAAAGTTTTAACAACATGACCACGGGTAAGGGTGTATCAAAGCCAAATTCATAACCAACATGGATTAACATTAGTCCTCCTATCTAGATGAAATTTTGTCAGGATTGGTAGAGATGAAACGCCAATAATCGCCAGACTGAAAAAAGTTAGGCCTGACTACTTGGTTAAAAGTTTGAGGAGAAAGTAATAGCCAAGCTGAAAACCGATAAGCTTTGTACGGATTTTTTTTATTGTAAACTGCTTCAAATAAAAGCTTTGTAACTTTGAACACAAGCCATCGGCAGGATTAGAGCTATCGAAAAGAGTCCGGGGTGGATGGTTCCTCTAATAGACGAATTTCAATGGGGATGTAGGCCAGTTTAGCAAAAATCTTTTGTTGATGACTGACGGGCCACCATTCGTAAAGAAAAATTTCTAAAGGTCGCCAGAGAGCCACCCAACCACTAATTAATAGTCCTTCTTCTAAGAAGTGAATAAATGTATCGCTGCCAAAACGACCAATTAATTCGCTGAGACTCAAACAAACAAAAAGAAAGGAGAGACCAATTATCAAAGATATGCGTCCCTGTCGCCAAATTGTGCGTAATTTTCTTTGTTCTCCCTGTTGGCGATAGTCAAAATAATTATGTAAAGCTGAGGGTAACAGATGTCGGGCGGTGTTTTGTTCTGTACTGGGAAGATAAAAGACTAATTTAAGGGGGGTATTTAGGGGAAATTCATCCACAGAGTTAATAATATAATTTTCGGCATTATCGTCTAAATCTCTATCTAAAAATGGCGAAGGATCGAGAGAATTAAAGACTTGCTGTAACTGATTAAGTTTAATTTCAATTAAGTAAGTTCCTTCCTCCTCTCGATAATAGGATTGTAATTGATTCACCAGTCTAGACATTAGTTATTAAGGTTAAGCAAATGGGGTGAACTGATACAACTAAAATCTACTAAGTAGGTAGGCACAATTATTTGTAGGGCGTTGGGTTTCATGCTTCAACCCAACCTACGTTCATCTTATATTTAATTCCAACCACCCACTTAGAAGTTACTTCATCTTGCTCATTCAGGCTGAAGATTGAACTATCTGTGGGAATATTTTAGCTGTATCAGTCCCAGAACATTAATTTAATTTAGCGACCAAAACCAGCGTACCAAAAATAGGTGACCATGGGAATTACTGTGGCTAAAACCAGTAAAACTATCACCCAAATCGTGGCATTTTTATCGTCAGTTTCTTCTGCGGTAGTAAAGGTACTTTCGATATTAATTGTCGCTACTTCTGGGGGTCCGGGATCCGCTTCTCCAGAAAGTACCGCCGTTAGACGACGACTAGCATCGAGTAAAGCTTGATTATATTTTCCCCCATCTTTGAGGGGAACTGCCATAGTTTCCGAGAGGATACTATCAGCAATAGCATCGGTTAATAGGGGTTTTGCTTCCTCGGCAACCCGAATCGCAGTTTTATTGGTTAAAGTATCAAGGACGATGATAGTTTGATTGGCACGATCTTCGGAGTTAGGATACCATTCTCTCAGGATATCATCGGCTAAATTGTCAATTTTTTGACCGTAATCCAAGCGTCGGACTACCACCATTCTCACTTCTTGGCCAGTTTTTTCGGCGAGATTTTTCAGGTCTTTATTTAATTTTCCCTCGTTAGCGGCACTAATGGCCGAAACAGGATCGACTACATAAGTGGGCGCTCCAGAGCTTAAAATGGGGAGGTCATAGACTCCCATGGCAGCAGCCGGTGACAGGGAAACAGCCAAGGCTACACAGCAGGAGAGAAGGAGAGAAGCTAATAATTTGAGCATATTGATTCGGTAAAATTCCTATAGAACATGATAGGGGAAAAGTTTACTGTTTTTTGAGTCGGGAGACAGAAGACAGCAGATGGGAAGCTTTTTTCAGTGAAACTGATAACTGATAACTGATAACTGATAACTGATAACTGATAACTGATAACTGATAACTGATAACTGATAACTGATAACTGATAACTGATAACTGATTATGAGTGATTTTGAGGAACTAGAGTCTAAAAAACGGGAAAAAGCCCTAGAAATGCAGGCCCATCGCGATAATTTGCTCTCACGGGTGACAAGATTACTAATTTCTCAAGATATCCACTTGGCGATCGATCATACCCTAGAACTGCTCTGTCAATTTACCCAGAGCGCTCACTGTTACATTATTCAATATTCCACCTGTCGTCAGCAGTGGAGTATGGTTTATGAATACTGTCACCCCGACTATCCGCAAGTTATCCCGATTCGGGAACAATCACAAAATCTCTCGACGGAAACCTTTCCTTGGTTTTCGGAACAATTATTAAACGGTATTCCAGTTAAACTGAACTCTTTAGACGATTTACCCGCTACTGCTATCCCTGAAAGAACTATTCTCGCTCATAGTCCTACTCCCTGTCTCTTAATCGTTCCCATGTGGGATAGTTATGGGGTAACGGTGGGTTATCTGGGATTGGATGCAAGTGCAGAAAAGCAATGGACAAAGGAAGATGTCACCTTTGTGCGTTTGCTGGGAGAATTAATTGCGATCGCACAAAGTAGATATGAAGCGGAAAAAGAATTAAAAGAAGCTAAGGAAGCGGCAGTTAAGGCAAATAAAGCTAAAAGTGAGTTTCTAGCTAACATGAGCCATGAATTACGCACTCCGCTTAATGCTATCTTGGGTTTTACTCGCTTAATATCCCGGGATAGCAGCATCAGCAGTGAATATCGCCAATATTTGGAAATTGTCAATCGTAGCGGGGAACATTTATTAGAGTTAATCAACGATATTCTAGAAATGTCGAAGATAGAAGCAGGAAGAACGGTTTTTAACCCTAGTAATTTCGATTTATACGCTCTTTTAGATAATATTGCCGAAATGCTCCGTCCACAAGCGCAGGCAAAAGCTTTAAGCTTAATTTTTGATCGCAGCTCCGATCTGCCCCAATATATATGTACTGATGAAAGTAAATTGCGACAGGTGTTCATCAATCTCTTGAGTAACGGATTGAAGTTTACCGAGTCGGGAGGGGTGACTCTCCGGGTAAAATTAGGGGAGAAAAGAGAAGATTATCAGCGATTGCTCTGGGAAATTGAAGATACAGGACTAGGAATCGCTCCAGAGGAGATTTATAAGCTATTTCAACCCTTTAACCAAACGGAAACGGGACGAAAATCCCAACAGGGGACAGGATTGGGTTTACCTATCAGTAAAAAATTTGTTGAGTTGATGGGGGGTGCGATCGGAGTTAGTAGTATTCTGGGTCAAGGAAGTATTTTTAGTTTTGATATTCAGGTGGGTTTAGTGGGGGAAAATGAGATTAAAACCGAAACCAATAGGGCAAAAGTTATCGCTTTAGCGGAAAATCAGCCTAAATATCGCATATTAGTCGTCGATGATCGACCGGAAAGCCGTTTACTGTTGCTGAAACTCCTGACTACCCTAGGATTGTCCGTGCAAGAGGCGGCTAATGGTCAAGAAGCGATCGCAATTTGGCAAGCATGGCAACCTCATCTTATCTGGATGGACATGAGAATGCCAGTTAAAGACGGTTACGAAGCAACTAGGGAAATTCGGCGGTTAGAGGCTGATAATCGCGGAAAAACGGTAATAATTGCCCTAACTGCCAGTGCTTTTGAAGAGGATCGCGCCTTGGTTATTGCCGCTGGTTGTGATGATTTCGTGCGTAAACCTTTCCGAGAAGAAGTTATTTGGCAAAAAATGGGCGAATATTTAGGATTAAAATATATTTATGCCGATAACGAGCCAAATCAGCCCAATTATTCGCCAGTTTTCCTCGATTCCCTGCAATCCCTATTAAAATTAATCAGTCCCGTCTGGATTGGACAATTGCAACAAGCGGCGCGAGAATGTGATGATGAAAAAATTATCGCCCTAACCGCAGAAATTCCCCCCGATTATGCTACCCTTGCCCAAGGTTTACAACAGTTAGCCGGAGAATTTTCCTTTGATGCGATCGAAACCATAATTAAAGATTTAAACATATCTTAAGAGAGTATTTTATCTATATCTCAAAAACGTGATATTCTAAAGGCATAAATCCCTAAATATGGCAATTTTAAAGGATGAAACTGTTAAAAATGCTCATCGGTACTTTCTTAATACTACCGATTTTTTCCGTTCATGCTCAAGTCCCCTCGCTGCCCCCAATCAAGCAAAATTCCCCCAATCTTGGTGATCTACCGAATGATCCCACCCAGCAGAAAAATTGGGTTTGTAATCGAGGGGATCAACGCATTGCCGTGGCTGCTAAAGAAGAGAAAGGTTGGAAAGAATTAATTGAAAAACAAGGTTGGCAATGTCGTGAGGGAAATACCGACATACCCGATAAAACTCTCGGCTTTTCCTGTGAACCAGAACAAACCCTCGGCCTCTTGACAGTTTACTGGTTAAATGGTAGTAATGGTCAACAACAATTAAGCCAATGGCGAGATAAATTAGCGGAACAACAGGGGATGGTTTGTACCATTAATAACGTGCAGTTATTCGATACTCAAGAAAATATACCCAATCCATTACAACCATGATTAAATTAGCAGTTTTGCCTCAATCTATCCTCCTGGGTATCAGTTTACTATTAAACAATTCTCTGCCCTTACTTGCCCAATCTACACCCCTGAGCGTGGATAATTTAAGAAATACCGTCTATAACATTCCCAATCGGGGTTCCGTAATTGTCAGCGATGGTATTTTTCAATCTAACGAGGGACAAATTTTAGGAGTACAAGTCAGTCGAGAAGCTTTGATGGGGGACTATAATAATGATCAAAGGACTGATGGTATTGTCGTATTAAGAGTGATTACCAGAGATCAACAGCAATTACATTATTTAGCCCTAGTGATCGATAATAACGGTACTGCCACTAACACTGATACTGTCCTGTTAGCCGATCGAGTAGTTGTCGATAATCTTAGTGCTAAAGATGGTACGATCACCGTCAACATGAGAAGATTTCTCCCCCGGGATCCTTCCTGTTGTCCGTCGGGAGTTATCACCCAACAATTTGCGATTAATCCTAGTATTAATCAATTGACTTTACTGAGTACCAATGAAAGTCAACCCACCACCCCCAATGTGCAGGTAGTACCCGCTTCCCCCCTGAGAATTAATAATAGTAATCTCCCCTTTCAACCTGCTGCTGGGGCCATCCAAATCCGCTTTTAAACCTGTTTTTGGTGCGTTACGCTGTGCTAACGCACCCTACCTTTTTACTTAACAAAAAATGCCCTATAAATATCCCATCCAACGCTGGTATATTGCCGCAACTAATCCCGAAAAAATTGAGGGGTTAGCGCGGGAAATGGGATTATCATCCTTATTAGCAACTATCTTAATTAATCGCGGTATTGATACCCCCGAATTAGCTAAAACTTATATAGATCCTGAAGCGGATATCCTACCCTCTCCCCTGGGAGAATTTCCCGACTTAGAAAAAAGTGTCAATTTATTAGTAAAAGCGATCGCCTCCGGCGATAAAATTGCTATCTGTGGGGACTACGATGCCGATGGCATGACCAGTACATCTTTACTGCTAAGAGCCTTGAGACATCTCGGCGCTAGGGTAAATCATGCCATACCCAGTCGCATGAAAGAGGGATACGGAATTAATCAGCGCATTGTCGAAGAATTTGCCGAATCGGGAGTCGGATTGATTCTCACCGTTGATAATGGCATTTCCGCTCACGAACCGATCGCCCTAGCGATAGAATTAGGATTAAAAGTTATTATCACCGATCATCACGATCTGCCGCCAATTTTACCAAATGCCTCCGCTATTCTCAACCCGAAATTATTAACCCCTAACTCTCCCTATCAGGGATTAGCGGGGGTGGGAGTCGCCTATATTTTAGCGGTGACAACTGCCCAAAAAATGGGTAAATTACAGGGATTAACCGAGTCATTATTAGCATTATTTACCCTAGGCACTATAGCAGATTTAGCTCCATTAATTGGGGTAAATCGTCGCTGGTTAAAACGGGGTTTAAGAAAATTACCCAAATCCCAATTAGTCGGGATTCAATCCCTGATGCAAATAGCGGGAATTAGCGAGGAACAAAAGCAATTACAACCGGATGATATTGGCTTTAAATTGGGGCCGAGAATTAATGCCATTGGCAGAATTGGTGATCCCCAGATAGTTATTGAATTATTAACCACCGATGAGGCGGGAATTGCCTTAGAAAGAGCGATGCAGTGCGAACAAATTAATCGTACCCGTCAAGAATTGTGCGAAAAAATTGAAGAAGAAGCGATTAAATTAGTGGAAGAAACGCCGATTCTTTGGCAAAAAGATCGAGTTTTAGTCTTAGTCGAAAAAGATTGGCATCATGGGGTAATTGGTATTGTAGCTTCCCGTTTAGTGGAACGCTACGGAGTGCCAGTTTTTATCGGTACTTACGAGGAAGAAGATGCGGGTAAAATTCGCGGATCTGCCAGAGGAATTGAAGAATTTCACGTTTTTGAAGCTCTGCAATTTTGCCAAGATTTACTAGGAAAATTTGGCGGTCATAAAATGGCGGGGGTTTTAGTTTACCCACAGCTAATTTACTAGCATTTAAACAAAGATTAAGTCAATTTTCTCACAAAATTTTACAAATAGAACAATTAAAACCTTTAATTAAAATTGATACTATCATTGATTTTAAACAAATCACCCTGCAACTTTTTCAACAAATTGATAGTTTACAACCCTGGGGAATTGGCAATGAATTACCAGTTTTTTGGACTCCTAACGTGCGAGTAGTGGAACAGAAAACTATCGGAAAAAATCATTTAAAATTATTGCTGGCTCAAAGGGATGATACCAGAATTAAAGCCCTAGCATGGCGTTGGGGCGAATATTGTCCTTTACCAACTCGTTTAGATATTGCCTATAAACTCAAAGAAAATACTTGGAATGGTAATACAACCATAGAGATTGAATTAGTGGGAGTGCGATTACCCCAAGAAAATAATAATATTAAAAAAGCAATTTTTATGCACGCCGATAAAATGTATCAATGTAGTTTTTGGGGTGATTTAAACGAGATTCGCATCAAAAATGAACAGGGCGATATTTTAGTCGTGCAGAAAGGGCAGCGCATTGGTTTATTAGGCAAAAATCGGCAACAAGCTAGAGAAGTCAACGTGACTGAACCCCGTTTTTATACTTTAATTAAAGTTGCCATCAAAGCTTTGGCTATCTAGCAACACCTCCCCAAAAGCACCTTGACGATGAACCAAACCATAGTGATCAAAATCGGTACTTCCAGTTTGACCGATAATGAAACCGGCCAATTATCCCTATCCACGATCGCCGCTTTAGTGGAAGTCCTCACCCGGTTGCGTGCCGCCGGTCATCGGGTGGTATTAGTATCATCTGGGGCCGTGGGGGTGGGCTGCCGTCGTCTGGGAATACAGGAAAGACCGAAAAAAATCGCCCTCAAACAAGCGATCGCCGCCGTCGGTCAAGGTCGTCTGATGCGGATCTATGATGACCTCTTTACCAGTCTTGGTCAACCGATCGCCCAAATTTTGCTGACCCGTCCCGAATTGATGGAACGCACCTGTTATGTCAACGCCTATAATACCTTTCAGGCTTTGTTTGAATTAGGGGTAATTGCCATTGTCAACGAAAATGACACGGTGGCGATCGATGAGTTAAAATTCGGCGATAATGACACTTTATCAGCCCTTGTAGCCAGTTTAATCGAGGCTGACTGGTTATTTATCCTCACCGATGTGGATCGCCTCTACAGTGCCGATCCGCGGCTATTTCCCGAAGCGGCGGCTATTGCCCGGGTTACTCCTGCGGAATTAGCGCAACTATCGATCGATGCCGGTAGTAGTGGCAGTCAGTGGGGGACCGGGGGTATGGCGACGAAATTGGCAGCGGCCCGGATTGCCACCAGCGCCGGGGTAGAAATGGCGATTACTAGGGGACGGCAGCCCGGTAATATCTTAAAAATTATGGCAGGAGAGGCGATCGGAACCCGTTTTGAGGCCCAAAAACGCAGTGATAACGCCCGCAAACGCTGGATCGCCTACGGACTACTGCCTATGGGTAAAATCTATCTCGATGCTGGGGCGATTCAAGCCATTTGTCAGGGGGGAAAATCTCTCCTTGCGGCCGGGATTACCAAAGTGGCAGGGGAATTTAGCGCCTCCGAATCGGTGCAATTGTGCGATCAAGAAGGCCGGGAATTGGCCCGGGGAATTGTTAATTATAGTAGTGAGGAGATCGATCGAGTGAAAGGTCAACATTCCGAGCGTATTGCCAGTTTATTAGGTTATATAGCCGCAGAAACCATCATTCATCGGGATAATCTCGTCATTTTGAGTGCCTCGTCCACCACCTCGACTAATAAGGGATAATTCCGCCACCCAGCGCCGGTCCAGCCAATGCCTTAAATGTAAAGAAATGTCTCAAAAAAACAACAAATTGTTAGACAAGCAAGAGAGTTAGACTAGGGATGTCCCCCGAAGTTCAACCCTGTGAGATTATAAATAAAGCGAAACTCAAAAATGTCTTTATTGCTGTTGGGAGAAACTTAATAATGCGAGACGCGGTAACTAGCCTGATTAGAAAATACGATGTCACCGGACGTTATCTCGATCGAGATGCGATCGATAATCTTAAACAATATTTTGCCTCGGGAACTGCCCGTCTAGCTGCCGCCGCCCTCATTAACGCTAATTCGGCGGCGCTCGTGCGTGGGGCGGCGATTCGTCTATTTGAAGAAGTTCCCGAATTGATCCGCGCCGGGGGTAATGCCTACACCACCCGTCGTTATTCTGCCTGTCTGCGGGATATGGATTACTATCTCCGCTATGCCAGTTATGCGCTGGTGGCTGCCGATACTAATGTTCTAGATGAACGGGTACTGCAAGGACTGCGGGAAACCTATAATTCCCTCGGGGTTCCCATCGGTCCGACGGTGCGCGGTATCCAAATCATGAGCGAAATGATTCAAACCATGGCTAGTGAGGCGGGTATTGCCGACACCTCTTTGATCGCTGAACCCTTTGATCATCTCACTCGCGAATTAAGCGAAGTGTCTATCTAAATTCAGTTGTCAGTTATCGCTTATCGGTTTTGTCCGTTCAATTTTTGATGGAACTAACCCGCATCAGTACCCACTCTCAGCCTAGGGGAGTGGGGAAGGTGCAGCAAGGGGAACAGTTGATTAAAACATTGTCCAGCTTTCTTTGACCCATGACTCTCCCCTCGGATTTTCCCCTAGAACCACCGGCTACCAATAAAGATCCCCATCGTGATTATCGCGGACTCGATCGCGATAAACTCACCCCCATGTATCAGCATTATGTGGAGGTAAAAGAAACCTATCCCAATGCTCTTTTACTCTATCGTGTGGGCGATTTTTTCGAGTGTTTCTTTCAGGATGCGGTGATTATCTCCAGAGAATTAGAATTAGTTCTCACCAGCAAGGAAGGAGGTAAAGGGATTGGGAGAGTCGCCATGACCGGGGTTCCCCACCACGCCCTAGAGCGCTATAGTCGTTTATTGGTGGAAAAAGGCTATGCGGTGGCGATTTGTGACCAAGTAGAGGATTCGACGGAAGCAGCCGCCGAAAAACGGCTAGTAGAACGCGCTATCACCAAACTGCTCACCCCCGGAACCCTCACCGATGAGGGAATGTTAAACGCAAAAAAGAATAATTTTCTGGCTGCAGTGGTGATCACCGGAGAAAATTGGGGATTAGCCTATGCAGATATCTCCACCGGAGAATTCTACACCACCCAAGCCAGCGATTTAACGGCTTTAAGCCTAGAATTAAGCCGTTTACAGCCCTCAGAAATCCTTTTTCCCATCAATGCCCCCGATTTAAACCGTATTTTGCGCCCCGGGGAAAAATCCGACCATCTCCCCCCCTGTTTACCCGATAGTTTTTGTTATTCTCTCCGTCCCCAAACTATCTTTACTCTCACAGAAGCGAAAAATCGTCTCCTAATCACCTATAAAATGCGTTCCCTAGAGGGGATGGGCTGCGAACATTTACCCCTTGCTATTCGCGCCGCCGGAGGCCTATTAGAATACATTGAAGATACCCAAAAAGCCAATCAAGTCCCCCTACAACCTTTAAAAACCTACTCTATCTCCGAATTTTTGATTTTAGATGGGCAAACCCGTCGTAACCTTGAAATTACCCAAACGGTGCGCGATGGTAGCTTCTATGGTTCTCTATTATGGGCGATCGATCGTACTTGTACGGCCATGGGTAGTCGCGCCTTACGTCGTTGGTTACTGCAACCGCTCTTAGATTCTCGCGGTATTCGCGCCCGTCAAGATACTATCCAAGAGTTAAAGGATAATCCCGCCCTGCGCCAAGATATTCGGCAAAAATTAAGGGAAATCTACGATATAGAACGTTTAAGCGGTCGTGTTGGCGCAGGAACGGCTAACGCCCGCGATTTACTTTCCCTAGCGGCATCTTTAGTCAAATTAGCCGATTTAGCGGCTTTGGTTGCTTCGGGAAATTCGCCCTATTTGAAAGCTTTACAGCAAATTCCCGCCGATTTGGAAAAATTAGGCCAGCAGGTGATCGCGCATCTGGTGGAATCTCCTCCGCTGCATCTGAAGGAAGGGGGGGTGATTCGCGAGGGAATTGATGCCCAATTGGATGCCCTCCGGCGCGACTATCAGGAAGTAATCGATTGGTTTAAGAATCTGGAGACGACAGAGAAAGAAAGAACGGGGATTAGCAATCTTAAGGTTAATTATAACAAAACTTTCGGTTATTATATTAGTTTACCCCGCAGTAAAGCCGATTTCGCCCCAAAAGATTATGTGCGTAAGCAAACTTTAGTCAATGAGGAACGTTATATCACCACCGAGTTAAAGGAGAAAGAAAATATAATTCTGACGGCAGTAGATGAATTAAATAAATTAGAATACGAGATTTTTAGCGATTTACGCCGTCAAGTAGCCGAATTTTCCCCAGAAATCCGGGAAGTGGCCACAAAAGTCGCCGCTTTGGATGTGTTGGCAGCATTGGCAGAAATCGCCGTTTATCAGGGATATTGTCGCCCAGAAATCGCGGATGGTCGTCTTATCGATATTAAAGATGGTCGTCATCCCGTGGTGGAACAATCCCTTGGGGCTGGCTTTTTTGTGCCGAATTCGATTAATTTGGGCAATCAGGAGGGTTTAGAATACCCTGACTTGATTATTCTCACTGGTCCCAATGCTAGTGGCAAAAGTTGTTATCTGCGACAGGTGGGATTAATTCAATTGTTAGCCCAAACCGGCAGTTTTGTCCCAGCAAAGTCGGCCAAAATCTCCATCTGCGATCGCATTTTCACCCGGGTGGGGCTGTGGATGACCTCGCTACTGGCCAATCCACCTTTATGGTGGAAATGAACGAAACTGCCAATATTCTCAATCACGCCACAGACAGATCATTAGTATTATTAGACGAAATTGGCCGGGGTACAGCCACTTTTGACGGTTTATCCATAGCTTGGGCTGTGGCGGAGTATTTAGCCACGGTACTGCAATCGCGGACGATTTTCGCCACTCACTACCACGAACTGAACGAATTAGCTTCAATTTTAGAGAATGTGGCTAATTATCAGGTAACAGTCAAAGAATTACCCCATGAGATAGTATTTTTGCACCAAGTACGACCGGGAGGCGCGGATAAATCCTATGGTATCGAAGCGGGAAGATTAGCCGGTTTACCAGCTTCTGTGATCGATCGTGCCATGCAGGTGATGGGTCAAATCGAAAAACATAGTAAAATTGCGATCGGTTTGCGTCAGGGAATTAAGAAAATTAAACCGGTTAAGTCGGATAATTCCCCCTCTCTGCAGCAGTTAGACATTTTTGATGACAGTAAGTAGGTATGTGTTAAAAATTATCAGACACCCCCCTTATCAAGGGGGGCAGGGGGGATCGAACCTAAAATTCATGTTTAATTTAATTATAACCAGCTACTTATCTTCAATAGCTCCGTAACCGTTGATCTATTTATGATGATCCAGTTAGTGACCAACGTACCATGATTTTTCTCCTTTAGCCCCTAAACACATAAACATCATAACCTTTACATTGAGCCTGTCGAAATGTAAGGTAAAGTAGAATCCAACCCGCGCGATTTCTTGGGTACTACCTTCTTCGGGTGGATGAGGTGATTGTATTCACTGAAACTCGGTTTTAACTTCCGTATCGAGAATCGTCCCTTTGACGTTAGCATCTGTAAAATTAGCCCCTTCAAGATTTGCCCCTTCAAGATTTGCCCCTTCAAGATTTGCCCATCTAAGATTTGCCCCTTCAAGATTTGCCCCTTCAAGATTTGCCCCTTCAAGATTTGCCCCTTCAAGATTTGCCCCGTAAAGATTTGCCACTCTAAGATTTGCCTTTGCAAGAAATGCCACTCTAAGATTTGCCTTTGTAAAATTAGCCCCTTCAAGATTTGCCCCTTCAAGATTTGCCCCTCTAAGATTTGCCTTTGTAAAATTAGCCCATTCAAGATTTGCCCATTCAAGATTTGCCCCTTCAAGATTTGCCCATCTAAGATTTGCCCCTTCAAGATTTGCCCCTTCAAGATTTGCCCCTTCAAGATTTGCCCATTCAAGATTTGCCCCTTCAAGATTTGCCACTCTAAGATTTGCCTTTGCAAGAAATGCCCCTCTAAGATTTGCCCCTCTAAGATTTGCCCCTACAAGATTTGCCCCTACAAGATTTGCCTTTGCAAGATTTGCCCCTACAAGATTTGCCTTTGCAAGATTTGCCCCTACAAGATTTGCCTCTGCAAGAATTGCCACTCTAAGATTTGCCCTTTCAAGATTTGCCCTTTCAAGATTTGCCTTGTAAAGATCTCGACATATCAACAGACAGTTTTGTAAATCAAGAAAACTGAGGCAATCTAACACCAACATAAACTCTAAATCTATTCTTTGTCCCTGAAGACTGGCCAACCAATTGCCGAAAGCTTCAGGAGAAGGCCATTGAATGGGAAAAATTTCTTCGGTGACTCGCCCACAGGCATTAAATACCGCTAATAAAGCTTCCTCGGCATTGCGTGCCTGTCGCATTTCCTCCTGAAAATTGGGGCGGTTTTTTAAACCCTCCATCGGCATTCCTTTGACCAAAAGATATTCAATTAAATGACCCAGAGTTTTCTGCCACTGTTTCACTTCATCAGGGGACTGTAATTGCATTTGATTGACAATAAAACGAAAAAGATATTCATCTATTGCCGTCGGTCCGCATAAAGTCGCCCAGGCGATTAAAGCTTGTCTGGGATCATAGTCATTGTCATAATCATTTTCACTGTCTTGTAATTTCTTATGAATTTGCTTAACTCGGTCAACAATTCTGCGGGCAGTTAAATATTCACCAAAACTTTTATGGGTAAATTCAAAGGTTTTTTCGCTGCCTCGTAAATCGCCACTTTCTCGAAAATAAAAGGCTGTTAAAAGACGGGTAATACTCCCTTGGGAATCGCTTTGAAAACTATCTTGGAAATTTTTTAGGAGATTTTTTAAGCCATTATTTTCACAATGTTCTTCAATCTCTCTCACGGTGGTGGTTCTACCGTTACCATGCCAACAGGAAAGGGCAATTTCCATTAAAATTAGCACAAAATCTTTTTCTGTAATCCCTTCTATAGCCCGGTGGCCTGGACTATTTTTTCATAACCTCGCTCATAGACTGCCTTGAGCAAATTTTCATAAATATTATTGAGGTTAGTTTCTTGGGAAAATTGAACCTCGCCTCGTTCAAAAGTGAGAGCAATAAGATAATTTAATAGCGGTTGAGCGGTAATTTCTTGTAAATTTTTCCCCGATAATTCTGGCGGTAATTGTGCATAGTTTTTCCCTTTAGCTTGCCCATACTGTTGCCACCATTGATGACGTTGATCGACTTTTAATAAGTTATCAACATCGCTAAAATCATCGCTTTTATCAACCCAATAGGGTAAAATAGTGATAATTTGCTGAGGTTTTTGAAATTATTTTTATTGGATTGTACCACCACATCACGCCCGCTAATCAACACTTGTAAACGGGTTTTATTTTGATTAAAACTTTTGACCTGTTCTCGTACTTCATTAATAAAATTTTGGGCGACTTCTTGGGCGATTTTTCCCTGCATAGATAGCTCATCTAAGCCATCAAAGATAATTAGTAATTGTAAATCTTGATCGCTCGGTTCTAGGGGATTTTCTGGTAAAAAACCGTCATGTTGAACAAAAGTTTTAACTGCTGTTACTAAATCGGTGGAGAAACTCAAGCGATGCAAGGGAATATATAAAACTTGTTTTTCTAAGCGAGCTTGTTGGGCAGCAAATACTTTACAAAAGGACGATTTTCCACTACCCGGCCCACCGGTCAATAAACGGATAGCATCATCGGATTTTGCCGCTTCTAACCATGTTTCTAACTGCTCTTGGAGTTTGATAACAATGCGTTTAAATGATGGCTCTCGATGGTAATCTGTGTCTGGGGTGGCTTTTATTTCTTCTTCTTCATAAAATCCCCGTAGAGGTACATAAATTTGCTTTAAACTAAAGGTTTCCCAAAAATAGGTTCATCGATCTGTTTTTGCAACCAAGCTCGATAATGTAACCAGCTGCTTTCTCGTTTCCAAGCATTGTTAAAAGGAGTGTCGATTTCATCTAAAAGCAGACTGTATTCATCTCGTTTATCTTTCCATTGTTCCTGCAACGCTGAGACAAAATAAGCTGGTAAACGGTTACTTAGGCTCTGTGCTTCCTGGGAATTAGTGATTAAATTATTTGTTGTTAACCACCGTAAAAAAGCTGCTTGGATTGGTGCGACTATAGGTAATCTTTCGGGATGCTCAAAAAAATCTCGATCGAGAATTAATTCCTGCTCTTGTAAAGAGTCGGTAATCTCAGTGTAAAGTTCTTTTAAAGCCAGCTTTTCAACTTCTTGGGGCAGTAAATCAGCATTACTTTTAAGTAATCCTTTCATCGCTTTCATTAGCGATTGACTTATTAATAAACCCGCTAATTCCCCCGGAGTCCGACTTAAACCAAGAGCATCTAAAACTTCTACTCCATTTTCGGCCAGATCATCCCACTGCAAAAATGCCCCGTTAAGAGCGGCTTTTCCCAGGGTACTAAAGAGACTTCTCAGATTGACTTTAACTTGTCGTTTCCAGATATTTTGGGGTTTGGAAACAGAAATTCCAGCAGCTGATTCGGACATAGAACAAAGCGATCAATTCATGTAGGATTAATATTATTATATTACACTTAAGTTGGCAGGAACAACACTGTATTGAATCTTCTTTTTGGTATTGGCAGTGTTATTTTTTGTTAATTAAAACTGTAAAAACTTTTTAATTTGTGTCCAAAGATTGCCAAAAGACTCTTTCATTTCCTCCTTAATTTTCCAGCGTTTAAATGCCTCTTCGTAGGCAATTCCTTGATTTTGAAAAGTTTTCCAAGCCGAGAGAGAAAGAGGTAAACCCATCAGCAAAAAGATATAAATTGCCCAAGAAATTGTTCCAGCACTAATTAAATTAATGGTAAGAAAAAAACTATTAATAATCAGATAGCGAACGGTTTTATTTTTTAGCTCCTCGCGACGAAAGCGATCGAATTCTTGCCGTTTATAACTGACCATTTTTGACTCTTGCCAGTCCTTTTCCGCCGCTTCTAAGTCTTTAACTTCAATAGCTAAATCGTCGGCAATTTCTAACAACTGTTGACGGGTAATTTCTCCCTTATCCCCTTGACGGGAGATAGCCAAATAGAGAATTTCCTGCACATCCTCTTGACTGTAGGATTGGGGAGGGAAAAAATCGGGGTTTGGCATAGCGATAGAGAAAGAAATAGGTTCCTTCTCTATTATGGGCGATCGATTAGCGATTGACAGTTAGACGAGACAGGGAGTTTTTAACTGATTCATCCATGCTTCTAAATCCTGCAAAGATCGATCGGCATATTGACCGTAACGTTCCCGTTTATTGCGGATTTTTCTGGTAAAATTCGGCAAAATGCCAAAATTTGGCGGCATCGGTTGAAAATGTTTCGGTTCGGCACTGCTGATAAACTCAAATAATGACCCCATCATCGTTGTGGTTGGCAATGTCACCGTTTCTAATCCTAAAGCTAAACGAGCGGCATTAGTTCCCGCTAACCATCCCCCAGCAGCCGCAGCCGTATAGCCTTCCGTGCCGATTAACTGTCCTGCCGCTAACAGCGTCGGTCGCGATTTAAACTGGAGACTGGAGGATAATAACTGGGGAGAATTGATAAAGGTGTTTTTGTGCATCACCCCCATGC
Organism: Microcystis panniformis FACHB-1757; assembly: GCF_001264245.1. Classification (NCBI taxonomy): domain Bacteria; kingdom Bacillati; phylum Cyanobacteriota; class Cyanophyceae; order Chroococcales; family Microcystaceae; genus Microcystis; species Microcystis panniformis. The sequence continues at coordinate 4,315,797 of NZ_CP011339.1, forward strand.
GGACAAATTCGGCCTTTTCTAACCCCGGAATCAGACGGAAAACCCGTGTTTGTTCACCCCATTTTAAATTAGTTTGAAATCCCACCATATTCCACAATTGCCCCGCTTTATCTTCCATTCGCAACTGTATAACTGCGTAGGGACGTTGATCCGGATATCTGGGATCCGCTAATCCCACCGGTTTCAGGGGACCAAAACGCATGGTGTCTTCTCCCCGACTGGCTAATTCTTCGATTGGCAGACAAGCCTCGAAAAATTTGGCATTTTCTCGCTCAAAATCCTTTAATTCTGCCTGTTCTGCCTGTTTTAGTTCTTGCCAGAAGTGCAGGTATTGTTCCCGATCCATAGGACAATTGAGATAGGCGGCCTCACCTTTATCGTAACGGGAGGCCAGAAAAGCGATCGATTGATCAATAGATTCCCCTAGAATAATCGGACTAGCGGCATCAAAAAAGCTCAGATAGTCCAGTCCGGCAAAATTTTGCAGATCTGCGGCTAAAGCAGCACTGGTTAACGGTCCGGTGGTTAAAACGACGATACCATCCCGGGGAATTTCCGTGATCTCCTGACGTTTTAAGGTGACTAGAGGGTGGTTGGCCAAGATTTCCGTCAAATTTCGACTAAAGACCCCTCGATCGACCGCTAAAGCCCCTCCTGCGGGGACACTATGCTGATCGGCCTGGGCAATAACTAGAGAATTTAAGCGTCGTAATTCTTCATGGAGTAACCCGGTGGCGCGATCCACCGCCATGGCACCAAAGGAGTTACTACAGACTAATTCAGCTAAAAATTGGCTATGGTGGGCGGGACTAGAGCGAATTGGGCGCATTTCGTACAGGATCACGGGAATACCTGCTTGGGCTATCTGCCACGCCGCCTCAGTCCCCGCTAATCCTCCACCAATTACATGAATAGGGCGATCGATCATAGTTGGGAGAAAATGGCTAGAGTAGGACTATTTTAGCGTTAAGTAAGGAGGCAAAATTATTTGTAGGATGGGTTAGCGGTAGCGTAACCCATGCGGGTGTTGGGTTTCATGCTTCAACCCAACCTACGTTCATCTTATATTTAATTCCACCCACCTACTTAGTTCCCAGTCACCAAAAAATAGGCTGGGCTGACGGCGATCGCATAAAGATTGGGGCTGATCGCAAACTCAGGTTATAATCAAGGAAGGGATAGAATATTATATTTTATCTCGGCGCGATTTTTGCTTTCGAGAAGGTGGCAACACCGCCCCACTTTCTCACCATCTCCTTCCAGATGGGTTAGTTAGCGGTTTGACTTCTATGAACACCAATTATCTTGAAGAATACCAAAAATACCTAGCCGAATGGCAGAAACTGCTTCTGTCCGCTTGGGGTAATGGTGTTCCCTCGACTACATCAGTGTTTGAGTTTCCGGAAACTTTGGTTAAATCCCTCGAATATCAACAAGAATGGGTGAAATCCTACCTAACCGCCCAAGAAACCGCCACCAAAGTTGCCCTCGATAGTCAGAAACAATTCTGGGATAGTTATTTCGGTTTTGCTCGTCAGTCCATGGCTGTAATCAATAAACCGGCCTAATTTAGATATAAATTGGCTAGATGGTTCGGTTAGTGACTTAACTTCCCTTAAAAAATGAAAAGCCTCAAATACAATCCCCTCTGGCCCTGTATTTGAGGCTTTTTTGGTTTTTTTTCCCTTTAGGCAATCAGGGAATTTTGGGGTTTAGCAAAAATCATCCGTCCGGCAGAGGTTTGCAGTGCAGATGTCACCACTACCCGCAATTCTCCCCCTAGATAATCTTTCCCTTCTTCTACCACCACCATCGTGCCATCTTCTAGATAACCGATGCCTTGGGTGGGTTCCTTTCCTGCTTTGAGAATTTTTAGGTCTAAAGTATCCCCGGGCAAGTAGATCGGGCGTACTGCTTGGGCGAGATCGTTGACATTCAAGATGGTGACTTTTTGCAGATTGGCCACTTTACTGAGATTATAATCGTTAGTGAGCAAGGTGGCGTTAATCTCTTGGGCAAGATGGACTAATTTAGCATCTACGGTGCTAATATCCTCATAATCGGCTGGATGAATGATAATGCGCTCGGGAAATTCTTGCTGCATCCGGTTTAAGATATCTAATCCGCGTCTTCCTCTGACTCGTTTTTGGTCATTACTGCCATCCGCTAACTGTTGCAATTCCTGAAGAATAAATTGGGGAATGAGTATCTGTCCCTCGATAAATCCTGTGTCTAACAATTGTTCGATACGACCATCGATAATACAACTGGTGTCCACAACTTTGGTGGCGGCCGCTTGCAGGGTTCCTTCTGCCACTAAAATTGATTCCATACTATTGGGGTTAATCAGACGCAAAAAAGTGCGACCGTGGGTATCAGCTAAACTAACCCCCAGATAGGAAAACATAATGCTGCCCAAAATGGCGATTATCGGCTTGATAAACGAGAATTCTCCCGGAATCGGTAGGAAGAAAATCGGAGCTAGGATCAGATTAGCAATCAACAAACCAATAACTAGACCGACCGAACGGGTTAAAATAACTTCGATCGGAGTTTGTCGTACTTGGGTTTCTAGACGACGATAGGTAGTTTGGGCAACTAAACCAATAGCTAAACCAATAATTGAGGCAAAACCCGCCGATAACCAGCGTAAAGCTTCAATATTGCTGATTTGCGACTGGACAGCAACCGGGAGCAAGTCAACACCACTATAACCAATACTGGCAACAGCGAAGACGAATAGTAAAATTATGACAGCATCAAGCATGGGGATAATACCAGAGAGGATAGGGGGGAATGATGGTAGAAAAATAATGAGTATGGATGCTTTTATATTATATCTGTGGGTTTCTCCTAATTTGTGTCGGGAAAGTTGCCTCCATTCTAGGAGATGTTCTCCCCAGCCATAATACATCTTAACGAAGATCAACGAAATTATAGCCGTCAGCCTTGAATCAGTTATCAGTCATCAGATGCGAGTTACAGCGTTTCTCAGATAGATGAGGTTCGTTCTTGCATCTAAAATACTTGATTAGCAAGGGTTAGTCTGTGCTTCACCTTGACGAGAAAGGCTGTAGGATATTAAATCCAGTTATTAAAAACTGATTATTTATTCTCCGTTTTGCCTTTTGCATGAGTAGAAAACGGGTTTCTCGGAGAAACCCGTTTTCTGTGCGTTACTCAACGGATTTAGTATGAGTTCACTGATTACTGATTACTGTTCACTGATAACTGCTTTAATGTCCTATTTTGACCCCGTAACCTCGGTTTATATTCATATTCCCTTCTGTCGTCGGCGCTGTTTTTACTGTGATTTCCCGATTTTTGTCCTTGGTAATCGCACCAATCCGGCGACTTTTCCCCCTGTGGTGGAGTATGTGGAAATATTACAAGAAGAAATTAGCCTTAGTCAGGGGACGGGGAAACCCCTAGAAACAATTTTTTTTGGGGGGGGACTCCTTCCCTGTTACCGGTGGAATTATTAGGGGCAATTCTGGATACTTTAGCCAAAAAGTTTGATTTTGCGGCCGATATAGAGATTTCTATGGAGATTGATCCGGCTACCTTTAGTTTAGAACAATTACAGGGTTATCTTAGCGCAGGAGTCAATCGGGTTAGTTTAGGAGTACAGGCTTTTCAAGAACCATTATTACAGGTTTCCGGTCGATCGCATACTGTTAAGGATATCTATCAGGCAGTGGAATTAATTCAGGGATTGGGAATAGTTAACTATAGTTTGGATTTGATTTCAGGATTGCCACAACAAACCCTGACAGATTGGGAAAATTCCCTAGAAAAAGCGATCAAACTGCAACCGGCCCATCTTTCCTGTTACGATTTGGTCTTAGAGGCGGTTACTCCTTTCGGTAAACAGTATCAACCGGGGAAAAAACCCTTACCCGATGATGAAACCACGGCAAAAATGTATGTTTTAGCCGGTGAAAAACTAGCTTTAGCCGGTTATCAACATTACGAGATTTCTAACTATGCCAAACCGGGTTATCAATGCCGACATAATCGAGTTTACTGGGAAAATCGTCCCTATTACGGTTTTGGTATGGGGGCTGCTAGTTATCTTCATCAACAACGTTTTACCCGTCCGCGCAAAAGTCGCGACTATTTCGCTTGGGTAAAAGAAGGCTGTCAGATTGAGGTGGAGAAAAATAGCTTGATTGATGATCTTCTCGAAACCTTGATGCTAGGGTTAAGGTTAGCAGAAGGTGTGAGTTTGCCCGCAATTGAAGCTAATTTTGGCTCGGAAATCAAAAAAGCAATTTTAGAGGTCTTAGAGCCGCATAAACAGCGTAATTTAGTAATAATTGAGGGGGATAGCAGGGTAAGATTAAGCGACCCCGAAGGTTTTTTGTTTTCTAATATCGTTTTAACCGATTTATTTGATCGCTGGCAATAGTCAGAAACTATATTTTAAGTAGCTGGTTATAATTAAATTAAAAATAGATTTTAGCTTCGATCCCCCTTAATCCCCCTTGATAAGGGGTGTTTCTGACAACTTTTAACACCTACCTACTTACTAGCGATAATAGATAGCTAACCAAATACAAGGAGGATTATTGCTAGTAAATTCGATGCGATGTTTTTGGTGAGGAGGAATCAGGAGATAATCCCCCGCTTGCAGATTAACTTGGCTGCCATCCTCATAACTAATCTCAGCGAATCCCTGTAATAAAATCACCCATTCAAAGTCAGATTGATCGTACCATTGACCGATGGGAGTGGTTTGACCGGTGGAAATAATTCTTTCCAGACGAATAGCTTGACTTTGAGCTAAAATTTCCAGAATTTCTCGGTCAGGAATTAGTTCAGGTAAATCAAAAATTGAAGCTGCTGTCATTAGTTATTATTCCTTTCTGGATGAAAATCTTTAATCACCGTCGGTATTGCTGTTAAAATTTTCTCAACGATATCAGCAGGTGTATCTAGGTCAGAAACAACAATCCGAAGATCTGCTTCTGCATAAAGTCCTCGTCTTTGTTCTAATAATAATTCTAGTTTACTTTCTAAATCAGTGGACTCAAGCAGGGGACGAGAGGTATCTTGTTTTAAACGTTTAACCAAAACTTCTAGGGGAACATCTAACCAAATCATTAAACCGTGACGAAGATAACTCCAATTTATCGGTTTTAAAACCATCCCTCCCCCGGTGGCAATCACAGTTTTAGTCAGAGAGGATAATTCGGCTAAAACTTGGGTTTCTAACTCCCGAAAAGTCGCTTCTCCCTCGTCGGCAAAAATTTCCCTGATTTTCTTTCCCGCGACCCTTTCTATTAATATATCTGTATCAAAAAAACGATATTGTAACCGTCGGGAAAGCAACTCTCCCAGGGTGGATTTGCCAGATCCCATCATTCCTAGCAAAAAAACACTTAATCCCCGTAAGGAGTTAAAATCCGTTGAATTGTCCATATGTAGTCCTCGCTACTCAGGGATGATTTTTTGATAAGCATTTAGGAGTAAAAACCCGCAGATGGAATCAGAAAATCTTCTCAGAACTCCCATTGACACCGACATCGTGTCAGAATGCTGGATAACCATGATACCATCTTGGTAGTTAATGGACGAAATCAGCTTGATTAATCTAATCAAGTGGTGTGAGGAGTGTGAACACAGGAGTCTAAAATTCATGTCCAATCAACCAGCAAACTTTCCGGGTAACAGAAATCAACTCAAACCGATTAAAGTCGGGGTTATCGGGGTCGGTAACATGGGACAACACCATAGTCGCATCCTGAGTTTATTAAAAGACGTGGAATTCGTCGGGGTGGCCGATGTCAACGTCGAAAAGGGACTGGAAACTGCCAGTAAATACCGAGTCCGTTTTTTTGAAAATTATTTAGATCTCTTACCTAGGGTAGATGCGGTTTGTATCGCTGTCCCCACGCGGTTACACCATCGAGTCGGGATGGACTGTCTGCAAGGGGGAGTACATACCTTGATCGAGAAACCGATCGCCGCTAGTATTAGTGAAGCGGAATCTTTAGTCAATGCGGCAGCCGATCATGATTGTATTCTGCAAGTGGGTCATATCGAGCGTTTTAATCCCGCTTTCCAAGAGTTATCGAAGGTCTTGAAAACCGAGGAAATTTTAGCGATTGAATCCCATCGCATGAGTCCCTATTCCCAACGCGCTAATGATGTGTCGGTGGTGTTAGATTTAATGATCCACGATATAGATTTAATTTTAGAATTAGTCTCCGCTCCCGTGGTGAAATTAACCGCTAGTGGTAGTCGCGCTGCCACTGATTCCGGTTATCTCGATTATGTCACTGCAACCCTTGGTTTTAGTAATGGAGTAGTGGCTAATTTAACCGCTAGTAAGGTGACTCATCGCAAGATTCGCCGTTTAGCGGCCCACTGCAAAAATTCTCTCACGGAAGCGGATTTTCTCAACAATGAAATCCTCATTCACCGGCAAACCACCGCTAACTATAGCACCGATTACGGTCAAGTTCTCTACCGTCAAGATGGTTTAATTGAAAAAGTTTATACCAGCAATATTGAACCCCTACACGCGGAATTAGAACATTTTGTTCATTGTGTGCGCGGTGGGGACCAACCTTCTGTCGGTGGGGAACAAGCTTTAAAAGCTTTACGATTAGCTAGTTTAATCGAACAAATTGCCCTTGATGGTCGCGTTTGGCAACAATCGGACTGGAATTATCAATATCTTAATTCTCCCGTGATTACTGCTTCTTAATTGTTTTCACCCCGATTCTTTAAATGAGAGAATTGGGGTGAGGAAACAAAATTAGTTATCTGGAGAACTTTTTAAACATTTTTCTGAGGATTTTTTTCCACACCATTGACTTTCACAGGGAACTCCATCACCGTCTCCATTCATTTTGACATTGGGGCAATTTCTCAAGAAAAAAGTCGCTTCTGGACAGGAGGTCATCTGGGAACAGTGAGTTCTACCATCGCACCGAAACTGTGGAGAAGGACTAGGTTTTTTCTGGGGAGTGGGACGATTATTGTTGTTAGCTACGGCTAAATTATTGAGGGTTTGATTGCCAGAAATTGGTGATTTTATTGATATTTGTTCGCTCAGAAAAGCCAGAATTAAAATAACAATTACTTTTTTCATAAAATGCTTGCCTGATTCTCTGCTCTTATCATATTACCAGATAGGAGACAGGATAATAAATTAGAGTTGTTCCCTGTTTCCTATTCCCTGTATTTAGAGTAAAATTTCCCTGTGTTGAATTGCTAATTTATGGGCGGGAAAACCCTCGTACTCGGCTAAAGTTTTCGTGGTTTCTTTTAACTTTTCAAAGCCTTCGGAGGTGACATAAGCCAAAGTAGAGCGCTTGAGAAAATCATACACCGAAACCGCCGAATAGGAACGGGCAAAACTTCCCGTCGGCAGCACAGCATTTACCCCGATGGCGTAGGTAGCCATAGAGGAAGGAGTATGATTGCCCAGGAGAATTTCCCCAGCATTTTTAATCTTGCCCAGAATGGCAAAAGGATTACTAACTAAAACCTCTAGATGTTCCGGGGCGTACTCATTGACAAAATCGAGGGATTGCTGCAGACTATCGGTTAAAATTATGCCCCCATAGGCGGCTAAACCCGCCTCACAGAATTCCCGTCGCCAATCCGGGAGTTTTTGCAGGTATTCCTGTGCATATTCACTAGCAGCGATCGCCACCTGTTCACAGTGGGTGACTAATAAAGCCGCCGAATCCGCCCCGTGTTCCGCTTCAATTAATAAATCCAAGGCCGCTAAACGGGCATCGGTGGACTCATCGGCCAAAACTATCGACTCACTTGGACCGGCCGGCAAACCCACATCCACAGTGCCGAACAGTAACCGTTTGGCCGCCGCCCCATAGACGCTGCACGGACCGGTAATTTTGTCAACCCTTTTGATATTTTTTGTTCCCAAAGCTAAAGCGGCGATCGCTTGTACGCCCCCTAATTTATAAATTTCTCTGACTCCAGCCATCTGCGCCGCCACCAGAGAAACGGGTTCCACGTTGCCCTGTTTATCGGGGGGAGTGCAAACGACAACTCTTTCCACTCCTGCCACCATTGCCGGGATGGCTAACATTAACATCATCGAGGGAAAAGCACCGCGGCCCCGGGGAACGTATAAACCCACATTGGGGATAGGAGAGATTTTTTCGCCGGCAAAGACACCGGTTTCAATTTCTGCCAGTTGCATTTCTTCCGGCATTTGGCGACGGTGTACCTCTTGAATATTCCGGAAAGCCTGTTCAATGGCAGTTTTTACTTCCGGTTCAATTAACTGAAAAGCCTGCTCAAATTCTGCCTCGCTGACTTTGATATTTTCTACCGTCGCACCCTCGTAGTCAAAACGCCGCACATAGTCCACAACGCCAGCATCCCCCCGCTCGCGGATGGTTTCTATCACCGTTTGAGCGACTTTGAGGGCGTTATCAATATCTAACTCGGCTCTTTTCTGAAGTTTTGCCCGTTCCGCGCCACTTAATTGCGAAAGTTTTAATATTCTGACCACTATGGCTGCTCCTACTGCCCCTTCCTCTCAAGAATTAACGGGGAATCTGATCTTTTTTGATTATAATGCAGATCATGTTTAAGCTCTCTTGCTGTTCTGTAAATGCGATCGCTCTTGGTTTATTATGGGGGGCGATTGGTCCGGTGTGGGCAGAAACGGAGTTAGACCTAGACCCGAAAATTCGGCAAGAAAGCCCTGTTTTAGAGCGTTGGTTAGAAAAAATACCCGATATCGCCGAAGATATTCGCCGCGATCCTAGTTTTCGCACTCGTATCCGTTTAGGATATGCAGAGTTTCCTTCTACCGATAATTCCAGTGGCGTGATTTTGGGGGTAGAAGATGTGTTTTTCGGTCAAACCAGTTTAACCCTAAGCGGCGATTATCAGACGGCTTTTAACGGCAAAAGGACGGCAATAGGAGCAAATTTACAATACTATCTCCTCCCTTTGGGTGATTATGTCAATCTGGCTCCCATGGTGGGCTATCGTTACATTCAAACGGGAAATTACAGCACCGATGGGCTTAACTTAGGATTAAAGCTCAAATTAGCCCTTTCTCGCACAGGAGCGGCAGATATCACCGTCAGTCAGAGTTTTATCTCTCCCGGTGGTGCTAACGAGGTGGGATTAACTACTCTTTCGGTTGGTTATGCGATTACCTCTAATTTACGTTTAGCCGCCGATATTCAAGCCCAAAATTCCCGCACCCGTAAAGATAGCTCCCTGGGAATTTTACTGGAATGGCTGCCCTAATTAGGGTTTGCGGCAAAAAGTTTTTCGTGGGGGTAGGGTGTGGGGTGTAGGGTGTAGGGTGTGGGGTGTAGGGTGTGGGGTGTGGGGTGTAGGGTGTGGGGTTTTACCGATAAAAACTCACACCTGATAACTGATAACTGCTCACTGATAACTGATAACTGATAACTGCTCACTGATAACTGATAACTGATAACTGATAACTGATTAGGTACTAAAGTATTTAGCGGTGGGGTGATAGGTGATAATGGCGGTGGTGGATTGTTCTGGGTACAATTGTTCGCTTTCGTCCATAGACATCCCAATGCGATCGCATCCTAACAGATCTAGTTGCTTGTATTGGTCCTGAATATTGGGACAAGCGGGATAGCCGAAACTATAGCGAGAACCCCGGTAACGCTGTTGCAGTATATCGCGGATATTATCGGGATCGAACTCTGCGAAACCTAACTCGCGACGGATGCGGGTGTGGGTCCATTCGGCCATGGCTTCGGCGGTTTGCACAGCCATGCCGTGATAATAGAGGTATTCGGTATATTCGTTGGCATCAAAGAGAGATTTAGCGTATTCCGTGGCGATTTCCCCCACTGTCACCGCTTGCATCGGGAAAACGTCGATAATCCCGGATTCCTGCGGGGCGAAAAAGTCAGCAATACAGAGACGACGACCAGATTTCTGGCGAGGAAACTCAAAAATGGCACTCGGTTGCAGATTTTCGGGTTTTTCGCCCGCTTGTATCGATTCGGGATCGTAAATTAAGAGGGAATTACCGGACGACTGACAGGGAAAATAACCATAAATTAATGTGGGGTTTAGTAAATTTTCCTTGACAATTTTCTCTTTCCATGCTGTTAGAATTGGATGAACTTTTTCCTGTAAAAACTGGTCGTATTCTTGCTTGGATTGGCTTTGTGGTTTGCGAAATTGCCATTGACCGACAAATAAAGCTTGTAGGTCTAAATACCAGAAAACCTCCTCGATGGGAATTTCTGCTGCTGTTAATATTTTAGTACCCCAGAAGGGCGGTGTTGGTCGGGGAATATCAACTGCCACCGCTTCGGACCGACGGGTATCAATAACTAATTCTTTGTCCACGCTGCCATCGGTAAAAATAGTATCGGGATTAACCTTTAATTCTTCGGCAACAACCGGGCTTTTTTCTGCCTCGGCAAACTCCGCTAAAAAGCCTTTACTATCATCCCATTGACCCCCAGCTTTAGCGGGCATTAATTTATCCATAAAATGCAGGTCAGAGAAGGCATCTTTACCATAGATAACCTGTCCCTTGTAGGTTTTTTGACAGTCATCATGGACAAATTTGGGAGTTAAAGCTGCCCCGCCAAGGATAACAGGAACGGTGATTCCTTTTTCGTTAAAAACCTCCAGATTTTCCTTCATAAAAGCCGTCGATTTCACCAATAAACCGCTCATAGCGATACAATCGGCTTTATGTTCTTTGTAGGCTTCGATGATATTTTCTACGGGTTGTTTAATGCCCAAATTAATCACCTTATAGCCGTTATTTGTCAAGATAATATCAACTAAATTTTTACCAATATCGTGAACATCCCCTTTAACCGTTGCGATAATAAAAGTCCCTTTGGCATTATTATCCCCCTCTTTTTTCTCCATAAATGGTTCTAAAAAAGCAACAGCTGCTTTCATAGTTTGGGCAGATTGGAGAACAAAAGGTAACTGCATTTGTCCTGAACCAAATAACTCACCCACTACCTTCATCCCATCCAAGAGGAAAATATTAATAATATCTAGGGGTGGATAGTCCTGTAAAGCTTGATTCAAAGCGTCTTCCAGTCCCAATCTTTCCCCATCAATAATATGCTGTTTTAAGCGTTCCTCCACGGGTAAATTAGCATTACTAGAGGGGTCTTTTTTAGTGGTTTTTCCCGCAAATAATTCGGTTAATTTGGTCAGGGGATCATAAACACATATATCGCCATCAAAACGACGATTATCATAGATTAAATCCCGACAAATTTGCTGATATTCTGGTTCAATTTTTGCCAAAGGAAGAATCTTATTAGCGCTGACAATTGCCCCATCCATTCCCACCTGCATCGCTTCGTGGAGGAAGACGGAATTTAATACCTGACGCGCTGCCGGATTCAACCCAAAAGAGATATTAGACACACCTAAAAGAATGTGACATTCGGGCAGTTCTTGGCGAATTCGGCGCATTGCTTCGATAGTAGCCTTGCCATTTTCTCGGTCTTCTTCGATACCAGTAGAAATCGGTAAAGCTAGAGGATCAAAAAAGATTTCGTAGGGAGGAATTCCGTATTCTATCGCCCCATAATAGGCCCGTTTAGCTATCTGGAATTTTTTCTCGGCAGTGCGTCCCATTCCTTCTTCATCAATGGTTCCAATTACTACCCCTGCGCCGTATTTTTTCGCTAAATCCAAGACTTGATAAAAACGCGGTTCCCCGTCTTCGTAGTTAGTAGAGTTGAGGATACATTTACCCCCCGCTACTTTTAACCCCGCTTCCATTTTTTCCCATTCGGTGGAATCTAACATTAAAGGTAGGGTGACATTATTAACTAAACGAGAGGCTAATTGGTGCATATCGCGCACCCCATCCCGGCCCACATAATCGACGTTGACATCGAGAATATGCGCCCCTTCTTTTACCTGCGCTTTCGCCATCGATACTAAACTATCCCAGTCTTCAGCATTGAGCAGTTCCCGACATTTTTTAGAACCACTGGCGTTTAATTTTTCCCCGACAATGAGGAAAGAATTATCTTGAATATAGGGTTGGGTACTATAAATAGAGGCGGCGGAGGGTTCATAATGATAATGACGAGATTTCGGAGTTAAACCCTGACTTAGTTCCGCTAAAGCTTGAATATGGTCGGGACGAGTACCACAACAACCGCCAATAATTTGTACTCCCAAATCTTCGATAAAGTGCATTAAAGCCATTTTTAATTCTACGGGAGTGAGGCGATAATGCGCTTGACCGCCGACATTTTCCGGTAAACCAGCGTTAGGAATACAAGAAACAATAAAAGGGGAATTTTCCGAGAGATATTTAATATGGGGTTTCATTAAATCTGGACCAGTGGCGCAGTTAAGTCCCAAAATATCAATTTTATAGGGTTGTAAAATAGAGACAACGGCGTTAATTTCCGTTCCTACTAACATCGTTCCCATGGTTTCCATCGTCACCGAAACCATGAGGGGCAATCGTTGACCTTTTTTCTGAAATACTTCTTCAATAGCATTTAAAGCCGCTTTAATTTGCAGGACATCCTGACAGGTTTCTACTAATAATAAATCTGCTCCGCCATCATACAGACCCTCTACCTGTTCCACATAGGCATTTTTGAGCGTATCAAAGTCAATATGACCCAAAGTGGGCAGTTTTGTCCCCGGCCCCATCGAACCCGCCACAAAACGGGGTTTTTCGGGGGTAGAGTATTTATTCGCGCAAGCTTTGGCCAGTTCGGCGGCGGTTTTGTTGAGATAATAGGCTTGGTCGGCTAAATCGTACTCGGCTAAAACTATCGAGGTTCCCCCGAAGGTGTCGGTTTCAATCACATCCGCACCCACGGCTAAAAAAGCTTCGTGGACTTTCGCTACGGCGCTAGGTTTAGTATGGACAAGATACTCGTTACACCCTTCGTATTCTGCCCCACCAAAGTCCTCGGCCGTCAGATTTTGGCTTTGTAGGGAAGTTCCCATCGCTCCATCAAAGACGAGGACGGGATGCTTGGGACCGTTGAGGTAGTCAAGAAAGGGGCTATTCATAGAGAGATTTACTGCTATAGCATTTTGAAAGTTTATTGTAATACGGTTACTAGAAATCTGCCATTCGGCATTTCAGTGATCAGTTATCAGTGATCAGATTTGAGTTTTCAGTCGAGAAAGCCAATCAATCTAATTTTGTAGAACTAGACGAGCTAAACCAACTCCGGGATAATAATTACCGAGAATTTGTTGATAATCTAGGCCTTTTTCCGCTAATTTATAAGCTCCAGTTTGACTCATACCGCGACCACCGTGGGCCCAAGCGACAATTTCATCCGTGGCGGCATAAAGAGACTCGACTACACCCCCTTTATAGCTGAGAATCTGCCCAGCAGTGGCATTAACCGCCTGGTGAGTCGATTGATACTCCGAGCGAATGCCTTTATATACCTGCCAGCGTTGGGTATTGCCCAGATGAAACCAAGCATTAGCGGGGCGGATCATGTGTACTAGGGCGTAGGAACGAGCGGCGATCGCCTGTGCCTTTAAAGCGTGCATTGGCGCAGTGGAGTGCATTTCACTACCCACTACACTATAGAGATAGGCCTCTAAATTAACATGATTGACCACTAACAAGCGATCGCCTTGGGCAACAAGCAGCACTTTGCCCCGATACCAACCATCATCCACATAAACTAAACCATCGGCACTGGTGGGCTGCACAAAAATCACCTCTGGCAGCGATAAATCGCCCATTTTTAAGCCATTGGCACTGGCAATCACCGGTAAACCCTCGTTAGTGGCAATCGTTTTTAAACCACGACCTTGACGGTCGGTGATCACCGCCGGCCCGTTAACTCCAATCAAAACACTGGCCACATCCCTTTTAATCGCTACGCGAATTTCTAGGACCGGCGGCGTATAATTAGCGGGAACCGCTAAAGGTTGTCTAGTTACCGGTTTGGCCGCGGCAGCGGGGGAAGTATTAGGAGAAGACTGAGGAAAGGGTGCTAATTTTTTCGGTGCGGAGAGGGAAGACTGGGGAGAGGGTGCTGATTTTGGAGTCGCAGAAGATTGGGGAGAGGGGGATAGTTTCGGTGATGGCGCGGTTAAGGGGGCGATCGGAGATGGGATAATAGGAGCAGGGGAGGCAGCAGTCTCTAGATTTGCCTGCGCTTGCGGGGTTTCTGGTTTTTCCTTGGCTAAATAAGTTAAGAGAATTGGCGTAAAAGTGGCGATCGACAACAAAGGAACGGCACAATGACGCAGCAGGGAAAAATAGGTACTAGCAGCAAATTTCACTTTAATCACACCATCTTTAATTTTCTTATTTAACTTTACCATTCCCCTCTCAGGCCGGGCAATTCTAGACAAAAACTCTCGTATTCTTGAGCTTGTTAGGACAAATAAGGCTGAAATAGTCAAGAAAAGCCGAAAAAATCCTGATAATTTTTATTTATGCTTACTGATTTGTTCCTTGCAGAGCCAATTATACAACAGAGGGAAATAGGAGAGTAATGATTTTGTAGGTACTGATTAAGTAGGTAGGCGTTAAAAATCATCAGATACCCCCCTTATCAAGGGGGGATTAAGGGGGGATCGAACCTAAAATCCATTTTTAATTTAATTGTAACCAGCTACTTATCTTGATACTCAAATTAGTTGACAGAGATGTTTAAGGATTTTGAGAACTTCATATAAATCCCCCGGATTTCTCATGGCAAATAAACGAGAGGTTCCGTATAAAGGTTTACCGTCCCATAATAATTTAACAAATAAAAACTCGGAACCATTGGTCAACATTCCATAATTAGGACGGTTGGGATGAGGATTGACCATTAAATAAGCTAATAATTGCGGTAAACCTGCTTCAACGGAATAAATAACGGCTCTTCGGTTTGTGTTATGCAATGGACGGGGGTTATAAGGGATGGAACCCTTATATAGAAAGGGATTTAGCGATTTTTGTCAATTGTTTTTTATCTAGAGCGAACTAATCAATTAAGTCTCTTGCCAGATAAGGATTTAGTCGATTTATGCCCCCCTATCGAACCATAACAAGTAACGAAGAGCCTAAATAACCCGTTTTGATTCAATAATCATTACCCATAATTGCTCTTTTAGAATTAAAGTATCTAACCTTCCCTTAATTATTAAATCTTGATCTTCTGTAATAATTTCAACGGAATCTTCTGCTTTAATCTGAAAGGGAAATAGATAAAAGTTACCAATAAATAATAATGGATCTAAAACCGTCATCCTCACCGAAGTTTCCAAAAAGGGAGGATAATTCAATAAGTTAAAATAACCTGTTTTGATTTTATCTAACAATTCTTTTTCTTGGTCAGAGATTGCTTCTAGGTTTTCTTGCCATTCCCCAAAAAAATGCTCATCTTCTATAAACTCTAGTTGAAAATGATTAATTAAATCTCTGAGGGTGACTTCTTTTGCTTGTAAAATTTGAACCATATTTACCTCCTTAATTAAGATTTACGTTAATGGTAATTTGCTATTTTTAATTTAACCAAGCAAAATATCCGTTACTGACAGGGTTAACTGCTCTAAATCAGAGAGAACAGTTAAGGATATGGTCTTGTTTTGTTTACCTGCACATCGCTTTGGTTAGCATCGTTCAGGTTTTTATCAGCTGCTTTCCCTCTTCCTACATCATCCAGATTAGCCATCGTCTTCTCCTTAATTTAGAGTACATGAAAGGTTCACTTTGCTATGATTTATCCAAGAGATTTATTTAGATGTAAGTAGTTAGGTGTTAAAAACTTTATTCCCCCCTTATTTCCCAGGGAAGGAGGGTTAGGTCATTCGGGCGATTTTTAATGTTGGCAAGGTCATATTCTGGTTTCATGGTTTTATTATTGATAATGTTTACTTTCGTTTTTATCCGTAAAAGTCCTCATTTAGAATCTGTTCAGGTGTGAAAGGACAAGCGAGGGGATACTCACTTTCTTGGGGAATACGAATACCAAATTGAGCGCGTTTACCCTGTTTGATGGCGACTTTACGAGCGCTGGAATAGGCTTGTGTGATGGAGATTAAGAGATAAGATTTAAGAGAGGGAATCTTAAGTAAATCATCTTGAACGCGCTGACGATGCTCATCTACTGAATTATACCAACTTGCTTTCATTGTCTCAGGAGCATCATGCTGTATCTTTAATTTGAGTAAGTGAATCAACAGGACCATTAAGTTGCTCTCTAAGGCGCGTTTCTCTGACTTACCCAAATCTTTTAACTCCTCAATTAAGTTTTCTATATCCAGTTGTTCAAACTGTCGATTCTGTAATTGATGAATAGTTTGCTCAATCCACAACTGAAGATCTTGTTCGTAAAGTGTTGTGGGATTTTCTTGAATGTCCGATTGTTTTAATAAGGTCATTTGGATTTCATTAAGTTAACGGTAAATGTACAATTCGGTCTTCATATTCATTGTCAAAAGAACCTTTGGCAATTACAATTAATTCTAACAAGTTATCACCAATACTTAAATCTTGATTGAGAATAAAAATTCCAGGAATGTGACGGTTTTGGTTGAAGTGTTCTCTTAAATGTACTGGCATAGAAGCACGATTATTTGTCACTAAAATAAATCCCATCACCTCACACCAAATCAAGATTTCTGGATCTAATGTACCTAATTTTGGTGTATCTGGTTCACCAACTACTCGAATAATGATTTCTGGTTCTCGGCGACGCAATTGTTGAGGATACACCGAATTAACATTTTCATCAATTAAATATTTCAGTGTCATTAGCTTTCTGCTTGGCTGTTATTTCAGCTTTCAATTTTCTCAGTCGTTCAACCACAGGCGGAGGATTTTTTCGCTGTTCTTCTCGCATTTTTCGCCCCCATTCTAGCCAGTCGGCGATGTATTGGCTCACTTTTTCTTTATCATGAAGATAATAAAGAATCGTCGCATATACCTGTTCGAGGGTTAAAGATGGATAAGTATTAGCAATTTCTTCGGGAGTTTTGGCTTGGTAAATGAAATCGTGTAAAATGGTTTCAATACCGACGCGGGTTCCTTTTAGCCGAATATCGTTAGGAGCAAGAAAATTAAAATAGTCTTCGAGTTGCATGATTTATACCAATTGAAGATTCAAACTTAACTTTATTCTTTAAGTAACATTGTTATCTTAATTATACTTGATCGTTGCCGAATAGTGCGATCGCATTGGATTCTTAATTATTGACCTCTCCCCTGAACCCTATCCTACAAGGAAAGGGGAGAGAATTTAGCGAAGGGAGTGCAACTACAAACTGGGTTTGTTGTCAAGGCTCTAGCCCGAACAAGTTTAACCTGTTTTCTTTAGGTAGTGAGAAGCTAAATGGACATAACCCTATTGCCCAAATTGGGTAACTTATCTAGAATAAGTATATGAAGAGAGGAGGAGACGTGATGGAGTATCAGAATTTTTCGCTCATTAAAGAAGATATTCAGGCTGACGCTCGAGGGCGGATTAGCCTTGGGACTCAATGTAGCAACCGTCACTATCGGATACTGATGAATACAAGCGGGGAACTCCTCCTGGTTCCCATAATTGCGATTCCAGAGCAAGAGCTATGGGTATTTCAGAATCCTAGTGTCCGCGAGTCGCTCAAACGGGGGCTCGCGGAAGCCAGCACGGGAAATTTAGCTGAAGAACCCGTCGATTTAGACGCTATGCTTGAGTTTGCTGAATCTATTCCTGAAGAAGTCGAGGAGTAGGTGAGTTTTTCTTTACGACAGACACAGGAAGCTCGAAATAGTTACTAATTCTGTACGCAAATATTGCATCTAGAATTAGCTTTGTACGCTTTGACCCGTACTGGGTTAACTACGAACCTCTCTATCGGATTCCCGCTAAAGGCGGCCTCTCCGACTACCTTTCTTCCAATATTTAAGGAACCATTAATATCTGCTCCATAGAAATAACCCGACGAGCTTCTGAATAGTCCTCTTTTAATTCTCTTGCCTAAATAGCTTTTTTGCTTTTGAATAGACTCTAAGTCTAAGAAACTACATTTAGCGGTATAGCTTTCATTAGTTGTTTTGACCTCTATTCCTACTAAATTTGCTTTATAGGTAAGTTGTTCGATAAACCTTGAATGAGGAATATTTACGAATGACTGGTTATTTCTATCTCCAATATTAATGTTTTGTTTCCAGCCTTGATTATGACCAATAACTAAAAGGTTAATTTGATGAGCTAGTAATTTATCAATAATATATTTACTAGCGGTGTGGAGGTAATAATCCACCTGGCAATTACGCTTTAAAGTTAAACCTTGTATTCTTTTACTGGTCTTCTGAAGACTGGGTAATTCCGATTTGAGTTTAGCTAGTGTCTTGTTGTACTTTTGATTGCAAGATTTTAAGGCTTTTCCACATACTAAAGTTGGCTGAAATTCGGGAATATTAGAGGTAACAGCAGCTAGGTTATTTAAGCCTAAATCGATAAAAGCATATCTTTCTCCCTCTTGACTTGATGAGGATGGTTGTTCATAGACAATCTCTAAACAATAAGCACCCAATTTAGGAATAATCCTGACCTCTAAGACTCTCTTTAAATTAGTTTTAAATTCTAAATTAGTCCCTGATAGCTTGATTAAACCTTGCTTCAACGCTTTTTTAGAAATGGCTTGATAGTTATAAGTTAAAACGTTTCTACCTTTTTCCTTGTCTTTGTATCTTGGCAACTTAGGCTCTCCTGTAAATTTATCTGGCGATTTTTTGTATTGTTCTTTCGCTTTTTGGTAGGATTTAAAGGTTTTTTCTACTTGCTTTAATACTAACTGACTTACTTTGGCGGGTAAGGCTTGATAATCTGGACTCATTTTTAAGGCATGATGTAACTCAGTCATTGTTAAAAATGGTTGATGTGAAAAGAAAACTTGACGGTTTAAATAAATAGCACAATTATACAGATTCTTCGATAAAAATCCTAATTTATCAATTACTGAATAATTTTTGTGATTAAATTTAATTAGATGTTTTTGAACTAATTTCATCATTCTCCTCAAGGCATTTAATTAAACATTCTATCTTTCTATTTCGTTGTCTTAATGAGTATAATCGAGCGCAAAATGAGGTAATTATGCTCACGAAGTCTTGCCTTAAATCGTCTTTTCTTTCTTCTGCTAGATTAACCACCTCTAGATCTCTATTTGTTTGAGTTAAAAGAACTTTCAGATAATTAAACCCTACTCTGCTTAAACGATCTTTATGTTCTACGACAATCAAATTATAATCAGTTTGTTCTAGAAGTTTTAATAATAGCTTTCGATGATCATTGACTCCACTTCCTACTTCTTTAACTACTCGAACAATTTGATAGCCTTTCGCAATACAATAAGCTTCCAATCTTTTTGCCTGAGTCTCTAAGTCAGATTTATTTTCTGAACTAGAAACTCGCGCATAAATAGCTACTTTATTTTCACCGCAAGAACGGTCATCTTCAAAAATAATAATTGTTCCTGTAGGAAGACGTTCTCCTTGTAACTGCCCTCGATTCCACATTCTCCAAGCAGTGTCATAACTGATCCCTTTTTTCTTAGCATAATCTGATAGTTTCATGTGAACTGCAATGTAAACTTGCACTAACCATATTAGCAGTTGTTTGCAGTCATTTGCATATACTTTTTACAAAACTTTACAATACTCTATCTGAATTGCGAGCAGAAGCGGAACAGGCTCAAAAGACTCGCCTGGCTCAAGGTAGGACAAAAGCATCGAAACAAGAGGGTCTCTACAAACAGGTAACAAAAGCCCTCAAGCTCCTCAGTACAAACCCAAGACATCCAGGACTAAAAACCCACGAATTTAATTCCCTCGACAACCCTTATGATTCAACACAGAAGGTTTTTGAAGCCTACGCCCAACAGAATACACCGGGAGCCTATCGAATTTTCTGGTGCTATGGACCTCATTCGGGGGAAATCACCATTCTCGCTATTACACCTCATCCGTAGATCACAACATTGTAGGGGCGAAGCATTCGGGCGATAACCTATCGCTGAAACCGTAGATTTCCTATCCGAATGCTTCGCCCTTACTTTTTCAGCAAGCCCGAAATAGTTAGCGCTGAAGCGCAACAACAAGCCAGGTTCGTGAGGGAGTGAGGGAGGATCATCACCCCATCACCCCATCACCTCATCACCCTCTCTTTTTAAAGCCGGATTTAGTATTAGGGGGGAGTTAGACCAAACCCCGCACCTCCTCAACCCCAACCCCGAAAACAGAAGCAATACCGACAAAAATCTCCTCATCTTGCGTTTGCTGATAAAGAGCAACAAGACGAGGCAAAGAATAGGTTTGTATGGTGTAATTATCGTTAAATTCTGCCAAAATTTGTAAGGCTTGCAGGTAATAACTTTTGGCTTGGCTCAATTCCCTCAATGCTTGCGCTACCATTCCCAACTCGTTCAGGGGGTTGGCTTGCCCGTAGCGATCCCCATATTCAATGAGGATCTCAAGAGCTTGCTGGTAGTAGCTTCGGGCTTGCTCCCATTCCCTCAATTCTTGCGCTAGGTTTCCCAAGTGGTGCAGGGTGCTGGCTTGGGAGTGGCGATCCCCATATTCAATCTTGATCTCAATAGCTTGCAGGTAGTAGCTTCGGGCTTGCTCCCATTCCCTCAATTCTTGCGCTACGATTCCCAACTGGTGCAGGGGTATGGCTTGGGAAAAGCGATCCCCATATTCAATCTTGATTTCAATAGCTTGCTGGTAGTAGCTTCGGGCTTGCTCCCATTCCCTCAATTCTTGCGCTACGATTCCCAACTGGTGCAGGGTGCTGGCTTGGGAGTAGCGATCCCCATATTCAATGCAGATCTCAATAGCTTGCTGGTAGTAGCTTCGGGCTTGCTCCCATTCCCTCAATTCTGCCGCTACGGCTCCCAAATTGTGCAGGGTGCTGGCTTGGGAGAAGCGATCCCCATATTCAATGCAGATCTCAATAGCTTGCTGGTAGTAGCTTCGGGCTTGCTCCCATTCCCTCAATTCTTGCGCTACGATTCCCAACTGGTGCAGGGTGCTGGCTTGGGAGTAGCGATCCCCATATTCAATGCAGATCTCAATAGCTTGCTGGTAGTAGCTTCGGGCTTGCTCCCATTCCCTCAATTCTTGCGCTACTATTCCCAAATTGTGATAGATATATCCCAATATTGAGGCTTTTTGTTGCTCGTCCACCCCTTGGAGATTTTGAGTTAATTCAATAACTTTTAGATTAGTCTGTTTCGCCTGTTCATAGTTTTTTGTATATTTATAGGCGATGGCGAGATTGCCCAAAGCACTGATAATATTGCCACCGATTATCCCAGTTTTAATCTGTTCAGGATAAGCTTGACAAGCTTGACAAACACTCTCGCATAGTTTCAGTCTGCTACTAACATCATTGGTAACAAAAAAATAATTAAGTAAGCAAAAGAAGATCTCAATACTTTCCTGCTTCTCCAAACAAATCTGCAACGCATTGAACAGATTTTCATACTCCCAGCGACATAACAATATCCCCCACTGCTTATTTTGCGGATTTTTGGAATTTAGTAAGTTATTATAAGAACCTGCCAAGTCTCGGTAATGATTCTTAAAACCCTCCCAAATTGCTGCTTGTGTCTCTGGTGCTAATTCCTTTAACTTCGTCTTCAGGAAGTAGGGAAAAATGGGTTGAATCGTCAGAAAATCTGGCAATTCTTCACTCATCGGCGAAAGCAAACCCCAATGAATCGCTTCTTCAATCGCTGCATCAAATTGGTCAAACTGATAGCCTTGTAAAGGTTCTAATTGCTGTAGTTTTTGGCTATAATTAGGAATAACACCCCTGGGAATAAACCCACTAAAAGGCGCTAAACAGAGTAACAACTTCTGCGCCTCCTCCGACAAATTACTGTGGGAATATTCCACACATTTGATGATATTATTAGTCTTATCCTCATCCCCCACATCAGCTAATTCCGCCAACTGTAACCCTTGCCAAATCTCCTCCGGTGACTGTCGCTTCAGATTCGCTAATACCACTTCCATCGCCAACGGATATCCCGCCAACAATTTCATCAAGCGCTTAAAATAATCATCCTTTTTAATCGCATTTTTCCGACTCTTCGCCTGACGTTCTAAAATTCTCTCCGCTAATTCAGTTCTCGACTCTTGGTCTAATCCTTGTAAGTGATAGATATTCTCCTTAAAAGTCCTGCGTTGCAGCCAAGTTTCCTCACTGCGAGAACCCAAAATCACCTTCGTTTTTCCCCCGACCAAATTCTTGAGAAATTCGGCGATTTCTTCCCTCTCATTCTCCGGTAAAGTATTCTGAATTGCTAACGGTTGTCCCGTCACCGACTCCAGATTATCTAAAATGAGAATATACGCCTCACTGCGGAGTTTTTGTTCTAGTTTCTTTACCCGCGCTTTCAGGTTCATCGCTTGGAAACTCGCCTGTTCAAAACGATTATAAATTCCCTGACCGATTTCATGGACAATCTGTTCTAACGTCCAAGCTTTTCTATCATAACCAAAATAGAAAATATGGGTCGCCCAGTTGGTTTTCTGCCACCATTCTCGTAGATAATTGAGTAAAGTAGTTTTTCCTGTCCCTCCCATTCCTTTGAGTAAAAGGATATTATGTTTCAGCAGCGCCTTTTCCATCTTGAGAATTTCTAAATCCCTTCCCACAAAGCCGTATTCTGGTAAAGGAAAGACATATTGATTGCCGATATGTTCCCAGTATTTTTCCTCCTCTTCTGGAGTAAATGGACGCAAATTGAGATTAATTTTACCGCGACAATAAATCACCGGTAATAACCAATCTTCTAAATCTATTCTCGTGTTATAATAGGCGCGGCGTTGCTTATTATTGAATAACTCTAACCGTCCTTTTCGCATCGCTTCCGTTAGGTCTTTTCCGTTCAATAATTGCTGATAAATTGGTTTCATCATCAACTTAGCTGCAGAAACCGTCACCGAATATCCCATCGCCACCACTGCTTGCATTCCCGCAGTCATCAAACGACTTCCTAAACTGGTTTCCCGATAGTCTTCTGATTCCTGGGAAATTTGCTTTGCTGACTGACAAGCATTGAGAATACAAATAGGGATATTTTTCCCAGTGAGTAAATTCGCTAATTCCGTCGCTTCTACCGGAGTCGCTTGACCTTTTTCTTCTCCTTCCAGAAACAGAAAAGCTTTTACTCCCTCATATTCTGCTAAATCCTCCAGTCCCCATCCCCTTTGATAGCGCCAAGAATCCCCGTGAACCTGTCTTTGGTACTGTTCATATTCCATTAATCCGCCATGAACATCGAAATGAATAACATGATAGTATCCTTCTCCCTTCTCATCCAGATGTCTGGTTAGTGATTCATAAGTTCCGGGACGCAAAATATCAATTTTTACCGGTATTTCACTACTATTTACCAGTTCTACCAAAGGACGGGAAATCGTGCGATAGTTAACATCAGATTCCTCATTAGGACGCGCAATCACCACCAGAAGATTGATAGTAGGATAAGTGGCCATTTGCACTGGGACAACTGTAGCCCCTCGACGCTGGCGGGAGATGATACAATCTATAGAAAAGGGACGCGGTAAATCAGGATCTTTCAGCGCTTCCCAATGTAAAGCTTGAAATTCTGGCGACTGACTTTCGATGATAATTTGCAGTTGACTTAACTGTTTTCGCAAGTCTCGATATTCCCCATAAGCATTTAAATTACTCTGGAAAACCTGTTTAAATAGGTTTTCGCCATAGTTTTGGACGCTGTTGGCGGCTTTTTGCGCCTTATCCGTGTCTAGCGTCGGAAATACTAACCATTCCTCAAAGTACCATTCTAGGTCTTTTTCTTCTTGGTTAGTAAAGGGGTCAGTAACCGTAATTGGGTAGCTGTTACCGCTATCAAAATTGAGAGTAGCAGTAAAGCCACCATCGTTAATTCCTTCTTCGCGGATGGTGAGGACTAACATAGAGATAAGTTGAGAATTGTTCTATTACAACTCTTCAGCAGTTTAACGGTATTATACTGGAAAAAACCTATTGCTTTGAGCCTATGGATGTTCGAGCGGCAGTTGCCCTAGAAGCGGGAAAACCCCTAACTATTGAAACGGTAAAATTAGCCGCACCGCAAGCGGGGGAAGTGTTAGTAGAAATCAAAGCCACGGGAGTTTGTCACACCGATGCCTATACTCTCTCTGGGGCCGATCCTGAAGGCTTATTTCCCTCAATTTTAGGCCATGAAGGGGCAGGAATCGTGGTAGAAGTGGGAGAAGGTGTCACTAGCCTAAAAGTGGGGGATCATGTTATTCCCCTATACATTCCCGAATGTCGTCAGTGCGAATACTGTCTCAGCTTTAAAACCAATCTCTGTCAAGCGATTCGTCTTACCCAAGGTCGGGGAGTAATGCCGGATGGAACCAGTCGTTTTTCCCTCGATGGTCAGCCTCTTTATCACTACATGGGAACCTCGACTTTTTCTAACTATACCGTGCTGCCGGAGATTTCCCTAGCCAAGATTCGCCCCGATGCTCCCTTTGAAAAAGTCTGTTATATCGGCTGCGGAGTCACTACAGGTATCGGTGCGGTGATTAATACCGCTAAAGTGGAACCGGGGGCAAAAGTGGTGGTTTTTGGTCTGGGAGGTATCGGTTTAAATGTTATTCAAGGGGCCCGTTTGGTGGGGGCCGATATGATTGTCGGGGTCGATATCAATCCCCAGAAACAAGCTTTAGCGACCAAATTCGGGATGACTCATTTTGTTAATCCCCAAGAAATCGAGGGGGATTTAGTGGCCTATCTGGTGGATTTAACTAAGGGTGGGGCCGATTATAGTTTTGAGTGTATCGGCAATGTCCAGATTATGCGTCAAGCTTTGGAATGTTGCCATAAGGGTTGGGGTGTTGCCACTATTATCGGTGTAGCTGGGGCCGGCCAAGAAATTAGTACCCGTCCTTTTCAATTAGTCACCGGACGGGTCTGGAAAGGTACGGCTTTTGGTGGAGCGAGAGGTCGTACAGATGTACCAAAAATAGTCGATTGGTACATGGAGGGCAAGATTAACATTGATGATTTAATCACCCACGTTCTACCTCTGGCAAGGATTAACGAGGCCTTTGACCTGATGCGCCAAGGGGATTCTATCCGCAGTGTGATTACCTTTTGAGCATAGTTAAGAAATACTTGACAAACTCTTAACTGTATGTGTGCGCCAGTTTTCTGGCTCTCTTTAACTTACTATAGAAGCGATCAATCTTTGTGTCCTCTGTGTCTGGAGTGGTTCCTTCCACTCCCAGTATTTACACTTATTTTGTTAAGATATATTGTGGATACCCTGAACTTTAGTCAAGAGAGGAGCTAAATCACCTAGTATTGCGTCTTTTTCAGTGAACAGTAAACAGTGAAAAGACATCAGGAAAGTGCTATTTAAAACTACTCACTTAGAACTCAAATCTGATACGGGACTTGCGCTTTGATAATGTACCTTTTGGGCGAACGCAGTTCGCCCCTACATTGTGGACAAAATCCGTTACTGTAGGGGCGCAAAGCTTGCGCCCTCCGATCGATCAGGTTTGCTGATCACCCTAAGTAGGGCGAGAGCCTTCGAGATGTTAGGGACTTGCGCTTTGATAATGTGCCATCTGGCTGGTCTAATTCTTCTACAGAGCGATTTTCTGGCTGGGATATTATTCCCACGCAAGTCCCTAACTGATGACTAATAACTTTTAAATTTTTAACTTTAAGCAAATGCGTAATAGCGGACTCCTCTCAAAAACCAAAGTCAAACTGAAACGGAAAAAAACGCTCACCTCGCCGACGCGGCCAGCGCCGAATAAATTACAGAATAAAATCAAAGATAAGGAGCGTCTAGTCGGTCGTCAGCGTCAGTCATGGCTAATTATGGGATTAATTAGCCTTGTCCTGCTAGGAGGAGTCGGCTCGCGCTTGGCCTATTTACAACTGCAGCAAGGACAAATTAACCGAGAAAGGGCAGAAAATAACCGGATTCGCATTCTTCCTAAACCTCCGGTCCGGGGCAACTTATTCGATCGCAATGGCAAAGTTTTGGCCACGGCCCGCTTAACCCATGCGGCCTATATTTGGCCCAAATCCCAGCGTAATCCCGCCCAAAAACTCAATCTTGACCGTTTAGCCAGTATTTTAGGCATTCCCAGAAGCGACCTAGAAAAACGCATTAACGAAGCGGACGAAAACCCCTCCACCCTGATCCGGATTGCTAGGGGTTTAACTCCGTCCCAAATTATCGCCCTAGAGGAATACAAAGACGAATTAACCGGCATTGAAGTGGACGTGGAATCAGTGCGCTACTATCCCAATGGTAAAATCGGGGCGCATATTCTCGGTTATACTGGGGAACTAACCCCAGAGGAATATCAAGCCAAAAGACCCCAGGGCTACCGATTGGGAGATGTCGTCGGTAAAATGGGTGTAGAAGCCGCCTACGAGTCAAAATTGCGGGGAGAATGGGGGGGAATGCAGTTAGAGGTCAACGGATCGGGACAAGTAATCCAAATTCTCGGCCAAAAAATTGCTAAACCGGGGCAAGATGTCACCCTGACACTAGATTTAAAACTCCAAAAAGCCGCCGAGGCCGCTTTAGGAAAACGCAAAGGTGCGATCGTGGCGATCGATCCCCGGGATGGTTCTGTGCGGGCCATGGTCAGTTATCCTAGTTTTGATCCTAATGTTTTCTCGGCCCCAATTACCACCGCCACTTGGAAAAAACTACAAGCGGAGGGCAACCCGTTTGTTAACCGCGCTCTCCAAGGATTCCCCCCCGCTTCTACCTTTAAAGTCGTCACTGCCACTGCTGGCATGGAATCGGGTAAATTTCCCCCCAATACGGTCTTAAATACCTTTGCTGCCCTCTATGTGGGGGGGACAGCTTTCGGGGAATGGAATCGCGCTGGTTTTGGTCCGATGGGTTTTGTCCGGGCCATGGCCATGAGTAGTAACACTTTTCACGGTCAAATAGGTCGCGGGGTGGGGGGACCGACTTTAATTGCCATAGCCCGGCGCTACGGTTTCGGTCAGAAAACCGGGATAGAATTAGCGGAAGAAACTCCGGGGTTAATTGCCGATCGCGATTGGAAACTGCGTAATTTTAAAAACTGGGATTGGTCCGTAGGCGATACGATTAATATGTCGATCGGTCAAGGATTTACCCTCGCGACTCCCCTACAGGTAGCTGTGATGTTTGCCGTCCCCGCTAACGGGGGTTTTTTGGTGAAACCCCACCTTTTACAGGATGCCCGCAATGTTAAGGAATGGCGCAAGTCTTTGAACATGAAACCTAGCACCCTAGACACCCTGAGAAAGTCCCTGAGAGCCGTGGTAGCGGAAGGAACGGGGCGGTCCCTATCGGACCCCGCTTTACCGCCTGTAGCGGGCAAAAGCGGCACGGCAGAAGCACCTCCGGGCAAGTCCCACGCTTGGTTTGGAGCTTTCGCCCCCTTCGACAAGCCCGAAATTGTTGTGGTCGCCTTTGCGGAACATTCCGGCGGTGGTGGTGGTAAAGTGGCCGCACCTATGGTACGTCAGGTAATGGAGGCTTATTTTAATGTGAAGCCGAAAGAAGAAAAACCCCGGCCGAAGCCTTAGAGACCTGTGGCGGTAAGTGGCACACAGCGTACGGTAATTCCCGTGGCCGTGGCCATTTTTTGCGCCCAAATTGCCAATATTTCAGCGTTTACGGGTTTGAGAATTTGCATTCCGTCGGCAGCGGTGAGGGGATTATTACCGCGGGTTTCTAATTGTCTTTGTCTGGCCCGGGGACGGGTCGGGGTGTTAAGCTGAATTTCATCCGGTTGTAGCTGTTGCATCAAATCGATATACTGGTCTTGCTCTTGGGGCGACCAAGAGGACAGCACCATGGTTTGAATTGCTAGTTTTCCCGACCATTCTTGGCGAAATTGTCTTAATCCCGACCAACAACTCTGCCAATCCAGGCCGGGGACTGGACGGTTAACCCGTCGCCATTGGGACTCGGAAACAGCATCGATTTTAGCGGCGACGATATCAGCTTTGCTCAAGTCTTGACGCACTTGGGCATCTCCCAAGAGGGTACTATTGGTTAAGACTGCCACCGGCCGCCTGGTCATTTCCTTGACGGTGGCCAGTATTTCCCCTAAATTGAGGGCGAGGGTGGGTTCCCCGCTACCACTGAGAGTGACTATATCCACGTCCCAAGGGGCAAAAGTGCTTAAATCCCTGCTAATTTGTTCGCTAGTGATAAAAATTCTTCGATGCTCGGTTTTTTGCTCAATTTCTCCTAACTGACAGTAGGCACAGTTAAAGGAACAGGTGGAAACTAAACCAATCGGATCAATGCCCAGAGAGCTGCCGAAGCGCCAAGAGGCAACCGGACCATATACGGAGCAGAAATAATCCTGGCGAGCAGTCATCGAACCTACCCAAAAAATACGGAGAGGGAGGGATTCGAACCCTCGGTACGGTCTTACGATTCGTACAACAGATTAGCAATCTGCCGCATTCGACCACTCTGCCACCTCTCCAAGATGACATCATTTTAATTTAACATGAAAGGCCGATTTTTGGCAAGTAATTTTTGGGCAGTTAATCCCCTAAACGACCATCCTCCATATTGACAATGCGATCGGCGATGTCGAGAATCCGGTTATCGTGGGTGACAAGTAAAATCGTGCAACCTTGTTCTTTGGCCAATTTCTGCATGATTTCCACCACATCGCGCCCGGATTGTTTATCTAAGGCCGCGGTCGGTTCATCAGCGAGGACTAATTTGGGATGACTGACGAGGGCGCGAGCGATCGCAACCCGTTGTTTTTGTCCCCCTGATAGATCATGGGGATAGTAATCAACGCGGTTGCCTAAACCGACTGACTCCAGAATTGCCGCCGCTTTTTGATCGAGATCTTGTTCTAAAAACTCCTCGTGCAGTTCCAAAGACATCCTAACGTTTTGTTTCGCTGTGAGGAATTTTAGTAAATTATGTGCTTGAAAAATATAGCCAATTTGTCGGCGAATTTTCAGCATTTTGCCCTTACCAATTCCTAACATTTCTTGGCCGAGAATTTTTAAACTGCCCGCTTGTGTCGATCGCAAACCTCCCATTAAACTTAATAAAGTAGTTTTCCCCGATCCCGAAGGACCGGTCATAATTACTACTTCCCCCGCTTTAATTTCCAGATCGATATCGTATAAAACCTGTTTTCTTAATTCCCCCGTGCCAAAATAGTGATTTAAGCCTTTAATGGCAATTACGGGTTCATTAGGGCTAAAATAGACTAATTCTCGCTCTTTTTGAAAAATCCGCATTATTTCACCCTTGATAGTTTAAAAAATATCGGCTGGATCTGCTGTCCTTAATTTGCCCATGGCGACAATTCCAGAGGCAATACACATAATAATTGTCAGGATTAAAACTTCGATCGCCCTAGCGGTAGTCATCACTATGGGTAAAAGTGTAGCGGAGGAAGCGAGATTATAAACACCGAGAGAGACGATAAACCCGGGTATATACCCCAAAACCGCTAGTAATAAGGCTTCTTGCATCAAAACCCCGACTAAATACCAATCACCGTAACCCATAGCTTTTAGGGTAGCGTATTCGGGTAAGTGATCGGTGACATCGGAATAGAGAATTTGATAGACAATGACGATACCGACGATAAAACCCACTACTGTACCTAAACCAAAGATAAAACCAATGGCTGTACTATTAGCCCAATAGGTTTTTTCCCTTTCAGCAAATTCTTCTAAAGTAAGGACTATTACTTCATTTTTAGGGAAAAGTGCCTGTAAATTGCCCTTAACTGCTTCGATATTTGCCCCTGGTTGCAGTTTCACCAGTCCTATATCGATTTCGTGGGGTTGACGTTCGGGAAAGAGCCTTAAAAAGGTAGAATCACTGCTAATGACGTTACTATCGGCAGCAAAGGAGGCACCAAGGGTAAAAATTCCCGCTACCTGTACCTCTTTTTTATTTAACTGAACTGTCAAATCGGGGTTTTTCTGGAGTAAATCGGCAATTGGACCGAATTCTGGTCTTCCTGCCTGATCGTACAAGACGCGATTTAACATCTTCAGATCACTGGATTTTTGATTAACTTCCGGGAGGGTAAAAACCCGTTGACTGGGATCAAAACCAAAGACTAAAGTAGTTCTTTCTAGGGCAGTTTCGGGATTGCGCCACTGGGCCGAAGCAATATAAACTGAGGCTAAAGATTGAATGCCCTCGACTCTTTGAGCTTGGTACAAGCGATCGCGTGAAAAACTTTTCACGGCAAAGAGGGTATCGAATTGGGGATTAATCAGGACTAAATCCGCATTGAGGACATAATGGGGTTTAACGGAAGCATCAAATAAGGCATCCCGAAACCCCAACTGTGTGAAAATTAGGAAGTCAGCAAAAGCAATCCCGGCAATAGCCACAATCAAACGGGTTTTCTCTCGCGTCACCTGTAACCAAGATAGGGGCGTTTTTTTGAATAGATGGGTTAGTTTCATTGGGTGTTGGGGTTTTGGGGTTTTGGGGTGTTGGGGTGTTGGGGTGTTGGGGTGTTGGGGTGTTGGGGTTTTAGTTGAAATTCCCCACTTCCCCACTTCCCCACTTCCCCACTTCCCCACTTCCCGTAAAACCTACTCATTGATAGTTACAGTTACTTGGGAATTGGTTAAACCTGCCACTTTTTGACTGTTTTTGCGATCTAAGGCAATGCGGACAGAGATAACTTTGCGATCAAAGTTTTCTCCCGGTTGATTGCTGAAGATATTTTGTTGGTCAACTTTTAAAGCAATTAAGCGCACTTTTCCGCTAACTTCGCCCTTAAACGCCGATCCAGTAATCGTGGCAGTTTGTCCCTTGCGAATTTTCCCGATATCGCTTTGATAGATTTCGGCAATTACCTCCATGCGATCGGTTTCAGCGAGGTCAACAATTCCTTGATCGCTGATTTGTTCCCCGATACGGGTATTGACTTTAATCACTTTGCCGGTAATTGGCGATCGAATATAAGCCTGATTTAACTCGGTTTGGGCTTTTTTAACGGCAACTAGGGCAGCATTTACATCCGCTTCGGCTGCCTGCACATCGACTCCCCGCACTTCTGAGACTTGATTTAAAGTGGATCTGGCCTCTTTGATCTGCTGTTGACCGGTGGATTCAATCCGGGCTAGGGTAGTCTTGGCTTCTTGTATCTGTTGTTTACCGGTGCTTTCAATTCTCTCTAGGGTAACTTTTGCTTCTGTTAATTGTTGATTACTGGTTTCTAAATTCAGTCTTTTACTATCAAAACTAGAGGCGGAAATTGCCCCTTCTTGATAGAGTTTTTCGTAGCGATCGAATTCAGCTTTGGCATTGCGATATTCTGCTTCTAATTTAGCAATTGTCGCTTTTTGGGCAGCCCTATCCCCTTCTAATTGCGCTGTTAATCTTTGGATAGTTGTCCGTTGGGTTGCTTGATCCCCTACCCATTGTGCCTGGATTTTCCGCACGTTAGCGGCATTAGCATCGATTTCTCCGACTTTTGCCCCAGCTTTCACCTGTTCTAGTTTGGCTGCGGCTACTTTCACCTGTTCTTGTGCCTGTCGCAGGTTATCCTCTAATCTTTCCTGACTTTCGAGAATGGCGATTATTTGTCCCTTTTTGACGCTATCGCCTTCATCCACTAATAATTGCATGACTCGATCGGAATCAAGCAACATCGGGGCAGATATGCTGATAATTTCTGTCCTCGGTTCAATTCTGCCTAAAGCGGTGATTTTTTGCGGTGTGGGAGAGGCAATTACAGGGGTTTTGGTTTCGGGTTTGGGGGCGACTTGGGAAAGACTATAAAAGGTGGTTATTCCTAATAATCCTGTGCCTAATACTATTAACCCGATCATTAACTTTTGATTGGGTTTCACAAAAGTTTTACCTTTCATAATTTTTTAGTTAATAAGTGATTTTTGGGGATTAACAGTTTTTCTGCAAATAAGTAGTAAGAATTTTACCTAATAATTCCATTTGTTCATCGATCACAATCTGTTCATTGCACCACAGGCGCTCTAATATCAGTCCATTAATAACGCTGACAACTAACCAAGCTACACTCGGATCGCTAATACCTAAAATCTCGATTACTGCCTTATGATAGCGGCGATCAACGCGCTCAAAAAGTTGACTACGACTCAGTTCTTCTCGTCCTTGGTATTGAGAATAATCAATCCATAAGAATAATTGTTTGATACAGGAATCCTCGCGATTAGTCATAAATTTTCCGAGAATTTTTAGCTTTTCTATCAGGGTTTTTCCTCGATCGATCTCGACTTTAGCTAATAAAACATCCTCTCGGCACATCTCCTCGACTAATTG
The DNA here is from genome assembly GCF_001264245.1 of Microcystis panniformis FACHB-1757. Taxonomy (NCBI): domain Bacteria; kingdom Bacillati; phylum Cyanobacteriota; class Cyanophyceae; order Chroococcales; family Microcystaceae; genus Microcystis; species Microcystis panniformis. The sequence goes on from NZ_CP011339.1 coordinate 4,348,086, forward strand.
CTCGAAAAGTGCCGCTTTACTGGGAAAGTAGTGGTACAGCGTTCCCGTGGACACTCCCAATCCTTGCGCTAATTCTCTCGTCGTCATGTCAGCGTAGCCTTTCTCGGCAAAGAGTTCGGCACTTTTTAAGAGGAGTTCTTTTCGGTATTGTTCTACATCCACTATCTTAGGCATAAGTTTAATATCGAACGTTCGTTATATTTTAGCTTAACATTACTATGAATGGGGAAATCGGCTGTCCCTTTGCCTGTATGCTAGAAAGAGGAGCTAATTCGTTATTGAGCGAGCTTTTTCGCAAGGATTGACAGTATGGGTAATATTCACGAGCAGTTATTAGAGGAATTAGCCGAAGTGGAGTGGAGTGACTTGATCCCCCATGCTCAAAGGGATGCGCTGATCGTGGTTTCGGATTCCCTCAATTTAATCGAAGTGGCAGAAGCGATCGCTGGTGATCGGGTTGCTCAAGTGCAGAATTGGATCGGGGAAAAACTACTAGAAAAACCGACACAAGAGCAATTAAGCGATTGGAATTCCCATCCCGATAACCTTTTTAATACACTAATCGTGCAACCTTTTGTGTTAATTCAGGCCATAGCTTAGATAAAACCAAACCCCCCAATCTTGTCGGATTGAGGGGTAGGAAAGAATAATCCTGGCATCGAGCTATTGTCCCGGTCGGCAACCCGACAAGTATCTTGGCCACGGCGAAGTTTCACAACCGAGTTCGGGATGGAATCGGAGTGGTGCCATCACGTTAAAGACACCAGGAAGGGTAGAACCCTCAAGACTGCAAAAGCTAGGGAAAAAGTGGTGAAAGAAGAATGAGGTCAAGCCCTCGGTCGGTTAGTACTCCTCGACTGCACTCGTTACCGAGCTTCCATCTAGAGCCTATCAACGGGTAGTCTACCCGAGACCTTACTGGCTTAATGCCATGAGAGCAATCATCTGGAGGTGGGCTTCCCACTTAGATGCTTTCAGCGGTTATCCGCTCCGCACATGGCTACCCTGCGTTTACCGTTGGCACGATAACAGGTACACCAGCGGTGCGTCCTTCCCGGTCCTCTCGTACTAAGGAAGGCTCCTCGCAATGCTCTTACGCCTACACCGGATATGGACCGAACTGTCTCACGACGTTCTGAACCCAGCTCACGTACCGCTTTAATGGGCGAACAGCCCAACCCTTGGGACCGACTTCAGCCCCAGGTTGCGATGAGCCGACATCGAGGTGCCAAACCTCCCCGTCGATGTGAACTCTTGGGGGAGATCAGCCTGTTATCCCTAGAGTAACTTTTATCCGTTGAGCGACGGCCCTTCCACGCGGTGCCGTCGGATCACTAAAGCCGACTTTCGTCCCTGTTCGACTTGTGGGTCTCACAGTCAAGCTCCCTTCTGCTTTTGCACTCTATCGTCCCATTTCCAACGGGACCGAGGGAACCTTTGCGCGCCTCCGTTACCTTTTAGGAGGCGACCGCCCCAGTCAAACTGCCCACCTGAAACTGTCTCCCGCCCCGATTAGGGGTCAGGGTTAGAATTCTAGCCTCGCCAGAGTGGTATCTCACCGTTAGCTCCACTCTCCCCACGAGGAGAGTTTCAAAGCTTCCCACCTATCCTGCGCAAGCGAAGCCCGAAGCCAATTCCAGGCTACAGTAAAGCTTCATAGGGTCTTTCTGTCCAGGTGCAGGTAGTCCGTATCTTCACAGACAATCCTATTTCGCCGAGTCTCTCTCCGAGACAGTGCCCAGATCGTTACGCCTTTCGTGCGGGTCGGAACTTACCCGACAAGGAATTTCGCTACCTTAGGACCGTTATAGTTACGGCCGCCGTTCACCGGGGCTTCGGTCGTCAGCTTCAGATTACTCCTGACCAACTTCCTTAACCTTCCGGCACTGGGCAGGCGTCAGCCTCCATACTGCGTCTTACGACTTGGCGGAGACCTGTGTTTTTGGTAAACAGTCGCCTGGGCCTATTCACTGCGACCCTCTTGCGAGGGTACCCCTTCTCCCGAAGTTACGGGGTCATTTTGCCGAGTTCCTTAGAGAGAGTTATCTCGCGCCCCTTAGTATTCTCTACTTCCCCACCTGTGTCGGTTTCGGGTACAGGCAATTAATGATTAACGTGGTTCGGGCTTTTCTAGGAAGCTTGATCAGCGCCACTTCCCTCCCGTGGGAGGTGGGACTCGCGTCTTAGCTCCTGGTGTTTTCACCACCTCTCATCGCCTCGACTGCTTGCACTGGTAACCAACATCCAGCTGACGTTGACCTTCTCCGTTCTCCGGCACAATCATTAATCGGTACGGGAATGTTAACCCGTTGTCCATCGACTACGCTTTTCAGCCTCGCCTTAGGTCCTGACTGACCCTCCGCGGACGAGCCTTGCGGAGGAAACCTTGGGGTTTCGGGGTGTGGGATTCTCACCCACATTTTCGCTACTTAAGCCGACATTCTCACTTCTATAGAGTCCACAGCTGCTTGCCGCTACTGCTTCACCCCCTATAGAACGCTCCCCTACCACTACAATGTAGTCCACAGCTTCGGTAGATAACTTAGCCCCGTTCATTTTCGGCGCAGGAGCGCTTGACCAGTGAGCTATTACGCACTCTTTTAAGGATTGCTGCTTCTAGGCAAACCTCCTGGTTGTCAATGCACTCCCACCTCCTTTCTCACTTAGTTATCATTTGGGGACCTTAGCTGGTGGTCTGGGCTGTTTCCCTCTTGACGATGAAGCTTATCCCCCACCGTCTCACTGGTAGTTTTTTTAGCCGTATTCAGAGTTTGCCTCGCCTTGGTACCGGTCTCCCAGCCCGCGGCGAAACAGTGCTTTACCCCGACTAAACTTCCACTACCGCTGCGCCTCAACACATTTCGGGGAGAACCAGCTAGCTCCGAGTTCGATTGGCATTTCACCCCTAACCACAGCTCATCCGCTAATTTTTCAACATTAGTCGGTTCGGACCTCCACTTGGTTTTACCCAAGCTTCATCCTGGCCATGGTTAGATCACCCGGGTTCGGGTCTACAAATTATGACTTTTCGCCCTGTTCAGACTCGCTTTCGCTGGGGCTGTGGGGTCTTCCCCCTTCACCTGCCATAACCTGTAAGTCGCCGGCTCATTCTTCAACAGGCACACGGTCAGACGTTCAATCGTCCTCCCATTGCTTGTAGGCTAACGGTTTCATGTTCTATTTCACTCCCCTTCCGGGGTTCTTTTCACCTTTCCCTCGCGGTACTGTTTCTCTATCGGTCACACGGGAATATTTAGCCTTACCTCGTGGTCGAGGCAGATTCACACGGGATTTCACGTGCCCCATGCTACTCGGGATGCAGTTAAGCTGGTTCCTTTTTCGACTACAGGACTTTCACCTTCTCTGGTGCGGTTTTCAGCCGCTTCGTCTAAATTTCCCAGTCTTTTGTTACTGTCCCACGACCCCAAGTTCCGAAGAACTTGGTTTAGGCTGTTCCCTTTTCGCTCGCCGCTACTGGGGGAATCGCTGTTGCTTTCTTTTCCTCTGGCTACTAAGATGTTTCAGTTCACCAGGTTGGCTCGCTCCACCCTATGTATTCAGGTGGTCGTGTTTAGGGTTGCCCCATTCGGATATCTTCGGATCAATGCTTGCTTCCCGCTCCCCGAAGCGTTTCGTCGGTAACTACGTCCTTCTTCGCTTCCGTGTGCCTAGGTATCCACCGTTAGCCCTTATTAGCTTGACCTTGCGGTCTTCTTTTTTGGCTTTTTCACCTAGCTCTATGCAGTTTTCAAGGTTCCTCTGGACTCTGAACTCAGAGCCAGCATTCTCTCTTACTGTATAAGTAAGATAAGGTGCTGATTCGGAGCTTTTTTTCTTTGTTTTTGCCACCTGTGCAGGTGGGCCATCCTGGACTCGAACCAGGGACCTCACCCTTATCAGGGGTGCGCTCTAACCACCTGAGCTAATAGCCCTTGTTCCTGATTCAGGTCTTGTGTGAACCCAGAACCTAGTTTGAAAGCCAATTTCGCCTCGCTCCGACCTTTTGGGATTGATTCTTGGTTGGGACTACTTTTTTTTCGTCTCCCACCGGAATTAGGTCTCCCTTTAAGGAGGTGATCCAGCCACACCTTCCGGTACGGCTACCTTGTTACGACTTCACCCCAGTCACTAGCCCTGCCTTAGGCATCCCCCTCCTTGCGGTTGAGGTAATGACTTCGGGCGTGACCAGCTTCCATGGTGTGACGGGCGGTGTGTACAAGGCCCGGGAACGAATTCACCGCCGTATGCTGACCGGCGATTACTAGCGATTCCTCCTTCATGCAGGCGAGTTGCAGCCTGCAATCTGAACTGAGGCCGGGTTTGCTGGGATTCGCTGGCTCTCGCGAGTTCGCTGCCCTTTGTCCCGACCATTGTAGTACGTGTGTCGCCCAAGACGTAAGGGGCATGCTGACTTGACGTCATCCCCACCTTCCTCCGGTTTGTCACCGGCAGTCTCCTTAGAGTCCCCAACTTAATGCTGGCAACTAAGAACGAGGGTTGCGCTCGTTGCGGGACTTAACCCAACATCTCACGACACGAGCTGACGACAGCCATGCACCACCTGTGTTCGCGCTCCCGAAGGCACCCCCAGCTTTCACCAGGGTTCGCGACATGTCAAGTCTTGGTAAGGTTCTTCGCGTTGCATCGAATTAAACCACATACTCCACCGCTTGTGCGGGCCCCCGTCAATTCCTTTGAGTTTCACACTTGCGTGCGTACTCCCCAGGCGGGATACTTAACGCGTTAGCTTCGGCACGGCTCGGGTCGATACAAGCCACGCCTAGTATCCATCGTTTACGGCTAGGACTACAGGGGTATCTAATCCCTTTCGCTCCCCTAGCTTTCGTCCCTGAGTGTCAGATACAGCCCAGTAGCACGCTTTCGCCACCGATGTTCTTCCCAATCTCTACGCATTTCACCGCTACACTGGGAATTCCTGCTACCCCTACTGCTCTCTAGTCTGCCAGTTTCCACCGCCTTTAGGTCGTTAAGCAACCTGATTTGACGGCAGACTTGGCTGACCACCTGCGGACGCTTTACGCCCAATAATTCCGGATAACGCTTGCCTCCCCCGTATTACCGCGGCTGCTGGCACGGAGTTAGCCGAGGCTGATTCCTCAAGTACCGTCAGAACTTCTTCCTTGAGAAAAGAGGTTTACAATCCAAAGACCTTCCTCCCTCACGCGGCGTTGCTCCGTCAGGCTTTCGCCCATTGCGGAAAATTCCCCACTGCTGCCTCCCGTAGGAGTCTGGGCCGTGTCTCAGTCCCAGTGTGGCTGCTCATCCTCTCAGACCAGCTACTGATCGTCGCCTTGGTAGGCTCTTACCCCACCAACTAGCTAATCAGACGCAAGCTCTTCTCCAGGCCAATTAGGTTTCACCTTGCGGCACATCGGGTATTAGCAGTCGTTTCCAACTGTTGTCCCCGTCCTGAAGTTAGATTCTTACGCGTTACTCACCCGTCCGCCACTAGAATCCGAAGATTCCCGTTCGACTTGCATGTGTTAGGCACGCCGCCAGCGTTCATCCTGAGCCAGGATCAAACTCTCCATGATGAATCGTTTGATTCTTTTGACTTTTTTTCGTCTCCCCCTTGCGGGTTTGACTTTTTTGTTATAGAATTGCTTCTAAACGAGGCTTTTTTTGCTTGGCTTTCAAACTATTGTTTTGTCTAGGTTCCAGCGTCGTTTGTTTCGCTTCGCTTTCGCTTCGCTTCAACCGCGCATTTACCAATGTATCTAACTTCCCTAAGTTTGTCAACCCCTTTTGGCAAAATTTTTTGATCTTTTTTCTATCCCTTGCTCCGTAAGCCTTTCAGCCTTTAGGGGTTTTTGGTAGTCCCTTGCTCAGAACTGTCGGTGCAGCTAATTTAGTTTACTTGTACTAAATATTCCCTCAGCTTAATTTTTTCTCGATCGCTGGGTCGATTTTGGGGTATGGTTCCTTGAGAATCTATTTTCTGATCGGAAAGCCCTCATGTCTCGCCGCGCTGCTTTACAATCCTATTTACTGGTGCGTTTACTCCTAGCTCCCTTGATGTTATGGACGATCGTGACGGTGGTTTTTCTACTGATGCGTGTGGCCCCTGGTGATCCCACGGATGCGATTTTAGGCAACCGCGCTCCCGAAAGTGCCAAAAATGCCCTAAGAGAACAGTTAGGACTGAATAAACCCCTATTTTTCCAGTACCTAGACTATATTTTTCACCTAATGCGTCTCAACTTAGGAGACTCTTTAACCAGTAAGGGGGTGACGGTATGGGAGATTATCGCTAAACATTTTCCAGCGACGGTGGAACTAACTTTTTATGGAATGCTAATTGCGGTGATAGTGGGAGTCGGATTGGGAATTATCACCGCTTCCCGTCCGAATACTCCCTTAGATGCGGGGGGACGTTTATTTGGACTGATAACCTATTCCTTGCCGATTTTTTGGGTGGGAATGCTCTTACAGCTAATTTTTGCGGTACAGTTGCGCTGGTTTCCCTTGGGGACTCGTTTTCCTTTGAGTGAGACTCCACCCCAGACAATTACAGGTTTATACACCCTTGATAGTCTGATGACTCTACAACTAGATAAGTTGCCCACAGCTTTGTATTATCTAGCCTTACCTAGTTTTACTCTCGGCATTCTCTTGAGTGGGATTTTTGAACGGATGGTGCGAGTTAATCTGAAACAAACTTTGCAAGCGGACTATGTAGATGCGGCCAAAGCGAGAGGAATACCAGAAAAAACGATTATGATCGCCCATGCGCTGAAAAATGCCCTAATTCCCGTAATTACTGTCTTAGGATTAACTTTTGCGGCTCTTTTAGGGGGTGCAGTCTTGACGGAAGTTACTTTTTCTTGGCCGGGTTTGGGAAATCAGTTATATCGAGCGATTTCTCTGCGGGATTACCCAACAGTGCAGGGATTAATGGCTTTTTTTGCGACAATAGTGGTTTTTGCCAGTATTTTTATCGATCTAATCAATGCTTACATTGATCCTCGCATCCGTTATTAATCAGGGAGAGGGAATTATGAATTATACTTTAGACGTTCATAATCTGAGATTTATTAAACTTCTGAAATCGTAGAGTCAGCAAGGAATCCAGTTCTTTTTTATGTTTCAAATGGGCATCATTCAGACATTCATAAATAGCTGAATAAAAGTCAGAAAAGTTCTCATAATATTTACCATATAAACATTTCTTTTTGACCAATTTCCACAGCCTTTCAATTAAATTTAGATTAGGTGAATAAGACGGCAGATAGAGCAGCTCTATTGACAAAGAAAGAGCCAATTCTTCAACAATTTTACATTTTTGATAGCGGGCATTATCTAAGACTAGAGTGATGGGAATCATTAGTCCTAAAGCAGCTATTTTTGACCGGAGTTCACAGACTTGAGTTGCCGTAATATAAGTTTCATATGTTACCAGAATAACTTCATGAGTTATTGCATTTAATGCTCCTAAAACATTGAAGCGTTTACGCCCGCTCGGTGACTTAACAAAAAGTCTCTCAAAACACCAAACAAAACCGAGAAATGCTCCCATGACGAAGTGAGCGGCATCAACAAAAAAAACAGCCCTTTTTCCTTCTTTTGCCTCATTTAGTCTGGGTTCTAGCTTTTTTTCTTTGTAGTCCTCTTGTTCATCTGGGTCAGCTTTAGAAGGAAGAGAACCTACTTTTAAACATTTCATTCCCATTGATTTTAAAAATTTTCTCACTTGGGTAGGACTTCGTTTTATTCCCGTCAATTCTTCTATCCTATATACAGCTTCATTTATTGTGGCTGGTGGATTTTTCTCGAAATATTTTTTGAGGGTTTCTTTTTGAGACTCTAATTCACTTTTAGGGCGATAGAAGTTGATTTATTTTAATTTTTCTATTCCGCCTTCTTCATAATCTCGAAGATAGGTTGATAAGGTATTTGGCGAGATTCCTGCTAACTGACAAATTTTTTGGTGCGGTATCTTTTGGCTTTTTAACCAGAGAACTTCCATCTTCAGTTGAACCTGGGGATGAGGATGATGAAATCTTTCATAATACAGTGAGTTCTTTTCTTCTTCCGTGAATTCTAGGTTAATCATGTTTTTAATGAGTGCTTTGCTTCTAATTATGACTCTTAAACTATATTATTGTCCTTGAGTAAAAAATGCAAGTTGTAGCCGTGCAAAGTATAGTCAACAACTCAGTTTCCTCTTATCAAGAATAATTTCTAGTCAGCTTGCTCCCATCCCCGATTCTTTTCTTAGCTTTTTGCCTGCCGTTGTATCGATCTATTTTAAGCAAGAGAAGCTGAGAACCCTTGTGGGCAGGCTTTTGAACTTAGCTTGTGTCCGTCTGGGCCAGTTTTCCTAGCCATTGCCCCATAACTGATATATTTCCTGAAAAACCAGCAATTCCAAATTCAGAATGTAGCAAGGAATACAGAATACAAAACGCTTTTGCCCTGTAGCTCCCCATCCAAAATCAAGAAGAATTAACGCGAGTAACAGGGATGGCCTCATCGAGCATAAAGTCTAAAAGGTGGTGCCAGCCTTCAAACAGCAGATACTTGGTTAAGCAAAGAACATCGTTAAAAAAGCCTCTGCGAGTCCCCCTTTGCATCCGAGCCCGTTGATAGCGTTCATCGACTAGATGCAGAACAGTATGAAATAAGAAAGCCAGGAGATTGAGGGTCAACAGAAAAGAGGACAAATGTTGCTGACCATGTCCAAAATTATGCTCCAAATGATAGCCCCGAGTTTTGAGCACATTGTGATTCTCATTTTCGGTTCGCCAACGGCTCCGTCCAGCAGCGCAGACCAGAATGACCCGTTGGGGAGTCAGGTCGTGGTTAGTAATCCAGCTATTGCGATAGAGAAGTTGACCATCCGACTCGCGCTTAACGGTCACCTCACACCAATTGACCAGTAAGGCGGGTTGTTGTTCGCGCAGGGGGACTTGATTGAGATAACGATAGTCCCAAATTTCAAAGTATCGCCCATTCCAACGTCGCTGTTGAGTGGTTTTGACTTCTTGATTAGCCTCCAGGAAAGAAACCCACTCATAGAGAGTCGGATGGGAGGACGGTAAACAGACAAAGATAAAGTTGAAATGGTGTTCCAAACAATATTCAGCCATCGGTTGGCGACTATAGAGGTCGTCGCCTAAGAGGGTGATGGGCTGGCCTTCAAACCAGGACGCATGGCTCGCTATCCAGCGTTTTGCCGCGTTTTGCTCACAGTCTTGTTTCTCACTGCCATCTTGAGGAGTGATAAATTCTGGTGGCAAGGAAATGACCGATTTTTGGTCAGGAGAGACAATTACAGGCAAAATAGCTTGATGGTGATAAGTTACCTTCCCCTGTTTCGAGGTGCGGGTTGAGCAACAAGGACAACTAATTTTCTCTGAATCATAGTACTGAGTCCCATCTAGGGCGACGAGTAAGTTGCCATCCAAGGCTGTAAACAGCCTCAAATAGCCTTGTTCTCTCAGACCTTGATAAATCCATTTGAACGGTGAAAAAAGAGGCTTTGCGGCTATTCTATCGAGAATATTCTTTATCTGTTCTATGGTCGGGATATTAACCAGACCAAACAGACTTTGAGCATTATCTCGTCCACAACGACTATTCAATTGACGCTGATATTCTAGAAAGGATTCATTTTGCATAAAGAAGCTAGCAAATGCCCCCAAGACCGCGTCTTTTAGACTGTAGCGAGTAGCATTGCTAGCACTGCGCGGGTCAACCATGCCAGCGATAGCCCTGTGGAAGTAGCTCAGCATCCCTATAAAACTCAAATCTTGGACTTCCATTCCTGCAAAACCCAATGGGCAACTCGTTCACTCTATTTTGAGGGACAGAAGCGAAATCAATTCTGTATCCTACACTACCGTTTGAATTTGGAATTGCTGCTGAAAAACTGGGCAATCTAGGACTAGACAGCATCGTGATAAGGGGGATAAGACCTTGGACTCCGCTAACGCTCAGAAAATTCTCGGCTATTTCATCGAAGAAGCCAAAGAACACCTGGAAACTTTGGAACAGGGGATTTTAGACTTAGGCAATCTCGTGAACAATACTGAACAGATGAACGAGATGTTTCGTGCCGCCCATTCCATTAAGGGGGGAGCGGCCATGTTAGGTTATGGCAGTATCCAAAAAACTGCTCACCGTCTTGAGGATGCTTTTAAAATACTGAAAGAAAATCCCATACAAGTGGATAAAAAATTAGAATCTTTGTTCCTCAAGGGTTATGATCTGCTTCAGATATTGATCGATAAGCTGTCCGGTCCATTAGGTTTGCAAGCCGAGGAAGCTAACGCTATCCTTAAAAAAGGTGAACCAACTTTTGCCGAATTACAGGCCCATCTTAACTATCTTCTCGACCCCCAAAAATTTACCCCAGCTGTTGCGACAGCGTCTTCTATCTCCATCCGCGTCAGAGATATCCTCAAACAGATGTTACAACTGTTCAAACAGGAAGAAACCAGTGCTTCCCGTCAGCAATTACAAAAGTTAACTTTATCTCTGTCTCAATTGGCTTCAGAACAGCAAAAGTGGCAATATTTAGTTGAAAATGCCGAATCAGCCCTGGCTAACCCCAAACATTCCTACCGCACTCTCGCCCCGGTTATTATTAAAGAATTAAAACAAGCCGGTGATTTACTAGAATGGGGTCGAGGGGAAGAAATCACCGTCAGTCAGGAATTGCAATTATTAGCCGCCGCCAAATTACCACAAATCCTAATTACCCTAGAACCGGAATTAGTAGCTAGTACCCTGCTGCAAATGTTCAATCGCCAACAGGTCTCGCAACTGGTACAGTTATTAAAAACGAGACGTTGACATCTGCCCGGATGTAAAAAGCTGGGGGATTCCCACAAGAATAAACTTAATTGTTTTTAATTTTGGTGAGTTAGGAAGATATGTATTTAATTGTGCGCCAACCGAGTTGGCAATAATCCCAGAGGGTGAATTGGAATAGAGCCAAACCAGAAAAAGCTAAGATATGGCAAGATAAAAACTTAATGCTGACGGCTGACCCATATCAGACCTGATGCAGTATCTCTTGAGTCACCGGTCAAGCTGGGATTTACTGAGAGTAAGCAATCTGCTAGAGTTTTAACGTTCGTTAAATTTCTCGGGCAGAGAAAACAAAAAAACCATAATGGTGTTACTGGGTGTGTGGAAGTGCTTAAAAATCTCAATTTTTCGGGGCGATATTCCTCGCTGGCTCTGCTGCTGGCTATTTTCGGATTATTTCACGGGACGGTAATGGCCGAAGAAGAACCGCAAGAAATGGTTTTTCCCCGCATCGAGCAGATAGTACAGTCGCCTCCTGCGACGGGAGAAACTACGCCACCCGTGGCAGCACCGACGGAAACCCCGACGGAAACCCCAAGCCCTGCAGAAACTCCCACAACAGCCCCACCGGTGCCGGCGGAGGAGTCGCGAGTTTTGGTGTCCGAAGTGGTAGTACAGGGGTCCGATCGAGAATTAGAAAATCTAGTTTATAATACCATTCGCACCCGACCAGGACGAAGCACGACTCGATCGCAATTACAAGAAGATATTAACGCCGTTTTTGCCACGGGCTTTTTTGCCGATGTGCGGGCAGTTCCCCAAGATACGCCCCTAGGGGTGCGAGTCACCTTTGAGGTGCAACCTAACCCCGTTTTTCAGGGTGTACAGATTCAAATTGCCCCGGAAACCATGGACAAATCGATTTTACCTGCCGGGGTGGTCGAGGAAATTTTCGCTAGTCAATACGGCAAAACCCTGAATTTACGGGAATTACAGGCGGGGGTAAAAAAAATCAATGACTGGTACAGTAAAAACGGCTATGATCTGGCCCAGGTAATCGGTGCGCCGCAAGTCACTCCCGATGGTAGGGTGATTTTGGTCATTTCCGAAGGTTTAATCGAAAAAATTCAAGTACGCTACTTTAACGTCGAACAGGAACCAGTCAAGGGTAAAACCAGAGAATTTATCATTACTAGGGAAATGCGCCTAAAAGCGGGGGATATTTTCAACCGCAATACCGCCCAACAGGATTTACAGCGTGTTTTCGGTCTCGGTTTATTCGAGGATGTGCGTCTGTCTTTTTCCCCCGGCAGCGACCCAAGGGAGGTGATTGTTAACGTCGATGTGGTGGAAGGTAATACTGGTTCCCTGGCTGCTGGGGGTGGTATTAGCTCGAATGCGGGCTTATTCGGCACTGTAAGCTATCAACAGCGCAATTTTGGCGGTAATAATCAAACTTTAGGGGCAGAAGTCCAGTTAGGGGAACGGGAATTTTTATTTGATCTGAGTTTTTCCGATCCTTGGATTGCCAAGGATAATTTCCGCACTTCCTACACGGTGAACGTTTTCCGGCGACAGTCGATTTCTCTGGTTTATGATGGGGAGAATTCCTCGATTCGGACGCTTAACGATAATGATAGTCCCCGTATCGTCCGGACGGGTGGTGGTATTACTTTTGTCCGTCCTTTGGCCCCCGATGTGTTTACGAAACCAAAATGGGTGGTTTCCCTAGGCTTTAACTATCAACAGGTACAGGTGCAAAATGCCAATGGTGACATCTCCCCCCTGTCTGCACCTCTCAATGGTTTTGGCAGTCAACAACTGGCTTTTAGTTCCTCTGGGATCGATGATCTACTTTCCCTAAATATTGGCGCTATTCGAGATTTTCGCGACAATCCCCTGCAGCCCACCAGTGGCTCTTTCCTGCGTCTAGGTTTAGAACAAACTATTCCGGTCGGTTCTGGCAGTATTTTCGGCACTCGTGTTCGGGGTAGTTATAGTTACTTTATCCCCGTTCGGTTTATTAATTCCTTTAATCTCTTTGAAACCGATATTTTTAAAGGTCAGCAATCCCTCGCTTTTAATGTGCAAGCAGGGACAGTATTAGGCGATTTACCCCCCTACGATGCTTTTATTGTGGGGGGTAGTAACTCTGTACGGGGTTACGCCGAGGGAGAAGTGGGTAGCGGTCGCAGTTATTTCCAAGCGACGGCCGAATATCGTTTTCCCATTGTCGCAATTATCGGGGGGGCGTTATTTGTCGATTTCGGCACTACTATTGGTTCCCAAGGCGATGTCCCCGGTCAACCCGGGATTGTTCGGGATTTACCCGGTATCGGTCTCGGTTACGGTTTGGGTGTTCGGGTACAATCTCCCGTCGGCCAAATTCGGGTTGACTTCGGTTTTAATGTCGATGGTGGTTCTCGTCTCCATTTCGGTATCGGGGAACGATTCTAATCAGTTATCAGTTATCAGTTATCAGTTATCGATAAATTTAGTTATTTTTGCTGTTCACGGATCAAAGCTTTATTACTTAATAATTATGGTTTCTACTATCGCTAAACAATTTGAATTATCGGGAATTGGACTGCATTCGGGGGAGATAACAAGGGTGCGCGTCTGTGGGGCAAATCCGGGGGAAGGACGTTATTTTGTCCGCAGAGATTTAGCCAATCAACCGATTATTCCCGCTCTAGTTTCTTCGGTTTACCAAACAACTTTATCAACGGAATTGAGACGAGGAGAAGCAAAGGTTAGAACCGTTGAGCATTTATTGGCAGCCTTAACCGCTTTGGGGGTAGAGGATGCTCGCATTGAGGTGGATGGTGCGGAAATTCCCCTCCTTGATGGTTCGGCCAAAATCTGGGTAGAAGCGATCGAAAATGCTGGTTTAGATAACTCTTTTTCTCCATCAGATTTAACTATTTCTCAACCGATTTGGTTGTACGAAGGAGATGCTTTTGTGGCGGCGATTCCTTCCCCTGAATTACGTTTTACCTACGGCATCGATTTTACCTATAAACCGATCGGTAATCAATGGTATAGTTGGAGTCCTGATCGGGAAAGTTTTAGTCAAGCGATCGCATCAGCCCGGACTTTCGGTTTTGCCGATCAAATTGAATATTTACAAAAGGCTGGTTTAATTAAAGGAGGCAGTTTAGAAAATGCTTTAGTCTGCGATCAAAATCAATGGTTAAATCCTCCTTTACGCTTTGATAATGAGCCAGCAAGACATAAATTATTGGACTTAATTGGTGATTTGAGTTTACTGGGAACTATTCCCACCGCTCATTACATGGCTTTTAAAGCCAGTCATAAACTTCACGTTCAATTAGCGATCGCAATCACAAAATACAAGAATGAATGTTCTACCTTAAGTTGATGCAACAACACTCAAATTTTAGATCATCAAACTAAGTGGTCTGTCAAGATGTTATTGACGGATACAATCTTTTTACCCACATTCCGCACCCTAAAGTGTCACATTGAAAATTTTATCTAAATCGTCAAAACGATTGCCGGCTCTGAATTACAGGCTAATTTGTTTGCCCAGCAGATGCACAATTAGCCCTAAAAATCTGATAGCTCTGATACCAAATTATTGAGATAAACTCTCATTAAGCTGGCGATCGCTGACTAGAGTGTGACACTTCATAATTCTTAGTAATCGCTAAAAGTCTTACTATACCTGAACTTCCCCCATACATATATACCATAATAGCTGAAAACCCTTATCCATCAATGGATGCACCCCCTTAACTTTTCTTAATGTACCCATGTAATTTGTAACATTTCTTAATGGACAAGAATTCTCTCCATTTGCTAAAATAGTGGTCATGTATATAGAAAAAGTTCCGGCTCTTCGTTACTTGTTATGGTTCGATAGGGGGGCATAAATCGACTAAATCCTTATCTGGCAAGAGACTTAATTGATTAGTTCGCTCTAGATCAAAAATAATTGACAAAAATCGCCAAATGCCTTTCTATATAAGGGTTCCATCCCTTATAACCCCCGTCCATTGCATAACAAAAACCGAAGAACCAAAGTTCCTAACCGTAATTCTCCCCCCGCTGTTCTTCTTCGAGAATCCTACCGAGAAGGAGATCAAGTCAAAAAAAGAACCCTGGCCAATCTCTCAAAATTACCCGATGATATTATCGACAATCTGAAACTGGCTCTTAAAGGGGCAACACTGTCCATGAATGAAGGCATTCCCAATCATTTTGAAGTGATTAGAAGTCTTCCTCATGGTCATGTGATGGCTATTTTAGAGACGATTAAAAAATTAGGTTTAGATAAAATAATCAGTGAAAAATCCTCACGAATCAGAAACGTAGTGGTGGCAATGATTGTGGCAAGAATCATCAATCCTAAATCGAAATTAGCCACAGCGAGAGGGTTTAATAGCGAAACTTGCAGTCAGAGTTTAGGACAATTGTTAGACTTAGAGAAAGCCGATGAAGACGAATTATATAACGCCTTAGATTGGTTATTAGAAAAACAAGAGAAAATTGAGAAGCACCTAGCAATTAAACACTTAGAATCAGGAACATTAGTCTTGTATGATGTCACTTCTACCTACCTAGAAGGAAATGGTTGTGAACTGGGAAAATATGGTTATAACCAGGGTAATCGCGCGTCGTTTTGTATAGATGGTAACAGACAAAAATCCCTAACTGTTAATTTGGTGACGACGAACTGGCCTGAGTTAATCTGAGAGGAAGTGAAAAATCCTGTATTTTAGTGGTTGAGTATGGCAGAAGGATTTGGTCCCCTAGTCTTGAACCCCAAGCAAGAGCGAGAGGCAAAACTTTTAAGAAAGAGTGTCTTGAAACATTTTCAGCACCTAGAAGACCCCAGAGCGGACAGGGGACGCAATCACAGCCTGGTATCCCTAATTGCCCTAGCCATTTTGGCGGTCTTAGCGGGTGCCGACGGGTTTGTCGCCATAGAAGCCTACGGAAAAGCCAAACAATCCTGGTTGAAAACCTTTTTGGAATTACCCAATGGGATACCTTCCCACGACACCTTGGGTCGAGTCTTAGGAATGCTAGAACCCGAGCAATTAAGGTCGGGATTCCTAGGGTGGATCGGGGAAATCACCGAAAAATTGAACCTAGAACTAATCCACATAGATGGGAAAACCGCCAAGGGTTCCTATGACCGTGAAAAGAAACTAAAGGCTTTGCACACAGTAAGTGCTTGGAGTAGCGAACATGGGTTAGTCTTAGCCCAAGAAAAAGTGGACAGTAAATCCAATGAAATTACCGCCGTGCCGCTCAGAAGTGCAATTGCTCAATCTCAAGGGAGCGATAGTCACTTTGGATGCCATGGGAACCCAGACGGAAATTGCCCAACAAATCAAGTCTGGGGGCGGAGATGACGTCTTAGCCCTCAAAGGCAATCAGGGCAAGCTCTTTCAACAAGTAGAAGGCTGGTTTGACCAAGCTATAGCCGGGGATTGGCAAGGGATTGAATACAGCTACCACGAAAAGGTGGAGTCGGGGCATCACCGGATCGAAACCCGTCAAATTTGGGTGGTGCCGGTGTCCCAATTACCGCCCCTGCATCGGCAGAGTCTGTGGCCTGGCCTAACCACCGTAGTCATGGTTCGCAGTGTCCGCCAATTATGGAATAAAACTACTACAGAAATTCGCTTCTTCATCAGTAGTTTAGCAGCGGATGCCCAAAAACACGCCGAGGTGATTCGCGGACATTGGAGTATTGAAAATAGTCTCCATTGGGTACTCGATGTTACCTTTAATGAAGATGCCAGTCGGGTTCGTCTGGGGCATGGAGCGGAAAACCTAGGTCTGTTGCGCCGTTTAAGTGTGAATTTGTTGAAGCAGGAGCCCTCGAAAATGAGTCTGAAAATGAAACGTTATAGGGCGAGCATGGATGATAATTTCATGGTAAAAATCTTGGAGGCCAGTGCGGTTGACTGAAAAAGGAGGTGTCAATTAGACTTGTGAGCGTTCTCGCGCAGCGAGCGCGTTGCGACCAATCCAGGCTCTTCTGGTTTTCGTGTGTTAATTTTTGTTATGAATTAAAGCAAGCAAACAGCTTAAGTCGAAGATGTTCAAAATTGGTAAATCCATAACTCATTCTTTTAATAAGCTTTATTTTGGTATTCATTCCCTCAATTAATCCGTTGGTTGTCTGATTTTCAAAGTAATTACAAATACCTGGCAAATGCTTCTGGATCATCCTGGCACTACTTTCATATAATATCCCGCCTATTCTTATCCATTTTTCCAATTTTCTCTCAGCACCTCTGAACGTTCTACTACTTTGATAAATTTGTCTAATTTCTTCTTTCATTTCCCAGGCTATTCCTAAGCATGGATGTTCTTTCAGAATAACTTCTAGTTGTTGTTTTTGCTCGTCCTTTAAGTCCTCTTTATTCTTCCATAATAAATGAGGTAATCCTTTTTCATGCACCCCCATTAACTTTCTCAATTTATTAAGCTCGTCATTGATGATAGCCATTACATGAAAACGGTCATAGATGATTTTAGCATTGGGAAATAATTCCTTGATCACTGCTGTAAATCCTGACCACATATCGACGCTCACTTCTTTCACTTTCTCCCGAACTGCGTCTGGCTGTGCTTTTAAGGCTTCCATTAATTCTTCTTGCTTATGTCCTTTAATCACATCTAGTAAAATTTTCTTGTCCATATCTACGACCGTTGTGATGAAATCTTTATGTCCTTTTAAGTTACTAAATTCATCTAAGCTTATTCGTTCTGGTGCTTCCCACTCTTCCTTTTCTAGTTCTTTAGCACAGTGATTAAATATTAACTCAACTTCTGACCATCCTAACCCTTCTTCTCGACTTATTTCTTCGATGCTACAATTTTTTACTCTCTCATAAATCATCGATTCATAGCGAATTGTATGATGCTGTCTTAATCTCATAAAACTCAGTCTTTCGCTGATATACTTTTGGCACTTTTGACAATGAAACTGACGGCGTGGTACTTCTAAATATACTGGATTACCTAATATTGACAAGTCTCTGACTAGATTATACTCTGTCTGATTGATTCTGTCTAAGGTTTGATGGCAATTCGGACATTCAATTGTTTCATTTAAAAGAGCAAGCTTTAGGAAAATTGTCTGAGCAATTTTTTGATAATTGACCACTGTTACATTTGGTAAATCGAGGAGTTGATCAAAATTTATCCACATAACCCACCTCCTGTTCTGTGTTACTATTATACCATGCTCACACAGAACCTAGAAGAGCCAAATTAATTTTGAGTGGTTGTCCTAACCACTCTATTTCTTTAGGGGGTCGTTTGGCTAGACCCCCCGCTCTATCTAGCTTGTAGCCCCTCTGTCACCCCTTGAACTTTTTTTATTTAGTTTTGTAACAATTTAGCAACAAAAAAGGCACAGGCAACAAAGACTAAATCGCTCTTAAAATAAGCGATTTACTGTTAAGAACATCAATCGGGGACTTATTGAAAACTCTAATTTTTGACCAAGAGAAATCAAAGATAATCCCCGACCTTTTAATAGACCTCGGCTCTTCTCGACTTTGTGTGATAATTTTTGCTTATGGAACCCTGAAGTGCTTATTGGGCAAAACTTTTAGGACTATTTTGCGGAAGAAACTATCGGTATAGCTGACTGACGGACACAAGTGGGTCAAAACCTGACAAGACAAGGGTTGCCAAAAAGAAAAATATCTGGGTAGATAGGGAAAAAGCAAGAATCCCTACAAGATGAAAACCGAGAACAGAATCTTCTCCCAAGTTTATTCCTATCTAGAACAAGGAAGCCGATTTGTGGATAAAAGACATTTAACCGTCCTCAGTTGGATGGTGACAGCCCTACTCAGTAGTCAAAGTCTCAATCAAGCCAGATGGGAACCCTTTGTACAAAGCAGAGCCGAACAAGCCAATAGTTATCAGAGACGGTGGAATCGCTTTTGCCAGAATGGAAGAGTAGCGGTGGAAAAGATATACATCCCCTTAATATTGAAAGCCATCGAGACTTGGAAGGAGAAGGGGGAAAGACTGTATCTAGCAATAGATACCACTCTGTTGTGGAATCAATACTGCTTTGTCTATCTAGCGGTGGTCTGCGGGGGGAGAGCCGTCCCCTTGATGTGGATGGGATTAGAACATGGTAGTGCCAGCCTAGCTTTTGAGAAATACGAACCCTTGTTGGACAGAGCCAAAGGCTATCTTCAGGGCTTTGAGAATGTCATGCTGTTAGCCGACCGAGGCTTTGCCAATCAGCAATTAATTCAATGGCTCAGGAAAAATACTTGGCATTGGTGTCTTCGCTTACCTTGCGATACCCTCATTTACGGTGTTCGCCGTCGGGGTTTTGGCTATGAGGTCAGAGAACTCTATCCTCCCAAACGGCAAGCCTGCTTTGATCGCAACGTTCAAGTCTGGCAGGAGGCTAGAATCACTGCTCATCTTGCTTTAGCCTCTGTTCCAGGGGTTAAGGATAATTGGGCAATTCTGAGCGATGAACCTCCTACCCTTGACACCTTCTGGCAGTATGGTCTTCGTTTTCCCATTGAACATCTCTTTCAAGGGCAGTAAATCGGGCGTTTTTGACTGGGAACATTCTCGTGTTCGCTCTGCTGCTTGTTTAGAACGTCTCTATCTCATTGTTGCCATTTCTATTCTCTTTGCTACTTTAACTGGCATGGCGGTTCAACAATCTGGCTCTCGCCGTCAGGTTGATGCTCATTTTCGGCGTGGTTTGAGTTATTTGAAAATTGGTTGACGTTGGCTGGCGGGAGTTGTTCATAAGGCGCGTGGCTCTTCTGGTTTCTGTGTGGAAACGAGGTCTATACCGATCTGACTGACGGACACATTTTTCAATACAAAGACAAGTACTGTTATGTGAAAGCCTCAAACTCCTGAATAAAAGAAAAGGTATACTTTGCACGGCTACAACTTGCATTTTTTACTCAAGGACAATAATATAGTTTAAGAGTCATAATTAGAAGCAAAGCACTCATTAAAAACATGATTAACCTAGAATTCACGGAAGAAGAAAAGAACTCACTATATTATGAAAGATTTCATCATCCCCATCCCCGGGTTCAACTGAAGATGGAAGTTCTCTGGTTAAAAAGCCAAAAGATACCGCACCAAAAAATTTGTCAGTTAGCAGGAATCTCGCCAAATACCTTATTAACCTATCTTCGCGATTATCAAGAAGGCGGAATAGAAAAATTAAAAGAAATCAACTTCTATCGCCCTAAAAGTGAATTAGAGTTTCAAAAAGAAACCCTCAAAAAATACTTCGAGAAAAATCCACCAGCCACAATAAATGAAGCTGTATATTAGGATAGAAGAATTGACGGGAATAAAACGAAGTCCTACCCAAGTGAGAAAATTTTTAAAATCAATGGGAATGAAATGTTTAAAAGTAGGTTCTCTTCCTTCTAAAGCTGACCCAGATGAACAAGAGGACTACAAAGAAAAAAAGCTAGAACCCAGACTAAATGAGGCTAAAGAAGGAAAAAGGGCTGTTTTTTTTGTTGATGCCGCTCACTTCGTCATGGGAGCATTTCTCGGTTTTGTTTGGTGTTTTGAGAGACTTTTTGTTAAGTCACCGAGCGGGCGTAAACGCTTCAATGTTTTAGGAGCATTAAATGCAATAACTCATGAAGTTATTCTGGTTACGAATGACACTTATATTACGGCAACTCAAGTCTGTGAACTCCGGTCAAAAATAGCTGCTTTAGGACTAATAATTCCCATCACTCTCGTCTTAGATAATGCCCGCTATCAGAAATGTAAAATTGTTGAAGAATTGGCTCTTTCTTTGTCAATAGAGCTGCTCTATCTGCCGTCTTATTCACCTAATCTAAATTTAATTGAAAGGCTGTGGAAATTGGTCAAAAAGAAATGTTTATATGGTAAATATTATGAGAACTTTTCTGACTTTTCTTCAGCTATTTATGAATGTCTGAATGATGCCCATCTGAAACATAAAAAAGAACTGGATCTGACTGACGGACACAAGTGGGTCAAAACCTGACAAGACAAGGGTTGCCAAAAAGAAAAATATCTGGGTAGATAGGGAAAAAGCAAGAATCCCTACAAGATGAAAACCGAGAACAGAATCTTCTCCCAAGTTTATTCCTATCTAGAACAAGGAAGCCGATTTGTGGATAAAAGACATTTAACCGTCCTCAGTTGGATGGTGACAGCCCTACTCAGTAGTCAAAGTCTCAATCAAGCCAGATGGGAACCCTTTGTACAAAGCAGAGCCGAACAAGCCAATAGTTATCAGAGACGGTGGAATCGCTTTTGCCAGAATGGAAGAGTAGCGGTGGAAAAGATATACATCCCCTTAATATTGAAAGCCATCGAGACTTGGAAGGAGGGAGCATCTCACTTATGCAATGAGTATTAATACTTATAGCAGTCAAAAACTAGAAAATCTTCAACTTGATCACAAAGAGAAATGAGATTATAATAGTTATAACTTACAATTCAGAATAGCTCTCGATGGGAGGAATAATTCAATGTTATCAGAAAATGAAAAAAGAATTAAAGAGTTATGTCAAGAGTTAGGGCAATGTCTCTATGAGCAATCCCAAATTAAGAAATTTAATAACTTGGGAGAGATAGAGGAGACAGTCAGAGATTTAATGATTCATTATGTTAACCCAGAAATCGGTATTTTTTTGTCAAAACAAGCACAGAAGAAACTGCCGGTCGGACGAGAAAAGTGAAAAGTATTTTGGGGGAATTACCAATTACAGAAAAACAAGCGAAAAAATTAGAAATAAAGTCTCGGACTCAGATGAGTCCAATGTTAGAGAAGAACTGTTTGCTATTAAGTGGCGATGAATCCTACGAAAAATCGGCGCAGAAAATCAAATCATTGACAGGGATTGCTGTTTCTCACAGTACCCAACAACGCCTCGTACATCGATATGCTTTTGAAGAATTACCGTCTAACCCAGAAGTGGAAGTGGAAGAAATGAGCCTAGATGGCGGTAAGGTACGACTAAGAACTGCCAAGGGAAAAGCCTTAATTTGGCGTGATTATAAAGCAGTGAGTTTTCATCAACTGGGGGTAGCGGCTTTTTTTCAAGATAACTCAGCTTTATTAGATTTGGTTAATTCTCAAGTTTTGGCCAAGCCTTTAATTTGTTTAGGAGATGGACATGATGGTATCTGGAATTTATTTCGTGAGCTCGGAGAGAAACAGGAAAGAATTGAAATATTGGATTGGTATCATTTAATTGAAAACCTCTATAAAGTTGGCGGGTCATTCCAGCGAATTGAGGAGGTAAAATGTTTTCTTGAGGAAGGGGGACGTGGACGCCGCTATCTCTTGTTGTGAAGGATGGTCAGAGCCGCAAGTTGAGAATTTTATTACTTATTTAAACAAGCATAAACATCGAATTGTCAATTATGGTTATTTGCAGGCAGAGGGGATTTCCATTGGCTCTGGCTCCGTCGAATCAAAAATTAAACAAATTGCTCATCGTCTTAAAATTACTGGTGCAAGTTGGCAATCTTGTAATGTACCGCAAGTCCTTCGTCATCGCTGTGCTTATCTAAATGGTTGCCTTTTTTAACTTTTTTATTGATCTCATTAAGCATTTCTACTTATTGCAAAGGTGAGATGCTCCCTGGAAGGAGAAGGGGGAAAGACTGTATCTAGCAATAGATACCACTCTGTTGTGGAATCAATACTGCTTTGTCTATCTAGCCCACATTCCGCACCCTAAGTGTCACAACGTCTCAAAAGAGGAAGATGCCTGAGTCAAAATACTTATCTAGAGGAGTGAGTTGGCGGCAAGCTGCCGGCAACTAAGCCGAAAATTCCAGGGTTCCCCCAGTCATTCGCAATAAACAGTGCTTATTGAGAATGACTAGGCAATCAGACTTAACATCTAGGGGGAGATGTTCCAGTTGCTCGCTTTGTTTTGTCACCCCTGGAAGTCAATCCATCTGGTCAAGATAAGAGATAATATTCCTGGATTCCACCACCACCAAACTCGGTGAGAGAGGATGTAATTGTTCAATCAGCGATTGAACGCCAACGTCGCTGTTGGGTTGTTGCAAGGTCAGACCTTGCGGCAACACGTAGATATCTAGAACCTCTTTACTGACATCGATCCCTACCCATGTTTTTTCTTCTGTCATCGTTTATGCTGGGGTTAAGTTATTTTGTCCCTTTGGTAACTCGTCCTTGCGAAGACGAGGTTAATCCTAAGGGCGATTGTTCGAGCTTGTCTCCTCGGGATGACGGCGTGGCTCCGGTGGCTACCCAACGGTGTCAAGCACCTCGGTTGAACTGGATGTCCACGCCCTTTTTCAGAATATAGGCACCCAAGCTACAAAGCGGTATTTTTTACCTAGGTTGGGACGGGTTGCCTACTTCTCAAGATACAAGGTTGGGTTGACCCAAGGAAACCCAACTTCCATATTCATATTAAAATAAGAGGTGCGAAACGTTTAGGCATGAAATAGGGCTGAAATGCCTGAAATAACCGCCTAGTAAGGTCTTCAGTCCCCCGACTGAATCTAAGAGGTCAACACAGACCAACCTTATAACTGTTTATATGTCCCGACGTTTAGTATCATCCGATACCAAACTAGGCAAGGGAACTCAAGGTCAATACACTTGTAATAAATCTTTACAAGGTGAGAGTAACGGCGATAGCCACCCCCAGATTCAGAAATCACAATTCTGGGACTGAAGCGGGGAACGGAAGGCTCCGAGGTGTTACCTAACACCAGAATCGAGACCACTGCCAACCATCCATGATTAGGCGTGAGCCGAATGTCTGACCTGAACCATCGTAATTAATAAGCAGTGAAATAGGTTGACACACTGCGTTCAAAAGAATAAGGGGAATAGTGAGGAAATCTTACTCTCACTCACACAGACCTTTAAAAGTACCCCGGTGGATAGGACAAATCTAAAGATGGAATGCCCATATAAACGGAACGTGATAAACCCTTTTAGGCTCTGAGTATCGGTCGAAATACTCAGTAGTAATAAGTGTAAGCGCAAGCCTTCAAGGGTGTGAGATGTAACCAAAAGCCAACGCTTGACGGTAACAGTCAAGATATGCTAACAGGTTACGGTTTGATTGTAAGGATAGAGTCTAGTAGGAGTCTATATGACGAAATCGAGAGAAGGTAAAGGGTTCGGGAAACCGAAAACCACTAAGACTACGAATGTATGGAAAACTATCAACTGGGGTAAAATCCAAAGATATGTTTTCAAGCTCCAAAAGAGGATATACCAAGCGGCTAAATCGGGACAGGGTGCAAAGGTTAGAAAGTTGCAACGTCTATTAGTGAAATCATACTACGCTCGTCTATTAGCAGTACGCAAAGTAACCCAAGACAATCAAGGAAAGAAAACAGCAGGAGTCGATGGAATGATAGCAGTATCCCCAGAACAAAGGCTAAATCTAACCGAAGAAATCAAAGGAACACTGAAAGCAAAACCGTTAAGAAGGGTATGGATTCCTAAACCCGGCAGGGATGAAAAACGTCCATTAGGAATACCAACTATCAAAGACAGAGCTAGACAAGCGTTGATTAAATCGGCTCTTGAACCAGAATGGGAGTCAAGAATGGAAGGAACCAGCTATGGTTTCCGACCGGGAAGGTCAGCCCAGGACGCAATATCAAGGATATTCTCAACCATCAATAAAGGTAATTACTTTGTATTAGATGCTGATATTGCCAAATGTTTTGACCGAATTAATCACGACCTTTTACTGTCCAAAATTCATTGTCCAAGTTCCTTGAAAAGAGATATTAAACAATGGCTTAAAGCAGGAGTATTGGACAACGGCGTATTTGAAGAAACAGAAACAGGGACACCTCAAGGAGGGGTAATAAGTCCACTACTTGCCAACATCGCACTGGATGGAATGGCAAGATTGATTGAAACACTATTCCCCAAAAAGAGTGATAAAAGAAATCAAGCTGTTTTAATAAGATACGCCGATGATTTTGTAGTAATTTCCCCATCACTCAAAATCATTGAACAGTGCCAAACTGCTATTTCTGAATGGTTAAAGCCGATAGGATTAGAACTCAAACCAGAAAAAACCAGAGTGTGTCATACACTTAACCCCATTGAATACAATGGGAAAACGGAGGAACCCGGCTTTGATTTTCTAGGATTCAATATTAGGCAATACCCAGCAGGAAAATATAAAGCAGGGAAAATAAATAAAGGAATACCCAAAACATTTCTAACACATATTAAACCTAGCCAAAAAGCAGTTAAAGCCCACACAGAAGCGATTAAAGGTGTAATCAAAAAACACAAGACAGCACCTCAATCAGCCTTGATTAGTCACTTAAACCCAATTATTAGAGGTTGGGCTAACTACTACTCAGGAGTAGTATCCACAGATACCTTCAATAAACTAGACTACACAATCTGGTCAATGTTAAGGGCATGGACAGAATCAAGATGCGGTAAAGCGGACTACGAAAAGCTGAGAAACTACTTTAAACCGGGTACAGTTAAACTTAGCAATGGGAAAGAAAGACAAGAATCTTGGCTATTTCAAACCAAAGACGGTCTCTATCTATGGAAACATAATTGGACACCAATTGTCAGACATACCCTAGTACGCCCCGACGCATCACCATTCGACGGAAATTGGACTTACTGGGCGACCAGACGAGGACAAGCAATCGACACACCGACAAGAGTAGCCAAACTACTTAAGAAGCAACAAGGCAAGTGTAGCCGATGTGGGCAGTATTTTACCCCATCGGATTTAATTGAAGTTGACCACATTCATCCTCTCAGCCTAGGCGGAAAGGATGAATATAAAAACCTTCAATTACTACACCGCCACTGTCACGATGATAAATCGGCAACCGATGGAAGCCTAAATCCATCTGGTTTGACAAAATCAGAAGTCAAACTAGATAATACAAGGTTAACCAAAGGAAGTCAAGCTGTATCCTTAACAAGGGAACAGTCAAACTAGGAGCCGTGTGAGGTGAAAGTCTCATGCACGGTTCTGAATGGGAGGGGAGGTCGGTGACGACCTTCTCGACCCCTAATATAAGTTTTCAAAAATTCTGAACCTGATGAAAATCAAAGCTATTATTCATCCAGCCGAAGAAGGCGGTTACTGGGCTGAAGTTCCCGCTCTGCCCGGTTGTATAACAGAAGGAGATAGTATGGACGAAGTTGTCGATAACCTCCAAGATGCCATACAAGGCTGGTTAGAAGTTGCCAATGAAAGCAAACAACCTGAATCTAGGTCAGAAGTGATTGAAATTGCTGTATGAAATCAATATCAGGGAAAAAACTCTGTAAAATTGTCGAAAAAAAAGGTTGGATACTCAAAAAAATTACCAGTAGTCACCATATTTATGAAAAGGAGGATGAAGATAAAATTCTATCTATTCCTGTACACCGCAATCAGGACTTAAAAATTGGAACTTTAAAATCAATTATGAAAATAGCTCGATTATCGGAAGATGACTTATAAGCTTTCGTAGGGTGCGTTAACGCGCGTGTAACGCACCATCAATTTTTTAATATGCGGTGGGTTACGCTGTCGCTAACCCACCCTACAGTGCTACTGTGAAGAGACAAGCTGATGTCCGAGGTTATAATGGTCAAAGAGTTAAAAAAGAAATTAATCTAATCAATATCCACAATGAAGGTACAGCTAAATGAGTCAAGTCTTAACCCTAGAATTGAGCGATGAAGTTTATGCCACCTTGCAACAGCAGGCTAAAATATTAGTAATAAAGCTTTCTTTCCCACATGGGTCAGATCATCACCAGCAAATTATCTCATCGCCGCCAATTTTCTACGATTAATCCCTGAACTCTCAGCATATCTGAGTCGTCAGAAACGATAATGAGATTATAGCTAATAGCTGTTGCTGCAATGAGAATATCAGTCATTTGTATGGGGGTTCCCTTAAGCCTTAAATCAGCAGAAATTGCTGCGGCTTGATGAACAATCTCCATTGTATCTAACAACAATACTCTCAAATCAGTGCGACACAAATTCTGAAATCTTGCTAACTTCTTCGTTGCCTTAATTGCTAATAGTCCAGCTTCAGTTTCTAAATAAGTAATACCTGGACTTCCCCCGTATAAAAATACTAGCTATGGCTAAAAGTCTTACAGAGCCTGAGTTCAAGCCATACAATACCAATGAACTACTGGACACAAAATCCTGAAGTTCTTACGCAGATAGGGTTTGAGGCAAAAATTTTCAAATTTGACCTTTAGACCATTATAGCTTGTTTCGGGGCAGAAAACCAGCAAAAACATGGCTACAGAGCGAATCCCTTACTCTAGAGATTAATGACACTATCTGTTAAAATCAGGTTAGCGATCACTATACAGCCAACTCTACGGAATCGCTCTACTCCAGATACAGTCAACGGTACAGTCATTTTCAAGTGAAAAATGTACCCAGTAGCCTCTTTTCAATTTTTTCTTAGAAGCGACCTGCAGTAAGGGTTTTGTTAATTTTCTAGTATTTATGTATGGGGGAAGTCCAGTAATACAGCTTATGAAAACATCCTTTCCTTCTAGCCTTACTGCACTCAATCTCTCAACGACTACTTGGTTGTCTTTGAGAATAGCTGTGACGATGTTAGTATCGAGTAGATAACCCACGACTATTTACTATTTCTATCTAAAACTTGCCATCACTGCTTCAAACTCTGCCATTTGTTCTGGAGTTAAATCCTTCAGCAGTCCCGCCATTGCTTGCACTCCTAAGACTCGCCTGATTTTGCGACCTAGACTTTCATCGGGCATTGTTTCTAATTCTGAAGAGGAAAATTTTTCGGTCAGTAAATTCACAAAATACTTAACCATTTCATCTCTATTTAAATCTTCCAATAAGCTCTCATTCTTGATAAAATCATCAATAATTGACGCGATACGAATAACGAGCCTGCACTGAATTTTATCCTCGACCAAATCTGATTGAATAGAGACTTGAGACATCCTTTCCTCCTTGAGACTGGTGTGGCGAATTTTTTCTGATTTTTAGGGAGCATCCCGTTTCGGCAAATCGTTTCCTTTCGTAGGAAGAGAGCAGATAACTCCCCAATCCAAAATCAGAGCCGAATAAGTTAATTTTAACCTAACCTGCTTCAAGTTCGCCTGCTGAAAAAAATTCCCAGCCCTGTCTTCCCGACAAGGCTGAAAAAGCCGTAATTTGTAACAGCACCCGTAATAAAGCTTCCTTTTCCGCATGGGTGTTGAAAGCAGGCTGGACGAATCAAGTGCGCCACGATGCTGCTTATATTAAAATTACCAACCGACAGTGCGATCGCAATCGCCATAGGGTGCGAAAACGCGCGTGTAACGCACCATCAATTTTCTAATATGCGGTGGGTTACGCTGTCACTAACCCACCCTACAGTGCTACTGTGAAGAGACAAGCTGATGTCCGAGGTTATAATGGTCAAAGAGTTAAAAAAGAAATTAATCTAATCAATAGCCACAATGAAGGTACAGCCAAATGAGTCAAGTCTTAACCCTAGAATTGAGCGATGAAGTCTATGCCGCCTTGCAACAGCAAGCTAAAATATTAGGTATCGACCTGTCAGAATTAGTAACAACTTCCCTTGAGCGACAGTATCGCTTGAACAAAAATAAAGACCAACGCACGGAAGCGGAAAAAGAAGCAGCACGTCAACGCTTTCGAGCGCACGCTGGCTCAATTAGCGGCTATCCGACAGGAGCAGATAATGAAAGCATTGATGCTGACTTAGGGAGAGAGTATGGAGATACTCATGAGGAGACATGAAATCGGTGATAAGCTTTTACGCATTTAAGTTACATTGACAGCATTACCCTTATTTTTAAGTTTTCTACTCCATTTAATAATCAATCCCCCTTCATTTAAAAGCTGATTGACTACTTTTTCCAGTTCTTCTTTATTTTCAAATTCTCGATTAGCTATGTACTCTTTAGCGGAATGCCACAATAATTCTATTAGGTTGTAATCTGGACTATAAGCTGGTAAAAACTCTAGCCTAATATTGGGCAACTCTTTTTCCACCTGCTCAATAACATCTTTCTTTTTGTGATAACTAGCATTGTCTAATATGATGATAATTTTCGGTCCTTTTTCTCGAAAATCTTCGGGCAGATTTCCCAAGTTTATCCATTCTTGACGAATCTCTTCATGAAGTTTCTTTAATTGTTCATGGAAAGTTTCTGAATTTCCTTTTTTGATCATAAAACAGACTCGTTTTTTGTCATTATATCTTAAGGCTCCCATCACATTCACCCTTCCTCTTTTTCTTTGTCCATTCACTTTTTTTCGCTTTCCTTTTTTTGTCCAAGCTCTCCTTCTTATTACTCTCAAACTAAATCCACACTCATAAGGGGCTGTGTGGCGAACCTGCGTCGCCACACAGCCCCGTCCCAAAACCATACCTGGATTGACTCTGGCTTTTCTTTAGCCAACCTTAAATATTCATCTAATTTTTCTTTAAATGCTTTTCTTAATTTCTTGTCTTGCTTATCTTCTAGACTATATTTCGCCCAGATATACACATACTTTTTTCTTCTCAATATTCTTCTCACTTGCGAGCCACTCAGTTTAATTCCTGTTTCCTTTTCTAGATGCTCTGCTAATCTTGCCGCTGTCCATCTCCCGAATTCATATCCAAATTCCTTCGGGTCTTCATCAACTATTTTCAATAGTAAATTAATATATTCCTCTGTGGCTTTTTTATGATTTCCATTTTTTCTCCCATCTTCTAGACTTTCTAAATTGTTAGGATCGCCGTGAACACACCAAGGGGCGACCGTTTTGAGTGAACAGCCAATAAACTCAGCTATTTCTCGTTGAGTTTTTCCGTCGTTTAGCAAGAGAAACATTAAAATTCTTTCCCTAACCTCTGCTCTTTCTTCTTCTTTAAGAGCTTTTTGTAAGTTTTTCTTTTCTTCTAAGTCTAGGAAATCTTTGGCTGGCATAAGTAGGATTTTTCTCAAGTTACTATTTCTATTTTAGGTGGTTTAAGTGCGTTTTAGCTTACTCCTCGATACCTGACTGACGGACACATTTTTCAATACAAAGACAAGTACTGTTATGTGAAAGCCTCAAACTCCTGAATAAAAGAAAAGGTAATTTTGCCATAATAATCCTGACGGCTCTTCTGGTTTTCGTGTGTTAATTTTTGTTATGAATTAAAGCAAGCAAACAGCTTAAGTCGAAGATGTTCAAAATTGGTAAATCCATAACTCATTCTTTTAATAAGCTTTATTTTGGTATTCATTCCCTCAATTAATCCGTTGGTTGTCTGATTTTCAAAGTAATTACAAATACCTGGCAAATGCTTCTGGATCATCCTGGCACTACTTTCATATAATATCCCGCCTATTCTTATCCATTTTTCCAATTTTCTCTCAGCACCTCTGAACGTTCTACTACTTTGATAAATTTGTCTAATTTCTTCTTTCATTTCCCCGGCTATTCCTAAGCATGGATGTTCTTTCAGAATAACTTCTAGTTGTTGTTTTTGCTCGTCCTTTAAGTCCTCTTTATTCTTCCATAATAAATGAGGTAATCCTTTTTCATGCACCCCCATTAACTTTCTCAATTTATTAAGCTCGTCATTGATGATAGCCATTACATGAAAACGGTCATAGATGATTTTAGCATTGGGAAATAATTCCTTGATCACTGCTGTAAATCCTGACCACATATCGACGCTCACTTCTTTCACTTTCTCCCGAACTGCGTCTGGCTGTGCTTTTAAGGCTTCCATTAATTCTTCTTGCTTATGTCCTTTAATCACATCTAGTAAAATTTTCTTGTCCATATCTACGACCGTTGTGATGAAATCTTTATGTCCTTTTAAGTTACTAAATTCATCTAAGCTTATTCGTTCTGGTGCTTCCCACTCTTCCTTTTCTAGTTCTTTAGCACAGTGATTAAATATTAACTCAACTTCTGACCATCCTAACCCTTCTTCTCGACTTATTTCTTCGATGCTACAATTTTTTACTCTCTCATAAATCATCGATTCATAGCGAATTGTATGATGCTGTCTTAATCTCATAAAACTCAGTCTTTCGCTGATATACTTTTGGCACTTTTGACAATGAAACTGACGGCGTGGTACTTCTAAATATACTGGATTACCTAATATTGACAAGTCTCTGACTAGATTATACTCTGTCTGATTGATTCTGTCTAAGGTTTGATGGCAATTCGGACATTCAATTGTTTCATTTAAAAGAGCAAGCTTTAGGAAAATTGTCTGAGCAATTTTTTGATAATTGACCACTGTTACATTTGGTAAATCGAGGAGTTGATCAAAATTTATCCACATAACCCACCTCCTGTTCTGTGTTACTATTATACCATGCTCACACAGAACCTAGAAGAGCCTCCTGACGAGCTTTGCGAGAAGCAAAACAGGGAAAAGGGTCAACAGAAAATAAGTGGTCAAGTCGCAAGAAGGGACGCGCCTTATGAACAACTCCCGCCAGCCAACGTCAACCAATTTTCAAATAACTCAAACCACGCCGAAAATGAGCATCAACCTGACGGCGAGAGCCAGATTGTTGAACCGCCATGCCAGTTAAAGTAGCAAAGAGAATAGAAATGGCAACAATGAGATAGAGACGTTCTAAACAAGCAGCAGAGCGAACACGAGAATGTTCCCAGTCAAAAACGCCCGATTTACTGCCCTTGAAAGAGATGTTCAATGGGAAAACGAAGACCATACTGCCAGAAGGTGTCAAGGGTAGGAGGTTCATCGCTCAGAATTGCCCAATTATCCTTAACCCCTGGAACAGAGGCTAAAGCAAGATGAGCAGTGATTCTAGCCTCCTGCCAGACTTGAACGTTGCGATCAAAGCAGGCTTGCCGTTTGGGAGGATAGAGTTCTCTGACCTCATAGCCAAAACCCCGACGGCGAACACCGTAAATGAGGGTATCGCAAGGTAAGCGAAGACACCAATGCCAAGTATTTTTCCTGAGCCATTGAATTAATTGCTGATTGGCAAAGCCTCGGTCGGCTAACAGCATGACATTCTCAAAGCCCTGAAGATAGCCTTTGGCTCTGTCCAACAAGGGTTCGTATTTCTCAAAAGCTAGGCTGGCACTACCATGTTCTAATCCCATCCACATCAAGGGGACGGCTCTCCCCCCGCAGACCACCGCTAGATAGACAAAGCAGTATTGATTCCACAACAGAGTGGTATCTATTGCTAGATACAGTCTTTCCCCCTTCTCCTTCCAAGTCTCGATGGCTTTCAATATTAAGGGGATGTATATCTTTTCCACCGCTACTCTTCCATTCTGGCAAAAGCGATTCCACCGTCTCTGATAACTATTGGCTTGTTCGGCTCTGCTTTGTACAAAGGGTTCCCATCTGGCTTGATTGAGACTTTGACTACTGAGTAGGGCTGTCACCATCCAACTGAGGACGGTTAAATGTCTTTTATCCACAAATCGGCTTCCTTGTTCTAGATAGGAATAAACTTGGGAGAAGATTCTGTTCTCGGTTTTCATCTTGTAGGGATTCTTGCTTTTTCCCTATCTACCCAGATATTTTTCTTTTTGGCAACCCTTGTCTTGTCAGGTTTTGACCCACTTGTGTCCGTCAGTCAGGATAGCGGCGTCCACGTCCCCCTTCCTCAAGAAAACATTTTACCTCCTCAATTCCCTGGAATGACCCGCCAACTTTATAGAGGTTTTCGATTAAATGATACCAATCCAATATTTCAATTCTTTCCTGTTTCTCTCCGAGCTCACGAAATAAATTCCAGATACCATCATGTCCATCTCCTAAACAAATTAAAGGCTTGGCCAAAACTTGAGAATTAACCAAATCTAATAAAGCTGAGTTATCTTGAAAAAAAGCCGCTACCCCCAGTTGATGAAAACTCACTGCTTTATAATCACGCCAAATTAAGGCTTTTCCCTTGGCAGTTCTTAGTCGTACCTTACCGCCATCTAGGCTCATTTCTTCCACTTCCACTTCTGGGTTAGACGGTAATTCTTCAAAAGCCTAGCGATGTACGAGGCGTTGTTGGGTACTGTGAGAAACAGCAATCCCTGTCAATGATTTGATTTTCTGCGCCGATTTCTCGCAGGATTCATCGCCACTTAATAGCAAACAGTTCTTCTCTAACATTGGACTCATCTGAGTCCGAGACTTTATTTCTAATTTTTTCGCTTGTTTTTCTGTAATTGGTAATTCCCCCAAAATACTTTTCACTTTTCTCGTCCGACCGGCAGTTTCTTCTGTGCTTGTTTTGACAAAAAAATACCGATTTCTGGGTTAACATAATGAATCATTAAATCTCTGACTGTCTCCTCTATCTCTCCCAAGTTATTAAATTTCTTAATTTGGGATTGCTCATATAGACAAGCTCCCAACTCGGCTCTTCTCGACTTTGTGTGATAATTTTTGCTTATGGAATCGTGAAATGCTTATCAGGCAAGACTTTTAGTGCTATTTGGCGGAATAAACTATCAGTATAGACCTCGTTTCCACACAGAAACCAGAAGAGCCCCAACTCTCGGGATAACTCTTTAATTCTTTTTTCATTTTCTGATAACATTGAATTATTCCTCCCATCGAGAGCTATTCTGAATTGTAAGTTATAACTATTATAATCTCATTTCTGGCTCTTCGTTACCCTTTATGCTAAATCAACAGACAAGATGCCAAGACAACATAAGAACTCTTGCAAATTAATTATATGTTATAATGATGGGTTAACTAATTTTCCCCAAAAAATTAGTTAACCAGTACATTAGTCCTGAATGAAAACTTGAAGTTTAACTTTTAACTCAAAACTCTTTAGATATGCTTTAATTTGGTTATCAAAACCTCTTTATTTAAGCAGCACAAACTATCTCAATTTTTATAATTGAGAATAAATTCTCCTTGACTTGATTAATCTTTAGGCAACTTTTAAGAAGCTGCTATACCTATCCCTAACTCACAGTTATAAATAGCCGCCAACAAGTTAACTCTTAAACTATATCTTCGACGACGATTCCGATATTTACAGGATAAGATTTTAAAGATTTTGAGTTTCCTATTTATAGGTTCAATGATAATCCTTTCTTTGGCTAAAGCCTTGTTATACTCTTTTTCTAACTCTGTTAATTTTCTATTTTTCGATTTCTTTTTCGGTGTATAACTATTACTATGGTATGCAGCTATTCCCTGATAACCACTGTCTTCTATGCTGGTAGTTAAAGGATGAAAACGAACTCGACTTTTTTTAAATAAACTAAAATCATGACCTCTACCTTTCCCACAAAAGACACAGATAATTTCCTCGGTATTTTGATCAGCTACTAATTGGGATTTTAAAGTATGATAACCTCTTTTACCCCCCAAAAAATCTTTCTGTTTCTTTTTGGGGCGTTCAATGGGAGTTTCCGTTACATCCATTACCGTTACGACCGGTATCTCTGCTTGATTGAGTAAAGCTTTTTTTCCTTTTAAACGGAAGTTTCCCGATTGTAAAAGCATTTTTTCCGTCTTATTTACAATCCGACATATAAGTAGTCATGCAAAATTAATTACCTGCCCGATCGAGCTAAAACCCTTACGGGGCAATGATCGTCATGTGTAAATAATTTTGCCTAGGTACTTAGTTGATTCTGATAGTTCCCAGCTTGTACCAATGTGAAAATATGTTCTATATTCTCGCCAATATTCTAACGTTACTAAAACTTGTTCTTCTATAGATAGTTTAGGTTTCGGTCCCCTTTTAGATGGTGAATTAGAGTCGGCTTCAACACTTTTTACTGATTCTACCATCTTTCTATATGTTGGTTTATACACACCGAAACGGCGTTTGAATTGTTCATCTGACAAGTTTTGATAATCCATAATTTTGCTAATAAACATAGCAAAATTATAGATGATTTCCTGACCTAAGATCACATTTTATTCGGCTCTTCGGTTTGTGTTATGCAATGGACGGGGGATATAAGGGATGGAACCCTTATGTAGAAAAGCATTTGGCCATTTTTGTCAATTGTTTTTGATCTAGAGCGAACTAATCAATTAAATCTCTTACCAGATAAGGATTTAGTCGATTTATGCCCCCATATCGAATCATACCAAGTAACGAAGAACCTTTTATTCTTTTTTCCACTTCAATCTAAGAATTGAGAAAAAAGCAAAACCCTCCATTATACCATAAAAAAATTATGCAAGAGGTCTATACTTCTAACCCAAAAATTCCGAAAGTTTCTCAAGCCATAGCCTCTCCGTTTTATTAGTTTAAGGGCTCTTCTCGACTTTGTATGATAATTTTTGCTTATAGAATCGTGAAATATTTACTGGGAAAGACTTTTAGGACTATTTTGCTGAAGAAACTATCAGTATAGACCCCGTTTCCACACAGAAACCAGAAGAGCCGTTTAAGTTTATTAGACCTCTTGCATAATTTTTTTATGGTATAATGGAGGGTTTTGCTTTTTTCTCAATTCTTAGATTGAAGTGGAAAAAAGAATAAAATGTGATCTTAGGTCAGGAAATCATCTATAATTTTGCTATGTTTATTAGCAAAATTATGGATTATCAAAACTTATCAGATGAACAATTCAAACGCCGTTTCGGTGTGTATAAACAAACCTATAGAAAGATGGTAGAATCAGTAAAAAGTGTTGAAGCCGACTCTAATTCACCATCTAAAAGGGGACCGAAACCTAAACTATCTATAGAAGAACAAGTTTTAGTAACGTTAGAATATTGGCGAGAATATAGAACATACTTTCACATTGGTACAAGCTGGGAACTATCAGAATCAACTATATGTCGGATTGTAAATAAGACGGAAAAAATGCTTTTACAATCGGGAAACTTCCGTTTAAAAGGAAAAAAAGCTTTACTCAATCAAGCAGAGATACCGGTCATAACGGTAATGGATGTAACGGAAACTCCCATTGAACGCCCCCAAAAGAAACAGAAAGATTTTTTGGGAGGTAAAAGAGGTTATCATACTTTAAAATCCCAATTAGTAGCTGATCAAAATACCGAGGAAATTATCTGTGTCTTTTGTGGGAAAGGTAGAGGTCATGATTTTAGTTTATTTAAAAAAAGTCGAGTTCGTTTTCATCCTTTAACTACCAGCATAGAAGACAGTGGTTATCAGGGAATAGCTGCATACCATAGTAATAGTTATACACCGAAAAAGAAATCGAAAAATAGAAAATTAACAGAGTTAGAAAAAGAGTATAACAAGGCTTTAGCCAAAGAAAGGATTATCATTGAACATATAAATAGGAAACTCAAAACCTTTAAAATCTTATCCTGTAAATATCGGAATCGTCGTCGAAGATATAGTTTAAGAGTTAACTTGTTGGCGGCTATTTATAACTGTGAGTTAGGGATAGGTATAGCAGCTTCTTAAAAGTTGCCTAAAGATTAATCAAGTCAAGGAGAATTTATTCTCAATTTTTATAATTGAGATAGTTTGTGCCGCTTAAATAAAGAGGTTTTGATAACCAAATTAAAGCATATCTAAAGAGTTTTGAGTTAAAAGTTAAACTTCAAGTTTTCATTCAGAACTAATGTACTGGTTAACTGATTTTTTGGGGAAAATTAGTTAACCCATCATTATAACATATAATTAATTTGCAAGAGGTCTATTGTTGATTCCCTCGACCACCCCATTCGTTGTCCTTCGCTCGAAATAACTAATGATTTCTCCAAACCAGTTTCGGATTGTTTGACAACTCTTGGTAAAAACACTAGCGGATTTTGCCAACCATTCCGAGATGGATAGCATTCCCTCTGTCGAATTCTCTGAGGTTTCATAAATCTTTCTAAATTCTTCCTTTAACTCGTGCATCTTTTTCAAACTTGGCCAATTTTCTTTGATAGCTTCTAGTTTGATTTTTTGGGTTTCCGTTAAATCTTTTTCATTTTTTAACAAGCTATATTTACTTCGCTTTAAAACTTCTAGCTTCGCTTCTTTTTCCGCTTTCTGTTTTTTATTTTTCTGCGCTTCTACCGCTCTTTTTTCTGCTTTTCTCTGTTCGTCTAACTCTTGATTAATTTGTTTCATTACATGGAATCTATCGGCGACTACCTCGGCCGATGGCATCAATTCTTTCACCAAATTTTTATAGGGCAACCAAAGATCTATGCTGACTTCTTCAATTTGCTCTAACACCTATTTTCCCCACCCTGTAAGCGGTTCCCTCAATTCTTCTTGTGTTCGCTTCTCTAGAATAGCTATTAGTTTTCCCGTATCTAAATTTACTAAAACCGCACAGTAATTTTTTTGTCCTTTGACTAGAGCGATTTCGTCAATTCCTAGTCTTTTTAATTTCGATAGGTCTGTCTCTGTAATTTCTTCAGCTATGTCCTCTATCATTCTTTGAATCTCTTCTTCCGTTACGTCATTTCTTCGGCTAACATTTAAAATATCTCCTGATTTTAATTGTTCGAGTATATTCTCGGCTAGTCTTTTCGTATAGGTTCGTTTCTTGGCGACAAAATCTAACTCTTCGCTAAAGGGTTTCTGACAATTACCGCACTTAAATTGACGACGATTAACTTGTAGGTACACTGGTTGACCTGAGAGCGGTAAATCTTTGACTAAATGTCGATGATTTTGGTGTAGTTTATCGCTCTCTAACCCACAACGAGGACAGACTGCTTTTTTATTTTTCGATTCGATTTGGAAAACTATACCGATATTTTCTAGGTGTCGATAGCCTTGAATACAGGTTCCTTGTAGGTTCAAAAATTTGTCAAGTATCATAATAGGACTTACGCATTGACAAAAAGGCTCAAATTTGCATCCTCTAATTTTGGTAGCTAAGGATACAATTTATCGCCTGACCTCTTGACAAAACCCTCTCAGATTTGATTTCCTCATCGAAGAGAGTCTCTTCTGACAAGACAGCTCATGAGAACGATTACCAAGCCAAGTACCGCCAAGTGCAATCTCCAAATTTACACCTTATTTTTGCTCTGTGAGCCTAAATATATAAGCTGTGTTCGGTGAGCTTCGGATTTTGGAGGACTTGTCCCATGACAGCGTCAATCGTTTCTTGTGGCGGGAGAACTATACCTCCAAGGATTTGTTTGATGAAGTAGCTTCTCAAATCGAGCTTGAAGGGGGGACACTCAGTGTCGATGACATGGTAGTTGACAAGCTTTATAGTGACCCGAAGAAAGCTGAGTTAATCGATTATTTTTGGTCAGGCAAACCTAAAAAAACAGTCAAAGGAATTAACGTTGTTACCTTATATTATACTGACCTTAAGGGGGTGTCAGTTCCTGTCAATTACCGAATTGTTAATAAACAGGAAGGAAAGACAAAACATGAATATTTTTTAGAGATGTTGGCAGAAGTAAAAGCTTGGGGACTGAAGCCATCGATAGTTACTGGAGACAGTTGGTACGCTTCTAAAGAAAACCTGAATGTTCTTAAAGACAAGGAATTTGGGGGTCTATTTGCTCTGGAGGCGAATCGGTCAGTCTCGGTTGAACGAGGAGGAAAATATGTTCAAGTTCAAAGCTTAGATATTCCCACCGATGGATTAATTGTTTACCTGAAACAAGTGGGGCAAGTCAAGGTATTTAGAACGGTCTTCAAAAACGAATTTCGTTACTATACTATGTTCGTTCCGAACCTTCAGGAACTATCCTCAATCGATTGGTCAGAATTTAAAAAGATTCACGACCAACATTGGGGAATTGAGCAGTACCATCGAGCGTTAAAGCAAGTGTGTAATATTGAGCGCTTTCAAGTGAGAGAGAGTCAGGCCATAAGAACTCACATATTTTGTGCCATTCGGGGATTCGTACAATTAGAATTACTCCGATTTAAAGCGCAAATTGTCAATTGGTATTCTTTACAAAGGGAGTTATTTACTGAGGTCATCCGCTCTTTTATTGTTAATAATTTAGAGTCCAACTTCCTTGACCTCAATAATTTGGCAAGAATAGTCTGAAGTTCAAATGCATATTACGAAAATCCTGTCAATGCGTAAGTCCTACATAAGTAAAATAATCTGGTTTTTGGCTATTATATCAAATCTTAACTTAATTGTCTATCTTTTGGTATTAACCTATTTGTGCTGTAAGTCTTTCCCTGTATAAATTTTAGCTACTTTTAGGCGTAGGCAGTCTCATCGAATTTTATTTTAAGTTAATTATTTGCATAACAG
The DNA here is from genome assembly GCF_001264245.1 of Microcystis panniformis FACHB-1757. Lineage (NCBI taxonomy): Bacteria > Bacillati > Cyanobacteriota > Cyanophyceae > Chroococcales > Microcystaceae > Microcystis > Microcystis panniformis. Next base: position 4,387,012 of record NZ_CP011339.1, read on the forward strand.
TTACCGAAGAGCCTCATTTCTCTTTGTGATCAAGTTGAAGATTTTCTAGTTTTTGACTGCTATAAGTATTAATACTCATTGCATAAGTGAGATGCTCCCTGCGTCAGTTCAATATTAATGAAGCATTAACCACCGATCGCCATTTTGAGCAAGAAGGTTTTCACCGTTTACTTGTATTCTAAAAAGGGCAGAGCTGCGTCAGGGGTTGGTATTTCTCCAACTGATACTCCTGCCATTTCCCCGACCCCTGTTCGGTGAGGGATTGGGGGTTTCCCAACTGCGCGGCAGCTTCCCGCCAGAATTGCTCAAAGTTCTGCCGCAGTTCTCCGGTGGCAATCATCTCTTTGAGCCGCATGATGGTCACTTGCGGGATGACTTTCCCCATGATTTCTGCCTGCTGGAGTCCCACTTGAAACCCCGTTTCAATTGCCTGCTTCTCCAACAAACGTAAATGTTCGGCTAATTCTTCACTGACGGCGAAGCCATTGCCGTTATCTTCAATTTTACCTCTGTCATTATTGACCGCACTGACCGCAATTTCCTCAAAACTGCCCTGATAGGGGACTTTATCTCGTTTTACCACATCAGGATAGCGATTTTCGGGCAACAGAGCCTCTAGAGTAATAACTCACCGTTCGCTTATTTTTTGAGGTCAGGTAACGAAAATATGGATGAAAAGCTGACCCCGTAAAGGATTGAGCGAACGTTACTGACCCATTTTTATCCATCAGCAAAGAAGTCAGTCGTATAAATGGATTCTGGAATATTCATTAACCGCAAGATTTGTTGTTGTACCTCATTAAGACAAGAGATTTCCGTCTTTCCATCTCGCTCAATATATAAAGTGAGATTTCTAAACGCTTTTAACATCTGTTCAGCCGTAGGACGGTCAGTGCTGCGTTTAGGGTTTCCGTCATAGAGTCCAGCCAAACTAGATTGAGATTGACGTAATTGACGACGCACCACAAATTCCATCAAAGTAAAAACCCTTAAAGCAATCGTTAACAAAAACATCAACCCCTTAATCTTATCTTCGTCTCGAAAATAAATGGGTAAGGCAGATAAGCGACCTTTTTTAAAACGATGAAATCCCCTTTCCGGTTGCCATTGTTCTTGATCAGCTGATACCGCTTCTGTCAAAGATAATTGTTCTTTGTTAGTATTTGTGACATATAAACGCCAACCCACTATCGTCTTAAAAGCCTCAATTTCTGCGTTTAAACGAGTGTAACTAAGAATTAATTTCGTTTCACGAACTCGACGATAAGAAGATAGAACACTACGGTGGCCAAGACCTTTATATACTTTCTTATAGCTTTGCTTTTTCTCAATTGAGTATGTGATATACCTAGTTAATCCTAGTTTTTGCAGAGCTTCTCGTACCTTTTGCTCTAAAACTTTCTCATCTTTACCAGGTCTTTTTTGCAGAGATAATAATTTTTCTTCTCCTTTAATTAAACGACTTCCTAAGCCTTTTATCTGACGGGAGGCTAAGGCATTTGATTTCACTACTAACCATCTTTCATTCCACTGATAACGTTTTTTACTTTCTGGGTCAACCCATATACTTCCCAAAGGAACTTCAAAACCAGAGCCGATTTCTTTCTCTCCTAATCCCACTTCAGTTTCCACGATTTTAATCATTTCATTGGGGGGATTACTTAGCCAATCAGCTAACAGTTTAGGGCGAGGTTGACTCATGGCCAAGGGAAAACAGTAATTTCCTCCTTCTGCTTGGATTTTTGCCCGATTCTCATAACTTGAGGCTTTTGAGTCGGCTAAATATAAGAAATCTTTTTTTCCGAGTATTTCTGTCATTTTTCGCCATGTGGGTACATAATCCTTCTCATCTGTTCCATTTCCTGCCAGAGTCATTCCTAGTAAGGGAAGTCCTACCGGGTCTAATGTAGCCAACATTTGACGATATTGCCTTAAATCGGGTCGTTTGTCTTTACTATATCCGAATTTTAAGAGTGATGATTCTTTTTGCTCTTCTATAATTTGATGATGCACTGAGAAACTCGTTGTGTCACTGCGAGCTTTTTCGGTCGGTAATTCGTAAGCTTTGACCAGATATTGACATAATTCTCTCTCTATCTGGTCTAAACTGTCTGATGAACCCAATGTTCTTAATAACTCTCCACAACGGTCGTCCGTTGCTTCTTTTTCTCCTATTTTCCATCCCGTTATCCCTTCCAGACTTCTTTGATGTTCATTTACCCACGTTTCTAGACAACACATTCTATGATCTCCTTCGCTGATGATATAGGTCAGTAATAATACTGCTAGTTCCCCATAGCTTAATCCTGTGCGATTTCCGTGAGGCTTTTCCAGATTCTCGTCTATCATCTCTGCCACTTTCATTTGTTTTAACCAATGAATAATCACCGGGAGATCATCTATTCGTTCTGACTTTATCTGTGTGGGAATTTTCTTAACTCCTTCAACCAAACCCTTTACTACACAAAGATTTTAACCTTTTTTGTCCTCGATCGCTTTTTTATTTAAGCGAACGGTGAGTAATAAAAGTTAAGAAAAGTTGAAAATGCGTTCCTCTGGTATTTTCTTTGTTTAGAATATAATTAAAGGTTTAACTAAGCCTCTTCAACAACCGCATAGCCGAGGTAAGGTTATGAAAAGCTCATGTGCTGCAAAGCTTGCTGCAATAGCTCTTGTGGCTTGATCTTCTGAGCGGCACACAGGTAGTCAGGTCAATCCCCCAGGAATACAATCCTCGCCTACTCAAGTAAATCCTCAGCCTCCAAGTGTATCAAATCCATACGACCCTACCAACTCCCAAGGAATACAATCCTCGTCTACGGAAGCCGGAATACCACGTTCTGTACACGAAAATTGCATCAGTCTCATGAATATGAAGGAAATGCACAAATCTCATGTTCAGTTCTGGGAACAACAAATTTCATCACCAAGTCCATACAGCCAACCAACACAAGCGGATAAAATTAACGCAGAATACAATTTAAAGGAATCTCAAAAGCCACTTGATGAGGTCAATGCTCAACTTCAGCAATGTCCACCGAATTATCGATAGAATATTAGCTGAATGCCCTTTTTACACTTTGATAATGAGTTGATGCCAAGAAGATTTGACATCTGCAATGGTGTCATAGTTTCCATCACTTTTTAGAATTGGATAGTGATGGGAGATTTTTGTTGCTAAACTTCTAGAAAACTTTAATAATAAGAGACTATGCACCAAATTGATATAAATCAAGCTCAAACACAACTAGAAAGCTTATTGCAATCTGCACTCAAGGGGGATGAGATTATCATCACCCAGAATGATCAACCGGTTTTAAAATTAGTGCGATTGACTCCACCCCCAAAACGCCGTCAGAGTGGGAGTGCCAAAGGATTAATCTGGATGTCACCTGATTTTGATGAACCTTTGGAAGATTTCAGTGAGTACATGGGATGAAATTATTACTCGATACCCATACATTTCTTTGGTTTATTAATAACAGTCCTCAGTTGAGTATTGATGCTAAAAATTTAATTGAATCAGATGTCGATCTACTGTTGAGTATTGCCAGTTTGTGGGAAATTGCCATCAAAGTTAGTATTGGCAAGCTAACCATACCCAATACATACGATCAATTTATTCCTCAACAAGTGCAACTTAACGACATGGAAATTCTATCAATCAGCATGGCACATCTTACAGTTGTCACACTGACTGACGGACACAAGTGGGTCAAAACCTGACAAGACAAGGGTTGCCAAAAAGAAAAATATCTGGGTAGATAGGGAAAAAGCAAGAATCCCTACAAGATGAAAACCGAGAACAGAATCTTCTCCCAAGTTTATTCCTATCTAGAACAAGGAAGCCGATTTGTGGATAAAAGACATTTAACCGTCCTCAGTTGGATGGTGACAGCCCTACTCAGTAGTCAAAGTCTCAATCAAGCCAGATGGGAACCCTTTGTACAAAGCAGAGCCGAACAAGCCAATAGTTATCAGAGACGGTGGAATCGCTTTTGCCAGAATGGAAGAGTAGCGGTGGAAAAGATATACATCCCCTTAATATTGAAAGCCATCGAGACTTGGAAGGAGAAGGGGGAAAGACTGTATCTAGCAATAGATACCACTCTGTTGTGGAATCAATACTGCTTTGTCTATCTAGCGGTGGTCTGCGGGGGGAGAGCCGTCCCCTTGATGTGGATGGGATTAGAACATGGTAGTGCCAGCCTAGCTTTTGAGAAATACGAACCCTTGTTGGACAGAGCCAAAGGCTATCTTCAGGGCTTTGAGAATGTCATGCTGTTAGCCGACCGAGGCTTTGCCAATCAGCAATTAATTCAATGGCTCAGGAAAAATACTTGGCATTGGTGTCTTCGCTTACCTTGCGATACCCTCATTTACGGTGTTCGCCGTCGGGGTTTTGGCTATGAGGTCAGAGAACTCTATCCTCCCAAACGGCAAGCCTGCTTTGATCGCAACGTTCAAGTCTGGCAGGAGGCTAGAATCACTGCTCATCTTGCTTTAGCCTCTGTTCCAGGGGTTAAGGATAATTGGGCAATTCTGAGCGATGAACCTCCTACCCTTGACACCTTCTGGCAGTATGGTCTTCGTTTTCCCATTGAACATCTCTTTCAAGGGCAGTAAATCGGGCGTTTTTGACTGGGAACATTCTCGTGTTCGCTCTGCTGCTTGTTTAGAACGTCTCTATCTCATTGTTGCCATTTCTATTCTCTTTGCTACTTTAACTGGCATGGCGGTTCAACAATCTGGCTCTCGCCGTCAGGTTGATGCTCATTTTCGGCGTGGTTTGAGTTATTTGAAAATTGGTTGACGTTGGCTGGCGGGAGTTGTTCATAAGGCGCGTCCCTTCTTGCGACTTGACCACTTATTTTCTGTTGACCCTTTTCCCTGTTGGCTCTTCTCGCAAAGCTCGTCAGGATTATTATGGCAAAATTACCTTTTCTTTTATTCAGGAGTTTGAGGCTTTCACATAACAGTACTTGTCTTTGTATTGAAAAATGTGTCCGTCAGTCAGGTTGTCACAACTTTACCATTTCATCATCGTGACCCGTTTGATCGATTATTAATTGCTCAAGCGATGGTAGAAAAAATGTCGATTATTAGCGCAGATGAAATATTCGATAGCTACGGAATAAGTAGAATATGGTAGGGTTTTTGTTGCTGTATTTCAAGATGGTTTCCTCTTCGGAGATGGCGATTATATAGTCATTTCAGATAAGTCTGATACACTCTAGACCGGTGAACCCCTTATGAACTCTGGCATTGATATTCTCAATCTTAATTGAAATGACTATAATTCCCACCAGAATTGCTCAAAGTTCTGCCGTAGTTCTGTCCGGTGGCAATCATTGATTTTAACCCGATAATTTAGTCAACAATTCCAAGAGTTTTTGACTATTAGGAGTCAAGAGAGTTCGACGATAGGCATCGGCGGCCTTTTTAATCGCTTCCGCTTGGGTGGGATAGGGATGAATAACAGTAGAGAGTTTACTCAGTCCGATTTTAGCAACCATAGCGGTGGTAATTTCGGAAATCATCTCACCGGCGTGGGAGGCGACGATAGTGGCTCCTAAAATTTGGTCGGAACCTTGTTTGTGAATAATTTTTAAAAAACCGTCCGTTTCGCCATCAGTGATAGATCGATCGACTATACTCAAAGGAATTTTAATAGTATTAGTGACCAATCCCCGGGTCTGTGCTTGGGTTTCATCCATACCCACCCGGGCGATTTCTGGGTCAGTATAAGTGACCCAAGGCATAACTAAATTACTGAGCTTATCGCGTCCGAAACCGAAGGGAGAAAAGAGAGTATTTTTAATCACAATACGGGCGGCTGCATCGGCAGCATGGGTAAATTTCCAATCCATACAGATATCACCGGCCGCATAAATTTTCGGGTTAGTAGTTTGCAGATAATCATTAACTTTGACTCCCCGACGATTATCGTATTCTACGGCCACCGCTTCTAAATTTAATCCTGACAGATTTGGCTCCCGGCCGGCAGCGACTAAAATCTCATCAACGGTGATAGTTGCTCCTTGACCGTTGCTAGTATATTCAATGGTTTTACCCCGCTCATTTTTTGTCACCCGTTCAATTTGGCAAGAGAGAATTAATTGCATTCCTTCCCGCAGGAAAGTATTCTCAATAATTTCGGCTGCTTCTTGGTCTTCTTTATTCAAAAGATGGGAATGATTATGAAATAAAATCACCTGTGCGCCTAACCTTTGAAAAGCTTGGGCTAATTCACAACCAATCGGCCCGCCACCGATAACAGCTAATCGGGGAGGTAATTCTGTTAGGGAAAAAATTGTTTCATTGGTATAAAATCCCGCCGCTTGTAGTCCGGGGATATCGGGATGAAAGGCCCTAGCACCAGTGGCAATAACGGCTTTTTTATAAGTGAGGGTTTTTCCCGCGACTGCCACGGCATTTTGTCCTAAAAAACGAGCGCTACCCAAGAAGACATCGATACCTAGTTTTTGGAAACGTTGCACCGAATCATGAGGGCTAATATCGGCGCGAATTTGCCGCATTCTGGTCATTACTCTGGCGAAATCTACCCTAGTATCCCCAATATTAATTCCTAATTTTTTGGCTTTCTCAATTTCCCCGATAATTCTAGAGGAACGAATCAGACATTTAGAAGGAATACAACCGAAATTGAGGCAATCTCCCCCCATGAGATGTTTTTCCACTAAAGCCACTTTTAAACCTATATCTAAACCCGCAGCCCCCGCCGCTACGACTAAACCCGCAGTACCCGCACCAATGACGACTAAATCATAACAATCTTGGGGTTGTGGATTGAGCCAATCGGCAGGATGAACATAATTAACTAATTTTTGATTATGTTCGTCCATGGGGAGAATATTAACTTCACTGGAGCTATTTTCAAACATATTAGACCTCTTGTAAAAATCAAAAATTGTTGTTAGGGTTAGGAGTCAGTAGCCAGTAGTCAGGATTCAGGATTCAGAATTCAGGATTCAGGAGGCAGGAGTTGAGAGTTGGGGTTTTAGGGAGTTGGGGTTTTAGGGTTTTAGGGTTTTGGGGTTTTAGTTCAATTTCCCCACTTCCCACACCCCACACCCCACTTCCCCAACCCCTGACTGATAAATGATTACTATTCACTGATAACTGATGCCAGGGCCTGACGGGCAATTTTTGTGACGTAGAGGGTGAGAGCAACGGTAGCGATAAAACCGATCAGGCGAATAGTCCATTGTAAAGCTGGGTTAGTGGCTGGTGTTGAGGTGCCGATAGTGGCAAGACTGCCCGCTAAAGAGCCAATATAGACATACATTATCGTCCCCGGAATCATGCCTGCGGAACCTAGTAGATAGTCTTTCAGGGAAACCCCGGTGACACCATAGGCATAATTGAGCAGATTAAAAGGAAATATGGGAGATAACCGGGTTAAAAGCACTATTTTTAGGCCTTCTTTCCCCACAGCTTCATCGATAGCTTGAAATTTATTATTACCTTGAATTTTTTCCGCCACCCAACCCCTAGCCAAATAACGTCCCACCAGAAAAGCGGCAGCGGAGCCGATAGTTGCCCCGATAAAGACGTAAAAAGAGCCTAAAACCAGGCCAAAAACCACACCAGCCCCGAAAGTCAGGATTGAACCGGGAAAAAAGGCCACAGTAGCTAGAATATAGATAATTATAAACGCGATCGCTCCCACAGACCCCAAACTATCCACCCAAGTTAAGGCATTGAAAAGAATAGTTTGAGGATTAAAACCGGTGGAGGCACTGGATTCGAGGGCAAAAGCGGGGGGAGTAGTCAGGAGAAAAGTGCCGCTAAAGGCGATTAGCAGCGGCAAATAACGGCAAATAACCAGCTTTTTCCAGTTGCTGGACTGGGAAATAATCATCACAAGTCCCTAAAAAGAGAATAAAAGAGAGATTAAACTATAAAAGCGAATTAAATAGAACTAGGGGCTATTCTACCGTAGTTATCATTGTTTAGACCAGAAAGCCAATCCTGAAAATTCCCAGAAAATCCCCCTCTCTGGGAGAAGATAGGACGAGCAACAGCCCGGTAATTTTTGCTGTTTACTTGATAAGCTGAGAGGTATCTTAACTGCCTATCCTTAGATTAGCTAAATCTCCCCTAATCCCTTTACTTTTGCCTCTTGCCCCTTGCAAGAGTGCCTCTTGCCTCATCTCAATAAGCAATTTAAATGCGCGGGCAGCTTATTACACCTTGCCGTCTCTGGGGAAAAAATGTCACAATTAGAAATAATTAGCATTCGATATAGCAATTAATCTATGAAAATCATCCCCAAGGTCAAGGCCCCTACCTTCCTGCAAATGGCACAATGGATCATTAATCCTGTAGCTTTTATGGAAAATGCCGCCCGCAAGCATGGCGATATTTTTAGCACAAAAGTGGGTTTAACTGTAGATAATTTTATCTTTGTCAGTAGTCCTGCGGCCCTACAACAGGTTTTAACTAATGACCGTAAAAAATTTTCGGCACCGGGGGAAGCCAATCGGATTATTGCCCCGATTATTGGTGATTATTCCGTCGTCATGTTAGACGGAGACATCCACAAAAAACGCCGTCAGCTTTTATTGCCACCTTTTCACGGGGAAAGAATGCGTTTCTACGGCGATTTAATCCGCGATATTACCCTGAGAGTAATGGCAGAATTGCCCCAAAATCAACCTTTTAAAGCCCGTTCAGCGACCACAGCGATTGCTTTACAAGTAATTATGGAGGCAGTTTTTGGAATTAGTCAAGGGGAACGTTATCAAACCCTGAAAAAAATTCTGGCTGAAATGCTCGATATATTTAACTCTCCGGTGATGGCTTCTTTGCTATTTTTCCCAATTTTGCGGGCTGATTTGGGTGCTTGGAGTCCCTGGGGAAAATACCAGCGTTCCCAAGAAAAAATTGATGATATTATCTATACAGAAATTGCCGAAAGAAAAGCTAATCCTAACCCCAATCGCACCGATATTTTATCACTACTGATGTCCGCCCAGGATGAAGAAGGCAACCCAATGAGCGATAAGGAATTGCGCGATGAATTAATGACCTTATTATTCGCAGGTCATGAAACCACAGCCACCGCTATGTCTTGGGCGCTCTACTGGACTCATCGCTATCCAGAAATTCAAGCAAAAATTCTGCAAGAAATAGCCACTTTAGGAGATAATCCTAACCCCATTGACATAACTCGATTACCCTATCTTTCGGCGGTTTGTTCGGAAACTTTACGCATTCATCCCGTGGCAATGTTAACTTTTCCGCGAGCAGTGGAAGAACCAGTAGAATTAGATGGTTATCCTTTAGAAAAAGGGACAATTCTTATGGGTTGTATTTATCTAGCTCACCACCGCGAGCAAACTTTCCCCGATTCCCATACTTTTAAACCGGAACGCTTTTTAGAAAAACAATTCACCCCCTACGAATATATGCCTTTTGGTGGTGGAGCGCGTCGTTGTATCGGGGAAGTTTTAGCTATCTACGAGATGAAAATCGCTATCGCCACAATTTTGGCTAATTATCAGTTAACTCTAGTTAATAATACCCCCGAAAAACCCAGTCGTCGCGGTGTCACCCTTGCTCCCTCGCGAGGAGTTCCCATGGTCTTAAAAGGACGACGGGAACCTCTGGTTACTGCCCGGATGCTCGCCGAAATTTCTTAAAAAAACTGACAAACTATTGTACAATCAGAGTTGTGGTATCCCATATCATAACTCTGTTTTTTTGTCAATAAAATTGGGGATAATTATGGTCTTAATTCGTTTAGCTAAATCTTGGCAAATTTCCGAAAATGAAGTTACTTCCGAAAGTGTTTATTTTAACCGTCGTCGCTTTTTACAGGGGTTAATCGGGACAGGAATTGCGGGGAGTTCCCTATTATTAACTGCTTGTGGTAAATCCTCCTCCTCGGAAGCTTTAGAAAAAAGTTTACAATTACCTAAAATTGAAGGGTTCAGCAAGAATCCGCAGTTTTTAACGGTAAATCGCCCCATAGCTGCCGAAACTGTAGCGGGGAGATATAACAATTTTTATGAGTTCGGAGGGGGGAAAAATATCTGGTTAAAAGCGCAGAAATTACCGACGAATCCCTGGACGGTAGAAGTGGGAGGATTGGTAAAAAATCCCCAGACCTACGATATAGATACTATTAAAAAAACCTTTCCTCTCGAAGAAAGAATCTATCGTTTTCGTTGTGTGGAAGCTTGGTCAATGGTCTTACCTTGGCTGGGGTTTCCGATGAGTGCTTTAATCGCGGCAGTGGAACCAAAACCAGAAGCTAAATTCGTCCGTTTCACCTCCTTTTATGATCCCGAAATTACCCAGGGGCCAGGATTACATTTAGGAGCCTTACCCTGGCCTTATACAGAAGGTTTAAGAATTGAAGAAATGGCCAACGAATTAGCTTTCTTTGCCGTGGGAATTTTCGGGCATGATTTACCAAAACAACAGGGCGCACCCTTGCGAATGGTTATTCCTTGGAAATACGGTTTTAAAGGAGCAAAATCAATAGTAAAAATTGAATTTACCGCCAAACAACCCGCCACCTACTGGAACACAATTGACGCTCACGAATACGATTTTGAGGCTAATGTCAACCCCAGTAAACCCCATCCCCGTTGGTCGCAAGCAACGGAGAAATTTATCGGCAGTAGAAGTGATTTATCTTGGGAAATTATCGAAACTCTGCCCTATAATGGCTACGGTGAATATGTGGCTAGTTTATATAGTTAAGTTTGATAATTATCCCCATTTATTCAGTTTAACTAAGTATCTATGGACAATAAAACTCTGTACGAACAAGACTTTTATCTCTGGATTAGAACTACTATTAATCAACTGCAAGCGAGACAGTTTGAGCGGGTAGATTTAGATAATTTACTGGAGGAATTAGCAAGTATGGGAAGGAGTGAAAAGCGCAAAATCGAAAATCTTTTGATTCAATTGCTGGTACATTTGCTGAAACTAACTTACTGGACAGGAGAAAGAGCAAGAAATGAGGGTCACTGGAAAGGGGAAATTAGAAACTTTCGCCGACAAATAATCAAAGAAGTTAAAGATAGCCCTAGTCTCAAACCCTATCTTTTGGAAATCTTTGAGGAATGCTATCAATTTGCTAGAAAAGATGCTAGTGATCGCTCTCAATTACCCCTCGATACTTTCCCCGCTATTCCCCTTGGTTCCCTTGAACAAATTCTCGATCAAGATTGGTTTCCCAGTAATAACCATGAGTAATATCTAGAGGTCAATTATGGACAATAAAAACCTGTACGAACAAGACTTTTATCTCTGGATTATAACTACTATTAATCAACTGCAAGCGAGACAGTTTGAGCGGGTAGATTTAGATAATTTACTGGAGGAATTAGCAAGTATGGGAAGGAGTGAAAAACGCAAAATCGAAAATCTTTTGATTCAATTGCTGGTACATTTGCTGAAACTAACTTACTGGACAGGAGAAAGAGCAAGAAATGAGGGTCACTGGAAAGGGGAAATTATCAACTTTCGCCGACAAATAATCGAAGAAATTAAAGATAGCCCTAGTTTAAAACCCTATATTCTCGAAATCTTTGAGGAATGCTATCAATTTGCTAGAAAAGAGGCTCAAGTTAGAACTCAATTACCCCTCGATACTTTCCCCGCTATTCCTCTTGGTTCCCTTGAACAAATTCTCGATGAAGATTGGTTTCCCACTAATAACCACGAGTAATATATAGAGGTAAATTATGGATAATAAAACCATGTACGAAGAAGACTTTTATCTCTGGATTAGAACTACTATTAATCAACTGCAAGCGAGACAGTTTGAGCGGGTAGATTTAGAGAATTTACTAGAGGAGTTAGCAAGTATGGGAAGGAGTGAAAAGCGCACAATTAAAAGTCTGTTAACCCGATTATTAGAACATTTACTTAAGCTCAAATATTGGGCGGCAGAAAGAGAGAGAAACGCAGGTCACTGGAAGGGAGAGATTAGAACTTTTCGTCTCGATATATTAGATGAACTTAAAGATAGTCCTAGTCTGAAACCTTATCTTTTGGAAATTTTTGATGAATGTTATCTTTCAGCCAGAAAAAATGCCAGTGACCGCTCTCAATTACCCCTCGATACTTTCCCCGTTATTCCCATTGGTTCCCTTGAACAAATTCTCGATGAAGATTGGTTTCCTGCGGGCGATAATCTGGAAATATAGCCATCAGTTAGACTGCTCCATACTGCTCTAACAAAAAACAACTATCTCCCGATAGCGATCGCTAAAGGTCGAATAATTATAAATTTTTTTCAAGGGGTGCGGTCAGATCGAAGAATCATTGCTAGAATGAGCCTAATTGTCAGAAATTTAGTTAAACAAGGTTTTTGGCAATATGCTAATCTGGCTAACACGCTTTTGGGGGTGATATGGGGAAAAGTTCTGGCGATTGCGCCTAAATAGAGTGTTATACAGAAAGTTTCCGCATAATATGTAGTTAGGCAGACGCAATCCAATGTGTATCTTTTCTCACGACGTTCAACAGGTGTCCAACACGAAGATCTACGCTCGCCTGAATGGCGACCGTCAGCACTTAGTGTATGAGATGCGCCTAACGTCGGAATCCGACGTGGCGATGATCCTCCCGTTGCCAACTCAATTGCCGAGTACGGACCAAGTAAGTTTCGTAAACCTTTCTGGTTACGACGGCTTTTTTCGCGACATGGATCGATGCTTCCCGCAGCCGCTGGAAATGCGTAGCCGGGGCATCGCTGTCGCGAGAGCGAGTCCTAGAAATCTCATGGTTCATCGAGTTGGCGCGTTTGACGCTTCGTTCGTACCCGCACTCGCGGATTTTCACAGACTTGATCTTCGATTTCGCCTTCCAGAGGATGTTTGGAAACAGCTGCCGCTTTACAGTGACTTTGGTTTTGCCGTCTTTCAGTTTCGATCTGGAGACATGCGGATCCATCCCATGGCATTGTCGTTTAGGACGCGGAATTCAACGGCCCTTTTCTTCCCGACTGCCCACGTCCATGATGGAAGCGTTCATCCCGTGGCGCAATTCGATCACTCCCTTTACGCACAGGCGGAGCGTCCCAATAACGTCGGAATCCGACGTGGCGATGATCCTCCCGTTGCCAACTCAATTGCCGAGTACGGACCAAGTAAGTTTCGTAAACCTTTCTGGTTACGACGGCTTTTTTCACGACATGGATCGATTTCTGAATGGGTGCACGGGTCAGTCCTGCCTTGCGACGTTATGAACTTCGGCAACTCTATCATGTCAGATAAGACGAAGGGTCTCGTTGATCCACTGACGCCTGTTGCCCGCTGCAAGTTGGCTGGCCCATTGCCAAACCGGGATACCTGGCTACCTGTGTAACCGCTGGCTAACCGATCGTTGCAGCTGCCGATGCCGCGAGCGTCACTTTGCTCCTAGACATGGCAGTGCGATGCCGAAGGCACTGCGTAGCAGTACGCAATCGCCGTAGGGTGCGTTCCCTAATGTGGCTCCTACTGCTCCAGCGATCGATTTTGGGGAACGCACCATGCCCATTGATTGAAGCTGTGGTCTAAATTTGATCGCCGATCTTGTAGTACGGGGCCTGGTGATACTGAATTGCCAGATATTGGAGTTCACTACTGGCTAGATGCAGGAACGAGGCTGAAATACATTTTGAAAGTCTGGGTTGAGGATTAAAGAGCTTGCGAATTAGTAGTCAGGGTGGGCGTTTGCTCACCTTGCTTTTTCATGCGGTAATATGGAATGAGATGGTGAAAGACTGAGACTATAGCTATGACGCTCGCATCTAATGGAAAAACTGATATCATTCGTACAGAGCGAGGACTGACAATCGCAGGAACCCGCATCACCCTCTATGATGTAATGGATTATGTGACTGCTCAATATCCACCTAAGTTCATTCAGGGATTATTTGATCTGACGGAAGAGCAAATTAACGCTGCCCTGGCTTATATTGAGGCTCATCGTGCGGATGTGGAAGCTGAGTACCAGCAAGTTCTCAAAGAAGCTGAAGAACTCCGACAATATTATGAAGAGCAAAATCGTGAGCGAGTTGCCCGTATTGCTGCGCAACCACCTAAGCCAGGCTCCGAGGCTGCTTGGGAAAAGCTTCGAGTGGCTAAGGCAAAGCGTGAGTCGAAAGTATGATTTTTTTGATTGATCACAATCTCAAAGGTCATGCCTTGGTTTTCTTTGGTGCGATCGCAACTCAGGGCTGGCTTGATATCGTCCCGATGCAGTTCGTCACCTTTGCAGAGATGGATTTGTCGATCAACAGTGATGACAGGACGGTTTGGCGACTTGCTCAAGAGAATCAGATGATTTTGCTTACCGCTAATCACAGTATGGAAGGGAAAGATTCCCTAGAGCAGGTCCTGCGTGAAGAAAATACCTCAGAGTCATTGCCTGTGATCACCGTTAGCAATGCTGATCGGCTTTTGATTGACATCCTCGCCGCCCTAAAAGTGCGGCGATTCCTAAACCTCACGATTTAAGTTTCTGCTTCCACCACCGTCGCATACCACAGTTAAAAAACCATGTACTGTCTTACACAGAGTCCACAGACTTTCGCCCCATTTCAGAAGCCCGATTCCGTGTGTCCCACGGTACGTTGACCGCCTATAGCTTCTTGTACTTGTTGCGCGCGACTTTTTACCCGGCCAAGCTTTTCTGGTCGGAACCCCCTAAGCCGAGTTTTCAAGGTGCTGCGCCGTCCACTTGGTTTTCGAGACTGGCCTTTTAATTCTAACGTAAAGCCAACCTAGAACGGCGGGGTTTCAGACCCAAAATTTCCGATGATTCCGAATATCGAGGTCGGTGTGTTGAAAGTCTTGTTGAAATTGTGCTTGATATTGATACCTATCGAGGCGCAAGGCGAATATTCATTCCGTGACGCGGCGAATGCTAGGGCCGTTGAAGTCTATCTGTAGGGACACGGCATAACGGGGTCTTTATACTGAATCGGTTTTTAATAGCATGATTAACTGCCAATCCAACTTGAAAAACCCGCTCCCTTCTCCCCACTGCTGTAACAAAAAACAACTATCTCCCGATAGCGATCGCTAAAGGTCGAATAATTGTAAATTTTTGTCAATGGGTGCGGTCAGATCGAAGAATCATCGCTAGAATGAGCCTAATTGTCAGAAATTTAGTTAAACAAGGTTTTTGGCAATAGGCTAATCTGGCTAACAGGCTTTTGGGCGTTATATAGGGAAAAGTTCCGGCGATTGCGCCTAAATGGGGTGATATACAGAAAGTTGACCCATATCGTTACCCCAGAGAGTGTTATAGAGAAAGTTGACCTATAATATGTAGTTATGTTTTCAAGAGAAGAGAAGAAATGTTATCAACACTTCTAAGTAAAGCTGTACAAAAAGCTCAAGAACTACCAGAAGCAATTCAAGACGAACTGGCAGAGCAGTTTATTGAAGACATCGAAAATGAAATCAAATGGCAAGAAACATTATCTAAACCCCAAGACAGCTTAATTCTCAAAGAACTTGCTCAGAAAGCTATTGCGGATTCAGAAAACGGACAGACTGAAGAAATGGGATTTGATGAGCTATGAAGTCGGAACTAAATCCAGATTTCGTCGGCTTATTTCAACAGCTACCAGACAGAGTGAAAAGAACAGCCAGAAAAAATTACAAGTTATGGAAAGATAACCCAAGTCATCCAAGCTTAGAATTTAAGGAGGTCAATCAAGAAGACCAGATCTGGTCAATCAGAGTCGGTATAGGTTGGAGAGCGCTAGGAAGAATCAAGAGTAAGAATGTAATTGTTTGGTTTTGGATAGGCTCTCACGCAGAGTATGACAAATTGTTAAAGAAGTTGTGAACCAAGAAACATAACAAATCACCGCACCCGAAATAATAGTGAAATTTTGTGATAAAGTGCAGTCATATCTAAGAATCTTTGCTATAATTACGCAAAGCTTTTGTGATAATTTTCCTTAAAGGAGATTGTTTGCAGTAAGCTAATCTGGCTAACAGGCTTTTGGGCGTGATAGAGGGAAAAGTTCTGGCAATCGCGCCTAAATGAAGTGATATACAAAAGGTTGACTCATATCGTTACCCCAGAGAGTGTTGTACGGAAAGTTTCCGTTCGACAAAGGATTTCTCGGTTGATGAGAGAGAGTCTATCTTTCTCTGAAAAAATGGAGAATCACGTTAGGAATAGAGATATGCGAAGTAATAGTTTTATGATGGTTCCATTATCTCTTTTGGCTTGGATGGTGATCAGTCAACCAGTAAAAGCAGAAAGAGTTTGTCAAGTAACAGACCCTACTGGTACTCCTCTTAACGTTCGTGACAGACCAAATGGACAAGTAGTTAATGCCTTGCGTAATGGTAGAGAAGTCTACATACATGAGACAGCTTATGACCGGCAAGGTCGTCCTTGGGTTTTAGTAGGTGGTTATTACAAAGGTGTCTACAGAACTTGGGGCTGGGTCTTTAGGGAATTCGTGAGTTGTTATAATCGATGACTGTACGGTAGTGCGATCGCCGATCTGGTAGGGTGCGTTCCCTAATGCAAGTGCTACTGCTCCACTGATCGATTTTGGGGAACGCACCATGCCCATTGATTAAAACTGTGGGTTAAAGTGTGGTGTGGGCTAATCTGACTAACAGGCTTTTGGACGTGATATAAAGATAGTATGGGTGACGGTTTATCTGATGACGGAAAATGGATATGTGGAGGATGTCTTTCAAGCATTGCTTACCCCCGCTAAAGGTTAAAGTGATCATGAGGCAATAGAATTACTCTAATGAAACTAGATCGTATTACGAGCAATCCAAACCGTATGAATGGGCAACCCTGCATCCGTAATCTTCGCCTTACGGTTCGTCGAGTGATTGAGCTACTGGCAACTTATCCCGAGCGAGCAGAATTACATCAAGAGTTTCCGGAACTGGAGGATGAAGATATTCGACAAGCCCTAATTTTTGCATCTTCTTACTTGGATGATCGCATCATTGAACTTCCTAATCGCTATGAAGCTGTTGCTTGATCAGGGACTACCGCTTTCTGCGGCAACTTTATGCTGACAAGAATATTTCACGTACAAGGTTGGGTTGACGACTGTTACCCAACACCCTCAGAACCAAGATTAAATGCGGTAGGATAGGCATTGGATAGATTTTCTAGATTGCCGTGAGCGAAACCGTCTATATTGAAACCAGTATCTTAGGCTATCTTACTGCTCGACCCAGCAGAGATATTGTTGTGGCCGCAAATATTGAGGTGACGAAGGAGTGGTGGAATACACGTCGCGGTGATTTTCAACTTTACTCATCCCAAGCGGTCGTGAAAGAAACCTCACAAGGTGGGGAGCATCTCATTTATGCAAGTGAGTAATTATACTTGTCCCTAAAACTGGTTTCTAGCAAGGCTTTCAAAATATCTTGACATAAAACCTGATTTAGGGGTTACAAAGGTGAGATGCTCCCACAAGGTGATGTTGTGATCGCATCTCAACGACTAGAAATCCTTGCTAATCTATCTTTACTCGACTTGAACCAAGCTGTGCTAGATTTAGCAGAGCAATTTTTGGAACGCAGCAACCTTCCCGCAAAAGCTGATATTGATGCTGTTCATATCGCCCCCGCAACCGTTCACGGCATGGATTACCTGCTCACCTGGAATTGCAAGCACATCGCCAATGCTCAAATTCAGGGAAAGTTGGCAGAGATCAGCCTTGATTTTGGCTACGAGTTGCCAATTCTTTGTACACCCTATGAACTTCTCGGAGGTTGATTATGTTTCAGGATGAGATTGTGGAAGAGATCCACAGAATTCGTGAAGAGTACTCTCGGTCATTCAATCATGACTTGAAAGCCATCTTTGCTGATTTGCAAAAGCAACAAGCTGAAAGTGGCAGAGAAGTTGTAACCTTATCTCGAAAACACGGTCTAACAACACGTTGGAGCGGACGAGCGAGAGATATTGATAGTGGTGCAAAGGATATTAGCCGCCGCTCAACTTAGCCGTTATACTGAATCGGTTTTTAATAGCATGATTAACTCCCAATCCAACTTGAAAAACCTGCTCCCTTCTCCCCACTGCTGTAACAAAAAACAACTATCCCCCGATAGCGATCGCTAAAGGTCGAATAATTGTAAATTTTTGTCAAGGGGTGCGGTCAGATCGAAGAATCATCGCTAGAATGAGCCTAATTGTCAGAAATTTAGTTAAACAAGGTTTTTGGCAATATGCTAATCTGGCTAACACGCTTTTGGGCGTGATATGGGAAAAAGTTCTGGCAATCGCACCTAAATGGAGTGATATACCGAAAGTTGAACCATATCGTTGCCTCAGAGAGTTTTATGCAGAAAGTTGACCTATAATATGTAGTTGGGCTGCTTCGTTTTTTGGTTGTGGCTGTCCTTGAAGATGATTTGTTAGAACCACAAAGTTTTCGTTATTGAGATTTTTTATGCAATCCGGTCTCCGCAGTGGAAAGCTTACAAAATGGAAAGATGAGCGTGGATTTGGTTTTATTCAACCCGTTGATGGGAGTCAAGAAGTTTTGGCGTTGCATAATAGAGATATGAATGGAGGAAATCAAAATGCAATGCCCTGAATGTAAATCTACCCATATCCGTAAAAATGGCATCAATAAACAAGGTAAACAAAATCATATTTGTGTAACCTGTGGCCGTCAATTTATTGATAACTATGAAAAACAGAAAGGCTATGACGAAAAAACGAAGCGAGAATGCCTAACTGCCTATGTTAATGGGATGGGATTTAGAGGAATAGAAAGGCTAAAGGGAGTTCATCATACGACCGTAATTAATTGGGTAAAATCTGTGGGAGAATTATTGCCAGTCGCCTATGACCCAGAAACAATTCCTGAAGTAGGGGAACTGGATGAATTGGAAACCTTTGTTGGCTCAAAAAAAACAAAATCTGGGTGTGGACAGCCGTTGACCACTTTAAAAAAGGAATTTTAGGTTGGGTAATCGGAGATCATAGTAGCGAAACGTTTCGCCCATTATGGGAATTAGTTAAGTCTTGGGGATGCTATTTTTATGTGAGTGATGGATGGTCAGTTTATCCATGTTTTATAGCAGAGGGCGACCATATAATTAGTAAGACTTATATGACCAGAGTAGAGGGTGAGAACACACGTTTAAGACATTATCTAGCCCGATTGCATCGCAAAACACTCTGCTATTCTAAGTCTACAGAAATGTTAGGATACTCTATTCGTTTATTAATTCATTATCTGAAGTTTCAAGAAGTGCCTATTCCTTACTGATTCATAGCTTAATTCAGCAACGCCGAAGTTTTTTTGCATATTTCTGAAGTTAAAGATGCAACCCGTCGTCCACAAGAAAACGACACGATTTATTACCACTGCATAGTTGACTCAGATGGCAAAGTTCGAGCTTACAACGCATTTATTCTGGGAGCAAGAAACAAGTCAGAACCTTCAAGTAGTCGAACTAAACCCTCTGATGCCATCATTTCAAGCTTTCCGATAGTTGAGGTAGTTCTGTTGCCGCTTCTGCCTTTGTTTGGAGCTATTCATTTTACATGGACGACACGCAATCCCATTCCACTGATTCTTTATCCCGTAATGAGTTTAGTGACTTACGCTCTATACGCAGATGATAAATCTCGTGCTAAACGAAAGGATTGGCGAACTTCTGAACAAACGCTACATCTGTGTGAACTTGCAGGTGGATGGTTGGGCGGGTTTATTGCCCAGCGAATATTGCGCCATAAAGGTCAGAAAAAGTCTTATCAAGTCACTTTTTGGGCGATCGTGATCATTCATTATGTTGTATGGCTGTTTTGGCTGTTTTCGGGAGGAACGCTATGAGGTATTGCGATTCTAAAAGCATCAGTGCGATCGCCGATCTGGTAGGGTGCGTTCCCTAATGCAAGTGCTACTGCTCCAGCGATCGATTTTGGGGAACGCACCATGCCCATTGATTGAAGTTGTGGGTTTAAGTGCGATGCCGCTCTTGTGGGCCCAGTTGGGGAATGTTAGCGAAGATTCCCGATGTTTAGGTTAAAATAGAGGGCAAAAGTTGCCCCAGGGTCAAGCCAATGACAGTTCGTCAACCCCGCTACAGCAAAGAAGAATTCCCTCGACGTGGTAATGAGATTTATGAATCTCAGGTACGTTCTCAAGTGGAGGAGGGAAATCAGGGGAGAATTGTGGCGATCGACATCGAAACTGGAGCGTTTGAGCTTGCCGACGATACGATTACTGCTACCGATCATCTCTATGGGCGTGTCCCTGATGCTCAACTTTGGCTGATTCGGATTGGACATAGAGCCGTCTTCCGTTTTGGCAGTCGCAGCCAGAGAAAGCCCGTATGATGTGTGGGGATGGGTCTTTTGTATGGCTTTAAACTTCAGATTGAGGCAGTGGAAGGTGGGCGCGTTACAATTGAGGCGCTATGACTCAGCCAAAGTTATCGGTGAAGACGGTCTAACTTTACCGTTATACTGAATCGGTTTTTAATAGCATGATTAACCCCCAATCCAACTTGAAAAACCCGCTCCCTTCTCCCCGCCCTCCTATACCTTTTAAACAGGATTTAGTATGACTATCTAGGGTTTGCTGAATAAGTACGGGCGAAGCATTCGGATAGAAAATCTACGTTTTCACCGATAGGTTATTGTCCGAATGCTTCGCCCCTACAGGACGCAGGCCGATGAAGACGCAAGGTTTTGAACGACGATTCTCTCAAAATCTTGCACCTGTGGGAGCGAGAAAAGCCCCAAAACCCTTACTTTGCCTACATTTCAAATTTATTCAGCAAACCCTATCTAAATTACTCGTTAAGACTATGAGCAGGGAGCAGAGAGAAAAAACCTGACTCCCGATGACTGAAAGCTGATCACCGACAAAACCTATCCCAAAACGATCGAATCGCGCAGGGATTGAATTTCCTCGGTTTGTAAACGCGCCCCAAAAGTAGAAACCACCCGGGCAGCCGCTAGAGAAGCGAGATTTCCTGCCCCTTTGTAACCCATACCGTGGGTAATACCGTAGAGAAACGCACCTGCATACATATCCCCCGCACCGACGGTATCGATCGCCTGTACGGGATGGGGGGTCAATTTCCAGGAGATTTTCGCCATCATAGATCAAAGAACCACTAGCACCCCGGGTGATAGCGAATCCTTTGGCAATGGTTTTAAAATAGGCGATCGCTGACTCGATTTCCTCGCTGCCAGAAATAGTCAAAGCTTCCGACTCATTAGCGAAAACGAAATCTAACCCGGTTCCGATCATTTCCAGTAATCCCTCCCGGAAGAAGATCGCCATATTGGGATCCGACAGGGATAAAGCGGTTTTGACTCCAGCAGCCTGAGCAATTTCTCGCCCTTTAATAGCGGCAGCTTTGGCAGTGGGAGAGGTGACGAGATAACCTTCGAGATAGAGATAATCGGCATTAACGATCGCTGAAGGGACTAATTCCCGTTCGGAAATTTCCCCGGTGATGCCGAGAAAAGTATTCATGGTGCGATCGGCATCGGGAGTCACAAAAACTAGACATTTTCCCGTGATTCCCACCTCTTTTTCGCCGCCGTGTTCATTGGTATGCAAACCACAGGCGCGCAGATCTTGCAGATAAAACTTACCTAATTCGTCATTGCCCACTTTACAGGAATAGAAACCTCTACCCCCCAACTGAGCGATCGCTACTAGGGTATTCGCCGCCGAGCCGCCACCGCTGCGTTTACAATCAAGAGCCAATTTTTCCATCAACTGGGTTTGACGATTTTCGTCCACCAGCGTCATCACTCCTTTATCGATGCCTAATTCTTGCAGTAATTCAGGAGAGACTTGAAATTCCATATCGACGAGCGCGTTACCGATCCCATAAACGTTGTATTGTTTGCCCATAATTTAGTCGATCGCCTAAAAATACTTTGTTATTGATAGTAGGGAAATAAGGGGCAAAAAGCTAGGGGCTGTTTTCAGCCGGAGAATACCATAAACAAAAATAATGGGTGTGCTAGTCTCACACCCCCAGTAATTTGTGTTAAGTTTTGTTTAACTAAGCAACTTTAAGCCTCATCGTAGGCTTCTAGATCCAACAGATAAAGATAAGGTTCGGCTAATTCCTGCCGTTGAAAAGCGATCGCTCGCAACAGATGCCAATCCCGCAAAGCCTCGAAGGGGTTGCTATACTCATCTTTTTCTAGTCGTTCGGCTAAAGAAGCAATATCAGCGGCGGTATATTTGGCAATATCTTGATCAGTGAAGCTTATAACTGTCATTTCTGCACCTTCCTCGACCTTTGTTCTATTTCTAGCCTAACATATATTCTGAGTTGAAAAAATGTCTTGACCGCCAAGTTAAGAACTGTAAATGAAAGGGTAATTGTGCTACAATTCCAGCAAAAAAGCTATTTTTGGTTGATCTTCTATGAAAACAGCCCTCATTACTGGCGCTTCCACCGGTATCGGTGTCGTCTTTGCTCGTCAACTTGCTCAACGGCAAGTGGAGCTAATTTTAGTCGCTAGATCTAGGGATAAACTAGAACAATTAGCAGCGGAATTGGGGGAACAATACGGGGTAAAAGTGACAGTTATCGTTCAAGATCTGACCGTTGCCGGGGCGGGAAAGCTGGTATATGATACGGTGAACCAAAAAGGAATCAACGTTGATTTACTGGTCAATAATGCCGGTTTTGGTGATTATGGGGCTTTTAGCGAACAGGATTTAGCCCGACAGTTAGAAATGATCCAGTTAAATAATCTGGTACTGGTGGAATTAAGCCACTATTTTCTTCGTCCGATGCTTGCTGGTGCTGGGGGGGCAATTATCAATGTTGCTTCCATTGCCGGGTTTCAACCGCTGCCCTATCTTTCCGTTTATGCGGCGACAAAAGCTTTTGTCCTCAGTTTTAGCGAGTCTCTCTGGGCAGAAAATAAAGACAAAGGCGTTGAAATCCTCGCTCTTTGCCCCGGTCCGACGGAATCTAATTTTTTTGAGGTGGCCCGATTTCCCAGTGCCTTTATGGGCAAAAACCGCCGGTTAGATTCGGCGGAAGTGGTGGTACAAGAGGCTTTAACTGCCTTGGCAAACAAACGCCCCAACGTGGTAGCTGGTAAATTGGCTAATAAAATTATCGTCAATCTGCCCCGTTTTTTGCCCAGAAGTTGGATCCTGTCTTTGATAGAAAAGCAATTCAAGCTATAACTAGAATCAAGCGAATTAGAGCAATTGCTGATAGGATTTTAAGGGAATACCTGTCCGGTTTCTTACTTCGATGGCCGAACGATAGACACCGTTTTTTTCTCTTTCGGCGACAATTTTATCAGCCACGGAAAAGTCAAGACCGAGATTGACTAATTCCGCAACGGAGTAGTAGTTTAAACAACGCCAAGAAACGTCAACTTCTTGGCGAATATCGTAGGCAAAGATAACCAAAGGTTCTAATTTTTTGAGATAATTTTCTGGTAAACCAGCTAGGAAGTGTAATTCTTCTAAATGG
This sequence comes from Microcystis panniformis FACHB-1757, assembly GCF_001264245.1. Classification (NCBI taxonomy): domain Bacteria; kingdom Bacillati; phylum Cyanobacteriota; class Cyanophyceae; order Chroococcales; family Microcystaceae; genus Microcystis; species Microcystis panniformis. The sequence continues at coordinate 4,410,480 of NZ_CP011339.1, forward strand.
GTAAAAATATGTCCTTCGTTACGGACAGAAACGATATCATTGGCATAGACAATCGGCAACCCTAATTTATAAACCAGATCGTTGGTGGAACAGCTGTTAATATCAATTTTTTCGAGAGGAGAGGATGACTGTCTGGAATTGGTTCTATTTCCCGAAGCTATTGGATGGGAATTAAGCTGTTGACGGATGTATAAACCCAGTCCGATTTGGGCAAACCAAATTACGATAAAAGACTCTTGTGTAAGGAAAATAAGGGAGATAATTGTCAAGGCAATGCCGACGGATAACCAACTTTGGTTATTAGTTTTTTTGCCAGCATTAGCAATGGCAAGTCCCCCGAAAACTGGGACTAAAGATAGCCAGATCCACTCGGAAGATTCGGGAGGGCGAGGAGAGAGATTAGACATATTTTTTTAAAGAGAATCTAAATATTTTCTGCGTTTTTCTTCGTATTCTTCAGCAGTAATAATTCCCTGATCGTAAAGTTTTTTAAGCTGGAGTAAAGTAGCGGTTTTTTGCTGGGCTGATTCTGGCAGTCCTCGCTCTCTACTGCTGGGGAGATAGTTAGGATTATATTTAGCATCAAAAGCTTGATCTGACATGATGATTAAACCAATAAATTCAAAAAAAGCAATGATGCCGGGGATAAAAGTCCAGAAGAAAAGTAGATAAAAAATACCTGCCAAATTCTCCCCTAGATAAAACTTATGGATGCCAAGATAACCAAGAAAAAAGGCTAGTAAAGCCGCTATAGTTCTATTTCTCATAATTTTTGAGATTTCCCTAATTTAGCCAAAAGAAAGTATAAAACCACGATGCCTGCCTGTAATTCCAAGAGAGTAATATAACCCTTGATTAGATAATTTAATTCTAGGGAGGAATTAAAGGCAAAAACTAGCACACCCAAGACTAAAAAAGGCAGTAAACGCCAGCCAGACTTGGGTATTTTTATTACCGTACTATTAACCTGATTCATGGGCTAATTCTCTAGGTTGGTCTTTTTCGGTGATAGTCGCAAAATCGCTCTTTGTCAAAAGTTGGTTTGATTAACTTTTAGCATCTCAACCAGAATATTATGGGCATCCTTGGCTGATTCTAGGGTGCGCTCAAAAGGTATTCTAATTGTTTGACTCTCCCCTAATTTTTCTATGGCTAAATCCATGCCTTCGGGATCGATGGAGAGCATTTGAGCGGTTTCTGCATCGGTAATATTACCGTAAACTTGAGCGTAGAAAAGCACGGCATCACCGTGATCTTTATTCATGTGTTTACAGATGCGATCGCTAATGACGGGAGTGATAGTTTCAGACATAATGTTCTGGAAAAAAATCGATGATAAGGTGGGGACAGATAAAAGCCAGTTCTAAATCGAGGCCAATGGGGGGGATATTAGCTAGGGTAGCGTAATTAATCGCTAATTGCCAGATAATTTGGGCGTGAGGATGGCAGGTATCAATAATAAGTTTAATATTATTTTCTTGACAAAAATCCTTAATTGTGCATTGCTCTAATTGTCCCACTTATGGTCAATCGGGGCAGAGAGTAAAGTCTGGGGCTGCCCGTGCAGTTAAATTGCCTGTTGAGATGAAACAAGAGGTAATAGTAAAGGGATTGGGTGAGATTCAGCTAATCTCAGGATAGGCGATTAAAATGCCTCTTAGCTTAAAATCTCACACCCAGTCCCCACTAACAAACTTTTTCAGTACACCCTATGTATTTTATCGTTCACAACCGACAACAGAAGCGGTGTAGGTATTACCGATATGCTGAATACCATTGACAAAAAGATTGACTAAGAAAGGTTGATCATTTGCCCGTACTGTAGCAGTAATTGTTAAGGGTTTATCAGGTTCGATTCGTACTCCATTAGTATTAAAAAATTCCTCGTTAGTTTGATCGCTATACTTGAGAAACAGCCGGATATCAAAGGAAGCAGCCCGGGGAACAGAAACCGTAACGATAAACCTCTGAAAACTTCTCCCCCCCGGCACTGCCCAATCGGTATTCCAATTATTACGAGTTATCGTGACACCGAAAGGCCCTGGAACAGTGGGTTGTGAGACAGTTTTCGTAACTTCACTACCTTCACCGCCTAATAGAGAAAGTGGCCGACAATTTTGCGCCGCTGCCGGTAGATGTAAGCTTAATAATACTGCCGATAGACCTAAGTAGAAAAGCACGGCATCACCGTGATCTTTATTCCTGTGTTTACAGATGCGATCGCTAATGGCGGGAGTGATAGTTTCAGACATAAGATTCTGGAAAAAAATCGATGATAAGGTGGGGACGGATAAAAGCCAGTTCTAAATCGAGGCCAATGGGGGGGATATTAGTTAGAGTAGCCTAATTAATCGCTAATTGCCAGATAATTTGAGCTTGGGGATGACAGACATCATTAACGAAGGCAGGGGGCGGTCGGCAGGGGGCGGTCGGCCGTTTTTGTAACGGGGATTTATGCCCCGCTCCCAAAACTTTTCGCCTTAAGGCGAGGTTTTAGACCCGATTTTTTCGATAACAGAGTTTACCCACAGATGGTGGAATTAAACCGATGCTCTGGGGTTGACCCTTCGGCTTCGCTCAGGGTCATTGATATTCTGGTCGGATTTCATCCCCCGCAAAGGTGAGTATCTTGTCGAAAAATCTAGCGGGGGCATTCATCCGACATTTTAGGTAAGATCCAGGGCTGCCCGCACAGTTAAATTGCTTGTTTAGATGAAACAAGAGGCAACAGTAAAGGGATGGGGAGAGATTCAGCTAATCGGATAGGCGATTAAAATGCCTCTTAGCTTAAAACCCCACACCCGTTCGGACCTCGGCGTGAGACTTCGGTGTGAGACTTCGGCGTGAGCTTTTGTCGAACGCTCAGTAGTTGGCGTTGTCAGATCAGAATATGAAAGATGCAATGCAATCCTTGCTATCAAGGTAATTTCAGTTCCAAGCTGATTCGGATCATCTTTCAATTTGACAACGCCTTTCCACCTCTTCGACCCCATCTTGCTCCCAAAAATGAGCGGACGATGAGTTAAGACTCTTCCTCACTCTTGATGGCAGGACAAAATGACTGCGATAATCATACCGTTACTGCGGTTTAGCACTCTGTGTAAGGTTTTTACGACCTAAGAGTAGATATACGGAAGGAACAAAATATAACGCTATTAAAGTGGCGCCACCTAACCCACCGACAATACTAATCGCAAGAGGTGGCCAAAAACCACTGGGATCAAATAATAAAGGGATAAACCCCATTATCGTGGTTAAGGTGGTCGCTACCACATGACGAGTTGCACGAATCACCACATTTCGAGTTGCTCGACGTGAACCAAGGCTGGCTTGAGCATCATGACGCAAAGCGTCAAGAATTACGATTGAATCATTAACACAGATTCCTAAAAGTCCAATGATCCCTAAAATCGCTGTAAACCCAAAAGGATAATTAAACAAGGCCAATGATCCTAAACCTAATCCTAAAGATAAAATGGCAACTATGATAATAATACTAGCCATACGGAAAGAATTAAAAGTGAGGACTAAACTGGCCACCATAACGATCGCTAAAACCCCAAGAGTTGCAATCAAATTACTTAAAGCATCCTGACGTTCTCCTTGTTCTCCGCCAAAATCCCATGAATAACCATAGGGTAACTGAAAATTACTCATTTCTAATCGTTTTTCAAACTCAGAGAGTACTTGTTCTGGTAATACACCAGCCGGAATAAAACCCTGTATGGTATTCATCCGTTGGCCATTACGACGTGAAATAGCAACAATATCGGGGACAATTTCCACATTTCCCACCGCTGATAAGGGAACAATTGTCGATGAAGTTGCAGAATTTCCTGAAGATAAGAGGTTTAATGAGCTAATTTCAGCTAGATTGCTCCGTTGACGATTAGAAGTCCGAACTCTCACAGGTAGTTCTTTTGTTCCTTCTAAAATCGAGCCTCCGACTGTTCCCTCTAAACTGGTGTCTAATTGACGAGCAACGGCTCTTTTATCTAACCCTGCTAAACGTAGCTTTTCTTCATTAAGATTGACAGCTAATTTGGGCAAACTTTCGCTTAAAGTGGCGCGAGTATGGATAATATCAGGGGTTTTAGCTAATTCGGCGCGAACTTGATCGCCTAAAGCCTGTAATTGGGCTAAATCTGACCCATATAAGCGTAATTCAATCGGTGCATCAAAAGGAGGACCCTGTTCTAATTGTCGGACAATAATTTGCGCTTGGGGAAAGGCTTGATCTAATTCTTGCTGTAAGGTGCGAATTAACCCACCCGACTTGACGTTTTTCTGAAGTTGAACAATTCCTTGAGCATAATTAGGAGATTGTTCTCGATTTTGTAAGACATTGTAGTAAAAAGAGGGCGCACTTTTCCCAATAAACCATTGAACGTCTTGAATTTCAGGATGCTGTAAGATTAACTTTCGGGCTTGCATCACTTGAGACTGGGTTTCGGGTAAAGACGCACTGATGGGTAATTCAAAGGTTAAATGAAATTGTTCGCGATCGGTGGGGGGAAAAAACTGTTGTTGTAGGGTAGGAAAGCTAATAAAACCCCATAAGGGAAGAATAAGAATAAGGGAGATCGCTAATAAGGGACGTTGAAAAGTGCGATCTAAACTCCACTTATAAAGGGAGGTTAAACGAGAATGGGTAAATCCGCTTTGCCACCAATATCCATTTGTGGGGGTTGGTTGCCAATGATGTAATCTTCCCGCTAAGGCAGGAATCACGGTGACAGATAGAATAAACGAGCTAATTAGGGCTAAAATTACGGTTACTCCAATCGTTCCCGTAAATTCTCCAGTTGCTCCTGAAGCGGTAGCAATGGGCAAAAAAGCGATAACACTGGTAAAGGTAGAAGCGAGTAAGGGAATAAAAATATGATGTACGGTAGTAGCAACGGCTTTGAGCGGTGATATACCTTCTTCTTCTTTTAAAGCCATTTGCACCTCATCAACCACAATAATCGCATTATCAATTAATAATCCCAAAGCGATAATTAACCCTGTCACCGAAATTTGATGTAGGGGAATGCCTAACACCTTCATACTGCCAAAAACCATCAAAACTGATAAAGGAAGGGATGTTCCCACGATTAAAGATGACTTCCAGCCCATGACCACAAAGGTGATCCCAAAAACCAAGATAGCACCAATAATCAGGTTTGATAAAACCGAGTCCAGTTGTTGCTGCACATAACGACTTTGATTAAAGATAATGTGTAGGCCAATTCCTTGAGGAAGGTTTTTTTCAAATCTTTCTAACTTAGCCTTGGCGACTGTCATCCAAGAATCTAAGCGTCTATCAGATTCCACAAAAGCAGCAATTGCGATCGCCCGTTTTCCCTTAATCATCGCGACTTCTCTGGGGGGATCTTCAATTCCTTTACTAATATTTGCAATATCACCTAATCGCACTACTTGACTAGACGAACCTGATTTAATTGATAAACGATTTAAACGGTCTAAAGAATCTAATTCTCCTTCAATTTCCAGCAATAAGTTACTTTGTTCGCTTCGTAATTGGCCGGCAGCAACTTTGGCATCACTTTCTAAGATTTGTTGAGATAGGGACTGTATGGTTAATCCTAAATGGGTTAATTGTTGGGGAGCAACTTCAACTCGAATTTCCTCCGTAGGATTGCCAAATAATTCAACTTTTTCTGTTCCTTCAATTAACCGTAAATCATCTTCTAATTCTTGCGCCCAACGGCTCAAAATGCCATAATTCGGAGGGCTTGATAATTGCCAAGTTAAAGCAACAATTAAGGCGTTGGCTTTGGGTTTTGATTCTTCAAATTCAGGGAGAGAAGTTCCCGATGGTAATTGAGAAACAGCATCATTGACTTTATCACGAATTTGTGACCAAACGGGATCAACATCGGTAATTTGGTCATTTAATTCAATGGTAATGCTGGAGAAGCCAAGCTGAGAGGTAGAATCAATATTTTGAATTTCTTCAACTTCTAGTAAAGCTTGTTCTAATTTATCAGTAACTAGCGTTTCTACTCGTTCAGGGGTTGCGCCTGGAAATTGGGTGTTAATGACCGCAAAACGAGGGGTTAATTCGGGATCTTCCATACGAGGTAAACTGAAAAAGGAAGATAAGCCCCAAACGGCGATCGCCAAAATAGTTAAAACTAATAATCGGACGTTTTTATAAAAGATGGAAGACATAGGAGAATGATGAATTAAGAATTGAGAATTATGAAGTTCGGGGGAGAAAGTAATAAGTAATAAGTAGGGTTTGCGGCAAAAAGTTTTTCCTGGGGGCAGGGTGTGGGGTGTAGGGTGTGGGGTGTAGGGTTTTACCCATTTTCAGGTGGTCAATTACCTAATTTTCAGGGAAAAAGTCCAGGAATTTTCTCCGCGATCACTCCCAGATCTGGTACTTTTTGATTTCCCAAAAGTCTAAAAGTCTTACCCAACAAGGTTTTTAGATTTATTCAGCAAACCCTAAGTAGGGAGGCACAATTATTTGTCGGATGGGTTAGCGGTAGCGTAACATAATCGGGCGTTGGGTTTCATGCTTCAACCCAACCTACGTTCTGCTCACTGTTTACTGTTTACTGATTTTTACCTTTTGCCCCGAAATAATGCGATTTGTGCCATTAGTAATCACTTTTTCGGTTCCGTCTAATGTTCCTCGCACGAGAACTCGCTCCCCATCGGTGTATAAAACCTCCACATCCCGACGTTCTACGACAAATCCTTGGGCTGCATTCCCATCTCCTAGGACATAAATCGACCATAATCCTCGAATTCCCTTAACAAGAGCGGTACTAGGTAGCCAATAACCCGAAGTATTAATGTTTTGTTGCCATTTCCAGGTGACAATTTGTCCAGTGGTTAGCAGCGGTGAGGTAGCCTCGCCGCTACTTCCTGCTCCTTTAACTTGAAAAACCACCGTCACGGTACGACTGGCAGCATCTAGTTCAGGTAAAATTGCCTTAACGGTCGCTGAATAAGATTTTTGGTCAATTTTTAGGGTTTGTGATTGTCCGATCTTAATCTCAGAAGTCAGGGACGTAGGAACACCAATATGGGCTTTAACGCCGTCTAATTGTACCAAACGCACCACCCCTTGACCCGCTTGTACCGCCGTTCCTTGATCGAGATAACGTTTTTGAATTTTGCCCGAAAAAGGGGCTTTAAGAACGGTCTTTTCTAAATCAAGTTCAATACTAGCTAAACGACTATCTAGCTGTTTAATAGCTGCTTTTTGGGCTTCAATCACTTCCCTGCGAGTCCCTGCTAACAACTCATCCAGTTGACTTTGAGCCTGTTTAATCCTTGCTCGCTGTTGAGTTAAGATTTCAGGGCGTGTTCCTGCTAATAGCTCATCTAATTGGCTCTGGGCTTCATTAACCCTTGCCTGTTGACTATCCATATCTGTGACCACTTCGTCAAACTGTTCACGAGAAATAGCCCCTTGCGTATAAAGATTCTGTCGTCGCTCCTGTTTACTACGAGCCAAAGCTAATTGTGCTTGCAGGGTTTTCAAACGCGCTTGGGCTGCCGCAATGGTTTCAGTGCGAGGTCCCACTTCCATCTCTTGTAGTTGAGCTTTTTCTTGAGCCAAATTTGCTTGGGCTGCGGCAATGGTTTCAGCACGAGAACCCGCCTCCATTTCTTTTAATTGTGCTAAAGCCTGTTGTTTTTGGGCTAATAAGTCTTGTGTTTGGGCGATTAATTGACGGTCATCTAAACGAGCAAGGGGCGTTCCTTGATTCACCCATTGTCCTTCTGTCACCAGCAGTTGAGTCATTGTTCCTCCTCGTTCAAACCCTAAATCACTGGTATTTTGAGCGACAATTTCCCCAGTGTAAGTTCGAGACTGTTGATAAGCATTGACCTGTACTAGCTGGTCGATTTCAACGGGGAGAAGATGTTTATTTTCAGCAACCGAAGGGGCGATTGGTTGAGTTGGTTGACTGATTGACCCAATCCCATAACCGACTCCTAACAATAAAAGTCCCCCAAGATACCATCGCCGAACCCCTTGGAAACGGCGTTTTGATTGTTTTTGAGGTTCAGAAGAGGTGGCAGTGATTTTTAGGGGATATTCCGACATAGGAGGTGACATAGGATGGTTATCTGGCATAAGTCTATTCATTAAAGAATTTAACGTGAAGACGGGGATGGGTCTCAGCTTATCTACAACTGCTGTCCTATTCTTTCCGAATTTTATTTTTCAAACGACACCCTACGGCAATAATGCCTAAACTCATTAAGCCAAGGGTAACAGAAGGTTCAGGAGTCGAAACAATTCTCAGTTGCAGGGGAAATTGAATAGAAACCACGGGATTTAATGGGCCAATTGAGGGATCGATAAAAACGTCATCTGGGACAACGGCGGCATCTTCACTGACTAATTGTACTTTATTAGAACCCACATCGACTAAGAAAGCATTGGCTAATCCGTCAAATTCTCCGAGCAGGCCAGCTACCTTAGAAACACTAAAGGGATCACTAATAATCGCTTCAGAGTCATCATCAGGAGCGGTGGTTGCGCCATATTCTAAGAATGAATAAATATCGCTATAACCAAAGCTAAGAATTTTAGTGTTGTCCAACAATAAAAAGCTTTCCACTTCCTTAGGATTAGCGGCATAAATGCGTTCTTCTAGAGAAGACGTAGGAGAGGAAAAATAGTTCTCTCCATTAATATCATTTCCTAAATTCCAACTCTTGGTAAAATCCCCGTTTTTAGGACCAAAACTAAACCCAATACGATCGACATTAATACTGTTATTGGTGAGGAAAGTCGCAAAGTTAGAAAATCCTGTAATATTATTTAACAATGTGGCGGCTCGGGTTGCTCCTAAAGGATTAACCAAATTTTCGGGACTAAAATCAATCCCCGCAGCATAATAGGGGGCTGGATTTCCAGGTGAATTTAAAGCGGTTTCAGTGTGACCGGCGCCATAGCCCACAAATCCTTGAGGAGTCGGGTCTGTTCGTTTTCCAAATAACCGCAAACAGTTATTAGAAGCAATAGGCCGAGTTGCAATAAATTGGATGGAACTAAAATCAAATAAATCACCTGTTTCACAACTAGCAGCACGAGTGGGAAGGGGAGCTAATAAAGTGGCTGTTCCAGCGGTAGTTAGCCCAAGCAATAAAGCAAAATGACGCATAGACATGAGTTTTTTCCTAATTCAAAATAGAGAGATTCTGAAAAACCTTTTGTAGTTTTTGCTGATCAGCATATTTCTAAATTGCTGAAGATTAGAGATTTAGATAGATTAATTTTAGATTTGATGATTAAGTTTTTTTAAGTTCAATCTATCTAGACATCATCTAAGTAGGGAGGCACAATTATTTGTAGGATGGGTTAGCGGTACCGTAACCTGTGCGGGCGTTGGGTTTCATGCTTCAACCCAACCTACGTTCATCTTATATTTAATTCCACCCACCCACTTATATCTAGTTTAAAATAGGAAAGTCCTCAGCAAAATGGAGAATCTTTGGCAGAAGACGACTTTGACTGCGATTAACAGCCCGAAGGTATCGACTAATGTGAATCTCTTTCTTCCTTTAATCCGTTTCCCCGCATCATAACCCACCTCTTGATTAATCATCGTGGCGGTTTTGACCGATTGGCTGTCTAAAACTCCCGCGCTCGCCGCCGTTAGATGACCTTCCATCGTCCTGACGTAATCCCGGAGACAGTTATGGATTTTCAGCCATGTTCCGTCTTGAGTCCACTTTCTCAAGTAGTAGTAAGCTAAGACGCATCTTAACCGCCTATCCTTAGATTAGCTAAATCTCCCCTAATCCCTTTACTTTTGCCTCTTGCAAGAGTGCAAGAGTGCAAGAGTGCCTCATCTCAACAAGCAATTTAAATGCGCGGGCAGCTTATACTGTCTCGTCGGGTAGTCCTGGGGCAGCCACCGCCACGCGCATTACCTACAGAGGACGTAAAATAGGGCGTTGATGACACCGATGCAAAAGTTAGTTCGGGTCTAGGTTTTAAGAAATTCCGCCAAAGAAGATTGGCTCTCCTCTTATTTGTGTGATAAGTTTAACTGAATATAGGATCGATCAATCTTTGTGTCCTTTGTGATTCGTTCCACTCACTCGCCAGGAGGATTGTATCTTAGAATACATTTTACCCACCAAACCTAAGAGAGCCGAAGATTCATATCTCAAATCAGCAACGCCTTGCATGACTATGACTACTTACTCACCGTTCGCTCATTTCTCGAACCGAAAATTTGATAGATTGCCTCAAATGCAGTCTAGCAAACGCATTGAGCGTTCTACTCGAATATTTATTAGCACAAAAAGACCATTGGGAAGTTAACGAATTGATCAGGGTTTGAGCGAGTCAATTGGCGATCGCATTATCGGCACTTTTCTGCTTACCTTATTCGCTAAAAAGCATACAGGATAAAGGTAACAGCAATTTTAAAACCCTTCCCTTAAAAAATTAAGCGCACAATGAGTACTTAAGTACCTAGGCAAAATTATTTACACATGACGATCATTGCCCCGTAAGGGTTTTAGCTCGATCGGGCAGGTAATTAATTTTGCATGACTACTTACTATAATTTGAAGTGCGGAATGTGGGTTTTAAAAATTTGCGGAAAGACGCATCTCCGCTTGTAGAGCAAAGATAAGCTCAATACAGCACTTTCCGAGACGGATCATCCCATGCAATCACCGAAAGGCTTACTGTATAAGCACTTCAACCCTAGAAGTTGTACTTGAGCGATCAGCCAAGTGCTATAATTTCCTTATCAAGAATTAAGAAGATCAGGAAATCAGTTTTGTTTGTGATGGAGTGAAAACTATCTTTTGTGGTCAAAAAATTATCTATTTTGAAAATTATAGGAACAGTCTCATGCTTTTAACTCCAAACTGTAACCCTCTTAACTCCCTTAACTTCTCTCATTCTACGGCTAACTTTCTTAATGCCGTCCCTCAGCAAGAAATAGCTGAATCCATATCTGTTATTCAATATTTAATCAATCAAATCCCTGAATCTGTGTTGTGGATCGATTCCCAAGGAGGGATTAAGCATTACAATGATGCGGCTTGTGCTTTATTGGGATATTCCAGAGAACAGTTATCTAATTTGACTATAGAAGAAGCTGCTCAAGATTTTTTAAACTCAGATTGGTCTAGATACTGGAAATTAATTCAACGTCGAGGTTTTGGACGTTTGATCACACACCATCCTTATTATGGGGATCATCAATCCCTCGATATTACGGTTAACCTTCTCAAATATGGAGATCAAGATTATATAAGCATAGTAGCTCGTTCCTTAAATTTTCTAGAATCTGAAAAAGATGGCTACGCTTGCAGAATTCATCCTTCTGTTAACTCAAAACAAGCTCCTCAATCGTTGATACAGCCTTCTTCTACCCCGCAACCGAATTTCTTTGATTCTTTGGCTTCTTTCTACCCTAATAGTTCTCAATTAAAACCCGTTTTTGAGTTTATTGAGGCAAATTATAGTCAACCGATTACCCTCAATGATGTGGCTGGAGCGGCTGGTTATTCTCCTGCTTATTTAACCAATTTAGTTAAGCGTCGCACCGACAAAACGATTATTCATTGGATTGTGGAACGAAGAATGCTAGAAGCCCGATCCTTGTTACTGAAAACCCATGAGTCAATTACCAAAATTGCCGCCACCGTTGGGTTTACTGACCCCTATTATTTTTCCCGTCGCTTTAGTCAGTTACATAAAGTATCTCCTAAACGTTGGCGAGAAAAATATCAAACTCAAGTAGCTTAAATGATGGCTGAGTTTTAGGTTTTAGGTTCTAAGTATTTAAACTTTACACCTTACATAATCATGATTGAGGTGGGCAATGCCCACCTTAGTAGTGCTTAAATTATCCCTGTTTGATGGCAGGAAGAGACGGAGATTGACGAGAGAGTGAAAGGGTAATACCTAGTTGGGATAAATCAACCGTTTTATAGTTTAGGATAAACCCTAAGCCATATTTTTCTACCACAGGAATCGGTAATTTGGCGGCATGACTATAAACCACTCTAACGGTATCTTGGCTTCCTTTATTGGGTGAGTTATTAGGTTTTTGTTCAACAAATTGACCCAAAAACTGTAGAGAACTATAGGTTTTATTTGCTTGTTGGGCAATTTGGAGAAATTCAGAAACTGCTTGTTCTAATTCCTGCGTCAAGCTATTAATATTCTCCCCAATTTGTAACAATTGATACTCCTGTTTAGATAACAGTTTTTCTAGCTTATCTTGCAGTTCTGTTTCAAGCTGTACAACGGCTGAAGTTAATAATTCTTGGAGCATTTGCGGAGATTTATGAGCGGTTTCAATCGATTGAGTAGTAGGAGGAATCTGTTTGACAGATGGGTTAAGAACATGAGTCTCTATCATAATTTTTACCTAGTAACTAGCAAATTAATTTTGTTACCTTTTATTGTAGGATAAAGTAGGGTAAATTTAATGGATAATATTTTGTATTGTCTGCTAGGTTTTTCGATTATATTTATATAGTAAAAATGTGCTAAATTTGACCATAAAAAATAGGAATAAAAAAAATCCAGTTTTGGCGAAAAATAAAACATGGCTGATCAATGGGTAGAGGAATAAACTAGGAATATCAGTTAAGCAATCTTAGTTTGCTACAACACTTTTTTCACCTTAAAGGAACTTAAACCATGATGACAACTGTTCAATCCCCTTGTACCGTTGAAGACATTCAAAACTGGCTCGTTGATCAGTTTGCTCAACAACTCGATGTTGACCTTGATGACATTGATATTGAAGAACCTTTTGATAATTATGAACTCGACTCACGAAAAGCGTTAGTTTTATTAGGACGCTTAGAAAAATGGCTCGGAAAGGAATTAAATCCTGTGGTCATTTTTAACTATCCCACCATTGCTGAATTAGCAACCCGATTAGGGGAATTATATCTTTAACTTTTTCTTGTATTCTTTCTTATTCACTCTCTTCCTCATCACATTTTAGGAGAATTTCACCAATGGTTGCTACTAACACTAATGAGTATGATGTTGTGATTATGGGAGCAGGTTTCGCCGGGGTCTGTCAAGCAAGACACTTACTTCTAAATGTTCCCAACATTAAAATTGCACTGATCGATCCTCGTCCAGAAGAAAGAACTAATAAAGACCTCAAAATTGGCGAATCAATGGTGGAAATTGCCACCTTATTTGTCTGCAAAGAATTGGGGTTATATGAGTATATGATCGAAAATCATCCTCCCAAATTTGGACTAAACTTCCATTGGCCGAAAAAGAAGGACAAAACGACTACCACTGATGATTATTATCATATTTGGAATAATCGTCAACCGCCTTTGGCTTCCTTTCAAATGAACCGGGCAAAATTTGAACGGGATCTCCTAAAAATGAATAAAGCGATGGGAGCAACTTTTTATCAAGGTCGAGTTGTAGATGTTGATTTAACCTCAAAAGATGAACTCAAAACCGTTATCGCTAAAGTCGAAAATGAACAGATAACTCTCAAAGCAAAGCACGTTATTGATGCCGCAGGACGGAAGTTTATTATTGGTCAAAAAACCGATAATCTCCTATTTGGAGCAGATAATCTTTTTGGACTTGATACCGGTTCTGTTTGGGTTAGAGTTAACAATATTGATCGCACCATTTTTCACGATGGTTATGATCCTTATGGTACAACTTGTAGCCATTACTATGCAACCAATCATTGGTTTGGTCATGGTCATTGGTTATGGATGATTCCCACAGAAAAAGACTCCCAAGAAATCTCTATTGGAATTGCTCAACATCGCAGTGTTATCGCCAACGACCAAATTAATACTCAAGAGAAGTTTTATGCTTTCCTAAAAGCCAATCACAATCTACTTTATCGCTTAGTCACCTCTGGCGAAAATGTCGATTTTCATTATCTTCCTAGAGTTTCCCATACTAGCAAAACGATGTTTTCTCAAGATAATTGGTATGTAGTTGGAGATGCTGCTTGTATTTTTGATCCCTTTTACTCTTTGGGAACAAGTATGATTGCTTTTGCGATTGAAAGTATCACGGAAATTATTCGTTCTCAACTTGCAGGAGAAGCGGATACAGAAGAAAAACGGGCTGCTTACAATGACTTTAACCTTACCTATACTCGATTGAATAATCATCTCATTGAACACCATGATAAACAATTAGGTCATGCTAGTATCATGAGTTGGCGTATTTATGCCGAATATATGTGGTGGTTTGGGATTCAAATTCCCCTTTATGTCGGCAAATGGCATTTAGATACTGGCTTTATTTCCCGTTATGTGCCAAAAGTTCAAGCGGATATAAAAGGATATTGGCATCATCTCTATGAACAATTTAACCAATTAGTTGAGCAGAATAAAAATATTGGTTTTATGGATGCTCATCGTACTGATCAATTAATCTGGGGTTATCATACCCTCAAACACTTCGATGACTTTATCGAAAACACTAAATTTGAACCAAGACGGTGCAATGTTTTCGCTGGAATTAAAGCGACCAGTTTTTATACAGCAGTTTGGTATGCAAAGTTCCTCTGGAAAGGATTTGGTTTTTCAGCTTTTCTCAATCCAAAAAATCTGTCCTATCTGTTTGGACATCTTAATGGCGCAGTTCAATCTGCCATTACGGAAATGGTCTATAAATATTTGACTCGTAAGCTTTCTGATAATAGCCAAATTGAACAAACTCGCCAAGAATTTACCAACTATCGTTATCGTCCTCAACTAAATCCTTGGGTAAAAAAAGAAGTAAAAAGATCGCCCGAAAAAATACCTATTATTGTCTAAATTTGGGTTAATCACTTAGGCATAGGTAAAAGATAACATCACAAATCACAAGATAGCATCTTTTACCTTTAACCCTCCGCAATTGCTGTCTATTACTTACGGATCTCTCAACTATGAAACCTATTGCAATTATTGGGATTGGCTGTCGTTTTCCTCAAGCCAATAATCCTCAGGAATTCTGGCAATTATTATCAAAGGGAATTGACGGCATCACCGAAATTCCTAAGGAGCGCTGGAATATTAATGAATATTATGATGAGAATCCTGAAACACAGGGGAAAATGAATTCTCGTCATGGGGGATTTTTATCGCAAGTTGATGGTTTTGATCCTAATTTTTTCGGGATTTCTCCTAGAGAAGCCTTATTAATGGATCCTCAGCAACGCTTACTCTTAGAAGTAGCTTGGGAAACCATTGAAGATGCAGGAATAACACGGGAACAATTAGCAGGATCGAAAACAGGTGTATTTGTGGGAATTGCCACAAACGATTATAGTCGCATTCATGCAGGATATAGCCACCAACCTCAAGGCTATGATTTAACAGGAAACTGCACAAATATCGCAGCCGGTCGTCTTTCCTATCTTTTTAACTTAAAAGGTCCTAGTTTAGCGGTAGATACGGCTTGTTCTTCCTCTTTGGTCGCAGTGCATCTCGCTTGTCAAAGTTTATGGAATGATGAGTCTTCAATGGCGATCGCAGCAGGGGTTAACCTGATTTTATCCCCTATTGGTAATATTGCGTTAAGCAAATTGAAAGCCTTGTCTCCTGATGGACGTTGCAAAACCTTTGATGAAAGCGCCAATGGATATGTGCGAAGTGAGGGAGTCGGTTGTATTATTCTTAAACCGTTGGCTCAAGCGATCGCAGATAAGGATTCCATTTATGCGTTAATTAGAGGAACTGCTATTAATCATGATGGACGCAGCAAGGGGTTAACGGTTCCTTATGGACCGGCACAAGAAAGCTTGATTCGATCAGCCTTGAAAAATGCTGAAATTGAGCCAAAAGAGCTTAATTATGTGGAATTACACGGGACGGGAACATCTTTAGGCGATCCCATCGAAGCGATGGCCTTGGGATCTGTGTTAGAAGAAGGACGAGACAAGGATAATCCTTGTTTGGTGGGATCGGTAAAAAGTAATATAGGACATCTCGAAGCAGCGGCAGGAATTGCCAGTGTGATTAAGATGGCACTTTCCCTGAAAAACAAGCAAATTCCGCCCAGTCTGCATTTTAACAAGCCGAATCCTTATATTCCCTTTGATAAGTTACCCCTTAAACTTCAATCATCTTTAATTACCTGGCCACAACAGGAAACAACCGCCAAGGTGGGAATTAGTTCTTTTGGATTTTCGGGAACAAACGCTCATATTATCTTGGAAGAAGCTAATTTATCTCACCAAGAACCAATTTCCTTAACTTTCCCTCATTTACTTCCTTTATCTGCCCATAGTCACGAAGCGGTTAGAGATTTAACTCAAAATTATGAAGATTTCCTGAAAGATCAAGCTTTAACCGCTGAATTTGTCCAGAATCTTTGCTATAGTGCTAGTGCAAGACGGACTCATCATGCTCATCGTCAGGCAGTTCTGGTTCATTCTCCTGAAGAATTATTGAAGGGTTTAAAAGAGTTAGAAACGATTGATTTATCGACTCAATCTAAGCCTTCAAAACGTAAAACAAACATTGCTTTTGTCTTTTCTGGCCAAGGACCTCAATGGTGGGCAATGGGACGGGAATTATTAGCAACAGAACCCGTTTTTCGCTCTGTTATTAAACAATGTGATACTTTGATTCAAAAGTATGCTAACTGGTCATTATTAGCGGAATTTAATGCGTCTGAAGCTCAATCTCGTTTACAAGAAACAGAAGTTTCTCAACCTGCTTTATTCGCTTTACAAGTTGGATTAGCTAAATTATGGCAATCTTGGGGGATTAATCCTAAATCTGTGGTTGGTCACAGCTTGGGAGAAGTTGCAGCCGCCCATTTTGCGGGAATTCTAACTCTTGAGGAAGCTATTCATTTGATTTGTCAGCGCGGACAATTGATGCAGCAAGCAACAGGAAATGGAAAAATGCTTGCGATTGAATTACCTGTTAATGAGGTAGAAAATTTAATAGCTGCTTGGGAAAATAAATTAGAAATTGCTGCCATTAATAGTCCCTATTCAACGGTTGTATCTGGGGAGTCTCAATCGATCGATCAATTAATTGCTGAATTGTCCCAAAACCATCCTCATATTTTTTACAAAGAACTCCCTGTTAATTATGCTTTTCATAGTCAACAAATGACTACTTTTGCGGATAATTTAGTTAAAAAATTAGGAGAGCTTCAGCCTCAAAAAAGCACCATATCAATTTTCTCAACCGTAACAGGTGATCAACAAGAGGGGACATTATTTAATGCCGCTTATTGGGGACAAAATATGCGTCAGACGGTACGTTTTAACCCTGCGATTGAAGCAATGATTAAATCTCGTCATACTATCTTTGTTGAAATCAGCCCCCATCCTGTTTTATTGGGATATATTAAAAGTACCTTGCGAGAACAAGATACTGAGGGATTTGTTTTACCCTCTCTAAGACGAGAACATTCTGAACGGGGAACGCTATTAAATTCTTTAGGAAAGCTCTACACTTGGGGACATTCGATTAATTGGGAAAAATTATATCCCGAAAATTGTCAGTTTGTTAAGTTACCGCTTTATCCTTGGCAACATGAATCTTATTGGGTAAGTGATGCTAAACCTCAATTTAAGTCTGTTTCGTCTGCTTCTAGTTTACTTAATTTATTAGTTGAAGGCAAAACTGAACAACTAACTGAACAGTTAAATCAAAGTGATCAATTATCACCTGAAGTCAAGCAATTTTTACCCCAATTATTACAGTTATTGGTTGGAGAAGATGCAATAATAGCAGGCAAGATGCCTATCCTACAGGATGTTAGTAAGAACTGTTACAAAGTGGAATGGCAACTCAGTCCTTTAAACTTAAAAAATAAGCCTTCTCAAGGAGAACGGTGGTTAATTTTTAATGATAATCAAGGAGTTGGTAAAGCCTTAGCAACAACGCTAAATGATGCTTATATTTTGGTGTCTTCTGGTCAAACTTATCAGAAGTTGGTGTCAGGTCATTATCAAATTAATCCTAATAATGTTAAGGATTTTCAACGGTTGTTACAAGATCTAACTGAACCAATCACCAAAGTGGTCTATTTATGGGGGTTAGACAGCGATATTAACTCCCAAACCTCTCAAACTCGTTCTTATGCCAGTTTATTGTATCTAACACAAGCTTTAGCTCAATTTAAAACTAAAGAACCCCCTAAACTTTGGGTCATAACACAACAAGCACAACCGGTGAATGATGCTGTTAAACCGCTTAAAATAGCGCAAACGTCCTTATGGGGAATGGGTCAAGTCATTGCCCTTGAATATCCTAATTTATGGGGAGGATTGATTGATTTAGAAGAAAAACAACCATCGTCTCAAGCAATTATTGCTGAAATAACAGAAAATCTAGGAGAAGATCGCATCGCTTTTCGGGATCATCAACGATATGTTGCCCGTTTAGTACCTAATAAAGCAATAAAAAGCTCAAACATCAATTTTAAAAAGACAGAAGCCAGTTATCTCATTACTGGTGGCTTAGGCTCTTTAGGATTAAGTTTAGCAGATTGGTTAATTGAAAAAGGTGCAAATCATTTAATCTTAACCAGTCGGCGAGCCTTAGCTGACCATTCAACGGATAAACAGGTAAAAATCAAAGCTTTAGAGGATAAAGGGGCTACTATTCAAGTAATTGCCGCTGATGTCAGTGATTATCAACAAACCCGTCAACTTTTTCACCAAATTCAAGAAAATTGTCCTCCCTTACAGGGTATTATTCATGCGGCAGGGGTTTTAAGCGATCGCACCATTGACAAGATGGATTTCCATTGTTTTGAGAGCGTATTTAATCCTAAAGCAGCAGGAGCCTGGAATTTACACCAACTTTCTCAAGATTTATCCTTAGATTTCTTTGTTTGTTTCTCTTCCATATCTGCTTTAATCGGATCACGAGGTCAAATTCACTATGCCGCGGCCAACCATTTCTTAGATGGTTTAATGCACTACCGTCGAGAGTCTGGACTCACAGGGTTAAGCATTAACTGGGGACCTTGGGCTAAAGGGGGAATGGCCACGCAAGGCTATGAAGAAGGCTTAAAACGCCTGGGAATCAATCCATTACAACCTAATTTAGCCTTGGATACTTTAGATGCTCTAATCCATGGTAATGTTACTCAAACAATGGTAGCAGAGATTGATTGGTCTAAGTTTAAAACGATTGTTGCAGCAAAAGGACGGGTGGCTTTCTTAGAAGCGTTATTCAAGCAAGATCAGGATAATTTTGTGCAAACGGTCGAGAATTTCCCCCAAACCATCCAAAAAAACCCTCCTCACCGACGAGTCACCCTATTAACCACTCGTTTACAGCAAGAAGTAGCGCAAGTCTTAGGAATTCACGGAGATACTTTACCAGATACTGATCAAGGGTTCTTTGAGATGGGAATGGATTCTTTAATGTCCGTAGAACTGAAACATCGTCTAGAAGGCTTATTTTCTGTCTCTTTACCTTCCACCTTTGCTTTTGAGTATCCCACTATTGGTGATGTGGTGCAGTATTTTGTCCAAGAAGTATTTGCTTGGGAAGATAATTCAGAAAATTCTCAGATTTCTTCGGAAACCGAGTCAACGGATGTTGTAGTACTCCACCAAGCCCTTGCTGAATTGGAGTTGCTGTCAGAAGTAGAAACAGAAGCCCTAATGGAACAGGAATTGGCGGAATTAGAAGCATTACTTTAACAGTGAACAGTTATCAGTTAAGTAGGTGGGTGGAATTAAATATAAAATGAACGTAGGTTGGGTTGAAGCATGAAACCCAACGCCCGCATGGGTTACGCTACCGCTAACCCATCCTACAAATAATTGTGCCTACCTACTTATCAGTTATCCGAATAACTAACACCTCACACCTAATATCTAAGGAGCATTTTAATATCATGGATTCTCATCATCAGAAAACAGAATTAACGCCGTTACAAAAAGCAGTTATTGCGCTTAAAGAAGCTCGTAACAAGATTGAAGCCTTAGAACGGCAAAAAAATGAACCGATCGCTATTATTGGCATGGGCTGTCGTTTTCCGGGGGGTGCAAATAGTCCAGAGGCGTTTTGGGAGCTATTATCAAGGGGAAAAGAAGTAATTGTCCCTGTTCCTAGCCAAAGATGGGATGCGGAGGCTTATTATGACGAAAATCCCGATCTTCCTAACAAAACTTATGCTCGTTATGGCGGGTTTATTGACGCAGTAGATCAATTTGATCCGCAATTTTTCGGGATGACTCCCCGGGAGGCGATCGCACTAGACCCTCAACAACGATTATTATTAGAGGTAAGTTGGGAAGCGTTAGAAAATGCCGGAATTGCACCTCAGAAGCTGACAGGGACGCAAACAGGCGTATTTGTGGGCATTGGCTTGGATGATTACGCAAAACGGCAAATTAAGCAACAAATTCCCATTGATGCTTATACGGGATCAGGAAATGCGTTTTGTTTCGCTTCAGGTCGCTTATCCTATTTTTTAGGGCTACAAGGACCGAGTTTAGCCATTGATACCGCCTGTTCTACCTCTTTAGTCACGGTACATCTGGCTTGTCAAAGCTTACGCAACAGAGAGTCAAATTTAGCTTTAGCAGGGGGAGTTAGTTTAATGTTATCCCCGGAGGTGACGTTATATCTTTCTAAAACCCGCGCTTTGTCCCCTGATGGTCGTTGTAAAACCTTTGATAAAGATGCAAATGGCTATGTGAGAGGGGAAGGCTGTGGAATGGTGGTCTTAAAACGCTTTTCTGATGCTATAAGCGATGGAGACAACATTTTAGGGGTAATTAGAGGCTCGGCGGTCAATCAAGATGGCCCCAGTAGTGGTTTAACGGTTCCCAATGGATCAGCGCAAATGGCAGTTATTCGTCAAGCATTGGAGAATGCAAAAGTAAAACCCGAACAAATTAGCTATTTAGAAGCACACGGGACAGGAACAGCGTTAGGCGACCCTATTGAAGTACGGGGGATTAACAATGTACTATGCAAAGATCGTTCCACTGATAACCCCTTAATGGTGGGTTCAGTAAAAACGAATATCGGCCACCTAGAAATTGCAGCTGGGATGGCCAGCCTATTAAAAGTCATTTTATCCCTAAAAAATCAAGAAATTCCCCCCCATCTTCATTTTAAAGAACTTAATCCTGATTTAGCGGCTGCTGCAACCGCTCTCAAAATTCCTACCGCTTCTCTGCCTTGGCAGCGAACAGAAGAACCTAGAAGGGCCGGAATTAGTGCATTTGGATTAAGTGGCACAAATGCCCACATTATCATCGAAGAACCGCCTCAATTAAGCTTTAATCCTTCTGAAGTAGATCGTCCTGCTCATTTACTCACTCTATCGGCGAAAAGCGACGATGCTTTAGATGATTTAGCGCAAAAATGGGTCAACCATTTAGAGAAAAATCCTCAATTAAACCTAGCAGACTTAGCTTTTAGTGCCAACACGGGACGAGGACAATTTAACCATCGTCTGGCAATTTTGGCAAAATCAACCCTTGAAGCCAAGGACTCTTTAACAGCATTTACGCAAAAACAACCTTGTTTGAATGTTTTCAGCCAAGCAGTTGCAAAAAGTCGTCAAAATAAGATTGCTTTCTTGTTTACAGGACAAGGTTCTCAGTATGCAGACATGGGACGACAACTGTATGAAACTCAACCCACCTTTCGTCATGCCTTAGAGGAATGCGATCGCTTATTGCAACCTTACCTAGAAAAGTCCTTATTAGAGGTTTTATACAGTGATTCTAGCTTATTAGACCAAACTGCTTATACTCAACCCGCCCTATTCGCCATTGAATACGCATTATATAAATTATGGCAGTCTTGGGGCATTAAACCTGATGGGGTTTTAGGTCATAGTGTGGGGGAATATGTGTCCGCTTGTGTTGCAGGGGTTTATTCTCTCGAAGAGGGAATCAAGTTAATTGCCGAAAGAGGACGCTTAATGCAGTCTTTACCCCAAAAAGGCGCAATGGCGGCCATATTTGCCCCTATTGAAACAGTAAAATCTGTTATTTCTCCTTATGGGGATCAAGTTGAGATTGCCACTATCAATAGTTCGGAAAATATCGTTATTTCGGGTGACAAGGAAGCGATTAATCGGATTAAAGCGGATTTAGAATCACAAAGCATTGAAGTGCGTCTGCTTCAGGTATCTCATGCTTTTCATTCCGGGATGATGCAACCGATATTAGCAGAATTTAAAGTGATCGCTGCTAAAATTAGCTATAAAACACCCCAATTAGATTGGATTTCCACCGTCACAGGTGAAGAAATCAGCCAAGCAGTAACAGAGGACTATTGGTGTCAACAAGTGCGTCAATGCGTCCAATTTGCCCCAGCAATAGAAACCTTAGCCAGCCAAGGTTATAATCTATTTATTGAAATCGGCTCTCATCCGATTTTAACGAGATTGGGTCAAAAAACCTTAGCAAACCCTGATTATCTGTGGTTATCTTCCCTACAACGAGGACAGGATGATTGGCAAATTTTATTACAAAGTGTGGCAAAATTAGCCGTTTCTGGGGTTAATATTGATTGGAATGGCTTTGATAAAGATTATGCTCGTCTTCGTCTTCCTTTACCTACTTATGCTTTCCAAAAACAACCCTACTGGTTAACCGTAGGGGAGCCTAGTTTGCGCCCAACCCAAGAGACAGAAACCTTAGAAGGGCAAGACTTACACCAAAGCCAAGAAAGAGAAACTGTAGGGGTGCCAGACTTGCGCCCAACCCAAAAACAAAACGAAACCAAGGCTGAAAGCTTAGAAAGTCAATTAATTGCTTTAATAAGTCAAATTACGGGTTTAAATCCTCAGCAATTGAGTTTGAATGTTTCCTTAGAAGCAGATTTAGGGTTAGATTCTATTATGATGACCCAATTAATGAACGGGTTACTATCATTAATTCCTGAAGAACAACGTAGTCAATTTAGTGAAACCTTTTCCCTACGCCATTTAATGCAAGTCTCCAATCTTCAGGAATTATTAACCATTCTTCAATCTCATACTTCATCCCCCAAACCTCAAATCTCTAACCCTAAACCACAAATCAAAAACCTGAAAACACAACCCTCGAATCTGGTTCCTATTCTCCATAGTCAAATTCCCTTGTTAATGAGTTATTGGAGTCTCAATTCTAATAGTTTATTTACTAAGGTTAAAATTGCAGGAGAATTTGACTTAAATATTGCTCAACAAGCATGGAAACTGTTAATTAATCGACATCCCATGTTACGGGCGCAATTTCAGATTCCAGAGGATGCCACCTGCTTTGCAGACTATCAATTAGAAGTGCTAGAAAATCCCATTCCTCCTGAAATTCTTGTTAAAGATTTCACCACTTTAACTCCTGAGGAACAAGGGGAGAAAATTGAAGAAGAAATCTATCATTGGTTAAACTATAACTGGTCTTTAACGCAATGGCCGCTGCATGGATTTTCTGTTCTTAAATTATCTGATCAAATTCATCAATTATTTTTAGGGAATGAACACTTAATTTCGGATGGGTTAAGTAACCATGTCATGATGCGGGAATTCTTGGAAATTTACCGGGCCATAGTTGCTAAAGAAACGCCAAATCTTCCCCCTACATTGACTGTAGAAGATTATCGAAAACAGGTTCAATTAATGAACGATTGGCAAGATATTGAGGAAGATCGAGCCTTAGCAGAATACAATAATGCTGTGTCTGGAATGTCCTATCGTTGGCAACCTAAACAGCAGAAAAATGCTCAAAAATCTCCTCTCTTTTACAATCAAAAGTATCTACTTTCAGCAGAAACTACCTCTCAATTAATCGACAAAACCCGTCAATGGCGAGTCCCGATGAATGCACTATTATTAGGTGCATTTCTAAAAACTATGTCACAAATAGATTCAAAAGCTGAAAATATCGGAATTTCGATTCCCACCAGTGGACGAATTTACCCCGAAGTAGATGCAACAGGTGTGGTTAGTAGTTTTGCTCAAAATCTGGCATTAAGTTTTGCTAAACCTCAATTTGAGCAAGATTGGCCGACCTTTTTAAGCCAAATTCAGCAAACTGTACAACAACATATTGGCACAGGTTTAGATCGGGCGCAAACTCGTCAAATGGGAACAATTTTTCGAGACAATATTACCCTAGAAAAGGGTAAAATTCCCCCTCATAGTCTTTCTTTAATACAGGAGGCTTTAAAGTCTAATTTATACCTTCCTTATACGGGACAAACTCACCTGCAACCTCAGTATGATGCTTTATCAATTACTGACTATCAAGCCGGAGGAATGAACGCCACTGGAACAATTGATATTCTGCAAGAAATCTTTAATAATCGTCTTCATCTATTTGCAAGTTACGATTACCATCACTTTGACTTATTGCTAATAGATCAATTAATGACAGCCTATGTCAGCCAAATTGAAGAACTAGCCAATTTACCCGTGCAAGATCAAGTTATTATTTCTCATTCTTTCTCTATTTCTCTTAATACAGAGATTGAAGAAATGCTACGACAAATAACTTCCGAAATTTGTCATTGGACAATTGAAGAAGACGAAATAAGTGATGATTTGGAGGCAGATTTAGGACTAGATTCTTTAGAACGCATTCGCCTTGTTACCAAGCTAGAAGGGATTTATGGCAAACAATATCGCCAAGACCTTTTAAATTGTCGTACCTTGCAAGAAATGGCTGCTATTTTAGCCCCATCTCAACCTTCAATCCTCAACAGCTATCGGTAAAATACAGTCTGACAAATTAATATTAGGAAAAACAAAAATATGTCATTTCTACTTAGATAGGAATCCACAAATATTTATGATATTCTGAACTTTTTTTGTCCAGCTATACCTCAATCAGCGAAGGTTCGTAATTAGTCCTTAATGGCTACCTGCTAAAAAACCAATGGGCGCAGGCTTTGCGCCCCTACCACCTAACATCTAATAGAGGATTATTCTTATGGCTTTTTCCCCCGAAATTCCCTACTATAAAATTATTAAACAAGCACAATTAACCCCTGATGCGATCGCTGTTTTAGATGAGGCTTGTCCCCTAACTTATCAACAATTAGACCATCTTTCTAATCAAGTTGCTGCTTATTTACAGACTCAAGGTGTTAACCCCAATACCAGAGTTGGAATTATGACGGAACGAAATCCACGCATGATCGTTGGTATTTTGGGAATTCTGAAAGCCGGTGGCTGTTATGTACCCTTAGATCCCGATTATCCCGTCGAAAGATTGCGTTATATTCTTCATCATGCCACTATCGAGATCTTACTTACCGAACATCAAGTAAGTGAACAGTTAATTTCTTGTGTGACAGAACCTTTACCCTTGCAAACCGTCCTCTTTTTAGATGAAGGAGAAAGATTAAACAAAATTAATGATTTAACTCAGATTACCACTTCTATCTGGCAAAAACACAGTAAAGAATCCATAAATCTTTGTAATCGTCCTGAGGATTTAATGGTAATTCTTTATACGTCTGGATCAACAGGACGGCCAAAAGGGGTAATGTTAAACCATCGCGGTTATATGAATCGTCTAGAATGGATGCAAAAAACATTTTCCCTGAAACCAGGCGATCGCATCGCACAACGCACCTCTTTTTGTTTCGATATTTCCGTATGGGAAATTTTCTGGACGTTAATGGAAGGTGCAACAATATGTCCCGTCAAACGCGAAGTAGTCTTAAATCCTTGGGAATTTGCTGCCTGGATTAAAAAGACTAAAATTAATGTAATGCACTTTGTTCCCTCCCTCTTTGGGGAATTTATCAGTGCGATTGAAAACGAATCTTGGACATTTCCTGATTTACGCTGGTTAATCTTTAGTGGGGAAGCTTTACCCATGTCTTTTATCCAAAAATGGCTTGATTGTTATGGATTAAAGACAGGTTTAGCCAATCTTTATGGACCGACAGAAGCCTCCATTGATGTGACTTACCATATTATTACAGAACGTCCTGACGAACGCACCAGCAGCCAAATTCCCATCGGAAAAGCGATCGATAATGTCTATCTCAAAGTGTTGGATGATCAGATGCAACCTGTTAAACAAGGGGAAATGGGAGAACTTTGGCTTGGTGGCGTACAATTAGCGTTAGGATACCTCAAAGATCCTGAAAAAACCGCTAAAGCGTTCTGTTCTAATCCTTTTTCTGATGTCTCTGGTGACTATATTTATCGGACAGGTGATCTAGTCAAGGAATTACCCGATGGTACGCTGGAATATCATGGACGTATCGATAATATGGTCAAAATTCGGGGTTTTCGCATTGAATTAGGGGAAATTGAGAGCATCTTAACCACTCATCCCAATGTCCGCGAGGCCGCCGTTTTAGCTATTGATTACGGTGAAGGACAAAAACGATTAATTGCTTGTTTATCGGGGGATAAAATCAAAAACCGAGTTCTCAAAGCACATTTAGAACAAAAACTCCCCCATTACATGATTCCTCAACGATTCGCTTGGTTTCCACAACTTGCTAAGAATCATAACGGAAAGTTAGACCGTAAAGCATTAGCCGCCGAATTACTTGCTCCTCCCGCTGCTCCCCCTACTCCTTCTCTTGTCCCCCTTGGACCGGCACAACGTTGGTTAGTCAACTATTTTGAACCTCCCTATCAATGGTTCGGTTATACTCGTTTTCTCTATCATCAGTCTTTGAATCTTGATATTTTCAATCAAGCTGCTAATCTTTTGGTGCAACGTCATGAAGCTTTTCGGACGGTTTGCCTACAAAATCAAGGTAAATGGCAGCAATACTTGATCAATGATCCTCAACCTATCCTGGCAGAGTATTGGGATGGAAGCCACTTAACAGAAGCAGAACGTAATGCTAAAATTCAAGCTCAAATGTCAGATTTAGCTAAAAAAATCCAGATTGACCGTTGGCCACTCACTGCCACTCTTGTCGTTAAAGTTAGTCCCTATTGCTACGATATTACGATGGTCGCTCACCACATCATTGCTGATATGTTAAGTGCAACCCTCTTGTTTAAGGAACTTTGGAGTGCCTATCATCAATTATTGGTAGGAAGTGAGCCGACTTTTCCTAACCCTAATCCTCAGTCTTACTTAGATTTTGTGCAAGTCTTGAGGGATGAGGAGAAAAAAGGAACAATGAACGAACACTTGAATTATTGGAAGGAACAATTTCCTGATGCAGAGAGTCGCTTTGAAGTCCCCGTCGATCATGTCAAAGGCCCAAATATTGAAGCTTCTGCCGAAAGTGCGCGATTTGTCCTAAGTAAAGCGCAAACTAAACAGTTATTAAGCCAAGGCAAGGTTTATTATCAGTCTAACTTTTATCCTATTCTCCTTGCTCCTTTATACCGTTTATTAGGTGATTGGAGTCAACGCAAACAGGTGGTTATCAGTCATCGTAGTCATGGGCGAGATTTAGGCGAAGGTCAGTCTTTTATGGAAAGTATGGGCAATTATGCTGTAAATTTTCCCATAGGCATTAATTTATCCACTTCTACGACTTGGCAAAAAACTATCAGTACCATCAATGAGCAGTTTGAAAGCTTACCAATGAATGGCGTAACTTATGATTGGATAGGTGAGTCTTTACCTGAATATCTCTATCCTGATAGTAATTTAACCCCAGTAAGGGCTAATTATCTGGGAAATCGTTCGGTTCCTCTCTCTGACTTGTTTGAGTTTGTTTATGGCGAGCGCGATTGTCGTTTATCGCCACTGGATCAAAAACGTACCACATTGATTGAATTCTTTTTCCTAATCATAGATGGTCAGTTAGAGATAAGAATTGAATATTCTCGTAATTTCCATCTTCCTACGACCATTGAAAAAATCGGACAAGATTACCTCATTCTTCTTGAGGAATTAGTGCCTATTGGTGTTGCTGATTCCTAACCTTTCAGGGGGGAGTGTCAAGCAGTCCGTGGCATTGACTCATATTAAATCCGTTTGATTAAGTCAGGAGAATACTTTGGCAAAAGTGCTACCTCGAAAATGTCTTGACTATCGTACCCCGAATGAGGTATTCCCCAAAGGTAGATCAGACAGGGATGCAATTCAGACTTGAATTGGCGTCACCAAGAGCGTGATGGACTGCTCTAGTTACCAGATTTTTCCCCCCCCGAACGCTTACTAAAAATCATCCATTTGTGAGAGTAGATCATCCATTGTATAAACTTGGAACTCTGCCTAAACTGAAGCTAAAGGGAATCAAACAATTCTTTGTTCATTCTTTAAGAACTATTCGTTGTCTCTACAGACTGCTATATTATTGATTGGAGAACACACCTACAATGTCTGCTCAATCCTCAACCTCTAGCCTAACTGCTTTACAAAAAACACCGATCGCTATTATTGGAATGTCGGCCTTATTTGCTAAAGCCAAAAATTTACAGGAATATTGGGAAAATATTCTCGGTAAAGTGAATGGAATCACTGAAGTGCCAGAAAGCGCCTGGAATTTAGAAGATTACTATGATCCAGACCCGAAAGCACCAGATAAGACCTATGGTAAATGGGGGGGCTTTTTGCCAAAAATTGATTTTGACCCCTTAGAATTTGGTCTGCCACCTGATACGTTAGAAGCTTTAGATTCGGCTCATTTACTTGGTTTAGTGATGGCTAAACAAGCTTTAGAAGATGCGGGTTATAACCAAGGAAAAGAGTTTAATCGAGAAACAACAGGGGTTATTTTAGGAGGAAGCGGCCTCTGGAAAAGCATTACTCCCTTAACCAGTCGTCTGCAATATCCTCTCTGGAAGAAAATCTGCCAAAAAAGTGGTTTATCTCAAGAACAAACCGACAAAATTATCGAAAACATGAAGGCAGCCTATGTGCCTTGGCAGGAAAATTCTTTCCCCGGTATGTTACCAAACGTCGTAGCGGGTCGTATTACTAATCGCTTTGATTTAGGAGGAACTAATTGTGTGGTGGATGCAGCCTGTGCGAGTTCCTTAAGTGCTTTAAAAATGGCGATCAGTGAATTAATCGAAGGCCGTTGTGACATGATGCTTACAGGGGGCTTTGACACGGATAATTCCATCCTTAACTATATGTGTTTTAGCAAAACTCCAGCTTTTTCTAAGAAAGATTGTCTCAATCCCTTTGATGCTACCTCCGATGGCATGATGGTAGGGGAAGGATTGGGAATGCTGGTGATTAAACGGCTTGAGGATGCAGAACGAGACGGAGATCGCATCTATGCAGTGATTAAAGGCATCGGGACTGCTAGTGATGGTCGTTTTAAAAGTATCTATGCACCGCGTCCTGAAGGTCAAGTTAGATCCTTACGGCGCGCCTATCAAGAGGCGGGATTTTCTCCCGCTACCTTGGGGTTAGTTGAAGCCCATGGTACTGGAACACCAGCAGGAGATTTTTGTGAATTTACAGCCCTGAATGAGGTTTTTAGCGAAAATAACCCAGAAAAGCAAACGATTGCTCTGGGTAGTGTCAAATCTCAAATTGGTCATACCAAGGCGGCGGCGGGTGCTGCAAGTTTAATTAAAACGACTTTGGCCTTACATCATAAAATTCTTCCTGCTACCATTAATATTACCGAACCCAACCCTAAATTTAAGATTGAAGACTCGCCTTTTTATCTCAACACTGAAACCCGTCCTTGGTTGCCCAAAGGAGAGACACCGAGACGAGCCGGGGTTAGTTCCTTTGGCTTTGGGGGAACTGATTATCATGTGGTGTTAGAAGAATATACGCCCAAATTACCCCAAGGAGAAAATCGAATTCATCATCGTCCCCAATCAATTTTACTCTGGGGTCAAAATCCCGAAGAATTAAGACAAACTTGTCAAAAAGCTCTAGAACAGTTGCAATCTCTTCAAGGGTCACAAGTTTATATTGAACTACAAAATCAAAGCAAATCGGCTCAACTTCCCTTAAAGGTTGCTAGAGTGGGCTTTGTTGCGACTTCCTTGGCTGAAGCTATTAAATTACTGCAAGCAGCCGTTAAACAGTTGCAAAAACAGCCTCAAGCAGAGGCATGGGAACATCCCCAAGGTATTTATTACCGTAAGACGGGGTTATTACTGGAGGGAAAAGTCGTAGCATTGTTCCCCGGCCAAGGTTCTCAATACCTGAATATGGGTCGAGAAATTGCCCTAAATTTGCCAGAAATCCAAACCGCTTATCAAAAATTGGACATATTGAGAGCTAAAGCGGGTTTAACGCCCCTTTCAGCAGGAGTATTTCCGATTCCTACCTTTAACGAGGTGGACGAAAAACGGCAAACCTCTTTACTGCAACGGACGGAAAATGCTCAACCTGCGATCGGGGCTTTCAGTGTAGGACTGTATAAAACGTTGCAAAAGACGGGATTTAAGCCAAATTTTGTGGCCGGTCACAGTTTTGGGGAATTAACCGCACTCTGGGCCGCAGGCGTTTTCACCGACGACGATTATTATTACTTGATCCAAGCTAGAGGCCAGGCCATGGCCGCACCGAAAGGAGCCACCCCTCAAGGGGCGATGTTAGCGGTGACGGGGAAAGTATCTCAGATAGCGCAATGGGTTGAAGGAATGGCCAATGTGCAGATTGCTAACTATAATGCACCTGAACAGGTGGTATTATCGGGATTAGCCTCAGAAATTGCCACTATTGAGAAGATTTTAAGCTCTCAAGGCTATCAGGTTACGCCTTTACCCGTGTCTGCTGCTTTTCATACTTCTCTAGTACGTCATGCTAGTCAACCCTTTGGGAAAGCGTTGGATCAAGTGACGTTTCATGCGCCCCAACTTCCGGTTTACGCTAATGTGACGGCAGCCCCTTATCCCAAAGATTTATCGGGGATGCGTCAGCTTTTAGAAGCTCAGTTGTTGAATTCGGTTCAGTTTGTCCAACAAATTGAAAATATTTATGCTCAAGGCGGATATTGCTTTGTGGAAATTGGACCGCGCCAAATTCTGACTAACTTAGTTAAACAGATCTTAGGCGATCGCCCTCATCTGGCCATTGCGCTCAACCCCAGTCGGCAAAAGGACAGTGATGTTCAACTGTCACAAGGAGTAATGCAGCTTCGAGTTTTAGGTTTACCGTTAAACGATCCGGAAAATGCAGCTTTGACGGTGAAGAATTCCTCAAGCAAACGCAAAGGTATGATCCTGAAGCTGAATGCAACCAACTACATCAGCGATAAAACCAAAGCTTTGATCGGAGCTGCATTACAACCTGATTCACCTGCGGAAATAGAACCGTCAGTTGATTCCCAAACGGTTGAATCTAAGTGTGAGGAAGTGAAAGGGTCGGAAAACGAGGAAATTTTAGCCTCTATTCCTTCCGTCAACCCTTATCCTTCTGATTCTCAGCCTCTTTCAGAGGAAATTCCAACACTCAATTTATCTATTGTTTCTCAAGATCAAACTGTAACCATGACTATGAACAACGCTATTTCTAACAACATCAACCCTATTTTACAAGCATTCTACCAATATCAACAGAGTCTTGCCAAGGTTCACGAAGAGTACATTAAACATCAATCCCAGAGTTTTCAATCAGTGTTGCAGTTATTAAAACAAAAAGAGATGACAGTAGTTGCTCAAATTGACGAACTCTCTACTCCTGCTGCTTCTTCGGAGAATTCAAAATTTGATCGGCCAAATTCAGAGGTTTCCTCTGTTAGTTTTCCTGATCCTACCCCTTTTAAGTCTGAACCTCAGCCCTTACGGACTCCAGAACCTCAACCTTTAAACACTGCACCTCAACCCTTACCGACTCCCGAACCTGAACCTGTTCACATTTCCCCCATTGTCAACTACTTAGAACCTCGTCAACCCATTGCAGCCATCTCTATACCTGAACCTGTGTCAGAAGTGAGCGAACCTTCTTTAGACTCCATTCAAGATGATGCACTAAGTCAAGCCTTATTAGAGGTTGTCAGTGAAAAAACAGGCTATCCTACGGAAATGTTGGAATTAGAAATGGATTTAGAGGCAGATTTAGGCATTGACTCGATCAAACGGGTAGAAATCATGGGAAGTCTGCAAGAAGCTTTCTCTGGGTTGCCCAAACTTAGCCCTGAAGCGTTAGCAGAAAAACGTACCCTAGCCCACATTGTTCAGTACTTGAGGGAGAAAATGATGGTGACAGAAAAAAAAATAGCTTAGTTGTTACCTCTACCCAGTCTAACCATCGAAAACACGGTGATATTGGACGTTATCAAATGAAACTGAAGCCCCTTGCTGCACCAGATTATTGGGATTTTCCCTCAACCCCTGATCAAACCTGTTTGGTGACCGATGATGGTTCATCTACTACTGCCCAAGTTGCTCAAAGTTTGCTAAACCAAGGCTGGCAAGTTGTGGTTCTCAGTTTCCCTCAATTCCTTATTCCTGTGCGTTCTTCTCTTCCTGCGGGGGTTCGACATTTTGTTCTCAATCATTTAAGTGAAGAACATTTACAAGCACAATTGGGAGATATATTTAAAACTTGTGGACTGATCGGCACATTTATTCATTTACATCCTCTCTCTCAGGGGTTTAATCAAGATCAAGAGACTTCAATTAACACCGATCAAGCGATTGTTAAACAAGTGTTTTTACTAGCCAAACATCTTAAATCTTCTCTGACGCAAGCGGCCAGTCAAGGACGCAGTTGTTTTCTCAGCTTAACCCGTTTAGATGGAGAATTTGGTCTCAGTGGAAAACGAGAATTTAGCCCTATTAGTGGCGGTTTATTTGGCTTAACGAAAACCTTAAATCTAGAGTGGGAATCGGTCTTCTGTCGCGCTCTAGATATTAGTCCCGACTTAGATGAAATGACAACGGCTCAAATTGTTTTAGCTGAATTGCATGATCCTAATAGCTTAATTCAAGAGGTGGGTTATACCCCAAAAGGTCGAATGACTTTGACTTGTGAATTAGCTTCTTTGAGCAGTAATTAGGGAAAAGTTAATAGTTAGAATAAAATTAGCTGGGCGCGAGCATTGCGCCCCTACAGAATTATATTTATTCAAATAAATTACGGTATAAATTCTGATTTTTAGCTAATATATACTAACTATTAAATATCAACTATCAACTATCAATTATCAACTAACACGGTATGTTCCCCATGATTAATGATACTCAACTTAATTCATCTTCGGTGGTTATTGTCAGTGGTGGTGGCCGAGGAATTACGGCTCAATGCGTTATCTATTTGGCGCAACAATATCATTGTAAATTTATTTTATTAGGTCGTTCGCAAATTTTAGATCCTGAACCTGAATGGAGTCTTTCTTGTCAAGATGAATCTGAGTTAAAGAGGCAAATTATGCAACATTTAGCAACTCAAAATGAAAAACCAACTCCGAAAAAAGTTCAAGCACTGTATCAACAACTCTGTCAAAGTCGGGAAATTAAGCAAACCTTATCAGAGATTGAAAAAGTAGGAGGAAAAGCCGAGTATTGCAGTGTTAATGTTACCGATTCACAGCAAGTAAAAGCAACTTTAAGACCGATTATTCAACGTTGGGGAGAGATTACGGGCATTATTCATGGTGCGGGAACGTTAGCAGATAAATTAATTGAAAACAAAACTGAACAGGATTTCGATAAGGTTTATAGTGTCAAAATTGATGGGTTAAATAGTTTATTAGGTTCCCTAGAAGTTAACCGATTAAAATTTATTGCCTTATTTTCTTCTTTTGTTTCATTTTATGGCAATATCGGTCAATCTGACTATTCTTTAGCTAACGAAATTTTGAACAAGTATGCTTATTTACTTCAACAAAAATATCCTAAATGTCATGTGGTTTCTATTGGGTGGGGTCCTTGGGATGGGGGAATGGTGACACCACAGCTTAAACAGTTGTTTGAGCAGCAAAATATTAAGGTTATTCCTCAACAAACAGGGGCGCAAATGTTAGCAGAAGAATTAACCAAAACTCAAGCTAAAACCCCTCAAATTATTGTGATGAGTAACCCTATTTCTCCTTCTCCTAAACTGGTTACACCGCAAAAGCATAGTTACCGTTTATATCGTCGGTTGACGTTACGAGGAAACCCTTTCGTTTATGATCATGTCATCGGGGGAAATGCAGTTTTACCCGCGATGTGTGCCTTAGCATGGATCACTAATAGTTGCGAACAACTTTATCAAGGATATCGTTTTTTAAGTTGTCATAACTATCAGGTGCTTAAAGGAGTTGTCTTTGATAAAAGTTTAGCTAATTTGTATTGTTTGGATCTGACTGAAGTTGATAAAACAGAAGATGAAATTAAATTTGAAGCCTTAATTTGGAGTGAAACCGCTAAAGGAATTCCCCTTTATCATTATCGGGGGATTATTAATATTACTAAACAAGTAATAGCTGAGAGAAAACTTGAGGAAAGTATTCAGACTGTTACGGAATCTTTCCTTAATTTACAACCCTATCAAGCAGGAGTTCTTTTTCATCAGCCCAGATTTCAAGGAATTAAGAAAATCTTAGAAATTAATAAAAACGAACTTGTTTTTAACTGTTACTTACCTCGAATTTCTGCACAAGATCAAGGACAGTTTAGTGTTCAATCCTTTAATTCTTATACGGCTGATCTCTTGTTTCAATGTCTTTTAGTTTGGGTCAGAAAACACTACAATTCTGGTAGTTTACCCCTAAAACTAAATGAGCTTGAGCAGTTTAGTTCCCTCCCTTTTAATCAAGAATTTTGGATCAAATTATCCATTAATGAACATAGTGATACTAAGGTAATTGCTAATGCACTTGCTTATAATTCTCAAGGGAAAATTTATTTAGAAGCAAATAATATGGAGGTTACTTTGAGTTCTTGTCTTAATGTTTTGTTTCTTAACAATACGGTGAATTCATCGAATACTGTTTGCTTGTAATTTTTTCTCAATTGATACCCTATTTACATTTTCACAGGAGATATTATGAAACCTTCCAAATTAGCGATCGCTGGACTAAGTGGCTTCTTTAATCAACTGTTAACCAGTCAACAACTATCAGCTTTAATTTATCAAGGAAACTCCCTTGATTATTCTAACAAACCGATTAGTGATCATTCTTGGTCTATCTTATCAAAGATGTCTGATCAAGGGTTAAAAGATTGTACTTGTAAGATAGGAAAAAAAGTCGCTTTAATTACTGCTAATAATATTAGCAACAATCAAGAAACTGAGCTTAAAAATATTAGTTATCAATTGGAAAGATTATGGAATTGTTCCATTGTTCCCTTTCAATTAACCCAAGGATCTGATTCTTTATTAAAGTCTCTCGAATTAGCCCAAATTCTCTTAACCGCCAAAGAAGTTGATACAGTTATTATTAGTGCGCTTAATAGGAATTGTGAGTCTATTATTGGCGGAGCTTTAATCCTCAAAGATTATGAAACAATCCCCAACAACAATAATACGCTTTTTTACGGGATTATTGATAGCTTTAGTAAAATAGTTAACCCCTTATCTTCTCCATCAGTTGCGATTAAACAAAGTTGTCAGCAAGCATTTAAAAATGCTAAGATTCACCCCTCAAATATTGGTTATTTAGCTGTTTCCTCAAGAGAGATAGATC
Source organism: Microcystis panniformis FACHB-1757 (assembly GCF_001264245.1). Taxonomy (NCBI): domain Bacteria; kingdom Bacillati; phylum Cyanobacteriota; class Cyanophyceae; order Chroococcales; family Microcystaceae; genus Microcystis; species Microcystis panniformis. The sequence goes on from NZ_CP011339.1 coordinate 4,445,877, forward strand.
AAGGGTTATTAGAAGCTTATTATGCTAATCATAATAACCTAACTTGTGCAGTTGGAACAGTCCAAGAGAATAATAATAACTTAGGGATAACTGAAGATTTAATTAGCTTAATTAAAACAGCACTTTGCTTAAAAAATCGTTATCTTCCTGCTTCCGCTCAACTGTTAACTTCTAATCTTACTCAAGAATGGCAAAATAGTTCTTTTTATCTACCTGATGTATCACTTCCTTGGTTTCTTGAAAAAGGACAAGAAAAACGCTATGCTGCGCTTAATTTAGTCAATCAAAATAATACTTATAGTCATTTAATTTTATCGGAAGCAACTCCTCAAAGTACACCCAATAATGGCTATTTACCCTATGCACCATTTTATCTATTTCCCCTCGCTGGAAATGATAGTTCATCTTTACAAAGTCAGCTTGATAACTTAACCCATAGTATTGAAAACAGTTTCTCCTTACCCCATCTTGCCAAAGAGAATTTTATTCAGTTTCAACAGAATTCTCAGTCTCCTTATGTTGTAGCAATTGTTGGGAATAACAAAGAAGCTTTGCAAAAGGAAATTAAACAGGCTAAAAAAGGAATTGATAAAGCCTTTCATACAGGAAAGCCGTGGAAAAGTCCCCAAGGAAGTTATTTTACCCCTAAACGGTTAGGAAAAGTGGGTAAAGTCGCTTTTGTTTATCCTGGTGCGTTTAACTCCTATTTAGGAATGGGAAGAAATCTTTTTCAATTATTCCCTAAATTATGGGAGAGAGCAGAGAGTTTAATTAGTGATCCTGCTACCTTTTTTCAAGCAAACTCTCTTTATCCTCGCCGTCAATCTCCCCTTTCTAAACAAGACTTAGAAACCCTAGAAACTCAATTCATTGCTAACCCTTTATCTCTCTTAGAAACGGGAACGGGTTTTGCGGTTTTATTCACCGAAATTATGCAGAAATATTTTAAAATTAAACCTGATGCTGCCTTCGGTTATAGCATGGGAGAAAGTACCATGATGTATTCATTAGGAGTCTGGCCAAATGCGGATCAAGGAAGTCGATTTGTTCATTCTTCTCCCCTATTTAAAACCCGTTTAATGGGAGCTAAACAAGCCGTTGCAGAATCTTGGGGTCAACCGATAGATGAAAATTCATGGAGTAGTTATGTTTTAATGGCTACAGCTGAAGCAGTTCAAGAATGTTTAAAAACAGAAAGTAAGGTTTATTTAACCCATATTAATACCCCTCAAGAAGTTGCGATCGCAGGAGATTCTCAAGGTTGTTTACGGGTGATTGAAAAATTACAATGTGATCGGTTTCGTTCGCCTTCTGATATGGTTTTACATTGTGAAGTTATGCAATCAGAATACAATGAGTTTCTTAAGCTAAATACGGTGACAATAGGAACACCACCTGATACTATTTTTTATTCCTCTTCTCATTATGATTCTCTGGCCTTAGAACAAGAGAAAATTGGTGAGCATTTAAGTCAAGGAATGTGTCAAATGTTAGATTTTCCTCGCTTAATTGAACGCACTTATCAAGACGGGGTGAAAATTTTTCTAGAATTAGGATCAGGAGGAAGTTGTTCTCGTTGGATATCGGAAACTCTTGGTCAAAAAGAGCATCTTGCATTGTGTATTAATCGTCGAGGTGCTGATGATTTAGCGACCATTATTAAGATGTTAGCACAATTAGTCAGTCATGGGGTAGAACTAGACTTATCCCCTCTTTATTTAACAGATGAAGCAGAAACCTTAGAGGCGATTTTTAAGACAGTGTTAACCACAGCACCCAAAGCTAATATTGAACCCCAAACCGATCAACAAAATTCAATTATTCGAGAAAATACTGCTTCTCAAAAAGTCGCTGCTTTAGTCGCTTCTTCTACTCAAACTCTTTCACAAGTTCCAACCATTTCTACAGTTGATCATTTAAGAACAAGCGTTATTTCTTCTCATCCTAAAACCGTTAGACCTTGTTTATTTGATCAACCTGAGATCCTCGAATTTATTGAAGGTAAAGTCTCTAAGGTTTTTGGTCAAGAATATGAACCCATTGATCATTATACCCAACGAGTCAGAATGCCGTCTCCTCCCTTTTTGTTCGTCAGTCGGGTGACTCAATTAGAAGGAAAATTAGGTGATTATAAATCAGGTTTCATCGAAACAGAATATGATGTACCAGAAGATGCTTGGTATGCAGTAGATGGTCAATTAACGGTAGGAATTTGTAAAGAAGCCGGCCACGGACTCCTGATGCTATTAAGTTATATCGGGACAGATTTTGAAAATCAAGGAAAACGCTCTTTCCGTTTATTAGATTTATCTGCAACCTTCTTATTTGAACAACCTGAAAATGTTAAGTTGTTACGGTGTCGAGTTAAGATCACCTCTTCGGTTAAAACTGATGATAGCTTATTAATTTTCTTCCAAGGAGAGGTGTTAATTGGGGATCAAGTTTGGATGAAACTTCATGACGGTTGTGCTGGACTCTTTTCTGATGAAGAATTAGAAAAAGGACAGGGAATTGTGCTAAAAGAGGCTGAAGAAAAAGAAAGAAACTTGATTAAAAGACAACAGTTTACTCCTCTTTTAACTTGTTCTAAGTCATTCTTTAAAAAAGAAGAACTTCTTAATCTAAGTCAAGGCAATATTGAGGCTTGTTTAGGGAAAAACTATCAACAAAATGGCTTAAATTCTTCCCTCAGATTACCCCCAGAAAAACTCTTAATGTTAGAGAAAGTGATGATGGTAAATCCTCAAGGAGGAATAGCTGGACTAGGGTTAGCAGTGGGAGCAAAACAGATCACTCCTGAGGACTGGTATTATTCTTGTCATTTTAAAAATGACCCCACTTTACCGGGGAATTTAATGATTGAAGGAAGTATCCAACTGGTGCAATTTTATTGTTTATGGTTAGGGTTACAAACTCACAGGAAAGATGCTCGTTTTCAGGTGATTCCTAATCAAACCCAAGCAGCCCGTTTTCGGGGACAAGTGACTCCCCAACATGGAACTTTAATGTATCAAATGGAGGTGTTAGAAATTGGACTTTCTCCTCAACCTTATCTTCTGGCTAATGTGGATGTTATTTTTGGCGGAAAAACCATTGCTACTATTAAAAATATTGGTGTTCAACTGGTAGAAAAAACAGACACCATTCCCAGTATTTTCCCACCCATTGAGTCAGGAACATTCCCCCATATTTCCCAATTATCAAAACAGTCATCGGTTTTATTTAATGAAAACCAATTAAAAACCTTTGCTAAAGGATCAGTGGCTGCCTGTTTGGGATCAGAATTTGACATTTATGAAAATCGTCAATCGGTTCGTTTACCTAACGGGGAGTTTCAGTTAGTCAGTCGGGTATTAGACATCGAAGGTAAACGTCATGAATTGCAAAAACCATCGGAAATTATTACCGAATTTGATGTCAAAGAAAATGCTTGGTTTTATAAACATAATGCCTATCCCACTTTGCCCTACTGTACTTATATTGAAATTGCCGGTCAACCTTGTATTTTCTTAGGGGTTTATATGGGAGCAACTTTATTATTCCCAGAAGATGATCTTCATTTTCGTAATTTGGATGGACAGGGAACAATTCTCAAAGAAATTGACCTCCGTAATAAAACCATTACGGATAAAGTTCGTCTCCTTTCTACCACCGCTATTCAAGGGGCAATTATTCAAAAGTTTGAGTTTGAGTTATCTTGTGAAGGTGAGCCTTTTTATCGGGGAAATATGGTCTTTGGAGACTTTAGCACAGCCGTGTTAGCGAATCAAGTGGGACTTGATGGTGGAAAACGTCTTAAACCTTGGTATCAACTGAATAATTTATCCGATTTAACCCTACAGGAAATTAATTTACAAGATTCCTTAACTCACCAAAACTTCTATTCAGTAAATCCTGAAAAACCCCACTATCGTCTTTCTCAAAATTATCTTGATTTTATCGAAAAAGTTTTCCTAATTGAAGATGGGGGTAAGTATCAAAAAGGATATATTTATGCCAGCCAATCAATTACTCCCGAAGATTGGTATTTTCCCTTCCATTTCTATCAAGATTCCGTGATGCCTGGTGCCTTAGGCGTTGAGTCTATTCTTCAAGCTATGCAAACTTATGCGCTGCAATTAGACTTAGGCAAATCTTTCAAAAATCCTCGCTTTGGTCAAGCCATTAATCATCAAATCACCTGGAAATATCGAGGACAAATTACACCCGAAAATCGTTTAATGTCTTTAGAAGTGCATATTTCCGATATTCGAGTCGAAGATGATGTAATCACAATTATCGGAGATGCCAGTCTTTGGAAAGAAGACTTAAGAATTTACGAAATTAAAGACATCGCCCTGTGTCTATTAGACAGTGAAGAGTGAACAGTTAACAGAGACCAGTGTATCTCGACTACTCGGTTAGTGCATTAACCATCGAATTGGGATAACCCCAGTTACCAGTGAATAGTAAACACCCATCTTTCTTTTCCGTCAGTTTAAAGTCAACAACAATGGAGAAATAAACCCCATGTTAACTAGCCATAACCCTCTTACTAGCTCCCCTAAACCATCTATCTCCTTTGATAGTGAAGGAATTCGAGAAAAATTAGCCAATTTAGAGCAGCCTTGTTATGTATATGTCAAAAATAACCAGATAGGACTTTCTCACGAACCTAATGCTGATATACTGCCCCGTAGCATGATTAATGCCCTATCACCCCAACAATTAGGCGATCGCGCTTTTTGTGACTTTCATGGTTTAGACTATGCTTATGGGGCGGGTGCAATGGCCGGGGGTATCGCTTCCGAAGATTTGGTGATTTCTCTGGGAAAAGCGGGATTTTTAGCCAGTTTTGGGGCAGCCGGGTTAGTTCCCCAACGGGTTGAAAAAGCCATTCACACCATTCAAGAAGCTTTACCCAATGGACGATATGCCTTCAATTTAATCCATAGCCCCTCAGAGGAAGCCCTAGAACGGGGTTCAGTGGAACTTTACCTCAAATATGGGGTAAGAACTGTTGAAGCCTCTGCTTACCTGGATTTAACCCCCCATATTGTCCGTTACCGAGCATCAGGATTACATCTAAATTCTCAAGGCGATATTGAAACCCAAAATAAGATCATTGCCAAAATTTCTCGGACCGAAGTTGCTCAGAAATTCTTAAAACCTGCTCCCCCTAAACTGCTGAAAGCTTTAGTTGAACAGGGACAAATTACAGCCTTACAAGCAACTTTAGCTGAAAAAGTTCCTTTAGCCGATGATATAACCGTTGAAGCTGACTCTGGTGGTCACACAGATAATCGTTCTTTGGTTTGCCTTCTCCCTTCTATTATTGCCTTACGCAATGAGATTCAACAGCAATATCAGTATGAGCGTTCTATTAGAGTGGGGGCTGCTGGTGGGATTAGTACTCCAGAATCAGCCTTAGCGGCCTTTATGATGGGAGCGAGTTACATTATCACAGGTTCGGTGAATCATGCTTGTATTGAAGCGGGAACATCTGAACATACCAAACAATTACTTGCCCAAGCAGCAATGGCCGATGTGGTAATGGCCCCTTGTGCTGATATGTTTGAAATGGGGGTGAAAGTTCAACTCTTAAAACGGGGAAGTTTATTCCCCATGCGCGCGCAAAAATTATATGATTTGTATCAAACTTATGAGGGAATTGATGCCATTCCGACCGAGGTTCGTCAAACCATAGAAAAGCAAATTTTCCAAAAACCATTAGAGGCCGTTTGGCAAGAAACCCTTGCTTATTTTCAAGAGCGAGATCCCGAACAAATTGAACGAGCAAATAATAATCCTAAACGGAAAATGGCTTTAATTTTTCGCTGGTATTTAGGGCTTTCTTCTCGTTGGGCAACCAGTGGACAGCCACAACGAACAATGGATTATCAAATTTGGTGTGGTCCGGCGATGGGTTCATTTAACGATTGGGTTCGAGGAACTTATTTAGAATTTTCCGAAAATCGTCAAGTGGTGGATGTAGCAACTCATATCATGCGCGGTGCAGCTTATCTCTATCGTCTGCAAAGTCTGAAGTTACAGGGGGTTAATCTTCCGTCTCCCTATCATTTTTATCGACCCACGCCTCTTTAAAAACCCCCTTATGAACCTTGTGCTGGAATTTTCCCATGATGACTAAAAATGCCAATTCTCCCTTTTCTGTTGGACTTCCCGCCCTTTATTTAGTGGCCTTTTTATCGGGAATTTCCCTAGGGTTATTTAACCCCTTTGTTTCTACCCTTATGAAAGAAAAGGGTTACGACAATATTGTTATTGGGGCAAATTCTACTCTTTACTTTTTTGTCATTGCCGCAGGAACACCAATTGTGGCTAGTATTCTTCGCCAAATTGGATTAAGAAAAACCATGATGTTAGGATTCCTTTTAATGGGAATAACTGCACCTCTATTTGCCTTTACTACTCAATTATCTCTTTGGTTTATCATTCGTGGCGTTATGGGTTTGGCCTGTTGTTTATATCTGATTTCTGGACAAACCGCTATTAACTATTTTTGTAATGATCAAAATCGAGCCATGGTTAATGGTTTAGATGCTTTAGCTTTTAGCTTAGGTTTTGGTATCGGTCCGATTATGGGAGCAGTCGCCTATAATCTTTCTCCTAAGATCACTTTTTTATTAGGAAGTGGCTTGATTTTAAGTGGAATTGTTGTTGTCTTTTTTGGATTACCAGAGAAAACGGTTAAGTTTCAAAAGCCCAATTTTAGCATTATTCAAAAGCTCAAACTTCCCCTACAAGGAGCTTTTGCTTATGGCTTCAGTGTTGCCACCTTAGTTTCTCTTTATCCACTTTTTTTACTCGAACAAAACTATGGTATTGAGCGCATGGGTTTAATCTTTGGCTTGTTTATTTTAGGCGGATTAATTTCAACCGTTCCTATTACTCATTTAGCCGATAAGATGGGTAAAGTTAAGGTTTTAGTCGGTAGTGTAATTATTGTAATTGTTTCAGTTTTTGGCTTATCTTTAATCGAAAATCCCATGATTACCCCCTTTTTAGCTTTTGTCTCTGGGGTAGGAATGAGTCCCATTTTTCCCTTATCATTAGCCCTGATTGGTTCTACCGTTACCCTTAATGAATTATCCTCTGGGAGTGCTGTCTTTACCTCAATTTATAGTGCAGGTTGTACCGCCGGTCCCATTCTATCAGCTATTGTCATGACCATGATGGGAACTCGGTATATCTTCTCATTAATGTTAGTCATTTTTGTCTTATTTTTGCTGAGTTTAAGTCAGTCCCAAAAGTCCCATTCTGACTATCAACATTCTTCGGAGAATAGTTAGGAAAGTTTCTTGAATTTTAACTACACTAATTAACCCCATTCACAATTTATTCAAGGACAAAATCATGGAAAAATTAGCAATCATTGGTTCGGGTATTTCTGGCTCTCCCATCGCCTATTATCTTCAAGATCAATATGAGGTTGATGTCTATGAAAAAAGTAGTCGTGTCGGCGGTCATGCTCACACCTTAGATTTGGATGAGGATGGTCAACGGATTTCTTTTGATACGGCTTTTGTGGTTTGTAATAAACCTAATTATCCCAACTTGATGAAATTTTTTGCTGATTTAGGAGCAGAGACTCAAGATCATTTAGGCGGATTTAATTTTTATAATTTGGATACTGGAATGCAGTTTAATTCCCTAGATCTAGAACTGCCGATGGAAGAATTCGCTCGTCAGCAACCTTCAGAATTAGTCGCTTGTTATCAAGAAGCTAAACGTTTTTTCTCAGAAGCACGGGCTGATTTTTGGGAAGGAAAAACGAGAATTTCTATGCAAGAATATCTAGATAAAAATAACTATAGCCAAGCCTTTCGAGATAACTTTGTCATGCTAATGGGGTCAGCCGTTTGGTCAATTCCTACTGATTTATTAATGGAGTTTCCCGCTTCAACTTTTATCAGCTTTTTTATGACTCATGACCAAGGCGGTTTAGGGGGAAAAACGGTCGAATGGCAAACCGTTAAAGGGGGAAGCAGTCGTTATGTTGAAAGGGTCAAAGATGCTTTAAAGAAACCCATTCGCACTGAGCAAGAAGTGATTTCCGTTAAAAAAAGAGAAGACGGAAAAGTAACGATAAAAACGACCACAGATGAAGAAGTTTATGATAAGGTGGTTATGGCTACTCACGCTGATCAAGCGTTAGGAATACTTGCTGAACCAACTGAATTAGAACAAAACATACTAGGCTGTTTTAAGTATAATGAAACCGCCGTAACTGTTCACACTGATCCAGTTATTATGAACCCCGATCGCAGTAAATGGCAATCCTGGAATTATGGGCAAGTAACTAAAGAAGGAAAGCTTTATACTTATGTGACTTATTATGCCAATAAAGTACATAATTTTACCGCCAAGAAAGATTATTTTGTTTCCTTAGATACCCCCCCATCGCCATTGATGAAGATAAAATTATCCGCATTCTTAAGTATCGACATCCAGCTTATGACATGAATACTCTAGAGGCGCAAAAACAAATTTATCAACTCAATGAAACTGGCCCTATTTACTTCTCAGGGACATATTTCCACATCAAAAAACGAGGCATTGATTCCTATGGCTTTCATGAAAGTGGCATCGGTTGTGCGGTTGAATTAGTTGAACATTTGAAAAAAGGATAATGTTTGGCAAAATACAGAATCAATAATCAGCAACTATACTCAAGTATTTTTCTTGACTCTTTTGAGTAAATTTAACTACAGCTAACTGTTAGTTTCTTAAAAGAAGTTGAAAAATTCTGCTCTTTGCTGAAACCTCCTTTAGGATAGAGAAAACATTCTTGACTACAAACTCTAAAAAATTGACACAGGAGATTTAACAATGAACTCAAAACATCTAGCAACTCTATTAGGATTAACCTCTGTAATCGCTCTTAATCCTGTTCTTCCCGTTAAAGCTGAACCCGTTATTTATATTGAAACAGGGGGGAAAGACAGTCTTCACTTTGATCCTAATGTACTAGCCGTGTTGGAAAGTATTGGTTTATCTTTGGCATCGGTTGAGAATACTGATACTCCCGCACAGGGATATGATTATGCTTTTGATATTCTTCCTCCAAGTTATGACCCTAATATAAGAGGAACGGATTGGGTATTTAGTTACGATGGAGAAACAGATAATTATGAGGCGATTAGTGGAACAACTGAATTGACTGGAAGTGTCTTTTTCAACGTTGATCAAACTAAACTTAATCTTCCTCCTGTGTTCGAGATCGGGGATTTTTCTGCCTTCTTTGAAGTTAATACCGATCCCAATATTCCTGAGCCTTACTTTGTTTTTGTGAGAGATACAGCCAACACAGGTCTTCCAGTTTTTAGCACCGTAGCACCCGGCTTACCTAATGTTGATTTGGTCAATAATACTTGGATTCTAGAACCTTTAGGAATTCTTTTAACGAAAGAGTTTAGTGATTATTTAATAGCAGCAGGAGCAACACAATCGGTTGAAGGATTACAAGTTGCTGTAGCCAGAGGAGATCGTACTTTTATTCCTTTTGCTACTTCTGTTCCCGAACCTACGAATCTTGTAGGAATTTTTTCGATTGCTGGCTTAGGGTTAATTATGAAGCTCAAAAAGTCGGTTTAGTTAACCTCTGCATAACTAGAGGGCTCTCTTGGGTTTGGTGGGTAAAATGTGTTCTAAGATACAGTCCTGCTGGCGAGCGAGTGGAAGGAACCACAGAGACACAAAGGACACAGAGATCGATCACTACTATATAAGTTAAACTTATCACACAAAGAATAAGAGAGCCACTAGAGTTGTTGTGTAATAATTAGAAAAGCTTGAATCTCTGCCACAATCGAGTGTTTAGTAATTTTAAACTATAATTTCTGTCACTCCACTCAATTAAAGTAAGAGATTCAGCCGTTTTGATTGTTACTTTGCAACAACTCTAATGATTACTTGTCATTTTGCTATATAGGGAAATTGTTCATGAATTCTTTGTTTTCATCTATTGGATTAGCATTAATTGCAACCACTTCTGCAATGTTCGTTCCTGTAACTACTATAGCAGCGACGTTTGACTATAGCCCATCTTCCGCACTTCTTAACATTCAATTGATAATTTTTACTAATACATTGCTTACAACCCATTGCCAGTAAGGATTATAGCTACAATGATGGATTTTTATCAAGGTGAAGAATTGTAATTGGTTTTCTCAGAAAAAATCAATTATTGAAAATAGTTCTTAATAGTATTCTCTACAATGACAGTTTTTCGTAAAAACATCTTGGGGAATGTAAAAACATATAAAAATATATGAAGATGTGCGGAATGTCGGCTATAGTAAACTACAGTTAATTTCAACACGACCTATTGAATCTAATCATGTTCTCAGCTTTTTTGGTGATCAAGCACAAAATGAGGGGTTTTTAGCTTTTGCGAATGCAGATTATTCTGCACCAGATGCTGGTCATACAGGAGGACGAGAATTAAATGCAGGAACAACCTCTTATTATACGGCTGGTCGAGAAACTAATTTAATTGCTAGTGGAGCAACTCGTTCAGCAAGCTTGAATGGAATAACTGGTTTTTCTAATTTCTTGAATTATCTAGACACTAATAATATTGCCATAGATAATTTAGGAATTAGCTATGGGGGAGCATCTCACTTACGCGATGAGTAATTATACTTAGCCTAAAAGCCACTCTTAATCGTGTCTTGGAACGAAATAGAGGCTTTTAAAGACCGCGTACATGGAGAATTAAAACAAGAATTACCCTCGAAAAGCCTATTTTTCTACTAAGTATTTATGCTTATTGCAAAGGTGAGATGCTCCCTAGCTATGGTCCTAAAGTGGGAAAAGATATTACAACAACTTGGAATTTAGGAGATGATGAATTCGGTAAAGATTGGTTTTTTACCAAAGATGGGGAAGTTGAAATCGAAGAGCTAATTTATCGAGCCAATCCAGATGATGTGGAGATATTTTTGTCATTAGGAAATACCAAAATTGTTAGTTTTGGTTATTCTCCTAATTATTTTATTTCTACTAACGAAATAGATGGAAATATTGTATTTGGACGTAATCTTCTACTGCTCGATCCAGTACGAGCTTTTAAGGAATCTGGTCTAGATTCTTTAGAATCAGGGTTAGCAGATGCTTTTTTAGAAGATGTTAATGCTGCTGGCGGTTGGGTACAACTTTTCTCTGATGGAGTCGTCAATCCAGCCACTGATGTTACCTTTACTATCGAGAATGGTTATCGAGTTTTAACCGTCTCTTTTCCTTTGGAATTAAGGGCTGTGGGTGTACCTGAACCCAGTTCACTATTGGGATTATCTCTATTAGGATTAGGTGCTATTATCTATCGTTGCTGGCGAGTTTTCTAATTGATTTCAATGAAGCTTAATTAACTTAACTCGCTTTTTCTCAGCAGGAAACAAAGAATCTACAAATTGTGCCAAAGATTCTCCATTTTGCTGAGGAATTTACCATTTTAAACTAGATATAGATGATGTCTAGATAGGGTTGGCTAAATAAATCTAAAAACCTTGTTGGATAATATTTTTAGGCTTTTTTGAAATCAAAAAGTGCCAGCCATTGGAGGGATCGGGGGGGAAATTTAGGCACTTTTTCCCTGAAAATTAGGTAATTGACCCCCTGAAAATCGGTAAAACCCTACACCCTATCCCCCACACCCCACACCCTACTCCCACCGAAAAACTTTTTCAGCAGACCCTAAATGCAAGGCTGGGGAGACAAATCCCAATCCGTTCAGGATAATCGCTTTCACGACTTGCCCAGCTGTGACAATTTCTCCTGGAACCCATTGATACTTGTTCGTTAATAATTTCAACGATTCCTATTTCATCTATAATTCCAGCTACTAATCCTAGATGGTCTAGATTTTTAACTTGAATTTCTGTTGATTAAGTCATGGTCGAACAGCCCACTCGCCTCAGTTTTCCAAGAATATGACGGTTAAAAACGGCGATTTAACTCAATTGAGGTAAATTACCGAAAAAATGCCGATCATCAACCTGAATTCTCAAAAACTGGTTTAAAATTGATTCATAATTTCCATATAAATATGTTCTAACTGTACGGTCTGACGGGCGATAGAATCAATATTAATGCCGTCGAATGCCCGAATAATCTCGCTTAATTCTAGGTGTTCATCTAACCAAAAAGCTAAATCTTTACCGTAAAATTTGGGAGTAAATCCTAATTGTTTCCCTCGATTAATTGCCGCTTCTTGATCCTGGGTATCCATGATAATAATTTCCTTAGCAGGAATGTGCTGACGCAGCTGATTTAAATTACCTTCGGCAATAATACGACCTTGTTTTAAAATTCCTATACGTTGACAGAGACGCTGTGCTTCATCGAGGAGATGGGTAGTTAATAAAATTGTCATTCCCTGTCGCCGTAATTCTCCGATTAAATCCCAAATTTCATAGCGAGATTCGATGTCTAAACCGGTAGTTGGTTCATCAAGAATTAATAATTTTGGCTGATGAACAATAGCCACGGCAATATTCATTCGGCGCTGCATTCCACCGCTTAAAGTTTCCACCGGACTACGGGCGCGATCAAGCAAATTTACTGCGGATAAACTGGTTTTGATCCGATGACGACGCTGGGGGCGATCGAGTCCATAAATCTGAGCAAAAAAGTTGAGATTTTCCTCACAAGTAAGGGATTTGTACAATAAATTTTCTTGCGGTGCAACCCCAATTAATTCTTTAGTAACTCTGGAAATTGGCAAATAATTAAAGGTAATTTCTCCCGATGAGGGTTTTAATAAATTACAAATTAAGTTAATAGTGGTGGTTTTTCCCGCACCATTGGGACCGAGTAAACCGTAAATTTCCCCCGCTTCAATATGAAAGTTTAATTGATCTAATACTAAGCGTCTTCCGTAATTTTTTTTGACATTACTAATAGTCAGCATTTTTAATAAAGTAATAAGGATAGTCAGGCTTTTTTAGGTCATCAGCCGTCAGCTAGGTAATAGTACGAATAACAGGGAAATTGGCTAACTACACTGAAAAACTAAGAAGCTGAATAACTGATGGTGGGTTACGGCGAATAGATAAATTAATGATTAAGTCTGATAATTTGTCTTCGCCTAACCCACCCTACCTAACTGATCACTGATAACCGATCACTGATTTACAATCGGCGTTCAAGGTTTAACATTTGTCGATAGGTAAGCCAACCACCTGCTACCATAGCTAGAGCAAAAAGACAGAGAAAGCGAAAATGAGAGCTAATATCTTCTAGATTTTCGCCCTTTGCCCAAACAGCAATTAAAGCTTCATTCATGTGGTAGATCGGGTTATATTTAGCCAGAGATAGAATATTGTCGGGGAATAAAGCAGTGGGGAGAAAAACGCCGCCTAAAATTAATAAAGGAACCCCAAAAGTTCCCACCAAAGCATTAACATCTTCTGTTCTTTTCGCCAGTTGAGTACCGAGGATAAATCCTAAACCCACATAGGCGGTGATACTAAGGAAAATAATTAATAATTCTAGAGGAATTGAGCCTTTAAAAGTGGCTCCATACTGTTTAGCAATAGAATAAACTAAAACTGTCTGACAGGCGGCAATCACACAATGGGCGAGAAAAATGCCGATGAAATAGGAAACACCGCTTAAAGGCGATAAAAATAACCGTTTAATCGTTTGTTGTTCCCTTTCTGCTACCACCGTCGCCACGGTTCCCCCCAAACAACTAAAGAAAAGTGCCGCCCCGACGAGGGTGGGAGGAGTAGCCAGAGCCATTGCCTCAGCAAGCTCAATTTTGCCTTTTTCTGCCATAATATAGCCATTTAAGAGCAGGACAAGGATCGGGAAAATGCCCCAGAGGATTAAGCTACGCCCGCGCCGGATTAATTCCACTAAAATTCGTTGAGCGATCGCTAAAATTTCCTGCCAATATTTCATAGAATGTTAGTGTAATTGTTTCTCCCTGTAGAGAAATAAGTTTTTCTACTTTGTGACTTAGGGTTATTGTAAGTGTTCCAGAGCTTGATCGGCACGCAATCTTACCACTATTTCCGCTTCTGTCTCCCCAATCTGTCCTAAAAGTTCTCGAATCGCCCCGCGAAATGCCGCCGCCGCAGTTCCTAATCCCTGCAATCCGACGATCGCCGCATATCTAACCACCCACTCTGGATCCCCTTGCAAAAGTTTCTCCAGTGCCTTAAAAACTGCCTTCTGAGCCTCAAAAACCCGACTTTCCTCCAAATCAGACCAAATTATATTTCCTAAGCCCCTAGCCGCCCCTCGCCGCACGCTAAAGGAAAAATCACTCACCGCCGCCTCAAGCAATAAGTCCAATCCTCGCACATCGCCAATTCCTGCTAGGGCGCGGGTTGCCCAAGCTCTCGCCCCATAATTATAACCGTCTAGGTTGGCCAGTAAATAGGGAACCGCCGCTTTGCCGATGGCGATTAAACCATCCACCGCTGCTACGGAGGCACCGGGGTTATTATATCTGAGGACATCGGTGAGGGTGGGTATTGCCGCCTCACTTTTGGCGGCGGCTAAGTTTTCCACGGCGATTAGTAACCCATTGGCTGAGTCGGCTTTTTCGACGGCAATAATTAAAGTCTCAACGGTAGGAAGCATTGTTTATCAGTAGAGGGGTTAGGGTGTGGGGAAGTGGGGAAGTGGGGTGTGGGGTGTGGGGTGTGGGGTGTGGGGTGTGGGGTGTGGGGAGAATAAATAAAATAATCTCCTGTCTCCTGTCTCCTGTCTCCTGTCTCCTGACTCCTATATCCTAACCCCACCAACAAACTTTTAAAGATAATTTTATCGCCAAACTTTTTTCTGTAAAATCTGACTAATTTCTTGGGAAAAAGGACAATCATCGGGAAAGTTAAAGGATTGATAATTGGGGTTATCTCGCAAGCTTTTTAAAGCCGTGGCATAGCAATCTAAAAATACTTGCTCCCAGTAGGGTTTTAAACTAGGAGAATCGCTCAAAAGTTCTTCTAGTTCCCGTTGACTGCGCCTAATAGTTTCTTGCCAACCTCGATCATCTTGAACGTAATCAGCATAGCAGAGTTTGAGGCCGTGTGTTGACTTCTGCCCAAACTTTCTATCGTTCCAGATCAGCAGCAGCGAGTAACCTTCGCCATTGTACCAAAGACTCCATACCGTCCGCTACACTGGGGGGTGTATGCTGTTTACTAGGGCCCTAGGGAACCTAAAATCCCATTTTGGGATTATTCTAAAATAGGTTTATCTTGGAAATGCTAACTCCTGTGCTCATTAAAGCACGATGAAATCTATTTTTAGCTCAGAGTACCATGTCTTTCGTCGATGCCTGATCGCCGCGCGTAAGGATGCGAATTTAACTCAAGCAGCCCTCGCTAAAGCCATCAAAAAGCCGCAATCTTTCGTTGCCAAATACGAAAATGGTGAAAGAAGATTAGATGTGGTTGAGTTCCTTCTGGTTAGTCGTGTAATCGGTGTAGATCCTTGCGAAATTTTAAAGCAAGTTGAGCAAGCTTGTCAGTCCACATCTTGTGGGGAAGGGTTATGAATACAGAAGATGTTATTAGCCTGGCATCGCAATATCTAGATGATTTGTCTGGACATAGATTTGACCTATTAGACATTGCTAGACCAATATCGGTTGCTGCAGCAGTTAATTTAGCCAAAGTAATTTCAAAGCTATCACCACTATTGGGAAATCTGATTGAATTTAACACTGTTGAGTTTTTGAATAAGCAGGAAATATTTGCGCCGTTTGGTGAATGGAAAAGGCAAGATCCAGGATTTCCTGATACTGTCTTCATGGGTAGCATCCAGCCTACCCCGGGATTAGAAATAAAAGCATGGTTCCCATTAGCTACTGAAATAACAGCCCGTTTCAAAGATAGTCAAAATCATTTTCAGTTTGATCAAACCTACGTTTCTCTAATAGCTTGGCTGCCTGAAGCGGTAATTTATGGCAAACCCAAGATTCTAGATGTATGCGTTGTCTCTGGCTTTTCAGTGGCTAAAGCGAGAGATGATCATTATCATAATCCTCCTGATTACCTTGTTCTAGAACCCGAAGATACAACCCAAAGGAGAGCAAATTTGCAACAAACAAATACTAATGGATACAAATTTCAAGGGACGGACGAAGAACTATTTCAAGCTGAAGAAATAGTTAATTCTTGGGGAAATGATGGCAGGCTTTATAAGCCGACACAAGAGTATCAAATGCTCTTGCGGGAACTGATCACTCTCTTCAAATATAGATTAGACACTAATTTTGCCAAAATGGACAGGATTTTACATCCAGGAATTGAGGATTTTAAAAAGCGTGTTTATCAAACACATTTCTCTGGAATGGGCTCTTCTGGTTTCTGTGTGGAAACGAGGTCTATACTGATAGTTTCTTCGACAAAATAGTCCTAAAAGTGTTGCCCGATAAGCATTTCACGATTCCATAAGCAAAAATTATCACACAAAGTCGAGAAGAGCCTGGAATGAAAGTTGGACAGTGGAACAGGCTTTTAGCTAGTCGTCGAGAGGAGTTAATTAAATCTGCTTTAAGAGAACACCTTGGCATCAAAGAAGGGAACATTGATGAACTACTTGACTAAACCTTTTGACTCCATAATAGAAATAAGTTTCGTCAATTTCACAAGCGAAAGCTTTTCGATTCAGGATATTGGCAGCTAAAGAGGCACTGAAAAGCCCCCCAAATGGTTCCCAAACCACATCCTGTTCCTCACTTGAAGCTTCAATAATTAATTTCATCAGATCCAGTGGCTTTTGATTTAAGTGAACAGCTTTACCATCCTGAGACTTAATTCGTTCATCATCGCGCAAAGCTGAACGATCCCAAACATTTGTAAAACCATGAGGGCAATTAAATTTAGAGCGCATCTTCTCCCACTCTTTACCTGTTAAAGGACGCTGGCCATTTTTAGAAAAATAGGGTTTTCCCTCTGGGTTTCCGTGTTCGTTGGCATAGAAAACTAATTTTTCAAACATTTCGGGTGGGGGAAAATACCATAAATGTCCTTGATCAAAATATTTTCTTGTTGCCGCATCTGCGACACCACAAGCTAAATTAGCTTGACGCAAAGGTAAGCCCGATCTTAACCATTCCTTTCGGAGCCATTCTTTAAGTGTTAAGTCAGCAATTTTGACTTCTCTAACGTATTGGACGCAAACCTCTGTCACCACTGGAAAACGCCTTATTTTCTCTGTGTTGACATTACCTGCAATATGACCTTTTCCTTTATTCCATATATTACAATTAACATATCGCCAGCCAAATTTCTCAAGTATTGGATGTACCACAGCCCAGCCAATTTCTGAGTTCCAAAACCAAAGAGTTGTATTTGGCAAGGCCAACTTAGACCAAGCTTCCACATGAGGTTCATACCATTCAGGTAGGTCAAGATGATCTGATGTATCACCTTCAAATCCTAAAAGACCGTAGCCTCCGTCTGAGATTATTACTATAGGTTGTTCCCAAGAATCATAATGTTCAATGCTATTACCAAGACTCAGACTAACACTGCTGTTATTCCAAGCTGAAAAAGCTAGTTTCTCAGTAAGTTGGACAGTTTTGCCACGCCCAACAGTGCTTGTTGCTTTATTCTTCTTTATACTTGGCAGACGATGGGAAGGCTCAGGTATATCCATGGATTTTTTTATCGTCTTATAAACAGTATGAATATCAATACTCTATCCTGTTTTAGGATATTTGGCTAAGCTAAACGGCGCTTAACCTGCATGATCCAATAGCTATAACCCTTTTGGAGTCTATATCGGTGATCCGAAGTAAAAGCCGTTTAGCTTACCCCATAAACCAATGACCTAGAAACTTAGCCTAAGACTAGCAAACTTTCTATCTCCTCGCTCAAGTTTTCCCAGTCAACTTGATCAAAGTTTTTTTGTTTTAACAGAGTGATTGTTTCGTTCAGCCAGCCGACATAATCGGTTTGAATTAGCATAAAACCTCTGGATTTTATGAGTTTGAATTTTCCTAGAAAATAACCAATTATTTACAGCATTTCTCATAAACATAAAGTATAAATGTATCGGACATTGTCTCAGATTTGACCGTCTCCTAATCCCACCAACAAACTCTTAAAGATAATTTTATCGCCAAACTTTTTTCTGTAAAATCTGACTAATTTCTTGGGGAAAAGGACAATCATCCGGAAAGTTAAAGGATTGATAATCGGGGTTATCTCGCAAGCTTTTTAAAGCCGTGGCATAGCAATCTAAAAATACTTGATCCCAGTAGGGTTTTAAACTAGGAGAATCGATCAAAAGTTCTTCTAGTTCCCGTTGACTGCGCCTAATAGTTTCTTGCCAACATCGATAATCCTCAACGTAATCAGTATAGCAAAGTTTGAGGCATTGTTCTAAGATGGTGGTTAACTGGTTGCGGAGTTCACGTTTTTGACTTCTGCCCAAACTTTCTATCTCCTCGAGCAAGTTTTCCCAGTCAACTTTATCAAAGTTTTTTTGTTTTAACAGAGTGATTGTCTCGTTTAGCCAGCCGACATAATCAGTTTGAATTAGCATAAAAACCTCTGGATTGCATCGGTTTTAATTTAGATACAAAATAACCAATGATTAATTACAATAAACTATCCATTAAAGTGAGAATTTCCGAGATATTTTCGCCCCTAGAATTAGTTTTTAGATGGTTTTCTAAAAGTTCCTTGAGAGCAACCAGTTTCAGACTATTTTCCGCCAAAGTATTAGCGATCGCAGGAGCAGCCGGCAGATAACCCGTAGCACCTAAATCCATTAAAGCAGAACGACGCAGCTGTAATTCTTCCCCTTGCAAGGCATTAATCAGAATATCGCCATAGTAGGAATTAGCTGTGAGTTGATAGAGGGCGCGGGCAGCCGCATAACGCACTTTTTCGACGAAATGCTGTAAAAACGGTTCGATCAGGGGAATCGCTGCCGTCGCTTGCAGGGTTCCCAAGGCTTCGATAATCGCTTCGTAGGGTTGGACTAAATGGGGTTTTCCCGCCACTAAAACAGCCACTTCGATGCCACCCTCTAATAGTTTCTTTAAAGGTGCGATCGCGCTTCGATCCTGAAGCATTTCCAATGCTTGGGCCGCCGATTCACGCACATAATAATCCTCGCAGTCGAGACAGGCAATCAAAGCGGGAACACAATTGAGATCATCTAATTTCCCTAAAGCACTGGCGGCATTGCGTCGCAGGGGATAACCGCCGTCGGGAGTGCGATCGCTTTCGTCTTCTAAAGCGGCAATTAAGGCCGAAATCGCCTCCGGTTGACGAACACGAAATCTACCCAACCACCAAGCAGCATAATAACGCGCTCCTAGGTCTTCTCTTTGCTGGATATTAGCGATCGCTTGTTCAACAGTATAGGCCGGATTATCGACGGCAGCAGAGTAAGAATCGCTCATAGACAAGTGAAAATGGGTGTAGGGGAAGTGGGGTGTGGGGTGTGGGGTGTGGGGTGTGGGGTGTGGGGAAGTGGGGAAGTGGGGAGAATAAATAAAACCTGTCTCCTGTCTCCTGTCTCCTTACTCCTGTCTCCTTACTCCTTACTCCTGTCTCCTGACTCCTGTCTCGGAGAATACTGACGACCGACTCAGTTTTTCATAGTTGCCGCGCCATTGCCAATACCAGAATAAATTAAACCCCGTTGAGCATCGAGACTAATGATTACCCCTTCGCGGATAATTTTCGTGGCATCTTTAACCCCGACAATCACAGGAATACCCAATTTTAAACCGATAGTAGCGGCGTGATTGTTCATCGCATTATCTTCGGTGATAATTCCGCCAGCTTTCCGCATCATATCCACATATTCGGCGCTGGTGGTGGGAACGACTAAAATCTCCCCACTACTAAAACTACCCACTTCTCGGGCATTATGGGCTACTCGCGCCCGGCCACTAGCCACACCCTGGCCGATACCCGTACCCTTGCCCAAAAGGGATTTTACCACTTCCACCTTAATTAAATCCGTGGAACCGGCCACCCCTTGCAGAGTTCCCGCCGTCATCACCACTAAGTCACCATCCGCTAGGAGGTTATTTTCCTGGGCAAGATTCATCGCCACTTGAAAAGTTTGGCTGGTGGAGGGTAAATCGAGCAATAACATCGGTTTTACGCCCCAAACTAGCTGTAACTGCTGTGCCACTTCCCGATGGGGAGTAACGGCTAAAATCGGGGTTTTTGGGCGAAATCGCGAGACATTACGGGCAGTAGAGCCGGTTTTTGTCAGGGTAATAATTGCCGCTGCCCCCAATTGTTCGGCAATTTGACTAACTGCCGAGGAAATAGCGTTAGGAATCGATTGTTTATTGTTAGAGCGAGCGGCACTATTGATCTGTTCCCGTTCGATCCTTTCGGCAATGCGGGCCATGGTTGCCACCGCTTCGATGGGATAATGACCCACAGCCGTTTCATTGGAAAGCATGACCGCATCAGTGCCATCTAAAATCGCATTAGCCACGTCCGAAACCTCGGCGCGGGTGGGACGAGGATTACTGGCCATACTGTCAAGCATTTGAGTGGCGGTAATAATCGGGATACCTAGCTGATTAGCGGTGTTAATCAGGCGTTTTTGCAGGATTGGCACGTCTTCGGCGGGTAATTCTACTCCTAAATCTCCCCTAGCCACCATAACACCATCACAGAGGGATAAAATTGCCTCCATTTCCTCGATCGCTTCGTGTTTTTCAATTTTAGCGATTACGGGGATAGATTTACCCGCACTGGCGATTAATTCTTTAATTTCGAGGATATCTTGGGGATTACGCACAAAACTAAGGGCGATCCAATCCACATCCCACAGCAGTCCGAACATTAAATCTTTTTTGTCCTTATCGGTTAAAGCTTTCACCGACAGATAGACGTTGGGAAAATTTACCCCTTTATTACTGGATAAGACACCCCCAACCACTACGCGACAGGAAAGATCACCTTTCAAACGATCCACCGATTCCACCCGCATTTCGACTTTACCATCATCGAGGAGAATTCTCGAACCTTCTGGGACTTCTTGGGCCAGCGAGGGATAGCTAATGGAACTGATTTCCTGATTACATTCCACATCCCTAGAAGTAAGGATAAAATGTTCCCCCGGTTTCAGGGTAATCGACCCACAGGCAAATTTACCTAAACGAATTTTTGGTCCCTGTAGATCCTGAAGGATGCCAATCGGTTGATTGAGTTCAAAGGCTAACTGACGGATCAAGTTAATGCTGTGACGATGGTAATCGTGATCGCCATGGGAAAAGTTTAATCTAAATGTCGTCGCCCCCGCCTTGATCATCTGACGTAATGTTTCCTTATTTTGCGAGGCTGGGCCAATCGTGGCCACAATTTTAGTGCGACGGGGGAAAGACAGAGAGTGCATAGATAAGCAACTAAATGGGCGAAGTAAATATAGCAGCGTTTGGTACGCTTCGCTCATCTTCTCATAAATGGTTATATCCAGTGAAAAGTTAAAAGTAAAAAAACGGTGAGATCTACAAATCCCACCGTTTTAGATTGTTTAATCAATCAACTTAGCTTAGAAACGGAAAGTTGTCCGGATGACACCGACCACAATGGAGTTACCATCGTTGTTAGCGTTGAAGACCGCATAGGCACCGGGGGTAATCAGGATGTTTTTGGTGACTGGGAACTTATACTGAGCTTCTACCATGTAAGAGGTGCTGCTTTCTTTATCGGAACGGGGTACTTGACCACCACCTAAAGAGAAGGCCGCACCTTCGGCAAAGAGGTCGAGGACGGAAAGATTAAGGTTCCAAGACCAGATACCAGTGTTATTGTCTCCGATCGCATTATTAACACCAGTGGCCGAGGCATTGGCATAACCCCCCCATGCCCCTAGATTTAAGACTCCCGGGATAACCTGGGCGCTCGCTTGAAGACCGAAACGGTCAGCTACAGTAGCAACGTTACCGAAGGGACGCTCAGTCAGAGGGCTGCTGACGTTACCGAATAAACCAGAACTCATACTAGCCGCAGTTTGATAACTGCGAACATAGACGAAGTTAATATCGGCAAATTTGATGAAGGAGAAACCAACCTGAGCACCCGCACTGTAGGAACCGTTAAATAAACCGCTACCCGGGTTAGGATTGCTGGCACCATTAGTCCCACCCTCAGCTAGGTAGGTTCCTGTGACTTGGAAAACATCCCCGATATTAAATCTGACCGCCGCACCAACACCGGAAGGACCACGGAAAACGATGTTATTGTAGCGTTGACCGCGAGATAAAGCACCTGTACCGCTATCGGCGAGGAAGGGGTTAGCCGTAATAAAAACGTCATCTAGGTTTAACTGGTTAGCACCAACCCAAACGGTGATGTTACCGAAGGGAGTACCGATGGGAGCGCGGTAGAACAAGTCATCGATGGTGACATCGTTGTCACGACCATCATCGTATGCTAGACGGGTCATGTTGGTTCTCGTCGGACCGTTTTGGTTGAAGGTATTGTTAAAGTTACCTGCTTGTAAACGGGTTCTTAACAAATCTTTACCGGTGAAACTGGTTTCAAAGTTGAGACGAACCCGATTATTAAATACTGTTTGAGTTTCATCTTGATTGCTGCCCTCAGTCACCGTACCGTCGGTATTTCTAATGGAAGCTTGACCACCCCAGCTATCGGCGATACTGAATATCACCTCACCTCTGAGTTTGGTGGTGGTGGAAAATTGATTGTTTTCCAAGAAAGCAACGCGCTGTTCAAGGTTATCCACTCTAGCTCCTAAAGCCGCTAGTTCGGTTTCAAATTCTTGAACAAGACGTTTTAATTTATCGATATCTTCTCTGAGTACCCCGACACCATCTTGAATTAAACGTTCCATGACGTTTAAACAAGCGTTTAAACCTGCGGCAAATTCCCAACGAGTGGTGGCGCGATCACCGCGGAAGGTACGGTCGGGAAAACCCACGATACAACCGTAACGTTCCACAAGACTTCTTAATGCCTCGTAGGCCCAAGCGGTGGGAGATACGTCCCGCAGTTGGTTAACGCTAGTCACCTGGGACATGGAACCTTGATAAACACCCGTATTAATCTGCTGACTACTTTGGGCGCGTTGAATGCGATCGAGTTGTTGTTGCGCAGCCGGATCAATTTTCAGTTGAGGTGTCCCCGGCATAGTTTGAGCCACTGCGCTGCCAGCCGCCGCCACGGAAGCCCCTAATACTAAAGGAGTTACCTTGACTAAATTCTTGAATAGTTTTGACATGGGTCAATCCTCACACCTTACTCTATGGATTGAATGGACTATGAATACAAACAGACTATATATTTAGCCTGAATTATACTGATATTCTATGCTAATTCCCCCTTGGCTGGGTTAAGTTAATTTTATGATATGACAGAAAAATTTCTGTCTGCTCTTATTAAAATTAGAACCTACGCACTTGACAAATTAACCATGATGTGCATCGATAAAAATTGGTCGTTTCAGACTTTTGGCGATTAACTTCCCAACGATAGCGATCGCTAAAAAGTGATCAAGAAATCAGGTTAAAATGCCCGAAACCCTTCTAGCACATTTAGTCAATCCTGTCAATAGGCAAAACCTAAAGATTTTATTAAAATCTCAGCCTTTTCAGTTATCAGTGATCAGTTATCAGTGATCAGATGTGAGTTTTCAGTTCACGAGGGACGAATCTAAGACCTAATTAGTTAAGCTAAAAGCTTTGATGTGCTTAGTTTCTAACCTTCTTTTTGGGTAGAAGAATTGTCAGATTCTGTCTTTTGCCTCTTGCCTGTTGCCTCTTGCCTTCAGTAGCTGATTACTGTTCACTGATCACTGATAAAATCTCCCCACCTCCCTAAAAATAAGTAGGTAGGTGTTAAAAACTGTCAGATCCCCCCGCCTATCGGCACCCCCCTTATCAAGGGGGGCAGGGGGGATCAAAGACAAAATCTATCTTCAATTTAATTGTAACCAGCTACTTAGTTGTTTAAACTAGGCTCGATCGAGTAAGTTAGAATCGAGGATGATAGATGGGGTTAGAATATAGCTCGACTCTAGAAGTTAAAAACAGCAAGATTGCTGCTGAAAGCTGACGGCTAATAGCTCACCGCTATAGATAAAGACTCGATTCTTGAATTTAAGCACCGAGAAGGGAGATAAAGATGGTCAATTTTGGGCTGAATTCGGCCAGTATCTTGGGAATTTTTCTGGCAGTGGCCGGAGCCGGGTTATACTTCCTGCGCTCGGTGCGGCCAGAACTTTCCAGGGATCATGATATATTTTTTGCCGCCGTTGGTTTACTGTGCGGTTTAATTCTACTTTTTCAAGGGTGGCGACTGGATCCGATTTTGCAATTCGGACAATTTTTGCTGACTGGGGCAGCGGTGTTTTTTGCCTTCGAGACGGTAAAATTGCGGGGTTTAACCACGGAACAGGCCCGCCGCGGCACGTCTTTTGTGGATGAACGTCCTGTGAGTCGGGAATATCGGGCCGAATTGGAACCCCTCGACACCTACGAACCGGAGGAACGTTACGAAGATAATCCCCGTTTACGCGGTTACGATGATCCCCGATCTTCCCGCACTTCTAGTTATCAGGAGGAGGAACCCCGCAGCACCCGCACCCGTCGGCCGGCCGATACCGGCAGTCGCAAAACCGCTAATCGTCGTCCCCGCAATAGTTCCCCCACTAGCGATCGAGATGTTTATGATCAGCGCCGTAGCGGTGATGATTGGGAAGAAACCAGTTCCCGTCCCCGTCGTCGTCCCGCTAGTGAAGAGACGAGCAGTAAACCACCCCGCACTAGCCAAAAACGTCGTACTCGCCCAATAATTGAGGATGATCCGCCATTTAAAGGGGAATACGTCGATTATCAACCGATCGATCCTAGCGATACGAGCGATCGAGAAGATTGGCAGAGACCGGATAATAGTGAACGGGAGTCGAGTAATGATCATCCGACTAGGTTTGATTATTAAGGAGTAGGTCCAATGACCAAAGCTCCCTTTTTCCTGTTTATCTGCTTGTTTTTAGGGGTTATAGGCGGTTGTAATCTCAATAACCCCGGTTTATCTACAGGAACCCTCAATAGTCGCTATAATGACGAAAAACCTGCCCTGAGCGGTGATGGTCGTTGGCTGGCTTTGCTGTCTAATCGTCGCGGTAGTAATCAGATACTGCTGTATGATTTGCAGACAAAACAATACCAGGCCTTAGGGGGACTATATACGGGTCAAGAAATTACCGATAGCCCTAGTTTAAGCCAAACGGGGCGTTATCTGGCTTATGTGGTGATTATTGAAGGTCGTCCCGTCATCGCTTTATATGATCGCATTACCGATCGCTCTGAGTTATTGAGTCAAAATTATCGCGGTTGGTTGCGAAATCCCCGTCTTAGTCCCGATGGTCGTTATCTTGTCTTTGAGTCCGCTCGTCGGGGACAATGGGATGTGGAGGTTCTCGATCGCGGTCCGAATATCGAGTTAGATATTGCCGATGGCAGTCCCGTTGAAAGTCCCAAACCGTGAAACGTCATTTTTTTATTAGTCTTGTTGCTGTAATTAGTTTGTTAACTGGATGTGCGGGTTATCCCAGTTTATTGTCTTTTCCTTTCGATCGAGGGGGGAGAAGTTTAAATAGTGCTGCTAGTGAATTAACTCCCTATCTTGCCTCTCGCTATCTCGTTTTTGCTTCCGATCGCAATGGTTCCCAAGCTATCTATCTTTTTGATGCTATTGATCGCCGTTTACTGCCTTTACCCGGCCTAAATTCTCTCGATCAGATCGCTTCTAGTCCTTCCATTAGTGAAGATGGTCGTTATATCGTTTTTACTGCTAGTCGTCAGGGAAAAACGACTATTTATCTGTACGATCGACAAACTGAACAGAGAAGGGAAATTGCTCCCGATCTCCTCGCAGAAGTACGCAATCCGATCATCAGTGCCGATGGTTCTAAAGTGGCTTTTGAAGCGGCAAAAAATGGGCAATGGGATATTATGATTTACGATCTATCCGGACGGGTATTAGTCAATGAAAATCAGTGATCATTAGACCTCTTATAAAAATAAAAAATTGTTGTTAGGGTTAGGAGTCAGTAGCCAGTAGCCAGTAGTCCGTAGTCAGGAGAATTAAGAATGCATAATAATCAATTAAATGGTCTATTGACAGATTTTATGCCATTTAATCCTTATTTTTGCCGTTTTTGAGCCATCAAAAATTATCTTAAACCCATAGCTTTTAGTCGATGTTCTAGAAATTGTTTTCCCTGTTTTTCCCCGTCAGCAATCAGACGCTGGATATTGGCAGGAGAGCGATCGAGTTTACTTTCATAGTTGAGACTATTGGCTAATTCCGCCGACATTTCGATCATAGGAATATGGTAATTCTGATCGGGATCTTCTGGGAAAGATTTAGGAATTTTAAATGGTTCTGTTAAGGCAATCTCCCGCAAGAATTCCTCTTTAAAGGCTCCTTTAAGAAATAATTGATTGATCAACTCAATCTGATCGAGACCTTGAAATAGGGAAACATTGCCTTCTAATTCATTGCGGCGATCAGCAATATCATCGGATTGCACGGGTATCTTGTCTCTGGAGGTGGGATTAATTTTAATTACCCAAATTTCATCGGGAATATTTTCGACTCCAACAAATTCACGGCGAATTAAAGAACGGATGGGGGGATTATCAGAAAATAGTCCATCCCAGTAGGCCATAGTTTCAATGGTGACAGCAGGAAAAATGTTGGGAACACAAGCAGAAGCTAGGATATGTTCAATTTTAACTGCTTCCTGGCGCGAGTTAAATTTACTTAATTTTCCTGTCAGGATATTACAGGCCCCAATTAATAAAATTGGGGGTTCTGGTTTAGCTCCCCAAGTGGCTAATTCCGAGAAGTCAATATGCGCTCTTAGTAACTGATCAAAGTTGGTAAAGCGACTGCGTAAACCATAGGTAGCTATAGAAAATAAGGTTTTAGTAATTGGAGAGGAAGGACTGAGATTATACTGGGGAATTAATCCTTTGCTGGCTAATTCTAGAGCTTTAATAGCTGAGTCATTAAATAGTTGTTCTTGGGGAGTTCGAGCGCTATTATCTTCCCAAAAATCAATCATTCTTTTCCAGACGACGCTATCACCTTTTTTGAGAGCATACCAGGTGAAAAAGGCACAGATAGCACCCCCAGAAGTACCACTGAGACTGACAATATTAAAGTAATCTTGCACTTTATTGTCAAATAATGCTTTCAAGGCACCGGCAGTAAAAGCAGTTTGACTACCACCTCCCTGACAAGCGATCGCGATTTTGGCTTTCATAAATATCCTTATCTCCTGAATGGCTTCTATCTAAGTCCTAAGTAGGGAGGCACAATTATTTGTAGGATGGGTTAGCGGTAGCGTAAACTATGCGGGCGTTGGGTTTCATGCTTCAACCCAACCTACGTTCATCTTATATTTAATTCCACCCACCTACTTAGGGCTTTAATTTAAGGTTAATTGAAAACTTAGAATCGGATGCAAAAATATAGAAAATTTTCTGATTTTCATAGAGCGGCTCGGGAGATGTTGCTATCACTTCTAGAAAAGAACAGGGTTTCAAGGGAATTTTCTAGGTAATTAGCTGAAGCCATCAGCCAGAACAAGGTGATAATAACTAGAACAATGGCTAATTAATCGGATAACTGATAACTGATAACTGATAACTGATAACTGATAACTGATAACTGATAACTGATAACTGATAACTGATAACTGATAACTGATAACTGATAACTGATAACTGATAACTGATAACTGATAACTGATAACTGATAACTGATAACTGATAACTGATAACTGATAACTGATAACTGATAACTGATAACTGATAGATTAAATTACCGTCCCGTCGGGAATAGTGGCATTTTTGAAAATAACCACGATGCCGCTGCGAACATAGAAACCTAAATCTTCGCGATTAGCTTCTTCCACACGATCTTTGTTAACAATTAAAACATTGGAACCAATGCGAGCATTTTTGTCCACAATTGCCCGACGAATAGTGGAACCGGGACCGATACCCACGGGAACTTTGGCATTTCCGATCAGACTTTCCCGTTCGGGGAAAGACTCATAAAAGTCGGCTCCCATCAGCATTGTATCCTCGATCGTGCAGTCTTTGCCGACTCGACTACGAATACCTAAAATCGAGTGATGGATGCGAGATTCTTTGAGAATACAACCTTCAGAAATCATCGATTCTGTCACCGTACAATTGAGCATTTTTGTCGGTGGCAGATAGCGAGAACGGGTATAGATGGGGGCTTTTTCGTCGTAGAAACTAAAGGCGGGATTGGGTTGTTGAGTCAGGGCGAGATTAGACTCATAAAAGGCTTCAATCGTGCCGATATCTTCCCAGTAACCTTTAAATAAATAAGCCTGAAGATTGTAGTCTTTAGCGGCCGAGGGAATAATTTCCTTACCGAAATCGGTCTGTTCTTTATTGGCATCGAGCAGATCGATTAAAACATTCTTTTTAAAGACATAAATTCCCATGGAAGCGATGTAGGGACTTTGACGAGCTTGGTCGGGACTTAAGCCTAAAATCGTCGTATCTACCCGCATTCTTTCCAATTCTGCCCCTTTGGGTTTCTCATAAAAATCGACAATTCGCCCCGAATCATTAATTTTCATCACCCCAAAAGCGGAGGCCCGACGTTCATCGATGGGAACCACCGATAAAGTGATATCGGCGTTAGTTTCCCGATGACGTTCGATGAACTTGCTGTAGTCCATGCGATAGAGATGATCTCCCGAGAGAATGAGATATTCATCGATATCCCAATCCTTCATCGTCCAGATATATTGTCGTACTGCGTCGGCTGTGCCTTGGAACCATTGAGGATTCTCCATGGTTTGTTGAGCCGCCAAAACTTCCACGAAACCATCACTAAAACCCGTAAAATTATAGGTACGATTGAGGTGACGATTGAGGGAAGCGGAATTAAATTGCGTCAACACATAGATTTTGTCAATCTGGGAGTTAATACAATTGCTGACGGGAATATCGATTAAGCGATATTTTCCCGCTAGGGGGACGGCAGGTTTGGCCCGCAGTTTCGTTAACGGATAAAGGCGAGTTCCAGCCCCGCCACCCAAGATAATAGCTAATACTTTTTTCACGCGCGTAACCCTCGCGATTGGCTGTTTCCTTCTCAAAGTAAGTGTAGGATGATAGCGCACCTTATTGATAGTGGGGAAACAAAAATCTAGATCTAAAAGTCATCAAGAGGGAATTGATCGGAGTCTTTGCGGATAAATTCGCTAAAATCATGAATTTTTGGGCTAAATCATTAATATTCACCTTTTTTCTCCCTTTACCGTACCTAATGCCCACGACGGTGACGGGCGATCGCTGTTCTTGGTTAGCCCAAGGTTCCGATGTACAGACTTTCGGTAAACAGGGCCAAAGCGGAAAAGCTGGCAAGGTCGGCGGCCAAGGCAAAAATAGTGACAGTTTAACCCTTTTTCTCGATGGTTCTCCCCTAAAACTCGATATTTCAGGACAAAAAGGGGTCGATGGTGAAAATGGCAGCAATGGCAGCGATGGCAACTGTAGCGGTCAACCTAGCAACGTAACACGAAATCTTCAGGCGGCCGGTGGTGGTAACGGTGGCAATGGGGGTGATGGGGGTGATGGGGGCAATGGCGGCGCTTTAACCCTCTATGCCACTAATTTAGATTTTTTAAGACAAGTAACGGTCAATGCGGCCGGAGGCGCCGGGGGTTTTGGGGGTCAAGGAGGCCAGGGGGGCAAGGGTTGTCGCTGTTCCCAACCTTTCTGGACAATTCAAACCTGCAGCGGTAGGCCGGGTGATGCCAATTATAGCTGTACCACCAGAGAATTTAGCTGTCAGGATGGTCTCGATGGGGCGACGGGTAATAGTGGTCGTAACGGTCGCGGGGGACGTTTAGGACAGTTAACTTTAATTCAAATCGATCGCCCTTTAACTGCCGATCAACCGAGCGCAACTGTTCCCCTGTCGGAGTTAAAAGAACGGGGTTATATTCTCTCTAAAAATAGTTGGGAAACTCGCACTGGGGCAGTGTCTTTATTTTCCCCCGGTTCCCTGATCGATGATCAATATCGGATTTTATTAGATCGATCGGAACGTTCTTTTATTTTAATTTGGAATGCGCCCCAAGAGTTTAACCGGTTTGCTAATCAGCGTTTTACTTTAACCCTCGATGATCAAAAGGAAATGAAGGTAACTGTCCCCAGTGAACTCTGGATCGAGGGAACCACTCAAAAACGCAATAATGTTACGGAATTTGTCGTTTACAATGCTGTTTTTGAACGAGATGTCACCCAATTAGAAGCAAAAGGTATTACAGGAAATGGTACTGATTTAAGGCTTTTTCTCGAAGATAAAGCTTCCCAATCGAATTTAATTGGCACTAAATTTAAACTGCGTTATCGCATCACCCGTTGGCAAGCAGACGACCTGCAAACCAGTCCCAGAACTGATTTTGTCACTCGCTATGAAGGAGATATGCCTGCTAATTTAGTCCGACAGGACGGCAATCAATTTATTCTGGATATCGGTCAATTACCCTTACCTGTGGAATCTTTGCGATCGGGTACTGGGGTAGAAATCGAGTTACTTGCTACTCGTTCTTTTGCTGGTTATTCCAAAGAACAAAAAATCGTCATCCGCGACACGATTAAAGGATCAAATATCCTGCGGAGATAAGTCAAAAAAGTCCCCTTCTCCTTTCTCCGGTGCAGTGTTAACCAGTAATTTAGATAGTCAACTTAAGTAGCTGGTTATAATTAAATTAAAAATAGATTTTAGGTTCGATCCCCCCTTAGTCCTAGGGTTGATTCATAGTAGGGTTGATTCATGAATCAACCCTACCCTTAGTCCCCCCTTGATAAGGGTGGTGTCTGATAATTTTTAACGCCTACCTACTTACCAAAAAGCTTTAAAATATGTTGAGAGGAAGACTGGTTATTCTCTGGGGTTCACCAGAGAATGTCCCGATCAGCGAAAAAATCAAGGGGAAAATGGGCAGTATTTTAAGTGTGGCGCCGATGATGGATTATACCGATCGCCATTTTCGCTATTTTTTGCGACAAATTAGCCGTCGTCCCCTTCTCTACACGGAAATGATCACGACGATGGCGATCAAACACGGCGATCGCTATAAGTTGCTGGGGTTCTCCCTAGCAGAAAAACCTCTAGCTTTGCAGTTAGGAGGTGATAATCCCTATCTTTTGGCAGAATGTGCCAAAATAGCCGAAGATATGGGTTATGACGAGGTAAATCTCAATGTGGGTTGTCCCAGTTCTAGGGTAAAAGAGGGCAATTTCGGCGCTTGTTTGATGGCTAACCCGGAATTAGTCGCTAGGGGAATATCGGCAATGAATCAAGCTGTATCGATTCCCGTGACTGTAAAACAGAGAATTGGCATTGATGATCAGGATAGTTACGAAAATATGGCCAATTTTGTCCGTATTGTTGCGGATGCGGGTTGTCAACGTTTTACCATCCATGCGCGGAAAGCTTGGTTACAGGGATTAAGTCCCAAGGAAAATCGCACCGTTCCCCCCCTACGTTACGATGATGTTTATCGCCTAAAAAATCAGTTTCCCCATTTGTTTATTGAAATTAATGGCGGTATCATTAATTTAGAACAGGCTAGACAACATTTACAATTAGTAGATGCAGTTATGATCGGTCGGGCAGCCTACGATAATCCCTATTTATTTGCCACAGTCGATCGAGATTTTTATGGGGAATCGGTTACTCCTCCTACCCGGGAAGAAGTAATCAAAAAAATGCTTCCCTACATCGATGAGTGGGTGAGTAAAGGTTATAAATTACACCAGATCAGCAAACATCTTTTACAGCTTTTTGCCGGTCAGCCCGGAACTAAGGCCTGGAAGCGTTATATTAGTGAAAATAGCCATTTTCCTGGGGCCGATTCCGGGGTAATCTGGCAAGCTTTACAGCAGGTAAACTCCCTAAATGATCTGGCTAGTTCCCATTGATTTATTTTCTTTTCTATGATTACCCAATCCTCAATTACTGCCGGGGTAAAAAATTCAGCTATGGCGGATTTTGTTTATCAACCTCCCCCGGCAGCTATCACAGCTAAACGTATTTTAATTAAACCTAATTTAGGTTATCCTGTGCCTCCACCGGTAACGGTTAGTCTGCCGGTATTAAGTCAAGTTTTGCGGGGATTAAGAGGGGTAAATCCAGGGGCAGAAATTATCTTATTAGAGGGTGTTTGTTCGGCTATTTCTTTAAGAGAAATTATCGATATTTTGGGTGTAAAATCTATTCTCGATCCTGGAATAAATATTCTTGATGCTGATAGTTTAACCCAGCAAGAATATCCGAATCTTTCCCCTTTTCCTGTCCGGTTTCCCTCGATGTTTGCCCCTAAAATTATCGAAGAAGTGGATTGTCGGATCACGATTGGAACCCTAAAACGCACCCATTTAAAGGATAAACCCTTGATTTCTGCTTCTTTAAAAAATCTCTATGGACTCTTTCCCCGTAGTCATTATCAGGCCCGTAGTCCCAACTCGCGGGGGCAATTACATCGCCCCTCCGTACCGCTAATTTTACAGGATGTTTATTTTTGTATCGGTCATCTTTTTGATGGGGCAGTGGTGGACGCTAATCTCAAATATTTTAGTAGTAATTGGCGACCCGATCGAGGAAAATCTATTCCCCTGGGTCAGGTGTTTTGGGGTGATGATATGATTAGCGTGGATCGCAGTGCTTGTCTGTTAGGTGATGAACCGATGCCAAGTTATTTAGATGCGATCGATTTGCTTCGTTCTCAACTTTTAAACGGAACCAATTAGGGTTAAAAAAGTTTCTTGGTGGGGTTAGGAGTCAGGAGTCGGTCGTCAGGAGTCAGGAGGGGAAGTCAGAATAACAGAATGACCTCGCGCAATCCTGTTTAAAAAATATACAGGAGAGTGGGGATCACCGGAGCGGGGTAGGGTTGATTCATGAATCAACCCTACCTGGAATCAACCCTAGGAGCGGGGGAGGGGAACAGTCCATAACTGGGTTTTTACGGAAGCGAGCGAGGTAGGGTTTGGCATTCTCCGAGATTAACCCATTGTCGAGTGAACTGCTCTTTAGGTTGCCCAAAAACCCCCCTCGGTGAGCGGTTATGCGTCTATCCAGATGCTGCCGTCTTCGATGCGAAGGGGATAAACGGGTAAAGCTTGGGGTTGAGAAACTGCCGCCATCGCTTTGTTAACCACAGGGGGCCAGGTAATCCAGTCTTTGACAGCACCGCTACAGAGATCAAAAGAACTACGATGCCAGGGACAAACGATCGCGCCGTCCTCGCTAATTTTACCTTTCGTCATCGATAATTTTAAATGGGGACAACGGTTGCCGACGGCGTGGAATTGACCGTTATTGTTAATCAAGAGAATGGAATTTTCCCCCACTTTTACCACTTGACGGGCGCCGGGGGCAAGGGAATCTACAGATAATACTTTTGTCCAACTCATATTTTTATTTAACTAAGGGAGAGATCAAGAATGGTTTCGGGGTAATTTTGGGCAATAATGTCCTGTTTAGCCCATTGTTGGTAATCTTGCAACAATTGACTCATTAAACGCTGTTTAATCCGCAATAAAACCCCTTTTAAGAGACTATTGCCAGTGATTTCTAATAACGGACGCGGGGTTAACCATAATGGTGGTGGTAGAGCGACTTTCACCTCAAGATTGGCTTTTCCCGCTAGATAGGTTTGATTATTTTTTTCCACAGGAGCGAGTTTGCCTTTAACATTGAGGCTAAAGCGATCGTTGATATAATCAATACCTTTGATCTGACAGTCTTCTGATTGCAAAAATATCGTCCCCCCAGAGGTGGCCCAGACATTGAGGATAACCGTGGGCTGAAAATAGTACAAATTCAAAAAGTTTAGGGGACGCATTTTCAGGCGAAACCGATGCTCAGACAAGTGTTCCGTTAAGCTAGTCTCAACGATAGCCTGTACTAATCTTTGCGGTTGACGCAGATAATGCTGAATCGGTATGGTTTGTTCAGCAACAACAATTTCTAGGGATTCGGCAGCGGTAAAAGTTACTTCCATACGTTGGTTATCTTAAATTTGTCTCCCTTCTTAATTTTACTTTACAAAACTTATACTTTTCGACGGTCCAGATGTAGAAATTTTACCGCTAAGAGGGGACACAAACCAGATTTTTGCCCAAAGTTGGGCTTTTTTCAGTGATCAGTGGGGGGTTTTAAGTCAAGAGTGGGGAGAAGGGAGACCACTTCGTGTGCGTTGCGGGGGTGATGGGAAGTGTCGTGAAGTGAAGTCAAAAAGACTAACAGCCTCTACAATGATAACAAGTGAGACCTCTAGGGAAAGGAAAATGATTATAATGAGGACGAGAGAGTCAATTAAAGTCTTAATTGCTGACGATCATGACCTAACTCGTTTAGGACTCAAGATTTTAATTTCCCAGCAGCAGCATTGTTAGGTGGTGGGAATTGCGGTTAATGGTCAATAGGCGATCGACTTGGCGAAAAGTTGTCAACCGGATGTAATTATTTTAGATATAGGGATGCCTGTCTTAAATGGACAGAGCGCCGCTATTCAGATCAAACAATTCTACCCTTATATTCGCATTATCGCCTATAGTTCCTTGGCAAAGCTTCCAATGGAAAAAAATAATCAAAGTACAGTCTTTGACCTATACTGCTCTAAAGATATATCTTCCCAAGATCTGATCAAAGCGATCGATGACTTGGGAAAATTAGCACAATCGGACAAATCTCAATTCCGTCGAGTCGGATAGTTAACTAAGTTTTTCTTCAGGAAAAGTTGCTTGAAACTCATCGAGTAATTCATCCAACTCCTCAAGAGCTTGATTGACATCTAATCTCAGTCCCCCAATGTCGGGTTTATCGCGCAATTGCAGTAAATAATCGCGTTTATTAGCCATTTGTTTCACTTTATCGATCAAGCTGGTTTTATCCATAATTCACCCTCTGGTACTGACTGCGATTATATCTCAGTCAGCCCCTATCAGTGAACAGTGATCGGTGAACAGTGAACAGCCAGTGATCACCAGTAAGCTGTTGACTATCTAAATTACTCGTTAAGATTGCAGGGGAGCGCCGGAGCCGCGGAGCAGGGAGAGGCAGTTTGAGCATTTGTACTAAAATTTCCAATTAAAT
This sequence comes from Microcystis panniformis FACHB-1757, assembly GCF_001264245.1. NCBI lineage: Bacteria > Bacillati > Cyanobacteriota > Cyanophyceae > Chroococcales > Microcystaceae > Microcystis > Microcystis panniformis. Next base: position 4,481,018 of record NZ_CP011339.1, read on the forward strand.
TCAGTACAGCTTAACTGATAACTGATAACTGATAACTGATAACTGATAACTGATTTTCCTATGTTCCCTGTAGATTTTCACCGCACAGAAATAACTACCGTTGCCGATCCTATTTATCTAGAAATCTTTAAAAATCTCTATCAATTTATTGCCGAAGAAATGGGGATTACTCTCCAAAATACGGCAGCAAGTGTCAACATTAAAGAGCGCCTAGACTTCTCCTGTGCTATCTTTGATGAGGTGGGAAATTTAATCGCTAATGCTCCTCATATTCCCGTCCATTTAGGCTCGATGGCCGATAGTGTCAAAAGTTTAATTCAGGATAAAGGGGAGACGATTCGTCCGGGGAATGTTTATCTAGCTAATAATCCTTATAATGGCGGTACTCACCTGCCGGATGTCACAGTAATTAGTCCTATTTTTGACTGCCAAAATCAGGAAATATTATTTTATCTTGCCTCCCGGGGACATCAAGCTGATATCGGTGGAATTACCCCTGGTTCTATGCCTCCCCATTCTGTCCATATTAGCGAAGAAGGAATTTTATTCGATAATTTTTTGCTGGTAGCGGCGGGAAAGTTTCGGGAACAAGAATTAATTAATCACTTAACTAATAGTCCTTTTCCTGCTCGCAATATCGCCCAAAATATTGCCGATTTTCAGGCACAAATAGCCGCTAATGCCAAGGGAGAAAGAGAATTACATAATATGGTTGATCGCTACGGATTAGCTATGGTTAAAGCCTATCAACAGTTTGTTCAAGATAATGCCGAATTAGCGGTTAGAAAAGCTATATCTGTCTTAAAAGATGGTGAATTTACCTATTATCTGGATAACGGTGCTGTCATCAAGGTCAGAATTAGCATAGATATTGATAATTGTCAAGCAACCATCGATTTTACTGGCACATCTGACCAGTTAAATAATAATTTTAATGCACCCCTAGCAGTGACAAGAGCGGCGGTTTTATACGTTTTTCGTACCCTTGTGGAGGAGGCAATCCCTTTAAATGCTGGCTGTTTCAAACCCCTCCATTTAATTATCCCATCTGGCTGTTTTCTTAATCCCGTTTATCCAGCTGCCGTAGTAGCGGGAAATGTGGAAACTTCCCAGGCAATAGTTAATACTTTATACGGTGCTTTAGGCATTCAAGCAGCCAGCCAAGGGACGATGAATAATTTCACTTTTGGTAATCAAGAATATCAATATTATGAGACTATTTGCGGCGGTTCTGGTGCGGGGGCAAATTTTGCGGGAACTGCTGCCGTACAAACCCAAATGACTAATTCCCGTCTCACTGATCCGGAAGTATTAGAAATGCGCTATCCTGTGTTAGTAGAAAGTTTTAGCATTCGCCCCGATAGTGGCGGCAAGGGACAATATTCTGGAGGTGATGGTGTGATTAGAAGAATGAAATTTCAAGAGGCTATGACTGCTAATATTCTGTCGGGTAATCGCCTGATTCCCCCCTTTGGACTAGCGGGAGGAAAAGCCGGTAAAATAGGACGTAATGCCGTGGAAAGAAACGATGGAACTATCGAAGAATTGCCCGGTACTGCGACTGTAGAAGTGAACCCCGGTGATATTTTTATTATTGAAACTCCCGGCGGTGGTGGCTATGGAAATTGTTGAACGATAACTTTAATTTTAATTAAGTACCTAAGCAAAATTAAGTAAGTGGTTATAATTAAATTAAAGATGGATCCCCCCTTAATCCCCCCTTAATAAGGGGGGTGTCTGACGATTTACTGATTAATTTATGACAATTATCTTAGCGATCGAAACCAGTTGCGATGAAACGGCTGTGGCTATTGTTAACAATAACCTGGTGTTGAGTAGTGTGGTTTCTTCTCAAATTGATCTCCATCGTCTCTATGGCGGTGTTGTGCCGGAAATGGCCTCGCGACAACACCTAGAAACCATTAATTTTTGTCTAGAAAAAGCTTGGCAAGAAACGGGTTTAACTTGGTCAGAAATTGATGGAATAGCCGCCACAGTTGCCCCCGGTTTAGTAGGTGCTTTAATGGTGGGAATGACGGCAGCCAAAACCCTCGCTATTGTCCACGATAAACCCTTTATCGGCATTCATCATCTCGAAGGTCATATCTATGCTTCCTATCTCGCTGAATCTGATCTTAAACCTCCTTTTTTATCTCTTTTAGTCTCTGGGGGTCATACCAGTTTAATCCATGTGCAGGCCTGCGGCAAATATCAACAATTAGGAACCACTAGAGATGATGCAGCCGGAGAAGCTTTTGATAAAGTGGCACGATTATTAAACTTAAGTTATCCCGGTGGTCCGATAATCGATCGCATGGCTAAAGATGGTAATCCCCAAGCTTTTCCCTTACCTGAAGGTAAAATATCTTTACCAACCGGCGGTTTTCATGCCTACGATTCCAGTTTTAGTGGTTTAAAAACGGCTGTTTTGCGCTTAGTAGAGAAATTCGAGCCAGATAATTTACCTGTAGCTGATATAGCCGCTAGTTTTCAAGATACGGTAGCCAGAAGTTTAACCCGTCGGACAATCAATTGTGCCTTAGATTATGGCTTAAAAACTATCGCGATCGGGGGAGGAGTGGCTGCTAATAGTGCCTTAAGAAATCATCTGCAAACTGCCGCCAAAAATCATCATTTAACCGTCTATTTTCCGCCGCTTAAACTCTGTACCGATAACGCCGCTATGATTGCTCGCGCTGCCGTTGATCATTATGATCTTGGTCATTTTTCTGACCTTTCCCTCGGTGTTCGTTCCCGTTTACCTTTAAGCGAAGTTATGCAATTATATAATACGTCAGATTTTTAGCTATCAGCCTTGAATCAGTGATCAGTGATCAGTTATCAGTTATCAGATATGAGTTTTCAGTTCACTGTTTACTGTTGACCGATCACTGAAAAAAGCTCCCCACTCTCCTATACCTTTTAAACAGGATTTAGTCTGACCTATAGTGGCACAAGTCCACCCTACAATTGATCAAATGTTTGGCTTTTTAAATCTCAATAAACCCCCCGATTGGACTTCTCACGATTGCGTGGCCAAAGTCCGCAAAATTCTGAAGACAAAACGAGTCGGCCATGGCGGAACTTTAGATCCTATGGCTACGGGAGTTTTACCGATCGCCGTCGGTGCTGCCACCCGATTACTGCCCTATTTACCCGAAAATAAGGCTTATCGGGCAAAAATCCAGTTAGGACTCAGCACCGATACCGATGATATTACGGGAAAAGCGATCGCCACTTGTCCCTGTGGCGATTTAACTTTAGAGGCAGTTAAGCCCCATTTAGCGGAATTTATCGGCAATATTGCCCAGATTCCGCCGATGTATAGTGCTATTCACAAGGATGGTCGCCGTCTCTACGAATTGGCGCGCAAAGGGGAAATAATCGCAGTGGAGCCTCGTCAGGTCAAAATTGACCAAATTACGGTTTTAGGCTGGTTAGAGGGCGAATTTCCGCAAATAGAGCTAGATATTCACTGTGGATCGGGGACTTATATTCGTTCCCTGGCCAGAGATTTGGGGAAGGTGTTAGCTGTCGGTGGCACTTTAGCCAGTTTAACTCGCACGGAAAGCTGTGGTTTTCAATTAGCTGATAGTATTAATCTGGAAGCTTTAATGGCTAATTCCGAGGGTTTAATTTCGCCTCGCATTGCCTTGGCACATCTAGACTGGATTTCTTTGACATCAGAGAGAGTTATCGATTGGTTTCACGGCAGAAAAATTAATCTCACCGATACAAATGTTATGAGCGGTTCTCTGGTTGCTGTGGAGTCTTTAGAAGCTCAATTTCTCGGCATTGGTGAGATAGTTAGCAGAGAAGATGAATACTACCTACAGCCTAAAATAGTTATTCAGCAATAGGGTTAATAATCAAAACTTTTTCTATATCTTAATTATGTTTATCTGGACAAACTAAGCTTTTTTATCAACAGTGATCCTCTTGCATAATTAATTTTTCAGGGTTCAAAAACGGCAAAAATAATGGTTAAATTGCCTAACATCTGTAAAGAGACCATTTAATTGATTATGATTGATTCTTAATTCTCCTGACTACTGACTACTGACTACTGACTCCTAACCCTAACAACAATTTTTGATTTTTACAAGAGGTCTAGTATAAACCCACTGATTATGATTTTTTCTGGCCACGATTTTTTTAGAAGCAACCAAAGATTTTAGACAAAGATTGAGCATAGAAACGGGACGATTTAAGCGTTGGCTCAATTCTTGAACTGTGATTCCTTGAGGATAAACTTGCATAAGTTCAAAAATTTGTGCGCTGGTATTTAATCCTTTTGTGGGACTAATAATCTTGATAGCCAAGGCTAGTAATCGGGAGAAACGACAGGCCATTAGACCCTTGTTTGTCGCTGCTTTGTTCCGATCGATCTAGCCTTTTTTTCGAGAAGTTATCAGGGTTTCAAGTGCTAATAAAACCCTGACGTAAATCGAGATTAATTTGTTCCCATAATCTCTTGAATAGCAGATAAAAGGCGATCAATCTCCCCATCGGTTCCGATAGAAATCCGCACATAATTCTGAATGCGAGGATGTTTAAAGTATCGCACTAATATCTGACGCTCTTTGAGTTGATTATATAACTCACTGGCACTAATGTGCGGGGGAGAAGCGAGGATAAAATTAGCTTCCGAGTCAAAAACAATAAATCCCAACTCGCGCAGAGAAGTAATTAAACGGCTGCGGGTTTGACGGACTTTTTGCCAAACTTGCTCAAAATAATTATGGTGTTTTAAAGCTGCTGTGGCTAAAGTTTGAGCAATGCGATCTAAATTATAGGAATCACGCACCTTATCCATCTGTTCGATAATTGCCCTCGAAGCAAAACCGAAACCGACTCTTAACCCCGCTAAACTATAACTTTTCGACATGGTGCGACTAATGATGACATTATCGTAACGGGAGAGAAAATCGAGATGATTGTCATCACTAAAATCCACATAAGCTTCATCAATTAATACCAATCCTGACGCATTAGCACAGGTTGCTTCTAAATAGTCGCGCTCAAGATGTTTACCGAGGGGAGGATTAGGAGAAGCGAGAAAAATTAATTTCGCTTCCGGACAAATAATCGGTCCTGCTAATTCAAATTGATCATTAGTGGGAAATTCGATAATATTTGCCCCGTGTACCCGGGCAATTGTCTCGTAAAGGGAATAGGTTAAATCCAAAAAAGCGACACTTTCGCCAGGGTTAACAAAAGTTCGCAGGGCGATATTAAGTATATCATCGGAGCCATTACCGGCGATTATCTGATCGGCTGTTATGCCGTATAATTCCGCCGCCGTTTGCCGTAACTCTTTGGAGATAGGATCGGGATAGAGTCGGACTTTCTCTAATTGCTCTTGCAAGGGGGCAAAAATTTCCGCCGGTGGGGGATAGGGATTCTCATTGGTGTTAAGTTTGGTAAATCCCGCGCTTTGGGGCTGTTCTCCCGGAGTGTAAGCGGGGGTTTGACGAACACAATCGCGTGTAGGTAGCATGGACTCTCTGGGGCGGCAATTTCTAGCAAGCTTTCTATTGTAACAAATCCTCGCCGATGATCGGGGGTTGAATCGATGTCAACCCCTACCGGTAAAACTAATTAAGGTTCTACCCAACGGCCATCGGCTTTAATTAAATTAATCAACTCGCTTACACCTTCACTTTCGGGGACGCGTTTAATTTCCTCGCGACCGCGATAAAGGGCAATATAACCGGCCTGTTTCCCCACATAACCATAGTCTGCGTCGGCCATTTCTCCCGGTCCATTGACAATACAACCCATAACGGCGATATCGAGTCCGGTGAGGTGTTGAGTCGCTGCCCGCACTTGCTGCAGAACATCTTCTAAATTAAAAAGAGTGCGACCACAGGAAGGACAGGCGACGTATTCGACCATGGTTTTCCGCAGTCCCAGGGCCTGGAGAATGCTGTAACAGACGGGAATTTCCTTTTCGGGAGCTTCCGTCAGAGAAACGCGAATCGTATCACCGATACCGTCCGCTAAGAGAGTGGCAATCCCGGCAGTGGATTTAATTCGTCCGTATTCCCCATCTCCTGCCTCAGTAACCCCCAAATGTAGGGGATAATCCATACCTAACTCGTCCATGCGCTTAACCATGAGACGATAGGTGGCTACCATAACTGGCACCCTGGAAGCTTTCAGGGAAACCACCAGATTGCGAAAATCGAGGGATTCGCAGATGCGGATAAATTCTAAAGCCGACTGTACCATTCCTTCGGGGGTGTCACCGTAGGTAAAGAGCATTCTTTCGGCCAGAGAACCGTGGTTAACGCCGATTCGCATCGCTTTATCTTGATCTCGCAGGGAAACTACTAAAGGTTTCAGGGTTTCGGCGATTTTTTCGCCAATTTCATCAAATTCTGCCTGACTGTACTCGCTGCGGTCGGCTTTCGGTTTCTCGAAAACGTACAAACCGGGGTTAATCCGCACTTTATCGACGTGCTTGGCCACTTCTAGAGCGATTTTCATGCCGTTGTGATGTACATCGGCTACTAACGGCACAGGTTGATAGGTGGCGAGCAGTTTTTCCCTAATTTTAGCTAAAGCGGTGGCGTGGGACAGACTCGGCACGGTGACGCGGACAATTTCACAGCCGATTTCATGGAGGCGACGGATACCGGCCACGGAACCATCTATATCAAGGGTATCCTCGTTAATCATCGACTGCACGACCACGGGATGACCACCACCGATGGTAACGCTACCTACCCGGACGGGACGGGTTTTGCGTCGGTGAATCGTGGTGTCGAATTCGGAGGCAGTTGCGGGGGGTTTGAGCGTCGATTCCAAGGTTTGCATAGGACTATCACCAACAATCACTCTCCCTATTCTCTCAAAGAACAGGAACGGATTCTAAGTAGGGAGGCACAATTATTTGTCGGATGGGTTAGGGGTAGCGTAACAGGAGCGGACGTTGGGTTTCATGCTTCAACCCAACCTACGTTCATCTCAAAGAACAGGAACAGATTCTAGCCACTCTAATAAAATTGGGTTAAAACGGTCAGGACATTCATCCTGTAAACAATGACCGGCCCGTTCAAATTCTACATATTTAATCCTAGGATTAAGGGAGACAAAACCCTGGGCTAACTGGACGGGAACCATCCGATCTTGTTTGCCCCAACACAATAAAATCGGGATTTCTAAGCGTGGTAAAATTAACTTTGCCGGTGGACAATATTCGGGATGATTGACAGCTTGTGCTAGGGAAATAAAGGCCTCCGCTGCCCCCTCATCTAGGGTTGGGGCGGCGATAATTTGCACTAATTCGTCGCTAACGGCTTTCTTGTCTTCGTAGGCGATTCCTGTCCATTTTTTTAAGACTTGCGGACGACGCAGATAGTAAAATATCGGTTTTAATAGCCAAGGAGAAGTGAAAAAGTTTTCGATGGGAGTGACGATATTTAATAACCAATCGGCGATCATTTCCCGCCGACGGCTGACATCGGGTAAACTGAGCATAACTAATCCGGCTACCATTTCTGGATATTTACCCCCTAGGGCCATACTAACTAAAGAACCGATCGAATTTCCCACTAATACCACCGGTCTATTGATAAAAGTTTGCCAGAAATCGTGTATTTGTTCCACCCAGAAATTAACGGTATAGGGAACCTGCACTTTACGCGAACCACCAAAACCTAATAAATCTACTGCGTAAACTCGATGATTTTGGCTGAGAATAGGAATATTATGGCGCCAATGTTCGATCGCTGCTCCAAATCCGTGCAGTAAAATTAAAGGGGGATTATCGGCATCTTGGGGGTTTTTTGCCGGCATAAAACTATAACGAATTTGCCAACCGCGCCACACCCAATCCCGTTGATAACCGATGCGTTCTGTCCAAGCTGGTGAAGTTGTCACTTAAGTCAAACAATTAAGAGGGTTTCAGGAAATATTACTCTAGTTTTATTATACGGGTTTCCCCGTCCCTAACCCGCGGCTGAATAAGATTTTTGTACTACTTTTTCCAAATATATTTAAACCTAGGGTTGATCTAGCCTATGCTAAAAAGAGGGGGACTAAAATCGCTCCTAGACTTTAATTGCAAATTTAGGATACTGCACAGATGGGCAATCTATTTGATGATGTCAGTCGCTTTCTTGAAACCCAACTGGAAGAATTTCTCAGAAGTCATCCCCAATTAGAATTACAGGCGCTGGTGGAACAACTGCGCGAACAGGAGCGCGATACTGCTAAACTGATTACCGCCCTAGAAAATGAGCGTCAACGTCTCGAACAGCAAATTTTGGCCACTGCCCAAGATATCCAAACTTGGCACGCTAGAATTGATAAGGCTAAGGCTGCTGGACGGCAGGACTTGGTTAAGGCTGCTAGTGAACGCGAGGCAGCCCTCTTCCGTCAGGGTAATCAACTTTGGGGACGGATGGAAGGGGTGAAAAAACGTCTGACTCAATCCCAAGAGTTACTGCAACAAGTCCAACAACGTCGTCAAGAAGTGCAAATTAAAGCCGAAAAAGCCCCTAAAAATCAGTCCCGTGACTGGGAAACCACTTTTTGGGATCAACCCCAAGAATCGGACTATCAGCACTCGAACTACGATCATCTCGATCTAAAATTTAAAGAATGGGAAATGGAAGAAGAATTGAAAAAATTAAAGCGAGAAATGGGACGATAACTTTTCAGTGAACAGTGAACAGTAAACAGTAAACTGATAAGTAGGGAGGCACAATTATTTGTAGGATGGGTTAGCGGTAGCGTAACATGGGCAGGCGTTGGGTTTCATGCTTCAACCCAACCTACGTCTATCTTATATTTAATTCCACCCACCCACTTAACTCACATCTGATAACTGATAACTGATAACTGATAACTGAAATCCCCAAAACCTAAAAATTTCCCAGAATTGTTCCTCTTAGAAAACGATGGCATCTCAAGCACAAAATCCTGAAAATCAACCCTCCTCTACTCTCGAAGAAATCCGGGCTGCTCGTTTACAAAAAGTGGCAGGATTGCAAAAAGCTGGCTTAAATCCCTTCGCTTACCATTGGAAATCTACCGCTCATGCTCAACAATTACAAGAGCAGTACGCTGACTTAGCACCGGGAGAAGAAATTAGCACAGAAGTAGCCATTGCTGGTCGGATTATTGCCCGAAGAATTATGGGTAAACTAGCCTTTTTTAACCTGCAAGATGAAACGGGAACGATTCAATTATACCTCGATAAAAAACGCATTAGTGAAACTATGGCCGCCGTGCCGAATGCCTTTAACACGGTGATTAAACTAACCGATACAGGCGATATTTTAGGGGCAAAAGGGACGATTAAACGCACAGAACGCGGCGAATTATCTATCTATGTAAACCAGTACGAAATTCTCACTAAATCCCTCTTACCTCTCCCAGATAAATGGCACGGTTTAACCGATGTAGAAAAGCGTTATCGACAAAGATATGTGGATTTAATTGTTAATCCCGAAGTGCGACAAACTTTTCGCCGTCGCGCCCAAATTACTGCTTCTATTCGGAGATATTTAGACCAAGAAGGTTTTATTGAAATTGAAACTCCCGTGCTACAAAGTGAAGCTGGAGGAGCCGATGCTAGACCGTTTATCACCTATCATAATACGCTGGAGATGGAGTTATATCTCCGCATTGCCACCGAATTACATCTAAAAAGATTAATAGTCGGTGGTTTTGAAAAAGTCTTTGAGTTAGGCCGAATTTTTCGTAATGAAGGGGTTTCTACTAAACATAACCCCGAGTTTACTTCCATCGAAATCTATCAGGCCTATGCCGATTATTATGACATGATGGAGTTAACCGAAAACATTATTGTTAATGCTGCACAAGATGTTTTAGGTACGCTGAAAATCACCTATCAAGACAGGGAAATTAACCTAACTCCCCCTTGGCGACGAGTGACTATGCACGAATTAGTCCAAGAAATAACCGGGGTTGACTTGAATAGTTTTGAGGATTTCGAGTCGGCTCGTATTGCCGCAGAAAATGCCGGCATTGGCGTTCCAGAGGACTGTAAAACCATTGGTAAGCTCTTAAATGAAGCTTTTGAACAAAAAGTCGAAGAAACGCTAATACAGCCCACTTTTGTGCTAGATTTTCCCGTGGAAATTTCCCCTTTAGCTAAACCCCATCGCTCAAAAACTGACCTCGTGGAAAGATTTGAATTATATGTGGTTGGACGGGAATTAGCTAATAGTTTTTCTGAGTTAACCGATCCCATCGATCAACGGCAAAGATTGGAAGCACAGGCACTCAAAAAAGCGGCTGGAGATTTGGAAGCGCAGGGAGTTGATGAGGACTTTTTAACCGCTTTAGAATACGGAATGCCCCCCACGGGAGGCTTAGGAATTGGCATCGATCGCCTGATCATGTTATTAACCGATTCTGCCAGTATTCGCGATGTGATTGCTTTCCCCTTATTAAAAAGTCAAAGTACAGCGATTAAATCTTTTGACTACGATGAGGAAAAAAAAATTCTGAAAGTGGAATTTAATCACGGTGGTATCTATCTTTATCATGATCTACCTTTGGCAGTATATAAAGATTTTCAGTCCGCACCATCGAAAGGACAGTTTTTTGTCGGACAGATTCGCGATAAATACAGTTTTGACAAGGAATTGTAAAAGTTAGGGCCACTTCAGTTATCAGTTATCAGTTATCAGTTATCAGTCATAATTCATAATTCATAAGTAGGTAGGCGTTAAAAATTATCAGATGCCCCCTTATTAAGGGGGGATTAAGGGAGGATCCCCCCGCCTATCGGCACCCCCCTTATCAAGGGGGGCAGGGGGGATCGAACCTAAAATCCATTTTTAATTTAATTATAACCAGGTACTTAATTCATAATTCATAATTCATAATTCATGATCCCTTTTTACCTTTTACTTCCTGCCAAGTGTTACCGACTCCCTGTAAAACCCCGCGAACTACTAAACCAATACCGCGACCGATAACTTGGATAAGAATATAGACTACTCCCTTACCCACCACCCGAAAAAAAGCGCGTAAACGAGGAGATAAAGAGTCTCTTAATTCTAAGGCGATCGAAACTAACCAGGGTATGCCTGTTAAACTATTTAATTCTTCCTGTCGAGGGGAATAAATGGCTAGAGATTGGATTTCTCCCTCGCTATAGTGAAATAATTGATATTGACTTTCAAAGATATCTTTGGGGTCTTGCCAGTATTGTTGCCGTCGGTATTTCCAAGATAATTCATTGCGGATTTTAGCTAATTTTCTGGCGATGAGAAATTCTGAACGGTAAAGTTTTTGTTTGATTCTTTCCGATTCCGAGAAGTTATTGAGAATAATTACTGTCACTGCATTGGCAAGATTATGAATGAGATTTTGCAGCAGAATTTCGGCTCTGGCGATGGTTTCAGGAGCATTAGCTCGGTATCCTACTCCGTCAATAGTTAAACTATTTTCGTACACTAAATAGGAAAATAAGTCAAGAGTAAAAGGAATTTTATTGAGGATTTCTGTTTGAATTGCCTCTCTTTCTTCCAGAATAATTTCGTTAAGTCTGCTTTTACTAATTTCGTCAGAAACCGAGCCATTAATTTCTAAAAATTTACGGGTAACTTTCTCCCAGATATCATAAATAATCAGATTTAAGCGACTGGTTAATTCCCCACTGCTAACCTGTAAATATCTCATTTCATCGACATTTTTCCGAATTTCATCGAGAACTAAATACAATAATTCCCGTTGCCGATTATCCTGTAAAACATCAATTTCAAAACTAATCTTTGTTCTATTAATTAAAGGCGATCGAATGACCGCTAAAGTGGACTCAAAAACCGCCGAAACACAGAGGGGACGCTCGCGGCTTAAAATTGGTAATTCCCGATCGATATTGTTAATTATTACCGGGGGTGTGACTGAAGCTGAATTGTAAGAGCTACCCTCCAGGGGAATTAGTTTTCTGACTAGCCATAGGGCTGCTAAAAGTTCTCGTTTTCTTCCCTGCCAATAAAAGCGATCAAAGCCGGATAAAGACTGTTGATTGAGATGGAGATCAATTAAATGTAATTCACTTTCGATGCGATTTAATCCCGTTTTGCCAGCACTGATTAACCAATGGCTAGGGGCTAAACTTGGACGGGTAGCAATGGTGAGAGGGGAAGGGACAACATCGTGAGATTCATCCCGGTAAATTTGCCCTAAAATAGTGATAAATTGCTCTAGGTTTGTGCCTTTGGGAATATAACCGGCGATGCCTAATTCTCTGGCGATTAGTTGCTGTCTGGAATCGAGAGGAAAGGTTAATAAAACAATTTTACTTTCGGGATAGCGAGAGTGGAGAATTTCACAGTAAGACCAATCAAAGAGAGGATCGATAATAATAATTTCGGGGGAGGGATTCAGAGTCAAAGCGAAAATTGTTTCTAAATCCCCTTCGGTGACGATACTAATATTTTCTATCTGCGACAAAGCCTGCACCAGACCCAAGCGGAAAATCGGGTCATTATCGATGATAATTAGGGTGAGAGGGCGATCGATCACAAGAGTGGCAGCCTGTCAACGGATACTATTCACAGGGTCAATTATACAGTGATCTGGCTCATTTGTTTTGTTTATAGCCATAGAAATCGATGCGATAATCGGTAATTTTTACCCCCGTCGATGCCTCGACCTGTTTAATTAATTCCGGGGGAAGTTGGATATGCACATCGATGATTTCTTGACTGTCCAGACAATTGATGTGACTGTGGGAATCGCTGATGTTGCCGTAGAGTCTGCCATCCCAGCGTTCCACAGATTCGATAATGCCTTGACCGGATAGAGCCTCTAGGTTTTGGTACACTGAGGTATGACCGATGTTCTTTCCTTGCAGATTGAGACGATCATAAATTTCTCGCGCTGATAGGTGTTCCTGCGCTTGCCACAGCAATTCTAAAATATAGCGACGCTGACGACTAACCCGCATTCCTAAAGTTTGACACCTTTCGATCGCATCTTCTAAACAGCGGATCGGTTTTTGTTTTACCTCCAAATTGTCCATAGTTGCGTCCGTTGACCTCCGCCCTAATACATAGTCATTACCAGTTTAGCTTAGTCTTTCGATCGATGTCCACATTGCCCCAGTTTTTAGCCCCTCTTCAAACTGAGATAAAAAATCAGCAGCGCCAGATTTGAGTAGATTTGCAGGGGAATGAGTGGAAAGAACCACTCCAGACAGAGAGGACACAAAGATCGATCGCTACTATATAAGTTACACTGATCACACAAAGAATAAGAGAACCAACCATTTACTTATCTATAGCGGTTCTCGCATCTGTGCGGCACACTTAAATCTTTGCTGATTAAGCTGTTCAGGATCGGGAATGTACCTCTTGTGAATCAGAAACGCTATATATAGATATGATCGTAATATTTCTATAAAAAATCCTCTTGAAAAATATTTTGATCAACCTTAACTTTAAGGGGTACATTAATTTATTTTTAGGGCCATGGCCACCAAATCGCCAAAATTATTCGAGTCATTGCGGTCATAGACCGCAATGACTGTCACTACTGTTAGCCTCACTCTAGCCGCTGCTTCTGGTGCTAGTGCCGCAACAGTGTTCGGTTTCCAAGACGCTTACGATCCCATTAACTGGACATTTACCAATAGTAATGCCGACGGGTCGGTCAATACCAGCGGCGCTCCCGCGTCTATTAGCCTGACTGGGGGGAACAATGGTTCTTTCTCTTCTGGAACCACAGACTACACCACCACTGCGGCTGCGGCTGGGACGGTGACGTTTAATTGGAACTATTCGACTGCGGATGATAGTGCTTTCTGGGATCCCTTCGGATATCTGCTCAACGGCAGCTTCACCCAAGTAACTGACGATGGGGGAGGTTTTGTCCAAAACGGGACATCGACGTTTAACGTCCTAGCTGGCGACAGCTTTGGTTTCCGTGTTTTCACTCGCGACAACCGTTTGGGACCCGGTAGTGTGACGATTTCTAACTTTTCGGCTCCGATTCCCGAACCCTCAACTGTGCTGAGTTTGCTGGTGCTAGGAGGCTTAGGCGCTGGACTGAAGTACCTTAATCGCAATTGATATCCTAAAAAACAGGGGACTAGGAGGAGAAGTCAACTCCTAGTTCCCAACTTGATTAGCTGTTGACTGTCTATGAGCGCCAGACTTGGGAGCGGGGAGAATTACACAATTCTGGCTTTAAGTCAATAGCCTTTACAAAACTTAAAAAATTGTCACATAAAAAAATGTCGCCACTAGGGGCTTTTTTTGGGCAAGAGAATCGATACAGTACCCTGATTGTCTTGGTTTTACGTTGATTTAAGGCTTAACGGTTAAACTAAGCCCACAGCATACCACGATCATACCAGATTAATAAATGTAGGCAACCCCGATTTACAGCCAAATTTTGGCAAATTCTGGGAAAATAAAAATCTTGTAACTTACTTTTTACATTTAACTGATTGGTCAAAATATTTAAATATTTTAATTACTTACCTTAAATTTATAATTTTTACTTATTTTTTGCAGGCTGATTAACTAGGGTTGGGCAAAAAAGCTTGTAAGCTATGCTAGAACGCATTTTAACCACCTACCCTTAAATTAGCTCAATCTCCCTCAATCCCTTTACCGTTGCCTCTTGCCTATCCTAACCAAGAAATTAATTTTGCACGACTACTTATGAATTAAGTAAGTAGTCATAATTAAATTGAAGATAGATTTTGCCTCTGATCCCCCCTGCCCCCCTTGATAAGGGGGGTGCCGATCTCACCTGCCCCCCTTGATAAGGGGGGTGCCGATAGGCGGGGGGATCCTCCTTAATAAGGGGGGTGTCTGACAACTTTTAACACCTACCTACTTATCAGGCATAGAAATCTTCGTCAAGAATTTGTTCTAAGGAAAAAGGGCAGTCTAGGGGATAGGTTTCCTCTGGAGGAATCGCAATTCCAAAGTCAGCCAATTTACTTTCCTTGATGGCAATTTTGCGACCTTTAGGATAGGTTTTATCGATAGCGATTGCTAGATGAGATTTCAAAGAAGGGGTGTTTTCTAGTAAGGCGATAACTCTTTCCCTGTGTTCGACAATGGAGCTATACCAGCTAGATTTCATGCTTTCAGGGACAGATGATTGTACTTTTAATTTCAGTAAATGAGCCAGCAAAATCATTAAATTTCCTTCTAGGGCATTTTTATCTGATTTACCCAATTCTTTCAACTCCTCAACTAAATGAGATACATCTAATGCCTGAAAATCTCCTTGTTCTAACTGACCTATTGTTGTTATCAGCCATAATTGAAAATCTTGTTCATAGAGTTCTGATTTAGTTGTCATGATGGCTTCGATAATAGTTAATCTAGATTGGATCATACTCTATTTTGCAGATTTCGGATGTTTCTAGCGGTAAATATTAAGTAGCTGGTTATAATTAAATTAAAAATGGATTTTAGGTTCGATCCCCCTGCCCCCCTTGATAAGGGGGGTATCTGATAATTTTTAACGCCTACCTACTTAAGTTTTATTACAGGATTTGACATTTGCACCTATGCCCTATTCCCTTATCATTAGGATAAGCGGTTAAAATACATCTTAGCTTAAGGACTAGAGAATATTATGAGACTAGAAAGAGAAGATTTTGATTGGGCGGTACAACAAAACCTAATTACTGCCAGCCAAGCTGAAAATTTATGGGCGGCTTTTATATCCCGTTATCCCCATGAAGATGAAGTTAATCGCCCTCGCTTTAATTTTGCTAATGTCGCCTATTATTTTGGGGCATTAATTGTTATCTCTGCCCTGGGGTGGTTTATGAACGAAGCTTGGGAGAGTTTCGGTGGTGCAGGACTATTTTTTATCGCCCTGTTTTATGCAATTTGTTTTATTTTCACCGGTAAAAATCTCTATTTTCAGCAAAATCTCAAAATCCCCGGCGGCCTTTTATTTACCATGGCAGTGGCAATGACTCCCTTAGCAATCTATGGTTTACAACGCTGGACAGGATACTGGCAAGCCGGATATCCAGGCATCTATCGAGATTTCCATACATGGATTAAAGGCAGTTGGTTTTTAATGGAATTAGGCACGATTATCGCAGGATTAATAACTTTAAGATTTGTTAAATTTCCCTTTTTAACTGCACCGATCGCTTTTAGTCTGTGGTATATGTCAATGGATTTAACTCCTTTACTATTTGGAGAGGACGAATATACATGGAGAATGCGACTGTGGGTATCCTTTTGGTTTGGAATTGCCTGTTTAATAACTGCCTATTTAATTGATGTACGTCAGCGTCGCAGTCGGGGAGATTTTGCTTTTTGGCTATACCTATTCGGATTGATTATGTTTTGGTTTAGTCTATCTCTCCTAATCGATGATAATGAAGCACAACGATTTTTGTACTGTCTAATTAACTTGGGATTGATGTTATTATCCATCCTACTAAAAAGAAGATTATTTGTGGTTTTCGGAGGTATCGGAGTATTTGCCTATCTTTCCTATCTCTCCTATCGTATCTTTGCCGATTCAATTTTCTTTCCCTTTGCCCTAACCGTCCTAGGACTTGGTATTATCTATATGGGAGTTTTGTATCAGCGTCATTACCCAACCTTAGCTAGATTTATTGAAAGTTATATCCCTCTCGAATGGCGCAATTTATTACCCAAAGATAGATAATTAGGAGAAATGGGGAAATGGGGAGATTCAACTAAAAACCCCAAAACCCCAACACCCGACACCATCTTTTTTACTTTTATGAAAATACTTATCGTTGACGATGAACACGAATTAACCGAACCCTTAGAACAAATTCTTGCTCAAGAAGGCTATGAAGTTGATATTGCTAATAATGGTCGGACGGGGTTAGAATTGGCACGAGAGAATAATTATGACCTCTTAATTCTCGATTGGATGTTACCCCAGCAATCTGGATTACAAATCTGTCAATATTTACGGGATCAGGGGGACACCACTCCAGTTTTATTTCTAACCGCTAAGGATACCATAGACGATCGAGTGGCGGGATTAGATGCCGGTGCTGATGATTATTTAGTCAAACCCTTTCAACTGCGAGAATTATTAGCGAGAGTCCGCGCTTTATTGCGTCGTTCTCCCAATTTTGAAGCTAGTAATAGCAGTAAATTAAAATGTGCTGATTTAGAACTCGATAGTGAAAATCAAGTGGCCTATCGTCATGGTCGCACGATTAGTTTATCAGCAAAAGAAGTACAATTATTGACTTTATTTATGACCCATTCGGGTCAACTTCTCACCCATGAACAAATTTATCAGCATCTCTGGTCAGAAGGAGAGCAACCTAATAGTAATGTGGTTGCTGCCCTGATGCGCTTGCTGCGTCGTAAAATCGAAGCGGACGGAGAAACACCTCTAATTAATACTGTCTATGGGAAGGGCTACCGTTTCGGGGAAAATTAGGGAATGCTGAAGGATAATGAGAATAAGTAGCTGGTTATAATTAAATTAAAAATGGATTTTAGGTTCGATCCCCCCTGCCCCCCCTTAATAAGGGGGGTGCCGATCCCCCCTTAGTCCCCCTTAATCCCCCCTTGATAAGGGGGTGCCGATCCCCCCTTAGTCCCCCTTGATAAGGGGGGTGTCTAATAATTTTTAACGCCTACCTACTTAGCAACTGATTACTGATTACTGATTACTGATATATGTTATCCTGCCTACGAATTGAAAATTTTACCCTCATCGATCGCTTAGAATTAACTTTCGGCAGCGGATTAAATGTACTGACCGGTGAGACGGGGGCAGGAAAATCGATTATATTAGATGCGATCGATATTGTTCTCGGTGGTAAAGTCAATCATCGCGTCATCCGTCAGGGAAGCCAACAATCAACCCTAGAAGCGACTTTTTCTCTGACTCCAGAATTAATTGTTTGGCTAGAAAGTCAGGAAATTGACCCATTAGAGGATAATAGTCTGACCATCAGCCGGGAATTAGTGATTACTAATAATTCCTTGCGTTCTCGTTCTCGGATTAACGGAGTCGTCGCTAATCGCCAACAAATGGCGCAAATAAGAGATTTTTTGGTAGAAATCACCGCCCAAGGTCAAACAGTTCAGTTAATGGACGCTAATCGACAGAGGGAATTATTAGATCTCTACGGGGGTGAATCGCTGCTGCGGCAGCGGGAAAAAGTAGCCACAGCCTACCTTAACTGGCAAGAAAGCAAGAATAGTTTAAATAAGAGGTTGCAATCGGAACAAAATCGCCTACAAAGATTAGATTTACTAGAATATCAACTAAAAGAACTAGAATCAGCTAATTTAACTGACGCTGACGAGTTGGAACAGTTGGAACAGGAAAGAAACCGACTCTCCCACGGTGTCGATTTGCAAAATTCCAGCTATCAAGTCTATCAACTACTCTACCAAAACGATCGCGATCAACCGGCCGTCGCCGATTTGTTAGGAAAAGCTGAAAATATCTTGACAAATATGATGGTTTATGATAGTAGTTTAGAGCCAATTTTAGAGATGGTGCGATCGGCATTAAATCAGGTGGTGGAAGCGGGACAGGAAATCAACGTTTATGGGGATAGTCTAGAGGCAGATCCCGAGAGATTGAACGAGATAGAAGAGAGAATTGTCCAACTTAAGCGCATTTGTCGCAAATATGGCCCAAGTTTAGCCGAAGCGCTCGATTATTATCAGAAATTACAGCAGGAATTAGCGGAGTTGACGGGAGAAGGACAATCGATTGAGGAATTAGAAAAAATTTGTCAGCAACAGGAAAAAATCTATCGAGAAACTAGCACTCAGTTGACCTTTTTGCGACAAGAAACCGCTAGTCAACTAGAAAAACAATTGGTACAGGAATTAAAACCTTTAGCCATGGAAAAGGTGATTTTTGTCTGTCGGATTGCTCCGGGTAATCCTAGCAGTCTGGGAGTCGATCAAGTGGGATTTTATTTTAGTCCCAATCCGGGGGAAAAAATCCAACCTTTATCCAGTACCGCTTCTGGAGGAGAAATGAGTCGTTTTCTCCTAGCTTTAAAGTCCTGTTTTTCCCAATCCCAATCGGCAGCTGCAACCCTGATTTTTGACGAAATCGATGCGGGAGTATCGGGAAAAGTTGCCCAAGCAATTGCCGATAAATTAGATCAATTAGGTCAACAATATCAAGTTTTGTGCGTTACCCATCAACCTTTAGTGGCTGCTTTAGCTGATCACCATTTTCGAGTTTATAAACAAATGATTGCCGAAGATAATCCCACTAATCTCTCGGAAATTCGCACGGTTGTCCGGGTTACTTCTCTTGATAATCGTCAGACGAGAAGGG
Organism: Microcystis panniformis FACHB-1757; assembly: GCF_001264245.1. Taxonomy (NCBI): domain Bacteria; kingdom Bacillati; phylum Cyanobacteriota; class Cyanophyceae; order Chroococcales; family Microcystaceae; genus Microcystis; species Microcystis panniformis. The sequence continues at coordinate 4,500,302 of NZ_CP011339.1, forward strand.
AAGAATTGGCACAATTAACGGGAGGAAATTCGGCAGCAGATGCCATCGCTTTTGCCGAGTCTTTATTGGAGAAAGCGGCTGCCAAAAAACAGTAAGATTTAACCTTGAAATTGACTGATTAACCAACGTCCCACCTGACTTTGATCTCTGGTGCGTGCCTGTTGTAAAGCTGACTCTAAAACCGCAAGTTTTAAATTAGGTAAAACCTTTGATATATCAATTCTTTTGCTACCTTGATCGATTATTTCAAAAGCGAATATTTGGGGATAATCGACGTTAACACTCCAATATTCACTAACTCCTAATTCTTCATAGAGTAAGCGTTTATTGCCTAGGTCATCATTGAGGGTAGATTTTGAGATTTCAATGACTAAATCTGGTGGGGGATACTGATTTAAATCAATAATCGAAGTACCGTAGGGAATCAGATTAGCTTTGTCGGCAAAATAATAAGATATATCCGGTTGAACTTCTCGATAACCAGACTTGCGAAAACTGCAATTATCTTTGGCATTAAAGGCCAAATTTTTTAGGGTGGCATAGAGACTAACAGCGAAGAGCAAAATAGCATGATCGCTGGCATGATCGTTACCAATAGGACTCATTTCTAATCGATAATAGCCATTGTAATAATAACTTTTTCCTTGATTTTCTGGGAAGTTTTTAATTGCTTCTAAGTATTCTTCCCAACTAGCTTTAATCCATAAATCTGTCGAGATAGTAGTTTCTAGCTGTTGCATAATATTAGCCTCGATTTTATGGATTTAACCTTGAAATTGACTGATTAACCAACGTCCCACCTGACTTTGATCCTTGCTGCGTGCCTGTTGTAAAGCTGACTCTAAAACCGCAAGTTTTAAATTAGGTAAAACCTTTGATATATCAATTCTTTTACTACCTCGATCGATTATTTCAAAAGCGAATATTTGAGGATCATCTACCTTAACACTCCAGTATTCACTAACCCCTAATTCTTCGTAGAGTAAGCGTTTATTACCTAAGTCATCATTGAGGGTAGATTTTGAGATTTCAATGACTAAATCTGGTGGAGGATACTGATTTAAATCAATAATCGAAGTCCCATTTGGTATCAGATTCGCTTTCTCTCCTAGATAGTAAGATATATCGGGCTGCACTTCTCTAATTCCTCTTTTGCGATAGGAACAAGTAGGGAGTCCTTGAAAAGGAATTTCTTTGAGGATAGCGTAGAGACTCACCCCCAAAAAGACAACGTGATGATCTCTAGCGTGTTCAAATCCAATAGGAGTCATTTCTAATCGATAATAGCCATTGTAATAATAACTTTTTCCTTGATTTTCTGGGAAGTTTTTAATTGCTTCTAAGTATTCTTCCCAACTACCTTTAATCCATGAGTCAGTTATCCCCCTAGTTTCTAGCTGTTGCATAGTTATCTGATACCGCTTTGAACTTTTTCTCTAATTATAGCAATTATTGATCAAATCAGAACCAGGGAACTGAGCAAGTATAATGATAGAATAGATTAATTGAGAAAAAATTAGCCCAATTATGACCACAACTTATGATTATATAATTATCGGTGGTGGTATCACCGGTTCCGCCTTAAGCTATGAACTAGCTAACCTAGGCAGTCGAGTTCTCTTATTAGAAAAAGAAACCCATCCCCTCAACGCCACTTTCTACAGTTACGGGGGTTTAGCCTATTGGTCAGCTACCACAGAAATCCAGAGAAAATTATATCAAGAAGGTCGAGAAATTCAGCGCAATTTATCCCAGGAACTGGGCATAGATAACGAATACCGGGACATAGAGCTAATTCTCACCGTTAACCCCGAAGATGATCTGGCCACTGTGTCCGAAAAATTTGCTATCTTTGCTATTACTCCCGAAATTCTCGATCCGCAAGCAGCGATCGCTTTAGAACCCCTATTAAATCCCGCAGCTATCTCCGGAGTTTTACGACTGCCCCACGGTCACATTAACCCCGAAAAAACTAATCTTGCCTATCAACAAGCTTTTCTGCGTCTGGGAGGCACGATTATTCGGGAAGCTGTCATCGAATTAATTGAAACTGCATCGAGAATTACCGGCGTAAAAACTCCTAAAAATAATTATTCTGCCGGGGAAACTATCGTCTGTGCCGGGGGATTAACCCGGTCTTTACTGCAAAAATCCGATATTACTGCTCCCGTCTATTTTACCCATGCCCAGGTGATCAAAATTCCCCCCACTGAGATCAAATTAAACACCCTAGTTATGCCTGCAATTCCTGCCAGATTGCTATTAGAGCAAAAAATCACCCAACTAGAAAAGCAGGGCATTTGGCAGAGAGAAACCCCAGAAATAATTGCCAGTGTTTTAGAAACGGGGGCGGTACAATTCCGGGATCAAAGCCTTTATCTAGGGCAAATTAGCGCCATTATCACCGATCCAGAGGTGATTTTAAACCCTCTGGCGGGGGAAAAAGCAATCCGCACCGCCGTGGGGACATTGCTGCCCCCTTTGGCCTCTCTCCCCGGCAGCTGTCATCATTGCCTAGTGGCTTTTGCCCCCTCGGGACGGCCCCTAGTGGGAGCGATCGCCGATAAAGTGGGATTGCAGGTATTTTCTGGCTTTACCAGTACACTTGTATCGGCTCCGCCCCTAGCTCGACGTTTTGCGCGTCACCTGCTGGGGGAAAATGACGAGATAATTGCAAAAGTCAAGAGAGAAATTAACTGATGGTTGCCATTAATCCTAATCGACTTTTTCTAACTGCCAAAGAATTTGGTTTCCCTCCCGTCTGACCCGGGAGATTACCCAATTTCGCCACGGCCAATGGTCGCCTCGACTGGTAACGGCGCCCGGATTAATATCCATTAAATCCGCCACTTCGGCGCTGGTAATCAAATAACCGCGATTGGCCACTTCATCGGCAATGCGTAGGGTTTCGATCAGATGTCTTAGCTGGTCAACTCTTTCTCCCCGGGGTAATTGGATTTCATCGCCAGCGCTATTAGGTGGTTCATTCATGGTGATGGTCTGGTCAAAGTTGATTAACAACAAAAATTGTCGGTTGAGGCAAACAAGCAAGCTTCCCCTATCGTTATTCTATCGATTTCATCAATAATAGTCCTGATCAAAACAGTCCTATCCCGTCACATCTTTACTAAAACCCCAAAAACCCCTTGACAAAAAACACAAAATATAGTAGGGAAATCAGGGAAAGTGGTTAGCGGTCACTAGACCTCTTGCAAAAGTCTTAAGTCGATCCTTGTACAGCAACATTTTTGAAGATTATCAACTACTAATAAATAATTAACTGAAAGTCCCTCCCATTATTGTTTCTATCGTTTGTTTTCGGATTTATGCAAGAGGTCTAATAACGTTTGTCTGGATGTTGTTAAATTTTCTCTTGACAAAGGCGGCTTGACAGGATACTATATTCATAATGGAAAATCCGTGCGTCTACAGACCCTCTTTTCAAATGGTCTTAACTATGATTGGTTCATTCAATCAATCTTCATCTCTAATCCACTCTTAACTAGCTCCCTAGTCATAGTTCATCATTCCAATCACTGTCAATGGTGGTGGTGGGTTACTGGACTAGGTAATAGGTGTAGGGGTAATTCATGAATTACCCCTACAATAGACCTCTTGCAAAAGTCTTAAGTCGATCCTTGTACAGCAACATTTTTGAAGATTATCAACTACTAATAAATAATTAACTGAAAGTCCCTCCCATTATTGTTTCTATCGTTTGTTTTCGGATTTATGCAAGAGGTCTACTGATAAGTAGTCGTGCAAAATTAATTTCCTAGTCGAGACAGGAGACAGGAGACAGGAGACGGGATACAGCTATTAGGGATCGGATTTGAGTTTTCAGTTCTCTGTTTGCTCACCACCGCAGAAGTCTGACGGAGTAGTGGCTTAGATGTGTAATTAATTGTGCTTAGATACTTACACTGATAACTGATCACTGATAACTGATCACTGATAACTGATCACTGATAACTGAAAATAACTGCTATAAAATTGGACTAGCCTTTTCCCCCAGAAAAAAATTTCTCCATCCATGACCTTAATCCTCTACAACACCCTCAGTCGTCGCGAAGAACCCTTTACCCCCCTCATCCCGGGCATTGTCTCCATGTATTGCTGCGGCATTACCGTCTATGATTATTGCCATTTGGGTCATGCGCGTACCTGTGTGGTTTGGGATGTGGTGCGGCGTTATTTGGAGTATCTCGGCTATCAAGTGCGCTATATTCAGAATTTCACCGATATTGACGATAAAATTCTCAATCGGGCTAAAAATGAACATACCACCATGGCAGCCGTAGCCGAGAAATTTATCGAGGCCTACTTTGAGGATATGGCAAAATTAGGAGTCAGACCGGCGGACGCTTATCCCCGGGCCACTCATACCCTCGACGGTATCAAGCGCCTAGTCTATGAATTAGAACAAAAAGGCTATGCTTACCCCAGCGATGGCGATGTTTACTATTCCGTCCGTCGTTTTTCTGATTATGGCAAACTATCAGGGCGAAAACTGGATGATCTGCAAGCCGGCGCCAGCGGCCGGGTAGAAACCGACGACCCGGAAGCAATTAAGAAACAAGACCCCTTTGATTTTGCCCTCTGGAAGGGGGCAAAATCGGGGGAACCTAGTTGGGATTCTCCCTGGGGCCAAGGTCGTCCGGGGTGGCATATTGAATGTTCGGCCATGGTCAAAGAACAATTGGGAGAAACTATCGATATTCATGTGGGGGGAAGTGATCTGATTTTTCCCCACCACGAAAACGAAATTGCCCAAAGTGAAGCCGCTACGGGTAAACCTCTGGCCCATTATTGGTTACATAATGGCATGGTTAAGGTGGCCGGGGAAAAAATGTCAAAATCCCTCGGTAATTTCATCACTATTCGCGAGTTATTGGCAAAATATGACCCCTTAGCCGTGAGATTATTAATTTTAGGCGCCCAATACCGCAAACCGATCGATTTTTCCGATGAGGGATTGCAGGCGGCCACTAATGGCTGGCATACTTTACAAGAGGGTTTATCCTTTGGTTATAAGCATCTTCCGCCCGATAATCCCGGAATTACCGACCAAGAGCTAGAAAATCGCTTTCAAGAGGCGGTAAATCACGATTTTAACTTTGCCGGTGGTTTAGCGGTGTTATTTGAAATCGCTAAGGAATTACGCAAGGAGGGTAATAATTTAACCCATGCGGGTAAGACAGACAGCAATCTGGCCCAATTAGCGGTAAAATGGCATACTTTGGTGAAATTGTCTAGGGTTTTGGGCTTAGAAATGGCCGCTGACCAGAGGGAAACCCCTGTTTCTGAGGGAATTAGTGCAGCGGAAATCGAAAATCTCATCCAACAACGGACAGAGGCGAAAAAAGCGAAAAATTACGCCGAAAGCGATCGCATTCGCGCAGAATTAAAAGCCCAAGGCATTACTTTAATCGACCAACCCGGGGGAGTCACTAAATGGTTAAGAGAGGGAGACTAGAAATTCTTTAACCACTTCCTCCACCCTACGATCGCGGCCATCCACCTGATAGTTTAATTTCTGCATAGCTGTGGAGGTAATTTTGCCAGTGAGTTTCGCTAAAACCTGTCGCAATTGGGGATATTTTTGCAAACTATCCAGGTTAAAAATCGGTACCGCTTCGTAGGGAGGAAAATAGCGTTGATCATCTTCTAGGATGACTAAATCTAGCACGGGAATTAAGCCATCGGTGGAATTTCCCGCCACTAAATCCACTTGTTTTTCGGCTAAAGCGCGGTACATTAACCCTAAATCCATCACTTTCGGGGGTCCGGCAAAAGTTAGGCCGTAGGTCTTCGCTAATCCCTTGTAACCGTCTTCCCTTTCCAAAAATTCATAACCAAAACCCGCTTGCCAATTGGGGGTATATTTAGCCACTTGCGAGAGAGTTTTAAGATTGTATTGACTGGCGGTTTCTCCCCGGATAACAATGGCGAAAGTATTCTCAAATCCTAAACTGGGAAACACTTCTAGATTAAATTTTTCTGGATAAATCTCCTGCAGCTTTTCAGAGACTAATCGGGCATCGTTAAGGGGTTTTTCTTGCAAAATTCCCGTGAAAGCCGTGCCGGAATACTCCACATAACCATCGATTTTACCCGCTTTCACCGCTTCATGACAGATCAGAGTACCACCGAGATTAAATTGACGATCAACCCGTAAATTCGTCTCTTTTTCGATTTCCTGTGCCAAAATTTCCCCTAAAATCACCTGTTCGGTAAAATTTTTGGAACCGATCACCACTGTGCCGGGGGATGAATGGAAAATTTGAGTCAAGAGGAAAGATAGCAGGGCCAACCCGATTAAACCTAAGCCCCATTGCCATTTAGAGGGCTTTGTAGGACGTTGCGAAGGGGAAAAGGTCTTTTCTAGCCAACCGAGACTCCAATCGGCAACAAGGGCTAAAAAAGCGGCAGGAATTGCCCCCGCCAAAATTAACTGATTATTTACCGTGGCAATACCGCGAAAAATAAACACTCCCAAACCACCGCCACCGATGGCAGCTGCGATCGTAGCCACACCGATAGCAATCACCGTCGCGATTCTCACTCCTGCCAAAATTGTCGCCCCTGCCAAGGGTAATTCGATATAGCGCAGGATTTGACCGTCGGTCATACCTAGGGATAACCCGGCTAATTTTAATTCGGGATCAACTTTTTTGATGCCCAGATAGGTATTTAAAACAATTGGCAGTAAAGTATAGAGAGTTAGGGCAACAATAGCGGGAATTTTGCCGATTCCTCCCAAAAAAGGCACGGAAATTAAAAAACCAAATAGGGCTAAACTGGGGATAGTCTGTAGGGTGTTAACGATCGCTATAATTGGTGGGGCGAGAATAGCTTGACGACTAATTAAAATACCTAGAGGAATCCCGATTAAGCTACCCATAGCCATGGCTATTCCCGTCAAGAAAAGATGCTCTCCAGTGCGAAAAGCGATTTCCCCCGCATAATCTAGCCAAAAACTATCCATAAACTTCTCTTAAAGCGGCTGCTTCATCCTATTGTGTAGAATAAATAGTATCTATTAGTTCCAGTCTTGATTTAAAGATTCTATCACCATCTTGACATTATTTCCCCCCTAAAGACCAATGACTAACAAATTTAATCCTCGGGCTAAAACTGTTGCCGATTGGGCCTATATCGGTATTGATAAACATTTTCATAAAGTTCTTAAACACGAAGCTGGGGTTTTACTCGATCAGGATTCAGAAGAATTACACCAAATTCGTGTGGGAATGCGCCGTCTTCGCAGTACCTTAACTGGTTTTGACCCCGCTTTAACCATGCCAAAATCTGCCGATCAAAAACGGGTGGGTAATCTGGGCAGAATTTTAGGAGAATTGCGGGATTTAGATGTGTTAAAATCGGCTTTTGTCGGTCATTATCAGCCAATTTTACCCCCGCAAGAACAGGAGCTACTGAAGAAAGTTTTAGAAGTTCTGGAAAGCCAAAGAAAGAAAGCTTTTGCTAAGGTAGAAAAGCTGTTAAAGTCCGACAAATTTCTCAATTTTAAGGCAGATTTTGCCCGTTGGTTGGATAATCCCACCTATCAACCGATGGGAAAATTAGATATTGCCACGGTTTTACCAGACTTGTTATTACCGCAAGCGAGTCGCTTTTTACTCCACGAAGGCTGGTTAGTTGGGGTAAATTTAGAGGAAGATCAAAAAGTAAAAGAGTTTTCTAGTCAAGAAATTGATGACCTATTGGAAAAAGAAGGATTATTACTGCACGATCTCCGCAAAGAAGCCAAGCGTTCCCGCTATAATATGGAGTTATTCACTCAGTTCTATGGCGACAAGTATCGAGAATATCTAGAAGATATTAAAAACCTTCAAAGTATTCTCGGAGAAATGCAGGATTGTTGTGTTCTCTCGGATTTTCTTAGCCAAATTTTCCCTAATTGTCTTGCCAAGGAAATGCCCACCTTACTAGAAATTTTCCAAAATATCCGTCACCAAAAATGGCAAGAATGGCAACCCTTACAAAAGAAATTCCTTGACGCTGACACCAGAAAAAGTCTGCACCAGACAATTTTACAGCCTATTTTTCGGCCAAATAGTGTAGAATTAGAAACTAATCCAGAATCCTGAGATTAGAAACCGATGAATTTTTTTCAAAAGTTAAACCACGCCATTAGTCAAAACCAGACTCTACTTGTCCTCGGTTTAGATGCTAACCCCGAAATGATGCCCTCCACCCCGGGAGAATTAATCGTTAATTTAGAACAGTGGCTCAAGTTTATTATCGATGAAACTGCTCCTTTTGTCTGTGCCTACAAACCAACTTTAGGTTTTTATCAAGCTTTGGGAGCGGCAGGTTTAGAATTATTACAGCGAGTTTTAACGGCAATTCCCGCTCATATCCCGGTAATTTTGGATGCTAAACACGGTGATATTAATACTAGCAGTATTTTAGCCGAGACTATCTTTAAAACTTGGCAGGTGGACGCGGTTACTCTCAATCCCTACTCCGGACAGGATCACGTTGCTCCTTTTTTAGTTTACCCCGAGCATGGCGCTTTTATCCTCTGTCATACTTCCAATCAAGGCGCGATTAATCTGCAAGAATTTCCCAGTCGCGACAATCCTTTTTATCTGCAAGTTGTCAAAGAAGCTTGCACCTGGGGAACTCCCGAACAGGTGTTTTTAGAAGTGGGAACCACTCAACCAGAGATATTGACCAAGATTCGCAATTTTGCCCCCGAAAGATTGATTTTATTACGCAGTATTTGGGAAGAAAAAAGTCAATTTTCTGAGTTAATTACTGTGGGTTTAAATAGTCATGGCGAGGGTTTATTAATTCCTGTACCCCAAGACTTTTTATCTCAACCCGATTTGGGGTCAAAAGTCAAGGATTTACGCGAGGAAGTCAACAAAATTAAACAAAATCACCAGCAAGAATCAAGCCAAGATGATACTTGGACTGCTAACGTTTGTCTTTTAAAACAACATCCTCATCAGGATTTAATTCTACAATTATTTGATATTGGCTGCTTGATGTTTGGCGATTATGTGCAAGCATCGGGAGAAACTTTTTCCTATTATATTGATCTGAGAAAAATTATCTCTAATCCTAATATTTTTCAGCAGGTAATTGAAGCCTATGGAGAAATATTAAAAACCTTGACATTTGACCGCGTTGCTGGTATCCCCTACGGCTCTTTACCCACAGCTACGGGTTTATCTTTATTATTAAATCATCCGATGATTTTCCCCCGCAAAGAAGTAAAAGCTCACGGCACAAGAAGAGTAATTGAAGGTAATTTTCAGGTGGGGGAAACCGTGGTAGTAGTGGACGATATTTTAATTTCTGGCAAAAGTGCGATCGAAGGGGCAGAAAAGATTAAATCGGCGGGATTATTAGTTAATGATATCGTAGTTTTTATCGACCATGGTGGCCCTGTTAAAGATAAACTTCGTAGCCATGGTTATCAACCTTATTCGGTTTTAACCCTAGCAGAAATTACCGATACTCTCTACGAAGCGGGAAGACTGACAGAAGCAGAATATAGCTGTTTTTTAAATCGCTCCCATTGATATTTAGCCATCAGTTATCAGTTATCAGTTATCAGTTACCAGTTATCAGTTACCAGTTACCAGTTATCAGTTATCAATTTTAAGTGAGCAGTTATCAGTTTTAAGTGAGCAGTATGTATTAAGTGAGCCTCATCAAATGGCAGTTTCCTGCTGTCTTTTGACTGATTACTGATTACTGTTTACTGTTTACTGATCACTGTTTACTGTTTACTGATCACTGATTACTGATCACTGATTACTGATCACTGAAAATTGTTAAGAAACTTGACTGCGTAAGACCTTTAGGGTATTCAGGAGCTTGCTTTCTTCTTTTTCCTCAAAAATAGTTAAATCTTTCGGTTTACAACGTTTTATATGCAATTTAATCCCCTGCGCTCCTTCTGTTTTCAAATCTTCTTCGTAACCAGCTTGAGCGACTTCAGCCTCGTCTTTGGCGAGAAAAGGACCAAAATAATAAGTACATCTGGGATAGTCGGTTTTAATCTCGACCCAGTAGGCTAATCCGAACCTTTCGAGTAAGCTAATCAAAAATTCTTTCATTTCGTTCCCCATCTAAATCTACTCTGGTGGTTTTGTTACGTTCGTTTACATTTCGCAAACTTCCTTCCTATTTTATTTATACTTTCTCCTTTTGGCTATTGGGAGTGTCGAAAAATACAGATTCTCAGTCGGGGGAATTTTGCCAGCGTTGACGGTAAACCTCGTAAAGAGCCATACCCGCCGCCACCGAAGCATTGAGACTGGGGGTTTTGCCTGCCAAAGGGATAGATACCAACTCATCGCAGGACTTTTGGGTTAGCAGACTCAAACCCTCACCCTCCGAACCTACCACCAATCCTATCGCACCCGTTAAATTGATTGTGTGTAAAGATTTACCAGTTTTTGCCGCCGTGCCGTAGAGCCAAAAACCAGCCGCTTTTAATTCCTCTAAAGCACGATTGAGATTAACCACTCTAGCGACGGGTAAATATTCCAAGGATCCGGCCGCCACTTTCATCACCGTCGATGTCACCCCGGCGGCGCGACGTTGGGGAATAACTACCCCCTGACAACCCATAGCTTCGGCGGTGCGAATGATTGCCCCAAGGTTATGGGGATCCGTAATACCTTCAGCGATGACGATGACGGGGTGGCGACTTTTGCCCTTAGCTTTTTCGATCAGATCGGCTAATTCGATATAATCATAGGGGGACATCTGGGCTGCAATCCCCTGATGATTGGCCTTATTGGTAATCTGATCGAGACGCAGATCGTCCACCTCATCAATTACCGTACCGTTGGCTTTGGCTTTTTCCAAGAGGGTATGATAACGGGGATCGTAACGGAGTCGATTGACCACCCAAATCCGATTTAGTTGGCGCTCCTCCTCCATGGCCGTTAAAACCACCCGGCGACCGTAGAGCAGATCATCAGCTTCTTGGTTTTCTGGAGTTACTGCCGGGGATTTAGCCAGAATTGGCCCAGTTTTTGACCGCAAGGGCCGGCGAGAATTACGATTATCGGACTTGTCACGAAATGGTCGATCGCTCATGATTGATTAATAGTAAAGGAGTCGGGAGTCATCCCGATGGCTATAATTCTAGTTTTTCTAATAGTTGATGTAATCTTGAGGGGTCTTGTAGATAAAGATAGCCGAACAGGGTTTCTAAACTGCTGGCCTGCTGATAGACTTGGGCTGTCAGACGACGGCGTTTTCCCGTGACCGCATTGCGTCCCCGGCGCAGAATTTCTTTTTCTTGGTCTGTCAGATAGGGCTGCAGTTGTGCTAAATCCAAAGCCTGTTGTTCGGCCCTGACTTTGCCCACCACCTGAGCGTGATAGTCTCCCAGACGCTGGGGCGGCAGTAAGTAATAAGTGCGGATGTATAATTCATAAACAGCATCCCCCAGATAGGCCAGGGAAGCGGGCGATAATCGGTCAAGACCCTCTAGGATTGGTGAACCCTGGCCACTGACCTGTAAGCGAATTTGTTCGAGAGGAGATTCCACGATTTACGCTTTTTCTAGATATTCGATCGCCGCTTCCAGGGTGGGTTGCAGGGAAAAAAACTTCTCCAATCGCACCAGTTTTACGGTTTGAGTTACCCGGGGATTGGTAACAATTTGTAAACTGCCCCCTTTGGTTTTGGCCTTTTTCACCAATTTTACTAAGGCCCCTAAACCGGAGCTATCGATAAAATCAATCTGAGCGAGGCTAATAATCACATCCTTGGGACCTTGCTCCACATAGCCTTCGATCACCTTACAAAAAGTCGGTTCGGAAAAGGCATCTAAAAGACCCGTCAAACGGAAAATTTGGTACTTATCTCTGACCTCACGCGTGCCTCGCAAGCTGACGGTCAAGTTAATTGCTTCCGGAATAATCGCCTCCTAGCTCTAGAGCCGTAAAAATCAAAACCCTAGTATATCCTAAAAATTTACGCCCGATCCTTTTTTGCTTGCCGCATTAAGTCGACAAATTGGCCAAACAGATAATCGGCATCGTGGGGGCCGGGACTGGCCTCGGGGTGGTATTGTACCGAGAAAAAGGGCAGAGACTTGTGTTTTAAACCCGCTACGGTGCGATCATTGAGGTTGAGATGGGTAATCTCCACTTGCGGATTTAAAGATGCCTCCTGCACGGCAAAACCGTGATTCTGACTGGTAATTTCCACCTGTTGCTGCAGTCCACAGGGTTGATTTAACCCGCGATGGCCAAATTTTAGTTTAAAGGTTTCTGCCCCTAGGGATAGGCCTAAAATTTGATGACCCATACAGATGCCAAAAGTGGGTTTTTCCCCTTGCAAAAGTTGCTTGGCTAGGGCAATTCCTTCGGTGACAGCCGCTGGATCTCCCGGTCCGTTAGAAAAGAAAATACCATCGGGATTATAGGCGGCGATTTTTTCCGGGGGAGTGTCAGCGGGAACCACGATCACCCGACAACCGTAGCTGGCTAAACGCCGGAGAATATTGCGTTTGATGCCAAAATCGATCGCCACCACCGTTAACGGTTCTTGATCACTATCAATTGGCGCAAATTCCCAGGCGGACGGGGTGGGAGTCGTCCATTCGTACACTTCCTTGGTGGTAACTTCTTTAACGAGATTTAACCCCGCCATACTGGGGGCCGCCTGCACCAGCCGCAGTAAATCATGATAATCGAGTATTTCCGTCGAAATTGCCCCATTCATCGCCCCAACCGAGCGAATTTTGCGGGTCAGGGAGCGGGTATCGATGCCATAGATGCCAATAACATGATGAGCGGCCAGATAATCCGGTAGGGATTGGCTAGAACGCCAATTACTGGGCCGGGGGCAGATATTTTTGGCGATCGCTCCTTTCACCTGGGGACGAATTGACTCCTCATCCTCGGGGTTAACCCCCGTATTTCCCAATTCTGGATAGGTAAAAGTGACGATTTGACCAGCATAACTGGGATCGGTGAGGACTTCCTGATAACCGGTCATCCCTGTGTTAAAGACAACTTCGCCGACGGTGGTTCCCTGGGAGCCGAAGGAATAACCCTCGTAAACTGTACCATCGGCTAGAACTAATAAGGCTTTTTGACTAGCAGCACTTGATATCATTGTCAATTTTTTAATCTTGAGTAGTGGTGAGAAACAGAAGTCAAGGATAGACTAGAACAGGGACTAGAAAACGAATTGCTTAGTTTTAATTGGCTAGAGCGTTTTATGATTAAGAGTACGTCCGCTCAAAGACAACAGTTTCCCCGGGAGCATCTCAATTTATGCAAGTGAGTAATTATACTTATCCCTAAAACTGGTTTCCAGCAAGGCTTTCAAAATAGCTTGACATAAAAACCTGATTTAGGGGTTACAAAGGTGAGATGCTCCCGTTTCCCCTGACTAGCCATCGGCAAGATCCTATCGCTTAAAAAATAACTATATAAGTAATATGAGTGCAAGAAAACTGACTGATGCCACGAAAAAAGAAATTCTTAAGCTTTATCGGGAAACGGAGGCCACCACTTCCACGTTAGCCGAGCGTTATGGCGTGAGTAGTTCTACGGTCAGTCGTTTTCTCAAAAATTCTTTTTCTGGCGAGGAATACGAGCAGTTAATCCAGAAAAAACGCTTGGCCCGCAATCCTCGTGGCCTCGAGGAGGAGGGAGCAGCAGCGGATTTACCAGAAAAAGCGATCGAGGTGATTAGTTTTCGGGCAGCCCACATCGCAGCTAAGGATGAGCAGGCTTTTCAGCAACCGATCGCTTCTGTGGAACAATTAACCCTGTTAATGGATACCTCTTACCCGCCAGAAGCAGATAATTCGGAATATATAGAAATTAATGGCGATAAACCACTAGAAGACGCTAATTTAAACGAGTTTTTCGTCGAAGCTATCGAGGAAGAGGAGGAGGAAGATGAGCTTGACGAGGATTGGGATGAAGAGGAGGATGAAGATGAAGATGAAGACGAGGAGGAGGAGGAACTAGCGGGGAGCTATTTAGGCCCGACTATCGTTAAAACAGCCCAATTACAGATATTACCCCTCTCGGCGGCGGCTTTTCCCAAAACCTGTTACTTGGTCATTGATCGCGCTGCCGAATTAATCACCCGTCCCCTCAAGGATTTTGCCGAATTGGGTAAGGTTCCCCCTCAGGAAATCCAGCAGCGCACTCTCCCCATCTTTGAAAGTCATCGCATCGCTCGCCGTTTCTCCAAGCGCAAGGAAAAAGTGATTAAAGTTCCCGACGGTCGCCTGATCGAAAAAGCTCACGCTCAACTGGAAGCTAAAGGGATCACCCGTCTGCTCATGGATGGTCGTATCTACGCTTTAGAGTAGGGAATTAGGGGATAGGAGACTTTTCAGTCTCCTCCGAACCCTTTGCTGAGGGTGGAGACTCGCGCAGTTGAGAGAGTTCAGCTTAGTTGACATCCTCGCCGCACTTTTAGGGCGGCGATTCCTAAACCTCACGATTTAAGTTTCTGCTTCCACCACCGTCGCATACCACAGTTAAAAAACCATGTACTGTCTTACACAGAGTCCACAGACTTTCGCCCCATTTCAGAAGCCCGATTCCGTGTGTCCCACGGTACGTTGACCGCCTATAAGTAGTCATGCAAAATTAATTACCTGCCCGATCGAGCTAAAACCCTTACGGGGCAATGATCGTCATGTGTAAATAATTTTGCCTAGGTACTTAGCTTCTTGTACTTGTTGCGCGCGACTTTTTACCCGGCCAAGCTTTTCTGGTCGGAACCCCCTAAGCCGAGTTTTCAAGGCTTCGGCCGTGAGATCAGCCGAACGGTGCTGCGCCGTCCACTTGGTTTTCGAGACTGGCCTTTTAATTCTAACGTAAAGCCAACCTAGAACGGCGGGGTTTCAGACCCAAAATTTCCGATGAGTTTACCCTAAGAAAATATGCCAATTTCATTCAGAGTAGAACTAGCTTACCAATAATCGGCTATGAGTGAGCGCGGTTTTTTCTGGATTTATCACCGGGGTTAGTGTAGTTCAAACTGGTATTACTTACCCAAGTTTTGGTTATCTGGTCAATAAAATACCGAAATATGCAAGAAAACGCAACCGCCGAGAATGTTTATAAGTTTTCTAGTACCTTATCTCCTTCCGATCCAAGCTATGTGGATAGAAGGGCTGATCTGGAATTGTACCAAGCTCTGATGAACAGTCAGTATTGTTATATTTTCAATTCTCGCAAAATGGGCAAGTCGAGTTTGACGGTACGCATCCAAACTCAAATTGAAGCCCAAGGAGTTGCCTGTTCCCGTATAGACTTAAATGAATTGGGGACATCAGTAGATCAATCTAGCTGGTATCATTCCTTAATTCTTGAAATTGCCGAACAATTAAACCTAAACATGACGGATTTAGAATCTTGGATCGCCAGTCAATCTGTTTCTAATGTTGGGTTACTTAGACAATTTATTAAAGAAATTTTATTGAGAAAAATTTCAACCAGCATTGTTATTTTTATTGATGAAATTGATGTGGTTAGAAAACTACCTTTTGCTACTGATGACTTTTTTGCTTACCTTAGGTCTTGTCATGAAAAGCGAGTTATTAATTCAGATTTTAATCGTATTTCATTTGTTTTAATTGGCACGGCTACCCCCAATCAATTAATTCAGGATAGTCAAAGAACTCCTTTCAATATTGGTAAAGCAATTGAATTAAATGGACTGTCGTTAGAAGATAACTGTCAACCCTTGATGCAGGGACTAGAAGGGTTGGGTGTGTCCCCTCAAGAAATTCTACAAGAAATTTTTAGCTGGACTAATGGTCAACCTTTTCTCACTCAAAAATTGTGTTATTTAATGGCCAAGTTTAAAGTTCAAATACCTCGGTCTCTCTTATCAGCTTGGATGCGAGATTTTGTTTATAAACACATTATTGATAACTGGGAAAAAAAAGATGAACCTGCTTTTTTATCAAGTATAAGAGAGCGACTTATTTATCATCCTGACCAAGGGTATTTACTAAGGGTTTATGCCAACCTTTTAAAAGGTAAATTGGTGAAAGCGAGTAACACACCAGAACATGATGAATTATTGCTATCTGGATTAGTTATCGTCGATAATCAGGGCTATCTTAGAGTGGCTAATGCTATTTATCAGGCAATTTTTAATCAAAAATGTTTATATAATGTATTAGCAGCTAGTCGTCCTTATCAATCGGAAATTGCTAAGTGGGAAGACTCAAATTTTACCGATACAAATTGTTTACTGACAGGTAAAAAGTTAGAGGAATCTAAAAAATGGCAAGAAGATAAAGAATTAGATAGTATCGATTATCGTTTTTTAGCAGCCTCTGAAAGCATTACTCGTCAAAAACAATCTCGTTTATTTATGTTAGCAGCGGGAATATTTACTAGCATTGTTACAGGTTTACTTGGGTTGGGATTCTACCATTCATGGCTGTTACCTTACTTTTATAAAATTCCCTATACTAAGGAGCCTGAACTATTTAGCCAAGGCGAAAAAAAGCTACTTATTAAACAGGAAAACTTTTATAAAGATCGGGGTATTTTGGCTTTTAAAAATGCTAATTATTTGGAAGCTAAACAGTTATTCAAAAAAGCCTATTTTGCTCATCCTGAAGATGCAGAAACCTTGATTTATTATAATAATGCTATCGCTTATTTAAGTAATAATTATGTGACTTTGGCGGTGGTTATTCCTAGTGGCAAAAAAAATGAAATTTCCCAAGAAATCCTTAAAGGGATTGCTCAAGCACAATATTTATTTAATAGCCAATTACCGACCAGTGCGAATAATTTATTTTTAAACATCGTTATTGCCAATGATAATAATGATGAAAAAGTTGCTAAGATAGTCGCCAAGGAAATCGTTAAAGACCCCAAAGTTATTGGAGTAATTGGACATTATTCTAGTGAAGCCACCTTAGCAGCTTTACCTATCTATGAAAGAGCCAAAATTACTTTAATTTCTTCTACAAGTTCCTCGAATGTAATTGAGAGTGAATACTTTTTTAGAACCGTTATCACCAATGAAAAAATTGGTGAAACTTTAGCTAATTATGCCAGCCAACATGATCTAGATAAGGTAATTGTTTTTAATAATTCTAACCAGATTGATAGCCAAGAACTTACTCAAGAGTTTCATCAAGCTTTCCAAAAAAAAGGCGGTAAAATCACTAAAGTAATTGATTTATCATCTTCCCTAGATATTGACGCAGAAGTTTTAAAAGCATTTTCCCAAGATCAAGTTAGAGGAATTGTCTTATTTCCCAGTTTGGAATCAGCTTCTGTGGTAGTAGAATTATCCCATACTCTTGAACAGTTGAATACCAGCACCACTTTAGAACTGAAAAATAAGCTAGTTCTTTTAGGGAGTCATTCCATGTATGAACATGAAATGTTGGTTGATAGCGGTAAATTTATTGATAATTTAGTTTTGGCTGTGCCTTGGTTTTCCCATCTAATTAAGTCCCAAAATTTTGTCAGAGATGCTCAAGCTTTATGGAAAGAAGATATTAGTTGGCGAACCGCTACCAGTTATGATGCAGCCCAATCATTTATAGCTGCTATTAGAGCCTTGCAATCCCAGAATAAAATTTCTTCAGAGTTGATACAAGAACATTTAGAAAACCTCAATCTTTCGGCCAG
Source organism: Microcystis panniformis FACHB-1757 (assembly GCF_001264245.1). NCBI lineage: Bacteria > Bacillati > Cyanobacteriota > Cyanophyceae > Chroococcales > Microcystaceae > Microcystis > Microcystis panniformis. Next base: position 4,517,944 of record NZ_CP011339.1, read on the forward strand.
TTTGACCTCAGGCAATTCTCTCAGGTTTGTAGATAATGAATCCGAATCTAATCGAGAACCAATTACTGTCAGGGTTAAGAGTAAGTTAGAAGCAAAACTTGAAAACTCAATTCAGTTTCAATTGGAATCTCAACGAGACTAATCAAGCAAGTCGTCAAAATATACTTGATACAAATTGCAACGAACCTCTAGGTTATCATAACTTTTGTGGATCAGTCCCAATCGTTCCAAAAATTGGACAGATTCTCCTTTCATTTGAGCCGGAGTCAGAGCTTTTTTCTGAAGAATTTGCCTAAAAATATTCCGTAGGTTAGCATTACTTTTCAGATATCTCATCAGTAGGAAAAAATGACTTTGAAATGGCTCTCGTCCCTGCAAGGCATCATCTAGAACCTTTTCTAGAGACTTCCCTTCTTGCAATTTTACCAAGATTAACTTAATTAAATAAGGATTACCTCCCACTAAGTTCATGACCTTATGAACATCTGATAACGTCCAATTAATGCCATTAACTTGAGCGAAAGTGAGAACTTGTTCCGCATTAAAATCCGATAAACTAGCCACATAACCTACACCAATTAAGGGAGAGGCATAAAAATCGTAGTTGCTATAAAATTCCGTTGAATGAATAATAATTAAGCGCAGTTTCCGCCAAGGTTGGGAACGTCTTTCATGCCAACTTCTGAGAATACCACAAATTTCATTACCGATTGTTTCAGTTTCCAAAATTGTATCAAATTTTTCAAAGACAAAAACCAGAGGATTAGCGCTGGGTTGGAGAACATATTCTTCTAAATATCGTCGAGTTTTGTGGGCAGGAGTTCCGGGACGAGACCAAAATTTATCGAGAAGAGATTCGTTAATCTTTAATTCTTGGGTAATGGTACGACAAATCGACAGCAGCAAGTCTTCACAACTAAGGGCAATAGTAGCTTTTTCCTCCTCACAATCAATGATAACTGGTTGATAATTATCTTGTTTGAGATGATGGACTAACCAATTAACTAAACGGGTTTTGCCACTATTATGAGGTGCGCGAATTCTTAGCAACGATTGTTCTTGCTGAAGAACTTTGAGACAATTTTCCTCCAGAGGTGGACGTTTCACATAATCCTTAATATATGTCTGATAATCCTGTTGTTTTTCCTCATCTAAAGAGGAGAGAATAGCAGCAATTGCGGGAGATTGATGTTTACTTTTGTTTGCCCACTCTTGATCAAAGCTCCTTAGGTTAGTTAAAATATCATGACCCCGTTGCCAAAAAGTAATTTGAAAAGTACGAATTTTTCCTTGATTATTGAGACGATGATCTTCCAAAATACCTAAAAACTTTTCGTTAAGATATTCCGTCAAAGCATCCCGAATTTGCCATGACTCCAGCTTTTGACCACATTTTTCTGTCAGCATTTCTAAAGCATTAAGTTCGGCTTGAATTTTCAATTTTTTCTCATTAATCCAGCTAAATTTAATAGCCAGATTTTCACAATTATCCACCTCGTAGTTAGCAAACTTTAACAGAGCATTAAGTAGATATTTGGTTCTTTGCCTGGGAATATCCCCATAAGTAACTTTTCTAGACATTTGTTTATTCTCAATTAGTGTGAATATTTTCTCAATAAGTCCAATTTAACGAGGTACTCTAGACAACCTTGACCACATCTCTCAAAAAAATTTTCCGCAAAACCCCGAAGTTCCCCAAGGTTTTTCTCCACCCCCAAGTTACTCACACTCCAGTCTGGGATAGCAATTGAGGGCAAGAAAAATTAGCCTTTGACTGTGGGTGTACCCACAATGCCATAATCAACCACAACAAAGTTCAGATTTTCTTAAATAGTCTTTTTCCCCTTGCTATGGCAGCACTTTGACCGATATCTGTCTGGCTATTTTGTGCCGAATTAGACAACTCTACTGGATGACCGACTATGACTAAAATTGCTGATATTGCCTACGTTACCTATCAACATCCGGATTTAGACCTGTGCGAACGTTTTTTGAGGGATTTTGGCCTGATTACCGCAGTTAAAACCGATACAGCCTTGTATATGCGAGCTAGAGGCAAAAAACAGTTTGTCTATGTCGTAGAATGGGGAAAAGAAGCTAAATTTGTCAGTTTTGCCCTAGAAGCGACATCAGAATCCGTCTTACATGAACTAGCCACTTTAGCCTCCGCTTCGACCGTGGAAACCCTGTTCACCCCCGGCGGTGGTCAGCGCATCAAAATTATTGACCCCAACGGTTTTAACCTAGAATTGGTCTATGGTATCGAGGAAGTGGAACCTTTGCCGATTCCTGAACCCCTAGAATGGAATCACGCTAGTCGGAAAACCCGTTTAGGTCGCACCCAAAGGCCGAAAAAAGAACCCGCACCTATTTTACGTCTAGGTCATCTAGCTATTGATGTCAAAGACTTTGAGGAAAGCTATCACTGGTATCAGCAGACTTTTGGCTTAAAAGCAACAGATTTAATTTATTACGGCCATCCCAGTTTACGAGTCGGGGGTTTTCTTCGTTGTCAACGGGGAGAGGAATGGGTTGATCATCACACCATCGCCATGTTGCAAGGTTCTCACCCCAAAGTCCATCATACTGCCTTCGAGGTGCAAGATTTTGACTCTATTAAAATCGGCCACGATTGGTTACGAGAAAAAGGATGGACTCCTGTGTGGGGTATTGGTCGCCATTTGTTGGGAAGTCAAGTGTTTGACTATTGGCAAGATCCTTTCGGTAGCCTCATTGAACATTTTACCGATGGGGATCTTTTCGAGCAAACCACCGAGCCAGAACTTCATGCGGGTGGGTTAGATATTCTCTATCAATGGGGACCGGCGATTCCCGAAAGTTTTTTAGGTTAAACCGTTGAAAACGTCTCATAAAAGGGTTTAGATGATGAATATTGCTGAAATATTTCAAAAAAGACGCTCTACTCGTAAATTTCGCACCGATGCCATTCCCGAAGAAATTTTAGCCGAAATTTTTCGTTTAGGATTCCAAGCTCCCTCTAGTTATAATTTGCAACCATGGCGATTTATAGTGGTTAGAGAACCAGAAAATAAGGCAAAATTGCGAGAATTCGGCTTTGAACAAGATAAATTGGTCGATGCACCCGTGGTTTTAATCTGTTGTGGCGATCGCCAAGTTAACCATCGTGGTTACATTAATCAAGTAATTGAGTTAGGAAAACAAGAGGGGACGATTTCCGAAAAACGGGCCAAGTTCATGCACATGGCCATTCCGCCTTTTTTCCAATTTAAACCCTGTTATCAGTCTCCAGAAGCTTGGAGCAACCGACAAGTTATGATTGCGGTTACTTATCTCATGATAGCGGCGCAAAGCTTGGGGGTGGATAGTTGTCCCCTAGAAGGATTTGTGGCTGAACCCTTGCGCGAGTATTTCCAAATTCCCGATACGGTCGATGTCTGTTGTCTCTTAGCCTTGGGATACGCTGATGAACCCTTGAGCGAGTATGGGGGACGTTTTGGGACTCAGAAGCTCTGCTATGGCGAAATTTACGGAGAAACCTTTAATTTAAGCCCAAATCACCCCTAGAGTGACCGTCGCCCCCCGTCACCAGAAACTTGTCCCGGTGCGAGAGGATTAAATCTTTGTATTCGATTCCATTTAAGGAGTAAAAAAATGGCTCTTTGTTTAGATACTAAGCTTAATTTGTCAGAAATAAGCAGTTTAGTCGATATTATTCGTTATCGCGCCCAATATCAACCCCAAAAAACTGCTTATACCTTTTTAGTCGATGGCGAAACCGAAGAAAAACGCCTTACCTACGGGGAATTATTTCTAGAAGCGCAAGCGATTGCCAATAGTCTCCAATCCATCCTATTACCGGGGGAACGAGTTTTATTAGCATACCCTTCGGGATTAGAGTTTATTACTGGGTTTTTCGGCTGTTTATTAGCAGGAGTAGTGGCAATTCCAGTTAATTTGCCCAAGAAAAACCAAAAGATGGCTCGCTTAACTTCTATTCTTAACAATTCGCAAGCAAGCTTACTTTTAAGCACACAATCGGAATTAGACCAATTAAAAAGGCAACTAGACAGAGACATTCCCTTTCTAGCTACGGATAGCTTAATCGGCAAAAGTTTAGCCGAAGACCACCCCACTCAGATAAAACCAGAGACCTTAGCCTTTTTACAATACACCTCTGGTTCCACGGGGACTCCCAAAGGAGTGATGGTCAATCACGAGAATCTTTTGAATAACCTCCGAGATATTGCTTCTGGAATATTAGATTTAGACGGGGAACAGGATGAAAAGAGCGTTATGGTGACATGGTTGCCAACTTTTCATGATATGGGGCTAATTTATGGTATTTTACTGCCTTTTTATCGAGGATTTCCCTGTTATCTCATGTCTCCGGTTTCCTTTTTACAACGTCCTTTCGGTTGGTTAAATGCCATCAGCAAATACAGAGCCACCCACACTGCCGCCCCTAATTTTGCCTATAAACGTTGTCTTGACAAGATTAAAGAGGAGCAGCTGACGGATTTAGACTTAAGCAGTTGGAAAGTGGCTATAAATGGCGCAGAAACCGTCAGAATAGAAATTTTAAGCGAATTTGCTCGTAAATTTGCCCCCTGTGGTTTTGAGTTTGCCGCTTTTTGTCCGGGTTATGGTTTAGCCGAGGCCACCTTAAAAGTTGCTGCTGTCAGGAAAAATCAAGTTCCTCAAATCTGCTGGGTTGAAAAAGCCGCGTTAAACCGTCATCAAATCGTTTTTACGGAAAAAAGCCCAAATTCTCAATCCTTAGTCAGTTGTGGACAAACAGAAATCGACACAGAAATTGCCATTGTTAATCCTGAAACCTGTCAACGCTGTCCCTCCCAGCAGGTGGGAGAAATTTGGGTGAAAGGCAAAACCGTTGCCCAGGGCTATTGGCAACATCCCGAAGCTACAGAAAAAACTTTTCAAGCAGTTATCGCCGATACTGGACAGGGTTTTTATTTGCGTACAGGGGATTTAGGTTTTATTCATCAGGGTCAACTATACATCACCGGACGCTTGAAAGACCTGATGATTATTCGCGGTGGTAACTACTATCCCCAGGATATCGAACAGACCGTAGAACAATGCTATCCCGACTTTTGCCCCAGTGGAACTGCCGCCTTTACCGTAGAAATCGAGGCAGAAGAAAAGTTAGTCCTGGTTCAAGAGGTGGAAAGAACGGCAATTCGCCGTTTTAACCAGCAAAAAGCCCTAGAAGCAGTTCGTCGAGCGGTTTTTCAAGAACACGAATTGCAAGTTTATGATATCGCTTTTATCAAACCCGCATCTCTGTCCAAAACTTCTAGCGGCAAAATTCAACGCCACGCTTGCCGTCAACAGTATTTAAACCAGCAACTTCCACTAATTTCATCTCCTATGCCGACGCTAACCCCCCCCCTCAGCAGTCACCAAGCTGACCCCACAACCGCTAGTCAAGAAAAAACCGAGCAAATCTTGACTTGGTTGCGAGATTACGCCAAAACTCGCATTAATTCCCATCTGATTGATGACCGTCGTTGTGTGCCGCCCTATATTGTCATGGATTTTGGCAATCAAGGACTGATGGGAATGCAGATTCCCGAAGAATACGGGGGAATAGCCCTTAATAATCGCAATTTTTTGCAGGTGATGGAACAATTAGCCGCCATTGATTTAACCTTGGCGACGATGGTCAGTCTCAATAACAGCTTAGGTATCCGTCCGCTGCTCAACTACGGGACTATTTCCCTCAAGCAAGAATTATTACCTCTTTTAGCGACAGGAAGACAATTATCCTCCTTTGGCATGACGGAACCGGAAGCAGGAGCGAATATCGGGGCAATTAGTACCGTTGCAGTGCCGGATGGTCGAGATAAATGGCGAATTCGCGGCCTTAAGCGTTGGAATGGTTCTGCTTGGGCCGGAATGATTAATGTTTTTGTCCGTTTGCTTGATTCGGAAGAACCGGGGAATAACGGTTTGACAGGTTTTCTTGTCCGTCAAGGCACCCCCGGTCTGCGTTTGGGACCTGAATCCCTAACTATGGGATTACGGGGAATTATGCAAAATGCCATCTATTTTGAGGATGTTTTAGTCACTAAAGAGCAATTGCTGGGAGAATTGGGCAATGGCACTGAACCCGCCGACGATGCTTTACTTTATGCCCGTTTAGGTATTGGCATGATGGGAGTTGGCGGCATGAAACGCTGTTTACAATTAATGTTACGTTATGCCAGCCGTCGTTCGATCGCTACAGGTAAATTGCTAGAAAGTCCGATTACTTTAGCCCGTTTTGACCATTTAACTGGGGCTACGGTGGCCTTGTCCAGTCTCTTAAAGTGTATTACCACCGCCTTAGACCAAAAAGTTGCCGTTCCCAGGGAAATGGCCGTTATTGCCAAGATTACGGGGGCTGATTACCTCTGGGAAGCGGCCGATAGTCTCGTTCAGATGCTCGGGGGTAGAGGTTACATGGAAACTAATCTTGCCCCGCAAATTCTCCGGGATGCCAGAGTTTTACGAATTGGCGAAGGTCCTAACGAAAGTTTGAAAATCTTTTTGGGCAAAAGTATCACCCATACGGACAAATTAGGCGAATTTCTGACAAAAGTTCTGGAAGCGCCCGAGATTGCCCTGCAACTCCACAGCACTGCCCAATCTATTAATCAGCGTTGTCTCCAGTCTAATCTCTGGGGTGATCGTTCTGCCGCCTTAGCTTGGGCCTATTCTTTAATCGGAGAATTGGGTTGTTACGCCGCTTTAGTAGCAACAACGGCGAAAATGTCCCAAATTCACCCCGGGGAAAAGTACAGTCATGCCCTAGCTTGGAGTCAATTGCAGTTTGATTTATCTGTGCAGAAAGCTCTCCGGGGAACACCCGAAGAAAACTTTGCTTCTTCGGTGGCAACTATCCGCGATCGTATCCTCGATTATACTCAATCTATTGATGATATCGAACAACGTCTAGAGGGTTCCGATTATCAACTCGACGAGTTATTGACGTTGGAACCAGAAGCTAAACAGACTCATCCTCAAGCTGAAACTTCTCTGGTCGAAATTGCTAGTCAACCGCGGCAAGACCGAGTAAATAGCCCCTCTAGTCCGAAAAAGTCCCTTCTTAGCCAACAAACTCCCGAAAAGGTGGAAATGTGGTTAAGTAATTGGTTACACCAGAAATTAAAGGTCAATCCAGCCACTATCCAAACCAGCCAGTCTTTTGCTGATTTTGGCTTAGATTCAATTTTTGCCGTGGAATTAGCCCAAGATCTGGCCGATTGGTCGGGAATCCCCGTCGAAGCCACCATTGTTTGGAATTATCCCACTATTGATAGTTTGGCAGAATATTTAGCTAACCAGATTAATCAAAGCAATACTGGGGCTGAATCGGCAAATAATCGAGAAAAAAGCGAAATTTTAGCAGTTTTACCCCAAATATCCGAAGAAGAAATCTCTGCCTTCTTTAGTTAATCGCTGGTGGGGATAGGATAGCTAATTTCCCTTGACCTATCCCCCACCTCGGAGTCACGGGGACAATTGTGACTATGCCACTAAATTTTCCCATCCCGACAGTATCAAGGTTTTTCCTGCTTATCCGTGACTTTTTCCCAAGCATAACCTGAGATGAAAGTGACGTGACATAACAAGACAAGAGTTGTTAGGAAGATGAATCAACAAAAACAAGCTTTTTTAGAACAATACAAACACCTCGATGCAATGGTCAAAGCGCAAACCGAACCCATCGCTATTGTGGGTATGGGCTGTCGTTTTCCCGCAGGAGTCAATGATTCCGCAAGTTATTGGCAGTTATTGGTTAATGGCATCGATGCAGTAACAGAAATTCCCCTAGAACGTTGGAATATTGCCGATTATTATCACCAAGATGCCGATGTTCCGGGGAAAATGTATAGTCGGGAAGGGGCATTTTTAGACAAAGTTGACGAATTTGACCCAGCTTTCTTCGGCATCTCACCCCGGGAAGCCGCCGCCATGGATCCGCAACAACGGTTACTGTTAGAAGTCTGTTGGGAATCCCTAGAAAATGCGGCTATTGCGCCAGAAAGTTTGATTAATAGTCAAACTGGCGTATTTATGGGCATTTGTCGCGATGATTATGCCCAATTGTGTTTTCATCAAGGCGTAGTCAATCACATTGATGCTTACAACAGTTTAGGAAACAGTCGCGCTATTGCCGTCGGCAGAATCTCTTATCTATTTGGGTTTCACGGTCCGACTCTGCAAATTGATACGGCCTGTTCCTCCTCCCTCTTGGCAGTACATTTGGCCTGTCAAAGTCTGCGCGGCCAAGAATGTAATCTCGCTTTAGCGGGGGGTGTGAATCTGATGTTAACCCCGGCCACTGCGATTAGTAATTGTAAATTAAAAGCCGTTTCTCCCCAGGGTCGCAGTAAAACCTTTGATGCTTCGGCCGATGGTTATGGTCGGGGCGAAGGTTGCGGTGTCGTGGTCTTAAAACGTCTCAGTGATGCTCTCCGAGATGGCAATCTTATTTTCGCCCAAATTCGCGGTTCGGCTGTCAATCACGATGGAAAAAGTAATGGCTTAACCGCCCCCAATGGTCAGGCACAGGAAGCTTTACTCAGACAAGCCCTCGAAAGAGCGAAAATTCAACCTAAAGATCTGCAATACGTCGAAGTTCACGGTACAGGTTCATCTTTAGGAGATCCCATCGAGGTTTTATCCTTAGGGAAAATTTATGGCCGGGGTCATAGCCAAGATAATCCCCTGATTTTGGGAACCGGGAAAACTAATATGGGGCATCTGGAAGGAGCTGCGGGGATTGCGGCGTTAATTAAGACAGTTTTACAGCTACAAAATCAGCAAATCACCCCTAATCTTCATTTTAAGAACCCTAATCCCTATATTCCCTGGGAAAAACTGCCAGTCAAAATCCCCACCACTCTTACCCCCTGGTTGGTCAGAGAAGGAGTCCGACGGGCTGGAGTGAGCGCTTTCGGGATGAGTGGCACTAACGTCCATTTAATCGTTGAGGAAAGCAATTTTGAGCGGCTTGGTGACGAAAAACCTCATTTAGAACGTCCTTGTCATTTAATTACCCTTTCGGCGAAAAGTGAGCCGGCCTTACGCGAATTAGCTCAACGCTACTACGATTTTTTCGGTCAAAATTCCCAGACGGTCATGGCAAATGTGGCCTATACCGCTAATACTGGGCGATCGCATTTTGAGCATCGTTTAGCTATTCCCTTTCTGGCTCAAAAACAGCTTGAGCAAGCTTTAAAAGACTTTATTAGGGGTGAAAATCGCTTTTCAGGTCAAAAAAGTCTTTTAACCTCGAAAAAAGCCCCTAAACTGGCTTTTATGTGTACGGGAGAGGGTTCACAATATCCCGGAATGGCTAGGGAACTCTACGAAACGCAACCGACTTTTCGCCAAACTTTAGAGAAATGTGACGAAATTTTACGGAGCCATGGGGTGAAATCCTTACTGCAAGTGTTATATGGGGACGAAAAAACCAGTCAGTTGATTAATCAGACTTTTTACAGTCAAATTACCCTATTTTCTCTGGAATATGCCCTCGCCCAACTCTGGTTATCTTGGGGAGTGAAACCCGATGCTCTCATCGGTCATAGTTTAGGGGAATATGTGGCCGCTTGTTTAGCGGGAGTCTTTAGCTTAGAAGACGGTTTGAAGTTAATTGCCCATCGGGGACGCTTAATGCAGACATTACCGAAAAACGGCATAATGGCGGCAATTTTTACCGATTCCGACAGCGTGACCAATCATCTCAGGAAGATTAGGGGCATCTGTACCATTGCTGCGGTCAATAGTCGAGAAAATACGGTCATTTCTGGTGAAACTGAGGCTATTAACCATTTAATCGCTAACTTTAATCAGAGAGGCATTGAAAGTCAGACTTTAGCGGTTTCCCATGCTTTCCATTCTCCCTTAATGACGGGTATGGTGGGGGAATTTGCCAAGATTGCCGAAACTATCACCTATAATTCCCCGCGTCTCCCCCTTATTTCTAACCTGACTGGGGATGTTATCGATGCAGAGATAGCAACTTCCCAATATTGGGTTAATCATCTACTGTCTCCCGTAGAGTTTGCCCGGGGTATAGAAAGATTAGGAGAGTTAAATACGGAAATATTCCTAGAAATTGGCGCCAAAACCACCTTAATTAGCCTAGGTCAGCAAAATCTCCCCGACCAAGGTCTCTGGTTAGCTAGTTTATCCCCAAAACAGTCGAATTGGGAAACCCTACTCCAAAGTTTAGCAACCCTTTATGTAAAAGGGGTCAAAATTGACTGGAATGGATTCGACCTGGATTATTTACGCGAAAAAATCACCTTACCTACCTATCCCTTCCAAAGAAAACGCTATTGGTTAGATTACATTGATTCTCAGCTAAAAACCCCGACAGTGGCGGCAGCTTTCCACCCTCTCCTACAGCAACCGCTGCATCTATTGGGGTCAAAGGATGTTCACTATCAATCCTCTCTTTCTCCCTGCTATCCCAGCTATCTGCAAGAACATCAAGTTTTTGGCCAGGTAGTTTTCCCAGCCGCAGCCTATCTAGAGATGATTATAGTGGCAGCTGGTCAACAATATCCCAATCAGCAGTTTACTATTGGTCAATTGAGTCTGAATCGACCCTTAATTTTCTCAGACAACCAGAGTAAAAAGGTACAGTTAAGCTTACTAGCGGGGGGACAATTTCAGATTCTCAGTCTTGGGGAAGAGGAAGTTTCCCTACTGCATCTATCCGGTAATTTAACCAATGAAAACCAGGACTTACCCAGCTGCAATTGGACAGATATCCGGAACCGTTGTCACCAAAAAATCGAAATTGCACAGCATTATCAGGACTGTTTAAGTAAAGGAGTGAACTATGGGGAAAGTTTTCGAGTTATCCAGGAACTTTACCGCAATCAGTCCGAAATTGTCGCAAAAATTCAACTTTCTTCCCATCTACTCTCGCAAGCGGTGGATTACCAGCTACATCCTGTCTTACTTGATGGTTGCTTTCACGCTATGTCGGCACTATTTCCCGCAGGGAATAGCACCTATCTTCCCACTAATATTGACCGATTGACCTTTTCGGGAGTTAAGGACACCTCTATATACTGTCATGGTCGCTTCAGCCATAGCAATTTGCAAAACGGCATCTTAATCGCTGATTTGACTATTTTCAGCGAATCGGGTCAATTAATTAGCCAAATTGACGGATTAACTTTTCAACAGGTCCGGCCAGAAACCCTCTTTTCCCAGACCAACGACCTCAAGGATAGTTTATACGAAATTACTTGGCAAGCCACGGACTTGACGGGAATGGATTGGATAGAAACAGGAGATTGGTTAATTTTTGCTGACAAAAAGGGAGTAGGGCAACAATTAGCCGAAAAATTGGCGCAACAAGGGCATAGATGCCAACTTATCACCGAAAACAATCGCCAGACTTGGCAATATTTCCTCAAAAAACCCTATCAAGGTCTAATTTATCTCTGGGGAATCGATGACGACCAAGCTTTAGAAAATAATCAAAACCTAGCCGTCACTCAGGAGCGAATTTGTGGAACTTTGCTGGAAATAGTGCAAGAACTAGGCAAAATAGAGGTTAATTACTCTCCTCGCCTCTATATTGTCACCCAATCGGCTCAATACATTCCTTCTCAGCCCACAGTGATTGCCCTTGCCCAAAGTTCCCTCTGGGGATTAGGACGGACTATTGCCCTAGAATACCCAGAATTGCGCTGTCTGTGTCTAGATGGAGATAAATTTCAGGATAGCCACACCTTAGCCCTAGAGGTGTTCCAATCTTTACAAAGTTCGGAGGAGGAAAATCAAATCGTTTGGCGGCAAGGCCAGAGCTATGTGGCTCGTTTAGGGCGGTTTATCCCGAAATCGTCGCTAAAAAACCGAGAAATTGCCGAAAATGCCACCTATCTTATTACTGGTGGTCTAGGGGCCTTAGGGCAGCAAGTGGCTAATTGGTTAAGGAAAAAAGGAGCAAAATCCCTCGTCTTACTGAGTCGCCGGGGAATAACTCCAGAAACCCAACCAATTATAGACCAATGGCGACAAGAGGGAACCAATGTAGAAGTTTTTGCCGCCGACGTTAGCGACTTTGGCCAAATGCGTCGGGCTTTTGAGATAATCGAGCAACAGTTACCCCCTTTAAAAGGCATTATTCACACGGCCGGGGTGTTAGAGGATGCCAGCTTATCCAAACAGACTTGGGAGAAATTTGAGCGCGTCTTTTCCCCCAAAATACTCGGAGCTTGGAATTTGCATCTCCTCAGTCAAGAAGTTGATTTAGACTGGTTTATTAATTTTTCCTCGATGGCCTCGGTGTTAGGGTCTTCTGGACAGAGTAATTATGCTAGTGCTAATGCCTTTTTAGATAGTCTAGCTCATTATCGTCAAGCGCAAGGACTGCCGGCCCTGACCATTAATTGGGGTCCCTGGGCAGAGGGTGGTATGGCCGAAAATTTAGGCGAAAAAGCGAAAAAAAGGCTAATTAAACAGGGTTTTACCCCTCTTGATCCCCAAAAATGTTTGCATCTCCTCGAAACATTGCTGACGACTTCTCGGACACAGGTAACTGTCGCTTCTCTCAATTGGAATAGCTTTTTTAACAGTTTCGAGAATCAAAAAATTCCGCCTTTATTACGAGATTTCCAAAGTTTTTCAGCCCCAAAATTAACCCCAGACAATAATTTTATTGATGTCTTAAGGACAGTACCAATTGAGGAGCGTTTTGCGGCTTTGACTGCTCATGTTCAAGGGATTGTAGCGGAAATTCTCGCTATTCCGGCTAGAGAATTTACCCAAGTTGACCAAGGTTTTTTTGAGTTGGGAATGGGTTCTTTAATGACGGTGGAATTACGCAATCGTTTAGCCAACGATTTAGGTAAATCTCTGGCGGCAACTATCACTTTTAAATACCCAACAGTGACCAGTTTGGTCGATTATCTGGTAGCTGAAGTTATTGACCTTGACTTTAGTTTAAAACCCTTAGCAATAGGAGCAAATCAAGATAGCAATCTTGATCCCCTCAACGAAGAAGATTTATCCCTAGAAGAATTGTCCGATTTACTGCTACAGGAGTTAAATTCCTTAAGTTAGAAAAGCAGACCTCAAACCCTATCTAAATAACCTGTTTACCATGACACAAACACCTGCCAAAACTGATCAAATGAGCTTAATAAAAGATGCCTTAAATCAAATTAAGGTCTTAAAAACTAAGCTACATACCCTAGAAAAAGCTAAGAATGAACCAATTGCAATTATTGGTATGTCCTGTCGCTTTCCCCAGGGAGCTAATTCACCGGAAACTTTTTGGGAATTATTGCAATCAGGAACCGATGCCATCAGCGAAATTCCGCCGCAACGCTGGAATATTGACAATTATTACGATCCTAAGCCCGATGCAAGGGGAAAAGTCTATACCCGTCACGGTGGCTTCTTAAATCAACCGATAGATCAATTTGACGCTGATTTTTTTGGTCTTTCTCCCCGGGAGGTGGCACAAATGGATCCGCAACAGCGATTACTGCTGGAACTAGCCTGGGAAGCTCTGGAAAATGCGGGAATATCACCCTTAAATCGGCGAGGAAGTCAAACGGGGGTATTTATCGGCATGATGACTCAAGATTACTCCCATTTTAGCCATCATCCCGCTCTGATTGATGCCTATACGGGAACGGGAAATGCTAAAAGTGTAGCTTCGGGACGTTTATCCTATCTTTTTGGATTTCATGGCCCAACTTTAACGGTTGATACTGCTTGTGCCTCCTCTTTAGTCGCTGTTCATTTAGCTTGCCAAAGTTTACGCAATAACGAGTGTGAAGTTGCCCTAGCCGGGGGAGTCAACCTAATGTTAACTCCCTTCGTTACTATCATGGAATCCCGCGCCCAGATGTTGTCTCCTGACGGTCGTTGTAAAACCTTTGATAGAACAGCGAATGGCTATGTGCGGGGAGAAGGCGGCGGTATTATAGTTTTAAAGTCTTTATCTGCGGCTATTCGGGATAATAACTTGATTTTAGGACTAATTAAAGGTTCGGCCGTTAACCATGGCGGTACGAGTAGCGGTTTAACAGTTCCCAATCAACTTAGTCAAGAACAATTGATTCGTCAGGCTTTAAAAAATGCTCAGGTAAAGCCAGAGGACATTAGCTATATTGAAGCCCATGGAACTGGCACTTCTTTGGGCGATCCCATTGAATTAGGTGCATTATCGACAGTTTTTGCTAAAAATCCCCAACCGGTTTGGGTTAGTTCCGTCAAAACTAATATCGGCCATCTAGAAGCGGCCGCTGGTATTGCCGGACTGATGAAAGTGATTTTATGCTTGCAACATCGACAAATTGCCCCCCATCTCCACTTCCAGCAACCGACACCCCATCTAGACTGGGAAAATCAACCGCTGAAAGTTCCGACTAAAAACCGTGAATGGGTTAGTGAAAATTCTGCTCGTTTAGCTGGAGTTAGTTCTTTTGGCTTAAATGGCACTAATGCCCATATTATTCTCGAAGAATACCCTTACGAACCTCAAACGACTGCGGCACCTGATTCATCGCCCTATCTGTTCACCCTCTCAGCCAAGACCGAATCGGCTTTAATCAAACTAGCCCAAAAATACGCAAATTACCTAGAAAATGCGAAAAATATTGCTTTAAGCTCCATTTGTGCTACTAGCAATCGCAGTCGCTCCCAATTACCCCATCGTTTCACCTGTGTTGTCTCTAGTCACTGCCAACTTCAAGAAAAATTAACCGCTTTTGTTCAGGGTGAACCGAGTTCTTTTCGCCAAAAAAGTGAATTTAGTGGCAAAAATCGGGCAAAAATTGCCTTTCTATTTCCAGGACAGGGTTCTCAATACCCCGGTATGGGAAGGGAACTATACCAATCCTATCCTCTATTTCGTCAAACACTCGATCGCTGTGATCAGATTCTCCGTCAATATGGCGACTATTGCCTAACGGAGATTATTGACCAAGAAAATCATCTCAATCAAACTTTTTACAGCCAACCTGCCCTATTTGCTCTCGAATACGCCCTTTTTAAACTCTGGGAATCCTGGGGAATTGCCCCCCATGGGGTTATGGGTCATAGTTTAGGGGAATATGTGGCCGCCTGTGTTGCTGGAGTCTTTAGTTTAGAAGATGCCTTAAAATTAGTCTTCTATCGGGCTAAATTGATGGATTCTGTGGGAAAAAGTGGTTCAATGGTCGTTATCTCGGCTAGTGAAGCTGAAATTATTCCCTTAATTGCCCCCTATCAATCTCAGGTCGCTATTGCCGCTATTAATGGTCAGGATAATATTGTCCTGTCCGGTGCTGCAGAGACCATAGAAACCCTGGTAAAACAGCTTCAGGTCAAAAATCTGAAAATTACCCGGTTAAATGTCTCTCAAGCCTTTCATTCCCCTCTGATGGAGGAGATTTTAGACGAGTTCCGACAAATTGCTGAAACTATCACCTATCATCCCCCCCAACGAGCCTTAATTTCTAACCTTAATGGCAAGTTAGTCAATTTTGAGGTCACTACTCCCGATTATTGGTGTCGTCATCTCCGGTCTTCTGTTCGCTTTGCCGATGGGATAAAAACCTTACTGGACAACGGTTATGAGCTATTTGTCGAATGCGGCTCCCATCCCGTTTTATCGGGCATGGGCAGCCTACTGGATAAAAATTATTCTTGTCTTTGGTTGCCCAGTTTGCGTCGTCAAACCTCTGACCGACAACAGATCCTCGAGAGTGTCAGTCAGCTTTATCTGCGGGGATTCGCCCTGAATTGGCAAGAGATAACGGCCAATCAAGACAGTAAACCCTGTATCTTACCGACCTACACCTTTGAAAGAAGTAGTTATTGGCTAAAAACAGGCGACTTGACCCCAGAAGAAGCGCAATTATTGCCTAAATTGTCGAAATATCTCCTAGAAACACCGCCGCAACCGCCAGAAGTTGTCAAAACCACCACTGCATCATCTTCTGGTCATCTAATTACCCTTGACTCTTTGTTGGCCACACCCGCAGAGAAACAGCTTAAACAACTAGAAACCTACATTATCGGTGTTTTAGAACAGATTACTGGTTTATCCGTGGTCAAGCTACATACCAAGCAACCGCTCTCTAGTTTAGGCTTAGATTCTCTCATGTCCAGTCAATTACGACGTCAACTAGAGGAGGATTTAAAAATTATTGTTCCCGTGGAATACCTAGCGGGATTGAGTATTGAGCAGTTTTTACCGCAAATATTCAACTTAATCACCCAAAATTCCCAACCTGCAACTAGCCACAAAACTCCTCTCCCCTCAAAACAGAAAAAACCAATCAAGACGACTAAAGCCGAAAATATCTCTAATGATCCGAAACTTTGGCTAATTCGCAAACAAGCTAATCCTAACGCCCACATTCGTCTATTTTGTTTTCCCTACGCCGGTGGGGGTGCCTCCCTATTCCAAAATTGGCTGAATTACTGCCCCAAGCAAGTGGAATTGTGGGCGATTCAACTACCCGGACGCGAAACGCGTCTTCAGGAAACTGCGATTACATCGCTAAAATCCCTGATTAATCGTCTCATTCCGATTCTGACTCCCTATTTAGACCAACCTTATGCTTTTTTTGGTCATAGCATGGGTTCTTTAATCAGTTTTGAATTAACCAGAGAATTGGCTAAAACTCGGCAAAATCTACCCCAACATTTATTTATGTCTGGATTTCGAGCGCCTCAAATTGTCAATCCTGATTTACCCATTCATCGTCTGGGAGATGAGCAATTTTTAACAGCTTTAGGTCATTTTCAAGGAACCCCAGAAACTCTCCTCAAAAATCCCGATTTAATGGCGGCTTTTTTGCCAATTTTACGAGCAGATTTCAAACTCCTAGAGACCTATTCTTATCAACAAGGTCAACCCTTAAATTGTCCTATTACCGTTTTTGGAGGCCACAACGATGCCAAGGTTTCTGCCGATCAATTACAACAATGGCAACTGCAAACCAATCAAGATTTTGTCCTGCATACCTTACCGGGAGGACATTTCTTTATCAATCAACATACGGAGAAAATTATGAAAATAATTGGCCAAAGTTTACGAGAGTTTCCTGAACAAATGACTGCCTAATCAACCAACTATTCAAGGGAGAAAAATCATGACTTTAGATTACAAAGAGCAATACTGTATTATTGGGGCTGGTGCCGCAGGATTAGCGGCGGCTAGAGCCTTAAGCAAAGCCAAAATTCCCTTTAATGTTATCGAATCTGCCCAGGATGTTGGGGGTATTTGGATTTATGATCGTCCCGATAGTCCAATGTATAAAAATACACATCTGATTGGTCATAAAACCACACAACCTTTTTCCGATTTTCCCATGCCAAAAGATTACCCAGATTATCCCAATCATCGGTTAGTCTATGAATATCTTCGCAATTATGCCGCTCATTTCAATCTCTATGATTTCATGGAATTTAATCTCAGCGTGGAGAAAGTAAAAAAGGTGGGTAACTTTTGGGATGTCACCCTTAGCAACCAAGAAACCAGACGATACCGAGGAGTTTTAATCGCTAGTGGTTATCATAGTAAACCGAATATTCCTCAATTTTCTGGGCATTTTGACGGGGAAATTATCCATTCAAAAGATTATGATAATCCCGCTCAACTAAATGCTAAAAAAGTCCTAGTAGTTGGAGCGGGACAATCAGCCATGGATTTAGTCGTCGAAGCGGCTATCAATGGCAGTAAAACTTTCCATAGTACCCGTCGTGGCTTTCTCTGTATGCCGAAATTTTTGTTCGGTTTGCCCCCAGAATGGGTGATGATTAACACGCCAATCATGAATCTAATTCCAGCCCAAGAACACATGAAAATGATGGCTTTATTATCACCAATAGCTCTATTCTTACAAGGAGTTAATCTCAAAAAACTCAATATTCCTACAGACTGTAAAAGTAACGGTCTAATTATTCCCAACAGTGACCAACAAATCTATCGTTATTATGTGCATGGAGATGTCACCCATAAGCCTAATATTCAACAATTAGACGGAAAGAAAGTTATTTTTGCCGATGGCAGTACAGAAGAAATTGATCTGATTATCTACGCCACTGGTTACAAAATTGAATTTTCTTTTATTGACAAATCTGATTTAAATTGGCAAGAAGGAACCACCCAGCCTAACCTCTATATGAATGTTTTTCACCCAGAGGAAAATAACCTGTTTGTCATCGGAATGGTTCATCCCACTGGCACCCACTGGCGAGTATTTGAAGAACAAAGTAATTTAGTGGCCGCTTATCTACAAGCTCAGGATAAAAAATCCCGGTTTGTCTATAAATTTGAAAAGCTAAAACGTCAAATTAGTGCCAATTTAAGCGCCGACAATAAACACCATAGCGGTACTCACTCCTTAGTGATTGACAAATTGGGTTATATACGCCAAGCCCAAGGATTAGCTCGCCGATTACTGGCTTAAATCTCCCACCATAATTAACCCCCTGAAATCCCTCTATCTTAAATCCAATGCCCTACATTATTGAGACAGCTACTGGTTTTCCAGAACATTACTATCCCCAAGAAGTTCTAGAAGTCAATATCAGAAATCATTGTGCTAATCTTCTTCAAGATTATTGCCGAGAAAATCAACTCGACTTCCAGGAACAAACCTTTTTTGATTTAGAACAAATTCATCGTTTTTTCAGTAATGTCAAAATTCAAGGGCGATACTTCACTATTCCCCTAGATGAATTCGATGCCGATAATCCTCCCGGACTCGCCCAAACCGTTCGTCAAATGGTCGATCTAACTATGGATTTAGTAACATCGACAGTAACTAATTTGCTCAAAAAAGCCGCTCTTTCTCCCAAAGAAATCTCCCTAGTTACCTCCGTTACTGTTCTTCCTTCCGTTCCTTCCCTAGAAAGTTTACTCCTCAATCGTCTAGATTTTTCCCTCGATATCAAGCGGCAAGCGTTATCGGGTGTCGGCTGTTTGGGAGGCGCCCAAGGATTAGCCAGAGTAAACGATTATCTGCAAGGACATCCCACCGAAGCAGCGATTTTGTTTACCACCGATCCCTCCTCTGGCCTTTGGCAAGGGTCAATTCATGGCGATTTAACGGGATTATTGGGACAATTACCCGAAGATCCGTCTCAATATAGCAATATCATTATGACCCTTGTGGTAGCGGCTTTATTTGGCGATGGAGTCGGCACGGTTCTCTTAGCGGGAGATGAACATCCCTTAGTCAAGCAAGGTAAAGCAAAACTGAAGATTATCGGCACTCAATCGCTGTTAATGCCCCACACAGAGCATTTAATGGCATTACCTTTAACAGACTACGGTTTTCGCCAAATTCTTCGCCCAGAAGTCTCTGATTACGTCAAGGGTGGGGTGAGAAAAGCGGTGACATCTTTACTGGAAAAAACAGGAGTTTCCCTCGAGGAAATTGTCTGTTGGATGGTGCATCCGGGGGGTCCAAAGATTCTCGATGCAATAGTTGAAGAATTTCAGTTAGAACCGGATGTTTTACAGGTTAGTTGGGATATTTTGGCAGAAATTGGCAATATTGCCTCTGCTACTATCCTCTGCATTCTCGATGAAACCCTCTCCCGTCCCCATCCTCCCACGGGTTCCTACGGATTAATAATTTCCATGGGGCCTGGATTTGCTCAAGAAGCCATTTTAGTTCAATTCTAAGGATATTTAAGGATGTTAAGCCAAATAGTTTTCATTGCCCTGATTAGTTACATTATTGTCCAACGAGTGCGCGTTACTCGTCTGAGTAAACAGAATATGGCCAAAGTCTTAGCGGAAGGTGGCAAACTGCATAGTTCTAATTATGTGGGATTCGTCAAGATTTTCCAATCTAGCTGGATGCTTTGCATGATCGGGGAAGTTTATCTGCTCGATCGACCTTTTATTCCAGCATTGGCTTTATTTTCCCTAATTACTACTTTTTTAGCTCAAAAGCTCCGCTATGCCTCCATTGAAGCCTTGGGCGATCGCTGGATTCATCAGGTGGTCACGGTTCCTCAGACACCCGTGATCGACAATGGCATTTATCAATATATCCGTCATCCTAACTGGTGGGCCATGATCACGGAATTAGCGGTGGTTCCCTTGTTTCATACCGCTTATCTGACATCTATAGTCTTTAGTCTCCTGAATGCTTGGTTATTAATCCAACGCATTCCGGCTGAAGAAGAAGCTTTGAGTCAAGACACCAATTATCAAGCAGTTTTCGCCAATACTCCCCGTTTTATTCCTAGTTTTAGCGCAATTTTCTCTCGCAAACAGCAACCGCTTAAAAGTTAATTGCCACGGATAGCAGGGCCGGTTCCCTACGGCCCTTTAATTACCCCTCATACCTGAATTTCAAGGAGAAAAAAAATACTATGGACTCTCTAATTGTTTCCGAAAATATTATTAGCGACAATTTAACTAACGCTCTACAAGAATGGGAAAATTTATTAGGCTCCGAATATGTCAGCACCGATAACAAAAAACGCCTAGAAGCCGAGACCGCTACCTACGAAACCCATGCTAAAATCCCGGCAATTATTCGCCCAGGTAATCGTCAAGAAGTCCAAGAATCTCTAAAAATTGCTAATCGCTATCAAACCCCTGTCTATCCTATTAGTACGGGTAAAAATTGGGGTTATGGTTCGCGAGTTCCTAGCCGCACTGGTTCGGTTTTAATTGATTTGAGTCGATTAAATCAGATTTTGGATTATAATGAAACCCTAGCTTATGTAACTATTGAAGCGGGTGTTACTCAGCGACAACTCTACGATTTTTTGCAGAAAAATGGCAATAAATTATTAATGAGTGTCACTGGTTCGACTCCTGATTCTAGTATTATTGGCAATATTCTCGAACGAGGTGAAGCCAAAGGACCTTTGGGCGATCGCTTTAATCATGTCTGTGGAATGGAAGTAGTTTTGCCCACCGGTGAATGTGTTCATACGGGATTTAATCGCTTTGAAAACTCCCAAATAGGGGCGGTCAATCGTTGGGGAGTCGGTCCTTATTTTGATGGAATTTTTACCCAATCTAACCTGGGAATCGTCACCAAAATGACTTTTTGGTTAACCCCCTATCCTGAATATTTTCAGGCTTTTTTCTATAGCATCGATCAAGAAAATAAATTAGAGTTATTGATCGACAAACTACGTCAACTGAAAATGGCAGGGGTAATTAAAACCACCTTCCACATCAATAATAACTACCGAATGTTGTCTATTCAACAACAATATCCCTGGCAGGAATGCCAAGAAAAAACTCCTTTACCCCCGATTTATTAGAACAATTAAGTCATCAATGGGGTGGCGGTGTTTGGATAGGAGAAGGCGCTTTATATTCGGCTTCACCAGAACAGGGAAAAGTTGAAAGAAAACTAATTGAAAAAGCCTTGAAAGGAATTGTCAATAAACTTATGTTTTTTGATGAAAATAAGTTTAAAATGGCCAGTAAAATGAGTCCCATTTTTAAAGTATTTACAGGGGTGGAAATTAAGGATAAGGTGGATTTAATTTATCACAAAAATCCCCAACGAGGAATGATTACCGAAAAAGTGCTGAAGATGGCCTATTGGCGCAAAAAAACGCCCCCCACCGATAGGTTGAATTTAGACCTGGATGCCTGTGGCATGATTTGGTGTGTTCCCGCTGTTCCTTTTCTGGGAAATCATCTCAGAAATGCTCTCAATATTATCAGCAGCATCGCTCAAAAATATGGTTATGAACCCAATATCGGCATTAACTGTGTTACCGAGCGCAATATTAACATCAATGCTGCCATTTTTTATGATCGATTGCTAGAAGGCGAAGACCAAAAAGCCTTAAATTGTCACGATGAAATGTTGGCAGAATTGATCAATCAAGGTTATTATCCCTACCGTCTTAGTACCCACTCTATGAATAGTTTACCCGCAGCCCAAGACGATTATAGTTGCTTAATCCAGAAAATTAAAGACAGCTTGGATCCCAATCACATTCTCTCACCCGGTCGCTACGAATTTCTTTAAATAAGCCTAACAATCTACTGCTAACTGCCCATCTCTCCCCCAATTCTAATGACTTCTAGCACTTCTAGCAAATGGCAACATCTCCGAATAGATTATCTTCCGTATATCACTGGTTGGTTTGGTAACTTTATCGTTAATAATGCCCTTCTAACCATGCTAATTTATCGCTACGACCCGGGCATTCCCAATGACTATAACTTATCCATTTTATTGCCCTCTGCTTTAGTGGGAATAGCGATAATGATTAGCCGTATTGCTGGAGCTTTTGTGCAGCCAGTGATCGGTTATTTTTCCGATCGCTTTTGGAGTCCTTGGGGCAAAAGAAGACCATTTATACTGGCCAGTTTACTCCCTTTAATTGGTGGTTTTATCCTGTTGTTTAATCCCCCTAATAACTTAAATCAAACTACTTACTTCATTTATTTAGTCACCATGCTTTGGGTGTTTTATGTGGGTATGGCATCCTATCATGTTCCCTATTTAGCCTGGTTGCCCACTCTCGCTAAAAGCCCAGAAGGAAGGGTTAAATTATCAACTCAAATCGGAATTTTTGGTTTAGTTGGTGCCACCATTGGTGGGATTATTGCCCCTTGGTTAACTGATAGTTATGGCTTTCATGGGATGGGTATTGCTATTAGTCTTATTGGGCTAATTACCCTAGCTATGCCCTTGCTAGAAAAAGAAGAATATACTCCTTCTAAGGGGAAATATCCTAACTTTAAAACCACCTTAACGGCGGCTTTTACTAATCGGACTTTTTGTATCTATATGATCACCATGATTTTGGCGTGGATGGTGATTAGTATTATCTCGGTAATTCCGACTTTTTTAGTAATTGCTCTCCTCAAAAGAGAGGTAAGTTTTGCCGCCGTGATTAATACTATTATCGTCGGTAGTGCCTTGGCTGGATTTACCCTGGTTTTACCCTTAGCGCAAAAATATGGCAAAAAACTGGTTTTTCAAGGTTCTTTAATCTGGGTTGGTCTGGGTATGATTGCCATGGCCTGTGGTCGTTTTTGGTGGCAAGATTCTTTGATTCCCTGGTTAATCCTTTCGATCATCGCTAATTTAGCCCTAGCCAGCTTTTTTAGTCTGCCGAATGCCATGTTATCGGACATTATCGATCAAGATGCGGAGCAACAGGGAATGGGACGAGAAGCAATATTTTTTGGTACCAGGGGTCTCCTAATTCAATTTAGCCAAGGTGCGGGGTCTTTTCTAACAGGATTAATCCTGTCTTTCGGGAAAACTCCTGATAACCCCTGGGGGGTACAAATTGCCTTTTTGTCCGCCGGTATATTATCCCTAGCAGCGGCTTTTGTCCTACGGCCTTATGCCATCAAAAAATAGTTCTTTCCTCGCTAATCTGTTATTACTCTTGACAAAACCCTACTCATTTGGAACTAGATTATGACTTCCCCCAATCCTGTCACTAAACAGCAAGAAACTGCTATCAAAAAACTGCGATTGCCCTGGCGATTAATTATTACTGGGATCCTAGCGGCCACCTCGGTTTTTGCCTATCCTACCCTGCGTAATGTCCTCTTAGAAAACACCTCTGAATCCACCACCTCAAAAGAAACCGCTTCGTTAGCAATCGATAAGAGCAAGACGGCAGCCTTACCTGTGCGAACCTTAACTTTAAGTCCTGTCACCCATCACCAAGAACCGCGCCGTTATACGGGTAATATTGTGGCTAAACGGACAAGTGAACTAGGATTTGAGCGTTCGGGACAATTAATTAGTTTATTGGTTCAAGAGGGTCAAGAGGTACGCCGAGGTACTTTAATTGCTACTCTAGATACACGCAATTTAGAAGCACAAAAACAAGAACTCATCGCCCAGCGATCGCAAGCGACGGCTAAACTGCAAGAATTACAAGCTGGTTCCAGGAAAGAAAGTATCGCCGCAGCCCAAGCAAAAGTCCGAGATTTCAGGGAACAATTAGCTTTAGCCCAATCTAAATACCAAAGACGGCTAGGATTGTATCAAGAAGGGGCAATTACTAGAGAACAACTCGAAGAAGTGCAAACAGATGTTAATGCACAACAAGCGAGAATTGATGAAGCCCAAAGTCAATTAGATGAACTCAAGGCCGGTACTCGTCCCGAATTGATTTCTCTGCAAAAAGCCGTTATTGACCAATTTGATGCCCAACTGAAGAATATTAAATTAGAGATTGAGAAAAGCCAACTTCAAGCCCCCTACGATGGCACTATTGCCCTCCTTCACGTCAATATTGGCACTGTTGTTTCTGCAAGTAATCCGATCGTTCGTTTAGTGGAAAGTAATAAACTGGAAGCGCGTATAGGGGTTCCCATTGACCAGTCCGAAAACTTACCAATTGGCAGTAAACATCGTTTAAAAATTGGTAACAAAATAGTAACAGGACAAGTCACTTCAACCTTGCCCCAAATTGATCCAACTACCCGTACCGCCACGGTTATTTTAAGTTTAAATCAGACTCAGGGCCTGATTCCGGGGCAAGTGGTCAGCCTAGAATTATCTCAATCAGTTCCACAATCGGGCTATTGGTTGCCCACAGAAGCTTTAGTACAAGGCACGAGAGGATTATGGTCTTCCTATGTTCTAGGAGAAGCTAATCCCGATAATCCTCGACAGTTTACCGTCAAACGCCAAGATTTAGAAGTTCTAGCGATTCAAGGCGATCGCTTGTTGGTGCGCGGGACGCTCACCTCCGGTGATCGGGTGATCGTCGAAGGGGTTCACCGCATTGTACCCGGGCAAATGGTGGAAATTTGGTAGTCAGCGGTCATTAATCAGCTTTATTATCCCTAATAATCTCCAATGAATAACTTATTTGAACGTAAACCTAGATTACTAATTCTTACCTTAATTCTGATTATTGTCTGGGGATTGTCTTCCTTTCAAATTTTGCCGCGCATGGAAGATCCCGAAACAATTAATCGAGGTGCCACCATTACCACCAATTTACCCGGTGCCAGTCCTTATCGGGTCGAATCCCTAGTGACCGAAAAAATTGAACAATCTCTCTCTAGCATCAAAGAAATTAGCCTGATTGAGTCCTCCTCAGAATTAGGGCGTTCCACGGTCAATATTGAACTTAAAGATGAAGTGACTGATGTGGATCCCGTCTGGTCACGCATTCGCGATCGGATTACCGATGTCATCCCGCAACTACCCCCAGAAGCCCAAAGACCCTTATACGAAGAAGGATATAGTAAAGCCTTTAGTTTATTGACTGCCATCCTTTGGGATCTAGATACCGCTCCTAATTACGCTATTTTACGCCGACTTGGCCAAGAACTGTTCGATGAATTAGAAGCCCTTTGGGGAACCGAAAGGGTCGAGTTAGTCGGGGTTCCGGCCGAGGAAATTTTAGTCGAAATCGATCCGGTGAAATTATCCTCCCTGGGCCTAACCGCCGTCGAAGTTGCCCAACAAATTCAAACCAGTGATGCCAAGGTCGCCGCCGGACAACTTCGCAGTAATCGCAATAATTTATTATTGGAAGTCGATACCAGTTTAGAATCACTCTCTCGGATTCGAGCAATTCCGATTCGTTACAGTAATGAGGGACAATTTACCCGTTTAGGAGATATCGCCCTAGTTACCAAGGGAATTCAAGAACCACCACCAGAACTAACCATTATTAACGGTAAACCCGCTATTGTGGTGGCCGCTATGATGGAATCGGGGCAACGCATAGACGAATGGACAACGGCAGCCCAGGCCAAGTTAGACCTGTTTCGACCCTCTCTCCCCCAAGGTGTGAGCCTCAAGATAATTTTTGACCAAAATCGTTATGTGGCTAACCGACTCGATGGATTATTCAGCAACATGATCCTAGGGTTACTCTGTGTCATGGGGACAGCTTTTGTGATGATGGGATGGCAGTCCGCCTTGGTAGTAAGTGTATCCCTGCCTTTATCGATCCTGATGGTCTTTGCCGGTATGAATCTCTGGCAAATTCCCCTACATCAAATGTCGGTGACAGGAATTGTTATTGCTTTGGGACTTTTGATCGATAACGCTATTGTGATTGTCGATGAACTGCAAAAAGGACTACGGACGGGAATAGCTCACGAACATATTGTTGCTGAAACCGTTAAACAGTTAGGGATTCCCCTCTTAGCTTCTACCCTAACCACGATTTTGTCTTTTATGCCGATCGCTCTTTTGCAAGGAGGCATTGGCGAATTCGTGCGTACTATCGCCCAAACAGTGATCTTAGCCTTGGTTAGTTCTCTAATTTTGTCCCTAACGATTATTCCTGTCCTCAGTTTACGTTTATATCAACTGACTCATCGCTCGCACCAGACAAAAACCCATTGGTGGGATACGGGAATTAATTTACCGCTCCTAACGGGTTTGTATCGCCAAATTTTGAAGTTAATTCTCTATTTTCCCGTATTAGGTCTGGTTATTGGCTTGATTATCCCAATTACTGGCTTTGTTGTCGCTGGCACTCTCCCAGAAGAATTCTTTCCCCCAGCAGAACGAGATCAGTTAACCTTAGAAATCGAACTAGCCCCCACCACAAACCTAGAAGTAACTCAGGTAAAAGTGGCTCAAGCTGCAAAAATACTGCTAGATCATCGAGAAATTGGGGAAGTTCACTGGTTTTTAGGGCGTAATGCTCCCCCCTTCTACTATAATCTCTCCGATGGCATCAAAGACTCTCCTAATTTTGCCCAAGCATTGATTCAACTTCGGCAAGTTTCTGATGAACCCCAATTGATCGAAACCTTACAAAAACAATTAAGTCAAGCTCTACCGATGGCAAGGGTATTAGTTAGCCCCCTAGAACAGGGTCCACCGGTGGGCGCCCCGATCGAAATTAGGGTTTATGGCTCAGAATTGGAGATGTTAAGGAAAATTGGCGAGTCCTTACGGGAAGAACTGGCAAAAATACCTGAAATAACCTATTCTGTTGCTGATTTAAGTGAAATTCAAGCTAAGTTAGCCTTAAAAATTAATGAAGAAAAAGCTCGACTGATTGGTTTGGATAATGCGGCGATCGCCAGCCAATTGGATAACCTTTTAGAAGGTTCTGTGGGTGGCTCGATTTTAGAAGCAACGGAAGAATTACCCGTACGAGTCCGAGTCGCTAATCGCGATCGCGAGCAACTGCCACAAATTGCCTCTTTAAATATTCTCGGTAATTCCGCCACTGCTGAACGGGCGAATATTTCCCTTTCCTCCGTGGCAGAATTTGATTTTCTCCCCGAATTAGCCACGATTCCTCGACGAAATGGCAAGCGAATTAATACGGTGAAGGCCTATGTTCAAGCTGATGCGATCGCTGCAACGGTTTTAGACGAATTTCGCCAAAACTTAGAATCGGGCAAATTTTCCCTTCCGGCAGGGTATCGGCTCGAATTTGGCGGAGAGGAAGAAGAAAGAGATACAGCTGTGGCTAATCTAATTGCTAGTGTGGGAGTCTTGGCGATTCTAATGCTATCAACCCTTGTTCTTTCTTTTAACTCCTTCCGTCTTGCTGCCCTAGTTACTGTCGTCGGTATTAGTTCAATTGGACTAGCCTTATTTTCCCTCTGGTTATTTGAATATCCCTTGGGATTCATGTCCATTTTAGGCACTATCGGCTTAGTTGGGGTTTCCGTTAATGATTCTATTGTCGTGGTAGCGGCTTTACAAGCTTTACCCCCCCATCTTCAACGCCAACGCAAGGCAATCCGGGAAGTGGTCATTGCTTCCACCCGTCACATTCTTACCACTACCTTAACCACCGTGACGGGATTTGTGCCATTATTCCTCTACGGCGGCGCTTTTTGGGAACCCCTCGCTATCTGTATTTCCATCGGGGTGATCGGAACCACCTTAAGCGCACTGGTATTTGTCCCGTCGGGATGGTACTATCTCGCTCAAGCCCAAAAGGTTTCCCCTCTGTCTGTTTCTGAGTAGCTTGATTAAATACCACTTTTGTAGAGACGTTGCTGGGCAACGTCTCTATTGATTTGAGTAAAAATACCCTGAAAGTCCTCTCGGCTCCACTGCCCTGATCCGAGAAAATAGGGATAATTGGCTGGGTTAAATATAATCGAGTTTAAACAATAGATAAGTTTTTTAACAAGAGTAGTGTTAGATACTAATTACCCGATGGACTGGGGTAGAATTGGAAAAACCAGTGCAACTGTTTTAGCCAAGCTACTTAACTATGATGAAAATTAACTTGCTGTTCGCGTTATCTTCTCTTAAAAAATCGACAAAAAACTTTACATAAACTCAAAAGAGAGCCTGATAAATTGCTCATCTAAAAGCAGAGTGAGTTATCGGACAAAGTTTTTAGGTGCTTTTGTTGATTACTTCTTAACCACCATCTTATAAGTAGAAGAAGGGAGATGAAAGTTAATCAGTTACTAAGACTCTACGAACAAGGAGAGCGGGATTTTTTAGCCATTGACTTGATGAGTCTAGATCTACAACAAGTGACTCTAATCGCTGTCAATTTTGCTGCGGCCAATTTGCGCGGAACTAATTTGAGTCGCTCTTTTCTGACTAAATCAAATCTGCGGGGAGCGAGTTTAAATTGGGCGAATTTAACCTATGCCAAATTAAGTCAAGCGCAATTAGTGGAAGCGGACTTAACCAAAGCTAATCTCACCGGGGCCTTTATGGTACAGGCAAACCTGCGTAACGCGCGATTAAGTGGGGCGGATCTTTCCCATGCTAATCTCCGGGGAGCGAATTTATGCGGGGCGAATTTATGCGGGGCGAATTTATACTTAGTTAATCTCTTGGAGGCAACCCTAGATAAAGTCAATCTCAATTGGGCCAATTTGCAGGAAGCGCGGTTAAGTGGGGCTAAATGTCGTCAGATTTCCGCAAGGGAAGCCAATTTTAGCGGCTCTTTTGTTAAAGAGGTGGACTTTCAGGGGGCTAATTTAGAAAGGGCTAATTTTAGCGAGGCACGTCTGACGGGTAGTGATTTACGCGGGGCCAATTTAGGGGGTGCTAATCTAGCGGGAGCGCGGTTACAAGAGGTAAATCTACAGGGAGCGGACTTGAGGGGTGCTAACTTGACGGGGACTTGTTTTGAGAGCGTCACCGGTTGGACAGAAATCGTCCAAGAAGATGATATTTTTCCCCTAGACTGGTTTCAGCCTCGTTTTGCCACTTAAAAGTCAATATATCGGCCGAAATCCCCTCCTTTTCCTATCGATTAACGATTAGCTGGAGTGGTTAATCTTTGGTTAGGAATGGGGATTGGGGGAGCATTATTCGGCTCATCCTCGAAGGGTAAAGCAGGGGGAGGAGGAGGAGTGGTAGCGCCGGGAGATGGTGCTGGAGATGGTGTGGGATTAACGGCAGCGGGGGGACTTTTCGGGGTGACGACGGGTGCGGGAGAGCTAAAACCGAGGAGATCTTTGCCAAAGGGAAAAACATTCCCCCAGCGTTGAATATTGGGATGGCCAAACCAATCTTGACGGGACACCTTCACCGAGAGCAAAGGTGCGATCGCTCCTGATTTTTCGGCCGTTATTAATAAATCAATTTTATTAAGACCCTGTTGTTGATTAAAACGACTGATGATAGTTTTCTCCGCTAATTGCGATGCTCTAGTCAATAATCCCTCGTAGGATTCTCCCTGTTGAACTGCAATAGGAAGATTAACAGTGGATTGAGCTAAAACCACATCAACGGCGATAATTCCCGTCAGCAGCGTTAAAACAGTAATAGACTTGTACATAGGACAGACGGTTAAACAGGCACTCCCTGGCTAGGGTCGGGATCTTCCCTGTGAGAGTTCCCCGATCGCTTTCTTAAATTACCATAACCGCTCTCTGGCCACAATGGAAATTTTCCAGTAGCGAAATCGTCCTTAGTCCCTAGCAATAGGCAATAGGGGAATAATTAGGGCTGGCTGAATAAATCTAAAAACTTTGTTGGATAATATCTTTAGGCTTTTTTCAAATCAAAAAGTACCAGCCATTGGAGTGATCAGAGGGAAAATTCCGGGACTTTTTCCCTGAAAATGGGTAAAACCCCACACCCCACACCAACGAAAAACTTTTTCAGTATAACCTAATTGTATTTGTCCCTATCGACCAGAGGTTGTTAATTATGACACAAACTAGCGAAACCGTTACCTATTCCCTTGAATCTGTCCTGAAAGAAATTAAAGATAGTATTAAAGAGGTTAATCAGAAAATTGACTCTCTCCAAAGAGATATGGGTCAGAAAATAGATTACTTTCAGAGAGATGTGGATCAAAAATTTGACACCCTGCAAAGAGATGTGGATCAGAAAATCGACAATCTCCAAAGAGATATGGATCAAAAATTTGACAGTCTCCAAAAAGATGTTAATCACAAATTTGACAGTCTCCAAAAAGATGTTAATGATTTAAAGGTGGAAGTCACAGAAATCAAAGGAGATATTAAAACTCTTGATCAGAAAGTCGAAACAATGGATAAACGACTGGAAAAAGTCGAAGATAGTTATGCGATCCTAGTTAAAGATATTGCTGACTTGAAAGGGTTTAAATCCCTGATTATCCCCATGGTTGTGGCTTTTTTAAGTGCCGTGGTAACTTTGGGATTGCGCGGCTTTTTTCTTGGCAACAAACCTTAATTTTTTATTTCAATAAAATAGTTATCTGTAAGAGGGTTTTAATTATGACACAAACTAGCGAAACCGTTACCTATTCCCTTGAATCTGTCCTGAAAGAAATTAAAGATAGTATTAAAGAGGTTAATCAGAAAATTGACTTTCTCCAAAGAGATGTTAATCAAAAATTTGACACCCTGCAAAGAGATGTGGATCAGAAAATCGACAATCTCCAAAGAGATATGGATCAAAAATTTGACAGTCTCCAAAAAGATGTTAATCAAAAATTTGACAGTCTCCAAAAAGATGTTAATGATTTAAAGGTGGAAGTCACAGAAATCAAAGGAGATATTAAAACTCTTGATCAGAAAGTCGAAACAATGGATAAACGACTAGAAAAAGTCGAAGATAGTTATGCGATCCTAGTTAAAGATATTGCTGACTTGAAAGGGTTTAAATCCCTGATTATCCCCATGGTTGTGGCTTTTTTAAGTGCCGTGGTAACTTTGGGATTGCGCGGCTTTTTTCTTGGCAACAAACCTTAATTTTTTATTTCAATAAAATAGTTATCTGTAAGAGGGTTTTAATTATGACACAAACTAGCGAAACCGTTACCTATTCCCTTGAATCTGTCCTGAAAGAAATTAAAGATAGCATTAAAGAGGTTAATCAAAAAATTGACTTTCTCCAAAGAGATGTTAATCAAAAATTTGACACCCTGCAAAGAGATGTGGATCAGAAAATCGACAATCTCCAAAGAGATATGGATCAAAAATTTGACAGTCTCCAAAAAGATGTTAATGATTTAAAGGTGGAAGTCACAGAAATCAAAGGAGATATTAAAACTCTTGATCAGAAAGTCGAAACAATGGATAAACGACTAGAAAAAGTTGAAGATAATTATGCAATCTTAGTTAAAGATATTGCTGACTTGAAAGGGTTTAAATCCCTGATTATCCCCATGGTTGTGGCTTTTTTAAGTGCCGTGGTAACTTTGGGATTGCGCGGCTTTTTTCTTGGCAATAAACCTTAAATATATCGGTGAATATTTTAATCATCAAGTTTATTTTGTAATCTACCAATAAAATCCATGAGTTTTTGTATTAATCCTCATTGTCCCAAACCGAAAAGTATCACGGAGAGTCGTTACTGTCAATCCTGTGGTTCCGACTTGCTTTTAAATGGTAAATATCGAGTCACAAATTTATTGAGTGCCAAAGGTGGATTTGGTAATACCTATGAAGTGATAGATGAACGTAAAATACCCAAAGTATTAAAAGTTCTTACCTACGATTCTAGCAAAGCTATTGATTTATTTCAACAGGAAGCCAATCTTTTAAAACAATTAAATCACCCCGGTATTCCCAAAGGAGAAAACTATTTTATTTATCATCCCCGGGAGAGTCAAACTGCTTTACACTGTTTAGTTATGGAGAAAATTGCTGGTATTGACTTAGAAGAATATCAAAAACAAAGAGGATTTAAACCGATTGATTATAATCTCGCTTTGGATTGGTTAACTCAGTTAGCCAATATTCTTCACGAAGTTCATAAACATAAATTCTATCATCGTGATATCAAACCTTCTAATATTATCTTAAAACCCGATGGTCAATTAGTTTTAATTGATTTTGGGGCAGCGCGACAGGTGACTAAAACCGTCCTAGCAGGAGGTAAAAATACAGGAATTTATACCCCCGGATATGCTCCTCCTGAACAATCTCTTGGTCACTCTGTCCCCCAATCAGACTTTTATGCTTTGGGCAAAACTTTCGTCTTTTTGTTAACCGGTAAAGAACCCAGTGATCCAAAAATTTATAACATTAATACCAATGAATTTAACTGGCGTAAATATGCACCAAATATCCCTTCTCGATTAGCAGATTTTATCGATAATTTAATGGCAGAAAAACCTATTGAACGACCGAAAAATACCAAAACTTTGCTAAAAATTATTACTGATATTAAAGCCAATCCCCATCAAACTAAAAAAACTAAAAAAACTAAAAATTCTTCTCCTGAAAAACCTAAAATTATTCCTATTCCCAATCCGGCACTTATTTCTTTAATCGCTGCAATTTCTCCCAGTTATGCTGGGTTTTGGCTCCGTTTCAAAGCCTCTTTAATTGATTCTTTTATCGTTCTTATTATCGCCGCTTTATTAGGTGGTTATATCTGTTTTCGCTTACAACAATGGTCAACTTTTCAAGACTTAAATCTTGATTTTGATATTCCCAAAGAAATGTGGGTTTACTATGCAGCGGGATTAAGTGCAGCTGGAACAACAATTATCGGGTTTGCTTTATTTGTAGCGGCAATTGTTTATAATATTCAAGCCAAAATTAACTTTACTCACGAACATATTGCTATCCTGACTGCTCTTGGTTTAGGAATAGTTATTAAATGGTTATATTATGTTTTATTAGAATATCTTTTTAAAGCAACTATTGGTAAAATGTTTTTTGATTTATCCGTCACCGATAGGGAAGGAAGACGCATATCTTTTGCAAGAGCAAATCGCCGCTACTTACTAAAATATCTCTCCACTGCTCCCTTATATTTGGGCTTTTTACTGGCAGCCTGGACAAAGAAAAAACGCGCCCTTCATGACATGATTTCTGGTACACAAATCCGCAAGAAAAAGTAACCAGATACTAGAAAAGTAGGGAGATGAGAGCGGGACGATAGGATAAGATTAACTACAATAGGGACAAGATATTCCTGCTCGGTAATTGGGGGACTGTTTATCTTGTTCATCGATGGGATGACCGCAAGCGGGACACATTTCATAATGTCCTACCTCTAGATTAGCTGTTAGTGCTACTCTTTGATCAAAAACAAAACATTCTCCTTGCCAAAGACTCTGATCGGCACTAACTTCTTCTAAGTATTTCAAAATACCTCCCTCTAGCTGATAAACTTGAGAAAAGCCTTGATTTAATAAAAAAGCTGCCGCCTTTTCACAGCGAATTCCTCCCGTACAAAAAAGAGCTATTTTTTTATCATTAATACTATCAAAATTTTCCTGAATATACTCAGGAAATTGGCGAAAATGCTGGATTTCTGGGTTAAGCGCTCCCGCAAAAGTACCGATCGCCACTTCATAATTATTACGAGTATCGATAACTACCACGTTCGGCTCTTTCAGCAATTGGTTCCACTCTTCAGTTTTGAGATGAATTCCTGTTTTTTCGAGAGGATTAGCCTTGGCTTGACCAAAAGTCACAATTTCCTTTTTTAAGCGAATTTTTAAGCGTTGAAAGGGCAAATAATCACAAACAGACTCTTTCACTTCTAGATTAGCTAAACGAGTATCGGTTTTTAACCAACTAATCACCTCGGCGATCGCTTGACGGTTCCCTGCGATCGTTGCGTTAATCCCCTCGGCTGCCAGCAGAATAGTTCCTTTAATTCCTCTTTCTTGGCAGTATTTTTGTATTTCTGGCTGTTTTTGACGATAATCTGACAAAGCCACAAACTGGTAAAAAGTGGCGACTAGATAAGACATGGCAAGTAAGGGAAAAATTAACTTGTAATATTTTTCACTATAGGTTATGATAACGAAAGTGTCCTAAAAACCAGATCGGGGGTTTAGCTCAGTTGGTAGAGCGCCTGCTTTGCAAGCAGGATGTCAGCGGTTCGAGTCCGCTAACCTCCATAGTCCTGACTGATTCCCCTGCGCTTGGTGATTAGCTCAAGTCTTCTTGGGGAGACAATTAGCTAGTTAATTATTAAATGATGTCTCGTACCTATCAAGCTACTGGAATCAATCTACAAGGAATGGCCTTCGGAGAAGCCGATCGCCTCTTAACTATTTTGACCGCCGAATATGGTTTAATTAGAGCCATCGCTCCCGGTGCGCGCAAGTATAAATCTTCCCTGCGGGGTAGAAGTGAACTATTTGTGGTCAATAATCTGTTAATAGTCGCAGGAAAATCCCTAGATAAGGTCGTTCAAGCTGAAACTATCGAATCTTATCCCAAATTAAGTCAAAATCTCGCCAAACTCACCGTTAGTCAATACCTCTGCGAACTGGTTTTGGCGATCGCACTGAGCGAACAACCCCAGAGGGAATTATACGAGTTAATCTGCAGCCATCTGGCCAGAATTGAAGTCCTCGACGAGAATGAATACATACTTCCCTACCTTTGTCAAGCAATTTTTCATTTCTTAATAATTGCCGGCTTAGTGCCGCAAGTCCATAACTGCCTGTTGACGGGAAAAGCTTTAATTGGGAACAATTGCCTAGGATTTAGTTTCGAGGCAGGGGGAATAATAGATCTAGCTGCCCTAACAGAAACAATCAACCCGCCCAAAATCGATAGTAAACTGACGTTGCAAGAACTGCAATTACTGCAATGCCTAGGAAAAACAGATTTTCCCCCAGAAGAAAACCTTACCTCAGAACTAGCTTGGATTAACCTCGATCGCCTGCTGCGCAGCTATACTCAATATCATCTGGGAAAAACTTTTCGCTCCTCGGCATTAGTTGAGGGTTTATCTCCCTTAGAATTTTAAACAGATAGCAAAAATCATCATAATGCAACTGTTTGACTCAGAAACTGACGACGCTACGTCTAGCGCCTCCTCCACTCCTGTTTTTAATTCTTCCGATTCCTCACCGAGGCAATCCGACGCAGAAACCATGAACCGCTTGCCTAAACGTGCGCCCAAATCCAATCCCAGTCAGGGTTTTGCCCCAGTGCTAAAAAACCCGCGCTTTCTCATTCTCTGGGCGGGGGGAATTTTTTCCCAATTAGCGGATAAATTCTATTTAGTCCTGATGATATCCCTAATTGCCACCCATTACCAAAAAGCCGATCAGTCGATTAGTGGCTGGGTATCGGCGATAATGATTGCTAATACAATTCCGGCGGTGTTAGTGGGTTCGGTGGCGGGTGTATATGTTGATAGATGGTTAAAAAAACAAGTTTTAGTTATTTCTAACCTTTTACGCGGGGCTTTTGTCCTCGTTATTCCCCTATTATTGTGGTTAGTGCGCGAGCAAACTTTAGCCGTTCCCCTCGGTTGGTTGCCTGACGGTTTAAGAAATTGGCATTACCGGTTACAGGGAGAATTTAACTTACCCTTCGGTTTTTTCCTGTTGTTAGTCATTACTTTTCTTGTCTCCACCTTAACCCAATTTTTTGCCCCTGCCGAACAATCTACCCTGGCATTAGTAGTAAAACGTCGTCATCTTCTACCCGCTAATTCCCTCAGCACTTTAACCACCATGGCGGTATTAATTATCGGTTTTGCCATCGGTGAACCTCTATTAGCTTTTGCTGATAGCATTTTCGGCACTAGAGCCGGACAATTTAACTTAGGAAAAGTGATGATTGTCGGTGGTTTTTATATAATTGCCGGTTTAATTCTAATTATCCTGCGAACTAGCGAAAAATATATTATTCCTACCGCAGAACAGCCCCATGTTTGGGAAGATATCCGCGACGGCATTCGTTACCTCAACAAAAATCATAAAGTTCGTAACGCTCTAATTCAATTAGTCATCTTATTCTGTATTTTTGCTGCTCTATCAGTATTAGCTGTCAGTATGGCCGAAAAACTACCCGGGTTAAAAGCCTCTCAATTTGGCTTTTTATTAGCCTCCTGTGGTGCGGGAATGGCAGTTAGTGCCATTACTTTGGGTTATTGGGGTCAAAAATTCTCCCACACCCGATTAAGTCTCTGGGGTTCCCTGGGTATGGCGGCAGCTTTAATCGGTTTATCCCTAGCAACAAAGAGTTTAATTTTAGCCTTCGCTATGACGGCTTTATTAGGGATTTTTGCCGCTTTAGTCGGGGTTCCCATGCAAACTACCCTACAGGCAGATACACCCCCCGAAATGCGCGGTAAAGTCTTTGGTTTAGAAAATAATGCCGTTAATATTGCCCTCTCTTTACCCTTAGCTGTCGCGGGTATCGCCGAAACTCAATTCGGACTCCGACCGGTATTATTAGCTTTAGCAGTTATGGCAGTTATCGGCGGCGGTTTTACTTGGTATGTTTCTCGCAATTTATCTAAAGATTAGCGTAACTTTTCAGTTATCAGTGATCAGTTATCAGTAATCAGTAGTTAGGAGTTAGGAGTTAGGAGTTAGGAGTCAGGAGATTGAATAGAAAACGGGTTTCTTGAAGAAACCCGTTTTCTGGATCACCCTATTGCAGACAAAGAGCGAGCTAAGGTTAAGGCGGAATGTCTGCGCTTGTTAATCACTTTAAGGTTAGATGCGGCGAAAATGGAATTAATTTCTGGATTTATTGATACTTATCTCAATCTAAATCCGGTCGAAGAGATACAATTTCAAGAAGAGATTAGCACATTTAGTTAACCCGTACAGGAGGGAGTTATGCAAATTACCACCAGTTGGATGCGTCAAGGTATCGAACAAGGTATCGAACAAGGTATCGAACAAGGTATTGAACGCGGTATTGAACGCGGTATCGAACGTGAAAAGACATTGATTCTTCGTCAACTTAAACGCAAGTTAGGGGAGATTAATCCTGCATTAGAAACTAAAATTATGGAGTTAAGTATTGATGATGTCGAAGCATTAGGAGAAGCTTTATTCGACTTCTCTGCGGTTGAAGATTTAATCAATTGGTTAAATACTTTAACTGCCTAGCTTTGACATTAGCGTTCGCCTTTTGGAGAAAACGGGTTTCTTTAAGAAACCCGTTTTCTGCGATTGTAAGTACAGTATATCACAAAAATTGCTTCGGTGGTTCAAGAGAACTGATAACTGATAACTGAAATGACTAACCCAAATACTGATTTTGATACTCCTTGGAAAGATGTCTTAGAAATCTACTTTGAAGACTTTGTTTCCTTCTTTTTTCCTCAAGCTCACGCGGGTATTGATTGGAATCAAGGCTTTGAATTTCTCGACAAAGAACTTCAACAAGTGGTGCGGGATGCTGAGTTAGGCAAACGTCTCGTCGATAAGTTGGTGAAAATTTATCGTCTTGCGGGAGAAGAGACCTGGGTTTTAATCCACATAGAAATCCAGGGTCAGCGAGAAATTGACTTTGCTGAACGGATGTTTGTCTATTACTACCGCATTTATGATCGTTACAGGCGTTCAGTAGCGAGTTTGGCAGTTTTAGGTGATGATAATGCTTCTTGGCGACCCAATCAATTTGAACGTGAGTTATTTGATTGTCAAGTGAGTTTTCGCTTTCCGGTCGTCAAGTTGCTAGAATTTAAGCAGCAGTGGTCAGCTTTAGCAGCCAGCCGCAATCCTTTTGCTACAGTCGTGATGGCGCATCTCCAAGCTTTAGAAACTCGGCAAAACCGAAAAAAGCGCAAAGAAGCGAAATTAGCATTAACTAAACGGTTGTACGAACAGGGTTATCAACGAGAGGATATTATCAACCTCTTTAAGTTTATCGATTGGCTGATGAGCTTACCCACTGAATTAGAACAAGAGTTTCAACAGGAATTAAATCAGTACGAGGAGGAAAAAAGAATGCCTTATATTACCAGTGTTGAAAGAATGGGAATGGAAAAGGGGATGATTCAAAAAGCTCGAGAATCTGTCATTGATGCCCTTGAGATTCGCTTTGAGAATGTGCCTTCTGAACTGGTTGATGAGATTAGCCAAGTTAAAGACACTTCTCTTCTAAAAAATCTCCACAGACAAGCGATTACTCTTGACTC
Source organism: Microcystis panniformis FACHB-1757 (assembly GCF_001264245.1). Lineage (NCBI taxonomy): Bacteria > Bacillati > Cyanobacteriota > Cyanophyceae > Chroococcales > Microcystaceae > Microcystis > Microcystis panniformis. Next base: position 4,556,142 of record NZ_CP011339.1, read on the forward strand.
AATCTCAGATTTTCAAGGCTATTTAAATCAGTTAATCAAACCTGAATAATTCTGGTTTGTCGCCCAAGAAAACGGGTTTCTTTGAGAAACCCGTTTTCTGGATTTCTGATGATCGCCTGTTGGAAAAAATTTGTAGCGTATTATACAGACTTATACGGTGCGTTACGCTAATGCTAACACACCCTAAGAGTGAGCTAACCCGCTCCACTTTTGTCCACTTTTATTGATTTAATGTCCACTTTTACCGTAAGTCTTGTCAAGTAACCTTAAACTTGTTAGAATCAAAGAGTTGTTATTTTCTGGTAGTCATTCACCGCTGAGATTAGTTAAGATGATATTACATGACTAATAATATTGACCATGACCGCTTATTTAAGGAGTTAATCTCCACCTTTTTTGTCGAATTTATTGAGTTATTTTTTCCTCAATTGATGGATTATTTAGATAGGGAATCGATTACTTTTTTAGACAAAGAAGTATTTACCGATGTCACGGAAGGAGAAAGGTATGAAAGCGATTTAGTAGCACAGGTTAAGTTTCGAGGAAAAGAATCTTTTTTTCTGATTCATGTAGAGGCGCAGGAAAGTTCTCGAAAGTGGTTTAACCGGCGAATGTTTACTTATTTTGCTCGCTTTCATGAGAAATTTGTCCTCCCGATTTATCCGATTGTAATTTTTTCTTATTCAAAGCCAAAAAGAGAAGCGATTAGTCAGTATGTGGTTGATTTTCCCGATTTTAAGGTATTAGAATTTAACTATCAAGTAGTGCAGTTAAATCGATTAAATTGGCGAGATTTTCTTAATCAACCGAATCCTGTTGCTTCAGCCTTGATGGCGAAGATGAACATTGCCGAGAAAGAGCGAGCCAAGGTAAAAGCGGAATGTCTGCGCTTGTTAATTACTTTAAGGTTAGATGCGGCGAGAATGCAATTAATTTCCGGATTTATTGATACATATCTCAATCTTAATGCGGTGGAAGAGAGACAATTTCAAGAAGAGATTAGCACATTTAGTGAACCTGTACAGGAGGGAGTTATGCAAATTACCACCAGTTGGATGCGTCAAGGTATTGAACTAGGTATTGAACAAGGTATCGAACGGGGTATCGAACAAGGTATTGAACAAGGTATCGAACGGGGTATCGAACAAGGTATTGAACGGGGTATCGAACAAGGTATCGAACAAGGTATTGAACGGGAAAAGACATTGATTCTTCGTCAACTTAAACGCAAGTTAGGGGAGATTAATTCTTCATTAGAAACTAAAATTATGGAGTTAAGTATTGATGATGTCGAAGTATTAGGAGAAGCTTTATTCGACTTCTCTACGGTTGAAGATTTAATCAATTGGTTAAATACTTTAACTGCTTAGTTCTTATGTTAGCGATCGCCTTCTGACAACAACCCACTAAAATTGTCATAATGAAACAAACAACCGCCAATTATGATGAACCCTGGAAAGAAGCATTAACCGAGTATTTTGAAGCATTTTTATACTTCTTTTTTCCCGAAGTTCACCAACTAATCAGTTATCAGTTATCAGTTATCAGTTATCAGTGACTAATTGGAAGCAAGTAAGTGGGTGAGTGGAATTAAATATAAGATGAACGTAGGTTGGGTTGAAGCATGAAACCCAACGCCAGATTATGTTACGCTACCACTAACCCATCCTACAAATAATTGTGTCTCCCTACTTAGCAATCCCTTTGCTATAATAGTCATGGCACACCTGAAAACAAAAGCGACTACTGGGAAGCTGCCAGAACGGGAACAGTGGAAGTGGAGGTTAATCAGAGGATTATATGAAAAGGAGTTCGAGAGGGAACAAATAATTAAATTATTTGAAATCATCGACACAATGATGACTTTATCCCCTGAATTACAGTCAAGTTTAGAGAGTAAAATCAAACAATTTGAGGAGGAAAGAACCATGCCTTTAATGAGTAATATGGAGTTACGAGGAATAGAACAGGGTAAGGAAATCGGTAAGGAAATTGGTAAGGAAATTGGTAAGGAAATTGGCGCGTTAGAAAAGGCTCGTAACTATATTAAAACGGTGCTGAAAATGCGATTGGGTGACATTCCAATAGACATTGAGCAAGCTGTGGATAAAATTGCTGTATTATCGATTTTAGACGAGTTACTGAAATCGGCATTAACCGTTAATTCTTTTGATGAGTTGCATCAACTTTTAGAACAATAGTCTCAGTAATTTTCTTCTCCAATGAACCCAACAACCGCCAATTATGATGAACCCTGGAAAGAAGCATTAAGCGAATATTTTGAAGCGTTTTTATACTTCTTTTTTCCTGAAGTTCACCAATTGATTGATTGGACACAAATTCCCGAATCCCTAGAAAAAGAACTCAAACGGATTACCGCTTCAGCAAAGACAAAAAAACGTTTTGCTGACAAACTCTATAAAGTCTGGTTACTCAGGGGTGAAGAAGTCTGGATTTTGATTCATATTGAAATTCAAAGCCAATACGAAGAAAATTTCCCTCAGAGGATGTATATTTATAACTATCGTGCCTTTGATTTGTATCAGAAACCGGTTATCAGTCTCGCTATATTAGGAGATGAACGAGTAAATTGGCGACCAGATTCCTATAATTATAGTATCGCTGGTTGTGAAGTGAGTCTTAAATTCCCAACAGTCAAATTACTGGACTATGAGGAAAGCTGGTCAGAACTAGAAGCAAGTAGCAATCCCTTTGCTATAATAGTCATGGCACACCTGAAAACAAAAGCGACTACTGGGAAGCTGCCAGAACGGGAACAGTGGAAGTGGAGGTTAATCAGGGGATTATATGAAAAGGAGTTCGAGAGGGAACAGATAATTAAACTGTTTGAAATCATCGACAATATGATGACTTTATCCCCTAAATTGCAGTCAAGTTTAGAGAGTAAAATTAAACAATTTGAGGAGGAAAGAACCATGCCTTTAATGAGTAATATGGAGTTACGAGGAAGGAAAATTGGTGAGGAAATTGGGGAGTTACGAGGAATAGAACGCGGTAAGGAAATTGGAGCGTTAGAAAATGCTCGTGATTTTGTGAAAAAAGTTTTGGAAAACCGACTAGGCGATATCCCTGAAGATATTGGACAATGTCTCAATGATGCTTCAGTTATTTCGGTTTTAGAAGAGATGTTAAAAGCCGCACTTATAGTAAATTCTTTTGAGGAGTGTAGGAAGTCTTTTAGTATCATCATAAATAAGTAGTGTGGGTAATACCTACCTTACTTAGTAAACTGTTTGAAATCATCGACACAATGATGACTCTATCAACTAAATTACAGTCAAGTTTAGAAAGTAAAATCAAACAATTTGAGGAGGAAAGAACCATGCCTTTAATGAGTAATATGGAGTTACGGGGAAGGAAAATTGGTGAGGAAATTGGGGAGTTACGAGGAATAGAACGCGGTAGGGAAATCGGTAAGGAAATTGGTAAGGAAATTGGCGCGTTAGAAAAAAGCCGCGATGACATAAAAACAGTTTTAACTGTGCGGTTTGGACAGATTTCTTCAGAAATTGAAGAGATAATCGGCAAAATGACTAACCCTACTATCTTAGAAGAGCTACTAAAATTAGCAGCTACCGCTAATTCTCTCGCAGAATTTAAGCAGTCTTTGGCAAGAATCCAATAATCTTATCCTAATATCTAGAAAACGGGTTTCTTCAAGAAACCCGTTTTCTGTATAAATGTTAATTTCTGTTACAGGGGTCTTGAAAGATTTGCGCTTGTTGTGCGAAAATTTTTATCAATAAACTTTTGCTGTTACTGTCATGACTTCTACCCTGTTGCCGATTCTTCCTGCTGTTGACGATGTTTTGTTTAATTTCGCTCAATCTGATGGTTTTTGGGCGAATTTAGAAACCGCTTTTGGCACAAGTTATGATGTGGTTAAAGCGACGCAATTACGACAGCAGTGGCAAAGTCGAAATTTTAGTCAAATTCCCCCGATTGAGGTACTCAGTGATGAAGTTTTAGGGACGGCGAATGGTGCATATTCCAGCAGTACGAATAAGATTTATCTATCAGCATCTTTTTTAAATACGGCCTCGTCAGCAGCGATAGTTAATGTAATTTTAGAAGAAATTGGGCATTATGTGGATGCTCAAGTTAATCAGGTGGATAGCGCCGGAGATGAGGGGGCAATTTTTGCGGAGTTGGTGCGGGGAAATAGTCTGGATGTGGCAACCTTAGACGCTTTACGAGCAGAGAATGACCAGACAACAATTATAGTAAATGGGGAAATTATTCAAGTAGAACAGGCGGATTTTACGGGGACTAATGGGAATGATAGTATTACGGGTACATCTGGGGGTGATAATATTTTTGGGTTAGATGGCAATGATACTTTAAGTGGTCTGGGGGGAAGCGATAATATTTATGGAGGTAATGGGAATGACTCTCTTGACGGTGGGGATGGAAGTGATTACTTTACCAACGATGCGGGTAATGACACGATAAATGGTGGTAGTGGGACTGATCGCTATGAGGTTGACTACAGTAGTGCTAGTAGCGGTTTAACCATGACCTACAATACCACTACCGGGAGTGGGACGATTACTGTCGGTACGGAAACTGATACCTTTACTTCGATTGAGAGTTTTAACGGGTTTAAGGGAACTGAGTATAATGATGTCATTTTTGGCGGGACAGAAAGTGAATCTTATTATTATTATGGTGGACTCAAAGGTGGAAGTGGTAACGATACTATTTCAGGTAATGCTGGTAGTGACGACATTTATGGAGAGGATGGGAATGATGTCCTCAATGGGGGTGCTGATAATGATGAACTTTATGGTGGTAGTGGGAATGATGTCCTCAATGGTGATTTAGGGAATGATGACTTTACCAATGATGCAGGTAATGACACGATAAATGGTGGTAGTGGGATTGATCGCTATGAGGCTGACTACAGCTATGCTAGTAGCGGTTTAACCATGACCTACGACACTGCTACCGGGAGTGGGACGATTACTGTTGGTACAGAAACTGATACCTTTACTTCGATTGAGAGTTTTAACGGGTTTGAGGGAACTGAGTACAATGATGTCATTTTTGGCGGTACAGGAGGAGGTTACTCTGAATATTTTTATGGTGGAAGTGGTAACGATACCATTTCAGGTAATGCTGGTACTGACTACATTTATGGAGGGAATGGGAATGATGTCCTGAATGGGGGTGCTGGTAATGATTATCTTTATGATGGTGGTGGTAATGATCTCCTCAATGGTGATGCAGGAGATGATTACTTTACCAGCGATGAAGGCAATAATGACACGATAAATGGTGGTGCTGGTAGTGATCGCTATCATGCTGACTACAGCTATGGTAGTAGTGGTTTAACCATGACCTACGACACCGCTGGGAGTGGAACGATTACTGTCGGTACGGAAACTGATACCTTTACTTCGATTGAGAGTTTTGAAGGGTTTAAGGGAACTGATTATAATGATGTCATTTTTGGCGGTACAGCTAATGAGTACTACCTCTATGGTAGAGAGGGTAATGATACGATTTCAGGTAATGCTGGTAGTGACTACATTTATGGAGAGAATGGTAATGATGTCCTCAATGGTGGAGATGGTTATGATGATCTTTATGGTGGTAATGGGAATGACACCCTACAAGGAACAGATGGCGGTACAGGAGAATCTGATGATTTAGTAGGAGGTTCAGGAAACGATCGCTTTATCCTTGCAGATACTACAAAGACCTTCTACGATGACGGTTTGACAACTACTGAAGGTACTAGCGACTACGCTACAATTGCCGACTTTAGCACCATTGATGACACAATTCAGCTACGGGGTTCAAGTAGTGACTATCTCTTAACAGTTTCTGGTTCCACTACTAAGCTCTACATCAACAAACCAGGAAACGAAGCAGATGAACTGATTGCTTATATCAGTAATCAAACAGCATTAAGTCTAACTGCTAGTTATTTTAGCTATGTTTCTAGTCCTACTCTTCCCAGTATTACCCTTGCGGTTGCTCCTAGTAGTGTTACCGAAGATGGGACAACTAACTTAGTCTATACCTTCACCCGCACCGGAGTAACCACTAATTCTTTAACTGTCAACTATACAGTTGAAGGGACAGCAACCAATGGAACCGATTACGCTTCTATTCCCACCAGTGTCACCTTTGCTGCTGGTTCATCCACTGCGACGGTAACAGTTGACCCCACTGCGGATACCATAGTTGAAGCGGATGAAACCGTCGCTTTAACCCTCACTGCGGGGACTGATTATACGATAGGTACGACTACTCCAGTTACGGGGACAATTACGAATGATGATCTCATACTTCCTAGTATTACTCTTGCGATTTCTCCTAGTAGTGTTACTGAAGACGGGACAAGTAATCTCATCTATATCTTCATTCGTACAGGAGATACAACTAATCCCTTAACGGTTAACTATAGTATTGGTGGGACAGCAACCAACGGAACCGATTACACTTTGCTTCCTACCAGTGTCACCTTCGAGGCTAATTCTGCGATTGCTACCGTAATCGTTGACCCCACTGCTGACACAATAGTAGAAAGTGATGAAACTGTTATTTTAACCCTTGCTGCGGGGACAGGTTATACAATAGGTACTCCCAACGCAGCCACGGGAACAATTAATAATGACGATACCAGTGTCACCTCGCAACTCTCCATCAACGACATCACCGTAGTGGAAGGTAAAGATAATAATGCCATCCTCACCGTCACAGTTGATAACCCCAATCCACAACCAATTACCTTCAACTATACCACCGCACCCATTAACGCTACCGCTAATGTAGATTACACTAGCAAAACTGGAACTATCACCATTGCACCTAATACTGCCACCGCTACTATTAGCATTCCCATCCTCAATGATAACCTCAATGAACCTGATGAAGCTTTTACAGTAACCCTGTCAAATCCCGTTAATGCTACCATCAATCCCGAAGGGGGAATAGGAGAAGTTATCATTACTGATACTTGGCAAAGCACTCTCACTCGCACCCTACCCAACAATGTCGAAAATCTCAGACTAATTGGCAGTAATAATATTAACGGTACAGGTAACGCCGGTAACAATAAAATCGCTGGAAATAGTGGCATTAATCAAATCAATGGACGTGCGGGAATTGATACTTTAACCGGTGGTTTAGGTGCAGATACCTTCGTCTTCCAATTTGGCCAATCTACCATATCAACAAGCGATCGTATCACAGATTTTGCCATCAATAGTGATAAAATTGACTTATTAACTCAAGGTGGACTACCCATGAATGCGCCTAGTAGTTTCAGTCGCGCTGCTAATAGCACCGTCACCACTTTACAGAATTTAATCAATCAGGTATTTACTGATGCTAATGGAGCGATTACAGGTAATCAAGGATTAGGGGTTAATAGTGCCGCCTTAGTGCAGGTAACAACCGGTGCAATAGCTGGAACTTATCTCGTTATTAATGATAGCACGGCTGGCTTCCAATCCAGCAATGATTTATTAGTAAATATCACTGGATTTACTGGGACTTTACCAGCTTTAGGGAACATTCCAGTGGGTAATTTCTTTATCTAAGTGTCTAAGCTCTCCTTCTAAGTCACCTAGAAAACGGGTTTCTCGGAGAAACCCTTTTTCTGGACTTTAAGAAAAAAAACGTTTCGCTGACAAACTCTATAAAGAACGTAGGTTGGTTTGAAACATGAAACCCAACGCCTGCTCATGTTAAGCTTTTCACGACTACTTAGGGTCTGCTGAAAAAGTTTTTCCTGGGGGTAGGGTGTGGGGTTTTACCGGTTTTGAGGTGGCCAATTACCTAATTTTCAGGGAAAAAGTACCTGAATTTTCCCCCCAATCACTCCAAAGGTCGGCACTTTTTGAGGGAAAACAAGTCTAAAAACCCTATCCAACAAGGTTTTTAGATTTATTCAGCAAACCCTAAATAATTCTAAAACCGAAGGGATTGATGTTCTGCCTCGCTCAACAATCCAAGCCGCTTCAGCTAAAACAATAGCCGGTAAAACTAATTCACTGTTCGGGTCAGAAAGGATCGTTTTGGCATTTTTTCCCAATCGGGGATTCCCTTCTAAAAACCAAATTAAGGCGTGAGTATCCAGCACATATTTCATCGGTTTAAGACCAATCTAAGTGGTCATCTGCATCGCCCTGAAATTCGGCGAATGAAAAATCTTCTTCTGTAGATTGATAATCCCCCGTGAACATTCCAAAGCACATTAATTTGGGATATTTTTGGATTGGTTTATCTTCTAAAAATGTGATAATAACTGAACTTTCTTCTAGGTTATTGGGAGTTTCTAAAAGCTCGATCTTTCCTTGTCTATAAATGCCTTTAACTGATTGTAGCATTGACTTAGTTTCCTAATTGTTAATTAAGTTTTGGAGATAGTCTATCTAATTTTACCTTAAATATTTGCTGGAAGCATCTCAATTTTGCCAGTGAAGTGACAGCATAACCCCTTCCTATATAATAAAATGTTAAGTTTAGACTCGGCTTGAGCTATGTCTTTTAGCCTATAACAGTTTCTATCTTCTTGTCAAACCAAGGATTCTAACTATTTTTTGAGATAACTTTAAGTCTCAATATCTTCCTTGATTGTTACTATTTTTACATAACTACTCTAGGAGAGCCTTTAGGGTTTATCTGAGTTAAGTATGCTAAAATGATAACACCGCTTCATTAAAAACTGATTTGAGCCAATTGTTTTTATGACAAATATTTTACACACTTCAAGCAAGAGGGCTACGCCACTACTACCAAATCATTACCGTCCGCACCAACCACCATCGACAAAGAAGCGTCAGAAACTCGCCCCTTGGCGAAGCGGTGGGGAATAGTTCATTACTCCCACAGTTTTATATTTTCTTTAGAGATGGGCTGTCCTAAAACCTGCTCAGAGCGGCCAAAAGTCAGAAAATAGAAATAAAGGTGCGATTAGAGAACTTGAGCAGCGATCGCACACATCAGCCGCCATTGGAGAAAGATAAAGTTATGGCAGATAACTACAGAAGTCGCATTGTTACCCAAGGTACCCAACGCAGTCCGAATCGGGCCATGTTAAGAGCGGTAGGTTTTGGGGATGAGGACTTTAGCAAACCAATCATCGGCATCGCTAACGGATTTAGCACCATTACCCCCTGTAACATGGGAATTAATGATTTAGCAATGCGTGCCGAAGCAGCCACGAGATTAGCGGGGGGAATGCCGCAACTTTTCGGGACTATCACCATTAGCGACGGGATTTCCATGGGAACAGAAGGGATGAAATATTCTCTCGTTTCTAGGGAAGTAATCGCCGATTCCATTGAAACCGTCTGTAATGGTCAAAGTCTCGATGGAGTCCTCGCTATCGGGGGTTGTGACAAAAATATGCCGGGGGCAATGATTGCCATGGCCCGGATGAATATTCCCGCTATTTTCGTCTATGGTGGCACGATTAAACCGGGGCGCTACAAAGATTGCGATTTAACCGTGGTCAGTTCCTTTGAAGCCGTGGGACAGTACAGCGCCGGTAAAATCAGTGAAGAAGACCTTATCGGAATTGAACGCAACGCTTGCCCCGGGGCCGGTTCCTGTGGTGGAATGTTTACTGCTAATACCATGTCTTCCATTTTTGAAGCCATGGGGATGAGTTTACCCTACTCCTCGACCATGGCCGCCGAAGATGCGGAAAAAGCCGATAGTACCGAAGAATCGGCCAAGGTTTTGGTCGAGGCGGTTAGAAAACAGATTCTCCCTAGCCAAATTTTGACCCGTAAAGCCTTTGAAAACGCTATTTCGGTAATTATGGCGGTGGGAGGTTCCACTAACGCTGTCCTGCACCTTTTAGCCATTTCCCGCACCATCGGGGTAGAATTATCGATCGATGATTTTGAAACCATCCGCCAGCGTGTACCGGTTATCTGCGACCTTAAACCCTCCGGGCGTTACGTTACCGTGGATCTGCATAAAGCCGGCGGTATTCCCCAAGTGATGAAAATTCTCCTGGTTAATGGTTTACTACACGGGGATGCCCTCACCATTAGCGGTCAGACTATCGCCGAGATTTTAGCCGATATTCCCGACCAACCGCCCTCAGGCCAAGACGTTATCCGTCCTTTTAGCAATCCTGTCTATAAAGAGGGTCATTTAGCCATTTTAAAAGGAAATCTGGCCACAGAGGGGGCCGTGGCCAAAATTAGCGGCGTGAAAACTCCAGTCATCACCGGACCGGCGCGGGTGTTTGAGTCGGAAGAAACCTGTTTAGAGGCAATTTTAGCTGGAAAAATTCAAGCCGGGGATGTGGTGGTTGTCCGTTACGAGGGACCAGTAGGCGGACCGGGTATGCGGGAAATGTTAGCCCCCACTTCGGCAATTATCGGCGCCGGTTTAGGGGATTCCGTGGGATTAATTACCGATGGTCGTTTTTCCGGGGGAACCTATGGCATGGTGGTCGGTCACGTCGCTCCAGAAGCGGCGGTGGGTGGTACAATTGCCCTAGTAGAGGAAGGGGATCAAATCACTATTGATGCTCGTCAGCGTCTCTTGCAGTTAAATGTATCGGAGGAAGAATTGGCCCGTCGTCGTAACCATTGGCAACCGCGGCCCCCACGCTATAAAACGGGAATTCTCGGCAAATTCGCCAAGTTAGTCTCCTCTAGCAGTCTCGGCGCTTTAACGGATCTGAATCTGTTCTAAAAGTATAACTAGGAATGGCGATCAATTGCGATCGCCGTTTCCGCCACTGCTCACTGAACACCCCCAGTGATAACTGGTAACTGATAACTGATAAGACTGACGGCTCTAATTAGGGTTTGCGGCAAAAAGTAGGGGCGAAGCATTCGGATAGAAAATCTACGGTTTCACCGATAGGTTATTGCCCGAATGCTTCGCCCCTACAGGACGCGGGCCGATGAAGACACAAGGTTTTGAAGCATGATTCTCTCAAAATCTGGCACCTGTTTCGCTCGTAAAGCCACAAAACCCTTACCTTGCCTACATTTCACATTTATTCAGCCAGCCCTAATTAATGCTCATTCTTAATTCTCCTGCCTCCTGACGACCGACTCCTGCCTCCGTTAAAGATTAATAACTATGAACTATCTACTCACTGTCTATCGAGCGCTCGAATGCCGTCCGGATACCTATCGGGATTGGTATGACCAAGGCAATATTTTAAAAGAAAGAATGGACTATTTTGGAGCCTTAATCAGCTACGAAAAAGCCTTAGAATATTATCCAGATGATTATTGGGCATGGTACAAAAGGGGTATGATACTAGAAGACTTGGGAATGTATGAAGAAGCGGCTGAAAGTTACGCTAACGCCGCACAGGTAAAGGCCGATAACTATTGGGCTTGGTACGATCAAGGTTGTGTTTATCTACAGGAATTAAAGGACTACGAAAAAGCGATCGCTTGTTTTCAACGGGCCCTAAGTCATAGTCCGGGGGACTATTGGGCGGCCTACCGGCAAGGGGAGGCCTATCGATTGCTGAAAAATTACGAACGCGCTATTACTTCCTACGATCTGGCCTTGGGAGCGCGACCCCGGGATTATTGGGCCTGGTATCGTCGCGGCGACGCTTTCCGGGATTGGGGCAATCCCCAAGAGGCTTTATTTAATTATCGTACCGCCCTCGATATCCGACCGCAAGATTACTGGTCCTGGTATCAACAGGGTGTGATCCTACAGGAATTACAGCGTTTAACAGAAGCGATCGCCTGTTATGAAGAATCGTTAAAAATCGATCAAGATGATCGCTATGCGTGGTACAATGCCGCTTGCTGTTATGCTGCCCTCGGTCAACAACAAAAAGCGATCAACTGTTTACGGGAAGCTCTAGACATAGAACCAGATATTTGCGGCGAATTAGCGCGTAATAACTTTGTTTTCGATGGTTTAAGACAAAATGAAACCTTTAATGACCTCTTGAGTTGCTATTCCCCCAGCTAAAGTCTTTTTGCAGCACCTAGGGTTTGCTGAAAGGGTTTTTCGTGGGGTGTGGGATTTTAGGCATTTTCAGGGAAAAAGTGCCTAAAATGTCCCCCCGGTTGCTCCAATATCTGGCACTTTTTTAATGGCAAAAAAGCCTAAAGATATTAGTCAACAAGGTTTTTAGATTCATTTAGCCAGTCTGGATTAGCTACAATTGCAATTAGAGAAAAATTATTGAGAATCCTATGCGAGAACTAGACAGAGACAAAACCATCGAACAACTGAACGAAATCATGGAATTTGAACTAGCAGGAGTTGTCCGTTATACCCACTATTCCCTGATGGTGACAGGTCCCCATCGCATCCCCATCGTCCAATTTTTCCAGACTCAGGCCACGGAATCCCTCACCCACGCGCAACAAGTTGGGGAAATTCTCACCGGTTTAGAAGGTCATCCTAGTTTAAAAATTGCCCCCATCGAGGAAAGCTATGAACATAATATCAAAGCAATCTTGAGTGAGAGCCTCAATCATGAGAAAAAATCCCTTGATTTGTACAAAGCACTCCTAGAAACCGTCGAAGATGCCAGTATTTACCTAGAAGAATTCGCTCGCGGTATGATTGGACAAGAAGAATTACACAATCTGGAAATTCGCAAGATGCTGCGGGATTTTGCTTGAGCTAGGATCAAAGCTAGAGTTTATCGACTAGCTTATGAATCTCAGTTCCGCTTTACCCACTTTTATTATCACTCTCCGGGAAGGTTTCGAGGCCGCTTTAGTGGTGGGAATTGTCCTCGCTTGTTTACAAAAATCCGGTCGATCGCAACTTAACTCATGGGTGTATCGTGGTATTGGTGCGGGAGTAGTCGCTAGTGTTTTGGTCGGTGTTTTGCTAGGGGGAATCCTTTTGCAAGTGGATGCTTCTCCTAGTCCATTTGTACCAATGATCAAGGAATTACTGGCCGCCACTTTTGGACTAATTGCCGTTTTGATGTTGAGTTGGATGTTAATTTGGATGACTCAACAGGCCAAATCTTTGAAATCTGAGGTAGAAAATGCGGTAAAAGCGGGTTTAAAAGCGGAAAATGGGGCAGGAAAAGCGATTTTTCTGCTCGTTTTTATCGCTGTCTTGCGGGAGGGATTTGAAACTGTCCTCTTTATCCTGGCCCAATTCCAAAAAGATTGGCAGATACAAACTCTCGGCGCGATAGCGGGGTTAAGTGTCGCAACCTTGTTGGGAATTCTCCTATTTGCGGGGGGAGTAAAAATTAATATCCGTCTCTTTTTCCAAATTATGGGGACTTTCCTCCTCTTAATCGTTGCGGGATTACTCATCGGTGTTTTGAAACATATCGACGCAGGAATCAGTCTTTTAAGTGAAATTGACCCTTTTTATCGCCATTTCTGTCCTTCTCTCCCCTCCTCCTGTCTTCTCGGTTTTCAAGTTTGGGACGGTTCCCAAATTTTGAGCGATCGCACTTTCCCCGGACTCCTCCTCAAATCTCTGTTTGGTTATCGTCAAAACCTCTATATCAGTCAAATTGTTGCCTATATCCTCTTTTTACTGCTTATCGGTGGCCTCTATTTCCAAAGCTTACGACAACGTCCTCAAACAGTGATCAGTAAACAGTGATCAGTAAACAGTGAAAAGATGGCAAGAAACTTCTATTTAATACTGCTCACTTAAAAACTCACATCTGATAACTGTTAACTTACCCACTGATAACTTACCCACTGATAACTGATAACTGATAACTGATAACTGATTATGACTACTTGGCAATGTGACGGTATCCCTAAAGATGGTAAAACTTATCCGCAAGCGATTGCGGGAGGTCATGAACCCTGCGAAAATACTACTCCTGATTGTCCTATCTGTGGCCTGCCTAGGGAAGCGATGGATCCCGTAACAACGACGGTTAAAACCACGGTGGTGGTCTCCCCGGGGGGTACAACTAGAGTCGGCCAAAAATCTAACTGGTTACTTCCCTTCGCTTTGATAATTACCGCTTTAACCGCAGGTTTAGGGGGTTGGAGTCTATTGCAAATGCTGATTCCCAAACCCGATACTTCCCCAGTTGTCGGGGAAAAAACCCCAGATAGGCAATCTAAGGCAACTTTTGTGAGTAATACGGCTAAAAATCCCGATTTATTTAGCCAAGGTGAGAAAATACTGCTTAATTCCACTCCTAACAAAGAAAAAGGCGCAGCGGCCTTTAAAAAGGAAGATTGGGCAAATGCGATCGCAGCTTACCAACTAGCAGCCACTCCCCAAGCAAACGACCCGGAGGGCAAAATCTATTACAATAACGCCAAAGCTAGACAAAAAGGTAATCAAAATACTATAGCCGTCGTTGTCCCCATCGCTAACGACCCCAACAGCGCCAAGGAAATTCTCCGAGGTGTGGCCAGGTATCAAGAGGAGTTTAATAATTCTAATCCGGGTAATCCTTTGGAAATAGTCATCGCTAATGATGGTGGTGGGTTACAATCAAAAGCGATAGCCGATGATCTGATTCAATCCGGTCAAGTTTTGGCAGTTATGGGCCACGGAATCGATCCTTTTAGTCAAAAAGCGATTGAAAGTTACGAAAAAGAAGGATTAGCGATTCTCTCTCCCCTGACTACCAGTGTTAGTCAAACGGGAAAATTAACCCTGAAAACTATTCCCCTTAAGGATAAATCTCAGGAAGTTTTGGGTAGTTATCTGGAAGCAGTGGCCAAAACTTTGGCTAATTATGCTAGTAAGCAAAAGAAGTCTCCGTCAGTGGTTCTTTTTTATAATTCCGATAGTCCCTATAGTCAAAAATTAAGGGATTCCTTTGCTAAAGCAATAAAGCAACCAGGAGGCAAGATAGTTAAGGAAATAGACACAACTAAAGCCAATTTTAATGCTAAAACTGCCATAGATCAGGCAAGACAAGCCGGCGCTAAGGTGGTATTTTTGGCCTTGAGTAAAGATGGCGATCGCATTGATCAAGCCGTGGCTATTGCCCAAGAATCGTCTGGAATGCTATTATTAGGCGGAAATGAACTTTATACACCCGATATACTTATTCAAGGAGCCGATAGCATCGACGGATTAGTTTTAGCAGTACCTTGGAGTTTCCAAGCAACGGATCCTTTTGCCAAAGATGCGCTGAAAAGTTGGCGCGGTCGCGTCAGTTGGCGTACTGCTACCGCCTACGATACCATGAAAGTATTAGGAAAAGCGATCGCTAAAAGTTCTGACCGTGCTACTGTAGTCGAAACTTTAAATCGAGGAATCACCTTGCAGGGAAGCACCACGGATTTTAACATTTTTAATCAAGTTCCCCTAGTACGCGCTAATCGCGGCAATGAGGGGCCAAAGGGTTCTCAATATCAGTTCGATCCTATCTAAAATAGACAATGTGATGTCGAGGAGTAGAATCAAGTCTAATTTTATGAAGAATATCTTACCCATCCTAGCTTTATTAATGTCGGTGTCGGGAATTGCCGTGTCTTTGGGACGGGAGGAAGTCCGATGTCATCTCGGTTTAGAATCGGCAGCCTGTCCCCAGGAAGAACAAAAAACCAGGGAAGACACCCCCGCAACTACCCCCGCAACTACCCCAGAATCTCCCCGGATAGAAGAAACTCCCGCGGAAAGTACCCGTAATATCGAACCTTCCCCCGAAGTTTCCCCCTCTCCTGAAAGGGAAACCCCGGTGGAATTCACCCCCATCCCGGAAAAGAACCCCAGTCCAGAAGTACCCCCCGAAAATCCCCCCACCTCAGAAACCAAAGCGGTGGAAAAAACTCCAGATGCAGAACAAAGTCCCGATGTCAATCCATCTAAAGATGGAGAAACTGAAAGTATTCCATTAGAGGTTATTCCCCCCGGACAGTAAAATCGGACAAAATCAATTTCTGGTGGGGTAGGGTTGATTCATGAATCAACCCTACAGATCCCGGACAGTAAAATCGGACAAAATCAATTTCTGGCTGAGGATAGGAACTCATGCAAGAAGTAGTTATACTAAATCTGGTTATTAAAGACTGATTATTCATTCCCCTTTTTGCATGAGTGCATGAGTAGAAAACGGGTTTCTCGGAGAAACCCGTTTTCTGTGCGTTACTCAACGGATTTAGTATAACTACTTAATTTTTCTGCTGCTGTTGCTGATTAGGTAAGTACCTAGGCAAAATTATTTACACATGACGATCATTGCCCCGTAAGGGTTTTAGCTCGATCGGGCAGGTAATTAATTTTGCATGACTACTTAAAAACTATTTACTTTTAGTCAAAATTAATTAACTTCTAACCCCGGAATGCTTAACTGTTCGGTTTTTGGCTGTGTTTCCCCCAGATAATCCCCTTGCAACATATTAATTAAACAGCCACCAAGATGATAGGCCATATTAACGGGAACCGCGTTACCAATCTGTCGATATTGAGAGGTTAAATTACCGGTAAATTGCCAATCATCGGGAAAGGACTGCACTCGTGCATATTCTCTCACAGTCAAAGGACGAGTTTCTTGGGGATGACATCTTTCTGTTTGGGTTTGTGCCGGACTACAGGTAATAGTTAAAGCCGGTTCATCCCAAGATAATCTTTTAGCATATCCTGTCCGTCCGCCGTGATTTTTGAGACTATTTTTCATATATTCTTTTTGAATATCCATCGGCAAATTTCGCCAATTTCCTCCTGCGGGAACTAAGGACATAATCTCTTTTTTTCTTTCTTTATATTCTACTCCTGGAGAACTTGGACAATTCTCTAGAGCTTTTTTCAGAGAAATAGTATAGTTTTTATATTGGGGAAAAATCGGTTTAATATTTAGGTCTTGACGGGTGGCGATAATAATTAATCTTTCTCTTTTTTGGGGAACATCAAGAAATTGAGCCGATAAAACTTGATAAGCAGCATAATAACCGATTTCCTGTAAAGCTTGCATCATTAATTGCAGGGTTTCTCCTTTTTTATTGCTTAATAATCCTCGAACATTTTCGGCTATAGCGATTTTAGGTTGCACTTCCTGTAAACAACGAGCAAATTCAAAAAATAGGCTTCCTCTCAAATCTTCTAATCCTTTTCCTAACCCAGCATAACTAAAAGGTTGGCAGGGAAAACCTCCAGCTACAATATCTATTTTGTCTATAAAATCGGAAAATTTAATCTTTTTTATGTCTTGATTTATAACATTCCATTGGGGTCGATTGAGCCTTAAAGTATTAACACAATCTTGGTTAATTTCCACCAGTAATTGGGTTTTTAGTCCCGCATTTTCTAAACCTAAAGCCATACCACCACAGCCAGCAAATAATTCAATAACCGTGTAATTAGTTGGCTCAACAGTTTGTAAAATTCTCAATTCTCCGGGGGATTGGTTATTTTTAAGATTGGTTAATTGCTCGAGATCAAATAACCAATCAACTTGATTGATTTTCTGACCTTTGATTAATTTTTTCTTTTGCCATGTTAGTATTTCTGCGGTAGTTACACCGAGAATATTAGCGGCTTTTTGTAGATTTACCTGAGTCATAACCGATAATTAGCAACTTATCTACGTTTTTATTATAAATCAAAGTAGCTAAACTTGATGTCGAGAAAATTTTTAGAAATATCCTTGATATAAAACATTTTCCAGTGATGGGTTTGTATTATCAATATGAGTTTGTATTTTATCGATCATCCTTTGAAACACATCGGGATAATATTGAGAAGCATCCAAAAAATCTACATATTCCTGTCTGTGCAGCTGTCTTGCTTTTGAGGAGCGATACTCTTGTCGAAGATTAGCGGTCATACGCTTAGTTTTTCGTATAATTAACACATCATCAATTTGAGTAGAAATTATTGAAACTGGTGTCATATCAAGAAATTCGCAAATCAAAAAATATAAAGAGTTAGGAACGGCAATTTTTAAATCTCTACTTGTGGCTACAGCTTCCTGAAACATAGTTTTATCTAAATTAGTTTTGCACTCTGCACAAACATAGCCAAGATGAGACTCAATCAATTCATGATTTTGAAATTCTGGGTCAAAAGATGACTTTAGATATAACTTTTTGACCAGTATAAAATCCTGATTTTTGCTTCTAATATTTGCTTGACCACCTTGACCAATATTGCCGAGAGAGGATAGGAAACTTAGTCCAGAGAAGGTATTTCTTGGACCCAATTCAAAAGAGTTATCTATTCCTTGTAAACTACGGAAAACCAGCTGGGGTAAAAATTCTTCTAATATAGTATTGTCTAATTTTAACTGTCCCTTCTGTCTATACAAAAAGTTATCTGAACTATCAAAAATTAAGTCAAGTTCAATAAAACGCTTATATCGGTTAGTAGCTGACACTAGCTTTTCTACTGCATCTGCTTGACCAGAATTAATCGATTCTAACTCGATAATCCACTGGCGATATTTTATAATAGCTTCTTCTAAACGTTCCCGATCAGCTTCTGGCAACCGAGGATTGTTAAGACAGGCAGTTAGTTTTGTGTAGTGAGGACGGGAAAATTCGTTCATGTATTTTTGTTGATGTTCAAAGGTCAATATATAATCTCTTATCTAAAATTGGTGTTTTTTGAATATTATTGACTTTGGCAATTGCTGATTCTAAACATAGCTGGTTTTCTGAAGATACAAAAAGCCTACTGCTTTCCAATACCTCGAATGCTACCTCTCTAGAAATTTGTTCTATTACCTCTTGGCTAACTTGATTATTTAGGTTGATAAAATTAATTATATCCTCTATAATAACTTTACCAAATTTATTCTTAAATTTTCTTTTTTGTCTTAATACTTTCTGAAATAGTTTGGCTTTGACCCCTATTTTTTCAATAATATCAGCATTATAAAAAGGTACGCCAAGAACGTTAGATTCTTGTCCTACAATTAAAACAATTCTTGCTTGCTGCTTGCTGACTCTCGCCAGTTCCTTTAAAATGTCACCCATATCTAAACAGTATTGTACTACAGTGTAGAAACGATTACTCCTATTTGCTCTATTAGAGCCAATTTCTGACTTGGCTATCTTGAGTAAATCCCATCCTAAGATTTCAGCAGATTGACGATAATTTTGATGGTAATTAAAAACATTTATATAGGGTGGAGAAGTCACAACAAAATCTATCTGATTATTTTTTAGTGGGAGAGAACGAGCATCAGATAATCCAACCCTGAGCGGCTTTTGAGAGTAAGGTAGCTTAGTAATTATATTGCTAAGATGTAAAAATTTTTTCTGAATAAATTCCTGAGTAATTTTATTGTTACACACATCAAGAAGGATTACCAAAGCATCAAATAAAACCCTTGACCGATCCGGTAGCATATTCCTAGTATTTTGCAATTTATCTACTAAATTTTCTACTTGGTCACTGACTTCAAAAATTCTCAAAGGAAATTCTTGATCGACGATATTTCTCAGGTTTTTAAGAACTTCTTTTTTTTGAGAATCATTGATAAATTCATAGGTACGACTCATGATATAAGCAGCGGGATTAATCTCAAATCCATAAGCTTCTAGGGATAAATAACTTGCCTCTAGTAAGACAGTTCCGCTACCCACAAAAGGATCGAGAATGACCGAATTAGATGGGCAATAGAAACTTAATATAGTCTCTATCAGTTGGGGTGAAAACTGACCTCGCCAAACAAATAAATTGGCTCTAGTTTTCTCAATAATGTCAAGTTTTTCTTGGGGTATAGGTTGATCAAAATCTGGCAACTTTCAATCTCCCTCTATTGCTAAAATCAAAATTCAGGTTCTACTTTATCTAGAGAACAAACACCATAAAATTTCGGGGCTGAACAAGGTTCAGCCCCGAAATATTTTCCTAATTGCGTCCCGGAACTGTATATTTAAAATTCATCGGGCCGGTATAACCAGAAATCTCCGCTAATTTCTCTAATCTTTGGGTTCCCGAATATTCTTGACCCTTAATAATCCAAGTGGGGAAACCTTTAATTCCGGCATCGCGACAAGCTTGGGGATTACCATTAACCCCTTGGGGATCGCATTCGATATAAACCCTTTCTTTTTTGAGGATTTCTCCCGCTTCCTTACCAAATAACTGTTTTTGATCGTAACAGTGGGGACACCAAAAAGCCCCGTATTCTTTCGCACCAATTGCTTTTAAATGTTTAGCTAAGGCGATTTCTGCCTCTCCCGAAACCGTGGTTACTTCCCAACCGTAGGGAGGTGTAGCAGCTGTCATTGGCCGGGTAATTTCTTCTTTTCCTCCTGTCACCGTCGGGGAATTTACTCCCGCATAAACCGCTAAAGTTCCCACCAAAGTAACCATGGCCACCACAACCATCGGCAGTATAATTTGTCCTAAACCTTCCCATTCACGACCGACAATTGTGAGAATTAATAAAGTTAAAGCGAACAAAGCCGAAGTGATGCAGTAGGGACACAATTCCCTTAATTCCGTGGCTAGAATATACATTAAATAACCACTAAATACCGCCATCGCCGTCGCCCCCGCTAACAGCAATAACCAAGTATTATTTTCTAAACTTTTGCGGAGATTTTTCTGAGTTTCCCCATTAATAAATAGAGGAGTGAGGGCAAAAACCGCCATGGCAATATAGGCCAAAAAACCGAACAAACTCAAGGGCAGCCCGAACACCGTAGCGTAGGGACTATTAAGCACACCAGTACAACCAGCCCCATCACTAGCCCCGGCGGTACAGGCTGCAGCCCCTCCCGTCAGTTTGGTAATGGTTAAATAGCCGGTCAGAATCGCCCCCACGATCGAAACGCCCCCAATTAGGGGCCGGGAGTAGCGATGAATCCAAGGTACAGAACGACGACGCATAATATTATTTAGATTAAATTACAGCAGAATTCAGGAGTCAGGAGTCAGGAGTCAGGAGAGAAATCTAAATGTACTTTGTTGAAAGGAAAAATTCCCTAACCATATTGTGTTAATTAGGACGTTTTCAATTCCTAAAAACTTAGGATCGCTATCCCCTGAAACTATCCGCCATTCTAGCAAGGGGTTATGTGGACAGAGGCAAAGAAGGCAGCGAATTATCAATTTTTGCCTTTTGATCGTTGATCTGCCGGGCCGTTTCCACAAATTGCGACACCCGGATCGGATCCACTGGTTCAGTAATTTTGCCATGACGCTTGAGGGAACTAGCCACGATCACCCCATCGGCAGCCGGCAGCAACCGCCCAATATTGTCCAAATCAGCCCCGCTGCCGATAAAAACCGGTGTTCCCTTGGCCGCCGCCACTGCCAGTTCCAAATCCTCAAAACTAGGGGGGCTACCGGTGGACCAACCGGAGAGGATCACCCCGTCTGCTAGTCCCCGTTCGATCGTATCTTGCACCGCCGTAGTCAGATTAGGGGTTCCCAAGGGGCGGGCGTGTTTAACCAAAACATCCGCTAAAATTTTGACCTCAGACCCCAATTCGCGCCGATAACGCAGGAGTTCGTGGGCTTGACCCTCAATAATGCCCTGATCGGTGGCCATAACTCCCGTTAGCACATTAACTCGAATAAATTGGGCATTGACACAGGTAGCGATCGCTAAGGCACTATGGGCATCATTGCGGAGAACATTAAGACCAATCGGTAAGACCACCAGATTTTTAATGCGATCAACAATTAAAGTCATGGCACTAACCACGGCGGGATCCACCTGTTGCTTAGTAAAGGGGGCATCAAAAAAATTCTCGATAATCAAACCATCAACACCACCAGCAGCCAAAGCCGTCGCCTCCTGTTCAGCCCGCTCGATCACCGTCTTGAGACTACCACCCCAACGGGGGGAAGTGGGCAGGGGGGCGAGATGAACTACGCCAATAATCGGGTTTTTTGTCTTGAAAGTTGCAATTAAATTCACAGCGTCTACTACTCTTAGCGTCCCCAACCAGGCGCCGCTCACCCATTTTAACAGGGTGAAGGCCTACCCACGGTTCCACGGGGGGGAAATTATTTTAACTGCTAATGATTTTATCAAGTCCGGAATCCGTTAAAATGTCTTAACATTAGAGAAGTTTAGGATTTGGTTGATACTCGATCGCATGGGCAATAAGCCAACCATCGCCATCTCACACCTAGGCTGTGAGAAAAACCGGATCGACTCCGAGCATATGTTAGGACTGCTGGCCAAGGCCGGCTATCCCGTAGATAATGACGAGGAGTTGGCCGATTACGTTATCGTTAATACCTGTAGTTTCATTCAAGCAGCTAGAGAAGAATCCGTTCGCACCCTCGTGGAACTGGCGGAAGCTAATAAAAAAATTATTATCTCCGGCTGTATGGCCCAACATTTCCAAGATGAACTCCTGACGGAATTGCCGGAAGCCGTGGCCATTGTCGGCACGGGGGATTATCAGAAAATTGTCGAGATTGTCGAACGGGTAGAGACGGGAGAACGAGTCAAAGAAGTCAGCGCCGATCCCACCTTTATCGCCGACGAAAATCTGCCCCGTTATCGCACCACTACCGAAGGAGTCGCCTATCTGCGGGTAGCCGAAGGCTGCGACTATCGCTGTGCTTTCTGTATTATTCCCCACCTGCGCGGTGATCAAAGATCCCGCTCGATCGAGTCGATTGTGGCCGAAGCGCGACAATTAGCCAGCCAAGGAGTCCAAGAATTAATTCTCATTTCGCAAATAACAACCAATTATGGGTTAGACTTATATGGCGAACCCAAATTAGCGGAACTCTTGCGAGCGCTGGGAGAAGTCGATATACCTTGGATTCGCGTTCACTACGCTTATCCGACCGGGTTAACGCCAAAGGTTATCGAGGCGATCCGAGAGACCCCGAATGTTTTACCCTATCTAGACTTGCCGCTACAACATTCCCATCCCGACATCCTGCGGGCGATGAACCGTCCCTGGCAAGGACGAGTCAACGATGGCATTATCGAGCGGATCAAGCAAGCTATCCCGAACGCGGTTTTACGAACGACTTTTATCGTCGGTTTCCCCGGAGAAACCGAGGAACATTTCAGCCATCTGCTGGAATTTGTCAAGCGTCATGAGTTCGATCACGTCGGGGTGTTTACCTTCTCCGCCGAAGAAGGTACCGCCGCTTTTGACCTGCCCAATCCAGTGCCACAGGCAATTATGGACGAACGCCGCGAAAGGTTGATGTTAACTCAGCAACCAATCTCGGAGCGCAAAAATCAAGCTTATATAGGTCACACTGTCGATGTTCTCATCGAACAGGAAAACCCGGAAACAGGAGAATTAATCGGGCGCTCCGCTCGTTTTTCCCCGGAAGTGGATGGCTTGGTTTATGTGACAGGGGAGGCGATTCTAGGTGCGATCGTACAGGTCCGAATCACTGCGGCCGATACCTACGATCTCTACGGCGAAATAGTCTAATTTTTCCATTTTTCTTATTTAATTCCCACAAAACAACCCTTATGACCACTGGTTTCAACAATTTAGGTTTATCCGATAGCCGTCTTCAACACCTAGAAACGCTTGGATTCACCACCCCCACGGAAATTCAAACCAAAGCCATCCCTCTCCTTCTAGAAGGGCATGACATGGTAGGAATGTCACAAACGGGAACCGGCAAAACTGCCGCCTATTCCCTGCCTTTACTGGAACGCATGGACACCAAAAATCCTAACGTTCAAGCTTTAATCCTCACCCCCACCCGGGAATTAGCCCAACAGGTGGCCAGCGCCATCAAAGATTTCTCTGATGACCGTCGTCTCTTTATCCTGACAGTCTGTGGTGGTCAATCCATGGAACGTCAGATCCGCAGTCTGGAAAAAGGTGTCCAGATTGTGGTCGGGACTCCTGGCCGGGTAATTGATCTGCTCGATCGCAAAAAACTCCATCTCGAATCCCTAAACTGGGTAGTCCTCGATGAAGCGGACGAAATGCTCAGTATGGGTTTTATCGATGATGTTAAGAAAATTCTGCAAGCATCCCCCTCCACCCGTCAAACCGCCTGTTTCTCGGCAACTATGCCCCGGGAAATCCGCGATTTAATCGCTAATTTCTTGAAATCTCCCATTTCTGTGACGGTTTCTCAACCCCAGGCCGCTCCTGCTAAAATCGAGCAGAAAATTTATATGATCCCTCGCGGTTGGACGAAATTAAAAGTCCTGCAACCCCTGTTAGAGATCGAACCCCTAGAATCGGCGATTATTTTCGTCCGCACCAAGCAAACCGCGGCCGAATTAACCAGCAAACTGCAAGAAGCGGGGCAAACTGTGGATGAATACCACGGTAACTTAAGCCAAGTGCAACGGGAACGACTGGTGCAACGTTTCCGCGAGGGCAAAATTAAATTAGTGGTAGCTACGGATATTGCAGCCCGCGGTCTAGATGTGGAAAATCTCAGCCACGTTATTAACTATGATCTGCCGGATAATGCCGAAACCTATATTCACCGCATTGGCCGCACCGGCCGCGCTGGTAAAACGGGAACTGCTATATCTTTAGTAGAACCGATCGATCGGCGTTTATTACGTCAGATTGAACAGCGTCTGCGTCAACGTCTGGAATCTAGTCCCATTCCTAGTCGCACCGAAGTAGAAGCAAAACGCCTGGCCAAGCTGCAAAATCAGCTAAAAGAGGCTTTATCGGGGGAACGGATGGCTTCTTTCTTGCCTTTAGTGCGGGATTTAAGTGAAGAATACGATCCCCAAGCGATCGCGGCGGCTGCCCTGCAA
Organism: Microcystis panniformis FACHB-1757; assembly: GCF_001264245.1. NCBI lineage: Bacteria > Bacillati > Cyanobacteriota > Cyanophyceae > Chroococcales > Microcystaceae > Microcystis > Microcystis panniformis. Next base: position 4,580,704 of record NZ_CP011339.1, read on the forward strand.
ATGATCTACGATCAAAATTGTCCCCAGTGGATGAAAACCGATTGGGAAGTTCCCGCACCGACGAGCAGTAAACCGGTGATTAATAAAACTCCCCGCAGTGGTGGTAGTAAGTACCCCTCTAAGTCGAATAACCGTCCTTCCCTGGACAAAAAAATCGTCTTTCAGGAACGTTAATTTTTAGTTCTTGAATAGATAACTTTAAGAGTTGATAGACCGTTTTGGTTCTATCAACTTTTTTTTGTCAGGTAATTTCCCAGTACGTCGTCGAAAGCATTCTACATAATTTTATAGCTAAACTTTCGATAATTGATTCTAATCAAGTATTTGGGCTTTTTTTGACATTTTTACTGATAATTACTATATAATTGCCTTAAATGAATAAATTTGAACATTTAATATGTCGAGTTCGTCAGAACCTTATCGTGGGAGGGTACAAGCTCAAGGAGACGATATCCAGCAAGAGGGTGGATACAGTTGTTCTTGGGCAAGAAAAAATCCTGTTACTGCTAAAGAAGGATTATCATTTCTTGCTAATATTAAAGGGCAATGCAGCGAATGTCAACGAGAGGAACGGAAACAAGCGTTTAGAAAAGCTGAACGCTTTGTTACAAATGCTAGTGAGCAAGGTGGTGTCACTCCAGAGGCACAACCGCACTCATTTCAGGATTCTAAACGTAAAACTAAAAACGCCCGTGTAGATATTGAAATTCGCAGTGGTCTTACCTTTATCCCTTCGCCCCAAACAGAATGACAACGATGCTTAGAAGAGTACAACAATTTTTAGACTCTGGCGATAGTGATAACGCTAGAGAAGAAATTGATAGAGCTTTCGGCAATCTGAGAAGGGTGGATAGTCATGTTAGAGAGTTTGCAGATCTGTTGGCACTGGGATCGATCAAAGCTTCAGAAATCGGCTTAGGGGTATTGGGACGTAAGCTTCTACAGAATGACAGCGAGATTAACAATGAGGTTGTTTGGTTATTTATTGCGTCAATTTTATCTCGCAATAGTATTCCCCCTGATAGTCCATCTAGAATCAGCCTACTTGTTCTTACCGCTTCTGTCAATAGTTGGGAATTACCAATTTTTGCGCTTCTTGCCCCTGCCCTCGACGCTTTTTTTAAAGTTAGTCTTGCGGACGGAACCCCTTTAATTGCCGAACAAACTTTTGATTTTTTGGCCACTTGGGGAAGAATTTATGCGAAAGCACCTCATGTCAAAACGCAGCTTCAAGAACTTCAATCTCTTAGTAATAATCTATTAGAGCAAGTAGATGACTTAGAGTTAAAAGCTGAATGGTCAGAGGGAATTAATATATTTTTTGAAGAAGCCAGGACAACCAAATATTCAGATAGTAATGTTTTTTCTGCTGGTGAAGAATTAATTAAAAAAATTTATAATACTCAAAGTTTACAGCGCAATACAGAAGATAAGAATTTGGCAGAGACAAAAGACAAGTTACTCCGATTAGTCACTTCGTCTCTTGCCACTATTGGAACAGTTCTTGATAGTGATGGAGTCATACTAAATCCGGTTATTAAAAACTGATTATTTATTTCCCCTTTTGTCTCTTGCATGAGTGCCTGTTCTGATATGTAGCGCATACTCAACGGATTTAGTATTAACCCTATATACTTTTGACTTTTTTATACTGTTCCGTCACGGCGGCATTTAATAGATCATCTTTAAAATTTCTGATTAATTCAATTACTAAATTATAAATACTGATGTATTCTTCATAATCGATAGTTAAATACTTGCCATGAGCAATTTTATTTCTTTGGGTGAGAAGTTGTTCATCAATAGCTTTCTGCCGAAGTTGATAATCACTATCATCAATTCCTAGAATAGTACAGATATCAGTGAAAACTTCAAAATTGAGATTAGATTTGGTGTTAATAATATTTTCGTGGGGTATAGAAGCTGTATTTTCTAGGTTATCAAGTAAATTTTTGATCATCTCTTTTTGTAACTTAAATTTATTGGTTTTTATTAACTCATTTATAGATTTTCTAGAACTAAGGGCAACGAAACAGTAATCCAGTTCATGATAATTTAATTTTTTTAAGGAAACAAACTGCAAATAACATTCTGCTGCATATTTAATAAAACCTTCCCAATGGGCATAGAGAGTGGTTATTCCGGCTCTAATTAATACATCTTGCTCAGTTCCTTTTTGTGGAGAAATTTTATTTTTTAAAATACTAAGTTCTTTAATTCGCCATGCCATATCTTCATCTAAGTTTTTCTGGAGAATTTCGATAGTTCTATTATCTTTACTCATTACTTTTTAAAATATTTTTTGCCAAATTCAATCATTTTGAGCATTCTAGTTCTAGCTCTCGATCCCGTACCGATGTTATAAATAAAGTCAGATTCTGACCACATTTCCTGAATTTTTGTTCTTAGCAGTTCAATATCTTGAGTAGAGTAATCATCAATATTTTCTCGTAATCCTGTGGTGATCGCTTCATAAGCAGAATCGAGAAATTTACCCTTAAATCTTGTTCCATCATATTTGGTAAAAGTATCTTCATTCGTCGCTTGATCAAGCAATAAAAACATTTTAGCGAATTTTTCTTGCTCTAACACACGATCAAAAGTGGTGGAATTGCATAATTCTATCAGATAGTCAGTCAAATATTCATTAACCTCTTTTTTGTTCAATGATTTTGGATCAAATGTGGGAGAAGACAGGGCAAAATATTTAAGAATTAGTTCCAAGTCGTAGCGTTCTTGTCTTAATCGCTCGGATAGGGAAATACAATTTTTAAAGTTCTCATTTTCTGCCAAGTCTTCTAACCACTTATATAGGCTTTTATCTAGCATAATCAAAAGACAATTACGCACCTCTTGATAAGATAAAAAAGAGCCACCGGTATTTAAACGATCAAAAACTTCAAACTTAGCATTTTTATCCGATTCTTTTTGGATAATCTGAACCTGTATTTTCGCTCTTTTGAAATCTATTTTTAGAGATGGGGGCAAATTATACTCTCCTTCCTCTGCACCTTCCCACATAACTCCGTTTAAGCTAGGTAATAACTTAGTACCTTGAAGCACCAGTTTTGGTTTTTTCTTAGTTTCATCGTCCTCATCTCTTAAATCGCCAACAAATTCCAAAATTGTTGAAATCCTTTGTAATCCATCCACCAATTCCCAAACACTATCTTCTTCTCTCTGATAGACAAAAATAGAGGGAATAGGAATTCCTAATAGTATCGATTCTATGAATCGGCTTTTTTGGGCTATTGTCCAACGAAAATATCTTTGAAAATCTGGATTAATTGTCATTTCTTTGTTATTATAAAGACTAATAATCTCTCCGATTGACATAGGATAGTTATCGGTACGAAATTCTTTAGTTTTTGCCTTAACTTCTTCTAATAAATTCATCTTATAGCAGTTATCTTAATGGTGAAGTACAAAGTTTTCGTTTTGGGGAGCCGGTCGTCAGGATTCGATACCAAATTAGGTTACACTTCATCTTTAGGAACAAAGCTGTAATTTTTCTATACTCAGTATAATCTCTCTATTCTACTTTTATACCATCAATGATGACTGAATGTGCCAATTCAAAAATGAAACGCGTCAACCTCAAGAGTTGACAGAAAAAGGCTCATCCCCGCAATTGGCACAAACATCAATTTTCAGGTGGCTAATCTGCAAAGACGCGATTTATGTCCCGATATTGCGGTGATGTTAGCTTGGATTGAACAGGCAAAAATCTTAACCAGAGAGTTAAAATAAGCCCTATCTCCGATAATTTTGGCATAAATTAGCCAAAAGTAGTGCCATTCCATCCCCAAAGATCACCTTTCGTCTCGGCAAATTCTAGATAAATGCGATTTTTCGGTATTCCTAAATAAGCCTCAATTTCTTGACAAAAATCACTACTCATGCTTTTAGTTTGAGCGGCGGAAATAGAACCAACACTTTTAATCTCCACATAACACACCGGCTCAAAAGTACCAGCAAAAGTCATTTTTATCCCCGATTCTAAAGCTGTCATCACATAGGATTCGGGTTTTCCCAGATGTTTAGCTAATTTAGCCGAAAGACTCTGCAAAAGTTGATTAACCGTCTCATCATCGAGGGAGGTGACAGAAGTTTGAATTTTAATTAGAGGCATAGAAAAAATCTCAGCAATATTTTTCTATAATATAACAGTTTTGATGGCAATCACAGATATTCTTTGGCTTCAGAAGGCTTCAATCATCCAATCCTTGGAGGATGGGAAGAAAACTGAATGTCATACTAAATCCTGTTATTAAAAACTGATTATTTATTTCCCCTTTTGCTTCTTGCATGAGTGCCTCGTCTCATAACTAGCCTGTACTCAAGGGATTTAGTATCAGCATTCATCCCATCGCTAAAAGCGAGGGAATTCTGCTGACACTAAGTTAAAAAGAATACACGGCCGTTTTGATATTTTGGTAGTTATCATCTAGGTCTGATTCTAGGAGAATAATCGCAGTAATTCTTCTAGTCATCTCGCTTACTTCCTGCACTTCTGCGATAGTTAATCCCCGTCCTAATAATTTTTCCTCGCGATAACTTAGCCATTTTTTAATGACTTGATAACCCCCGATGGTATATTCCCAAACCTGGGCCGGTATATTTTGCCAATAGGCTCGATCATTGAGATAAATATCATAGGTTTTGGTTCCTAATAATTTTCGCATTTCTGGACTAATTACGCTCATTTCTGCGGTTGTATATTGTCTGGCGATCGCTTTTCCTTTACCCGGCATTGTCACGCCATTTTTACCCCCGTGTCCCCAACCGACGTTAATAATTAAATCCCCCTTATCTGGGTTTAAATTTCCCCCATCAGTGCAGGAAATCAAGGCGATTTTTTGCAGTGCAGGGGTCGGTTTTTTGGTGACTCCTATAACGGGGTTTTCTGTGTCTAAAAGAGATGCGATCACTTGTCCTAGTTGGGCAGATTTAATTAATAATTCTTGGCTATTAGGAATGGGAATCCTTGGGAAGTCTTGACGAATACCATCGGCGTTTTCCCCAAGATACAAGGTAGAGTACCCAATCGCTAACGAGTGCAGCCAAATTAAGGAAGCATTCTCGATATTTTCATCAAGATTATTAATACCCAGTTGATTTAAGTATTGACGAGATTTTTCCGAGAGATTAGCTTTTATTGAAGGACTATTAAAGTTACCGGAATCGAATAATTTTCCTTGAGTATTATCTTCTGTATTCACCTTCTCTAAATTTTGACGTAATCGTATAGGAAAATAATAAGCATGACCTCTTTGAAAATCATTATCTCCTAACAATTGTGTATAACATATTGGTATTCCTTCAGGATTAGCAACTCCTGCTGGACGACTCATAAGAAATGAATTTCCTTCCCAACATTGTGACCATAAATCAGGTCTGGAACGATTCCATAAAGGACTAATCTTGCTGTAATAACACCATCTAACTTCAAAAGGTCGAATTAAATAGCGTATAATGTTATTTTGTTGAAAACCTTCTGATTTTTGAACTTTTAAGCGTACTTTTTTGGCTTCAAATCCACTAGCATCTTTCGTTAATCCAGTTTTTAATGTTTTAAGTTCTTCCCATGTTATCGAAGTATCATAATACATTTTAATTCTTTTTTCTAAACTTGATTTATCAATATCAATTAATGCTCCTCCCCTTTTTTCCATTAATCCATTGCTAGGTGGTTCTTTACATAAATCTGTTAACTTTGGCCATGCTAAATAGTGAGAGGAAACATCGGAGGGACGGAAAGAATAACGATTAGATTGTTCTGGGTTAGAGACTTGATAAAAAGCATCAAAATCTTGATTTTTTAAGCTTTCTAAAAGTTGTGACCTTCTTTCAACTGCTTTAGCTGCATCAATATCATCTCGAAATAAGACCTTAGTTCCTTGCTGAGAACTATTTTTCAACCAAAGAGAAATCACCACTCCCTGTTGAATTCCTGCTGAGAATCCAGGTATTGAGAAAATTGTCTCACTGGTTCTACCATCGGGTGCATATTCAGAAATTTTGCGATTTCCGTGCATATTTTCGATCCAGAACTTATTGAAATTCTTTAATAGATTCTGTCTCAAGACAACAAAAGAAGGTTCACTAACCCAAGAATAGTTAGAAACATAACAAACAACCCCTTTACCGGTATTTTCTGAAATACATCTTTCTGCTAAACGAAAAAAGCGCACATATAACTCATCCAAATTAAACTTTTTAATCCCCCAATCGGAGATTAAACCCTGTTTATACACTTCCACTAAACCCGCTTCTTCTGCGGGACTGGTTCCAGCAAAAGCATTGTAGGGAGGATTACCGAGAATAACTAAAATCGGTTTACCGCGCTTAACTTCATCGGCTGCCTCTCGTTCCTTATTTAACTCTGGAAAACTTAATTGTAGCTGTTGAATTTTCTGTTTACTTTCCTCATCGGGAGGTTGCCAACCGGTTAAAGCATTAGTCAGATAAATCCCGACTCGTTCACTATCTTCTATTAAAGGTACATCCAAACTTTGCAGGAATAAACCTAATTGTAGATGAGCGACGACAAAAGGAGCAGTTAAAATCTCGAAACCGAAAATTCTTTCTATGGCTGCTTTTTTCACCAAAGCCATGGCTAAAGCACCCGCGCCATTTTCCTGTAAAGTATCGGTAATATAGCGCAAAACCTCGACTAAATAAGCACCGGTTCCACAGCAAGGATCGAGAATATAAACATCGGGATTAGCTAAACCGTCCTCAATATTTAATTCTTCTCGTAAAACTCGATCGACTCGCGCTACCATATAGCGAACAATTTCCGGAGGAGTGTACCAAACTCCCAATTCTTTGCGTAAATCAGGATCAAAAGCTTGCAAAAATGGTTCATAGAAATACTGTACCGCTTGTCCCTCATCGAATTGACGAAAAAATTCCTCTCGTCGCACTCGATTTAAAGCTGCACCGGTCCAATTCAAAACTTCTACTAATCCCAAAGATTTTAACTTACTCGGCGCAGCGATCTGCTCGAATAGGATCGCTAACATGGGAACATGGAGATGGTGGGCTGCGGATTTCCAATCGAACTTATCCTCGCGATTGAGGTTTTCCTTGTGCCATAATACCCAAGCAGAAAATAAACCATAAAAGAGGGTTTGCACGAGGGTAGAACGAAAAAATTTATTTCCCTGTTCCTGTTCAAATTTGATACCTAGAGCATTTTCTAAAGCTTGACGAATATTGGCCAGAGCGGGAAGATCCGAATGATGTTCTAAGCGTGCTTTTGCGTCCCGCGCATAGGAAGCAAGAAACCAAGCAACATCGGCCGGTGAGGTGATAGGAGCCGCCTGTAAAAGCACTCTCTTTAGGTATTCTAAGAGGCTATCACCCTGTTCGGCGGCAAATTTGGATGGATTTGAGGTTTTAAGCCAAAACTCGGCTTCTGACGGGGCTAAACTATAGGCTTCTAATTCTACCGGTTGACCTTGGCTATTGCGACCGATGAGCAGAAAATCGCGATAATTGGTGACTAATACTTGACCGTATTTTTGCCAGTATTTTTGTACTTGCTCGCTGGCGGCGATTTTTTTGATATCTTCTTTGGTTCCCTTAATCTCGATCGCGCCTCTTTCGGGAAAAATCGCCGTAAAAGGTTCTAATTCTTGATTTTTGGGGAATTGATCGACGTTAAAAAGTCCCCCGTCCGGCAATCCCGCACCCTGATTTCTGAGGTTGATAATGCAGCGCACTCGCGGTTTTAGGGTTTTACCGATTTCGTTAAGGAGAGTTTCGAGAGTGCCGTAGTAGGAGGTTTCTTTTACTGCTGCTTGGGAGGAGTGGATTTCGTGCAGGTTGCGAAAATAATTGACGAGGGGATTCATAAAAACTGTGGTCTAGATAATTAAGGTTAATCTTATAAAATTTTGTTACAAGATTGAACATTTCTGCTTTGAACGGTTACAATTCCCATTGTAGGTAGCCGGTTATATTTAAATTAAAAATCGATTTTAGGTTCGATCCCCCCTGCCCCCCTTATTAAGGGGGGTGCTGATAGGCGGGGGCTCTGATAATTTTTAACGCCTACCTACTTAATTATTGATCTCTCTTGCTTAGAGGAAATTAAAGATGGCTGATTTTCTTGATTTCGTTGTTCGTGACAGTTTGCTCAATCCTCTTAAGTACCTAGGCAAAATTATTTACACATGACGATCATTGCCCCGTAAGGGTTTTAGCTCGATCGGGCAGGTAATTAATTTTGCATGACTACTTACTATCACGCTTTTATCTACAGATTTAGAACAAATTGACCAAGGAACAAGACATGGCATTGATGCTCAGATTGATGACACAGATCCTCTTGGGCGTAAAGGTGCGATTTTAGCTGAGTCGGCATCGAAGGAAACTTCTCCCTTAGGAGTCCTGAACTCTAACCCCTCCCCATCTACACTCTCCTCGGAGGCCCCCACAGTTCCAGTCTCCCCTGCTGCTAAGAGTTCCCCATTGTTTCCCGCTCCTCTTAGTATTAACTCTTCTGGTTATTCCACCAGTCCAACTTTAGGTCTTGCCTCTGTACCCAGCGCCGCTCCCGTCACCTCAGAGCTAAAACCGCCAGCAACTAGCACTCTTGCCCCTTATGCTCCCAATCAACTGATTCTCAAGTTTAAGCAGGGGATCACCAGCACCCAAGTTGCTCAGTTTCGGTCTCTCTTTGGTGCTGTCAGCACCCAGACGATTAAGCTAACGGGGGCAGAGATTTGGAAGTTATCCGGGTCGCTCTCTGTGGAGAAGATTCTGGCACAATATGGCTCCAATCCGATTTTTGAATACATTGAACCCGACTATATTCGGACGCTCGGCACAATTACTCCGAAGGCGACATTCCCCAATGACCCCAGTTTTAATCAACTTTGGGGATTGCATAACACTGGACAAAGTGGCGGTACTCCCGATGCGGATATTGATGCCCCTGAAGCTTGGGATATTCAAAAAGGCAATCCTAATTTAGTGATTGGGGTTATTGATACAGGGGTTGACTACAATCACCAAGACCTAGTTGGCAATATCTGGACAAACCCGGGGGAAATTGCCAACGACGGCATTGACAACGATGGCAATGGCTACGTTGATGACATTCGCGGTTGGGACTTTGCCTACAACGACAATAACCCCAGTGATGTTCAGGGTCACGGAACCCATGTGGCTGGAACCATTGCTGGCAAAGGTAACAATGGGGTCGGCGTGACGGGGGTGGCCTGGAATGCCAAAATCATGCCCCTGAAGTTTTTGAATGATCAAGGATCAGGCTCTACCTCCAATGCCATTAAGGCAATTAACTATGCGACGGCCAAAGGAGTTAAGCTCACCAATAATTCCTGGGGAGGTGGAGGCTATAGTCAAGCGCTCTACGATGCGATTAACGCGGCGGGTCAGGCGGGGGCTTTATTTATTGCGGCGGCTGGTAATAATGGTAACAATAATGATGCGAATCCTTTCTATCCCGCCAGCTACAACCTTGCCAACATTATTTCAGTTGCCGCTACCAATCGTAATGATCAACTGGTGACATTTGCTAACACTGGTGGTTGGTGGGGTTCAAACTATGGCTTAACCAGCGTAGATTTAGGCGCACCTGGTTCAGAGATTTACAGCACCACTCCCAACAATACCTATGCCACCTATTCAGGGACATCCATGGCAAGTCCCCATGTGGCAGGGGCGGCGGCTTTATTGTGGTCACAAAATCCTACCTGGACAGCCCAACAGGTGAAAAACACCTTAATGAACACGGGCGACCCCCTGGCATCCCTTGCCGGTAAAACGGTTTCTGGTAAGCGGCTCAATGTGTTTAAGGCTTTGGGAGGTACTAATCCTAATCCCCCAAACTTGCTTACTATGCAAAGATGGGCAACTGGTCAAGGTGGATTTTGGGATGCTCAAAAGTGGCTGGCGGGTGATTTTAATGGAGATGGCAAAGATGACGTAGCTAAAGCCTTTAATCAGGGTGGTCTAGGTAGTGTTGATGTTCATGTTTCTAATGGCAGCAGTTTCTCCATGCAGCGATGGGCAACTGGTCAAGGTGGGTTTTGGGATGCTCAAAAGTGGCTGGCGGGTGATTTTAATGGAGATGGCAAAGATGACGTAGCTAAAGCCTTTAATCAGGGTGGTCTAGGTAGTGTTGATGTTCATGTTTCTAATGGCAGCAGTTTCTCCATGCAGCGATGGGCAACTGGTCAAGGTGGGTTTTGGGATGCTCAAAAGTGGCTGGCGGGTGATTTTAATGGAGATGGCAAAGATGACGTAGCTAAAGCCTTTAATCAGGGTGGTCTAGGTAGTGTTGATGTTCATGTTTCTAATGGCAGCAGTTTCTCCATGCAGCGATGGGCAACTGGTCAAGGTGGGTTTTGGGATGCTCAAAAGTGGCTGGCGGGTGATTTTAATGGAGATGGGAAAGATGACGTAGCTAAAGTCTTTAATGATAATGGTCTAGCTAGTGTTGATGTTCATGTTTCTAATGGCAGCAGTTTCTCCATGCAGCGATGGGCGACTCGTCAAGGTGGGTTTTGGGATGCTCAACAGTGGGTAGTGGGTGATTTTAATGGAGATGGCAAAGATGATTTGGCTAAAGCTTTTACCGATGGTGGTCTAGCCAGCATTGATGTTCATCTGTCTACGGGGAGCGGCTTTGGTATGCAAAGATGGGCGACTCGTCAAGGTGGGTTTTGGGATGCTCAACAGTGGCTGGCGGGTAATTTTAATGGAGATGGCAAAGGTGATTTGGCTAAAGCCTTTAATGAGGGTGGTCTAGGTAGTGTTGATGTTCACACTTTAATTTAAATTTAGTGCGATCGCCTTTATGTGAACTGAAATTCCCAAAGGCGATCGCCTTACATGAAACAAAATTTTAAAATGCGATCGCCTAAAAAACCCTAATTGGGGGGAGCGTTGACATTATCTTAGTCTTAGGAGGTTTCTTTTACTGCTGGTTGGGAGGAGTGGATTTCGTGCAGGTTGCGAAAATAATTGACGAGGGGATTCATTAGACCTCTTGTGAAAACTAAAAATTGTTGTTAGGGTTAGGCTTCGGCCGTCAGGAGAATTAAGAATGAATAATAATCAATGTTAGGCGTTTGCTTACTGTCCCTCTCTACTCGCACTTAGAAATTAATCGAATGGACAGGGAGTAAGAGGCTCAGGATTATTCTTCCAAGAATACTCTCTACTCGCACTTAGAAGTTAATTGAATGGAAAGAGCTTCTACGGTACAGTGAAAGTTAACGTTACTGTTGGAAAAAACCTAATCCCATGAATCGTCGTGAATTTGTTGCCCTCGTTGGTGTTGGCGGAGCCATGGCCTGCGCCCCAGAAATACTAGGGACGGCTACCGACCAAGAGATGACCCCGGCCCAAGCGGCGGATGGCTTTGTGAAAGTGACAGGCATTACCCTCAAAGAATTGGAAGCCAAAGGCAGTTTTCTAGATAAAAAATCCCCGGTCGGCTCCTTGCTCCTGATCTGGGAGAAAAATACGAAAAAGATCAGTGCAGTAAACCCGACTTGTACCCATGAAGGCTGTACGGTGAAATGGAATACTGGCGCACAGATTTTAGCTTGTCCCTGCCATCCGGGAAAATTTACCGCCACTGGGGTGGTCACGAATAAACCCCCAAAACGCAATCTAAGCACCTATCAAGTCAAGGTCGAAAAAGACGTTATTTTTGTGAAAAAAGCTTAACGGGGTTGACGTAATACCATGCCTTTGGTGACACGGGTAGAATTAGTGACTCTCTACTCGCACTTAGAAATTAATTGAGTGGCATCGATACCAAATTAGGTTACACTTCATCTTAAGAAAGGCTGTCACCAGAGATGGTATATTTTGGCCATAGTATAGCTCGCTAGTTTAGATTTGTTCAATTGGAGAAATAAGATTAGATAAAATTTCGTTCCATTTTAATTTATGAATAGTTTGTAATTCCGAATCTATTTCAATCAGATGGGAATAGCTATTGACAAATTCTTCTGGAGATGATATCAGTCTCAGATAATATTTAATTGTCGGTATAATACCATTGGTAATTATTTGACAACCATGGTTGTTTTTGATAATTTGAATCTCGGACATGATTAACTCCACTTCTGTGGGTTTAACATCAAACGATGATAGGATATAATATCTTCTCGGATTAAATTTAATAATTTTATCTTTGGCAATTCGGAGAATTTGTAAATCAATGTACTTACCATGCTTAATTTCAATAACTTCTACTAATTGTTTATTTTTATCAAAAATCTCAATATCTCCTGCACTACCAGAAGTTAGATCAGAAGCTGTGTGACTGCCTAGGGGTTTTAATGTGCAGGATTTGTATCTTTCTACTTCTATAATTAACCTTTGATAAATTGCATATAGTGCTAAAACAGGTAATTTGGAAGCTCCGCGAGTTTGATAATTGAAACTAAAATGATTTTCTAGGCAACTGCTCAAAGTGTTGATATCAAAAGGTTCAGGATTATCTATCTTCAAAATTTTAATCTTTTGGGTCTGGATAATCTGATTAACTTGATGAAGTAAAAGCCTTAAAATAACTTCAGCTTGTTGAGGATTAGTTTCAATAAAATCAATTAAACCCAGAAAAGCATCTTTGGTTTTTTGATTACTAATTTTACCTTGATAATCTAAAGTATAGGGAAAGGGTTGTTCTAAAGAACGAGTTAGCCAGCCACTTTCTGCCATAGCTGGTAATCCCAATTGTTTCAAGGTGGGAGTAATATACTGAGTATCAATAGTTCTTCCTGAAAATCCTCCAGGTAAATTAGTTTGATGGTATCTAATATCTTGATTAGGATAGATAATTTTATGAACTAATAAAGTTATTAAAACCGTATAAACTGCCTTTTGTTTTGAGCAATTAGTAGCAATTTGTTGGATATAGTTTTGATAGGGTTGAGGGGGCAGTGGTTGCCGATCATCTAAATTTAAGGATTGGTCATAAATTTCTAATAACTTTTCTTTATGGTTCATAAAATCTAATCCGATAATTTCCAATTGAATATTCTGACGAGAAAGAGAAAACTCCTTTAAGGATACTCTAGAATTGGTTTCAGAAATATGTTTCTTAATGGCAATAGCCAACTCTTGAATCATGGGAATACAAACCGAATTACCCACCTGTTTATAAGACTCAGCTAAGTTAGGATGAATTTGAAAACTATCGGGAAACTTCATCAGTCGATAGCATTCTTGGATAGTTAATTTACGCACCTGATCTTGTTCGGGTATATAAATAAAAAAACGTCCAGATGTTTCCTGAGATGGTATAGTAGGATGTACTCCATCGATCGAATAAATTCGGTTAGGTTGATGATGAACCCGGGATAAATGTTCTGTATTTGGTCTGATACCTTTTTTCCAGATAGTTTTATTGCGATAACCGACAAAAATTAATCCTGATGGTTGTAAGGTAGGATTATCAATGAGAGTATATTCTTTTTTATCTAAGTATTCAAAATTGCCTTGAGGAGACAGAAAATCGCGTAACTTAGGTATTGGTGAAGTATATTTTAATGAGTTGAAATTAAATTTTTTATTTTGGGTAGCAATAATAATAATTCTTTCTCGATTTTGCGGCACACCAAAATCCTTGGCATTTAAGAGCTTATAATCAACTAAATAACCCAGTTCTTCCAAAGAATGCAAAATAATATCTAAGTTTTTGCCTTTGTCGAGGTGAATTAGGTGTTTAACATTTTCCAGAAGAATTATTTTCGGCTTTTTTAATTCTACTATTTCGCAGATGTGAAAAAATAGAGTTCCCCTTGTATCTCTAAATCCGGCTCGTTTTCCAGAAATGCTAAAGGGTTGACAGGGAAATCCTGCTGTCAACACTTCAAAATCAGGCAGGTCATGGATAGCAATTTTTCTAATATCTTGATCGGGAATTTCTTGAAAATTATTGAAATATACTTTTCGACAGTTTTCGTCTATTTCACAAGAATATACACAGTCATAACCAACGCTCTCGAAAGCTAATCTAAATCCTCCAATACCAGCAAAAAGATCGATAAATCTGAGTTTTTCGTTTGTCATTGCCAAATTATGACATCAAAGAAATTAATCAATGGGTGCGTTAACCAAGAGTAACGCACCCCGAGGAAATTACACCGAAGTTAAGGTTTTCTCCGCGCTAATTTGCGCTTCGGGACTATCCGCTTCCGAGGGAGGGACCACTTGCCAGAATTGACCGAGATAGCTATCCCAATTAGCTAAAATTAACTTACCTTTGGGGCTATTAGTGCGTTCTACATGGGCCTCAATTAAAGATTTTAACTGTTCCGCACCGGCAGCCGTGCCAACCCGTTGAATCTTGACAATTTCGGGGTTGAGTTTCTCCGGTAGGGACGGATCAAGGATATAAGCTAATCCTCCCGTCATCCCGGCGCCGACGTTGCGACCGACGGAACCAAGCACGACAATTACCCCCCCGGTCATATATTCACAGAGGTGGTCCCCGGCCCCTTCGATAACCGCTTTTGCAGTGGAATTGCGGACAGCAAAACGTTCACCAGCGCGACCATTAGCGTATAACACCCCACCGGTGGCCCCGTAGAGACAGGTATTACCGATGATAGCGTTATCTTCGGGCTGATAATTGGCGTTTTGGGGCGGTAAGATGACAATTTCGCCGCCGTAGATGCCTTTACCCACATAATCGTTAGCTTCTCCCTCTAAATGGAGATTGACACCGGGTAAATTAAATGCTCCGAAACTTTGACCAGCTGCGCCCTGGAAATTGAGCTTAATTTCGCCTTCAAAGCCATCATTACCGTATTTTTGGGCAATTACCCCCGCAATTCTCGCCCCCACGGAGCGATCGGTATTGACAATCCTGTAGGTTTTGCTGACGGTTCCCTGTTGCTCGATCGCCTGTTTAATCTCGCTATCGGCTAGAATATCGTCATCGAGGACAGCACCGTTACTATGTACTTCCTCGTGCTGCAACCAAGAGCGATCGCTACGGCCATCGGGTAAATTCAACAAACAATCGAGATTGAGGGATTCTGTCTTAGTTAAACGAGCATCGGAGCGCACTTTTAACAGATCTGCCCGGCCAATCACCTCATTTAAACTGTGATAGCCTAATTTCGCCAATAATTGCCGCGTTTCCTCGGCCACCAAAGTAAAGAAATTGACCACATGAGCGGGAATTCCTGGAAAACGAGCGCGCAGACGTTCCTGTTGGGTAGCGACTCCCACAGGGCAATTATTCGTGTGACAGACGCGGGCCATGATGCACCCCTCGGCAATCATGGAAATGGAACCAAAACCGAATTCCTCCGCACCCATGAGAGCAGCCATGAGGATATCCCAACCGGTTTTTAGTCCCCCATCTGCACGCAAAATCACCCGATGACGCAGTTGATTTTCCATTAACATCCGATGCACTTCCGTTACTCCCAATTCCCAGGGACTACCCGCGTGTTTAATCGAACTTAGGGGTGATGCACCTGTACCACCATCGTGTCCGGAAATCTGGATAATATCAGCGTTAGCTTTGGCAACTCCGGCCGCAATTGTGCCGATACCGATCTCGGCCACTAATTTGACGGAAACTTTGGCCCGGGGGTTAATTTGGTGTAAATCGTAGATTAATTGCGCTAAATCTTCGATCGAGTAGATATCGTGGTGAGGAGGGGGAGAAATCAAGGTAACACCCGGTTTTGATCGCCGTAACATGGCAATATAGGGACTGACTTTTTTCCCAGGTAATTGACCTCCTTCTCCCGGTTTTGCTCCTTGGGCCATTTTAATCTCTAGCTGTTTTCCACTCATTAAGTATTCGGGAGTGACTCCAAAACGTCCCGAAGCTATCTGTTTAATGGCAGAATTAGCCGTATCACCGTTTTTTAAGCCGTTTAGGTGAGGCATGGTCACGGAATGTCCTTCTTCATCCACATCGCTTAAGCTGGTGTAGCGGATCGGATCTTCTCCCCCTTCTCCGGAATTGGACTTACCTCCGATGCGATTCATGGCGATCGCTAGGGTTTCGTGTGCTTCCCGGCCCAAGGCACCGAGGGACATTCCCCCTGTGCAGAAGCGTTGCAGGATACTTTCGATCGATTCTACTGCTTCGATGGCAATTGAGGCTCGATCGCTGTTAAATTCTAATAAATCGCGCAATGCAGTAACGGGTCTTTGCTGCAAGATTTGGCGATAGGTTTCGTAATGGTCATATCCTTCACCTTGGGAGTGAGCAGCCACTGCTTTATGGAGTGCTTTCGCCATTTCCGGGGAATTCATGTGGTATTCTCCCCCCGGACGGTAGTTGACAAAACCGTAGTTTTCTAGTTTTTTAGCGGTAAGATTGGGGAAAGCTTTACTGTGGAATGCGATCGCTTCTTGGGCTACTTCAGCAATGCTTAAACCCCCGACGCGACTGGTAGTACCGTTAAAAGCTAGTTTAACTAAATCTGCCGATAATCCGATCGCCTCGAAAATTTGCGCCCCATGGTAGGAAGATAGGAGAGAAATACCCATTTTCGAGAGGATTTTCAGTAATCCTGCTTCTACGGATTTGCGGTAATTAATTAGAGCTTTTTCGAGGCTAATAGCTTCTAATTTGCCGTTTTCCATCAATTTCTGCGTTCTTGGCTCGATCCACCACTGGGCGATCGTTTCTAGGGCCAGATAGGGACAAACTGCGGAAGCACCATAACCAATTAGACAAGCGAAGTGATGGGTACTCCAACATTGGGCCGTGTCGATAACGATCGAAGCTTTTAAACGCAAGTGTGAGCGAATCAGGTGATGATGGACGGCACCAACAGCTAATAAAGGGGGAATATAGCTAGTTTTTTCGTCAATAGGAGCAGTCCTGTCACTGAGAATTAAAATTTCTGCTCCCGATTCTACTTTCTTGGCAGCCTCAGCGCACAAATTAGCGATCGCATCTTCTAATCCCCTGGTCCGGTGGTCAGATCATAAAGGGTAGAAAGTTCGGCTGTTTTGTAGCTAGAGGTTTTAACTTTGGCTAATTCCGCATTATTGAGCAGGGGAGAGTCTAATTTCAGTAAATGTGCGTCATCAACCCCCAATTTCAGGATATTACCCCGTCGTCCCAGATACATAGTCAAGGACATGACTAAACTTTCCCGTAAAGGATCGATGGGAGGGTTAGTAACTTGGGCAAAACGTTGTTTAAAGTAATCGTAGAGAAGATGGGGTTTACTGGAGAGGACTGCTAGGGGAGTGTCATCACCCATACAGAAAGTCGGTTCTTTTCCCTGTTCTGCCATGGGAACGATAATCAGATCCACATCTTCGGATGTGTAACCGAAAGCGGTTTGCAGGGGAAGGAGATGACTGGGAGCGGGAATATCTATCGCTGTTTCTTTGTCAATAAAGGTGCGTTGGGATTTCACCCATTCACCGTAGGGATTAGAGCGGGCAATTTCCTGTTTAATCGGCCAATTACGCTTAATTTCGCCTTTTTCTAGGTCAACTGCGATCATTTGACCAGGGCCGAGACGACCTTTTTCGATAATGGTGGTTTCATCGAGGGGAATAGTTCCCGCTTCCGAGGAAACGACGATATAACCGTTGTTAGTAATGCTATAACGGGCCGGTCGCAAACCGTTGCGATCTAAACAAGCACCGACGATTCCCCCGTCACTGAATACCAGTAAAGCTGGACCGTCCCAGGGTTCCTGTAAACCGCTATAGTATTCGTAGAAGTCGATAATTTCGGGATAATCCTGTAAATCCGGCTGATTATTGTAGGCCTCCGGCACTAGGATCATAGCCGCTTCTAGGGGACTGCGACCGGTTCTCACCAATAATTCTAGGGCGCTATCGAGGTTATAGGAGTCGCTGTTAGCGGGGTTAACAATGGGGGTCAGGGATTGTAATTCTTCGTGGGTCCAACCTTGGGTTTCTAAAGCGGGTTCCCGGGCCGACATCCAGTTAATATTGCCCAAAAGGGTGTTAATTTCGCCGTTATGACCCAATAAGCGCATCGGTTGAGCGAGAGGCCATTTCGGTTGGGTATTGGTGCTAAAACGTCGGTGATAAATAGCAAATTGACTGCTATAGGCTGGATTTTGCAGGTCTAGATAGAATTCTCGCAGGATTTCGCCCCGTACCATGCCTTTATAGACAATGGTGCGACAGGAAAAGGAGCAGAAATAGAAATCATCGGCCAGTTGCTTACCGACTTCAGAACGGGCAATATAGAGTAGGCGATCGAATTGAGAACCGGCTAAATCGGGGGAAGTAACCAGAATTTGCTCGACGTAGGGTTGATTTTCCCTTGCTTGTCTTCCGAGGATTTGGGGAAGGACGGGAACAGTGCGCCAACCTAAAATCTTAATATTATATTTATTGACAATTTCCTCAATGTGTGCTTTAGCCTCGGCTCGTTCTTGGTCCGCTTGGGGAAGAAAGACCATACCCACCCCTAGGCGCTCAGATTCTGGCATATTTAAGCCATTTTCGGCGAACCAAGGAGCGAGGACATCTCTGGGGATAGCGGTCATCATACCGGAACCGTCACCGGAATCCTGATCGGCGCTGCAGCCTCCCCGGTGTTCCAAACAACCTAAGGCTAAAAGTGCCTGTTCGATCAGTTGATGGCTACCAGAACCGCGTACATCGGCAATAAAACCGACTCCGCAAGCGTCCCGTTCTTCTACGAGCCATCGGGGACCCCAATAGGGATCGATTTGGTGTATATTGTCGGTTTTTAGGTTATTTTGTTGCGCCATAGAATTTATCCTTAGGGTCGTTGTCTAGAAGGGTGAGATAGCTGGTCTGCTGAAAGGGTCAATCTAGAATAGAATTTTTTTTGATCTTGCCGTTTCGATTGTCGCTGATTTTTCCTAATTTTTGCCTGTTGCCATCTTTATCTTGGCCAGTCTGAGGAATCACAGGTGATCTACCATGATATAGTAGCTCTCAGGAATTGTCATCGAAAATCCCCTGGATGGGGTGAAACATCCTGTTAGGTGCTTATTTTGGCAGAATATTGTCGGATTATAAGTATTATTGGAGCAATGGGGTCAAATTCAGGACAAGACTTTCCCTAAAGAGGCAGGTAAATCGGCTAATTTTTCCACCACTGTCACCCCAGCTTCTTGAAAATGACGTAAGCTATCTTTTCTGGTATTCTTAGCGGCAACAGAGTAGGAAAGTTGGTTAGAAATAATTGTTTCTGTATCGCCGAAATTGGTTTCAATCGCTGCATTTAACCCCACAAGATAGGCAATCACCGGTTTTTCGATCGCCGAGGCAATATATTTGGCTGCCTCGATTTCGGCCTTTCCTCCCACCTGACTGACGAGGAGAATTGCCTCGGTATTGTCATCTTCCTCGAAAACCTGCAACCATTGGGACAAATTGGAGCCAATAATGCCGTCAGTACCCAAATTTACCGCCATAGATTCACCATAACCGGCCGCTGTTAAAGTTTTCGCCACTTCATCCCCTATGCGATCGCCGCGGGTGATCAGACCGATTGTCCCCGATTGATAAAAACTGGGTTCACAAATACCCAACCAAAGATAATTGGGAATAATTACACCCTGGCTGCCAGGTCCGAGAATTAATGTCCCGGTGGTACTAGCTATCTTTAATAATTCCACCAGATCCAAGGGGGGAACTCCGGGGGTGACGATAATTAATTGGGGAATGGCTGCTGCGATCGCTTCTAAGGCCGCATCTAGGACTTGATTGGGGGGGACTAAAATTAAACTGGTCTTGATTTCCCCTGCTTCAGCAACGGCCTCGGCCACTAGATCAAACACTGGTATCTCTGCGATTATCTCACCACCGTGGCCACTAGCCACCCCCGCTACTAAACAGGTTCCCTGGGTTTTCAATCTTGCCGCATAATATTTGCCTAGGGGTCGATCGATCCCTTGCATAATTATCTGATCCTTATCTGTCCATTTCATATATTAAGTGTTGGGAGTTGTTTCAGTTAAGTAGGTAGGCGTTAAAAGTTGTCAGATCCCCCCGCCTATCGGCACCCCCCTTATCAAGGGGGGCAGGGGGGATCGAACCTAAAATCCATTTTTAATTTAATTATAACCAGCTACTTAAAAGTAAACAGTAATCAGTAATCGGTGAGACACTGTTGATGGTAGTTTTTTTCAGTGGTCAGTAAACAGTAAACAGCAATCAGCTTCTGAAGGCGAGAGTCAAAGGTTTTAGATTCGTCCCTTGTGAACTGAAAACTCACATCTGATCAGTGATCACTGATCACTGATTCTAGGCTAATTTAATGGCTGCAGTGACCACCTCTTCTAAAGACTCTAACCAATGAAAGTTAACATCAGCTAAACTCTGACTGAGATCGATCGCTTGGTTGTCAGCTAGGACGCGAAAAATTATTTGTGGTAGGGTGGGATTGAGAAAAGATCGAGGTTGCAAGGTTTGTCTTTCCTGTCGGGTGGCCCGGATCGTTCGTTCGCCGCTGCCCCGGCTGGGTGATAATGGGCTATAACTGCGGTAGTAATTACTAATAGTCTCGATCGCTTTTTGGCCAAAGTCGGGATAACTGATAATATCAACGATAATCACTTTTAAATCGGCCAATAGTTGGAATTGTTGCAGACCGGACTCTATTTGCTCGTTTAATTGCTCTAATTCTAGTCTTTCCTCCAGTATAAGCCAGGCTGCTAGTTTTGCTCCCTTGCTGGCTAAGGCATCCCAGACAGTGGACATCAAACCCTGGCCATTGCTGATCATCGCTATTCGGCCAGTTTGATCAATTATCGACCAAGGGGATTGTAATTGGGGTGGGGTCAAGGCCAGAAGATCGAGATGTCTGGCTAAAGCGGCATCATTAACAGTTATTTTGCCATCTAGGGCCATCACTTCCCCAGTTTCGTTGATACCCAGGGGATTAATCTCGATAATATCGAGATCTTTGCTGACAAAGAGACTATACATTTTTTCGAGAATTTGACTGATAGACTCGATCAAAGACCCTCTTAAACCCATAGATACGGCTAATTGCCGACAGAGATAGGGGGAAAATCTCTCTTCAATGACCACTTTTTGCATGGTTGCCAGTAAACTGTCCACATCCATCCCCCCTTGACTCGCACCCAGTAAAACCGGTCTTTGCAGATGATAATCGAGTAAAATGGCTAAAAATATCTCTTGTTGCGGATTATACCGGGCTTCTGCTAGAATTACCTCTGGATATTCTCCGGCGATCGGTAAATGAAAGATAGCATGGGCAGCAGCGATCGCATCAATGGTATTAGCGACAAATTTCACCCCCCCTGCTTTTCCCCGTCCTCCCGCTCGTACCTGGGACTTCAGCACGATGGGGTAGGGAATGTTTAATCTTTTTAGTCCCCCCGGTTCGTGGATTGGTTGGGAAGGTAAAATGGGGATACCTACCTGAGCAAATATTTCCTTGGCTTGGTATTCGAGTAAATCCATAATTGATTAGTTGATAAAGTGGCGGTTCTCTCTTTGCTCGTTTCGGTAGCTGGGGGACTATGAAGATTATTCTAGCAACAGCATCCGGTTCGCGGGTGATGGGGGAGAATATTCTTGGTTTATAGGGATGGAGGACTGGTCGTGACGGCAATCTCGATCGCAAAACTTAAAATTAATTCGATCGGGTGATTTTTTTTTGATAGGATTGAACCTATAATTCTCCCATAAATAGTTATTGTTCCCCATTAACCGTGCCAAACTAAGAACTGCGGACAAATCAAGAGTTTTGGCGTTTCAATAGACCAAATAAACTAATAACTGGCAGTTAGTCGGAAATATCAGTTATTTTTTGCTAAAATTCTCCTTTTTCCCGCATTTTCTTGCTTGGAAACAAACTTTTTTCCGCTTTCGTCTTTATCTTTAATTCGCTCCCACTAGGAAACTCAAGGGTAAGATGCTAAATTTTCAAAAGCAGGGTCGTCATCATCCTCTGACCCTATTCACAATGCTTTTAAGTGCTTCTTTCGTTGTGGTCTCCCTTTCCTTGACTCCTGCGATCGCACGTCAATTCGCCCCAATTAACCCAATTAAACCAATTCCTTTGGGGAATGACCGATTAATTCCTGCTGGGACGGACATCCCTGTAAAATACGAGCAAGGGGAAAAAATTCTTTTAACCAAACAAGAAACTTTTTCTTTATCACTGACCGTTACCGATAATATCAAAAATTCCCAAGGACAGACAATTATTCCCGATGGTAGTCAGATTATCGGAGAAATTAAACCCGATGGTCAAGGTTCGCGTTTTCTATCCCAAAAAATCTTTTTAAAAACCCGTCAACCCCAAGAAAAATCTATTGATGCTATTTCGGCAGTTTTCACTCGTCTAGAAAGGATAATTAAAGGAGTTAACCCCGACAAAATTATTCAGGGTGCAGTATTAGGAAAATCCGCCGCTTCTGTCCTCGCTTCTTTTACTTCTGACCAACCGGTTAGCGAGGGATTATTACGAGGAGGAGGATTAGAAGTATTAGCTGGGTGGTTATTACGAGGAGAATCGGTGGAATTATTGTCAATTAACCCGAAGGAGGATTTAAAATTAACCCTTCGTTCTGATTTTACCGGTCAGTAAGCTTAAAAAAATCTGGTGTGTTAGTTATTAATCTAACACACCTGCTATCAAGACTAAGCGGCGTTTTGCCGATACCATTCAATGGTTTTTTGCAAACCTTCTTTAAATTCCATTTGAGCAACAAAACCGAATTTTTCCTGAGCGCGGGTTGTATCTAAACAGCGTCGCGGTTGACCATTCGGTTTATCTATTTCCCAAACAATTTCGCCATCAAAACCCATTAAATCACAGATTAATTCCACTAAATCTTTGATAGAAATCTCATAATTTGTACCAAGATTAACCGGGTCTGATTCATTATAGAATTGACTGGCCATGACAATGCCTCGCGCTGCATCGGTGGAGTAGAGAAACTCCCGGGTTGGACTACCATCTCCCCAGACAGGAAGTTGTTTATCCCCCCGTTGTTGTGCCTCATAAACCTTGCGAATTAAAGCAGGAATTACATGGGAACTACCCGGATCAAAATTATCCTCTGGCCCGTATAAATTCACCGGTAAAAGATAAATTCCGTTGAAACCATACTGCAAACGATAGGACTCTAATTGTACCAATAAAGCCTTTTTAGCGATACCATAAGGCGCATTGGTTTCTTCGGGATATCCTGACCATAAATCGTCTTCATGGAAAGGTACTGGAGTAAATTTTGGATAGGCACAAATTGTCCCCACACAGACAAATTTTTGCACTCCTGCTAGATAGGCAGCGTGAATTAATTGGGTTCCCATCATCAAATTATCATAGAATAATTCGGCAGGTTTTTCCCGATTGAGACCGATACCTCCCACATGGGCAGCCAAATGGATAATTAAATCTTCTTGGTCGGCTAAACGTTGACAGTTTTCCCAAACTCTTAAATCACAATCTTTGGACCGAGGAATTGTAATTTTTGCGGGATTTGCCCCCGCTGCAATTAATTGATTAACTACTTGCCGACCTAAAAATCCAGCCCCCCCGGTGACGACGATTCTCTGTTCGCTTAAATTCAGCATATTTTCACCTCTTTAATCCACAGTTGTCATCGAACGATTGCGAAGATAAGCCAAATCTTTTAATAACTGTTGGCTATCACCACCGTTATTAAGATTAATCCCCAAAGCCGCTAAATCCGCATCTACCATTAATTTTACCAGTCCCTCGAACGTCACCGAAGGCTGCCAGCCTAATTTCTCTCTGGCTTTTGTGGAATCTCCTATCAATAAATCCACTTCCGCTGGACGCAAATAACGTTGATCAAACTCCACATAATCCTGCCAATTTAAATTAACGTATTGGAAAGAAATATCGAGAAACTCCCGGATAGAATAGGTTTCATTGGTCGCCACCACATAATCATCCGGTTCTTCCTGTTGTAACATTAACCACATCGCCCGCACATAGTCCTTAGCATAACCCCAATCCCGTTTAGAATCGAGATTTCCTAGATAGAGTTTTTTCTGTTGTCCGGCAATAATTCGGGCCAAAGCGCGGGTAATTTTGCGCGTGACAAAAGTTTCTCCACGCCGGGGGGATTCATGGTTAAATAAAATGCCGTTACAGGCAAATAAGTCGTAGGATTCCCGATAGTTGATTGTTTGCCAGTGACCGTAAACTTTCGCACAAGCGTAGGGACTGCGGGGATAAAATGGCGTGGTTTCTTTTTGGGGAACTTCCATGACTTTCCCGAACATTTCCGAGGAACCTGCTTGATAGAAACGCACTTCGATGCCAGTTCTTTTTTGGTAATCCCGAATTGCTTCTAGTAGTCTTAAGACACCCACACCGACAGCATCAACGGTGTATTCTGGGGCATCAAAACTAACCCGAACGTGGGATTGGGCCCCTAAATTATACACTTCTACCGGTTGCACTTGTTCGAGGATACGCCGCAGGGTCGTCCCGTCGGTGAGGTCGCCATAATGAAGAAATAATTTAGCATCGGGCTGGTGGGGGTCAATGTAGATATGATCGATGCGATCGGTGTTAAAAGTTGAGGTACGACGGATGATACCGTGGACTTCATAGCCTTTTTCTAATAATAATTCGCTCAGATAGGAACCATCTTGACCGGTGATGCCGGTAATTAGGGCGCGTTTCGGTTGAGTCATCAGTAATTTACCTAATGGGAAAGAATAAAGACCAGGGCAGGGTCTGACTGCTTATAGCACACTTTAGCCCCTCATGACAAGTTTGGCTAGGTTGACCGGGGACAAAAAGATGAATTGATTTTTTATCTGGGCTGCATAGATTCTAAATGGTTCTGACAATTTTCTCGGAATTTTCTGACTTGAAATTCCTTGACTTTGAGTAATTGATAATTATCTTTTCCCATGGCTAGAGAAAATTTGGCTTCGGTCTCATCAAGTAAATTTTTGGAGATAGCTTTCCACTGTTCTTGCGTTTGCCAATGGACAACGATAATTAATTCTTCCTCGATGGCGGGATTAATCCAAAGCTCCTTACCTAAAAAACCAGGTTGTTTTGCTAAAAACTTTGTCCAAATTTCTTGATCTTTTTGGATAAATTTTTCCCTCGCTTCGGGGTTAACTTGAAATTCTAACCACTCAATGACCATAGTAATTATCTCCTATTTTTTGGCTTTCATCAAGAATTCTTCTGTGAGTTTCATAAAAGCTTTGGAACCACTAGAAGAGGGCATGGCTGCCACCGCAGGCACGAACATATCCACGGCTTTAGCTACATTAACATCCATAGGAATCGCATTAGCAAAAATTTGATGGGATTGAAAATCCTGTTGTACCCGGCGCATGACTTGATTATAGTAGCGACTAAGTAAACCACCACCGGAAAGAATAAAAACTATACCGAGTAAACCGGGGTTAATCGGTGCGGTTTCTTGATGACTAGCTTTCAGTTTAACTATTCTTCTTTCTAATAGCTGAATGCCGACAATTGATAAAGGTTCTGGACGGGCAGGTAGTAAATAAAAATGACTGCTACAGAGACCACTACGAGTTAAAAGATTATAGCCCGGAGCGCAGTCCATGATAATATAATCGTAACGGTCTTGAATGGGATCAATGATTTTTTGAATTAAGACTCTTTCTAGGTTATTCCAAGCATGATCAAAGCCTAAATCTTCCTGTAAAATTGCTTGATGGTGCAGGGTTTCTGAGACGACATATTCATCATATAGTTCGATGTCTCCCGGCAGTAGATCTAAGCCTTTAATTTCACAGACTGAAGGGACAATAATATCATCAATAGTTAATTTATTGTAGGGATTGGGTTTGATAATTGCTTCTAATAAATAGCTTAAAGTGCGTTTTTTGCGACGCAGTTGAGCGAATTCGTGGGGGACATTAAACTAAGAGTCGCACTGATTTGAGCGTCTAAATCGAGGACAAGGACTCGTTTTTGCTGAAATTTAGCTAAACAGGTGGCAAGGTTGACGGTAAGGGTAGTTTTTCCTACTCCTCCTTTCATATTAACGGTGCTGATGACAGTGGCCATTATGGGAGTTCCTTTCTAGTTAACCGATGGAATATCTCGACGTAAAACCTGCCCGTTGGGAGCCATAATTAAAGGAGGTAAACTGGTAATATTGATCGCCTCTTGGGTTTTCATGTCGTAGGTGGTGTAAACTGTTTCCTGTTGATGGGGATTAATATCGACAATTGTTAGGGTTTTTCTAGGTGCTTGTTCACTGTTCAATAACCGTCGCGGTCCACTGCCTAAAGCTCCTGCGTGTAATAATTGTAATTGCCCCCGTTTACCCGGATAGTAAGCGTGAGCGTGGCCACTAATATAAGTATGCACCTGATGGCCCTCTAAAAACGCTCTTAATTGCTCGGCATCGGCTAAATAATCCCCCGGTCGATTTCTGCCCACGGCAATACCGTAGAGGGGTAAATGACCGATTACTAGCCGCATTTTAGCATTTTTAGCGTCGCTACTACTCAAGTTTTTTGCTGCCCAATTTAGTTGTTGCCCAGAGATTAAATGAGTGGAGGCATCCCAGACTAGATAGAATATACCATTTTGAGTGAAAGTATAATAAAAAGGAAAGCCGGTTTTATCGATAAAATTTAAACTTGTATTATGTTGGGGGTTTTGCCAATAATCTTGGGCTAATTTTCTCTCCTTAGCATAGATAAATTTTCCTGCGGATAAAGCTCCAGAAGCGTCATGATTACCGATGGTAAAAGCAAAGGGTATTTTAGCAGCTCGCAGGGGCGCGGCGATATGGTGATCAAAGGCTGACCACATAGCGTTAATTGCTGTCTCTGTCAAGCTGCTTTTTTGTCCTGCCACCATGTCGCCACCACAGAGGACGAGATCGGGTTTATGATTGATAATTAAGGGGATAGCTCGATCGATTTCGGGATCGTAAGTAGTGGAACCGTATTGACTATTAAGGTCACTAATCACAATTATCTTGACTTTTTTACCCTTTTGTGCTTGTTTAACAGCCGACTCAGGGGGATTTTTGGAAGTAACAGGCTGTAAAATTTGATGAGCGCAAGCTGCCAAGCTAAAACCGCCTAAACTGCCACTAATCAGCAAAAATTTACGGCGTTGCATAGGATATCAATCTCGTCTTTAATTGAGGTCACGTCAGTTAGTGTAGCAATTTTTGTCCCTTCGATCGCTTTTTTGTTGATCATCCCAATTAAGTAGGGAGGCACAATCATTTGTAGGATGGGTTAGCGGTAGCGTAACCCATCGGGGCTAATTATACTCACTGCTGTTGTTGTCTGACATAAGCATCTACAAGATTACGAATCAGGGATTGATAGGAAGCATTATGACGTTGAGCTTCCCGTTTAAAATACTCAATACTCTCCTTAGAAAATTCCATCGTTATCCTGACAGTATTTTGATTCGGTATTAGCTGCTCTGGTGGCGGTAAAAAGTCTTCGACAATTGTCACCTTACCAATCGGTTTTGCGGGATCAGGGGTTATGTTCTTCATAGAATTTTCTCCATTTACGCCATTCAGCTGCGCCAAATATACGAATCACTCCATCGCGGTAAGTAAAACGCACCGTTAAAACCCGGTCTTTTACCTTACCAATACAAAACCAACGTTCCTCTGAGTCACTATGTTGGACATCATGGACAATCAAACGATGTGGATCGAAAAACGCATATTGAGCAGTCTCAAAGTCCACACCATGTTTAGCCTTATTGTCAGCTTCTCTTCGACTATCCCAATCGAAAGTGCTTGTCATGTCACTCTAGCATATTTTAGTTTGTGTCGCTAAGTATAGAAAAATGAACCAGAAAATAAAAAACAAAACAGGAATAGAACGAGCCGGGAAAATCCCCCACCGATGAATCCAAGTATGTTCATTGTCAACAAACCTTGCTTTAAAAGTAGAAATATTTCCTAAATACTTATCCTGCTTAAGGATGCGTTTTTTTTCTGTCTTAAGTAGAGCCATAGCTGCGATAGCCGCATAAAGCGAAACTCCAATAATAAATGATGTCACAATTCCTAGTATTGGTAAAGATATAGATAGAAACCCAAGTCGATAATTATTATTACCAGAAATTGCAAATGCTGCCATCAAAAAAGACTGGGAAGTGACATACCAGTTCATTCGATTGGCAATCAGATTGTGTTCACGATGGATCTCTTGGTCGATTAATCCGTAATACTCAATCGATTTGAGATTTTCCTCGTCATTCCACCATTTCCACCGGTTCTCTTGCTTTTTTTAGAGTCATTCCGCTTTTTAAAGTCATTCCACCATTTCCACCGGTTCTCTTGCTTTTTTTCAGAAGGTTTACCCATTAATTCATCTCCCCATATAGCTTGTTGAATTGAACTAAATCACCATCTTAAGTAGGTGTTTGGAATTAAATATAAAGATGGATCTCCTTGAAGGACTTGCTGCGACTCAATTTCCTAGAAAATTAGTTGCCCCATATTTTTCCAGTTAAATTGAATCAACAACGACTATCGAACCATTTAATTAGCAGATGGCATAAAAGCAAGCTGTGACTGGGTTCTAATTCTTGGAGATGTCCATTAATTATACCGCTCCCTGCTGCCAACTCCGGCACTCATGGACAGTCTTAACGAGTAATTTAGAGAGTCAACCGCTTAGTGGTCTGTCAATCTTGAAATTGTGGATAGGGGAATCCGGCAAAATTATCGGCTCCCAATCCCTCAAAATCAGCTTGACAGACCAATAGAATCGCCCTTAATTTTTGTCAATTGTCGGACTCTAACTATATTCTTCTCCGACACTGAGATTAAAGAGCATTTGCAGGGATTGTAAACAGCGCTTACGCGCTTCGATATCCTGTTGGGCCCGCAGTTGTACCATGGGTTCGTGAAGGATTTTATTAACGATACCGCGGGTCATTGCTTCGATAACTTCTTGGTGTTTTTCGGCGAATTCCGTCCCCAGACGGGAGAGGGCTTTTTCTAATTCCTGTTCGCGAATATCTTCAATTTTGCTTCTTAAACAGCTAATTGTCGGTACAGTGTCCAAAGAACGCCACCAAAGCTCGAAAGCTTCCACTTCCTGCTCTAGGAGTGCCTCTGCTTCCCTAGCCATCTGACGGCGACTTTCCTGATTGGCGGCAACCACCGCCTTGAGATCATCGACGTTAAAAGCTTGCACTTGGGCCAATTCCTTCACGTCGGTGTGGACGTTACGGGGAACGGAAATATCGATTAACATCAGCGAGTTAGCAGCAATCGTCACTTCTGTCAATAAATTTTTAGTTAAAATTGGTTCCGTGGCTCCCGTACTGGTGAAGACGATATCCGATGCCGCTACCGTAGCCATCATCTCTTCTAAGCCATATAGTTGCAGCGGTAGGTTAGGAAATTCACGGGCCAACTCCTGGGCCCGTCTTTGGGAGCGATTGACGATCGCAATTTGCTGAGAACCCTTAGCCAGAAGGTGCGTAACTAATAATCGGGACATTTTCCCTGCCCCGATAATAGCGATTTTTTTGCTGCTGAGGTCTGTCATCTTAGCATGGGCTAACTCCACCGCCGCCGAACTGATCGATACGGCTCCTGTGCCGATGCTGGTTTCCGTGCGGACGCGTTTACCGGCAGTCATCGCTTGTTTAAACAGGCGATCGAGTAACTGGCTAATAGTATTGTACTTCTGAGCTAATTTATGGGTATTTTTAACTTGAGCGAGAATTTGCCCTTCACCGAGGACAAGACTTTCTAAACCGGCGGATACCCGGAGCAGATGACGGACAGCATCCTGATGCAGTAGGGTAAACAGATAACGACGCAGGACATTAAGGGGAATATGCCCGATTTCAGCGAGAAACTGGGTAATTTCCACCACGCCCTTCTCCGTATCCGTAACCACGGCGTAGATCTCCAAACGGTTACAGGTGCTGATAATAGCCACCTCTTGGATGTGGGGATAACCCTTGAGGTGGGTAAGGGCGGACTCGATTTTCGCTTCCGGGATACTCAATTTTTCACGAATTTCCACAGGGGCTGTCTTGTGACTCAAGCCCACTACAGCAATATTCATTTATGTTCTCCTACAAATGTTGCTCAGGCTACAAAAATTATTGATAAAGATCAGTGCGTTATGTCTCTAATTGTTGCAATTTAGTCCCAATCGGGATGCAAATAAAAGATGTTTGAAAAAAAACTTTATATATTTTTACCAATGAGGGCGAGGTGAGCCATACCCACCCCACCGGGTCAGAGAATTATCTCAGTTGAATGTATTTGGGTTGGTCGAACAGGTGAACGGTATCGACAAAGCGAGCGGTTTTCGATTGGGTGGAGATAACCAAGCTTTGGGTACGAGCGCCACCGTGGAAGAAGCGTACCCCTTCCATCAGGGTGCCGGGGGTGATCCCACAGGCGGCAAAGAGGACGGTTTCGCCACTGGCTAATTCTTCGCAACCGTAAACGCGATCGGGATTGGTGATCCCCATTTCTTGCAGACGAGCGATATTACCCTCGCGACTTTCACCGATTAAACCGGTTTTGACCACTTCGGGATCATAGATTAATTGTCCCTGGAAGTGACCCCCCAGACAACGCATAGCCGCCGCCGAGATTACCCCTTCCGGAGCGGCACCGATACCCATGAGAGCATGAATATTAGTTCCCGAAAAAGCGCAGGAAATAGCGGCCGATACGTCACCATCGCTGATCAGACGAACTCTCGCCCCAGCGTTGCGGATTTCTTGGATTAATTCCTTGTGACGGGGACGATCCATAACTACTACCACCAGTTCTTCGATCGAACGATTGAGACAATCGGAAAGAACTTTCAGGTTTTCCGTCGCCGATTTATTAATATCCACATGACCTTTAGCTGCTGGGGGAGCCGCTAATTTTTTCATATAAAAGTCAGGGGCAGCGAATAATCCGCCTTTTTCGGAGATCGCTAACACGGCCATAGAACCATTTTGACCGTAGGCAACCAAGTTAGTGCCTTCGCAGGGATCGACGGCGATATCGATTTCGACTAATTCGTCGGGATTACAATATTGTTTGGCATCAACTTGGGTACAGATACCCACTTCTTCGCCAATATAGAGCATGGGAGCCTCGTCTCTTTCCCCTTCTCCGATAACGATGCGACCGCGCATATGGATTTTATTCATCCGTTCGCGCATCGCTTCCACAGCGACGTGATCGGCGGTATTTTTTTCGCCTTTACCCATCCACTTCGAGGAGGCAATGGCAGCCTGTTCGACCACTTCGATAATTTCTAACCCTAGCGTACTTTCCACTCGATGATCCTCCCTACAGCTGATCTATGATTTATCTAGTGAGTTTGTTTCCTTAACAGTCAAAAGTCTATCACCAGACGGGGATCATTCTTAAGTTTTTATGCAGATCAGCTGGAGGAGACTGGTATAGCTAGGGAGTTTTTGCTGGCACTGTCGCCTCCATCTCAGTTATGGAGAGCTTGAGTGCTGATTTCGGCGTTAAACTACGGATAAATTCCAGGGGTAAACCGTCTGTGTCGGCAATAAAGGTGACTTCATAGACAAGATCGCCGATCATCTGTTGTTGGGGTGGCAAAAGAATGTTTAAAGGTTGATATAGATCGGCATCCTCTTGATGAGCTTGCTGAAAGTTATTTGTTAATTTTTCTAACCATTCTGGTAAATTGCTGACATTTTCTGTTAGGTCAAAAGACAAGTGATAATAACCGACATAATGCTGATCACCAAAGGCATCGGGTGCAGGTTTCGGTTGGGGAATTTGGATTAATTCGATGCGTCCGTTTAACCCGGTTAGCCAACAGGCCAAAGTATAACCCGTGGTGAATCTTTCCTCGATGGTAAAACCGAGAAGTTGATAAAAAGCGATCGCCCGATGGATATTAGCCGTCCGAA
This sequence comes from Microcystis panniformis FACHB-1757, assembly GCF_001264245.1. Taxonomy (NCBI): domain Bacteria; kingdom Bacillati; phylum Cyanobacteriota; class Cyanophyceae; order Chroococcales; family Microcystaceae; genus Microcystis; species Microcystis panniformis. Next base: position 4,612,562 of record NZ_CP011339.1, read on the forward strand.
TAGAAGCATGGTGCATTTTCAGTAATCAGTAATCAGTGATCAGTAATCAGTGAGAATTCGGGGTTGACAAGCAATCCTTCATCGATCTGCCTCCCGATTCAGTTTTGAGGTTGTCAGTTTATGTTTCTTCGTTACTTGGTATGATTTGATCGGGTGGTATAAATCGACTAAATCCTTATCTGGCAAGAGACTTAATTGATTACCAAAAACCGCAGCAATGTCTTTCTCTATAATGGTTTCATCCCTTATCACCTCCTCCATTGCATAACAATTCCCGAAGAGCCGAGTTTATTAAGTGAGATTATTCACTGATAACTGATAACTGATAAGTACCTAGGCAAAATTATTTACACATGACGATCATTGCCCCGTAAGGGTTTTAGCTCGATCGGGCAGGTAATTAATTTTGCATGACTACTTAACTGATAACTGATAACTGATAACTGATCACTGATAACTGATAACTGATAACTGATAACTGATAACTGATCACTGATCACTGATAACTGATAACTGATAACTGATAACTGATAACTGATCACTGATAACTGATCACTGATAACTGATAACTGATAACTGATAACTGATAACTGATAACTGATAACTGATCACTGATAACTGATCACTGATAACTGAACTGATAACTGATAACTGATAACTGATAACTGATAACTGATTAATCAAAAAGACGAAAATAGGGATAACGTTTGGGAACCCCCGGTTCTTTTTCCAGATCAAAGTTAATTACATCCCAACAGGGTTGATCGGGGGCATCGGGGCTAAATTCTACTGGTAAACCGTAGAGACGGGGAATAGTGGCTTCACCCAGTTCATTACCGCGCCAAGTGGTGTTACGTTCTAGGTAGGAACTAACTAAATCGCGATAACGGTTGGCAATAATTACTTTAGTCGCTTTAAATCCTTGAGTATAGAGACGATCGAGTGCTTCGTGAATCTCAAAACGAATACCATCCGGGTGAGTGTGTTGACGATACCACTCACCATTCCAGAGTCGCCAATGCCGTCCTGACTGCAAGTGAACCAACTCACCCGTTTTGGGATCGGCTTCAAAAGCTCCATGGCGCGGACACAAATAGGTATCCGTCAAAGTGAGGGCGGGGATTAGCTGCCGACAGTGAGGACAATGGATATCGGGTCCAAAAACAGGGTATTGTAAACTTGCATTGATCATGGGAGAACCTAAACTAAAAATTGTTATCTTTGTACCAATAATCCTACCCATATTATACCCAACCAAATTGGACGGGTATTCTCTTTCGACTTTAGTGCAGATCCTCCCATGTCTTTAGATAACTTAAGATCAACTTCTAATTTCTGGCCGATTGTCGATGTCAGTCAAGCGGCTTTTATCGCCCCTAATGCCACGGTAATGGGCGATATTTCCCTAGCTGTGGGGGTGAGTGTTTGGTATGGGGCGGTATTGCGTGCCGACGTGGAACGCATCGAAATTGGGTCCTATACTAATATCCAAGATGGGGCAATCCTACACGGAGATCCGGGCAAAATTACTATCCTTGAAGATTACGTTACCATCGGGCATCGGGCGGTAATTCACGCAGCCCATATTGAACGCGGTTGTTTAATCGGCATTGGGGCAGTGATTCTCGATGGTGTGCGCGTCGGGGCGGGTAGTATTGTCGGGGCGGGTAGTATTGTGACAAAAGATATACCACCGCGATCTTTAGTGGTGGGTATTCCCGCTAAACGCGTCCGGGAAGTGTCGCCACAGGAGGCTCAAGAGTTGATCGAACACGCCGAGCGCTATGCTAAACTTGCCCTCGTTCATGGGGGAAAAGGTACTGATACCGGATTCCCAAAACGGGCGGATTAGGGTATAAATATAAAATGAGAATCAAGTAACAATCTTTTAAGCACCGCTCGAGGAGAAGGAAATCTATGGACTGGAGAGTGTTAATCGTTTTAACCCCTTTGTTTATTGCTGGTGGCTGGGCTGTCTTCAATATCGGCGCTGCCGCTATTAGACAAGCTCAACAGTTTCTCAGCAAACAAAGTTAATAAAAGTTTATAATTCTTAGTAAAACCGATCACCTAGGGGATCGGTTTTTAATTTTTCCTTATCTGGCGATCGCTGATTGGGGTGTGGGGTGTAGAGTGTGGGGTGTGGGGTGTGGGGTGTAGGGTGTGGGGTGACCACTTCGTGCGCGTTGCGGGGGGAAGTGAGGGAATTATGAATTAAGTAGGTGGGTGGAATTAAATATAAGATGAACGTAGGTTGGGTTGAAGCATGAAACCCAACGCCCGCATGGGTTACGCTACCGCTAACCCATCCTACAAATAATTGTGCCTCCCTACTTATGAATTATGAATTATGAATTGGGGTATGGGGAGAACAAATAAAAATAATCTCCTGTCTCCTGTCTCCTGAATCCTGAATCCTGAATCCTGAATCCTGTCTCCTGAATCCTGTCTCCTGTCTCCTAACCCCACCAATATACCTTTTCAGCAAACCCTACCTAACCATGAAATCTAACTATCAAAATCTCATCCAAGAATTGGCTCATCTAGAAATTATCACCGATCCGGGGCAAGTGGCGAAACTTTCCTTAGATTATTATCATTTTAGTCCCATTTTAGAGGCACAACTGCAAGATAAACGGGCTGATTTAGTCATTCGTCCCCAGAATAGCCAAGAGGTTATTGACATCGCTAAAACCTGCGTTAAATACCAAATTCCTTTAACAGTTAGAGGTGCGGGTACAGGTAATTATGGTCAATGTGTTCCCTTGCGGGGGGGAGTAATTTTAGACACAACGAAACTAACAAAAATTATCTCGATCAAACCGGGTACAGCCCGGGTAGAAGCGGGAGTAAAAATGGCATTTTTTGATAAACAAGCTCGCGCAATCGGTTGGGAATTAAGAATGGCTCCCTCTACCTATCGGACGGCGACAATTGGCGGTTTTATCGGGGGTGGCAGTGTGGGCATGGGTTCAATTAATTATGGACAATTGAAGGATAGAGGCAATCTGCAAGCAGTGCAGTTAGTCACCCTAGAAGCGGAACCAAAAATTATCGAACTACGGGGGGATGAGGTAGAAAAAGTCAATCATGCCTACGGAACAAATGGCATTATTACCGAGTTAGAAATAGCCCTCGCTCCCTGTTATCCTTGGGCAGAATTTATCGTTACTTTTGCCGATTTTATCACCGCCGCTAAATTCGGTCAAGCTCTCAGTGATAGTGATGGCATTGTCAAGAAAATGGTTAGTGTTCACTCTTGGCCAATTCCTGCTTATTTTATCGCTCTTAAGGATTATTTACCCACAGGAAAAGCGGCAGTTTTGTTAATAGTATCGGACAGCGATCGAGTCGCATTAGAATCTTTAATTAAAGAATATAATGGTGAACTTACCTACTATAAAACGCCAGAAGAAACCCAAAAAGGCAACAGTATCTTAGAATTTACTTGGAATCATACCACTCTCCATGCGCGTAGTTTTAACCCCAAAATAACTTATCTACAGGCTTTTTATTTTAATCTAGCCACGGTGGAGAAACTCTATAATTATTTTGGTGAGGAAATAATGATGCACCTAGAATTTTTGAAATTTCAGGGTAAAGTTATTCCCGCCGGTCTTCCCTTGCTAGAATTTACCACAGAAACTCGATTAAATGAGATTATTGCTATCTATGAACAACAGGGGGCAGCTATTGCCAATCCTCACACTTATATCATGGAAGATGGCGGCAGCAGACAGATTAATCCGCTACAACTAGAATTTAAAAAACTCGTCGATCCTTACGGATTGAACAATCCGGGTAAAATGCGAGCATGGGTTGAAGCAAGGGGTAGGGGTTCAATTCAAGCTAAATTAAACAAGATAAGTAGGTAGGCGTTAAAAACTATTAGATGCCCCCCTTATCAAGGGGGATTAAGGGGGATCGGCACCCCCTTATCAAGGGGGGATTAAGGGGGGATCGGCACCCCCCTTATCAAGGGGGGATTAAGGGGGGATCGGCACCCCCCTTATCAAGGGGGGCAGGGGGGATCGAACCTAAAACACTAACCGCTAAAAAGGGAGTGGGGAAAACAAAACTCCCCGCTGCCCCCTGCCTATTCCCGGACTTGCCCCGATCCGATACAATTAAACGGTTGTCTTGGAAGAATTAATAGTGATCGAGCGTTATACTCTCCCTGCGATGGGGAATTTGTGGACGGATAGATATAAATATCAAACATGGCTAGAGGTAGAGATAGCCGTCTGTGAAGCGCAGGCAGAATTAGGCTATATTCCGGGGGATGCAGTAGAAGAAATTAAGGCAAAAGCTAATTTTGATCCCGATCGCATTTTAGAAATAGAAGCAGAAGTGCGCCACGATGTCATCGCCTTTTTAACAAATGTTAACGAATATGTGGGCGAGCCGGGGCGTTATATTCATTTGGGTTTAACCAGTTCCGATGTACTAGATACCGCCCTGTCCTTACAATTAGTCGCCAGTTTAAACCTGATTTTAGAACAATTAGAAGATTTTATCCAAGCCCTGCGTTATCGCGCCCAAGAACACCGTTATACAGTCATGGTAGGACGTTCCCACGGCATTCACGCCGAACCGATCACCTTTGGCTTTAAACTAGCGGGATGGTTAGCGGAAGTGCTGCGAGGACGCGATCGTTTAATTCGCTTGCGCCAAGACATCGCCATCGGTAAAATATCTGGTGCAGTGGGAACCTATGCCAATATTGACCCGAAAATTGAGGCGTTAACCTGTCAGAAGCTAGGATTAGAACCGGATACCGCTTCCACTCAAGTGATCTCCCGCGATCGACACGCCGATTATGTGCAACAATTAGCTTTATTGGCGGCTTCGATCGAACGTTTTGCCGTGGAGATTCGCAACCTGCAAAGAACTGATGTCCTAGAAGTGGAAGAATACTTTTCCAAAGGACAAAAAGGCTCCTCCGCTATGCCCCATAAACGTAATCCCATCCGTTCAGAACGCTTAACGGGAATGGCGAGAATTATCCGTAGTCATAGCGTTTCCGCTTTAGAAAATATCGCCCTCTGGCACGAAAGAGATATTTCCCATAGTTCCGTAGAACGGGTAATGCTGCCAGATGTTTGCATTTTGACCCACTTTATGCTCAAGGAAATCACCGATTTAGTCAAAAATCTGCTGGTGTATCCCGAAAACATGAAGCGAAATATGAATGTTTACGGTGGTGTGATTTTCAGTCAAAGAGTTCTTTTAACTTTGGTGAGTAAGGGAATTAGCCGGGAATCTGCCTATAAAATCGTCCAAGAAAACGCCCATCGCGCTTGGAACACCGATAACGGCAATTTTAAAGCTTTTATCAGCCAAGATGAGCGAGTTACCGGTATTTTATCCCCCGACGAGATCGAAAGTTGCTTTGATCCCCAGCAGCACCTAAATCATCTTAATAGCATCTACCAAAGGTTAGATATTTAAGGAGCTTTCAGTGATCAGCTAACCACTAGCTTGTTGCTTTAGAAAGGTAATGACAGCGTTTTGGATTGTCGGTTGGCGATCGATCTTTTCTCAGAAAGCGATCGCTATTCGTTTCTCGATCAAGGTCGCGTTTGAAGATAAAACTAAAGAATCGGCGCAAGCGAGTACGAATCGGGTAAAATAAGGGTCTGTATTCGGAGTGTTCGTTTTTATGATGAAAATCAAACTCTTGAATTTAGGTAGTATTAAAGAGGCAGAAGTGGATCTTCGGCCTCTAACCGTTATTATTGGCCCGAATAATTCTAATAAAACTTATATCGCCTACTCGATTTATGGGTTATGGATTAATCATCGTGACGGCCTTTTTTTTTCTAGTGAAATTTTAGAAAAAATAGAATTTACAAATCAAGCCGATCATTGGTCTTTAAAAATAGACCGACGTTTTTATGATGTTATATCCGAAATTGTTCAAAAGTCCGCATCTGAATTTAGCGGGATAAAACTACAATCTTTTTTCCAAGATTCTAGCGGCAAGATTTTTGAAAAAACGAAATTCAGTATCGAAATTTCCGAAGATGATATTAAAACAGCTATAGAAAAAGTTTTAGCGCATATAATTGAGTATCGCCAGTCATTAGCTTCATTTGGAATCAAGAAAATCGAGCGAAGCGACAACAATAATGAGATTTTATTTTATCCAGAAAAAGAAGCTGAAATTTATGATTATAAAAACATGGTTCTTCTTGATTTTGTTGCTGGTGTTGTAACATTTTCATTTTCTGACATACTTCCTTTACCCGCCGAAAGAAACGCTTTTATAAATACCTATAAAATGCTGGCCAATAGAAGATATAAGCTACTTAAAGAGAATCAGAGAGAGCGATTGATACGAGGACGTATTAATCGAGAGCCATTGATACAAGGACTTATTAATCGAGATAAGCAGTTAGAGTTACTGAAAGAACAGGGAGATATTCGCTATCCTCAACCAGTAGAGGATTTTTTAGATTTTTTAACTGACATAGAACTAGAAAATAAGCCCGATCCCATTGCCAAAAACAAAAATGATTTTCAAAAATTAGCTGATCAAATTGAAAAGTATATTCAAAATAACAATAAAACAATCTTTAAAAAGACTAAATTCGGAGGCAGAGAAATTAAAGTTTCGGTAAAAAGAAGTTTAGAGATCGATCTTTATAATGCTTCCTCGTCTATTAAACAATTAGCCCCGCTTTTACTCTATTTGCGCTATCGAGCAAAATCGGGGGATTTTCTGGTGATCGATGAGCCTGAAATGAACTTACATCCAGAATCTCAGGTAAAATTGTTAGAATCTTTAGCGATTTTAGTAAATTTAGGAGTTAGAATTTTATTGACGACTCATAGCCCCTATTTGATGGCTCATCTTAACAATATCGTTAATGGTAATCACCAAAATCCAGAACTTTTAGCCGAACAAGCTAAATTGCTTTATCTGCAAGATAGCCGAGGTTTTCTTAAAATGGAACAGGTTAGTGCCTATGAAATAAAAATAATAAATTACTTTCTTTACACGACCCTGAATACGGTATTCGTTGGGATACTCTCAGCGATGTATCAGTTGATATTCAACAAAAGTTTTTTGCAATTTATGAAGCAGGACAACAAAACCAAGAAACCGAAGAAGGATGTTCCTCAGAAGAAGAATAAACTCGATTGGCAAAAATTTAACTTTTTAGAAAATTTGCTTATTTTCTGTACCGTACCCAATCGGATCGCTCCACCCGAAAGCGGTGTCAGCTTTCGGATTACCAAGCCAGAAAAAGATTCCGTTTGTATTTTATTTAAAACTGATCGTCAGAAGGATCCTCTCGTTAGAAATCAAAAGCAGAAAAGACCTGATTATTTATCTCTTTTTATTCAGAATGACTTACTTCTGCTGACAATTATCGAGATGAAGGGAACTAATAAAAATTCCACGAGTACAGGTATCGAACAAATTACAACTTTTAGAGATATTTTAAAACAAGAAATTGCCGATCATGTCACCAGTAAACTCAAATATAAATTACAAGCTATCCTATTAACTCCCTATAATGCCGATATTCCTGAAAAGGAGATCTACAAGGAAGCGGAGAAAGGATTTATTATTTTACCTATCCAGTATGATTCTAAAGCGGAGCTTTATCCTTATGTTTCCAAGACTTACAGGAAAGCGGATTTAAGCAAAATAGGCAAAATAAAGCATAGTCACGACGAGCAACATAAAGAATCCGATTGTTTGTTAATCGAAAACTTGTTGGCTAGACAAGCATCGGACAAACGTAAACAGGATAACTATTATTCATGTAAATTCACTCCCGCCAAAGATAGACAAGGCATCTATATAGATTATCAGGTGTCGAGCGATCAAGACTGGATCACCCTATTAACCGATCCGCAGGGAAAGAAAGTTCAATTGGCTTACTGTAGTGATGATTCTCAAAGTTCAATCGATCAAATTCAGGAAGAGATTAAAAATTTAAACCTATGTCGAATGGTAGAGATGGTAAGTCGCCTAATCAATAGTTAGTATAAAAAAGTGGTGTAGAGAAATCGGCGTTGCTGATTTGAGATATGAATCTTCTTTTCTGGTATTTTTAAAACCTAGAGCCAAACTAACTTTTGCACGGGAACCTGTACAGTTGCCATTCATGCCTTGATTCAGCAATGCCGTTTCTTGCTGCAAATCCGACTAAGCAACTAATCTACGACAGGGAACGCACCTTATGCCATTTTTCTTTATTCGTGGCAGACATTCTACTCCTTTCTCCCTTTTTGGGAGAAGGATTGAGGTTGAAGGCAATTAACCATCTCTGCCATTACTTTAGAAAAATGCTATTAGCAAGGTCCTATTCACGTTTGATCAGGATTATCCTCTATATTGTTGACTTTCGTTAATTGTGGAAAAATATCTCGTACTGCCTTTTCAAATTTTTTGTAGGAAGACAAGGATTCTAATTTCGACAATGGGATTTTTGTACCAAGCGGTGAATATAAATCGTCAATTTTTAGTTTATTTCGATACCGTTTAGTCATACCTTCTCTGGCTTTATTGATGGCATTTTTAATCGTTTCTTTCGGATTGCTAAAAGATTCGGGATCTTTATCGATTGCTAACTCACTATCACTTTTATTTGTACACAATTCTTTTTTTAGTAATTCTTTGTCTGCTAATATCCAAGCTTCAGTCATTTGTATTGGAACGATAGCAACTAAATTTTTGCATAAGTCTCCCTCGTCTGATTTAATAGCATTAAAAGCCGGATCAATTCTTTCCTTAAATGCGTTTTCATCTGTTTTATCATCTGCGTCTGCATGGAAGCACAAAACCATTGCTCCCTTCTCCACCGCTTGAATTGCGTATTTTTTAGCTTTTTCTCGGATATTTTCGCCAGAGATTTGTGGAAGACAAATTGGTTCAAAAATTTCTATTTCTTGTTCATCGTCAAAAGCAACTCTCTCGAAAGTGCGCTGAATAATATTCGGTAAAAATCTATGATCGGAACTGCCTTCTGTAGCTAAGGCAATAATTATTTGTTTGATTTTTTTTGCCATCTTAATTGATTTACGTTAATTGGTTTTGTTGATTTTTAATATTTTTAATCGCACTTTCAGCATCAGCAGTTTTTAGATATTCGACAACTTCCGAGAGAGTTAGCTTGGCCTCATTTTCGGAGAAAAATAAGGTTAATTGCTTTTTATTCTCTTTGATAACAGGGTGAAAATTACTGCTTTTCATCTTAATTCGCTTCCCTTCAATAGTGGATATTATAGTGGTAAGTTGAGAAAGCCAAATGCTGACATTTTCATCATCTTGCCAATTAATTAATTGACTCACCAGAACTGGAGAATGAGTGTTCACTATTACTTGGCGTAAAGGCATTTCAGTATCTTCAAAATCGACAGTTAGCTCTTTTAATAATCTTGCCATTGCTTGAATACGAAAAGGATGGATGCCATTTTCTGGCTCTTCAAAACACAGTAATCCTGTGTGTTGTCGGTCGTATTGCAGGACACATAATGTTAATAAACGTAGGGTTCCTTCGGAAAGCACTCTCGAAGAAAACTCCCGACCATCATCACCTTTTACCTTGATAATAAATTGTCGATTTGCTTTGTCATCATAAACATTAACTTCTGTAAGATTCGGTAGCAGATTATTGAGATCACGGGAAATTGCTGTGAGGGTATATTCATCATCTTGTTTGATGCGAAATAAAGCAGCGGCTAAATTCTTTCCGCTTGCTGTTATTGTATCTCTGATGCCCATATCTTGACGCGTAGGTTCTCGCAGATCTTCGGGATTAAGCTGCATAAACTTCCAACTCAGCATTTCTTGTTTGGCGGCTAATATATGTTTAAAATCTATAGTATTAATGCTGCTTAAAACAGTTTGTGATGCGTTTTTTGCGGGAAATACTTTTTTATTTCCTTGTTGACCGTCTTGAGGTACAACAATGGTAGCAATACCATTAATATCTTCAGTCTTAATATAAGGAATCGCTCTCCTACCCGTTACTACTTTTGGTCGCCAAGTTTCCAATACTGTCTTAGGAATATAATTTTTTACCCAATTATCTTCATTGTGCTTTAAATTTTCTAAACATTCATCAACAATATACAAGTTTTCAAATCCACTTATATTAGACTCTCGTTTAATTTTTAATTGATAGCGCAACCTTGTATATTTAAGATCGACTTCCCCACCCCAATTATCTTTTACCTTGCGATTGACTAACATTTCCACTATAAATTCCATTTCCGTGGCGTAGTCGTCCTCATCATATTGGGTAAAAAGTTCGCTAGGATGTCCTCTTTGCTCGCTAAAAGCCGTCTTCAGATCCACTTCTGCCAACCGCGTCAACAATTGCAAAGCATCAAATAAATTACTCTTACCAGAAGCATTAACCCCAGCAACTACAGTAAGCGGCGTGAATACCATTTCAAAATTATGAAAGGATTTAAAGCCATGAATTTTAATATAAGTAATCATAGTTTTAGGCGATAGGTAATATTAAAACATCAGCGCGACATTTAACCATACTGGACAATCTTCTCAGCTTTCGCCTGATACTGTCCCACTATAATCTAGACATTGGTTTACAGAGGTAGTGCGATGCCGCAGATTTTGTCGGGTGCGTTCCCTGCTGCAACGAGGGGGAACGCACCTTACCGATCGATTCCTGAGAGTATAGGGTCTTAGTCTGAAAAGGCCTATGCACAACAGCTTATCTGGCTGACGGCCGGCGGCTGATGACCGGCGGCTAAAAATTAACATTGCAAGAAAACTTAACAATTGGCCAAGAAACTCGATCGAGTAGGTAGAATAACAAGTAAATCATTTTGTAAACTCCACCCGATTAACTAACTAGAATAGAGATAACCCAGAACGCCTGTGATAGATAAAAGACGCACTACTCGCGATCTCCCCCAAATTAACGAAAGAATCCGCTTTCCTGAAATCCGCGTTATCGATAGCGACGGCTCTCAGCTAGGCATTATTACTCCTGCCGAAGCTTTGCGCGTGGCCGAAGAAAAGGAACTTGATCTCGTCCTCGTCAGTGAAACGGCAAGTCCTCCCGTTTGCCGGATTATGGACTATGGCAAGTACAAGTTTGAACAGGAGAAAAAGGCCCGCGAAGCCAAGAAAAAACAGCATACAGCCGATATAAAAGAAGTTAAAATGCGCTATAAAATTGATGAGCATGACTACAACGTGCGAGTCAACCAAGCGCAACGTTTTTTAAAAGCGGGAGATAAGGTAAAAGCGACGATTACCTTCCGAGGTCGGGAAATTCAACACTCTAACCTAGCGGAAGAATTACTGGCACGCATGGCCAAGGATTTAGAGGATGTGGCTGAGGTACAGCAAGCGCCAAAAAAAGAAGGTCGTAACATGATGATGATGTTATCGCCGAAAAAATAACTAACTAATCTGGAAAAAGGGGCTAAAACCCCTTTTTTGTTTTTCAGAAATCCCCAAAGGAACCCGACCATTTAAAACAAATGTATTAACCAGATTTTGACTCAATTCGCCGAATCGCCACCACTGCTGGCCGGGGAGGTTGATTAACTTGACCACTGGGCCAATTCGATCCTAGTGGTACTTGTCGTATTTGTTCAAATTCCTGCCCATTAGTGGTTTTCAGGGCAAATTTGCGGTTTTCAAAGGCCAAATCCCGACGAATTCCCCCCGCTTCTCCCGGATGTTGTACTGCCAAAAATAACGTCTCTTGGTCGGGAGTAAAGTACAATCCCGTTAATTCCGCATCCATGGGAGCGATAGCAAAAGGATAGGGATGCTCTTGATCCTTGGCAAACACCCAAGCACTATTATTGCCAAAAATCCCCAATAAATCCCGTTGACTAACCGGGACCCCTTGGGGATAACGCGTTTTCATCTCTCGATTTAACCCACCCGTGGAAATATCGCTAACCATCCAGAGATTTCCCTGTTTATCGAAAGCGAGGTTATCGGGATTAGAAAAACCCTCACCTTTCTCTGTCGGTTCCCCTCCATAAGCGACCACATCCCAACGAAAACTTAAGGAAGCAGCATCGTTGTTATCTTCCCTTAAGCTGATAATCCAACCAAATTCGTAGGGTATTTCGCCATTTGGTCCCTTAAATATCTCCTTGTCGGCTCCTCCCTCCGCTGCACTGGGACTACCAGAGGTAAAGGTCATATATAAAGTGCCATTCTCGTCCACTTCCGTATCTTCCGGCCGACCAGTACAAGTGACCCCAACGGCGTTAGCGGCAAAATGAGCATCGATGAGAATTGCCCCCTGTTTTTCCGTCCTATTACCTTCATACAGGTCTGCGAGGGTCTTATATTTAGCTTTGTAGGCTAGAATCTCCTCATCGTCCTTAAATAGCAGTAATTTAGTCTCATTGACTGTTCTTTCGGGATTCGGCAAAGCTACTACCCCATCCCCGCGACTAGCGGCAATTTGACTCGGTAGGACGGGATTTATCTCCGTGTCGGGATTTAAGGGTATCCAATAACCGGTTTTATCGGCGTTGAATTTGGCCCCGTAGAGCATTCCTTTTTCTAGGAGTTTTGAGTTATTTTTCTGCTTAATATCGCTAATTTTGCCCTCCGAAACGAATTTATAGACATGACCGCCTCTGCGATCGCAACCTGAATAAACCGCCAAGGGTTGCCCCGTCCGAGCGAGAAAAGCGACCGCTTCATGGCGAAAACGCCCTAACCAAGTGTGTTTTGTGCCGTAATCGTCGGGATTGGCCGGATCCACCTCCACCATCCAACCGTATTTATTTCCCGCTAACCCGAAGACGTTACCCCGGCCATCCACTTCCCCACTATTGAGAATAAAGGGGGTAGTATCGGGATGCAAAGAGGAACCATCTTTTAACACTACCTCCGTCACTTGGTCTTGAAAGTTTTCCTCGGCACTAAATACGGTTCCCCAGGGAGTTGTTCCCCCGGCGCAATTTTGAAATGTTCCGATAATTTTTGCCCCTAATCCGTCATCGTAGCCAAGTTTATCGGTTTTGGTAAAAATTGCTACAGCAGGACCGGTCGCTTTCAGGTAACGGCCGTCCTTTAGTCCAGAAATACCGGTAATGCGGCGATCGGCTTTACTATAGGTACGTTGCCATTTTCCCGTTTGATCTTTAGCCAGGGAAATTACGCCAATTCCCTGATCAATTAAGCCTTCTAGGGATATTTCCTCGATTTTTGCCTTTAAGCTGGCATCTTGCAGGCGATAGGCGGCAATTTCACCCTTTTCGTTCGTTTTTTCCCGTACTTCCTTGACGGGTAGGGTTTTACCAATCACTTCTTCAAAGGTTTGTAGCCAAGTACGACCACTGATATATTCAAAATTAACGGTTAGATAACCTTGACCCGCACTGGTTTCGATAAAAGATAGATAATCATTGTTATAACCGAAACGGGAATCACCCACTGCATCCCCCCACTGGGCCAGCACATCGTAGGTGAATCCTTGCGGAAGAACGAGATCATCTAGGACTTTATAGGTTTGATAGGCATTTTTTTGGCTTTCATCGCTCATACCGTCAATTTTTAAGGGAATTGGCAGTTTGACTGGAGAAAAGTTTAAGCCAAAACTATTGGTAGCGATCGCAGGACTGCTAATCAGAGAGGAATATTTTTTCTCTTGCAGACTGAAAAAAGAGACACCAGCAGTGGCAGTTAAAAAGGTGAGGAAATTACGGCGAGAAATACTCATATTTTCAGTAATAAAGTCAAAACTGATACTCAGACCTTGATTAGGTTAAATTTTATTACGGACACTTGACATAGGGATTATACAGTATGCAAGTTATGACTAAGTTAACAGCCAGTTAAAAAGCTCTCCTGCAAAAATAAAAAATCTTCCGTTAGGTGAGGAGACTCGCAGACAGGAGGAGAAAAAAGAGGGAAGAAAATCCCATCCCTCCCTCGGACATTAGATCAAATTTTATTTCTTGCTTTAGTTGCTGCCGAACATTGATTTTAAGATCATCTCGGTAAATTCCCTTATCGGAACCAAGCAACTGGGAGAAATGTTATTTTCTCAGGCAAATCTGAGAGGATTATGTAGAAATATCTATATTACATTTCACCCATCGGTATGCTTTACCGAAATACTGGTTAGATGAAAAACAAGCAAGACAAGCTTTATTAAAACGCGGTGAAACAGTAAACAGTGATCAGTAAACAGTGATCAGTAAACAGTAAACAGTTGTAAGCTGATAGCTAGATTGTCAGGTCACGGAAATCGATGCAAAGTTCACTGAAAAGGATCATCATCGGTGCGAGTTTTTTTCTCGCTACGGTAGTCGGAGCAACTATCGGTTATATGGCCTACGGTTGGAGTTTTCTCGATGCCGTTTATATGGTGATTATCACCATATTTGGAGTAGGTTTCGGGGAAGTTAAACCGATTAACACTCCCAGTCTGAGAGCTTTTACCATGTTAGTTATCGTCTGTGGGACCACCTCGGCCGTTTATGTGGTGGGAGGTTTTTTTCAGATGCTCACCGAGGGAGAAATTAACAAAGCTTTTAGCGATCGCCGGATGAATAAAGAGATGGAATCCCTAGAAAATCACGTCATAATCTGCGGTTTTGGGCGCATAGGACGCATCCTAACGACTAAATTGGCAAAAACAGCCCAATCCTTTATTATCGTCGATAATAACCCCGATCGCATCCGATTAGCTCAGGAAAAAGGTTATATAACTCTTAATGGTAACGCCACCGATGAAAGTATTCTCCAGAAAGCTGGTATCGACAAAGCGCGAGTTTTAGCGACGGTGTTGCCCGATGATGCCTTAAATGTCTTCATCACTTTAACCGCAAGAGAACTCAGTCCGCAACTATACATCATCGCCAGGGGAGAATATCCCAGCACCGAGAAAAAATTAAAACTAGCTGGAGCCGATCAAGTGGTTTTACCTGCTACCATTGGAGCAGAGAGAATGGCCCATTTAATCACCCATCCGGCTGCGATTGATTTTTTACAGGAAGATGAAGGTAGGCGCAATCTTAACGAATTATTAGCCGATATCGACCTGCAATTTGAAGAATACTCGATTTTAAGCGCTTCGCCCTTTTTGGGACAACCCATCAGTCAGATGGAAGTGCGGGGACAGGGGGCTTTTATTATCGTTGCTGTCCGTCAATTTGATGGTCGTGTCATCGCCCATCCCGACCATTCCACCATTCTACAGCAAGGCGATACGGTCATTTTATTAGGTCATCGGGGCGATGTTCCCAATTTTGCCCGTCGTTATGCTCTGCGTCGAGAAATGCGCTATCGGGGGTCTTCTTGGTAGGATATTTACCCAGAACAAAGTTTAGCTTTTCTGGAATCAATTTCCCTGCGGATGGAGATATTACTAACTCACTAATTAAGTAGTCATGCAAAATTAATTACCTACCCGATCGAGCTAAAACCCTTACGGGGCAATGATCGTCATGTGTAAATAATTTTGCCTAGGTACTTATCTCCAGAGACAGCTAAGTAGTCATGCAAAATTAATTACCTGCCCGATCGAGCTAAAACCCTTACGGGGCAATGATCGTCATGTGTAAATAATTTTGCCTAGGTACTTATGAAATTAACCTATCGCAGCATTCCTTACGACAAAAATCCCACTGCCACCGTTGCTTCCAGTCCGATGATTTTAAGCTATCGTGGTGTTCCCTATTTAAAAAACCGTGGTGTCGTTCAAACCATTCAGAAACCGGTAGCCGTTACCTATCGCGGTCAAGCCTATCATATCACTCAATCTTTAGCTTCTTTGCCCACGGAAGGACCCTCTTTAAGTTTTTAACTTCTAGTTCATTTTTCAATTAATCTCTTTTAAATATTGTCAATTAAGTAGCTGGTTATAATTAAATTAAAAATAGATTTTAGGTTCGATCCCCCCTGCCCCCCTTGATAAGGGGGGTGCCGATCCCCCTTAATCCCCCCTTGATAAGGGGGGTGTCTGACAACTTTTAACACCTACCTACTTAATGATTTTATTAATTACCTTAAACGGGTTGTATCTCCCCTCTTGCTCCCTCGCTTCAAGGGGGATTTTTTATTTGTTTTACCAACAAGGAATAACTACCTAAGCAAAATTAATTACACATATTTTTCCCTTCCGCAGTTCCGCAGTTCCAGCGTTCCCCCTTTCCGGAGTCTGAATTTAATTTTGTCGAACTGTTGATAGTTATCAGTTTTTTGTAGAATAGGGAGATTGAGAAAACGAACACCTGCCCCTATGACAAGATTCCCTTTGACTGGTCGCTATTCTGGTTTATGCGTCTTGCTCACTTTATTCTGGTTAAGCGGTCAATCTTTACCGGTGCGAGCAGAAAAAATCTATAATCCCGTCCCCCTAATCCTCAATAAAGAAATTAACGATACTCTCACCGACAAAGATATTCCCACGGGGGAGGGGGGTTTGCTAGGGATTATACCGTAGATTTGGACAAGGACGATCAGGTGGCCATCGATCTCAAATCGGAAAACTTTGATGGAGTTTTAATTCTCCTGGCCGACGATGGTTCCACTGTAGCGGAAAATGACGATGGTCCCGATGGTGGCACTAATGCTCTCCTCTTTGCACGCATTACCGAGTCGGGTAAATATATTATTCGGGTGAGAGCTTTCGGAGAAACCGGTGGGGGAAAATTTACCCTGAAATTAACCCGTTTACGGGCCGTGGAGGGCAAAAATTAGCTAATTATTGTCAAAAAAGCCAAGAATAGAGCCTCTGTCCACTCTACCACCGCACCGTAGGTATCGCCGGTATGACCGCGAAGACGACGATATAACCAGTAACCAGTAAGCAGAGCGAGGGCGATTCCGGCACTAATGGCGATTATTCCCCAGCTTAGACCGCCAAATAGGGCGATTAACCCCCAAATTACTCCCCCACAGTCCCAAGGCAGACAAAAAGCCACTTTATGAAAGGCTCCCTTACCGGTGGGTTTGAGGTAGGGATAAAGAGCGATCGCCATTACTTGCCCCCAACGTCCCCAAATTGGTGCTAAAATTAGAGCTAAGGCTCGATTATCGCTTAAATCGGTCAAAGCGGCGATTTTTAGCAGCAAAACCATAGTCACGGCCATGACTCCAAAGGCCCCGGTAACACTATCGGCCATGACCGCTAAACGACGCTGGGGGTCAGTGACAGCTAAACCATCGGCCGTGTCACTAACTCCATCAAGGTGTAGTCCTCCCGTTAGATAAACCCAAACTCCCACAAGGACAACCGCACGAGTTAAGAGTGGCATTCCCAGACCAGCTAGAGTTATATCGAGCAAAACCAGAATTAGACCCAAAAATAAGCCCACTAAGGGAATCCATCGGGCAATTCTGCCAAAATCAGGCCAGGCAATCGGAACGGGAATAATCGTGTAAAAAGCGATCGCACCTAAAAATGAGCGAATTTCTTGACAAATGAAGTTAAATATGGTAATCAATCCCCCCAATTCGCTCCCAGTATGGCATCGTTTCTCATAAAGATGAAGTATAACTTAATTTTGTATCGGCCACCCTCTGGGATTTTCAAAACATCTGAGAACGCCTATAATAATTTAATTCGACATAACACGGTTACTTGTAATTTTATAGGAAAACTTCTTGTGATCGCTATGAGAGTAATATACGGAAAGATTTTTTAAAAAATGTGTATTTGGTGTGAGATATGGAAAGTTTCCATATAACATATAGTTATGCAGTTTTATTTTGTTAGATTCCTGAACTAGAAAGACTTTTAGTCTTAAGATAATATTATGTCGAGATCTATTTAATATGAAGACAGAAGTTGTTGTTGCGTTGATTGCTGGAACACTAGCACTTGCAGGCTCAATACTGACCTTTTACTTAACTAAAATCAGAGAAGACAATACTAAGAGACTTGAACATACAATGGAGCATTATAGAAGCCAGATTGAAGAATTCTATGGACCACTCTTCAATCTCGTGTATCAAATTGATGAGTTATACTATGTAAAAGAAGATATTGTTAGTCCTGCCTCTGGGGTTCATGATACACTAAGTGAAGAGCAAAAGAAGGAAATTGAGTCCTTTTTTAAGAATGAATATTTCTTTGATCTTCATAAAGAAATAGTCAGAATTTTGCGAACCAAGCTTTATCTAGTTGAAGGGGCGGAAATGCCTGCTAGTTTTTCCAATTATCTTCGTCATGCCACTCAAGAACAAGCTCAATTTAGATTGTGGAAGGAAAACAATATAGATACCAAGCATATTGTTGGAGAACCTTTTCCTGACCAGTTCATTAATGACATTAAATTTGATCTGCGAAATGCGATGCAAAGATATAATCAAACTAGGCAGATTTATAAGAGAAATATATTTGGTATTTCATTCATAAAATTGCCTTATTCAAAATCGAATTTGGAAAAGCATAACAACGCCCATGCACACCGAGCGCCGCAGCCGTAGGGTGCGTTCCCTAATGTGGCTCCTACTGCTCCACCGATCAATTTTGGGGAACGCACCATGCACATTGATTGAAGCTGTGGGTTTAGGCGTTGTCAAATTGAAAGATGCTCGGCGTTGCTGACTTTGGGTATGAATCATTGCATCTACATTTTTTAAAACTCAGGCTCAAACTGACTTTTTGATATATGCAAAATTAGCATTCATACCTTGATTAAGCAACGCCGGGGTTTTTTCGTTGAGTTGGCTGGCTCTTATCTTCGGTCGGCCTTTGAGCTTTTTCTGTTCTCTGAGTTGGGCTTCCAGTTGGGTGGTTCGTTACGAGGTTTTGTCAGCTATCTACTTCTTGGCGGAGGGCTTTCTCAATTTTCCTTTGGCTCTCTGTGGCAATCCTCCTATCTGTGTTAAACCAGATTTTCTCCCTCATAGCAACCCCTACACGACCTTGATTTTTGTTCGCGACAGCTTCCAGCAGTTATTGAGAGGTTACATCAGTGGGAAGTGGGAAGTAGGGAACACAGAGCAAAAAGCTGACGGCTGACAGCTGATAGCTCTTTATTGCTAACCGGACTGACGATGATCTATTCTGTATCCTAGCCTGACTCGCCAATCCCCACCGCCAAAAAAGAATAATGTACTGCGATTACCTGGTTCAAATCCTCACCGCACGCGTCTACGATGTCGCCCAAGAAACCCCCTTGGAACTTGCCCCCAATCTCTCCCAACGCTTGCACAATCAGCTTTTACTCAAGCGCGAGGATATGCAGTCGGTTTTCTCTTTTAAACTGCGCGGTGCTTACAACAAAATGGCGCATTTGTCAAGGGATTTGTTACAAAAAGGCGTAATTGCTGCCTCGGCGGGAAATCATGCTCAGGGAGTCGCTTTGGGAGCGCGGCAATTGGGAACCCAAGCGATTATCGTTATGCCTGTCACCACTCCGCAAGTCAAAATCGACGCAGTAAAAGCCCGGGGTGGGATTGTCGTCCTGCACGGTGACACCTACGATGATGCCTACACCTACGCGCGACAATTAGAAGCGGAAAAAGGCTTAACTTTTATCCATCCCTTCGATGATCCGGAGGTAATCGCTGGCCAGGGTACGATCGGTATGGAAATTTTACGACAATATCAGCAACCGATCGAGGCCATTTTTGTCGCTATTGGTGGCGGTGGGCTAATATCAGGTATTGCAGCCTATGTCAAGCGTTTACGCCCAGAAATTAAAATTATCGGGGTGGAACCTGTGGACTCAGACGCGATGAATCAATCCCTAAAAGCCGGTTATCGGGTGCGTTTGTCTCAAGTGGGATTATTTGCCGATGGGGTGGCGGTGCGCGAGGTGGGAGAGGAGACTTTTCGTCTCTGTCAGCAGTATGTGGATGAGATTATCCTCGTGGATACGGACGATATTTGTGCGGCGATTAAGGATGTTTTTCAAGATACACGCTCGATTTTAGAACCTGCGGGGGCGTTGGCGGTAGCAGGAGCGAAAGCTTATGTAGAAAGAGAGGGAATTGAGGATAAAACGCTTGTTGCTGTGGCTTGTGGGGCGAATATGAACTTTGATCGTCTGCGGTTTGTGGCGGAAAGGGCAGAATTAGGGGAACGGCGCGAGGCGTTGTATGCTGTGACTATTCCCGAACAACCGGGCAGTTTACGGCGTTTTTGCGAATGTGTCGGCAAACGCAATTTAACCGAATTTAGTTATCGCATTGCCGATGAAAAAGAAGCACATATTTTTGTCGGCGCCCAGATCGAAAATCGCAGCGATGCCAAGAAATTAGCCGAGAGTTTTGAAGCTTGCGGCTTTAAAACCCTTGATATTAGCGATGATGAATTGACTAAATTGCATCTGCGCCACATGGTGGGAGGGCGATCGCATTTAGCCGATCATGAATTATTTTACCGCTTCGAGTTTCCCGAACGACCGGGGGCTTTAATGAAATTTGTCGCCTCCATGAGTCCCCACTGGAATATCAGCGTTTTCCATTATCGCAATAACGGGGCCGATTACGGGCGCATCGTCGTGGGCATACAAGTCCCCCCCGATGAAATGAATCAATGGCAAGCTTTTCTCGATACTCTCGGCTATCGCTATTGGGATGAAAGTCAAAACCGGGCCTATCAGTTATTTTTAGGTTAAATCGCCATTTTCAGGAAGTGATCAGTACAGATGAATCAAGATTTTACCCATATTTCCGTTTTGAGTCAAGAATTAATCGCCGGTTTAAATATTCAACCTGGGGGGCATTATCTCGATCTTACCCTAGGCGGTGGTGGACACAGCCGCTTGCTTTTAGAAGCCCATCCTGAAACGAAAGTAACCGCCATCGATCGCGATCAAAGCGCCCTAGAAGCCGCTAAAATTAGTCTTGCCCCCTATCTAGATAGCCGTTTAACCCTCTGGTGGGGGAACTTCGCCGATTATAAGGGACAGAATAGCAGTTTTGATGGCATTATCGCCGATTTAGGAGTCAGTTCTCCCCAATTCGATCAGAGCGAGCGCGGCTTTAGTTTTCGCCACACGGCAGCCTTAGATATGCGGATGGATCGCTGTCAATCCCTGACGGCAGCCGATATTATTAATCATTGGCAGGAAAAAGAATTAGCAGCTCTTTTTTATCAATACGGAGAAGAACGTTTATCTCGTCCTATTGCTCGCTCGATCGTCCAAAAACGTCCCTTTACTACCACCACTGAATTAGCGGCTGTCATCGCTAGTTCTGTACCCGCTAGTTACCGTTATGGACGTATTCATCCAGCAACGCGGGTTTTTCAGTCCCTACGCATCGCTGTTAATCAAGAATTAGATTCTCTGCAAAAATTGTTAAATCAAGCCCCCCACTGGCTAAAATCCGGGGGAATTATCGCTATGATCAGTTTTCATAGTCTAGAAGATCGTCTGATCAAGTATGGCTTTCGCGAAGATAATTCCTTGAAAATTATCACGAAAAAGCCGATTATTCCCAGCCGAGAAGAACAGGCTAAAAATCCCCGTTCTCGTTCGGCTAAACTAAGAATAGCCCAAAAGATCGAATCAGAGGTTATCTGATAGCAGTTATCTTAATGGTGAGGTACAAACTCTCTGGTTTTGGGGAGTCGTTTGTCAATACCAAATTAGGGCTTGCTGAATAAATGTGAAATGTAGGCAAGGTAAGGATTTTGTGGCTTTACGAGCGAAACAGGTGCAAGATTTTGAGAGAATCGTGCTTCAAAACCTGGCATCTTGAGCGGCGATTGCGTCCTGTAGGGGCGAAGCATTCGGGCAATAACCTATCGGTGAAACCGTAGATTTTCTATCCGAATGCTTCGCCCGTACTTTTTGCCGCAAACCCAAATTAGGTTACACTTCATCTTGAAGATAAAGGCTGTGGTAAAGTAAAAACCAAGAAAGAAAGCCAGTATTTATTCTTAAAAATCACTGACTAAAATAACGCAATCCCTTTACCAATCTTTCTACTGCCGTTAAAGCTGTTTCTGGAGATAAAGCAGCGTAGGCAAGACGCAAATAACAGCCCTCTGTTATCCCAAAAGTTGAACCGGGTAACACTGCCACCCGCTGCCGCTCAATTAAACTTTTAACTAACTGAAAATCATTCTTGTCTGTGGTAATTTTCAGGAAGAAATAAAAAGCCCCTTCCGCAGTGGCAACATCACAGATATCGCCGATTGATTCTAGAGCATTCAGGCAAATTTCTCTAACTTTACTGATGGTTTTTAACTGTTCTAAAGGATAGCTTTTACCCACCTGTAACGCTCCCAGAGCGGCGTATTGCGACACCACCGGCGGACAAATTAAAATAGTATCCTGAATCTTATTAATCGCCTCAGATAAATGTTCTGGTACTACCATATAACCAATGCGCCAACTGGCAAAACCGTAGGCTTTTGAGAGACTAAATAAGGAAATAGTCCAGGATTCACTGCCAACAATTGCCGCCGGGGAAAAGTGGCGGGCATGGTTATAGGTAAAATACTCATAAGCTTCATCGTGAATGTGATAGATGCCTTTTTTTTGACAGATTCGATTGACTTCTCTCAGGGTATTTTCTGGATAAACTACTCCCGTGGGATTATTAGGAGAAATCGTCACCACTGCCTTAGTTTTTTCCGTGATTGCCTCTTCAATGGCGGCTGGACGCAATTGATAATTTTTGTCTGTGGCAACCAAAATTACTTGACAATCAGCCATTTTTATGGCCATTTCATGATTGAAATAAAAGGGAGTATTGAGAATAATTTCATCCCCCGGGGAAGTAATGGCTAAAATGGCATTCATAAAAGCCATATTACTGCCCGCCGTCACAAAAATTGCCTGTTTATCGCTGATTTCTACCCGATTATCTTCGGCTAGTTTTTGCCGAATTACTGTTAATAAGGGGGGAATTCCCGCCACAGATTGATATTGATGATTTTTGGGATTGGCTAAAAATAAAGATAGAGATTCGATCGCTTCCTGGGGTGGATAATAGGAAACAATCCCTTGACCTAGGGAAATAGTGCCGGGGTTCGCTTTAATTAATTGACCGACCACGGGAATGATCGGTGTTTGTACCCCGTCCATGCGGGAGAGAAGGTCTTTCATTAAAGTAATCAATGGAGCCGAGCAGAGTCGAACTGCTGTCCAAATTAGGTATTGACTGTCCGTTCATTCACAGGTTTAGTTTCGATTACCCTCGAAACGGGGACTGTCACTTATCCCGGACAGTGGGATGCTCTAGTTAAAGCTTAGACGGTTAACTAACTAGAGAAAGTTAAACGTGGCATCCGTTGGGGGTTTATCCATAGTCCTTAACGGAGTCAAACTATGAATGCTCGAGTCGATTAGAGACTATTAGGCAGCTACAGGAGCGGCTTTACGAGCGAAAGGAACGATGTTGTTCGCATTTACTTTTTGTTTGAGCCTTTGATTTACGAGAGGAGACTCACTCTCGACCTGTATCACGGGGGAGCTTTCGCTAACCTGTCGAAACCGTTACGGCCCCTTGTGCTTACATTCTGATTATAGCATATTTTTTGATTAAGCTAATTTCGGCTCAATTGAGGATTTTTCCCTTCCCAGGCGTTAGAGCCTGGCTAGATCGGTAAAAAAGGTTTTTATCGCTGATTTTTGGGAAATTTATCCTATATTTGCGATCCAGCTGCCATGGTTGATGCCGAAGTTGCCTCAACTCTGAACATTTTCTGAAGATGCCCTGGCGTGGACGAGAGTGTAATTAATCCGTAAAGCTTCTACACGGGCGAAATGTTGAATATTACCCGTAACCAGTTCTAGATTAGATTGAATCGCCGTGGATGCGATCTGTAAATCGGCATGGGCGAGAATATTTCCCTGTTGTTCTAGTTGCGCTTGAATTTCTCCGTAAATTTTCGCTGTCAAGCGATCGAATGGCAGGATCGTGAATTCGGGGATAATTCTCGTTTCGATTTTTTCCAGAAAATGATTGCGCTTGGGGGAACGGAACGCACCTTTATATAGTTCGGCGATCGTGATACTGCTAGTATATTGATTTTCTCGATCGAGCGATCGTAACCATTGCAGATAGTCCAGTAGCGGGCGCTTGCGTAACATCTCTGAAATAGCATCGGTATCAAAGAGATAAGCCATCAGGTTCTCTCGTCCAAGATATTATGCAGTTCTTCGGCTAATTCTTCTGAATCTTCCCAATTTTCGCTTAAATTCGCTAACCCTCCCCTCTGACGAGCGCTTCTCAGTCGTTGCAATTGTCGGATATCTTCGTAACTCACTAGGGCAGCCACGGGTTTGCCGTAGCGGGTGATGACAACGTAGCCCTCTTGGAGAGCAAGATCGATCGATTCGGAAAGACGCGCTTTCACTTCGGCTGTCGAGAGGATTTTTGTCATTGATCTTAAGTTGGACATCTTGACCATAATAATTCTAGTATATCGATTTCCACTCATACCAGAGTCGATTCAAGGTTGATGCGCGATCGGCGGCGTTGTCAAGTTTGAAGATGATTGCGTATCGGAGCAGCATTGAAAACGCTTTGAGAGCAGGGCTTTCCTTGTGTCGCCATTCATTCTTCATCGGAAATTTTGGGTCTGAAACCCCGCCGTTCTAGGTTGGCTTTACGTTAGAATTAAAAGGCCAGTCTCGAAAACCAAGTGGACGGCGCAGCACCTTGAAAACTCGGCTTAGGGGGTTCCGACCAGAAAAGCTTGGCCGGGTAAAAAGTCGCGCGCAACAAGTACAAGAAGCTATAGGCGGTCAACGTACCGTGGGACACAAGGAATCGGGCTTCTGAAATGGGGCGAAAGTCTGTGGACTCTGTGTAAGACAGTACATGGTTTTTTAACTGTGGTATGCGACGGTGGTGGAAGCAGAAACTTAAATCGTGAGGTTTAGGAATCGCCGCACTTTTAGGGCGGCGAGGATGTCAAATTCTGTCTGATCTTCTCACTTCCCCTCCCGACCACCGACTCCGTTCGGCGGTTCGGCTGATCTCACCGTCGAAGCCTGAGCTCACGGCCGAAGCCTAACCCCACCAACAAACTTATTCAGCAAGTCCTAATTATTGATTGCCTCGGTTTGAATGGCCACCTATCAACAATCTATCTCCATACCACAATTTAGCCATTTTGTCAAAAAAAATTTGACTTTGCAACAAAACTACACAAAAATTAGATCAACGTTGTTCGGGAAAAAAGGGAGAATTGGCGGAACTGTTTGGTTTTGCCCAAGGGAAAAGTCTAGATTTAGCAAGGGTTTTAAGACAACCCAGATCATTAAAACCCTAAAAATTACAATAAGAGGCATCATAGCATAACGCAAAATTATACCAGAATCGCTGGAAGTATTGCAACCTCGTAAATAAATAATAATTATTCTCAATAAATTCTTAAGTAAAAATAAATATTACCGATTGTAAATTTAAATATTTTTAAGCATTGAAGCTATTTATATATAAAATACTTATCATTTTGCCCTGATTGCCTCTGACTGGAAAGAGGGTGTAGGGTGTGGTGCGTGGGTAGGGTTGATTCATGAATCAACCCTACCTTGAATCAACCCTACCTTGAATCAACCCTAGGGGTGTGGGGAAGGAAACCTCTTTCATCTGTGGGGGTGAAAATTTTTTCATCGGGACTGACTTGAAAGAGGCGGTCGGCAGGGGGCAGGAGGGAAAACTACCACTTTGGGGAGTCAGTCGTCGATAACAAACTAGGCTACACTCTATAGGAGAAACCCGATGACTAAATTGATTATTTCGCAAAAATATGGCTAAAAAGCTCGATTTTGTTATTCCCGCCGTCGGTGGAGTCACAGGAGCCAATTTATCTACTTGTCTGGGAAATATTGGCTTAGTCGGCGGATTTGGCGGTATAAGCGTCGGTTTAGTGGGAATGACGGGGATTGGCATCCTGACAAGTTCGGCAATTTATGCCAGTCTGCAAGGACTAGAAACAAACGATCGCAATGTCGGGTTAGCTTTGGGAATAGGAAGCCTTGGCGGAATCGGTATCTACTCTACCTTTGGGGGTGTGGGAGTCGCGGTTAAAGGTACAGCTTTCGGTGTTGGTGTCGGTTCTATGGCGATCGCTGGTGGCCTAGTCGGGTTAGGAATCTACGGACTGATGAAAATGTTATCTCCCTACTCCAACGATAATTTTTATAGGAATCTAGAATTTTTTGATCGCATTACTAGAGAGTACGAAGAAGCTTTATTTTGGCAAGAAGTTACGGGGAAATATGAAAATCTAGAGGCAGAATTACAGCGACTGTTAGAAGAAGTATCTGTTCAGGAAAATCAACAGTTAGATTCTACAGAAATTACTATTCCAGAGCGTTTATCTTGGCAGTGTTTCCAAACTCTTAAAGGTCATCAGGAAAATATTGGGGCGATCGATGTTAGTCCTGATGGTAAAATTATCGCTAGTGCGGGAGAAGATCAAACCATAAAACTTTGGCAGCGAGAAACGGGTAAATTAATTTATTCCCTTGTGGGAGTTAATGAACCGCTCCAAAGTCTGGCTATAAGTCCTAACGGTAAATCGATCATTGCTGGTGGATTGGATGGCAGAATTAGTCAGTGGCAATTAGACACTAAGCAGTATAAAAGTAGTTTTTTCGCTCGTGTGAATGCTCCCGATAGCCACGATGGTGTAATTTTACAATTAGCTTTTGCTGCCAATGAAAAATTTATTGTTAGTGCTAGTAATGACAAAACTCTGCGAATCTGGGGTTATTATACAGGAGAATTAAAGCGAACTTTAATCGGTCATGAGGATGCAGTTAATACCTGTGCTATTAGTCCCGATAGCCAAATTATTGCTAGTGGTAGTGATGATAAAACTATTAAATTATGGCGATTTGATCATAGTTATGCTTATCAAACTTTTATCGGTGACAGGGCAGCCGTTAACAGTTTAGCTTTTAGTAATGATGGTCAATATCTAGTTAGTGGCTGTAGTGATAAAACGATTAAAATCTGGGATATAAAGACAGGAGAAATTATTAAAAGTTGGCAGGCACACGAGCAGGCAATTATCAGTATTGCTATTAATTCTCATCGCCATCTAATTGCTAGTGCTTCCCGAACAGAAATTAAAATTTGGCAAGGACAAACAGGAGAATTAATTAAAATTTTACGGGGAACTGCTCCCTTAAAATTTAGTCCTGACGGTCAATTTTTAATGACAGGTAGTTATGGAGGTAAGGTAAAAATATGGTCAGAAATTTTGTGGGAATTAGAAATATTACCCTACGATTACGAGGATTGGTGGGAAGTTTTAGAAGTTTCTAAGAATGCTAGTTTTTCAGAAGTTAAACAAAGATATTATCAGCTTGCTCGTCAGTATCACCCCGATCACAATTATTCCACCATGGCGATTAAAATTATGCAAAAAGTTAATCGAGCTTACGAGCAGTTTTTATTTTCTATCTCGCAACAGTAAAAGTGTGACGGTAGGGTAAGTATTTAACTATCTTTCGATTCTCCCTTACTTATGGTGATATATAATTAAATTGAAGATAAATTTTGTCTTTGATCCCCCCTGCCCCCCTTGATAAGGGGGGTGCCGATCCCCCCTGCCCCCCTTGATAAGGGGGTGTCGATCCCCCTTAATTCCCCCTTGATAAGAGAGGTGTCGATCCCCCCTGCCCCCCTTGATAAGGGTAGGGTTGATTCATTTAAATTAAGTACAGCTAATTTTGAGTCAATAAATTTGACTGAAGATTCTCAAGTTTATCTTTTTCTAATCAAAATAGTTAGTCACAATAACTAATCTTTAATCCTCTGCCAAATTTATTATGAATAAATTGATAAAGCTTGTTCCCAAGCCACTAAAAGCCTATCTCTCTTCAAATTTTCTGAGAGTACATCCTGTTAATTTAGCTAATTTTTCTGCTTCTTACGTCGATAAAACTATCAGTTTTTCCCAACGTTCAGCTAACCACCTCTGTCCCTCTGTGATTGAGAGAAAACCCAAACCTCTGAAAAGATTCAATCCTATGGTTGTGAGAATTGACCAATTGCTGGCCGCTTGAAAATCACTAATTTCGCTTTTATCTTCCTCAAAAATTACATCTTTTACCCAATGTAACTGATTTTCTATTTTCCAGTGTCCTCGAATAATTTTAGCAAATACTTCGGCGGATTCGGTTAGGCTACTGATATAGTAAGCTGTTTCTTCATAGGTTTTATCCCCGCGACTACCCCTTCTTTCTACTTTAATAACTCTTCGCAGATTTTCAAACCCTTTTCTTTCATTTTTCCTCACTTTAAAAACTTCTATTTTTCTTGATATTTTTCGTCCATGACTATTATCTTGTTCAAGAAAAAAACTTTCTGGCTTTGAGGAATTACTCAGGTCTTGTATTCGCTGATAAAGATTTTTCTGATTTCCTTTAACGGTGATAACATAGTCATTTTTAGTCTTGGCTATTAAGCTGATTGTTTTCTTCTGACAGTGTAAAGCATCCCCAGTAAAAACTTTATTTTGGAGAGAGCAATCCTCAATTATAGCTTGCCCTTCGTCGATTTCAGACCCTTTTTTGTTTTCGATTCTTTTTAAGTGTAATACCAAGCCACTTTCTTGACTAAACAATGAGATAAACATGATAAAATTTTGTTGTTCATTGTTAGGATTCTTTAGGGTGTTTTTGAGACTTTTTCCATCTATGCCTAGCCAATTTATATCATCTCTTTGTCCATATTCTTGTAATGCCCATTCATTAAACATTTTTAACAAACTCTGCCAGTCAACTCCCATCATTACCCTTCTAATTGTTGAATAGGATGGGACTCTTTCTGGAATTATGTTAAATTCTTTACTCAGCCTGTGCCGATTATTTTTAGCAAACTCTCCTAGTTCTCTATAACCTGAGTATCCTAGCATTGTTCCTAGTATTATTACTACTAATACTATCCATAAAGGGTGTCTTTTTCCTTTATCTTTCCGAAAGTCCTTGACTTGTTTTAGTTTTTCTATTAAGCTCAACATATATTTAAAAAGTTGGCGGTCACTTCTCATTTTACCTGATAGTGATCGCTTTTACTTTTGATATTCTGATGGGAGAATGAAACAGCCCTACCTTGATAAGGGGGGTGCCGATAGGCGGGGGGATCTCCCTTGATAAGGGGGGTATCTGATAATTTTTAACACCTACCTACTTATCTCACCATTAAGATAACTGCTATAATTATTCGCTTCAAGAGCCAAAAGTAAAACCAGAAATATAGAGAGCTTACTAACAAGCTCTCTATAAAGTTTAGGTCTTTTACCACTTATCTTCCAGACTAGGATCTGTTAGCAGTATTCAAGCTACCAACTTGAATATTCAGATTAATTTTTTGTCCTTCCCGGCTAATTTCTACGGGTAAATTATCGCCGATTTGAGTGTTATCAACAATTTCCTGAACCGCATCGGGATCGGTGACATTCTTACCACCTACAGACTTTAACACATCACCCGATCGCAATCCTGCTTCTGCGGCAGGAGAATCTCTCATCACTCGCACTAACAAGACACCAGAATCATCGGGGACATTCCAATTATCAGCCATGGGACTATCGGCTAATTGTTCTTTTACCTCTGGAGTTAACTGCACCATTTGAACACCGAGATAGGGATGTTCCACCTTACCCGTGGCGATTAATTGTTCAGCGATTTTTTGGGCAGTTTTAATCGGAATAGCAAAACCTAAACCCTGGGCATTTTGAATGATAGCAGTGTTAACTCCGATGACTTCTCCCCGAGCATTTAACAAAGGTCCGCCGGAATTTCCGGGGTTAATTGCCGCATCGGTTTGCAGGAAATCCACCCGTTTATCACTAGCACCAATTTGGGAGCCATTGCGTTCCTTGGCACTAATAATCCCCGTGGTGACAGTGTTATCTAATCCCAAAGGATTACCGATAGCGATCGCCCATTCTCCCACCTGTAAACTATCAGAATTACCTAATTTAACCGTGGGTAAATTGCTCGTTTCTACCTGTACCACTGCCACATCAGTTAAAGGATCACTACCTAAAACTTTACCATCAATGGTGCGACCATCTTTGAGGGTGACAGTCACCTTATCTGCTCCCTCGACAACGTGAGCATTGGTGATAATTTTACCGTCATTACTGATAATAAACCCGGAACCTGTACCCCTTTGAACTTGTTTTTCTCCTCGCTCTGGTATTTGAGAACCGAAGAAGCGACGGAAAACAGGATCGTTAGCAAATTCCGAAAAATCACCGCCTCCATTGACTTCCCTAGAAGCATTAATTCTCACCACCGCCGGCCCCACTTCTTGCACCACAGAAGCGACAAAATTGGTAGGAATAACCAAAGACGAGGGAGCGGCTGCCGCTGCTGTGGAGGGGCGAGGATTATTGGTAGCGGTGGCAATATTTTGGGCTAATTCTAGAGGATTTTGACTGTAGGCATAGGTGGCACCGATACCTAACCCAGCACCCAAAACCAGTAAAGAGGAATAGGCAAAAAGTTTTTTCATCGCAGAAGATTTGGAGCGTTTGGGATTGCCTTCGTTGCTCGGGGAAATATTATCGTTAAAAATATTGTGAGTCATAGTTTTTACTGTTTAACCATTTTGAGAAGGGAATAAAAGTCAGTCCTAATAATCGTGGGTGTGAGAGGAGTGTTTCGGAAAACGGCTGAGGACTGACTATCTCTAATTTAGGCAGGGGATATGAACTTACTGTGACGCAGACATGAAGTTTTGATTGCAAGGTCATTATCCTAGTGGATAGACAGGTAGAAAGATAGAGAAAAAGGTCAATGATAGATTTTTCCTGGTTATTAAACCCAGGGTAAGAGCATCTCAATTAGGCTTGACAAAAGGCTCTCAGCACAGCAATCATATATAGCGTTTTTCAGTCTGCTGAGGTACAAAAGTTATGGGTTTTAGGCACTCATGCAAGAGGCAAAAGGCAAAAGGGAAGAAAAATAGGTGTACCTCACTAGCTTAGGAAACGCTATAGTTATTCTAAGTACGGGACAAAAAGCTTGAAAAGTAGAGAGAAAAGGGGTTTCATAGAAAGTAGAAACAACATCCCGAAACTGGTTTGGAGAAATCATTAGTTATTTCGAGCAAAGGACAACGAATGGGGTGGTCGAGGGAATCAATAATAAACTTAAACTAATAAAACGGAGAGGCTATGGCTTGAGAAACTTTCGGAATTTTTGGGTTAGAAGTATGTTATCTTGGCATCTTGTCTGTTGATTTAGCATAAAGAGTAACGAAGAGCCGAAAAAGTCCCTAAATTTCCCCCCCAATCACTCCAAGGGTCGGCGCTTTTTGAGGGAAAAAAAGTCTAAAAATATTATCCAACAAGGTTTTTAGATTTATTCAGCACCCCCTAAATAGAACAGACAAAAAGCCTGTTCTATCCATGAGGAGAAAAAAACTTAAACGGTCATGATATCTTTTTCTTTTGTCGTTAACAAATCCTCGATTTTGGCGATAAATTTATCGGTGGATTTCTGCACTTGATCCTGTAAATCCCTGGATTCATCCTCAGAAATTTCGTGACTTTTCTCCTGTTTACGGATAGCATCGATCGCATCCCGGCGAATATTGCGGATAGCCACCTTTCCTTCTTCGGCCAATTTCGCCGCTAATTTGACCAATTCCTTGCGGCGATCGCTAGTGAGGGGAGGGATATTCAAACGAATGATCTGACCGTCATTACTGGGGGTTAAACCCACGTCCGAGAGAGAAATCGCCTTTTCGATCGCCCCCATACTGGTACGATCGAAGGGTTGAATGGCGATCGTGGTCGCGTCGGGAGTGCTAATGGTCGCCAGGGACTTGAGGGGAGTTTCCATGCCATAATACTCCACCACGATCCGATCTAAAAGAGAAGCATTTGCCCGGCCGGTACGAATCGTATTAAAAGCTCTCTGGGTTGATTCGACGGTTTTCTGCATCTGGTCTTGAACTTCAGCTAACTTCACAGAATCCTCCTACCAATGTTCCAACGGGTTCACCTTTGACAGCGCGAACAATATTACCTGTCACCGACAGATCGAAAACGACTATCGGGATATTATTTTCCTTGCACAGAGCGATCGCAGTTCCGTCCATCACCCGCAGATCATGAGTCAGCACATGACCGTAGGTAAGACTTTGAAAGCGTCGCGCGTTAGGGTTATGGGAGGGATCGGAATCATAAACTCCATCCACTTTCGTCGCTTTAAACACCACTTCCGCGTCGATTTCGGCAGCGCGCAGGGCCGCCGTGGTATCGGTGGTAAAGAAAGGATTACCCGATCCCGCACCAAAAACCACTACCCGACCTTTTTCCAGATGACGGATTGCTCGCCGGCGGATGTAGGGTTCAGCTAATTCCTGCATGGCAATCGCCGTTAATACCCTAGTCGGTACTTGCGCTCGTTCTAGGGCATCCTGCAAGGTCATAGCGTTCATGACTGTTGCTATCATACCAATATAATCGGCCGTGGCCCGATCCATGCCGGCCGAGGCGGCTTTCACCCCCCGAAAAATATTGCCCCCACCGACCACGATCGCCAATTGGATGCCTTGGTCAACCACTTCGGAGATTTCCTGAGCGATAGCGGAAACCACCATCGGGTCGATCCCATAGCCGAGATTGCCCATTAGGGCCTCCCCACTCAGTTTTAATAATACCCGCTTGTACGCCATGCCCTTACTACCACTCGCTAAAACAAGATCTAGATAATTTTTGTCTCCCCATAAGATAGCAGGTTTTGGCCTTGATTTAAGCTGACCAGTTCACTCTCCCCTGGGGCCGACAAGTTAAGATTAATAAATCTTTTCCTTGGGGAATTTGTATTTAGTGATACCTTTGTTATTAAAAGGAGCTTAGTTTTATAGAGAATTAATAACCGTGGTCAGCGATCGATTACTATTGGTCAACAAAAGCAATCAAGGGGCTGCTAACATCGATACCTTTGATTGGGTGTATGGGTTTCAGGATGGAACTCGTCTGATGGGAAAGGTTTGCGGTTACTTAGATCCCGATAGTAATCGTCTTCTCGATCCCGAAAACTGCAGCGCTATCTACCAGAATGCCCAGGGACAAGTCCTTAGTCGTTGGCAAGCTGGAGATTTTATCGCTTTTGAACTAACCACCACCGGGGAAAATCTCCTGCTCGTGGCTTCTAATGATAATTGTGTCAGTAATAGTCTCTGTTTGGTTTCGGGCATTAGTCGCAGCTGCGCCCAAGTTAGCGATGAAGGAAAATCCCTCGTCCGGGAGGTTTTTCAATACCCGGCTTGGTCTTTGCAGGGCGATCATAGCATTTCTAAGCCGGCTTTCAGTTGGAATTGTTCCGTATCTCCCTTTTTCCCCTTTGTTTCCCTGCGTTTTAATCTTCAGTCCACCAGCAGCAAAAAATTCTATCGTTGGACGGTTTCCCCCTATTTTCCCTTTTGTCCCCTCTTAGAAGTGGGAGAATCCCTTGCCTAATTAGCCTTCTCTATTCTTTTGCAAATAATCGACTAATGCCCATAATCCTAGGCGATAACTTTCGGCCCCAAAACCGCTAATCTGTCCGATGGCTATATCGGCAATGTAGGAATGATGACGAAAAGACTCGCGTTTGTAAATATTGCTTAAGTGTACTTCCACACAGGCCATTTTTGTGCCTAATAGTGCGTCGCGGATGGCGATACTGGTGTGAGTATAAGCTCCCGCATTAATCAAAATACCGTGCTGCTGACCCCATGCTTGCTGAATCCAGTCCACTAATTGCCCTTCCTGATTGGACTGATGCGCGGTTAAATTCACCCCTAAACGGGTAGCTTCTTCGCTTAAAAACTGGTTAATCGTCTCTAAATTAACGTTACCGTAGAGATTCGGCTCTCTTTTCCCCAATAGGTTTAAATTCGGCCCGTGTAGAACCAGAATGCTTAGTTTATTCACAAATGTCCTCCCTATCACCACGAGAATTAATCTTATCTCGATCAGGGACTATTGCCGATCAACAAAATTTTTGCCGCTACGGTAATCACTGCACCAATAGTAGCACTGAGCGCACCGACAATGATCGGCAGAATGAGACCTCGGAATCCCTGGAGGTCGGAAATAGCTTTAATCATGGTAGCCTGTTCACTTTCCACCTTTTCGAGTCGTTTATCCATCCCTCCGACTTTCTCGGTTAAAGCAACCAATCCTATCGATTTAACTTGTTCATTTTCCACCTTTTCGAGTCGTTTATCCATCCCTACGACTTTCTCGGTTAAAGTAGCTAATCCTATCTCTACTTTATTTAATCTTTCATCGATTCTGTCAAAGCGCTCATCAATCTTGTCAAATTTTTGATTAACGTCCCTTTGTAGATTGTCTATTTTTCCCTCGATCCTGGTCAGAATAGTTTCTAGGGAATAAGTGACGGTTTCTCCTGACATCCTGGTAAACTCCCCTTAGTTTTATCTTGATCCTCCTCCCATTCTCGCTTTATCCATGGGAGACTACCCTTTATTATCACCCCAAAATATAGTGCCAGTGTTTGTTTCCCCAGCAGATACCGGCATCTGTCCCCTTTTGTCGATTAAATTTGTTAGATTTTGGAGGAGAAATGTTAACTTATTTTAAAATTTATGCTGAGCAGCACTGCTACCTATCCCATCGGGGGAACAGATATCGATCGCTTTGATTGTCGTCAAGTTTGGTATCCTATCTACTACGTCAAAGATTTAGACAAAAAGCAGCCCCAACGCTTTACCCTACTAGAAGAGGATTTAGTGATTTGGTGGGACAAAAATCAGCAAGAATGGCGAGTTTTCGAGGATAAATGTCCCCATCGTCTCGCTCCTCTCTCAGAAGGTCGTCTTAACGAAAGCGGACATCTAGAATGTCCCTATCACGGTTGGTCTTTTTCCGGGGGAGGAAACTGTGAATTTATTCCCCAACAACCGGAAAACAGTCAAGCTAACACCTCTCGACGCGCTTGTGTGCGGTCTTTAGCCACGGCTATCCGTCAGGGATTATTATTCGTTTATGCGGGTAATCCCGAAAATGCTTCCCTGACTGCGATTCCAATTATTGAACCCATGGAGGAGGATGCTGATGCTTGGATTTGTTTGGATACCTTTCGAGATCTACCCTACTCGGCCGTCACTTTAATCGAAAATATTATCGATTCTAGTCATGTTCCCTATACCCATCATCTCACCATCGGTAATCGGGCCAATGCCGCTCCTATGGAATTAGAAATTATCGAGTCCAATCGTCAGGGATTTAAGGGAATTTGGCCCGAAGGACCGCGTAAAGGTCAATTAGGTCAGCAATACAGCAATTTTATCGCCCCCGGATTAATTTACCACGATCTCACCTCGGAAAAGTTCGGACGGACTTTAACCGTAGTCTATGCAACTCCCATCCGTCAGGGAGAATGTCGTCTCTTTGCTCGTTTTCCCTTTAAATTTAACTCTAAACTGCCGAAATTCTTCATTAAGCTTACCCCCACTTGGTATTCCCACATCAATCAAAACGCTATTCTCGAAGATGATCAGATTTTTCTCTACTATCAAGAGCGTTATCTGCAAGCTCAGGGAGGTAGTCAGAATTTTAGTCAAGCTTGTTATCTCCCTACCAAAGCGGATTTATTGGTGTTTGAGTATCGCAATTGGGTTAATCAATACCAAGCTGATCCTTTCGCCGGTCAACCTTTTCCCCCCCTACAATCAAAAGAGATTCTCCTCGAACGCTATCACTCCCATACCAAAAATTGTGCTGTTTGTCAAGGGGCTTTAAAAAATATTAATCGTCTCCAGGGGTTAACATTAGCGATCGCTATTGTTCTTGGTCTATCTTTACCAGTTTTAGCTCTAATTTTCGCTCAATCGGCCCTTGTTCCCGTGACAGTGCTGACAGTATTAACTGCAATTATGGTGGCAGTTTATTGGCGCTTGGGAGAACTGAAAAAACAGTTTTATCAAGGACGGGAATTATTGCCGAGAAATACCGGTAAAAAGCGATAAAGCTGCCGAAAAAGAGCGGAAGTTAGGGAACCTGTTCCTCACTATCGACTTTGGGGGTTTGGTTTTGGGAAGATTGCTGAAGTTCTTGCCAGCGAGTTTCTGCCAGTTGTTTTTGTGCCTGCACTTCTCGGTCATTGGAACGATAACGAAGGGATTCTTGATAAGCTTGAATCGCTCGCTCGTATTGACCGAGTTTAAACCAACTATTGCCTAAACTTTTCCAGGTTT
The DNA here is from genome assembly GCF_001264245.1 of Microcystis panniformis FACHB-1757. Lineage (NCBI taxonomy): Bacteria > Bacillati > Cyanobacteriota > Cyanophyceae > Chroococcales > Microcystaceae > Microcystis > Microcystis panniformis. The sequence goes on from NZ_CP011339.1 coordinate 4,648,638, forward strand.
CGGGGTTATCTTTTTGTCTTTGAATCGCCTGTTGATAGGCATTTATAGCTTGGTAATTGTCGCCTAAACGATACCAAGCGTTACCGATACCGATAAAAACTTCGGCTTTTTGGGAAGAAATGCGGCGAGCTTTTTCGTAGGATGCGATCGCTTCTTGAAATCTTTCCATTTGATGAAGTAATGCCCCTTGATGTAACCAGGCTTGATAATAATTAGAATTGGCTTTAGTTGCTTGAGTAAATGCCTCCAAAGCTTCTGGTTTGCGGCCTAATTTTTGCAGAATAATCCCTTGACTATAGTGAGCTTGGGAAAATTGGGGATTAAATTGTCCAGCTTTGCTATAACTTTCTAAAGCCTCATTAATTTTATTTAATTGATACAAACTATTACCTTTTTGATACCAAATTAAGGCATTATCCGATTCGATCGCTAGAGCCTGATCGTAGGCTTTAACTGCCCCTTCATAATCCTCAAGATTTTGTAATGACCAGCCTTTTTTATACCAGGTTTTGGCATCATTTTGCTGAAAAGTTAACAATTTGTCAAGAGCTTTTTGGGCGGCGGAATATTGTTGCAGTTCTAGATAGATATCGGCCTTACCTTGCCAAGCTTGACTAGCGGCAGGATTAAGAGATAAGACCCGCTCAAAACTTTCCAAAGCCTCTTGATTTTTGCCTAACTTATCTAAAGCTTGCCCGCGACCGAGCCAAGCTGGCCAAGCGGAATCTGGGTTAATTTGAATAGCTTTTTCGTAGATAATTAAAGCTTCCGAGTATCTTTGTAAAGCTAATAAAGCATCAGCTTTTCCTTGGAATGCCTCAAGATAATCGGGATTAATTTTTAAGGCTTGATCATAGTAATTGAGGGCATCGGTATAGCGTTTGAGTTGATAAAAAGTCTGACCTTGTTGATAGTAACGAAGAGAATTACGAGAATTTTTCCAATAGTCAAAACCCAGATAAGAACCTGCTATTAAGCCAATTGTCCCACAGACAGATAAGATTTTTTTTAACCAAGATTTCCCTTGACGAGCAACTTGATCTTGAGATTTCACCACCTGGGTAGTTTTCGGAGCGAGATGATGAATTTTCCCTAATTTTCTCAGATCGATTAATGCTTCACTGGCGCTGGTATAACGCTGACGAAAATCATAGCGGATCATGCGCTCGATAACATAACTAAACTCGGCGCTAGTCATGGCCAAATGTTGCCAGAGAATTTCCCCCGTGCGAGCATCCAGTGGAATATCTTCGGGCTCTTTACCGGTTAAAGCTTGTAATCCAATAATACCAGTGGCATAGATATCGCTACTAAAACGCGGATAACCTTGGGCCTGTTCACTGGGGAAATAACCAGGGGTACCAATAGCGATGGTAGAAACGGTTTTACCTTCTTTAACCACTTGAGTGCTAATTTGTTTGACAGCACCAAAATCAATTAAAACCAATTGATGATCTTGGCTGCGACGAATAAGATTGAAGGGATTAACATCGCGATGGATCACCTGTTTCTGATGGACAAATTCGAGAATCGAGAGAATTTCTGTTAATAAAGCCACCACTTTCCCTTCATCTTGCCTATAGACACCGGCAATAATTTCTGTGGCTAAATCTTCCCCTTCAATGTATTCTTGCACGAGAAAAAATTGCCCATTTTCCTCAAAATAGGCAAATAAACGGGGAATATGGCGATGAATGCCCAATTCTTGCAGGATTTTCGCCTCGTTTTCAAAGAGTCGTCTAGCGATGGCTACAGTTTCGGCATCCTGGCACTGGGGTTTAAATTGTTTGATCACACAACGATTTTGATTGGGTAACTGGCGATCGCAGGCCAAGAAAGTCTGTCCGAATCCCCCTTTTCCCAATTGACGGATAATTTGGTAGCGATGACTAAGGATTTTTCCGGCAGCGAGTTCCATAGACGATGGCAATCTAGGGTTTTTTACTATTCTAGGCTTTTCGGCTCTCTTTTGCGGTCGATGGACAAAATGGGGAAATTCTGCCATTCTACTTTTTTCCCTATAGAGAGGGAAAAAATTCCCTGTTGAGGGGACTGACATGACAGACAGAAAAAAATAATCTAGAAACAGAGAAAGTTCACTGTTGTTTTTTGAGAGGATAACCGCTATGTCTATCAATTCTGTTACTAGAGCCAGCACAGCCTTACTGATTACCCTGCTCATGGGTTCCATGTCCGGTACTTTTCCCGTCCTCGCTCAAAGTAATATTAATCGGCAAAGTCTCATCGCTCAACAAATCTCGATTCCAGCCGGAACAGTTATCCCTTTGAATTACGAGAAAGCCGATAAAATTTTAGTTTCTAAAAGTGATGTTATTCCTCTGACTTTAACCGTAGCCAGAGATATTCGTAACCGCAATGGGATTGTGGTGATTGCAGCGGGAAGTGAAGTCAAGGGTACTTTAGAAGCAGCCGGCCGAGGTGTGCGGTTTATTGCCGATGAAATTCGCCTTGATGGGGGCAATCGCACTATTCCCCTCAATGCCACTTCGCGATTAATTACTACCACTGAAACCGTGCGTAAAGGGGCAAAAACTCAAGATATCTTAGCGGGAACCGTCGCCGGTGCGGGGGCAGCCACAGCGATCGCTGCTCTCACGGGCGATCGCAAGATCGAAGTTCTCGATGTCTTAGCGGGGGCAGCCGTGGGAACTCTTGCAGGATGGGGTTTACCGACGGCGGGAATTGTCGGTGGTAGTTCCGTGCAGTTATACTCTGTTAACCCCGATCGAGATTTAAATATTACCCTGCAATCGCCCCTAGTGATCAGAGATTAGTTAGGGTCTGCTGGCGGACTTGGTGTCAACTCATTGGTTTAAGCTGCCCGCGCCTTTAAATTGCTTGTTGAGACGAGACGAGACAAGAGACAAGAGACAAGACCCCCCAACTCTACCCGACATCGGGGGGGCAAGGGGTGGCAAGGGGGGGTCAGCTAATCTAAGGATAGGCGGTTAAGATGCGTCTTAGTTTAATCGGAGCGATCGATTTGTTAGATTTTTAATAGTCGGTCTGTGAACCGATAGACAGAAACAGTCAAAACATCAGAATTCAGAGATCAAAGTATGAAACTTCCTACAGGGTTACGGCGAACTATTACCCATGCTTTGGCAACTTTTCTGGGAGTTATGCTCGGTTTTAGCAGTTTAGCGGCGGTAAATGCTCAAAATCTGCCCACTGCTGCCGCCGATCTGCCCAGAATCCCCCCGGAGATGACGGCGGAAAGTTTTGTCGCTAAAGCAGTGGCGCGCACGGGTGCGGCGGTGGTGCGAATTGACACCGAAGCGATCATTACTCGTCCCAATAGCCCCTTTTTTGATGATCCTTTTTTTCAGGAGTTTTTTGGGGAACAGTTTCGTCTTCCCACCCAACAGCGAGTGGCTGGCCAGGGATCGGGTTTTATTATCGATGGCAGTGGTTTAATCTTAACTAATGCCCATGTGGTCGATAATGCCGATAAGGTAACGGTAACTTTAAAAGATGGTCGTAGCTTCAAAGGAGAAGTGCGCGGTACTGATGAGATCACTGATTTAGCCGTAGTGAAAATTAATCCCCAAGGGGAAAATTTACCTGTAGCCGTCCTCGGCAATTCCTCATCCATACAAGTGGGGGACTGGGCGATCGCAGTAGGCAATCCCGTCGGTCTAGATAATACGGTAACTTTAGGAATTATTAGCACGATCGGGCGCTCGGCGGCTAAGGCGGGTATTCCCGATAAACGCATTGATTTTATCCAAACCGATGCCGCTATTAACCCGGGTAATTCCGGCGGTCCTTTACTCAACGCCCAAGGAGAAGTCATCGGCATCAATACGGCGATTCGTGCCGATGCCATGGGCATCGGTTTTGCCATTCCCATCGACCGGGCCAAGCAGTTACAAGCGACCCTAGAATCAGGTCAAAAGGTGGCCCATCCCTATATCGGTGTGCAGATGGTTAATCTAACTCCCGATTTAGCCCGGGCTAATAATCAAAACCCCAATTCTCCCATGATCGTCCCGGAAGTGTCGGGAATTTTGGTGGTGAAAGTCCTACCCAATACCCCCGCCGAAAAAGCCGGGATCCGTCGCGGGGATGTGATTGTTAAAGCTAATAATCAACCGGTTAGCGATGGCGGTCAGTTACAGGAAATGGTGGAAAAAACTGGAATCGGTCAATCTTTACCCCTCAGAATCAGAAGGGGGGAAAGGGCGATCGATCTCACCGTAATCACCGCCCAAATGTCAAATCAGTAATCGGCAGTCAGTGATCAGTTATCAGATGTGAGTTTTCATCGAAAATTTGGGTCTGAAACCCCGTCGTTCTACGACGGCTTTACTGTTAAATATTAGCGCATTTACACGATATATGCTAGAATGCGAGATATGGAAAAAGCCTATTCGTTTCGATTTTACCCAACACCCGAACAAGAGTCGCTATTGCGGCGCACTTTGGGCTGTGTAAGATTGGTTTACAATAAGGCACTCCATCTCAGAACACAAGCATGGTACGAAAGACAAGAAAGAGTAGGATATACTGAAACTTCTTCAATGCTAACCGATTGGAAAAAACAAGAAGAATTAGAGTTTTTAAACGAAGTTAGCTGTGTACCCTTACAACAAGGGTTAAGACATTTACAAACAGCTTTCACTAATTTCTTTGCTGGTCGTACTAAGTATCCCAACTTTAAGAAAAAACATCAAGGAGGAAGTGCCGAATTTACCAAATCAGCCTTTAAATTTAAAGACAAACAAATCTATTTAGCCAAATGCACGGAACCCTTAGCGATTCGATGGTCAAGACAAATACCAGAAAGCTGTGAACCAAGCACAGTAACAGTCAGATTACATCCCTCAGGACGTTGGCATATCTCAATAAGATTTGATGACCCAACAATTAAGCCATTACCCCCAACCGATAAAGCCATCGGAATTGACTTAGGAATTAGTAGCCTTGTGATTACCAGCGATGGTGACAAAGTATCTAATCCTAAGCACTTTAAAAACCATTATCGGAGACTGCGAAAGGCCCAAAAAAGCCTTTCTAGAAAACAGAAAGGGTCAAAAAATCGGGAAAAAGCAAGAATCAAAGTAGCCAAAATTCACGCTCAAATCACCGATAGCAGGAAAGACCATTTACACAAGCTAACCACTCAATTAGTTCGTGAAAACCAAACGATTGTGGTTGAGAATTTAGCCGTTAAGAATATGGTCAAAAACCCGAAATTATCTCAGGCAATATCTGATGTAAGCTGGGGTGAAATCACTAGACAATTAGCCTACAAATGCCGTTGGTATGGGAGAAATTACATCGAAATAGATAGATGGTTTCCTAGCTCTAAAAGATGTAGTAATTGTGGGCATATTGCTGAGAAAATGCCGTTAAATGTTCGAGAATGGGACTGTCCAGACTGTGGGACTCACCATGACCGAGATATTAACGCAAGTAAAAATATTTTGGCCGCAGGGCTTGCGGTGTCAGTCTGTAGAGCGACCATAAGACCAGAACAGAGTAAATCTGTTAAGGCAGGTGCGAAAAATCCTTCGGGAAAGAAGCAGAAACCTAAATCGTGAGGTTTGGGAATCACCGTCCGTTTACGGCGGTGAGGATGTCAAGCCTTGATTGAGCAGCGACGAAAATCTTTTCAGGACTCGTAGCGCCGATAAAGCCGCTGCAACTTGTCATAGAAACGCTTGCGGACTTTTTCCGGGGAGATCAGCAAGCAATCTTCTCCGTAGGGGAGAATTTCGCGGAAAAACCAGAAGCTACTCGTTACCTGTCGGGTAATCTGCCGGACGAGGGGATCGTTCGAGATCAATTCGTTGGCGATATCGATAGCGGTTTTAGTCCGGTACGATCGAGCTAATCCATCGAATAGCTGAAACTCGGCCGACACACTATCAAGCTGATTGCGCCATTTGCCCCTAGGGATCGGGGTAATTAAGGAATCGCTGGGGATTCGATCGATCCTTAAACTCCAATTATGCTGTAGTTCGGAAATATCTTGATTTCCCTCGGTTTCCTCGCACCAACAATCGAGATATAAGCGATCCTCGTGACGATTGATAGCGGCATGGTAAAGATGGAATTCCCAGATTCGATCGCCGGCATCCTGATAGGATAACTGAAACGGTTGTTGTCGGAGAATGCAGCGATCGAGTTCTAACCGCCATGGTGGGGGAGGATTGTCGAGGCGGCCTTCTAGCTCTTTCCGTAAGGGTCCCGACAGTTCGCTCCGTTCTAATAGTAGTTTAGTTAGTTCTAGGGCGATGGGGATTTGTCCAGCATCGATGAGAGAATCGATCGCCTGTTGGAGCATCTGCAAGCGCTCGGGCTTCCAGTCGTGATTAAGAGCGATTTTAAGCTTATTACGGGCAATTTCTTTGATTAACTTCGATATATTCGGTTTATCTCCCCAAAATAGCCCGAATTCACTGGCAAGGATTTCTAGGGCCTGTTTTTCTTTTTCACTGACCGATAAAGTGATCGATTGTCCTATCCGGCTCATAGTTTATAAATATACGGACACTTTTTCTGTTAAGGTACTTGTCCATCCCTATTATCGTGGTTATTATGGAAGATAGCAAGGAGTTACGGACAGAAATTCATGGTAAATTATCAAGTAACGCTCAGGCCAGTCTATTCCTGTCCCGCAGACGAGATACCAGACGGGATCAAGGTTCCGCAAGGATGGCGGTTATCGTGGCATCAGGTGGAGACGTGGAAAGCACTCAACGATCCCAATGTCGAGGTAATCATCAATTCGGCCATGACGGGGGACGGGAAAAGTCTAGCGGCCTACCTGCGAACTTTGCAAGGATATTTCCCGATTATGGGACTCTACCCAACCAACGAACTAGCGCGGGATCAGCGGGGTCAGATCGAGGCATATATTCAACGATTTCAACCAACGGATCAACCCCGGGTCAATCTTTTAACCGGGCCTGAGTTGGAATTGTACGCCGAACGGGATGGGAAAACGAAAGCGATCGCTCTAGAGACTCGATCGAAACAGTCGGAAATTCTCTTAACTAACCCCGATATTTTCCATTATCTGCATCGGGGGGCCTATTTAACCCCCTACGATAACCCCGATCAGCTATGGAACCGGATCGATAAACATTTCGATCTCTTCCTATTCGATGAATTTCACGTTTTCGGCACGCCACAGGTCGCCAGTATTATCAATACCATGCTTCTAATCCGACGGGCCAATCGTGGGAAACGATACCTGTTTTTGTCCGCAACTCCCGACGAGGGTTTACTAAAACGATTGGATAAAGCGGGGTTTCGCTATCGATCGATCGACCCAGTAAGAGAAGGAAAATACCGGTTTCCCGATACCCCAGAAGAGGCCAATTCCCTCGCTCAACAGGGATGGCGACAAGTAACCTCGGAAATCGAGCTATCTTTTATTCCCTTACCGTCGAGTTTTCAAACTTCGGAAAATTGGTTGAAAGAAAATAAAGAGCGAATTTTAGACTATTTTAAGCGATACCCCGGCAGCAAGGGCGCGATTATTCTCAATTCGATCGCTTCGGTTAAACGTCTGCTGCCGATTTTCCGAGAATTATTGGCGACTATCGGTTTAACAGTGGGGGAAAATACGGGTCTTTCGGGAACGCGGGAGAAGTTGGCATCGTTAAATCGTGATCTGGTGATCGGAACGAGTACCATCGATGTGGGGGTGGACTTCAAGATTAATTTCCTCATTTTCGAGTCGTCGGATGCGGGAAATTTTATTCAACGTTTCGGCCGTTTAGGCCGTCACAGCGGCTACGATCGAAAGGGAACGGCGGTAAAATTTACTAACTTCACAGCGATCGCTCTGGTTCCGAAATTTTTCCTAGAACGGTTATTCGAGAAGAAAGACGCACCGTTACAAGTCGGGGAACGGTATGACCGAATTCAGCTACAGGAGGCCATCAAGAGTAACTACCGTCATATCAATAATTTCGAGGGTTATTACCAACGTTGGGGAGCGGTACAATCATTTCAACTCTGGTGGAATTTAGGTAGTCCGAAGATCAAATCCCAATACGGGGAAAGTCGCCAGAAGTTTCAACAGGAATGCGAGGAGGTTTTCGATACCAGTTTAAAACGGGTCGCCGGTCGGGTGAAAGGATGGGCCGACGAATGGAAGGAGTTATCGGGGAAAAGCGGTAATCCGATTTTCGAGGATGCGTCTAGTTTTCGCGGGTCGAGTCCGTTATTATGCGGGTTATACGATTCGACGGAACTGGAGGAATGCGATCGCTTTAAAACCTACGATTTACCCAGTATTCTCGGTAATCTAGAGGTGGAGGTGTGGAGAAAAGGCGAGTTTAAGCGCCAGATCGAGGCCACGAAAACACCGATCGCGCGCAGACGTTTCGATTATTGTCTCGCGTTTCTGAATTTAAAGGGATATCGAGAGGAACGGTTAAACTGGCGCTTTACCTACGACGGCGATTTAGGCGAGATTGCCTCCGCGTGGAAAGTACAGGTTTTGACGGGAATCGGTGTTTGGCAACCGGATAATCCTTGGCTCGATCGAATTAGTCGGGAGTTACGGGATCTGGCTCTGGTTAGCTTCGTTCTTGCCTATCCCGTCGCTGCAGTTCGCCAACGCTTACAACTGCCGATGCACTTCGGTATTTATCCGATTAGTGACGAGAGTAGTCTTCATTCTCCCCTGTCACCCTATTCTATAGCGATCGGTCAAGCGGCTTTGTTGTTGGATACTCTCGCTCATCGGTTCAAAGGTCAAGGAGGTGAGGTGTGGATCTGTTGAGTGTGCTTGAGGTCACTAAACAACACTTATCGGGAGATCGATAACCATGAATAATCCTAATGCTCGTTCCCACGAGGAACCGATAGACTCGCTCATAATATATAAAAAACGAACGGATATTAGTAATCTCGACCCGGAAGAACGAGATTATCTTGAATCTTACGAACGCGGGGAATGGATTTCCGATTTGACCCCCGAACGAGTTAAGGAATTGCAGGCCTACGCACGAGTGACATTGGAGGAACGAGAAAAAGAAAGGGAAAGTAAAAAAGAGATTATCGATCCCTAATAGGGATTTTGCCCTTTATTTGAAAAAAAACGGAAAAAAGGGTTCATTGAAAAGGTTGCATACGGCTTTTTCAATCCCTAAAAGGGGTTTTTCTAAATTTTCCAGTTTTTTATTCTGTCCTAACTACCCATATCATGTTATATCATAGATATGTGGTCAACTCCCAAGTTATGGATTATTTCTCCCCGATCCTCGCTCCCCTATGCCTTGTAAACAGAATTTAGTGTTATGGAGGGGAGAAGAGAATGTTTTAGTTAGCCGAATGCATCCGTTTATACCTTTATCATGATCCCTATTTTACCTTTGAGCTAGAATAAACCAATAAACCAAACCACTTAAAAATCTATGAACCTGCCTAAATCCCAAGAGCTTACTCTCATCTTTCTCGATCACCCTTTCGAGTACACCCTGAATCATCCGCTCATGGAGGCATTAAACAATGAAAGCAAGCAAACAATTGTACTGGTAATTGGTCAGCAGCAAGAAAAACAAGCCCTTGCTATAGAAATAATCAAAAATTGTTGCGGGACTGACAAAACATCAGAGGAGCTTATCGATATTAAAAATAGACTTGAGGAACTTGAAAACAAATTCGAGGGAATTGAACCTATAGCTCACGAATATCGATATAACAAGGCTCACAACCAGTTTTTAGAAGAACAACTCTCTTTTTACACACCTTCTGAAGATTAGCCATCAAACAAGAGATGAGGGAGTCAAAGTGTACGGACACTTTTTCTGGGATTTAGTTGCTCTTTGCTTCCTCCGCGTTTGATAATAGACATAGACAGACGCTAGGGACATCGATCGATATATCCATCGGATTCTTGCCATTTTTTTTGATAGGGGCTAAATATGAATAGGCTAGTAGAAAAAATTACGGCTATTGTCGAAAAACTACCGAATTTAAAACTATTAATTCTCTTCGGTTCTAGAGCGCGTAGAGAGCATAGACCTGATAGCGATTGGGATTTCGCTGTTTTATACGAGGAAAGAAGCGATCAAAAGGATATTTCGAGTCTGTTGAAAATTTATACACTGCTCGAACAAGCTTTAGAGATTCCCGAGGACAAAATTGATGTGGTTGATTTAAAAGAATGTTCGCCGATCCTCGCTCATTATGTCGCACGGGATGGTCAACTTCTATACGAACGGGAAACGGGACTATTCGAGGGATTTAAAGAAAAATTTCTCATGAATCCTGAAGAATCGAAAGCGTTATACCGTCAATTGCGGAATAATCTGGAGATTTCTCTACGAGAAAAAGGAGTGTAAATGCTATTCAACCTCTGATTGCGATAGACGAATTAAACCTCATGAATCAATACCTCGCCGAACTTAGCGAGTACGGTTCGATCACCTTAGAGGATTATCGTACATTAAGAGAACGTCAATTAGCCATAGAAAGGTTAATTCAGCTTATCGTTCAAACTGGCATCGATATCAATTACCAGATTTTAAAATGTTTAGATATCGAGTCTCCGAATAATGCTCGCGACGCATTATTTCAAATCGTAGAACTGGGAATCTTAGAAGAACACCTAGCCGTTCAACTGGCCGAGTCTATTAAATTAAGAAACTTACTCGTACACTTATACAAGAAAATTGATCCCGATATTGTTCATTCCTCGATCGCTAATATTTTACGAGATTATCCTCGCTACCAACGCTCGATCGTTCAATATCTAGATTCCTTGGAGGCAGAAAATGGTTAAAAATACGAAAGAATTGAAAATTATCAATACAATCAATAGAATAACCACGACTGTGGAAAAAATACCGAATTTAAAACTATTAATTCTCTTCGGTTCTAGAGCGCGCAGAGAGCATAAACCTGATAGCGATTGGGATTTGGCAATTTCATACGATGAAGCAAACAGACAAACACATATTAAGGAAATCAGTAATGATTACTTAACTTCTCTCTCTATCTTGAGTGAATTGTTTGAGATAAACCGTGATTTGATCGATCTAATTGAACTCGATCGCTGTTCTCCATTAATGAAGTATCAAGTCGCACGAGATGGAAAACTTATCTATGAAAAAATACGGGAGACTTTTTAAAATTTCGTGTACGCGCTTGGAAAGAGTACGCCGATACCGCTAAATTCCGAAAGATTCAAAAAGACAGTATCGATCTTTGGCTCAAACAATGGGGGTTTTAAACGATGGAAAGGGAGATAGTCACCGTTAGAATTCGTTTGATGATCAAATATCTTAATCGATTACGGGGGGGCGAAATCATCAGGAATGGGAAATCGTTTAGTGCATCAATACGAGGCGATCGATAATGAACTTGTTTTTAAGGCGATTCCGATCGCTTTATCTCAATTTCCGCTTTATCTCAAACAAATTACCGACTATTTAGACTCTCTAGAGGTGAAAGATGCCTAAAAAACAAAAAAAATTAGAGGAAACGGGACAGTTAAATCTATTCGATAACACTACAGAAATTGACGATGAAGATCTGGATTTTGAGTTCGAGGATATTGATTTAGAATCTCTTGTTTCCGAAGATTTGGGGATTACTGAATCAGTAAGCGATCGCCGAGTCGAAACTGTTCGCCAACTGCTAACCCTAAAACTCCTACGGGAGGCGATTCGAGCGGAAAACCCCGACGATCGAGTTATGGCAGATTTTGCCGAAATGGTATTACCCAATTTACTCCGATTAGCGATCGGTGTCACGGCAAAAGGAGGAAATTTCTTCGAGAAAATCGATCGCCGTCGGGAATTAGAGGGAAAAAGCAAAGTTCGACGGGATAATGCAGGAGATCAATCTCTCAATACTCATTTACTTAATGGATTATTTCCCGCCAATCTCATCGAAAAACGACTAGAAAAACTCAATACTACCGTTCGACGGGTAGTAAAGGAATGCGAGCGCAGGTTGGCGATCGCTGGGTTTATTCTCCACGATTTCGAGAAATTCCGCTACTCGCTTTTTCCCGGGATGCCGGCGAAATATATCGAGATTAACGAGGACTTCGATCGAGATATCCGCAAACTATCACGAGAGGAACATCGAGAGATTTTTCAAGTATTGGTTCCCGAATTAGGATTAGATCGCTTTTTATTTTCCGATCAACCAGAAAAATGGACTGAATATCTTGATGATTTGATATACATCGCTAAAAATGCCCAGCGTCGGAATGATACCGATCGAAATACCTCGGAAGATGGGTTAAATACTCGCTTAAACAATAGCGCTCTCGAAAGTTTAACCGATCTTGCCTGTCTAGCCGATCGCCTCGCATCCATTATTAAACACCCCCACGACGCGGAAAAAGCCTCGTTACAAGACCTTTTATACAGCCTCAGCGATGGGGAACTAAAATTCACTTACCACAGTATCGCCGAAAACCGCGGGGTACTAACGAACGTACTTAATAACGCGGTGATGGAAGCACATCAAGAACTAGACTATCAGCCTTTACTTTACTTGCCTACGGGAGTTGTCTATATCGCCCCCAAAAACGCGCCAGAAGTGTCCCTAGAAACCTTACCGAATCGAGTGGTGGACACGATTAAATCCCTCTGTAGCGGCGAATTACAGCGTAAACAAACGGGATTCGGTAGAGATGGCAAGGGGATGAAATACGCAGATTACTACAGCCAATTTTTCGACGATGCCGGGTTAATGCGCGCTGCCCTCAACGCCACCCTTCGCATCCTCGGTGATAATAAAGCGTCCGTGGCCCGAAGTCGCGGCGAAAACCTGATTAAATTTCAACAACAGGGCGTTTTACCGACGGATTACGATTTTCATTGTGAAGATGATATCCGGATTGATCGCCTAGCGGAATTCGGGGACGTGGTGACGCGGAAAATCTGGGGCGATCGCCTGGAAAAAATCGAACAGGCGCGAAAATTGCAGAAAAACTTACCCGCACCGCCGGATTTAGATTTAATTAGCGAGATCGCGCATTATTGGAATCTAGAAAATTATCTGCCACAAATCCGAGCGATCAAGTGTATTAATGAATCTTTAAAAAAACTCAAACTGAAAGGCAATACGGGAGGGGTTCCCTACGAATGGTATTATCTAGCGGCGCGATACCTGAAACAGCATCCCGGAATCGAGGATATTAGACCGGTTGCAGAAGATTTAATCGCTTTTCTCGCCGCAAAAATCGCCGCCATAGTTGCGGGATATAACTTACCCGATGGTTGGGAGGATTTGCGAGAGTGGGTTAATCAAGTGGTGCAGTTACCCGGTCGGGAATTGGCACACTCGATCGAAATCTTCCAGAAAGAATTAAACCACTACAACGCCGCTAAAAAACAAGGTCGCGGCCGTCAACTTCTCTGTTCGATCTCCCATTCTCCCTATAGTGTCAGCGAACAGATGGAATCGGCGGTTCTTTTCACTCCCCAAGTCTATACTAATAAACAAATGCTGGCAGGCTCGAACGCCAAACGAAATATTTCCAGTATCGCGGGAACGGAAATGATGTTGCGTCAGATTCTTATGAATCAAACCCAAGCGGTAGGAAAACGTTTCGAGGAGGGCAAATATCGCTATCTGTACTTTTACCCGACCTATTATTTTACTCCCGAAACCAATAGTTTTTTACAAAAAGCCTACGCTAACATCGCTCAAACTCGTTTTGATAGCTCGATAAAGTTGCACTTTGTTGATAAGAATCTGGTCGCTAACTTCGATCGAACCCGTTATCAGAGTGTCGATAGTTTCCTGATCAATGAAAAATTAAGGCAGAAAAAGGAAACAATTAACGAGGAGGAAGATGGCAAAAAAGACCGCACTTTTAAACTATCCTATCCCGAAGATAAACCCCTAACCTTTTATTTTATGGCCCTACCTCCGGGCCGCGATCCCACCGATACGGAATCCTGGGTTATGCCGGCATGGTTAGGATTAGCTTTCCCGATGATTCTAGATGTCAAAACGGTGGTTTCTGAGTCTCCTATCCCTCCCTATCGCGACGGTGCGGAATTTGAAGAGACGGTATTTCTCGACAGTGCGCCCCAAGCGATCCGGTCCTTAACTCGACGCGATCGATTCCGTCTCGATCGAGTCTTGAACCCATGGCAAGATAATGACGGAAAAAAATATTCCGCCCCCTTAAATACCCTAACCGCAGCCTATTCTATTCATTTAGACGTAAACTCGAAGCAGGGTAAGACGGGTTATGACCCCAATTGGGGAAAATTAACGGAACTCGCTATCAATTTAGAAACCAGTCCTCTCTATGTTTTTCATTACCTTAAACAGTGGAAACGGGGCAAAGATGCCGATATACCGAGCGCTAATCGAATCGCTCTGTATCTCTACGATTTTTATCCTTGTTTCGATCCCTATGTACAAGTCAACCGAACCAATTTAACTATCGATATGACAACAGAATCGCCCTTAAATCACCCGAAAAACTTAACCGAATTGTATCGTCAATTCTATCGAGCTAATAAACGATATAATCCGAAAGCAAACGCAGTTTTAAAACCGATCGATGTGGCCGCCGATACGATTCTCAAAGGAGGAATGTATCAGGGAGAAGCCCTAGTTTCTGTAGTAGCGGCGGAAGTGGCCAGCTTAATGAATCGGGTTCATGCTTCTACAGCAGAAGGTCGCTGGATTCTATCCGATCGAGAACAGGAAAGACAGAAAATATTGTCTTTTGCTCGTTATTTTGTGATCGATGTGTTCGAGGGTTCTTTTAAGGGCGATCGAGCGCGTCTAGCCGGCAGACAATTAAACCTTATTCGCGATACCTGCGAATTTCTTTACCGTCTTGAACAGGACAGAGAAAATCAAGAGTTAAAAGCCCAGGGTCAACCTGTGGATGAAGATTCTGAAAACAATAATTAATTCAAGGAGTACCTACCATGTCTTTACTGAAAACCCTCGATTCTAAATTCTTTCATAGCGATATTCCCTACAAACCGATGGGAAAATACGTTCACTTTTTGACGATTCGAGTCACAGAATCTTATCCTTTATTTCAAACAGATGGAGAGCTAAATAAAGCTCGTGTTCGTGCGGGAATTGATAGCAAAAAAACGATTAGTCGTTTATCGATGTTTAAACGAAAACAGTCAACTCCAGAACGTTTAGTCGGACGAGAATTACTCCGTAAATACAACATTGTAACTGCGGAAGAGTGCGAGTACAATGTTTCTTTTGGAATGAATAACCCCGACTGTATTATCTACGGGTTCGCCATCGGTGATTCGGGTTCAGAAAAATCGAAAGTAGTAGTAGATACGGCTTTTTCGATCACACCCTTTGATGAATCCCATGAAAGTTTTACTTTAAACGCTCCCTACGAGAATGGTACTATGGCATCGAAGGGAGAAAATAACACAAAAGTAGGAGAAGTGACTAGCCGAATTAACCAACAAGATCACATTCGTCCGCAGGTGTTTTTCCCTAGTATTGTCACCCTAAAAGATCCGACAGAAGCAAGTTTTCTCTACGTTTTTAATAACATCCTGCGTACCCGTCACTACGGCGCGCAAACCACCCGGACGGGACGGGTAAGAAATGAGCTTATCGGTGTTATTTTTGCCGATGGGGAAATTGTTAGTAATTTGCGCTGGACACAGGCAATATATGATCGCCTTCCCGATGAAGTATTACACTCGATCGATCCCTTAGATGAGGATTTAGTTATGGAAAAAGCCACCGAAGCAATACAAGCATTAATGGCGGAAGAATTTATCGTTCATACCGATTTTATCGGGGAAAATTTTCAACCTTTATTAACTGAGGTGAAAACTCTCACGGGTACGGAAGCAGGAATTTTATCGGTTCTAGATCAAGCAAATAAGGAGTCAAAAAAATACTTTGAACAATATATTGAGAAAAAGAAAGCCGAGAAAAAATAGCTAATTTCGTCGGGTGAGTAATTTCTCACCCTAGATCCTCGCAATTTTTAAAGAGTTATGGTACATATTTATTCCTGTCAATTAGAACTGCACGATAGTCTTTATTACGCAACCCGTGAAATCGGCAGACTCTACGAAAGCGAACCCGTAATTCATAATTACGCGCTCTGTTATGCTTTGGGATTGGTAAATAGCGATAGTTATCGTTACTTCTGTTCCGAACAGATTCCACAGTACCAAGAACATTTAAATCCTCTTAACGAAGAGAAAATTTATGTCACTCCCGCACGGGCGATCGCTCATACGGCGGTTCTCAATACTTGGAAATATGCCAATAATAACTATCATGTGGAGATGGAAAAAACCCAGAAAAATATTCCCAGTTTTGGCAGAGCCAAAGAAATCGCTCCCGAAAGTGTTTTTGAATGTTTTATTATTTCCCATCACCCCCTACAACTTCCTAAATGGATTCGTTTGGGAAAATGGATGAGTAAAGCGGAGGTAAAACTGACAGAACTTTCCCTATCAAAACAAAAAGAGGATTTATTTATTTATCCCTATCCTTTAAATCCTCTCGATGTTATGTTTACCCATCAGGTGATTGGCTACGATGTGATTAATATGCCTCCCGTTAGTTTAATCCGTAATGTAAGAATGCGCGGGGAATATTACCAAATAAGCGATCGCCCCGATCTGAAAATTCCCGCTCGATTGTCCTATCGCTTCGGTTGAAAATTGACCATGACTCTTATATCTTCTAAATCCCTCACTTTACCGGAATTTTTCTCACTAACCGCTCCCGATGGCGATATTACCTATGAATTAGTCGATGGAGAAGCGATCCCAAAAATGTCACCGAAATTCTTTCATTCTCGTTTAACTCTGGCTTTATCTTCTATACTCGATCGCTGGAATCAAGGACGGGGAGAAGTGGGAATCGAATGGGCAATTATTCTAAGCAAAAACGATCGAGATTGGTGTCCCCGTTCCCGATCTTCTCTACATTTCCCCGGAAAGGTTAGGAGATATTCCCCTCACCGATGAAGCTTGTCCCGTTCCCCCGGAATTAGTCATCGAAATTATTTCTCCGGAACAATCCTTCAGCAGCCTGAGCGAAAAAGCCGTGGACTACCTAAAAGCGGGAGTCAGTCGCGTCTGGATCGTCGATCCCCGGGCCAAGCAGATCACAATTTTCTATCCCGATGCACCCCCGGCGATTAAAAAAGGCGATGACGAAATTAGCGATATTCTCCTCCCCGATTTAACCCTAACCCCCAGACAAATTTTTGCCAAGGCCCGATTAAGTTAATGCCCTACAGTCTCGTTCTCAATCTCACCCCTCGATCGCCGATCTATCCGAATTTTCTCACCGGACGACACCTTCAGGCGCTATTCCTTACAAAAAGAGGATTTATTTAGGGCTTGCTGAAAAAGTACGGGCGAAGCATTCGGATAGAAAATCTCCGGTTTCACCGATAGGTTATTGCCCGAATGCTTCGCCCCTACAGGACCCGGGCCGATGAAGACGCAAGGTTTTGAACGACGATTCTCTCAAAATCTTGCACCTGTTTCGCTCGTAAAGCCCCAAAACCCTTACTTTGCCTACATTTCACATTTATTCAGCAAGCCCTATTTATCTATCCCTATCCTTTAAATCCTCTCGATGTTATGTTTACCCATCCGGTGATTGGCTACGACGTGATCAATATGCCTCCCGTTAGTTTAATCCGTAATGTACGAATGCGCGGGGAATATTACCAAATAAGCGATCGCCCCGATCTGAAAATTCCCGCTCGATTGTCCTATCGCTTCGGTTGAAAATTGACCATGACTCTTATATCTTCTAAATCCCTCACTTTACCGGAATTTCTCTCGTTAACCGCTCCCGAGGGCGATATTACCTATGAATTAGTCGATGGAGAAGCTATCCAGAAAATGTCACCGAAATTCTTTCATTCTCGTTTAACTGGTGCTTTATTTCTCCTACTCGATCGCTGGAATCAAGGACGGGGAGAAGTGGGAATCGAATGGGCGATCATTCTCAGCAAAAACGATCGAGATTGGTGTCCCGTTCCCGATCTTCTCTACATTTCCCCGGAAAGGTTAGGAGATATTCCCCTCACCGATGAAGCTTGTCCCGTTCCCCCGGAATTAGTCATCGAAATTATTTCTCCTGAACAATCCTTCAGCAGCCTGAGCGAAAAAGCCGTGGACTACCTAAAAGCGGGAGTCAGTCGCGTCTGGATCGTCGATCCCCGGGCCAAGCAGATCACAATTTTCTATCCCGACGCACCCCCGGCGATTAAAAAAGGCGATGACGAAATTAGCGATATTCTCCTCCCCGATTTAACCCTAACCCCCAGACAAATTTTTGCCAAGGCCCGATTAAGTTAAGTAGGCAGGCGTTAAAAATCATCAGATCCCCCCTTATTAAGGGGGGATCGACACCCCCCTTATCAAGGGGGGCAGGGGGATCGAAGCTAAAGTCCATTTTTAATTTAATTATAACCAGCTACTTAATGCCCTACAGTCTCGTTCTCAATCTCACCCCTCGATCGCCGATCTATCCGAATTTTCTCACCGGACGACACCTTCACGCGCTATTCCTTACCCTTGTCAGTAGTGTCGATCAGGAATTAGGGAAAATTCTACACGCAGCCGAGGCAGATAAAGCTTTTACCTTATCGCCACTACAGATGCAATCCGGGGGAAAAACGATAAATTCCCCGCAGTGGCGACACGAACGGGAGATCGCCCCCGCAACTCCCTGCTGGTGGCGGATTTCTCTGCTAGATGACCGATTATTCGGTAAATTAACTTCGCTCTGGTTGAATCTCAATCCAAAACAACCCTGGCATCTCGGTTCCGCCGATCTCGTTATCACTAGCGTCCTCGCCACCCCACAATCGGTTCAACCCTGGGCGAACTCTTGTACTTATCAATACCTGTATGAAAACGCCTCGGAAACGAATCGGGAATTTGATTTCCTTTTCGCTACCCCCGTCACCTTCCGGCAGGGAAAATTCGATAGTGCCTTACCGACGCGGGAACTGGTGTTTAATAGCCTTCTCAATCGTTGGAATCGCTATAGCGGTATCCCCTTCGATTCTATTGCCCTAGAGTCGATTTTCCCCAGTTTCTTCGATATTCAAACGAAATTAGCCGACGAAGCCTATAAAAACCAGTCGTTCGGTTGTGTGGGCGAGATTCACTATCGTCTTTTGGGAGAGGTGGAACCCGCAAAGATTAAAGCGATTAATGTACTGGCGGATTTTGCCCTCTACGCGGGAGTGGGACGGAAAACCACCATGGGAATGGGGATGACTCGCAGAATTGCTAAGGAGAAAAGATAGTTATGGATGAATCTGATTACATACCGATCGCCGCTCTCAACCATTACGCCTACTGTCCCCACCGTTGTTGGAGAATGTTCGTCGCTGGGGAATTTCTCGATAATAGCTACACGATCGAGGGAACAAATTTACACCAACGAGTTCACACCGTCGGGGCGGGAAACCGCGAGGAAATATGGCAAATTCGGGCGATCTGGCTCAAATCAGATAATTACCGTCTCATCGGTAAAGCCGATCTGATCGAGTCCCACGACGGTGAATTTATCCCCGTGGAATACAAACGGGGCAGTAAGGGCGAATGGGATAACGACGAGTTGCAGGTGTGCGCTCAAGCTCTGTGTTTGGAAGAAATGACTGGAAAAAGGCTAGATACTGGCTATATCTACTATGCCAGTTCCCACCAGCGTCAACCGGTGGCGATCGATCTTGCTTTACGGCAACGGGCGATCGCTACGATCCGAGCAGTTGAAACCCTGATCCAGACGGGAAAAATGCCCCCGGCGATCTATTCACCCCGCTGCAAGGGATGCAGTTTGTTCGATCGCTGCTTGCCCCGATTAACCGAAAAAGTCCAACGATATCGAGAGGAAGACTAAAAAATATGGGAACGGTATATGTGACAAGAGAAGACGCATTTCTCGGCAAAAATGACGAGCGTTTAACGGTTAAAGCATCCAAAGAAACGATCCTCGATGTACCTCTATTGAACGTGGAAGGAGTGGTGATTTTCGGACGGGGTTCAGTTTCTCCCGCATTGGTGATCGAATTGTTGGAACGTCATATTCCGCTCAGTTTCGTCACATCCACCGGACGCTATCTCGGTAGATTGGAACCGGAGATGACCAAAAATATTTTCGTTCGTCGAGCGCAATGGCAGGCCGCCGGCGATTCCCCGAAAGCCATTCATTTAGTTCGGGGATTCGTCCGCGGCAAGCTGAAGAATTACCGCAACATTCTACTCCGTCGTCAACGCGATCGAAAGGAGTTGGATTTACAAACGGCGATCGCTTGTTTGGAAGCAGCGATCGGCTCGATCGCAACAACCTCGGCGATCGATTCTCTCCGGGGGTTAGAAGGAGCCGGAAGCGCAGCCTATTTCAGTTGTTTTGATTCCTTAATTCTCGGTGATACTTTTACCTTTACCTCGCGTAACCGTCGCCCCCCGCGAGATCCAGTCAATTCTCTTTTGAGTCTGGGTTATGCGTTATTGCGCCATGACGTGCAGAGTGCGATCAATTTGGTCGGTTTTGACCCCTATCTCGGTTATCTTCACTATCAACGCTATGGTCGCCCCTCGCTGGCACTGGATCTGATGGAGGAATTTAGAGCGATCGTCGTTGATGCCGTGGTTCTCAATGGGGTCAATCACCCTTATCTTACCCCCGAACATTTCACCACCGAACCCTTAAGTGGTGCGGTTTCCTTGACGAGAGAAGGTTTACAGATTTTCCTGCGCTTGTACGAACAGAAGAAACAATCGAAGTTTAAGCATCCAGTAATGGGTAAACAGTGTACTTATCAAGAAGCTTTCGAGATTCAGGCCCGACTAATGGCGAAATATCTCATGGACGAGACGGATAAGTATCCACCTTTGATTTTAAAGTAGGTAGAGGCGATCATGTATTTTGTTGTCAGTTACGATATTTCCGACGATAAGCGACGAACCAAAATTCACAATACGTTAAAGTCCTACGGCCAACGGGTGCAGTATAGTGTTTTTGAGTGCGATCTAACCGATACCCAGTACGCTAAGCTGCGCGGGCGCTTGAGTAAGTTGATCAAACCCGATACCGATAGCATCCGCTTTTATTTTCTCTGCGCCTGTTGTCGGGGTAAAGTGGAACGTATCGGTGGTGAGTTACCCCGGGATAATACGATTTTTTTTGTTTAGCTCGGTTGCGCTTCCGGGTAGCTGTAAAAATCCTTAACTATTATCTGGTGGCTGAAAAGCTTATGCAATATAGATTCGAGATGATTTTCCTTTCTAACGCGGGGCGCACCTTATCCCGTAGGGTTTTGCGGGGTCTTGAAGAACTGGGTCACTTGCTGTACAATAGATTTATTGCGGGTGCGGCGCATACGAACCTTGAAAACCCCATAGCGTATAGCTTTTACCACTGGGCGGTTCCAATTAATCTTAAACCCTATTAGGGATTGAAACAAGGGCGTGCGGCCATTGCCCTATCAGGAATTTATAAGTTCCAATTAATCTTAAACCCTATTAGGGATTGAAACGTTTTTCCGATTAATGCCGGAAATTCTAAAAATAGTTCCAATTAATCTTAAACCCTATTAGGGATTGAAACATCAGCTACCAGCGATTATCAAGTAACTAGGAGTAAATCGTTCCAATTAATCTTAAACCCTATTAGGGATTGAAACGTGCCAAAGTATCGCCGGGAGAGATCATCTATACTTGTTCCAATTAATCTTAAACCCTATTAGGGATTGAAACTGGCTAGGGCTAGGATGCGAAAATTTTCCGGGTTCCAATTAATCTTAAACCCTATTAGGGATTGAAACTTTTCCGTTTTGCCCAGGATCTCCTTTAAGTCCTGTTCCAATTAATCTTAAACCCTATTAGGGATTGAAACACCCAAAAAACTGGAATGCGATCGCTTTGAAAATTAAAGTTGTTCCAATTAATCTTAAACCCTATTAGGGATTGAAACAGGTGTAGATTTAGTGGCTTATCAGCTTACAACTACCGTTCCAATTAATCTTAAACCCTATTAGGGATTGAAACAATCAAAGTTAAAGGAGGCTAATCGGAATCGGGCTAGGTTCCAATTAATCTTAAACCCTATTAGGGATTGAAACGCAGGTAATTTTGAAGAAACAATTGCATTCCTCACAACTGTTCCAATTAATCTTAAACCCTATTAGGGATTGAAACCTTGGTGCGTTGACTACGGACGAATTGAACGAAATGTTCCAATTAATCTTAAACCCTATTAGGGATTGAAACGGGCAAATCGGCAAAACTAAGCCCAATTTTAGCCATGTTCCAATTAATCTTAAACCCTATTAGGGATTGAAACAGTTGAAACTTGAGAGGGAAATTTTTCGGGAGACTGGTTCCAATTAATCTTAAACCCTATTAGGGATTGAAACAGGAGATTGTATTCTAGATTTTTGATCTGAGTATCGTTCCAATTAATCTTAAACCCTATTAGGGATTGAAACAAGGCCTGCCGCGATTTGTATCGATAGGCTAGAGTTCCAATTAATCTTAAACCCTATTAGGGATTGAAACGACTTGTAACAGTCTGGTTCACCTTGCAGCACAAAGGTTCCAATTAATCTTAAACCCTATTAGGGATTGAAACTAAGAGCCGGCAGAAGCGCCGTGATGGGAAGGTAGTGTTCCAATTAATCTTAAACCCTATTAGGGATTGAAACGAAATGATCGCTCTGATAGCTTCTGATTGCAAAGGTTCCAATTAATCTTAAACCCTATTAGGGATTGAAACTCGACCAGCAAGGACAAGCCTGGGTCTGGGGAGAAGGTTCCAATTAATCTTAAACCCTATTAGGGATTGAAACGCTGGTACATTCGATTAAAAGAATCTCGATCTATCGTTCCAATTAATCTTAAACCCTATTAGGGATTGAAACATGGATTCTATAATCAAGATATTTTTATTAAAATGTTCCAATTAATCTTAAACCCTATTAGGGATTGAAACTTAACCCCATTAGGAGTGAATCGATGATGCTATCGTTCCAATTAATCTTAAACCCTATTAGGGATTGAAACCTTTCCACACCCCGCCTAGGCCAATCGCACAAAGCGTTCCAATTAATCTTAAACCCTATTAGGGATTGAAACGCGATATATTGAGGAGCCAAATCAATCACCAGAAACGTTCCAATTAATCTTAAACCCTATTAGGGATTGAAACACTTCGATAGTAATGGACATCGATCCAGTGAATTCGTTCCAATTAATCTTAAACCCTATTAGGGATTGAAACAATGCTGTTGTTAATAATTGCAAAGAGGGAAATAGTTCCAATTAATCTTAAACCCTATTAGGGATTGAAACGACATACCCAGAATAATATAATATATTATATGTATAGTTCCAATTAATCTTAAACCCTATTAGGGATTGAAACTTCACAAGCTTCTTTGTAAAGAGTAGAAATGTAAGGTTCCAATTAATCTTAAACCCTATTAGGGATTGAAACACTAAATGCTTATCCGGGTATAGGAATAGGAATCAGGTTCCAATTAATCTTAAACCCTATTAGGGATTGAAACAAAAACTCCAAACATTAGTAAAATTCACACTATCAGTTCCAATTAATCTTAAACCCTATTAGGGATTGAAACCTTCATTTAAACCAGTTAATCTGTCCTCGTATAAAGTTCCAATTAATCTTAAACCCTATTAGGGATTGAAACCTAAAGTTAGTACTATTGGGTGTACTTTGTAAAGTTCCAATTAATCTTAAACCCTATTAGGGATTGAAACGAATTTATCATCAAAGGCTTTTAGTGTGTCTTGTTCCAAGTTCCAATTAATCTTAAACCCTATTAGGGATTGAAACAAAGAGCCGAAATCTTAGGCTTAAAAAACCAAGAAGGTTCCAATTAATCTTAAACCCTATTAGGGATTGAAACAGAGAGCCGAGATTTTAGGTTTGAAAACTCCAAAGTTCCAATTAATCTTAAACCCTATTAGGGATTGAAACCTCTCCTATTCCCTTCTTCAAAAGCTTCTCTAGAGTTCCAATTAATCTTAAACCCTATTAGGGATTGAAACTTCGCCGTCCTCTGGTTTGGCGTGAATATTTATACGTTCCAATTAATCTTAAACCCTATTAGGGATTGAAACTTCCTAAGTAGGAAGCAAATGATGGATTAATCGCGGTTCCAATTAATCTTAAACCCTATTAGGGATTGAAACTAGGGGCAAATAGAGATAATAATAGGTTAGCTCCGGTTCCAATTAATCTTAAACCCTATTAGGGATTGAAACCAACCCTTCGCAATCACTATCGGATGATCGTAAAAGTTCCAATTAATCTTAAACCCTATTAGGGATTGAAACCCATTAGCAAATATTAATTTAACCAGTTTCACTAGCGTTCCAATTAATCTTAAACCCTATTAGGGATTGAAACTATTTTGGAACTAAAAATAAAATCAATACTAAAGGTGTTCCAATTAATCTTAAACCCTATTAGGGATTGAAACATCCGACTGATGAGGAAATGGAATTAATCAACCAAGTTCCAATTAATCTTAAACCCTATTAGGGATTGAAACTTCTATCTGGCTTATTAGTTCATTAAGATTTTTTGTGTTCCAATTAATCTTAAACCCTATTAGGGATTGAAACTTGGCACTTAAGAAAGGAACCCAAGATTTAAGCGTGTTCCAATTAATCTTAAACCCTATTAGGGATTGAAACCCAAACACTAGCTTTTACAAAGCAACCAGCTCGTGTTCCAATTAATCTTAAACCCTATTAGGGATTGAAACAAGCATGGAAAAACTAAGCGAGTTAACATCAGAATGTTCCAATTAATCTTAAACCCTATTAGGGATTGAAACAACCCTGATTCTAATGCAAGAGAATTGACTTCTAGTTCCAATTAATCTTAAACCCTATTAGGGATTGAAACCGGCATTCTCTATCGGCGCGTCTCCGATAGACTCGTTCCAATTAATCTTAAACCCTATTAGGGATTGAAACAAGAGAGCTATCTTATCCCTTACCAGACGGAAAGTTCCAATTAATCTTAAACCCTATTAGGGATTGAAACTTTTGGAACTTCGCTTAGATGCCTTATTGGGTAAGGTTCCAATTAATCTTAAACCCTATTAGGGATTGAAACTTAACAGAAGCAGAAGCTCAAAAAGTCTTTGAAGAAAAGAGTTCCAATTAATCTTAAACCCTATTAGGGATTGAAACCAATAGTGATGGAACACCTCGCAAACGAGTAAAAGTTCCAATTAATCTTAAACCCTATTAGGGATTGAAACTTCGGCTGCATACATATAGCACCAATCAGGCTTGCCACAGTGGTTCCAATTAATCTTAAACCCTATTAGGGATTGAAACATGATTTACTGTGTAATAGTAATTGTGATGAGTGTTCCAATTAATCTTAAACCCTATTAGGGATTGAAACCCCTTTAGCCGATTTAATTCCTATGATTTTGGGATTCTCGTTCCAATTAATCTTAAACCCTATTAGGGATTGAAACTTCCTAAGTCAGCAAAGTTGTTGATCGTTTTTTCCGGTTCCAATTAATCTTAAACCCTATTAGGGATTGAAACATTTTACCCTGTATTTCAGAAATTAGAAGAAAAAGGTTCCAATTAATCTTAAACCCTATTAGGGATTGAAACACGATGACACTAGCAAATTCTCGGTTTATTGCTGCGTTCCAATTAATCTTAAACCCTATTAGGGATTGAAACATCACGGATATAATCGTGAGCCATATCCTGAGTGTTCCAATTAATCTTAAACCCTATTAGGGATTGAAACAAAGTCTTAGCGGGAAAAGAATTAGGCATTCCTGGTTCCAATTAATCTTAAACCCTATTAGGGATTGAAACTGGTAGAATCCTTTACCCTGGCACTCTTATTTATGTTCCAATTAATCTTAAACCCTATTAGGGATTGAAACATAAGCAATTTTTTATAAACTGAATCGCTCCCATGTTCCAATTAATCTTAAACCCTATTAGGGATTGAAACACGAGTAGCTGAATTACGCACCCTAGACGTGGCTGGTTCCAATTAATCTTAAACCCTATTAGGGATTGAAACAACGGGCAGCACCGGAGAAAGTGGATTCAGATTCGTTCCAATTAATCTTAAACCCTATTAGGGATTGAAACAATGTGACTGCTCCTAACCCTTCGGCCTTCAACGCTTCCGTTCCAATTAATCTTAAACCCTATTAGGGATTGAAACAAATTTTTGCCTACTATTCCTTTAGCTTTTGATTGTTCCAATTAATCTTAAACCCTATTAGGGATTGAAACAAGTTCCTTATCTGGCAAGGGTTTCGAGTCTTGATGTTCCAATTAATCTTAAACCCTATTAGGGATTGAAGTGAAGGGAATTTCTGAAATGGAATTCAGTCTGTCTATATTTGACTATACTTTTACTAACTAGGGCTTGCTGAATAATGGTAAAACCCTTTGAAAATAAGGCTTTTGACCTGTTAAAATCCGATGTTCATGCTGCGAAAATCGGATTGGGACCCTCAAAAACCTTGCATTATCCTTCTTGTAGTATATAAGTTGGTACGAAAAGAGAGGGCAACAAAGCCTGAAACGACCGGCTACTGACTCCTAACCCCACCAACAAACTTTTTGCCGCAAACCCTATCTAAAAATCAAACTCGTCTAACCCCGGTTGTGGGGGAGGAAAGCGACTGCGAGGAGATTTTTTCGACTTTCTCAAAAAAGCGGGGATAAATGCGGCCATAAAAAATCCAATTCCCAAAGAAAAAGCCAATAAAACACCGATAGGTACTTTAATTGACTCAAATTGTAGAAACTTTAAAGAAACTGGTTGGATATTTTGAATAGCAAAAACTGCCATGGTCATAATCCAGCCGCCGACAATAGCACTAGCTAAAAAATTACTAATTGTATTCATGCTTGTCCTCGCCATGTTTGTGGGAGATTTTTTCAGGTTTTGTAGGCTAATTTCGCAGTTAGCTCCCTATTAATACCATTTTTCTTTATTCGTGGCCCTCCTATCCATTAGTCGCATCTTTCTTAACATAAAATTTGACAAAAAGAGAAAAGTGTGCAAGATTGCTCAAGGGGGTTCTATGGGGGAAATAATTTGATCAGATAGTTTCCAAGTCTGGCTGATATCATGTTACCTTCCCAGTCCTAACCAAATAGTTTTAACACTAGGTTCACCGTCGCCTTTTCTACCTAAAAAAACCCCAAGAGAAGCAATCATTCTCACCGCTGAAGGTTGAAAATAGGGTGAATTCCCAAAATCAGATGTGGCACTGACGGCGGCTAGATTTGCCGAGGAATGTCGTACGCTTGTACTAAGTTGGCTGGCCAAGTTTTCCACGATACTGATTAACCTTTTCTTTCTTCTCGTGTCCCCTAGGTCTGCATACTGTAATTCTTGGGCTGCTCATTTCTCCATTTTTTTGCTCACCTCCACCTTGATTCCTTCTTTCTTTTAAAACTATACCTATCAATCGGTTCCCCTTTTTTTAAGTTTCTTCTCTTTTTGTTAAGAAAGCTCCGACTAACTGATTACTGATCACTGAAAAATCTCTTGTCTCTTAATCAAATTCTGCTTTTAAATCCCGACGCATCAATTCATAAACGGCAACTTGGGGAGAAATTTCCCCGCGCAAAAGACGATCAACTTGGCAGGTAATCGGTACATATAAATTTTTTTCTTGGGCAATTCTCATCAAAACTTCTGTGGTATTTATTCCCTCGGCAGTTCCCTCTAACTTCCCTAAAATCTCAGGCAAAGATAAACCTAAAGCTAATTGATAACCCACTTGATAATTGCGAGATAAAGGACTATTACAGGTGGCTAATAAATCCCCTAAACCCGATAAACCGAAGAAAGTTTCTTGACAACCTCCTAGACAAGTTCCCACCCGAACTATTTCCGGTAAAGCGCGAGTTAACAGGGCAGATTTGGCATTAGTACCTAACTGTAAACCATCGCAAACCCCAGAAGCGATCGCCATGACATTTTTTAAAGTGCCACCTAACTCAGTCCCCAAGGGATCGCTATTAAGATAAACCCGAAAAGATTCCCCAGATAATAATTTTTGTAACAATATTGCTGCTTTCTGCACATAACTTGCTACCACCGTGGCAGCGGGTAAACCTTGATTAATTTCTTTAGCTAAATTGGGACCGGAAAGAACCACAAGGGGATTAGCGGGAAAAGCTTGATTCCACAGATGAAAAGGGGTACGAGTGGTGATTGGCTCTAATCCTTTAGTAGCGGTGACGATAATTATGCGAGAATTTAATTGTAATTGCTGTAATTTTTCGATCGTTGGAACAACTCCTTTAATCGAAACTGCTGAAATAATTACCTCAGTATCTGCTATGATAGCCCCCAAATCTTCCCCAATATGACGCGACCAAACCCTAACAGCTAAGTGATTACGTCTAGCCAAATTAGCGAGAGTTTGTCCCCAAATTCCCCCACCTATCACCGTAATTTTCTTGGCATTTTCTAACAACTTTTATTCTCCTCCTTATTAGTGATCCCTGATCAGTGACTGGTTAGAAATGATTCGATTTGAAGGTTATGAGTCTTAAATGAAATTATTCACCGATTACTGATAAGTAGGTAGGTGTTAAAAGTTGTCAGACACCCCCCTTATCAAGGGGGATTAAGGGGGGATCGGCACCCCCCTTATCAAGGGGGGATTAAGGGGGATCGGCACCCCCCTTATCAAGGGGGATTAAGGGGGGATCGGCACCCCCCTTATCAAGGGGGGATTAAGGGGGGATCGGCACCCCCCTTATCAAGGGGGGATTAAGGGGGGATCGGCACCCCCCTTATCAAGGGGGGCAGGGGGGATCAGAGGCAAAATCTATCTTCAATTTAATTATAACTACTTACTTAACTGTTCACTGATAACTGAAAAAAATGACAAACTATCGCAATCCTGCCCCCACTGTTGATATTATCATCGAACTGATCGACTCGCCCCACCGTCCGATCGTACTAATTGAGAGAAAAAATCCGCCCTTTGGCTGGGCAATTCCGGGGGGATTCGTGGACTACGGCGAATCGGTGGAAACGGCGGCCATTCGGGAAGCTTACGAGGAAATCAGCTTGCAGGTGCAGTTAATCGAGCAATTTCACGTCTATTCCGATCCTAACCGCGATCCGCGTCAACACACCATTAGTATCGTTTTTATCGCCACGGCAAAAGGAAAACCGATCGCTGCCGATGATGCCAAAAAAGTGGGGATTTTTCATCTCTGGGAATTCCCCCAACCTTTATGCTTTGATCACGATCGCATTCTCAATGATTATCGTCGTTATCGGGATTATAAAATTCGTCCCACACATTAGACCCCAACTTAAGTAGCTGGTTTCAAGGGGTGACAAGGCGACTAAAAGGCTTGCTGGATAAGGCGCATAGCCGTTAGACCCCTAGAAAAATCGGGGTGTTTTCCTGGCTTGAGGCGGATCAAAGAAAAGGCGAGTTCCGAGTACGCGTCCATCGACTCGATCCAGAAGCTCCCATAAGTACCTATCCAAAAATCGCTATGTCTTTCCGGACCGCGTTTCGCTTCTTTGGAGCGACAAATATAATCGCGAGTTCCCGATTTCTTGAGATTTTGACCACGGGTTGTATTCAAAGAGTAAGCGATAGCGATTAATAAAATTAAGGCGAGAAAGCGAGGCTCGCTCACTTTCGTTTTTTCAAGATTATATCCTCCCGTTTGACAATCTTTGAACATCGCTTCAATCCCGAATCGAGATTTATATAACTTGAGAGTTATCTCTAAAGATTCTAGGTTGGTCAATAAATACCAAGGCTCTTTAGACCCTTTAGTTCGATAACCTCTTTTCCCATAAGTTGCTAGGTTGAACCCCTCGATCTCATGGCTTTTCGTGTGGGTCACTCCCCGAAAGAAGTTTCGCTCGCCCCGGTTCGGTTCTAACTCGGAAAGGGCTTGATAGTTTTCTCCATCTTTCAATCGCGTGTAGGTACTTTTCTTTTGACGGAAGATAAAAGCTACACCTCTGTCGTCAAGCCACTTCCCTAATTGCGCTGACTGAAATTCACGGTCTCCCATTACGACGAGCGGATAGGGTTTCAACAACCCTAAGACTGGCTTGAGGAATTTTTTCGGTTCCCCGAGAGCGCTACTTCCTTTTTTATTCAGTAACACCCAATATACGGGCAAAGCTCTCCGACCACAAATCACACTGGCGACGAATAAATTTCTACCCTTCCAATCGGTTCTATCTATGACGACTAATAATCTTCCCGCGTGTTTCAGTTTTTTGAGCCTTCTTCTTGGCTCTCGATTTTTATTTTTTCCGCTAAATTCTAGCTTGACGATCTGTTTGATCAAAGGAAACCACAAGAGTTTCACGTTTAGTTGCGGGAGCTTAAGAAATCTCTGCAAATTCCGTCTTCTACTTTCAAAGGTTATCGGTTGCGGGAAAAGAGCGGCCAGTTTCTCTAGTTGGACTATCCGATGACTTTGTAAGAGCAGGATTAGGAGCTGTAAGGTCAAATAGCTCGCCTCGCTAAGGTTCGCCTGTAAACAAGCCTGATAGAATGAAGGTAACATTTTAAAATTTTGAGTGGTTGTCCTAACCACTCTATTTCTTTAGGGGGTCGTTTGGCTAGACCCCCCGCTCTATCTAGCTTGTAGCCCCTCTGTCACCCCTTGAAGTAGCTGGTTATAATTAAATTAAAAATGGATTTTAGGTTCGATCCCCCCTGCCCCCCTTGATAAGGGGGGTGCCGATCCCCCCTTAGTCCCCCCTTGATAAGGGGGGGATCTGACAACTTTTAACGCCTACCTACTTAGCTATAAAAGCAATCCTTGCCAAAAACGTCCCCGAAAAAACTTAAAAAATTATACACTTCTGAGGGCGACAATCGGCTCCAATTTAGAGGCACGATAGGCGGGAAAAACGCCAAAAAAGAGACCAATACCCGTGGAAACGCTCAAAGACAGGATGACGGCGGTGGCGGAAACAGTGGCAGCCAGGGGAGAGAAACTGGAGACGAGAACGATCGCTCCTGCACCGACGAGAATACCAAGCGCACCGCCGGCGATGGAAACGAGAGTTGATTCAATCAGAAATTGTAAGAGAATATCCTGTTCTCTGGCTCCGATCGCTTTTCTTAGTCCGATTTCCCCGGTTCTTTCCGAAACCGAAACGAGCATAATATTCATCACCCCGATACCCCCGACAATTAGGGAAATACCGGCGATTAGAGCCAAAAGTAGGGTTAGACCCTGGGTAATCGTGCCGAAGATTTCGATCATCTGTTTAGCAGTTTCGACGCGAAAATCATCCTCAGCGACGATTTTATGACGTAAACGCAGGAGATTCTCGATTTGGAACTTAGCGGCGCGGATTTCCTCCCCCGATCGCGCGGTGAGACTAATCCAACTCAACTCGACACCGTAGGGGCCGGTTTTGCCCACCAGTTGCGAGTTCATGGTGCTAAGGGGAATAATCAGCATTTCATCCTGATTATTGCCAAAAAAGGAGCCTTTCGCCTCTAAAATCCCGATCACCTCAAAACTGAGATTTTTGATCCGCAGCTGTTGACCGAGGGGATTTTGGGTGGGGAAAAGTTGCGCTGCCACTTCACGGCCGATTACCGTTACCCGTTTGTTGCGGGCTAGATCGATATTATTGATAAAACGACCTTTTTCTAGGGTAAAATTGCGGACAGAAGCGTATTCTGGGGTGCTTCCCGTCACTAGAGCCGTCATGTTGCGATTACGATAGGAAATCAGGAAACGAGCGTTTATTTCCGGGGCGACTTCGGCGACGGTGGGAACCTGTTCGGCGATCGCCTGAGCATCGGCTAAAACCAAGGTTTTCGGTAAATTAACGGTGGTATTGCGTGCTTGTCGCGACCCCGGCACCACAAAAAGAGTATTGGGTCCCAAGTTAGCAAACTGGTCATTGGCTAAGGTTTGCGCCCCTTGGCCAATACCGATCATGGCCACCACCGAAGCGTTACCGATGATAATTCCTAACATAGTCAGGCCGCTACGCACTTTATTGGCCCCTAGGGTGGCGACGGCCATTTTTAAACTTTCGATGATAAACATATCAGTTATCAGTTATCAGTTATCAGTTATCAGTTATCAGTTATCAGTTATCAGTTATCAGTTATCAGTTATCAGTTATCAGTTATCAGTTATCAGTTATCAGTTATCAGTTATCAGTTATCAGTTATCAGTTATCAGTTATCAGTTATCAGTTATCAGTTATCAGTTATCAGTTAGATAGTTGTAGGGTTTTGGGGTATTAGTTGAATTCCCCCATTTCCCCATTCCCCCATTTCCCCATTTCCCCATTTCCCCATTTCCCCATTCCCCCATTTCCCCATTCCCCCATTTCCCGAATCCTGACCTAGCATAAAAAAGACAATTTAGGAATACTTGTTAAAGAAAATTATTGAGATTTTTTATTAGTTTTCGAGGTATCTTCGGCTCCTTGGGGGAGATCGATAAAGACCTTTTCTCCGGCTTCCAACCCTGATAAAATCTGGGTTTTATCGTCTAAGACCAAACCGATCGAAACGGGTTTAAAACTGGGTTTATTTTCGGCATCGGGAACTAAAACCCCTGACTTGCCTTCCCGGGTGACAATGGCGACAGTCGGCACGACCAGAGCATTATCTAACTGCTGGCCGACAAAAGTTACATCCACATTCATTTTCGATTTGAGTTTGTCTCGTCCCGTCACCAAACCGATTCTCACTTCAAAAGAAGTAACATTCTCCTCGATAATTGCTTCAGGAGCCACAAGAATAACTCGACCTTCAAAGACTTCTTCAGGAAAAGCATCGGCGACAATTCGCACGGGTTGGCCGCGCTGCAATAAACCCACATCTACTTCTGGCACTTTAGCAATTACTTCCAATCCCGATGCTAGGGCGATAATCGAGGTGGAAGTGGCGGAAGCGGTACTAGAGGCCGAAGTGGTGGGAGTGACAAAAGAACCCTCGGTGGCGTATTTTTGGGTGACGATGCCATCAAAGGGGGCAGTAATGACTGTATCGCGGTATTGAATCTTAATTTGCTCTAAATTGGCTCTAGCAGCCGCTACAGATGATTCTAGTCGAGCAAGCTCCGTTTCTTGGGTTTTTTGGCGTTGTTCGAGGGCAAATTTCGCTTCAGCGATCGCTGCTGCCGCTCGGATCATTTCCTGCTCAATTCCCGCTACTTCTGGGGAAGCGGTTTTATCCGCTTGTTCCAAACGGCGGATCGATTCGTCTAAATTGGCTTTAGCATTGAGATATTCATTGAGGACGGCATCAAATTGGTCTTGAGCGATCGCTCCTTCCCGGACTAAATTTTCATTGCGTTTAACCCGATTTTCTGCTAGTCGAAACCGGGATTGGGCCGCTTGTACCTGAGCTTGCAGTTGGTCTAAATCTTTGGGAATTCTTTCTTTGGCCTGAGCTAAACGGGCTTCTAATTGCTTATAACTGGCCTGGGCCTGATAAAATCGGGCTTGTAATTGGCGGATATCTTCGGGAATACTGCGTTTAGCCTGTTCCAGACTGGCTAGAGCTTCCCGCAGACGCGCTTCTGACTGCATTCCTTGGGCATACACCTCTAAATTATCCATGACGGCGAGGGTTTGTCCCCTTTTAACGACCATGCCCTGATCCACCAATAATCGCACTAATCGGCCGGGGTTTTTCGGGCTAATGTTGACACTTTGGATTGGTTCCACCCTACCACTAGCTTTAATTTCCACAGCGAGGGTTTCCCGTTGAGCAGGAACGGTCATTTTCGCCAATTCTAGGGCAGGAGGAGGGGTTTGCAGCAAACGATAAGAAACCACTCCCACCGCCAGAAAACCACTAGCCATGAGTCCGAATATCCAAAATAGGGGGCGATTTGATTTTCCCAACACGGTTATTGCCATCGATCAGCCAAAAGTTAATTGGTTATATACTAACGTCTCTAGAGTTGCCTTTGTTGTTTCTTTAGCCAACAACCCCCAAGCGAGATAGACTGATTAAAAAAGGCCTATCGCGGGGGTAAACTGTGCCAAAACTTCAATTAATCGTTTCTTTACTCATTTTTTTCGTCGCTGGCAGCCCGCCAGCTTTTTCCCAAGCTCTACTCCCCTACGCCATCGAACCGGGGTTAGAACAGATGGAACAAGCGGGAATTGAAATGGCTGAGGATGCCATCCAATTAGCTCGTTTTCGCCGTACCGATGCCGCCCTTTCCCGAGCTAGGTTAGCGGTGCAGTTAGCCCCCCATCTCTATCAAACTTGGTTTATTCTCGGTAGTTTATATCTGCAAGACGATCAGGTGCAACCCGGTATCGAGGCATTAAATCAATCTTTGTCCCTTGCTCCCGCCGATGCCCACGCTAATATTAAATTTTCCCTCGGTAGTGCTTATTTTCAGAATCAAGATTACCAGTCTGCTATTGCCCAGATTGAAGCGGGTTTGCAAATGAAACCCGATGTCTCCCCCGCTCTTTTTGATCTCGGTAATTCCTATCTCAAGTTAGCACAATATCCTGATGCGATCGCAGCTTACGAAAAAGCTGTTAGTCAAGATAAAAATTTTTGGCCGGCTATTAATAATATTGGTTTAGTTAAATACGAACAGGGTGATAAGGAAGCCGCTCTTAAAGATTGGCGCACCGCTTTGAAAATTGATCCTAAACAGGCGGAACCTCAGTTAGCTATTGCGGTGGCTATTTATAGTCAAGGGAAAACTGAGGAGGGCATCAAATTAGCTCAGGCCGCTCTCACTAGCGATAGTCGTTATGTCAGTCTGGAATTTTTGGGGGAAAATCTCTGGGGTAAACGTCTTTTGCAAGACACGGAGAAAATGTTTAATCATCCCCAAATGAAAGATTTTATCGCTCGTTTACCACAACCAACCCTAGAAGCGGAGGAAGAAAATTAATCTGATAGCAGCAAGCATTAAGATAAACCCTTAGTTAATTTGCTAGGAATTCTTGAGGCTTGCTCTAACTAATTAGGACTGGCTGAATATCGGTAGCAGCTCTGCTAAAAAATGGTTTTGGGACTTTATTAGCAAAACAACAAACTTTTTGCCGCAAACCCCACATACAGTACAATTATTATAGTTAAGGTTTTGAAAGGCCTAGGATGATGGCAAAGCAATCAAGGGCAATTGCGGTGACAGAACATGATAATAAGTGTCCCGAATGTCTGCACTTGGAGATTTCGGGAGAACTGGTTACGTCTGAGTCTAAGGGTGTTGTTTCCCTTTTCAAAAAGTCTGAACCAAAGGCGTTTTCCCTATCGGTGCGGCTTAATTTTAATCAGCAGTGGCTTGATTTTTCTTTTGGACGGGTTAAGTTTGGTTTGCGGGGGGGAGAGTTACGCTTAAAACTGGAGAATGGCCAAATGCCTTCTGAGTTGAGAAATGAGGCGTTGAAAAAGATTTTAGCAAGGGAGTTGGAGATTGAACGTCAGTTAGGAGGAGAACAGGAAAGCAAGTCTCAACTAGAAGGATCAGTAACTCCTGATTTATCGAAAGCAAGCTTAAAGGGAGTTAGAGAACAGCGTCAAAAAGAGTCCCAGGGAGATAAGTTTCAGCTTAAAATAGCTCAAATTAGTCACAAGGGAGCAAATAATCAGCCTGTGTGGGTGTTCGAGAATAGGACAGGTGAGCCGGTTTTACTGGGGGAATTAATGGATTTGCTTGATGAATTGGGAAAATTTATTTAGGGTTTGCGGCAAAAAGTTTGTTGGTGAGGTTCCCTTGTTTCAAGGCTCTGCCTTGAAACATAATATCTAAGGCTCTGCCTTAAAGTAGTATTTAAGAAGAACTGGAATTTCAGTGAACAGTTATCAGTAAACAGTTATCAGGTAGAACCTGAATCAAGCGTTCCCAGGTTCTACCTGGGAACGAGATAACTAGATAAATAAGTTAAAATAGTAAGGCGATCATTAACAAAGGGGTCAACAGATGCAAAATTTACGTCAGGTTTCTTTACTAACAAGTGGACAAGAGCAAGTATTAACTATTCCTCCTGAACTGGCCCTATCAAGTACAGAGGTTTTGTTACGCAAAGAAGGTCATCGCTTAATCATTGAGCCGATTTCTTCCGGTTCTCTAATTTCTTTGCTGACTACTTTGCCAGACATTACAGACAATTTTCCTGATATAGATGAAGGGTTGCTTCCCCTTGATGACATTACATTTTAGTACCACCCAATGACCTATCAATATCTGCTTGATACTAACATCCTATCACATTTGATCAGGTATCCCCAAGGTCAGGTTTTCCAGCATATTGTGGATGTCGGCGAAGAAAGCGTTTGTACGAGCATCATTGTGGCGTGTGAATTAAGATTTGGAGTGGTTAAAAGTGGTTCCTCCCGTCTGGTGCAGCAACTAGAACGCATCCTGGAGTTCTTGACAGTTTTGCCATTAGAATCAACTGTAGATAAGCACTATGCCGTAATTCGTAAACATTTGGAGCAAGCAGGAACCCCAATCGGTCCAAATGATTTACTGATTGCTGCTCATTCTCTAGCGCTTGATCTGACTCTTGTTACCGCAAATACTCGTGAATTTGAGCGTGTGCCTGCTTTGAAGTTAGAGAATTGGTTGATTGATTCTGTAATAATTTTTGGGGGATAATTTGTCATAAATGATGTTGCTGATGATGGTTTTGTATATATTCTGCAACTACTTTTTTGCGGTTTTCTCGCAATGACAAATCAGGTGGAGCATTTTCTAAAAGATGCTGAGGATGACCTCCCCGGCGTTGTGATAAAGTTTTACGCGGTTTTAAGCTTTGCCAATGTTCGTAAATGAGTTTTTTCAGAAGTTCTTCTGAGCTAATATTCTCTTCGGAAATGATGTCTGCTAGATAGTTCTCGGTTTCTCGATCTAGATTAATGGATAACATTGTTACCTCATGGGATAAATCAATATTTTTGATTATAGTTTAAAATCCATGATCGCGCTACAGATAATCCCACTCACCCCCCCATCCCCAAACGGTAAAATGTTTTATGACATATAATTAATTTGCAAGTAAAATGTAGGGTGCGTTAGACGGCGACAATCTCTGCTTAAACTTAAATCTAACAATCCGTCGTAACGCACCACACCTATTGCATGATCAGTAAAATGTAGGGTGCGTTAGACGGCGATAATCTCTGCTTAAACTTAAATCTAACAATCCGTCGTAACGCACCACACCTATCATTAATTTAACTTCATTATAACATATAATTAATTTGCAAGAGTTCTTTTTTTCCACTTCAATCTAAGAATTGAGAAAAAAGCAAAACCTTATATTATACCATAAAAAAATTATGCAAGAGGTCTATTGTACTGTAAAAGGATAATGCCTGGTTTTTGAAGGTTCCAATTTTAACAGGTCAAAAGCCTTATTTTAAAAGGGTTTTACTATTATTCAGCAAACCCTAATTAGGATAAACTCGCCCTTTCCAACCTCCCCCTTGGCCGCGCCAATAACGCAGGGCAGAATCAACGGTCATTAAACTATAAAAGAGGGCAATTAGGGGTAAAGTTAAAGCCCGCAGGGGGGATAATTTATATAGTCTTAAAGTTGGGCTATAGGAAAGGGCGATTAGTAATAAGGTGATGGTGCTAATTATGATAATTGATGTTTGTTTTAATACCAGTCCCCAGATTAAGCCCAAGGGAGCGGCTAAATAGGTTAAAAACATCCCGAAAATTGTCCCGATTAACCAAAGTGTTGAGTAATTTAGTTGTGTGAAGGCGGTGCGGGCTACCATATTCCAAATGCTGGCTAAATCGGGATAGGGACGGAGACTATAGGTGGTTTCTGTTAATCCTAACCAGATAGATTTCTCGGTATTTTCGGAGTGATTTTGCAGATATTTTTTAACCGCAATCGCTAAAGAACAATCATCAATTAAAGCTTGTTTAAGAATATCAATACTGCCAATTTTTTCTAGAATATCTCGGCGAATTAAAATGCAACCCCCAGCGGCGGCAGCTATCGGGGAATTAGGGTTATTAACTAGGGGAAAAGGATAGAGTTTCTCGAAGAAAAAAACAAAGGCAGGAATGAGAAATTTTTCCCAAAAACTGTCACAGCGTAGCAACACCATCAGGGAAACTAAAGCTTGTTTTTCTTGTACTGCTTTAGTAACTAATTGGGTTAAATTATCCGGTGGGTGGGCAATATCAGCATCGGTGAACAGAAAATAATCGGGTGCAAATTTCTCGGTAGCCTCTGTTATTCCCTGTTTCATTGCCCATAATTTACCCGTCCATCCTATCTCTAAAGGTTGTCCAGAAATAATAGTTATCTGTTCAGATTTATGAGATTTATCGGCAATTTTTTGGGCAACTTTCCCCGTGTCATCACTGCTTTGATCGTCAATTAAAATAATCGAAAATTCGCCTTGATAATCTTGGTTAAAGAGGGAAGTTAAACTGATAGGTAAAACGTCGGCTTCGTTTCGTGCGGGGATAATTGCCGAGACTTTTGGATAATTTGTTAAGGGATAAGTGACAGGATTAATTTTTTGGTTAGATAGCCAAAATTGTCCCCTAGCTAAGATTAAATATAACCAAATTATCAGCGATAGGGAAGTAACTAATAATAAGAAAAATGTCATAAGCTGGTGGTCTTTCGATGAGGGAACAGTGAACAGGTTAAAAAGAGTAAGTAGGTAGGCGTTAAAAGTTGTCAGACACCCCCCTTATCAAGGGGGGCAGGGGGGATCCCCCCGCCTATCGGCACCCCCCTTATTAAGGGGGATCCCCCCGCCTATCGGCACCCCCCTTATCAAGGGGGCGGGGGGGATCGAACCTAAAATCCATTTTTAATTTAATTATAATCAGCTACTTATCAAATTTAGATGGACAACAGCTTAACCGGTTTGGGGTTTAACAGAGGGCAATTTAGGATAAAATAGAAGCAACTTAGCAAGATTAGGCGAGGGCGTAAATCATGGATTATGATGTCGTAATTATTGGGGGCGGACCAGCGGGAGGTCACTGTGGTAGATTATTAAGTGAAAAAGGTTATCGTGTTCTTTTGGTGGAACAACATTCTAGTTGGCAAGATAATAATTTTTCTAGTGCCGCTTCTCCTCTAGAAATTTTAGAACAATTCAATCTCCCCGAAACCGTAGTGGCTAGGTTTTGGAAAAATATCGAAATCATCTCTACCAGCATACATCATTTTTGGTCATCACCGCAACCTTTAGGGGTAGTTTTTGATTTTGCCAAGTTGCGAGAGTTTTTAGCCGCAGAAGTGCTGCGTTTGGGGGGAGAAGTTCGTTTAGGTTGTCGTTATCTGAAATATCAACAGAGGGAGGATCAGCTAACTGTTTTCTTGAAATCAAAAGGCGAGAAAATCGAGACAGTTACTACTCGTTTATTGGTTGATGCCACGGGATATGCTAGAGCAGTTATGTATAAACACAGACGAGAAAAACCTGATTTTCTAAAAGCAGTGGGCATTGAATATTTAATTACTGTGCCAGAAGTAGATTATCAAAAATATCAAGATAATTTAGTGTTTTTTCTCGGTCATAAATGGAGTCCTAAAGGTTATGGCTGGATTTTTCCTATGGATAATCAGCAATTAAAAATAGGAGCGGCTTGGTTAGAGGGAGAACATCCTTATATTTCTGAAGTTAAGCCTTTAAAAAGTTATATTACACAAATTATTCAAACCTACATGAATCTCTCTAAATATGATATAATCGACATTCATGGGTCTATTTTAGAATATTCGCTCAATCTGCAAGATATTTATTATCAAGAACCGAATATTATAGCGATTGGTGATGCTGTTTCTACGGTTAACTTTTTAGGAGGGGAAGGTATTCGCTATGCTATGAAAGGAGCCGAAATTGCTTGTCAATACATGGAGGAATATTTACAGGGAAAATCGAGTAGTTTTGCCCCTTATCAACAGAGGATGCAAGAATATTTTCAACCAAAATGGAATTTATCCGATCGCCTCAGTCGCAAAGTTTATTTAGAATATAGTGATGTGCGTATAGATCAAGGAGTATCCTATCTCAAGTATCTTTCCACTCAGGATATAATCGACATTTTATTTTACTACAAATTTGAAAAATACACAAAAGGGTTAGGAGGATTTCTGCTGGGGAAATTACGTCAATGGTGGCACCGAATTTTCCCTAGTCAAAAACCTGAGTAAATAGGCTAGGATAAAGCTAAGGAAACAATATTGGTAAAGACCGTGAGTAAGTTTATTCGCTACAGTACAATGATCACCCTGCTGGGTATTTTAGGAGCCTGTAGTGGCAATCCTGCCCTAGAAAATCGTCTGGCTGCCGATCCTAATCTACAAACAAATCCCATACCAGAAAACTCTCCTAATAACCAGCAATTACCCGCAAATTTTCCCGCAGAAATTCCTCGATATAGTCAATCAGAATTATTATCCGTGCAGACAAATCCTGATAATACTGGTGGGCAAACTCGTTGGCAATCCAACGATCCCAGCAATGCGATCGAGGCTTTTTATCAACAGGAATTAGTTAATAATAATTGGGAAATTATCACTCCCTTTTCTGGGGAGGGAGTTAATAGCACCTTGACAGCCCGTCGAGATAATTTAGAATTAACTATCACCATAACTGCCACTTCTCCCAATACCGAATATAGCCTCGATTATCGTCCAACGGGAACCCCGATTGCTTCCCCTAGTCCCTCCCCTATTTCTTCCCCCTTACCCAATCTTAATCCCACCAGTTTTAACGATATCGAATCCTTACCTAATCCCTTAAAAAGCCACATTCAAGACTTAGCTAGATTAGGAGTATTAACAGGTAATAACAATCAGTTTAACCCTAATAATACAATAACGCGCAGAGAATTTGCTCGCTGGTTGTTACAGGCTAATAATGCCATTTATGCTAATGTAGCGGGTAAACAAATCCGTTTAGCTACTCCCAATAGTTCCCCAGCTTTTAGTGATGTTAAAAATAACGATCCCGATTATATTTATATTCAAGGATTAGCGGAAGCGGGGTTAATTCCCTCTCCCTTAACGGGAGATAGTAGCGCCCTTTTATTCCGTCCCAATGCTCCTTTAACCCGGGAAGATTTAATCGCTTGGAAAGTGCCATTAGATATTAGAAAAGCTTTACCGAGCGCCAATCTTGATACGATTAAAAATACTTGGGGTTTTCAGGATACTAATAAAATTAACCCGCAGCTGGTGCGCGCTCTTTATGCCGATTTTCAAAATGCTGAACAAGCTAATATTCGGCGAGTTTTTGGTTTTACTACCCTATTTCAGCCAAAAAGACCAGTAACTCGCGCTGAAGCTGCCGCTACTTTATGGTATTTTGGTTTTCAGGGTGATGGTGTTTCCGCTGCCGATGCTGTGCAGGGTCAAGATACGCAACAGAGTGGGGTTAACTGAAATTTGTCCACAAAAACTAAGGGTGTGTCAGGAAAATACAGGCACTATTTTTGACATTTCTTCATATCTATTCAGAAAAATTAACAGAGGATTCTTGACCCTGCAGCTAGGGGAATATTTTATGCTCAAGATATAACTCTGCTGCAGGGGATTTTCTTGCTGACTTCCGCTGCTATTAACATTATGACCCATCAAACTCTCAAACTCGCCGGGATGAGTTGCGCTGGTTGTGCTGATTCGATCGAACGGATCATTAAATCTATCCCCGGAGTGATTCGATGTCAAGTTAATTTTGGCATGGAACAGGTGGATGTGGACTATGATCCCAAGCGTACCGATCTTAACACTATTCAAGCAAAAGTTAGGGATGCCGGTTTCCAAGCGACACCGATAACGGAAATTAATCTCGAATCCAGGCCAGAAAAAGAACTTCTCACTAAACTATCGATCGCTATTGTTATTAGTATTATACTTTTTATCGGTTCTTTACCGATGATGACGGGTTTATCTCTATCTTTTATCCCCCATTGGTTACACGATCCTTTACTACAATTAACTCTCGCTACTCCCGTCCAATTTTGGTGTGGTCAAAGTTTTTATAAAAATGCTTGGAAAGCCTTTAAAAATCGCACTGCCACCATGGACACTTTAGTAGTTTTGGGAACCAGTGCCGCCTATTTTTATTCCCTGTTTTTAACCTTCGGGAGCGATTTTATCGAAAAACAGGGGTTTAATTCCCATGTCTATTACGAAGCATCAGCTATCGTCATTACTCTGATTTTACTCGGTCGTTTCCTCGAAAAACGTGCCAGAAAAGAAACGG
Organism: Microcystis panniformis FACHB-1757; assembly: GCF_001264245.1. Taxonomy (NCBI): domain Bacteria; kingdom Bacillati; phylum Cyanobacteriota; class Cyanophyceae; order Chroococcales; family Microcystaceae; genus Microcystis; species Microcystis panniformis. The sequence goes on from NZ_CP011339.1 coordinate 4,690,846, forward strand.
CCGCCGCTATTAAACAATTAATGGGATTACAGGCAAAAACTGCTAGGGTAATTAGGGAAGAACAGACGCTAGATATACCAATAGAAGAGGTGAAAGTAGGAGATATAATTTTAGTGCGTCCGGGGGAAAAAATTCCCGTCGATGGCATAATTATCCAAGGCAGTTCTAGCATTGATGAATCGATGGTGACGGGGGAAAGTTTACCCGTGCGAAAAACCGTCAATCAACAGGTAATCGGTGCGACAATTAATAAAACCGGTAGCCTACAAATGCAAGCGTTACGGGTGGGAAAAGATACGGTTTTAGCTCAGATTGTCCGATTAGTGCAAACCGCGCAAGCATCAAAAGCACCTATACAAAGATTAGTCGATCGAGTGACCGCTTATTTTGTGCCGGTGGTGATGATTATTGCGGTAATAACTTTCTTATTTTGGATTCTCCGCACGGGTAATCTCACCCTCGCTTTGATTACAATGGTGGAAGTCTTAATTATCGCCTGTCCCTGTGCGCTAGGATTAGCTACACCCACCTCGATTATGGTGGGAACAGGACAGGGAGCAAAACAGGGAATTTTAATTAAAAATGCCGAAAGTTTAGAATTAGCCCAGGGCATTACTACTATTGTTCTAGATAAAACCGGAACTCTCACCCAGGGTAAACCAACGGTGACGGACTTCTTGACTCGCGAGGGGGTGGGGGATGGACGGGAATTATCGCTGCTGCAGTTAGTCGTATCGGTGGAGAATCATTCTGAACACCCGTTAGGAGAAGCAATAGTTAAATATGGGCGGTTAAACGCCATTAAAACCCTAGAAGTAACCGAATTTGACTCAATAACTGGGTCAGGAGTGCAGGGAAAAGTCGGGTCGGATTTAGTGCAAATCGGTACACAACAATGGTTAGAAAGTCAAGGGATCGAAACAAAAGTTCTTAAAAAAGTCGCCCACGATTGGGAATGGCAGAAAAAAACCGTGGCTTGGATAGCGGTTAACGGGCATTTAGAGGGGTTGATTGCCATTTCCGACGTTTTAAAACCTTTTTCTTCTTCAGTGGTCGCCAAGCTCAAAAAAATCGGCTTAGAGGTGATGATGATGACGGGGGACAACCTCGAAACCGCAGAAGCGATCGCCAGCGAGTTGGGTATCCGGCGCTTTTTTGCCGCACTCCGTCCCCAAGAAAAAGCCGAAAAAATCGAATATTTGCAGAAAAAAGGGAAAATAGTCGCCATGGTTGGAGATGGCATCAATGATGCGATCGCATTGGCGCAAGCGGACTTAGGTATTGCCATTGGCACGGGAACCGATGTAGCGATCGCTGCTAGTGATATAACCTTAATTTCGGGAGATTTACAGGGAATTGTGACCGCTATTGAGTTAAGTCGGGCAACAATGGCAAATATCAAAGAAAATCTCTTTTTTGCTTTTATTTATAACCTAATTGCCATTCCCATCGCTGCCGGAATCCTCTATCCTTTTCTGCTCAATCCGATTATTGCCGGTGCTGCCATGGCTTTAAGTTCCCTTTCCGTGGTGACAAATGCTTTACGATTGCGTCGAGTTCATCCCAGGGTGGGGGGATAATTTTCGTTAACAATTCTTAAGGAAAAACCAGAAAAATTAGCTGTACGGGGGATGATACCGTAGAAAAGGCAATAGAATAATCACCGTGATATGACTGACTCCCCTGAAATACCTTATTTATTACGCGCTGCCAAAGGAGAAATCTTACCCCGTCCTCCCGTGTGGATGATGAGACAAGCAGGACGTTATATGCAGATTTATCGAGAATTGCGGGATAAATACCCCAGTTTTCGGGAAAGATCGGAAAATGCCGATTTAGCGATCGAAATCTCCCTGCAACCTTGGCGTGCTTTTCAACCGGATGGGGTGATCATGTTCTCCGATATCCTCACTCCCTTGGCGGGAATCGGTATTCCCTTTGATATTATCGAAAGTAAGGGGCCGATTATCGATTCTCCCATTCGTACTCAAGCGCAGGTGGACCAACTTAATCCCCTCGATCCCGATCAGTCTTTACCTTTTATCAAAACGATTTTAAAAACCCTGCGTCAAGAGGTGGGAAATAAATCCACTGTCCTCGGTTTTGTCGGAGCGCCTTGGACTTTAGCAGCCTATGCAGTGGAAGGGAAAGGTTCTAAAAGTTATTCTGTGATTAAAGGGATGGCTTTTTCGGAACCCTCGGTACTGCACCAATTTTTAGATAAATTAGCGGATATGATCGCCACCTATGTCCGTTATCAAATTGATTGTGGGGCGCAAGTGGTACAAATGTTCGACTCTTGGGCGGGTCAATTAACTCCCCAAGATTACGATGTTTTTGCCTTACCCTATCAACAAAAAGTAGTTCGTTTGGTGAAAGAAACCCATCCCGATACACCCTTAATTCTCTACATTAGTGGCAGCGCCGGCGTTTTGGAAAGAATGGCTAAATCGGGGGTTGATATTATTAGCGTCGATTGGACTGTCGATATGGCGGAAGCGAGACAGCGTTTAGGTAAAGCGATGATGGTTCAAGGTAATATCGATCCGGGGGTTTTATTCGGTTCCCAGTCCTTTATTCGCGAGCGGATTATTGATACTATTCGTAAAGCGGGTAATCAAGGTCATATTCTTAATTTAGGTCATGGTGTTTTGGTGGGAACTCCTGAAGATAACGTGCGTTTCTTCTTTGAAACTGCTAAAGGATTTAGTTATCAATAAAGTTACTCAGGGAACAGGGGGTGGGGAAATGGGGAAATGGGGAAATGGGGGGATTCAACTAATACCCTAAAACCCTAAAACCCCAAAACACAACACCCTTTTTGACTTTTTACTTTCAAACTGTCCCCTAAATTCTGCCAGATCAATTAAAATAATGAAAAAAATATTTCTAACGGGTGTGAGTGGCTGTATTGGGCATTATATCGCTGAGATTTTACTGGAAAATCCCGACTATGAATTATATTTTTTAGTGCGTAATCCAGAGAAGTTAAAATTTGCTTACCAAGGGCGATCAAATGTTCATATACTTTTAGGAGATATGGAAAATATTGGGGTATATGCGGAGCTTTTAAAAACAATGAATATAGCGGTTTTAATCGCTACCAGTTGGGGAGGAGAGGAGGAAAGTTATCAGATTAATGTGGTAAAAACCCTAGAATTAATTAGTTATTTAGATGCTCAAATCTGCGAGAAAGTCCTCTACTTTTCTACCGCCAGCATTCTCAATCAAAATAATCAACCTTTGCCCGAAGCTGGGGAGATAGGAACTAATTATATCCGCACTAAATATATTTGTTATAGTAAATTTACTGACCTAGAAATCGCCGATAAAATTATCACTTTGTACCCCACTTTTGTCTTAGGTGGTGACGAAAATAAACCCTATTCTCATATCTATGGGGGTTTACCGGATGTGTTGAAATATATCGGTTTAGTGCGTTGGTTTCAAGCTGATGGCAGTTTTCATTTTATCCATGCCAAAGATATAGCTCAAGTGGTGAATTATTTAATCGAAAATACCGCACCAGAAAGCAAAATTGTTCTAGGCAATCAACGCACAACAGCTAACCAAGCAGTGGAGGAAATCTGCGCTTATTTAAACAAAAAAATCTATTTTCGGATTCCTTTATCTTTAACCATTGCTAACTTTTTTATCAAAGTTTTTAACTTGCAGATGGAAGCATGGGACCGTTTTGCGATGAATTATCGCCACTTCACCCACATTAAAACCTATACTCCTGCTGATTTTGGTTTAAAAAACTATTGTTCCACCCTCGATGATGTTTTAACCTTGCGAGGAATTCCCCGAAAAAAACCCTAAGTAGGGTTTGCGGCAAAAAGCTTTTCCTGGGAGCAGGGTGTGGGGTGTGGGGTGTGGGGTTTTACCGATTTTGAGGTAGTCAGTTACCTAATTTTCAGGGAAAAAGTCCAGGAATTTTCCCCCCGATCCCCGCAATGGCTGGCACTTTTTGAGGGGAAAAAAGTCTAAAAGTCTTAGCCAACAAGGTTTTTAGATTTATTCAGCAAACTCTAATTAATTCTGTCTGGATACTATTTTCCTTTATTCGTAGCAGGCATTTTACTCTCTTGGGTTTGGTGGGTAAAATGTATTCTAAAATACATTCCTGCTGGCGAGCAAATGGAACGAACCACAAAGACACAAAGGACACAAAGATTGATCGGTCTTATATAACTTAAACTTATCACACAAAGAATAAGAGAGCCGGCATTTTACTCCCCTCTCCCTTTGGTTGTGGGGGTAAGGGAAATTAACCATCTCTGCGATTACTTTTGAAAAATGGCATCAGTGACAAGAAAACGGCAATTTTCTACTTAAGACTGTCCACTAAAAACTCACATCTGATAACTGATCACTGATAACTGATAACCGCTCAGGTACAATAAAACCTTGAGGCTTAATAGATATTGAGATTATGGGTAACACTTTCGGACGACTATTTCGGGTTTCCACTTTTGGAGAATCTCACGGGGGTGGGGTAGGAGTGGTTATCGATGGTTGTCCTCCGCGCTTAGAAATTTCCGAAGAGGAGATTCAAATCGATTTAGACCGTCGCAAACCGGGACAAAGCAGAATCGTGACCCCGCGTCGGGAAAATGACCTTTGTGAGATAATTTCGGGCGTTTTTGAAGGCAAAACCCTCGGTACACCGATCGCTATTTTAGTGCGGAATCAGGATGCTCGTTCGCAAGATTACAACGAAATGGCCGAGAAATTCCGACCTTCCCATGCGGATGCCACCTACGAAGCAAAATACGGCATTCGCAACTGGAAAGGAGGAGGCAGATCTTCGGCCCGGGAAACCATCGGCCGGGTGGCCGCAGGAGCGATCGCTAAAAAAATCCTTAAATCTGTCTATAATGTCGAGATTATCGGTTATGTGAAGCGAATTAAAGATATTGAGGCAATCATCGACCCCAACACCGTCACCCTCGACGAGGTGGAAAGTAATATAGTGCGTTGTCCCAACGGGGAAACGGCCGCCCAAATGATCGCCCTGATCGACCAAATTCGCCTGAATAAAGACTCGATCGGCGGTGTGGTGGAATGTGTAGCCAGAAATGTGCCGAAAGGTCTAGGAGAACCCGTTTTTGATAAGCTAGAAGCCGATTTAGCTAAGGGGATGATGTCCTTACCCGCGAGTAAGGGATTTGAAATCGGATCGGGATTCGCGGGAACCTTCTTAACCGGCAGCGAACACAATGACGAGTATTTTATCGATGATAACGGGGAAATTCGCACCACGAGCAATCGTTCGGGAGGCATCCAAGGAGGAATCAGTAACGGTGAAAATATTATTATCCGCACCGCTTTTAAACCCACCGCGACTATCGGTAAAGAACAAAAAACCGTGACGCGCACCGGGGAAGAAACCACCCTAGCAGCCAAAGGAAGACACGATCCTTGTGTTTTACCCCGGGCCGTCCCGATGGTGGAAGCGATGATGGCTTTGGTATTATGCGATCATCTGCTCCGTTTTCAGGGACAATGTACGATTAGCGATCGCTTTTTCTAAACCTTTATCTGCGATGAAATTTTTATTCCTTCATTCCAATTTTCCCGCCCAATTTCGCCATTTAATCACGGTTTTAGCTCAAAAACCTGGAAATCAAGTGATTTTCGGCACTACCCGGCAAGAGGGAGAGATAGCGGGGGTAAAAAAATTTATTTACAAGGAAAGTCGCGCTGTTTCTCCCCAAACCCATCATTATGTCCGTCCCCTTGAAAGTGCGGTTTTACAAGGTCAAGCGGTTTATGCTGTTTGCCAACAACTGAAAAATCAAGGATTTTATCCCGATATTGTCTATGCACATTCTGGCTGGGGGCCGGGTCTATTTATCAAGGATATTTTCCCGAAAACTAAGTTTTTAGCCTATTTTGAATGGTTTTATCATGCCCATGGTTCCGATGCTGATTTTGATCCAGAGGATCCCCTCAATGCTGATGCCGAGGCCCGGATTAGAATTAAAAATGCGCCAATCCTGATCGATCTGGTCAGTTGCGATCGAGGTTTATCGCCGACTATCTGGCAAAAACAACAATTTCCCAGCGAATTTCACTCGAAACTGACAGTTTTACACGATGGCATCGATACGGACTATTTTTGTCCCCGTCCCGATGTGCAGTTAGTGATTCCAGAGATAGGTTTAGATTTATCCGGTGTTAAGGAGATTGTCACCTATGCAACCCGGGGAATGGAACCCTATCGCGGTTTTCCCCAATTTATGACGGCTGTTTCCCTAATTTTAGCCCGTCGGCCTAACTGTCATGTGGTGATTGTCGGTGAGGATCGGGTCGCTTATGGGAAAACTCTACCGGACGGCAAAACCTATAAAGAATTGATGTTAGAAAGCCTTTCTTTGGATTTATCCCGGGTGCATTTTACCGGTTCTCTACCTTACGGTCAATATAAGCAGGTTTTACAGGCATCGGCAGCCCATATCTATCTTACCCGTCCTTTTGTGCTGTCCTGGTCAATGTTAGAGGCCATGGCCATGGGTTGCGTGGTGATTGGTTCCGATACTCCCCCCGTGCGAGAATTAATTACTGATGGGGAAAATGGTTTATTAGTGGATTTCTTTTCTCCCCAACAAATAGCCGATCGCGTGGATGAAGTGTTAAATTATCCCCAGCGTTGGCAAAATCTGCGTTTAAATGCGAGGGAAACTATCAAGCAACGCTACGACCTCAAGCAATGTTTACAGGATCATCTAGATTGGTTATTGAGTTGATTTTTCAGTGAACAGTAATCAGTGAACAGTAAACAGTGAAAAGAAAGCTGCGAACTTGCCAGACCTTGCCACTTTCTATGTTAGCATAATTTTGCCCCCCCTAAACGGTTAAACGGTTACTGTGATTTAGAGGATAACCCAATGAACTTATTTATTATAGGCTGGCACATATCAAGCAAAATTCAACATATAGTTTTGGATCAACTTGCTGAAACATCCAAAAGCTATCCTTCATTAGATTCATCGAAATTATGGTCTTGTAAATTCGAGAGTGGCTCAATATTTGGATATATTCCAGAATCACAACCATTTGTTAATTCTAATGTTTTCTATGATCAGGATACCGTTGTTTTTTATGATGGAGTAATAGTTAATTATCAAAATACTTTTAATACTCAGAATGCAAGAGAATTAAATGATCACTGGGGGGAAATATTTTCAGTCTTAGAAGGGAAGTTTGTCGCTATTAAGATATCTATCCACCCACTTAAAATTGAAGTTGTTAACGATTACCTTGGACTCTATCAAGTTTATTACTGGAATCGTGGAAAAACATGGTTAATTAGTAATAGTGTAAGTCTAATTCAAAAAGTAATTAACTCGACCTCTTTTGATTCACTAGGAGTTAATCTATTTCTTTGTCTAGGATGGACTGGACATGATAGAACTTTATGTTCAGGAGTGAAAGTTATACCTAGCGCACAACATTGGCAATTTGATATAAATTTACCAGTACCAAAACAGAAAAACTATTCAGAACAGAAAACCTATTCAGAAAACAACTTAAAGTATCCGAATATCGAGTTATTATTGAGTAGGTTAATTGGAATGTGTGAAATCTTACCAACTAATTTCAGAAGGATTAGATGTGGCTTAACAGGGGGTCTAGATACGCGACTTCTCCTAACTATTTTGACTTTAGCCGAAATTAACGCAGAATACTTTACCTATGGACATCCTGATAGTTATGATGCAACAATTGCTAAAGCAATTGCCCAAAATATGACTCTTGATCACCAAATAGTGACAGTGATAGAAAGAGAAATAGTTGAAATGTGGGATACCATAAGTTTAAGTTTAATGAAACAATCTGATGGTATGGTCAATTTGATGTATGCACCAGACTTGATCGCAATAGCAAAATTGGAGAATAGTCAAGACACCTCGATATATCTAGGAGGAGGAGGAGGGGAAATTGTTAGAGGAAATTATTGTGATGCTGCTTTTTTAATGGGACGGCATGGATATGAAAAAAACATGATACAGAAGTATCTGACTAATCAAACATTTAAGTTTAAGACAATTGCTAAGACAGAAGGACAATTTTTAGTTAAACAATATTTGAATGAATTCGTACAAAATTGCTTCAATGATGGTATTCCGCCCGCAGATATACTAGACTTCTTCTATACTCAAGAACGTATGAGACGCTGGCTTGGAAATCAAGTCAGGTCAAAAAACTCATTTGAATTGTTTTGTACTCGTCCTCTTTTAGAAGTAGCGCTTGGTATGTCTGCCCAAAGAAGATATACATCACCTATCCATTACGAAATAATCAGAAAAATTCCCTCACTACATCAACTTCCCTTCAATAATCAAACTTGGCGTTCCCAAAATGTTCTCATTAACTTATTAGGAAGTTATTTACAAAAAAAGATCAAGATAAAGACTACCAGTAAAAATGCAATCAACAGTAATCCTGCCTTTAATCGCTACAATTTTCTAGCTTGTTCTCAAAATCACTTATTTCTGAAATTAAGAAGTTTTTGTCTAGATAATGAACAATCCCAAGTTTGGGATTTTGTAAGCAGGGAGTTGTTTGAGGAAACAACAAAACTGGAAAATTTTAATTCAAATACTAACCTGCATAATTTTTTTACTACTGTATCCTTAATGTATTATGATGTTTTTGCGTTGCATAACAGAGATATGAATGTAGGAAATCAAAATGCAATGCCCTGAGTTTAAATCGCCGATTCATATCTGAAATGCAAAGAAGTCTGAAGTATGTTTGTAGAATACTTCATCGGGAGTTTGATAGTCAATGCAAAGAAGTCTGAAGTATGTTTGTAGAATACTTCATCGGGAGTTTGATAGTCAAGGTATTTTCGAGGTCTGTGATTAATCAAATCAAACAATCTTTCAAGTTCAGCAGGTTTCTTGATTCTGCAATTTGTTTGTCTGGGAAAGAATTGCCTTAGCAATCCATTGGTATGTTCATTTAATCCTCTATATCACTGGACTTCCCCCGTATAAACATACTAGCTATGGCTCAAAGTCTTACAGAGCCTGAGTTAAAGCAATGTAATACTAATAAACTACTGGGTACAAACTCCTGAAATTCTTACGCAGACAGGGTTTGAGGCAAAATTTTTCAAATTTGACTCTTCGACCATTATAGCTTGTTTCGGGGCAGAAAACCATCAAAAACATGGCTACAGAGGGAATCGCTGACTCTAGAGATTAATGACACCATCTGTTACAATAAGGTTAGCGATCACTATACAGCCAACTCTACGGAATCGCTCTACTCTAGATACAGTCAACGGTACAGCCATTTTCAAAGGGAAAATGTACCCAGTAGCGTCTTTTCAATTTTTTCTGAGAAGCTCCATGCAGTAAGGGTTTTGTTAATTTTTTAGTATTTCTGTATGGGGGAAGTCCAGATATCAAAGCCATCAGCCGTCAGCCATCAGCTAGATAAGCTGTTGATTATAAACCTCTTCTAAAAATCAAAAATTGTCTTGGTTGGTTAGGAGTCAGTAGCCAGTAGTCAGGAGTCAGTCCCGATGAAAAAATTTTCACCACCAGAGATGAAAGAGGTTTCCTTCCCTACACCCCACACCCTACACCCTCTTTCAAGTCAGGAGAATTAAGAATGAATAATATTAAATCTGTTGAGTATAGGCTACATATCAAGACAGGCAAAAGGCAAGAGGCAAAAGGCAAGAGGCAAAAGGCAAAGGGGAGAATAAATAATCAGTTTTTAATAAACGGATTTAGTATGAGAGCATTTTTCAAAAAATACTGTCTTTTAAAGGATTCATATCGCTATTAAATCCTTTCTCTTATAATCCTAATTCCTTGCCAAGCAGGAATATGGCTCTTCTGGTTTCTGTGTGGAAACGAGGTCTATACTGATAGAATATCCGCCAAATAGCGCTGAAAGTCTTGCCTGATAAGCATTTCACGATTCCATAAGCAAAAATTATCAGACAAAATCGAGAAGAGCCGGAATATTACCTGCTCGTCTTTCTTCTAATAATACGGAGGCGATAAAACGGTTAAAAACTTGTTCCCTTTCGCTGGAATATTGAAAATTTAATTCTTGGCATTCTGCAACTGTTAAGTTAACCCATAATCTTTAGATAGGCAGAAAAATTACCATTTTATATTGTTATGTTGATTCAATAATTTTTATCCCTGCTCTAAATTCCCGCAGTGCTTGAGCATGATTTTCTGTATTAATACAGCGCATCAATAAGCCTACATCTAAACTCGGTAAAAGTTGCGATTTACTAACAGCTTCATATCCCTCATTTCCTAAACTATAAAACAATAACTCATCATTCATCCAAAACCAAACTTCGGGAATTTGTAAGCGTTTGTATGCTTCCAGTTTATTAATTCCTCCACTACTAACAACCACCTCAATCACTAAATCAGGATGTTTTCTATTGGCTCCCAACTCATAGGATTTATCACCTTCTCTTTTAACCTTTTCAAATTCATTTTCTAGGGTGACAGAACCAGTAGGAGTAAAATCTAATCCCAAAAATTCTAAATAAATTTCTACTAAAGAAGCAATACGTTTTTTGATAGTTTCGTGTTTTTTCCCTGGCATTTTTCTAATCTCCAAAACTCCATCTAAAAAAGATAACCTTAACCCTGGGCGATCGATTAGCTGTTCAACAGCTTTAAATTCTCTCCAGGTTAAGTCACTAATTAAAATTGGTTCTGCTTCTCGTTCGATTAGTGTAGTTATCATGATTTAAACCCAAATTTAGAGCGTGAATTTTTTCTCAGCATGATATCAGATAAAAACAGATGATCATGGAAAATATCATAGTCTAACAAACTACCCTTAATCATACCATAGCCAGTAAACCTTTTGAGAATACCAAATCATCAGACCTCTTGTAAAAATCAAAAATTGTTGTTAGGATTAGAAGTCAGTAGTCAGGAGAATTAAGAATGAATAATAATCAATTAAATGGTCTATTTACAGATTTTAGACAATCTAATCCTTATTTTTGACGTTTTTGAACGAACCATCAAAAATTAATTATGCAAGAGACATTATCTAAATTACTTGTTAATACTGCACACTTAAAACTCAAATCTGATAACTGATAACTGATAACTGATAACTGATAACTGATAACTGATAACTGATAACTGATAACTGATAACTGATAACTGATAACTGATAACTGATAACTGATAACTGATAACTGATAACTGATAACTGATAACTGATAACTGATAACTGATAACTGATAACTGATAACTGATAACTGATAACTGATAACTGATAACTGATAACTGATAACTGATAACTGATAACTGATAACTGATAACTGATAACTGATAACTGATAACTGATAACTGATAACTGATAACTGATAACTGATAACTGATAACTGATAACTGATAACTGATAACTGATAACTGATAACTGATAACTGATAACTGATAACTGATAACTGATAACTGATAACTGATAACTGATAACTGATAACTGATAACTGATAACTGATAACTGATAACTGATAACTGATAACTGATAACTGATAACTGATAACTGTCTTACTCAGCTTTTACCAAACCCTGAGAGCGAATGCAGGCCTGTTCCCAGCGACAATCGGGATTAACTTCCACTGGTTTGAGTCGCGCCCAGATTTCGCCTTGATCATCGGCATAAAAACTATCGATAATAGCAGGAATACGAGTACCGAAAGGTTCAGTAATCAGGACAGAATCGGTCAGATTAAATACTTCGCCATTAGCTCCCGTCGCTTTTTCGATGACGGGAATTTCTGCTTTGGGAATCGGTTTTCGGAATAGAGGAGCCGAATCGAAACGGGGACGGAGAGGAGATTTTATCTCGCTACTGACTGATTTTACCGTTTCCTCGGCTGGTTTTTCCTCAATTATTTCTGGAGGGGTTTCTGGAGGTTTGGGGGGTACTGCAGCCCTAGAACCCTTTTTAATAATTTGTAGAGGTTGTAGGGGAGGAGTGGATTTAATTGGCTCTTCGGGGGGTTCAGGGGTGCTAGGGGTTTTCTTCGGGGGACGTGGCATGATACGACAAGGAAAATAAAAACTATAGGATTATTGAAGCACATCGAGCCGCTAACCTGCTCGACCGATGCTGGTATCAATTTTGCTGTGGCTAATTCTTCCCTGGCCCTAGGGCCAGACACCCGCACTACAGCTATCTACGAATTAGTCGATTCCCCTCTACCCTCCAACTTATTGAAAAAAGTTCTCATTAAGTATTGACAAAAATTCCTAATAAGCTTATAGTTATTTATAGTGTTCTCCTCTCAAGGATCGGCAGTGGAACCGCGCGGCAGTCTCTAACAATGCGGTTCCCATTTTTTTTGGAACGATAGAAGGCTTTTAACGTCTCTAAACTTCTAGGTTTCCTCATCCTTTGGCTTTTATGAACGATAATTCCGACCTGTACCTCGATCATCTCACCCATGCGGATACTGTCATTACTGCTGAAATTGTCGAGCATGAGAGTCAATCAACAGATGAGACAGATTGGCCGGCTCTATCCTCTCATTTACGTCAACAAAATCAAGAATTACAAGCGGAGATCTGGCGACGGGAGCAAGCTCTCGCAGAACTGCGATCGCGGTTAGCCGAGCAACATCGTCGCTTGCACAGTTGCGATACCCTAATCCAGCAGCAAAACGAGGAACTGCAATACGAAAAGCAACAATTACAGCGAGCTTTAGGGGAAATCGAACAGTATCGTCAAGCAGAACAACGGCAACCGCTGATTATTGCCAATTTGACCGCAGAATTGACCCGCACGCGCCAACAATTAGCCCGTTTAGAGCGAGAATGTGCCTTAATTCAGGAAAGTTATCAGGAAAAAAGCCAAAAACTGTGCAACTATGACCAGCAATTACAGGAATTACGCACCCGTCTTCAACGTCAACAACGCTACACCCTCCAGTATAAAGCGGCCTTGGCTCAGTATTTCCAGCGCGGTAGCGATCGCAATTCTCCCCCGGATTTAACCATTGTCGCCAAGGCAGCCGCGATCGAGCCTTGGTCTCAGACAGAGAATCAAGAAAACGATGAAGTGGCTGCCATAAATGAGTTTGTAGCGGAATTAGAGACAATTGAGCCAGTAGAATCCTTAAAGAAGAAAGACAGGGATTGGCCCGCACCTATCATCTCTCCTTCCCCGAAATATTCCTCTTTTCGGGTTGATTTGCCCACTTTTATTAAATATCGCCAAGAAAAAGATAATTCCTGAACAACAGAAAGAGAGCCGGCGACTGTCCATGTTTCGTCTCGGCTCTCTATTCTGGTTCGCTCCTCACACTAATTAAAATCTATCATAAGCTGATGGTTTTGTCCACTAAATTCATAAAAGTTAATATTTTTATAGCTTCGTCATCGGCAGCAGTTGCCATTTTTGACGGAGAAGACGGTTAAGTAGTTTTTGACTGACGCTAATCAGGATTAATCTCGATCGCTGAATTGGGGCCGATTCTCCGATAATGCGACAGTTACGCTCAAAATTGAGCATCGCTTCGCAAAAATTGGCAGTTAAGGGATAAAGTTTCTGGCTTTCCCAACAATCACAAACGGTTAAAATTTGCAGGATTAAGGCTATTTCGGCGGGATGATGCCATGATAATAGTTCTGGCTCGATTAATCTAACTTTTTCCCGATTGAGCAGTTGTAACAAACCAGAATAGCGAGCGTGGGTGTATTGAAATAAAAAGAAAAATTCTCCTTCGGGATGGAAAGGAAGCTGATCGGAGAAAAATTTATCGATTAAATCGTTTAGTTTCAGTAACCAAAAGGACAAAAATTGCTGATCTAATAACAGTTCTAGCCATCCTTCCCTAAGCTGAATTTGCGGAAAAAGGGCGATTAAATGGTTAAATATAGCTTGACATTGAGCAGGTGTAAAATAATAAAACAGAGGTGAACGATAGAGGATACTATCAGGTTTTGGGCAACGATAGAAAGTTAATTTATGGTTGTTTTCTGGAAAAATATTAATTAATTGTTGTTTTAAAAAATGCTCGATCGAGGGGTGATTGTAGATAAAATTCATACTCAGAAGGGTAAACGTAGTCGTATCAAATGGCTCTCTCTGTTTTGGATTTAGTGAATCATACCTATCAAACGATTCTTGAGCTATTAGTAACTCGGACTTCTTTCTTTAAGGATATTCGTACCATATTAAAATTTATTTTGTTTAATTTTGTTTAAGAACTGGTGGAAATTTTTCTCATTTATTCTCTATTATCAACGAATATGTCCCATTTAAAACTGGACTTCCCCCGTATAAACATACTAGCTATGGCTAAAAGTCTTACAGAGCCTGAGTTCAAGCAATACAATACGAATGAACCACTGGACACAAAATCCTGAAGTTCTTACGCCGATAGGGTTTGAGGCAAAAATTTTCAAATTTGACCTTTAGACCATTATAGCTTGTTTCGGGGCAGAAAATCAGCAAAAACATGGCTACAGAGGGAATCCCTTACTCTAGAGATTAATGACACTATCTGTTAAAATCAGGTTAGCGATCACTATACAGCCAACTCTACGGAATCGCTCTACTCCAGATACAGTCAACGGTACAGCCATTTTCAAGTCAAAAATGTACCCAGTAGTCTCTTTTCAATTTTTTCTTAGAAGCGACCTGCAGTAAGGGTTTTGTTAATTTTTTAGTATTTATGTATGGGGGAAGTCCAGTTAAAAAAGTAAATTCTAGTTGAAAATTTCATATCTCTTAAAGAAAAAAATAAAGCTATTCATCAAAAAAAACTAAAAATTTTGTTAGAATTTTATCTGAATTTATGAGTTGAAATCGATTTTTCATGAACAGAGTTCTTAAAACCTGTCTATCTCCAGCATTGGATGATAATTATCTGTTAAAAAATAATGCTTCGACACAAGTTCTCTATTTATAAGTACCTAGGCAAAATTATTTACACATGACGATCATTGCCCCGTAAGGGTTTTAGCTCGATCGGGCAGGTAATTAATTTTGCATGACTACTTAGCATTTCCTGTTCGCAAGAGGTACATTAAGTACCTAGGCAAAATTAATTACACATATCCATCCCCGATCTTGCCTCTTGCCTCTTGCCTCTTGCCTCTTGCCTCTTGCCTCTTGCCTATCTTCACTTCACTAGGAAATTAATTTTGCACGACTACTTATCGATATTAAAAAGCTTAATCAGCAAAAGTTTAAATGTACCACATAGGGCAATACCTCTCGGTTAAGGATTTTTTAGGGCTTCTCGCCTACGGGATCATAAGGGTTTCAGTCTCATTGTGAACGCACGAATGACGTTATCCGAGAAGTATTGCCACACAGGGGTGAAAACCGCTATAAATAAGAGAATTTTATCTGATTTTTTTCAAAATGAGGATTGCTGTCATAGAATAAGTAGTCATGCAAAATTAATTACCTGCCCGATCGAGCTAAAACCCTTACGGGGCAATGATCGTCATGTGTAAATAATTTTGCCTAGGTACTTACCTCATTAGGTTATACTTCACCTTGACGAGAAGGGCTTGAAGTTTTATAAAAAACAAAAACCGCCCCTGATACTTGTACATATTTATCAAGCTTTTTATATAATTCTTAATATTCATCTCGTTTTTGCCCTCCTCGGTTTTCTCGATCGAATCGCTAAAATAATTAGAGGTTTTTGTTTTTGATGTCAGTCCATGAGTGAACCCGTTACCCTTGAGGATATTTACCAGCTATTCCGCGCTTCGGCCGAGGAATTTGATCGCCGTTTAAGGGAAAGCGATCTTCGTCGAGCGGAAATGGAACGTATCTTTGCCGAAGCGAAATTAGAAAACGAGCGCCGGGCTGCCGAACTTGAGCGCCAAGCTGCCGAAGCGAAATTAGAAAGCGATCGCCGGTCTGCTGAAGCCGAGCGCTCGATGGCAGAACTGAAACGCACCGTAGAACGAACCAGCAAAGCGGTAGATAGTCTCACCACTCGCTGGGGTCGATTTGTGGAGGAATTGGTAGAACCGGCGGTTTTACGGCTTTTTCAGGAAAAAGGCATTGATATTAAAGAAGTTTATCCCCGCGCTAGAGTCAAGCGTCAAGGTATCGCCATGGAAATTGATATCCTAGGGGTGGATGATACAGAACTCGTTTTAGTCGAATTACTACCTAGATTTTCTCAAGATGATGTGGATGAATTTATTGAAAAATTGACTCGTTTTAAAATCGCTTTTCCCCATTATCAAAACTATCGAGCTTACGGTGCAGTGGCAGGAATTGAAATCAACGAGGGAATTGATCGCTATGCTTATAGAAAAGGTTTATTTGTGATTAAACCCTCTGGGGATACGGTGGCAATTATTAATGATGCTGACTTTCAACCGAACACTTGGTAAAGAGATATAATTAGGCATTATTAGGTAGGTGTTAAATCCCCCCGTCTATCGACACCCCCTGTCAGTCCATGAGTGAACCCGTTACCCTTGAGGATATTTACCAGCTATTCCGCGCTTCCGCCGAGGAGTTTGATCGCCGTTTAAGGGAAAGCGATCTTCGTCGAGCGGAAATGGAGCGTATCTTTGCCGAAGCGAAATTAGAAAACGAGCGCCGTGCCGCCGAAGCGAAATTAGAAAACGAGCGCCGTGCCGCCGAAGCGAAATTAGAAAACGAGCGCCGGGCTGCCGAAGCGAAATTAGAAAACGAGCGCCGGGCTGCCGAACTTGAGCGCCAAGCTGCCGAAGCAAAATTAGAAAGCGATCGCCGGTCTGCTGAAGCCGAGCGCTCGATGGCAGAACTGAAACGCACCGTAGAACGAACCAGCAAAGCGGTAGATAGTCTCACCACTCGCTGGGGTCGATTTGTGGAGGAATTGGTAGAACCGGCAGTTTTACGGCTTTTTCAGGAGAAAGGCATTGATATTAAGGAAGTTTATCCCCGCGCTAGAGTCAAGCGTCAAGGCATCGCCATGGAAATTGATATCCTAGGGGTGGATGATACCGATCTCGTGGTGGTGGAATGTAAATCGAGATTATCTCAAGATGATGTAGATGAATTTATCGAAAAATTGACTCGTTTTAAAATCGCTTTTCCCCATTACAAAAACTATCGAGCTTACGGTGCAGTGGCAGGAATTGAAATCAACGAGGGAATCGATCGCTATGCTTATAAAAAAGGTTTATTTGTGATTAAACCCTCTGGGGATACGGTGGCTATTATTAATGATGCTAACTTTCAACCGAACACTTGGTAAAGAGATATAATTAGGCAGGAGAGCAAAAAGATGGAGTTGTGATAGATTAAGTCTAGACAACCGCAATAAAATAAACAGGAGAATTTTTATGACTCGTTTAGTGGAATTTACCTCAGAAGAGGGGACTATTTACATTGAGGTGGATGAAAAGTTACCCTTACCCAAACCGAAACCAGAAGATGAACTTATTAGTCTAACAGATGAAATAGCTGTTAAAGCCGCTCAGTCTTTTGAAGACGCATTAAATGGCATAAAACCCGTGGCAAATGCCATAATTAATAAGGTTAAAAGTTTGAATGAACCGGCCGATCAGGTAGAGGTCAAGTTTGGGATAAAAATGACTGTTGGACTAGGGGCTATTATTGCATCTGGCAGCGCCGATGTTAACTATGAAATTACCCTAAAATGGGATAACAAGGAAAAAAATAAGCAATCATCTACTCAATGAGGACTTAGATAAAAATAATGGTTGCATCTCTAGAATTTTCTGTGGTTAGAATTTATAAGCAACGACAAAATAAAGATGATAAAATAGAAATTGTTGGGGCAGGATTTCTAATATCATCAGAATACTTGATTACCTGCGCTCATGTTGTTAATAAATCATTAAAACTAGAAGTGACATCTCCTGAGAAACCCACTGATATTATTGAGTGTGATTCTCCTATCATTGCATCGGGTACATCTTTAGAAGCAACCGTAGAAGTTTGGCATCCAGTTAAATTTAACAGCCATGATCCGCAAGATATTGCTATCTTAAGATTAAAATATTCAGTTCCTTCACAAGCTCAACCAGTTTCTTTAATTACCTCTGAAATAGGAGATTTATCTGATCATAATTATAAAGCTTATGGTTTTTCCAGAAACGAAGGTGTCTGGTCTGATGGTAAGATAATAGGTCATATTGCTAACAACAAAATTCAGATAGAAGATACTAAAAGCACAGGATATGCTGTAGAAGGTGGGTTTAGTGGGACAGCTATCTGGGATGAGCAATTGGGGGGAGTAGTGGGGATGGCAGTAATGGCTGATAAGGAAAAAATGTTTGCAAAATCTGCATTTTTTATTCCTACTAATGTTCTTTTAAAAGCTTGGAAGAAGTTGCTAGATATAGCACAAATAGCAGGAAAAATTCCTGAGATTATCTCCTCGATTAGATGTATATTTGAAAACAAGAGTTATCAAGATCAACTTAATACAGCTTATGAAAATTTAGTAATTGAAGTGAGGGATCATTTAGTGGATTTACCTAGAAAAATTCCTTCCTCTTGGTCTGATTTTATAGAAATACTCTATCAATTAGATGAAAGACATTTTACCTATACTTCTCAATCAAAATTTTCTTGGTTAGAAATATTTATTGGCTATTTAATCATTCAGTTAAACTTAACAGATGCTCTGGCAAAGTTATTAAAAGAATGGCTAAAAAAATATCAAACCAAATGGGAAGTTTTAATCAATACTTTAGAAAATAATCTTAATCATCGCTCACAAAATATCGCTCAAAAATCAACAGACAAAAATCCCTGCTTATTTGTTACCCTTACAGAGGAAAACAAATCTTTAATGCTGAGAGCTTGGATTGTTAAAGATATCAACAATTATCATCCCACAGAAAAAGAACCTCAAAAACGTGGAGAATATCAATCTTTAACACCCAATGAAGGAATAAGTCTGGGTAATCATCTCCAAGAAAATGAATTGATTAATCACCTAAAAAAATTTAAACGAGAATCAGAAAATATCTGTCAATCTTCCCTAGAAAAAGTTCAATTTTTTCTTCCCTATAGATTTATTGAAAAAGAGATTAAACCGATTGATTTATTTTCAATTGATGAAGTGGCAACAGCTACAGGCTGCGATCCTCATCATTGGGGAGTCGATCATGAGATAATCATGAGATTTTCAGAACGAATAACAGCCGAAAATATCAACAATCAACAAACCTATTTATGGATCAAAAAATGCCAACTTTTTCGGAATATACAGCAGCAAAATCTCACCCAAATTTTAAAGTGTGAAGAAGAAATCAAAAAACTGATCGAATCAAACAATCAGCAAACAGTTATTTTTAAAAAACCTCTGGCAAATAATGACCATCCGAATAAAATACTCAAATATCATAAATTTAACAATGTTATCGGTTCAAGGTTAACTAATCTCAGTCAAGAAAACTCCTTAGAGTTAAAAAATATTCTAGCCATTTTATACGAGACTGGAATCCCTTTATCTCTGTGGATACGACCCGATGCTAACCAAGAACTTAACTGTCAGGAAAAATTAGACCCTATCTGTCAATGTCCACTAGAGAAATTACCAGAAATAATTAAAAATAGACGTTCTGCGGCTTGGTTAGAAGATAATCATATTGGGAATCATTTATCATTACTTTGGGATGACTACCAGCTTGTTCCCCCCAACTATCCACTTTTGATGCCATAAATTGAATCATGAAAGACTGGAAAATTTTTAAAGGAAATCAGGCTCCCACAGACGCTTGGACATTACCAGACCCTCCCAGCTGGCGACCTTTTGGCAAAGAAAAGCAACCGGGAGAAAGTCGTCGTAAGCATCGGGGAGAAACCTTTCTAGTGCGCGACGAAGAAATTAAAATGGTCAATGCAGCCTTGTATTTACGGCGACCTTTATTAGTAACTGGCAAACCAGGGACAGGAAAGTCATCTCTTGCCTATAAAGTCGCCCAGGAATTAAAATTAGGAGAAGTATTATACTGGCCGATTACCACCCATACTACCCTAAAAGACGGACTTTATAACTATGATGCGATCGGTCGATTACAGGAAGTTAAATTACTGGAACGAGAGCAAAAAGAATTAACCCCAGAAGAACGAAAAGACCAATTAAAACAGATTGAAAAATATATTACCCTTGGACCCTTGGGAACCGCACTATTAGAGTCGGAAAAGCCAAGAGTACTGTTAATTGATGAAATTGATAAGAGTGATATCGATTTACCCAATGATTTACTCACCTTATTTGAAGAAGGACGCTTTGAAATTCCCGAATTAGTTAGGCTAAAAGAAGAAGTCCGAAGGGTTGAAGTCCGCACTGCTTATACCGATACAACCGACGTTACCCAGAAAGATATAAAAACAACTGTAAAAGATGGTTTAGTTATCTGTAACGCTTTTCCTTTTGTGATTTTAACTAGCAATGGAGAACGAGACTTTCCCCCACCTTTTTTGCGTCGTTGTCTCCGTTTAACTATGAAAGAACCGGAAAAACCCGACTTAATTAAAATAATTGAGGCACATTTAGAAGAAACAATTGCTAATAATCCAGACATCGATAAACTTATTGATAACTTCATTCAAAAGCGCAATTCACAAACCCTAGCCACGGATCAATTACTTAATGCTATTTTTATGGTCAAAAAAGGAGCTATATCAACTGAAGATGACCTGATTAATCAACTTTTGAAAGATTTGGGGAGGGTAGAAGATGAGTGAATCCCCATCCAATTCATCAATTAAAAAACTATTAGATTATCTAGAGCAAACAGGACTACTAGAACAGTTACAACTCAGTGATGAAGATGTAGCTGATAGTATCTGGTTAGCCCTACAAATGGGAGTTGAAGACTTGCAATCAACGCCAATATTTCCAGAAAATAAACAGCCAATAGATTCATCAACTTCTAATCAAATAGAGGAAAACTTAGAGGATATTCCAGAAGATACTCTATCAAAATCTCCACCAAATGTCGATGTTATTACCGAAGAATCTCTCCCCAAAGAAATAGAAAAAACTACCCCAATCCAAGACTTTCCTTTTCAAGTTCCTGCTGCTCCTGCACTACAGACAGCACTCTTTATTAGTCGCGCTTTGCGTCCTTTCATGGGAAAAGTTCCCTCAGCAACTAAAACGATTTTAGATGAAGAAGCAACCGCTTCTTTTATTGCAGAAAGGGATATTTGGCTACCCGTGACTAAACCCCAACCGGAACGCTGGTTAACCCTCGAATTAGTAGTAGAAGAATCTAGATCCTCTTTCATTTGGCGAGAATTAATTAATGAGTTACAAAATCTCTTAGAAAATCAAGGAGCATTTAAAACCGTCAGAGTTTGGCAACTATCAACCTCAAATAATCAAGAATTACAGTTAGTAAGACGCAGAAAAAAAGGTAAACCGGGACAACGTTATCACCCCCATAAAGAACTTATTCATCCCAGGGGACGGGGATTAGTTTTGCTAGTAAGTGATTGTGTCTCTCCTCTCTGGCAAAAAGCCTTAATTCATCCTTGGTTAAAAGATTGGTCAGAAAAACAACCCACCGCTATTCTGCAACTTTTCCCCGAAAGATTATGGAATAGTACCCAACTAGGACGAGGACGTAAACTCTTCACCACTGCTTTAACTGCTGGTGTTCCCAATCCGAAATTAATCTTAAAAAATTATCCCCAATGGCTACCGATTAACTGGCAAAATACCCTTCTTATTCCCGTAATCACTTTGGAAACAGAAGTCCTCAAACAATGGGCAAAAGTTGTCGCTGGTTCAGGTAATGCTCAGATTTCTGCCTTTTTATTTGATTTAGAATTTATTCAACAACAAATTA
Organism: Microcystis panniformis FACHB-1757; assembly: GCF_001264245.1. Lineage (NCBI taxonomy): Bacteria > Bacillati > Cyanobacteriota > Cyanophyceae > Chroococcales > Microcystaceae > Microcystis > Microcystis panniformis. The sequence goes on from NZ_CP011339.1 coordinate 4,712,661, forward strand.
TCGAAATTCCCCCTATATCCAGAGAGGAAAATAAGCAAGACAGCGAAGATAAAAACAGCATTAAAAATAAGGCCGAGGCAATGGTCGAGCGATTTTTTGCCACCGCGTCAGAACCGGCCAAAAAACTAGCAAAAATGATGGCAGCTGCCCCGGTAAGTATGCAGGTGGTCAATCTTATTCGTAAAACTCTTTTAAACGAAGTGCGTCCCGTTCATGTGGCAGAATTTTATATGGGAGGTTTATTAAAACCGATTGTAGAAAATGAAGAAGGACAGTATCGAGTCTATGACTTTTTACCCGGGGTACGTCAAGTCTTAAATGATGCTATCGGTAGGCGACAAACTATCAAGGTACTCGATGCTATTTCCCAATATATTGCTGGGGAAATTAAAAGTCCTATCCGCAGTTTTGCCGCTTTATTAACCCTATTACCCACCTATCCCCGAGAACAAAGAGAAAAAATTCTTCCCTTCGCTCAAGTCAGCATCGAAGTCTTACGCAATCTGGGGGGAGAATACGCAGAATTTGCCGAAGAAATCGCCGTTAATATCTCCAATCCCCTTCCAATCCCTCAATCCTCGCCACCTCCCTTAAAAACCTCTATCTTTGACGTTGCCACCATCGAAATCCTAGAAACCCGTACCTTTGAATTTACCCTGGCAACCATAGAACGTCAGTCTCAAAGTCGTTTTGAACCAGAAAAATGGGTAATCAAAAAGGAAAAAAGGCAAGCAGAAGGCATTGTCGAAAAACTAGCCGAGGGAGTCGAATTGGAATTGATGGAAATCCCCGGCGGCACATTTATGATGGGAACTGAAGACAAGGAAATCAAAAGACTGGTGAAAAAATTTGGTCGGGATGGATTTAGACGAGAAAAACCCTCACACCGAGTAACCGTTTCCTCTTTCTACATGGGACGTTATCCTATCACCCAAGCTCAGTGGCAAGCTATCGCCGCAACCGCTAAAATAGCCATCGACCTAGAGACAAACCCTTCTCACTTTAAAGGGGATGAGCTACCCGTAGAAAGAGTCAACTGGTATCAAGCAACAGAATTCTGTAAACGACTATCAAGGGAAACAAAACGGGAGTATCGGCTACCGAGTGAGGCAGAATGGGAATATGCCTGTAGAGCGGGGACAACAACCGCCTTTCACTTTGGGGAAACGATAACGGCAGATTTAGCTAACTATCGAGCTACTGAAACCTATGCCGATGAACCTAAAGGAGAATATCGAGATAAAACAACCCCAGTGGGCTATTTTCAGGTAGCTAATGCCTTTGGGTTGTACGATATGCACGGCAATGTCTGGGAATGGTGTGCCGATACCCGGCACAATAATTATTATGGCGCACCGACGGATGGCAGTGCTTGGATAGAAAATGGGAAGGATAATCGTTCTCCATTGCGGGGCGGTTCTTGGTACTACGATCCCTATTACTGCCGTTCCGCTTACCGCCACTACTACTTCCGCCGCGTCGACGACTTCGGCAACGACGGTTTTCGGGTGGTGTGCGGTGCTGGGGGGACTTTATAACCGTTTTTCTCTTTTTTTCCCGCCCAAAGGCCGGTCGATTTTGTAGGGGCGAACTGCGGTCAGTGAGTTTATCGAACTGTGGTCATCCCGGATTAATATTGAATTAAGCAAAAAATTAAATTTTGTTCATTTATAGAACTTAAGTAGGGCTTGCTGAAAAAGTACGGGCGAAGCATTCGGATAGAAAATCTCCGGTTTCACCGATAGGTTATTGCCCGAATGCTTCGCCCCTACAGGACGCGGGCCGATGAAGACGCGAGGTTTTGAACGACGATTCTCTCAAAATCTTGCACCTGTTTCGCGAGAAAAGCCCCAAAACCCTTACTTTGCCTACATTTCACATTTATTCAGCAAGCCCTAAGTAGTTGGTTATAATTAAATTAAAAATGGATTTTAGGTTCGATCCCCCTGCCTTCCTTGATAAGGTTCGATCCCCCCTGCCCCCCTTGATAAGGTTCGATCCCCCCTGCCCCCCTTGATAAGGGGGGTGTTGCCTTTTCTCATCTTAAAAAAACAGGAGACAGGACAATGACATCGATCGAATTGCGGCAAAAACTAATCAACCAAATTGATCGGCTGAGTTTTGAAAAACTTCTCGTTGTAGAAAAGCTGATCGAAAGTTTAGAAAGCCATTTACCAGAAACCTCAAAAAATATAGATTCTGCCCTAGAATCTCCAGCTTCAACAAACACTTATTTAGAAGATGATCCAATTATAGGAATGTGTTCTGGTGTAATTCCTAATTTTTCGGAGCGAGCGGAAGAAATTTTAGAAACAGCCATTAAACCTCGATCGGGATGGACATGGAAAGAATGAATTCTCTTGCTGATACAGGATTCATTGTTGCACTGATAGATTCTCAGGATTCCCATCACCGGGAAGTAAAAAACATCTATCTTCAGCAACACTCCCCTTATTAAGTTGGGAAGATTCATTTTACCAACAACAAAAACTAACTCGAACTTTCCACGAGGCGACCAGTAACATATTTGTGTAGAATGCTAGAGATAAGTGTTTGATAGGGAATACCTTCCTCTATTGCCTTAGCTTGAAGCGCTTCCAAATCTAGGGAAGACAGAAGTAAAGTAATTTTTTTATCTTGAGTCAGCGTCTCCTTAGCATAGGACTTCAACTCAGCCATTCTAGCCGGCGTTGCCACAGAAACCCACTCATCATTGTTATAGGATTCGAGGATATCTTTTTCTTCAGGAGTTAACTTAGTCATGATTATTTTTATCTCCGAGATATTTTTTAGTTGCTTTTCTAGAAGGGATGATAGTCTTAAGAAAGAGTTCCGAGGAAACTTTAGTCCTTATCCTGCTTGAAGTTGCCTATTTTTTTCTTGACTCCACCGAATTGTTTTAATGCGCCTAAGTAGGCAGGTGTTAAAAACTTTCAGATGCCCCCCTTATCAAGGGGGGTAGGGGGGATCGATGCCCCCTTATCAAGGGGGGTGGGGGGATCGATGCCCCCCTTATCAAGGGGGGTAGGGGGATCGATGCCCCCCTTATCAAGGGGGGTAGGGGGGATCGATGCCCCCTTATCAAGGGGGGTAGGGGGGATCGATGCCCCCTTATCAAGGGGGGTAGGGGGGATCGATGCCCCCTTATCAAGGGGGGTAGGGGGGATCGATGCCCCCCTTATCAAGGGGGGTGGGGGGATCGAACCCAAAATCTATCTTCAATTTAATTATAACCAGCTACTTAACCGCTTCAGAAAAAATGACTAAATTAATCATTCACCGACAGCAGCGAGAAGCACAATATTACAGCGAGAATTTAGGGGAAGGCATTAATCTCGACATGATGCTTATCCCTAGCGGTTCCTTCCAGATGGGAACCCCAGATCAAGAAATAGAAAGACTCTGTAAAGAATACGATCGAGACTATTTTCAAAGAGAAAGTCCTCAACACACCGTTAATATTTCAGCTTTTTTCATGGGACGCTATCCCATCACCCAAGCACAGTGGCGAGCGATCGCCGCAACTGCTAAAATAGACATCGATCTAGAACTAGAGCCTTCCCACTTCAAAGAGCCATATCAAGAGCAGGATAGATGGACAAGACCCGTAGAACAAGTAAACTGGGAGCAAGCAACGGAATTCTGTAAACGATTATCAAGGGAAACAACAGGGGAGTATCGGCTACCGAGTGAGGCAGAATGGGAATATGCCTGTAGAGCGGGGACAACAACCGCTTTTCATTTTGGGGAGACGATTACCACAGATTTGGCTAATTACAGCGGAACTGATTGGGAAAGAGACCAAAAAGTTTATCCAGGGAATTATGGAAGGGGACCAAAAGGCATTGATCGAAAACAGACGACACCAGTAGGCTATTTTAAGGTAGCTAATGCCTTTGGTCTGTACGATATGCACGGAAACGTTTGGGAATGGTGTGAGGACGATTATCACCCTAATTATCAAGGCGCACCCACTGATGGGAGTGCTTGGATTAGCATGAACAAATCTACTACCAAAGTGCTGCGGGGCGGTTCTTGGTACAGCAATCCGTATTACTGCCGTTCTGCTTTCCGCAGCTACTACAGCCGCCGCCACTACTACTCCTACGGTTTTCGGGTGGTGTGCGGTGCTGGGGGGACTGTGTAACCCTTTTCCTCTTTTTTCCCTTTTTACCCTTGTTCGATTTTTTTGGGCAAATGTACTATGCGTGTACTATGGGGGGATTGAGAGAATTATATGAGTAGAAAACAGGTTTCTCGGAGAAACCCGTTTTCTGTGCGTTACTCAACGGATTTAGTATAAATTGCTTGTTGAGACGAGATAAGAGGCAATAGTAAAGGGATTGGGGAGAAATTTAGGCACTTTTTCCCTGAAAATTAGGTAATTGGCCACCTAAAAATCGACAAAACCCCACACCCAAATTCATAATTCATAATTCATAATTCATAATTCCCACACCCCACACCCCACACCCTGCCCCCGGGAAAAACTTTTTGCCGCAAACCCTAATTATTGATCAGTAATTCCCAAATTTCTCCCCTATTATTGCCCTGGGAATTAATATTTCTTCGGGCTTTTACCCTTTGAATATTATAGTTTTTATATAGGTCATCAAAAAAATTATTGTCAGAGTCAAAGTTTTTAAGGTCGGAATTACTTAAGATAAATTTATAACCAGCCTGATCCACTCGATCGATAAATTGTTTTAATCTTATTTGCTCCTCATCGTTAAAATCTTCTTTAGTATAAGAGGTAAAAGCTGATGTTTTTTTAATCGGTTTATAGGGAGGATCAAAATAAAATAAAGTCTTGTTATTGGCATAATTTAGAGTTTGGACAAAATCTCCTTGTAGGATCGTCACTTTCTGTAAATGATGATTGACAGCTAATAAGTTTTCTTCATTGCAGATCAACGGTTTGACATATTTTCCAAAGGGGACATTAAAAAGTCCTTTGCTATTGACTCTATAAAGTCCATTAAAACAAGTTTTATTGAGAAATAATAACAAAACTGTTTTTTCTAGACAGTCATCGCAGCTGCGAGAATTAAATTCTATTCTTTTATCTAAAAAAAACTTTTGTTGTTCCTCTAGATTTTTAAGTTCATAAAAATCCTGCTGGATTTTTTTAAGCTTTACTATTAATTCTTTGACATTATTTTTAATAACATTATAAGCCATGATTAAATCAGGATTGATGTCATTAATAATAACTTTTTGAACAGGATAGGGATTATTTAATACTGAGAATAAAACCGCACCACCTCCGACAAAAGGTTCAATGTAGTTAAACTGACAATCTTGAGAAATCTGGGAATTAATCAAAGATAGAATATTAGGAACCAGTTGAGTTTTGCCTCCCGCCCACTTTAAAAAAGGTTTGCCGCTAACTGTTTTCCTTTCAGACAAAGAAGTAGTCATTATTATTACCAGATTATCCTAATCTATTCAATTTACAGCCCAATTCATGAAAACCTGATCAGAGAATGGGTTACGCTGGGCTAACGCATCTGAATATCCAATATAAGTAACTGATTATAATTAAATTGAAGATAGATTTTGGGTTTGATCCCCCCTACCCTCCTTAATAAGGGGGGTATCGGACAATTTTTAACACCTACCTACTTATCTATTAGATATCAGAAAGGTAAACGGGGCATTTTTTTCAATACTGATTCAATTTGGTTGATTAAATCGAGCAGACGATTGCCATCCACATGAACCTCGCTGGTGGGATAATTAGCGAGGACTTCGATAATTTGAATCTCATTATCATTAATGGCAGAAGTGACTAAGGCACCGCGTAAAGCTTGCCGACTAGCAGCCCGATTGGGTGTATGGACAATTTCGGCGGCATAATCTAGCAAACTTTCGCCAAAAAAACTATTAAGAAATTTGGAAAGAAAGACGGCATCCACCGCTACGCGACGATTAAGGATTTTACGGAATTCTTCGGGTTTTTGGTTAGCCATCTTTAATTGTGCCGCTAAAGCGGGGGCTAATTCGCCTGTTTCGCTCAATTGCTTTAATTCTGATACCGATACGGACCCTTGGAAGATGTAGTATTTGATGATAGCTGATTCGGCGGCTGACAAAGATTGACAAACACCGAGAAAGATAGATATTCCTAGGGGAAGTAAAAGATTTTTGAACATAAACCAAAGGTGCAAAACAAGCGAAAAGCGATCGGGATGATTGACTCATTCTAGCGGAATTGGTTGCCGCTTAGGAAAAACTTAAGACGGAGTTGATTATCTAGAGATGAATTTTTTAGTCACCCAACAAGGGGCAGAAAGCTGATAGCTTAATGCTAATCATTAATTTACATTCGCGAGAGAGCAGCGATTTTCGCTAGTTTATCTTTTTCCAAACCGTTGAGATCTTCTAGCTTCAACCATCCTTCCTTTAATAGTTGAGCAAAGACAAAAATTAGGGAAGTATAGCGATAGTCATATTTACCATCAATCTGATGTCGTCGGGCGCTTAGATAATCGTGCATTTGCCAGATATCATCTAAAACCGTGATCTGACCAGACTGTTCTTTAATATGTTCTATTAAAGTGCTAGTTTCGCGCTGATAGGCTTTTTGGAAAGCAGTTTGAGCAATTTCTTGTTCGGTATCTGACCAAATTATTTCACTCATAGGCATGATTTTAGTTTTAGGGATGATAATTTTGGATTTTTGAACTACCTCGACTCTTTTCGCCGACACCTGTTAAGAATGATGTTTAGTTATTCTTACCTAGATCGGAGAAGAAACCGGTGTATTTACCAATTTTTTTAAGTCAGCCTTTTAATTGTATAAAAAAAGAGTTCACTTGACAAGGAACTCTAATAAATTTCATCAGAATTTTTAATGATTTCTCTCAGTAGCTATTTAGCCACGGGCAAAGTTTAATAATTCTTTCGGAGAAGCTAATAAATCGATCGCTACGAAGAAAATTTTATTATCAGGAGTTAGGAGGAAGCGCCATGCCATATTCATACCCACACCTGCACCAAACCAAGGAGTTTGTACTTTTCCCGTCACTTTAATCTGAGTAAAACCGTCATCGGCGGGTTCCACCACACCGCGTTCGGGGATTAATTTCAAATTTTGGCATTCTTCGCGGAAAAAGCGATATACTGCCTCTTTACCGACGATGGGACGTTGGAAAGGTGGTTGTAGAGCGCCGTCAGGGGTGAATAATTCAATTAATACATCAAAGTCGTTAGCGTTGAGGTTGTCCATGTAGTTGAGGACGGTGGCATTGGTAACGCCTTCAATGCTAACTTTAGTCCGTTCGGCAATATTTTGGGGAGGAACCACGGGTTCGGAAATACGGTTATAATCGCCCAGTTTCTTGGGATCATAGCCCATATCCACCACACAATTCCGCAGAACGGTGATTTGTTGTCCCGACTCTAATTTTTTAATCCCGTCTAAAACGGCGCTGGCATTAGCAGATAGTTCATAACCCTTGGGAATTGGGGCAACACTGCCATCTTCCATCCATTGTCCTAATTGATACCAGAATCCCAGTTTGATATTAGCAGACCAAGTGCTGTAGGTGCGACAAACCGGGGTGTCAGCATGGTTAGCTAAGTCGCACATCACCTGCGATTGTTGCAAGGGTGACATCTGCCGAATTTCATTCATGGTTTTTTCGGCAAACACCATACTAGCAGCGCCGGGGGCGGCAACGGTGATGGTTTTGCCCATTTCTAGGTAGGCAAACCAAATCAAGGCTAGTTGATCTTCGGTATTCAGCTGATTGAAACGCGCAATCGTGGCAGGAACCACATCCGCTGATAGCGTGTTGGGGAAAATGCTCCGCGCTGATTCGATCGTAAACGGCATAGATTCACCTTGAAGTAAAGTTTTGTATCAATTTACTGACATTCTATCATATTGGCGACCCAAGGCAGCACCGATGGAGAAAATTTCCCAAAAAAGCTGTACTTTAGATCACACTTACCCGGTATTATCACCAAATCTTAATGGTTGAACAACTGTTCCATCATTTATCTAGGGTTTGCAGCATCGAGCGATCGCTGTTTGAGGATGATTTTTGCTGCTCTAACTCGTTTTCAATCCGTGACTACTCTTGATGCTTCCTAGTTTTTTCTAGGATTTCTCACCCCGTAGTAGGCCATAAATTTGATCCGTATAGTCATAAAACTGAGATTGTCGTTTAATTTTATAATTACGATCTGCGGGTAAATTAATTGTTAATTCCCGTTGTATAGTCCCTGGCCTAGCACTCAAAACATAAATACGTTGCGCCAAAAAAACCGCTTCATCCACATCATGGGTAATCATTAAAATACTACACCTAATTTTTTGCCAAATTTCAATTAAATATTCGTGCATTCTTTCTTTGGTTTGTACATCTAAAGCGGCAAAAGGTTCGTCCATTAATAAAACTTTGGGATGACAAGCAAGAGAGCGGGCGATCGCAACCCGTTGTTTCATCCCACCCGATAGTTCTCTAGGGTAAGCATTAGCAAATTGGGTTAAACCGACAATATCCAGATAATAACAGGCCACTTCCCAGCATTCTTTTGTCGATAATCCCTGTAGTTTTAAGCCAAATTCAACATTTTTTTGGATCGTCATCCAGGGATAGAGTGTATAATTTTGAAAAACCATGCCGCGATCGGCTCCTGGCCCTGTCACTTCAACACCATCAACGGTAATTTTGCCGGAAGTGGGCAGTTCTAAACCCGCAATCATTCGCAACAAAGTCGATTTTCCCGAACCAGAAGCCCCGACCGCACAGACAAATTCAGCACTGTCAACGTGTAAATTAATATCTTTCAGAGCGACTACAGCACCTCGTTTAGTGGTGAAAATTTTATTGAGTTGAGTAATTTCTAAGTGCATTAAGGTTCTTCTCTTATCATTAAAATAACTTTACTGGTGACATAATAAACTCTGTGCTTGAGTTTTTAGGTTAACGAGTAATTGACCATTTACAAGTCCACTGCAAAAACAAACGAAAACTTAAATCTAGAGCAAAGCCAATAATTCCCAGGACAATTAAACAGGCAAAAATTTCATCGGTTCTCAGAAATTTCTGAGCCAATAAAATGCGTTTGCCTAATCCATTATCCGCCGCTACCAATTCCGCTACCACTACCAAATTCCACGCCGCCGCCATATTAACACGAAAAGTATCGATAATATTAGGAATAATATAGGGAGTAATCACTTTAAATAAAACCTGTTTTCGAGTTCCTCCAAGAGTATAAGTTACTTCGATTAATTCCCGGGGGATAAACTTAACTGCATCCATAATCATCAGAGTATTAAAGAAAATTGTCCCGATAAAAATCAGCATGATCTTTGACGTTTCTCCAATACCCAAATAAATAACCAATAGGGGAATAAAAGCAGGAGCGGGCATATAACGGACAACGCCAATAATCGGTTCCATTAAACTGCGAATACTGGGAAAAGTTCCCATTAAAATGCCGAGGGGAATAGCAAACAATCCTCCCAAAAAAAGCCGCCAACTACTCGTAAAAAACTGGTAATAGTATCTTGAATTAAAAAGCCCTGTTCTGCTAATTTTCCTAAGGCCTGAATAACGGCTAAAGGAGAGGGTAAAAATACAGATTCAATGCCCGCAAAACTAGAGATTAGTAACCATAAAATAAGCGGGACAATAATAGAGGAAACCATTAAAGTCCACTTTAGGGATTCGGGAATATCCTCGGTAATCCGCCAAAAAGTGCTTTGAGGAAGCGTTTTAGGTGTTGTGGTCATGGGATTTGCCAAAGAAAAGAATAATTTTGATAGCCAATATCACCCAGTTATCAAACAATTCTTGCAGTCAATGATCGAGGGAATAATTAGGAGTTTTTGTCTTGATTTGCCAAGGCCTTGACAAATTGGGAATCTAGAATAGTTGTTAGATCGGGGACTTTTTTAATAAAGCCAACTTCCATCATAAAATCAGCCATTTTTTGAGCGGCAAAGGGCATATTTTTCATGGTTTTCCCCGGACTAAACGCTTCTAGGTTTTCTTCTAAAGTAAAAAACTTCGTTCCCTCTTTATATAGGGCTAATTCTTCTGGACTAATGCCCGCACGCTTGGCCATAATCTCATCGGCTTTTTGGGGATTTTTAGTCATAAACTCTCGAACATCAAACCAGGTTTTGACAAGAGCCTGAACCTGTTCTGGCTTTTCTTTGATTAATTTGGCACTGACAACTAATAAATCAGGAATAGCACCGGGAAAAGCTTTAGAACTAATTAATTCTTTGGAACCTTTTCGTTTAAGGGCGGTTGACCAAAAGGGTGGAAAAGCGGCCACTGCATCCACTTTTCCCGATGCAAAAGCGGCGGCAGCAGCCCCTGTTTCCATGGGGACAATTTGCACATCTTTACGGCTCATTCCTTCTTTTTCTAGGGCTAAACTGAGGAGAAAGTCACCGACAACACCTTCTTCAACAGCAACTTTTTTGCCTTTTAAATCTTGAATCGTTTTAATCTCTTCTGTGACAATAACTTTGTCATTTCCTGACGAGTTATCATTGACTAAAACAGCAACTTGACCATTCACTGCATCTCCCGCAAAAGCGATTGTATCGTTGAGAGTTTGACTATTTCCATCTAATTGTCCGGCAGCTAAAGCTTGCAAGGATTCAAGATAACCATCAAACCATTTCATTTGAACATTAGCCCCATTTTTAGCAAATAATCCCTCTTCTTCAGCGATCGCCCAGGGCCACCAACCGGCCCAATTACTATAACCAATGACAATGGGGGTAGTATTATTTAGAGAACTACTTGCATTGGGGGTTTGCTGAGGAGCTTGATTACAACTAATGGTTAGGAGTAAGCTACTAAAAAAAACGAGAGGTAAGGAGAAAAAATTGCGCCGTTTCATAGGTAATAGCCTTGAGAGATGACAGCTAGTAAAGCAGAAATAAATCTCAAAAACTGTTACTGATTAACAATTCAAAAACTTCGGCCTATGGACTTGGCTTTTTAGCCAATTTAACCACTCTTCTAAACCTTCTCCTGTTTGAGCAGAAAGAGCAATAATGGTTACATCGGGATTCATAGAACGAACATTTGCCTCTAAACTTTTTAAATCAATCTCTAAATAAGGAGCCAGATCTAATTTGGTAATAATCAGACAATCCGCCTCTTGAAACATAATTGGATATTTGAGGGGTTTATCTTCTCCTTCAGTAATACTTAATAGAGCAACTTTTGCGTGTTCCCCTACCTCAAATTCGGCGGGACAAACTAAATTTCCCACATTTTCCACCAACAATAAATCAAACTCTTTCGGGTTGTAATCTTCTTTAAAACGATGAATTCCCCCAGCTACCATTTTGGAATCTAAGTGACAGGAGCGACCCGTATTAATGGCAATCACGGGAACTCCATATTGTCTCAGGCGCTCTGCATCTAGTTCTGTAGTCATATCACCTTCAATAACAGCCATTTTTAATTGATCTTTTAAGGCTGCGAGGGTTTTTTCCAATAACACAGTTTTACCCGCACCAGGACTACTCATCAGGTTTAAACAGGTAATACCCCACTCGTCAAAATGTTCCCGGTTGTGATCGGCTCCTGCTTGATTGGCATGAAGTAGATTAATTTCTAGGGCCGCGTCAAAAGTTTGGTGCATTTTAATTGAGAATGAATAATTGATCATCGAACTTTTATAAGCGATCGCCCAACTTTGTTTAAAAATCTAAAGAATATTCAATGTGGTCAATTTTTAACTCTCGACCTGAACGAATATCCTCCATCGGTGATCGACAAGTTGGGCAGGAATATTGCTGGCCAATTTGGGGTTGATAATCTTTTTGGCAGCAATGACAATAAGCAATTAGGGGAATATTTTTAATAGCTAATTCCACGCCGGCAAGAAAAGTATTGGCAGTTTGAACTTCAAAGGCAAATTGTAAACTGACCGGTTCGACACAGGTAAATTCACCAACCATGAGATGAATTTTTTCAATTTTGAGCTTTTCAGGTTGGCTATCATACCAATCTCGAACTGTCATAATTAACGCCTTGGTCATATCAGTTTCGTGCATAGGAAATTACTGCCAGGGTTCGTCAACGGCCAGATTGGCCTCAGGATGAATATAATAGGGCTTTTCTTTACGCGGTAATTGACCTGAAATCACCAGATGAGCCATGGCATCACAAATAACACGGGTAGCCATTAAAGAGGTCATATCACTAATATCGTAGGGAGGGGAAACTTCCACCACTTCCATGCCACAAATGGGAGCTTTTTGGATAATTTTACCTAATAAAGCTAAGGCTTCACGGGGTAATAAACCCCCCGGTTCTGGCCAACCCGTGCCGGGGACAAAACCGGCATCAATGCAATCAATATCAAAACTAATCCAAACGCAATCCGTACCATCTAAAGCTCGTTCTAAGGCAAATTCGGCGGCCGCATCAATGCCTCGTTCTACAATGTCGGTGACGGTCAAAATATTAGTGGCCCGCTCGCGGCAAACTTTAACACCTTGACGGGGAACTTGCCAACCACCAATCCCTAATTGGACGAGATTTTTAGCAGGAGCATTTTTCATATTGGTGGCATGAAACCAGGGGCAAGTGTGCATCCGTTCATCTAAATCTGTTTCCTGGGTATCCACATGGCGATCAAAGTGAATAATACCGACTTTTTTATCCCCTAAATGCCGACAAATACCCCGCACCGTCGGAAAACCAATAGAATGATCACCCCCTAAAATAATCGGCAATGCGCCGGAACTAAAGACATGGGCAACCCCCTTCGAGATTTGATCGAAGGACTTTTCATTATTAGCAGGAATGGTGAAAATATCCCCCAAATCACAGAGAGTAATTTGTTCCCGCAGATCTACCCCTAATTCAAAATTGTAGGGCGTATAAAGGGCCGAAATCCGCCGAATTCCCTGGGGACCAAAACGAGTTCCGGGTCGGTAAGTTGTCCCCGAATCATGGGGAACTCCCACGATTGCCACGTCATAATTGCCCACATTCCGCACATCTTCCAAATAGGGAGCCTTCATAAAGGTGTTAATTCCCGCATAGTGGGGTAACTCACCCCTGGAAAAGGTGGGAATACTGCGATCGCGAATACTATCGGCCGCCTCTAAACCGTAGGTTAACCCCTGAGAAACTTCCTGTTGCCAACCGGTTAGGGGCAAATGGCGTTCTTTTTCTAGGGCCTGTTCAGCTTCGGTTAAATGCGGGGGTTGAAAAGTAGATTCCTCGGACATCATTTTACCTCAAAATACAATAACCCGGGAGTCTTCAAAGACACTGCCTCAAAACAGTTATCCTTAAAGTCTCCCGGGCTTTTATCCCGCCGTGTAGCCAGCTTAGACGGAAAAATTTTTGATCCGCTCATTTAAGACTAGCTTGCTCCTCTCGGACTTGACATTTAAGGACGCTTAAATCGGAACCCTAGAAGCAGTTTCTCTGACCTTAGACGATCTCAATCCAACAAATGGTATCACAGACTACAGAAAGCTGATTTTTCCCGCTTGGATATGGTTTGCTGAATAATTAGGTGGGTATTAAAAACTTTCAGATGCCCCCCTTATTAAGGGGGATTAAGGGGGGATCGAACCTAAAATCCATTTTTAATTTAATTATAACCAGCTACTTATATAATAAAAAGTATCTCCAGAGAATGATTTTTCCTGTCTCTATGCAACACCCCTCTCTGACTCGCTTTGAACCGGCGACTACTCTTGATGAAATCTATTTAACTATATCTCCTGAACCCCTATTAACTCAGAAGGAAATAGATGCTTTTTATCGAGAAGAAATGAATAAGGTGAGAGGGGAAGATAAAATTCAGCGTCTAAAATTAGGGTTAAAACGGGTCATAGATACGCAACAATATTACAAAGCCTGTTTAATGGGACACACGGGGGTAGGCAAATCGACAGAATTAACTCGTTTAATTAATGATCCTGAGATTAAACAGCATTTTGAACCCCTGCGATTTAGTGTTTTAAGTGAACTCGATGCGATTAATTTCAGTCCCCTTGATGTGTTTCTCTTTATGGTGGTAGAAATTGTTGAGAAAACCGCTAAAATTTCTCGACAACCCAGTGATGAAAATTTACAAAAGCTTTGGGATTGGTTTAGTTCTGAAGAATTTACCCGAAAGGAAACCAGAGAAAGTCAAATCAAAACGGAAGCAGGAGCGGGAGTAAAGGAAGATTCTTTCTGGAATAAAATTCTCGGACTTTTTGCCTCTCTCAAGGGAGAATTCCGGTTTGCTTACTCGCGAGAGAAAAAAGTTATTGAATACCGTCTTTCCCGTTCCAGAGATTTAATTAATATTGCTAATCAACTCCTGAAAGAGTGTAATCAGAACTTACAGGAAACTATGCAGAGAAGCTGGTTAATTATTGGAGAGGACTTCGATAAAGCTGGTGTTTCACAAGAAGCGGTCAGGGATTTATTTTTAAACTATTCTAACATTTTCAAAGATTTAGACATTCACATTATTTTTAATATTCCGATTGGATTGTATAATTCATCTCCCGGGATTAACCTCACTTTTGGCCATAATCTCCTAATTCCCGATACTCCAGTTTTTTGCCAAAAAGATCATACTCCTAACCAAAAAGGACGGGAAGCAGTGAGAAAAGTTTTAGAAGCAAGAATTAAATCTAATTTATTTGAAGATGGACAAATAGAGCGGATTATTATTGCCTCTGGTGGCAATATCAGAGATTTATTTTATTTAGTTAGAGAAGCTTCTGATGAGGCAATTCTCAATCAACAAAATCTGATCATGTCTAGTCATATTAGCAGGGCAATTCGCAGTTTAAGAACAGAATATGAAAGACGTTTAGGCCAAAATCCTTATGATATCGATTCTGTTAGTTATGGGGATAAGGTATTATTGTTAAAACGAATTTATGATGCTAATCCAGAAGCACAAATTCCCAATGAGATATTATACGCTTTATTAAATGATCGTGCGATTCAAGAAGTAGATGGAGACGGGGAAAGATGCTTTATGGTGCATCCCCTTGTGGTTGATATTTTAAATGCTCAAGGTCATATTCCTACTGCTCCCGATGGAGGTGTCCCCGGTGGTACATCAAGTTAATCAAACTAATCAATCGGAGTTAGAACCGGGTACTATTTCCCATACAGCAGCTCGTTTGCTATTATGGGGACGAAGACCATCTAGAGGTTTAGCTAGGGTGGAATTTTATGATGAGTTTTCCCGTCAGCAAGTAGTTAGAGAATTAGAGAATAAACTGCAAGAACAAGGCATTATTTTTTATAAAATTGTCTTACCAATATGGGAAAAACCCTCTTTTGTCTTGAACTTCTTGTTAACACAATTGGCAGAATTGGAGTCGGGAGTAGTATCAATTACTGGTTTTGAAACCGCTTTTTCTGATGTTTCCCTAGTAGATGCCTTGCAATTAATTAATTTCAATCGAGAAAATTTAGCTCGCTTTAATCTCCGACAAATTTGGTGGATGAATCATGATTTTACTAACAAAGTTATTCGGTATATGCCAGATTTAAATTCTTGGTTTTTCCTGCGATTACTTTTAACAGAAAATTCAACCCAAGCTACCAAATATAATCAGCTATTTACCGATAAAAATACAGTTCATGATCCCTATAATTTACCAGGAACAGCAGTTAACTTTGTTGGTAGAGAACAGGAATTATCCCGGATTCATCAAGCTTTTCAGCAATCTTCCCTAATTGTTTTAAGTGGGATGGGAGGTTCGGGAAAAACTGAATTAGCTTTACAGTATGCTTGGCAACATAAAGGGGATTATCCTGCGGGTATTTGTTGGATAAATGTCCTTAACAGTGACCCCGGTTTAGCTATTTTATTTTTTGCCAGAGAATACCTGGGTTTAAACATCCCCAATCAGGGAACCTTAAGTGAACGAGTGCGTTACTGTTGGCAAAATTGGCCCGAGGGAAATGCTTTAATTATTTTTGATGATGTGCGTGACTACGACCAAATTAAATCTTATCTACCACCGGGAAAAGAATCTCGTTTTCGGGTTTTGATTACCACTCGCTTTAGTTACTTAGGGGTATCGCTATCAACGATAAACTTAGATGTTCTCACAGCAGCGCAAGCTTTAGATTTACTGCAAACCTACTTAGGAAAAGAACGTCTAACCGCGGAGTTAGAGGCAGCCAAGCAACTTTGTCAGTGTTTAGGATATTTGCCTCTAGGATTACAATTACTAGGCAGTTTTCTGAGACAAGAAACCACTGAAACTTTAGCAAATATCAAGGAAAAATTCCCGAAGAAAGGCTTAAAATATCTCAACTCTGATAAGGAGGAAGTCCGCAGTATTAAAACAATTCTGGAACTCAGTTGGCAACTGTTAGAAACAGAAGAACAAAAATTAGCTCTTTATCTCAGTTTATTTGCTTCGGCACCTTTTCCCAAGCACTTAATCATCAGTTTATTTTCTGATGAAGCTAAAGACGAGATAGAAAAATGGTTAACCGATAGCTTGGTTAAGCTTAATTTGCTGAAATCTTTAGGCAATCAATGGTATCAACTGCATCCCCTCATCCGTCTTTATCTACGGGAAAAATTAGAAGGTTCCGAGATAGCCAATACCGCAAAAAGTCGTTATTGTACGGTGATGACAGATACATCGAGAACAGTCCCCCAAACTCCTACTCTAGATATTATTCAAAATCTGACTCCCTTAATTCCCCATATTGAACAAGCTGTCAGGGAATATCCCCAATATATCGCTGATGAGGATTTAGTTTCGTCCTATACGGGTTTAGCTTGGTACTATAACGGACAAGGATTGTATGCTATTGCTGAACCTTACTGTCAAGCTTGTTTAACCGCAACTCGAACCCGCTTAGGAGAAAATCATCTCGATGTGGCAACTTCCCTCAACAATTTAGCACACTTGTACGAATCCCAAGGCAGGTACACAGAAGCAGAACCTCTCTATCTAGAAGCATTAGATTTGTATAAACGACTCTTAGGAGACAATCATCCCGATGTGGCAACTTCCCTCAACAATTTAGCACTATTGTACTATTCCCAAGGTAGGTACAAAGAAGCGGAACCTCTCTATCTAGAAGCATTAGATTTGTATAAACAACTCTTAGGAGACAATCATCCCCATGTGGCAACTTCCCTCAACAATTTAGCAGCATTGTACGATTCCCAAGGCAGGTACACAGAAGCAGAACCTCTCTATCTAGAAGCATTAGATTTGAGAAAACGACTCTTAGGAGACAATCATCCCGATGTAGCAACTTCCCTCAACAATTTAGCAGCATTGTACGATTCCCAAGGCAGGTACACAGAAGCAGAACCTCTCTATCTAGAAGCATTAGATTTGAGAAAACGACTCTTAGGAGACAATCATCCCTCTGTGGCACTTTCCCTCAACAATTTAGCAGCATTGTACTGTTACCAAGGCAGGTACACAGAAGCAGAACCTCTCTATCTAGAAGCGATTAAGATTGCTACCCAAGTATTAGGGAAAAATCATCCCCATACCCAAACAATTATGGAGAACTATAAAACTATGTTGTCGCAACTCCGGCAGGCAGAATTAAGATGAGTTAGAGTTTAAATGCTTGGGAAAATAGGGCTTGTAGGCGCAGGGATTTTCCATTATGAATATAATATCATGTCAAGGGGCTTTTGTCAAGAGAAAATTTTGACAACATCCAGAAAAACCTAGCCGATTGTAGGGGTAATTCATGAATTACCCCTACACCTATTACCTAGTCCAGTAACCCACCACCTAATCATCGACTATGATGGAATTAATCACTGATAACTGATTACTGATTACTGATTACTGATAAAGCTATGACACTCAAAGAACAACTAATTAAAGAAATCGAGCAGACACCTGACACCCTTTTGACTGAATTACTTGACTTTTTGCTCTTTATCAAAGAACGACATACTGCAATAGAAATTACAGAAGAAGAGCAAGCTAACATAATCGCTTCTGAATCAGCTTATCAAGCAGGAGACTATCTAACCCTCGAAGAATATGAGGCAACTCAAGCGTGAACTACAGAGTTATTATTCCGAAACCCATTCAAAAACAACTAAACAACTCCGGCAAGCAGAATCAGGATGAGTTAGAGTTTAAATGCTTAGGAAAATAGGGCTTGTAGGCGCACGGATTTTCCATTATGAATATAGTATCATGTCAAGGGGCTTTTGTCAAGAGAAAATTTTTCTGATCCGGAAGGAATTCAACCTAGATAGAAACTGAGGATCAGAGCCACTAAAAAAGTCATTAACAGGCATAAAATTCCGAAATAAAGGACGATTTTAGGACGGAAAGCTGATAGGAGGAGGATAAAAGCTTTAATATCAATGAGGGAAGCAACCAGTAAAAAAGCTAGAGTGGAACCCACGGACAGATTAGTAATTAAAGAACCGGGGACAAAAGAGCTAAGACTAGCATTAACAGCGAGAGTGAAACCAAAGAACAACTGCACGAGAATTTGAGTAGCGGGAGTATTCCCCCAGGCAATTAATTGACTCTGAGGTAATAATAGCTGAAAGACACTAGCGATCGCACAGCCAATAATTAATAATCCCCCTAATTCCAGTGCTTCATCGATAAAGTTATCGAGAAATAACTGCACAGAAATTGGCCAAGCTTGCCTATCTCTAGTTTTATACTCATAAACAAGACTGCCGACTCTTTGTAGGGGTTGACTGGCTGCTTCCTCTGGTAAAAAACTCCCGGAAAGAACTAAACTCGATTCTAGGGGAATTTCGCTATCGGTGCGGGGGTTTTCCCGATAGAAACTAAAGAGAGTGCCGATAACAATTGCCATTAACCAGACCGAAAGCGATCGATAGAAGAAAACACTAGAATAGCTGAAAGTCTGCCAAGTTAGCCAAAGAGTGACGATATTTAGGGTAGGTGCAGCGGTGAGAAAGCTAAACACCACCCCCGGGGGTACTCCCTCTAATAAGAATCTTCTAGCGACGGGAATCGTGCCGTATTGTCCGACGGGTAGAATTAATCCGATGGCACTGCCAACGATCGCTCCTAAGACTCGATTACGGGGAAATATCGCCGCTAATCGCTGTTTATTGACGAAAACCAGCAAAAAACTGGAAACGGCTGTCCCCAAAAGTAAAAAGGGAAGCGAGGTCAAGACTAAACTAAGAAAAAAAGTAACAGCGATAGAAATTTGATTCATGAATAGGGTTCAAGATCGGCAGCTATCCTACAAAATAGCAGATAAGGTAAAAAGTAAAAAGAGCGGTTTTAGATGCAACAATAGGTAGCTGGTTATAATTAAATTAAACATGGATTTTAGGTTCGATCCCCCTAGCCCCCCTTGATAAGGGGGGAAGCCAAAGGCGGGGGATCCCCCTTGATAAGGGGGGTGCCGATCCCCCCTTAGTCCCCCTTAATAAGGGGGGCATCTGATAATTTTTAATGCCTACCTACTTAGGTTAGTTTGTTGAAATCAAAAATTAAAAAGAACGTAAAGCGATTAATTGTGCCTCAGCTTTATGAAGGGATTCTAACCATTCTTTTTCGGGATCGCTATCGGCAACTATTCCCGCTCCCACCTGTCCCCAAACGGTGTTAAAATTCCCTTGAGTGGTCATTAATAGGGTACGGATGAGAATATTCAAATCTAAATGACCCCGTAGGTCAATATAGCCACAGGAACCATAGAATAAATTGCGTCGCATCGGTTCCAATTCTTCGATAATTTCTAGACAGCGAACTTTCGGACAACCGGTAATTGTTCCCCCGGGGAAAAGAGCTTTAATTAAATCAATAGCATGATACTTTTTACCTAATTTTCCTTGAACATTACTGACCAAGTGCATAACATGGCTATAACGCTCGATCGTCAGTAATTCATCCACATCAACCGATCCCCATTCACAAACTCTACCCAGATCATTGCGTTCTAGATCCACTAGCATAATATGCTCGGCCCGCTCTTTTTTATTAGTTAATAGTTCCTCGGCTAATTGTCGATCGAGTGCCTCGGTTTTACCCCGGGGACGGGTTCCAGCGATCGGTCTAGTGCTGGCTATTCCCCTTTCTAATTTTACCAATCTTTCGGGAGAACAACTAATCATTTCTCCCCAAGGGGTGCGCCAATAACTAGCGAAAGGAGAAGGGTTTATCTGTTGTAAACTGCGATAAATTTGCCATCCTTTTGCCCTAGTTGTGCTTTGAAATCTTAGGGATAAATTTGCTTGAAAAATATCGCCTTTTCTGATATAATCTAAGGCTTTTTTAACAGCTTTTTCGTAGTCGAGTTGAGAGGTATAAAAGATTAAGGGAGAGGGATGGGGATCGATCAACTCAAAATCGGGGTTAGTGGTTAAAGATTGTTCGTATTTATCTAAATCTTCGGGTTTAGTGGCAGCTAACCAGAGAATTTGTGCTTGGTGATCGAGAATGGCAAAACTATCCGGTTCATACCAATAAGCGACGGGAAAAGGGAGAGTATCAGCTTTCCTGTCCGGTAATTTTTCTATCTCCCAAGCTAAATCGTAGCCTAACCACCCCAACCAACCGCCATGGAAGGGAAGATGATCGGGAAGAACATCCGATCGGGTTTGGGGGAGTAAACTGCTTAAAAAGGGCAAAATTTCCCCTAGTGCGGGGGTCCAAAGCTGACGCGGGGAACCAGCACAAAGAGAGTAACGGGAAAGGGAATTACCCGGATAGGGACTTTCTAGTAAAGTAGCGATCGCATCTTGGCAGAATAAGCAGGCAAAAACCTCGGAACCAGTGCGCTGATGCAGAGGAAGCGATCGCCAATGCCATGCTAAAGGTTTTTGCATCTAAAATTGCGGGCCAAAATAGCTGGGAAATTGGGTATAACTAGGGTTTTGGTGTTAGTTGTGGGGGAGTTGATCTTTCCTATCTGCTAACACCTATTATCTTAGTCCTAAATGTTTGCTGCCTCCTAATTATCCCCGATAATCGAGGTCAATTTCTTTAGAACCACCGCGCTGTAATTGGCCTAATAATTCCCCTAACTGACTCCAAACCAAACCACCAATAAAGATAGTCATCGGGAGAGAGATAGCGTAGGCAACCCAACCATTGAGAATAAATATATCTAATCCCGAGGCCAGGAAAAGACAGATTCCTACACAAATACCAATAAAAGGAATTTGTAAGGCACTGGATTTTAAAAGATTTTGATCGTCTGAACCCTTATTTTTATACCAATTGTTAACCACTTGCTTGAGACTAGCTTCAAAAGCGGCCCCGCAGGTAATACCGATAAATAAACCGGCAAAAACTAGAAAATAGGGCGGTTGGGGCAGAAAATAATAATCCATAGAAAAAGTGATTAAGCGATGATGACCTTAAACACTTTAACGCGAACTGGTTTCTCGCGGAAGGACAGCGGCCACACCTTGGCTGGATAATTCCCGAAAAGCGCTCATGGCCACATCCAAGAGTCGCCGCGGTTGCAATTCTCCTTGAATTAAACCCCAGAGACGTTGCACTTCGGCAGTGTGGAGACGGTCATCTTCCGTTAAAGCTAATAGCAATTGACGACGCAGATAACGACCTTCTTCCGAGAGAAGAAAAGTGATGCCTAATTGCGCTGTGGGCAGTAAATCGAAGTTACTTTCCGAGCGAGCCATTGTAATCATGTTTTCTAGGCGTTGCCATTGGAATTTACCGTTTTTGAACAGTACATCCAGTAAACGCCGCCGCAGTTGGGGCGATTCCCCGGTCAGGAGACGTTTAGCGACGTAGGGATAGGCTACTTGGACGATTTTGAAGTTAGGATCGAGGGTAAGGGCCACCCCTTCTTGGGTGACGAGGGAACGAATAATCAGGGCGAATTTGGCGGGAATCCGGAAGGGATATTGGTACATCAATTCGGAGAAATCATCGGTAATAGTGCGGAAATTGAAGTCACCGACCCTTTGACCGATGGCATTGCCTAAAACCCGTTCTAGAGCCGGAATAATTGGTTTTATATCGGTTTCTGGGGTTAAAAATCCCAGTTTGACAAAGTTGGCGGCCAGGTTTTCGTAGTCTTTGTTAATTAAATCGACGACGCAACTAGCGAGGGTTTCTTTAGTTTCCTCCTCTAACTGGTCCATCATGCCAAAATCGATATAGGCCATGCGACCATCAAAAGTGGCGAAAAGATTACCCGGATGGGGATCAGCGTGGAAAAAGCCGTGTTCGAGGAGTTGCTGTAATCCAGAGGTTACGCCGATTTTAACGATACTATTGGGGTCTAATCCTAAAGCTTTGATATTCTCGGTATCGGTGAGTTTATAGCCATCAATCCATTCCAGGGTGAGGACGCGGCGACCACTATAACGCCAGTAGATACTGGGAACTTTAACTTCGGGGTTATTTTGGAAGTTGGTGGCGAATTTTTCAGCGTTGCGACCTTCGTTTTGATAGTCGATTTCCTCAAAGAGTTTGGTGCCGAATTCATCGACAATCAGGGTGAGGTCGTGGCCGAGATTGAGGGGTAATAAAGGACCGAATTTTTGGGCAGCCCAGCGCATTAGGTATAAATCGAGGCTTAAAAGCGCCCGCAGCCCCGGTCTTTGCACTTTAACGGCTACTTCTTCGCCGGTGGGTAGAATAGCTTTGTAAACCTGTCCTAAACTAGCGGCAGCCACAGGGGTGGGGGATATTTCCCGATAGGCTTTTTCTACAGGCATTCCCAATTCTGTCTCGATAAGGGCAAAAGCGATGTCGTTATCGAAGGGGGGAAGTTGGTCTTGTAGTTTAACTAATTCGTCTAAAAAGTCTTTGCGAACGAGGTCGGGGCGGGTAGAGAGAGCTTGACCGACTTTGATGAAGGTGGGACCCAAACAGGTGAGAATTTGCCTAAGTTCGCTGGCACGCTGGTATTTATTGGCTTCTTCTTGCTTTGTCCATTTGTCCCAGAGGAGACTGAGGAGAAATAATCCTAAAGACCAAGTAATCACGAAAGCGCGACCGAACAATTGCCAAGGTTTGTAACGGTATTGTTGAGCGATCGCTTCTGCACTGTAAGGAGTGAACTGTGTTTCTTCTCGTTTCCGGTCAGTTTGACTGTCTTGATGCCGACTCACTAGCTAATCTCTATATATCTTACGCCACTTTATATTGTAGCTAAGTTCTTGACATCAGTATACAAAACTACACATTATTTAATAATTGTTATAATTTCCTGAGAAATCATAAGTATTTATTGCTGGACTGCCGGGGAAATTCTCGGCTAGTGGATGTCCTCAAGTACCTGATGGATATTTTCAACAAGCTGTTCTATAAAGTTAACGGCATCATTAACCATATTTTCATCGATATTCCAGCGACTGCCGATTCCATAACTCGGGTCTATACTTTAGACGTTCATAATCTGAGATTTATTAAACTTCTGAAATCGTAGAATCAGCAAGGAATCCAGTTCTTTTTTATGGGTTCTTCGTTACTTGGTATGGTTCGATAGGGGGGCATAAATCGACTAAATCCTTATCTGGCAAGAGACTTAATTGATTAGTTCGCTCTAGAGCAAAAACAATTGACAAAAATCGCTAAATGCCTTTCTATATAAGGGTTCCATCCCTTATAACCCCCGTCCATTGCATAACACAAACCGAAGAGCCTTTTTATGTTTCAAATGGGCATCATTCAAACATTCATAAATGGCTGAAGAAAAGTCAGAACAGTTTTCATAATATTTACCATATAAACATTTCTTTTTGAACAATTTCCACAGCCTTTCAATTAAATTTAGATTAGGTGAATAAGACGGCAGATAGAGCAGTTATATTGACAAAGAAAGAGCTAATTCTTCAACAATTTTACATTTTTGATAGCGGGCATTATCTAAGACTAGAGTGATGGGAATCATTAGTTCTAAAGCAGCTATTTTTTCAAGGAGTTCACAGACTTGAGTTGCCGTAATATAAGTGTCATATGTTACCAGAATAACTTCATGAGTTATTGCATTTAATGCTCCTAAAACATTGAAGCGTTTACGCCCGCTCGGTGACTTAACAAAAAGTCTCTCAAAACACCAAACAAAACCGAGAAATGCTCCCATGACGAAGTGAGCGGCATCAACAAAAAAAACAGCCCTTTTTCCTTCTTTAGCCTCATTTAGTCTGGGTTCTAGCTTTTTTTCTTTGTATTCTTCTTGTTCATCTGGGTCAGCTTTAGAAGGAAGAGAACCTATTTTTAAACATTTCATTCCCAAGGATTTTAAGAATTTTCTTACTTGGGTAGGACTTCGTTTTATTCCCGTCAATTCTTCTATCCTATATACAGCTTCATTTATTGTGGCTGGTGGATTTTTCTCGAAGTATTTTTTGAGGGTTTCTTTTTGAGACTCTAATTCACTTTTAGGGCGATAGAAGTTGATTTCTTTTCATTTTTCTATTCCGCCCTCTTGCTCATCTCGAAGATAGGTTAATAAGGTATTTGGCGAGATTCCTGCTAACTGACAAATTTTTTGGTGCGGTATCTTTTGGCTTTTTAACCAGAGAACTTCCATCTTCAGTTGAACCCGGGGATGGGGATGATGAAATCTTTCATAATACAGTGAGTTCTTTTCTTCTTCCGTGAATTCTAGGTTAATCATGTTTTTAATGAGTGCTTTGCTTCTAGTTATGACTCTTAAACTATATTATTGTCCTTGAGTAAAAAATGCAAGTTGTAGCCGTGCAAAGTATATATCAGCTTCATCGGAAATTTTGGGTCTGAAACCCCGTCGTTCTAGGTTGGCTTTACGTTAGAATTAAAAGGCCAGTCTCGAAAACCAAGTGGACGGCGCAGCACCTTGAAAACTCGGCTTAGGGGGTTCCGACCAGAAAAGCTTGGCCGGGTAAAAAGTCGCGCGCAACAAGTACAAGAAGCTATAGGCGGTCAACGTACCGTGGGACACAGGGAATCGGGCTTCTGAAATGGGGCGAAAGTCTGTGGACTCTGTGTAAGACAGTACATGGTTTTTTAACTGTGGTATGCGACGGTGGTGGAAGCAGAAACTTAAATCGTGAGGTTTAGGAATCGCCGCACTTTTAGGGCGGCGAGGATGTCAAGGGCGATTTGGTTCCTTCGATCAACAATTGCGCTAAGTTGGCTTTTAATATCTTTAGCTGGTTTATTTAGTTTGCCGGCCACTTCTTCCCACAATTTCTTGGCTGAAATTAGTCTAATGGCCTCCGCTATCTTGTCCGGTTGTTGATAGCTTTTATAGCTGAGGTTTTCTCTAATTTCATCCTCTAGCCAATAATTACTATTAAGTTTGTTAGTGAGAAGATTTTCAATCATTGGTAGTACCTCGGAAATTGAGCGAGATTCTTGATCAAAAAAAGAACCGTAGTTTTGTTGAATTTCGTTCTCTAACCAAGAGCCAAGGCTCTTCTGGTTTCTGTGTGGAAACGGGGTCTATACTGATAGTTTCTTCAGCAAAATAGTCCTAAAAGTCTTTCCCAGTAAATATTTCACGATTCTATAAGCAAAAATTATCACACAAAGTCGAGAAGAGCCGAGCCAATACTAATAGCTATCAATCGTTGTTGTCGTGCGCCATCCAAGGAGACTTGAAAACGAGAAAAGGCAGAAGGTTCTGAACGTTGACCTCGATAAATTTCCAGCATTCCTAGAGCAACCACTTCGTGAATATAATAATCTAAAGGCAAAATCTCAAAAACCGCTGAGAGGTAAGATGAAAGCCACGGCAGCCTCTGTGGCCTCTCAGCCTATCGCCTGTGGCTGTTAGGTAGTGTCTAGCTAATGACCAACTTCCAGGCTGAGACCGTTCTGGGGAGAGGCCCCCGCTCTGAGCAGCTCCGGCAGATAGGAAACGGTTTTATCCCCCAAACAGCGGGACAGCAAATATTGCCAGAAAGAAACTGCCAACTTCCGGCAAGTCTTTTTCAGTCCCGTAAAGGTATCCCGATCTCGACGGCCATCGTCATGGCGGGTTCCCCCACTAAGCGCCGAGTCACATACTCTCGGATGTCAGATTCAGCCCCCTTGGTATGGAGTGGGACTTGGGCGGCATCTAACACTCGCAGTAACTCCTGTTTGTGAACACAGGACTGTTCCAAGGCGAGATTGAGGCTAACATGATGGGGGTAGCGCCGCCCAAAAATCTGATCAAAGCGCTGGTCGGTAATGATTCGGTAGTAGTGGCGTAGCTCTCTTGCTTACCTGGTATGAATTGTGTAAAATATTTATTAATAAAAATAATTGGAACCCGCTCAGTCTTTAAACCTCTAGCTTGCTCATGACTTTTCTGATAAATATCTTTTTCTGGCTCCTGTCTGGCTTACTCAAATATCAGTCTAGCGCCGAACAAAGTACCCCCCCTAGTTCACCTCTATTCCCCTGTCAAGCGTTGTGGTTCTCACCATACTATCAAGAATGGTTCTATTCCTAAGGGAAAACCCAAACGTCAAGGGAAAGAATGTGGTCGTCAGTTGGTGATCAATCCCACTAATAAAACCGTCTCTGACGAAACCAAACAATTAATTGATCAACTCTTGCTCGAACGAATTTCCTGACGAGGAATTGCTAGAGTAACAGGGGTAAGTTGGTCATGTTTACAAAATTATGTCAACAATAAACTGGCGGCTGTCCCCGGTCAAATCAAGGGTTCGGACAAACCAAAAGGTAAATTGGTTATAGAATGTGATGAGATGTGGTCTTTGGTTTTTTCTAAGACGATAAAGGTTTATATTTGGGGTTCTTCGTTACTTGGTATGATTCGATATGGGGGCATAAATCGACTAAATCCTTATCTGGTAAGAGATTTAATTGATTAGTTCGCTCTAGATCAAAAACAATTGACAAAAATGGCCAAATGCTTTTCTACATAAGGGTTCCATCCCTTATATCCCCCGTCCATTGCATAACACAAACCGAAGAGCCATATTTGGCAGTTAATTGATAGAAATACAAGGGAAATTATTGGTGGCTATGCGCGGAGATAGGAGTCGTCAATCAGCCAAAAAACTTTGGGGCTAGTTTACCCGGTGTTTACCGACAATGCGCGGTTGCTTACACAGACTTTTGGGAGTCCTATAAGACAGTAATTCCTCGTAAACGTCATCGACCGGTCGGAAAAGAAACTGGTCAAACCAATCCTATTGAAAGATTAAATAATACCTTTCGACAAAGGATTTCTCGGTTGGTGAGAGAGAGTCTATCTTTCTCTAAAAAAATGGAGAATCACGTTGGGGAACCCTTTGGTATTTTATCCATGACTACAATGCACAGCAAAGCAAAGGATTAAGCCGCCATCACTACTACCGAATCACCACCCACCTGTTTTTGCTCGGCCACCAGGTTCAGCAACCAGTTGAGCAAGGGGGTGCGTTCGCTTTCAGGGATCTCGATGGGAAGAAGCATATCCTTAAGTTAAAGCAGATTTTCGTCCTCAGTGCAACCTAAGTCGATGCTTTCTCACGAGTGCGGGTTCATTTTCTAGGTTGACTTCGGCTTCCTTACCAGCATTTATTGAGATGTTGCTAATTTTAGTCCCGACGGCAAGACTTTGGTGAGCGGTAGTTATGACAAAACTATCAAACTCTGGAATGTAGAAACAGACTGGGATTTATGGGATTTAGATGCTTTAATGGGGCGTAGTTGCGATTGGGTGCGGGTTTATTTAGAGAATAATATTAATGTCAGCAAGGAAGATAGGCCTTTGTGTGATGGGATTGGTACAAAGAATTAGCCCACCAATTTAATAATAAAGTTGATCTGTTACAGCCGATTGTTAATTTAGGTTTTTTTTCAGAGATAATCGCCACAAACAAAAACATAAATCGTAGTGGATTGTTTCAGCTAATTTGGTGTATTAGAAAAATGCTATAAATTCTATAATCTAAGACTTTAAGCCGAAATCTAGGCTCTTCTAGGTTCTGTGTGAGCATGGTATAATAGTAACACAGAACAGGAGGTGGGTTATGTGGATAAATTTTGATCAACTCCTCGATTTACCAAATGTAACAGTGGTCAATTATCAAAAAATTGCTCAGACAATTTTCCTAAAGCTTGCTCTTTTAAATGAAACAATTGAATGTCCGAATTGCCATCAAACCTTAGACAGAATCAATCAGACAGAGTATAATCTAGTCAGAGACTTGTCAATATTAGGTAATCCAGTATATTTAGAAGTACCACGCCGTCAGTTTCATTGTCAAAAGTGCCAAAAGTATATCAGCGAAAGACTGAGTTTTATGAGATTAAGACAGCATCATACAATTCGCTATGAATCGATGATTTATGAGAGAGTAAAAAATTGTAGCATCGAAGAAATAAGTCGAGAAGAAGGGTTAGGATGGTCAGAAGTTGAGTTAATATTTAATCACTGTGCTAAAGAACTAGAAAAGGAAGAGTGGGAAGCACCAGAACGAATAAGCTTAGATGAATTTAGTAACTTAAAAGGACATAAAGATTTCATCACAACGGTCGTAGATATGGACAAGAAAATTTTACTAGATGTGATTAAAGGACATAAGCAAGAAGAATTAATGGAAGCCTTAAAAGCACAGCCAGACGCAGTTCGGGAGAAAGTGAAAGAAGTGAGCGTCGATATGTGGTCAGGATTTACAGCAGTGATCAAGGAATTATTTCCCAATGCTAAAATCATCTATGACCGTTTTCATGTAATGGCTATCATCAATGACGAGCTTAATAAATTGAGAAAGTTAATGGGGGTGCATGAAAAAGGATTACCTCATTTATTATGGAAGAATAAAGAGGACTTAAAGGACGAGCAAAAACAACAACTAGAAGTTATTCTGAAAGAACATCCATGCTTAGGAATAGCCTGGGAAATGAAAGAAGAAATTAGACAAATTTATCAAAGTAGTAGAACGTTCAGAGGTGCTGAGAGAAAATTGGAAAAATGGATAAGAATAGGCGGGATATTATATGAAAGTAGTGCCAGGATGATCCAGAAGCATTTGCCAGGTATTTGTAATTACTTTGAAAATCAGACAACCAACGGATTAATTGAGGGAATGAATACCAAAATAAAGCTTATTAAAAGAATGAGTTATGGATTTACCAATTTTGAACATCTTCGACTTAAGCTGTTTGCTTGCTTTAATTCATAACAAAAATTAACACACGAAAACCAGAAGAGCCAAATCTATTGCCCTATTTTAGCTGAAACAGTCCAGTAGGGTGCGTTAGCCAAAGCGTAACGCACCAATTTAATAATTAGGGTCTGCTGAAAAAGTTTTTCCTGGGGGTAGGAGTCAGTAGCCGGTCGTCAGTAGCCGGTCGTTTCAGGCTTTGTTGCCCTTGTTTTTTGTACCAATTAATGTACTACAAGAAGGATAATGCAAGGTTTTTGAAAGTCCCAATCCTATTTTCTTGCACTAACATCGGACTTTAACAGGTCAAAAGCTTTATTTTAAAAGGGTTTTACCATTATTCAGCAAGCCCTAATTAAGTTGGTGCGTGGGGCGCGGATTGTTAATTTTGGTTTTTTGTGAAAGATTATCGCCGCAAACACGCACCCTACAAGATCGGCGATCGCACTAGGAGAGCAGTGCGATCGCTTTTTTAATGACTTCGCTGTTTCACTGCAACTGCTATAATTAATAAAATGTCAACAACCCAGAATAGATTAAACGCCAGAAAGATTCCAGAAGGAAAAGTATATGCAAGTGACCTTTGATCTACCTGATGATGTTGCGATACAGCTTCACTCCGTTGAAGATAAGCTACCGCAAATCCTAGCGTTAGGGTTGCGAGAATTTAAGGCTATTACTCAAGAAGGTTTTTCGGGAATAGCTGAAGTCTTGGAATTTTTGGCGAGTCTTCCCAATCCTGAAGCTATTATTGCACTACGTCCCACAGAAGCCTTACAAGCTCAATTATCTCTGCTCTTAGAGAAAAATCGGACAGGGGGTTTGACTCCTGACGAGGAAAAGCTATGGCAACATTATCAATATTTAGAGCATATTGTCAGAATGGCGAAAGCTAGGGCATTTTTGAAGCTTAAGGATTCTCAAACCCCATGAGCAAAACCTATATTCCTGTTGTGCTACGAAGACAGGTTTACGAACGAGCCAAGGGGTGTTGTGAATATTGTCTGATTCCTGATGTAGCTACTTTTGCGCCCCATGAGATTGACCATATTATTGCAGAAAAACATGGTGGACGAACTGAAGCAGAAAATTTAGCCCTATCCTGTACTCTGTGTAACAAGCACAAGGGGAGCGATCTAGCTTCTGTCGATCTAGAAACTGGTAAAATCGTTCCCTTGTACCATCCTCGTCAAGATCGGTGGAATGAACATTTTTACTTCAATGAGGCTGAATTTATGCCTTTAACTGCTGTTGGTCAAGTTACGATTCGATTATTACAGTTAAACCGTAAAGACAGAGTTGAGGAACGTCAGCTATTGCTACAAGTGGGAATCATGGAGTGAGTAGAGAGAGAGAAAAAATAGGTGCTAACTCAAAAAATTCACCAATGAGGTTGCGGGATCGTCTTAAGGTTGTAAGGACGGAAGACAGAAATTCATATTTTGTCCAATGTCCAATTATCCACTCTATCCACGAACAGGAAAACCAACTTGACATCCTCGCCGCCCTAAAAGTGCGGCGATTCCTAAACCTCACGATTTAAGTTTCTGCTTCCACCACCGTCGCATACCACAGTTAAAAAACCATGTACTGTCTTACACAGAGTCCACAGACTTTCGCCCCATTTCAGAAGCCCGATTCCCTGTGTCCCACGGTACGTTGACCGCCTATAGCTTCTTGTACTTGTTGCGCGCGACTTTTTACCCGGCCAAGCTTTTCTGGTCGGAACCCCCTAAGCCGAGTTTTCAAGGTGCTGCGCCGTCCACTTGGTTTTCGAGACTGGCCTTTTAATTCTAACGTAAAGCCAACCTAGAACGGCGGGGTTTCAGACCCAAAATTTCCGATGAGCGGTAGCAAGACGATCCACAACTCCACACCATTCACCCTCAACGTGACCATCATCGGGCGGAATGGCTCCGAACCGTCAAAGGACGGCAACTATGTCAGCGCATCGATCGCGCCCAACGCGAGCTATACGCTTCAATACGGCAACGACCAGAACCCATACATGAATGTCCTGAGGTTCTCGATCTCCGGGCAGGGCATGATGGACGATACACTGTTACAGAAGGTTCAACCGTTGTTAAACGAACTATAAAACTAGAATCAACACAGATAAATGTATTAGTCATTATTTTCTCTATTCATTCACAATTTCTTCCATCAATTGCTGATCTCTTTCTTCTCTCATTTGATGAATAATTTCAGTAACATCGGTTTCAAATGGTTTTCCCTGACGACGTTCATAAATAGCTTTTCGAGTCGCGTCAATTCGTTCTAATGCAATTTACCAAGAGGGGTGATCTTTGAGTTTTTTTCCTAACAATTCCTGTTCTTCTAGGGACAAGGATTGGCTCTTCTCGACTTTGTGTGATAATTTTTGCTTATCTAAGGTTAAATGCTTACTGGGCAAGACTTTTAGGACTATTTTGAAAGAAGAAACTATCAGTATAGACCTCGTTTACACACAGAAACCAGAAGAGCCAAGGATTTAATTGCATTAACTAGAGATTCCACGAGTTCAATATTCATTTTTTTACATCTTTGACCAAAATTATCGGTGTTTATGAAGAGTTACTATAGCCTAGCCTTTGAATTATAACAAAGAGACGCAAACTCCGTCACTTACGTCCCCAATTCATCATCAATCAAAGTTTACCGCTTGGATAACCGAGAAATAACCCGTTTAAAGTCATATCCCCCCGTAAGGAAAATTAACCCGACTTTTTTAACAATTGTCGGCAAAATTTTGCTTGCTTTTTTCACGGCTTTTTGAGATGATATTTTTATAAGACTTTATATACAATCGAGTGTTGGCAACCAAAAAAAATATAAACAGATTCCCATTATAAGAAAATTGTAACCGAAGCCAGCGCCCAAGTCAAGGGATCACTCCTTTTTTTTTGAGAAGTTTTCCAAGAAAAAAATCCAAGAGGCAGCCGGAGATATTCGGTTTTTCTTCACTTTTTGGGCGAAAAAACCCTTTTAGGATGCCTATAATAGGAGATAGAAAGGGTTAAAAACAAAAAAAATGGCGGAGAGAGTCCAGAAAATCCTTGCCCAGTGGGGAATTGCCTCCCGAAGAAGGGCGGAGGAGATGATTGTGGCCGGCCGGGTGAGACGGAATGGCAAAATCGTGCAGTTAGGAGAAAAAGCCGACCCCGAAAAAGATCACCTAGAGATAGACGGAAAAAAAATTGAACCGGGCAATCGTCCCCAAAGATTGTATATACTAATCAACAAACCCATTGGTGTGGTTTCTACCTGTAAGGATCCGCAAAACCGGCCGACGGTGATTGACCTTTTGCCCGACTCCCTCGCCAGCGAGACGGGGTTACATCCCGTAGGAAGGTTGGACATTAACACCACTGGGGCTTTACTCCTCACCAACGACGGTCAACTCACCCTCACCCTCACCCATCCCCGTTATCATTTGCCCAAAACCTATCGGGTTTGGCTAGATGGTGCGATTGATAGACTTGCTCTCCAGCGTTGGCGAGAAGGTATCCTCTTAGGGGGAAAAAAAACCTTACCCGCACAGGTTGAGATACTCAAGCAAACCGACCAAAAAACCCTACTAGAAGTTATTTTAGTGGAGGGAAGAAATCGGCAGATTCGCTCTGTAGCCGAAGAATTAGGTTATCACGTCCTGAAACTTCATCGCAGTGCTATCGGTCGTATTCAACTAAACTCCGGTAATAATTCCCCCTTACCCTTGGGTGATTACCGTTTTTTAACCCTTGATGAACTGAAATATTTAAAGAACCAGATTAACTAAGCTGAAAGTCAGCCCCTAATAGCGATATGTTTCGCCTTCTCCAATCACAACTCGACCCCCAGCATAAACAGCGCACCAAATTACTGGAAATCGGCGTTTATTTGCAAAAAAATCGCCTAGAACAGTCCCTTTCTCTCGAGGAAATTGCCCAGAAAACCTTAATCCCGCGCCATCGTCTAGAAGCGCTGGAAGCGGGGGATTTGGAGTCATTGCCCGAACCGATTTATATTCGTTGGTTAATCAAACAATTTGCTGATAGTCTGTCCCTGGATGGTGAGGCGATTAGTCGGCGTTTTCCCACCAAGGTCAATAACTTTTTCAGGGGAACAAAACCGTCTTTATCGCTGCCGAGTCTTCAAATTCGCCCGATTCATCTCTATTTTCTCTATTTAATCTTAGTTATTGGTTCCGTACAAACCCTATCCCACGTCCTGCAAAAATCGGTACTGCAATCGAATCGCTTACCGCCGCCTTCCTTGCCACAACAGCAAATTGTCCAACCGAAAAGCAATCCCCTTCAACCGGTAGCCAACAAAACCAGCAATAATCAGCAGCTGGTGGTGGGGTAAAACTGGAGGATGACTGCTGGCTGCGGGTGGTGGTGGATGGCAAGACAGAATTTGAGGGTGTACTGCCCCAAGGAAGCCATCGCACTTGGCAAGCAAACCGAGAATTAACCGTGAGGGCGGGTAATGCCGGCGGGGTTTACGTTGCCGTTAATAATGCCCATGCTAAACAACTGGGGCAACCGGGCAAAGTCGAGGAAGTCACCTACCGGGCAAATTGAGCTAATTTATGCAAAAGGTTTTTTCACCCCTCGATCGCCTTCAGGGAGGGTTAATCGGGGCATATATTGGGGAATCCTTGCATAATCAACCCCTAATACCAGCCTTTAACTATGAGGCTACACCAAGCACGACCCTGCTTTTACAAGCTCTGCAATCTCAGGAAGATTTGCCCATTGCGATCGAAGCTAGGCAGCAGTCGGAATCGGCGTTATTATTTGTGCTGTTGCCGGAGATTTTAACCTGGCCTGACCATGGGGAACGTTGGCAAGCTAGATTAAATTTTTGGCTGAAAAAGGGCTTAATTTCCGAGTTAACCCGACAAGAAGCGATAATTTGGGGAGAGGCAGTAGGTCTGTTATTAGAGGGAAAAAGGCCTTTAAATCAGTTAATGGGGCAACTACTAACTATTAACCCCAAGAATAAGCTATTAGAGCAGATTCAGTCAGCTTTAGGACAGAATCATCCCCTAGAGTCCATTTTATCGGCTTGGGCGAAAGATATCTCACCTTTAGGAATTGCCATCGCAGCTTCTCTCTATACTTTTCTGCAAACGACCGAGGATTTCGCCGTGAGCGTGCGTCGCGCTAATTCTAGTCCCTATCAACGGCAATTAACCACCACTTTAGCGGGGATTTGGGCGGGATTGTACAACGGTATCGAGGGGATTCCCCTAGCTTGGCGGCAAAATTTGCCGAAAGAGCCAGTTAAACAGCAATTAATGGATAAAGCTGGGGAAATCTATCGAATTTCTTTGGGTATATCTCCTCATCTTGTCCTATCTCCCCATACTGCCGTCGCTTACGGGGGAACAATCCAACCCCGTCCTAGCTTAAAATTGGTCTCTCAAGATAAGTAGGGTTTGCTGAAAAAGTTTTTCCTGGTGTGGGGTGTGGGGTGTGGGGTGTGGGGTTTTACCCATTTTCACCTGGTCAATTACCTAATTTTCAGGGAAAAAGTCCAGGGATTTTCCCCCCAATCACTCCAATGGTCGGCACTTTTTGAGGTCAAAAAAGTCTAAAAGCCTTATCCAGCAAAGTTTTTAGATTTATTCAGCAAACCCTACTTAGTTTGAAAGATATTTTGCACCATTTTTTTATCTAAACCTGCGGCAATTTTATCTAATTCTGTTATTTCCCCACTGTCTAAACTCCATCCTAAAGCGCCTAAATTATCCTCAGCTTGCCGAACATTTTTAGCTCCGGGTATAGGAATTGTTCCCTTACAGATACACCAATTTAAGGCAACTTGGCTAATAGTTTTATTTTTAGCTTGGGCGATAACTTCTAGGCAACTCATCAGAGGCGAAATAGCGGGAATTAATTGACCAAAAAGGAAGCGACGTAATCCTGGGGGTAAGTTTTTATTATCTCGATATTTCCCGGTTAATAACCCCAAAGCTAAGGGACTATAGGCAATAATTTTAATACCCAATTGCTCACATAGTTCCTTTAATCCCAAGTCAGCGAGAGGATAGGTAGAAAGGAGAGAATACTGTACCTGTAAACTGGTAATAGGAATGCCGCGACTGGCAAACTTTTGATAGGCAGACTTCAATCTTTTCGGTCCAAAATTGGATAAACCCACCCCTTTAACTAACCCCTTTTCCAGACAATCCCCCAATCCGTCTAATAATCCTCCCTCCTGCCATGGCGCATAATTGCCCGTTGACCAGTGCATTTGCACTAAATCCACCGGGCGGCCTAGTCTGGTTGCCGAAGCTTGACAAGCTTTCACCATGGCATGACGGGTTAAACGCCAAGGATAAGGGGCGAGTTTGGTAGCAATACGGATATGATCAGCGTTATAACCGGTATATTCCCCTGTAAAGCGTCCTAATAGCTTCTCACTCTGTCCGTTGAGTTTGCCTGTGCCGTAGGAGTCTCCCGTATCAAATAGGGTGACACCCCGCTCGACGCAGAGATTAAAAACCGCTTGTAACTGGCTATCCATACTCTCATCATAACCCCAGAGAAGACGATTTCCCCAGGCCCAAGTACCGCAGCCCATGGGGGAAGGGATAGAGTTTGATGTGTGACTTTCAAGGGATTCATGGGTTAGTTTCTCTGGGTTTTTTCTCAAGCTTTCAGCAAGATATTTTATACTAAATCTGGTTATTAAAGACTGATTATTTATTCCCATTTTTGCCTTCTGCATGAGTAGAAAACGGGTTTCTCGGAGAAACCCGTTTTCTGTACTAAATCGACTTGGGTTTTTGTTTAACAAATAATCCCCGGAACCAATAGTAAAAACTATCGATATAAGTAAAGATTACCGGCACAACCACCAAAGTTAATAGGGTGGAAGTGGTAAAACCACCAATAACGGCAATCGCCATCGGTGCGCGAATTTCCCCATCTGCACCTAAAGCTAAAGCAATCGGTAACATCCCGGCAATTGTGGAAACGGAGGTCATAATAATTGGTCGTAAACGAGAGACTCCCGAATCAATCACCGCCTTAAATTGCGGTTTCCCTTCCTGAAGACCACTCAAGGCAAAATCTACTAACAGAATCGCATTTTTAGTGACTAATCCCATCAGTAAAACTATGCCAATTAAAGCGTATAAACCTAACTCTTTTTGGGTAATTAAAAGAGCGATTAAAGTACCACCAATCGATAAGGGAAGGGAAGTTAAAATCGCTAAGGGATAGAGGAAATTGTTATACAATAAGACCAGAATCCCATAGATAGAAATAATTGCTAAACTTAACGCCCCCAAAAAACGAGCGAAGATATCGCGCATAATACGAGCATCACCAAAGGGTTCTTCTGTCACCTCTGGGGGTAGGTTTTTCATGATTGGTAAAGCGCGAATTTGTGTCACCGCACTTCCCAACGAAACTCCCTCTAAATTAGCTCCAATATTAACCTGACGTTGACGGTTAAAGCGTTGAATTTCCGCAGGTCCACTACCTAAGCTAATTGTCGCCACCGAGTTAAGCGGTACTAACGTCCCATTACTGCTAGGAACGCGCAAATTTTGCAGAGTTTCTATCTCACTGCGTCCATCATTGGCAATTTTCACCCGGATGGGAATTTGTCGGTCAGCAAGGTTAAATTTAGCTAAATTAAACTCATTATCGCCAATTAAAGCTAAAGATGCAGTACGGGCGATCGCTCTGACTGAGACTCCCTGATCGGCAGCCCGCACGGTATCCGGTTGAATAATGATCTCCGGTTTAACTAAACTTACCCCGGAACTGACCTCGACAAAACCGGGTAAAGCTCGCATTTCTCGCTCTAATTTTTGGGCAGTTTGGGTTAAAATATCGCCATTTTCACTTTTTAAAATAATAGCCACATCCTTAGTGCTTCCTGCTCCCCCCTGCGCCCGAAAAGTCACTCTAGCCCCCGGTATCTTCTGGAAATCCCGACGGGTTTGTTCCTCAAATTGCCGTTGAGTTAGCGATCGCTGTTCCTTAGGAACTAAATTAACATATATTAACCCCGTGTTTACCCGTCCCGAATCTCCCGGAATAGCCAAAACATTAGCGACGGCGGGATTTTTTTGCAGTAAACTATTCACCTGATTAGCCACGGCAACAGTATCATTCAAAGTCGCACCGGGAGCCAATTCTAGGCTTATTGTACTTAATCCAGTATCCCCGGAACTAAATAACCCTTTTGGAATCAAGGGAACTAACTGTAAACTACCGATAAAAAAGGCCAAAGCCGCCAATAAAGTCAGGATTCGATGACGTAAAGCCCAAGTTAACAAACTTTTGTAGGGACGAAAACGGGGGCGCGAGGAAGGATTATTATCACCAGTTTTCAGCTTTTTCGGCTGTAGAATATAGGCACTTAACATCGGGGTGACGGTGACAGCGATCAAACTGGAGAATAGGGTAGAAACCGCCACCGTAACGCCGAAAGGTTGAAAGAATTGGCCCGGCACACCGCCCATAAAAGCAACCGGCAGGAATACTGCTATAATTGCCGCCGCACTGGCTAAAACGGCTAATCCAATCTCTTTTGAGGCATCAAAGGCCGCTTGCAGGGGTTTTTTACCCATAGCTAAATGTTGATCGATGTCCTCCACCATACACACCGCATCATCCACCAGATTACCCAAAGCTAAAGCTAAGGCCAGTAGGGTCATACCGTTAAGGGTATAATTTAGGGACTGCATCACCCAAAAAGTCGGGAAAATCGACAAAGGCAGGGCTAAACCCGTGATAATCGTGGCACGCCAATTGCCTAAAAATAGACCCACCGTGATCACCGTCATGATGCAACCGATGATCAGATCGCTCAGAAGGCTTTCGTAACTAGCACGAATTGAGTCAGCACGGGTAAAAATTAATTGAAATTTAATATCTTCGGGCAGTTTTTTCTTTAAATTCTCGATTTCTTGGCGCACTGCTGTTTCTACCGTCACCAAGGTGCTGCCAGTCCCCCGTAAAATCGAAAAACCCACCACTGGCTGCCCATCTAAGAGGGCCATTTGTCGAGGATCACTGGAACTATCGCTAACTGTCCCTAAATTGCTTAGGGGGACGGTATCACCGTTAGGTAAAGAGATTTGATAATTCCTTAAATCTTCGATCGTTTCAGCGCTGCCGAGGGTGCGGACGGTTTGTTCACTACCACCGATTTCCGATCGCCCCCCGGGTAAATTAATATTAAAACTGCGAATTTGGTCATTAACCGCCGTGGCCGTGATAGCGTAGGCGATCAGACGACTGGGATCTAAATCTACACGCACTTCTCGATCGACTCCCCCAACGCGATCGACTCGTGCTACCCCCGGCACTCCCGTTAAAGCGCGGCCAATTTGACGATCAACTAGATCACTTAATTCGGCGATCGATCTTTTCGGGGAGGAGATGGTATAGTTCATCACCGCACCCCCGGCAAATTCTAAACGTTGGACAATTGGATCATTAGTATCTTGGGGTAAATCCTGCCGAATTTGCGCTATGGCATTGCGTACATCATTGGTAGCGCGATCGCTGTTAGTGCCAAGGATAAAGTTAACGGTGGTGGTGCTGCTGCCCTCGTTAATAGTAGAAGTAATTTGATCGATATTACCCAAAGCAGCCACCGCATCCTCGACTTTTTTGGTGACTTGGGTTTCCAATTCCTCTGGACCGGCGCCGGGTTGATTAACGGTGATAATCACGGCCGGAATGTCGATGTTAGGAGAGCGATCGATCCCTAATCCTAGAAAGGCAATGTATCCCATTACGGCCATAACCAGGGAGATCAGGATCGTCGGAATGGGATTTTTGATAGACCAATTAGAAATATTAAAAGCCATAATTTCAGTTATCAGTTATCAGTTATCAGTTATCAGTGGGTAAGTTATCAGTTATCAGTTTTTGGTTTTTGGTATTTTCTTGGCAGGTTTTTAGAATAGCCCAAAGCATTTTACCAATTTCCTCCGCATCATCATTGATACTTTGAAAGGCTCTTTCCTCTATGTAATTCGTGTCTTTCAATAGAGACAGCCAATACTTTGTTTCTAGACATTCCTTATAAGCTATTGACATTTTAGCTCGAAAATCAGCTTGAGAAATAGCTCCATTAGCTTCGGCAATGTTAGCCCCGATTGAAGTGCCACTCCTTAATAGCTGTTTTGACAAAACATATTCTTGTTTAGTCTCACACAAATATTTATAGCCTTTAACAATCCTAATGGCAAATTTATAAGCTTTATCATAAACTTTACTCTCCATCTGTTTGCCCCGCTACCGATCACTGATTACTGATTACTGATTACTGATTACTGATTACTGATCACTGATTACTGATTACTGATTGCTGTAATTTTGTCGCCATCACCGAGATAGGCTGCCCCTTTGACCACAATGCGATCGCCCGCTCGTAAACCCGTAAGAATTTCCACGCGATTATTCGGCATAATTTGACCTAATTGCACAGTTTTGGCGGTGACAGTGTTATCAGGTTCCACTAAATAAACTAGAGCTTGATTATCTTTTTGAGGTAAAACTGCGGTCATGGGGACGGTTAAACTATTGCTAGTATTCGTCACGATCGCACCTCGTAAAAACATCCCCGGTTTTAACCCTGTATTGTCGGTTAAATCGACTTTAACCGTTGCTTGACGGGATGCCTCATCGACGATGGGATTAATTTCGCGCACCTGTCCCGATAATTTTAAACTGCTATTAGCATCGGAAGTGATAGTAACGGGCGCTCCGACGCGGATTAAGGGCAATTGATTCTCAGGAACCCGTAATCTTAGCTCTAAACGCCCATTTTCGATGATTTTAAAGAGAGCATTTTGACCGTTGGTGGTGTCCCCGATGCGAGCATTTCTTTCGGCAATTTTGCCACTAACCGGAGAAATCAGGCGCGTCTCGTTTAATTGAGCTTTAACAATAGCTAAACGGCTTTGAGCTTCCGTTAATTGGGCTGTAGCTTGGGCGATCACTTCGGGACGGTTGCCCGCTTGCAATTGCGCTAGTTGCTGCTCTGCTTCTCCTAAACGGGATTGGGTCTGTTGTACGATCGCCGCTTTGTTTCTTTCTTCATTGAGGACCTCATCGAGACGATCCCGGGCGATCGCTCCTTCCGCTTCTAAACTTTGGTTTCTCTGGACGCGTTTTTTAGCCAAATCCCAATCCGATTGAGCTTGACTAATTTCAGCCTTTATGCGTTGAATAGTTTGGTTAGCTCTAGCGATCTCCTCTTTACGGCTACCCGCTTGCAATTCTGCCAAACGCGCCCGGGATTGGGCGACATTTGCCTGTGCTTGGGTTAATTGCGCTTGTAGGACGGTATCATCGAGACGAGCGAGAATTTGACCTTGGCTAACGATATCACCCTCATCGACAAAGATTTCTTTGATTTGTAGTCCCGTCGCTTGGGAAAGAATCGGGATTAATTCGTAGGCTGCCACGCTTCCAGTCGCTTTCAGGGTGCGGGCCACGGCAGTGGATTCCACCCTAGTGGTGGTTACTGTTTGTGCTGGTGCCTCATTTTTTGCCGCTACGGGCTGAGTATTGGGGTTTTGGGCTGTTTGGGGTCGATTAGCGAAACGAGTCGCCCCTAGGGTCAATAAAACCCCCAATCCCACGCCGATAAATAAACCCCTTCCTCCCGATAGCCAAGAGTTGGTTTTTGTCGGTTTTGGCGAGTATTCGGGTTCCTCTGGCTCAATTTCGGGTTTAAATGCGATAACTTCGGGAACTAGCGAATTATCGGCTGAATGCTGGTTATTTTCTAGGGTATCTGGCCGCACGGTCTGCCCTCTCGGTAGATTCTGGATAAAATGTTAAGTTTTGTATCCATTTATAATCTAACGGAAAAAGGTCACGGGTGGGGAAAGTGAGAAAGTGGACTTGCTGTGAAAATCCCAAATTGTCGTGGTTGGTGAGGATTCAGTAGGCAGTAGTCAGGAGACTCCGAGACAGTAGGCAGTATTCAGGAGAATTAAGAATGAGTAATAATCAATTAAATGGTTTATTTAGAGATTTTATGCCAGTTAATCTGGCTCTCCCCTACTTGTGGTCATAAGAAAAAGTTTTGACATCCTCACCGCCGTAAAACGGACGGCGATTCCCAAACCTCACGATTTGGGTTTCTGCTTCTTTCCCTTGCGGGGTTCCGCACCTGCCTGAACAGATTTACTCTGTTCTGGTCTTATGGTCGCTCTACAGACTGACACCGCAAGCCCTGATGCCAAAATATTTTTACTCGCGTTAATATCTCGGTCATGGTGAGTCCCACAGTCTGGACAATCCCACTCTCGAATATTTAACGGCATTTTTTCAGCAATATACCCGCAATTACTACATCTTTTAGAGCTAGGAAACCATCTATCTATTTCGATGTAATTTCTGCCGTACCAACGGCATTTATAGGCTAATTGTCGGGTTATTTCTCCCCAACTAACGTCAGATATTGCCTGAGATAATTTCGGGTTTTTGACCAGATTCTTGACGGCTAAATTCTCAACTACAATCGTTTGGTTTTCACGAACTAATTGAGTGGTTAGCTTATGTAAATGGTCTTTTCTGCTATCGGTGATTTGAGCGTGAATCTTGGCTACTTTGATTCTTGCTTTTTCCCGATTTTTTGATCCTTTCTGTTTTCGAGAAAGATTTTTCGCTGCTCTTCGCAGTCTCCGATAATGCTTTTTAAAATGCTTGGGATTAGACACTTTATCGCCATCGCTGGTAATCACGAGGCTACTAATTCCTAAGTCAATTCCGATGGCTTTATCTGTTACTGGTAATGGCTTAATTGTTGGGTCATCAAATCTAATTGAGATATGCCAACGTCCTGAGGGATGTAATCTGACTGTTACTGTACTTGGTTCACATCCGTCTGGTATTTGTCTTGACCATCGAATAGGTAAAGGTTCTGTGCATTTGGCTAAATAGATTTGTTTGTCTTTGAACTTAAAAGCAGATTTGGTAAATTCGGCACTTCCTCCCTGATGTTTTTTCTTAAAGTTGGGATACTTAGTACGACCAGCAAAGAAATTAGTGAAAGCTGTTTGTAAATGTCTTAACCCTTGTTGTAAAGGTACACAGCTAACTTCATTGAGAAAGTTTAATTCTTCTTGTTTTTTCCAATCGGTCAACATTGAAGAAGTTTGAGCGTAGCCTACTCTTTCTTGTCTTTCGTACCAAGCTTGTGTTCGTTCGTGGAGAGCTTTGTTGTAAACTAATCTTACACAGCCCAATGTGCGCCGCAATAGCGACTCTTGTGTTGGTGTGGGGTAAAATCGGTAGCGATAGCTTTTCCATATCCCGCATTCTAGCATATATCGTGTAAATGTGCTAATATTTGACGGTAAAGCCAACCTAGAACGGCGGGGTTTCAGACCCAAAATTTCCGATGAAAAAGTCAGAGATCCAAATTTTCCTAGCTCACGCTAGTGAGGACAAACCAGCAGTTTTGGCACTGCATGACCGCCTTAAGCAAGCGGGATATAAACCTTGGTTAGATAAAAAAGACCTGATTCCGGGTCAAATTTGGCGAGATGAAATTCCGAAGGCGATTAAAGCTAGTCAGATTTTTCTCGCCTGTCTGTCAGCGAAATCGGCTAATAAACAGGGATACATCCAACGGGAGTTGAGGATTGCACTTGATACCTTGGGACAGATGCTACTGGGGACAATTTTTTTTATTCCCATGAGGTTAGAAGAATGCGAAATTCCTGATCTGCGACTTGCAGAAGTTGGCTTGAATCTGCGAGACCTCCACTGGCTTGATTATTGGGAAGAAGACGGATTTGAGCAACTAGAAAGAGCAATTACCTATCAATTCAAGCTTGAACCAGAAGAGCCAAAACAACTGTTATCAGTATTTAACTTTGAGGTGGTGGGAGTAAATGCGAAGGGTGAGCAAATTAGAAAAGAGTCGAAACAGTCCCAATATTTCAGGGAAGATCTGGGCAAAGGCATCACCTTAGAAATGGTCGCCATTCCGGGGGGAACTTTCCTGATGGGAACAGAAGATGAGGAAATCGAAAGACTGGTGAAAAAATTTAATTGGGAAGGATTTAGAAGGGAAAGACCACAACATGAAGTAAATGTCCCACCCTTCTTTATGGGTAAATATCCCATCACCCAGGCTCAGTGGAAAGCGATCGCCTCTCGCACGGATTTAAAAGTTAAACAAGACCTTGATCTCAACCCAGCCTATTTTAAATACCGTCCCCATAGCGATCGCCGTCCCATGGAACAAGTCAACTGGTACGATGCGATCGAGTTCTGTGCGAGATTATCAAAACTAACGGTTCGGGAATACCGACTACCGAGTGAAGCGGAATGGGAATACGCTTGTCGTGCTGGAACCACCACCCCGTTTTACTTTGGGGAAACCATTACGGGGGAATTGGCTAACTACAATGCCACTAATACCTACGCCGATGAACCGAACGGAGAATATCGAAGCGAAACAACTCCCGTGGGACAATTTCCCCCAAACGCCTTTGGACTGTACGATATGCACGGCAATGTCCGGGAGTGGTGCGCCGATACT
Source organism: Microcystis panniformis FACHB-1757 (assembly GCF_001264245.1). Lineage (NCBI taxonomy): Bacteria > Bacillati > Cyanobacteriota > Cyanophyceae > Chroococcales > Microcystaceae > Microcystis > Microcystis panniformis. The sequence goes on from NZ_CP011339.1 coordinate 4,756,230, forward strand.
TGGCACGATAACTATGACGGTGCGCCGACGGATGGCAGTGTCTGGATAGAAAATGGTAATGATAATCGTTCTCCTCTGCGGGGCGGTTCCTGGGGCTACAATCCGAATTACTGCCGTTCCGCGATTCGCTACGACTACTACTTCCGCCGCGTCAACCGCATCAACAATTACGGTTTTCGGGTAGTCTGCATTTTCGGGAGAACTCTCTAACCCTTTTTCCTTTTTCCCCTTTTACCCTCATTCCCTATTTTTTCTTTTCTTTCCCGCCCTTAGGCGGGTCGATTTTGTAGGGGGCGAACTCGACCCATTTGGTCGATTTTTGCTTAACAATTGTCAAGGATTGTTAAGATGCGCTTACCCTGCACTTTTCCCCTAGTTCCCAAAACTAAACTCTAGGAATTTTTAGCCACTGCTAAAGAGGATGAAGTGAGGGCAGAAAAGAATTTAAGAGCATGGTGTCAACAGACTTGCAAAAATTAGGTGGGCATTGCCCACCCTAATCTTAGGATGGCGGTTTGTAGGTAGAAGCAACGGATAATTCTTTTAATTGCTTCGCTGCCACTGTTGAAGGTGCAGAAGTGAGTAAACAACTAGCTTGCTGGGTTTTCGGGAAAGCAATCACATCGCGAATTGATTCTTCTCCTGCTAACAACATCACCAAGCGATCTAAACCGTAGGCGATGCCACCGTGGGGAGGGGTTCCGTATTCAAAAGCTTCTAACAAAAAGCCGAATTTATTATAGGCTTCCTCTGGGGATAGACCGATGGTAGCGAAGACTTTTTCCTGTACTTCCCGTTGATAGATCCGCAAACTGCCGCCACCGATTTCAATACCATTAAAAATCATATCGTAGGCTAGGGCGCGAGCCTGGGCTAGATCGTCTAAATCTTCGGGATTAGGGGCAGTAAAGGGGTGATGCAATGCTTCTAGGCGTTTTTCCTCGGCGTTGTATTCAAACATCGGGAAATCCGTCACCCAGAGGAGGTTGATTTTCTCGGGATCAATTAATCCCAATTGTTCCCCTAAAACTAAGCGTAGGCGGGATAGGGATTTATTGACTGTATCGGTATCTCCTGCCCCAAATAAGAGCAGATGCCCCGGTTTTGCGCCAGTCTTCTCGATTAAAGCCTGTTTTTGTGCCTCTGTCAGGTTATCTTTAATCGCACCGATGGTATCAAAATCGTAGTCCTCGCGCACGCGGATGTAGGCGATTCCCTTCGCACCCGCATCGGTGGCTTCTTTGAATAAATCCCCACCCGGTTTGATTCTGACGTTAGAAATCGCCTCGTTACCGTTGGGAATCGGTAAAACTTTCACCGTCCCACCACTAGCGATCGCACCTGAAAACACCTTAAATCCCGAATCGGCAAAAATCTCCGCCACATTGACCAATTCCAAGCCAAAACGAGTATCGGGGCGATCGACCCCATAGCGATCCATAGCCTCAGCATAGGTTAAACGGGGCAGGGGCAGGCTTATATCGATATTTTTGACTTTTTTGAAGATATGAGCGATTAAAGCCTCATTCAGGGCTAAAATCTCGCTTAAGGAGAGAAAACTCATCTCCATATCCAACTGAGTAAATTCCGGTTGACGATCAGCACGCAGATCTTCATCCCGGAAACAGCGAGCGATTTGATAGTAGCGATCCATTCCCGACACCATTAATAATTGCTTAAATAATTGCGGTGATTGGGGTAAAGCGTACCATTGGCCGGGGTTGACACGGGAAGGAACCAGATAATCCCGCGCTCCTTCGGGAGTTGATCGAGTTAAAATTGGTGTTTCCACTTCGATAAAATGCTGTTCATCTTCGAGAAAACGGCGCATTTCCTTGACAACTTGGTGACGTAGTTGTAAATTCTGACTCATACGCTCCCGGCGTAGGTCTAGATAGCGGTATCGCAAGCGCACATCTTCCCGTACCGATTCACTTTCGGAACTGGAGACGACAAAAGGCAGTTGTTTAGTAACCCCGTTGAGAATCTCGATGCTACTGGCATAAATTTCAATTTCTCCGGTGGCAATGCGGGGGTTAAGGGATTCGGGGGGACGTTGACTGACTGTTCCCGTCACCTTGATGACATACTCGTTTCTGACGGTTTCAGCGATGGGGTAGGAAGCGGGAGTTCGTTGGGGATCACTGACGATCTGGACAATACCACTGCGATCCCGCAGATCAATAAAAATAACGCCACCGTGATCGCGACGGCGATCGACCCAACCGAAGAGGGTGACACTTTTTTCAATTTCGATCGCGCTAAGGTCGCCACAGTAGTGAGTTCGCATAGTCTAACTAGAGAATTACTTATATTACGAATGTAGTATAGAAAGGATGGGGCCAGAAAAAAATCAGACGGCCTTGCTCATTATGCCAGTATTTTGTCGCTCTTGTCCCCTTGTTTAGGGTATTTTTATGGTCTCTTAGTCCTCAGCTATCGGCTTTTCGCGGATCGGCTATAATTAACAAGGATCCTCTAGCAGTTACCGATTGTGAACGATTAAAATCATGAATTCCTTAGAAAAAAAAATGGTGGAACTGTTAAGAGAACTCAGGGAAGATCACCATGTTTCAGGGGTAAAAGCGGAATTCGAGACGGAAGGAACCCGACTGACGGAAGCGATGCGGTTGAAAGAAATTAGTCTGCAAGCGGGGGTGGATTTTAATCTGAAAATCGCCGGTTGCGAAGCGATCAGAGATATCTTTGATGCGGTTAATTTAGGAGTCGATCGCTTGATTGCTCCCATGGTAGAAACAGGCTACGCTTTACAAAAATATCTGCGGGCAGCTAGGAGGGTTTTAGCTGATCAAGGGGTGGAAGATGTGGAGTTATTGGTTAATATTGAAACGATTACTGCCTGTGAGAATTTTCAGGAAATGTTAGCGATTCCAGAGATAAAATCTCTCGATGGTATCGTCATCGGACGGATGGATTTAGCCTGTTCTTTGGGATTAACTCGCCGGGATGTCAATAGCGAGCAAGTTTTGGATCTGGCTTTACCTTTGGCAAAAAAAGCTAAGGCTGCCGGTTTGACTGTGGCTATTGGGGGTGGGGTGTCACTAGATTCTTTACCGTTTTTCAAAATGTTCTGCCAAGGACATTTTGACCGCTTCGAGACGCGCAAAGTTATCTTTAATTGTCCCCAAGCTTTGGATAATTTTAGTTTAGCTTTCCAAAAGGCGATCAAGTTTGAATTACTCTGGCTAGAGAATAAAAAAAATTATTATAGTGCTATTGTTCGTGAAGATGACCAGCGTTTAGAAATCCTCCATAATTTACTTTTTGGTTAAAGATACTGGTCCCTTGATTGATCGTTCAAAACTCGAGCTTCTCTCATCCTAACCAGTAATACTACATCCTGTTTAAAAGGTATAGGGAAGCAGCGGAGCAGGGAGCAGGCTCTCTTATTCTTGGTGTGTTTAAGTATCTAAGCACAATTAATTACACATCTAAGCCACTACTCCGTCAGACTTCTGATGTGAGGAAACAGTGAACTGAAAACTCAAATCCGATCCCTAATAGCTGTATCCCGTCTCGGAGTCTCGGAGTCTCGGAGTCTCGACTAGGAAATTAATTTTGCACGACTACTTAACTTATATGGGAGCGCTCAATCTTTGTGTCCTTCGTGTCTTTGTGGTTCGCACCACACCCCACACCCACCAACAAACTTTTTGCCGCAAACCCTAGATAGTTAACAGTTTCCCACCCCCATTAGCTAATCTGGATACTTTCCTCGCAGCACATCTGGTACATTTTGTCAAAAAAACTTTTTCGTTTTAACATAAGTACACATATTTTTGGCAAAAGATCTTTTTCGTCAGAGGAGCAATTGGCAAGTTTTTCCTGGGGACGAATTAGTCATCCTAGACTGGGTAAGGGTTTCAAGGCACAAAGACTAAAAATGCACAGAGTAACCCAATTATTATATTTTAGCAGCAGGCTGTAACTATTGCAATCTCGTTGACAAATAGGAATTTTTCTCAATTATTTTTTAAGAAAAGTAAAGATTAAGGAATGTAAATTTAAATCTTCTCAAGTATATTGGGATTTTGATAAATTTTGCTTATATAAAGCAGCCCTTAGCATTCAGCTTCTGAGAGCAGTTATCTTATTGGTGAAGTACAAAGTTGTTGTTTTGGGAAGTCTCCGAGCAAGGAGACGATGCCAAATCCAGTTAAGTAGGTAGTCGTTAAAAATTATCAGATGCCCCCCTTATTAAGGGGGGATTAAGGGGGGGACTAAGGGGGGATCGGCACCCCCCTTATCAAGGGGGGCAGGGGGGATCTGAGGCAAAATCTATCTTCAATTTAATTATAACTACTTACTTATAATTCATCTTTAGGAGAAACCCGATATTTTTCAGTGTAATTAGTCAATTTCCTTTTTATTATCAATCTAGCCGAGGGCTGACGGCTAATAGCTTTCTTTTTCCTCCGTTACCAGAGTAATACCCGTCCATTCTCCCTTATCATCATAAGAACGAATTAAGCGCTGTCTTTGAGTAGGAGAAAGTAACCAACCCACCTCTAAAACAAAAGGATGACCGGCAGTAATTTTCAGAGGTGTATTACAGGAGGCTCCATCGGGCAGCAACAGTATTTGAATCGGCAGCGGACCATTTTCAAACAACAATCTTTGTCCCTCGATACGAGCGCTAGAAGTGATTTGATTATCACCAAAAGTCAAAGTTTGCGAGAGATAATTATCCCCCTGACGCTCGATCGATATATGGGTAGAATAGGCAGCAGAATTATAAAAATCCCGTCCCGTTGTCACTGCTTGTCCTCGCCATTGACCCAGTAATTGCTCCACCGTTAACATCGGTCTTTCGGGTGACTGAGAATCAACTAACTTTTCCCGAATTAAAGTCAAGCGATCGAACTCACAGCGTTCATTAAATAACTGGACGATTCTTAATCGTCTTTCCCCAGAGATTAAGCCAAATTCTGCTCCGAATTGTGAGGAAAAACTACTAAAATATAGAGAACCTTGGCAAAAAGCTCCCGTCTGGCTAAATAGAATACCCTGATGGAGAGAACTATACTCTAAAATTAAATCTTCCGGCGCTCGATCGCTGTAGAGACGGCGGATCAATTGACGAATTGATCGATTATTATTAATGCCTTGCAAAGATACCAAAGTCGGGGTATCTTCGATCAAGTCGCCTTGGGGAGACAGACGGGTAAAAGAACCTTGCCATTGACCGAGATTTTTGAGTAAACATTCCCACTGGGAGAGCATAATAATTGAGGTAATTGGGGGAAATAGGACAAAATACATGGGAACAATTCGATTAATGCACGCCAAACTCCATCGAGTGCGCGTCAGCGAGGCTAACGTCGATTATGTCGGCAGTATCACTATCGATCGAGAATTGATTGAGCGGGTCGGTATTTTGCCGCTTGAAGAGGTGGATGTGGTCAATCTTAGCAATGGTAAGCGCTTTTCCACCTACGTTTTTCCCGGCCAAACTGGGGAAATTTGCCCCAACGGTGGTGCGGCTCTGCTCTGTCAACCCGGAGATATTTTGATTATCTATGCCTACGAACAACGTCCGAGGCAAGAAGTTCTCGAAAACGGTCATTTTGCCAAAGTTCTCGTCGCTGATGCTGAAAATCGCTGTCAGCAATTTTTTGAACAGAGCCTAATTCCCCGGGGTGATGGTCGGGGAGTGGAATTCTATAGTCAAGAATGCTGATTCTTGTCCTCAATTTGTTAACTTTCCCGTCATCGGAAATTTTGGGTCTGAAACCCCGCCGTTCTAGGTTGGCTTTACGTTAGAATTAAAAGGCCAGTCTCGAAAACCAAGTGGACGGCGCAGCACCTTGAAAACTCGGCTTAGGGGGTTCCGACCAGAAAAGCTTGGCCGGGTAAAAAGTCGCGCGCAACAAGTACAAGAAGCTATAGGCGGTCAACGTACCGTGGGACACAGGGAATCGGGCTTCTGAAATGGGGCGAAAGTCTGTGGACTCTGTGTAAGACAGTACATGGTTTTTTAACTGTGGTATGCGACGGTGGTGGAAGCAGAAACTTAAATCGTGAGGTTTAGGAATCGCCGCACTTTTAGGGCGGCGAGGATGTCAAAATAAGAATAAGTAATGTAAATTTTCTTAGAATCAGCCCCCATGCGTGTAATTCTCATGACCGGTAAAGGAGGCGTGGGTAAAACCTCCGTCGCCGCCGCTACAGGACTCCGCTGCGCCGAACTTGGCTATAAAACCCTAGTTCTCAGCACCGATCCCGCTCACTCTCTCGCTGACAGTTTCGATCTCGAATTAGGTCACGATCCTCGTTTGGTACGTCCCCATCTTTGGGGGCAGAATTAGACGCACTAATGGAACTAGAAGGCAACTGGGGCGCAGTAAAACGTTACATTACTCAGGTATTGCAAGCTAGGGGTTTAGATGGAGTGCAAGCGGAAGAATTAGCGATTTTACCCGGAATGGATGAGATTTTCGGCTTAGTTCGCATGAAACGCCACTACGATGAGGGTACTTATGATGTGTTGATTATCGATTCCGCACCGACGGGGACAGCTTTACGATTGCTGAGTTTGCCAGAAGTGGGCGGTTGGTACATGAGAAGATTTTACAAACCTTTACAGGGAATGTCGGTGGCATTGCGACCACTGGTGGAACCTTTATTTCGACCGATCGCCGGTTTTTCCCTGCCAGACAAGGAAGTTATGGATGCTCCCTACGAGTTTTATGAGCAGATCGAGGCTTTAGAAAAAGTTTTGACCGATAATACTCAAACCTCGGTACGTTTGGTGACAAACCCCGAAAAAATGGTGATTAAGGAGTCTTTACGCGCCCATGCCTATCTAAGTCTCTATAATGTTTCCACCGATTTGATTATTGCTAATCGGATTATTCCTGACAAAGTAACCGATCCTTTCTTTGCTCGTTGGAAAGAAAATCAACAGGGTTATAAACAGGAAATTTACGATAATTTTCATCCTTTACCGGTTAAGGAAGTTCCTCTCTACTCCGAAGAAATGTGTGGTTTACCCGCTTTAGAAAGACTGAAAGAAACTCTTTTTGCTGGGGAAGATCCGACTAAGGTTTATTACCAAGAAAACACTATTCGGGTAGTTCAACAGGAAAATAACTACAGTCTGGAATTATATTTACCCGGCATACCCAAGGAACAGATACAACTAAATAAAACTGGAGATGAGTTAAATATTCGCATCGGTAATCACCGTCGTAATTTAGTCTTACCCCAAGCTTTGGCAGCCCTGAAACCTTCCGGAGCAAAAATGGAAGATGATTACCTGAAAATCTCTTTTAGCAACGTGGTGAAAGTGTAATTTTCCCAGAGTAGGTGGGAAGCTTTTCAGTGATCAGTGATCAGTAATCAGTGAACTGAAAAATAACATCTGATACTAAATCTGGTTATGAAAGACTGATTATTTATTCCCCTTTTTGCATGAGTGCATGAGTAGAAAACGGGTTTCTCCGAGAAACCCGTTTTCTGTGCGTTACTCAACGGATTTAGTATGATAACTGATAGCTGTCTCCCATCAACCCTCTCGACTGGGAAATTAATTTTGCACGACTACTTAGGGTTTGCGGCAAAAAGTAGGGGCGAAGCATTCGGATAGAAAATCTATGATTTCAGCAATAGGTTATTGCCCGAATGCTTCGCCCTTACAGAACTTGAAAATCTTACAGATGCTTCGCCAAACAGGCCCCAAACCCCTTACCTAGTCCATATTTCACATTTATTCAGCCAACCCTACTGATGATTTTCCCAGAAAAATCAAGAGAGCAGTCTTTTTTCTAACCATGCCAGGACACTTTCAACATCTGCCACTTTTTCTCCTTCAGGTACGGGTGGACGTTGTACCATGACCACAGTTATTCCCAACTCCCTAGCGGCGATAATTTTGGCGTAGGTGGCATCACCGCCGCTGTTTTTACTCACGATCGCCCCAATCTTATATTCTTGTAAAAGAGAGCGCTCTGACTGTAAGGAAAAAGGCCCCCGTTCCAACAATAATTTTCCAATCGGTACGATGGCATCTGCTTCTGGAGGGTCAATCATCCGCATCAAAAACCAGATATTTTTTAGATGTGCATAACTTGCCAGTTCTTGCCGACCAATAGTGAGAAATATCCGCGGTGCTAACCCCGATAAAATACTCGCTGCCGCTTGATTGTTTTCTACTTCCATCCAATTATCTCCAGATACTTTTTCCCAAGCTGGACGACTTAACATTAATCGAGGAATACCACAATCCGAGGCAGCTTGAGCGGCATTAAAAGAAATTTGTGCGGCAAAGGGATGGGTGGCATCAATTAAACAATCAATGCCTTCTTGGCGTAGATAATTGGCTAACCCGGTGGCACCACCAAACCCTCCCCGGCGAGAAGGAGTTGTGAGGGTAATCGGTTCTCTCGTGCGACCGGCAAAGGAAGCGATGGCATCTATCCCCGGAATTGCCGCAATTTTAGCCGCTAATGCCGCCGCTTCCCCCGTTCCCCCTAAAATCAGCACTCTTTTATTTTTAGTCATCCAGCAATTGCCAAAAGGTTAACTAATTTTCCATCTTCCTATCTTGCCTTGCAAAGGAAAGAGATTGTTGGGGTTAGGTCACTCTACTTTTTCCCAAAAACGAGGAATCTGTGCTAAGTTACCAGAACGTTTATTTTCCCAGCAGATGCTCAGAACATAGACCATCAATCAAGACCAATTTAACTCTTTTTGTCGTTAGGACTTCCAAAAGTGACCAAAAACCAGCAAATTCTAGCAAAAATCGGGGGGGGGGTAGCCTTGCTCTCCTTCTTTCCTTGGGTTTAGGGCAACAAGCTTATGCTGTCACCCTCGTTGAGAACTTAAGTGAATCAAATGATGGCATAGGAAGTATAAACTTTAACTTTTGGAATGGATCAAGCTTTACCACTGGTAGTAGCAGTTACAATCTTCAGTCTGCTACTCTTTTGTTCCAACAATTAACCGCCAGTCCCAACTTGTTTGTTCGTCTCTATAGCAACAGCAGTGGAACCCCCGGCACTTTGATAACCAGTTTTACTAACCCGGCTTCCATTACCACCTCTCTCGCCAATAACACCTTTACCCTGGCTACTCCGTACACATTAGCCGCTAATACCACTTACTGGTTAGTCAGTGGTGTTTCAGATAATGTCGGGAATTATCAATGGGTTATACTACATCTTACGCTCAAACAGGACTCCCTGGCTGGACGATTGGTGATGGTTACGTTGAGAGTAACAATCAAGGGGGAGGTTGGACTTCTTTTCCTACTGATGGGCCTTACCAATTTAGCCTTGAGGGGACCGCTACTAACATCCCCGAACCGGGTTCCGTGGTTGCCTTGTTAGGATTGGGAGGATTAGGGTTAGCTTCTAGCCTGAAGAAACGGAAATAGGAACAGTAGGGTGGGGGCGACTCGATTCTCTTGTCTCGTGCCAAGGTTCCACCTGGCAATGGCAAAAGTCAGCGTCTCCCTCCCTTACCTGATAGGTTATAGCATTTTTCTTTATTCGTGGCAGACATCCTACTCCCCTCTCCCACCCCCGACCCCCCCGATGTCGGCGGGGCAGGGGGGTGAGGGCAATTAAGGGACTTGCGCTTTGATAATGTACCTTTTGGGCGAACGTAGTTCGCCCCTACATTGTGGACAAAATCCGTTACTGTAGGGGCGCAAGGCTTGGGCTCTCCGATAGATCAGGTTTGCCGATCACCCTAAGTAGGGGGAGAGCCTTCGAGATGTTAGGGACTTGCGCTTTGATAATGTACCTTTTGGGCGAACGCAGTGCGCCCCTACATTGTGGACAAAATCTGTTACTGTAGGGGCGCAAGGCTTGGGCCCTCCGATAGATCAGGTTTGCCGATCACCCTAAGTAGGGGGAGAGCCTTCGAGATGTTAGGGACTTGCGCTTTGATAATGTACCTTTTGGGCGAACGCAGTGCGCCCCTACATTGTGGACAAAATCCGTTACTGTAGGGGCGCAAGGCTTGGGCCCTCCGATAGATCAGGTTTGCCGATCACCCTAAGTAGGGGGAGAGCCTTCGAGATGTTAGGGACTTGCGCTTTGATAATGTACCTTTTGGGCGACGCAGTGCGCCCCTACATTGTGGACAAAATCCGTTACTGTAGGGGCGCAAGGCTTGGGCCCTCCGATAGATCAGGTTTGCCGATCACCCTAAGTAGGGGGAGAGCCTTCGAGATGTTAGGGACTTGCGCTTTGATAATGTACCTTTTGGGCGACGCAGTGCGCCCCTACATTGTGGACAAAATCCGTTACTGTAGGGGCGCAAGGCTTGCGCCCTCCGATCGATTGGGATATTATTCCCACGCAAGTCCCTTATCGCAACCGAATCGGCGGTTAGGACATTGACAATCTCCGAAACCCTCTCATACTAAATCCTGTCTCCTGTCTCCTAACCCCACCAACAAACTTTTTGCCGCAAACCCTACTTAAGACTTTTGCTATAGTTCTAGAAGAGGGCTAAAAAAATAGCAAACTAAGGAAATTTCTCCTTTGCTAGTTTTGCCGTGAACAACTATGTTAAAAAAAGTCAATTATCTGCGATCGCTATCCTGTTTCCTCGCTATAATCCTCTGGAGTAGTCCTCTCGGGATTAACTCTAGCCTCGCTGTCAATGATAATTGTCAACTCTCCGAATCAGAAATCAAACAACAAGAAAATCTGCGTCAAACTTCCCCCCAAGAATATAACATTTTATTGCAGAAATATGCTGAACAATTGCGCTTTTGTCGTTCCCGACACTGGTTACAGGAACAAGCGATCTGGTTACGTCTTTACTCCTGTGATACCCGTCCTGGATCGATAGAAAGTATCCTCGATCGCATCGTGGCCAAAGGTTATAATATAGTTTATCTGGAAGTTTTTGCCGATGGTCAAGTCTTGTTACCTCCTAACAATAATCCCACGGTTTGGGATAGCGTGATTAAAAATCCCGGTGCTGGAAATGTGGATTTATTAGCACAGGCGATCGAACAGGGACATAAACGCGGTTTAAAGGTGTATGCTTGGTTATTTAGCCTCAATTTTGGCTATGCTTATAGCTTAAAACCCGAGCGACAGGAGGTGTTAGCACGCAATGGTAAAGGACAGGATAGCACCTCTTTTGTCGATGATCAATCCCAAACTTTTGTCGATCCCTACAGCAATCAAGCGCGACAGGATTATTTAATTCTCCTAGAAGCGATTTTACAACGTCGTCCCGATGGAGTTTTATTTGATTATATTCGCTATCCCAGAGGAACTGGAGTCGATTCCGTGGCTGATAATGTCGAAGATTTATGGATTTTTAGTCCCGCATCCCGACAAGCTTTAATTAATCGAGGATTGAATAATAAGGGCAAATTTTTAATTGATCGCTATCTGACTCGTGGTCAAATTTCCCCTGATGATATCGTCGAAGCAGATCGCCTTTATCCCCAAGAAACCGCCCCTCTTTGGCAGGGTAGAATTCCCTTAGAAGAGGAGATGAAACAATCAGTTAAAACTCGTTTTGATCGCCTCAAATTAGAACTTTGGTTCCTGACGGTTGCCCATGCTGCCCAGGGTGTAATTGATTATATTAGTTATTTTTCTGCCCTAGTGGAACGTCAGGGAATTCCGGCTGGGGCAGTGTTTTTTCCCGATGGGAATCGTCTTGTGGGTAATCAAGGTTTCGATTCCCGTTTACAAGCTTGGGATAGTTTTCCCGCTTCCCTAGAATGGCATCCCATGTCCTACGCTAATTGTAACGATACTACCTGTGTGGTTAATCAGATCAAAAGAGTAGTGGCAAGCAGGGGAAATCAAACTCCTGTTATCCCAGCTTTAGCGGGTTTATGGGGACAACCCTATAACAATCGTCCCTCCTTAGAAGTGCAAATGGCAGCGATTCGCCTAGCTTTTCCCAGCATAGATAGTATCAGTCATTTTGCTTTTTCTTGGCAAGAACCACAATTCGATCGAGCCAGAAGATTTTGTCAAATGTAACCCCATTTACACCTCTACTTTTACTTCCTCTGTCTCTGTTTTTTCCTGTGGGGGGGGGACTATCAAAGGCGGCAGTTCCGGTTCGGCGGTGTTGAGAGTCGGTGTAATATCGACGTAGTTAATTACCGCCCCTAAAATTTTCACTTCCGCTTCTGTTAACTGGTCAGTTGCTTCACTCAAGAGACTAGAACGAGTTATGCCCTGGCGCGTTACCAGAATAATCCCGTCCGCTAGTTCTTCTAAGAGAAGAGCATCATTACAGCTAGACAGAGAAGGAGTATCGACAATCACCAGATCGAAACGGCCGCGAGAATCTTTGAGAATTAATTGTAATTCGCTCGATTCAATGATAGCTGCCGCTTGTTTTTGCGGACCGGGACTAGGCAAAATGGAAAGGTTTTCAATATTTGGGGCCAGCCGGATCGATTTACTTTTTGCCCCGTAGTAAAGTAGGGGTTCTCGGAAAGAATTGGGATCGGGAGTGACTCCGATTTCTTCGGCCTTAGAGGGACTTCTCAGATCTCCTTCTACTAACAGAGTCCGTCGGCCCGCTAAAGCGGCGGCGATGGCCAGATTATAGGCAGTGGCGGTTTTCCCCTCTCCGCCAGTAATACTGGTGACAACAACCACTTTCACCGTTTCGCCGCCGCCAACAAGTCGCAGGGTACTGCGTAAACGTTCGTAGTAGGGGAGATAATTGGCATTAGCATCGGCGAGAATCGGCTCGATTTCCTCGCCCTCTAAATTCCGGACAATGGGCAATTGTCCCAAGAGTAGTATATCCCGACTAACCAAAGCTTCCCGCAATTCTTGGGGACTGTGCAGGCGATCATCGATCACTGCTAACAGGAGAATCGTACCCAATCCGGCTAAAGTTCCCAAACCAGCACCCACCAAGAGAATCAAGGTACGATTCTTGCGGTTAAACACCTGTTCGATCGGTTGAGCAACCGGCGGTTGGGCGACGGTGAGACTACCCACGGTTTCCGCTTCTGCGGCCTGAGCATCCACCAGAGCATTGAGAATATTCTCGTAGATACCCCGTTGAAAGGCGACAGCTTGGGTTAAACGAGCTTGCTGTAGCTGTTTATCGGGGAATTTCTCGTATTGGGAGCGTAATTGCTGTTCCTGAGTCACCAAGGACTCTAATTGTTTCATTAAACCCTCGCGCTGGGTTTGCAGGGTGACTAATTGAGCCGCTAGTTGTTGACGGGTGGCATCGAGATTACTTTGCTGACGGATGCGACTGCTGGGAAGATCGGTCAGGATGCCATCTTTTCCGATCACCTCGGCGGCTCTTTTTTGTAAGAGAGATTCGTTAACTTCCTGTTGTTTGCGTAATTTAGCTACGGTGGGATGTTCGGGACGTAAATCCTTCTGTAGTCGCTCCAATTGGGTTTCCGTGTCCAAGATCTGCGCTCGGATACTGGCAATAATCGGGTCGGCACTAAGGGCCGAGGAGGTGTAAGCTTGATCGGGGGTTAAATCGAGTTGTTCACTCAGACTATTAATCTGTCCTTGAATGCCTTGCAGTTCTAGGCGAATTTCTCGCTGTTGCTGTTGACTACTGGTGATAGCGGTGAATAAACTCCCGTCTTGAATCGCCAATAAATCTGAACCCTGGGTACTAATGTAGCGATAAAACTTTTCTTCGGCTCTGGTTAAATCTTTTTGGACTTCGTTAAGTCGGACACTGAGAGCTTCTATGCGGGCCCGTAACTGGGAAGTATTCAGCCAGCGACTGTATTCCACCATTTCCTTCATCAAGGTTTCGAGAATTAACTCCGCCTTGGACTGGGAGTCGGCCGTTAACTCTAAAAGTACCTCTTGGGGTTGGTCGCTATTATTTTTTTGTCCCTCCGCTTCACCGGGGAAGGTTATTTTTAAATCCTGATCGCGAATTTTAACCATCTGTTCCTGATTAAATTGCAATTTTTTGGCCGCATTGACCAATACCCGGGGAGACAGCAGTAAATCGCGATCAATAGCCCGCCCTTGTTCTTGCAGTTGGGTTCCTGTACTGGTAAAAGCCGGCGGCGGCACCCGGTAGGCCAATTGTCCCACCGCCCGATAAAAGGTGGGGGGTTTCTCAGGATCGGGTAGGAAAGCAAAGATCACAGAACCGCCTAAACAGACGAGGAAGACGAATATTCCCACAAATTTGTTCTGATCTAGCGAGATGAGAAATCGTTTAACAATTGGTAGAGCCATAGCTTTTTAATGTATTCCCAGATTCTTTACATTTTAGCGGTCAAGAGTGATTCTCGCCCTTGAAATCCTAGCTTATGAAGTTGTGTTAAGGAGTGAAGGGAGCAAGTTGCCCCTCAATTATTGGAAGTTATTGAATTGATTGCCAAAGTCGAGAATTGTATTGGTAAAACTGGAAATATCCCGGATGGGTTGGGTAATGATATTAAAAGCGGCGAAAATCTCCCCTAACAGGGTGCGGGTGACGATAATTACGTCCTGATCTTCTAAGGGAACATTTTGGGATATATCTCCCCTAACTGCCGCTATCGGACTCAAAGTTTGACTAACAATTCCCCCTTTGGCACTATCAAAACGGAGCAGGGACACTTCATTGACATTAATCCGCAGGCGATCGGAAACCGGTAAACTAGCCACTACATCAAGGAAGCTACTGCCATTAGGAATCGAAACATTTCTCAGGGAAATTCCTGAAGGAATTGAGGGAGCTAAAACCCTGACGGTGATATTCTGCTGGGCGAGGGTGGTTCTAGCCACCAGGGTGCGATTATATCCCGTCTCTTGGCCGACTTCTAACTTGGAAACAATCACGGCATCACCTCCTTGCAAACGCAGATCTGGCAAGCGTTCCCCTTTAATTAAGGGAGTATAAAGGTCAAGTTTCTCCTCTAATACTGTACCATCGACTAAAACCCGACGGACAACGATCGAACGCAGATCGGCTCTGGGGGTGCCGCCACCCGCCGCCAAAAGTACCTGCGCTAGGGGAGTATTAGGAGCAACACTATAAAACCCCGGTCGCTGTACCTCTCCCAGAATGGTTAACTGGACGGGACGGGCAGTGGTTAAAACAGCAATCACTTCCGGTTCCTCCCGCAGGTATTTTCGCCCCAATTCGAGGCGGATCTTAGTTTGCACTTCGTCTAAAGTCAAGCCCAGCACCGGAATACGCCCTAAAATCGGCACCAGAAAATTACCATCGGGATCCACTGGCCCCGTGGAATTAAATTCGGGAAAATCGGGAACCGAGACAGTAATTTGATCGCCGATATCGAGTCGATAGGACTGAATTTGTCGGGATTGGCGATTATTGGGAGAGTAAACCGGTGGACTGTAGCCGGTAGGGGGAATCGTGTTTTCAGGAAAGGTGGGATTAGGCGGTTCGGGGGGCAAAAATTCCAACCCAGTTCCGGGTTGAGTCTGGGGTATGGACAAAGAACCCTGGGCCTTGAGGCTCTCGGAGGGAATTACCCATAAGAACCCTGTCAGACTAAACCCTGATAAGGCTATGGCCCCGGTTCTGAATAAACTAACTGGCAAAAACTTGTTGAGCATTGGTAGAATCATACAGATATATCAATTTATTTTCTGAGAGTTATCTAGTGGGAGAGGAACAAAGAAGCTATTAAGGACTAGAAAAGTGCCTTGAGCTAGTTTTTTTTAAACAGATAGTTGGGAGCAGAAAAACTACTTTTCTTTTTTGGTCTCAGGCAGAGAAGTTAATTGACTTAAGACATTTTGTTCTAAGTAACTTTGAACTTCCTTGGCGAGATTGAGAGCAAAGGGAGTGAGAGTTTGCAGTTCTTTCGTCGGTTCTAAGGGAATCAGCAAGGAAACGGCTATCCAGGGTACTCTCTGTCTTTTTAATTGCGCCCATTGGTCAAGCCAATACCAAACAGAGGGATCGTAATGACCACCACCTAGCCAAGCATACCATTGCACCACGGCAAAGGTATTTTGTGTCCAGGCACGATAGAATCGAGCCTTGGCCTTTCCTCCCGACTGGGTGGGGATTAATAGCTCGGTTGTTTCCCCCTGATTCCAACGACTAATCGAAGTGATATCCGACCATTCTAATCCTGGTTGATTTTTATAGTAGATCTGTGGCTTTAAAAGCACGGTGATCCTCTTGCCCTCAGGAGTTTCCACCACTTGCACCGACCATTTTCCCTCACCGATTTGTCCTTGCTGCTGATCGATGGTTTTCAGGTCAGAGAACTTGATTCCCGATTCTTGTAGAGTCCGCATTTTTTGAATGTTACCGATTCTTGGTTGATCCACCCAAGACCAATGGCCAGAAATTAAATTGGGCAGGATACCGCCTAAAATCAACAGCAGCAGCAAGCACAACAGTAGTGAATAATTACCCGGTAGCTTTTTTTTGATTTTATCTAACACTAAACTTACCTCGGCCGGAATTTTTCGACTAATCATCCTGGTTACCTTCCCCTTGAGCTAGGGACTTTTTCTTAACCGCCTCGCGATACTGCATGATTTGGAAGACCAAAAGGATCAGTAATAACATAAAGACGGAGTATAAATCACCCCCCCAGCCATCGTGGAGTAATTTGAAGTTTTCCTCTTGTCCTGTGCCGTGAAACCAAGCTAAAAGCGCGTTACGAACAATATTAGCCCCGACACTAATTCCAAAGGCACTGAGGAGCATAAAGCGGGTTTTACGACCGTTTTCGATGGTATCAGTCCAATGGAGCAGCAGGAGGGTGACGTAAAGACTGCTAAATAACATTTTCAGCCCCGCACAGTAGGGAGCGACTTCCACCATCCTGCCTTCTACCGCTACATAGATACCGTCAACGGAGACATCTAGGCCCGCTTGCTGGAGAATAAAACCAGCGCAAGCAGCAATAAAAACCTGTAGGGGTAGGGTATAGGGAGCGATCAGGTAGGGTATGGGATTAGGAGTCGCTAAAGCTGTTAAAAGCAGGGGAAATCCCTGTAATTTTAAACCTTCCGTTCCTTTTAACCAGAGACAGATTCCCGCTAAAATAATCGGGAAAGACATACTAACCCAAAGAGAGGAACCGAGGAGATAAAAAATCGCTCCTAGGGTTAACAAAAACGCTCCGAGGGGATGGGAGCGATCTTCGAGGCGTTGCCATTTTTTGCGATTCTGCCAGACAATATAGGCGGCATAGGGAAGGCCGATCAAGCCGTGGCTAAAGTATTCGTGTTCGATGCCGATCGATTTATTCAGCCAACCATCATACCAATGAAAGATCACCGGACCATAGATGACCGCCAAGAAACCGATAATCAGCCAAGATTGCCGATTTTTCTGGGAGACGGGGGATAAGGAAGGACTAATACCCATAGGACAGAGCGATTTAGTGACAAATTCTGAATTTATGTTACCCGATGATCGCAGTGATCTGTTCAACCACGATGTCAATTTGCTCCTCGCTGATACCGGGGTACATGGGCAGAGAGACAATTTCTTCACAGAGAGTCTCTGCATGAGGAAAGTCTCCCTGTTGATAACCCAGGTAGCGATAGGCCGGTTGCAGATGACAAGGAATCGGATAATGAATGCCGGTTTGAATACCGACGGCAGTTAATTGTTCTTGTAGTTGTTGGCGATCAACCGGACAATGGGGGAGTACGCGAATAACGTAGAGATGATAGACATGACCGGTCTCGGTTTCGTCTCGTATGGGTAAAATGCCCTTATCGGCTAAAGGAGCCAAAAGCCGGTCGTATTGTCTTGCCGCTCGCTGACGGGCCCGATTCCAGCCTTCCAGATGGGGTAATTTAACATTTAAAATGGCGGCTTGTATGCTGTCTAAACGACTATTAGTGCCGATATCGGTGTGAAAATACTTGCTCGGTGCGCCATAATTTCTTAAACTACGGGCTTTTTGGCTAATTTCGGGATCATTGCTCACTAACATTCCGCCATTGCCAAAAGCACCTAAATTTTTACTGGGATAAAAACTAAACCCCGCCGCCACACCGACACTGCCGGCGCGATAACCTTCTCTACTGGCTAAATGGGCCTGGGCCGCATCTTCAAAGATAGTCAGATTATGGCTGCGGGCAAAATCCTCTAATTTTTGGGGTGATACCATCTGTCCGTACAGGTGTACGGGTAGAATGGCGCGGGTGTTGGGGGTAATTTTTTGGGCGGCCGCTGCGAGGTCAATTAAGGCCGTATCGAGGTGACAATCAACTAAAACTGGTTTGGCCCCCGCTTGAATAACACCCATGAGGGTAGCGACAAAGGTATTAGCGGGGACTAGCACTTCATCCCCGGCACCGATGCCGTAAGCTTGTAAAGCCAGGGCAAGAGCAGCAGTGCCAGAAGCTACTCCCACAGCATACTCGACTCCGCAAGCTTGGGCAAAGGCGGTTTCAAATTCGGCTAAAGCTTGGCCTAAAACAAAATCTCCTCGGTCGATAACTGTTTGGATTGCCTCGGTAATTTTTGCTTGTAGGGGCCGATTTTGCCAAGTTAAATCAACAAAGGGAACTTTGATTAAATGGGAATTCATCTATTGCTTGTTTAGGGAGATATTATTAATTATCAAGAGACTAGCATAGGTTTGATCAAGTTGTCTAGATTTGTAGGCTCTCTTGTCCTTGTGTTCTTTGTGCCTCTGTGGTTTATCCTTAATCCTTCTGGGATAACCTGAGAAAAAGTATAGGCTAGGCTAGATTCTAACCCAGCTAAACCAAGAGAGCCGATTGGTATTCAGGGGGTTTGGCCTTGACTTGGCCAAAAGAATTAAGTTGACTGCCTAGCTATTTATTTTTGCCGCCAAACTTTGAAGATAATTACTAAGTGGGTGGGTGGAATTAAATATAAGATGAACGTAGGTTGGGCTTCGGCCGTGAGCTTTTGCCGAACGGTTGAAGCATGAAACCCAACGCCTCAAAGGATTTAGTATAAGAAGTTAAGAACGGGAAAAGGCCAAGAGTTTTCCCGGTTTGATAAAAAGAGAGATTAATATTAAATATTTGTAAACTTTTTTGCCTAAGTTACTTTTCTATGGTATGCAAATCTTTACTGCTCCGATTCGGGGGTTTCTTGGGGGGTGTCATCGTTGTTGGTTTTTGGTTCTTGTCCTTTAAAAATCGTGATAGATCGCCAAAAACCCTCTAAAAACTGATTAAAGGTCGTTTCATTGATTTTACCCGTCCAGAACAATAACACAATCACAATAAGAGCAAAGATAAAAATAATTGTCAAAACGCTGGTAATAAACTGTACCACTGGCACAGTATTGGCAAGCACCGCAAAGATAAAAGTAACCACAGCTAAAACCAGCAACAAAGCGAGACTAGGTTTCAGGAGATTGGGAGTTTCTGGCGTTTTGGGACTCATAGGGCGATTTTCTCGGCTTTTGCGGCTACGTTCCTCCCTTTCGTCGAGATGTCTTTCTCTTTCTCTCTTAGATTCCACCCCTTCTAAGATATCGCGGATATTGTATTTGCCGCGCAAACCGGGGAGAGTTGCTTCCACGCTGCCTTGGCGATCGAGTTCTATCAGATGGAGATAATCGACGGGAACTTCTACCCCGGTGGGTTTTTCCCCTTGCAATTCTCGAATCACTAACTTTTCCTGTACGGCTAAATTAGGGATAGTAGCGTGAATTTTCTGAAAATCTGTCTTAATAATAGCTAAAAGCGCATTAGCACGGGAACCCTGGGCTTTTATGCTGATGTAGTTATCTTCCTCGTCGGCACGCACCAAAGCTTTATTAAGATCCATTGTCAGAACCACACCACTACGCCAACGCATGGTTTTATAGATCATCTGGTGATTACGGACGATAAAGCGGGAAATAATGCTACCGGGCAGGATATCATAACGGTACTGGAAGTGTAAAGGTGCGTTTTCGTAGCTATCCACATCCGGTTCATCGATGGGTAGAAGATCGGTGATTAGATAGCGAGCGGGACTGTAACCATCAAGGGGAAAACAGAGTTCAAATTTTCCCATCAAATCCATCAAAAATCCGCGTTTATTTTCGGGATAACGTTGGGGTTGTTTGAGAATATCTTGCAGATCTGGCAGTGAAAGAATGCCCTTTTTTTGCACCATCAAATCGTGATTATTGAGAATATCATAAACACCGTCAGTTACCCATTCCGGGTTCAGGACATTGGTTTCATTCAGTCGCGGATCATCTTGGTAGTTGAGGACAATACCGAGATCGTGGAGAAACTGCACTAAACTTTTTTGATCGCTGGCCTCTTTAATCTCGGCTGTCTGACACATTTCCTGATACTTTTCGTAGGAAATAAAGTCATAACTCTCTTGCATCGTTTCTAGTTGAGTTTTGATCTGAAACCAACTATTAGGCAATAAATCTTTGATATGGGGAATAGCATCGATTTGGGAGGCGATTTCCTGCACAAGTTGCTCGATTCCCACACCGGTTTTACAGGAAGTGGCGATTAGCTTGGTGATTTGGGGATATTTTTTCCGGAGGGTGCGGATCTTAACTTGGGGGGGATTTTCATCGGCACAATTACCCACGATAATCACGGGAGAATTGCCTCCGTAGGTTTCAATGAGTTTTAACCAGTATTCCAGACGGTTTTGCTGTTCATTTTTGCGGTTGTCGAGGACAAGCAGATAAAGACTGCGTTTAGTCAGAAAAAACTGATGGGTGGTTTGCATCACTTTCTGACCGCCAAAATCCCAGATATTGAGGCGAATATCGGGTTTTTGGGGCAGTGGCCACCTTTCAATATTAATGCCGGGGGTCTTGGGTTCTCCGGAATTAAAGGTATTGTGCAGTAACCGCTTTAACAGGGAAGTTTTCCCCACATCCCCCTCCCCCACCAATAAAACTTTAAGCTCATTAAGAGGGCGTTTTTTCCCTTTATCCTTGAGATAATTAAAAATCGCCTGCGGGTTGCCATCATCCAATATTGTTTCACCCCATCCCTGACGAATAATTTCCGGGGGAACGTTGGTAATCGGGTTATTTTCGAGGACTAATCGCTTCAGGTTGACTAGGTGAGCGAGCGCTTCTGGAATCTCCCTGATTTGGTTATTTCTGAGGTCGAGGTCTTGCAGGGAGGTGAGTTGAGCGAGCGCTTCTGGTATCTCCCTGATTTGGTTATTTCTGAGGTCGAGGTCTTGCAGGGAGGTGAGTTGAGCGAGCGCTTCTGGTATCTCCCTGATTTGGTTATTGTAGAGAAAGAGGTGCTGCAGGGAGGTGAGTTGAGCGAGCGCTTTTGGTATCTCCCTGATTTGGTTATTTCTGAGGTCGAGGTCTTGCAGGGAGGTGAGTTGAGCGAGCGCTTTTGGTATCTCCCTGATTTGGTTATTGCTGAGGTGGAGGCTTTGCAGGGAGGTGAGTTGAGCGAGCGCTTCTGGTATCTCCCTGATTTGGTTATTGCTGAGGTTGAGGACTTGCAGGGAGGTGAGTTGAGCGAGCGCTTCTGGTATCTCCCTGATTTGGTTATCGCTGAGGTTGAGGACTTGCAGGGAGGTGAGTTGAGCGAGCGCTTCTGGTATCTCCCTGATTTGGTTATCGCTGAGGAGGAGGAATCGCAGGGAGGTGAGGTAAGCGAGTGCTTCTGGAATCTCGCTGATTTGGTTATTGCTGAGACGGAGGTGCTGCAGGGAGGTGAGTTGAGCGAGCGCTTCTGGAATCTCGCTGATTTGGTTATTTCTGAGGTTGAGGTATTGCAGGGAGGTGAGTTGAGGGATTTCGGGGGGAATTTCTGTTAAGTTTCTGCCAGACAGAGCCAACTCCCCCGCTCTTTCGTCCTTTGCCTGTTGAATTAACTCTAATACTTCCCGTGCTGTCATTGACCATCCCCCCGCTACTATATTTACTCCATTTTGGCAAAAGATCGGGTTAATGCAACTGGTTGAGACCTCATCAGCTTGAGTTGAGTTTCTGGAGAGTGAACTGAAAACTCCCATCTGATGACCGATGACTGGATGACTAAAGTTGAGAATTCCCTTAAGATAAAGTAAATAAGTGTAAAGAAACTGAAAGTTAGCCTACACCCTTGCTGAAAAAATTCTCATTGTCTAGAAGTGCTATGCTCAATCGTTTTTGCCGAGGAATCTCGATCGCTCTTGTCATTGGTGTCATTAGCTGTCTGGGTTGGATTATCTGCCCAAATCAAGCTCTAGCGGTGAATAATCCCGAATTACTGCCCAATGAAACCACTCCGATCGTTGATTTAGCCAATTATCTACCCGCAAAACAGGAAGAGGCATTAATCCGAGATATCGAGACATTTCAAGGGGAAACCGGCTGGAAAATGCGAGTTTTAACCCAATATGACCGCAGCCCCGGCCGAGCAGTGATTAATTTCTGGGGATTGGATGATAAAAGTATTCTCCTAGTGGCCGATGGTCGCGGCGGTAATCTACTATCTTTTAGTATTGGTGATGCCGTCTATGAATTTTTACCCCGCACTTTTTGGATCGAATTACAGGCCCGTTTCGGTAATATGTATTTTGTCCGAGAAAATGGCGAAAATAATGCGATCGTACAATCCTTAGACACGGTAAAAGGTTGTTTAGTTAAAGGTGGTTGTGCGGTAGTCCCCGGTTTACCGAGGGAACAGTGGATCTTAACTTTAATTACCTCAATTGTCGGTGGTTTAGTCTTCGGGTTTGCCGGTATTCCCCGCAAAGAAGGACAGGTTTTCGCTTGGCAATGGGTTTTAATTGTCTCTCCCCTCTGGTTTATCCTCTTTGTTGCTTTTGGCATCGGACCGGTGGTTACTCGCACCAGTGAATTACTGCCCCTTTTCCGCAATTTAATCGGTTTTGCCCTTGGAGTTTTAGTCGCCTATCTTTCCCCTCGTTTTAATTCCCTCAACGCCTCAAAAACCTAAAAATTAGAGGCTTTTCAGTGATCAGTGATCAGTAAACAGTGAAAAGAAAGTAGCGAAGTTTTTACCTATAACTGATACCAAATCCGGTTATTAAGTTGTTGGTTATAATTAAATTAAAAATGAATTTTAGGTTCGATCCCCCTGCCCCCCTTGATAAGGGGGGTGCCGATAGGCGGGGGGATCCCCCTTGATAAGGGGGGTGCCGATCCCCCCTTAGTCCCCCCTTAATAAGGGGGGTGCCGATAGGCGGGGGATCCCCCTTGATAAGGGGGGTGCCGATCCCCCCTTAGTCCCCCCTTGATAAGGGGGGTGCCGATCCCCCCTTAATCCCCCCTTGATAAGGGGGGTGCCGATCCCCCCTTCCCCCCTTGATAAGGGGGGCATCTGATGATTTTTAACGCCTACCTAGTTAAAAACTGATTATTTATTCCCCTTTGCCTCTTGCCTTTTGCCTTTTGCCTTTTGCCTCTCCTCATAACTAGCCTGTACTCAACGGATTTAGTATGATAGCTGACGGCAGCCCCTCATGGTTCGATCGATCTAGCTCTGTTACAATTAGAAAAATTGTGGAGTGAGTGAGATAACGTTTATGTGGGTCAATACTCAAAGTGAGATTATTAGTAAAGTTTTGCCGCCAGCAGTACGTCTGTTCTTAAGAACGCAAGTAGAACAGATAGAAGATTTAGAAATGCAGCTGCAAGGTCATGATCGGCAAATTTTGCGCGGTTATATCCCCGGGGTATTTTTAGCCGTGGGAAAAGCGATTTATCAGGGGTTACATTTAGGTAAAGCGCAATTAAGAGGGGAAAATATTCGTCTTAATATCGGGCAGGTTTTGCGAGGGAAACCCCTAAAAATTTTGGAACCTATTCGGGTTAGCGGTGAGGTGGAAATTAACGAGCAGGATTTAAATAATTCGATCGCCTCGACTATTTTAATTAATGCTTTTGCCGATTTACTAATTTTTTCCCTAGAAAATAACGGAATTGTTAACGCCAGAGAAATTATCTCACAACAGCGTTTTAACTGGAAAAATGTTCTCTTAAATCAGGGTTATTTCTGTCTTCTCGGCCATAGAGAAACGGGTGCAGAAGTAATTTTTAGCGCTGATATTACCTTAAAAGATGCCCGCACTTTAGGGATTAGTCCCCGACAATGGCAAGGTTTAGCCCCAGATTTATCTATTGATTTGCAACCTTTTACCGTCGATTTAGGCAAAGATGTGGAGATTAAATCTTTTATTCTCGAAGATCAAACTCTTTTCTGTCAGGGAAGTTTTTTGATTTTACCTTAACAATAAACGGGATGATTCCGGTGGGTTAACTTGGTTTAACCCACCAATTATTACCCCGGATTCTGTGCGATTAAAATAATTGTTTGCATTAGTCCGACTAGAAGACCGAGAATACCACCGAGATTAACAATTCCCTGTAATTCCTGTTTAACAATGCCTTGAATAGCATTTTCCAGATCAGCAGGGGAAGTAGCATTTACCCGATCGCGGATCACCTGATCGATGTTGAGAATCGGGATAATTTGGGCGACTAATTTCTCTAAATCTTCCTCTAGATAACGCTCTAAAATTAACGCTAACTCTTGACTAATTACCCCTAATGATGTAGTCATTGACCCTGAAGATTGCAGACGATTAATAATTAAATTAGCGATTTGATCCCAGTCGATCGTTTGTCCAAAATCTTGCAGAAATTGTTCGCCACTTTCTTGAATATAAATTCGCACCGTATCCCTGGTGGTTTTACGCAATTGTCTGACGGTGGAGATAGGTAAATTTTGTAAAGAGATACTTTGTAACCAGTTTTTCAGACGATTACGCATCTCTAAAGATAGTAATAATTCTTTGATTCTGGTGTTAGCTAAATCCTTTTCATCAAGGCAAAAAGTGCGTAAGCGGGCCAGGGCATTGCGTAAACCGAATAAATTGGCTACTACCCAATAGGTTCCACTGGTTTTTTCCCGAAATCCTTCATCGATAACTTGAATATTGCGATCGGTTAAAAAATCGATCAAAGCTAGACGGATAACATCAGCAGGTAAGACGGTTTCTAATAGCCAATCGGAGAATTGTCGCGCCTGTTGTTCACTGAGAGAAAATTCCAAGACTAGGCGATCAAAAATTTGATTGATCTGTTTTTCTAAAAAGTCCTGTCGTCGGGCTAAAACTTTTAGTAATCTCGCTAAAGATTCCCCGAATAAATCATGAAGAATTGCCGCCAAAATCTCGGCGGTTTTTGCTTGCCGATCGCCTTTTATTTGTTTTAAAGCTAATTGTAACAGCCAGAGTATCGCCCCCTGTACCCTTTCCGTGTCCAGGAGTCGTTTAGCCAGTTTTTGTAGTTCCTCGGGAGTTAACAGGGAACCCATGATCGTATCCGATACCCGGACAGCTAATCGATCTTGATTGCGAGGAATTAACCCCGGAGTGAAGGGAAGAGGACGCTTACCGATATAAATCGCCTTGTAGGGACGAAATAGCATTTTTATGGCTACATCGTTCGTAAAATAGCCAATAATTGCCCCCGCGATCGGCGGTAATATCCATGTCCAAAGAGTAGGGAGATTCAATTTAGCAGCAAAAAATAAACGGAAATGTCAGTAGGTTATTTCTTCAAGACTAACACTCCCATCAGTCCTGCTAGGAGTGGATAGTGAACAGCGCTGGAAAATCCCGACTGATAGCCTAATTTTACCTGTTCTGGGCCCTGGGGAAAGCGATCGATACTGGGACTAATATAAGCGTACTGGTCAGTTAAACCGTAACGCTCGGCAGCCGGAACGACGATATGATCGAGATACCAGTTTTGGAATAATTTGGCGATGGTTTGGGTGGGTTGATGGAAGTCCAGAATCGCCGCTTTAGCACCCGGTTTCAGGACTCGGTATAATTCCCCCAAAGATTGGGTAATATCCACCACATTGCGTAATCCATAGCCAATAGTGGCACAATCAAAGCTAGAATCGGCAAAGGGTAAATTGAGGGCATCCCCTTCTATCCAGTTAATATTAGTGGCGCTAAAGCGTTGACGGGCGATTTTTAATTGTTGTGGGGAAAAATCTAGTCCGATCACTTGGCCGGTTTTACCCACTTGTTTTGATAATAGGTTAGTTAGGTCGCCGCTGCCACAACAGATATCGAGGGCAAAATCCCCTTTTTCGGGTTGACACCACTTGACTGTCATTAATTTCCAGACGCGGTGTAATCCTAAACTTAATTCTTGATTAAGTCGGTCATATTCGGGAGCGATCTGATCAAAAATTGCTTGTATTTCTGTGGAGTTAGGTGAGGATTGATTGGACATTTTTATAATATGGCATCAGAGAAAATCCCAGATGAAGTTATACCATTCTATCCTAAGTAGCTGGTTATAATTAAATTAAAAATGGATTTTAGGTTCGATCCCCCCTTAATCCCCCCTTGATAAGGGGGGTGCCGATCCCCCTTAATAAGGGGGGCATCGGATAATTTTTAACGCCTACCTACTTAGGTTACGCTTCATCTATCTGATCATCTCCAGGCCGCAGTTCGATCGAGAGGCCTTCCCGGGCCAGAATAGTTTGAGGCAGAATCTTTCTTGCCTCTTCCCCAATGCGATCAAGAAAATCGTCATTATGGGCCGGATCGTGATGAAATAGAACTAACTGCTTAACTTGCGCTGCTTGAGCGATTTTGACTGCTTGCTGCCAAGTGGAATGACCCCAACCCACCTTAGAATACTTAGGATGGTTGTATTCCTCATCGGTGTAGGTAGCATCAATAATCATCACATCCGCTTGCCATGCCAAAGCCAAAACGTTATCATCAAGGCGATCGGGAAAATGTTCGGTATCGGTAATATATGCTGCCGATAAACCCTGCCAATTTACCCGATAACCCACCGCTTCTCCTGGATGATTTAAAGGACGGGTTTCGACGGTGACATCCCCACAGTGGAGGGTTTCGCCCATTTCTAGATTATAAAATTCTAAATCGGCCCGCATAATCTGCAAAGGCACGGGAAAATTAGGATGTAACATCTGATCGTGTAATGTTTGCTTGATGGTTGCTCCGTTGGGGGAGGGAACTGCGTAGATTTTAAAAGTATTGCCCCGGATAAAAGCAGGGATAAAAAAAGGAAAACCCTGAATATGATCCCAATGGGAGTGGCTGAAAAATAAATGGGCTTTCGCTGGACTTTCTGCCATCAAAGACTGTCCTAGTAGGCGTAACCCCGTACCACCGTCAAAAATTAATCTTTCTCTACCGACTTGCATCTCTACACAGGAAGTATTACCACCATAACGAACGGTTTCCGAACCTGGACAGGGAATACTCCCCCTTACTCCCCAAAATTTGATCTGGAAGCAGTTGTAGGGCATATCAGAAGTTTCTCTACTGGTACTGATGGGCTAATAGATCAGATTAGCACTCTTCCACAATTAAGTCTGTGACCTGATGACAAACACGATAATTTATGATAGGGGGAAAGGATTATAGTTTTCGGGAAAGCAAGGTATGGATTTACAGAAATTCTTAGAAAAACTGCCCCAACAGTATCAGGATTGGGGATCGCCTCTAATGTCGCCTATTTCCGAGCAATTAACCCTTTTAAGCGAAAAAACCGCCTCCTATCCCGATCGCAATCTCTTTCCCCTGCTCAATCTCGCCGTTGCCTGTCTGCAACCGGACGAGGTTTACTGTCAAGTGGGTTGTTTTCGTCGCGGTAGTTTAGTCGCCGCTTTCTGCAATAATAGCGATCGCTGCGGTTATGGCGTAGAAGCTTTTTTTAAATACGATCCATCGGGAGAAAAGCTAACTATATTATCTGAGGATTTGGAGGATTTTCAACTATCAGAACAGATATTTTTAAGCGATCAAGAAACGGAAAACTTTTTCGATGATCTGGAAGAATTAAACAGTGAAGAAAAGCTGGGAGTTTATTACTACGATGCCGCCGAAGACTATCGCTCTCTCTTTATCTCCTTACTTTTAGCCAAAAAATTCTGGTCTGATTCCGCTTTAATTATGATCAATAAATGTCAGCATCCTGCTCTCCAACAGGCCATAAAAGATTTTATTAAAACCCATCCCCAAGCCCAGATAATTTTAGATGATCAAGTCGCTAATCACGGTTTGCTTGGTTTGAAAAATATTTGTTTATTAGCTTGGAATGCTCCCCCAGGGATAACAGCGCTAAAATCCCCGAAAAAACTGGTTTTAAATGTGGGTTGTGGCCCCTATAATCCCGAAGCTTTACCCAAACTATTCCGCGATGGTAATTGGCAAGAAATTCGCCTCGATATTAATACTGCTGTTAACCCCGATATTTTAGGAACGATTACCGATTTAAGTGCTGTTCCCGATAACTCCGTCGATGCGGTTTTTTCTAGTCATAATCTAGAACATATTTATCATTACGAAGTTCCCATCGCGCTGGAGGAATTTAAACGCATTCTTAAACCCGAAGGCTTTTTGATGATCGTGGTTCCCGATATGCAAACCGCCGCCGAATTTGTCGCTAGAGGCGATATGGAAAATGAACCTTTATATATTTCTCCCGGTGGTCCTGTGCGGGCTTTATGGATGTTTTACGGCATGGGAACAGAAGTCCCCGGAATGCCCTATATGGCTCATAAAACCGGTTTTACCTCCCAAAATCTCAACCAGAAATTACAAGAAGCAAATTTTGCCAGAGTCGAGGTAATTCGCACGGAATTTGAGTTAGTTGCTTTTGGGTATAAGTGAGGAAAGATTAGCAAAAATTGCCCGCAATTGTGGGGCGATTCTTTCCCTTTGATTGATTAAATAAATACTAACGAGGGTTAAAGATACCCCCGCCCATTGCAATATGCTTAACATCTCACCGAGGAATAAATTCCCGAAAGTGAGGGCAAAAACCGGAGTTAAAAAAGTTAAAGAACTTAAACTGGTTAAATTGCCCTTGGCGGCTAAATAAAAGAATACTCCATAGGCGATTGCACTACCAAAAATAGTGGCATAACTTAAAGCTAACCAACCATTTAAATCTACATTTTGCCATTGATGGGATTCGGTGAAACCTGAAGCTAAAAATAGCGGCAATCCTCCTAAAATCATGTGCCATCCGGTGGCGCTGACGGGATCCGCATGACGACAGACAAACCGGATTAACACTGTTCCCACCGCCATGGATAGGGAAGCCAAAAGCATGAGCATTTCGCCGCTATTTAGTAATTCCTGCCAGCTAAAGTCAATATTTACCGCTTTTTGTCCAAAAAAGTCATAAAACCATTGATCGGGCAAGCCAATTAAACTAATTCCCCCAATTCCTAAACCCAATCCCAACCATCCCCAGACACCGATAACTTCTTTAAATAGCCAACTGGACATTAAAGCCACCGCTAGGGGTTGGGAGTCAATAATTACCGATCCTAACCCTGCCCCGGTGCGATTTAATCCCAATGCCAGAAAACTTTGAAAAAGAGTGCCATCCATGAGAGCAAAAAGGGCAATCCATAACCATGCTTGCAGGGTTTTGGGCTGAGGACGACCTAAAAACCAAGCTACCATTAAAACTAACATTCCGGCGGGAACCAGGCGAATTGCCGCCATAAATAGGGGGGTGGTGTGGGGGATAACACCCTTCATCGCTACCATCGCTGTTCCCCAGAGAAAAAACGGTGAGATAAGTAAGAGGGGCGAGGATTTCTTTAAATCTAGGTTTTCCATAGGTAAGTAGCTGGTTATAATTAAATTAAAAATGGATTTTAGGTTCGATCCCCCCTGCCCCCCTTGATAAGGGGGGAAGCCGAAGGCGGGGGGATCCCCCTTGATAAGGGGGGAAGCCGAAGGCGGGGGATCCCCCTTGATAAGGGGGTGCCGATCCCCCCTTAATCCCCCCTTAATAAGGGGGGTGCCGATCCCCCCTTAATCCCCCCTTAATAAGGGGGGCATCTGATAACTTTTAACGCCTACCTACTTAGCGATCGAGTTTTGTAGATAACAAATTTCTCTAATTGTATAGTAGAGACTGGGGATCAGCCCTTAATTCTCTTGACTTTCTTCTAACTGATTTTCCTCTAAAGCTGTTATTGGTTTTTCTTCCCCGTAACTGATCCAGATCGCAATCATTCCGGCGATAGGAATGGAGAGAAAAACCCCTAATAATCCCGCAATTCTTTCGCCGATAAAGAGAGATAAAAACAAAATTACTGGGTTTAATTCTAGGGCATTGCCCATAACTTTAGGGCGAATAATATTATCTTGAATTTGCACCAAGACAACACAGACAATAAAAGCTTTAACGGCAATTGCTAGTCCCTGGGAGGTAAAAGTCAAGATAGTTACTAACAAAATGCCCAGGGTTGCCCCGATACCCGGGATAGCATCAATAACACCGAGAATACCCGCTAAAATTAGCCCGTATTTGATTCCTAATAGGGAAAAACTCAAGAAACTCGTCACCGATAAAAAGAGCATTAACAACAGTTGCCCGCGAATAAATCCCAGAAAACTTTGTCGAAAAGACTTGGCAAAACGCTCCCGGTATGCTGGGGGGAGAAGTTGCAAAAAACCTCGCCAAAGTTTATCACCATCGATGAGCATATAAACACTGATCACCGCCCCGAAAATGCCCGTAAAGACACTGGAAAAAACTCCCTGTACGAGCGATAAACCTGTGGCTAAACCGGTTTGTAAGCTTCCCACCATTTTATTCAAATCTAACCGATCGAGAAAGTCTTGAAAGGGTAAAAAATCTTTTTGACTAAGGGCATCGGTAAGATTGAATAGTAGTCCTCTCCCCTGATTAACCGCTTCTAATCCTATGCCTGTGACTAATCTAAATAGGAGGATAAAAGCTGCTAGGGTGGTAATAGCAATGGCTAGTCCTCTCGGTAGATAACGGGATAACCAAACCACAGGATAATTTAATAGGGCGGCCAGAATCGCTGAACCAGTAAAAATAGCGATCATCCCGTAGAAATAGTTAATTAAGATAATTAGACTCCAGCCACAGCCAAATAATAATAGATAGCGCACTAGAATCGAGTTATTCAGAGTTTTCCAAAAGGAGCTAGAAGGGGGCATAAATCAAGCCAGAAATAGGATTTTAACATTTAGAATTGTTTTAACAAAGCTTCCCGCATGACCGAGACGGGGACGGGTTGACCTAACCAGATTTCTAGTGCGATCGCTCCCTGATTAACTAACATTTCTAACCCATCAATAATTCTTATCCCTCTAGTCTGGGCTAACCGGAGAAATTTGGTCGGCCGGGGATTATAAATTAGATCGTATACGATCGCCGATGGGGGTAAAAGATCTAATAATTCTAACTCTATTGGGGATTGTTCGCCCTGGGGGGACATTCCGATGGGGGTAGAATTAATCAGGAGTTCTGTGATGGATAGCAGCCCCTCTAATTCGTCCCAGCCATGCACTTCTAGGAGGTCATAGAGGCTGGTATTCGCCCAACTTTCTTTAAAAGGATCTAATTTCTTTTGATTGCGTCCTACCACATGAATTTCGCCACAGCCCAACTGGGCGCAAGCCACCACTACCGCCCGGGCAGCGCCGCCATTGCCCAAAATAACTGGATTCACCTGACTCCAATCTTTGTCAAGGGATTTCAAGGGTGCGAGAAAGCCATCCACATCGGTATTTGTTCCCTGCCAGCCGGTTTCCGTGCGCCAGACGGTATTAACTGCGCCTACTAGCCTGGCTTTCTCGGTAATTTGCGATAATAAGGGAATAATTGCTAATTTATGGGGAATCGTGACGCTAAAACCCTGTAGATCGATGGCGGACAAACCAGCGATCGCATCTGTCAAATTTTCCGGGGCGATCGGGAGGGGAAGATAGACATAATTTAGCCCCAAGGCATCGATAGCGGCATTGTGCATGAGGGGAGAAAGAGTATGGCCGATGGGATCGCCGATTACGCCTAATAACTTGGTTTTTCCGTTAATAATGGTCATAAAAAAGGTGGGCTTTCCCCACCAAAGTTTAATCTTAAGGGTAGCCAATGCTCCCCTTACTATACTATTTCTTGATTTCGCGGGCCATTTTCAGGAAAGGATTGATATTGTCATCGTTAGCGCGACGAACGTTATCATTAGCACCATTAGCCTTACTATTAGCCTCGGAAGTGGCCGATTTTGCCACAATACCGTTATCGGTGACTTTGCTGACTTCCATAGAAGAAATCTGTTTAATCGATTCGCCACCCTTTTTATTCGAGGCAGTTTTCGGGAAAGTACGTCGGATCGTGATCGGTGTCCGCATAAAGTCGATATTACCGAGAGTTTTAGCGTCATCGGGTTCCAAGTAAAAAGCCTCTTTCGGTTCCGGTGCGCTCATATCCATCGGTTCATCGACGTATTTCGTCTTATTGCCAAACAGGCCAAAGAATCCAGCCATTTTCTCGCTCTCCTAAATAAATATATTTACCATAAATTGCTGCTCATTGTTAAATAATATCAATATTTATGACAAAAAGCCAGGTAGGGTGTGCTGAATAAGTCTGTTGGTGGGGTTAGTAGCCGGTCATCAGGAGACAGGAGACAGGAGACTCCGAGACAGGAGACTCCGAGACGGGAGACAGGAGTCAGTATTCAGGAGTCAGTATTCAGGAGTCAGTATTCAGGAGTCAGGAGATTATTTTTATTTATTATCCCCACACCCCACACCCCACACCCTACACCCCACACCCCAATCAACGCTGTTCTAACCTACGACTGGCTAGGGACATAGAATAACAGAAAATCCAGTAAATAAAAGCCAAAAATAGATAAACCTCTGGATAATCGCCGATAAATTTCGGATTAGCCAAAACCGATCCTGCCATACCCAGGAGATCCACCAGTCCCACGATCGCCAGTAGAGAAGTATCCTTAAATAAACTGATAAATTGACCAACAATAGCGGGAATGACCGCTTTTAAAGCTTGGGGTAGAACGATCAATAATAAAACGAAAATCGGTTTTAAACCCAAAGCTCTGGCCGCTTCAATTTGACCTTTGGGAATCGCTTGTAAACCACCCCGGACATTTTCGGCCAGATAGGCTGCTGCAAAAAGGGTAAATCCGGCGATCGCTCTGATCACCCGTTCCGGTCTCGTCCCGGCGGGTAAAATTAAAGGTAACATCACCTGGGCCATGAATAAAATTCCCAACAAAGGTAAACCGCGCAATAATTCGATATAACCAATAGATAGCCAACGAATTGCTGGTAATTCACTCTGTCTCCCTAGGGCCAATAATACTCCCAAGGGGAAAGATAAAATCATACTTGCGATCGCTACTAATAAAGTTAAGATTAAACCACTGAGATCATCGAGGGGAATTGCCTTTAAAAATAATCCCCCCAATAGTAACCAAGCAATTAAAGGTAAAGTCAATAACCAAATCAATCCCCACCAGCGTTGGAGAAAAGCGGGACAATCGGGGAAGCGACCCCGGTTTAATTGCCAAGAAAACAGCGATAAAGCCGCAATTATCGTTAAAATCAGCCAAATTCGCCATATTGACTGCTCTGGATAACGACCGACCACAAATAAACCGAGATTTTCCGTCACTACAGCCCATTTTGCCTGAGTTATCGCCCAATCGAGAAAACTTAAGCCACCCCAGAGGCTGAGAAATAGACCCGCAAGGGTTAAGATGACGTTGTACCAAGTGTTAAAGAGATTTTTTCTTAACCAGAGTCCCATAAAATTCCCTAACCTCCACAGTGGTGATCATTGTACTTTTTCAGTACAATGGTGCTAAGTAGGAAGGCACAATTATTTGTAGGATGGGTTAACGGTAGCGTAACCCATGCGGGCGTTGGGTTTCATGCTTCAACCCAACCTACGTTCATCTTATATTTAATTCCACCCACCCACTTATTAGAAAAATTCAGACTGATTTTCGACCATGAACAGTTGCATTTTAATGGCTAAAATTGTCCGTCGTCCCGAATTACGTTATACCCAAGATAATCAAACTCCCTACGCTCAAATGTTAGTCGAGTTTTCTCCCAATCGTGCCGAGGCAACCCCGGCTAATTTAAGGGCCGTAGCTTGGGGAAATTTGGCCTCAGAAGTCGCTCAGAACTATAATGAAGGCGATCGGGTAATTTTGGAAGGTCGTCTCTCCATGCAGACGATCGATCGTCCCGAAGGTTTTAAGGAAAAACGGGCCGAATTAGTCATTAGTCATCTCTATCATCTTGACGGCAGCATGAGTAGCGGTGAAATGACGGCCCCGACTCCAGAAAAAGTCGTGCCAATCAATACCCACAAATCGAATAAAACCCCGGTGGAAAAACCCGTCGCACCTGTCTCCACTGGGGACTTTGAATACGACGCATCCTATGAACTTTCTAATCCTTCCGCTTGGCAACCCAGCGACACATCGGTGGAGGAAAATTTAGACGATATTCCTTTCTAAGTACCCCGACAGAATTAATGGCTCTTCTCGATTTTGTCTGATAATTTTTGCCTATGGAATCGTGAAATGCTTATCGGGCAAGACTTTAAGCGCTATTTGGCGGATATTCTATCAGTATAGACCTCGTTTCCACACAGAAACCAGAAGAGCCAGTTCTTGCCTTCTAACCCCCTAACTCCCCACCATTGATACTTTTCTTTTGTTGAACGTAGCTCTGAAAATCGGCGAGGGTCAGTTCATCTAACCACTGGTGTCGCTCGGCGGTGTAATCGCCATGGCCGACTTCCAATTGTTGCAGGAAGCGGAGCATTCCCACCACCCCCAAAGAGTCAACTAAAGCTTGATATCCTTGTTTTCTCAGTTCAGCTAATTTCATTGCCATCCTCCTGTAAAGTCGCCATCAACCAAATCACGGGATTCTCTACCGTTACGTTAATTGAATCTCTATATTGTTGAGCTTTTCGCAGCAGCCTGTCATCGGTGGTCAGGAAAATATCAGCGCCCCCCGCTTCAGCAAAAGCCAGATGTAAGGCATCATAAAACTTAAAACCCAGTTGGGAGGTACGAAGTAGGGGCAATTCATGAATTGCCCCTACTGGCGATGGGCCTTTCCCTCGATACCATCCAACGGGCAGCTTCTACAGTAGCTTCTTGCCAAAATTCGGCATCAGTAGCAGCTATATCTGAATAATCGATATCAGAATCTTTCATCTGACCAAGGATCTTTAATTGTTCCTCTCTCGACATACTCATAGTAAATAATCACCTAAGTAGGTAGGCGTTAAAAATCATCAGATCCCCCCGCCTATCGGCACCCCCCTTATCAAGGGGGCAGGGGGGATCGAACCTAAAATCCATTTTTAATTTAATTATAACCAGCTACTTAACAATGTTAGCGAAATTTTGAACCCTATTACCGAATCTGACACACCGCGCCACAATCCCTCACGGAAGGCGATAGGTCGCC
The DNA here is from genome assembly GCF_001264245.1 of Microcystis panniformis FACHB-1757. Taxonomy (NCBI): domain Bacteria; kingdom Bacillati; phylum Cyanobacteriota; class Cyanophyceae; order Chroococcales; family Microcystaceae; genus Microcystis; species Microcystis panniformis. The sequence continues at coordinate 4,791,411 of NZ_CP011339.1, forward strand.
TGAGAAGCAGTAAAACAGGGGAAAATACCTGAGACTCCTTCCCCTATGAATCCCTAAGCTAGGGAGAAGAATATAAAGATTTATTAAATTGTAGCTTAGGATACAGTTGTGGGGGGAGTGTGTGCGATCAAACGCCCCCTCGTCCTCTCCCATGTGTCGAGAGATCCGATTCTGATCAATCTGTACCCAACCCATGTCAGAATTTTACGGGTGTAGAACAATAAAAAGTTCAGGTATATACCCCAAAATAGTCCTACTGTTCACTAATTTTACTTTCAGCGAGAATTTCTTGGAGGACGGGGGATAAATTGCTAGTTAAACGGCCGGCTCGAATAAATTCAGCGTAGGTATCAGCTTCGATATCTAGGAGGGTTTCCCGAAGTTGTTCCATTGTTAATAGTTGTAATTGGGGATAACTATCATTGAGAGATTGTATTTCCGCTTCTACAGTCTTTAACTTTTCTTTGACGAGATGCTGCTCATAACTAAAAAATTCGGGGGCAACATCGGGAGATTTATCTAACTTAGAAAGATAGTCTAAAACCCTTTTTAAAGCTACCCGTCGGGCTAAAAGTTCCGCATAGTTTTCTCGAATTGGTTGATCACCGATCAGGTCTAATCTCGATAGGAAAGTTTGAATAGTTAATCCCTGAACCAAAAGGGTAAAGAGAACAACTCCGAAAACTATATCGATGATATCCTGACGATTGGGAAAAATAACTGGCACACTTAAAGCTAGGGCAATAGAAACGGAACCGCGCAAACCTCCCCACCATAAAACCGTTTTTTCCCGCCAATTAATTTTAGTTTCCATCAAGGCATTACTAACAGTTGCCAAGGTAAAAGTAGCCAGAAAACGGGCCGCTACCACGGCGGCGATCGTGATAAAAATTAAATTGAGATTATCGGCTAAACTGGAGAGACGTATCTGATCGCCGATGAGGAGAAAAACGATCGAATTAACAAAAAAAGCGAGAAACTCCCAGAATTCCGTGACTAATAGCCTAGTACGGGGACTCATGCTGATTCTAGAGCCAAAATTACCCAAAATAATCCCCGTAGTCACCACTCCGATTACCCCCGAACCCCCGAACTCCTCGGTTAATAAATAAGCACCGTAAGCGGACACAAGAGTTAAAGACTGTTCCACTAGGGGTAAATCGAGACGTTGAGTCAGATAGGAGATACCAAAACCCACTAAACAACCCACTGCCACCCCGATACCGATAAAAGCGGCAATCCGGCTAATGGTTGTCTCTAAGGATAGACCACTAGCACCGAGGGGAATTTCCACCAAAAGAGCGAAAGCGACCACAGCGACCCCATCATTAAATAAGCTTTCCCCTTCCAAAAGCACGGTGAGTTTTTTACTGGCCCCTAATTCGCGAAAAAGAGCGACAACAGCGACGGGATCCGTAGAAGAAAGGCTTGCACCCACTAATAATGCCGTAAATAGGGGTAAATTAGTCAATTCATCTAGGGTAAAACCAACCCCGAAAATCGAGATAATTACGCCGACAATAGCGAAAAGACTGACGGGAATCCAATTATCCTTCAGATCTCGCCAGCGCGTATTCCAAGCGGCTTCAAATAGCAAAGGGGGCAGAAAAATTTCTAGAATCAGTTCGGGGGATAGGTTCACCAGACGGATATCGATAAAAGCTAAACCTAAACCGACTATCACTAACAATAGGGTGTAAGGAATTTGGCGAAACCAGCTAAAAATCCTCGAAACCGTGGCCACACTCAGGGAAACGGACAAAACAATTAGAAATTGTTCCAAATTTTGCTTAATGACTTCATCAGTAGCGGATTCTAAACTCATTGGGTGGGAGGCAATCGGTGAGCGGACGTGCAAGAAAAGAACAATCTAAATTATTATGACACTTTAGAACCAGTGATTTTTTCTCCTAAACCCAAGTTTTTCTCCTGGCAATTCCTTTTATCTATGTCCTTGACTATGCCTCAGTCTGCCGAGTCCTCCACGGGTGAGGATTTACCCCTAGCTATCTCACCCAGTAACGAGCAGTTAGAGAGTATTAATAGCTATTTAAACCTGATTTTGGCGGCTTTAGTCTCTCTAGCTAATTTAGACTCCGATTCTATCACCCAAGCAGCCCAGGAATTAGCCTTAGAACTGGATACAAGCGATCGCCTAGCTGCCCACTACTGGCAACCCCAGTCAAAACTTTCCCTCGCGGACATCCGTTCTCTAGTTCTCCTCCTCTGTCATCTAGCCCAAAAAAAGCAAGAGTTAATCCGTCGCGCCGTAATTCTTTTGGAACAAGTGGGGACTCAAGGACAAGAACCAGTCAAAACCACGCTTTTGGGCAATTATATCGCTAATTTTCGCTTAAAATACCCAGAAATATCGGAAAATAATCTCAGCGATTCTAGCCTGATTTCCCTAGCCTGGAAATTATTAATCGATTTATTGTTCTACAGCAGCCCCCGCAGTCATCTCCTTCTCTGGCACACCCTTTTGGCAAGTAAAAAGTAAAAAGGCTATCAGTCATCAGTTATCAGTTATCAGTTATCAGTTATCAGTTATCAGTTATCAGTTATCAGTTATCAGTTATCAGTTATCAGTTATCAGTTATCAGTTATCAGTTATCAGTTATCAGTTATCAGTTATCAGTTATCAGTTATCAGTTATCAGTTATCAGTTATCAGTTATCAGTTATCAGTTATCAGTTATCAGTTATCAGTTATCAGTTATCAGTTATCAGTTATCAGTTATCAGTTATCAGTTATCAGTTATCAGTTATCAGTTATCAGTTATCAGTTATCAGTTATCAGTTATCAGTTATCAGTTATCAGTTATCAGTTATCAGTTATCAGTTATCAGTTATCAGTTAAGTACCTAGGCAAAATTATTTACACATGACGATCATTGCCCCGTAAGGGTTTTAGCTCGATCGGGCAGGTAATTAATTTTGCATGACTACTTATCATACCATTTGGCTCTTCTCGACTTTGTGTGATAATTTTTGCTTATGGAATCGTGAAATGCTTATCAGGCAAGACTTTTAGTGCTATTTGGCGGAATAAACTATCAGTATAGACCTCGTTTCCACACAGAAACCAGAAGAGCCACCATTTTTCATAAGTAATGGCAGAGATGGTTAATCGCCCTAACCCCCCACCCCCCCTGCCCCCCCGACATCGGGGGGGTTGGGGGGCAAGGGGGGGTAAGATACCTGCCAAGAATAAAGAAAAATGGTATCAGATGTAAGTTTTCAGTTCACTGTTTACTGATCACTGATCACTGATCACTGATCACTGAAAAAAAAAGCTTCCCAGTTCATAATTCATAATTCATAATTCATAATTTATAATTCCCACCGATAACTAAAAATGAGTAATCTAATTCGCAAATATACACCCCCCACCTGTACCCTAGAAATTTGGGGAAATAGTTCGCCTCTAGCGGTTTGGTTAGGTAAAAATGTCTTAAACGATGCCCACTTTCAATTGCGCTTTGATGATCCTAGATTGAGTGAAGAAAAACAGGTGACGATCAAAGGCGATCGCACACAATTACAACTCCTAGGGGAAATTGTCGCTAATTATGTGCAGAATTTACTCTCTAGTCCCGTTTCTAGCCTCTCTTTCGTGGCTAGTAGTTCCCCCGAAAGTCATCTTCCCTCCTTACCCTCTCTCCATTGTCAGGGACTTCTCCAGCATCAATTATTTTTGGGTTCCCTGCTAACCGATCGAGATAAACAGGAGATTGAATTAACCACATCGCAATTATTCGATCTAGCCAATGCTTTAGGGGAATATAACCATGAAAGCCCCCTAATACCCCCTTTAATTCGCCAGAAAACTCGAAAAAATGCCCTGATCTGGACGGGATTAACCGCCTCAGCCCTAATAACTATCGGGGGAATAGCGATCGCATTTTATCAACAGCAAGAACTAACCAACAATGATTTAACCACCGATCCCAATAGCGCCAGGATTCCCCAACCCTTGCCAACGCTGCCTTTACCCCCCACGGGAACAGCCGCCCCAAACCCGCAGTTACCAGCAAATTTGGGCAATAAAACCCCTTTACCGCCACCGCCGCCCGTGGCAACCGTTCCAGCCCCAGTTCGCCCCTCTAGCGTCCCCCTAGTGATTCCGCCGTCCACTTTACCGCCGCCACCAGTCACAGGTTCGCTTCCCGGCGGCACGGCGATCATAATTGAACCGAATAATCAGAACATCCCGATTACTGCCCCCCCGTCACCAGCGCTCAGGGTACAAATGCACTAGCAAATATTCCCCCTACCACAATGAATCCGACTCCAGCACCGCCAAAATTGCCCAATTTACCGCCTCTAAGCCCTGTTAACCCCGAAAATGTCAATTTAGACCCCAAACCGCCCACAAGTACCGCTAAAGCCCCAGAGACGAACTTACTAGATACAATTCCCCAAGTGGCAGAAACCAGAGAATATTTTCAGTCCCGTTGGCAACCCCCGGAAAGTCTTAAGCATACTCTAGAGTACCGTTTGGTCTTAAATCAGGATGGTTCCCTAAAACAGATTATTCCCCTGGGACAGGCGGCGAAAATCTATCTCGATCGCACTAATATGCCCCTGCTCAATCAACCTTTCGTTTCTCCCCTCGATATCTCTGGTAATCCTCAATTGCGTCTAGTTCTTGGTTCTGATGGTACGGTGCGGACCTTTATGGAACAGCAATAGGCTGTAAGCTGCTCGCGGGTTGAAATTGCTTGTTGAGACGAGGCAACGGGCAAGAGGCAAGACCCCCCAACCCCTCAGGGGGGTAAGATACCTGCCAAGAATAAGGAAAAATGGTATCAGATGCTCTATTAGAGATTAAGAAAAGCCGTCGTAGAACGACGGGGTTTTCAACCCAAATTTTCGCTCAATGTTCCGCTATGGTAAAAGGGTTACGGAGTCCTCCTAGCACCCGCACACCACACGAAAACCGTAGTAGTGGTAGGTGCTGACGCGCCTAGCGAAGAAGCTGCGGAAAGCGGAACGACAGAGACCTGGATTGCCGTACCAAGAACCGCCCCGTAATAGAGAACGATTATTATTCTCAGTAATCCACGCCGACCCGTCCTCTGGCGCTCCGGTATAGCTATCGTGCCAATCGTCCGCGCACCATTCCCAGACTTGCCCGTGCATATCGTAAAGTCCGAAAGCGTTGGGGGGAAACTGCCCGACGGGAGTGGTTTGTTGTCGATAAGTACCCTTTTTACCGTCGGCGTAGGTATAGTTTCCGTGATAGTTCGCTATTTCGGTGGAGAGGGTAGCCCCGAAAGCAAAAGGAGTGGTCGTTCCTGCGCGACAAGCGTATTCCCACTGTGCCTCGCTGGGGAGATGATAATCTTTCTGAGTAAGCTTGGATAGCCGTTTACAGAATTCTACGGCTTGATACCAGTTCACACACTCTACCGGTCGATTATTTCCCTTGAAGTACGAGGGGTCGAGGGATAGGTCGATGTCGATTTTCGCCTGAGATGCGATGATTCGCCATTGCTCTTGGGTAATGGGATATTTGCCCATGTAGAAAGAGGGAACGGTGACTCGATGCTGCGGTTTTTCGTAGTTATGCCCCTCACCATCGGGCGATCCCATGAGGAAAGTACCGCCAGGGATATAGACTATTTCTAGGTCGATATTATTGCCGAGGTTTTCGCTCTTTTGAAAACCTTTTCCCAGGCGAGGTTTGATTATATTCCCTCTGGGATCAACGGTGATGATCTCGAAGGAGAATTCTTTCCCTTTTTCCTCCTCCTGACTACAATCTTCCTCTTCTACTCCCCGCTTATTTTCCTCTCGCTCTTTTTCTTCCTCAAATCGTCTTGCTAATTGCTGTTCGTAGGCTTCTCGAACTTTCTTTTGCTTGGCTTTAAGAAGATCGCTATAGGGTTGAATTAACTCTTTTTCGATCTCGATATTCGGTAAGCGGACTTCGTAGTAGGGATCGAGATTTAGATAATAAATATCGATATAAAAAGCCAAGAGAATTTGGTGAATTTTGATAATTACCGCTCTAATAATCAAGAGGATTTCATCTTCGGTTTTTCCTGCCTTTAATAATTCCCGTTCTACTTCTCGCCAATTCCATTCGATCGGTGAGAAAGACATCGCTTGCTTATCCTGCATTTTCCAAGAGGCAACTCGAAAGGTCACGGCATCCGATCGAATGTCTGTATAGATTATATATACAGGTACGCAGGACAACAAACTATGTAACCGTTCGATTTCGATTTCCTCGATTGGTTGCTTGAAATAATCTCCAAAAAATTTAACGGGATATAGTTGATCATTAACTGAATAGTAATCCGCAAGAAAAGAACTCACCTTTCGCATCTCTAGCTTGAAATCTAACTTCCTCATGGCAGCTAGGGAGCGATCGCTCGCTACACTGGGTAAACAGGCTAATATCAAGAGAGTTTGTTGGTATTTCTTGAGAATCTGCTCGGTTTCAAAGCGACTCAACTGCGATAACCATGTATCTTTGTCCCACTCAGCTTGAATTTCTTGCAGCTTTAACTCAATTTCTTTTTCTTGCTGTTCTCTTAGTAGTTCTTGCCGTAGATAACTCAGGTTACGTTGTTCTTTTTGGATGGCGATTTTGATTTCTTTCAATTCAAGAGAAAGATTTTCTAAACCGATTCTTTCCCTAGGGATTTCATTATCTGTTTCTTGTTGCACCAATTTGCACTTGAATTGGTGCAACGCCAATTCAAGTGCGAATTGGCGTTGTTTTCTTTGCAGTTGTAGGGATTGATTATCGAGTTCCAGCTTTTTTTTGTAGTAAGATAACTCGGCTTTTTTGACTTCGCTATTATTTTCCACTACGGAGGCACCATGACGAGATGCTTGATCATCATTAGATAGAAGGCGCTCCATCAGCTTCAGTGCCACCCGGGAGATACCAACAACAATTTGCTCGATCATTACCGCATCCATTAGACTAACTCCTCATACTGTAGTGTTTTCATGTCCACACCTATCGATGATTACGACTTCTCTGATTGTAATTATTAACTGACTTTTTGGGAAAAAACTTGGCTCTTCTCGACTTTGTGTGATAATTTTTGCTTATGGAATCGTGAAATGCTTATCGGGCAAGACTTTTAGGGCTATTTTGCGGATATTCTATCAGTATAGACCTCGTTTCCACACAGAAACCAGAAGAGCCAAAAACTTGGCTCTTCTCGACTTTGTGTGATAATTTTTGCTTATGGAGTCGTGAAATGCTTATTGGGCAAGACTTTTAGGGCTATTTTGCGGATATTCTATCAGTATAGACCTCGTTTCCACACAGAAACCAGAAGAGCCAAAACTGTATAAGCTGATTCGGACAAAGGACAAAGCGATCGAGAATTTTGATAATGTCTTTGCCAGATAATTGTTTCAGATTAGGCATATTCTGGCTGTCACTCAAATGTAATCTGTAGAGAAGGTTTGCAACTAGATCGAACTCCCTGGGTTCCTCTCTCTCTAAATTCAATAAAATAGCTTCTTGGAGATTATTAAACCACCTCGTCTCAGGTATTTCCCCAGGTAACAATCGAAATTTCCACGCATTCACCTACCTATCCTTGTTGTTCACCAGAACGAATAATTGCGTTAACTTTTGGACTTAATTTTGTCATAATTGCTCATGTTTATTTTTTGCTTATTTAGATTTATGGCAATCGAGCAAGGGACGGGTCATTGATCCATTCTAATTGACTTTTCCCTAAGTAAGTAGTTATCATTGAATTGAAGATAGATTTTGCCTTTGATCCCCCCTTAGTGCTAGGGTCGTTTCATTGTCTCTTATGTCATTCTCTCAAATCTTTATCTGGCAACGTTTTTAGTCGATTTCTCGGAAATACATATCTAAAAATTTTTAAAAACGTCGTGCTTTGCTTACCGCATAAGCGATTAAACGTAGCAAAAAAAAGAATTAGATTCGGAGAATGAATCAGCCCTACCAAGCGTTTAGGTCTAACGACCAGCTTCCAATATGCCCTATCGTAGCTTTTTTGAGTATATTCAATGCCGCCATTTTGTCTCTATCTTCTACATACCCACAGAAACAAACATGGGTTCTAACCGATAGAGATTTTTGGATTAACCGACCACAATTAAAGCACTCTTGACTTGTATAGGCCCGATTAACTGGGGAGCATCTCACCTTTGTAACCCCTAAATCAGGTTTTTATGTCAAGCTATTTTGAAAGCCTTGCTAGAAAACAGTTTTAGGGATAAGTATAATTACTCACTTGCATAAATGAGATGCTCCCTTGCCATTGTTATAGAACCTAAGAATAGCAGTCCAAGTCCGTTCGCAAGCCTGTTGACAAGCTGTAGAGTTAAGGTCTTGAACAAAAGGGTATTCACTCCTTAATTGAGTGACATATTTATATATATCCTTTTGTCCTACACCTTTATTGTCTTCCCAATATCTAAGACATTTATTCCGAACAAACTGTACTGTCTGAATAGCCTCATCAATGGCTTGATATTGAGATGGTTTTCCTTTAAGCTTGTACTCTAAAACAAACATTTTGCGCTATCGAACCAACGATAACCAACTATTCTAGCATACTAAAATTAAATTGACAACTATAGATTAGAGTTATTCTTAGCCGTGCTTCGCTGTTTCTATGTTGGCGGAACTTTTCATCTCCGAGGTAAAACCGAGGGTTCCTTCAAGCCGACATTTAAGGTAAAAACGACGCAATTGAACCTAAGCAAGAGTCAACCATTGTCCCAAAAACCCTATCAAACGAAACCGCCTTAAGAATTGCCCTGGCATCGAAAGCTTTGCCCAGGACTTCGAGCGCCGATCTGTTCGATGCCCTTTACAATTGTCTGGGGGAAGATATCAACGAAACCAACCTTAATCAAATCACTGTCACCAATTTAAAAACCGCCTTCGGTCAAACCTACGAATTAGATGGAGAAGAAGATGGAGAAGATGCCGATGCCAACGATATCGCCCATTTAAAAGAAGCGGTGCGAATTCTCTGGGGTGAAATCGAGGATGACGAGCATCAGCACCCATTGCCTCCTATCGAATTCTACAGTGAAGGGGAAATGCCCCAGTCAATCCGGGTGGCCGTGGCTTCTAATAGCGGTGAAAATCTTGACGGTCATTTTGGTTCCTGTTTGCGCTATCTGGTCTATCAATTAGGGTCTGCTGAAAAAGTTTTTCCTGGGGGTAGGAGTCAGTAGCCGGTCGTCAGGAGTCAGTAGCCGGTCGTTTCAGGCTTTGTTGCCTTGTTTTTTGTACCAAGCGATGTACTACAAGGAGAATAATGCAAGGTTTTTGAGGGTTCCAATCCGATTTTCTAGCACTAACATCGGATTTTAACAGGTCAAAAGCCTTATTTTAAAAGGGTTTTACCATTATTCAGCAAGCTCCAATTATCGGCCACGCAGATGAAGTTAATTGATGTGCGTTCTGCCTTGGCAGCGGCCCTTCAGGAAGATAAAAATGGTTATCGGCTTAGTCTGATCAAAGATTGTCAGGCAATCTTCGTGGTGTCTATCGGCGGACCGGCCGCCGCTAAGATGATTCAAGGTGGTGTTTATCCGGTGAAAAAAGATGCAGGTGGTCAAGCGCGGGAAATTTTGGCGGATTTACAGCGAGTGATTCAAACTTCGCCGCCACCCTGGATGGCCAAAGCTCTCGGCGTGGCTGATGGGCAAAGAGTGAAAAATTACAAGGGTTCTTAATATTAATTAACAATAATCTCGTCGGTGCTGTCGGGTTGGTTTATTTCCGTTAGGGTTTGCCAACCTGATTGCCAGAGATTCGCGTCTTGCAACTGTTTAGCATTAATCCAGAAGCGGACAGTCGGATCGCAGGAAGCGACTAATTCGGCAAAAACCCATTGACCGCGATTTTGACGATTGACCACTTGAAAATGTCGCCAGCCCCATGTTTTTTGTTTTGCCGTCCATTTTGATCCCAAGAGATGGGGATATTTCTGTTTTTTGGGCATAAAAGTTAAGACACCTGAGTTCGGGATAGGCGAAAACCCTTATATTATCCTAGTTTGCCAACCCGATTTTTTTCCGGTAGCCAAGGAGAGGAAAAATGATCGGGGCGCTTAAGTGCGCCCCAGTTTTGGCTAATAACCGCGCCAAACACCAACCAAAACCCCTTGCACCTGTACTTGTTCAGTATTGGCTGTAATTGGTTGATATTTTTGATTGGAGGGTTGGAGAGTGATGATTTCGCCTTCTTGGTAGAAACGTTTTAAAGTAGTGCCGTGGCCTTCGACTCTGGCGGCGACGATTTCCCCATTGGACACCGCTTCATTACCCGTGAGAGAACGCATAATCACCAGATCCCCATCGGCAATATGATCCTCGATCATACTGTCTCCGGAAACGCGCAGAGCATAACAGTCTTGACTGCGTTGCAACAGGTTAGAAAGATCGAGTTTTTCTTCCACATCGGTGAAGGGTTCCACTAAACCACCAGCAGCGATTACACCTAGAACTGGTAAACCTTGCACTGGTTGTTTGAGAATCCGCAGGGTGCGTGCTTTTCCTTCTGTCCAATCAATATAGCCTTTGGTGCGTAAACGTTCTAAACGGCTTTGAATCGGTGCGGGAGAGCGTAAATTCATCGCTCGCATCATTTGCCGGATGGAAGGGGCGTGTTGAGTAGTACGAATATACTCAATCAGCCAGTCGTACAACTCCTGTTGCGCTTGAGTAAGGGATTCGAGGTTAGTCATGATCTATTTTCCTACCCTTGGGTTAAGATAATTTGTACTTTAGTTCATTTGTGTTTAACCTAGTACATCTTAACTTCATCGGCTGACTAAATCAACTGGTTATTAGATCTCTTGCAAAAATCAAAAATTGTCGTGCTTGGTTAGGAGACTCCGAGACAGGAGACTCCGAGACAGGAGACTCCGAGACAGGAGACTCCGAGACAGGGGATTATTTCTATTTATTCTTCCGACACCCCACACCCCACACCCCACACCCTGCCCCCAGGAAAAACTTTTTGCCGCAAACCCTAATTAATAATTCATAATTCCTTCTCCCTGCTAATAGACAGTCTTAATGAGTAATTTAGATAGTCAACAGCTTATCTTCTGACCTAGCACTTTTTTTAAAAAAGTATCATTAATTTTTATCTCAATTCTGAATATTAATTAATCTCAGGGTCGGTTGCGGGCAAACTCAGCAGCGTATTAAGAAAAAATAACGAATTGCTAGAAAGCCGAGAATCTGGATAATGATCGAGGTGGGGACAGAAAAATTGCTCTACTTAAGCCTGTCTGCCGTAAGCGTCCAATAGTAGATAGGGAGTCAAAAGCGACGCTCAAGAAAGTCCTTCGGTTGTCAGGGAAACGAGAGGATATTTAGTGCGAAATTGAGCCGTAAAAAAACTTAAAATCCCGACAAATATCGTAAAAACTAAGGGGAACACATGACCACAAAAACCTATGCAACCATAGATGGTAACGAAGCTGTTGCACGCGTTGCCTATCGTCTCAGTGAAGTGATCGCTATTTATCCTATCACTCCCTCCTCGCCTATGGGTGAATGGTCCGATAGTTGGGCCGCCGAACGCAGAGCTAATCTCTGGGGAACCATTCCTTCCGTAATCGAAATGCAGAGCGAAGGTGGGGCAGCGGGAACCCTGCACGGAGCGCTACAAACAGGCTCTTTAACTACCACTTTCACCTCCTCCCAGGGATTATTATTAATGCTCCCCAACTTCTACAAAATTGCGGGGGAATTAACCTCTTCAGTGGTCCATGTGGCGGCCCGTGCTTTAGCAGCCCAAGGGTTGTCAATTTTTGGGGATCATAGTGATGTTATGTCTGCCAGAAGTACGGGTTGGGCTATGTTAGCGGCTAATTCCGTTCAAGAAGCTCATGATCTGGCAGCAATCGCCACAGCTACCACCCTAGAAACGCGGCTTCCTTTCCTACACTTTTTTGATGGTTTTCGTACCAGTCATGAGGTGCAAAAAGTCGAATTAATTAGCGATGAAATTCTCAAAGAACTGATAGATGAAGACCTAATTATTGCCCATCGTCAAAGAGCTTTAACTCCCGATCAACCGGTGTTACGAGGCACAGCACAAAATCCCGATGTTTATTTCCAGGCAAGGGAAAGCGTCAATCCTTTCTATCATGCTTGTCCCGATATCGCTCAAAAAATTATGGATCGTTTTGCCCAATTAACAGGACGGCAATACCATCTTTATGAATACCACGGTGCGCCCGATGCCGAAAGAGTGATTATTCTAATGGGATCGGGAGGAGAAACCGTCCATGAAACTGTGGATTATCTCAATCAAAATGGGTCTAAAGTTGGGGTTTTAAAAGTTCGTCTTTATCGTCCCTTCGCCGCCGACAAATTACTGGCAGCTTTGCCCACCACAGTGAAAAAAATAGCCGTTTTAGATCGCTGTAAAGAACCCGGCGCCGGGGGCGATCCGCTATATTTAGACGTGGTAAATGCCTTTATGGAAGAGTACGAAGGCAAGCTGCCGAAAATTGTGGGAGGACGCTACGGTTTATCTTCCAAAGAATTTACTCCCGCCATGGTTGCTGGTATATTTGATAACTTAAGTCTCGACAAACCCAAAAATCACTTCACTATTGGTATCGTTGACGATCTCACCTTTTCCAGTCTGGAATATGACCGCAGTTTTTCCACCGAACCAGACAAAGTAGTGCGGGCGGTTTTCTACGGTTTAGGTTCCGATGGTACGGTGGGAGCTAACAAAAATTCAATTAAAATTATCGGTGAAGATACTGATAATTATGCCCAGGGTTATTTCGTCTATGATTCCAAAAAATCTGGGTCTGTCACCGTTTCTCACCTACGCTTTGGACCGGAGCCGATTCGCTCTACCTATTTAATCACCGATGCTAACTTTATCGCCTGTCATCAGTGGGAATTTGTCGAACAATTTGACCTGCTAGAAACCGCTAAACCGAACTCAATTTTCCTCCTCAATAGTCCCTATCTACCGGAGGAGGTATTTAGTCACTTACCGCGCCATCTCCAGCAAACTATCATCGACAAAAATCTGCAAGTTTATACGATTAATGCCACTCAAGTGGCCAAAGAAGCGGGGATGGGCAGCCGGATTAATACCGTGATGCAGGTGTGTTTCTTTGCCCTAGCGGGGGTTTTGTCTCGGGAAGATGCGATCGCACAAATCAAAAAAGCCATCCGCAAGACCTACGGCAAGAAAGGCGAAGAAATCGTGCAGATGAACATCAAGGCTGTGGATTCTGCCCTAGAACACCTCTATCAAGTGCCAATTCCCGCCACTGTCACCCCTGAAGCTTTTGAATTAAGACCCCCAATTCCCGACACTGCACCCGCTTTCGTCCGAGAAGTCCTCGGCAAAATTATCGCCCGTCACGGGGAGGAATTGCCCGTTAGCGCCCTTCCCAACGATGGGACCTATCCCACCGCCACTAGCCAATGGGAAAAACGCAATATTGCCCAAGAAATACCCGTTTGGGATGCAGATGTCTGTGTTCAGTGCGGTAAATGCGTTCTTGTTTGTCCCCACGCCGTTATTCGCTCGAAAGTCTATGATGAGGCCGAATTAGCCACGGCCCCGGAAACCTTTAAAGTCGCTAATGCCAAGGATCACGACTGGAAAGGGCTAAAATTCACCATCCAAGTGGCCGCCGAAGATTGTACCGGTTGCGGTCTCTGCGTTGATGTTTGCCCCGCTAAAAACAAATCGCAACCACGTCTAAGGGCGATTAATATGGCTCCCCAACTGCCGCTGCGGGAACAGGAACGAGTTAACTGGGATTTCTTCCTTAATTTGCCTAATCCAGACCGATTAAGCCTAAATCTCAACAAAATTAACCATCAGCAAATGCAGGAACCTCTCTTTGAGTTTTCCGGTGCTTGTGCTGGTTGTGGTGAGACTCCCTACGTTAAATTAGTCAGTCAGCTATTTGGCGATCGCATGATAGTGGCTAATGCCACCGGTTGTTCATCTATCTACGGAGGTAATTTACCGACAACACCCTGGGCAGTTAATGCCGAAGGTCGCGGGCCGGCCTGGTCGAATTCCCTCTTTGAAGATAATGCCGAATTTGGCTTAGGATTCCGGGTTTCCATCGATAAACAGGCAGAATTTGCCGCCGAACTGTTAGCAACCCTCGCTAGTGAAATCGGAGAAAGTCTAGCGGCAGATATTCTCAATTGTCACCAAGTCGATGAAGCGGAAATTTACGAACAACGGCAACGGGTAGAGGCCTTAAAATCCCGTTTAGGGCAATTAACCCCGACCACGCAGGTGAAAATGTTGTTATCCGTGGCCGATTATCTGGTCAAGAAAAGCGTCTGGATTGTCGGGGGTGACGGTTGGGCCTACGACATCGGTTATGGCGGCTTAGATCACGTTTTAGCTAGTGGTCGCAATGTGAATATTTTGGTCATGGATACGGAAGTTTACTCGAATACGGGCGGCCAGGCCTCGAAAGCTACTCCTCGCGCCGCCGTAGCTAAATTTGCTTCTGGTGGCAAACCAGGACCGAAAAAAGACCTCGGTTTAATGGCCATGACCTACGGTAACGTCTATGTGGCCAGCGTGGCTATGGGGGCAAAAAACGAGCAAACTATCAAAGCTTTCCTAGAAGCGGAAGCTTATAACGGGCCATCGTTAATTATCGCCTATTCTCACTGTATTGCTCACGGGATCAACATGACCACCGCCATGAACCATCAAAAAGAAGTGGTGGAAAGCGGTCGCTGGTTAATGTACCGTTATCATCCCGATTTAGCTAAAGAAGGCAAAAATCCCCTACAATTGGACAGCCGTGCGCCTAAGCTTACCGTAGCGCAAACTCTCTACTCGGAGAATCGCTTTAAGATGTTGGCCACCAGTAAGCCCGAGGAAGCTAAACGTCTGCTCAAAGAAGCACAAGCAGATGTGGATACGCGCTGGCAAATGTATCAGTACTTAGCAGCAAAAGGTACAGGGAGCAAGGAATAGTTATGAATCTACACACTACCTACATGGGTTTACAATTGCGATCGCCGCTAGTCATCGGTGCGGCCGCACCCTTGAGCGAGGATATCGACAATATCAAGAGAATGGAAGACTTTGGGGCCGCTGCCGTGGTTTTACACTCCTTTTTCGAGGAGCAGATTAAACAGGAAAGACTGGCTCTACACCATCATTTTACCCACGGAGCCGAGAGTTTTGCGGAAGCTTTGACTTATTTTCCCGAACCGGAGGTTTTTCACGTTGGTTCCGACGAATATCTCAACCATATTCGCAAAGCCAAAGAAATGGTCGATATTCCCATTATTGCCAGTCTCAACGGTGAGACCTCTGGGGGATGGTTAGAGTATGCCATTCAAATTCAACAAGCGGGCGCTGATGCTTTGGAGTTGAATGTTTATTATGTTCCCAACGACCTGGAATTAACCGGAAATCACGTCGAACAAAACTATATTGATATCCTCAAAATTGTCAAATCGGAGGTATCAATTCCCGTCTCGATGAAGTTAAGTCCCTACTTTAGCAATACGGCCAATATGGCTAAACAATTAGCGGAAGCGGGGGCCGATGGGTTGGTATTATTTAACCGTTTCTATCAGCCAGATATCGACTTAGACACCTTAGATGTTCACCCCAATATTATCCTCAGTAATCCCCAAGCAATGCGTTTACCCCTGCGCTGGATTGCCATGCTTTATGGTCGTGTACCGACGGATTTTGCCGCTACCAGTGGTATTCATAACGCCCTCGACGTGATCAAAATGATGATGGTGGGGGCAAAAGCGACCATGTTAGTTAGTGTTTTATTACGCCACGGTTTGGAGGAAATTACCAAGATCGAACAGGGTTTATTGCATTGGTTGGAGGAAAATGAATACGAATCGATCGAGCAGTTAATTGGCAGTATGAGTCAAATGAATTGCCCAGATCCGAGTGCTTTTGAACGGGTACAGTATATGAAAGCTCTGCAAAGTTACGAACCTGTTTGGAAACGTTTTCAAACCACCAGTAAATAAAAGTGGGAAGCTTTTTTCAGTGATCAGTAAACAGTAATCAGTAATCAGTAATCAGTGAACTGAAAACTTAAGTAGGTAGGCGTTAAAAATTATCAGACACCCCCCTTATCAAGGGGGATCGGCACCCCCCTTATCAAGGGGGGACTAAGGGGGGATCGGCACCCCCCTTATCAAGGGGGGACTAAGGGGGGATCGGCACCCCCCTTATCAAGGGGGGACTAAGGGGGGATCGGCACCCCCCTTATCAAGGGGGGACTAAGGGGGATCGGCACCCCCCTTATCAAGGGGGGACTAAGGGGGGATCAAACCTAAAATCCATTTTTAATTTAATTATAACCAGCTACTTAACTGAAAACTGAAAACTTACATCTGATAACTGATAACTGATAACTGATAACTGACAAAAAAATCCTGGAGGATATAACCATGAACGAGAATCAAAACAAAAAAATTGGTATTCTGACCAGTGGTGGCGATTGCCCAGGGTTAAATGCGGTAATTCGTGCCGTGGTGAAAGCATCAAAACTAAAGGGTTGGGATGTGTACGGCATTCCCTACGGGACCGACGGTTTTATGCAGATTGCCGAGGGAAAATATCACCCCCAAGATTTGATCCTGACTCACCATGGCTATAACCTACCCGGAGTCTTGAAAGGATTAGACGTTTTGCAGTTTCTTAGTGGTAGTGTTTTGGGTTCTTTGAGCAAGGGACATCCTGAAAACCCAGAAATTGCTGCGAAAATCCTGCAAGGATACGAAATGCTGGGATTAGATGCCCTGATCGTCGTCGGGGGCGATGGGAGCGTCGATATCATCTACGATCTCGCCCAGAAGGGCAATTGGAATATTATCGCAGTTCCCAAAACCATCGATAATGATGTTCCCTATACGGAATGGTCCGTCGGTTTTACCACTGCCGTGGATATCGTCACCCAAGCTTTGTATGATCTCACCTTTACCGCCGCTAGTCACGAAAGGGTGATGATTGTGCAGGTGATGGGTAGAGATGCCGGTCATTTAGCCCTTCATGCGGGGATTGCTGGGGGTGCCGATGCGATTTTTATTCCCGAATTAACCCCGGCTCTCACTCCCGAAATTATCGACGGTTGTTGTCGTCATTTGGCACAATTACGCGCCCAAGGTCGTAAATTCGCTCTCATTGTCATTTCTGAAGGAGTTAAAAACGAAGATAACCAAAAAGAGAAGTATATTGGCGATTATTTAGAAAAATTAATAGTTGACAAAACTCGCTCTTTGTGCGTTACCGATCCCGTCTTCTGTTATCTCAATTCCATGGATGTGCGGGCCATGTCTTTGGGACACCTGCAAAGAAGTCGTCCTCCTTTGGCCATGGATCGACTGTTAGCCACGGCTTTCGGCATTAAGGCCGTAGAATTAATCGAACAGGGAAAACTCGATCGCGTGGTGATTTGGCGCGGGGGACAAGTGCGTAGTCTGCCCCTGAAACCGGTGATCAAAATTATCAAACAATGTCATCAAGAGCATCGCTGTGCCTATCCCGTGGATCCTGATGGTTTTATCGTGAAAACAGCCCGTTCTTTGGGAATTTACCTAGGGGAAAATACCACAACCGAGACGGCAGTGGTTCCGGAAGCTGTGGAGGTGTTGGTTTAGTTATAATAAAGCGAGAAGGGTTGCTAATACTTTCTCGCTTTATTAATTGGTTAAAATTAGGCATTTCTAAACGCTACAATTACGGTAGATACTGACAGCTACTGTCGCAATAAAGAAACTTTTTAAAAGAGTGTAATTAGGGCTTGCTGAATAAATGTGAAATATAGACGAGGTAAGGGTTTTAGGGGCCTATTTTGCGAAACAGGTGCAAGATTTTGAGAGAATCGTGGTTGAAAACCTTACATCTTCGGGGCGAAGCATTCGGGCATAACCTATCGCTGAAACCGTAGATTTCCTATCCGAATGCTTCGCCCGTACTTTTTCAGCCAGCCCTAATTAAGTAGCTGGTTATAATTAAATTTAAAATGGATTTTAGGTTCGATCCCCCCTGCCCCCCTTGATAAGGGGGGTGCCGATAGGCGGGGGGATCTGACAACTTTTAACGCCTACCTACTTAATTTTCTGAGCATAAACTTTTATTATCGGCCCGCGTCCTGTAGGGGCGAAGCATTCGGGCAATAACCTATCGGTGAAACCAGAGATTTTCTATCCGAATGCTTCGCCCGTACTTTTTGCCGCAAACCCTACATAAAGACTTCTACCATCAGTGATGAGGTTATAAGATTGAACTATTGGACAAGCTTCAATGAGATGTCTAATCTCTTAAAAATAGTCATTAATCAACAAATTCTATCTCCTCAATTTCTTCTTTGTCTTGCAGTAAAGCTTCTAGCATCCAAGCTTCTCCCATCCATTCATCAAAGTCTAAGGTATGCTGCAATTCATTGTTTTCAAATCGTCTGAGAAATTCTTGTGTCTGCATTTGATACTTAAGTAGGTAGGCGTTAAAAATCATCAGATGCCCCCCTTATTAAGGGGGGATTAAGGGGGATCCCCCCGCCTATCGGCACCCCCCTTATCAAGGGGGATCCCCCCGCCTATCGGCACCCCCCTTATCAAGGGGGATCCCCCCGCCTATCGGCACCCCCTTATCAAGGGGGATCCCCCCGCCTATCGGCACCCCCCTTATCAAGGGGGATCCCCCCGCCTATCGGCACCCCCCTTATCAAGGGGGATCCCCCCGCCTATCGGCACCCCCCTTATCAAGGGGGGCAGGGGGGATCGAACCTAAAATCCATTTTTAATTTAATTATAACCAGCTACTTATTTTCAAACAGAGTTATTCGTTCTTGGGTGCGCTTAATTCCTTCTTGAAGTTCTTGCAGTCTTTCGGTTAATGCGTCTTCAATAAATTTTTTTAAGGAGTTTAGATGTTTAGAACTCAGTTTTACTTCAGCCATAATGCTTCCGAGTTGATAATCGCTGCTGTTTGCCATTCGTCAGTCCATCCTAATTCTAGTTCATCTACTGCTAAAAAAGCTTGGGCGAGTTCTTCTGCTTCTTGTTGTTGTCGCCATTGTTGTAAAATTGAGGCGATGAAAATGCTTTTATCTTCTACTTTCTGGTCTAGGTAATTAACCAGTTCATCAGGTAAAGAAATGGAGATTTTAGCCATTGTTATCTCTTTAGCTATTTGATTCTAATATAGACTATTTTGATTGAGCTAAAATAACAGAATTAAGGGGGAAAGATTCAGTTTCTAAAGGAGTTAAATCAACAATTTGACTAGCTTGATCAATATCAATTCCAACTAATTTTCCTTCGCTATCAAAATCTAAAACAATATCAGGGGCGATTTCTTGAGAATCGGTGCTTGTTTTTTCTGATAGGCTAATGTATAGAGAATCGGTTTCAGGATAATAACTAAATTTCATTTTTTACTCCTTAAAGTTACGATCTGGGAAGGCGTTATAAATGGTTTCTCCATCATCTAGAGTGACAACTCGCAAGTATTTTCCTAATTCGGGAATGTATAACCAATGACGAATGCGTCCATTTGGTTCTATTTCTCGTCTAACTGGATTCTGAATAGCCTGTTGACACCATTCTCGCTTAAGATAGGGTCTTTTGACCAAGACTTGTTCTTCAAAGTAGCGGGTAGTTTTCATTCATCATTTTTCTGATCGATTCCTTCTATCATAATTTTAACGAAATTTAGATAAATTTCCCCAGATACTAAATTCTCCCCCCTTTTTAAGGGGGCAGGGGGGGATCAAATCCCATCACACAAACCCCTATCCTCCTCCCTGACACCAGAATTAGGATTGTGCAAATAAACCCGCACCCAATCGCAACTACGCTCCATTAAAGCATCTAAATTCAATAAATTCGAGTCTGTTTCTACCTTCCAGAGTTTGATAGTGTTGTCCCAACTACCGCTCACCAAAGTCTCGCCGTTGGGACTAAAATTAACGCTTCTGACACGGCTATCATGCCCATGGAGGGTGCGGATTTCTTGGCCTGTTTCTACATCCCAGAGTTTGATAGTTTTGTCATCACTACCGCTCACCAAAGTCTTGCCGTTAGGACTAAAATTAACGCTTCTGACAGGGCCATCATGCCCCTCGAAGGTGTGGATTTCTTTGCCTGTTTTTACATCCCAGAGTTTGATAGTTTTGTCATAACTACCGCTCACCAAAGTCTCGCCGTTGGGACTAAAATTAACGCTTCTGACAGGACCATCATGCCCCTTGAAGGCATAGGAGGTGTGGATTTCTTTGCCTGTTTTTACATCCCAGAGTTTGATAGTTTTGTCATTACTACCGCTCACCAAAGTCTTGCCGTCGGGACTAAAATTAACGCTTCTGACACGGTCATGATGCCCCTGGAAGCCATGGAAGGTGGGGATTTCCTTGCCTGTTTTTACATTCCAGAGTTTGATAGTCCCGTCCCAACTACCGCTCACCAAAGTCTCGCCGTTGGGACTAAAATTAACGCTTCTGACAAGGTCATCATGCTCCTTGAGGGTGTGGATTTTTTCGCCTGTTTTTACATCCCAGAGTATGATAGTTTTGTCATCACTACCGCTCACCAATGTCTTGCCGTCGCGACTAAAATTAACGCTTCTGACAGGGTAATTATGCCCCTTGAGGGTGCGGATTTCTTCGCCTGTTTTTACATCCCAGAGCTTGATAGTCCCGTCATCACTACTGCTCACCAAAGTCTTGCCCTCGTCAGGACTAAACTCAACGCTATTGACAAGGTCATCATGCCCCTTGAGGGTTTGGACTATTTCTACATTCCAGAGTTTGATAGTCCCGTCATCACTACCGCTCACCAAAGTCTTGCCCTCGTCAGGACTAAAATTAACGCTCCAGACAGGGCCTTCATGCCCCTTGAGGGTGAGGATTTCTTGGCCTGTTGACTCATTCCAGAGTTTGATGGTGTTGTCCCAACTACCGCTCACCAAAGTCTTGCCGTCGTGACTAAAATTAACGCTTCTGACACGGCTATTATGCCCTTGAGGGTGCGGATTTCTTGGGGTTTTTCTACATTCCAGAGTTTGATAGTCTTGTCACCACTACCGCTCACCAAAGTCTTACCGTCGTGACTAAAATTAACGCTATAGACAGGGCCATTATGCCCCTGGAAGGTGTGGAGTTTTTCGCCTGTTTCTACATCCCAGAGTATGATAGTCTTGTCACCACTACCGCTCACCAAAGTATTGCCGTCGCGACTAAAATTAACGCTATAGACAGGGCCACCATGCCCCTCGAAGGTGTGGAGTTTTTCGCCTGTTTCTACATCCCAGAGTATGATAGTCCCGTCATCACTACCGCTTACCAAAGTCTTGCCGTCGGGACTAAAATTAACGCTATTGACCCAGTTATCATGCCCCTTGAGGGTGCGGATTTCTTGGCCTGTTTCTACATTCCAGAGTTTGATAGTCTTGTCCTCACTACCGCTCACCAAAGTCTTGCCGTCGGGACTAAAATTAACGCTTTGGACAGGGCTATCATGCCCTTCTAAGCGATTGCGTTCACTTTTCCAGTAGAGAAGTGCTTGTAAGGTATTCATCACCTCCTTGTCATATTTGTGTTGCTTTTGCAGGGTTTTTCCTGCTTTAATCGCTTCAACGAAAGCATCTAAGTCTTTTCCTTGAACAAACAAAGACCAGGAAGAAAACCCGCGAGCATTTGCTAGATTGAGTTCAGCTTGTCGCGTTTTTTGCCAAGCCATTAAACCCAAGCCCGTACTAACCACCACCGCTACCAAAGAACCCACCGCAATCCTTCGCGCTGTTCTAATTTTTTCATTTTTTTGACGTTCCGATTGACTAATACTCGCCTTAATAAACTCTATCGCCACAGGATCTAAATTAGGCAGAGAATTATTCTTTTGAAACTCAACAATTTTAGCCAACTTAGAACCGCCCCAAAGCTCACTACTCGCTTTTACTGCATCTTGCTTCTGTAAATCATCCCACTGTTTTGCATCAGCATATAAACGACTTCTCAGAACAATTATCTCCTCCTTTTCCCTAATTAAATCCTGTAACACTTGCCAACACCGCAACAATTCTTCATGTGCCACCTCAACCGTTGCTTTCCCGTCTTCTCCCTTACTCACCAAAAGACGATTATCTATCAATTGATAGAGAACCTCTCTTTGCATTTCCTCCTGTTCAAAACTCGATTTATCCGCCCTTCTGCTAACCGCTTTTTCCCCTTCTAAACTAATTAACTCTAGAAAAATTTCCTCTGCTGCTTTCCGTTGCTGTTCATTAAATTGACCATAAATTTTATCCGCTTGTTTTTCTAGCGCACCCGTTACCCCACCAATCTCTTGATAAGTCTTAATATTTAAAATCCGCTCTTGAATATGATTTTTTTGCCACAATAAATCTAACGTATATTGTAACAGAGGTAAAGAGCCAGCCTGTTCATAAAAATCGGCAATAATTTGATTAATTAATCCCTGTTCAAAAATTACCCCATTTCTCGCCGCCGGTTCAGCAATAGCTAATCTTAACTGACTTTCATCCATATCCGTTAACATCTTGCTATACTGATCATGGATTTTTCCTAAACTGGGATAAGGACTTAATTTATCTAAAAAATCCGCCCTTATCGTCATCACAATTTTGACTAAACTATCATTATTTTCAATTAATTTAATCAAACTTTTAATAAAAATATCTCTTTCCGTCTTCGGTGTACGAGTAAATAATTCCTCAAATTGATCAATAAAAATAAACCATAAATCAGAATTATTTTTTAATCCTTCAACCACCTTAATTAAAGTCTCTTCCTTAACAGCTTGTGCTAATTTCGCTTGGGATTGTGTATATCTATTTGCCAAAAGACAACCATAGAAAGACTCAAAAGGATTAACATCAGGAACAAAAGTTAAATTAACCAATTTATTCGCGCCAAAATCATCCTTTAACTTAGGAATTAAACCCGCTTGCACGAGAGAAGATTTACCGCTTCCTGACGCACCTAAAAGCAATAAAACATTCTTTTGCTTTAAATAATCGGTTAACTCAATAATCCAATTATCTCGCCCAAAAAACCTATCCTTGTCATCTACTTCAAACTTCCTTAAACCCAAATAAGGTGAACCCGTAATTAAGGGTTGAGACTGAATCTCAACTCCTGACTTTTGGGTAATAATATATTGATTGATTACACCCCCACTAATATCACCCGCAATTCCCTTAAATTCACCATCACCGCTAAGACCTTTAACATCACCCCCTATTTCTGAATAATAACTTTTATCAGTCATTTTTGCTACCCCAAAATTATTCTTTTAAAGTTAACTTTAAATTGCAGTTTTAGAATTAGCACTCTTTAAGGACTTCCTACTAAACCAAACAATTTAGCCAAACCGCCTAAAATCGTTACAATTAAAGCAACTAAAATCCCTCGACTGACAAACTCTTGATTCTCTAAGCGCTTTTCCACGCCATCAATTTTTCCCTCTAGACGCTTCTCGACACCATCAATTTTTTCCTCCAGACGCTTCTCGACACCATCAATTTTTTCCTCCAGACGCTTCTCGACACCATCAATTTTTTCCTCCAGACGCTTCTCGACACCATCAATTTTTCCCTCCAGACGCTTAATTTCACCTTTAACTTCACTAAGTTCAATCTTAATATCAGTAACATCTTTTTGAAGATTATCTAACTTTTGATTGATTTGAATTAGAAAATCTTTAAGTTCTACCTCAACAGTAATTGACATAAATTTCCCTCTTAAATAATCCTCAACTAATTAATATTCTGACTAATATTTCCACCACTAATATCTCCTGCAATTCCCTTAAAAGTATCATCTCCCACCATTACTTTAATATCACCACCAACATTAATATTATACTTACCTGCGGCAAATTCTTCAGGTTTTAATTGCTTGAGTAATGCTTCTGCTGTCTTAATAACCTCTGCATCTCTATCAATTTTTGCTTCAAGTAACTCTTCTTTGAGCAGTGTTTTTACCCCCTCTGAATCTGGTTTTTTCTCATGTTTATCGACGATATCACTATCATCTGTTTTCCCTTTTTCTGCAAATTTCTTCTTAATCAACGCTTTTAAACTCTCATAAGCATCCTTAACCGCTGTTCCTGCCGTATCCTTAGCAGCAGCAACCGCACCAGCAGCCAACGCAGCTAGAATTAGAGAAATTGGTTCCATTGCCTGAGACTCCAAATTAGATATTGCTGACTCAATTTTAGATCAAAGCAAAGTATCTGACGCAATTATGGCGCAGGTATTGGGCGCGGATGGCTTGCTGAAAAGCTAATTCATTCAGTTGATTACGCTTCTGGGGACATTGGGAAGACGGGATCGAAGGTTCTTGATAGGGGGCAACTAATTTATTTTCGCTTTTACCAAGGGGTAAAGTTTTAATTCCACACTGGGGAACTACTTCCGGTGCAGAAGCATAGTAAATTCCTCCCGGATTTTGGGAAACTTTTCTGAGAGCGGAAGTTGTACTGTAAATGTACTGAATATTACTCCCAAAATCGGCTTTTTCTAAAACCTGATCGATAAAAAATTCCACGGTTCCCCCATCTTCCTTGCGTCGGGAATAGGGAATAATGGCTAAATTAGGCCCGCCCACTTGCCGCCAATTGCTAATTTTTCCTGTATAAATATCTTTTAACTGGGTAATTGTTAGACCGGAAACTGGTAAATCGGGATGAACTGCGATCGCAATTCCATCGATAGCCACAGGAACCTCTTTTAAAGTCAATCCCCGTTGTTGAGCGCGTTGTATTTCCTCATCTTTGAGCGCTCGAGATGCTTGGGAAAAAGCCAATTGATTCTCGATTAACATCCGAATAGTTACTAATTCTGTACGCAAATATTGCATCTAGAATTAGCTTTGTACGCTTTGACCCGTACTGGGTTAACTACGAACCTCTCTATCGGATTCCCGCTAAAGGCGGCCTCTCCGACTACCTTTCTTCCAATATTTAAGGAACCATTAAGTAGTCATGCAAAATTAATTACCTGCCTGATCGAGCTAAAACCCTTACGGGGCAATGATCGTCATGTGTAAATAATTTTGCCTAGGTACTTAATATCTGCTCCATAGAAATAACCCGACGAGCTTCTGAATAGTCCTCTTTTAATTCTCTTGCCTAAATAGCTTTTTTGCTTTTGAATAGACTCTAAGTCCAAGAAACTACATTTAGAGGTATAGCTTTCATTAGTTGTTTTGACCTCTATTCCTACTAAATTTGCTTTATAGGTAAGTTGTTCGATAAACCTTGAATGAGGAATATTTATGAATGACTGGTTATTTCTATCTCCAATATTAAGGTTTTGTTTCCAGCCTTGATTATGACCAATAACTAAAAGGTTAATTTGATGAGCTAGTAATTTATCAATAATATATTTACTAGCGGTGTGGAGGTAATAATCCACCTTACAATTACGCTTTAAAGTTAAACCTTGTATTCTTTTACTGGTCTTCTGGAGACTGGGTAATTCCGATTTGAGTTTAGCTAGTGTCTTGTTGTACTTTTGATTGCAGGATTTTAAGGCTTTTCCACATACTAAAGTTGGCTGAAATTCGGGAATATTAGAGGTAACAGCAGCTAGGTTATTTAAGCCTAAATCGATAAAAGCATATCTTTCTCCCTCTTGACTTGATGAGGATGGTTGTTCATAGACAATTTCTAAACAATAAGCACCCAATTTAGGAATAATCCTGACCTCTAAGACTTCCTTTAAATTAGTTTTAAATTCTAAATTAGTCCCTGATAGCTTGATTAAACCTTGCTTCAACGCTTTTTTAGAAATGGCTTGATAGTTATAAGTTAAAACGTTTCTACCTTTTTCCTTGTCTTTGTATCTTGGCAACTTAGGCTCTCCTGTAAATTTATCTGGCGATTTTTTGTATTGTTCTTTCGCTTTTTGGTAGGATTTAAAGGTTTTTTCTACTTGCTTTAATACTAACTGACTTACTTTGGCGGGTAAGGCTTGATAATCTGGACTCATTTTTAAGGCATGATGTAACTCATTCATTGTTAAAAATGGTTGATGTGAAAAGAAACCTTGACGGTTTAAATAAACAGCACAATTATACAGATTCTTCGATAAAAATCCTAATTTATCAATTACTGAATAATTTTTGTGATTAAATTTAATTAGATGTTTTTGAACTAATTTCATCATTCTCCTCAAGGCATTTAATTAAACATTCTGTCTTTCTATTTCGTCGTCTTAATGAGTATAATCGAGCGCAAAATGAGTTAATTATGCTCACGAAGTCTTGCATTAAATCGTCTTTTCTTTCTTCTGCTAGATTAACGACCTCTAGATCTCTATTTGTTTGAGTTAAAAGAACTTTCAGATAATTAAACCCTACTCTGCTTAAACGATCTTTATGTTCTACGACAATCAAATTATAATCAGTTTGTTCTAGAAGTTTTAATAATAGCTTTCGATGATCATTGACTCCACTTCCTACTTCTTTAACTACTCGAACAATTTGATAGCCTTTCGCCATACAATAAGCTTCCAATCTTTTTGCCTGAGTCTCTAAGTTAGATTGATTTTCTGAACTAGAAACTCGCGCATAAATAGCTACTTTATTTTCACCGCAAGAACGGTCATCTTCAAAAATAATAATTGTTCCTGTAGGAAGACGTTCTCCTTGTAACTGCCCTCGATTCCACATTCTCCAAGCAGTGTCATAACTGATCCCTTTTTTCTTAGCATAATCTGATAGTTTCATGTGAACTGCAACGTAAACTTGTACTAACCATATTAGCAGTTGTTTGCAGTCATTTGCATATATTTTTTACAAAACTTTACAATACCGCTGCCGGTGCCGGGGGTTCCCGTAGTGGGATCGGTATAGACGAGGCGAAATTTCGGCCAGACTTGCTGGATAATAAAGTCCACTTCCTTGCGAATCGGGGCCCAAGTGGTACTTCCCCCGTAGTTAAATAATCCTTTCGGGACATTTGTAACTGCACCTAAAGTTTCAGAAATTTGATTATTCGAGGAGGAAGAAGAATTAGATCGATCATTGAGATTGGGAAAGGTTTTGTTGAGCAACCACCAAGCAATTCCTCCTAAAAGTGCCGATGTCACCATAACCGTCAACAGCAGCGGAAGAATTTCATTTTTCTGGGACATAAAATCAGGATCACGATTCGGACTACTTTAATGATAATCCCAGCTTTTTTTAATGACCCTAACTTTTACAATTCTTTCGGGTTGTGCCAAGGGTTAAGGATCAACCATAGAGACACGAACAACAGAAAGCAGAGCGCAGAACACCTTCCAACAGCAAAAAACTTGAACAACAAAAACTAGAACAGCAAGGGATGGAGGCAACCCCATCCCCAAACTAGACAATTATGCTATGGGACTTGCGCTTTGATAATATACCTTTTGGGCGAACGCAGTTCGCCCCTACATTGTGGACAAAATCCGTTACTGTAGGGGCGCAAAGCTTGCGCCCTCCGAGCGATTGGGATATTATTCCCACGCAAGTCCCTATTCTTTTTTATACATCACCTCCACCACGGTATGTACGTTACCTCTGGGATGAAAATCCCCCTTAACTTTCATCTGCAAGGGTTCGCAAGCGGCCACCAAATCATCTAAAATTTGGTTAATTGCTTCTTCGTGGGAAATATAACGATCGCGATAACTATTAATATAAAGTTTAATCGCCTTTAATTCCATCACCTTTTGATCGGGAACGTAGCTAAGATAAATAGTGGCAAAATCGGGATAACCGGAAAAGGGACATTTACAGGTATATTCCGGCAGAGTGATCTGAATATCGTAATTTCTGCCGGGACGTGGATTAGGGAAAGTAATTAATGTTCCTTCGGCAATTTCTCTTTCCCCGTACTTAACTTCAATTTTTTCGGAAGACTGAACCATGTTTTTTTCCTAACTAGACACTGTTTTCTATCATAGCTGGAATATTCTCTCAAGAGGTGTTACCGAATCAAGAGATGAATAGTAAGTAGCTGGTTATAATTAAATTAAAAATGGATTTTAGGTTCGATCCCCCCTAGCCCCCCTTGATAAGGGGGGAAGCCGAAGGCGGGGGGATCCCCCTTGATAAGGGGGGTGCCGATCCCCCCTTAGTCCCCCCTTAATAAGGGGGGTGCCGATCCCCCCTTAGTCCCCCTTGATAAGGGGGGGATCTGACAACTTTTAACGCCTACCTACTTAACTCCTGCATCCTCTTGACAAATTAGCTTAGTCCAGGAATGCCGAGAAGACAGTTGAGACTGAAAATCAGCCAAGCCCAATTTTCAGGTAAAAAATGCTCTATGATTAACCCTAAAGATACTGTAAAACTGGTTTCATGCTCTCCGAGATTAAAAACATAGCCGAGAGTCTCGCACCCCGATTAGTGGAGATTCGCCGCCACATTCATGCGAATCCAGAGTTAAGTGGGCAAGAATATCAAACGGCCGCCTATATTGCCGGAGTTTTGTCTTCCTGTGGTCTATCGGTGCAGGAAGCGGTGGGAAAAACGGGAGTTAAGGGAGAATTGGCGGGAAAAGGCAGTGATCGAAGGATTTTAGCTATCCGCGCCGATATGGATGCCCTACCGATCCAAGAAAGAACCGATTTAGACTTTGCTTCCCGCAAACCCGGGATTATGCACGCCTGCGGTCACGATGTTCATGCTACCGTCGGTTTAGGGGTGGCGATGGTGCTTTCCCGTCTCTCGGAACCCTTGGGGGGAAAAATACGCTTTCTCTTTCAACCAGCAGAGGAAATCGCCCAGGGGGCCAATTGGATGATCCGGGAGGGGGTGATGCGGGATGTCAGCGCCGTTTTGGGGCTGCACGTTTTCCCCTCGATTCCGGCCCGATCGATCGGAGTTCGTTACGGGGCCTTAACTGCAGCTGCCGACGATCTGGAGATTTTTATTCAAGGGGAATCCGGCCACGGGGCCCGGCCCCACGAGGCGATCGATGCTATCTGGATCGCTTCGCAAGTAATCACCACTTTACAACAGGCAATTAGTCGGACTCAAAACCCTTTGCGTCCCATTGTCCTCACCATCGGGCAGATTAGCGGTGGTCGCGCCCCCAATGTCATCGCCGATCAGGTACGCATGGCGGGAACCGTGCGATCGCTACACCCAGAAACCCACGCCCATCTCCCGGAATGGATCGAGAGTTTGGTCACGAATGTCTGTAGCACATATAACGCTAAATGTCAAGTAAAATATCGCCGGGGCGTGCCATCGGTGCAAAATGACCAATTTTTAACCCGGTTAGTCGAAGAAGCTGGTTTAGAAGCTTGGGGAAGGGATCGGGTTTTAATTCTCTCGGAACCCTCCATGGGGGCCGAGGATTTTTCCCTTTATTTGCAACAGGCCCCGGGGACAATGTTCCGTCTGGGAGTGGGTTCTACTAACCTCCTCAATCCCCCCCTTCACCATCCGGAATTTTTAGTGGATGAGTCGGCAATTCTGACGGGAGTGATTACTTTAGCCTACGCGGCCTATAAATATTGGCAAAGAGAAGATTAAACCAGTTTTTAACCGTAATTTTATGGAAATTTGGGAAGATTTAGCCATTATAGCTTGGACAGAATTGCTGCTGGATAGTTATGAACAGTTAATCGGGCGATCGCTTTTACCCTGGATCGGTACTGGCAAAGAACAGAGTAAAATGCTCTTTTATGCCCCTTTTGTGCTAGTTTCCCACGGTACACAAACTAATCCGATCTTCAATTATGGTAATCGCTGCGCCCTCGATCTCTGGGGTTTAACTTGGCCAGAATTATTAGCAACTCCCTCGCGAGCGACGGTACAGGGGGAGGAAACCGCCCAAGAACGCCAAAAAATGCTAGATTTAGTCAAAAAACAAGGCTATATCAACGATTATCACGGGGTAAGGATCACGAAAAACGGTCAACTATTTCGCATCGAAAAAGCGATCGTTTGGAATATCATCGATCGTGATGGCATTTACTGCGGACAGGCTGCCACCTTTGCCGATTGGATTTTTCTCTGATTTATCGCCCCAATATGACCAACTCAGACCGAATTATTGTTCCTCTCGATGTGCCGGATTTAGAATCAGCGATCGCACTGCTTGATCTGTTGCCGGAAGTCAATTTTTGGAAAGTGGGACTAGAATTATTTGTCAGTAGCGGTGCAGAAATTCTAGGGATTCTGCAAGAAAGACAAAAAAAGAGCTTTCTCGATCTAAAATTTCATGATATTCCCAATACGGTCGCTGGGGCCTGTCGTTCCGCCAGTCGCTATCGAGTGGATTTACTTACCCTCCACGCAACAGCCGGACGGCAAGCAATGACGGCAGCTAAGGCGGCAATCTCTGACCTGCTATCGCCGCCAAAACTTCTCGCTATCACCGTTTTAACCAGCCTTAACGCCCGCGAATTAGCCCTCGACCTCAAAATTCCCCTAGAACTATCGGAATATGCCTTAAATCTGGCATTATTGGCCAAGGAATCAGGAATTGATGGGGCGGTTTGTTCTCCCCAAGAAGTGGCGCAATTGCGGCGCGTCTGTGGAGAGGATTTTCTCTTAGTTTGCCCCGGAGTTCGTCCCTCCTGGTCAAGCAAAGGGGATCAAAGTCGGGTGATGACTCCGGCCCAAGCGCTTAAAGCTGGGGCTGATTATCTAGTAATTGGACGACCGATCACTGGTGCCGAGGAGCCAAAGGTAGCATGGGCAAAAATTTGTCAAGAATTAGCCGACATTTAGCTGTATTGCTGGTTATGTTCGGGATTAACTTGCCAGCAGTTAGTCGTCCTCTTTCTAGCTGTCCGGAGGATTTAAATCTTTTAGTCGATCGCCTCTTGTCAGATTTACCCAGTTATGCTAATCGAGTTATTAGCCGCTCCCAAATCGACCAAAAATTATCTACACCGGTTTTTGTGATTATTGCCGGTCGTCCTGAATTTGCACCCCTACCTTTAACTGCCAGTCAATATTCTGGTCAAATTGCCGATGACACTCAACAGGTTTTTTTTACGACTTTAGAGCGTCAGTATAGCAAAAATCGCTCTGTCAGCCTCCAGAATTATCACTGGTTATTTTTAACTAAAACTGGGGAAGGATGGCGATTAGTGACGGTTTACAGTCAATTAGCTGCCCTTGAACCCGCTCAAGTCCCCTTACCTCCCCTAGAAACCAGTCAAGGCACCATCGGCCAAGCGGTGCGTCTCTGGCTGCGGGACTGCGAAGCGGCTGCATTGCGCTAAATTCGCTCGGCCAACACGAAGCGATCGAAACCTGCTAGGTCGTTAATAATCTGAATTTGTCGATAATTGCCCTGATTTTCCAGCATTTGCGCTACTTTTTCCCCTTGACCGGCTCTCATTTCCACTAGCCAAAGGCCTCCCGATCGCAGATAATCGGGAGCAGTGGCCACTAGATAACGCAGCGCGGTCAATCCGTCTTCACCTCCATCGAGGGCCAAACGGGGTTCATGTTCCCGCACTTCAATTTGTAAGTCGAGGATTTCTGCACTGGGAATATAGGGAGGATTGGACAGCATACCCCTAATCTGTCCTTTCCACTTCTCTAGGGGGATCCACCAAGAACCCTGTTTTAAGATAATTCTGTCGGCAAAACCGGTATTGATGATATTTTCTTTGGCGATCGCTAAAGCCGTTTGACTGTAATCGATAGCATATATTTCTGCTTTTGTCAAGATACTGGCTAAACCAATAGCGATCGCACCGCTACCGGTTCCCAGATCTACCCAGATTCCCCCGTCGTCTCCTCTGACGGTTTCTCCAACAATATCGATTAATAACTCGGTTTCGGGACGAGGAATTAAGACCCCCGGGGAGACTTTCAGGGTAAAATTACGCCAGACCACCGATTCGAGCAAATACTGTAAGGGAACCCTTGCTTGCAGGCGTTTTTGCCAGCGTTTAGTAATTTCCGACCAGGAATAACTCAAGGGGATTTTTTCTCGTTCGCGAAAGGATTGTAAGCGCAGGGAAAGAGTATCTAAATCTGTCACTGCTTGCAGAAAAATATCCACTTCCTTGGCCGATATTTGCGCTTGCGCTAAATCAGCGATCGCCTGTTGGCGCCATTGACTTAATTCTTGACCGGAAATACTAGCACTCACAAGGCTTAACGATTGGGGGCGGGGCGATTATTGGTATTATTATTAGGGCGTGGCTGATTTGCCGGGGGTTGGTTGGGAGCATTTTGGTTAATATTTGCTCGGATAAAATTAAGCATTTCTTGGCTAGGAAAGAGGATAATTTTAGTAAAAAATTCATCGTTGCTTTGTTGTAGGCTGGCGATGACAGTTTCTAGGGGAACAACATCAATTTTTACCGTGGCCGCTTCTGCGGGATTATCTTTTTTGTATTGTTCTACCATTTGCAAAGCGGTGGCTTTTTCAAAGAATAAAGGAATAACATCCTGATTATCGGGCCTGATCATCAGAAAACTACCCTCTTTTCTCGCTTTCAGCACAAATAAAGGTACACCACCTTGATACTGTTGACCTCTTTCACTGAGCAGTTTTTTCGCCGATTCTACTTCCGACTCTTTGGGAACAAAATAGATCATTAAACGATTTTGTTCGGTTTGACTGGCTTGCATTTTATAGACATCTGCCAAGGAAAAAGGCTGAACTTTACCTTTACTAGCTACTTCAGGATTCTCTTTTTTCAGTCGTTCAAAAAAGTTCTGTGCGTCCTGCTGACTGATAAAAACTGGCGTGAATTTCTGTTCTTTTTCTACGACAATTAGGGGACCTCCTTGATCATCGGCAATAGCGAAGACAGGTACAGACTGCAAGGTTTTGACGATTTGTTCTTCCGGTAAAGCGAGTGCTTTAGAGTAGCTGCCCAGCAGCGAAGTCAACATTGTCGTTCCTACTAAACCAAGGGTTGCCGTCCAACGAATGAGAGATTTCATCAAAATAATTACCTCGTTATTACTATTAACCAATATTTGCCGTTAATCTGAACTATATAGTCTATTTGACTCCTGCGATCAGGAGTTTTTTGATGAATAACAAGCCCCGAAAGTTCCCTTTATTGGCTTGCTTCTGAACCATCATAGCTAAAAAGCTCCATATTTGGTGAGATGTGGTCGCAGCGGCGGCCAGGAAATAGGGGCAATTTATGGGCTGATCTGGGGAATAATAGGGATTAATTGGATTTTTTAAGCTATATTTTCAAAAAAATCGCTTTAGCTACGGTTTAAGCTTCCTTTTGCCTTAATAAGCACCAACTTGAGATCAAAAGGCATCCTCTTGTCTGAATCAGTTAGTCAACCGGCCACCTCTTGATCTTGGCACTGCTAATGACTTTCTGAGAAATCGCGCGGATGGGCGATCGCTAACCGCAGCCATTGATAGGAAACTAGATTTAAAATCAGTCCGATGATCAATAAAATTGCCATGAGAGCGATTTGATACCAGGCGATCGGTCTGACCAGAAGATCGGCGATCAGATGGGCTAAATTCAAGACAGAATAGAGAATTGTCAGCCAGAAATGGGCCTTTCTCAAGGAGCGACTTTCGCTAAAATTGACCCCGATAATCGCTAACATTGGCAGCAAAAAAAAGAGCAACATTCCCCAGAAAATCGGATCGAGATTGCTGGTTTGATGACTCTCGACGATCGATTGACCATGGAAAAGCGGCATTAAACCCAGTTGGGTGTGAAATAGAGTTCCCAAGAGGAATGTTGTCCAGAGAGCGGCAATTTTTTCGGGATATTTCGCTGTTTTCACGGTAATTATCCTCTTAATCGGTTAGTATAAAAGGTCGGGCTAGGTGAGAAAGTATTCTTAAATTTTTCCTAGTCACTTATCTAAGTAGGTAGGCGTTAAAAATTATCAGATGCCCCCCTTATCAAGGGGGGATTAAGGGGGATCGGCACCCCCCTTATCAAGGGGGGATTAAGGGGGGATCGGCACCCCCCTTATCAAGGGGGATTAAGGGGGGATCGGCACCCCCCTTATCAAGGGGGATTAAGGGGGGATCCCCCCTTATCAAGCAGGGGGGATCGAACCTAAAATCCATTTTTAATTTAATTATAACTAGCTACTTATACATTCTAAAAAAAGTTTCTGTATTTAAAATTACTTTTTACAAAAAAACACAAAATAAGACCTCTTATAAAAATCAAAAATTTTTGTTATGGTCAGGAGTCAGGAGATAGGAGATAGGAGATAGGAGTCAGGAGACGGGAGACGGGAGATTATTTTTATTTATTCTCCCCACACCCCACACCCCACACCCTCTTTCAAGTCAGGAGCCAGTAGTCAGGAGAATTAGGAATGAATAATAAATAATCAATTAAATGCCCTATTTAGGGATTTGGCTCTTCTGGTTTCTGTGTGGAAACGAGGTCTATACTGATGGTTTCTTCGTCAAAATAGCCCTAAAAGTCTTGCCCGATAAGCATTTCACAATTCCATAAGCAAAAATTATCACACAAAGTCGAGAAGAGCCGGGATTTTATGCAGTTTTATGTCTATTTTTGTCATTTTTGAACTCTCAAAAATTAATTAGGCAAGAAGTCTATGTGGTAAATTTGGCCAATTCTCAATCTAAAAATGTTATGACCACAACCACTTGCGAGAGTAACTCGATCTATCCCGTGCGTTGGCAAGATAATAAAGTCTGGCTGATCGATCAAACCCGTTTACCCATGGAGTATGGGGAAGTTGAGATCACCAGCAGTGAAGCCATGGCCCGGGCGATCGAAACGATGATTGTCCGCGGCGCTCCGGCGATCGGGGTGGCGGCTGCCTATGGTATGGTTTTAGGAGCGCAGGAAATTAAAACCGACCAGAAAGAGGAATTTCTGGCTGATTTAACTAGAATAGCCGATCGATTAGCCCAAACCCGGCCGACGGCGGTGAATTTATTCTGGGCGATCGAGCGAATGTTAAAAGTGGCCAGGGAAAGTGGCCCAGAAGTGGCAGTAATTACCAAAAATCTCCTTGAAACTGCCCAAAATATCCAAAAAGAAGACGTGGAAACCTGTCGGGCGATCGGTCACCATGGTTTATTGGCGCTGCCGGAGCAACCGGAAAAACTGACAATTTTAACCCACTGTAATACTGGTTCCCTAGCCACGGCCGGTTATGGTACTGCTTTAGGGGTAATTCGTTCCGCTTGGACAGCAGGGAGATTAATACAAGTGTATGCAGACGAAACCCGGCCGCGGCTGCAAGGGGCAAAATTAACCGCCTGGGAATGTCTGCGGGAGGGAATTCCCGTCACCGTGATCACCGATAGCATGGCGGCCCACTGTATGCAGCAAAAACTGATCGATGCGGTGATCGTTGGGGCCGATCGCATTGCGGCCAATGGGGACACGGCTAACAAAATCGGCACCTATTCCCTTGCGGTGGTGGCAAAAGCTCATCATCTGC
Organism: Microcystis panniformis FACHB-1757; assembly: GCF_001264245.1. Lineage (NCBI taxonomy): Bacteria > Bacillati > Cyanobacteriota > Cyanophyceae > Chroococcales > Microcystaceae > Microcystis > Microcystis panniformis. The sequence goes on from NZ_CP011339.1 coordinate 4,826,785, forward strand.
CTTTTTATGTGGCCGCGCCGCTATCGACGGTGGATTTTTCCCTTAAGGATGGTACGGGGATACCGATCGAACAGCGCGATCGTGCCGAAATTTATCAGGTGGGGACAACTACCCTTTGCCCTAGAGATGTTAACTTTTATAACCCCGCTTTCGATGTTACTCCCGCCGCTTTAATTACCGCTATCATTACCGAAAAAGGAGCGGTAACACCGGCTGAATTAATTTTTTTACAGGATTCCTAGAGGGTAAGCTTTTTCCCTACTGACACCATTTTTATTTGTTTATATCCATTGGCACAGTGGGGAAAAATTCCGCCTCAATCCCATTGGAGGTGACGGCCAAGGGCGAAAAATAGACAAAAACTACCTCTATCCATAAACTAAAGGACTAGAGTAATTTTGAGAAACTATCTAGTTATCAATAGAATAGTTTGAATTAATGATTGATTACTTAAATCAAGAAACCATAAATTATTTATTAGTTTTAGATTATTTTTTTGTTAATATAGGCTAAAAAATTAATGGCTCTTCTAGGTTCTGTGTGATAAGTTTAATTGACATAGGATCGATCGATCTTTGTGTCCTTTGTGTCTTTGTGGTTCGTTCCACCCCCTCGCTAGGAGAAATGTATCTTAGAATACATTTTACCCACCAAAGCTGGGAGAGCCAATTAATTAAACCAGAGCTTGGTTCTATTCTAGGAAAATCCAAGCAGCTCAAAGATGTATTCTTCTTAAAATTATCTTGGCTCTTCTCGACTTTGTGTAATAATTTTTGCCGATGAAATTCTGAAATGTTTACTGGGAAAGACTTTTAGGGCTATTTTTGTGAATAAATAAACTATCATTATAGGCCTCGTTTCCACACAGAAACCAGAAAAGCCAAATCCTTGCATAATCGAGATTTGTATGATATTATGAATAAATAATTAAAACAGAAAATTCTGGTTAATTTGGGTAGATTTGAGTATATTTTAGGGGAGGCTAAGTATATTTGCCATCTCTGCTTTTAGTAAGTATCAATAAAATCAACCGGAAAAAGGGGATTGCCGAATGAAGAATAAGAAAGCGGAATTCAGAGAAGGAGGAAGGGAGTGAAGTCAATGTTAAGGAGCGGCTCTAATAATCGAAAAGCCAAAATTATCAAATCATCACTTACTTCGGCGAAACTGGTCAAAAAATATGGATAAAGTCCGGGTTATCGTTGTAGAAGATCACGATTTAACCCGCATGGGCTTAGTGGTGGCTCTCCAGCATCGGGAAGGTATTCAAGTGGTAGGGGAAGCGATCAGTGGATTACAGGGACTGAAACTGCTAGAGGAGACTAAACCCGATGTAGCGATCATCGATATAGGTTTGCCTATGATCGATGGGATCGAGTTAGTGCGACGCTTCCAACAAAATCGGGGCGAAGACCCCCTGGCCACGAAAATCCTCATGCTAACCATGCACAAAACCCAAGAACAGGTTTTAGCGGCTTTTAGTGCTGGGGCTGATTCCTACTGTATGAAGGATATTAGCATTGATAAGTTAATCGAGGCGATTGATTCCACCCACGAAGGCAATCATTGGCTTGACCCTGCGATCGCCAATATTGTTCTGCAACAAGTGCGCCAAAATGTTCCCGTCGGTGGGGCTGCCGGGGCGAAAACAGTGGCAATTCACGGCGTTGACCGGGAATGTCGTCAATTATTGGAAAATGCGCCCCTAACGGAACGAGAGCTAGAAATTCTAGCTCTGATTGTCGCGGGTTGTAGTAATGCTAAGATTGCCGGCCGACTCTATATCACCATCGGCACGGTGAAAACCCATGTCCGCAATATCTTAAATAAACTCTCGGTCGATGATCGCACTCAAGCGGCAGTGCTGGCCCTGCGATCGGGATTAGTGGGTTAAAAAACCAGCATCCTACCTCGGTAGGATGCTGACTCAGTCAAAACTAGAAACTAGACTGACGCTGCCACTTTTGCTTCAGCGGCCATTAGTTTTTCGTAGGTTTCACGCATTTTGAGACCGACTAACACCTGGAATAAACCCGTACCATTGGTAGAACCGGGATAATCCTTGTGTTTGAGCAGTAATTCGGTCATTTCACCGTAGTATTTAGTGCCGGTTTTGCTCAAATGGCTTTCGATGTAGATCATTTCTTCCAGGTTATCGAATTGACCATCTAGTTCCAGAATCGACACTTCATTTCCCAAGAAGCCATCCGGACCATAGTAGAGTTTAATACCGGGATAAGTGCAGGTCAATTTACGACCACAGGGCCGCCAATCGATGGTGGAACCTTCATCAAACAGATACGCAGGTTCAAAGTTTTCTACCCCTTCTTTCTGGATTAAACGGACCCGCAGTAATTTACTTTCGTGATCTTCAAGTAATTTGGTGGGCAGCACTTGAATCACCACGTCAGCGTACTGTCTTTGGGGGTCGATATAGGCACTGAAATCTGGTTTTCTAGAATTAATGGCCGCCATCACATCATCATAGGTGTGACCGCGCTCGGCCATATCCCGTTGAATTTTCCAGTTAACTTTGACTTCATCGCTAATATCGAGATAAACGCTGAAATCTAATAGGGACCGGACTCGTTCATCATATAGGGGGTGTAGTCCCTCGATCACGATTACCTTATTCGGTTCGATGATTTCGGGGGGATCGATCATCCCCGTTTCATGATTATAAATAGGTTTATTAATGGCTTGACCTCCCTTAAGAGCTTTAATCTGCTCATACATCAGGTCAAAGTTATTCGCTTTCGGATTGAGTGCGGTGACACCCACCTCTTTTCTCTGTTTGCGATCGAGGCAATGGTAGTCATCTAAACAGATCACTGTCATAAACTCGGCCCCGAATAAATCGGTCAAACGACGTAAAAAAGTAGATTTCCCACAGCCGGAGTCCCCAGCTACACCGATTAGAACCACGCGCTCTGGCTTATTGGCCATAGTTTCCCTCTAAATACACGACTAATTGTTAACCCATAGTAGTAATTAAACCAGACTCTGGATCCAGCAGCACCCCGCCGCCACAAATTTCTGCTGCTGACAGGTTCGGCAAGAGTCTCACGCTAGATTGAGTAGGTATTTGATCCTAGATTCTCTGTTCAGATCATACCGGAATCAGTGACCAAAATCAGTTATCAGTAATCAGTTATCAGTAAACAGTGATCAGTGAAAGGACAGCACTGTTAATGCTATTTCATCCTCCTCACTTAATACCCCTGACTAAAAACCCAGAGCTGATAACTGGTAACTGATCACTGATCACTGATTACTGACAGGCTGTGGTGGATGTGGAGAAATTTAGTCATTTCCTCCACTGCTAGAGGGCCACTGATGCGATTGCCTTGCATTCTCTCGCAACCTAATTCTTGCAGGATTTCTAATTGTTGTTGGGTTTCTACTCCCTTGGCGATCACTATTAAGTTAAAACTTTTCGCTATCGCCAACAATGACGAGATAAAACGGGTATCTTGGGGATTATTACTCAGGTTTTTCGTTAAAGATTGCTCTATTTTCAGTTTTTTCACGGGAAATTGACCGAGATAGGCGATCGACGCGTAACCGCTGCCAAAATCATCAAGGGTAATACCAATACCCAATTCCTGCAAATCCCCAAGAATTCGACCAGTTTCGCTGCTATTTTCTAGTAAACTTGTTTCGGTTATTTCCATCTCCAGAAAGAAAGTCCCGATTTTGGTTTCAGTCAAGACTTCTTTGAGGATGGTGAGCAACTGGGGATCCCGCAATTGGTGCGGGGACAGATTGATCGAGATGGGAGTGTATAATAATCCTCGCTGCTGCCATATTTGTGCTTGTTGACAGGCATTTTTCAGCACCCAACGATTAAGCTCAAGGATTAACTCGCTTTCTTGGATTAAGGGTAAGAAACGATTAGGAGCGATTAATCCGAATTGAGGGTGTAACCAGCGCAATAATACCTCTAACCCTTCCACTTGTCCCTGAGTCATATTAACTTGCGGTTGATAGTAAAGAGCTAATTCATTATTTCTGATTGCCTGATAGAGAAAATATTCAACTTTAGAACTACGAGTATTTTTAGGGTGAACATTAACTGACTCTATCCTGGAGTTATTATTGATATTATTCTTGACCGCTACTAAATTTTCCTCCAGTTTCTGTAAAATTATTTTTCTGTCTGTGCCGACGGGGGGACAGATAACTGAACCTAAATTTAATCGCACGGCTAGGGAGTGATTTTCGATTTCGTAATTATTTTCTAGGGTTTTAATAATTCTTTGACTAACTTTTTCCAGATCATTAGCATTATTAATTTGTGGCAGCAGGATAATAAATTCGTCCCCTCCCCAACGAGCGACTATATCCCCCGATCTCAAATTTTTTCTTAACCGTTCACTGACGATTTTTAAGAGCTTATCTCCCAGTCGATAACCTAGTCGATTATTGACATTTCTTAGCCGCTCTACATCCACTAATAACAGACCGAGCAGTTGATTACTTTTCTGGGCATTATTAATAGCATTTGACAGATATTCATTAAAGAGAGAACGGTTAGGCAAATTCGTGAGAGGATCTAGGAAAGATTCCTCTTGAGTCCTGTTATCAAAACTAATGGTCTGGGATGGGGAATGATGGAGAATTAGGGTACTTTTCGTGTGGAAGTTATCCCGGCTATAATTTGCTTCATTTTCCGTCAGATCCACTCGTACCTGTCCTGAACTTTTAACTGGTGCTTGCTCTATTTTTTCTTGACTGGCTATTAAATGAAAACTGGCATTTATATCACAGCCAAAGTTAATTAAATCACCATCTTTTAATTCATGAACCAAGCATTTAGATCCATTGACATAAATACCATTATGACTTTTATTCCCCTCTAAATCACCATCAAGAATCCAATAGGAAAAATTTTGGCGATCAATACTCTTTTTAATTAAAGTCGCATGATAACGAGACGCGTATTTGGAGCGAAGAACAATTTGATTATCGGACTTACGGCCGAGAGAATATTTCATGTCTTCTAGGGTAATTGTTCTTCTCCCTTGAGGATCTTCCACAATGAGGAGATAACGGGAATTGGATGAACCATTAATCATTTTTTCGGTACCTCGACAAAATATAAGTTAATATGCTCCCTCAAAAAGTCATGGCTTATTCGTCTTTGACTTAATTTATTTTCTCAATAAAGTGTTGGGTGTGATTCGGAACAGTTCCTTAACGGCAATTGCGTCACATCTTCTGGTTTCAAGGCCTGAGTAACCCAAAATCTTTGTACCTGTTCAAATTCTGTACTAGGCCGATTATAGTCGATAACATGGCTAAATGCTCGGTTTTTGATGGTAAAGATTGGATAAAGGTTCGATCTTCAAGCTGTCGAGGGGATATTTATAAATATAACTTAAGAAGGAATAGTCAGCATCAAAATTATCTCAAACTAACTGTACCCCTAATTCCTTGGCTTAAAGCTGACCCCGCTTTTAGGGGGTCTTAACGAGTAATTTAGATAGTCAACAGCTTACCGACAATCAGCAATTATCAGTCATCCTTAAACTGGTACAAATGTATGAAAAATCCCTTGTAAGCATCCCACTTGCAAAGCTAATGCTTTCCAGCGTTTGGGGGGTAGAATCCCCCAAGAGTCAAAGATTAAGTGATAAAATCGGAAATAACAGCCAATTTTAGCTGAGGGTTTTCCCGGAAAAATCCCAACCTAGTAAATTTATACAAATGAGATGCAACCGATAGGAGTTCTCGCTATGGATAGCAATCGATTAATCGAAGAATTAAAAAATCCTGACTTTTATCCTCATTCTGTCAAAATTCCCGTTGAAATTATCCAAACCCATGCTTCAATTATCTTCTTGACAGGAGATTATGCCTATAAAGTCAAGAAACCAGTTAATTATAAGTTTTTAGATTTCTCCACTTTAGAAAAGAGAAAGTATTATCTAGAACAGGAACTAGAGTTAAATAAAAAAGTCGCCGATAATATCTATCTAGAAGTTTTGTCAATTAATGATCAACAGGGTAGCATAAGTTTAAATGGAGAAGGAAAAGCGATCGAATACATTTTAAAAATGAATCAGTTTCCCCAAGAATGTTTACTGAGTAAAGTTTTTGAACGGGGAGAACTAACGGAAAAAGCTATAAAATCTTTGGCTGAAAAAGTGGCAGGATTTCATCGACAAGCTGTGACTAATTCCTATATTACTCAATTTGGCAATTTAGAAGTTATTAAACAGGCTTTTGATGAAAACTACCAACAAACCGAGAAATATATTAATTTTGTCCAAACCCAAAAACAATACGATGAAACGAAAGCTTATACAGATAAATTCTTCGCAGAACACGGAGATTGGTTAGAAGAAAGACAAATAAAAGGGATGATTCGCGAATGTCACGGTGACTTACATTTAAATAATATCTGTCAGTGGCAGGGAGAAATACAATTATTTGATCGCATAGAATTTAATGAATCTTTTCGCTTCGTTGATGTCATGTATGATATTGCTTTTACAGTCATGGATTTAACCGCTAGGGGGAGAGGAGATTTCGCTAATTTATTGGTGAATACTTATTTAGAACAAACCGCCGACTGGGAGGGTTTAAAAGTCTTGCCTCTCTACCTGACTAGACAAGCATATGTGAGGGCAAAAGTCAATAGTTTTTTGCTTGATGGTGACAGTTTTTCCGAGAAAATTAAAGCCAATGCACAGGATTATTATCAATTAGCTTGGCAGTACACCCAACCGCAGAAACCGAGATTAATTCTGATGTCGGGATTTTCTGCATCGGGTAAAAGTACCATAGGGAAAGTAATTGCTAAAAATCTTAATGCTATTCAGATTCGTTCCGATGCAGTTCGCAAACATTTGGCTGGAATTGACTTAAATCAAACAGGAAGTCTAGACATATATAGTCTCGAAATGAGTCAAAAAACCTTCGCTAGACTGGCGGAATTAGCCCGAATTTTAATAGCTTTAGGTTATCCGGTTATTCTCGATGCACGCTACGATAAATATGCTTGGCGAGAACCCTTATTAACCTATGCCCAAAATTTACAGATTCCTTTTCATATTGTCCATTGTCACGCACCTATAGAAGTTTTAAAACAACGGATTGCCGCTAGAAAAGGCGATATTTCTGATGCTACTATCGAGGTTTTAAATGCCCAAATTGAGAAAACAGAACCTTTTAATGAAAGGGAACAACCCTATCTAATTTCCCTAGACACTACTAATCCCGATTGGCCAGAATTTTTAGAGAGTCAATTAGGTAAATAGGTTGAGATGAAGCAACGATATAGCCATTCTTATAAAGCAGCAAGAAGGAGAAGCGATTATGGAAACTGTAGTGTTAAATATCGATGCAGTTAATCTGACCGATGAACAATTTTATCATCTCTGTCAGGCTAATCAAACATGGAATTTAGAACGTAATCAAAAAGGAGAATTATTAATTATGCCTCCCGTGGGTGGAAATACTGGTAAACAAGAAGCTAATTTGATTGTTAAAGTTGGGGTATGGAACGAGCAAACTCAACTTGGTGAGGTGTTTAGTTCTTCGACAATTTTTCGTTTACCAAATGGAGGATATCGTTCTCCTGATGTTGCTTGGATAAAACGGGAGAGATGGGAAGCTTTGAGCGCAGAAGAGCGAGAAAAGTTCCCACCTTTGTGTCCTGATTTTGTGATTGAATTACGTTCTCGTACCGATTCCTTAACCTCTTTACGCGACAAGATGCGCGAATATTTAGCCAGTGGTTTACGTTTGGGTTGGTTGATTAATCCTCAACAGCAGCAGGTGGAAATCTACCGACTAAATAGCGATGGGGAAATTATTAATTTACCTGCTATTTTATCCGGGGAAGATGTCTTACCCGGGTTTGTTTTGAATTTAACTTAGGAAGGATTACAGGGAATAACAAAGGGAATGACACCGAATCAGGCTATCTCTATTTTGTCAAGACATTTCCAGAAAAGCGATCGATTGTCAGCTTGACGGTGTATAATCTCTCAAAAGCCAGCATCAAGCTACAAAGTTCTCAATATCCCCCAAAAAAACCATCAGGATTTCAGGAACAGATGCTCTGGCTTCTTCTTCAAGGAAAGAAGAAACTCTCAGCCATAACATTGATATTCGTCAATAATGTCCCCTAAAATTTTCAATCATCACTTTACTCCTCTTAAATCCCTCTCTCTGGGATTATTTCTCCTGCAAGCTTTCACTCCCCTTACCCTAGCTGCCCCCCCGCGAGAACTGGATAAAACCGTCGGCTGTGATATTCTGGTGGTGGGTGGTGGTTTAGCCGGTGCCGGTGCGGCCTACGAAGCTTTATTATTAGGAAAAACCGTCTGTTTAACCGAGATTACCGACTGGGTGGGGGGACAGATATCTTCTCAGGGAACCTCCGCATTAGATGAAAGACGGACACAAAGAGAAAAATTATTTTTCCCGAAAGGTTATCTAGAATTTAGGGAAAGAATTAGAAAGCATTACGGGAAACGCAACCCCGGAGAATGTTGGGTAAGCGGGTCTTGTTTTTTGCCTTTTGATGGACATAAATTATTATTTCAACAGTTAGAAGACGCTGCCAAAAAAGGCAAAGGAACCCTGAAATGGTTTCCCTCCACGGTAGTCAAAGAATTAAATATTGAAACTTTACCCAATCGCGGCACTGGTCAACAGATTACCAGTGTAATTGCTATTCAACATAGTCCCGCAAAAGGTACTCCTCCCCTAAATACCGAGTTTTTATCGCAAAAAATGGAGGATATCTATCGCTACGAAAATTCTCCCCGTTTTGATAAGAAAATCCTCCGTTTTGTCCCCAAATCCTCCCAACCGAATCAATTAGCAGATTGGTATGTGATTGAAGCGACCGAAACCGGGGAAATAATCGGATTATCAGATATTCCCTACCGTTTAGGTGTCGATAAGCGCAGTTATCTCGAACCTTCTTCCTCTAGCGTCACTGGAGACCCCTACTGTACCCAAGGCTTTACCTATACCTTCGCCATGGAGGAAACAGAAAAACCACAAACCCACGAGAAACCCGTTTATTATGAACGCTATGCCCCCTATTTTAGCTATGAATTGCCGCGATTAGCCGATTTTGACCTCGTTTTCACCTATCGTCGTATTTGGAGTCCACAACTGGGTAAAGAGAAAACCTTTGGGGGAATTACTTTTACCGAACCCGTCCCGGGGGATATCTCCATGCAGAATTGGACTTGGGGAAATGATTACCGTCCGGGGACTGCTAAGGATAACTTTATCTACACCCGTGAACAGTTGCAAGAGTTAGGACAGTTATCTCCGGGGGGATGGATGGGAGGATTACGCACCGAAACCCTCGCGAGGGGCGAAGAACACGCCATTTCCTACTATTATTGGTTAGTAGAAGGAACCACCGATTCCCAGTTAGGAGACGGGGTAAAAGTTCCCCATTTGAATAACCGTTATCTGTCCGGTTTTGATTCTCCCATGGGAACTGCCCACGGTTTGTCAAAATATCCCTATATTCGGGAAGCAAGACGGATTATCGGTCGTCCTTCCCTGACTTTCCCCGCTGGTTTTACCGTCACAGAAATCGATATTTCCCGACAAAATTTTCAAAGTGATTTCTATCGTCAAAATCTTTCTCCGGCAGAATATCGGCGCTTAATTGCCACCTTGGCAGGATTAGAGGGATTTTCCGTACTTGATGGCACATTATCCCCCGATCAGGCCGTTAAACGCAAGCGCTCTACCATTTACCCCGATTCCGTCGGTATCGGTCACTATGCGATTGATTTTCATCCCTGCATGACGGAACATCCCCCCGAAAAACCGGGTAATACAGAAAAAGCAGGAGAAAGACAGGGACAGGGCCAAGCTTATCCTTTTGAGATACCTTTAAGGGCTATAATTCCCCAAAAAATCGATAATTTACTGATAGCGGGTAAAAGTATCGCTCTCAGTCATATTGCCGCGGCCGCCTATCGTGTCCATTCCTTCGAGTGGTCCTCTGGGGTAGCTGCTGGCATCACGGCAGTGTATGCTTTAGATAATAATGTACTGCCCTATCAATTAGTAGAAAGTGATTTTCTCATCGGGAATAAACAATTGCGAGAATTACGGCAAAAAATCGACGCAAGTGGTAATCCAACTGTGTTCCCCGATGCCTCAATTTTCCGGTCGATGGATGATTGGTATTAATTAGGGTTTGCTGAAAAAACTTTTTCAGCAGACCCTAGGTACTGCTCATCCATGTCTCTCAGATTGCCCGATTTCGTCCCCCCCCTCAACGGTTACGACTGTTTTGGGTTGAGAATACTATTAATAATCAGAGCGTTTTTGGGAAGATAAGGAGGATCAATCATTTCACGATGAATACCAGTGGCATAATGATTGATTCTTTCCCCTTTTGTTGCTTGTGTCCAATCATCTTGAGCTTCATAGTTTCCCTCAGCACGAATCAAATGAATAGTCCCTTGAATTTGTACATTTTTTAAGTCAGAATTCCAAAGAAAATTAAAGTATTCCCACACTTGATTATAAGTGCGATTGCGGAGTTTTTGATTCTCTAAAAAGTAACCTCTTAATTCCTGACGTTTGGGATTTAATAAGAAAGCATCAACCCCTTCTTGAATCTCTGACATATCAGCTTTTTTAGCCTCACGTCCTCCTCTGTAAGTATCCAGTAAAATGACATCAGAAACAACTCTCCCTCGACTTTCTAATTGTTGCGCCATTAACATCGCTAAAAATCCGCCGGCGGAATGTCCCATTAATTTTATATCTTGATTCTGAGCCAAATCCTCAATTAATTCAGCGTATTTTTCTAACATTAATTCATCGCTAATATACCGGAAAGTATAAATAGCATAATTCGTTAGATACTCTGCTAAATTGGCATAAGCAGCAGCGAAACCAAGGGCGGGGGGAAATAAAAAGACGGCCTTTTCTTGCTCCTTATTAAACACCACATAAGGGCGTTCTTTCGGTTGAATATTCATCTCTTGAGCATAGATAATATAATCGCTTAATTCGGCTACTGTTGGCTTTTCATAAATCATTGATAAAGGAATTTCTATGGCCATTTTTTCATAAATTAAAGCCATAAGATTCATAGCTTGTAAGGAATGACCCCCCAACTCAAAGAAGTTATCATTAACCCCTATCTTGCCAGCTTGTAGAAGTTGTTGCCAAAGGCTTACTAAGATAGTTTCCGTTGAATTGCGGGGGGCTAAATAGGGTGATTCAACTAGAGAAGTCTCATCCGGTATAGGCAATTTATGAACGTCTATTTTCCCATTAGGATTTAAGGGAAAATCCGACAACATGACAAAGGCAGAAGGGATCATGTAAACGGGTAATTTCTGCTGTAAGAAACGACGCAAATCCTGGGAAGTTAATAAAGTATCTTTTCTGATTACATAAGCAACTAACCGTTGATTATATAAGGTATCTTCCCGCATAATCACAACAGTTTGTTCAACGTTGGGATGAGTTTCTAAAACTGTCTGAATTTCTCCTAATTCAATGCGTAAACCTCTCAGCTTGACTTGATTATCAATCCGTCCTAAATATTCAATGTTTCCATCAGGAAGATAGCGAGCTAAATCCCCGGTTTTATATAATTTCCCCTGAGCAAAAGGATGAGGAATAAATTTTTCAGCCGTTAATTCAGGTTGGTTGAGGTATCCACGCGCTAAACCCATTCCACCAATATGTAATTCTCCAGCAACACCAATAGGAACCGGTTGGAGATAACTGTCGAGGATATAAACTTGGGCATTAGCAATGGGACGTCCAATAGGAATTAACTGGGAATTTGGCTGACAGCACCAGACAGTAGCATCAACGGCGGCTTCTGTTGGTCCATAAGCGTTATATAATTCACAGTTTAACTGCTGAAAAAATCGTTGATTGAGTTCATAAGATAAGGCTTCTCCCCCGGCAATTACTCGTTTTAAACAGTGGCAATCTTTGCTCTTGGGATGTTGCAGAAAAACTCGCAATATTGAGGGAACACAAGTGAAATAAGTTACCTGTTCTTGCACAATTAAATCTATTAAATAATCTATATCTTTATACCCGTCAGGTTTAGCCACGACTAGGGTAGCACCAGATGTTAAAGATGAGAAAACTTCCCAAACTGAAACATCAAAACTAAAGGGAGTAATTTGGAGAATGCGATCTTCAGAGTTAAGATTATAATTGTCAATATTGTATTTTAGAGTATTGCAAATTCCTTGATGAATATTCATCACACCTTTAGGTTTTCCTGTTGAACCCGAAGTGTATATAACATAAGCTAAATTTTCTGGTTTAACTGGAGAGGTCAAATTCTCTTGACTATAATTAGCTATCTTTAACCAATCTGTATCTAAACACAGTATTTCGGCTTGATTTTCGGGCAGAAATTGAACTAAAGATTGCTGAGTTAACAACAGAGAAATCGCCGAATCAGATATCATATAATCCAAGCGCTCAGGGGATAATTAGGATCCAAAGGAACATAAGCTCCCCCGGCTTTAATAATTCCCAATATTCCGATGATCATCTCAAAAGAACGCTCAATAAAAATCCCCACTAATACTTCTGAAGTTACGCCTTTTTCTTTTAAATAGTGACCGACTTGATTAGCTCGATTATTTAACTCTCGATAGGTCAATTTTTCGCCGTCAAAAATAAGAGCTATTGCCTCGGGATTATCTCTAACTTTTTCTTCAAATAACTGGTGCAAACACTGTTGAGAATAAGCGACTTCGGTTTGATTCCACTCTATTAGTAATTGATGCTGTTCTTCAGGGGTTAATAAATTAATCTCAGATAATTTACAATCGGGATTCTGAATTACACTTTTAATAATTTGTAAAAAGTGACCGTTCATTCTGGCGATGGTTTCAGGCAAAAATAAATCTGGCTCATATTCGATCACTAATGTAAGATTATGACTATCTTCAAAGAAGCTCCAAGTCATATCAAATTGAGCCATGCGTGGTTTTAAGGGATAAGGTTGATGTTCCAAACCAGGAATTTTTAAGACAGTTTTGCTTTCTTTACCCAGTAGAGAAAACATGACATCAAATAAGGGATTTCTGGACAAATCACGTTCTAAATTGAGAGCGGATACTAATTTATCAAAAGGATAATCACGATATTCATAAGCATCAAGACAGGTGTTAGTTACTTCCCCTAAGACTTGCTTAAAAGTTACTCCCTCTGGTAATAAAGATCTCAAAGCCAAGGTGTTAACATAAAACCCGATCTGGTTTTCTAAATCAGGATGATTTCGTGCTGAAATAGGGATACCAACTACTAAATCACGCTGGCCGGTGTGGCGGTAGAGTAATATTTTAAAGAAGGTCAGTAGGGTAATAAATAGAGTCGTATTATTTTGAGTGGCAAAGGTTTGTAATTGTTGGCTAAGACTCTCACTAAATTGATAAGTGTAGGAAGCCGCTTGAGAAGATTTTACTTGAGGTCGAGGGAAGTCTATCGGTAAGTTTAAGATAGGGGGATGTTCGGCAAAAACCTCACACCAATACTCATGTTGTTCTCTAACTTCTTCACTTTCTAACCACTGATTTTGCCAGGCCGCATAATCTTTATACTGTAGGGTAAGAGGGGGTAATTCAGCTTTTTTTTGTTGAGTATAAGCAGAGTATAATATAAAGAACTCTTGAAAGATAATATCAAGTGATTGTGCATCTCCAATAATATGATGGACAGTCAAACCAAAGATAAATTCTTCTGAATTAATCTGCACCAATAAGACTCGAATAAGGGGCAGCTTTTCTAAACTAAAAGGTAAATTTGCCGACTCTTGAATTAAATCATCTGCCAAGAGTTCAGCATCTTTTTCTCCTCTTAAATCTTTAAAAATGATTAACTGTTCTGTGGGTATTTCCTCATGAATAACTTGCTTAATATTGCCCCCAACACTGGTAAAAGTGGTTCTGAGAATTTCATGACGGTTCACCAGTTCTTGAAAGGCTGCTGTTAATATAGAAACATCTAACTTGCCATTAATTCTCATGGCAAGCCTAATATTATAAGCACTAGAAGATTCGCTGATATGCTGCAAAATCCAAAGCCTTCTTTGACCGTGAGAGACTTGGTAATATTTTTGTTTTTCCAGTGGGTTAATTGAGTCAGATTGTGGTAAGTTGATCATCGTTTTTGTCGGGATTGAATTAATACAGCTTGTTCTTTTAAAGTATTATGGGTAAAAATTTCCCGTAATCGGAGAGAAACTCCAAATTGATTACGGATTTGTGACACTAAGCGCATCGCCTTTAGACTGTTTCCTCCTAGTTCAAAAAATGACTGATTACTGTTACTAACTTCTGCTTCTAATAACTCACCCCAAAGGGAAGCTAATAAAGCTTCTTGTGGATTAAAATCTGGGACTTGGTTAGTTGAGTCAGTAATATTTTCTTCGGGTTTTGGCAAAGCTAGACGATGAATTTTTCCATTGGGTAACAAGGGAAAAGCTTCTAACCGCATTAAAAAGCTAGGCTGCATATAAATCGGTAAGAGTTGCTTTAATTTACCTCGAATATATTCCTGATGAACTGTATCCTCTGCCTGATAATAAGCAATTACGGTTACTAATTCCTCCTTTTTATTAGCTATAACTAAAGCTTTTTCTACTCCCTCAATCCCACTGAGGACATCTTCAATCTCTCCTAATTCAATCCGTACCCCATTTAATTTAATTTGATTGTCACTGCGTCCTATTACTTCTAAAGTTAGATCAGGAAGCAGTCTGCCTAAGTCTCCAGTACGATAAACTATATCCCTCCCCCCATTCAAAGGATTAGGCACAAAAACTGAATGAGTTAAGCTTTCATCTTGATAATAACCTTTGGTTAAATAGGGGGATTTAACGAACACTTCTCCTACTTCTCCTATTGCCCTGGCGCGATTTCCATCAACCACTGCATAAGCGGCATCTGGCAAAGTTTGACCACCCGGAACCCGTTCATAGGGAATATTATTAGGGTTAGGAATTCGATAAAAATGCTTAACAAATGTAGTTTCACTTGCCCCATAAATATTCACAAATTCTGTCTGAGAGCCAAAAATTTGATGCCATTCAGCCAGTTCTTTCACAAATAAAGGCTCTCCTCCTAAGACAAAAATTCGCAAACTTTTCAGGAGATTATGTGCATTAACTAAACCACGCCCTATCTTTAAAAACAGACGCATTACCGAGGGGACAGTGTGTAGTAAATTGATTTCCCATTCTCCTATTCGCAGTAATAAAAGCTCTAAGTCTTCTCGCTCTGTACTCTCTGGAATATACAGAGTTCCCCCTGAGCATAAAGTCACACAGGTTTCCCTCAAATAAGCATCAAAATTAATTTGAGCAATTTGTAAACAGCGCCAACTTTCATTAATGCCAAATTCCCGTTTTTCCCAATCAATGAAATGACGTAAGCTGCCGTGACTGCCTAAAATTGCTTTAGGTTCACCGGTTGAGCCAGAAGTAAACATAATATAATTAGAATCATCAGCATCCGGCATAGCTAGAAGGGGTTGCAGTTTGCTTAATTGGCAAGGAAACTCTTGATAATCCATGCCATTCCACTGATGATATTGCTGAATTTTATGAGCCTTAACCACTAAGATATGAGGCGGTTTTTCTAATGCGGATAGTTGGGGTTTAATCCCCTCTAAATTCTCAGCCGCAACTAAGATAATTTCGGGGCTAGTTTTAATCATCATGCGTTGCCGGCGCTCCTCGGGTTCATCTAAACGTAGAGGTAAATAGATTCCTCCGGCTTTAAATACTGCCAGCATAGCGATTAACTGACGATAATCTCCTTCTAGGAGAACACCACAAACCTTATCTTTTTCCACGCCTAATTCTTTTAAGGCATAAGCCCAAAAGTTAGTTAGTTCATGTAATTCTTGATAGCTAAATTTACCCCCTGGATAAATAATCGATGTTTTCTCTGGTTTGGCTGCAACTTGGTCAATAAAATCGTGGATAATAGTACGGGTTTCTAAGCGAGGAATAGGATTGATAAAATTGGCAATAAAAGCGGTTTCTGCTGCCGATAACAAAGAAATGTCTTTGACGGGTTGGGCGGGGTTAGATAGCATTTCATTCAAGAGTTTATCGAAGTGAATGAGACATTTTTTCATCCTCTCCTCTTGGAATAAGTCGGTGTTATAAATTAGCTCTAATCTGAGTTTTTCCTGATCTTCACTAAACACAAAAGATAGATCAAACTTACTGGTCGGGGTCAGGGAATCTAGAGATTTTATTTGTATATTTTCCAAGCCTACAGGTTGATCAAAATTTTGCAGAAGGACTAATATATCAAACAAGGGAGTGCGGTTAATTTCTCTAGAAACAGCTAATTTTTCTACTAAAATATCAAAGGGATAATCGGAATGTTCTAAGGCTTCGGTAACGGTTTGACGAACCTTTGCGAGTAGATTTTTGTAGCCTTTTTCGGGTTCAATTTGGTCACGAATAACTAAGGTATTGAGAAATAAACCGATTAGAGATTGCAGTTGAGGATGGCTTCTGGTAGCGATTTCTGTACCAATAGTAATATCATGTTGACCACTGTAGCGATACAGTAATATTTTGACAGCCGCTACCAATGCCATGAATAGGGTGATTTCGTTTTCTTGACAAATTTTTCTTAATTTAGAAATCGTTTCTCGGTCAAATGTCCAGCTTAAATGAGAACCCTTAAACGTCTTTATTTGGGGACGTTTAAAGTCTGTCGGTAAGTGAACTCTGGTCAGTTGTCCATTGTCCAGTTTTTGCCGCCAGTAATCTAGGTTTTTTGAATTATTTTCGCTTCTTAAAAGATTATTTTGCCATCCTGCATAATCTTTATATTGTATCGGCAATGGCTCTATACTAGGCTGTAATCCTTTGGCTAAATCAGAGTAGTATTGTAAGCATTCTTTAGCTAACAAACTCATTGACCAACCATCACAGATAATATGATGAATTTCTAACTCTAAAATATATTCATTCGGAGATAGTTTATAAATCTTAGAGCGCACCAGGGGACTTTTCTCTAAGTCAAACGGTTTTCTCTCTTTTGCAATCGTTTCTAGGATTTCTTCATCAGGTTTATTTGTCCAGTCTTTAAATTCCCAATCAAAAGGACGATTTTGCAAGATTTTCTGTTGTGGTTCTCCGTTAATTAAAATGAAAGATGTCCGCAGGGATTCATGACGGGAAATCAATAATTGTATGGCTTTTTCAAAGACATCTGGGCTAAAATCTCCTGCTATTTTGAGAGTGGAAACAATATGATAAGCTACATTATTGAGATCCATCTGTTGCAAGACATAGAAACGTCTCTGAGCATGGGATGTTTCGTAGGTTTCTTGTGCAGATACAAGGGGAATAGTGGCTACCGTCAGAGGGGTAACAGTGCTTAATAATGCTGCTTGTTCAGCAATGGTAGGATGAGCAAATACTTGTTTAATGGGCAAAGATTGCCCTAACTTTTCCTGAATTTTACTCACTAGAGAAATAGCTTTTAAGCTATGTCCTCCCAACTCAAAGAAGTTGTCACTAACCCCTATTTTGGATACCTGAAGAACATCTTGCCAAATCTGAGCTAAGAGGCTTTCTTTTTCATTTCTTGGGGCTATATAAGCAGATTCAATAATTGATGTCTCATCGGGGACGGGTAATTTTTTCCTGTCTATCTTGCCATTGTTATTTAAGGGAAAATCCGACAAGATGACAAAGGCAGAAGGCACCATATAAGCGGGGAGTTGCTGCTGTAAGAAACGACGCAGATCCTGAGGAGTTAATAAAGAATTTTTTCTGATTACATAAGCAACTAACCGTTGATTATATAAGCTATCTTCCCGCATAATCACAACAGTTTGTTCAACGTTGGGATGAGTTTCTAAAACTGTCTGAATTTCTCCTAATTCAATGCGTAAACCTCTCAGCTTGACTTGATTATCAATCCGCCCTAAATATTCAATATTGCCGTCAGGAAGATAGCGAGCTAAATCCCCCGTTTTATATAATTTCCCCTCAGCAAAAGGGTTAGAAATAAATTTTTCTTGAGTTAATTCCAGACGATTGAGATATCCACGCGCTAAACCCATTCCACCAATATGTAATTCTCCAGCAACACCAATAGGAACCGGTTGGAGATAACTGTCGAGGATATAAACTTGGGCATTAGCAATGGGAGTTCCAATAGAAATTTGGGAATTTGGCTGACAGCACCAGATAGTAGTCTCAACCGCTACTTCTGTTGGTCCATAAGCGTTATATAATTCACAGTTTAACTGCTGAAAAAATCGTTGATTGAGTTCATAAGATAAGGCTTCTCCCCCGACAATTACTCGTTTTAAACAGTGGCAATCTTTGCTCTTGGGATGTTGCAGAAAAACTCGCAATATTGAGGGAACACAAGTGAAATAAGTTACTTGTTCTTGCACAATTAAATCTATTAAATAATCTATATCTTTATACCCGTCAGGTTTAGCCACGACTAGAGAAGCACCAGATATTAAAGACGAAAAAATTTCCAAGACTGAACCATCAAAACTCAAGGAAATAATTTGGAGAATGCGGTCTTCAGAGGTAATATTATAATGACCAATAGCAGATGTCAGAGTATTACAAATTCCTCTATGAATATTCATCACGCCTTTGGGTTTTCCCGTTGAACCTGATGTATAAATAACATAGGCTAAATTCTCAGGAGTCGTTAGATTGAAGGGATTTTCTGGACTATAGGTAGCTATCTTTTCCCAATCCCTATCTAAACACAGTAACTCGGCCCCAGTTTGGGGAAGAAAATCCCCTAAAGATTCCTGAGTTAACACCAAAGAAACACCCGAATCTGAGAGGATATCCCCCAAGCGCTCGGTAGGATAATCCGGCTCTAAAGGTACATAAGCTCCCCCGGCTTTTAATATCCCTAATAAACCGATGACCATCTCTAGGGAACGCTCCATAAAAATCCCGACCAAACTTTCTGGACCTACACCCTTATCTCGTAAACAGTGAGCTAACTGATTGCCCCAGTTATTTAACTGTTGATAGGTTAATTTTTGGTCTTCAAAAATAACCGCTATTCCCTGCGGATTCCGTGCAGCTTGTTCTTCAAATAATTGATGTAAAGACTTATCTAAAGGATAATCAGCCTCCGTATTGTTCCACTCTACTAATAACTGATGTTGCTCTTGGGTTGTCAATATAGGTAATTGTGTTACCCGTTGCCGAGGATCAGTAACAATTCCTGTTAAAATAGTCTGTAAATGTCCTGCCATCCGTTCAATCGTATCCTGAGTAAAACGGCTAGTATCATAGATTAACTGAATCAGTAACTCTTGTCTAGGAATAGCAACCACCGTCAAAGGATAATTAGTTTCCTCAAAATTCTCCACATCCTTAACCCTTAAGGATTGACGAGAATCTCTCGATAACGCTTCTCTGGGATAATTCTCAAAAACGACCAAACTCTCAAACAGGGGAACCCCCGGTGGAATATCACTTAATCTCTGTATTTCAGCCAGAGAAACATAAGCATAATCCTGAATTTCTGCTTGCCTTTGCTGTAATTCCTGTAACCAAGATAGCAATAAATCTGATTCTCTGATGGAGACTCGCAGCGGCAATGTATTAATAAATAATCCTACCCTATGTTCTACCCCTGATAAATCATGAGGGCGACCAGAAACCGTAACCCCAAATAAAACTTCTGACTCCCCACTATAGCGACTGAGAAGAATCGCCCAAGCGGCCTGTACTAGAGTAGATAAGGTCAGATTATGCTTTTGCGCCAAAGATTGCAGGTCTTTGGAGTGAGAAGCCGATAAATGACAGTTATACTCTTTATAAGTCGGCTTACCTTCAGATTTCATTAACTGGAGTCTGTCCACCCTCAGGGGGGTGGGAGTCATAAACCCTTCAAGAGTTCGCTGCCAAAAACTCTCAGCAATAGATGGGTTTTGCTCCTGTAACCAAACAATATAATCTTGATAAGGACGCGGCAAAGGAAGATGATAACTTTTCCCTTGAATACCTGCCTCATAAAACCCTAAAACTTCTTGATAAATAATAGGCATACTCCAACCATCCAGAATAATATGATGATGATTGCAGAGGAATTTATAAGTTTGGTCCGATAGTTGAATCATCAAGCAGCGCATTAAAGGAGCAACTTTGAATTCAAACCCTTGTTGACGCTCTGTTTGTAACAATAAATCTAAACGTTGTTGTTGCTCTGTGGGGGAAAGATTGCGCCAATCCTGATAATCCCAAGGCAAATCAACCTTTTTTCGCACAATTTGCAGAGGTTTTTCCCGTTTTTCCCAGAGAAATAGAGTCCTTAATACCGAGTGACGCTCTACAACTTTTTCCCACGCTTGCCTAAAAACTGTAAGGTTAATTTCTCCCTCCAGAGTAATTAGAGTTTGACTACAATAAATCCCTGAATCAGGAGTATAAAGACTATGAAAGAGCATCCCTTCCTGCATGGGGGAAAGAGGATAAATAGACTCCACATTTTTGGCGGGTTGATTTTTTGTGTCTGCCATGAAAGATTCTCCTTATTAGTCAATTTCTGCCAGAATATCGTCTAATTCCTGTTGATTCAAGTGCGCTACTGGAAAATCTGAGGGAGTGTAACCCCCAGCATCAGGAGATAAACAATGCTCAATCAATTTCAGCAAAGCTTCTTTATAGCTGCGCCCTAAATATTCTACCGTCGAACGTTCATAGATGAGATCGCTATAAGTCCAGTTTACTTGTAACTGTCCCTCGATAACTCTGGCCGTAATCTCTAATAAATGACTACGATGTCCCTTAAGACTGTGATTAGGCCCCTTAGACTCATCCGCTAATTTCCAATCCCCTTTTTGCAATTGTCCTTGCTCAAATTGACCTAAATAATTAAACAAAACTTCTCTGGCAGGAATTTCAGCTAATTGAGACTTAATATCAGCATCATCACTCAAATATCGCGAAATTCCATAGCCAATTCCCCTGTGAGGAATAGCTCGTAACTGTTCTTTAATAGATTTGAGCCGCTCACCGGGGTGATTTTCGGGGGGGAGTCGCAAAATAACCGGAAAAAGACTGGTAAACCAACCTACCGTCCTCGATAAGTCAACCTCACTGAACAAATCTTCTCGTCCGTGTCCTTCTAAATCAAGAGATATGGTCAAATTTTCTGTCCATTGTGTCAAAGTTTCTGCTAAAGCGGTTAACAAAACCTCATTAATTTGAGTGTTATAGGCAGCGGGGACTTTTTGCAAGAGGGTGCGGGTTTGTTCTTCATCTAGAGTCACCGTGACATCATTTGCCGTCGCTACTGTATTGTATGGTTTTCCAGCCTCGTCATCTACAGGTAAATTTCTCGCCTCTAACCAAGGTTGAGTTAACCAATAGTCTAATGGCTCTTTCGCTTTTTGCCCTTGTCCATAATCCCTCAAGAGAAGCGCCCAATCCTGAAAGGCTATGGTTTTAGGTGGAAGTTCTACATTCTCCCCCCTTTCTAGCTGTTGGTAAGTCATCAATAAATCTTCTAACAAAATTCGCCAAGATACACCATCAACCCCCAAGTGATGAATAATAATCAGTAACCGACTGGGTTGATAGGGTGCTAATTCAAATAGCACCGCCTTGATTAATAGTCCACTAGAGAGATTTAAACTTGCCTGTTGAGTTGTTGCCATTGCTAAGAGAGTTTCCCCTTGCTGAGATTGAGGAATCGAAGACAAATCAATCACTTCAAAAGGTACTTCCTCCGGCATTCCTTCATTAACTTGTTGCCATTGTCCTTCCTCCACAGTAAACCGTAACCGCAAAGCGTCATGATGTTCAATTAATTTTCTCAGAGATTGAGCTAACAAATCAGCTTTCAGGTGACGGGGAACTTCTAAGAGGACAGACTGATTAAAGTGGTGCATTTCAGCGCGATTTTGCTCAAAAAACCACAGTTGAATGGGAGTGAGAGGCACAATACCCGTCACTAAACCCTGTTTAGCTAATTCGGCTGTGGAATAATCGGCAACTGTAGCCAGTTCCGCAAGAGTAGGATATTCAAATATCTGTTTAGGGGTAATCTTCAACCCGGCTTGACGAGCGCGAGCGACAACCTGAATACTGATAATAGAATCGCCCCCAACTTCAAAAAAGCGGTCATAACGACTCACTTGTTTAATGCTGAGAACATCTTGCCAAATACTAGCCAAAATCTTTTCTTTCTGAGTATGAGGAGGAACAAAATCCTGCTCAGATGTGGAAGGTATCTCAGGGATGGGTAATCTGGAACGGTCAATTTTTCCATTAGGAGTCAGCGGGAGAGCTTCTAAGGAGACAAAAAGAGCCGGAATCATATACTCTGGCAATTTCTGTCCCAAGAAACGACGCAAATCCTCAGTATTTATCGGGCCATTTTCTCCTACTAGATAAGCGACTAACCTCTTATTCCGATAGGAGTCTTCCCAAACCTTCACCACCTTTTGCTTAACTTGGGGATAAGTCCCTAGAGTTGCCTCAATTTCTCCTAATTCAATGCGGAAACCCCGCAATTTTACCTGATTATCACCCCGCCCCAAAAAATCAATATTTCCATCGGGTAAATATCGGGCTAAATCTCCTGTTTTATAGAGTTTGGCATTGGGTTCATTACTAAACGGATTGGCGATAAATTTCTCGGCGGTTAATTCAGGTTGATTCAGATAACATCGAGCTAACCCTTCACCCCCGATATATAAATCACCAATAGTTCCTAAAGGAACCGGTTGTTTAAAAGAGTCCAGAATATAAACTTGAGTATTGGCAATAGGCCGGCCGATACTCGGTTGTCCATGGTGTCCTTTCGGCACTAAGCTAAAAGTGGAATAAGTGGTATCTTCTGAAGGACCGTAGAGATTATAAACATTCTTAATGTTTTCCTGCTGGTAAAGCTTCTGGACTAATTGATTAGACAAAGCTTCTCCGGCGAGGTTTACCGTTCGCACAGTCTCAGGTATCGCCTCAATTTCCAGTAGTTGGGCGACCGCTGTAGGTACGGTATTAATTAATGTTACCTCTTTGGCTGCACTTAAACTAGGCAAATCTAGAACATTCTGGGCCAGAATAATCTTACCCCCCACAGCTAAGGGCAAAAATAGTTCAAATACTGACAAATCAAAACAAATAGAAGTAGAACCCAAAACCCCCGCTAATTCCTCACTGCTAAAGACTTCCTTGGACCAATTCAGTAAGGTTGTGGTGCTGTGATGCTCAATGACAACCCCTTTCGGTTTCCCCGTTGAACCGGAGGTATAAATCACATAAGCGCTATTACTAGAACTTACGGGTAAAGAGAGGTTTTCGGTACTTTCTAGGGCTATATTTTTTTGTTCTGCCTCTAATATCACCAGATTCCCTTGATAATTCCCTAATTTCTCTACTAATTTTTCTTGTGTTAGCAACAAGGAAACTTGAGCATCTTCTAAGATAACATTGAGGCGTTCAGTTGGATAAGCTGGATCTAAAGGTACATAAGCTCCCCCTGCTTTGAGAATGGCTAATAACCCTATAACCATCTCAGTGGTTCGTTCTAGGCAAATTCCCACCAAAGCTTCAGATTTTACCCCTTTTCTCGCCAAATATCGCCCCAATTGATTCGCTTTTTCGTTTAATTGACGGTAGGTTAATTGTTCATTTTCTGTAATAATAGCGATTGCGTCAGGACTGCGCTTAACTTGCTCCTCAAACAATTGATGAATACAGCCATCGGGATAGTGAACCTCGGTATCATTCCATTCTTTTAATAATTGATGTTGTTCTTGCTCAGAAAGTAAACAACAAGTTTCATAACTTTCTAACCCTTCCGTTGCCATAGCGATGAGAGTTTTCTCGTAGTATCCTCCGATTAACTCCATCTGCTTTTCCCCTAGATAATTCCCATCATATTTAAGGGTAAGTTCTATTTGAGATGAAAGGGGATGAAGACTAAAATTAGCTAACAATGTAAAATTAGTTTGATTAAAAAACTTCCCTCCTAAGACTTCTAAATCTTTCACCCCGATGATACCTTGATAAACATGGAAATGAATAAAATTAAAAGCCGTATCAAACAAAGGTTGACCTGATTTTTGTAACTCAGCGAGGGGATATCTTCGCCAAGATAAGCATTCTCTTTCAACATCAAAAGCTTGCTTAACTAAATCGCTCCAAAGGCCTCCAGATAACTCTAAACGTAGGGGCAAAGTATTCAAAAATAAACCTAATATCTTTTCCCCATCGGCTGCTTCTAACCGTCCATTAGAGACTAAACCCGTAACAATATCCCTCTGATTATTCAGTAAACTTAATACCCGAAAATGAGCCGCCAATAAAACACTTTTTAGGGGTACTCCCACTTGTTTACCGAGTTGTTTTAATCCCTGAGATACCTGACTAGATATAGGAACGAACCAATCCCAATCTTGATTAACTCGATTAGATTTCGACCACTGAGGAAGTTTGGTCAGCGTCACATCTCTGAGTTTTTCTTGCCAATAATTCTGGCATTCTGGCGATTGAATAGTTTTCTTTTCTAAGGCGACAAAATCCCTAAAACTGAGAGCGGGAGTTGGAGAGAGAGGGAGAACTTTTTTGTCGAGAAGATAGAGATACTGTTGTAACAATTCTGTGAGCAACGAAGCTACACTCCAACCATCTAAAATAGAGTGATGAAAACTGAAAGTTAGGTTAAAGTTATCCTGACTGCGGCGATGGAGATGAAAGCGAAATAAAGGAGGACTATTCCAGTCAAAAGTGCGGATTTTTTCCCGCTCAATCCAATCATCAATAGCCGTATCTTGTTCAGAAGTAGATAGATGGGTTAGGTCATCTAATCCTAAAGGAACATCGATTTGTCGATGAACTAATTGTAGGGGTTCCTGATATTCAAAGAGTGCGAAACTGGTTCGTAATACTGGATGCCGCTGGACAATCTCCTGAATAGCACTATGTAAAGCTGGAAAACTAAAATCAGCACGAATATGATAGGTAAACACATCATGGTACACCGATAGATTCCCCTGATATTCACTATGAAATATCATCCCCAATTGTAGAGCAGTTAGAGGATAAGCATCCTCCACTTCCTCCGGTAAATTGAGGCGAACTTCTTGAGAAATTAAACTAAAAACTTCCGTTTTTTCAGTCCCTAAAGTATCAATTTCATAGCTAACGCAATTGGCCAATTCTTGAATGGTTTGATGTTGCAATAATTGGGGTAAGGAAAAATGAAAACCCATTTGTCGCGCCTTAGCGATCACTTGTATTGCCCGAATCGAATCCCCCCCAAGTTCAAAAAAATTATCGTGAATACCAACCTCTTCGATGCCCAAAACTTCAGCCCAAATCAGTGCTAAAATTTCCTCAAGAGGGGTACAAGGTGCTACAAAATTCTCCGAATTCCTTAAACTGTTATAGCTTGGAGAGGGTAGGGCGCGACGGTCAATTTTTCCACTATTTGTCAGAGGAATAGCATCCAATTGCACAAAGGCATGAGGTATCATGTATTCTGGGAGTTGCTTTTGCAGATAACTCCGCAGTTGGGGAATCAGTTTACTGTTTAACTTAGACCTTAAAGGGTGATTTGCATAAAGTTGCCATTCAGGTTTTGCGGTGTGGGTGGGGGTAAAAGCGATGTAATTTCTCTGGGAATTTTCCAGCGGGGCAAAAATCACATCGTAACGGTCCGGAGTATCCGACCAAGTTACCCAAACCGAAAGGGATAAATCCTCAGCTAAAGCCGAAAAATCTTCAGGTTCTACGGCATTTTCTGGGATAATTTCCGATTTAATAGCTTGAAATTCCTCGGTCGTCCCAAAGTCTTGAGAATTTCTGAACAATTCCACACTTTTTAAAGGTCTGAACAAGCGAGAATTAGGGACACCTATCACCCTTAACCCCTCAGATTTCCCCAGTTGATTTCTTACCTCAGATAAAGTCAGCTGCTGTTCAGTCCAGTTTAATTCTGGAAAGTCGGTGCTAAAATCCAGAATCGTTTCAATCCGCAGAACAACATTATAACGGAATTGAGTTAATTCGTTGTGGTGTTGACCTCTCTCTAGATGAATCTCGACTTCAGTAATCTGAGGAAAATAGGACTGAATTGCTCTAAAAAAATCTGGGTCAATAAATAATTCATTTTCTTGCTCAATTTTTCTCTGTACTCGCTGTTTAAAATCCTTAATCGCATCCTCAGGGTTAGCCTTATAAAGTTCTACATCAGCGTGAAAAGCTTCCATGAGTTGCAAGTTTCGCACATCTCCAAGGAAAATACACCCCCCCGGAGTTAGTACCTTGATAGCTCCCTCTAAAACCCGCAGTAAGTAATCTATATGGGGGAAATACTGCACAACCGAGTTAAGGATAATTGTATCGAATCCTTCTGACTCCAAACCCTCAAATTTATCGGCTGTGCTATGCAATAGCCTGACTTGCTCTAGCTTCGGCCCTTCTTGATTAATTCGCTGAATATGGTCTAAGGCAACGGATGAAATATCGGTTCCCCAATAACACTGGCAATGGGGAGCAACTTGGAATAATATTAACCCGGTTCCACAACCTATTTCCAGAACTTTTTTCGGTTGTTGAGCCAGAATAACCTTAACTTTATCATCTAGCCATTCTCGCATCTGGGCGGCAGGGATAGGTTCCCCCGTGTAACTGCTATTCCAGCCAACAATATTAAATATACCCTGAGAATCTGCCGATGTTTGGCTGTAAATTTGATTATAGAGGCTTTGCCATTGCTCGATTTGCTCATCGAATAATTGCCCTTTTTCTGAAGTCGCCAAGAGTTCCCCCTCTTGAGACTGACCCACAACATAAGCAATTAGTGTTTGACTCCCTGTTTCTGTCTCCGATGCAATAACTACCGCTTGCTCAACTGCTGGATGTTGACTGAGTATAGCTTCAATTTCCCCCAACTCAATCCGGAAACCTCGAATCTTAACTTGATGGTCAATCCGCCCTAAAAACTCAATATTTCCATCGGGTAAATACCGGGCTAAATCTCCCGTTTTATATAATTTTGCCCTAATTTCTCCCCCTATTCCTGCTTCCACCTTAGCAAAAGGATTAGGGATAAATTTCTCGGCCGTCAATTCGGGACGATTGAGATATCCACGAGCTAAACCTATCCCACCAATATGTAATTCTCCCACAATCCCTATAGGAACTGGTTGTAAGTGCGGATTAAGAATATAAATCTGAGTATTGGCAATCGGTCGGCCAATACTCACTATGGCTTTTTGACTCTCCGGCAAACAAGGCCAGTAAGTCACATCAATCGCCGCCTCAGTCGGACCATAGAGGTTGTGAAGTTCACAGTCAAAATGCTCAAAAAAGCGTTGTGTTAAGTCTAATGACAAAGCTTCTCCACTACAGAAAACCCGCTTGAGAGAACTACATCCTTTTAGCTCTGGTTCTTGCAGAAACACCCGCAACATGGAGGGGACAAAATGAAGGGTAGTGATTTGCTGCTTTTGGATCAATTGTATTAAATAGGTACTATCTTTATGACCTTCGGGTTTTGCTACCACTAGGGTTGCACCCGCTAATAAAGGCCAAAAGAATTCCCACACTGAAACATCGAAACTAAAAGGGGTTTTTTGTAAAATGCAATCACTCTTAGTTAACTGATAAGTATCCTGCATCCACAACAAACGATTCCTAATCCCCTTATGATTATTCATCACGCCCTTAGGTTTACCTGTGGAACCGGAAGTGTAGATAACATAAGCTAAATTTTCCCCAGTTACACCACTGTCACAATTGTTCTGACTTTCTTGAGAAATTGCTGACCAATCTGTATCCAAAGCAACAACAATTCCTCGGTATTCGTCCAACAATCCCCGCAGCGATTCCCCAGTAATAATAACTTTTACCCCAGTATCTTCTAATAGATAACTTAGGCGTTCTTGAGGATAATTAGGATCTAAGGGAACGTAAGCTCCTCCGGCCTTCAAAACAGCTAATAATCCTACTACCATTTCTAAGGAACGCTCTAGATAAATTCCTACTAATTCCTCTGGTTTTACTCCTAATTTTTGTAGGTAATGACCAAGTTGATTGGCTTTTTCATTTAATTCTTGATAAGTTAATTCTTGATTTTCAAAAATGACCGCCTCTCTCTCAGGGTAAAGTTTGGCTTGCTCTTCAAATAGCTGATGAATCCATTGCTTTTCAGGATATTCAATGGCCGTATCATTCCAATCTCTCAGTAATTGTTCTCGTTCTTCGGTCGTTAATATATCAATTTCTGACAAATCTATATCGGGATTACTCGTCACCATTTCTAAGATTTCTAGGTAATGTCCTAGCATTCTCTCGACAAAATCCCTGGGAAATTTATCTTTAATAAAAGTGACAGAAACACCACTATCATCCGCTTCTATGGTAAAAACTAATTGAAACCGATTTAACGAAGAAATGTCCGCACACAGTCCTTCTTTAATCACAGCAACGTCAAAAATGTTCTCTAGATTTCCTCCTCTTGCTGCCAAGGTTTTGACCAAACTATCCAGCGTATAGTTTTGATGGCGATAGCCTTCTTGTAAATCTTTACGAATGATCCTTAGTAAATCTTTAAATGAACTAAAATTATGTTGATTGAACCGGCAAAATATCAGGCTATCTAATGTTTTTGTATTCAAAGCTGCTGTAGCCGTGGCAAACTCGACTTGAGCAGTGTATTTAAACATTAAAACTTGAACAACAGCCAGATGAAATGCTAAATTATTAACAAAATTATTTGCCGTTAAACTGTTAGTTTTTTCCTGTAAATCTGTAGAGATGACCTCAAGAACGCTATCCTGCTCCCCGGTTTTATTCTGACTTACATTACCAAATAGAGTAGTTACTGGATCTATTTCTTGAAGTTGCCGAATTTGGTAATCTATTGAAACCAGATGTGCTTCCATTGCTGTTCTAACTTTTTCCCTAAATAGTGGTTGATGGCGGTATTCAGAGTCATGGGGTACAATGCTTTTTTCCCCGTTCCCTTAAAGCGATAATTCCTGTCTCTGACGAGTGGGATTATTGCTATTTGAACTACAGGAAACCCGACTACGGCTAAGGTCAGGGTTTCTGTCGCTTCTTCAAAATTGTTCTGAGCCTCGACATTGTAGCATACTAACCGACATTCTGCACATCTCCATATACTTTTACAAATTTTTACATTCCCTGGGATGTTTTGACAAAAAATCTTCACTGTAGAAACCACTGAACCCAATAAATTAGTAAAAATTATTAATTGAATATTAAGAAGTGCAGAAAGTGTGACATTTAAAGATATGATTGCGCGAAACCAGCAGAGCAGAGCTTAGGATGCCACACCCCATAAACGTTTATTGCAGATGTCTATTGACAATTACTACCTTGGTCAGGTACGATTAGATGTCTGGTCGTAATAGCTGAAGGGGTGACAACGAGGTTGAAATTTAAGTGAGGTGGGGGAAAAATTTCCTCACTGTGAGCCATCAAATTAATCGACTTACTCGGCAAAAACCAAATTCCCTCGTTATCTTTTGGCGAAAGTCTCAAGCTTTTTCCCTAAACCCGACACTCTACACCCTGTTTCACTTTCCATCTGCTTGTCACCCCGTCAGTCGCAATAATTATTCTTTTCCAAGTCGATTCTAACAATATGGACTTTCAAGATAAAAAGAACTTATCCGAAAACGACCAGTCAATTCAAACTAGAGTTTTTAAAGCTCTTAGTGAAGCTAAAGAAAAATTAAAAGCTTTCGAGTCTCAACAAAGGGAACCCTTAGCTATCGTGGGTTTAGGTTGTCGTTTCGGTCATAATATTGCGACACCTGAATCCTTCTGGTCTTTCCTGAAAGCGGGTAAAAATCACCTCAGAGAAATACCTAAGGAGCGCTGGAACCAGCAGGATTTTTATGATTCAGATCGGAATAAAGTGGGTAAAATCTATGTTTCTCAGGGGGGGTTTCTCGATGATGTCTCCCAGTTTGATGCCCATTTTTTCGGAATTGCTCCCAAGGAAGCCGTCGCTATGGATCCTCAGCAAAGATTGCTTTTAGAGGTAGCCTATGAAGCTTTGGAAAATGCAGGAATGGCAACAACGACGGCTAGAAGGGGAAAAACAGGGGTTTTTATCGGGATTACTAACAATGACTATGCCCGTATTGTTACCTCAAATGAGGACTATAATGCCATCGGAGCCTATCATATTTCGGGCAATCATACTAACGCGGCAGCTGGGCGTATTTCTTACCTTTTAAATCTTAATGGTCCGAGTTTGGCAGTAGATACCGCTTGCTCTTCCTCCTTAGTCGCTGTTCATCTCGCTTGCCGTTCCTTACGTTCCCAAGAATGCAGACAAGCTTTAGTCGGAGGAGTGAACTTAGTTTTAACTCCAGAAGTCGTCATCGCCTTGTGCCGCAATCAGATGTTGGCCCCAGATGGCCAATGCAAAACCTTTGACGAAAGTGCCGATGGGTTTGGAATCGGCGAAGGTTGCGGAGTCATCGTCTTAAAAAGACTCAGTGACGCTCTTGAAGATGGTGATCACATTTGGGCCGTGATTCGAGGGACCGCAGTCAACAACGATGGAGCCAGTGGCGGCTTTACCGTTCCTAATGGGCCCGTACAGAGCGAATTAATCAGAGAAGCTCTAGCTGACGCTCGTTTAGATGCCGAGGCTATCGATTATGTTGAAGCTCACGGTACAGGAACATCTTTGGGAGATCCCATCGAAATTAAAGCCATAGCCGAGGCATTATGCGTCAATCGTCGCAAATCTAACCCTTTATTAGTCGGTTCTCTCAAAACTAATTTAGGTCATCTGGCGGCGGCGGCGGGAATTTCAGGATTAATTAAAACCGCATTATCGCTACACTACCGTGAAATTCCGGCTCATCTAAACCTTAAAAAACCCAATCCTCATATTAATTGGGATGCCTTGCCGATTAGTATCGTTACGCAAAATTGTCCTTGGAATGTTAATAATGGCAAGCTCAAAGCGGCTGGAGTCAGTTCTTTTGGAGCATCGGGAACCAACGCTCATGTTATTTTAAGTGAACCGCCTCAACCGCAACCCCAAACCCCAAAAATATCCCCCATTCTCGTTACTTTCTCGGCTAAAGAACCCGAACGTTTACGTCTTTTTACGACTCAATTTGTCGATGAGCTTGAGCAGAAAACAGATCTCAGCGTCAAGGACATTGCTCTATCTTTAAATACTGGTCGTTTTCCCCATAAACATCGTCTCGCTCTTTTAGTTTCTAATCAAGAGAATCTGCATCAAGGAATTCAGGCTTTTCTCAATAGCAATGGGGATGAAAAGCAATTTCAAAATATTCAAAATAATAGCTTCGACATCATTTATGGAGAAGCGCAAAGCCATCCTAAAGTTGCTTTTCTCTGCAATTACGAGGAAGAAATTAGTCCAGAAATCATTGAAACCCTGCTCAATAATGAGCCAATATTTTATGATGCTTTTAGGCACTGTGATCATCTGTTTAAAAAATATTTAGAATTTTCTCTTCAGGAATTATTGTCATCTAAAAAAGCCTTAGAGCCTCAGATTCCTTTGTCTGTACAACCGGTATTATTTGCCTATCAATATGCTCTTTGTGAACTCTGGAAATCGTGGGGAATTTCTCCTTCTGCGATTTTAGGTTCTGGATTAGGGGAATATCTCGCCGCTCAACAAGCGGGCGTTTTTTCCCTTGAAGATACCGTCAAGCTGGTGGCGAAACGCGCTAAAATTAGCCCACAAAACCCCAACTCAGAAGACCTTTTATCCTTGCTCAAAAGCACCCCAGAAGTCGATTCTAACTCTCCCGATATTACCCTAATTTATCAGGGTGAAGTTGTGAAAAAATCTCTCACAAATTTGGTGAATAGAGGGGAAAAGATTAGGCAGAAATCCGACGAAATCGCCCAGGGAATTTCTACTCTGCATCAAATGGGCTATCAAATCTTCCTAGAAATGGGAATCGGTGCCAATCTCATTAATATAGGTCGTCAAAAGTTAGGGGTAAATTCAATTCTATGGTTATCTAGTTTAGGGGAAGATTGTCACAGTGACCACCATGAGCAAAGGGTACTAGGTCAACTCTATGTGAGAGGATTTAATATTAACTGGGAAGCCTTTCATCGCTCACATCCAGGGCAAAAAATTAGTTTACCTAATTCGCCTTTTATCCGCAAACGCTACTGGATAAATTCTGGCAATAAATCAGAGTCTTCTAGCTATAAAAACCCTAATTATTACTCTGGACATCCCTTACTAGGCGAGCATTTTTCTTCTCCCTTAGCTCTGCTTCAATATCGAGGGAGCATTAGTCAACATAAACCTGCATTTTTAGGAGAACATCAGGTTTTTGAGCAGGCCATATTGCCAGCATCTGCCTTAATAGAAATGGCTTTAGCTGCCGGGGAGAATCAAAAAGTTATTTTAGAAAATGTTGAATTTAAGAAGGCATTAATTTTAAAAGATACGGAAGACACATTACAGTTAATCATTGAGCAAAAAAGCTTTAAAATTTACCATGCACTTGAGCCAAATTGGGAAGTATTAGTTACTGGAACAATTGAGGAATTGAAATCAACTAATTTAACCCATTGTGATTTAGAAGAAATCGCCAAAAATTGTCCTGAAGAAGTCGATATCAACTCCTTTTATGAAACTTATCAAAAATCAGGGATAAATTACGGGAGTAACTTTCGGCTCATTCATCAACTGAAGCGGGGGGAAAATACAGCTTTTGCTCAAATCAAATTAACCGATAGGTTAGAGCGGGAAAAATATCATTTTCATCCTGCTATGTTAGATGCTTGTTTTCAAGGTATTGCTGCCATTTTATTTAAAGAAGAATCCTCAGTAACTTATGTTCCTGTTCGTCTTGGGCAATTGGCATTTTTCCACCCTCCTGATGAGCAGGTAATCAGCGCGGTTCGACTGAAAAACTCCTCCCCTAACCCTAACATTATCATCGCTGATATTGATATCTATTCCCTCCAGGGTCAACCCTTAGCATCCCTCACCAACTTAGAACTAAAAGCCGTTCAATCCCAAGAGATTATCCCCCAAGAAATCCCCCCTCAAATCTATCTAGAAGAATGGATACCTTGCGAGGAATTATTAGGGAATGGCAGAGACACTTTAGTAGCTCCCCAGGTGATTAAAAATCAAATTCACCCCGCACAGTTAGAACAACAACTAGGGGAAAAATTGGCGCAATATGAGCGCTTAATGGCAGCTTTGGAAAAGTTAAGCGTTGTCTATATCTGGGAAGCCTTAACAAAACTTAATGGACAGCCAAAATTAGGTCAAACTTATTCCGAAGCACAGATAGCAAATCAAGGTCAAATTGTCGATTTTTACCGACCTTTATTATCTCGATGTTTAAGCATTTTAGCTGAAGAAAAAATCGTTAATCAGACAAAAGATGGCTGGTTATTCGTCAAAGAATTAGAAGCACCTTCATCGCCATCGCAAATTAAAATTCTCCGCCAAGAATTTGCCGATTATCCAGCAGAAATTAGTCTAATGGAGCGTTGTGGCTCTGCTTTAGCCGAAGTCATGAGTCGTCAAGTTGATCCCTTAGAATTACTCTTTCCTCAAGGGGATTTAGAAGCGATCGCATCAATTTATTCGGAAGCCGCCGGAGCTAAATTGATGAATCAGTTAGTCGCCACCACAATCAGCCGTGCTATTGCAAATTTCCCCCCCTATTATCCCCTAAGAATTCTCGAAATTGGAGGAGGCACAGGAGCCGCTACTGCTGGCCTTTTACCTCACTTACCCAAAGAACATATCGAATATGTATTCACCGATATTTCCTCTAGTTTCTTAACAAGAGCCAAGGAAAATTTTAGAAACTATCCCTTTATTAAATATCAAACTTTAGACATTGAAAAAAATCCCTTTACTCAGGATTTTCTCCCTGGCAGTTTTGACATAATCATTGCCGCTAATGTTCTTCATGCCACAGCCAACCTTCAAAAAACCCTTGAAAATGTGCGCTCTCTCATCGCTCCCAAGGGACTACTAATCCTCTTAGAAAGTACAGGGGCAAGACGTTGGGTAGATTTAACCTTTGGCTTGACAGAAGGATGGTGGTTATGTAGTCAAGATCTGCGGCGGAATGGTTATCCGTTAATCAGCACAAAAGATTGGCAAAATTTACTGATTGAGAATCAATTTGAAGACATTAATATTATCGAACCAAGCCAAGCAAAAACCCGAAATTTATTAAAACAAAGTGTCATTATTGGTAGAAGCAGTGAGCAATTACCTTCTCTGCCAGCAAAATCTTACTCTCATCAAATAATCTGGGCAGATAGTCAAGGAATTGCTAACGGTTTAATCCCTCTATTCCAACAGAGAGGAATAAGTTGTTCTTGCGTCTTTACCCAAGATATTAACCTGGAGATTGCTGAAGATTACCTATCAATATTGAGAAACTCGATAACTTCAGAAACTCGTCAAATACTGTACTTCTGGGGCTTAGAAAACATCCCCGAAGAAATTGATCAACAAGTCGAGATTCATTGTCAACGATTTCTCTTTTTCTTACAAGCATTATTGCAGCAAGAAAACCCACCAGCTCTGGTTTTAGTGACTCAAGGAGCAGTACCAGCAAAAGCCTTTAAACCCCTAACCTCTCCCTCTCAAGCCTCCTTATTAGGAATAGCCTTCAGCCTAGTCTTAGAACATCCTGAACTTAATTTTAAGGCGATTGACCTAGATCCAGATGAAGTAAACGCAGCCGACAAACTGCTGCAAGAAATCTACAGTAATCCCCAAGAAAACCGGGTTGCTTTGCGGGGGGAACAGCGTTTTTATCCTCGTTTGGTGCAGAGAAAACTTGAAGATGGAAAGATCAATTTTAGTCCTGATGCCTATTATTTAATCACAGGAGGCACAGGGGGGTTAGGATTAGCAACAACCCGATGGATGATTGAAAAAGGGGCGCGGAATCTAGTTTTGTGTAGTCGTCGAGGGGCAGAAGGAATTAGCCCTGAAATATTAGCAAATTTCTCCTCTAGTGGGGCAGAAGTTACCCTTAAAAAACTTGATATTACCGATGCTGAAAAACTGCACGCCGTCCTAGAAGAATGCCGTTCTAAATATCCTATACGGGGCATTTTTCACATTGCTGGAACCTTAGACGATACAACCTTATTAAGACTAACACCAGAGAGCTTTAATTATGTTTTAGCTCCCAAAGTTAAAGGAACTTGGTTGCTTCATCAACTCACCCTAAATGACCCATTGGAATTCTTTGTCTGTTATACTTCTGCTGTATCTTTAATTGGCTCGGCAGGACAAGCTAATGCTGCGGCAGCTAATGCCTTTGAAGACGCTTTTATCTATTATCGTCAGGCGCATCATTTACCCGGAACGGTCATAAATTGGGGTCCTTGGAGCGAAATAGGTGCAGCAGTAGATCGCAATGTTTTGGAGAGATTAGCCGCTAAAGGATATGGGGCTATGAAACCCGATTTAGCCCTTAATGCTCTCGAAAAAATTCTCCTAAATCAGATTATTCGCGCTGGTGTAATTAATATTGACTGGCAACAATTTCCTTATATTCATCAAAGCTTTTATAAAAACTTTCTGCCTCAAGGAAAACCCCAAGCTGCCCCCTCATCTGAGTTTTTAAAACAATGGCAAAATTTAACCTTAAAAGAGCGTACTAATTGGCTAACTAATCATATCATTATGCGTGTTTCTACTGTCTTAGGACGCTCAAATGATGAAACTTTTTCCCCTCAACAAGGCTTTTTTGATTTGGGGATGGACTCTCTCACTTCTACAGAGTTACGAAATCTGTTACAAACTGACTTTAATTGTTCTCTCCCTTCGACAATTACTTTTCGTTTTCCGAATGTTGAAGTCTTAGCTAATTATTTACAGCGAGAAGTTCTAGATAATTGTCAACCGGTATTTACCCCTCAAATAAAAGCAGAAATTTCTCAAAAACCGCCAGAAAAATCACAACTCGATGATGATCCTATTGTTATTGTCGGCATGGCTTGTCGATTCCCCGGCGGTGCTAAGAATTTACAATCTTTCTGGGAACTTTTAGAACAGGGAAAAGATGCTATAACAGAAATCCCTCAAGATCGCTGGGATCAGGAAACATGGTATGATCCTAATCCCGATGTCCCAGGCAAAATATACGCTCCTTACGGTGCATTTCTAGAACAAATTGAGGAATTTGATGGAGAATTTTTTGGCATTATTCCTAGAGAATCTGTCGCCATGGATCCTCAGCAGCGTTTACTCTTGGAAACTACTTGGCAAGCTTTAGAATCTGCTGGACAAAATCCCCAAAAATTACGCAACAGTCAGACGGGAGTTTTTATCGGTTGCATGACTCAAGATTATGCCCAATTAAGTTATTCTCCTCAAGCCATTAATGCTTATACTGGTTCAGGAACTTCTGTTAGTATGGCGGCGGGTCGTCTTTCTTATGTTCTTGGTTTACAGGGTCCATCAATGACTATTGACACCGCTTGTTCCTCCTCATTAGTAGCGATTCATTTAGCTTATAATGCCTTACTTAATGGTGAGTGCGATCTGGCTTTAGCTGGAGGGGTTAATATTATTTTAACTCCCATTATTTCTTTAATCGAAAGTCGCGCCCATATGCTTGCCCCTGATGGACATTGCAAAACCTTTGATGAGAGCGCAAATGGCATGGTGCGAGGAGAAGGCTGTGGAATAGTTGTTCTGAAAAGATTGAGCCAAGCAGTTAAGAATGGAGACCAAATTTTAGCGAAAATTTATGGCACAGCCGTCAATCATGATGGTCCAAGTAGTGGGCTAACTGTTCCTAATGGTCAAGCTCAAGAAAAATTATTACATCAAGCCCTTAAAAGTGCTAATCTCAAGCCTGAACAAATCGATTATATTGAAGCTCACGGCACTGGAACAGCCCTTGGTGATCCCATTGAATTAGAAAGTATGTCCGCCGTTTTTGGTCAACGCTCCCCTAATCGGCCTTTAATTATTGGTTCAGTAAAAACGAATTTAGGCCATTTAGAAGGTGCTGCCGGAATTGCTGGATTAATTAAAACAGTTCTAGCTTTACAACACCATAAAATACCTCCTCATCTTCACTTTAAAAATCCTAATCCCCGCTTTGATTGGAGTTCTCATATTTTTGAAGTTCCTGTACAAGGAAAACCTTGGCATATCAGCGAACGTTCAAGGATTGCTGGAGTAAGTTCCTTTGGATTTAGTGGAACGAATGCTCATATCATTGTTGGGGAAATTGACGCTGATTTACCTCAACCTTCGGAGAATAATTTTTATCTATTACCCCTTTCGGCTCGTTCTGAAAAATCGCTGCAAGAGTTAGCGAGAAATTATCAAGATATTTTGACTGAGTCTATCAATTTAGCTGATGTTTGTTTTACCGCCAGTACAGGGCGGGGGATTTTTCCGCAACGAATCTGTATTTTAGCAGACTCAATAACGACGGCACAACGAGCATTAATTGATTACCAAGATGGTGAAGATTCTGACTCATTAATCCGACCGATTTTATCAGAGACTCCGCCAAAGATAGCTTTCCTCTTTTCTGGACAAGGCTCTCAATATTCTGGCATGGGAGAAACTCTTTATAACCGAGAAGTTGTTTTTAAGGAAACATTAGATCTTTGTGATCAAATTTTAGAACCCCTTTTAGAAAAATCTCTCCTAGATTTAATCTTTCAAGAGCAAAATAGCCAGTTATTAGAGGAAACCCAAATCACTCAGCCGGTGATTTTTTCCCTTGAATATGCACTCGCCAAATTATGGCAATCTTGGGGAATACAACCTTCAGCCCTTTTAGGACATAGTATCGGGGAATATGTGGCGGCTTGTTGGGCAGGAGTCTTTTCTTTAGAAGATGCCTTAAAATTAGTGACTCAACGGGGTAAATTAATGGGAAAATTGCCCCAGAATGGCAGTATGTCCGCTATTTATGCTGATTATGAGACGGTAGCAAACGCTCTAACTTCTTATGAAAATCAAGTTAATATTGCTTCAGCCAATGGCTCAATTACTGTCATTTCTGGATTTAAAGAGATTGTTGAGCAACTCGAAAAAGAATTTATTGATCAAGGGCATAAAACTAAACGTTTAGCGGTATCTCATGCTTTTCATTCGCCTTTAATGCAGCCCATTCTTGATGATTTTTCCCAGGTCTTAAAAACAATTTCTTTTCATGAACCTAGCTTAACGATTATTAGTAATCTGACAGGGAAAGCTGTAGGTTCAGAAATTACAACTCCTGATTATTGGGTAGATCATCTGCGTAATACTGTACAGTTTAGTCAAGGATTTCAGTCTTTAATTGATCAGGGTTATCGTTGTTTTCTAGAAGTCGGTTCTAAGCCTGTATTACTGAGTATGGCTCGCCTTATTGCTGCCAACCAGTATCTATTATGGTTGCCTAGTATTGTACCCGGGCAGGATGAACAGGCACAAATGTATAGAAGTTTAGCGACACTTTTTGTTAATGGTTATTCTGTAGACTGGACTAAAGTATTTAAACAAGGTAAGCGAATTAGTTTACCGACTTATCCCTTTCAAAGAGAACGGTATTGGCTATCTAATTCGGAATTTTCTCTAGGGCAAATCAAGACTCAGTTACATCCTTTCATTAGAGATTTTAAAAAGTTAGCAACGGGAGACATGATCTTTGAAGGTGAGGTGAGTTCTCTTAACCCTAGTTATTTAGAAGAACATAAGGTATTTGAAAACATTGTATTTCCAGCTACCGGTTTTATTGAAGCCATTTTAGCCGCAAGTCAGAAAATATTTAATGGGCATTTTGTCACCCTTGAAAATGTCTCTATCCATCAGGGATTAATCTTATCTCCAACTCCCTCAATAATCCAAATAATTTTTAAACCTAAAAAATCATCTCAACTGATTTATACTTTTGAGATATTTAGCAGTGATTCTGCACAAGAACAATGGCTTCTTCATGTTACAGGTGAAGTCAAACCTAAGGATATACAAAGCTTGGCTGCCTCAGAATTAACCCAAACTAAATTAGAAAGGGAAAACCCTAAAGAATCGATTTCTATTCGTGAATTCTATCAGCTTTATCAGCAGATGGGTATCAGGTATGGGGAGCAGTTTAAAGCGATTCAAGAGTTATATTCTTTCAAAAAAGGCTCTCAAGCTAAAATTAGTATTAACCCCAGTTTAGCAGATCGGCGTTATTATTTTCATCCAGTTCTTTTGGATGCTTGCTTACAGAGTATTGGGGCAGCTTTCCCCGAAATTCATGGTCAAGAATTGCATCTACCTTATGGATTCTCTTCCTTGGAAATATTCCTAAATCCAACTTCGCAAGTTTGGACAAAAGTTCAGGTCATCTCAGATACTAATGGTGAAATGAGAGTAAATGTTAATATTTATAATGAACAAGAACAGCTTTGCGCTCGCTTTACTGACTTAACAGCCCGGCGCATAAATCCAGCTATTTTACAGAGTTTATGGCAAGAAAAGTCAAATAATTGCTTTTATAAAGTGGAATGGAAAAAACTTTCTTCAATGCCAACTGTTGCCGTTGATCCTCAAAATTCTTGGTTAGTCTTGGTTCGTCCAGAAACAGACTTAAATTCCCTAATTAATTTATACAAAAAGGCAGGAGAAAAAGTAATTACTGTAGAAATGGGGCAGAATTATCAATGTCATTCTCAAGATTCTT
This sequence comes from Microcystis panniformis FACHB-1757, assembly GCF_001264245.1. Taxonomy (NCBI): domain Bacteria; kingdom Bacillati; phylum Cyanobacteriota; class Cyanophyceae; order Chroococcales; family Microcystaceae; genus Microcystis; species Microcystis panniformis. The sequence continues at coordinate 4,866,463 of NZ_CP011339.1, forward strand.
TTGTCATCAATGCCGCTCAGAAATCTGATTTTCAGCGTCTCTATCAAGAAGCTTATCCATCTGGAGAATTTCCGACTGGTGTTGTTTTTTGTTGGGAATCTTCAGAAGCTGAAGATGTTCTAGATACGGTATATCAGAGTTCTCATGCCGTCTTAAATTTAGTGCAAACCCTCACTAATAACTGGGAGAAATTACCCCATTTATGGCTGATTACTCGCGGGGCTAATAAGATGATCAATGATACGGCTTTATCTCCTCAACAGTCTCATTTATGGGGATTAGGAGCAGTCATTAATCAAGAGTATCCTAAAATGGGTTGTGTTTGTTTAGATTTACCAATCCATAAAGAAGCTAATGAAGCTGAACTTTTATTCAATGAATTAAAGTGTTTCCCCCATGAATTCCGTTTGGCTTTACGTCAAGGAAACCGCTACGCAGCCAGGTTAGTTTCTGCATCTCTTCCTATCTCAGAAAAACGACAGTTTATTAATCAGTCAGGGGCTTATTTAATCACGGGAGGGGGAGGAAAACTGGGCGGATTAGTGGCTCAATGGTTATCAGAAATGGGAGCAAGTCACTTAGTTTTGTGTAGTCGCCATGTTAAATCTTCAACAGAATTGATAGCTTCATTAGTGAAAAAAGGAACAAAAGTAACCTTGATTGAAGCTGATATTACTTCCCCCACAGATATGAAAAATTTATTCTCTCGTTTTGGCGCAGACTTGCCCGTCTTACGAGGAATAATTCACGCGGCAGCGGTCTTAGAAGATGGGCTGATCAGTAATCAAAGTTGGCAAAAATATCAAAAGGTAATCAGTCCAAAAGTAGCAGGAACTTTATTATTAGATCGTTATACTCGCTCTCTATCTTTAGACTTTTTCGTAAGCTTTTCTTCTGCGGCTGTTATCCTTGGTTCACCGGGTCAAAGTAATTATGCGGCGGCTAATGCTTTCATGGATGCTCTAATGCAGCAACGGCAAAGTTTAGGATTACCTGGTATTAGTATCAATTGGGGAGCTTGGGAGACGAGCAACCAAATTGATCAACAACGTTTCGCTAATTGGGGTTTGCAGATGATGCCTTCTGAGCAAGCGTTTCAATATCTCAACCAGATAATTTTAGGTGAAATTAACCCAGGGATAGTTATCGATATTAATTGGTCGATTTTTAATCAAACTTTCAATATTAATCAACCCTTCTTTAGCGAGGTATTAACCCTAAAAAATCAAAAACAAACAAGTCCAGCAAAACTATTAGAACGATTAAAATCTGTCTCTATAGACGAACGAATAAACGCTTTAGTAGAAGGACTGGAGAAAATATTAAGAGAAGTGACAGGGTTAAATGAGAATAAGGTTATTCCTCAACAAACATCATTCTTAGACTTAGGTTTAAACTCTCTAATGGTCATAGAATTTAAAAATCGCTTAGAAAGAGATTTAGGGTGTAAATTGCCATCCTCGATCATTTTCGATTATCCTAATCTTCTCAGCTTAAGTACCTATTTAAGGGAAGAAATTCTAGCCAATCATCTCGATTTTGAGATTAAAATAAATCCAATTCCTGACAATCATAATCCCTACGACAGCCTCAGTGAAGACGAACTGGCAAGATTACTTAATCAAAAATTAACGGAGCTTGATCAATATGGAGGTTAAACTTTAAAAATAATGTTTCAAAAGCCATGAGATGTGGTAGGATAGGTAGATGAACATGAGTAAGCTTAACTCTCTGGAGTTAAATTTGGGTTTATATTTACTGATAGCACAGCATCCTAATTTATGTTTAACGGCGTATAAATTTAGAAATTATAGAGAATAGGGCATGGTTGAGAGTATAGATTACAAAAAATTAATGGCAACGACCTTAAGCAAAATGGAGGTCATGCAGGCTCGTATCAATGAATTAGAGACGAGACAAAGTGAAGCTATTGCGGTGGTTGGGATGGCTTGTCGTTTTCCTGGAGGTATTAATTCCCCAGAAAAATATTGGAGTTTTTGTCAAGCCGGGCTTGATGCTATAGTAGAAGTCCCTAAAAGCCGTTGGGATATCTCAGAACTGTATTCTCAAGAACCAACTTTAGGAAAAATGAACACCGCTTATGGGGGATTTCTTCAAGAGAATATCACAGAATTTGATGCCCGTTTCTTTTCGATTTCAGCAAGAGAAGCAGCCTCCATGGATCCTCAACAAAGGTTACTCTTAGAAGTTGCTTGGGAAGCGTTAGAAAATGCCAATTTACCTCTGAAAAATTTAGCCGATAATAAAGTAGGGGTATTTGTGGGGATTACTAGCATTGATCATGCCCTGAAGGTTTACGGCACTAACTATGATCAAATTGACTCTTTTTTTGGCACCGGCAATGCTCTAAGCGCAGCCGCCGGAAGGCTATCTTATTTTCTCAATCTTCACGGTCCTTGTCTCTCGATTGATGCAGCCTGTGCATCCTCATTAGTAGCCGTCCATCAGGGGATTCGTAGCCTGAGAAATCGTGAATGTGAACTCGCTTTAGTGGGTGGGGTAAACCTCATTTTAGAACCCGCAATTACGATTAGTCTTTCTCAGTCGGGAATGATGTCCCCCGATGGGCGTTGCAAAACCTTCGATGCCTCTGCTAACGGATATGTGCGAGGGGAAGGCTGTGGGGTTTTAATCTTAAAAACTTTATCAGAAGCCCAGAAAAACGGGGATCACATTCTTGCCCTGTTGCGAGGTTCGGCGGTGAATCATAATGGGGCTGCTGCCGGTTTAACCGTACCCAGTGGACCCGCCCAGCAAGAATTGCTCCGTCAAGCTCTAGCTGATGCCAGAATAGTCCCTGAAGATGTCAGCTACATAGAAGCTCATGGCACAGGCACTTCTTTAGGAGATCCCATCGAATTGAATGCCATTGCCTCAGTTTATGGAAAGCGCTCCGACCCCCTTTATGTCGCCTCAGTCAAAACCAATATCGGTCATCTTGAAGCCGCAGCTGGCATGGCTGGAATAATCAAAACAATTCTGATTCTTCAACAGGGTGAAATCCCCTCCCATCTTCACTTCCAAAGCCCTAATCCTCTGATTAATTGGGAAGATCATCCTATTAAAATTCCTACTCAAAATATACCTTGGCCGAATAACAATAAAGTCCCTATAGCTGGGGTAAGTTCTTTTGGTTTTTCAGGCACAAATGCCCATGTCATTGTTCAACAGGCACCCGTCAGCAAAATCTCAGAAATTCAACAACAAATTCCCAGTCATCTCTTAACCCTTTCAGCCCACAACAAAACCGCTTTAAAAGAATTAGCCACACGCTTCCATACCCTCCTAGAATCTCATCCTGAAATTGGAGATATTTGTTATAGTGCAGCTGTCGGAAGGATAGATTTACCTGAACGTTTAGCCATTGTTGGCGATACTTGTCCAGAATTACAACAAAGATTAACCGCTTTTGCTGAAGAAAAACCACTTGATGATTTGACTTTTTATCAACGTTTTACATCGGAAAAATCCCCTAAAATTGTTTTTCTTTTTACAGGGCAAGGGGCTTGTTATCCCGGCATGGGGCATCAACTCTATCAAACCCAGCCGACATTTCGTCAATATATTGATCAATGTGCCGAAATATTAGCGAAGTATTTAGACCATCCTTTAACTGAAATATTATTTGGTGAACAGACCGATTTACTCAATCAAACTGCTTACGCTCAACCGGCTATATTCGCCCTAGAATATTCCCTAACAATGCTATGGAAATCTTGGGGAATTACCCCCAGTTTACTGATTGGCCATAGTGTGGGAGAATATGTAGCAGCTTGTATCGCAGGAGTATTTAGCTTAGAAGCTGGACTCGCCTTAGTTGTCAAACGGGGGCAATTAATGCAAACCACGACCTCTGGGAAAATGGCTTCAATTTTTGCTGATGAAGAGACAGTAATTTCCCTAATTAAAAATTATACTCAAACAGTTTCAATAGCTGCCATTAATCACCCTCAACAGATTGTTATTGCTGGAGAAAGTGCCAGCATTGAGGAAGTTATTAGCACCTGCAAAAAGCAAAAAATTCCCGCTCAATATCTTCCCGTTACTCAGGCTTTTCATTCCCCTTTAATGGAGCCAATTTTAAAAGAATTTGAAAAAGAGGCTCGTCAAATTTCTTATCAACGCCCCCAAATTCTCTTACTTTCAGGACTTGATGGAGAGGTTTTAGAAAATGCACCAGATGCCACTTACTGGAGCAAACAATGCCGAGAACCAGTAAGATTTTTGTCGAGTTTAATAACCGCTTTCAACAAGGGATATAACCTATTTTTAGAAGTGGGACCAAGACCAATACTAGCAGAACAAGGTCGTCGTTATAAAGATGAGTTCATCTGGTTAAGTTCCCTCAATCGTGGCTTAGATAACTGGCAGACAATTCTTTCAGCCTTGGGACAACTCTACCTAAATGGCGCACCTTTCAATCCAGAACAATTCAATCGAAATTATGGCTATAAAAAAGTCAGATTGCCGAACTATCCCTTTCAAAGGAAACCTTTCCAATTTCAGCCTAATCCTCGAACAGAAAATCAGAGCATTGACAAAATATTCCTAGACGCACAAACCTCTAACCTTACCGATACCGAAACCACAGTTTTCAATATGCAAAAACATCAACAGGAAATCCGTAATCAATTAAAATCAATTTTGGCTTTACTTCTGAAAGAAGATGAGAACGAACTGCCGGAGGATGAGACATTACTAAACTTAGGAGCAGACTCAATTATCTTGACTGACTTTTCTCGCAAAATTGAAGAAAAATTTCAAGTCAAAGTGAAAATAGATCAACTCTTTACCGATTTACAAACTCTTGTTGATATCGCCGAATACCTCTGCCAATTTGTCAAAGAAAAACCCTTAGAAAATGCTTCAGAAATAACAGCTAAAGTTATCGATGACGAGACAGAATTAAGCAATTATCTGCAAGTCATTGATCAATTGCAACCCATCGCTACAGCCTATATCATCAAGGCTTTAGAGTCCTTAGGGAAAAAACTTAATCAAGGGGAACAATGGACAATAGAAACCCTAAGACAAACCTTACCTGTTGCCCCCAAATATCACATTTTGCTCAATCGTTATTTGCAGGATTTAGAGCAAGCTAATATTCTTCACAATCAAGGGAATATTTGGACTGTCAAAAACTTGCCTGAGTCTTTTTCCTTGCCCCAAGCCCTACAAAAGCTAGAAAAAACTTGTCCATCTGCAAAACCTGAATTAGAAATGTTGCAACGCTGCGGCGAAAATTTAGCAGAAGTTCTCAAGGGAAATATGGACCCCTTGACATTAATTTTCCCAGAAGGTTCCGTTGCTCATGCAGAAAGTATTTATGGCAATTCTCCCGTATCTCGATTGATGAATCAACGAGTTGCCCAAGCTATTAACCAGATTTTAACGAACTTTTCTAATAGTGATCGCCCCTATCAAATTCTCGAAATAGGAGGAGGAACTGGTGCCACTTCAGAAGCAATTCTTCACCACTTAAACCTCGATCATGTCACTTATTCTTTTAGCGAAGTTTCTCCCTTCTTACTGCATCAAGCTAGGCAAAAATTTCAGAAAAAATATAACCTAAACTTTCATCAACTAGACATTGAAAAGTCCCCCATTTCTCAGGGGATACCTGCCCATAATTATCATATTGTTGTGGCCGCTAACGTCCTTCATGCGACCCGAAATATTACAGAAACTCTAACCCATATTCGGGAACTTCTGCGCCCCGGCGGTTACTTAGTTCTCCTCGAAACCGTAGAAAATAACTCATGGCTGAATTTAACCTTTGGATTAACCCCCGGATGGTGGCGCTTTCAGGATCAAGAATTACGCTCAGACACTCCCTTATTAAGGGGTGAAAATTGGTGTTCCGTTTTAAAAAGTTGTGGGTTTGCTACGGCGAATAGTTTCTCTAAACAAAACAATATTCCCATTAACAATGGCCAAGAATTAATTCTTGCTTGTGTGCCAGATGAACCCCTCTCAATTCCTGCAAGGACTAAGCTTACTGTCTCCGGTGAAAGCTCCGGTAAAGAAGCCTTAATGATGGCTCAATTACAATCTTTAAAAGACCTAAAAGACCTCCATGAGAAAACCATTATCAAGCAATTAGAAGTTCTTCAAACTGCCACCGTCTCCCCCAGTATAGCCCCCGAAATATTAACGAATCAGACTCAAATCATTCCTGCCCAAAGCTCTAAAATAGAAACTTACCCGCCGGTTTCTCAAGAGAAGCCCAAATCTCCTGAGAAACCTAGTTCTCCCAATTTAAACCCCTTAGCCTTAAAGCTCACTGAGAACAAATCCTTAACCGAACAACAACAAGCCTTTATTCAAAATTTACAGAGTATTTATAACCAGAAAACCGCCAAATCAAAAGCCTATTCACAAAATAGCCGTAAGACAATGGTGGATGTTAAACCGACCATTGACTTCCGCATGGCCTTAAAAGAATTTCAATATCCCATTGTTTCAGAATCTGCTCAAGGGGCTTATTTTAAGGACATTGATGGCAATAATTACATTGACTTAGCTATGGGGTTTGGGGTTAACTTTTTTGGGCATAGTCCGGATTTTGTCATTGAAGCGGTTCAAGAACAAATGAACCGAGGAATAGGTTTAGGAATGCAGTCAAATCTGGCTGCCGAAACCGCCGCTTTAATTAGTGAAATGGGTCGAGTCGAAAGAGTCGCTTTTAGTAATACGGGAACCGAGGCGATTATGGCCGCTGTTCGCATTGCTCGCTCTCGTACAAAACGTCAAAAAATCGTTATGTTCGCCGGCTCCTACCATGGAACTTTTGACGGCATCTTAGCACGAGTAGGAGAAGATAAAACCACGACTCAACCCTTAAGTTTAGGCACTCCTTTAGGAATGGTTGAAGACATAATAGTCTTGAGTTATGGAGTTGAAGAAAGCCTCGATATTATTGCTACTCATGCTGATGATTTAGCCGCCGTATTAGTCGAACCAGTTCAAAGTCGCAAACCCGATTTACAGCCTCAAGAATTTCTGCAAAAACTACGACAAATAACCCATAAAAAAGGGATCACACTCATTTTTGATGAAATTATTACCGGCTTTCGGATTGCTCCGGGAGGAGCGCAAGAATGGTTCAATGTTGAAGCTGATATAGTCATTTATGGTAAGGCCATTGGAGGAGGTTTACCAATTAGTATGATCTGCGGTAAAGCAGATTTCTTAGATACCGTTGACGGCGGTTTCTGGCAATACGGAGATGACTCTCATCCCCAAACCGAGTTAACCGCTTTTGGGGGAACTTTTTGTCGTCATCCTTTAGCCCTTGCTGCTTGTCGTGCTGTGCTTTTACATCTTCAAGAAAACAGTCCAACGATTCAAGAAAAAGTGAATCAATTAACTCATCGATTAGCCACCGAAGTCAATCAGTTTTTTCAAGAAATAGGCATTCCGATTCGGGTTGTTAATTTTGGATCTTTATTCCGCTTTGAACCCTTTGGAGCTTATAGTATCTTCTTACAACCCATCGAATTACCCCTCTTTTATTACCTATTAAATCTTCAAGGAATCTACACATGGGAAAAACGAGTTTGTTTTCTCTCCACCTGCCATACTAATGAAGATATAGACAAAGTTATAGTAGCCGTCAAAGAAGCGATTACGGAATTGCAGCAAGCTGGTTTTTTTGCTAATGCTAAACGCCCCCAAGTCAAGAAAGAAGAAAAAAAGCCCCTCTCTGAAGATGAAGATGGTAGGGGACATCTACCATCTTTAAATCAGTCCTTTCCCACCAGTGAAGCTCAACGTCAACTTTGGTTATTAGCTGAATTAGACCGTAATGCTTCAGCATCCTATAACGTCACAACATCTCTAGAATTACTAGGTTCTTTAGATGTTTACATTTTAGAAAAAACGATTAATCAAGTTATTAATCGCCATGAAGCTTTGCGAACCAAAATTATAGAACAAGGAGAATTACAGGAAGTTGTCAATGAAGTTAAAATTAAATTAAACCTCATTGATTTGAAGGATGAAGATAATCCCGAAGCGACGGCCTTAGCGTTACGATCTCAGTTTTCCCAAAAACCCTTTGACCTGTCGATTGCTCCTTTATTTGCTGTGATTTTAATGCGCTTAAAATCTGACCATTATCTGCTCTCTTTAAAAACTCATCATATTGTGGCAGATGGTTGGTCACTAGGATTAATTTTGCAGGAAATTGGTCAACTTTATTCATCCCCAAATAACACAACTAAAGAGGTTCTCACACCACCGATGCAGTTTCGGCAATATTTAACCTTGCGAGCGCAAGAGACGCAAAGTCCGCAAATGTTAGAGCATCGGGATTTTTGGTTGAAAACCTATCAGGAAGAGCTGCCAACCTTTGAGCTTCCCACCGACTTTCCCCGTCCCGCCGTTAAAACCTACACTGGCGGCCAAGAAAGTCAAGTCATTCCCTCGGAAGTTGGGCAAAATTTGCAGAAAGTAGGACGCAAAAATAAAGCTACATTATTTATGACGATGTTCGCCGCTTATACTGCTTTTTTGCGTCGAATTTCTGGCCATAAGGATTTAGTCATTGGTATTCCTATTTCTGGGCGACAAATAGAAGGTAGTGACAACTTAGTAGGCTTTTGTTCTCAATTTTTACCCCTGCGGATACAAGTCGATGCTACCACCTCTTTTATTGAACATTTACAACACACTAAACAAACCCTGATCGACGCTTTTCGCCATCAGAGTTATACTTTAGAGGATTTATTAGCAGCTTTACAATTACCTAGAGATTTTTCTCGTTCTCCTCTCATTTCGGTATCTTTTAACATGGATCCTAGTTTAACTCTGCCTGAGTTTAAAGACTTAAAAGTATCCTTGCCACCGTCACCGATTGCTTACACCCCTTTTGATCTAGGATTTAACTTAATTGAACTTAATGATAACCTCATTATTTACTGCAATTACAATACAGAACTCTTTAAAAAAGAGACAATTAAACAATTTATTGAAAGCTTTGAAATTTTGCTGAGGGGAATCATTGAGGATGCTAATCATCTTCTTTATCAGTTACCTTTATTAACCCCAGTCCAACAAGAGAAGTTACTCAGACAATTAACCGGAAAAACTCGCAAACTCCCTGAGAAAGCCACCATCATTGATGACTTTGTAGCTCAAGTTAAATTAACCCCTAATGCTCCCGCCCTAATTGCGGGAAAAATTAGCCTTAGCTATCAAGAATTAAATGAAAAAGTCAATCGTCTTACCCATTATTTACAGCAGGAATATCAGCTAGGTGTAGGAAAAGTGATTGGGGTCATGCTCCAGCGTAATCACAACTTAATCATCGGGATTCTGGCTACCTTTAAAACTGGAGCGACTTACGTTCCTATAGACTCTCAATATCCTCACAGTCGCATTGAGTTTATTTTAAAAGATAGTGGCTGTCATGTTTGCCTAACGGAGAGTAATTTTATCTCTAAGTTACCTGAAAAAATGGAAAAAATTTGCTTAGATAAAATTGATCCTATTGTTGAAAAATATGACAAAGATGAGCCTAAAATATTTCGCAATTCTAGCCAAACTGCTTATATTTTTTACACTTCAGGATCAACTGGTAATCCTAAAGGAGTCATGGGCCGTCACATCTCAATTTTGAATGTTATTCAAAGCTTACGACTTACCTTTGATTTAGATAAACATCCTGAATGGCGCTATATTTTCACAGCTGCTGTTACTCATGATCCATCTATTCGTAATATTTTTCTCCCCTTAACCATAGGTGCATCCCTATATATGTACGAAATAAAATATATAGGACATTTGGTTTCTTTCCTACAGGAAAATCAAATTAATGCCCTACACACCACCCCATCTATCTATCGAGAAATCTTGGGGCTACTTGAACCAGGAGAAACCATTTCCAGCTTAAAATATATCTCGGTAGGAGGGGAAAAATTAGATCGGGAAACTGCCTTAGCTTTGCGGAAACGTTTTCCAGCAGAAATTATTAGCAATGTCTACGGATCTACAGAAACTTGTGTGGGAGTATCCCAGTATGAAATCAAGGAAAACTTAGACAGCGAAATCCCCCTCGGTCAAGTTTTCCATAACAATCGCTTAGGGGTTCTTGATGAATTTAATAATCCCGTTCCCCTCCATGTAATCGGCGAAATTTGTGTAGAAGGTGCCGCCCTAGCATCGGGTTATCATAACCAACCCGAAATGACTCAAGAAAAATTTAAACCTAGCTTTCTTGATGAGACACAAACTCTCTTTAGAACCGGCGATTTAGGCAAGCAAACTGCTCCGGGTATCATTGAGTTTATGGGACGAAAAGATAATCAAGTTAAGGTCAATGGTTATCGAATTGACCCCGGAGAAATTGAATATCAATTGACTCGTTATGCTCCCATTGAAAGAGCGATTGTTTTACCCGTTCAAGTTAATAATCAAACTCAATTATCTGCTTACTGTCAAACAGACAAAACTCTAGAAATTGCTGAGATTCGAGAATTACTTGCCAAATTTTTACCAGTTTATATGATTCCGAGTTACTTTATTTTTTTAAAGCAATTCCCCTTAACTCGACATGGGAAACTTGACCTGCACTCCCTGAGAGAACTCAGAGAAACTGGTAAATCTCTGGTGAATTCTAATTATGTTGCACCCCGGAATTATTTAGAATCCAATCTCGTTAGTATCTGGGAAAAAATTCTCTCTAAACATCCTATCGGTATTTTTGATAACTTCTTTGAAATTGGCGGTCATTCTCTACTCTTATCAAGGGTTGTAACCCGGGTTCATAAAGAACTAAATGTATCCGTAAAATTGGCTGACTTCTTTAAAGTTCCAACCATTGCTGGATTGGCGACTTTAATCTCCCAGACTCAATACAATTATCAAGAACCCATTTCGGCAATTCCCCCCCAAAAATCCTATCCGATGTCTCATGGTCAGCGTCGTCTTTGGGCTTTAGAATTTCTAGCTCAAAATCATAATGCTTACGGAATGCCCAGTGCTTATCAATTCAAGGGCAATCTCAATATTGATGCTTTTGAAAATGCCTTTCAACAGTTAATTCAACGCCATGAAATTTTGCGAACCACCTTTACTTTAATCAATAATCAACCCCGTCAAGTTGTCCATAATCAAATGAACTTTGTCATTAAACAAATAGACCTGACAGCTTATGTTAGCACAGAACAAGAAAACTTGATCGAAGAAGCGATCAGCCATAATGCCAAAACGACTTTTGATTTAGAAGTCGGACCGTTACTTAAAGTTAACTTACTCAAACTAAGCCAAGAGAATTACATCGTCTTGTTTAATATGCACCATATCATTTCTGATGGTTGGTCAGCAGGGGTTTTAATTAAAGATTTCCTCAGCCATTATCACGCCTATGGACAAGAAAATTCCCAATTAATGCCCCCTCTCAGAATTCATTATAAAGACTATACTTCTTGGCAAGAAAGTCAATTAGAAACCTCGAAACTTCAAGATCAACGGGATTACTGGTTAGCTAAATTAACTCCTGTCCCTGTGCGTCTTAACTTACCTGTTGATTATCCGCGCCCACCTGTTAAAAGTTTTCAAGGAAATACAATTACATGGCAACCTGAACCCGAATTGATCGATACTTTTGAGAAGTTAATTAAAGCACAAGAAGCCAGTTTATTTATGGGTTTAGTTAGTTTGGTTAAGAGTTTTCTATTCCGTTATACTGAGCAAAATGAAATTACAATCGGCTCTGCTATCGCCGGCAGAAATCATCCTGATTTAGAAGATCAAATCGGATTTTATGTTAACACTCTCGTCCTGCGGGATCAGATAGCAGATCACGACAGTTTTACGGATGTCCTTAGCAAAGTAAAAACCACCACTTTAGAGGCTTATGATAATCAAGACTATCCCTTTGATCAGATAGTATCTGATTTGAATTTACAACGAGATCCTAGCCGGAATGCTCTCTTTGATGTGGCAATTGTCCTGCAAAATAATCAAAATATAGATCTGGCATTGAACGGAATTACAGTTAACTCCATTGACCCAAAAATGATTACCGCTAAATTTGATTTAGAATTTATCTTTGTTGAGGAAGAAGAACTTTATCTCAAGCTAATCTACAACACAGATATATTTATCCATGAGCGAATTTTATTGATCATAGATTTGTTCAAAAACTGGCTGGAGCAAGTTTTAAAATTTGCCCATGAACCTTTGATAAACTTATCCTTAGCTTCCTCAGAAAATCTTATTCAAGAGGGGCAGGAACTGTTCACAGAAGACTTTAATTTTTAGTCAACAGCGATTACACTAGCAGGATATTTTAATGAAGACAAAACTACCGATTCTTGGCGTTTTAGGTGGTATGGGACCAGTGGTTACTGCCGAATTTCTGAAGTCGATTTATGAATATAATCCTTTTATTGATAAGGAACAAGAAGCCCCTAATGTTATCGTTTTTTCCCTTCCCTCTGCACCTGATCGCACAGGTTCTATTGATAGTGGAAAAGAAAGAGAATTTATTGATTTTATTCAAGTCAATCTGGAACATCTCAATAAACTGGCTGATTGCATAGTCATTGGCTGTTGTACGGCTCATTATGCTCTACCTCAGATTCCCGAAAATCTGAAGGATAAACTTATTTCCTTAATTAAAATAGCGGACCAAGAACTCCAAGAATATAATAAACCTACCCTTTTACTTGCTAGTACAGGGACTTACCAGAAAAAATTATTTCATGAAGGCTGCACCACCGCAGATCTGATTATTTCTCTCTCAGAAATTGATCAAAAGTTGATTCATGAAATGATCTATAAAGTGCTAAAAAGAGGACAGGATCCGTTAAGTATTCTTAGGGATATAGAAGCATTATTAGAGAAATATAACACTCGCTCCTATATTTCTGGGTGTACCGAATTTCATCTCTTAACAAAATCTCTCAAACTCAAAGGAATTGACTCCATTAAAGCGATCGATCCTTTAAGTACCATCGCTCAAAACTTTTCTCAGTTAATCATCAAACAAGCTCAGGTAGATCTAGTGACCGACTGCCATCAGCCTTCAAACCCAAAAAGCCCTTGACCATCGCACCTCTATCAGGTACAATTCAAACTTGAGTTGATCACTTCTGACTTTTAACTTGTGCGTAGCGATATACTGGCTCATCAGGTTTTCAAGATTATTCCTATTTTTGATCAAGAGGTGTAAAAAAAAATGTCTAAGCATTCAATCAGTTTTGGAGGACAATTGGAAGATAATTGGCGGACTCTGTCAGAAGTCTTAGAAACTGCCACTAAACATAATAATCATGGAATTACTTATATTAAAAATGACGCAACTGAATATTTTCAGAGTTATCAAGACTTATATCAAGATGCTCTCGTTATTTTAAATGGACTGGAACAAAAAGGGATAAAATTAGGGCATAAAGTCATTCTACAAATTGCCAAAAATCAAGACTTTATTCCCGCACTATGGGCTTGTTTTTTAGGGGGAATTATTCCAGTTCCTTTGACCGTTGCTCCTAGCTATGATCTGGAAAATTCTGCCGTCAAAAAACTAGAGAATGTTTGGAAAATTTTAGACAATCCTTTGATATTATCCGACAGTGAGCTAATTACTGAAATTGAAAAATTAGGAACTTCCTCTCATCTAGAAGGGTGGCAAGTTATCTCAGTTAATGAACTCAGAAAAGCCCCCTCTAAAGTCCATCAATTGCCGATTCTTGATCCACAAGCTCCAGCCTTATTACTCTTTACTTCGGGTAGTACCGGTATGCCCAAGGGAGTAATATTAACTCATCATAATATTCTGTCCATGACTGCTGGTACAGTGGCGATGAACCACTTTACCCAACAAGAAGTTACCCTTAATTGGATGCCTTTGGATCATGTAGGAGCTATCGTATTTTTAGGAATTATGGCGGTAGATTTGGCTTGTGATCAAATTCATGTTCCCATGGAATTAGTCCTACGCCAACCCCTGCAATGGTTAGAACTCATTCAAAAGCATCAAGTAAGCATTTCTTGGTCTCCTAACTTTGCATTTTCCTTAATTAATCAACAGGCCGAAGAACTTAAGCACGTCTCTTATAACCTCTCCTCAATGAAATTTTTAGTGAATGCTGGCGAGCAAGTTTCAGTAAAAACTATTCGCCTATTCTTAGAAATTCTCGAAAAACATCAACTACGGGAGAGAGCGATTAAACCAGCTTTTGGCATGACTGAATCCTGTTCTGGGATTACTTGGTCAGCCGGTTTAAGTAAAAATGAACTCACCGAAGAAAATAGTTTTGTCTCTCTAGGAAAGCCGATTCCTGGAGCAACTATCCGGATAGTCGATCAGGAAAATAATCCTTTACCTGAAAGAGAAATTGGAAAGCTTCAAATTCAAGGTAATTCTGTTACTAAAGGATATTACAATAATACTGAACTCAACCAGGAAGTTTTTCAAGAAGGGTGGTTTACTACGGGAGATTTGGGGTATTTATTTAAGGGCGAACTCTTTATTACTGGGCGAGAAAAACAAGAAATTATAATTAATGGTGTTAATTACTTTGCCCATGAACTTGAAACAACAATCGAAGAATTAGAAGGGGTTAAAGTATCTTATACAGCCGCCTTTGCCGTCTTTGATCAAAGTCGAGAAACTGACTTATTAATTATTACTTTTAGCCCAGAATCTGAGCAATTTGAACAGGGGATAAAAGTTGTTAGAAAAATTCGCAGTCATGTAACCCAAAAATTCGGGATTGCTCCAGCTTATGTCATTCCAATAGACAGAAATTTAGTTCCTAAAACCTCTATTGGCAAAGTTCAAAAATCTAAATTAAAAAAGGATTTTGAACAGGGATTATTTAGCAGCCGTATCCAAGAAATAGATCAATATTTAGCAAAAGAGCGTCAGAAAAATCAAACCTTACCTCAATCAGAAAATGAACGTCAAATAGCAGCAGTTTGGAGTGAAGTTTTACAGTTAACCTCAGTTGGTTTAGAGGATAACTTCTTTGAACTAGGGGGACATTCTATACACTTAATCCGAGTTCAAAATGAACTTGAAAAACTTTTTAACCGTCAGCTATCCCTTGCTGAAATGTTTAAAAATCCTACCGTTGCCACCCTAGCCCGTTTCTTAAGCGAAGAATCAAATACTAATCAAGTTATAGCACAAAAAAGCCGTCAACGTGCCGAAAATCGGAGCCGTCGCCATAATCAAACCCATGACATTGCAATTATTGGTATGGCGGGGCAATTCCCAGGGGCTAAAAATTTAACAACCTTTTGGGAAAATTTAAAAAATGGAATCGAAACTATCTCTTTCTTTTCTGAAGAAGAATTACAAGAATCGGGAGTGTCTCCAGAACTCTCGAATCAGCCTAATTATGTTAGAGCTAGACCAATTCTCGAGCAAGTTGAATACTTTGACAGCGAATTTTTTGGCTATACAGATAGAGAGGCAGAATTACTAGACCCTCAGCAACGTTTACTGCTTGAATGTAGTTGGGAATGTTTAGAAAACGCCGGTTATAATCCTAATACTTATCAAGGATCAATTGGTATATTTGCTGGCGCAAGTATGAACACCTATTTGATAAATAATTGTTATCCTAATCGGGGTAAATTAGATAGTAATGACGAGTTACAACCCTTCACACTAGATTCAATGGGAGGGTTTCAAACAATGGTAGCTAATGACAAAGACTATTTAACAACGCGAATTTCTTATAAACTCAACTTACATGGTCCGAGCGTTAATGTTCAAACCGCTTGTTCTACTGGATTAGTTGTAGTTCATCTCGCTTGTCAGAGTCTCATCAGTGGAGAAAGTGATATGGCTTTAGCTGGAGCTGCTTCAATTAATTCTCCTCAAAAAATTGGTTATTTATATCAAGAAGGACTGATTATGTCTCCTGATGGCCATTGTCGCGCCTTTGATGCTGAAGCAAAAGGGACTATTTTTGGCAGTGGAGTAGGAGTAATTATGCTCAAAAGATTGTCAGATGCTTTAGCCGATCATGACCATATTTATGCAGTTATTAAAGGCTCTGCTATTAATAATGATGGTGGCCAAAAATTAGGATTTACTGCCCCCGGTGGAGAGGGTCAAATTGCTGCCGCTACGGAGGCCTTAGCCTTTGCTGGTGTTGATGCTAATACAATTAGTTTTGTGGAAGCTCATGGCACAGGAACCCCCCTTGGAGATCCCATAGAAGTTGATGCTTTAGCTAAAGTTTATCAGGGGGCAAATGAGGGAGAATGTGTTTTAGGTTCAGTAAAAACCAATATCGGACATATGCAGATTGCTTCTGGTATTGCTGGTTTAATGAAAGCGACTTTGTCCCTCAAATATAAGATTATTCCACCTACATTACATTTCCAAAATCCTAACCCTCAAATTAATTTTTCTCAGACTCCTTTTTATATTAATAATGAAGCTATTTCTTGGACTACTAAGCAAGACAAGGACGAAAAATTACCCCGACGGGCAGGGGTAAACTCTTTAGGTATTGGCGGGGTTAATGCTCATGTTATTCTAGAAGAAGCTCCTCCCATTATTCCTCAAGACAATCAGAGCAAACGTCCCTATCATTTGCTCACCCTTTCCGCTCGAACCGAACCAGCTTTAAAAGAGTTAGTAAGTCGCTACATAGACTTTTTAGAAAGTCAACCTGAAAAGGATATGTCTGATGTAGTATTTACGGCAAATACAGGCCGAGTTCATTTCTCAAATCGGTTAGCCTTAACTGGCTATAAAAACAGTGATTTTATTGAACAATTACGTCAGTTCAAGCAACTAGATTATCAGTCAACTATTCATGGTATAGTTGATGAAAAAAGACCGCCTAAAATTGCCTTTTTATTTACAGGACAAGGTTCTCAATATGCAGGGATGGCTCATCAACTCTATCAGACTCAACCCACCTTTAGAAAAACTTTAGATGCAGGGGAAAAATACTATCAAAAACTAACGGGTAAATCCCTACTAAACGTCGTATTTGCCGATACAGATGACCCCTTAAACCAAACCGCTTATACCCAACCGGCACTATTTCTGATTGAAGTTGCTCTCGCTCAATTATGGCATTCTTGGGGAATTCAACCAGCCGCTATTTTAGGCCATAGTTTAGGAGAATATTCAGCTGCTTGTTTTGCTGGTGTTTTTGATCTTGAAAGTGGCTTAAAACTGGTCAGCCATCGAGGCAACTTGATGGGGCAATTACCCCAAAATCAAGGGGAAATGGCCGCTATTTTTCTCGATAAAAACTCAGTTATTGAGCATTGCCAAAGTCAGGGAATAAAAATCGCTATTGCTGCCATTAACGCAGAACAACATACCGTTATTTCTGGAGAAAAAAACGTAATTCAAAAACTCTGTAACCATTTTACTAATTCCGGGGTTAAAGTTCGTCAACTTAAAGTTTCTCATGCTTTTCACTCCCCTTTAGTAGAACCAATGGTTGCAGAATTTAAAACGATTCTTCAAGAGATTTCTTTCAGTCAACCTCAAATTTCTCTGGTCTCTAACCTAACAGGAGAAATT
Source organism: Microcystis panniformis FACHB-1757 (assembly GCF_001264245.1). Taxonomy (NCBI): domain Bacteria; kingdom Bacillati; phylum Cyanobacteriota; class Cyanophyceae; order Chroococcales; family Microcystaceae; genus Microcystis; species Microcystis panniformis. The sequence continues at coordinate 4,883,996 of NZ_CP011339.1, forward strand.
GCTGATGACAGCATTATGACTCCTCAGTATTGGCTTCAACATTTACTAAATACGGTACAATTTCATCAAGGGGCTTTATTCCTACAATCTCTCGGATGTGATACCTTTATTGAAATTGGACCTCAACCTATTCTCTCAGGAATTGTTCAATCATCCCTATCTTCATCTGAACCTCTAACTCTACCCAGTTTACGCTCAGGATTTTCTGATTGGCAAGTTTTATTAGAAAGTCTGGGCAAACTTTATGTTCGCGGTGCAAAGATAGACTGGTTTAGTTTTGATCAAGACTATCATCCTAGACGATGTGCTTTACCTACTTATCCCTTTCAAAAACGTCAACACTGGATTCCTTTAAAAACCCCATCTGCAACTGTTCCACAGGAATCTAATCTAGTCAAAATGTTATCTGAAAAGGACAAAAATACTTTGCTGCAAACCCTCTTAGAAACAGGTCATTATTCTGAAGATGAAAAACCAACAATATCCGCCATTGTTCAACAGTTGATTAAACTGTATTATCAAGAAAAAGAGGACTTTGATTTTGCCAAATTACTTTATCAAGTAGCTTGGCTTCCCTGGGATTTAGCTAACGGTAAGCTAGAAAATCTGACCAGCCTTAAAACGGATTTAGAGGTTTACTTAGAACCCCAATTACAATCCTCAGAATTGATGGGAGTTTCTCGCGCTTTTTCTGAAATGGAAAAACTGGCGGCTGACTTTGTTGTTAAAGCTCTGAAAGATTTAGAACTCTTTCAAATGAATACCTTTCTTGATCCCGATCAAAGTTTTATTCAAGCTGGACTCAAACAAGAATATAAATCTTTCTGGAATTATGTTCTAGAAATATTAGCGAAAGTCGGCATTTTAGAAAAGCAAAATACCCGATGGAAAATTGTTAAAGAACCTGAACAATCTAATCCTGATTTAGCGGTAGAAGATTTAATCAATCATTATCCTAATGCTCAAATAGAACTCAATCTATTTCGACAAGTTGCCACAAATTTAGCGGCCATTATTACGGGAAAAATATCTCCTTTATCTATCCTATTTTCTCAAGATGGACAAGGAGGAGCCAGCGAATTTTATAAAAATACATCTTCGGCAAAAATTCTCAATCTGGGTATCTCTAAAACCGTTGAACTTCTCCTCTCAAGTTATGCTCCCTCAGCCTCCCTCCGCATTCTCGAAATTGGTGCGGGAACTGGAGCTACAACCCAACAGGTTCTTAAAGCTTGTAACTCTCGTCAAATTACCTACACATTCACTGATGTTTCCCCCTTCTTTCTAGAGAAAGCTAGAGATAATTTGGCTGAATTTTCTGGACTAGAATACAAAGTTCTCGATATTGAAAAAGATCCGAAATTACAAGGGTTTTGCTGTCATTCTTATGACTTGATTATCGCAGCTAATGTCTTACACTCTACCGCCAATTTACAAGAGGAAACCTTGCCTCATATTCAAAGTTTACTACGTCCAGGCGGTCATTTATTACTGTTAGAATTAACTCAGCAATCTTCCTGGATTGATTTAATCTTTGGTGTGACTCAAGGTTGGTGGCGTTTTAGCGATTATCATTTGCGCCCAAATCATCCTATAATTACAGCATCGACTTGGGAATCTATTCTGCTTAAATCGGGGTTTTCTCAGGTGGAATTTGTTTCTCCTGATCAAAAAATAGGTAGTGTTTTATTTCAGCAAAGTATTATTCTGGCTCAAAGTTCAGAAATCCCCCCTAACCTCGCTAAAAACTGGCTAATTTTTACCGAGGTTGACCCAGAACAAGATACTTTTCCATTAGGGATTCAAGAGCAACTACTGAAAAAGTGTGATTCCTGTCGGATAATTTATCAAGGGCAGAAAAATACACAAATATCATCTTCTGAGTCTTGTTTGAATGCTAATCAACTACAACAATTAGAGGAATGGTTTGCGTCAAATCCATCTCCAGATCGGATTATTTATCTTTTGAATAGTGATGGCAAAGATCAACCAGAATCCATTTTATTGAATCGCTGTAACTATCTTTTAAATCTTCTCAAAGCTATTCAAAAAATCCCTAATCCCCCTCAATTATTCCTTGTCACTCAGGGAGCCCAACCCTTTGAATTAGAACAGCCTTCTTTAGGGTTTCAGTCTCCTCTTTGGGCAATGGGGCGTGTTATTGCCCTAGAAAATCCGCAATTATGGGGAGGTATGCTGGATCTTGATCCCGACGTTGATATTACTCAAAATATTACCGCATTACTATTAGGATTAACTCATGCTCACGATGAGGATCATTTGGTCTTCCGCAAAGGTCAAGGCTATGTTGCTCGTCTGCTTCCTCTCAAGTCTCTAGAGACAACAACCGTTAAGATTCAACCTGAGGCTACCTACCTAATTACGGGAGGAATAGGACATCTAGGCTTAGAATTGGCGGAACATTTAGTCAATTTAGGAGCAAAACATCTCATTTTAACGACACGCCGCTCATTACCGGCTCGCTTCCTGTGGGATTCAGCAACCGAATTAGCCCAAATATCAGAAAAAATCAGAAAATTAGAGGAAAAAGGAGCATCAATCGAAGTTATTTCGGCAGACGTTGGCAATTTTGAGGCTATGCAGGCCATATTTACCCAGATTGAAAAAACCGCTTATCCCTTGCGTGGCATTTTCCATCTTGCCGGAATCTCAGGCCGACAAGCTCAATTAAAAGACTGTACTTTGCAGGATCTCGAAGCAGTTTTTCAGGCAAAAGTTAAGGGTTCTTGGAATTTACATCAACTATCTTTGGGTAGTCAATTAGACTATTTTGTGCTGTTTTCTTCGGCGGGTGCAATTTGGGGGGCAAAAGAACAAGGCTTATATGATACTGTTAGTCATTGGCTGGATGCTTTGGCTCATTTCCGTCATCTTCAAGGGCTACCTGCAACGACTTTAAATTGGGCATTATTGGCGGGTCATGGTATAGTATCTCAAGACTATGAGGACTGGCTCAAACAGATTGGGATCAGGGAAATTGCTCCAGATCTGGCCTTGAGAGTGATGGATGCTATTATGGCTTCTAATCAAACACAGGTTTTAATCGCCGATGTGGATTGGGTTCGTTTCAAAAATATCTATCAATTTAAAGGTGAAAAACCACTCCTAAAAAATTTAGGACTCTCAGAAATTCCCATTAAGTCTGTTCAAGAATCAGACTCTGTACTGCATCTTTTAGAGGAGATGCCTTTCGGAGAACGTCGGGAATATTTGTTAGAATATGTTAGCAAACAAGTCAGAATGATTTTAGGGATTAAATCTATGCCAGATACAGAACAAGGATTGATAGAAATGGGAATTGATTCCCTATCCTCTATTGAATTGAAAAATCGTTTAGAGAAAAGATTAGAAGTTCTCTTACCCACTTCTTTAGTCTTTGATTTCCCTAATATTAGACGCTTAGTTGATTATCTGCTTGACCGCATTTTCGGTGAAAAAGTTCAAAAAACAGCCGAGAAAAAGATGATTAACTTCACTGAAGTTCAGCAGGAGATTAGTGAGGATTTAATCTTACAAGAACTTACTGATTTAGAGGCTTTTTTAGGAGATTAAATAATCCTAATCCTTGAAGTTAGAAAGCTTGAAATTAAAAAAAATTCAAGGCATTTCTTAAAAAAGTTAACCTATATTAAAACTATGCAAACTACATTTTTTCAACAAGAAACCGTAAAAAGCTCTCATCAATTTTTTGACAATCTGAAATTGATTGCCGGTCCTTACTGGTATCCAACTGATCCTAAAGAAGGAAGAAAATTTTCCGAGGTAATAAGTTCATGGGGAATGCTGTTTCTCCTCCTTTTAGTAATTGTTGGACTGGTTGCCTCTAATGCAGTTAATAGCTTCGTTAATCGCTATTTGGTTGATGTTATTATTCAAGATAAAAATGCCTCTAAGTTTCTGACAATTTTATTATTCTATGGCTTAGGATTACTTTTAATTACCCTGTTTACTGCATTTTCTAAATTTGTTAAAAAAAGAATTATTCTGGATTGGTATGAATGGCTAAATCAGCAGGTTGTTACCCAATATTTGAGCCATCGCGCTTATTACAAAATTAATTTTAGATCCGATGTGGATAATCCGGATCAAAGGATAGCCCAAGAAATAGAACCCATTGCTAGAAATGCTGTTAATTTTGGAGCTATTTTATTAGAAAAAGTCTTAGAAATGACTACTTTTTTAGTAATTCTTTTCTCAATTTCTCGACTAGCCGCCTTGATTTTAGTGGCTTATACAATTGTCGGCAACCTAATTGCTGTTTATTTAAGTCGAGAATTAGATAAGATTAGTCAAGAAGAATTGGAATCCAAAGCTAATTACACCTACACTTTAACTCATGTTCGGAATCATGCTGAATCTATTGCCTTTTTTCAAGGCGAAAATCAAGAGTTGAAAATCATTCAACGTCGATTTAATAATCTCGTCAGAAATTCTCTCAGTAAGATTGATTGGGAGAGAAATCAAGACATTTTTAGTCGAGGTTATCGCTCAGTTATTCAAATATTTCCCTTTGTCGTCTTTGCTCCAGCCTATATTCGGGGGGAAATTGATTTCGGACAAGTTAATCAGGCTATTATTGCTTGCAGTATGTTTGCTAATGGTTTTTCTGAGTTAATCCTTGAATTTGGTTCTTTGGGCAGATTTTCCAGTTATGTTGAGCGTCTATCTGAATTTTCGTCGGCCTTAGAAGAAATGCGCCAACAACCCAAGGATGCTAGTACCATTAAAACCCTTGAACAAAATCAGATCAAGTTTGAGGATGTTACTTTACAAACACCGGATTATGAAAAGGTAATTGTTCAACATTTATCACTATCTATCGAACCAGGCGAAGGTTTATTAATTGTCGGACCGAGTGGACGAGGTAAAAGTTCTCTATTAAGAGCTATTGCTGGCTTATGGAATGCAGGAACTGGTTGTTTAAAACGACCTCCCTTAGAACAATTTCTCTTTTTACCTCAACGTCCTTATATTATTTTAGGAACTCTCAGAGAACAGTTACTTTATCCTAAAACAACCCGTGAAATGACCGATGGAGAACTTGAATCCGTTTTACAACAAGTTAATCTTCAAAATATAGCCACAAAAGTTCATGGCTTTGATGCGGAAGTTCCTTGGGAAAATATATTATCTTTAGGAGAACAACAACGCCTTGCTTTTGCCCGATTGTTAGTAACCCATCCCCGCTATGTAATCTTAGATGAAGCCACAAGTGCCTTAGATTTGAACAACGAACAAACCTTATATCAGCAGTTACAAAAAGCACAGACAACTTTTATTAGCGTAGGACATAGAGAAAGTTTATTTAAGTATCATCAATGGGTGTTAGAACTTTTAGAGGATTCTAGTTGGCGACTTCTTTCCATAGATGATTATCGATCCTCAAAATCTTTGTAACTGTTTCATTGCCAAAACTCAATTTAGGAAAAATTACGATGACTACTACTTCACCAAAAACTCTGACTATGGATATTCAAAAACCCAGGGTTCTTTTAATCGGAAAAATGTATGATGAAGCGGGGCAAAAACTTCTTGAAGAATCTACTAATATAGAGATTTTGTCCAACCCTACACCGGAGGAAATTAATGAGGCCATTCAAGAAGTATCTGGCGTATTTGTGCGTTATCCTAATAAGTTAGAGGCTTCATCAATCCGATTAGCAAAACACTTAAAAGTAATTAGTACCTCTGGATTTGGCACAGATTCTATTGATATTATGGCAGCAACAGAACAGGGGGTTATCGTTGTTAATAATCCCGGAATGTCAACTACAGCTGTAGCAGAACACACCTTATCTATGATTTTAGCCCTTGCTAAAAAGCTCCCTTTTTTAGATCATTGTGTGAAAAAGGGTAACTATTTAATTCGCAATCAGATGCAACCGATTCAACTCGAAAACAAGACCCTTGGTATTGTAGGTTTAGGAAGAATTGGTACTCTGGTGGCTCACAAATGTAACCTAGCACTGGGGATGAGAGTATTAGCTTATGATCCCTATGTTCCAGCCAGCAAAGCGGAGACAGTAGGAGCAACTTTGTTCAAAGATTTAGATGTTCTTCTGGCTGAATCGGACTTTGTTTCTTTGCATACTGAACTAACAAGTGAAACGCGGGAAATGTTTAATATCTCAGTTTTTAAAAAGATGAAACCAACAGCTTTTTTAATTAATACCTCCCGGGGAAAAGTCGTTTGTGAAAAGGATTTAGGGATCGCCCTTAATCAAAAATTGATAGCTGGATGCGCCCTCGATGTCTTTGAACCAGAACCGCCGGCTTTAGATAATCCTTTATATAATTTTGAGAATGTCATTCTCTCACCTCATTTAGCCGGAGTAACCCCTGAAGCGAGTCTAGCGGCTGCTGTTTCGGCGGCGAATCAAATATTACAAGTGCTTCGGGGAGAGAAGCCTCCTTATATGATTAATCCGGAGGTGTGGAATCTTTTTTAAAGCATCTAGAGAATCTCAGGGATTCGGTTAATTAAAAATGGCAATATTTCTGCAAAATCCTTAGGAGGATAATAATTTGGAAAACATCGGCAAAATTCCCCTCAAAGATGAATGGCGTAATCGCTGGGCAACCATCAAACAATTTATCCTTAATCCAGCTCGAGAAATGGCGTTTTTGCAAGATCAGTTTCAAGTTTCTGAACTGTATACTAATATAGCGAAACGCGATCCTCATCTTCATGATCCTAATTTTCCCCAATGGCTTAATTTTGGTTATTGGAAAGAAGAAACAACTTATAACGGAGCTTGTGCCGCTTTAGCGCGTAAATTAGCCGAAGTAGCCGAACTTAAAGCCGGAGATCACCTTTTGGATGTGGGTTTCGGTTTTGCTGAACAGGATTTACTCTGGGTAAGAGAAAACAATGTTGGCTCAATTATCGGTCTAAATACAACCGAGTTACAAGTAGAAATTGCTCAAGAAAGAGTAGCTAAAGCAGGGTTATCGGACAGGATAAAACTTCAAGTAGGCTCGGCTACTCAAATACCTTTTCCTGAGAATTCTTTTGATAAGTTGACCGCTTTAGAATGTGCTTTTCATTTTGACACTCGTGAGGATTTTTTTGCGGAAGCTTTTCGAGTTTTGCAGCCCGGTGGAAGGTTGGCTATAGCGGATTGTTTGCCTAGAGTGGGTCGAGAAATTAACTTCTGGCTGCGGGTTAATAGTAAGAAAATGTGTATTCCCTTTCCTAATCAATACGACCGACATATTTATGTAGAAAAACTCAAAAAGCATGGATTTGTTAATATCCAAGCTTTATCTATTAGTGAATATGTTTGGCCGGCAATGGTTCATTATTTTGCCCAGATTAGCCAAGGAATTAGTAAGCATGATTTAGTTATCGATCTCCAGAAAGATAACCCAGGACTCGAAGCTTGGTCAAGAAATCGGGGTTGGTTTATGGCGTTTGATGATTATCTTTTGTTTTCGGCAGAAAAGCCTAAATTAAACTGAGTTCGGTTTAAGCAGATTGATGTAAAACCCAGTCCATAGATAGGGGGGACTTCTTGTTAGCGATCGCCTATTAATCAAGGAGTTGAGAATCTAGAATTGGCCAAGGTTTTCTAACAGTCTCTTCTATAGCGTTATCCCGAACGCAGGTTAAGCTAGAAATAGCTAGTCACACCCCAGATGTAGGGCTGATTCATTCTCTCTTATGTCATTCTCTCAACTCCTTATCTGGTAACGTTTTTAGTCGATTTCTCGGAAATACATAGCTGAAAATTTGTCAAAACGTCGTGCTTTGTAGGTTGATTCATGAATCAACCTACTATGAGAGCAAAAACCGGTACTCCCCTGCTCCCTAACTTACCTCGTAAGCGATTAAAGGTAGCAAAAAAAAGAAGTAGATTCGGAGAATGAATTAGCCCTAGTATTAAGGAGGGATCGACACCCCCCTTATCAAGGGGGATTAAGGGGGTATCGACACCAAAATCTATCTTCAATTTAATTATAACCAGCTACTTACAATCCAGTGCTTGGGATAGGTTAAAAACAAATCCCACGGTTCCGATTAAGTCAGAATTACTGACGAATTTGTACCGGCATCACCAAATAGGTCATCTTTAAACCTCCCAAGGGGGTAAAAATAACCGGTTGGGTACTAGCATTTAACTGCATTTGGATATCATTATTAGGTAAAGCCTTCAAACCGTCCATCAAATATTTAACATTAAAGGCAATATCGCCACTTTCTCCCTGAATTTCCGCCGCCATGGACTCTTTGGCACTACCTAAATCGGGAGATTCCACCGCTAGGGATAAACGGTCATTTTCGCTATCGAGGCTAAACTTGACTAAATTATTCTTTTGGTCCGATAAAACCGCCACTAATTCCAAACAACGGATTAATTGTTTGCGGTCTAAAAATTAGGAATTAGCAGATAGAGTTACACTTTGTCGCCGCGAAGTATTTTGAATATATCAGTGACAATTCTGTTTCTAATTTCCTTTAAAGAACCTGATTTGACAGAATTTTTCGGACTTTCCAAGTAACTTTTAACCCCTTTAAATTGTTGTTCTAGATGACCACTATAGCGATTTTGTCCCAAAGAATAATCAGGATTATTCGATCTTATAATAGTTTGAGCATCGTGTAAATCATTCAAAAGATAGGCGACCTCTGGCCAATAGCTACTATATTTTTCGTAGTTATACAAAAGGAGAATTACTCGACAGGTTGCTGCAAAAATTTTCCCTTTAGCGGTAAACTGAGTTAACCGGTGAGGATATAAGCCTCTAATTTGAAAATCTTCGGGCATTTTTTGATCTTTATTTGGCTTTTGCTCGGTAAATATTCGCTGAAGATAGGTTTTTTCTCCTCTTTTTTCATCCACTGTTCCCTCAGATGCAATTGCCGCTCCTAAAGTAAACCTTTTCATCGCCATACGAATACGTTCTTCTAATCCTTCTTCCTGATTATCTTTACAAAGTTCCACCAGTCCCAACCCAAATAAAAGAAGACTAGCGTGAATACCAAATAAATAAACTTTATTATCTGAATTTGAGTCAAGGTAAGTTAATGCTGACATGGGTAGCTGTATAATTTTTTCTTGAGATTGACTAGATTTAAGTTTAAGTATTTCTTGATAAAACTCGTCTAAGTGGCTGCTGCCCTTTCCGATTTCAATAATTGGGGGGATAGTTTGCACATAAATATCATTGTATTTTTCATAAACTATATTTGATATAACAAACTCTGTCTGTTTACCACTATAATTTTTTATCTGTTGATAAGATTTTCTGCCTCGCTCTCCATAACAATCAAGAGCATTTTTAATTAAACGTTCGGCCCATTCTAGACAATTTTGGCGGCTAAATTTTTCCGTTAATCGATTGGTGTCTCCGACATAAGCAGTGATTAAATAAGACCAAATTTGATACACTGTCCAGTAAGCATAGTAATTAGCATCACCGTCTCTAGCCGCATAAATACGAGCTTTTTCTAAGAGACGAAGAGGTTCAATTAATAAATGAGTTTTGGGATTGGGTAATTGAGCAATGTAAGGGAAAAAGATATAAATTTTAGCGCGGTGAGAATAGATACGAGATAGATAATAGAAAAAAGGATGAGCATTAGTTTGAGAGTATTCACCAATGATTGCGTATTCTTTCAAATATTCCTGCAAATATTCTTCAGCAGTGTTCAAACATTCTTCAGCTTTACGAATTGCAGAACCCCTTTCTTGATGGTCACGTTCCTCATCTTCAAGGTCTGTATAAAAATGATAATCAAATAGACAGATATAGTAGAGACTAACTAATAGTTTATCGTCTAGTCGTCCCTTTTCGATATGGGGTTTAATAACCTCAAGATATTTTTGGGCAATACGATAGAGACCCTCTTGAAGATATACTTGAATAATTGCCAAATGTGCTTCATAGGCCACCATACTCCAAGCTTGATTATTATTAACTTCCTTGAAATTTCTCTCATCCCAATTGCGATATTTATCCTTAAACAGCTTTTTTTCTAAATAATCTTGCATAGCCCTGAGAGAGAAAGGGTAGAATTTTATCCATTTTTCTGCTTTTTCTAGTATATATTTTTCCTCAATTCTCTGACAAAGTTGTTGTAGATATTGCTGATAATCAATTCCAGTTTTTTCAATGGCTCTCAGTCGAGCGTGAAGGGCAGACTTAGCGGCAGATTCTAGAAGATCGAATCCATAAAATTCTCCTGTTGCTAATTCTTGATCGGCGACAATTTGATTATAATTAATTTCACCTTCTAGAGATTTTTTCACATCTTCCTGTTTGCATAACTTAACCAGAGAATAAGACCAAACAGCACTATTCCTTGTATTGCCAATCACTTTATCTTCACTGACTATTTTTTGGGTGACAGGCAGATAGCCTTGCTTTTTCAAAATATCTATCCCCTCAAACAAAAATCGATTAATTGCGGTGGTAATATGAGCGATAGGACTGCCCACACCTACCACTTCTTCACAAAATTCTAATCGACTGTTTGATTCTTCTTGCTTGAAAAATTGGCTGATTTCTTTTTCTTCTAAGGTTGGTTTTGGTTTCCAGTTCTCTGGGGGATAGACATAAAAATACACTCGCACCCTATAAGCTATCTGTTTTTCTAATCCTTGAGCATAATACTCATTTTCGTCTTCAGGATCATCGAGAAAATCGGTATTGATTAAACCTGTTTTGCCTCGGTATAATTTTAGGGGCAGAGGTTTGACCTTCTCAATTTCTAAATAGTCGATATAAACGGGAAATTTGTCCCCTAATAAATTATTTTTGATAATTGAATTGCTCAGACTTTCCAAAAAGAGATTCGATATGGAATCGCTAGTTAAATTATTCTTAACAAAATCTGGACATTGCCCGACAACAGTTTTAATTTGTCTGAGTCCAGCTTGAAATTCTGTCCGGCTCACTTCTCTTAAAATCTTATCAACCAAATCCTTGATAATTTCCTGCTCCGAGCCTGTTGATAAATGCTGATAATATTTTTTTAATCGGGGTTGAATATACTCTATAATCTGATTAACTAAAGATTCATCTAGATTTTGATTATCATTTCGATCAAGAGATTTTAGGTAACTGTGTTGTTGTTTTTGGGAACTGTATAGATTAATGGCCTGTTTATAAAAGCTAACAACGTCTAGGGAATCCGGCTGTATTTCATCGGTAATGATCTCTTTTAACTGCTCAAGTAAACCAGCTTCGGGATGAACAAGTAATTTCAATTTATCTCTTTCATCCAGAGATAACTGTGCATATTTTTTGAGAACTCGTTGTTTTTCTTGTTGGGTAAACTTATTGATCATTTTCTGGGCTAAACTATCCTTATTTTTGGCTGACTCTCCTTGCCAATAAGCCTCCAGTGAGCTAAGAATAGTAACTAATTTCCCCAAGCTTAAACTGGGTACCCGCTCCTCGCGTTCCTTTTCTTGGTAACGCTCTCCCATCACCGAACGCAGCACTCGCCGGACAAAAATGCGATTTTGTCCCCATTGTTTGGCTATTTTGTACTCATTCGGTTTGGGATTATCCTCACTAATGTCCAAATCGGTCAAATTGTTGAGGAGATGCAAATACACCGCAGCATCTCTTTGTCGGTCTTCATCGCTTTGTCTTTGATTTTCTGTGTCCAGATCGCTCATAGGTTTAGATGTTACTCTGATGATTTAGCCCTAGATGCCCGTTTTGATCAATTCAATAGTTATGTTCATATAATACAGGCTAATCTGGGGGATGTGCATAAAAAATCTGCATTAATTTTTGTAAACCTTGTGAAAATTATCAGTAATTGGTTTGTTAGCCTTTGTAGTGAAACCCTGTAGATGTAGGAAAGAGGTTGCTGATGACGGAAGAGACCGATAGGGTATCCATCACTGAACTGGTGAGGGCGGCTTTTTATATGTGCATTTTCTACGCTAATACATGAAGAGTATGTACATCTTGACCATTGTTCAGTTTTTTGACAACATAGTTGGACGAGGTGATATATTTTATACCGTTTTTGTAACACTTTGTAACACCTTTGCTCAGACCAAACTAGATTTGGTTGAATTTGCACTTAATGTATGAAGGGTAGATGTTGCGGAAAATAATTCAATGGATTATCTTTGGGGTTGTATTAGCAATTGTTCCACTTGTAGTAGCACTTTTAATTAGAGCTACTCGGGGACAATCCACTGAACTTGTTGATTTGTTGAGAAACGGTGAACTGCTTCTCGTAACGGCCGGTATTGTGGGTGCTGCTATTGGGGATCTTTTAGGAGGCAATAGAACTCAACCTATCTTTGAGCTATTCTCTGGAGGTGCGTGCGTTTTAATCTTGGTTGTTTCTTCCATATTATATGCCGATGTTTCCGCTGCTCATGCGTCCCAACAACCAGTGAATATTGCTGTAATTGAAAGATCTTCACTATGGCTATTTTCTGGGGGTGTTGTTTCGAGTTTCTTCTGTGTCGTTTTTTCGGAGCTATAGTTTTATGGAGACGATCGCAATAGTAACATCCTTATTATACTTTAGACGTTCATAATCTGAGATTTATTAAACTTCTGAAATCGTAGAGTCAGCAAGGAATCCAGTTCTTTTTTATGTTTCAGATGGGCATCATTCAGACATTCATAAATAGCTGAAGAAAAGTCAGAAAAGTTCTCATAATATTTACCATATAAACATTTCTTTTTGACAAATTTCCACAGCCTTTCAATTAAATTTAGATTAGGTGAATAAGACGGCAGATAGAGCAGCTCTATTGACAAAGAAAGAGCCAATTCTTCAACAATTTTACATTTTTGATAGCGGGCATTATCTAAGACTAGAGTGATGGGAATCATTAGTCCTAAAGCAGCTATTTTTTCAAGGAGTTCACAGACTTGAGTTGCCGTAATATAAGTGTCATTCGTAACCAGAATAACTTCATGAGTTATTGCATTTAATGCTCCTAAAACATTGAAGCGTTTACGCCCGCTCGGTGACTTAACAAAAAGTCTCTCAAAACACCAAACAAAACCGAGAAATGCTCCCATGACGAAGTGAGCGGCATCAACAAAAAAAACAGCCCTTTTTCCTTCTTTTGCCTCATTTAGTCTGGGTTCTAGCTTTTTTTCTTTGTAGTCCTCTTGTTCATCTGGGTCAGCTTTAGAAGGAAGAGAACCTACTTTTAAACATTTCATTCCCATTGATTTTAAAAATTTTCTCACTTGGGTAGGACTTCGTTTTATTCCCGTCAATTCTTCTATCCTATATACAGCTTCATTTATTGTGGCTGGTGGATTTTTCTCGAAGTATTTTTTGAGGGTTTCTTTTTGAAACTCTAATTCACTTTTAGGGCGATAGAAGTTGATTTCTTTTAATTTTTCTATTCCGCCTTCTTGATAATCGCGAAGATAGGTTAATAAGGTATTTGGCGAGATCCCTGCTAACTGACAAATTTTTTGGTGCGGTATCTTTTGGCTTTTTAACCAGAGAACTTCCATCTTCAGTTGAACCCGGGGATGGGGATGATGAAATCTTTCATAATACAGTGAGTTCTTTTCTTCTTCCGTGAATTCTAGGTTAATCATGTTTTTAATGAGTGCTTTGCTTCTAATTATGACTCTTAAACTATATTATTGTCCTTGAGTAAAAAATGCAAGTTGTAGCCGTGCAAAGTATAGCTATTTGCAGTTCAGCGATTTCCTTAATTGCAAAATATAGATTCCAGAGGCGAGAACGAAATAATCCAAAAATGCTCAATAAAAAGTCAGCAGAAGGGCAGCGGCAGCAACAATTGAGGCAAATGGAAGAGAAAATAGAGTTAATGCGCTCATTTTCTAGTTCTCAAAGTGGTGACATGAGTGAGTATAAAAAACTCGCGCTCGACATAAGCGATTCTGCTTCTCGAATTGTAGATGAGTTAGAATCAGAGAAGTTTTAGCAACACAATTCCTAACCCGTAGTAATCTGCACCCAACAAGTTGTTGAGGAGATGCAAATACACCGCAGCATCTCTTTGTCGGTCTTCATCGCTTTGTCTTTGATTTTCTGTGTCCAGATCGTTCATGGGTCGAGGTAAATAATATGTTTAGATCATACCAGCTAATCTAGAGTAAGTGAGCATAAAAGACCTATATTAATTTTTGTAAAAATTATCGGCGAGTATCAGGAATTGTCTGGACTACTTATGCAGCCAACCCTGTAGGTCACTGGAATAGGGTTCTGCTAATCCATAGAGAAACTATATTACAATTGTGATGTAAAAAGTGTCTTGTCGTTGATGCGTGTACATTTTGTAACGGATTAAGCGTTTTTGCGGTACATATTGCATCTAATCGATTTTTTGATTACATTGATGGTAGTTCCCTAGTTCCCTTAATTTTACCTCGTTTTTGTAACACTTTGTAACACCTTTGCAGTGATTGTAAAATGCCAAAACAGTTAGAAAAGAAAAAAACAACTGAATTAGAAGATATAGCCATTAAGTTGTCCGGCTCAGACTCGCCCGGTGGCGCAGGAGAGGAGCTTCGCAGCTTCACTGGCTCTCAGCCCAAAAGCCTTCAGCCCAAACCCGAGCCGAGGAACACTCAGCAAGTCCGATTGTCCACGGGTTTGCTGGTTGAATTTGAACGTGTAGATAAGTATCAATCGAAATTTACTCAAGCATTCAAATTCAAATATCGCCTCCGATACCAAGGTATCCCTTTATACGGCTCCTCGATCATTGTTGATTTAGACGAAGACAATAAATTTTTGTTTGCAAACTCGTCTGAAGTTGCTCAAGATGAAGCTGTAAAAAAAGGATTTCCTGACAAAAATCCGAAAGTTCCTGAAGAAGATTTAAAAGATTCGATCTACAAATATTGTCTTAAGAAGGGTGAGCCTATTTCCCCAGAAGCCCTAGAGCATTGTGATGTTAATCCCCAGCTTTACTATTATTTCAAACACTTTTCTAATGGCTCCAGTCACAAGCTAGGTGAGTGGAGACTTGTTTATGTTACGAACATTAAAGTTATGGCTCCAACCAGTGGCGGAAAATCTGTTGGAACATCACTGGAATTAACTGATTATGTGATAGATGCCCACACAGGGGAGATAATGCTCGAACTCTCAAATTTGAGAACCTTCTGCTAAAAGGGTTCTGTCCATAACCTACTGCCAAACTGTCTATCGTTTGGAGATATTTACCCAAATATCTCTAACTGTTGGGCTGGTTTTGGTGAGCTTTTTTTGCATTATTCAAATATAACTCACTTTTTAACAGGAAATAAGTAAGCAGGTGTTAAAAACTTTCAGACACCACCCTTATCAAGGGGGGATTAAGGGGGGATCGACACCAAAATCCATCTTCAATTTAATTATAATCAGCTACTTACATGGGTATTTTATCCATTTTTTGTGGCTTTGCTTTGCCTAAATTCTGGCAATTTTGCCATCTTGACACATTGGGCGACTTTCTAACAAGATTAATTACTTAACCACTGACTGGAACTTATGAATTTATCGGGGGCAAAAACTTATGTTCTGCACAGAATGCCATGGCGCACCATATAATGGCAACTTCGGGCTTTCACGAACTTATAATTTGAGATATGAGAATTATTCCTCTAAGATCACTCTCACTGACCACCGATTAGTCGATGATCCTTGTCACGATTTTTGCCAACAAGCTCGCGATAATGTTGAAACCGTTGCCCAGTTTATCGATGATAACTTCAACAAACCACTAGATAGATATGAAGCTATCATTAATGTTGGCAGAATAAATGGTTCCTATGAGCCTGCTGGATGGGGACGTAAAACTAGACGGGCTTTATTTGGACAAAGAGAAATTAATGGTAGAAACCTTTCCTATGGAACCGATATCACAGTAGTAGCGCATGAATTTTGTCATGGTTTAATTCAGCAAATTGAGGAAGGAGATAATGAGTTTACAGAAAAAAAAGCACTTGAAGAATCTTTTTGTGATATATTTGCGGTTTTAGTGCGTAACTATCATAGGGATGATGGTTGTTATCGGAATAATCCTCATAATTGGCTGTGGGATGTGGGAGAAAACTTTCAAGAAGGAACTGGATCCCTGAGACGATTAGATACATTACTTTCTTTAAGGTTTACAGATGCAGGGTCTGTCTATGGACAAATTGATTGGAATACTGCCAAGAATTATCACGAACTTTCCTTGATTCATAGTCATGCTTTTTATCGATTGATGACAATTCATAACACTGTCATCAATGGACAGCCTCTTTTTAATGGCGAATTTGCTCTTAAGCTATTCCGTGAAGTTGTAGAAGATATTTCCACGCTCGATAGTTTCTCTGAGAGTCGTAGAGTATTTAAAGAAAGAGCCAAAAAATCACTTAAAGCTTCTCCTCGCCAATTAGATGCTATTTCCCAAGCATTTACTGATGTGGGAATGTGGGAATTGAGTAAATATTAGCTAACTAAATTGACTATTAAGCAATCGCTTGGCACTTTTTTAATGTCAGTTTTAAAAAGCCATTTAACCAAGGGATTACCATTTTGTTCCAAGCGGGCAGTTAAATTTAACTTAGTCCTCACCAATTGCATATTATTAGGGACTTTGACAATCATGTGCATAAATTTACTTCCTTGAACTCCTTTTCCCTGTGCTTTTCGATATTCCCAATCAGCCTTATATTCCCCAACTCCTGTGGCTATAATTGTTGGTTGTAATTCGGGGTATTCTAGGGCAAAATCTGTTCCTCCTAAACTTGCCTGAGCTTCCTTAAACTTAATATTGGGGGACAGACTAACTTTACAGTTACGCTTGATTTCCTGATTGATTTCCAACGGATATAGATCAAAAGCAATAGCCCGGTTTTGTTGATTATCGGGCAGTAAATCAACAGAAAATTTAGCTTGAGTAATTTGAAATTTATCTTCTCCACTATTACGAAGAGAACAGGCAAAACGGACTAAAAAAAATTGTGCCTCATTGTGTTTTATCTGCAACCAAGAGGGAATTGCACCAGAATAAAGTTCAGCTAATAGCCAAACTTCTGGTTGTCCGATGCTAACAATTGGTACATAGCTGGGCCGTGAGGGAGGTGAGATAAATCTAAAATTTTCTTCCGCAATTTGTTCGTTGTCCAATTCTAGTGGCCCTTGCCAAAGAATATGCTGAATTGTTTCAGGAGTAGATAATAACATATCAATTCAATCCGTGAAGTTGTTCAATGATCAACAGTATATCGCCAAAATAGAGAAAATAAACCCAATCCTTTGGCGAGAAAATAGGATTGAGTTAACAGGATCAAAAATGGGATAGGTTAAAAACAGATCCCACGGTTCCGATTAAGTCAGAATTACTGACGAATTTGTACCGGCATCACCAAATAGGTCATCTTTAAACCTCCCAAGGGGGTAAAAATAACCGGTTGGGTACTAGCATTTAACTGCATTTGGATATCATTATTGGGTAAAGCCTTCAAACCGTCCATCAAATATTTAACATTAAAGGCAATATCGCCACTTTCTCCCTGAATTTCCGCCGCCATGGACTCTTTGGCGCTACCTAAATCAGGAGATTCCACCGCTAGGGATAAACGGTCATTTTCGCTATCGAGGCTAAACTTGACTAAGTTATTCTTTTGGTCCGATAAAACCGCCACTAATTCCAAACAACGGATTAACTGTTTGCGGTCTAAAACCAAAGAACGCTCGAAGGATTTAGGAATTAACTGATTATAAGTGGGATAGGCCCCTTCTAACTTACGACTGGTTAACCTCTGTTCCCCCATTTCAAAGATGACTTGAGAATCATCCACATGCAGAGTAATAGTCTCGATATTTTGTTTTGTTGACATCATTCTTTCCAATTCTCGCAGGGCCCGGGCCGGAATGGTGACATTAAAGCCACCAGAGGCACTTTCCACCTCCTCTAGGGGAGTTTGTACCACCGCTAAACGATGACCGTCTGTAGCGGCAAATTCTAGACAATCGACGGTTTTAGTTAAATGCACCCCCGTCAACACCTGTTTAGTTTCATCGCCACTAGCGGCAAACAATGCACCTTTTAGTCCCTCTGTCAAGGCAACTACAGGTAAATTAACAATTTCCCCATCGGCCACCGTGGGCAATTCTGGGAACTCATCGGCTTTCATGCCGCGAATTTGGAACTGTGCCGAGGCAGTTTTCAGGAAAGCGAGACTATGCTCCTCATCATTCTCGTTTTCTTCCACAGAGATAGTGATTTCCCCCTCTCCCAAACGAGAGACAATATCGTTAAGCAATTTTGCCGGCAGGGTAATTTTGCCCCCTTCCACCACCTCGGCCCGAAAACTGGTGCGAATCCCTAAACTCAAATCAAAAGCAGTCAGGCTAATTTCGCCCTTTTCCTCATCGGCACAAAAGAGAACATTTCCCAACACCGGATGGGTAGGACGACTGGCAACGGCCCGACTAACTAGGGATAAATTGCTGTTGAGTTCGCTTTGACTACTGGTAAATTTCATAGCAGGAATAGTTTTTTTGTACGCTAAGAAATAATAGCAAGAATTCCCCTGTGGAAAATCTGTGGAAAACCGGAGCTTTTTTCGATCGCTCTTTCTGGGCTAAAATCTATCAATAGCAATAACTTCGCCCATTGCTAGGTTTTTACTGCAATTCTGAAAAGATTGTGGAAAAATTGTCAAAAGTGAAATTTTTGCCCTTTCTCAGCCAATTACATCAGCTGTTAACCATCAAGCTATAAGTCAAGAAGAGCGAGACTTGAGCCGACCAGCGCTCTTCCTAGGGAAAAATTGCGTCAAATGTAGGCCAGTGATCTTTAAAATGGAACAAGCAGCAGGAAGTTAACAAAACAAAGCTCCGGGCATTCCCCGAAACCGATAGACTCAAATAGACAAGGAGACAGGATTGGTTAGCACATCTTCGTATCAAACAACAAAATCGAAAGAAATCTTTACAGCCGCTCAAAAATTAATGCCGGGGGGTGTAAGTTCCCCCGTGCGGGCCTTTAAATCCGTCGGTGGTCAACCCATCGTTTTTGAAAGCGTCAAAGGGGCCTATATTCGCGACGTGGACGGTAACGAATACATCGACTATGTGGGAACTTGGGGGCCGGCTATCTGTGGTCATGCCCATCCCGAAGTGATTGCCGCCCTGCACCAGGCCCTAGATAAAGGGACCAGTTTCGGCGCTCCCTGTGTCCAAGAAAATATTCTCGCTGAAATGGTGATTGATGCTGTTCCCAGCATTGAAATGGTGCGTTTTGTCAATTCCGGCACCGAAGCCTGTATGTCCGTCCTGCGCTTAATGCGGGCTTTTACTGGCCGGGATAAAATCATCAAATTCGAGGGCTGTTACCACGGTCATGCCGATATGTTCCTGGTTAAAGCCGGCTCTGGTGTAGCCACCCTGGGTTTACCCGACTCGCCGGGGGTTCCCAAAACCACCACTAACAACACTTTAACCGCCCCCTACAATGACCTGGAAGCGGTAAAAGCCCTCTTTGTCGAAAATCCCGACTCGATTGCCGGGGTGATTTTAGAACCAGTGGTGGGTAATGCCGGCTTTATCGTGCCGGATGCTGGCTTTTTAGAAGGATTGCGGGAATTAACCAAGGAATACGGGGCCCTATTAATGTTTGATGAGGTAATGACCGGATTCCGCATCGCCTACGGTGGCGCTCAGGAAAAATTCGGCATCACCCCCGATTTAACCACCCTCGGCAAAGTTATCGGCGGTGGGCTGCCGGTGGGGGCCTACGGCGGTCGGGCTGATATTATGGCGATGGTGGCTCCGGCCGGCCCGATGTACCAAGCGGGAACCTTATCCGGCAACCCTTTGGCCATGACGGCGGGAATTAAAACCCTCGAGTTACTCCAGCGCCCCGGCACCTACCAATATCTCGATAAAGTGACTAAATCCTTAACTGAAGGGCTGCTGAAAGTGGCTAGAGATGCTGGTCACAGCGTTTCTGGAGGTTATATTAGCGCCATGTTCGGAATGTTTTTCACTGGCTCCCCCGTACATAACTATGAAGATGCCAAAAAGGCCGATGTGGCTAAATTCGGTCGTTTTCACCGGGGAATGTTGGAAAGAGGCGTTTATCTAGCTCCTTCCCAGTTTGAAGCTGGTTTTACTTCTTTAGCTCACACAGAGGCCGATATCGAACGGACTTTGGCCGCCGCTAAGGAGGTTTTAGCAAGTTTATAGTTAATGCCGCTTCGACTGGGAAAATTGATTGATAGAGTCCCAAGATTGATGAGTTGACATTTCCCCGCTTGCAAAAGACGGGGATTCTCCGGGGAAATTTGCGGAGAAACCCCGAACAATCGAGGGATTATTCTCCCCAGCACTGTCAAACCTATCAGTCTAACCACAGGCCGACCCTTTTTAGTCAACCAGATGGAGGAGACCATGAGCAAGCGGTATCTAACTTGACAAAAATTACCTCGGTTTTTATAATCCTGAAACCGTTAACAAAATTGAGCGATAAATAGCCCAGCAAAAAATCAAGAAAAACAGCAAAAAAACGTAGTTCCCCCCTTGACAAATAGCCAAAACTAGGCATTAGTTAAATTTAATGATTTTTTAATAAAAACCGCCTTCTATCACCAGAAAAAGCGATCGGTAGATTTTTATCGGAGTAATGTAATCATCTTTACAACTATCGGGGATCAAAGGATGTTAGGGTGAAGGAGCGATGACAAACCCACTTTAAGATCACCCCAATTGCTATGGCACAGATTCTCGATCCCCTCCCCAACGGCAAGAAAAATAGTATTCTTTGTTGTTATGTCAATGCGACCAGTCATATTCAAATTGTTCGCATCACCAATATTGCTAACTGGTATTTTGAAAGGGTGGTTTTCCCGGGGCAGCGTTTAGTATTTGAGACCCTAGCCGATGCTTTCTTAGAGATTCATACGGGGATGATGGCCAGTGCCATCCTTTCCGATAATATCCCCTGTGAACGCCTTTATATCAGCGATGGGGATGACGATGACTCCGATGGTCAACTAGAGGGGGAAATATTCTACCCCCATTCCCTAGAGGAAAGTCAAGGGGCGAAAATTGACAATACCGTACCCTTCGGTTTAAGTTTAGCTTCCGCCTAGCTAATAAACTAATCTGATAATTCCCCTCGCACGAGAATCACAGTGCAATTAACGGCACGGGCAATCGTCGAGGGGATATTGCCATTTAAGAACTGATTGAGCAAACTTTCCCTGGACGCACCCAAAAGCACCAAGGAACAGTCTTCCGATTCTACCAGATTAATTATTGCCTCGGCCGGAGAGGCCGAAGGAATCGGTAAAGGCACGATCATCTGTGCGATCGCTTTTTGTAAAGATGCTTGTAAAACTTCCAAAGTGGACAGATCTGGCAGTAACTCCGTCGGAGAATAAATTTTACATAACCAAAGTTTGGGATGATCCGAAGACTCGGACAAAGACAGCAAACTAGGCAATAATGCTAAAGCTCGTTGAGCATTGGGACCGCCGGCGGTGGGAATCAGCCACATCCTTTCCCGATGAGGATCGTTGGGAAAACAATCCTTTGTTCCCAATTTTACCAAGATGGTTTCACAGGGAGCTTGGGCGATCAAAGTATCGACTAAAAACCCAAAAATCGCCCCAGTAGTCGATTTTTCCCCCGTCCAACCCATAATTAATAAATTGCTGTGTCGTTCGCGAATCGTGGCCAAAATCCCTTCGGCGATATCCTGAGCAACGGAAATTTGTGTATGAACAGAGATATTCTGCTGTCGCGCTAATCTTTCCAAACGATGAAGTAATTTGCGTCCTTCCCGCGTATCTACCCGGACTTCCGCCGGAGAACTAAGACGAGGCACAGTAATCACATAGAGACAATCTATCTCATAATTGCGTTCACGGGCGATTGCGGCGGCAATTTTAAACAAAGCGGTAGCGGTGTCGGGATTGGCAATAGGTAATAAAATCCGGCCTATTCCCACGGCCGGGGAACGAGTTTGATAAACCACATAGGAAGGAGTACTGGGTTGGGGCAGTTGACAAACCCCTCCCAATTGATCAGCTTCCACCCGGATAATATCGGTGCGGGTGATGATCCCCACCAGTTTTTGACCATCGGTAACGGGTAAACGGGAAAGCTGATAGCGATTTAAGAGAAATAAAACATCGCTTAAAGCTGCCTGGGGGGCCACAGTAATCGGATTGGGAGTCATGATCTCCCGCAGGACGGTTTGACTGTTTTTTGATCGCCATTTATCCAGATCACTTTGGGTAAAAATCCCCAATAGTCGCCCCTGTTCCACCACGGGAAAACCGCGATGATGGGAACGGGACATAATTTTCACCACTTCCCCCAGGGGTAAATCCGCCGGCAGAATTTCCACCTGGGATTGCATCACATCTATAGCCGACAGATGGGCCAGCACATCATTAGCAGGGGTTTCCTCGTTGAGAATAATACCACTAGCGGAAAGTAAATGCTGATAGAGAGAACCGGGTAGAATGCTTTCGGCAGTGATATAAGAAACGGCACAGGTCAACATCAGGGGCAGCACAACATTAAAATTGTGATGCAGTTCAAAGACAATCACGATCGCCGTTACTGGAACCCTGACTACTCCCGTAAAAAAGGCCCCCATACCGGCTAAAGCATAACTAGGTTCGCTGCCGAAACCCATCATTTTCGTCTCGATTCCCCCCACCAGAAACCCCAAACAGGATCCCAACACCAAAGCGGGGGCGAGGAGTCCTCCCGGTGCGCCAGAACTATAGGAGATCATCGTCAGGAAAAAATAGACCACAAAAGCGAGGGCGGTATTCTGCCAGTTTAATTCCCCTGCCAGCAAAAATTCCCGTAAACCCGTATTATCTCGAAAAAAGTCGGGTAAAAAAGCCACTACCGTTCCCGATAAGCAACTGACCAGACCGATGCGCCAAGCTAAAGATAACCGCCAACGCCGCTGCATCTGACTACAAAAAAGGATGCCTTGATTGAATAAAGCCCCCAATAAGCCCGCTAAAGCCCCCAAAAGGCAATAAATGGGTATTTCTTGGGCAGAGAAGCTAATATTGGCATATTCAGTGATAATCGAGGGGGTATTCTGCAGCATCATCGAAACCACGGCCCCGGTAAAGGAAGCCACGATCGCCGTTTCTAGGGTCATACTGGAAACATCGCGCATTAATTCCTCGATCACAAAGAGGACTCCGGCGATGGGAGTAGTAAAACCGGCCGCTAACCCGGCAGCTGCCCCGGCTGCGATCATCTGACGACGGTGATCGGGACTGGTGGGCAGCCAGACGCTTAATTGGGCTGCTAGGGCTGCTCCGATGTGTACCGTGGGGGCCCGACGACCAAGGGTTAAACCACCGCCAAGGATCAGGATCGCCCCGATCATTTTTACTAGGGCGACGCGCCAAGACAGGGGCAAAGGATATTTAGCTAAGGCCGCTTTTACTTGGGGAATACCACCCCGGCGGCCGCGGGGGAGAAGTGTTCGACAATCCAGCCGGCGCTGTAACCAAGCAGAAAACCGCCGAGGGGCAAAACTAGGAAAGGAGAGGAATTGGCTACTAGATGCACCCGCCAACCACCTAACCAACCGATGCCCAATTTCAGAATAATAGCGGCAAGGGCGGAGAGAATTCCGATTAAACAGGCTACCAGTAAAGCATAACGACTATCGGTCGCGCTACGTCCGAAGTGTTGGGATTTAAACCACTGATGGAGGTTTTGGTGACGGGCAAAAAGTCCCATAATTATCAGGGAGAATCAAGGCAAGCGAGGATTTATTTAGGGTTCTGATTCCTCGTTTCTTTAATCATAGGCCGTTAAGTTCTGTCACCGTTCACCTTGTTGCTACCAGTGGCCCTAATAGTAGTTTTTCGATCGATGGGCTAGGATCAAAGGTTGTCCCTGTCTTTGAGCGGAGGGTATTGTAAAGTTTCAAGACAAATATTGTCAGATATAGTCAAACATGGCAATATGTGGACATGAAACTATCAGACTATGCAAAAAAAGCAGCAATAAGTTATCGAACGGCTTGGAGATGGTGGAAACAAGGGAATTTAACAGGTTATCAATTGCCTTCTGGTACAATTATCATAACGGATGACAACCATTCAAAACCCGACTTGATAGCTTGCATTTATGCAAGGGTTTCCAGCGCCGAAAATAAAGACAATCTAGATAGACAAGCTGACCGATTAAAAGATTATGCTGTTGCTAGAGGCGACAAAATCTACAAAGTTGTCAAAGAAGTAGGCAGTGGATTAAACGATAATCGCCAACAATTAGCCAAAATTCTAGTTGACCCCAATTATAATGTTTTAATTGTTGAACACAAAGACCGTCTAGCCAGATTGGGGACTAATTATCTAGAAATCTTGTTAAAAAAACTAGATAAAAAAGTGGAGATTGTCAATCAAAGTGAGGATAAGCAAGATGAGTTTATGTCAGATTTAATAGCCATTATCACCTCTTTTTGTTCTCGAATTTACGGATTAAGAAGGTCGAAAAGAAAGACAGAAAAGAGCCTAGCTGAGTTAAAAGACAACGAATAATAATGTTAGTAGCAGAAAGACACATTATCAAGAAAGGACATCCATTTTGGGCTGAGATAGATAATTGATCTTGGCAGTCTAAAAATCTTGACAACTCAGCCAATTATTTAATCCGACATAATCTTTAGATAGGCGGAAAAAATCACCATTTTATATTGTTATGTTGGTTCAATAATTTTGATCCCTGCTCTAAATTCCCGCAGTGCTTGAGCATGATTGTCTATATTAATACAACGCAGCAATAAACCTATATCTAAACTTGGTAAAAGTTGCGATTTACTAACAGCATCATAACCATCATTCCCTAAGCTATAAAACAATAAATCATCATTCATCCAAAACCAAACTTCAGGAATTTGTAACCGTTTGTATGCTTCCAGTTTATCAATCCCTCCACTACTAACAACCACCTCAATCACTAAATCAGGATGTTTTCTATTTGCTCCCAATTCATAAGATTCATCACCTTCTTTTTTAACCTTTTCAAATTCATTTTCTAAGGTGACAGAACCAGTAGGAGTAAAATCTAATCCCAAAAATTCTAAATAAATTTCTAGTAAAGCACCAATACGTTCTTTGATAGTTTCGTGTTTTTTCCTTGGCATTTTTCTAATCTCCAAAACTCCATCTAAAAAAGATAACCTTAACCATGGGCGCTCAATTAGCTGTTCAACAGCTTTAAATTCTCTCCAGGTTAGGTCACTAATTAAAATTGGTTCTGCTTCCCGTTCAATTAGTGTAGTTATCATAATTTAAACCCAAATTTAGAGAGTGAATTTTGATCAATATGATATCATCTAAAAATAGATTATCATAAAAACAGGACTTACGCAAAAAAGACCGAAAGTAGGGGTAACTCATGAATTACCCCTACGCAAGAATAAGGCGTTCAGCCACGTCTTGCGTAAGTCCTAAAAAAACATCATGCAAGCATACAAACTCAAAGGAAAAATTGATCAATCTGGTAAGTTGCTGATTACCGAACCCCTGAATTTACCCCCCAGAAACGTGGAAATTGTAGTTTGGGCAGCCACAGATAACCTTTAATATTTAATAGAATTTTCTTGCAGCCATTCTGATATAGTTTCTTGACTTTCTTGACCGTTTGCTAGTCGTTCCATTATTAAAACAACTTCGGGTTCTGGAACATCCAACGAATATCCATTTAATTCCAGAAAGATAGCCATTACTACGAAAGCTATCCGTTTATTACCATCTATAAAAGCATGATTTTTAGCAAATCCATAACCATAAGCCGCAGCTAAATCAAATATACTGGGTGTAGGTTCACCATAAGCAAATAAATTTTTCGGTCTATCTAAACTAGCTAAAAACAAATTGTTATCTCGCACACCTGCAAGACCACCATGCTGTATTAATTGGTCTTCATGTATAGCTTTAACAATTATTTCATCTAACCAGAAAATTCCATTCATTTCCCTAACTCATGAAGTGCATTTCTGTATTTTGTGCTGACTTTTCTGTAAGCCTCCATTGCTTTCTCAAAATCAGGATTACCAGCAGTTATAATAATACCTGTTGGTGTTTCAGTGACAAATACACTGTCTCCTTCTTGAACTTTAAGTTTTTCTAGGACTTCTTGAGGTAATGTTATAGACAAGTAATTTCCAACTCTACTAATTTTTAAGGTGTACATTTAGTTAATAACCTCCTATTGAGCCAATTTGAGATAATAATATAAAAACAGATTATCATAAAAAACATCATGCAAGCATACAAACTCAAAGGAAAAATTGATCAATCTGGTAAGTTGCTGATTACCGAACCCCTGAATTTACCCCCCAGAAACGTGGAAATTGTAGTTTGGGCAGCCACAGACACCCTTGAGCATACCACAACCCCAACCACTGAACCAGCACCAGAAACACCAAAAAGAAAATCTAGGATCAAAGCATTTCAGGGTTTATTTGAAAATGCCCCTGCCATTCCAGCAGACTTTGATCCAGATCAAGCTAAATGGGAATATTTAAAGGAGAAACATAACCTGTGAAAATCTTGCTTGATACCAACATAATTATAGATAGTGTAAACTTAAAGAGTTCACCTATTACCAAAATTCTATGACTCGCTGGTTTAATATTGCCGGTCCCTGTAAAGACGATATCCACTATATGTTATCTCCCACAGTACGATTACCAGATTTAGAGGAGCTAATTGAACAAGAAAGTTATTTTGTCCTTCATGCACCACGACAAACCGGGAAAACCACCGCTATGTTATCCCTAGCAAAACAACTTACTGATACTGGAAATTATGCCGCAGTCATGGTATCTGTAGAAGTAGGAAGTGCATTTAATCATGATCCTAGTGCCGCAGAATTGGCAATTTTAGGAACTTGGTATAATACAATTCAAGATAGTTTACCTGAAGATTTCCAACCACCTGTTAAACAATGGCAACAGGAAGAACCAGGAAGCAGAATAAAGGCTTTTTTAAGAGGTTGGGCAAAAGCTATCAATCGTCCCATAGTATTATTTATAGATGAAATTGACTCTTTACAAGACCAAACATTAATATCAGTTTTACGACAGTTAAGAGATGGTTTTCCTAACCGTCCAGAAAATTTTCCCTCATCAGTAGGATTAATTGGTTTACGAGATGTGCGAGATTATAAAGTAGCATCGGGAGGTAGTGATAGATTAAATACATCTAGTCCTTTTAATATAAAAGTTGCTTCTCTTACTATGCGAAATTTTAATCTGGCAGAAGTGGGAGAATTATATCAACAACATACAGCAGCAACTGGACAACTTTTTACAACAGAAGCAATAGAAACAGCGTTTAATTTAACCCAAGGACAACCTTGGCTAGTCAATGCTTTAGCTAAAGAAATTGTAGAAAAAATGGTAAAAGATAGAAGTATTACTATTACTAAAAAACATATTTTAACAGCCAAAGAAATATTAATTAATCGTCAGGATACTCATTTAGATAGTTTAGCGGAAAAACTCAGAGAAAAACGAGTTAAAAACATTATTGAACCAATTTTAGCAGGGCAAACCTTACCCGATACCCTAGCAGATGATCGCCAATATTTAATAGATTTAGGATTATTACGACGTGATCCGATGGGGGGATTAGTTATTTCTAACCCCATATATCGTGAAGTTATTCCCCGCGTTTTAGTCCAAGGAACTCAGGACAGTTTACCTTTAATTAGTCCTAGTTGGTTGACAGCAAAAGGTGAATTAAATATAGATGCTTTATTAACAGCATTTCTCAGGTTTTGGCGACAACATGGAGAACCATTATTAAGTAGTGCTGCTTACCATGAAATTGCTCCGCATATAGTATTAATGGCTTTTTTACATCGTGTGGTTAATGGTGGGGGAGTTTTAGAAAGGGAATATGCAATTGGTAGCGATAGAATGGATTTATGTTTGCAGTATAAAGATGTAATTTTAGGGATTGAATTAAAAGTATGGCGGGATAAAAAACGCGATCCGCAAGCTGATGGAATTGAACAATTAGAATCTTATTTAGGACGTTTGGGTTTAGATTTTGGTTGGTTATTTATCTTTGATAGGAGGAAAAATGCTTTACCAATGGAAGAAAGATTATCCACTGAAGTTGTGGTGACAGAAAATCAATATAGAATTACTGTAATTAGGGCTTGAGTTTTATATTTTTTGTTTGACGCAGAGGCACTACAGTCGCAGAGAGGAGAACGGAAAGAGGGATTTTTGCAGATCATTTTTCTCTGTATCCTTGAAAATTGTAGAGTAAACAAATCTGTACGAATTACCATTAGGGATAACTTTTAGGGATTAGGGAAAAAGACGATTTTTCCCAGAATGCCTAGTATTCCTGTCACCAAAATTCCGACAATGCCAAGAAACCCATTAGTGGTAATATTCACCCGTGCATTCAGGTCATCAATACGCTTTTCTATTTCCATAACTTTAGAATCTAGGGCTTTAATATCTCCTCTTATTTCTGATTGTCCTATCTCTAGCTTATTAACATCTCTTTGTAAAGAGTCGATTTTTCCCTCAATCCTTGTCAGGACTGCTTCTAGGGAATAAGTTACGGTTTCGTTAGACATTTTACTAAACTCCTACTTTTGCTGATTTTTTCTCTAATCGACAAGGCATCAAAATTGCCCATAGGTACGACTAAGGATAACTTTTAGGGATTAGGGAAAAAGACGATTTTTCCCAGAATGCCTAGTATTCCTGTCACCAAAATTCCGACAATGCCAAGAAACCCGTTAGTGGTAATATTCACCCGTGCATTCAGGTCGTCAATACGCTTTTCTATTTCCATAACTTTAGAATCTAGGGCTTTAATATCCCCTCTTATTTCTGATTGTCCTATCTCTAGCTTAGTGAGACGCTCATTAACATCTCTTTGTAAAGAGTCGATTTTTCCCTCAATCCTTGTCAGGACTGCTTCTAGGGAATAAGTTACAGTTTCGTTAGACATTTGCTAAACTCCCAGATTTATCCTGCCGCTATCT
This sequence comes from Microcystis panniformis FACHB-1757, assembly GCF_001264245.1. NCBI lineage: Bacteria > Bacillati > Cyanobacteriota > Cyanophyceae > Chroococcales > Microcystaceae > Microcystis > Microcystis panniformis. The sequence goes on from NZ_CP011339.1 coordinate 4,912,986, forward strand.
TAATTATTAATCTTTTTTCTAGTTTAAGATGGCTTACGGTTCACTGCCACGATTGCGCCAGACTTGCCAACCGACGTAACCGAGGAGGAGAGTCGCACCAAAGGCAAAACCCCAACCACTGGGAACATTGGAGAAACCGAGGGCTAAACTGCCCACCCAGAGAGTTAGGGCGTAGATAAATAATACTGTCAGACGGTGAGAGATACCCGCTTCTAGTAAACGGTGGTGTAAATGACGTTTATCAGCCACAAAAGGGGATTTTCCGCGTTTGAGACGGGAAATAATCACCGTGGACATATCGAGGAGAGGAACCGCGAGGATGAGATAGGGTAGTAAGACGGCGGTAACGGCAACGGTAGTCACAGCAGTAGTTTTAGCCAATCCAATCACCGCCACACCCGCCAGGGTAAAACCCATAAAATAGGCCCCACCATCCCCCATAAAAATTTGGGCGGGGTTAAAATTGTAACGCAGAAAACCCAAGGCCCCACCCGCTAAAGCGGCGGCGATAATAGCGGCGGCCGGTTGTCCCATCACCAAAGTTACAACCAAAATCACCACGGCAGATATACCCGAAACTCCCGCCGCTAATCCATCTAAACCGTCAATCCAATTAATCGCGTTAGCCATCCCCACTAACCAGAGGAGAGTAATCGGTAAACTTAGCCAATGAATTTGTAATAAATCGCCGAAGGGAATAGAGAGGAAATCGATCCTCACCCCAGCTTGCCAAGCTAGAAAAGCGACGCTAAACTGCATTACCAGACGATTGAGGGGCGAAAGATTAAAAAGATCATCCGCTAGACCGATGAGAAAAAAGCCCAAACCGCCTAGGGTTACGCCCCACACTTCCCATTCTCGATCGCTGTTTAAACCAGCAAACCCTCCCAACCACCAAACGATCAGGAGGGCAGTTAAAGCGCCGACAAAAATCGAAACTCCCCCCAGTCGAACCATAGGCCTTTCATGGACCTTTCTTTCGTTGGGTTTATCGACGTAACCGCTTTTCAGTCCGACGGTTCTGACGAGGGGGGTACTCCAAAGTACAACGGTATGGGCGATCAGAAAAGCAATTAGATAGTATAAATCTCCGGACATGGGAATTGGGGGGCGATTTAATTCACAATTGGCCACTGACAGGCAATCGCCAATTATGAACTTTTATTATCTCTCTTTTTAGGCCAAGGCGGGGACGGAAATATGGAGATGGGGATAGAGGGGGAAGCTTTCACAGAGTTTCCCTACCCGTTGACGGCAAGCAGTTCCCAGGGCTTCATCACCTGGATTAAGGAGAATATCGGCGATAATGTTGCCAATCTCGATAAATTCCGTTTCTCCTAGTCCTCTGGTGGTCATAGCCGGGGAACCCAAGCGCAGACCACTGGTGACAAAGGGAGACTCGGGATCGAAGGGAACAGTGTTTTTATTAGCGGTAATATTAATGGTACTCACCAAGCGATCGGCTTCTTTCCCGGTCATGCCCACGGATCTTAAATCGAGTAACATCAAGTGATTATCCGTACCATCGGTGACAATTTTAATCCCTCTAGCCTTCAACTGACCGGCCAAAGCTTGGGCATTAGCGATTACTTGGCCCGAATAGATTTTAAACTCCGGTTTCAATGCTTCCCCAAAAGCCACAGCTTTCGCCGCAATCACGTGTTCTAGGGGTCCGCCTTGGGTACCGGGGAAGACGGATTTATCGAATTTTTTGCCTAATTCCTCGTCTTTGGTCATAATTAACCCCCCCTAGGACCGCGCAGGGTTTTGTGAGTGGTGGTAGTGACCACATGACAGTGGGGTAGGGGGTTAGGATGATGACCAGTGGCCACTAAACCGGCAATATGGGCGATATCTGCCATCAAGTAGGCCCCCACTTCGTCAGCGATGGCGCGGAATTTCTCGAAATCAATCCGGCGCGAGTAGGCAGAATAACCGCAGATAATTAGTTTGGGTTTTTCTTTGCGGGCGATGTCAAGGATGAGATCGTAGTCGAGGAGTTCGGTTTCGGGACTTACTCCGTACTGTACGACTCGGAACCATTTTCCGGAAACGTTAACGGGGGAACCGTGGGTAAGATGACCACCGTGGGAGAGATCCATGCCCATAATCGTATCGCCGGGCTGCAAGAGGGTCAGGAAAACGGCGAAATTAGCTTGGGCGCCGGAGTGGGGTTGTACGTTAGCGTGGTTTGCCCCAAATAGTCGTTTAACCCGATCGATCGCTAATTGTTCCGCTTCGTCAATGTATTCGCAACCGCCATAGTAGCGTTTTTTTGGCAGTCCTTCGGCGTATTTGTTGGTTAAAACCGAACCCTGGGCGGCCATGACGGCAGCCGAGGTAAAGTTTTCACTAGCGATTAATTCTAGGTGATCTCTTTGACGTTGTAGTTCTTTTTGCAAAATCCCTGCGATCGCTGGATCCGTCAGGGATAGTATATCTAAGTTCGTATCAGTCACGGTTACTCGATCCTTTTTTTAACAATTTACCTGTAATCCTTGGGTCACTTTCTCCATTTTGGCACAATCTCTAATCTTCCGACACACCAGTGAGCTTAATTGCCTCTCTTCGGGGTCGCTCATCAATTGTCAACTGTTAGCAGTAAAATCTTCATTTTTAGTCAATAAGTGATAGTAATATTAGCCAATAGAACCCCCCAAAAGCTTGGATTAAGTGATAAAATCGGAAGTAATACTAAATCTGGTTATTAAAGACTGATTATTTATTCCCCTTTTTGCATGAGTGCATGAGTAGAAAACGGGTTTCTCCGAGAAACCCGTTTTCTGTGCGTTACTCAACGTATTTAGTATTCGTAGAAGTTCTACAAAAAGTTGACAAATTTTAAAAATAGGGTGGATTACCTTCAAGATAACCACCCGAAAACTACCATTAATTATCTGTAATCAACCGGTATTTCTCATCCCTGCGGCAATACCATTAATCGTCATTAAAGCGCCCCTTAATAACTCCTCTTTAGAATAGCGGAAATGAATCACACCGGATTGAGCTTGACTATTGTATTGACGTAAACGCTTGAGGAGAGACACCTGTAGGAAACCGAGGGGAACGATCGAACCGTTGCGTAACTGCACCGAGCGCTGTAAATTCGGATCATTATCTAATAAATTTTTCTCGCCGGTGATCTGGAGAACAATCTCGCTAGTGCGATTATATTCCTCTTTGATCCTTTCAAACAGACGTTGAAAACGTTCTCGATCTTCCTGTTTAGAAAGTTCACTGACGTAGTGATAGGCAATCTGTAGATCCACCTTCGATAGAGTCATTTCTGCTTTAGAAATCACCATCTGGAAGAAGGGCCACTTGTGATAAAAATGGCGCAACAATTCTAAATTTCGGTTAGGAGAATCATCGAGAAACATCTGCAAAGCTGTCCCTAAACCATACCAAGCTGGTAAAAGAAAACGGGTTTGAGTCCAACTAAATACCCAGGGAATTGCCCGCAGGGTACTTAAATCCTGTTGACCACTTTTCCGGCGCGCCGGTCGGGAACTAATCTGTAAAAGACTAATTTCAGGAATGGGAGTTACGGACAGAAAGAAGTCTAAAAAGTCCGGTTCTTCATAAATCAAACTGCGATAGGTTTGCCGTGAACGGGTGGCCAACTCCTCCATGATGCGATTCCAGGGTTCGAGATCATCAAAACCACTGCCCAGTAAACTTGCCTGTATGACTGCCGTTACGGCCGTTTCGAGGTTATACAAGGCCAATTCTGGTAAAGAGTATTTCGAGGCTAAAACCTCGCCTTGTTCGGTGATTTTAATGCGACCGTTAATCGTTCCCCGGGGTTGGGCGAGGATAGCGGCGTAGGCAGGTCCACCACCCCGACCGACGGAACCGCCCCGGCCATGAAAAAGACGTAGATCCAAGCCGTATTGTTTAGCGGTTTTTTGTAAAGCCTTCTGGGCCTTATGAATTTCCCAATTACTGCTTAAAAAGCCGGAATCCTTATTACTATCGGAGTAACCCACCATAATCTCCTGTAAATTACCCGGTTCGAGGATGGCCGGTTCCGGGGTCACTTCCTCCCCGTTTAAAGCCCCTAAATGGTCGTAACCGCCGGCTAGGGCTGCCCGGTAGAGGGGCAATTCAAACAAAGTCTGCATGATGCCGGGGGCGTGTTTGAGGTCATCGACGGTTTCAAAGAGGGGAACAATGCGGAGGGAACTGCGGCTAGTGGCAGGGTCGTATAAACCGGCTTCTTGGGCTAATAACAGCACTTCTAGCACATCGCTGGCCTCGTTGGTCATGCTGATAATGTAGGTTTGGCAGATTTCCAGACCGAATTCCCCTTGCAGACTTCTTAAAACTCGCAGGGTTTCAATGGTTTCGCAGGTTCTTTCCGAGAAGGGCATTTCCCGGGGAATTAAGGGGCGACGGGTTTTTAATTCCGCCACTAACCAGGCGATTTTTTCTGATTCGGTTAATTGGCCGTAGGGTTTGGGTAAAACTCCGAGATAGGCGGCGATTTCTTCGATACATTCGGCGTGACGGGTGGATTCTTGCCGAAAATCTAACTGAGTCAGGACAAAGCCAAAAATCTCCACTTGGGCGATCAGTCGATCGAGTTCTTGACAGGAAAGACCGGTTTGCAAGAGACTGCGCTGTAATAGCTGTAATTCGGCTAAAAACTCGGAACCAGAGCGATAGATGTTGGTTTCGTTGAGTTTAGTTAATAACTGTCGTTCTTCCGGATCATTGAGGCGATTATTGCGATCGCGTGTATTTTCCAGACGTTTTTGAATAAAGGCCAATTTGAGGCGATAGGGTTCCTGACGGTAGCGGATTGCTAACTGGCTATAGATTTCGGGCATTTGCTGCTTATCTCTGTCCAGGGAGTCCAGCAACTCCGGCAAGACGTGACACCAGTGCAGGGAGGCACTTAAAATACTGGTCAGGTCGCGAATAGCATCGAGATATTTTTTAATAACGAGATTGCGCTGATAACAGCAGGTTTTCCAGGTGACTTCGGGGGTAACGGAGGGATTGCCATCCCGATCCCCCCCCACCCAAGAACCGAAGCGACAGAAGTTATTTTTCGGCGCTTGTAAACGGGGAAAGGAGGATTGTAGGCTTTGCTGCAGACGCAGGGTTAACTGGGGTAGGGAATCGAAGAGAACTTCATCGAAGTAGTGCAGGGCATAATCCACCTCATCGACGACGGTGGGTTTAAATTGATGTAGTTCATCTGTTCGCCACCAAAAACGAATTTCTTCTTTTAACTGTTTGGTGACTGTTTGTGCTTCTCTGGAGTTAGTTAACCCCATACTGCGAAAGATTTCTTCTGCTTGGTCGAGTTTTTCGAGAATGCCCGAGATGCGGCGCTGTTTAATGCGAATGGTATGACGGACAATTTCCGTGGGGTGGGCTGTGAAAACCAGACGAATATCTAATTGATCGAGAAGACGCTGGATTTCCTGGGGGGGGACGTTCACCTGTTTGAGATAGGGAAATAACCAGTGAAATAGTCCCGATTTTGGGCCGGAGTGATCGGACTCGTTCAGGGTTTTTTCTAGCCAATCAGCCCCGACAATGGTGGCTAAAAGGCTTTTTTGCGGTGGGTCTGTCTTGGGACTTTCGTTTTCTTCCCCGATCACCGTCCGTCGCAGTAGTTGCTGATCCCTTTGTTCGTAGTGTTGTTCGATTATATTTATTAACTGGAAATAGAGGGCAAAAGCGCGGGTAACTTTGATCGCTTCCCCTAGTTCCAAGTCTTCGATCATTTTGGCGATCATTGCTTCCGGACTATCATCGGTCACTTGTCCTTCCTCAGAACAGAGATGGCGCAGTAATTCCAGTAAATCGACTAATTCTTGACCACATTCGGAGACTAAGACTTCTTTCCATAAATCTTCGATTAATTTCAGTCTTTGCTGCAGAAACAGGTTGGAAGTGCTGAAAATATCCTGTTCGGTTTCGGTTGAGGGGACAAGGACGCTCATAATTTCAGTAATCAGTAATCAGTAATCAGTAAACAGTAAACAGTAAACAGTAAACAGTAATCAGTAATCAGTAAACAGTAATCAGTGAAAATAGGGATTAACTGCCTTGAAATGAAAAACTCTATCAAACCAATAACTGATCACTGATCACTGATAGATCGGGATTAAGCTGCCCGCGCATTTAAATTGCTTGTTGAGACGAGGCAAGAGGCAAGAGGCAAGAGGCAATAGTAAAGGGATTGGGGGAAATTCAGCTAATCTAAGGATAGGCGGTTAAGATGCGTCTTAGCTTAGTTCTTTAGGGTTGGTCAAAAATGAGATTATATGCCAAAGAATCACATTTTTTCCGATTTTTAACAAAAATTTCACTATTATTGCCTCTTTTCAGGGGGCAAAAGGATTTTTTTCTTGGATTATTGGTCACTGTTGACCGGTAACTGATCGGGAATATTGAGAAGGGGCAAGCGATCGCCGCGAAATAATTCCTCACTTTCCCGGCCCAATTCAATTAACCAATGATTGAGGGAACCCAGGGCCAGATAGGATAAAAGAAAGGGACTGACCGCTAGACTAAGCCAAAGCTCGATCGGTTGAGTTTTCATGGCAATTTCTCGGTTAAAGGACGGCGTTTGATGCGACGAATCGGAAAATTAGCAATCAGGGCTGTAGTTCGTTGGTCACTTTCTAGGAGCAACTCGGTTTCCTCGGTGTCGATATCAAGATAACGACTGACCACTTCTAAGATTTCTTGACGCATCATATTGAGAATTTCGGGACTAAGATCGGCGCGATCATGGGCCAGAATAAGTTTTAAGCGTTTTTTAGCTTGGTCGCCACTTTTGCCCGAACCGCGCCATGCTAGAAGTTTATCGATCAGGTCATTCATAGTAGGTTAAGGGGTTGAGATGAGAGAGTTTAAGGCCCAAACAAGCGACGACGCAGACGAGTAAGAAAACCTTCTTGACCGGCCATTAAATCTAGAAACGGCACATCGCGACCCTGTAAACGCTGGGCAATATTTCTAAAGGCCATGGAGGGGAGAGAGGTCTTCTCCTCTAATACTAATGGTTCCCCTTTATTAGTGGAAATAATAATTCTTTGATCGTCGGGAATAATCCCCAACAGGGGAATTACCAATAAGTCGAGAATGTCCTCGACGCTGATCATCTGGTTAAGTTGGATCATTTCTGGCCGCAGCCGGTTGACAATCAGACGGATACTCTTAATATCCTCGCTTTCTAGTAATCCCACCACGCGATCGGCATCTCTCACCGCCGACATTTCTGGGGTAGTAACTATGATCGCTTCCTGGGCGGCGGCGATCGCATTGCGAAAACCCATTTCAATTCCCGCTGGGCAATCAATCAATACATAGTCGTAACTTTTTGACAATTGGGCGACTAAATCCTTCATTTGATCGGCAGTAATTGCCTCTTTGGTGCGGTTTTGTGCCGCCGGTAATAGAACCAGATTTTCCTGTCTTTTATCCTTAACTAAAGCTTTATCAAGGCTACAATCTCCCGCCACCACATCGAGGGCAGTATAAACGATACGCTGTTCTAATCCTAACAATAAATCGAGATTTCTTAGTCCGAAATCGGCATCGACAAGGGCGACTCGACAGCCCAATTGAGATAAAGCTGAACCTAAGTTCGCCGTTACCGTCGTTTTACCGACTCCTCCCTTTCCCGATGTCACCACAATTACACGAGCCATAATTTATATCAGTTATCAGTTATCAGTTATCAGTTATCAGTTATCAGTTATCAGTTATCAGTTATCAGTTATCAGTTATCAGTTATCAGTTATCAGTTATCAGTTATCAGTTTTATAGAGTTTTTCGTTTCAACGCAGTTAATCGCTATTTTTACCAGTCACTGAATCACTGTTTACTGATCACTGTTTACTGATCACTGGTCACTGATCACTGTTTACTGGTCACTGATCACCTTTTTTCGACCCACCCCACTTGATCTTTAAAGGTGTAGGTTCTGGAAAAATTATAAGCCCCAATGATGCGGATTCCTCCTTCGCTGATACAGGCGATTTCTGGTTCTATGCGATCGCTATCTAAAGCTGGAGACCTTGCCACTAATTCGGCGATCCTCAGTTGAGTTAAGTCGATTCGCAGGGCCATAATTACCGCTGCTCGATCGCCTCGGAATCCCGCATGAGCTACACCGCGTAAACCTCCCCAAACTAATATATCGCCATCAGCGACGATCGATCCGCCGGGGTTGACATCGCCCATGATTATAACTGTACCGGGGTGACGGATTTCTACACCCGATCGCAGGGTGGTTTTTAAGTACAAAGGTTCGGCAAGGGGAGATTGGGAAGGTTGCTCATCCCCGAAAACCCCCGGATTGGAGCGCATTTGTTCGACATTGTAACCCATGGTTGCCGCCGCTACTGCGGTTTGTCTTCTTTGGGTTTGGATCGTGTGCAGGGGTAATTCGGCACTGTCTAAAATTGTGGCGATCGCTTGTAGTTGCCGCGTATCCATCAGGCGATCATTGACCTGTAGGTGTACAGGTGTTCTAGCGGGGCAGTTTTGACCGCTATTACGGAGATAATATTTCAATCCTGTCAAGATATCTGTCCAATCCTGACTTGTCTCCCCGGCGCCGGTTTCGGGTAAAATTAGCACCAATTTCTCACCCTCACTTTTTAGGTGAATTTGGGCGTATCTTGACCTTACCGAGGCTGATGGCTCAATTTTTTCGGTTTCTAGGTCGATTTCTTGATTTATTCCGGTTTTAGTTTCATCCATAAAGATAATTTTTTACTTAAAAAAGACAAAGCGCAAAATAGCGATCAGCAAACCGACGGAAGCGGTAATCAGTGAACCGCCTAAAATGGTTATTAATGCCCAAATTTGATTTTTTTGACTGCCCTCGACTATTTTGAGGCGATTATCCATCCCTTCGACTCTTTCGGTTAATTTTGCCTGTCCTATCTCTAGGGATTTAACATCTTGCTTGATTTCCTTAATATCAGCTTTAATTTCGCCAATATCAGCTTTAATTTCGACGATACTATTCTCGATCGCCGTGAAACGAGTTTCCATCGCCGTGAAACGAGTCTCGATCGCCGTGAAACGAGTCTCGATCGCTTTTTGTCCGTTGATAATTAAGTCTTCTAGCCTTTGCAAGTCCGTATCGGCAACAGTTTTCATAAAAATTAACTGGCTATCAGTATAGATGTTTCTTTAATTATGAACCTTGAGCAGCCAGCAGCAGTGGGAATTAGGAATTATGAATTAGGAATTGCGGCTGATGCGAGATAGAGAGGTTTGTAAAATCAAAGGGAGGCATCACGATAAAGGTAATCACTCCAAAGCATGAGGCCTCCCATGAATAGGATAGATGCTCCCACCCTCTTGACTATTATTTATGTCCTGGTGGATGACTGGTATCAAGAACAGGGATATCGCTTGACTCCCATGCTACCTGGACCTGAGCCTAGTTTCAGTGATAGTGAAATGTTGACCTTTTGGTTTATTCCCCGAACGCTCCCGCAGCAGAATCCGTATTGCAGTTCATTCAAAGCAACAATATCCTAGCCGACAAGGGGTTTATTGGTAAGTAGTCGTGCAAAATTAATTTCCTAGTAAAGATAGGCACTCATGCAAGAGGCAAAAGGCAAGAGGGGGTTAGATATGTGTAATTAGGGTCTGCTGAATAAATCTAAAAACCTTGTTGGATAAGACTTTTAGACTTGTTTTTACTCAAAAAGTGCCAGCCGTTGCGGGGATCGGGGGGAAAATTCAGGTACTTTTTCCCTGAAAATTAGGTAATTGACTACCTCAAAATCGGTAAAACCCCACACCCCACACCCCACACCCCACACCCTGCCCCCAGGAAAAGCTTTTTCAGCAAACCCTAATTAATTTTGCTTAGGTACTTAAATCGAAATCCGCTAGTTTTACTCGATGGCTTTCTCGGCGCGCTCCCCTATAGTATATATGTATGGGGGAAGTTCAGCTAAAACGCGGTTGAGAAACTGGGCAACCTTGTATGTTATTAAATTATGTAATAACATGATATGTAGTAAACCTTGCCTAAAATCATGAGTAATAAACAATACAATCTAACCTGGGCTAGAATAGGCAATGCTTCAGGTTTCCGTCTGAGTGCCAGTTTTTTTAAGGATAATCCCCAATTCAAAGAAGCTAAAGGTGCTGTTGAAGTTATCAGTCCTGATACCTTATTAGTCCGCTTACAGCCTCAATCTGTAGAACAGGAGGAAGATGAACTAATGATGAGTTTATTCTTAGATTTTCTGACCAAGCAAGCCCTATTAAATCCTGATGCTGAGTTAGAAGCTTATACGGAAGCAATGGCGGCGGTCGATGAAGAGTTGATGACAGGAGTAGAACTTGATAGTTAACGGTTGGCGAATCTACTTCATTAAAAGACTTTTTGGGCAACAACGCCGCGATTTACAAGTTGAGGTTCGTAAACTAAAAAACACCTTGCCAACAGAAGCATACCGTACTCATTCTACAGTCAAACTCTACAGGGCGATTATGGTCGCCATTAAAGAAAAAATCCCTCTCGACCCTTTTGCTTCCCATTTTGCTCTGACTGGGGCGCTCAAGCATTACGGAAGAGTCAAAAAGATGGGACTACCTGACCGTTATCGCTTATTCTTTCGGGCTATACAAACCGAGGAGTATAAAGCAATTTTTGTTTTATGGCTAGGCTATCCTCGCAAACAAGGGGATAAAAATGATTGTTACAAAGTTTTCACAAAAATGGTTCAGCGAGGTGATTTTCCCAGTTCTCTTGACGCTTTAATCCTTGATAGCCAAGAAGATTAGCTAGTGATAAGGTGGTTGAAAAAGCGATCGTAACCCACAGATACACTTTCAACTGCGCCTCCACAGAAAGATTGCGATCTAACATTAGCATGAGATCGACGATCGCACTAAGATGATATGATAGTAGTGCATTTTCCTAATTATTGATGATTAAGAGTTTTGCATCTAAGGAGACAGAGCAGTTATTCAAACGTAAATTTTCACGAAAATTACCTCAAGATATTCAACGAAATGCTCGGAGAAAGCTAGAAGTTTTAGACGCGGCCGAAACTTTACAGGATTTATACATTCCTCCATCTAATCGGTTGGAAAAACTCTCAGGAGATAGAAAAAATCAGCATAGTATCCGAATTAACGATCAGTGGCGGATCTGTTTTATTTGGAAAAATGGCAACGCCTACAATGTAGAAATAGTCGATTATCATTAATTGTTACTCAATAATCATGACTGAGAAAAAATTATTAGCCCCCATTCATCCTGGTGAGATTCTGTTAGAAGAATTTCTCAAACCGATGGAAATTAGCCAAGAACGTTTGGCAGAAGATCTTAATGTACCAATAGAGCAAATCAAGGAAATTATCGAGGAAAAGCGAGGAATTACTGCCGATATTGCCTTAAGGCTTTCTCGTTATTTTGGTATGTCTGAAAGGTTCTGGATGAATCTTCAAACAAGGTATGATATTGAAGTAGAAAAAGATAGGCTCAGAGAACGTTTAGAGAAGGAAGTAAAAGTCTATGCTGCTTCACAAGCACTGTAGCATAACCGAAAAAATAGGGGAAGAATAATAATTTTAACCCCCCGTAGGGTGGATTAGCGCAGCGTAATCCACCATTACATCAATTATTGAATAACCATAGATTAGGTGCGTTACACTTCGTTAACGCACCCTACAAGAGCCGCGATCGCACTATACAAACCAAGGAGTATAAAGCTATTTTTGTTTTATGGCTAGGCTATCCTCGCAAACAAGGGGATAAAAATGATTGTTATAAAGCCTTCACAAAAATGGTTCAGCGAGGTGATTTTCCCAGTTCTCTTGACGCTTTAATCCTTGATAGCCAAGAAGATTAGCTAGTGATAAGGTGGTTGAAAAAGCGATCGTAACCCACAGATACACTTTCAACTGCGCCTCCAGAGAAAGATTGAGGTCTAACGTCCACGTTCAGCAGTTGCCGAGATCTTTAGCATCTCACCTAGGCGGCTTGAGTCAATCCGCTGCACCAGGATAGTTTTAGGTTCTTCAAACTTCATTTTCTTGGGTGTATCAAACGCAATGTTTCCCCATTCAAGATTACTCACTATCTCTTCCACAACGCCCAGGGAGGTCGCAGACTTAGTCGGAGGCAGATGCGGAGCCGACGACGGAACTATAGTAAGACGACTAAAATAGAGGTTTCCGAAAATTGCCCCAGCTACAATTGAAATGCCAAGCAAAAAACTGTAAATTGCAATTTTTTTTCTCATATTTTTTTCTCATAAATGCTTGAAGAATCGTGGAGTCGATAACTACAGTTAAGTTAACTGTGGACACCAACAGATAGCCTACCAATTACTTCTGCAACCAATAACTGAAGCAGCCCAACTATTAATTATACCGCTTACTGCGGTTTAGCACCCTCCTCTGTCTTACTATCCCACCTCCATCGGTCTAACACCCCCTTAATCATACCTAATACCGCACCGTGCGGTTTAATCACCTCAATTTGGGCATAATTACCGCAGAGGGTGGTCTAGTATTCCCTTCAAGTGGATTTTACCGCATTTGCTGATGACAGAAGAAGCACAATCCCCTCGACTGTTAGAACAAGTCCGAGAAGTCATGCGTCTCAAGCACCTCAGCTTGAAGACGGAAAAATTACATTCGAGATTTGGCTCTTCGGTTTGTGTTATGCAATGAATGGAGGTTATAAGAGATGGAACCCTTATAGAGAAAGACATTTGGCGATTTTTATCAATTGTTTTTGCTCTAGAGCGAACTAATCAATTAAATCTCTTGCCAGATAAGGATTTAGTCGATTTATGCCCCCCTATCGAACCATACCAAGTAACGAAGAACCTGAAAACTCACATCTGCTCACTGATCACTGATTGCCTCCTATTGACACAAACGTTGATAAACTGTGGCTAAAGCTTGGACATCACCAACGTTACCCGGGAAAAGAACCACAGGTAAATTAGGAAAGAGGGGATGATCGGCTGCTGTACGGACCATGGAGACACCGGGGAGAATCTGACCGAGTAAACGGGCCGATTGCAGGCTTAAACCCGTACTTAAGACATCATTGGAGGTAATTCCACCTTTACTGATTAAAAAACTGATGTCACTGGGTAAACCCTTAACAATGTCCATTAACAGGGTGGAGACGACAACCCCAAAATCAAGGCGTTTCTGCACAGAGGCAAAGGTTAACTCTTGCCGACTGGTATAGATCACGGGGGTTTGTTTATTTTTGTGAATAAGCTTGACTTTTTCCAGAACTTGTGCTAGGAGTTGCTCTCGTTGCTCAGGACGATCGCGCAATGCCGTCACATCGATTTCGACTCCGACGGTGTTGGGTTGTTGAAGCAGTTCCTCTAATTGTTGGGTAGTTTTTTTGACGTGGGAACCGACGATAATTGCCCCAGCCTCCCCCGTGGGCTTATACTTACCCATAGATTCGGGTGCGATCGGTTGAGTTCCTAAATTAGCCAAAGAAGTTAAAATACTGGCGGCACTACGGAATAAAAATTTTTTTCCCTCCCCTGCGGCGGTTAAAATATCTTCAGCAAAGCGATCAAGATCCGCTTGAGTTTCCCCATCTACCACCCCACATTGATTATTTTCGAGCTTTTGCAGTCGTTCTAAACTACCTTGACGGATATCTGCCAGTAAAAATCTTTCCACATCATCTGCTTTAATTTTACCTTTCGTTTTCTCCTCCACATAATCCGGCAGATAACTGTAATGGTAGGCAAAAACCGAATCGCGAGCAAATTCTGTCTCGTGGACGGGAGTGGGAACGCCATCGATGATTAAATAGTGAATACTATCGCGAGTGATTCTACCCCCCTCAAAAAAGGCTGGAATCAGGAAATGAGCATCAAAACCGCCCAATTCTTCGGCAATAACATCAGTTTCGATCGGATAATGCCCGCGCAGGGTAGAATCGGAACGACTAACCACCAAAAAATCCTCGATTCCCTCTTTAGTTAAGGCAGTTTTCAGGTTATGACAGACTTCTCTGGTGACATACTCGGCTTTTTCGGGGGTTAAAGCGCGAGTATTGGTCAAAACAAAGAAAATTGGCGCATTATCTGCCAATCCCAAGCGGAGAGTATCTTCATCCCACCGCATCAATAACAGACAACTATGGACTGTTTGGGAACCTGTGGGGTCATCATCTAAGACTATAATTTTAGGTCTATTATTGCTCATATATTTTTTATCAGGATGGGAGGGACGAAGGAATCAAGAGAATCTGGTTAATAGTTTATCGGGTTCTGGTTCCCCATTAAAGTCGTCCCCTCCCTAAGCAACCGCTATCAATCTTGATCACAATCTGTCCAATATAGGATAAGCTATACCATGATTCATACAGTGACGAAGTTGAGCGCGGGAGACTTCCCTTTGAATACGTTAATCCACCCCACTGCGGTTATCCATCCGTCGGCAAAACTTGATCCCAAGGTTAAAGTCGGCCCCTATGCTGTGATCGGGGCCAATGTGGAAATTGAAGCTGATACAATTATTGATGGCCATGTGGTCATTGAAGGTCCGACCAAAATTGGCAAGGGTAATCATATCTTTTCCGGGGCTGTTATTGGTAATGAACCACAGGATTTAAAGTATAAAGGGGGCGAAAGTAGCGTAGAAATTGGTGATCATAACCAAATTCGCGAGTTTGTCACGATTAATCGCGCCACGGATACGGGAGAAGTTACCCAAATTGGCAATAATAATTTATTAATGGCCTATGTTCACGTTGCCCATAATTGTATTTTGCAAGATAACATCATTATCGCTAATAGTGTCGCCTTGGCCGGTCATGTCCAGATCGAATCAAAAGCAGTTATCGGGGGGGTTTTAGGAGTACATCAATTTGTTCATATTGGCAAAATGGCCATGTTAGGAGGAATGAGTCGTATTGATCGCGATGTTCCCCCTTTTACTTTAGTGGAAGGCAATCCCTGTCGGGTACGAACTCTTAATTTAGTCGGTTTACAAAGGGCCGGTTTTACCGATGAAGATTTAGCTTTACTGAAAAAAGCTTTTCGGATTATCTATCGTTCTAATATAAATCTTCAGGAGGCTTTAGAACAAGTTTCTCTCTTAACCGATAACCCTCATGTTCAACATCTCTGTCAATTTTTACAATCCTCTACCACGGGAGAAAAACGCCGCGGTTTAATTCCGGGGAAATAATTTATTGATTGAGGAACAGGGTGTGGAAAGTGGGGAAGTGGGGAAGTGGGGAAGTGGGGTGTGGGAATTATGAATTATGAATTATGAATTGGGGAATTGGGGAAGTGGGGAAGTGGGGTGTGGGGAGAATAAATAAAAATAATCTCCTGACTCCTATCTCCTGACTCCTATCTCCAGCAATCCTGTCTCCTGTCTCCTGAATCCTGACTCCTGAATTCTTTTATTATCAAATAATTATCCAAATGCGTATATTTATTAGTACGGGTGAGGTATCGGGTGATTTACAGGCAGCCATGCTGATTGAATCCCTTTTTAAACTAGCTAAAACCCTGGAAATTGAGTTAGAAATTTTTGCCCTAGGTGGCGATCGCATGGAGTTAGCCGGAGCAAAAATGTTGGGTAAAACCACTCGACTGGCTGCCATGGGATTAATTGAATCTATCCCCTTTATTTTGCCAACCTTACAACTACAAAAACGAGCAAAAGAGTTTTTTAGAGATCATCCCCCTGATATCATTATTTTAATTGATTATGTGGGGGCAAATGTGGCGATCGGTCAGTCGGCTAAAAAAATTATTCCCGATGTCCCAATTATTTATTATATTGCCCCACAGGTGTGGATTTGGTCAGAAGAAAATATCCCCTCAGCTAAACTAAGGGCTACAGCAGAAAAGTTATTTAATACGGAAAAATTAATCGCCGTCACCGATAAATTATTGGCAATTTTTCCTGCCGAAGCTCGTTTTTTTGAAACAAAAGGTTTACCAGTAACTTGGGTGGGACATCCCTTAGTTGATCGTATGGCTAATGCTCCCAATCGGCAAGAAATGCGGCAAAAATGGGCAATAAAACCCGAAGAAACAGTGATCGCTTTGTTACCCGCTTCCCGTCAACAGGAGTTTAAATATCTCGTGCCGACTGTGTGCGCTGCTGCCCAAAAATTACAGGAAAAAATACCCGATATTAAGTTTTTAATTCCCGTTCCCTTAGCTTTATACGAACCAAAAATGCGAGAATTAGTAGCGGAATATGGATTAAATGCGGTGATTATGGAACGAGATCAGACTTTAGAAGCAATTGCCGCAGCCGATCTGGCTGTGGCTAAGTCTGGTACAGTTAATCTCGAAATTGCTTTGTTAAACGTGCCGCAGGTGGTGGTTTACCGTTTAAGTGCAGTTACTGCTTGGATTGCCCGCAATATTATGAAGCTTTCTGTACCATTTGTCTCACCGGTAAATTTAGTTTTAATGCGAGAAGTTGTTCCCGAATTATTACAAGAGGAAGCTAACCCAGAGAGAATTATGGAGGAATGTCTAGATTTATTATTAAATCAGCAACGTCGGCAAAAAATGTTAGATGAATACGCAGAAACCACAGCCGGTTTAGGAACAGTAGGCAGTTGCGATCGAGTGGCACAAGAGGTGTTTAAAATAGGCCTTTGTTAGGGTTAGGATTCAGGAGTCAGGAGACAGGATTCAGGAGACAGGAGACAGCTTTTTTCTCCCCGCTCCCCAATTCATAATTCCTGCACCCCACACCCCACGGCTGCATCCCACATTTGCAGAAATATCGACAATCAGCAATTATCAGTGACTCTGAAATTGGTACAAAAATATGAACAATCGCGTGTAAGCATCCCACCGAAAAGCTAATGCGCGGGGGGTTTGGGGGCGGCGCCACGCCCCCAACGGGGGGTTTGGGGGGTAGAACCCCCCAAAAGCTTGGATTGAGTGATAAAACTGAAAGTAACACACCCAATTTTAGGAGGAAGTTTCCCTTGAAAAATCCCAAATTAGTAGATTTACAAAAATGAGATGCACCCCACCCTACCCCCAGGAAAAACTCTTTGCCGCAAACCCTACTTATAAGCGTCCATACCCTCACAGGAACAAACCAGATTTCTGTCCCCGTAAGCATTATCAACCCGTCCCACTACCGGCCAGAATTTATAATCTTTTAGCCAAGAAAGCGGGTAAGCTGCCTGTTGACGGGAATAGGGACGACTCCAATCATCGGCAGTTAAAACTGCAGCTGTGTGGGGGGCATTTTTTAAGGGATTATCGTGGATATCCATGGTACCATTAGCGATCGCTTGTACTTCTTGATAGATAGTTAACAAAGCTTCACAAAAACGGTCTAATTCCCCCAAAGATTCGCTTTCCGTGGGTTCCACCATCATTGTACCCGCCACGGGCCAAGAAACCGTCGGCGCGTGGAAACCGAAATCCATCAAGCGTTTTGCCACATCTTCCACCTCGATGCCAGCTTGTTTTTTCAGGGGACGTAAATCAATCACGCACTCGTGGGCAACCGTTCCCGCGCTACCCTTAAATAACACCGGATAGGCCGACTCCAGACGAAAAGCCATATAATTAGCGTTCAAAATTGCCACTTCTGTCGCTTTTTTCAAGCCGGCTGCCCCCATCATAGCGATATACATCCAAGAAATCACCAAAATGCTGGCACTACCCCAAGGCGCGGCCGAAATTGCGCCAATTGAGTCCTGATGCTTACCGTTAGCGGTTTCTGGGGATAATTTCGCCAAAACTAGGGAAACATCGGGCAGAAAAGGCACTAAATGGGATTTTACTCCGATTGGTCCCATACCGGGGCCGCCACCACCGTGGGGAATACAGAAAGTTTTATGGAGATTCAAGTGACAGACATCAGCGCCAAAATCCGCCGGACGACATAAACCCACCTGAGCATTCATATTGGCGCCATCCATATACACTTGACCACCGTATTGATGAATCAAGGCGCAAATTTCGCTAATTCCCTGTTCAAAAACGCCGTGAGTGGAAGGATACGTCACCATCAAAGCCGCTAGATTATCCTGATGCTTCTGGGCCTTAGTTTTCAGGTCATCAATATCAATATTGCCCCGAGAATCGCAATTAACCGCCACTACTTTCATACCACACATAACGGCACTGGCAGGATTAGTCCCGTGAGCGGACTCAGGAATTAAGCAAATCTGACGATGACCTTGACCGCGACTTTCATGGTAGGCTCGGATCACCTGTAAACCGGCATACTCTCCCTGAGAACCGGCGTTCGGTTGTAGGGAAATGCCATCAAACCCGGTAATTTCCCCTAACCAAGTCTCTAACTGTTGAAAGAGCAGTTGATAGCCTTCTGCTTGGTCAATCGGAGCAAAAGGGTGTAATTTGCCGAATTCTGCCCAAGTTACTGGAATCATCTCCGCTACGGCATTGAGTTTCATCGTACAGGAACCGAGGGGAATCATGGAAGTATTTAAGGCTAGATCCTTTGTTTCCAGACGGTGCAGATATCTGAGTAATTCCGTTTCCGAGTGGTAACGATTGAACACCGGCTCGGTAAGATAGGCACTGGTACGGGTTAAATTAGCGGGTAATTCTAGACTAATTTTCTCGACTAATTCGGCTGCGGTAAAGGGTAATTCCTCGGTTGGGGCAAAAATTTGCCATAAATCCCACACATCCCTGAGACTGGTGGTTTCATCGACACTAATTCCTAGATTATTCTCATCAAAATAACGCAGATTAATCTTATGGGTTTTTGCCTTGGCGAAGATATCCTTAACTCCCGTGGATACCGTAACTTTGAGCGTATCGAAGCGCGGTTCTTTCCCCACCTGATAACCCAACTGTTTTAAACCAGTTGCCAATAAAGCGGTTAATTTCTGCACTCTTTGGGCGATTTTCTTGATTCCTTCCGGTCCGTGATACACCGCGTACATGGAAGCAATCACCGCTAGTAACACCTGTGCGGTACAAATATTACTGGTGGCTTTATCCCGGCGGATATGTTGTTCCCTGGTTTGCAAAGCTAAACGCAGTGCGGGTTTACCCTGACTATCCTTCGATACCCCGACAATGCGCCCCGGAATACTGCGTTTATAGACATCTTTGGTGGCAAAATAGGCGGCATGGGGACCCCCATAACCCAAGGGAACCCCAAAGCGTTGACTGCTACCCACGGCAATATCAGCCCCCAATTCGCCGGGGGGAGTCAACAGGGCTAAACTGAGAATATCGGCGGCAACGGTGACTAAAGCCCCATTTTCCTGCGCTTTGGCGATAAATTCCCGATAGTCATAAATTACGCCATCGGTGGCTGGATATTGTAATAATGCGCCAAAAATCGGCGTTTGGAAGTCAAAGAGACGATGATCCTCGATAATAATGTCAATACCTAAAGGAATCGCTCTGGTTTTAACAACTTCAATCGTTTGGGGATGGCAACTACTAGAGATAAAGAAAGCATTGGCTTTAGTTTTACACAGTCCGTAACTCATAGTCATCGCTTCTGCGGCTGCTGTTCCTTCATCGAGGAGGGAAGCGTTAGCAATTTCCAGACCAGTTAAGCTAGTGATGAGAGTTTGGAAGTTTAAGAGAGCTTCTAAGCGTCCTTGGGCGATTTCCGCTTGATAGGGAGTATAGGCGGTGTACCAACCCGGATTTTCTAAGATGTTGCGGAGAATTACCGGCGGGGTGATACAGTCATGGTAGCCCATGCCAATAAAGGAGCGAAATACCTGATTTTTCGAGGCAATAGCTTTTAATTGGGCAAGAGCGGCGTATTCACTCAAGGCAGGTGCTAGATTAAGGCTTTTTTGTAAACGAATTCCTGACGGGACAGTTTTAGCGATTAACTCCTCAAGGGTAGCAACACCCAAAACCGCCAGCATTTTCTCGATTTCCGTCTCCGTCGGCCCAATATGACGGTTAACAAAGCTATCGGTACAGTCTAGCAGGTCTTGCAGGTCAGCAGGAGCGAATTCCTCGGTTTTCTCGGCCGTAATTGACCTATTTAGCATATTAATCTCGGTTTCAACAATTACAAAAGTGCTGCGTTTCATCGCTAGGGGTGATTTTAACGCAACTTGTAAAATTTTTGTAATATTTCAAGTCAGCAATCGGCAAGATAAAGCGGAACCTAATTTGCTATCGAAAGTATGCACAAAATTAACCTCACTACTGCTTCGTCACCAAAAACCAACCGGAATCCGTAGAGCCGATCGCCTTTAATCCTTCTAAATCAGTAGCTTCTTTGGTTTGACGATCGATAATTAGGTAAGGTTGCTTGTGACTTTGCCAATGATTGATTAATTCTTCAGTAGCAAGGGGAAAAACCCGACGACCACTATAAAAATTTAAGGAGGGGCGCTCGTAGGCAAAAGCAATATAAACAGGGTGATCTGCTGGCACATATTTCTGTACTAAACTCGCCACCGGTTTGACGGGGAAATTCTCATTTAATTCCCATATCCACAGGGGAGAATTGACAAAAATAAACAAAGAAACCAACATTCCCCAGAGTAAAACCACGATGAATTGTTGCGAGCGCCGGGCTAACAAAATCGCCGTTGTCACCATGGTCAAGGACAGTGACAATAAGGTTAAAAGAATTAAGGGATGGAGAGGTTCAATAGCGGCAAAATTACCCGGAAAATAGGCTATTAAAGCTAATAAACCCGCCCCAACGCCGATAATACCCAGAATAATTGACCAGATTGGATGATAGGGGCGATCGATGGGAAGATTACCCACCTGCGCCAAGGCATAACCGGCCGCTAAAGCCAAGGCCGGATAGATCGGCAGAATATACCAAGGCAATTTAGTCGCCATTACCGAAACCACCAACAGATAAACACCCGTCCAAACTAACAGTAACTTCGCCCAACTGTAGAGATGTTCCTGACGAGCTAAACGTAAACCCCAAACCGAGAAAATTAACCAGGGCCAACTATATTTAATAATTTCTAGCAGATAATACCAAAACGGCCAGCGATGATTGTCCAGATCGTCACTAACTCGCTTTAACTGTTGAACAAAAAGGGAATCCAGAAACTCCCGCTCGTAGTGCCAAAATTGGGCGGCATACCAAGCAAAAGCGGGGGTTGCTCCCAATAACCAACCCGACCAAAAATAGGCAGAAGTTAATAACCGGGGGGTATCCCAGAGCAGAAAAATCAAGCCGATACCCGCCAATAATAGCCCCATAATCCCCTTCGTCAGACAAAGGAGGGCAAATCCTAACCCCGCCCCCACAGACCAGCGTAAATCGCGTCGTGAGCGCAGTAAACCAACAAACATCAGGATTTCAAAACATAATACCGCTCCATCCAACATGGCTAAACGGCCATGGCGCACCACTGGCAAAAGAGTTAAATAGATCAAGGCCGACAGTAAAGCTGGCAAACGAGCGGGAAAAATTTCTCGACCGAGAAGGTAGAGAAGCGGCACCGATAAAGCTGTAAAAAAAGCGGGAATTAGTCTAGTATTGGCCTCATTGATACCCCAGAAATGGTAGGTTAGACCAATTAAACTATGAATCAACGGCGGTTTATTCAGGTAGGGATCACCCCAAAGACTAGGAAATAACCAGCGCAATTGTTCCAGGGGGGTTTGGCTAATTTCCTTGGCCACCTGAGCGATTGTTGCCTCATCCCAATCCCGCAAGGGTAAATTCCCTAATCCCACTAGATAGATAGTTAAGGCCGCTATTAATAATCCCAGTAAACACAGAAATTCTTTAAAATTTTCTCTCTGACGCAATTTATAGCTAGAATATCCCCAAGTAAATTTTTGACGGTTCATAAGCTAGATCAGTTATCAGTAAACAGTTATCAGTAAACAGTTATCAGTGGACTTATACCTAATATTATCTCAAGAATAAAATTTTGTCTAGACAAGAAACTTACCCAAATAAAAATAATTTTAATTTCCCCATATTTTTCAGTTAAATTGAATTATCAATGACAGATAAGTAGGGAGGCACAATTATTTGTAGGATGGGTTAGCGGTAGCGTAACATGAGCGGGCGTTGGGTTTCATGCTTCAACCCAACCTACGTTCATCTTATATTTAATTCCACCCACCTACTTATATATTTCAATATCGAACTACTCATTAGTACAAGACAGCGAAGCAAGCTCTGATTCAGTTATAATTTTTGGATATGTCTAATCAACTGATAACTCACATCTGATAACTGATAACTGATAACTGATAACTCACATCTGATAACTGATAACTGATAACTGATTATGTATTGGTATAATGGCGAATTAATCGAGGATGAGCGAATAAGTCTGGATATTAATGATATTGGGCTGCTTTATGGAGCGACAATATTTACTACCCTGCGTATCTATCAAAAAAGCTTAGATCATCCCCTAACCCATTGGCAAGAGCATCTCCAACGTCTGCACTCTAGTTTACAAGTTTTCCACTGGTCCGCTCCCGATTGGCGGCGAATTCGCCAAGGAGCCGAAAAATTATCCCGATTCTATCCTGTCCTGAGAATCACAATTTTTCCCGATGGTAGGGAGTGGATTAAAGGCAGATTTCTCCCCGAAGATTTAAACCTTAGACAAGAGCAAGGAATTATTGGCTGGGTAGTGGATAATCCCGCTTGGCAACGCGTTTTAGGAGAGCATAAAACTGGTAATTATTTAACTCCTTGGTTAGCGTCACAAACTGCTCAAAAAAAAGGGGCAAAAGAAGCGATATTAGTCGATCAATCTGGGAATTGGTTAGAAACTAGCACGGGTAATTTATGGGGATGGAAAGATAATTGCTGGTACAGTCCCCTGCTGACTGCTGACATTTTACCCGGGATTGGGCGCTCGGCTTTGATCGGCTGGTTAAAAAAACAAAATATTTCCCTAGAAGAAAATCTCTGGACTCCTGAATTTGTCAGGACTTTACAAGCGATCGCCTATAGTAATTCCCTGGTGGAAATTATCCCTTTTAATTCTATTCTTGGCTGTAATCTAGAGATAAATACAGCTATTTATAGAGAAGTTTTACCAGATTTACAGCAATATTTTTCCAGTCAATTATAGAATAAATAAGGGTGTGTTACTAGGGGCTAACACACCTAAAATCGGGAAATAATGCAGCTCAAGCTTTAAAATTCTCGCTCGGAATTAGCCTCACTATCGCGTTTAGAACCGAGTAAATCTAATTGATCGACGAGAATCACCGGTTTAGAGCGAGCTAATCCGGTGTTTTTATCATTCCAGGTATCCATTTTTAAAGACCCTTTAATCCCGATTAAACCGCCTTTTTTCACATAATTAGCGGCCACTTCCGCCGTTTTGCCCCAAATTTCCAGATCAAACCAATCCGGCTGATCGCTATTTTTAGAGCGACGATTAACCGCTAAAGTTAAAGTACATAAAACCTTACCCGACTCGAAATACTTGGTTTCTGGGTCTCTCCCCGCTCGTCCCACCAAATGAACCAGATTTACACTCATGGTCTTAAATCCTCAATTTAGTACAATAGTATGTTTATTTTAGCCCGAAACCTCGGCCTTGACCGGTGGGCAGCCAGAAAATTAGGGCAAAGACCTGCGTAAATCTGGAGAGAAAGAAGCGATAATTAACTAGACTTGAGAAACAAAACGTAATAAAATCCAAGTCGATTCGATCGAAAGTCTAGCTATAGCAACGTTGTTATCAGAACAGGAGTGAAAACAAGTGGGTTTTTTTAGAGGACTAGGCTTATCAAGGGACATAGGTATAGACTTGGGTACAGCAAACACCCTCGTTTATGTGTCAGGGAAAGGCATCGTTTTAGAGGAACCATCGGTAGTAGCGATCGATCAAGATCGCAACCCGGTCGCTGTCGGGGAGGAGGCCAAAAAAATGCTCGGTCGCACTCCAGGCCATGTCACCGCGCTGCGACCCCTGCGCGATGGGGTAATCGCCGATTTTTACAGTTGCGAGATCATGTTAGCGGAATTCATCAAACGAGCGCTCGATGGCACGATTGGCAATCCCCGCATGGTAATCGGTGTTCCCAGCGGGATTACTGGAGTAGAAAGACGCGCGGTGGTGGATGCGGCCAAAAATGCCGGCTCGCGAGAAGTGGGGTTAATTGATGAACCAGTTGCGGCAGCCTTGGGTGCTGGTTTACCCGTCTCGGAAGCGACGGGAAATATGATCATCGATATCGGTGGTGGCACCACGGAAGTGGCGATTCTCAGTCTTGATGGGACAGTGATCAGCGAATCCGTCCGTGTGGCCGGGGATGAACTCACGGAAGCAATTATCGCCTATCTGAAAAAAGTCCATAACCTGATTATCGGGGAACGTACGGCCGAAGATATTAAAATTCGCCTTGCTTCCGCTTATCCCACCCCCGGAGATGAATTTCCTCCTCTGGAAGTGCGGGGATTGCATCTCATGTCCGGTTTACCCCGCACCGTGACCATCAAAGCGGAAGAAGTGCGGGAAAGTATGGATGAGCCACTTTCCGTGATCGTTGATGCGATCAAACGTACCCTAGAAAAAACTCCCCCCGAATTAGCTGCCGATATTATCGATCGCGGCATCATGTTAGCGGGAGGAGGTGCTTTATTACGGGGACTCGATCGCCTAGTCAGTCACGAAACCGGTATCGTTACCCATGTCGCTGAAGATCCGCTGCGCTGTGTGGTCAAAGGCACGGGAGAAGTGTTAAAAAATCAGAAACTCTTTGAGCGGATCGTTAATGAAACAACTCGCAATGTCTAAAGGTCACTAGGATCGGTTAGCGGCAAAACACACGGATTCTCACTCTACACAGTCAAGAGGTTTTTAATCGCTCATGTATTCAGCACGACGAAAATGGACACAGCAGGGATGGCGACTTTTGCTGCTCGCTGCCGCTTTGGGGGTAGCTTGGTACATTCGCACCTATCAAAGTGGGGCGATTTTAGAATTGTATGGTTTATTAACTCGTCCTTTTCAGGGAGAGGAAACTAATCTGCAAGAGCAACTTCTGGCCGATCAACGGGTGCGAGAATTACAAAATCGTTTAAGTGAAGTCGAATATCAAAATCAACAATTAAAAAAACAGCTTGGTTATTATCAAACCCAGAAAAAACCCCTGATTTCTGCTCCAATTATTGGCCGCAGCGCCGATGATTGGTGGCAACAGGTAATTATCGGTCGGGGTAGCGCCGATGGTGTGCCAGTGGGTGCTTCGGTGACGGGAATTGGCGGTTTAGTGGGACGGATTACGGAAGTTACTCCCCACACCAGCAAAGTTTTATTGGTCAGTAATTCCCAAAGTCGCATCGGAGCAACGGTGAATCGTAGTCGGGCCATGGGTTTAATTCAAGGTCAGAATTCCCAAGTCGCCACCCTGCGCTTTTTTGAAAAAGCTCCCGATGTTAAACCGGGAGATGTGGTGACAACTTCGGCTTTTAGTAGTCTTTTTTCGCCAGGGTTGCCCATCGGTCGCATAATTTCCCTTAATTTACCGGAAAATCCCGCCCCCACCGCCAAAATTGAATTTACCGCCACCGTGGACAATCTCGAATGGGTGTTCGTTCACCCGCAACCCCAGCAGTGAGAGGGGGAATTATGCTGAAATTAAGCCGTTTATCAGCCCGTTATCGTTTTATACTGAATATTTTAGTCACTATCGCTTCACTGCTTCTCTGTACTTTTCTTTCCTTAATGCGGCTCCCCGGTATGGAGATTTTAGGCATCGCTCCCAATTGGTTACTGATTTGGTTGGTTAGTTGGAGTCTCAATCGCTCTTGTCTCGATAGTGTGGTGGTCGGATTAGCGATCGGCGCTATTCAAGATAGTTTAACCTCTAATTATCCTTCCCATATCATGGTTTTTGGTCTGATCGGTTTCCTCACTTCCCGTTTACACCGACAACGTTATCTCAAAGAAGAATTGATCGCCGTGGTCTTAATTGTCTTTGTTATGGCTTTAATCGCCAATGGTGCGATCGCTTTTCAATACTATCTACAAGGAGGCAAAAATCTCGCTGATCTTTGGCTCGATTATCAACGCATTGGCCTCACTTCTGCTCTGCTTAGTAGTCTCTGGACTCCCCTCCTCTATTATCCCCTCCAGCAATGGTGGCGACAATTTAGCGATCTTTAAGGAAATAGGGATTTAGGGACATAGGGAGATGGGGAAATTTCAGCTAAATTCCCCACACCCCACACCCCACACCCCACTTCCCCACTTCCCCACTTCCCCACTACCCCACTACCCCACTACCCCACTACCCCAACACCCTCACCCTCACCCTCACCCGCTCAACTAACATGAAATACAAACAAAAACTTAGTCAATTTTTCCATAATCTCGCTAAACACCCCCCTAAAGTCGATCCTATCGACTCCAAATCTGCGCCATTTGCCGCAGAAAAGCCAGTAGAAGCCGCTTCTGAAGAAAAAAAGGTCAATTTAGTCTCCCAAACCAGTAGCAAGGCTCTAGAGACGTTAAAACCCTTGAAAAACAAATTTACTACCCTGATTGATAATTCCCCCTTACCGCAATGGCGACAACATCCCCGCTTTGGCTTGTACTTGGGAGTAGGATTAGGGGTGACAGGGGGACTTTTGGGGATAGGTTGGGGCATTTATCGCCTTGAAAGCTCTCTACCGCAAAATATCGCCGATATACAAACCTATGCTCGTCCCGGCACCCTAACCATTCAAGCTGCTAATGGGGAAATCCTCAAGCAAAATGGCCCTAGCACCTACGAAAGCGTGAAAATTGCTCAAGTTCCCCCACTGGTACAGGAGGCCTTTATCGCTAGTGAAGACCGCCGTTTTCGTGAACACGGGGGAGTTGATGGCCAGGGTATTGCTCGCGCTCTCTTTTCTAACCTGAGAGCCGGGGGAGTGGTGGAAGGAGGCAGCACCATCACCCAACAATTGGCCCGGATTGTCTTTTTATCCCAAGAAAGGAGTTTTGATCGCAAATTACGGGAAATGCGTATCGCTCAGAAAATAGAAGATAAATATACAAAAGACCAGATTTTAGAGCGTTATTTCCACCTAGTTTATCTCGGTTCCGGGGCCTACGGTCTGGCCGATGCCGCTTGGTTATATTTCAGTAAACCCGTCGATAAATTAACTCTAGCCGAAGCTGCCACCCTTGCCGGCATTGTTCCCGCTCCTAGTCTCTATTCTCCCCTCGAAAACCCTAAATCTGCCCTAGAACGGCGTAATATCGTCCTCAAAACTATGGCCGAGGTGGGATTTATTACTAACGCTCAGGCAAAACTGGCGATCACATCTCCCCTAGTCCTTAAAACCAGTCCCCTAAAACGTCTGCAACGGCAAGCGGCCTATTTTACCGATTATGTGGAAAAAGAACTGCCGCAACTGGTTCCCGCTAAAACCCTAGAAGCGGGGGGATTGGTGGTAAAAACTACCCTTAATCCTCGTTGGCAAAGCGAAGCGGAGGAAGTGGTAGAAAGAGCGGTTTCTCGTTATGGCAAGTGGCAGAACTTCCAACAGGCGGCTTTAGTGGCAATTGACCCCAAAAATGGGCAAATTAAGGCTATGGTCGGAGGAATTGACCACGAGAAGAATCAATTCAATCGGGTGACACAGGCAAAACGTCAGCCGGGATCTACTTTTAAACCTTTTGTCTATGCGGCGGCGATTGCGGCGGGGAAATCCCCCTATTCTAATTATAAAGATGCACAGTATGTGGTGGATGGTTATAAACCGGAAAACTACGGCGATAAGTATAGCGGCCGCGAGGTGTCCATGCGCGATGCTTTGACTTCTTCCCTGAATGTGGTGGCAGTTCAGGTGTTAGTGGCCGTCGGTTGGAATCCGGTGATTAAATTGGCTCAAGATATGGGTATCCAGTCGAAACTTTTACCCACTTATTCTTTGGCTTTGGGTGCTTCGGAAGTCAATCTTTTAGAATTGACCAGCGCCTACGGGACTTTTGCTAATAATGGTGTGCATCAACCAGTTTACGGTATTAATCAGGTACTCGATCGCCACGGTAAGGTAATTTATCAAGCCAATTTTAAACCGAAAACTGCTCTGAATAAAAACACGGCAGCGACGATGACTTGGATGCTAGAGGATGTGGTTAATTCGGGAACGGGAACCCCCGCACAAATCGGTCGTCCGGTGGCAGGAAAAACCGGCACTTCTGATAAAGCTCGCGACCTTTGGTTTGTCGGTTATATTCCCCAATTAGTCACGGGAATTTGGCTCGGTAATGACAATAATAAACCCACCAATGGAGCCAGTACCATGTCCGCTTGGATGTGGCGACAATTTATGTTAGAAGCAATTAAGGATATTCCCTATCAAGGTTTCCCAGAACCGAATTTAGGCAAACGTCCGGTGACATTAAAAGCGGAACCAATTAAACCCCGACGTACCTACTTTACCCAAACTACTAACAATCGTTTAGCCAGCAGCGATGAGGGTTCCCCCACCGAAGGACCCATCCGCAGACGGCGACGGGTTCGGGTAAGTCGTGAGCAAACTATCGTTCGTTCTAATACTAGCGAACCGGGCCAACGCCGTTCTAGTCGTCGGCGTACTAGAGTCGCTCCTACCAGCGCCGCTGCTCCTAGTCCTCAAAATACGGCCCCCACAGCAGCCGAACCGATTACCGTTCCCGTCACTGTGGCAGCTCCCGAAACTCGTTCGGTTCCCCTAGAGGTAACTTCTCCCCCCGATGTGGCTCCTCCCGCACCCCCAGCAGAAAGACGCTGAATCGGCAAAAAAAACCGCAGGATTTGCGGGGGTTACGGTTCCAAATCTGCTCGGTCAAATCTTGGAAAACCATCGGATTTTTGGCGGTGAAACCGGGTAAATTAGCCGAAAGCTTGCCGCTATAATAACTTAAAAGCTTGTTTAATGCCGATGACCAGTCTTATTTCCCCCGCTACCATCTCCTCAACTCGTTTAAGTCTCAGCTATCAAGTGGCTATGTCGGAACCGACTTCGCACCTCTTTGAAGTCACTCTACAGATTACCGGTTGGCAAGCTCCGATTTTAAACCTAAAAATGCCGGTTTGGACCCCCGGTTCCTATCTGGTGCGGGAATACTCCCGTTTAGTCCAAGATTTTCAAGCTGTTAACCTCAACAGTCGCAAAGTTGCTAAAAATCACTGGCAGATTGACAATGGTAACAGTTCCGAAATAACGGTCAAATATCGCGTTTTTGCCCACGATTTAACCGTCAGAACCAACCATCTCGATGATACTCACGGTTACTTCAACGGGGCTGCTTTATTTTTCTATATCCCCGATTATCAAAAACATCCCCTCACCCTGACAATTATCCCCCCCCATGGCGATTGGCGCGTTACCACTGCCTTAAAATCTTTACCCGGACAGAAAAACACCTTTCAGGTTCCCGATTTTGATACCCTAGTGGACAGTCCCGTGGAAGTGGGGATTCATCAGTTATACGATTTTGTCGTCGAGGGAAAACCCCATCAATTAGCTATCTGGGGACGGGGAAACGCTAATCCTAGTCAAATTATCGCCGATACCACTAAAATTATTCAAACCGAGTCGGCTATGTTCGGTGGACTCCCCTATGATAATTATCTATTTTTGCTACATCTTTCGGCGGCTGGTTACGGGGGACTAGAACATAAAAATTCCTGTACCCTTAACTATGCGCGTTTGGGATTGCGAGATAAGGATAAATATCATCGTTTTCTGCAATTAGTCGCCCATGAGTTCTTTCATCTCTGGAATATCAAGCGTATTCGCCCAAAAGCTTTAGAAAGCTTCGATTATGATGCAGAAAATTATACTTCTTCCCTCTGGTTTGCCGAAGGAACCACCAGTTATTACGATATGATAATCCCTCTACGGGCGGGAATATACGATAGTAAGACTTTTTTAGAGCTTTTAAGCAAAGAAATCAGCCGTTATCTCAATATACCCGGTCGTCTTGTCCAACCGCTAGGCGAATCGAGTTTCGATGCTTGGATAAAACTCTATCGACGGGATAGTAATAGTGATAATAGTCAAATTTCCTACTATCTCAAGGGGGAATTATTGTCGCTGCTTCTGGATTTACTAATTCGCACCCACACCGATAACCGTCGTTCCCTCGATGATGTTTTACGCTCGATGTGGCAACATTTCGGTAAAGAGGAGATTGGTTATACCGATGGGGAATTGCAGGCAATTCTCGAATCGGCTGCAGGGGTGGATTTAAGCGACTTCTACCAGCGTTATATCGACGGTTTGGCAGAATTACCCTTTAATCAATATCTTGAACCTTTTGGACTCTATCTGCGGGGTGTTGACAATGGGGAGACGATACCTTATCTGGGAATGCGGGTACAGAGTGAAGCGGGTAAAGAAATAATTAAATTTGTCGAGATGGGTTCCCCTTGCCAAAAAGCGGGAATTAATGCTGATGATGAATTATTGGCTATCGATGGATTGCGGGTGACGGCGGAACAGTTAAACGAAAGATTAAAAGACTACCGCGCAGGTGATATTATTCAGATAACAGTCTTTCATCTCGATGAATTGCGAACCCTTGCTGTTCCACTGGCCACCCCGCAGACGATTCGCTATGAAATTATCAGGGTAGAAAATCCTTCTAATAGCCAGAAACAAAATTTTTCTGCATGGGTAAATCCCGTTTAGTTCTTGGTTCAATCAACAAAAAAATGTCTATTACCGCCGAAATTCCTTTCCTTCCTCTCGCCTATTTTGAGAATAAATTTATCCCTTTTAGTGAGGCAAAATTATCCGTTGCTACCCACGCACTACACTATGGAACTGCCGCTTTTGGGGGTTTAAGAGGTACTCCCGACCCTAGCAATCCCGGACAGATATTATTATTTAGATTAGAACGTCATTGTCAGCGTTTAAGTCAAAGTGCTAAGTTTCTTAATTACGAGATTCCTGCCGATAAAATCTATCAAATAATTATCGATTTTGTCAAAAATAATCAGTGTCATCGACCTTTTTATATTCGTCCCCTTGTCTATAGTTCCGGGTTGGGAATTGCCCCGCGATTGCATGGTATCGAGAAGGATTTTCTAGTCTATGGTCTAGAAATGGATGATTATTTGGCAGCCGATGGGGTTAACTGTCGGATTAGTTCTTGGTATCGTCAAGAGGATAGAAGTTTCCCGTTGCGAGGTAAAATTAGCGCCGCTTATATCACTTCTGCTTTAGCAAAAACGGAAGCGGTAGAATCGGGGTTTGATGAGGCAATTTTAATGAATTCTCAGGGTAAAGTCTGTGAAGCGACGGGAATGAATATTTTTATCATCAGAAATGGTCAGCTAATTACTCCTAGTTTTGACCAAGATATCCTAGAGGGGATTACTAGAGATAGTGTTTTAACTATTGCGCGGGATTTGGGTATTCCGGTGATTGAAAGACCTGTAGATAAGACGGAGTTATTTATCGCTGATGAGGTGTTTTTAAGTGGCACTGCGGCGAAAATAACTCCGATTAAAAAGATTGAAACTTTTTCTTTACCGGCAGCTAAACCGATTACTTATCAGTTAAAGGAAAAGTTAAGTTCTATCGTTCTCAATCAGGAACCAAAGTATCAAGATTGGATTACTAAAGTTCTTTTGTAGTTAGAGAACTTTCTTTAATTTTTCCTTGAGATGCGTCAAATGATGGCGCATCTGAAGTAACCCTGAAATAAACAGAATTTATCTATTTTTCGGTTTGGCTCCTTCCTGTATATAGGGTATAGTTTTCTTAGGATCAATCTTCAGCACGGGTTTCTTCCCTGTTGCTGTTTTTTCTTGTTGATTGTCGGTTTTTTGCTGATTTTGATTATTATCGGTTGTATGTTCCATAGTAGAGCAAATAAGTATGATTATACCTTAAACTCTATCAAAGTTGTCAAGGATAGTATTAATCAACTAAATACAAAACTTAACTTTGATTCTGACTATTAGGGGGTGTTTTGGTTAATTGTGGCCGAGATTTACCTGCTTATACTAAATCCAGTTATTAAAAACTGATTATTTATTCTCCGTTTTGCATGAGTGCATGAGTAGAAAACGGGTTTCTCCGAGAAACCCGTTTTCTGTGCGTTACTCAACGGATTTAGTATTATCTAGTTTCCATTTATTCTTGGGTTAAGCTGTCCTGCATTTAAACTATGTCTTGGAAATTTTATTACCAATGCTCAAACTCTCAAACTAGGGATGAATTTCTGGTATCACTGGTCACTGAAATAGGTACAATAAACAGTGGCTCGTTTTCATAGAGAACTTAGAATGACGCAAAATAATCCCCTAGAGTTGATTGAGAAGTTAGAAACAGGAATCCCCGGCTTTGATTTTCTTTCGGAAGGGGGATTACCGAAAGGACGAGCAACTTTGATAGCGGGGACGGCAGGAAGTGCTAAAACGGTTTTTGCCTGTCAATTTCTGGCAGAAGGCATCAAAAATGGAGAAAATGGCGTTTTTGTCACCTTCGAGGAGCCACCCCAAGCACTAAGAAAAAATATGGGTGGTTTTGGTTGGAATATCCGGCAGTGGGAGGAGAATCGTCAATGGGCCTTTGTCGATGCTTCCCCCCAACCGGAAGAAAAGCCGATGGTGACAGGAGAATACGACCTAGGTGCATTAATCGCTCGCATTGAGTTTGCTATCCGCAAAAATAAAGCTAAACGGGTGTCTATGGATTCTTTAGGCGCAATTTTTAGCCATTTAAGTGATAGCGCTCAAGTGAGAAGTGATCTTTTTCGTCTGGCAACCGCTTTGCGAGAATTGGAAGTAACAGCGATTATGACCGCAGAAAGAACCCAAGAATACGGCGAAATCAGTCGTTATGGGGTGGAGGAGTTTGTGGCCGACAATGTGGTGATTTTACGCAACGTTTTAACCGATGAGAAAAGAAGAAGGACAATCGAAATTTTAAAATATCGGGGAACCGATCACCAAAAAGGAGAATTTCCTTTTACAATTATTCCCAATAAAGGGGCCGTGATTATTCCTTTATCAGCCATTGAATTGGAACAAAAATCCTCTAATATTCGTATTACTTCCGGCAGCCTCGAACTCGATAGAATGTGTGGGGGTGGTTTCTTCCGCGATTCGGTTATTTTGGTTTCGGGAGCCACAGGAACAGGAAAAACCCTGATGGTGACAGAATTTATGGCCGGGGGAGTAACCAATGGGGAAAGATGTTTAATTTTTGCCTTCGAGGAAAGTCGCGAACAGTTATTTAGAAATGCTACCGGTTGGGGGGTGGATTATGACCGCATGGAAAAGGAAGGTAAATTAAAGGTAGTCTGCCGTTATCCCGAAACTACGGGTTTAGAAAATCATTTAATTATGATGAAGGAAATTATCGAGGAGTTTCAACCTAATCGAGTGGCAGTAGATAGTTTATCTGCTTTAGAAAGGGTTTCTAATCTGAAAGGATTTCGGGAATTTATTATCGGGTTGACTTCTTTTATTAAGCAAAAAGAGGTGGGAGGATTATTTACTTCCACCACTCCCACTTTATTAGGAGGTTCCTCGATCACAGAAGCGCATATTTCTACAATTACCGATTCAATTATTCTGCTGCGTTATGTGGAAATGTATGGAGAAATGCGCCGCGGTATCACTGTTTTAAAAATGCGCGGTTCTATGCACGATAAGGATATTCGTGAGTTTTCGATCGATCATCAAGGTATGCACATTGGTCAACCTTTCCGCAATGTTACCGGAATTCTGGCTGGAACTCCTATGTACACAGCACAAACAGAAGTAGAACGTTTGAGTGGATTATTCGAGGATCGTAGTTAAAATATAGCGGCACTTGCTAATCGCACGTCGGTGGTTAGCTTTTTCTCCCTATCTCCTTCTTGCTTTCTTGATATGTCTAAAAACTTTTGGTTGATTTTTCTAGGTCTTTTACTGATAAATAATCTACATTTATCGGTCTTAGCAGAAACAGTTTTACAAAGAATTGCTCGCACGGGAGAATTAAAAGCGGCAGCCAGAAAAGACGCTACTCCCTTTAGTTATATCGATGAGAAAACGGGACAATGGACAGGTTACGGAGTGGAATTAATGCGCTTAGTCCAACGTCGATTAGAACAAGAATTAGGTAAACCGATTACAATAAACTTTACAGAAGCGACGACTAATAATCGTTTTCAGCAAGTGGAACAGGGCCAAGTAGATTTATCCTGTAATGCGGCAACAATGACGGAAGAAAGACTAGAAAAGGTTAATTTTTCTATTCCCTATTTTATGACAGGAGCGCAATTTCTAACTAAAAGGGAAAATGTTGATAAAATAGATATTAATAACACTTTAGCGGCAGTTGCGATCGCCTATATTCCCCACACCACCACCGATAGTATTATTCGTTATATCTATCCTCTGGCTAATTGGCAAGCTGTCAGCGATCGAAGTGAGGCAGTGGCAAAATTACAAAGGGGAGAAGTTAAAGCAGTGGTTAGTGATGGAATTCTTCTGCTGGGGGAAATCGTTAAACAAGGACATGATCTGCGACAATTTGTGCTACTACCCCGTCAACCGATTACCACCGAACTTTATGGCTGTATTTTACCCAAAAACGATCCCGAATGGAAAAAATTTGTTGATACTGTTGTCGGCAGCAATGATAACCGGAAACTGCGAGAACAATGGTTTAATTTAGAACAAGGTTTTTTCCCCTATACGATTCTCAATCAACCCTAAAAATAGACTGTAATTGCTGAAAATTAAAAGTAAGTAAATTCTAGTTTTTTTTCTTTTTCCTTGTCACTTTTTTCTGAAAAAATTATGTCTTTTGTCGGTTTACATATTCACAGTGATTATAGCTTACTTGATGGTGCTTCCCAATTACCGTCACTAATTGATCGAGCGATCGAATTGGGACAACCAGCGATCGCTTTAACCGATCATGGAGTCATGTATGGTGCGATCGAATTAATTAAAACCTGCCGTAATAAGGGAATAAAACCAATTATTGGCAATGAAATGTATGTAGTCAATGGCGATATTGAAGTCAATCTTCGCCACCGAAAATATCATCAAGTTGTTTTAGCCAAAAATACCCAAGGCTATAAAAATCTAGTTAAATTAACAACTATTTCTAATCTGAAAGGTATTCAAGGTAAAGGCATTTTTGCTCGTCCTTGTATCAATAAAGAGTTACTCCAACAATACCATGAAGGATTGATAGTTACCAGTGCTTGCTTGGGTGGAGAGATTCCCCAAGCGATTTTAGCTAATAACAGAAAACTGGCTAAGGAAACTGCTAAATGGTATAAAAAACTTTTTGGTGATGATTTTTATTTAGAAATTCAAGACCATGGTTCTAAAGAAGATCGGATTGTTAATGTAGAAATAGTTAAAATTGCTAAAGAATTAGGAATTAAAGTAGTTGCTACTAACGATTCTCACTTTATTTCCTGTTACGATGTAGAGGCACACGATGCCTTACTTTGTATTCAAACTGGCAAGTTAATTACTGAAGACAAACGCCTCCGTTATAGCGGCACAGAATACTTAAAATCTGCTGATGAAATGCGGTTACTTTTTCGTGATCATCTGCCAGAAGATGTTATTGAAGAAGCGATTAATAACACCCTAGAAGTAGCAGAAAAAGTCGAACCTTACAACATATTTAATGAACCAAGACTGCCTAATTATCCAGTTCCTGCGGGACATACTGCTGATAGTTATGTAGAAGAAATTGCTTGGTTAGGATTACTAGAAAGATTAAAATGTCCTTCGCGTCACGAGATTGAAACTGTTTACAAAGAAAGGCTGGAATACGAATTAAAAATGTTACAGAAAATGGGATTTTCTACCTATTTTCTCGTCGTTTGGGACTATATAAAATATGCTAGAGATCATGATATACCCGTCGGTCCAGGACGCGGTTCTGCGGCGGGTTCTTTGGTAGCATATTCTTTAAAAATAACCAATATTGATCCCGTTCATCACGGGTTATTATTTGAGCGTTTTCTCAATCCTGAACGAAAATCTATGCCTGATATTGATACGGATTTTTGTATCGAGAGACGGGATGAAATGATCCAATACGTTACGGAAAAATACGGGGAGGCTAATGTTGC
Source organism: Microcystis panniformis FACHB-1757 (assembly GCF_001264245.1). Classification (NCBI taxonomy): domain Bacteria; kingdom Bacillati; phylum Cyanobacteriota; class Cyanophyceae; order Chroococcales; family Microcystaceae; genus Microcystis; species Microcystis panniformis. The sequence continues at coordinate 4,948,978 of NZ_CP011339.1, forward strand.
CCAAATCATTACTTTTAACCGCATGACATCAAAAGCTGTCCTAAAAGATGTGGCGCGGGTGTTAGATATTCCCTACGCCGAATCGGATAAAATGGCGAAAATGATTCCCGTTTCTCGCGGTAAACCCACACCTTTAAAAGTGATGATTTCCGATGAAACTCCCGAACCAGCATTTAAAGAAAGATACGATACGGAACCCCATGTGCGTCATTGGTTAGATATGGCAATTCGTATCGAAGGTACTAACAAAACCTTCGGAGTTCATGCTGCCGGAGTCGTCATTTCTTCCCAACCTTTAGATGAAGTGGTTCCCCTCCAGAAAAATAATGATGGGGCGGTAATTACCCAATATTTCATGGAGGATTTAGAATCATTGGGATTGTTAAAAATGGACTTTTTAGGGTTAAGAAATTTAACCACTTTGAAAAAAACCGCCGATTTAATTAAACAAAATCAGGGCATAGATATCGATCTTGATCAATTGCCTTTAGATGAAAGAAAAGCCCTGCAAATTCGGGCTAAAGGGGAACATAAAAAACTACCTCCCGATATTATCAAAACCCACGTATTACTAGAAGAAGGGGATTTAGAAGGTATTTTCCAGTTAGAATCATCGGGGATGAAACAGATAGTTAAAGAGTTAAAACCATCGGGTATTGAGGACATATCTTCAATCCTAGCACTCTATCGCCCCGGTCCTTTAGATGCGGGATTAATTCCTCTCTTTATTGGCAGAAAACACGGTAGAGAACCCATTCGTTATGATCATCCTTTATTGGAACCAATTCTTAAGGAAACCTACGCAGTTTTAGTCTATCAAGAACAGATTATGAAAATGGCGCAGGATTTAGCCGGTTATTCCCTAGGAGAAGCGGATCTATTGCGTCGGGCAATGGGTAAGAAAAAAGCCTCCGAAATGCAGAAACAAAGGGAGATGTTTATCGATGGTGCTGCTAAAAATGGTGTGGAAAAAAGAATCGCTGAAAATCTCTTTGAACAGATGGTAAATTTTGCCGAATATTGTCTAGGAGGTGAGACGTTAATTTTAACTGAGGAATACGGATTATTGCCAATTGCTAAAATTGTGAGCGAAGAAATTAACTGCACTGTTTATAGTGTAGATAAAAATGGTTTTGTTTATAGTCAACCAATCTCTCAATGGCACGAGCGAGGTTTACAAGAGGTCTTTGAATATACCCTAGAAAATGGGCAAACTATCCAAGCAACCAAAGATCATAAATTTATGACTAGCGACGGAGAAATGTTAGCCATAGATACAATATTTGAGCGAGGTTTAGATTTAAAATCCTCTGATTTTTCCTATGATTTTTCCTAAAAACCAAACCCCCCTTTCTTATTGTTTGAGAAAGGGGGGTAGGAAAGAATAATCCTGGCATCGAGCTATTGTCCCGGTCGGCAACCCGACAAGTATCTTGGCCACGGCGAAGTTTCACAACCGAGTTCGGGATGGAATCGGAGTGGTGCCATCACGTTAAAGACACCAGGAAGGGTAGAACCCTCAAGACTGCAAAAGCTAGGAAAAAAGTGGTGAAAGAAGAATCAGGTCAAGCCCTCGGTCGGTTAGTACTCCTCGACTGCACTCGTTACCGAGCTTCCATCTAGAGCCTATCAACGGGTAGTCTACCCGAGACCTTACTGGCTTAATGCCATGAGAGCAATCATCTGGAGGTGGGCTTCCCACTTAGATGCTTTCAGCGGTTATCCGCTCCGCACATGGCTACCCTGCGTTTACCGTTGGCACGATAACAGGTACACCAGCGGTGCGTCCTTCCCGGTCCTCTCGTACTAAGGAAGGCTCCTCGCAATGCTCTTACGCCTACACCGGATATGGACCGAACTGTCTCACGACGTTCTGAACCCAGCTCACGTACCGCTTTAATGGGCGAACAGCCCAACCCTTGGGACCGACTTCAGCCCCAGGTTGCGATGAGCCGACATCGAGGTGCCAAACCTCCCCGTCGATGTGAACTCTTGGGGGAGATCAGCCTGTTATCCCTAGAGTAACTTTTATCCGTTGAGCGACGGCCCTTCCACGCGGTGCCGTCGGATCACTAAAGCCGACTTTCGTCCCTGTTCGACTTGTGGGTCTCACAGTCAAGCTCCCTTCTGCTTTTGCACTCTATCGTCCCATTTCCAACGGGACCGAGGGAACCTTTGCGCGCCTCCGTTACCTTTTAGGAGGCGACCGCCCCAGTCAAACTGCCCACCTGAAACTGTCTCCCGCCCCGATTAGGGGTCAGGGTTAGAATTCTAGCCTCGCCAGAGTGGTATCTCACCGTTAGCTCCACTCTCCCCACGAGGAGAGTTTCAAAGCTTCCCACCTATCCTGCGCAAGCGAAGCCCGAAGCCAATTCCAGGCTACAGTAAAGCTTCATAGGGTCTTTCTGTCCAGGTGCAGGTAGTCCGTATCTTCACAGACAATCCTATTTCGCCGAGTCTCTCTCCGAGACAGTGCCCAGATCGTTACGCCTTTCGTGCGGGTCGGAACTTACCCGACAAGGAATTTCGCTACCTTAGGACCGTTATAGTTACGGCCGCCGTTCACCGGGGCTTCGGTCGTCAGCTTCAGATTACTCCTGACCAACTTCCTTAACCTTCCGGCACTGGGCAGGCGTCAGCCTCCATACTGCGTCTTACGACTTGGCGGAGACCTGTGTTTTTGGTAAACAGTCGCCTGGGCCTATTCACTGCGACCCTCTTGCGAGGGTACCCCTTCTCCCGAAGTTACGGGGTCATTTTGCCGAGTTCCTTAGAGAGAGTTATCTCGCGCCCCTTAGTATTCTCTACTTCCCCACCTGTGTCGGTTTCGGGTACAGGCAATTAATGATTAACGTGGTTCGGGCTTTTCTAGGAAGCTTGATCAGCGCCACTTCCCTCCCGTGGGAGGTGGGACTCGCGTCTTAGCTCCTGGTGTTTTCACCACCTCTCATCGCCTCGACTGCTTGCACTGGTAACCAACATCCAGCTGACGTTGACCTTCTCCGTTCTCCGGCACAATCATTAATCGGTACGGGAATGTTAACCCGTTGTCCATCGACTACGCTTTTCAGCCTCGCCTTAGGTCCTGACTGACCCTCCGCGGACGAGCCTTGCGGAGGAAACCTTGGGGTTTCGGGGTGTGGGATTCTCACCCACATTTTCGCTACTTAAGCCGACATTCTCACTTCTATAGAGTCCACAGCTGCTTGCCGCTACTGCTTCACCCCCTATAGAACGCTCCCCTACCACTACAATGTAGTCCACAGCTTCGGTAGATAACTTAGCCCCGTTCATTTTCGGCGCAGGAGCGCTTGACCAGTGAGCTATTACGCACTCTTTTAAGGATTGCTGCTTCTAGGCAAACCTCCTGGTTGTCAATGCACTCCCACCTCCTTTCTCACTTAGTTATCATTTGGGGACCTTAGCTGGTGGTCTGGGCTGTTTCCCTCTTGACGATGAAGCTTATCCCCCACCGTCTCACTGGTAGTTTTTTTAGCCGTATTCAGAGTTTGCCTCGCCTTGGTACCGGTCTCCCAGCCCGCGGCGAAACAGTGCTTTACCCCGACTAAACTTCCACTACCGCTGCGCCTCAACACATTTCGGGGAGAACCAGCTAGCTCCGAGTTCGATTGGCATTTCACCCCTAACCACAGCTCATCCGCTAATTTTTCAACATTAGTCGGTTCGGACCTCCACTTGGTTTTACCCAAGCTTCATCCTGGCCATGGTTAGATCACCCGGGTTCGGGTCTACAAATTATGACTTTTCGCCCTGTTCAGACTCGCTTTCGCTGGGGCTGTGGGGTCTTCCCCTTCACCTGCCATAACCTGTAAGTCGCCGGCTCATTCTTCAACAGGCACACGGTCAGACGTTCAATCGTCCTCCCATTGCTTGTAGGCTAACGGTTTCATGTTCTATTTCACTCCCCTTCCGGGGTTCTTTTCACCTTTCCCTCGCGGTACTGTTTCTCTATCGGTCACACGGGAATATTTAGCCTTACCTCGTGGTCGAGGCAGATTCACACGGGATTTCACGTGCCCCATGCTACTCGGGATGCAGTTAAGCTGGTTCCTTTTTCGACTACAGGACTTTCACCTTCTCTGGTGCGGTTTTCAGCCGCTTCGTCTAAATTTCCCAGTCTTTTGTTACTGTCCCACGACCCCAAGTTCCGAAGAACTTGGTTTAGGCTGTTCCCTTTTCGCTCGCCGCTACTGGGGGAATCGCTGTTGCTTTCTTTTCCTCTGGCTACTAAGATGTTTCAGTTCACCAGGTTGGCTCGCTCCACCCTATGTATTCAGGTGGTCGTGTTTAGGGTTGCCCCATTCGGATATCTTCGGATCAATGCTTGCTTCCCGCTCCCCGAAGCGTTTCGTCGGTAACTACGTCCTTCTTCGCTTCCGTGTGCCTAGGTATCCACCGTTAGCCCTTATTAGCTTGACCTTGCGGTCTTCTTTTTTGGCTTTTTCACCTAGCTCTATGCAGTTTTCAAGGTTCCTCTGGACTCTGAACTCAGAGCCAGCATTCTCTCTTACTGTATAAGTAAGATAAGGTGCTGATTCGGAGCTTTTTTTCTTTGTTTTTGCCACCTGTGCAGGTGGGCCATCCTGGACTCGAACCAGGGACCTCACCCTTATCAGGGGTGCGCTCTAACCACCTGAGCTAATAGCCCTTGTTCCTGATTCAGGTCTTGTGTGAACCCAGAACCTAGTTTGAAAGCCAATTTCGCCTCGCTCCGACCTTTTGGGATTGATTCTTGGTTGGGACTACTTTTTTTTCGTCTCCCACCGGAATTAGGTCTCCCTTTAAGGAGGTGATCCAGCCACACCTTCCGGTACGGCTACCTTGTTACGACTTCACCCCAGTCACTAGCCCTGCCTTAGGCATCCCCCTCCTTGCGGTTGAGGTAATGACTTCGGGCGTGACCAGCTTCCATGGTGTGACGGGCGGTGTGTACAAGGCCCGGGAACGAATTCACCGCCGTATGCTGACCGGCGATTACTAGCGATTCCTCCTTCATGCAGGCGAGTTGCAGCCTGCAATCTGAACTGAGGCCGGGTTTGCTGGGATTCGCTGGCTCTCGCGAGTTCGCTGCCCTTTGTCCCGACCATTGTAGTACGTGTGTCGCCCAAGACGTAAGGGGCATGCTGACTTGACGTCATCCCCACCTTCCTCCGGTTTGTCACCGGCAGTCTCCTTAGAGTCCCCAACTTAATGCTGGCAACTAAGAACGAGGGTTGCGCTCGTTGCGGGACTTAACCCAACATCTCACGACACGAGCTGACGACAGCCATGCACCACCTGTGTTCGCGCTCCCGAAGGCACCCCCAGCTTTCACCAGGGTTCGCGACATGTCAAGTCTTGGTAAGGTTCTTCGCGTTGCATCGAATTAAACCACATACTCCACCGCTTGTGCGGGCCCCCGTCAATTCCTTTGAGTTTCACACTTGCGTGCGTACTCCCCAGGCGGGATACTTAACGCGTTAGCTTCGGCACGGCTCGGGTCGATACAAGCCACGCCTAGTATCCATCGTTTACGGCTAGGACTACAGGGGTATCTAATCCCTTTCGCTCCCCTAGCTTTCGTCCCTGAGTGTCAGATACAGCCCAGTAGCACGCTTTCGCCACCGATGTTCTTCCCAATCTCTACGCATTTCACCGCTACACTGGGAATTCCTGCTACCCCTACTGCTCTCTAGTCTGCCAGTTTCCACCGCCTTTAGGTCGTTAAGCAACCTGATTTGACGGCAGACTTGGCTGACCACCTGCGGACGCTTTACGCCCAATAATTCCGGATAACGCTTGCCTCCCCCGTATTACCGCGGCTGCTGGCACGGAGTTAGCCGAGGCTGATTCCTCAAGTACCGTCAGAACTTCTTCCTTGAGAAAAGAGGTTTACAATCCAAAGACCTTCCTCCCTCACGCGGCGTTGCTCCGTCAGGCTTTCGCCCATTGCGGAAAATTCCCCACTGCTGCCTCCCGTAGGAGTCTGGGCCGTGTCTCAGTCCCAGTGTGGCTGCTCATCCTCTCAGACCAGCTACTGATCGTCGCCTTGGTAGGCTCTTACCCCACCAACTAGCTAATCAGACGCAAGCTCTTCTCCAGGCCAATTAGGTTTCACCTTGCGGCACATCGGGTATTAGCAGTCGTTTCCAACTGTTGTCCCCGTCCTGAAGTTAGATTCTTACGCGTTACTCACCCGTCCGCCACTAGAATCCGAAGATTCCCGTTCGACTTGCATGTGTTAGGCACGCCGCCAGCGTTCATCCTGAGCCAGGATCAAACTCTCCATGATGAATCGTTTGATTCTTTTGACTTTTTTTCGTCTCCCCCTTGCGGGTTTGACTTTTTTGTTATAGAATTGCTTCTAAACGAGGCTTTTTTTGCTTGGCTTTCAAACTATTGTTTTGTCTAGGTTCCAGCGTCGTTTGTTTCGCTTCGCTTTCGCTTCGCTTCAACCGCGCATTTACCAATGTATCTAACTTCCCTAAGTTTGTCAACCCCTTTTGGCAAAATTTTTTGATCTTTTTTCTATCCCTTGCTCCGTAAGCCTTTCAGCCTTTAGGGGTTTTTGGTAGTCCCTTGCTCAGAACTGTCGGTGCAGCTAATTTAGTTTACTTGTACTAAATATTCCCTCAGCTTAATTTTTTCTCGATCGCTGGGTCGATTTTGGGGTATGGTTCCTTGAGAATCTATTTTCTGATCGGAAAGCCCTCATGTCTCGCCGCGCTGCTTTACAATCCTATTTACTGGTGCGTTTACTCCTAGCTCCCTTGATGTTATGGACGATCGTGACGGTGGTTTTTCTACTGATGCGTGTGGCCCCTGGTGATCCCACGGATGCGATTTTAGGCAACCGCGCTCCCGAAAGTGCCAAAAATGCCCTAAGAGAACAGTTAGGACTGAATAAACCCCTATTTTTCCAGTACCTAGACTATATTTTTCACCTAATGCGTCTCAACTTAGGAGACTCTTTAACCAGTAAGGGGGTGACGGTATGGGAGATTATCGCTAAACATTTTCCAGCGACGGTGGAACTAACTTTTTATGGAATGCTAATTGCGGTGATAGTGGGAGTCGGATTGGGAATTATCACCGCTTCCCGTCCGAATACTCCCTTAGATGCGGGGGGACGTTTATTTGGACTGATAACCTATTCCTTGCCGATTTTTTGGGTGGGAATGCTCTTACAGCTAATTTTTGCGGTACAGTTGCGCTGGTTTCCCTTGGGGACTCGTTTTCCTTTGAGTGAGACTCCACCCCAGACAATTACAGGTTTATACACCCTTGATAGTCTGATGACTCTACAACTAGATAAGTTGCCCACAGCTTTGTATTATCTAGCCTTACCTAGTTTTACTCTCGGCATTCTCTTGAGTGGGATTTTTGAACGGATGGTGCGAGTTAATCTGAAACAAACTTTGCAAGCGGACTATGTAGATGCGGCCAAAGCGAGAGGAATACCAGAAAAAACGATTATGATCGCCCATGCGCTGAAAAATGCCCTAATTCCCGTAATTACTGTCTTAGGATTAACTTTTGCGGCTCTTTTAGGGGGTGCAGTCTTGACGGAAGTTACTTTTTCTTGGCCGGGTTTGGGAAATCAGTTATATCGAGCGATTTCTCTGCGGGATTACCCAACAGTGCAGGGATTAATGGCTTTTTTTGCGACAATAGTGGTTTTTGCCAGTATTTTTATCGATCTAATCAATGCTTACATTGATCCTCGCATCCGTTATTAATCAGGGAGAGGGAATTATGAAGTGGGGAAGTGGGGAAGTGGGGAGTTTGAGCATTTGTGCTAAAATCCCAATAGGCAGCTTAAAGACAGTACAGCTTGAGATGAGACAACAGCCGTGAAATTGATGTCACAGCTAATAAAAAATGGATCAGGATTGCTTTTTATCTCTAGGTTGTTGTTAGGTGATTGCGGACTGATTAATAATGGTTGAATGTTAATCGGCTTTTCCTTTTAGGGAGACGAAATCGGGCCTATGGGAATTACTATTGTCACCATTTTGCGGGGGATGAAAAGGATTTCTCACTTCGGGGGGAGTGGGTAAACCCTGTTTCATTTCTGCCACTTTTAAGAGGATCAAATACTCATAAAAAGCTTGCAAAGTACACCAAGCAAAACCAGCTTTACCATCGAGAATTCCCGCCAAGATAAAATACATATAAAACCAACGAAGCAAGGGACGAAAAGGCAATCGTAGAGATAAATCTTTTAAAGCTCTCCGTCTATCTACTTCGGTTTCACCAAAAAATAATTTTTTCCAACTAACACCACCGTTAGCCAACTGATGTAGGGTTTCTGCCGCTTCATCGGTAGAGTAACGATTATGTTTTTCAATCCAACGACTTAAACCTTTACTACAGGTATAGTGGGGATAGGTTTCTTCTAAAAAAGAGGTTTTTCCTCGACATTCTTCCCTTTCCGTGTGACCATAATCGCTAAACCAGACTTGATCTTTTCTAAATAGACGCATTTGATAACGGGGATACTGGGTGCTGCGACGGATCCAAGTTCCCATAAACATAACTCTTTCGGCCACATAAAAACCAGTAAATTCTTTCTGTTGAGTGGCGCGCAGACATTCTGCGTAGAGTTGGGGTGTCATCCTTTCATCTGCTTCGAGAATATAAACCCAGTCGTATTTAGTCTCGATATTTTCTAACATCCAAGTTCTTTGTTTACCATGACTCTCGAATTGATGCTGAATCACGCGCACTGGATAACGAGAAGCGATCTCTACTGTGCGATCGCTACTGTAGGAGTCAACCACAATCACATCATCGGATAGAAGTGCCGATTCCACACAGGCGGCAATATCAATTTCTTCGTTATGGGTGAGAATGTAAATGGAAAACATAGATATAGTATGGTGTTTGATTATACGAAACTCGATCGGGTAGTAGTCCTATTGTGTACCGGAAAAAGCGGAATGAAAACCAGTTCATAGAAGAGATTTTCTCAAAACTATCAGACTGCGCTCATTCTATCCTCGATCGCCATTTTGTCAATATTCCTTAAGTATTACTTGAAAAATTCGGTTCTTCGTTACTTGGTATGGTTCGATAGGGGGGCATAAATCGACTAAATCCTTATCTGGCAAGAGACTTAATTGATTAGTTCGCTCTAGAAAAAAACAATTAACAAAAATCGCTAAATGCCTTTCTATATAAGGGTTCCATCCCTTATAACTCCCGTCCATTGCATAACACAAACCGAAGAGCCAAAAATTCTTTACCTGAGCTTGTAGCGACCGGCAATGAGCTATTCCCCACCATGAGATAATAGACGGTGCTTTATGTCTCCAGTAATTTTCGATGACTGCTGTTTCCGAGTGTTTTCGTTCTCTCCGTTCCCAGGGGAATTGTGCCTTAATTCCCTTTATTACTGCTGGTGATCCCGATTTGTCCACTACTGCCCAAGCTTTACGCATTTTAGACCGGGCAGGGGCCGATCTGATCGAGTTGGGGGTTCCCTATTCCGATCCTCTTGCGGATGGTCCGGTTATTCAAGCGGCGGCCACCCGCGCTTTAAATCGGGGTGTCAAGTTGGAAGATGTGCTAGAAATCGTCAAAAATGCTCAGGGAGAGGTGAAAGCTCCCATTATTCTCTTTACTTACTATAATCCCATCTATCATCGCGGGATAGATGTCTTTTTAGACCAAATAAAAGCAGCCGGGGTGAGTGGTTTGGTGGTTCCCGATTTACCCCTAGAGGAAGCGGCAAGTCTGCTGCAACCGGCTGCCGCTAAGGGAATTGAAGTGATTTTATTGGTAGCACCTACCAGTCCCCCGGAACGAATACAAGCGATCGCCCTGCAATCCCAAGGTTTTATTTATTTGGTTAGTGTCACGGGAGTGACGGGAATGCGGAACCAAGTAGCCACCAGAGTGGAGGAATTGCTCGATTCTATCCGTTCTGTCACCGATAAACCCGTGGGGGTAGGATTTGGCATTTCTGACCCGACACAGGCGCTACAGGTGAAAAAATGGGGTGCTGATGCGGTAATTGTCGGCAGTGCCATGGTTAAACGTCTAGCCGATAATTCCCCGGCGATGGGTTAAAATCCCTCGAAGAATTCTGCCGCAGTTTAAAACAGGCGATTCAGTAAGGGATAAGGAGTTAGCAGCTACGGATTAGATCGAGCGTTTATGTCTTCTCGTTCTGAATTCGTTCAATTTCATCTAGCGCTTTTTTCGCCCGGAATACAGCCCGGAGATAGGCGATCTGGCTCTCCCACGCCGATCGGGGTAGAATGGGGGGGATAGGGTTCGGGTTCTCGTTCATCGAAAAAATGGGTCTGAAACCCCGCCCTTTAGCGATAGCGGAGGGCGGCTTTATACAAGTTAGTGAGAAACAATTAAACCGTTAGAACGACGAATTAACTGAATCTTGCTAACAGCTATTTGTCCCAATCGTTGACCATTGGTATCGCTTACAGATAGCTGTTTTTCGGTATCTCCACTAACATAACCAATTCCTTTGGGAGAAGAAACTAAATCTCCTTTACGGAACCCATGTCTTGTGGTAGAGCCACCATATTTACGTCGTTTACCACCCTTAGAAAAAACCATCAGGTGAAGTTGACGACGACTAATAGGAGGACGTTTGATGACAGCGAAGGGAGCGTTCGTTACTTTAACAGAACCCTTCCAATCATATCCATGTCCATTAGAAGTGTGGAATGGCAAATAATCTAAAAATTGAAAACAGGCAAGAGCAATTCCATCGTTAGCATGACTTTCGGGTGATTGTTCTGCTTTATTTTTAGACTTTTCTAGTCGCAAATGTTTTCTGAGATTAGAGGTTTGCCAACCAAAGCGAGTATGGACTGTTGCCAATTGAGACAGTTGCTCAATAGCCCATTTTTGTCCAACCATAACCGGCGAGAAACCTTTTCCAGACTTAGCCCCTTTTCTACCAGAAGTTAAATCAACATCGGCTTTGATGTACTCAAAATAAATATCGGTAATTGGATAGATTTTGGTTAGTTCGGAAACGACTCGAAGTTCAAGTTGACGATTAGCTCTGATTGAGGGAGCTAATTTTCCTTGTCTTCTATTTAAGAATCGTTTTTGTCGATGCGCTCTTAGATTAAAAGGAAGTTGGCGGTTAATCCGTCTTCCTCTACGTCCTCTTCGCATTAAGCAGCGATTGTCCATGCGCTCTTTTACTCGTTTAAAAGGAAGTTCTAAGTGAGCCTTCCAAAGAGTAAAAAGAGAGGATTGAACGCCAATTCCAGAGAATAATTTACCCGGGTCAATACCAATAGCAATCGGTTGGGTTTTGTTATCGGAAGGTTCATCGGTTAGCTGGACATAGAAAATATCTAAGTCGTTGAATTTACCGATAGCTTTTCCTTCCTTAATCCACCGCCTGGCCCGACTGGGTTTAGTGGGCATCAACGGTTTTCCGTCTTTTGAAATAACAGGAACTCTTGCCATGGAGATAATCCTTAAGAGTAAAGTTAAAGTCCCTTACCGCAACACAATCAAGATGTCTTGTCTAACAACGCTTTACCAATAAAGCTTAGAGGTAATCCGAACTAGGGAAGTATTCGGAAGTCTGTGCCAGATTGTGTCTCGATGCGGTAGTCTCTACTTGCGTCGCCTAAATTGGTCTAGGCAAGCCCCGTCCCTTTTAGGGCGGGGTTAGTGACGGTTAGATTGTGGGGGTGAGTACGGGGGTTTTGTTTTGCCAGCTTTCCGGCCATTGGATCGCGTCGGCACTGAAGGCGAGGGGATCATTGGCTAGGGGAGAATGGAAGGGTTCTTCTACCAGCGCAAATTGGCCGTTATCGAAGGGAATTCCGGCTGCGGGGCGATCGAGGTAGAATCTCTCTCGGATTCCCTTCTCCGCTTGTTTTAAGGCCCGGTGGTGACAGTAGGGATTGTTCCCCGGCGATCGAAGAAAACATGAGCCGTCCAACTACAACCACCTCGGCAGAGTTCGGCGAACTCGCAGGTTTTACAGAATCCCCAGAGGTGATCGGTTCCCTTCGGGGTTCCCGCGCCGAGGTTGAAGCGCAGTTCTTCGGCCTCTTCGATAATCTGGCGCAGGGAGCGATCGCGGATATTGCCCCCGGTATAGGCTGCGGTGGGAAGGGAGGGACAGCCTTTGATTGCTCCGTCGGCCTCGATTCCCAGTGCCGCCAGTCCGGCACTACACCCCTGCCAGAATGTCCATGCGTCCCCTCCCCGCAATAAACGTTCGTAGGGGCCGTAATAGCCGATATTGTTGCCCGGTTGTACGTCTATCCCCTCCCGTCGCGCTCGCTCGGTGACACGGGCGAGCATCGGGTATAGTTCTAGGAGTTCGTAGGGTTGCAGGAGAATTTCCGAATTATCGGCCGCGTTACCCATCGGGACGGTTAACTGGATCCGCCATGCAAATACGCCCGCATCGCGGATTTTTTCGTAGATTCGGGGAAATTCGGGGGCGGAAAGGCGATTGATCTGGGTATTGCAACCGAAGGGGATACCGGCTTGTTTGAGGTGGCCCATGGTGCGGAAAGCCCATTGCCACGAACCGGGTTTCCCCCGCAGGCGATCGTGGGTAGTTTCTAACCCGTCCACGGAGACGGAGACAACTTTGATCCCCGCGTCTTTCATCTTTTGGGCGGTGTCGAGGGTGATGCCGTAGCCGCCGGTGGTGACACCGCAGATCATGCCCGCGTCGGTAATCGCCCGGGCGATATCGAGCCAGTCGGGACGGAGGAAGGCTTCTCCCCCGATCAGGGTAACTTCTTTGATGCCCACTTCGGCCAGTTGACGGACGAGATCGAGGGCTTCTTCGGTGGTAAGTTCGTGGCTACGGGTATGGCCGGCGCGGGAACCGCAATGCTGACAGGCGAGGTTACATTTTAGGGTGATTTCCCAGACGGCGTAGCTGATGCGACGGTATTCGGTCATGGGCTTGTCTATAGATAACTACTAGGCTGAAGTGGAAGAACACTTCCGTACGGTGGTTGTGGTTCAGGTTTATTAACTCCTTCACCACCAAAGATAGCTTTAATATCCTCTTCAGTCAGGGATTTTAGTTCTTCATCGTTGGCGATTTCTTTTAAAATCAGAGAATAGTCACCAAGATTATTCTCTAAGTTAGAACTTTTACACTTCTCTTGTTCACAAGACATTACGAGACTCCTATTTTACGAGAAAATACAAAAATCAATCCAGACAAAGACACGGAGCCATGCTCTAGCTTTATAGAAGATATTTCTAAAAATCTTCGAGACTAGAAACTAAGTATCGCTTATCAATTTTAAAAGAGATATGGCTCTTCGGTTTGTGTTATGCAATGGACGGGGGTTATCAGGGATGGAACCCTTATATAGAAAGGCATTGAGCGATTTTTGTCAATTGTTTTTGCTCTAGAGCGAACTAATCAATTAAGTCTTTTGCCAGATAAGGATTTAGTCGATTTATGCCCCCCTATCGAACCATACCAAGTAACGAAGAACCAGAGATATTTAAAGCTTTGACAAGAAATATAGTGTTTCTCAACAAAAAACTGAGTCCTCAAAACTGTTTTTCATCAATAAAATTGCGGAAAAACTCTATTATTGCGAGAAACACTATGCCCTTTTCAAAACTATATCTCGATATAGCCGAATTCGATATCAGAATCCTGTATCGAATTGACTATTTTTGTTCGGGGGCAGGACAGGGAACAGGAACAGGAACAGGGAGCATCTCATTTATGCAAGTGAGTAATTATACTTATCCATAAAACTGGTTTCTAGCAAGGCTTTCAAAATAGCTTGACATAAAAACCTGATTTAGGGGTTACAAAGGTGAGATGCTCCCCAGTAACCAGGAACAGGCTGTGGATTAGGTTTTTTAGAATTGACATGGAGGTGGAGGTGGAGGTGGTGGGCAGGGGCAGCAACAACAACCGCCTACCACTTGACGTAAAGTTTTAAAAGCGGTGATGCTTTCTGGACTGTCGTTAGCGGCATCGGTGCGAAACTCGATAATTTCGTCAGTCACCGTGTTTTTGATCTCGTTGATTTTGATGTTAGCCATGAGATGTATTCTCCAAATTTTCGCTCAATGAATGAATCAAATTATTGATTCAGGAAAACAATAACAATTTTTCAACATCAGATCAACTATCAAAATCGAACAAAAAAAAGATAATTGAGTTATTTATGTTCTTTTTGAAAGACTGTTTTTTGCGAAAACATCATCAAAACCGATTAAACAACGGGCTTCCAAGCTATTTAGGGTTTGCTGAAAAAGTAGGGGCGAAGCATTCGGGCAATAACCTATCGGTGAAACCGTAGATTTTTTATCCGAATGCTTCGCCCCTACAGGACGCGGGCCGATGAAGACGCAAGGTTTTGAAGCACGATTCTCTCAAAATCTTGCACCTGTGGGAGCGAGAAAAGCCACAAAACCCTTACCTTGCCTACATTTCACCTTTATTCAGCAAGCCCTATTTAAAGAAACAAAAATAAGTAATTTATGTACAAAAAACTCTGAACCTGTCTTGTTGGAAGCAAAGAGAACCAACCAAGCTAACTTAATTAAGTTATTTATTTTTTAATTAACTGGGAATTCTGTTAATAAATAAATTCAGAGATTTTTAAAAGTGTATGTATTAAAAATACCTTTGTTTGTTTTTAGGCTTAATAAACTCACTCAAGAATAATCGGATTATTGGTATTTTATTAATCCATATTGTATTAATTTTATAGTAAAATAATCCGTAGGTTGGGTTAAACGAAGTGCAACCCAACACAAAACATGAAGAATAATAGGGGGATGATGTTGGGTTTCCGTTGTCAACCCAACCTTGCAAGATAGGCGTACTGCTACGCAGTGCCTTCGGCATCGCACCTGATACCTTAATAGCTAAGTTGCTTGTTTGCCAAATTCAGGAACAACCAGGTTGACTTCCTTCGAGTTGTAACCAAATGCTTCTACCTGAGACTTGATCAAATCAAGAGCATCATAATAAGCAAGGCTTTGTCCTTTATAGAAAGAAGAGTCCTCTCCTTTTATGTCAGCTTCGTTAATTTTTGCGAGGGATTCATTGTACTTTTCTTTGAGAATAAGTGCATGATCTTTGATAAAGTTAACAGATTCTGTGTTCATAGCCCTCTCTCCTTGAGTAGGCCTTCTAGTATAGTCTTTTGCTCGCTCTGCCGATTTATGCCACTTTGCCATTTATCGGGAAGAGCTTTTTGCTGTCTAGGATCAAGATTATCAAAATCAGGTATAAATTTTTGGGGAGCTTCAATCTTTTTTTGATGTTCAGAAATTTGCTTGTTTATAGATTCAATTCCTTTTCGGATTTGAGAGTCTGGCTTTTTGGCATATTCGTTATAGAATCCAGAGTGCTTACCCCCTTGTTTGGCAATATTATATGGGTCATTCACATTAGTCACATCATCCACTTCATCAACAGCCTTAGTAGCTACCAACTGTTGATTCTTCACTATTATACCTCTCCAGAAAAGATTTTTGATAAGCTCTTAGTAAGGGCTTCATCTCTTATTTTGACAATTATTGGAGAGGTCTATTTAGCAGGGTCAGTCCACACTCACCCGCATCAATATAGGAGCGAACAAACTCTATCTGAGTTTCTTGCATCACTTCTGTGGTAAGACGATTTTGCCTAATTGAGTTTTCGGTAAGTTTTAGGGGAATTGTTGGGTTTCCTTGCGTCAACCCAACCTACCAGATCTGCGATCGCCTTGAGTTAAATTTGAGAGAGTTCGCGTTCACCCGCTAATTTCAGTGCAGAAGCGGCTTCAGGAATATAGGAAGTTTTCGTTTTAGAGACCATACCTCCCTGTTGTTCCCGTAATTGTTCTAGACGCATGGTACTCCAATCGGTCAGCATCGAGTTACCTAGCCGGGGGGCCAATTTGTTAATTTTCTCGACGGCGGAGATACCCAATTCATCCATCTGTAGGGAAGCTAGATAGCAATCACAGGCGATGTCTATCTCTCCTAATCGTTCGTGACATTGGCCTGCCATAAACCAAGCGATCGCCATTCCAGGTGGGCCGAGTCTAGTGGCAGAACGATAGATTTTCGCCGCTTCTTCAAATTTATTTTGTTTTAGTAAAATTTCCCCCAGTTTCAGGCGATAACGAGAGTAAAGAGGTTCCATCGCCACCATTTTCTTCGCTCTCTCTTCGGCGAGATCAATATCGCCTAACCAGAGAGCTTCTTTTGTTCGGCTCTCGAAAACCGTTATTAGATTGTCGTAGGCGGAAAGTCGTTCGCTCTCGTTTTTACACTCGCGAGTTAGTTCTTCCGCTAGGGATTGACAGAGATCCATTTCACGGACAACCGTTTCTCGCTCACCCCGCAGAAGTGGAGCGAAAACAGCCGCACGCTGGAAAGCACTGGTTAAATGTTTAAAATCGAAACGATCGAGGGAAGGTTCGAAGTGAGAGAGTGCCTCCTTGGCTACTTCTCGCCAATAGGCGACTGCGGCTATATCTCGAAAGGCAGTAGCCTGCAAAACGATTAATTCTACGGCTGCCCCGAAAACCACCAGGCTTTCTTTAGAAGCGTATTGAACGATTCGTTGAAAATCTTCCAGGTTTTCTGATGTACCGATATCTTCTTGACAAAGGATTTTAGACATCGCCAGGCTGTAAGCTAATCTAGCGAACGTGGGGTCTCTGCCAATGTTTTCATCAGTAATTGCGGGAATATAGCGAATAATCGCTTCATGAAAGCATAAACTCGATAATAAATTAATTGTTTTCAGTTGAGTAGCGGGTGAAAGCTCACGATAATGCTCTAAATGCTCGCAAAGAACTCTCCAACGTTCGGTTCTCAACTCATCGGGGAGGGTGAGAGGATCGTTAATTGGGTATTGAAAAAGACCGGTCTCTCGAATCAATTGCTCTCGAAAAGAAGCGGGGTGAACGAGAGCAACCGGGGTAACAGATGACGTATTAGTATCTCGTACTTCGGAGACAAGATTTCGATAACTATAGTCAATTCCCTGAATATGCCAAGCACCAGATTGATAGGGACTAAGATCGAAATAAGGACGATGGCTCCAAGTGATCGGAAAATCGTTTAAAAATAGCATACATATTCTCAAGAAATGCGATCTTTATCTGGTTGGTATTTCCACGATAGTCAACGGAGTATCTTGTTTGGCTGAACTACCGTGGAAACTAGGAGAAGTAAAAGATAAAATACTGATTTATCTCTGTATTTTATCAATCAGTTACACCTAGAAAGGATAGCACCAACAACAACAACCGCCTACCACTTGACGCAAAGTTTTAAAAGCGGTGATGCTTTCTTGACTGTCGTTAGCGGCATCGGTGCGAAGTTCGATAATTTCGTCAGTCACCGTGTTTTTGATCTCGTTGATTTTGATGTTAGCCATGAGATGTATTCTCCAAATTTTCGCTAAATGAATGAATCAAATTATTGATTCAAGAAAACCATAACAATTTTTCAACACCAGATCAACTATCAAAATCGAACAAAAAGAACATAATTTAGTTATTTATGTTCTTTTTGAAAGACTATTTTTTACAAAAACATCATCAAAACGTAAGGATTCAGGTGCCTCAAATGCAGTCACAGAGCGGCTTCTAAAATCTCAGAACTCGCTAAACTAACAGTTTCATTCTCAATAAGCACGAAAATTAAGGCTTTCAGGGTTTCTGAATGAGAATGAGGATTTGGACATAATTCGCCTAAATGCTTACACAGCATGAGTTTGACTGCTTTTTGTATGGCCTGAATCCTTACATCAAAACCGATTAAACAACGGGCTTCCAAGCTATTTAAAGAAACAAAAATAAGTAATTTATGTACAAAAAACTCTGAACCTGTCTTGTTGGAAGCAAAGAGAACCAACCAAGCTAACTTAATTGAGTTATTTAGGATTTGCGGCAAAAAGTTTGTTGGTGGGGTTAGGAGTCAGGATTCAGTAGCCGGTCGTCGGTCGTTTCAGGCTTTGTTGCCCTCCTTTTTGTACTAGCTTGCGTACCACAAGAAGGATAATGCCAAGTTTTTGAAGGTCACAATCCTATTTTCGCAGCATGAACATCAGACTTTAACAGGTCAAAAGCCTTATTTTAAAAGGGTTTTATCATTATTCAGCAAGCACTATTTATTTTTTTTATTAACTGGGAATTCTGTTAATGAATAAATTCAGTAATTTTTAAAAGTGTATGTATTAAAAATCACTTTGTTGGTTTTTATGCTGAATAAGCTCACTCAATAATAATCGGATTATTGGTATTTTATTAATCCATATTGTATTAATTTTATAGTAAAATAATCCGTAGGTTGGGTTAAACGAAGTGCAACCCAACACAAAACATGAAGAATAATAGGGGGATGATGTTGGGTTTCCGTTGTCAGCCCAACCTACAAAATAGGCGATCAGCATTCTGTAAAACCTCTGCCGTTACGGATTCACTTAAATAATACTCCCCGCAATTCTGACAGATATCCGCAGGGACTTGTTTTAAAATCACGATACAATTATCCCTCTCTAAAGTAACGGTAACAAAACTCGATCGAGTCGTACCATATTTACAGATCACACATTCCATAGTTCTTATCTTCACTTGCTACGTTTGCGGGGTGAGTATTACCCACCCCGTCCACAATTAATTACTTAACTCGTATTTTATTTCCTGAATCTTCTCCTTTACCCAACCGTTAAACAACTCGGCACGGATTTGCAAAGCCAACTCCTCGGTTAATTTTGGCTTAAGGATTTCCTCAACGAAAATCAGGTGAAAACCTCGATCGCCTTGCAGCGGTTTCAACAATCGAGAAGAATCCGATGCGAAAATTGCGGCCGAAAGATTCGGTCGTAAATCCTTACGGTAAACAGTACCGCGATAACCTCCCTTGCGTCGTAATTCCACATCCTCGATATAGCGATGCGCTACTTCCTGAAAGCTGATTTCCTCCTCCTGAATCGATTCATACAACTCCTCCGCCATCGCCTGATCTGCTAACACTACCTCATAGATCACCGCGCCAGTATAATCTAGCTGGTGTTCCACAAAATAGGATTCAATTTTGTCTGCGAAAAGATGTTCGGCTAATTTACCCGATAGTAAATTGAATTGAACGATCTCCTCGAAATCATCTAGGGATAAGCCCTGTTTTTCCAACCAATTCCATGTATCTTTGGCGTTATGTAATTCATTGGCGAGACGGAATTGATCAGCCGCCTGTTGTAACTCGTCAGGTGTGTTTTTAATCCCCGCTTCCGTGGCGGTTTCGGTGATGATTTTCCGAGCGATAATTCCCTCGGCCATTTCGGGAACTTTCCCCGATAGCTTAAGCTGTTGGATAAGGTCTTGATTGGTGATGGTGATACTATGCGACATAATGACTCCTTAAACAGTTGTGCGAAATTAATTTCCTAGTTGAGATAGGCAAGAGGGTTAGGGAGGGGTGTAAGTAATTTGGCTTTGATACCTAAAAAAACTACAGTTTTAACCCATCTTTTTGTAGATCCTTAAAGGGATCGAGGATGTAATCGATCACCCGACGCTGACGGACGATCGCTTCTGCGGTAGCCGTATCTCCCGGATTGAGGGGAATACATTGATTTCCCTTTTGAATACAGGAGCGATCGAGTTGAATTTCTAGCTCGAAAACGTTAATTTTTCCGTTTGGCGTTTCCTTTTCGAGTGCTGTCGGTGATTTCTTGGTGATCTTGCCGCCGATAATGCCGTAATCCTGAAAAGGATAGGCATCGAACTTGACTTTTATCGGCATACCGGCGCGGAGAAATTGACTTTGATCCGTGGGCATTTCTGCCTTGAGAATAAACCGCGATCCCTTCGGTGCTATCTCCGCAACCCGCGTTCCCGACTGCACCACCGCACCCGCGCGTTTAATCGGTAATGAAAAGATTGTGCCGTCGGTATTCGCCTTTAAAACCCTCTGACTTAGTTGGATTTGGAGCGCTTGCCGTTGGCTCTCGCTTTGGGCGATTTCCGATGCCAGTGTTGCGATCTCCGTGTCTAGATTGTTAATCTGCTCCTGTATCCTTAAGAGTGCCAACTCGTTGGAATGGCGGAGACTTTGATAACCCCGCTGCCGCTCCTGTAATTGCAGACGCGCTTGGGCGATATCCGCGCTCGTTTGTTGACTCGTCTGACGGTAGGCACTTTTTAATTCCGCTAGTTTATGTTGATTTTCTTTTACCTCCGCTTTTCCCCGCTCGTAGAGTTGTTGGCGCTCCTTGGCATTGTCCTCGCGCTCGATGAATTGCACCTCCGATATCGCGCCATCCTCCCACGCTTTTCGGTAGCGATCGACTTCTTTTAAAGCCGTTTCATAACGACTTTTGAGAATCGGGTAATCGGTCTGACTTTGTGCGAGGGCGGTTTTCGCTTGATTTACCCGCGCCTGTTGTTCTTCTAGGGATATTTTGGCCTTCTTGATTAATGCGTCCACATTCTCCCGCGCTTGTTCGATCGAGGCTTCTTTTTCCGCTGCTGCCGCGCGATTTTGTTGGCTTTGGGTGGTTAAAGAAATCTCTAACTGACTTTTGACAAGTTTCTGTTGGGAAAGACGGCTTTTTTGTCCTTCTATTTTCTCCTCGATTTGTTGTATTTCCTTGCCGATTAATGAGGAATCTAGGGTTAAAATCGGTTGTCCTGCTTTCACCTCTTGGCCTTCACGGACATAGATTTTTTCCACTTCTCCTGCGGTGATTGCGTCGAGTTTGACTGTTTCCCCTTGGGGTTCCAGTTTTCCTGGACCGACACCCGTTTCATCGACTTTTGAGAATATCGCCCAGGGGAGAATGATCGAGACGAAAATAATCAGAAAATAGAGTAAACCACGCGTCCAGGGTAGGGGTAAAGTATCGATCAATTCTTTGGTATGGAAAGACCAGTTATCGCGCTCTCTGTCTAGATTGGTTGTCATAGTTATTCACTCAATTGATTAGAATTCAAATTACGGTAAATACCGGGACGGGCCATTAATTCTTCGTGGGTTCCACTATCGACTAATACCCCTCGATCGAGAACGAGAATACAATCCGCGTTCCGCACCGTAGAGAGGCGATGGGCGATAATCACCATCGTGCGATTCTGCCGAATTTTCTGGAGATTTGTTTGAATAATCCGTTCCGATTCGGTATCGAGGTGGGAAGTGGCTTCATCGAGGATTAATAACCGCGGCTCTCCCATCAACGATCGAGCGATGGCGATCCGTTGTCTCTGTCCCCCGGAAAGTAGCCCTCCACCCTCGCCGATTTGGGTTTCGTACCCCATCGGCAGTGATTGAATAAAGTCATGAATTCCCGCTAATTTCGCCGCTTCGATCACATTTTCTAGGGGGCGATCGGGATGTCCTAAACTGATATTTTCCCGAATCGTGGAACCGAAGAGAAAAGTATCTTGATCGACGACTCCCACCTGTTGCCGGAGGGAACTGAGGGCGATCGTACTCAGATCGTAACCGTCGATCGATATCTTCCCATCGGTGGGGGGATAGAGGCCGATCAGCAATTTCGAGATCGTGGTTTTTCCCGAACCGCTCCGACCGACGAGGGCAACGGTTTGACCGGGTAAAATCTCAAAACTGAGGTTTTCTAAAATATTGCGATCGCTGTCGGTGTGGTAGCGAAAGGTGACATTTTCAAAGCGAATATGTCCCTGTAATTCTGGGAGAAACTGACGGGAAAGTTCCTCTAAATTCTCCTCCGGTTTCGCGTCCAGTACATCGTTAATGCGCTCGACGGCGATATTGACTTCTTGAAATTGCGTCCAGAGAACGGTTAAGCGTTGAAAAGGCGCAATGATCTGGGCAAAAAGCATATTAAAGGCGATCAGTTGTCCGATCGATAATTGATTTTGAATCACTAGATAGGCACCGAAACAGAGTAACCCCGTCGTCGCTAAAGATTCGATCAGATTACTGAATATCTGGAGATTATTGCCGATGATCTGCCCGGAGAAATTTTTCTTGACCTCCACCGAGAAAAGGTCTTCCCAGTGCCAACGGGTCGATCGCTCTGTGGCAGTAGATTTGACGGTACGAATACCGGTTAAAATCTCGATCAGGTAACTGCTTTCCTTAGCGATCGCCTGAAAAATATCCCGGGATATTCGCTGGAGAAAAGGGGTAGAAATTAACGCCAGCAGAAAGAACGGTGGCACGATCGCTAAACTGATCAGGGCTAATTGCCAGCTATAGCGGAACATCACCGCCACATACACGAAAACCGTTAATAAGTCAAGTAAAATCGAGAGAGCTTCCCCAGAGAGAAAACGCTGAATCTTGCGATTTTCCCCGACGCGGGAAATAATATCGCCCACATAGCGGGACTCGAAATAACCGAGGGGAAGGCTGAGGGTATGGCGGATAAAACCGGTGATTAATGCCGTATCGATGCGATTAGCGGTGTGATCGAGGAGATAGGCGCGTAAACCGGTAATTGCTACCCTAAAAACCCCGAAAATTAGCGCACCGATACCCATCGCCCAAAGGGTGGTTAAGGACCCCTGGACGATTACTCGATCGAGGATTAACTGGGTGAAAATCGGCGTAATTAAGCCGAATATCTGAATAAAGAGCGAGGCGACGAAAATTTCCAGCAGTACGAACCAATGGGGTTCCAGTAAGCGATAAAACTGCCAGAGAGAGGTTTTATCCTCTTTCGTGTCCCGAAATTTCTGGTTCGGTTGGAGCAGCAGGGTGAATCCCGTCCATTTACTGGTGAATTCGGCACGACTTAGGGTTAATTGCCCGATCGCCGGATCGCCAATAATCACCTGTTTGGGGGTAATTTTCCAGATCACAACGAAGTGTTTGCCTTCCCAGTGAGCGATCGCCGGTAGGGGCTGTTTCCCTAATCCCTCTAGAGTCGCTTTTACCGGACGGGTGGAGAGGCCGATATTTTCCGCCGCGGTGATCAGTCCCTTCAGGGATGCCCCGTCGCGGTTGACGTTGGCCATTTCCCGCAAACGGTTGACGCTGATTCTTTTGCCCCAATAACGGGCGATCATGACTAAACTGGCCGCCCCGCAATCGGAGGCGGACTGTTGCTCGAAGAAGGGATAACGGCGGAGGGATTGCCCGATCCAGTGACCTAACCGCCGCGCCGGAGAGGGGAAATAGGCTCGATCGCTTTTTTTGTCCGTTTCTTCTGTCTTCGTCCCAAGAAGTTGCTCAATTTCCCGCGCCCGTTGTAGTAATGTTTTTTTCAGGGCGGGGTGTTTTTTCAGGATCGGCTTCAGGGCGGACTCGGGGATAAGAAGTAGTTCCGCCTTTGCGGAGACTCGAACCGAGTAGGGAAGAAAACCCGATCGGGGAAAGAGGGAGAATTCTCCGAAAAATTCGCCAGTTTTGAGCGCAATCATCTCTTTTTGCTGCGAGTTCGCTATACGAACTTTGCCGCCAACGACTAGGTATAATCCGGGCTGTACGGGCAGTGTACCTGCTTCGGGAGAGAGGGCGATCGCCGTTTTCTGGAGACTCCGCCACTGGGTTTCGGACAGGAATTCCGGCCAGGGATTGACGAGGCTGTGAGTATCGAGCATAGTTGTTTTAAGCTTTGGCTGAAGGAGAAAGATCGACGATGCGGAGCGGCTGTAGCTGTTTGCGGAGGCGATTGATGTGGGTGGGGGTGAGTGCAACCCCGAATTCTTTCTCTAGATGCCGCGCTAACCAAACTCCCGACCATCGCTTAAAGGAATAGCCGAAATCCCGGGGGGATTTAGTAATCAGTTCCTTGAGGCGATCGAGGTAAAATTGATCAACTTTGGAAGGGCGACCGCGGCGGTATTTCTGCCAGTGATCGATCTTGCCACTCTCGGCGATCAGTATCCATTTACTAGCGGTGGCGGCAGTACAATCGAGAAGCTTACGGATCTCGCCCGGGGATTTGCCCTCGTCAGCGAAAAGAATGATTTGAATCCGTTTGCGATCGATATCGGGGATATTTGGTTCTGTTAAGATTTCGAGAAGTTGCTGACGTTGGGATGGGGATAGATATTTACCGGTGCTTGATGACATAGCCTTTGCAACTATAAGTAAAAGCAGACAGCAGCAGGTCGGAGCGTTGAGGCAAGAAAGATGTACTAAGTTGTACAATGGGCTGACTTCCCCGGGTGACGATCTCTTTCGCTGTCCCTAAATTCCTATTGTGGCTGCGAAAGTGAACATTATG
Source organism: Microcystis panniformis FACHB-1757 (assembly GCF_001264245.1). Lineage (NCBI taxonomy): Bacteria > Bacillati > Cyanobacteriota > Cyanophyceae > Chroococcales > Microcystaceae > Microcystis > Microcystis panniformis. The sequence continues at coordinate 4,973,138 of NZ_CP011339.1, forward strand.
GAGTCTATTCAATTCTTTTTCTCTCGCCCGATAAGCTGTTGACTATCTAAATTACTCGTTAAGACTGCAAGGGAGCGGGCAGCAGGGAGCAGGGATCGGCAGTTTGAGCATTTGTACTAAAATTTCCAATATGCAGTTTAAATTCAGTACAGCTGACAACCTTCCCAATCCCCAACTAACGGCCAATTACTCAAAATCGTTATGACTATGATATAGTTGTTAAGGAATGTAAAAATAGTTGCATTTTCCCAGAAACTAGATTAAGGAGATTAAAAGTATGACCGCCGAAGGTTGCTTAAGAGTCGGACAAGCGGCGCCGGATTTCACCGCGACCGCCGTTTTCGATCAAGAGTTCAAAACCATCAAATTATCGGATTATCGGGGTAAATACGTCGTTTTATTCTTCTATCCCCTCGATTTTACCTTTGTTTGCCCCACGGAAATTACCGCTTTCAGCGATCGAGTTAGCGAATTTAGCAGTATCAACACCGAGATTTTAGGGGTGTCCGTCGATAGCGAATTTGCTCACCTAGCATGGATTCAAACCGAGAGAAAATCGGGCGGTGTCGGTGATGTGGCCTATCCGTTGGTGTCGGATCTAAAAAAAGAAATCAGCACCGCTTACAATGTTCTTGATCCTGATGCGGGGGTATCCCTGCGCGGTCTCTTTATCATCGATAAAGAAGGTGTTATCCAACACGCTACTATTAATAATCTTTCCTTTGGTCGCAGTGTCGATGAAACCCTCCGCACTCTGAAAGCGATTCAATACGTCCAATCCCACCCGGATGAAGTTTGTCCCGCCGGTTGGCAAGAAGGCGATGCTACCATGGTTCCAGACCCTGTGAAGTCGAAAGTTTACTTCGCGGCAGTTTAGTTAAAGTTCGTCAGAAGTCCCTCAGCTATAGATGGGGAGAGACTTTTAAAGGGGTGAATTATTTCACCCCTTATTTTAATCGGAAAATTTTCGGGAAAATTTTCCCTATTAGCCATAATCTCATCTAGAATACTGGCCAGCAAGTCTAGAAAGAGTCACGGCGATCTATGACTACCAGTAATTATGATTCCGAGTTGACAGTTTTGGGATTACCCGCAGCCAAAGGTAGATGGTTATTAATACCTCTAGGAATGGGTGTTTTACTCTGTTTAGGGACGGTGTACTCTTGGAGTATCTTTAGAAAACCCCTAGAAACAGAGTTAAATCTCAGCGCCACGGAAAGCCTATTACCCTACACTGTGGCTTTAGTATTTTATGCCGCTTCTATGCCGATTGCCGGTTTTTTTATCCCCCGGGTAGGTACTCGCAGGATGACCGCTCTCGGCGGAATTATCGTCGGTTTAGGCTATATTCTCGCTAGTTTTGCCGCTCAGATCCAGACAATTATTCTGACCTACGGAGTCATTGCCGGCACAGGAGTCGGCATCGCTTACGGTGTTCCCATGGCAGTGGTGGCGCGCTGGTTTCCCGACAAAAAAGGTTTAGCGGTGGGTTTAACCATCATCGGATTTGGCCTTTCTCCCCTGATTACCGCACCTTTAGCCAATCGATTGATCAATGAATATAGCGTTAGACCAAGTTTAAGATTTTTGGGGATTATCTTTACAATAATTATTGTGATTATTGCGATCACAATGAAGTTACCCCCTCAAGACTGGCAACCTCCCGCCAATTTAGCTAATCGAAAATCCGACTTTCAGGCCAATTATCCAGTGAATATGCTGAAAAGTCGCTCATTTTATGGCTTATGGCTTTGCTATGCTATTGGTGCTTTAATTGGCTTGAGTGCCATCGGTATTTCTAGTCCTGTCGCTGAGGAAATTATTCAGATTGAGCCGGGGTTAGCCGCTAGTAGTGTTGCTCTATTTGCCTTGTTTAATGGTATTAGTCGTCCTTTGTTCGGTTGGTTAAGCGATCGCTGGAAACCCCATTATCTAGCGATCGGGGCCTATACACTCATTTTGATCGGTTGTCTGTTGATGGTCAAGGCTGAAAAAGGGGCGGTTACTAGCTATCTAGTGGCTTTTTGTCTATTTTGGTTCTGTTTAGGGGGATGGTTAGCCTTAGCTCCCGCTACCACTCTCCACTTCTTTAATCCTGACCACTACGCCCAAAATTACGGTATTGTTTTTACTGCCTACGGTGTTGGTGCTTTGATCGGAACTTTAGTAACCGGTAGAATTCGCGATTGGTTCGGTACTTACACTTATGCTTTTTATGCTATGGCTGTATTGGCAATACTGGGTATTTTTCTCGCTAGTGCCTTACTGAAAAGAGAGCGATCGCATTTATCAAATCCTAGCTAGGGTCTGCTGAAAAAGTTTTTCGGTGGTGGCAGGGTGTGGGGTGTGGGGTGTGGGGTGTGGGGTGTGGGGTTTTACCGATTTTGAGGGGGCCAATTACCTAATTTTCAGGGAAAAAGTCCCGGAATTTTCCCCCTGATCACTCCCATGCCCGGTACTTTTTGATTGACAAAAAGTCTAAAAGTCTTACCCAACAAGGTTTTTAGATTTATTCAGCAAATCCTAGCTAAGGGAGTTAATCTTAGCCTAGAGTAGATACTGCTGGCATTTTATACTTTAAAAGACTCGAAAGAGGTTACATTGGACGGTATAGGTCTTTTAATCGCTCTTTTTCTGCGTGATTGTCGATCTTGAATCAAATCTCGGTTTTCCTCGAGGAAAGAAATTAACTGATCATCAGGGATTTCTCGGAACTCGCCAGTTTTCAATAAAACAGTAGCCATGGTAAATCGAACTCCTGAATATTCGTCTCGATCGCTATGAAAGCAGATCTTGTCTTGATCATATATCTATTTTTGCTTTATTCCAATAGAGCGATCGCTAAAGAATGATAAGTCAGGGCGTTGCATAATAGAGATATGAATGGAGGAAATCAAAATGCAATGCCCTGAATGTAAATCTACCCATATCCGTAAAAATGGCATCAATAAACAAGGTAAACAAAATCATATTTGTGTAACCTGTGGCCGTCAATTTATTGATAACTATGAAAAACAGAAAGGCTATGACGAAAAAACGAAGCGAGAATGCCTAACTGCCTATGTTAATGGGATGGGATTTAGAGGAATAGAAAGGCTAAAGGGAGTTCATCATACGACCGTAATTAATTGGGTAAAATCTGTGGGAGAATTATTGCCAGTCGCCTATGACCCAGAAACAATTCCTGAAGTAGGGGAACTGGATGAATTGGAAACCTTTGTTGGCTCAAAAAAAACAAAATCTGGGTGTGGACAGCCGTTGACCACTTTAAAAAAGGAATTTTAGGTTGGGTAATCGGAGATCATAGTAGCGAAACGTTTCGCCCATTATGGGAATTAGTTAAGTCTTGGGGATGCTATTTTTATGTGAGTGATGGATGGTCAGTTTATCCATGTTTTATAGCAGAGGGCGACCATATAATTAGTAAGACTTATATGACCAGAGTAGAGGGTGAGAACACACGTTTAAGACATTATCTAGCCCGATTGCATCGCAAAACACTCTGCTATTCTAAGTCTACAGAAATGTTAGGATACTCTATTCGTTTATTAATTCATTATCTGAAGTTTCAAGAAGTGCCTATTCCTTACTGATTCATAGCTTAATTCAGCAACGCCATAAGTCAGTTATAAGGATTGCAACTATAGCATAACCGTGGTTAATTGTCAATAAAATCGTCCCCACTACCACAGCCACTTTTATCCCGGTGGGAGCAAATTGGGAGGACAATAAAGCCCGAAAATAGCCGATAACTCCTTTCATTGCCTATAAATCGCACTCTATCAGGCGAGTAAAACAAAAAGTCACCATTTTTAACCCGTAGGGAGACTTCCACCAGAGAGCGGGAAAACAGCCTTCTGGAGCTGCGAGACTAAAATCCCAGTGATCATAATCATCGATACGCCACTCATCTTTGTTGCGCCATCCCACCAATTCCCCAAATTTTTTAATCGTTTCCGCGTCTTGGGTACGCAGGGTGTTAATACTACCCCCGACGGCAAAATATAACTTCACCTGATTGCTAAAACCGAAATGATCGCCGCTATAATTTTTCCAAAGGCGATCGAGTACCCGAATCACATTAACGGGAAACCTCATCATATCCTCTGGGGTTAAAGTATCGCGGGTTCTGCCGGCAGCTTCGAGGATAACTCGGAGAGTTTCTGCGTCTGCTTCCCTAAAGTTCCCCTCAGCTAGGAATTGCTGTAATTTACCATAGCGCTCGATGTCTGGTACTAACATCTGCCGCGCTTCGATGAGGGCAACCCGTTCGGTTAAAGATTGCAATTGAGCTAAAATATCCTGAAGTTGGGCGTTAATATCTGACATAAATGTAAAGGGGGTTTGTTGACTGCAAAAATTACCGATTTATCGGCAGAATAATTATTGATTTACCGCTTCTAATCGCGACTTAACAAAGCGATTCATCCATGCTTCTAGATAGATGCGATTGGCTTTTTGTTCTTTTAAATCTGTGGTAGTTAAAGGATAAGGTGCTAATCCTTGAATGGCTGCCGTTGTTACACAAAACATCGACTTTTGAAAAGTTTCGCAGATCTGGACTAATAAATCTTCCTCTTGACGAAAACTCTTTTTATAAATGTCGTGCAGATAATCTGGTAAAAAGTGACGCATATCCTGCATTAATAGTGTGGGAGGAATCCCTGCACCTCCGATGGGTAAAGGATCCGCATACAAAGCACCATAGGCAAACATTCCTTGATCGTAGGGAATTTGATAGGCTTGGGCATTATAGGAAATTGTACCGGGGAAAGGTGTTCCGCGAAAGAAAACCGCCTCAACGTAGGGGATTGCCGTATCCGCAAGAAAGGTTAATCCTGCCGATTTGGGGATCAGATCATAGGTTTGTCCTTTGATTTTTACCTGATAGACAATTGCTTGACTAGCATTATCAACTAAATTTTTCTTAATGTGTGCCACCACTTCGGGAATATTGGTAATTTTTCCAGCATCGTAGAGATCGGATAAACTTAAAAAAGTATCGGCCATAATTCGCCAAAATTGACCTAAACCGCTATAGTAGGCCATCATCCGCATTTGTTCTGGCAAAAATTCAGGAAAGGCTTTATTTAAAATTAAAACTAGGGGATTATTCCTAAATTTGGCTTGAATAACCTTGGCTGTCACTTCCCGAAAAGCGGCACTATCTACATAACTATCTAAACCACCCCCACCATGCCAAAACATGGCTTTCATACAGTATTCAGCATACTCAAAATTAATGCGATCGTGCCACCAGTGTTGTAGTAATTTCTGCCAAGATACTTGACCATTAAAATATTTAAAGAAGGGTAAAAAAACCAAAAACTGATTTTCCGCAATATAAATTAAATTTTTGGAATAAGCATCTAACACCACTCCGTAACTTTTCAGGATACCCACTACCTCGATCAAATTCTGGGGAGTATCTTTTAACAATGCTTCCCCAGCCGTGAGACGATCAATATAGGATGCTAGGGGATGAGAGGAGGACTTGACAGGGATAGTGACCATGCTAGAAGCTTGATAAAATAACTTTCCTTATCTATTTTAACCCATAAAAGCACAACCAATTAGCGGCGGTGGCACGGCGAGTCATGCGGGGATTGAATTCGCCAATTTTATAACCGGTAAAACCCAATTTATCTTTTAATAATTGTTTATTTTCTGGCAAGATCGATCGAGTTAATTTTACTGTTGGAGGACGATTGGCAATAAAATCCGGGGGTTCGGGATATTCACGGCGCCAATCTTCCTCTACTTGACTATTATCCCATTTTCCTTGACTTTCATCGTAGCGATAACCTAAAGTTTGCCAAACCAATTTATTAACGGTTTCGTCGTCAATTTCATCGTTAATAATCGCCCAAATTGTCTCTATATTTAATTCTGGTAGTTCCATAGATTAAGTAAATGGGTGTGGGGAAGTGGGGTGATGGGGTGTAGGGTGTAGGGTGTGGGGTGTGGGGTGTGGGGTGTGGGGAGAATAAATAAAATAATCTCCTATCTCCTGACGACCGGCTACTGACGACCGGCTACTGCCTACGGTTAAAATAACTGGTGAATAACATCATTGACATCGCGTAAGCGTAGCCTATTTTGCCTCCTTCTAACGCCAAAATTATTTTTATTTTAACTATCGGTGTGGTGTCGGTTTCTGCATCGGCAATTTTTATCCGGTTAGCGATCGAAGCGGTAGGTAATGCTACGATCGCATTTAGTTTATTTTTAGCGACTTCCCGTCTGATCTTGGCTTCTGTCGTTCTAATTCCGAACTGGTTGACCTTATCACGCCAAAAAGTCGCTATTCAAGCCTATTATTACGCAGTGGGGGCAGGATTTTGTTTAGCTCTCCATTTTGCTACTTGGATTACTTCTCTATCCTACACCTCGATCGCCGCTTCTACCACTTTAGTCACCACTAATCCTCTCTGGGTTTCCCTGTTGGGTTGGTGGTGGTTTCGAGAAAAACCGAGTAAATTAACCTTTATCGGCATTTTTGTGGCTTTAAAGGGGGATTATTGATTGTTTTAGCCGATCGAGATGTCAGTAGTTCTTATCCTAACCCTTTATTGGGCAATAGCTTGGCTTTAATTGGAGCAATTCTCGTCAGTGGTTATATTCTCCTCGGACGGGAAGCACAAAGAAAGGGCTTAAATATTAAGAATTATATAACTGTAGCCTACACTACCGCAGGATTAGCTTTATTACCTTCTATTTTTTTATTCGGTCAAGGTTACGAAAGCTATCCCTTATCCGTGTATGTTTATGTGTTAATGATGGCGATTTTTCCGCAATTAATCGGTCATACTAGCTTTAACTGGGCTTTGCGATGGGTAGCACCGACAATAGTAACCATGGTAATTTTATTAGAGCCAATCGCCGCTAGTCTGTTAGGAGTGTTCATTTTTGGTGAAATACCCCCCCAAGAAGTCATTTATGGCGGATTAATTCTATTAATCGGCGTAGGAATTGCTATTTTAGGCGGTTAAGCTGTTGGTGGCTCTAATATTACTGGTTAAGTGTGATCTTGATCGCGGATGGTAATCACAGACAAAAGCTAGATTAGTGTACAATGCTAACTGCATGAGAGTTTAAGTAGGTAAGTCTTAAAAACTTGCGGATGCCCCCCTTATCAAGGGGGGATTAAGGGGGGATCGAACCCAGAATCTATCTTTAATTTAATTGTAACCAGCTACTTAGACAATCTGACTCAATTGAAAAATAGGGTTTTCGGGGAATTAATTCCCTGCTCCTAAGCAACATTTCTCCAGCATGGGACTTAATCGATTATTCTTGCTTAATCCTAGTTTATCGGCTTGTTTCTCGCTTATCTTGACTTTCCCTATGATACTGCTTACGCTTTTGGTTCGCCCTGCTTGGGTTCCCGTTGCTGATTCAAAAAAAAATTGCCTATGGCAGGACCCAATGTAGTCAGCCAATGGTCTCGCAGGGCGGTTTCAATGCCCTCAAAGCTACGTAGTTGTTCTTCTGGGGTATTATCGACTAGAATTTGAGCAATGGCTTTTAAATGTTGATCTAGTTGTTCTTTTTGGTCTGTATTCATGATTCTACCGTTTAATTGTTTCTCTTTATTTTGCCTTAGCTAACGTTTTTAGTCTCTAAGCATTTATACTTATTGCAAAATTGGGATGCTCCCGAATTCCCTGACTAAACTTAGAAATATCCCATCATCGAAAATTTTGGGTCTGAAACCCCGTCGTTCTACGACGGCTTTACTGTTAAATATTAACACATTTACGAAATATATGCTAAAATGTGAGATATGGAAAAAGCCTACTCGTTCCGATTTTACCCCACACCCGAACAAGAGTCGCTATTGCGGCGCACTTTGGGCTGTGTAAGATTAGTTTACAATAAGGCACTCCATCTCAGAACACAAGCTTGGTACGAAAAGCAAGAAAGAGTAGGCTACGCTCAAACTTCTTCAATGTTGACCGATTGGAAAAAACAAGAAGAATTAAACTTTCTCAATGAAGTTAGCTGTGTACCTTTACAACAAGGGTTAAGACACCTACAAACAGCTTTTACTAACTTCTTTGCTGGTCGTACTAAGTATCCTAACTTTAAGAAAAAACATCAGGGAGGAAGTGCCGAATTTACCAAATCAGCCTTGAAATTTAAAGACAAAAATGGGACTGTCCAGACTGTGGGACTCACCATGACCGAGATATTAACGCTAGTAAAAATATTTTGGCCGCAGGGCTTGCGGTGTCAGTCCGGGTCGCGACCATAAGACCAGAACAGAGTAAATCTGTTAAGGCAGGTGCGAAAAATCCTTCGGGAAAGAAGCAGAAACCTAAATCGTGAGGTTTGGGAATCACCGTCCGTTTACGGCGGTGAGGATGTCAACTGGGTACTCTGTAGTTGATAGCTAAAAAAAGCCAGTAGTGTTCAGGAAAAACGGGGAGGGTTGAAAAGTGAAATCAAAAGAAAAGGGAATACCGTTAAAACTACCGTCGTCCGAGTCAGGTTTCTCGATGTTAGAAGTGATAATTGCCATTTTAACTATTACCGCTTTCTTAACAGGAACCTTACAGTTAATGGCAGTGAATGCCTTATATAAAGTTCGGGCAGAAAGACAAGCTCAAGCTAACTTTTGGATACAAGAAGATTTCGAGGATGTCAAATTTTTAGCTTCGACTTTAGATAAAAAATACATCACCGCAGATGTGTGTACAAATATCAATCAGGGTTATGCCACAGCTTTAAGAAGACAACTAACGGCTATTCCCCCCCCACCACCCCTATACCGGCGGAACGATTAGTAGCGGAAAAACCAATTGTCGGTAAAGACTATTCTCTCTTTCAAACTTTTAAGATTGCTGAGCAATTGGCTAATCCCCATCGTCTCCGTATTGATTATCGAGTCGAAGCAACAGATAAAACTGCTAAAGATTACCAAAACCAAGAAGATGTTATTGCCGAAAGTTCTGTCGAGGTGATTCCCGATGCGTCGTTTAACTGTCCATAAAAATCAGGGTTTTACCCTGTTAGAAATTTTGGTAGCTTTGGCAATTGCGGGAATTCTTGCCGCCTTAACTGGACCTAATTTATTAGCTTGGTTAAATAGCAATAAAGTCCAAGAAGCCACCGATTCTATACAATCAGCCCTACGGGATGCCCAAAGACAAGCCATCCGTCTAGGGAGAATTTGCACGATTAATTTTACTGAAGGGACTGGCACTGGTCCCACGGTTTACCGGCAAATAACTGCCAATCAACCGGGTTGTTTAGTGGCGACTAATACTAATGCGGGTTCCCTAAGTCTGCCGCAGGAAGTATTTATGGTGGTGGATAATTTTCCAGATGTTCCCCCTGATGGCGACAGTCCGGGGGTACAGTTTTCCTTTCGGGGTCATGTGCCGGGGTTAACCTTTGAGCCGCGGGCAAACCAAGCGATAATCGTATTATATCCCGCCGCCGATGCCGCCAATCCCTATCCCAACCAAGAAAGAAAGTGTATAGTTATCGCTTCTCTGTTGGGAATAGTTAAACAAGGCACTTATAACGGCAATCCTCTAGATACGCTCGATGCCAATAATTGTCAAATCCGTCTGGATGGAACCCAACCCTAATCAGCTTCTCAAGGCAACATACCCCACTGTCCCCTGTGCAGTCAATCACCCGCTGCAGGATCGCAGAATCCAACCCAGTAAGACTCCGATACCACCAAAGCGGACAATTTGCCAAAAAACCTCCCCCAGCAGTCCGCGACGGATTCCTTCCCAGAATAGGCGCTTTAATTCCCCTTCTTTAAGTAAATTGCTTTCTAAAATTACCTCTAATTCTTGAATCTGTTCGCGAATTTGTAACAATTCCTTTTCTAGTTCAGGTAGGGGATTTTCCCGCCATTGGGGTTCTATTTGGCTAAATTGTGCCTCTAGGTCTTTTTTTTGCTGTTCTGCTTCGTTGATCTGTCGATAACGGTCTTTTAGTGTTGCGATCGCCGCTTCGACTTCTTCAATTGCTTCGGTAAATTCTGCCGATTCATCGTTAGGGTACGGGTTTTCTTCTAAGGACATGGACTCAATGGGATTTCCTGCGTCTAAACTATAGTTATAGACGATTTTACGGTTTTACGAAACCTTTTGATTATGATTCCATCCCCTGTCTCCTCCGCATCTCAGACTATTGATGATCTATCTACCCCGGAATTGGCGCGGATTTTGGCGGAACGTTTGGCGATCGCACCGATTGACTGGCATCGTCTGAAAGCCAATCGTAATGCTCGGGCCGCCGAACAATTAGGGACGGCTTTGGTGTTTTTATTAGATAATCAGCCAGAAGAAGCACTTCCTCGGCTACAACAGGCTACAGGCTGGCTTGATCGCTCGATTTCTGCTCCTCCCTGTCCTTCTCACGGTCACGGTCATTAATTAAACCAGCGTTCCTGTTTAATTTGTTTACAAAGTTTCAGTTGGGTTCCTTGTTGATTCCAGTGAACTTGGTCGAAGATTTGATATAACATACACAGTCCTCGGCCATTTTCCGCTTCTTCGGGGGGAAAATTGGGACAATCGCAACTACAGCCATGATGGGGACAACCTGGCGTAAATCCACAACCTTCGTCGGTAATTACCCAAGAATACTCGTCTTTACTGCTGGAAAAGTGAACGACCACGGTTTTGCTGGGATCGAGATGATTGCCGTGTTTAGCGGCATTAACTAAAGCTTCTTGCAATCCTAATCTAATTTCTGGTTCTAATTCTTCGGGAATACTAGCGGTCAATAAATCTAAAATCGGACAAAGATACAAGGTGGAAGCGAAACTCATGGTGTTCCAACTTCGTTTGCTTGTTGGCAGTGAAATAGCAATCACGCACTTTACCTCTAGCTTATATTCAATGACTGTTCTCTTACAGAAAGATTAAGGTCTCTTAACCGTCGATCTAGTTGATTGCCATACCTAATGAGTCATGTTTTATCCCTTTTCTGTCTCTGAGATTGATTAGATATTTTTATGATTGATCTACACACCAATCGAGAATCAAGGCCACTTTGAGCGGGTAATTAATCAAAAAAGTAGTTGACTGGAACGGTCTTTAATATGCTATCATCCTTACCCATTGACTTTTCGACCATAAACGGCTAAAGTGTCGGGTTTTTCCTCCTATTTCATCCTACCATATTCGCTGTTTTTTGTCTAAGAAAAGCAGCGCATTCGACGTGGGGAGTTTGGGGAAAGAAATCGGCGGTTTGCACTTCTAGCAGTTGATAATCGCCTGTTTGACAGAGATATTGCAAGTCTCTGGCTAAAGTTGCACTTTGACAACTGATATAAACAATGCGTTGACTTTGCAGCCGTAACAGACTATCGAGGACAGATCGATCGCAACCTTTGCGGGGCGGATCGAGTAGAATAATGTCGGGTTTAACTGTCAGTTGCGGTAAAGTTTTTTCTACTGCCCCCAAAATAAAGGTTGTGTTGGTAATATCATTTAATTGGGCGTTAATCTTGGCTCGATCGAGGGAAAAGCTATAGGATTCTAGTCCAATCACCTCTTTAACCCGTTTAGCGAGGGGTAAAGTAAAAGTACCGATACCACAGTAGGCATCAATGAGAATTTCTTCACCTTTAAGGTCTAATTTCTGACAAATAACCGCAAATAAGGCTTCAGCAGCCTCTGTATTAACCTGAAAAAAGGTATCGGCAGCCAATTGATAGGTTAATCCGGCGAACTTTTCGGTAATATAGTCCCTTCCGGCGATAGTTGTGGTCTGAGCGCCAAAAATAGCATTACCTCGCTCGGGGTGATAATTCACGGTTACACCGACTAAATTGGCGTATTTTGCCAGCCATTGCTGCGCCTGTGCCTCAATTCCCTGTAAATTATTATCGGTACTAATCAGGGTTAATAAAACTTCTCCAGTGTGGCGGCCAATTCTTAGGGATAAATGGCGTAATTGTCCTTGGTGGGTCTTTTCATCGTAAATTGACCAGCCTTGACCCTGAATATCCTGTTTTATCTCTGCTAGAAACGGATTTAAAGCCTGATCTTGAATCGGACATTGATTGAGATTAATCAGATGATGGCTGCCGCGACGATAATAACCTGCTTGCACATTGCCGGTGGGGGAAAATCCGAGGGGATAGGTAGCTTTATTGCGATAAGCGAGGGGAGAATTACCGGTGAGGGGAGGATAAACCAAAGGATCGCTAAAACCGCCAATTCTGGTTAATACCTCTTGTACTTGCTCTTTTTTGACTAGGCGCTGAAATTGGTCCTCGATGTGTTGCCATTGACAGCCACCACATTTATCGGCGACGATGCAGCGGGGCCGGATACGATGGGGAGAAGCTTGTAGAATAGTTTGTAGTTTGCCGATCGCATGACTTTTTTTGATATAGGTGATGCGAGTTTGAATGCGATCGCCAATGACCGTATCCGGCACAAAAATCACCTGTCCTCGGTATTTTCCCACACCTTCGCCCGTATGGTTGAGGTCGGTAATCTCGATCTCGATTAAATCACCTTGTTGCATAGTTAGGGAAACCAGTTTTCATCCAGGGTTTCTTCTGGGGTAATAATGACTTCTCTGGGAATTTCTTGCCTGCTCAATTTCGAGACTATTTGCCTAGCTTTTCCATAACAAGAATCGAAAATTTCGAGGAGATAAGGTTTTAAGCTAGGACTGTCTTCCAGCAGATCGGCAATTTGAACTCGAAAATCAATAATTGCCGCTTCCCACTTATTAGCATTATACTCTCTTTCCGTCTGCCAATAAACTAACTTGAGCAGATGAGCTAATAATTGAATTAACAAACTTTTGAGAGCCTGTCGATTATTTTTTCCTATGCTTCCTAATTCCTCGATCAGATTAGTCCAGTCAACCGAGGCAAAATCCTCCTGTCGTAATTGGTTAACGGTTGTCTCGATCCATAGCTGAAAATCTCGATCGTATAAGCTGATCTTCGAGATCGGTATTTGAGCGGTCATGGGAGGTAAACAGTAAAAACAATCCAACTCTATTCTACAATCAAAAGTTAATTTTTCTAAAATCCTAGATCAGCTTTGGCAATTTTGGCCGCCGCTAATACTTCCTCATCGGGTAATTCTTTCCAGTCGGTCGCACCTATTTCAGCATAGAATTTTTGATCGTAGGCGCGAGTACGAATTACTACCGGCATGGGGACCGCATGACCTAAAACTAAAGCTTGTTGTTTTGAGTCTAATTTCGCTAAAACTGATCGCAAACTTCCCCCTCCAGAAACCCCAGTAAATATGGCTTCGATGTCTTTTTCATCGTTTAATAAACAGGTGATTCTCGTCCCTACCTGAGACATAACTTCGTTATCAATTCCTGAAGGTCTTTGATCGACAATTAAGAGAGTAACAAAGTATTTTCGCATCTCCCTGGCGATAGTTCCAAAGATAGTTTGATGTACCACAGCAGAATCAAGAAATCGATGAGCTTCTTCAATGGTAATTACTAACTGTTGCGGCCGATCAACGGGGTTTTTAGTTTGTAAAAAATATTCAGCTTTTTTAACATAATTAGCATGAATCCGACGGGTGATCATATTGGTGGCTAACATATAGGAAAGCATATTACTTTGGGAGCCAAATTCAATAACAACGTGCTTACCTGCATCTAAAGCTTGTAAAACCTGATCGATATAATTGTGGGGACAAACACTTCTTAAATATTTCAAACTATCTAGACGCATTAATTTTCTCTGGAGGGACATGATTGATCCCGCATGGCCTTGTTTTTCCGTACAGAAGATTTTAATATCCTCGTTACTCATATTTAATAACTGAGTAATCCAAGATTCTCCATACTCGTTATAGAGAATATTGGCATTATCTAAACTAGCTTCCGAGATACCTAATTCCCGACCGATTAAACGAATATCTTCGATTTCAATCTGATTATAACTTAAAAATAATTCCTGCGCTCCTCGTACTCCCCGACGTTTGGTAGAATCGGGATCGAGGGTATAAATTTCCACCTGTCCGGGGAATAATTGACATAATCCTTTCACCGTAGAAACCTCCTTCCCTTCTTTCATCGCTTCCCAACCGTATTCCGAGTGCATATCAAACATGAGGTTAACCCCTGCTTGTTTGCGAATAATGCCGAAATTAGTAATCTAGTTAAAAAGGATTTTCCCGTCCCGGATTTGCCAAAAACACCGTTACTACGTTCCACAAAGCGATCGAGATTAATACATATTGGCACGTCCATGTCAAGGGGTTGACCAATAGCAAAATTCTTTCTGGTGGGGTCATCTTCCCAACCGAAAACCATGCGAAAATCCTGCTCACAAGCTTCATAAACTTGGCTAAAATGGGCGGGAATAGTTTTAACTGGCAGTAATTCTAAATCGGCGCTAGTTTGGGGTTGAAAAGAGCCTAAAGAAGTGTCAGAAACTGCCGGGGAATTACCTCCAGTCGGAGTAAACATGAGCATGGGAGATAGGTCAATAGTACCATAAGTACCGCTACCCGCTAAAACATCGCGCATAAAACTATCATCGGGATGGGGAGGATTCGCGATAATCCGGGGACTGGAGTTACCCAGGGAGACATCGGTGAGGAGACAGAAAAAACGCGAGCGAGTGCCTTGCACCACTAAAAATTTACCGACGCGCATATCTTCCACGGAAATATCCGGATAAAGACGGATTTCTAAACCTTCACTCAGGGAACCTTGAATAACCGATCCGAGGGGTTGTTCACTCATGCTAACCTTGATTTGTGGCGATGAATTATGAATTATGAATTATGAATGAGGAAGTGTTTTCAGTGATCAGTAAACAGTGATCACTGAACTTAAAACTCAAAACTAATAACTGATAACTGATAACTGATAACTGATAACTGATAACTGATAACTGATAACTGATAAAGGGGTTTAAGAAAAAAAATCGTGTTGATCAACGGGAAGCAAGGAAATAGCCAAGGGAGAAGAGAATGCCACTAAAAAAGTGAAGATTAACCGCTATAAACTTGCAGTTACTGACTAGCTGAGGTTGGTCGTGATTTTGGTTAACGTGGTTGACTAATTGCCAAGCGAAAGGGAGACTAAGGAAGATTAAAAGAGTGAGAGGGGGATAAACCTGGAGCAGGACAAAAACTACCGTTAAAACGTAAACGAGAACCGTCACTACGGTTAAAACTTTAGAACCCTTTAAAGTACCTAAACGGACAATAGGTGATTTTTTACCCGCTTTGAGATCATCGGCGACTTGATGGAAATGGGAACAAAAAAGGATGATAGAAGTGGTAATCCCGATAATAATTGAAGCCGCTAGACTAGAGAGAGAAAAAGCACCAGCTTGGGAATAGTAGGCAGCGGCAATCGCTAAGGGTCCAAAAGTAAAGAAACAGATAATTTCACCTAATCCTTGATAACCGAGACGGAAGGGAGGACCTTGATAGGTATAGCCCAAAAAACAGCAGAGGGCGATTAATTCTAGGAGCATCCAATCGCCTCGCCCATAACTAATAGCAAAAATACCGGCGATGCCTAATAATAGAAAAAGATTACTCAGCCAGAAAATTAAAGATTTATTGCCGGTTAAATTAACAATCGAATGTGCCTTATTGACATCGATCCCGGTATCGGCATCAAAAACATCATTACTGAGATTTAACCAAGCGAGAATTAAAATAGCTGAGAGGATAAAAGTGGCAAAAATCGGCAGAGAAAATCGACCTGTTTCCTGATAAGCGATCGCTGTTCCCAGAATAATCGGTATAATTGCCACACTATACATTGGTGGTTTAATGGCTGCTAACCAGAGTTTTTGGGGCGAGGGAGTGGTGACAGTATCGGTGGTCATAGTTAGGGTTTGCTGACAAAGTTTTTCCTAGGCGTAGGGTGTGGGGTGTGGGGTTTTACCGATTTTCAGGGGGTCAATTAGCCAATTTTCAGGGAAAAAGTCCTTGAATTTACCCTGACTACTGACGAGCGACTCCTATTTTGATTTTGACCAGAGGTCTGATCATACCTGGGTTTTAAGGATATTTTACTCAAAAATAGAGATAAATAGACTAAAACCGGGTAAGACATCCTCTCCGTTTAAATTAGCGGGTAGTTCCATAATTTCTACGGGTTGCTGAGGACGATAAATTTCCACTTGTTGTTGTTGAGGATTAACTAGCCAACCTAATCGCAAACCACTGTGGAGATATTCCCGCATTTTAGCTTGAATTTCCGGGAGGGAATCGCTACGGGAGCGCAGTTCAATGACGAAATCGGGACAAATAGGCGGAAATTTCTCCTGTTCTTCTCGACTCAGAGCTTGCCAACGAGTTAAACTCACCCAAGCGGCATCGGGAGCGCGATCTCCGCCTTTCGGTAAACGAAAAATCGTCGCCGAACTAAAGACTTTACCCAATCGGGTTTGACGGTTCCAGATACCTAAGTCAATGATAAAATCGGCTTCTCGGTTGCCGCTAATTCCCCCAACAGGTGGCATCACAATTAATTCTCCTTGAACGTTTCTTTCCAGTTGCCAATCTGGGTTAACTTGACAGAGACGGTAAAACTGCTCATCGCTGAGATTGACTGTATCTAAGTTTAAAATCACTGCTGCCATAGCTATATTTCGCCCTAGAAAACACTCTAGTCTTAATTATAGTTAATTAGATTCCCCGCCAGATTGCGATCGCACCGTCTCGATCTCCAGTGACTAACCAACGACCATCTCGACTGGCAACCATTCTTAAGATGACGTTTCCCTTGAGAGTATTCAAGTGCCGACGGGTATTAACATCCCAAAATTTGACAGTTCCATCCCCGGAAGTGCTGGCCAAAACTTTACCCCCATCCAGCAGGGCCATATCGGTAACAGCGTCGTTATGGGCGAGAATAGTAGTGGTGCCGATGCCGCTTTTCACTTGCCAACCGCGGATCGAACCGTCTTGACTAGCAGTACCGGCGGTATTACCATCCTTGGAAAAAAGCACCCGATAAACGGGGAATAAATTCCCCGCATAGGCCCGAATAAAGCGACCGGTACTCACTTTCCACAGTTTAACGAAACCATCGTAATCGGCGCTGACAATTCCTTTACCATCGGGACTAAATGCGATCGCCTGAATCGGATGATTATGACCGCGCAGGGTTTTTAACAGTGTACCCGTCTGAAAATCCCAGAGTTTAACTGTACGATCCCAGCTACCCGTGGCCAAAATTTTGCCATCGGGAGAAATAGCGGCATCAGTAACGAGAAAAGCATGGCCAGGATAGGTCATTTCTAATTTTCCCGTGCGCGTATTCCAGCGTTGCACTTTTCCCCCCGCATCGGCAGTTACGAAACTCTTGCCATCGGGACTAAATTGGATAGCGTTAACAGTATCTCCTAGTTGCCAAGTCCTGAGAGGTTTTTGGGTTTTTAGGTCCCATTCCCTAACAGTGCCGTCAAAACTACCACTCAGCAGCAGGGAGTTATCGGGACTAATGGCCAAAGCATAGATGGGATCCTGATCGGCTTTTAAAATAGTAACCCGTTCGACCATCTGCCAAGGAACGATTTCTGCTAGGGGAGACGCTTGCGGGGTGGTGGTTTTCTCTTTTTCCCGATTGACTGCACAACCACCGGATAGCAACAGCAGTAATAATAAAGATAATGTCGGTTGATAAAGGGTTATTTTCATAGAATTTTGCCGTTGTCAAAATCATCTTAAACTACTTTAAACTTGAAGGGGTAGAATTTGAATAGAATAACGACAACGAGGAACAAGATAAATGACAAATTCTTGATTGGTTGTCTTGGCTTCTTCTAGAACATTCTGTAAATTTTCACCGTGAGCAATGACTCCTTTTTCATTATAGGCAATGTATTGATTTTTATATAAATCAATCACGGTGTCACGATTTTTGTTTAACCAACGTAAGTAGGTAGGCGTTAAAAGTTGTCAGATGCCCCCCTTATTAAGGGGGATTAAAGGGGGGACTAAGGGGGGATCGGCACCCCCCTTATCAAGTAGGGTTGATTCATTTAAATTAAGTACAGCTAATTTTGAGTCAATAAATTTGACTGAAGATTCTCAAGTTTATCTTTTTCTAATCAAAATAGTTAGTCACAATAACTAATCTTTAATCCTCTGCCAAATTTATTATGAATAAATTGATAAAGCTTGTTCCCAAGCCACTAAAAGCCTATCTCTCTTCAAATTTTCTGAGAGTACATCCTGTTAATTTAGCTAATTTTTCTGCTTCTTACGTCGATAAAACTATCAGTTTTTCCCAACGTTCAGCTAACCACCTCTGTCCCTCTGTGATTGAGAGAAAACCCAAACCTCTGAAAAGATTCAATCCTATGGTTGTGAGAATTGACCAATTGCTGGCCGCTTGAAAATCACTAATTTCGCTTTTATCTTCCTCAAAAATTACATCTTTTACCCAATGTAACTGATTTTCTATTTTCCAGTGTCCTCGAATAATTTTAGCAAATACTTCGGCGGATTCGGTTAGGCTACTGATATAGTAAGCTGTTTCTTCATAGGTTTTATCCCCGCGACTACCCCT
The DNA here is from genome assembly GCF_001264245.1 of Microcystis panniformis FACHB-1757. Lineage (NCBI taxonomy): Bacteria > Bacillati > Cyanobacteriota > Cyanophyceae > Chroococcales > Microcystaceae > Microcystis > Microcystis panniformis. The sequence goes on from NZ_CP011339.1 coordinate 4,991,645, forward strand.
TCTTTCTACTTTAATAACTCTTCGCAGATTTTCAAACCCTTTTCTTTCATTTTTCCTCACTTTAAAAACTTCTATTTTTCTTGATATTTTTCGTCCATGACTATTATCTTGTTCAAGAAAAAAACTTTCTGGCTTTGAGGAATTACTCAGGTCTTGTATTCGCTGATAAAGATTTTTCTGATTTCCTTTAACGGTGATAACATAGTCATTTTTAGTCTTGGCTATTAAGCTGATTGTTTTCTTCTGACAGTGTAAAGCATCCCCAGTAAAAACTTTATTTTGGAGAGAGCAATCCTCAATTATAGCTTGCCCTTCGTCGATTTCAGACCCTTTTTTGTTTTCGATTCTTTTTAAGTGTAATACCAAGCCACTTTCTTGACTAAACAATGAGATAAACATGATAAAATTTTGTTGTTCATTGTTAGGATTCTTTAGGGTGTTTTTGAGACTTTTTCCATCTATGCCTAGCCAATTTATATCATCTCTTTGTCCATATTCTTGTAATGCCCATTCATTAAACATTTTTAACAAACTCTGCCAGTCAACTCCCATCATTACCCTTCTAATTGTTGAATAGGATGGGACTCTTTCTGGAATTATGTTAAATTCTTTACTCAGCCTGTGCCGATTATTTTTAGCAAACTCTCCTAGTTCTCTATAACCTGAGTATCCTAGCATTGTTCCTAGTATTATTACTACTAATACTATCCATAAAGGGTGTCTTTTTCCTTTATCTTTCCGAAAGTCCTTGACTTGTTTTAGTTTTTCTATTAAGCTCAACATATATTTAAAAAGTTGGCGGTCACTTCTCATTTTACCTGATAGTGATCGCTTTTACTTTTGATATTCTGATGGGAGAATGAAACAGCCCTACCCTTATCAAGGGGGATCCCCCCGCCTTCGGCTTCCCCCCTTATCAAGGGGGATCCCCCCGCCTTCGGCTTCCCCCCTTATCAAGGGGGATCCCCCGCCTTCGGCTTCCCCCCTTATCAAGGGGGGCTAGGGGTAGGGTTGATTCATTTAAATTAAGTACAGCTAATTTTGAGTCAATAAATTTGACTGAAGATTCTCAAGTTTATCTTTTTCTAATCAAAATAGTTAGTCACAATAACTAATCTTTAATCTTCTGCCAAATTTATTATGAATAAATTGATAAAGCTTGTTCCCAAGCCACTAAAAGCCTATCTCTCTTCAAATTTTCTGAGAGTACATCCTGTTAATTTAGCTAATTTTTCTGCTTCTTACGTCGATAAAACTATCAGTTTTTCCCAACGTTCAGCTAACCACCTCTGTCCCTCTGTGATTGAGAGAAAACCCAAACCTCTGAAAAGATTCAATCCTATAGTTGTGAGAATTGACCAATTGCTGGCCGCTTGAAAATCACTGATCTCGCTTTTATCTTCCTCAAAAATTACATCTTTTACCCAATGTAACTGATTTTCTATTTTCCAATGTCCTCGAATAATTTTAGCAAATACTTCGGCGGATTCGGTTAGGCTACTGATATAGTAAGCTGTTTCCTCATAAGTTTTATCCCCGCGACTACCCTTTCTTTCTACTTTAACAATTCTTCGCAGATTTTCAAACCCTTTTCTTTCATTTTTCCTCACTTTAAAAACTTCTATTTTTCTTGATATTTTTCGTCCATGACTATTATCTTGTTCGAGAAAGCAACTTTCTGGCTTTGAGGAATTACTCAGGTCTTGTATTCGCTTATAAAGATTTTTCTGATTTCCTTTAACGGTGATAACATAGTCATTTTTAGTCTTGGCTATTAAGCTGATTGTTTTCTTCTGACAGTGTAAAGCATCCCCAGTAAAAACTTTATTTTGGAGAGAGCAATCCTCAATTATAGCTTGCCCTTCGTCGATTTCAGACCCTTTTTTGTTTTCGATTCTTTTTAAGTGTAATACCAAGCCACTTTCTTGACTAAACAATGAGATAAACATGATAAAATTTTGTTGTTCATTGTTAGGATTCTTTAGGGTGTTTTTGAGACTTTTTCCATCTATGCCTAGCCAATTTATATCATCTCTTTGTCCATATTCTTGTAATGCCCATTCATTAAACATTTTTAACAAACTCTGCCAGTCAACTCCCATCATTACCCTTCTAATTGTTGAATAGGATGGGACTCTTTCTGGAATTATGTTAAATTCTTTACTCAGCCTGTGCCGATTATTTTTAGCAAACTCTCCTAGTTCTCTATAACCTGAGTATCCTAGCATTGTTCCTAGTATTATTACTACTAATACTATCCATAAAGGGTGTCTTTTTCCTTTATCTTTCCGAAAGTCCTTGACTTGTTTTAGTTTTTCTATTAAGCTCAACATATATTTAAAAAGTTGGCGGTCACTTCTCATTTTACCTGATAGTGATCGCTTTTACTTTTGATATTCTGATGGGAGAATGAAACAGCCCTAGGGCTAGGGGGGATCGAACCTAAAATCCATTTTAAATTTAATTATAACCAGCTACTTAACATTTTTTGGGCTTGTTCTTGAGAGATTGAGTCTGTCATAATCTTTCTAAGGAGAGACGGTTTTGATTAAAATAAAAGCATCGCTAATCAGTTTATTTTTGTTAATTATAGCTTCTAGTTGCTCCGATTGATAACAAGCTGCTTCGACTTCTAGAGGAGCGGCATCCAAAGCATTAAGATAAGCATCGTTTAAAGTGTCTGTTAATTCCTCATCACTTAAATAATATCCTGCTGCTTTTCGGCGTTTATTGTGGCGTTGAATTTCTCTAACGCTATTGCGAATGGAGACATCCCAAGAACGAGTGGTTCGGTTTTCTGCCTGTTGTTTAATTAAATGAAGTAATAAGATAACAGCATAACTACGAATGGTGCTAATAATCCCATTTTTGCCCATATCTTCAAGTTCTTCTACAATCGCCAGTGAACCTTTAATATCACCTTTTAAGAGTAAAGCTTTTAATTCTAAAAGTTCTTCCATAATCCAATTTCTTCCCCCAAATACCCCTTAATTATATCTGGCCACAAGTCTCTCGGATATCCCAGGTTTATTGGGTAAAATGTATTCTAAGATACATTCTTGCGGGCGAGTGAGTGGAACCAACCACAGAGACACAAAGGACACAAAGATCGATCGCTACTATATAAGCAAAAATTGTCACACAAAGTCGAGAAGAGCCAAAAAGTTAATCTATTTTATAAGCTTTTCTCTGCTATGATGAGGCCGTTCTTGTAAAAGTCGAGTTTTTAGTCATGACGCAAAAATTAGCAAAACTAATTGATTTTCGGGGGGGGGTAAGCATAGCTTATTAAAGCTCTCAATTGCTTCCTCTGTCCTTGGTGTAAGTGCTTTGATAGTCACCCCTGTACAAGCAGCAAATTTGGTTCAAAATGGCAGTTTTGAGAACGGTGCAAACCCTGGTCTTTTTCAAACACTTGATGCTGTTTCCACGGTAATTACAGGATGGACGGTTAGCCAAGGATCAATTGATTATATAGGTACAGTATGGCAAGCTTCTAATGGTTCTAGAAGTCTGGATTTATCTGGAGGGAATGCTGGTCGAATTCAGCAAACCTTTAACACAACTGTCGGTGGGACTTATCGGGTGACTTTTGATCTGGCGGGTAATCCCAACGCAAGTCCTACTATTAAAGAGATGAGAGTGAGTGCAGGAGGAAGTTCTGCTGACTTTTCTTTTGACACAACAGGAAAAAGCCGTTCAAACATGGGATGGGTATCAAATTCTTGGGATTTTACTGCTAACAGTACAACCACTACCCTTGAGTTTATCAGTTTAAGTAATAGCTTTGCTGGTCCTGTGTTGGATAATGTCTCAGTGATAGCTGTTCCCGAACCTTCATCAATGCTAGGATTATTGAGTTTAGGAGTATTAGGAATTAGTTCTGCTTTAAAACGTCAATCTTAATCTATTTTTATCTTTTTAACCCATCTAAACTAGGTGGGTTAAATTGAATATTCAGATAGGCTTAAAATCGGTGAATAATTTGAATTTTGCGGCACATTTTTAATAAGTACCTAGGCAAAATTATTTACACATGACGATCATTGCCCCGTAAGGGTTTTAGCTCGATCGGGCAGGTAATTAATTTTGCATGACTACTTAATATGCTAGGATAGTATTGATGTTTTAGGAGGTAACAACCTATGCAGTTAGAAGATTATTTTGAATTTGTAGCAGTAGATAATATTCAATTAAAAGGACATCGTATTGGCATTGAGGACGTACTGAAATACTATCGACAAGGTTATAGTCCTCAAGAAATTCTCCAAGAATTACCAACTCTAAATTTAGAAAAAATTTATGCCACTTTGACCTATTATTATCACAATCAAGCACAAATCGATCTCTATCTTGTCAAGCTAGAAAGACAACGGGAACAACATTATCAACAGTGGCTAGAAACATCATCTCCTTTAATTGATCGTTTAAGAAAAGCAAAAATTAAAAAGGAGCAGGAGTATTTACAAAAAGCATGAAAATTCGGTTTTTGCTGGATGAAAATTTATCTCCTAATCTCAAAACGATTGTAAGTAGTCGTGCCAAATTAATTGCCATTTTTGAGATAACTCTTGCAAGCTGATGGCTGACTGCGATGTATAAATGCGATCTCCTTCTTTTAACTTTAAGCTAAAATAGATTGAGTTCGTTGTGATCGATCGATGGGAAAAAAAGAAAAACTGCTAGGCTAGAAAAGGCCAAAAACTCGCCTCAAGGATTACGTTTTAGCGAATTTGAGAGTTTGCTTAATCTTTGTGGTTGGACTTTTGACCATCAAACAGGAAGTCATCACATTTGGTATTCATCCAAGAGAGTCCGTCTATCTATTCAACAGACAAAAAACGGTGAAGCGAAAGCTTATCAAGTTAAACAATTTTTAAAAATACAGGAGGAAGAAAATGAATCCAACCACCGAGGATTTTAACGGTTTTAGCATTAATATCTTCCAAGATGAGGAGGGAGATTGGATAGCATACTTAGTAGAAATTCCTAGCGTTTCCGCTTTTGCTGATAGCCCCCAAACAGCACTCAATCAATTAATTTTAGCTTGGGAAGGCGTTAAAGAAAGTTATCGTCAACATGGTGAAGAAATTCCTCATTTAGCTATGACAAAAAATTAGGCACACTAGCAGGGTCTTGAAAAATTTAGTACAAATGATCGGACTTTTTTTCCCAACCCCTAACCCCAAATTCTGCTACTCAGATTCAGGTTTCTTAGGGTCTTTTTCTGGGGTATTAGGGGCGGGATTTGGGGCTATTGTCGCAATTTGGGCGGCCATTCTTGTCATTGCTTGACCTTGGGCGAATTCCTGCTGTAGTTGTTCGCTAGAAGAAACCAAACGACTTAAACCCTGGATTAAACGGATAATTTCCTGTCGCAGTTGCGGATTACCGGTAATTTCATCCACATCCGAGGTGATTTTCTGAAGATTGGCAAAAGCAGCGCGAGAGGAGTCGAGGAGTTGCTGTAGGGTGACAACAGTGGCAGGATCGGAGAGATAAGCGGTAAAGTTACCCAAATTTTCGCTTAATTTAACAGCATTTGCCGAAATAGTGTTTAAATTCTCAATAATTTGGCTTTTCTGCACTTGCGTCAGAATCGGATCCAAAGCAGCGAGAGTAGTTTGTAGGCGATCGCTGGTAGTTTTGATACTATCGAGAGTGGCAATTAAACGATTTTGATTAGCTGCCAAAAAAACCCGCAGTTCTTCGGTGGTTTGTCCCACCAAAAGCAGCGTTTTTCGGGCCTCCACTAGGGTAGCGTCTAAATTTCTCAGGCCGCCACTTCCCTGTAAACTTCTCAGTAAAGTAGTCGCTTCCTGACTCAATCCCCCGACACCGGAAAGATCACTAGAAAGGCGATCGAGGGAACCGGATACTTGCGGTAAGGATTCTAGGGATCTCATCCCCGAATTAAGTTTACCCAGAGTACCGCTGCGACGAACCTCGCTTAAAGCGGTGGTTGCCTCACCACTAAAGCGATCGAGTCCTCCCAAGGCATTGGCAGCGCGCTGGGTAAAGGAACGAAATCCGGCCACCATATCGGGATCACTAACTAGATTAGAAATTCTCAGCAAAGATCTGATCAAGGTATTGACATTTAGTGCCGATTGCCCTTGTAAACGGGAACCGTTACAGATAATCACCTCCCCATTGCAGTTAGGACTCAAAGGGGGTTCTTTAACACCACCGACGGGTAAAGCTTGCAGGGGAGTAATATCGATCGTGGTTTCACCCACTAAACCGGATTGAATGGCTTCGATGAGGGAATTACTGGGAATTAGGCGATCTGCTGGCGAAATCTCCACTTCTACGGCGACTCCCTCCGGTTCTGGGGTAATTGCTGTCACTTGCCCGATTCTCACTCCCCGATAACCGACGCGGGTTCCCACCATCATGCCACCCACATTAGGAAAAAGGAAGCTGGCTCGATAACTGCGTCCCCCGAAGCTAAAATTACTTAACCAGGCGATTAACCAGATTAATATTCCCCCCGATGCGAGTAACATTAAACCGATACCACTTTGCCGCAGAGTTGGGGAAATCCCCCGTTGTGAACCGCCAGCTTCCATAAATAATTACTCCTCATCTCTACAGAGTATCTTACAGGAGAAATCGGAGGATTTCAGCGATCAGTGATCAGATGCGAGTTATCAGTTCACTGATTACTGTTTACTGTTTACTGATCACTGAATTGGTCCGTCGATACTGCCGGTAAAAAATTGCTTGAGTACGGGGATTTCGGAGTGATAAGCCTCTTGAGTCGGTCCAACCCATTGAAATTGACCTTTATAGAGAAAAACGATGCGATCGGTGGTATTTTCGATGGTGCTGTGGACGTGGGTGACAATGAGATGGGCCCCACAGGCTTTTTTTACTTTGAGAAGTTCCATAATTACCGTCTGGATGCGGGTAGAAGCGACGGGATCCAGTCCGGCAGTGGGTTCATCGTAAAGGAGAATGTTCGGTCGATCGGCGGCGATCGAGGGATCGCTGATAATTGCTCTGGCTAAACTGACGCGTTTTCGCATCCCTCCGGATATTTCAGAGGGATAGAGGTCGTAGGAACCGGACATTCCCACTAAATCCAGTTTTTCTTCCACTAAATCGCGGATTTCGGCTCGTTTTAGCTTTGAGTGGCGATAGAGAGCAAAACCGACATTTTCCCCGACGGTGAGGGAGTCAAAAAGGGCCGATTGTTGGAAAACTAGACCAACACCGAGGGGATCTTCCCCCTGTTCTACGGTTCTCTGACGTTTTGTACCGTATATGTACACTTCTCCTCGATCGGGGGCCAGTAATCCAGCGACTAACCGTAAAATGGTCGATTTTCCCGTCCCCGATGGACCGATCACGCCGATCGCTTCTCCTTCGTACACTTTCAGATCGACGTTATTTAAGATTACTTTCTTGCCGAAAGCTTTAGTTACTCCCCTTAATTCGACGATCGGTTCGCGCATCACCATCTAGAATATCTTTACAAAAATGCCCTTTTATTGTAGTGCAACGACCCGATCTTTCTTTTTTTTCTTTTCTGGTTTTATGGTTCGCGATTCTATCTGCATTTCGGGAATCTCTCGCAATTCTTCCGCATCTAAACGATATTGTTCGCAGACAAGACTGAGACGAATACCAGAACAGCTAACGGGATTAACTGAATGGGTGAGATCTCCTTGAAAGAGGATCAGGGTGTTAGCACAAGGACGAATCTGGGCCACGGAACGATTACGGTTTGCTAGTACCAGTTCCCCCCCTTGAATATCCCTAGGAACCTGTACATAAAGGACGCTAACTAGGAGCGGGGGATCGATTGTTTTACAATAGGAGCGCAGGGAGCGATCGATATGGGGATCGACGCGTGAACCGGTTTGTAGGAGTAAGGGGTTAAGATAAAAAGCGTTGCAGTCAGCTTGTAAACTGCGATCGAGATAGGGTTTAAAATAGGGAAACATTCGTTCGACTTCGCTGATTTGTGTGCGTCGAAAAGCGATGGAAAAGCCTTTGGTTTTAACGAAATCTCGATTTAAATTGTTAACTGTGAAGTGGGGACAAGCGAGGATCTGTCCTTGTAGTTCGCTCAGATAACTGGGAGTGAAAGCGTCGGGATATTGGGAATAGTAAGGCACGGATAGAATCGCAACGGGATGGCAATCTTTAGGATAGCTTGTTTTTAGGGGAGATGGGGATAATTTTCCCAGAAGTGTTTTGCCTGTGTGTATTTTAAGATAAGAGTTATTAAGAATGATGTTCTGATCGAAAGCTTGACTAACTCTCCTTAATTCTCCGAGGGATTTATTGCCGAGCCAATTTTCTACCGTAGCGGTTGTTATTGTTAACTTTTTGATTGACTAATCAAATACCTCAAATTCTTGTCCGATCTTGCCAAAATATTCCCCCAAACGTTGTTGAATGATATTAATATACTGATCTTCAATTTCAATACCAATAGTCTGATAACCTAATTCTAGAGCGGCAATTAAAGTTGTACCCGTTCCGGCAAAAGGATCGAGAACTATATGACTGTTATCCTGTGGTAGAAATAACTCGAGCAGTTTTCTAATCAATGATAAAGGTTTAATCGTACAATGCTCATCAAAATTTTCATCCCGTCCTTTAGAAAAGCCCTCTAAAATATTGGATTGAAAAGAGCCGTCATTTAGTATAGCTTTGAAGGGACCTAATCCAGTCATTTGTATAGTTTCAATATAATTGTTTTTTAGAGGCTTCTGCACAATAACTATAGCTTCCCATTCATTTCTCAGGCAAGTATGCCAACCTTGCCATTGTTTGGCATTAGTATCACCAATTTTGTCAAGTTTTTTCTCAATATTTAATCCTTTAGGAATGCCTGAATGTCGTCTATAAACCAGCACATCTCTAGCATAAAAACCAGCATTTTCAAGAGCAATCTGAATATGAGCCAGTGTTCTTGTGCTACTAAAAACAGCGACAACAGCCCCGCTTTTACAAACACGCATTAGTTCCTTTGACCAATCTGTTGCCCATTCAATATAATTGACCACATTTTCGCGATTGCGTTGATACCAACGCTCATTACGAACCCCACCGGCTAACCCACTTCCATAGGGAATATTTTTGACCAGTGTGGAACTGTTTTGAATACGTTCTCTGCGTCTTTGGATTTCATCATGATCCCAATTTCTGCCAATGAACTCATAATTATAGGGTGGATCTGTGATCACACAAGATATACTAGATTCTTCTAGTAAAGTGAGAAGTTCTCTACAATCACCGTGCAGAAGTTGCCATCTTTTTGAGATATTCATCGGGCAATATAAAACTCCTGTGTTTCAGAAAATTTATCAAAAGCTTTTAGCAAATCGAACCCACTGCGATCAAGTATATAATCAAAACTTTGTTGGCTCTGCAAAACAGTCCAGCCACCCAGATGACAAGCTTTAATCGCTGCTGGTAAGTTATCCTCTCGCACAATCAGTAAAATAGGTCTAAGTCCTCTTTCCTGTAATAGTTTTCCATACTGTTTAAACTTTTTAAGTGTGCCAGAATCTCCCGAACCAATTCTATATTTAGTATCAATGGCATCTCTACCTAAAATGCAGTCACAAGGTTGATCATCTGCAATCTTTAAAGCTGGTTGATAATCTAAACAATTAGCCTTAAAAACTTCTGTCACCAGACGTTGCCAACACATTCCTAGTTCCCTGCCCCAATACTGACGATTTTCCCTTTTTAAACTAGGAGTAATTCCAAATACCCTCATAAGCGAATCATAATCATCATTTTCTTCTCCATAGATTTTGTCACTAAAAGAACTTTGGTATTGTCTCAAAATTCCCTTGAGCAGGTTTTCTATTTGATCGGGTGGCATCAATAATCCTTTTTGATATAGATAGCTAACTACTGATTATCTCCCCAAATTATCGGTAATCTGTTCAAAGATAATAAGTAGCTGGTTATAATTAAATTAAAAATGGATTTTAGGTTCGATCCCCCCCTGCCCCCCTTAATAAGGGGGGTGCCGATAGGCGGGGGGATCCCCCCTGCCCCCCTTGATAAGGGGGGTGTCTGACAACTTTTAACACCTACCTACTTATCACCCCTGGCCAAGGAAAATGAGCGGTTATTTACACAGTTCTTCCATCCTCCCCCTAACATTTTAACAGCCGATCGTCCCTAATCTCTAAATCATTGACTACCCACGGTTTACAATAGTTAAGAACCAACGGCAAGCAAGAATTAACGATGCGGATTTCGATCAACTGGTTACGAGAATTAGTCAAAGTCGCCCAATCTCCCCAAGAATTAGCCGAATTATTGACAATTGCGGGAATAGAAGTGGAAGAGATCGAGGATCGCCGAGAATGGGCAAAGGGTGTGGTTATTGGTAAAATTATTGATCGCCAACCCCATCCTAATGCAGATAAATTAAGTGTCTGTCAGGTGGATATCGGTCAGGAAAATCTTAGTACAATTGTCTGTGGTGCGCCCAATGCTAGGGCTGATATTCTAGTTCCTGTGGCTACTTTGGGAACTTATTTAGCCAAAATCAATTTAACGATTAAACCGGCTAAATTGCGGGGGGTAAAATCGGAAGGGATGATCTGTTCCCTCGCAGAATTAGGATTAACTAAGGATTCTGAAGGAATCCACATTTTTAGTCAGGAAAATCTCCCTTTAGGTACAGATGTTCGTCCCCTTTTAGGACTCGATGAGGTGATTTTAGATATTTCTCCCACCGCTAACCGTGCCGATGCTTTGAGTATGATCGGAGTTGCGCGGGAAGTGGCAGCTTTGACAGGAGGAGAATTAAGCCTACCAAAAGTGAAATTAGGGGAATTTTCCCCTAAAAAAGATTTAACGCTGGAAATATCAGAAAATAAAGCTTGTCCTGCTTATATTGGTACGGTGATCGAGGGGGTAAAAATTGGCCCATCTCCGCTATGGTTGCAACAGCGTTTACAGGCTGCCGGATTGCGATCAATCAATAATGTGGTCGATATTACTAATTATGTCCTCTTGGAGTGGGGACAACCCTTACACGCTTTCGATTGCGATCGTTTACAGAGTTTTGCCGGAGGTAAATCCGTTACTATTGGGGTCCGTTTTGCTGAGGAAGGGGAAAAAATCATTACCCTTGATGGTCAGGAAAGAAGCTTAAAAGAGCTTAATTTATTAATTACTGCCAATAATAAGCCTGTAGCTTTAGCGGGGGTGATGGGAGGTCAAGATACGGAAGTTAACGAGGAAACCGTTAATCTTGTGCTAGAGTCGGCTTTATTCGATCCGATCGCTATCCGTCGTTCCTCAAAAGCGCAGGGTTTACGCAGCGAATCTTCCGGACGCTATGAACGCGGTGTTAATCCCGCCGCTTTGGAATATGCTTGTCAAAGGGCGATCGATTTGATTCTAGAGTTAGCTGGGGGAACTGTCAGCAGTCAGGTTAAAGCTGATTATCGCGCCGATCAGTCCAGTGGTTCGATCGAATTGCGTTTAGAACGTTTGCAGCAAATACTGGGTCAAGTTACCCTAGATGATGGTGCGATCGGTGAAATTCTCGCCGAAGATGTGGAGCGGATTTTAGGCAATTTAGGCTGTGAATTGCAGTTAACCTCAAAAAATCCTGTTCTGTGGACTGTAACAGTGCCAGACTACCGTTATCGGGATTTAGAACGAGAAATTGACTTAATTGAAGAAGTGGCGCGACTGTACGGATACGATCGCTTTGTCGATACTTTGCCGGCAAAAACCGCAGCCGGAGGATTATCCTTTGAGGAAACTATACAGCGTCGGCTGCGGGAAGCTTTTCGCGCAGTGGGTTTGACGGAATTAGTCCAGTATTCCCTAGTTAAACCGGAATTAGCGGAAGTTGTCCTCGCTAATCCCCTTTTTGTCGAGTATTCTGCTTTGCGGACTAATCTCCTAGACGGTTTAATCGAAGCGTTTGAGTATAATCAGTCTCAGGGTAACGGTTCCTTAAATGGCTTCGAGATCGGGCGAGTTTTCCGCTTAGAATCGGATAATATCAACGAATACGATGCAATTGCTGGTATTTTCGGTGGTGATTTCTTCCCTGCCGGACGTTGGCTGCGATCGGGTAAAGAGGTGGCCATGACTTGGTATGAAGCAAAAGGCATTTTAGAAGCAGTATTCGATCGCCTTTCGCTGACAGTAAGCTACGAAAAATATGGCGAAGATGCGCGTTTTCATCCCGGACGAACAGCCTCTTTATGGATTGGCAAACAACGCCTAGGTATATTCGGTCAACTACACCCGCAATTGCGTCAGCAAAAAGGATTAATTGAGGCAGTTTATGCCTTTGAAATCCAGTTCCCGATCCTGTTAGCAACTCTTAGGGATAGTGCCAAAATTACCCCACGTTTACAGGTCTATTCTACCTATCCGGGGGCAGCGCGAGATATCGCCTTCTTTGTTTCCACAGATATACCCGTAGATAGATTGACAAAAACTATCAAAAATGCTGGAGGTAATCTCTTAGAAAAAGTTGAATTATTCGATCGCTATCAGGGGCAGAATGTGCCAGAAAATCATTGTAGTTTGGCCTTTAGTTTAGTCTATCGTGCCAGCGATCGAACTTTAACCGATGAAGATGTGGAACCTTTAATGACAAAAGTGCGAGAAGCTTTAGTTAAACAGTTCCAAGTTTCTTTAAGAAGTTAAATTCAGCGCTCAGTTAACAGTTATCAGACATCGGCCTTATAATTAGGTAGACGTTAAAAATTATCAGATGCCCCCCTTATTAAGGGAGATCCCCCCGCCTACCGGCACCCCCCTTATCAAGGGGGGCAGGGGGGATCGAACCTAAAATCCATTGTTAATTTAATTATAACCAGCCATTTATTATCTCAAGAATAATCTCACACATCGCTATCAATATCGCTGATTGCCTCTAATTGTTACCAATCAGTTTGAGAGTTGCTCAAAGTAGGTTCGCTGTTCATATTTCGTCGCTCCGCCACCTTTGAATTGTTAGATAGTAGTGAGGCGATTGCCATATTTTAGTACATCAGATATGATATAAATACATCATGGCTGATCAAAGCAAACCTTTAGCTTGGCTGCATGGTGAGATCAAGACCCCACCTTTCAGTTTAGAAGCACGGATCGAAGCGGGTGTCTTACTCAGGCAACTACAGGAAGGCGAACCTCTTGGTTTGCCACATTCGCGTCCTATGCCAAGTGTAGGCTATCATTGTCATGAGCTACGCATTAGAGACATCGATAAAAATTGGAGGATTATTTATCGAATTGATGAAGATGCAATCTTGATTATTGAGGTGTTTAATAAGACAACAAGAGCAACACCCAAAAGTGTAATTGAGGTTTGTAAGAAACGCTTGAGTAAATACGATACTGATCAGCAGGAATAAGAGGATGGAAGAGACTAAAAAAGGGCTTTTGGAATCAAAAGGCTGGAAAATCGGAACCGTTTCCGACTTTTTAGAGTTAACGCCCGAAGAGATTATCCTTGTTGAAATCAAACTAGCTCTTAGCAAAAGTTTGAAAATTCAGCGGCAGAAGATAATGACTCAAAGTGAACTGGCCAATAAAATCGGCTCTAGTCAACCTCGGATTGCCAAAGCTGAAAATGGCGATCCGTCAGTTTCACTGGAATTGCTTATCCCATCGCTGTTGGCAACAGGTGCCACTCCTCAAGACATCGGACAAATCATTGCCAGTGTCAAAGGCGTTGCTGAATCAAGACCTGAATGCTAATTTTGTGCATTCTATCCACTAATGTTAGTTATTGTCGTTGATGCGATAAATCCCTGAATTTCCCCAGCATCAATACGCTCAAATAATCTTGCTGCTTTTTCCACAAATAGCTCTCGTTCTTGTAGAAAATCAAGAATGACATTGTTATCAATCAGAACTCCCATTACTGATGCTTCTCGATCAGATAGGTTACATAATCGGTTGGGGCGTTAGTTTCCCCTGTAGCTGCCGAAATCTCAGAAACACCTCGCAAGCGCAACAGATTTCCCCGCTTGGATTTGAGGTTTGCTTCCCGTTGTTTAGAATGTATGAACAAGGTGAAATCACCCTAGAGGGATTAGCAAGAAAAGCTCCTCTCATTGCCCGTGCTATTGAAAAGCAACAGGAAATCTCTTAAATCCTAGACAAACAAAAAAACATTAGTATTTCGGCATCTAGTCGGGTATTGGCTGTACCATTATTTAATATCAATTTGCTGTAATTCTGGTAAAAGTTCTTTAAATAAAAGCCTAAATCTTTTTATACATATTATTTTAAACATCAATTTTAAAGCATCCCAATTAATTGCATCATAGGGGACAAATTCTAGGACAATTTTTATGTTTAATTTTTTGATACAAATCAAAAGCCAATGCAGGCAAATATAATCTTCTATAACTGACAATTCTGGTAACTTTTCCCGATGTTTAGGATGTACCATGTCATAAATTGGCTCTTCTAGGTTCTGTGTGAGCATGGTATAATAGTAACACAGAACAGGAGGTGGGTTATGTGGATAAATTTTGATCAACTCCTCGATTTACCAAATGTAACAGTGGTCAATTATCAAAAAATTGCTCAGACAATTTTCCTAAAGCTTGCTCTTTTAAATGAAACAATTGAATGTCCGAATTGCCATCAAACCTTAGACAGAATCAATCAGACAGAGTATAATCTAGTCAGAGACTTGTCAATATTAGGTAATCCAGTATATTTAGAAGTACCACGCCGTCAGTTTCATTGTCAAAAGTGCCAAAAGTATATCAGCGAAAGACTGAGTTTTATGAGATTAAGACAGCATCATACAATTCGCTATGAATCGATGATTTATGAGAGAGTAAAAAATTGTAGCATCGAAGAAATAAGTCGAGAAGAAGGGTTAGGATGGTCAGAAGTTGAGTTAATATTTAATCACTGTGCTAAAGAACTAGAAAAGGAAGAGTGGGAAGCACCAGAACGAATAAGCTTAGATGAATTTAGTAACTTAAAAGGACATAAAGATTTCATCACAACGGTCGTAGATATGGACAAGAAAATTTTACTAGATGTGATTAAAGGACATAAGCAAGAAGAATTAATGGAAGCCTTAAAAGCACAGCCAGACGCAGTTCGGGAGAAAGTGAAAGAAGTGAGCGTCGATATGTGGTCAGGATTTACAGCAGTGATCAAGGAATTATTTCCCAATGCTAAAATCATCTATGACCGTTTTCATGTAATGGCTATCATCAATGACGAGCTTAATAAATTGAGAAAGTTAATGGGGGTGCATGAAAAAGGATTACCTCATTTATTATGGAAGAATAAAGAGGACTTAAAGGACGAGCAAAAACAACAACTAGAAGTTATTCTGAAAGAACATCCATGCTTAGGAATAGCCGGGGAAATGAAAGAAGAAATTAGACAAATTTATCAAAGTAGTAGAACGTTCAGAGGTGCTGAGAGAAAATTGGAAAAATGGATAAGAATAGGCGGGATATTATATGAAAGTAGTGCCAGGATGATCCAGAAGCATTTGCCAGGTATTTGTAATTACTTTGAAAATCAGACAACCAACGGATTAATTGAGGGAATGAATACCAAAATAAAGCTTATTAAAAGAATGAGTTATGGATTTACCAATTTTGAACATCTTCGACTTAAGCTGTTTGCTTGCTTTAATTCATAACAAAAATTAACACACGAAAACCAGAAGAGCCATAAATTTTTTGTTTGATTAAAATATTTTTTTTGCATCGCTCCTGACTGACGGACACAAGTGGGTCAAAACCTGACAAGACAAGGGTTGCCAAAAAGAAAAATATCTGGGTAGATAGGGAAAAAGCAAGAATCCCTACAAGATGAAAACCGAGAACAGAATCTTCTCCCAAGTTTATTCCTATCTAGAACAAGGAAGCCGATTTGTGGATAAAAGACATTTAACCGTCCTCAGTTGGATGGTGACAGCCCTACTCAGTAGTCAAAGTCTCAATCAAGCCAGATGGGAACCCTTTGTACAAAGCAGAGCCGAACAAGCCAATAGTTATCAGAGACGGTGGAATCGCTTTTGCCAGAATGGAAGAGTAGCGGTGGAAAAGATATACATCCCCTTAATATTGAAAGCCATCGAGACTTGGAAGGAGAAGGGGGAAAGACTGTATCTAGCAATAGATACCACTCTGTTGTGGAATCAATACTGCTTTGTCTATCTAGCGGTGGTCTGCGGGGGGAGAGCCGTCCCCTTGATGTGGATGGGATTAGAACATGGTAGTGCCAGCCTAGCTTTTGAGAAATACGAACCCTTGTTGGACAGAGCCAAAGGCTATCTTCAGGGCTTTGAGAATGTCATGCTGTTAGCCGACCGAGGCTTTGCCAATCAGCAATTAATTCAATGGCTCAGGAAAAATACTTGGCATTGGTGTCTTCGCTTACCTTGCGATACCCTCATTTACGGTGTTCGCCGTCGGGGTTTTGGCTATGAGGTCAGAGAACTCTATCCTCCCAAACGGCAAGCCTGCTTTGATCGCAACGTTCAAGTCTGGCAGGAGGCTAGAATCACTGCTCATCTTGCTTTAGCCTCTGTTCCAGGGGTTAAGGATAATTGGGCAATTCTGAGCGATGAACCTCCTACCCTTGACACCTTCTGGCAGTATGGTCTTCGTTTTCCCATTGAACATCTCTTTCAAGGGCAGTAAATCGGGCGTTTTTGACTGGGAACATTCTCGTGTTCGCTCTGCTGCTTGTTTAGAACGTCTCTATCTCATTGTTGCCATTTCTATTCTCTTTGCTACTTTAACTGGCATGGCGGTTCAACAATCTGGCTCTCGCCGTCAGGTTGATGCTCATTTTCGGCGTGGTTTGAGTTATTTGAAAATTGGTTGACGTTGGCTGGCGGGAGTTGTTCATAAGGCGCGTCCCTTCTTGCGACTTGACCACTTATTTTCTGTTGACCCTTTTCCCTGTTTTGCTTCTCGCAAAGCTCGTCAGGATTATTATGGCAAAATTACCTTTTCTTTTATTCAGGAGTTTGAGGCTTTCACATAACAGTACTTGTCTTTGTATTGAAAAATGTGTCCGTCAGTCAGAGCAGTAACTTTAAAATAAATCAGAAAGATGTCCTTAGAAGATGCCATTATTGCGGGAACAGCTTTCGTTTATAATTTAACAATTGTAACTCGCAATATTGATGATTTTAATTTTCTTAGTAAATTAAATCTAATTAGGGTTTGCTGAATAAGTACGGGCGAAGCATTCGGATAGAAAATCTACCTTTTCACCGATAGGTTATTGTCCGAATGCTTCGCCCCTACAGGACGCGGGCCGATGAAGACGCAAGGTTTTGAACGAAGATTCTCTCAAAATCTTGCACCTGTTTCGCGAGAAAAGCCCCAAAACCTTTACTTTGCCTACATTTCAAATTTATTCAGCAAACCCTAATTAACCCTTTTCAACATTGGCCAATTGTCAATAGCTTTTGAGATGCTCTCACCCTGTAGAAAATCAAGAATATTTTTTAGGTGGAATAGGAAGATGAAATTTATCAATAAACTAATAAATTATCATCACCTAAACCACTTTCTAGCCTAATTAATAGGGCCATTTCCAGTTAGTAATCTCGTCCTTATCGATACCATTGGTAAAAGCATAATCGAGATTTTCGATAATAGCATTTTTCATCCGTTCCTTCACATGACCAGCAGCAGAACCTAATTTCGGCACGCGATCAATGACATCAATTACTAAATGAAAACGATCAACTTGGTTACGAATCGCCAATTCTAGGGGAGTATTAATATTCCCCTCTTCTTTGTAACCGCGCACATGAATACGTTCTTGATTACTGCGACGGTAGGTAAGTTTATGAATCAGCCAAGGATAACCGTGGAAATTAAAGATAATTGGCTTATCAGGGGTAAATAAACTATCAAAATCCCGTTCCGATAAACCATGGGGGTGTTCACTTTCCGACTGTAATTTAAACAGATCAACCACATTGATAAAGCGAACTTTTAAGTAAGGGAATTCCTCCCGCAGAATTGCCGTGGCCGCTAAAGATTCTTTAGTGATAATATCCCCACAGCAAGCCATAATTACATCTGGTTCATCGGGATTTGTTCCGTCATCATCGTTACTGGCCCAATCCCAAATACCGATACCTTTAGTGCAGTGTTTAATTGCTTCTTCAATAGTCAAGTATTGCAGGTGTTTCTGTTTATCAGCAACGATAATATTAGTGTAATCCTTGCTCTTGAGACAGTGGTTAGCCACACTTAATAAACAGTTACCATCGGGGGGAAGATAAACCCGCACCACGTCGGCACTTTTATTGGTTACTAAATCGATAAAACCGGGGTCTTGGTGACTAAAACCATTGTGATCCTGCCGCCAAACCACCGAGGATAATAACAGATTCCAAGAGGAAACAGAAGCACGCCAAGGTACATGATTTTTGCAGATATCGAGCCATTTAGCGTGTTGGTTGAACATGGAATCGATAACATGAGCAAAAGCCTCGTAGGAGTGAAATAAACCGTGACGGCCGGATAATAAATAACCCTCTAACCAACCGACTAAAGTATGTTCACTCAGCATCTCCATCACACGACCATCGGGAGATAATTGGCTACCATCTAAATCCTCGGGATAGGTATCAGCTAACCAAGCTTTTTTAGTCACTTCATAGAGAGCCGCTAAACGATTAGAAGCAGTTTCATCGGGACCAAAAACGCGAAAATTAGTCATATTATTTCGCATTACATCCCGCAAAAATACCCCCATCACTCCCGTATTTTCCGCTTCCACTTGGCCCGGGTGGGTGACATCTACGGCATATTGACGAAAATCGGGCATTTTTAGATCTTTACGCAGCAATCCGCCATTAGCGTGCGGATTAGCACTCATGCGACGATGACCAATAGGAGCGAGTTCTTTAAATTCCGGCTTAAATTGACCCGTGGTATAGTCAAATAATTCCTCCGGGTTATAGCTTTTCATCCACTCCTCTAATTTTCTCAAGTGGTCGGGGTTTTCGTGCATCCCACCCATGGGGACTTGGTGAGCGCGCCAGAATCCTTCTACTTTATGACCATCAACATTTTTCGGACCGGTCCAACCCTTGGGAGACCGGAGGATAATCATTGGCCAGGGGTAACGTTTAGCTACTCCCGTGCTGCGAGCTTCCTGTTGATAGGAGCGAATCTGATTGATACAGTGTTCTAGGGTGGCGGCCATTTTTTGATGGCAGTGCAGCAGGTCTTCATCTTCCTTACATTCGACGATGTAGGGAGTGTAACCGTAACCAACAAAGAGACTTTCTAACTCGTGGGTCGAAATACGGGAGAGAATGGTGGGATTAGCGATTTTATAACCGTTTAAGTTTAAAATTGGCAGTACCGCACCATCGCGAATCGGGTTAAGGAATTTATTCGAGTGCCATGCGGTAGCAAGGGGACCGGTTTCTGCTTCCCCATCACCCACCACCACGGCCGTAATTAGGTCGGGATTGTCAAAAACAGAACCGTAGGCATGGGAAACACTATAACCCAGTTCGCCGCCCTCATGGATAGAACCGGGGGTTTCGGGGGTGACGTGACTACCGATGTGACCGGGAAAAGAAAATTGTTTAAAGAATTTTTGTAATCCTTCCTCGTCTTCACTTTTATCGGGGTAAATTTCCGAATAGGTTCCTTCTAGATAAACCGGACCGAGTACCCCCGGCGCTCCATGGCCGGGACCGGCCATAAAAATCACATCGAGGTCGTATTTTTTGATTAAACGGTTGAGGTGAACGTAGGTAAAACTTAAGGCCGGACTTGCTCCCCAGTGACCAAGTAAGCGATACTTAACGTGTTCGGGTTTAAGATGTTCCTTGAGCAGGGGATTATCGCGCAGATAAATCATACCTACAGCTAAATAGTTACAAGCGCGCCAATAGGCATGGGTTTTGTAGAGTTCGTCTTGAGAAAGGGGATTTTGCTCTGTTAAGGGTCTTTCTGGTGCGGATACCATGAATATTTCTCCAATATCTATGAACGATGAGATTAAGAGAGTTGATAGACAATTTCTCCAGATTATCGAGAGGGTTAACCCTCGGTCAGTTTTCAAACTGTAATCAAGAGTCTAACCTTTTGGGGCGCAAAAAACTATTAAAATAAGCTATATTTTGCCGATCCTGCTTGGGTAATTTATGTCAGTCGGGCGGGGTTTTTAAATGGCTTTTAAAGGAAAATTAATGTCTTCTTAACTTATAGAGCAATAAATTCTCTGAGAACTTTTTTGTCGGGAAGAGCCTAATTAGGCCTTCTCGATGCCGGTGGTGAGGACTACTAGGATAGCAAATTTATTATTTTTTATCTTTAGACCTCCTGCAAAAGTAAGTTTTAGAGCCGCTATCAGGTCAAAATATCTAAAAAAATCGGATAAATTTGACATAATCTTAGATTTTATGGATATTATAGTTATCTTTTGTCTCCTGTCTCGGAGTCTCCTGTCTCGGAGTCTCCTGTCTCGGAGTCTCCTGTCTTCTCACCTAACGAAAGATTTTTGATTTTTGCAGGAGAGCTTTTGAAGCACTGAAACTTAAAATCTTTCTATACTTCATCTAGCGATCAACAAAAGCTGATTAGCATATATAGTGATTCTCTAAAGGCCAATCAATTCTCAAATTATTTTTTCTTGATCGTGCCTAAGCTTATCGCAGCTGCAAAGGAGTTTTTTTCATGACAAAAGTAAGAGTCGCTATCAACGGATTTGGTCGTATCGGTCGCCTCGTTTTTAGGGCGGGTATCCAAAATCCTGATTTCGAGTTTGTTGGTATCAATGATCTCGTCCCCCCCGATAATATTGCCTATCTGCTCAAATACGACTCCACCCACGGACGTTTTCAGGGTACGGTAGAAGCGAAAGAAGATGGCATCGTCGTGGATGGTAAGTTTATCCCCTGTTACTCGATTAAAGACCCTGCTCAACTGCCCTGGGGTGCAACCGGGGCCGATTATGTGGTTGAGTCCACCGGTTTATTTACCACCGCAGAAGGGGCCGGAAAACACCTAGAAGCAGGGGCCAAACGAGTGGTTATCTCCGCACCCACCAAAGATCCGGACAAAATTCGTACTATTGTACTGGGCGTTAACGACAATGAGTACGATCCCGCTAAGGATCTGATCGTCTCTAACGCTAGTTGTACCACCAATTGTTTAGCCCCGATCACCAAAGTTATTAACGATAACTTCGGACTAGCGGAAGGATTAATGACCACGGTACACTCGATGACCGCCACTCAACCCACCGTTGATGGTCCATCGAAAAAAGATTGGCGCGGTGGTCGCGGCGCTGGTCAAAATATTATCCCCTCCTCCACGGGAGCAGCCAAAGCAGTAACCCTAGTTATTCCTTCCCTAAAAGGCAAATTAACCGGTATGGCCTTCCGTGTGCCAACTCCCAACGTTTCGGCGGTGGATTTAACCTTTAAAACCGAAAAAGCCACCAGTTACGAGGAAATCTGCGCCGCTATGAAAGCCGCCAGCGAAGGACCGATGAAAGGTATCCTCGGTTATACCGATGAGGAAGTGGTATCGAGTGACTTTATCACCGACCCCCATTCCAGTATCTTTGATGCTAAAGCTGGCATTCAACTTAATGCCAATTTCTTTAAGGTCGTCTCTTGGTACGATAACGAATGGGGTTACTCCTGCCGGATGTTAGACCTGATGAAAATGATGGCAGCTAAGGAAGCAACCCTAGTAACAGCCTAAATCAGTTATCAGTTATCAGTTATCAGTAACCAGTTATCAGTAAACAGTGAACAGTGAACAGTAACCAGTAAACAGTAAACAGTGAAAAGACAGCACTGTTAATGCCATTAGACATCTCCAAGAGTTAAACAAAATAGTTCTAGGGCTGAAATGTATGTCTTTGTCTATTTAGGGTTTGCTGAATAAATGTGAAATGTAGGCAAGGCAAGGGTTTTGTGGCTTTTCTCGCTCCCACAGGTGCAAGATTTTGAGAGAATCGCGCTTCAAAACCGGGCATCTTGAGCGGCGATTGCGTCCTGTAGGGGCGAAGCATTCGGGCAATAACCTATCGGTGAAACCGTAGATTTTCTATCCGAATGCTTCGCCCGTACTTTTTCAGTAAACCCTATTTAATATTGCTCACTTAATAAGTAGGTGGGTGTTAAAAATTGCCAGATCCCCCCTTATCAAGGGTGGCAGGGGTATCCCCCCACTTAATCCTCAAATCTGATAACTGATAACTGATCACTGATAACTGATAAGATGAATCCAAAATTTAAAGATATTACCGCTTGGGAACAGGCACAATTATTAATGCAACCGGCATTTATTCGGGTGCTGGATAATCTGCGTAAACAGTTAGAAAATTCCCTCTGGAAAGGAACTTATACAGAAATTCAAGATCCCTATCCCAGTTATCTGCTCTGTTTGACTTATCTCGATCGCTCCGTTACTGTAAATATTTGGGAACTTTGTTTTCAAGTCTGTTTTCTCGATTATCCCACCGATGAAGGAGAGACCGTCACCATCGATACCAGTCTCCTCGATCCCACCGGTGAACTAGATTGGCAGAGTTTGGAAACGAAAACCGAGCGCATTATTAAGCAATTATTCGCTAATTTACCCCAATGAAAGCAGATTTAGAAACGATCAAGGCAGAGTATGCCGCTAATTTTCTCAAAGATTACCACAATGATCCCCAAAGTTTAGCATCGCCAACAATTTTAATCGATCGCTCCCATTGGGGTTTATTAGAATTAAAAGGCCAGGATCGACTGCGTTTTCTCCACAATCAAACCAGTAACGCTATCGATCGCCTGAAACCGGGTCAGGGTTGTGAGACAATTTTCCTTAACTCTACCGGTCGTACCCTCGATTTTGTCACAGTTTACGCCGGCGATGATTCCCTCCTCATCCTCGTTTCTCCCCAACGTCGTCAATTTTTACTGGAATTGATCGATCGCTATATTTTCCCCTTCGATAAGGTGGAAATTAGCGACTTAACCGATAATTTTGCCATTGTCACCCTAATCGGTACTGAAAGCGGGCAATACCTGCAAAAAATCGCCATTCCAGAGCAGATTTTAACGGGGGTGCAGCATAGTCATTATCTCCTTTCTGAACCCGCCCTGAGACTGGCCGTCGGTACCGGCTTAGACCTACCCGGATATACTTTAATCGTTGCCGCCGCCGAAGCCGGTCCCCTCTGGGAAAATTTAATTAAAAATGGCGTTACTCCCGCCGATGAGCAGGTGTGGGAATACCTGAGAATCCATCAAGGCCGACCGGCAGTCGATCGAGAATTAACCGAAGACTATAACCCTTTAGAGGCCGGTTTATGGCGAGCGATTGTATTTGATAAGGGTTGTTATATTGGTCAAGAAACTATCGCCCGTCTTAACACCTATAAAGGCGTAAAACAAAGACTTTGGGGTATAAAACTCAGCCAACCCGTCCCCAGCAATACCCCGATTATTTTAGAAGCCCAAAAAGTCGGTTTACTCACCAGTGTGCTGGAGGATTTTGGCTTGGGTTATGTGAAAACAAAAGCGGGAGGAGAAGGTTTAAAAGTGCAAATCGGCGAGGCAACAGGAGAATTAATCTCTTTACCCTTCCTCTCTCACGAATACCCCTTTCAGTGAACAGTAATCAGTAATCAGTAATCAGTAAACAGAACGTAGGTTGGGTTGAAGTATGAAACCCAACGCCCGCCTGGGTTAGTGATAACTGATAACTGATAACTGATAACTAATAACTGATAACTGATAACTGATAACTGATAACTGAAAAACCCCCCTAACCCCAGCGACTAGCGATAGGCATTCGCCAACCAGTGCCAAAAGCGCGATCGCTAATTTTTAGGACCGGGGGAGCTTGTTTGCGCTTAAATTCGGCATTTTTAACTAATTTAATCACTTTCTGCACAATTTCAGCCTCAAAACCGGCGGCGATAATTTGTTCGGCAGATTGATGGCGATCGATTAATAGTGCTAAAATAGCATCTAAAATCTCGTAGGGAGGTAAAGAATCTTGATCCTTCTGATTGGGTTTTAATTCAGCACTAGGAGCTTTATTAATCACATTAAGGGGAATAATTTCCCCGTGCCGATTTAACCAGCGACAGAGGGAATAAACGCGGGTTTTCGGCACATCAGCAATCACTGCTAAACCACCATTCATATCACCGTAAAGGGTGCAATATCCCACCGCCATTTCTGATTTATTGCCAGTGGATAATAGTAAATGTCCGAATTTATTAGAGAGAGCCATCAATAAATTACCGCGAATGCGTGACTGAAGATTTTCTTCAGCAATACCGAAATCAGTCCCCGCAAAAAGACCATCTAAAAGTTGATCATAAGCGTTCATAATTTCTTTAATTGCTAACTTCTCACTTTTGATACCTAAATTATTAACTAAAGCCACTGCATCGCTAATCGAATGGTCGGAACTATAGGGAGAAGGCATCATCACAGCGAGAACATTTTCTTTACCTAATGCGTCGCTGGCAATAGCGGCAACTAAACTGGAATCAATGCCACCACTCAAGCCAAAAATTACCCGTTTAAAACCGCATTTCTGCACATAATCTCGCACTCCTAAGACTAAAGCTTGATAAATTTCCTCATCTTCATCGACAGGTAAAGGATGAATAACTGCGGGTAACAAATCTTGATTAAACTCGATCAATTCTAGGCTAGAAGTAAATGCCTGAGCGCGATAAATCACTTCTCCTTGTCGGTTAAAAGCAACACTGTCACCATCAAAAATTAAATCATCATTACCTCCCACTTGATTGACATAAACTATCGGTAAATTATATCTAGTGGCACTATGGGATAATAAAGATTCTCGCAATTTTTGCTTACCGACACTGTAGGGAGAAGCGGAAAGATTAACGATTAAATCCACTCCCAAATTAGCTAAATCGGCGATGGGATTAACTGCGTATTGACGCTGACCCCAAAATTGTTCATCATTCCAAACATCTTCACAGATAGTTACACCGATTTTTACATTATTTTCTGTTATTTGAAAATATTGACTTTCTTTCCCAGAAGCAAAGTAACGATCCTCATCAAAAACATCGTAGGTAGGCAATAAACGTTTAGTAAAAATTTGTTTAATCTCTTGACTTTTCAACAAAGCTATGCTATTAAATAACGGCTTTTCCCCTCTGACCGTTGCCGAGGGATTTTTTTCGACAAAACCGACTAAGACAGCTAACTTTTCTGGTAATTGTTGGGACAATAATTGCAATTGTTGAGACATTTTCTCCACAAAACCCAGATTTAATAATAAGTCTCTGGGAGGATAACCACAGAGGGATAATTCTGGGGTTAAAAGTAATTCTGCTCCCTGATTAAATGCCGTTTGAGCAGCCTCTAAAATTCTTTGGGCATTTCCTTCGATATCTCCAACAATGGGATTTAATTGAGCGATAGCAATTCTCATATTTTTTCCTATTTAAACAAAAACTAACGGTTGCTCTTTAAAGGGAGCAAAAGCTTTTTCATCAAAGCGATATAAACTAGCGGGACGACCAGCACCACGAGAGACTTTTAAACCCATATCCTTGAGAAATCCTAATTTCAATAGCCGATTTCTGAAGTTAGAATAATCACTAAAATTTTTACCTAAAATTGTCTCATAAAATTGATAAAGATCATTTAAAGTAAATAATTCTGGTAAAACCTCAAAAGCGACGGGACTATACTCTACTTTATTGCGTAATCTTCGCCAGCCATATTCCAAAATTTGACCGTGATTAAAGGCTAAATCTGGCACTTTATCAATCATATACCAAGTGATATTATAATCCCGTTCAGTGATTAATTTTGCTTCTTCAAACCGCACTAAAGCGAAGTAACTCACCGATAGATAACGTTTCCCAAAACTCTCGGCTGCTGCTGGGGAATCTCCCTCTGGACTGCCAAAAGTATATAACTGTTCCAGATAAAGATTATTGACACTAATTTTCTCGGCTAAAATTCGATAGGCTGCCGTTTCCAGTGATTCCCCATTTCTCACTAAAGTCCCGGGTAAACTCCAGTAATTACTAAAGGGTTCTTCCCGTCTTTTAATCAGAAGCACCAGCAGCCGATTTAATTGGGTATCAACGGAAAAGATCACGTTATCAACTCCCACTTTAAAATCAGCTAGAGATTTATTATCTAGGGTATTTTGCGGTTTCATGCGTAAAGTTTTTGACCTTCGATATAATCTTTAATCGGTGCAGGAACAGCCTGTTTATCGCCTTTTTCTCGATAATCTGTTGAGGATACAGCCGGAGCAAATACATCAGCAATTAGACAATCACCCCCTAATGTTTGCAGTTGTTCAATATCATCTTGATTAATAGGATAACCGGGACGGGGAATCACGAGAATTTTGACTTTTTCTAGTAATTCTTGGCTGCGATACCAGTGCCTAATTTGTCCAGCTAAATCGGAACCAATGACTAGGGTATATTCCTCCTGTTCTCCCCAAATTGTTTGCGCTTTTTCCACACTAATTAAGCTCCGTCGATCGCTTAATTCTCGTCGCAGTTGTATATTATCCCTTGGGGGTTGAATATCCCGGATGAGCAAATTTAACATCCTCAGACGATGTTCGAGACTGGTTTGATGATTTTTAAAGGGATTATCGGCGGCCCAAACTGCAACGATATCGTACTGTTCCGATAACCATTTTAGTATGGCTTGATGACCGGCAGTAGGAGGATCGGCACTGGTTCCAAAAAGGGCAATTTTAAGCATAGGGTTCAATTGCTTGCTCACTGAGGGATTAGTTTAACTCTGCTCAAGCTTGGCAAAGATTAACTTCTCCCCATTATAGTTGATTTTACCAAAATAGGGCAAGAGGATCAGTGATCAGTAATCAGTGATCAGTAATCAGTGATCAGTGAAGTTTTGCGACGAGTGGGCTGCTATTAACTTAACAGAAAATTCCCTAACACTTGGCCGTTCTGAATAGGGGAGATTGCGTCTAATTGCAAAGGGTGCATCTCACATTTGCAGAAATACCGACAATCAGCACTTATCAGTGACTCTTAAATTGGTACAAAAATATGAACAATCGCGTGTAAGCATCCCACCGAAAAGCTAATGCGCGGGGGGTTTGGGGGCGGCGCCACGCCCCCAACGGGGGGTTTGGGGGGTAGAACCCCCCAAAGGCTTGGATTGAGTGATAAAATCGGAAGTAATGCCCGATTTTAAAAGAGAGTTTCCCCGTAAAAATCCCAATTGGTAGATTGACAAAAATGAGATGCACCTATTGCAAAAAGATACTTATTCTTGAATAAGAGCATAATCATAATGCTCCAAAATTTCACCTAAACAGGATGAATTATCATCGTATAAATTACCTAAGTTGTCTTCTTGCAAATGGTTTCTAACCCGATCAAAAAGCCCAACGGAATAGACACTATCATCATGACGAGAACGGTATCTAATCCCATCTACTCCTTGGGGATGTTCCCAAATTGCCTGCCCCCAAGTCCGACAATATTCATAATCACCGGAAGAAATGCGGGCATCTATTCCTATACGAACAAGGGCCGGCCCCGTTAAGTCGGCCAACAGTAAAGTGCGATCACTTCTAATTCTAAAAAGATTTCTATTTCTTAGGGCTGTAACGGTTACGGCTCCGTCAAATGTTCGGCCAAAACATTCAATAAAGGTACTGTACTCATCACCCACATAGAGAAGCCCATAGCCCTGATTGGGTCCATCGAAACGACCGCTACCACTGCGGTCAAAATGAAGACTAGAAAGGTGTCCGGTTTTATTTAATCTTAGCCAGGGGCCTGGGGTTTCAATGACGGGCAATTGACGCTGACTAAAATCGTCTGGTGGGAGGGGAAAAGGAGGCAAACCCATTACGCCGCGCTATGACTCCCGTAACACTTAGCGGCCAAAACCACTGGCTCGATTTCTCCCTTTTGGAGTTTTTCTAGCGGGGTTGCTCCCTCTAAACGAATATCACCCGTGAGCAGAAAGAGCATTTGTGTCCAAGCACCGTCTTCTTTTAGGACGGCTAACACTTGGTCTAAACCTGACAAAACTTTGCCATCAATAAATTGCCAAGCGGGATAAACTAATTCCTCGTTGACAGATAAACCTAAGACCTGATGATTGAGCCTCATAGTTTCTAACTCCAAAGAACTACAGGCTAAAACACGACAAACCTCGGCGCTGGTTAAGGTTCCGCCTTGCTTAGATAGGAAGCGCTTCTTCGCTTCTTCGCCTCGTTTAATGGCAGCTGCCAACGCAGGGGCTAAAGCTAAAGGAGATTGTGTTTTTTGTATAGATTCTAACATTTTTAAGCAACCCTACCACCGCGAACGTATTTTAAATCCTTGATTAGTTTTTAGGAAGACCCTATCTACCCCTCATAATAACAGATGGTGGGCATTGCCCACAGGTGGGCGTTATCTACAAAGGCACAATTGCGGTTCATTCTTTTTTCGGTGATATTTTAAGTTTTGCTGTAAATTTGACTCCAAACTCCATTCCTAACTCTAATTCAGCCTCCCATTCGAGATTCCGTTTTTTGCAAGCATTATTAAACTCATCATGAACTTTATCAATCAACTGGCTTAAGTCATCAATTGCCTGCTCAGGATCGATGAAGAGTGGAGCTAAAATCACGGACTCATCTTCACTTTCGCCAGATTTTTCAGTATTTCGACTCAGATCATCTCGTTGTACAACAACAATTTTAGGTTCTAAGGAAACAATTTTGAGTTTTTGAGTTGGCTGGAGATTATCAGACACTTAATCTTTCCTAAATCTTGATGAATAATAGAGGAACCCACGTTAAAGCGAAATAAATAGCTTTTCTAGTTTAAGAGTTTTTTGAGGATAATCAATGATTACCTTTAATTCTTTGAGAATGTCCCCTCCTAAAATCCCATCAATATAGTATTTTGAGAATACTCCCGGAAGAGAGCCAAAAAAAACTTCTGTTTCACTAAACAAAATAGAACCTATTTCCAGTCTATCAAGCCTAGCAGTCCTATACCAAGAACTACCCGTTACACCACTTCCCCGAGCAGATGATTGAGATGTCGGTAAATCTAGAAAGTCTAATAAATCTGGATGAAAGACAGTCACCTGTGACCCCGTATCTAGTAGGACATTAACCGTTCTTCGGTTGTCGTTAAACTCAACAGTGACTGGAATCACCCACATAGACAATCTCTCAAGATTGTGGTCTCCCTCAAATGTATGTTCAACGACAATGACGGCCATGTAGATTAAGGATGATGGAGTAAGGATAAAAGCTGTAGCGTTGATAGCCAAGACTCATTATCAACTTTAAGCAACTTTACTTCCGTCAACAAGACCTGTATAAAACAAATATAAGTCTCCCTTCAAATGTTTAGTCTCTTGTATCAGCTTACTTTTATCGTCTGAATACCCAATAACCTTACCTTTCTCTGGCCAGCCATATTTGTCGCGACCAGTGATCTCTACGACCACCCATTGATCGGGGTAATAGGATGAGACATCGGCTATACTCAAATCTTCTGTTTTGTGGCTAAGTGTCTTCATGGCTAAGGTGGCAGTTGATTTGATCAGGATCTTTATAGATTCATAGATTCGCAATAGTCATCGGATGAATTGCTTCTGGCAACCGTCCTGCATATAACGGTACAGACACTCCAGATTGTTAACCGAGTCTTGAAAGCCCTGTGCTACAAAGGGTTGAAATGTTGAGAAAGATGTGACTAATCGACAGTAGTTGGGAGGATTTTCGATCTTAAGGTAATCAACATATCTATATTTGTAGTCACCGATACTTGCTTAGAGGGGATTGCAATAACAACCAAAAAGTTATTTTGCTACTAGGATTACATGAGACAAAAGAGAAATCAACCAATAATTATTGGTTATTGCAAAACCCCAAATTTGGTAGGGGTTGGTTTCCCAACTGGGTGCTTGCTTTGGAAATAGAGACAAGATGTCAACCAACAATTGTTGCAATGTTTAACCAACAATTGTTGCTATCATTAAACAATAATTGTTGGTACTCCATTTCAAAATATGCTAACTAGCTCGAAAATACAGCCATGAAGACGCTCTCGTCAATGCCCCAAAACCTATCCGATGCCGAAAGGCAAGCAAGCAACTGTGGTTTGTATATTTCCAAGCTACAAGCTTTGTTGGCAGAAATCGAACCCCCATCTGAAAAATACAAAATGCTCCTGTCACTGTGTGATGCCCAAAAGCAGGCAAGAAACTGTGGTTTGGATATACCCAAGCTAGAAGCTTTGTTGGCAGAAATCGAACCCCTATCTGAAAAATACAAAATTATTTTCTATCTGGCGGCTACAGGTCTTTTTTCTGCGGATGACCTCGCTGAAATGTTCAATCATAGCAGCGGCAAAAATCTAAACGCAGATTTCAACAAAAATCTAGGATCCCATCTTAAGGATTACCTTGAGTTAGATGACAGTGATCGTCTGGGAATTACTTCCCTAAGAAGGATTCTCTTTAAAAAGGGCTATCTTGTTGACATTAATGACGATGAATTAGTGAGAGTTTTGC
Source organism: Microcystis panniformis FACHB-1757 (assembly GCF_001264245.1). Lineage (NCBI taxonomy): Bacteria > Bacillati > Cyanobacteriota > Cyanophyceae > Chroococcales > Microcystaceae > Microcystis > Microcystis panniformis. Next base: position 5,022,162 of record NZ_CP011339.1, read on the forward strand.
CAACACGCTACGCTGAAAATTCTCAATTAGAGCAGTCTTTTACTGTCAGACACAATTAGTGCGGATGAGAAGACCACCAATCAAGGAGATTGATTTAAAAATGGAAAACACAGAGTTATTGTGCGAGATACCAACATCGGTCACTCCCCGTGCTGACATTATTAATGATTTGTTAGCTCAACTAGACAATGAACAGGATAGCGATATCCGTGCTGAAATCATAAGGAAATTAGGGGAATATCCTGAGCCTCAAGTGATTAAAAAACTTTGGGATTTGAGAAATAATCTCGAAAACGAATCTGATGATTTTGTGCAGTACGAAATCAAGCTTAGTTTGCATAAAGTGACTAATCATCCTAGTATAAATATTGATTTTTTTCTGGATAACTTAGAGGTATTCCCATCAAAAGATAACAATTCTCAAGCTCCAAAAGTCTTAATTGACGCTGCTCTGATTGAAGAGTTTTTATTACGAAATCAGACGACTCTTAACAGTGAAGCTACTAGGGTTATGGGACTTGTTTTAGAGGGAAAAATTAATCCTTACTTTGGAGAAATGGGATTAATCAAAATTTGGCATAATATCAAAAATCTGAAATCTCAAGAATATGCCAATCGTTTGATCATTGAACTTCTGAGTAAAATTAACGTCGGTCAAGTTAACTTGAAAGAAATTGACCTAGAAAAATATCCCAACGTTAATTTAAAAACGGCAATTCAAGTTGAGATTGCCAGAAAGTATAGCCTAGCAGGTATTATCACCATCGCAGATCGAGAATTCATTGCCAGTGGATATCCTTTTGTGGGTTCTCCTTCCTTATTCTTACAGTTTTTAGGGGAAGATACCTCGCCAGCTTCTATCGAAAGAACTCTCAAAAATCTCGGTAAAGCGGCAATGGAAAATGAAAAAGTAAAACTCAATCAGCTTTTAGAAAACGAGCCTCAACAAAACTTATTCTTTGAAGATAATCTTTTCCTTTTTCAAGGCTGGAAAATTGAGAACTTTGAAATTCTCTGTGCCAATAACAATTTAACTTCTGCGACAGTTATCTTATGCAATACAAAAACCCAAGAGCGTTACACTGAATCGGCCTTTAAAAAAAGTTCAGTAGATGCACTTTTTACTGCTTTTAATGAGGCTCTAGCTCATTTAGTTGAGGTTAAACATACCCTTAAATCTATCTATTTAGCCAACTTGACACCGGGTCAACAAGGAGAAGTAACTGTCAAGGCGGTGGTTGAGTATGATGGTAAAGAAGTGATTACCATCTACACCCATGAAAATATTCTCAAGGCTTATTTTTTCGCCTACGTCAAAGCGATGATTGCCGTTTATGCACCCGATGAATATCACCCCGATATTCATAGCACGGAAGAATTGACATATTTGCACAAAATTGGCGAACGAGATTTTCGGGGACTGAATTTCAGCCAAGTCAATTTAATGGATGGTGAGGCCAATCTTTCCGATGCAAAATTGATGGGATGTAACTTCAGTAAGGCTAATCTTTTGGAGGTTAATTTAACTAATGCTGATTTAACAGGAGCCGATTTAAGTCATGCCAATTTGAGCAAAGCTGATTTAACAAGAGCCAATTTGAGCAAAGCTAATTTAACGGGAGCTAACTTGACCGATGTTAAATTAGATGAAAATAATCTAACCCTCCTTGATGGCACAATTTTGACTAACACAATTATGCCTGAAATTAACATTGAAATTAGCGGCGAATCCCGTTTAGAAAAGGTTGGTCAACTACTCAAACACATTGATCCTCAAAGTCAATCTCGAATCTTGGCCAGCAATTCCAAATTCAAACGGTAGTGTAGGATACAGAATTGATTTCGCTTCTGTCCCTCAAAATAGAGTGAACGAGTTGCCCATTGGGTTTTGCAGGAATGGAAGTCCAAGATTTGAGTTTTATAGGGATGCTGAGCTACTTCCACAGGGCTATCGCTGGCATGGTTGACCCGCGCAGTGCTAGCAATGCTACTCGCTACAGTCTAAAAGACGCGGTCTTGGGGGCATTTGCTAGCTTCTTTATGCAAAATGAATCCTTTCTAGAATATCAGCGTCAATTGAATAGTCGTTGTGGACGAGATAATGCTCAAAGTCTGTTTGGTCTGGTTAATATCCCGACCATAGAACAGATAAAGAATATTCTCGATAGAATAGCCGCAAAGCCTCTTTTTTCACCGTTCAAATGGATTTATCAAGGTCTGAGAGAACAAGGCTATTTGAGGCTGTTTACAGCCTTGGATGGCAACTTACTCGTCGCCCTAGATGGGACTCAGTACTATGATTCAGAGAAAATTAGTTGTCCTTGTTGCTCAACCCGCACCTCGAAACAGGGGAAGGTAACTTATCACCATCAAGCTATTTTGCCTGTAATTGTCTCTCCTGACCAAAAATCGGTCATTTCCTTGCCACCAGAATTTATCACTCCTCAAGATGGCAGTGAGAAACAAGACTGTGAGCAAAACGCGGCAAAACGCTGGATAGCGAGCCATGCGTCCTGGTTTGAAGGCCAGCCCATCACCCTCTTAGGCGACGACCTCTATAGTCGCCAACCGATGGCTGAATATTGTTTGGAACACCATTTCAACTTTATCTTTGTCTGTTTACCGTCCTCCCATCCGACTCTCTATGAGTGGGTTTCTTTCCTGGAGGCTAATCAAGAAGTCAAAACCACTCAACAGCGACGTTGGAATGGGCGATACTTTGAAATTTGGGACTATCGTTATCTCAATCAAGTCCCCCTGCGCGAACAACAACCCGCCTTACTGGTCAATTGGTGTGAGGTGACCGTTAAGCGCGAGTCGGATGGTCAACTTCTCTATCGCAATAGCTGGATTACTAACCACGACCTGACTCCCCAACGGGTCATTCTGGTCTGCGCTGCTGGACGGAGCCGTTGGCGAACCGAAAATGAGAATCACAATGTGCTCAAAACTCGGGGCTATCATTTGGAGCATAATTTTGGACATGGTCAGCAACATTTGTCCTCTTTTCTGTTGACCCTCAATCTCCTGGCTTTCTTATTTCATACTGTTCTGCATCTAGTCGATGAACGCTATCAACGGGCTCGGATGCAAAGGGGGACTCGCAGAGGCTTTTTTAACGATGTTCTTTGCTTAACCAAGTATCTGCTGTTTGAAGGCTGGCACCACCTTTTAGACTTTATGCTCGATGAGGCCATCCCTGTTACTCGCGTTAATTCTTCTTGATTTTGGATGGGGAGCTACAGGGCAAAAGCGTTTTGTATTCTGTATTCCTTGCTACATTCTGAATTTGGAATTGCTGAATCTTGGCTGTTCACTCCATGACAGATTCCATCTGGTGGGATAATCCCCTTGGTCAAAAATTCTGGGAAGTTAACAAAGAACTAATCAAAAGGGGGATTTCTATTCAACGAGTCTTTATTCTTCCTGAAGTTCCGACTCCAAAGCATTTACAAGTGATTCAGGAACAACTTAACTCTGGCATAGAAGTCGCTTGTATTTGTCAGGAAAAAGCCAAAGATGTTGAAGGCTATCCTTGGGATGATACCAACCTATTGATTAGCGAAAACTTATCTGTTCCCAGAAATTCTTTTACAGCGAGAAGAACTATGAATGGTCAAACAGAATCAGGTTATATTTCCTATCAAACAAGAGTTGTCGAGACAGATAAAAGTATCTTTAACGCTCTATGGGAAAAATCCGAAAAACTCTCTACTCAAGCTAATATTCAGGAACAATTAGCAAACCTGAATACCTGACCCCGAATTTTATTGTTTTATTAACTGATGCTCACAAGGCGATCGCTGTTTCTATTCTGTTTTGATAAAAAGCGATCGCTAAAAAGAAATTTCTCGGTCGTTTGTCACACAATCCTGAAGATATAAATCAATTAATTCCTGATAAGAAATTCCTTTTTCTTTTGCTTTTTTTTCAAAGAAATCAATGACATCAATCCTTAAAGGTAAAGTGACCTGCCGCTTGAGTTGTTGAGCAAAAGGATTAGGACGACTTTTCATATTAGCGAGATCATACTCTGATTTCATCAACAATAACCTCGATGAGGACAGTATAGTATTTTGGTTAAATTTAACGACTCAATTATAGTACATACAATCAAATTAACGATAGTTTGCTCTTAAAAAATTTTTCTCTCTCACCTCAGAAAAACTGCGATCGCCGTTCTAATTCTATTTTGATAAAAAGCGATCGCTTCCCCACAATCCCTAAAAAATAACCATAAAATTAATTAATAAGTGGGTAGGCGTTAAAAATTATCAGATGCCCCCTTATTAAGGGGGATCCCCCCGCCTATCGGCACCCCCCTTATCAAGGGGGGCAGGGGGGATCGAACCTAAAATCCATTATTAATTTAATTATAACCAGCCACTTAGAATATCGGAGAAAGACAAACATGATTATCGCTCAAGAAAAACCAACTATTGCGACAGTCACCAAAACCCCTGTCACTTTGGAAGCATATCGGGCGATCGCTGAAACTTCTCAGGAACGTTATGAATATTGCCATGGAGAAATGATTCTTATGCCTGGAGGAACCGCAACCCACAGCGCAATCGCGATCAATATCTCGGTTTTTTTGGGATTTTTATTGAGAGATAGGGATTTTCGTCTGTATAACAGCGATCTGCGGTTGTGGATTCCTGAATATCATTGTGGAACCTATACCGATCTCATGGTTGTTAACCATGAACCGGAATTTAACGGCGATCGCAAAGACGAAATTCTTAATCCTTTATTTATTGTAGAGGTGCTTTCCCCCGCCACAGAGGCCTATGATCGAGGTGATAAATTTAGAAAATATCGTTCCCTGTCAAGTTTTTGTGAATATCTGCTCGTTAGTCAAACTGAACCCTACATTGAGCAATATTTCAGACTCGCACAGAGCGATCGCTGGCAACTACAAACCTACGATCAACTTAGTCAAATAATCCCTCTGGAGAGTTTAAATGTTGAACTTCCCTTGCTAGAAATTTATCGTCGCGTTAGTTTTGCGGCAGCCTCATAAATCGCTTAATCCGATTAATACCCTTTCTATTTTGTTTGCATAAAAAGCGATCGCCCCACAGTAAAGAAGCGGTGAGAAGTAGTTCATTGGAACTACTCAGGATGGTTAGGCAGAGAATGATATTGAAAAATGCCAAATATACTGCCGACACTGCCGACACTTAGAATACTGCCAACACTGCCAATACTGAGAATACTGCCGACACTGCCAATACTGAGCATACTGCCGATACTAACCAGACTTAAAATACTGCTGGCACTAGCGAGACTTAAAATACTGCCAGCACTGCCTAAACTCAAGATACAGCGATAACTAGCTTTGCTCAGATAATTAAGACCAGAAATCATTTTAAATCGCGGAAAGATTGGGGAATAGTTAGGGAAGTATTTTGCCAAACCTGTTGTAAACGCATAGCCGGCATAGTTAGATACAGAATATCACCTTGATCGAGAGTAATTTCTAGTAATTGCCAACCGTGGATAGTTTGACCCTGTTTTTCTAGGTAAAGTGGCACAAAATCGGCATTCATCGCCGCTTCCTTGACAATTTGCCCCATGAAAGGATGATTAGGTGTGATTAATGTAGCCAAAGCAACCCAGAGGAGATCATCGGTCATGCCATTACCGAGAATTCTACCGCCCAAAGCGGCCGCAGCGAAGGAATAGGTAGCTAGATCCCGGGGACATAATACCGTATCAAAATCAAAAACCTCTTGAATCGATCGCCCGAATTGTTCCTGAGAGCAGCTTAAAACTAGATTAATTTTAGGAGCGATCGCTTTAGCAGTGAGGGCAATCTCCACATTAATCATATCCTCGTAAGTAACCACGATCAAAGATTCAGCGTTGTTAATATTAGCGGTTTCTAGGGTAGCCACTAGACGCGCATCCTCGATGATGACGGGGATTCCCCAGGAGCGCACGGAATGCAAAAATCGGTTATTGGGGTCCGATTCGATCACCACCACTTCACAGCCTTGGTCGTGCAATTGTCGCACGATCCGGGTGCCGATACCTCCTAAACCACAGATAATGTGATGATTGCGGACGGGAATGCGGGTAGCATCCCAAAACTGCTTAAAGCGACTACCGAGGATAAAATCGTTGAGGAGAGCATAACAGATACCGATAACCCCGGCACCGACAATCATCATGACCACGGTAAAAATTTTGATACTATCGGGGGTAGATTCGGCCACTTTTTCGTTACCTCCGGCGCCGGTAATCATCCCGACGGAGAAATAGAGGGAATCGACAAGGGAAATTTTTTGATTAACGCTGAGATAGGTAATGGTAGCAAGGGAAATCATCCCCAAGAGGGAAAGGGTGACAAGAATTACCGGTTGGACATAGTGCTGATAGGGACGAAGATTGAGCAGATTTCTCAGCCACTTTTGCAGTTTAAAACGCTGTTTTGCCTTAATTGTCGGTTTATTGCCGATAATCAGATGATCGCCAGTTTGGAGTTTTTTGCCTAAAAGAACTGCTGAAACCAGATCAATTTCGTCGTGAGCGGGGAGATAATAGATTAACATCCGGGCCGGATCGTCCCAAAGTTCGTAGAGGGGTAATCCCCACCAAGGATGATTTTCCTCAATAATTATCTCTTGAATTGGCCAAAGGCGATCGAATAGCTGTAATTGACCGATAGCTTTATTACCAAGGGCAGCAAAGGAAAAGATCGGGGCTGCTAGGGAAGCAACGCTCATGCTAACGTGAGCAGGGAGGGTTTGATCGAGTCTTTCTCCCAAAGTTTCGTTAAATAGTCGGTTAACTATCCGAATTTTCGGGTTAATTATTCTTGCGCGGGTGAGAATTTCTAGATTGAGTGCGTCGTTATCGATGGCCAAAACTAGGGTTTCTGCATCTGGAAGGCCAGCTTGCAGGAGAGTTTTAGGAGAGCAGGGATCGCCGATGATAATATCAGACTGGTATTCACAGACCATTTGGCGATCGCTAATCGCCACTACTGCCGCAGATTGTTGTTTGAGTAAACAAAAGATTTTATAACCCGTGCGACCTAATCCACAGACGATGATTTGCGGTTTCATTCGTCGAGCGCGTTTTTTGCTGATTAACCTTTCATTTCTAGCGCAAAAACTAGGAAAAATCTGTAACTAAAGCTGCAATATTGCCAATTTTCCTAATCAGGCTTTGAAGATGATAAAATAACCATCATCATTGATTTAATCACTTAGGTCTTGACTCGCTTTCTTTGGGATAAATTTAGTAAAGATTACCTCGAAACCTTTCTCTCTTCTTCCGGTGACGTGAAAACTAGCCTTGATGTGACGGCAGAAACTCAAGAAATTGATGTGTATTTTCGACCGACTTCCCCCAAAATACCGCCCGAATTAGGCTTATTGGGCAAATTAGCTCAAACCCCTTGTCTATTGGAACCCTATCGCAATCCTGTCACGATTGAGGGAATTCTCGCTTGTTTATCTAAACTGTTGACTGTGCGGGAACAATTACAAAGAGAAGCTCACCGTCATCAACAACCCTTATTAGCAGAAAATATGGCTCTTCGTTACTTGGTATGGTTCGATAGGGGGGCATAAATCGACTAAATCCTTATCTGGCAAGAGATTTAATTGATTAGTTCGCTCTAGATCAAAAACAATTGACAAAAATCGCCAAATATCTTTCTCTATAAGGGTTTCATCTCTTATAATCCTGTCCGTTGCATAAGACAAACCGAAGAACCGAAAATATTCCTAGACTATGGATACTAACTCCTACTGCCAGTCAGAGGATTATAACTGCTTTTTCCGCTCTCAATCATCCAGATTGGGGAGAAGGAATTTATTTTTTACCTCCAGCATTAACCACATCCCTTATTGTCCTGCATCAATTACCTGAAACCCCTGAAACCCTTTGGTTAAGATTATTAGGTAGAGGAGGAACCAGAACCAGAGCGATTGATGAATTAGAGGCCTTGTCTCCTAGTCATCCTTTTAAATCAGCTTCCTTAAAATTATTATACAATTTGAGTAGGAACTTGCAAGCCTTACCCAAAAGAACCCAGGAGGAGAGGAAATTTATTATGCGTTTAGCCCCTTTATACGAACAAGATAGAGAAGCAGCGATTCAAAAGGGCAGAATCGAAGGGATTCAAGAAGGGAGAATCGAGGGGATTCAAGAAGGAGAATTTAAAGTAGTGCTACGCTTGCTTAACCGACGTTTTGGTGAACTTCCCCCGAATATCACCGAAACTATCCAAAAACTCTCAGTAGAAAAATTAGAAGACTTAGGAGAAGCATTACTAGACTTTGAGAGTCAAGCTGACTTAATTAATTGGCTGAACTAATAAATAGGCTTTGAAGATGATAAAATAATCATCATCATTGATTTAATAACTTAGGTCTTGACTCGCTTTCTTTGGGATAAATTTAGTGAAAGACTACCTCGAAACCTTTCTCTCTTCTTCCGGTGACGTGAAAACTAGCCTTGATGTGACGGCAAAAACTCAAGAAATCGATGTGTATTTTCGACCGACTTCCCCAGAAATGCCGCCCGAATTAGGTTTATTGGGCAAATTAGCTCAAACCCCTTGTTTATTGGAACCCTATCGCAATCCGGTCACGATTGAGGGAATTCTCGCTTGTTTATCTAAACTGTTTACTGTGCGGGAACAATTACAAAGAGAAGCTCACCGCAATCAACAACCCTTATTAGCAGAAAATATCCCTAGACTATGGATACTAACTCCTACTGCCAGTCAGAGGATTATAACTGCTTTTTCCGCTCTCAATCATCCAGATTGGGGAGAAGGAATTTACTTTTTACCTCCAGCATTAACCACATCCCTTATTGTCCTGCATCAATTACCTGAAACCCCTGAAACCCTTTGGTTAAGATTATTAGGTAGAGGAGGAACCAGAAGCAGAGCGATTGATGAATTAGAGGCCTTGTCTCCTAGTCATCCTTTCAAATCAGCTGCCTTAAAATTATTATACAATTTGAGTAGGAACTTGCAAGCCTTACCAAAAATAACCCAGGAAGAGAGTAAATTTATTATGCGTTTAGCCCCTTTATACGAACAAGATAGAGAAGCAGCGATTCAACAAGGAGAAACCAAGGTAGTGCTACGTCAACTAAAGCGACGTTTTGGTGAACTTCCCCCGCATATCACTGAAACTATCCAAAAACTCTCAGTAGAAAAATTAGAAGACTTAGGAGAAGCATTGCTAGACTTTGAGACTCAAGCTGACTTAATCAATTGGCTTAATCAAGCCTAAAATCTTCGGGAAAGGTCATTTACAACTCCTCTAATTGTTTTCTTGAACTATCGGGAAATTGAGAGCTTTATTGAATAGGGGAAGGTCTTGGAAATTGGTTGCGCCATCTCCATTAAAATCTTGGCGTTGCTGATTTGAGTTCTGAACATTCTTTTGTGATATTTTTAAAACCTGGACTAAAACTAACTTTTGGATAGGACACACATTTGGCATTCATAGCTTGATTCAGCAACGCCGAATAATCTTATACTACTCCTAATCACTTCTTATCTCTTGACAATGACCTTAAAAACCGATCACGGTAAAAGCCATCCCGTCGGTGCGACTGTCTTGGCCGATGGTGTCAACTTCTCACTATTTTCTAAGTATGCCACTGCCATAGAATTATTATTATTTGATGATGCTAATTCTCCCGTACCTAGCCGGACTATTCTCCTCACCCCGCAAACAAACCGCACCTTTTTCTATTGGCATATTTTCGTTCACGGCATTGGAGTCGGTCAAGTGTATGCTTATCGAGTCTATGGTCCGGATAATCCGGCCCAGGGTCATCGCTTCGATCCTGATAAAGTAGTTCTCGATCCCTATGCGAAAGCGATTGTCGGTGCGGAAATTTATGATCGACAAGCTGCCAGCGAAAAAGGCGATAATTGTCATCGAGCTTTGCGGGGTCTGGTAGTGGATCCGGGCTGCTACGATTGGGAAGATGACGCACCGCTACGCACTCCCTACTCTGCCAGTGTTATCTACGAAATGCACGTCGGCGGCTTTACTCGTAACCCGAATTCCGGCGTTAGCGAGGAAAAAAGAGGTACTTTTGCGGGATTAATCGAAAAAATACCCTATTTGAAAAACCTAGGCATTACTGCCGTGGAATTGTTACCGATTCATTACTTTGATCCCGCTGCCGCTATGCCGGGGTTAACTAACTATTGGGGTTATAGCACGATCGGCTTTTTTGCGCCCCATGCCGGTTACAGTAGCGATCGCTCACCCCTGGGTCCTTTGAATGAATTTCGCGATCTGGTGAAAGCTTTACACAAAGCGGGGATCGAAGTGATTCTCGATGTGGTTTTCAATCATACCGCCGAGGGGGACGAAATCGGGCCGACTCTTTCCTTGAAAGGTATCGATAATCGCACCTACTACATCCTCGATGCAGAAGATAAAAGCATCTATAGCAACTATACCGGCTGTGGTAACACCCTCAAGGGCAGTCATCCGATTGTGGGCAAAATGATTCTCGATTGTTTGCGCTATTGGGTGTCGGAAATGCACGTCGATGGTTTTCGCTTTGACCTAGCGGCCGTATTATCGCGCAATGTGGACGGGGAACCGATCCTGCAAAAAGGTTATAACATGATCTGGGCGATCGAATCGGATCCGGTCTTAGCTGGGACAAAATTAATCGCCGAAGCTTGGGATGCGGCAGGATTGTATAGTGTCGGTCAATTTGTCGAATTTGCCGATTGGTTTTCCGAGTGGAATGGTCCTTTTCGGGATGATGTACGCGCTTTTGTCCGGGGAGATGCCGGCATAGTCAGCAAATTAGCGGCGCGGATTTTAGGAAGCCCCGACATATACCACAGACCCGATACCGATGTCAATAGAAGTATAAATTTTGTTACCTGTCACGACGGCTTTACCCTTAACGATCTAGTTTCCTACGACGAGAAACACAACGAGGCTAACGGCGAGGAGAATCGGGACGGTTGCAACGATAATTTTAGCTGGAATTGTGGGGTAGAAGGGGAAACCAATAACGAGAGGATTAAAACCCTGCGACTGCAACAAATAAAAAATCTCTTAACGATCCTGTTTATTTCCCAAGGAACACCTATGCTGTTGATGGGGGACGAAGTGCGACGCACCCAAAAGGGCAACAATAACGCCTATTGTCAGGATAACCAGTTAAGTTGGTTCGATTGGAGTGCGGTAGAGCAAGAGTTCGATCTTTGGTGTTTCGTAAGGAGACTGATCGATTTTAATAAAAAATTAGCTCTTTTCCGTCAGGAAAAATTGCTAGAAGTCACCTATACCAGTCTTGAACCCCATCTCAGTTGGCATGGCGTACAGTTGAGTAAACCCGATTGGTCGGAAGATTCCCACAGTTTAGCTTTTTCCCTGCGTCATCCCAAGGCGAACGAGTATTTACACATTATGCTCAACGCTTACTGGGAATCTCTCAACTTCCAGTTACCCCCCTTGGGACAAGGGGAAAAATGGCATCGCGTCATCGATACTGCTGGGCAATTGTCCGAGGCAGCCTGTGATTTAGATGCCGCCGCCGCTGTTGAATCGGAAACCTATCGGGTGCAGGCGCGTTCGGCGGTAGTTTTAATCGTTAAACCAGTATAACAAGAGGAGAGATATTGCCCGATCGAGCGATCTTGAATGCTTTAACTAATGAACAATGGCATCAATTCAATCGTCAAGTGGAAAAACGTTATTTATTTGCGGAGCAATAGCTGAAATGATGCGGCTTTCATTAGCGAAACGGGTATCGATTCTCTCTTTGTGTTTAATTGGCTTTTCCCTGCCTTCGACCACTTTCATTGTTTCACCGGTACAGGCGAACCTAGAACCGAATGCGATCGCTCTTGGTGATCCTGTTCGGGAAGAAAAGCAAGCTCGGCAGTTAGTAGAATGGTTGGGAACTAAACAATACGGTAAAGTTATTGCAGCTTTGTCACCCCAACTAAAACCCCTCTGGACTGCCGAAAAATTGCAAAAGGTCTGGGAAAGCCAGGTTACTGACAATACTGGACCGTTTAAGCGCATTGTCAAAACCAAGGTACTCGATGCTATCAATGCCAATTTGGTGATTGTCACCGTTGAATTTGAGAAACTCACTGAAGATGTGGTAATTACCTTTAACCGGTCTGGTCAGGTAATTGCCGCCGATTTTCCCGAATTTCGTAGTATTTCTGAGATTGGCGATGCTTTTGTCACGTCCTTGGCCAATAAAGACTACGGCCTGGCCCGAGGTTTTTTACACCCTTTCCTGAAAGCTGAGGTTTTCCCCACCAGAGTACAAGGTGCTTGGGAGAATTTACTTAAGCGTACCGGCCCCGTGCGTCGGATCGTGGGAACTCAGGTCAGAAAAGGCTCGGATACGGACGGTGTGGATCTGGTGTTGGTGACGATTCAATTTGAAAAACTGACGGATACCTTAATCCTCGTTTTTGATGATCAAAAGCAGATTGTCAACGTGGATTTCCCTTTAGGCAATTAGTAATCAGCCGAAATTACCCCGTAAATTGAGTTGGAGACGATAAGTTATGTTAGATAAAATCGAAGTTCCCATCGAAGCGATCGCAGCTAGGGAGATTCTAGACTCCCGCGGCCGTCCCACGATCGAAGCGGAAGTGCTATTAGAATCGGGGGCACTCGGTTTGGCCCAGGTTCCCAGTGGTGCTTCTACGGGTAGTTTTGAGGCCCACGAATTACGCGATGATGATCCCCAGCGTTACGGTGGTAAGGGTGTCCTGAAAGCGGTTCGCAATGTCCACGAAAAAATCGTCCCGGTTTTGGAGGGGATGAATGCTTTCGACCAAGCTAGTATCGATTTAGCGATGATCGATCGCGATGGCACGGCCAATAAACGAGAATTAGGGGCTAATGCTATCCTAGCCGTCTCTCTGGCTACGGCCAAAGCAGCGGCGGCGGATCTGGGATTGCCTCTCTATCGTTATCTCGGCGGTCCGATGGCCAATGTGCTACCCGTCCCGATGATGAACGTGATCAATGGTGGTTCTCACGCTGATAATAACGTCGATTTTCAGGAGTTTATGATCTTCCCCATCGGGGCCGATTCTTTTAAGGAGGGTTTGCGTTGGGGAGCGGAAGTATTCGCCGCTTTGGGTAAGGCCTTGCACGAACGCAAATTACTGACCGGTGTGGGCGATGAGGGCGGTTATGCTCCTAATTTGGCTTCAAATCAGGAAGCTTTGGATATTTTGATTGAATCGATCGAACGTGCTGGTTATAAACCGGGGTCGGAGGTGGCTTTGGCTATGGATGTGGCCGCCAGTGAATTCTATAAGGATGGTCAATACCTCTACGATGGTTCGGCCCATTCTCCCGCCGAAATGGTGGATTTTTTGGCCAGTTTAGTCGATCGCTATCCGATTGTTTCCATTGAAGACGGTTTACACGAGGAAGATTGGGATAACTGGAAATTATTGACCGATAAACTGGGGGCGCGGATTCAGTTGGTGGGCGATGATTTGATGGTGACTAATCCTATCCGTCTGCAAAAAGCGATCGATCTGGGTATTGCTAACTCGATCCTGATTAAGCTCAATCAGATCGGTTCTTTGACGGAAACCCTACAAACGATCGCCCTGGCTACCCGTCACGGTTATCGTTCTGTCATCAGTCATCGTTCTGGAGAAACGGAAGACACTACGATCGCAGATCTGGCGGTGGCTACTAATGCCGGACAGATTAAAACTGGTTCTCTCAGTCGCAGTGAACGGGTGGCTAAGTATAATCGCTTATTACGCATCGAAGCAGAATTAGGCGATCGGGCGGTGTACGCGCCGAAAGTCGGTTTGGGTCCAAAATTCTTGGCCTAAAATTTGCAAAAAGTCTTGCACTGATCGAAAAAGGGTGTTATACTAAAGAAACTGATAACTGATAACTGGTCACTGACTATTGTGGTACTTCGCTGAAACCCTTTTCGGCGAAGTATTTATTTTTGGCCTTTTTCTGCACGAAGGTATGATTTTGGGATCAAAGGTGTTATAGTAAAGGTACTGATAACTGATAACTGGTCACTGACTATTGTGGTACTTCGCTGGAACCTTTTTCGGCGAAGTATTTATTTAGGGTTTGCTGAAAAAGTACGGGCGAAGCATTCGGATAGAAAATCTCCGGTTTCACCGATAGGTTATTGCCCGAATGCTTCGCCCCTACAGGACGCGGGCCGATGAAGACGCGAGGTTTTGAACGACGATTCTCTCAAAATCTTGCACCTGTGGGAGCGAGAAAAGCCCCAAAACCCTTACTTTGCCTACATTTCACATTTATTCAGCAAGCCCTATTTAAGCTCAGTTCGGGTTAAACAGAGGGGGATAAAGCCCATTCCATGGTCAAGCTGAACTTATCGGGCGTTGTCGCCGTCAGCGCTAGGGAGTTTTTGGGGAAGGGAAAGCTTCCCGTCAGATTGCGACTTCCATTGATTTTTGTAAATAATAATTTCAAGGCACTTGCTACTAGCATAGGATAGAAACGTCGGATTTCTAGGATGGGGATGATGAAAGACAGTTCTATATTTCGACGTTTCCCACAGGTGTTCGCGGGTTTATCGGTGCTATCGATCGCTCTCGTCTTGAGTTCCTGGATAGCGGCACGCTCGTTCTTGGCGGTGAAACGGGCGAGCGATGTTTTTGTCGTCACTGGTTCGGCCAAAAGGGCGATTACATCCGATTATCTTCTCTGGCGTTTATCGGTTTCCAGTCAACAACCCAGCGCTCAGGATGCGTACCGGGATCTGATCCGGCAAACCGAGCGGATACGAGCTTATCTCAAAGAAAAACAAGTTCCCGAAGACGCAATCACCACCAACGCGATCGAGACGATGGCGATTCCCGAAGTAACAGCTAACGGCCAGGAAACCGGGCAAATTCTCGCCTATCGTCTCACCCAACGCTTCGAGATCCGAGCGAGCGATGTGGCCCGTTACACGGAACTTTCTAGGCAGGTAACGGAATTGATTGAGGAGGGAATTAACCTCGTCTCTGAACCTCCCCAATATCTTTATACCCAACTGGATAAGCTGCGGGTGGAAATGGTGGCGGCAGCGACCAAAGATGCGAGAGCGAGGGCTGAGGCGATCGCTAGTAGTACCGGCAGTCGGGTGGGAAGGGTGCGCGATGCGAAAACGGGAGTTTTTCAGATCACCTCGCGCAATTCCACTGACGTGAGCGATTCGGGAATTTACGACACTTCCTCGATCGACAAAGATATTACCGCAGTGGTTTCGGTGACGTTCGGGATCGAGTGAATTACACTCTTTACCTAGGGTTTGCTGAAAAAATCTAAAAACCTTGTTGGGTAAGACTTTTAGTTCAAGGGGTGACAGAGGGGCTACAAGCTAGATAGAGCGGGGGGTCTAGCCAAACGACCCCCTAAAGAAATAGAGTGGTTAGGACAACCACTCAAAATTTTAAAATGTTACCTTCATTCTATCAGGCTTGTTTACAGGCGAACCTTAGCGAGGCGAGCTATTTGACCTTACAGCTCCTAATCCTGCTCTTACAAAGTCATCGGATAGTCCAACTAGAGAAACTGGCCGCTCTTTTCCCGCAACCGATAACCTTTGAAAGTAGAAGACGGAATTTGCAGAGATTTCTTAAGCTCCCGCAACTAAACGTGAAACTCTTGTGGTTTCCTTTGATCAAACAGATCGTCAAGCTAGAATTTAGCGGAAAAAATAAAAATCGAGAGCCAAGAAGAAGGCTCAAAAAACTGAAACACGCGGGAAGATTATTAGTCGTCATAGATAGAACCGATTGGAAGGGTAGAAATTTATTCGTCGCCAGTGTGATTTGTGGTCGGAGAGCTTTGCCCGTATATTGGGTGTTACTGAATAAAAAAGGAAGTAGCGCTCTCGGGGAACCGAAAAAATTCCTCAAGCCAGTCTTAGGGTTGTTGAAACCCTATCCGCTCGTCGTAATGGGAGACCGTGAATTTCAGTCAGCGCAATTAGGGAAGTGGCTTGACGACAGAGGTGTAGCTTTTATCTTCCGTCAAAAGAAAAGTACCTACACGCGATTGAAAGATGGAGAAAACTATCAAGCCCTTTCCGAGTTAGAACCGAACCGGGGCGAGCGAAACTTCTTTCGGGGAGTGACCCACACGAAAAGCCATGAGATCGAGGGGTTCAACCTAGCAACTTATGGGAAAAGAGGTTATCGAACTAAAGGGTCTAAAGAGCCTTGGTATTTATTGACCAACCTAGAATCTTTAGAGATAACTCTCAAGTTATATAAATCTCGATTCGGGATTGAAGCGATGTTCAAAGATTGTCAAACGGGAGGATATAATCTTGAAAAAACGAAAGTGAGCGAGCCTCGCTTTCTCGCCTTAATTTTATTAATTGCTATCGCTTACTCTTTGAATACAACCCGTGGTCAAAATCTCAAGAAATCGGGAACTCGCGATTATATTTGTCGCTCCAAAGAAGCGAAACGCGGTCCGGAAAGACATAGCGATTTTTGGATAGGTACTTATGGGAGCTTCTGGATCGAGTCGATGGACGCGTACTCGGAACTCGCCTTTTCTTTGATCCGCCTCAAGCCAGGAAAACACCCTGATTTTTCTAGGGGTCTAACGGCTATGCGCCTTATCCAGCAAGCCTTTTAGTCGCCTTGTCACCCCTTGAAGACTTTTAGACTTTTTGTCAATCAAAAAGTACCAGGCATGGGAGTGATCAGGGGGAAAATCCCTGGACTTTTTCCCTGAAAATTAGGTAATTGGCCACCTCAAAACTGATAAAACCCCACACCCCACACCCCACACCCTGCCACCAGGAAAAACTTTTTCAGCATACCCTACCTAGGGGTGCATCTGATTTTTGTCAATCTACCCAGTGGGGATTTTTCCAAGGAAACTATCTTCTAAAATTCGCGCTTAATGGCGATTTTTTCCTCAATCCCGCCGCAGATTAGCTTTTGCAGTGGGATGCTTAGATGCGGTTGTTCATACATTCGTACTAATTTAAGGATGACTGATCATTGTTGATTGTCGTTATTTGTGCACATCTGAGATGCTCCCAGAAAGTCCGGACAAGCTAAGAGAAGATTTAGTTTCAATCTGGTCATGACAAAACTACCTGAAACTTCAGGAACTGTCCTTGCTATTATCTTTTTGGTTGTCAATCTTTCCCAACTGCTTCGGCAGTTTTTTTGGGCTTTTTTTGTCTTTCTGGCTTTTTTGCGAACAAATGAACTAAGATAGTCCTTCTCTTTAATAAAAATCATGTTTAAATTTGTTTTGCCTAAGTAAAACTTATCAATTGGGCGACAAATCAGTGGCATTCAATAGCATGATTTCTGGAGTGAATTTTTCAGCAGACCCTATCTGCAAGGAGAGAGTGAAACGGCTCTCTCCTTAATTATGGCTATTCGTCGTCGTCGCTGGCGCCAACTTGCTTGAGATGAATATGTTTTCTCCCCAAAGTAATTTCAAATTCATCTCCGGGTTTGAGTCCCATTTTTTTGGTGTAGGCCGAACCGATCAGGAGATTATTATTAGATTGGACACTGATCCGGTAGCTGGCCGAGCGCCCACCTCGTCCGTGACCATTGGCACTGCTATCTAAGTCAATTCCCTCGGCATCGATTAGAGCATTGAGAAATTTCATCATATTAACGCGTTCAATACCATTTTTTGTCATGGTATAGTAGCCGCATTCCCGGGCTTTTTCCTCTTTGCTGAGGTTGCCTAGCTGTTTAACTTTCTCAATTAGTTCGAGGCCAGTCAGGGGTTCTGGATTGGTAGTTGTGTTCATTTAAGTTCGCAGTAGATAAGTAACGGTTAGGGTCATCAAGGCTAGTCGAGGAGAATTGCTCCCCCTGACCAGAAACAATCGGGTTACGATTGATCTCTACACTTATCTTACACGGTATAAACTAAAAATTATCACTTGCTTGGGGAAATTGATTGTAATGGATTACACTCTATCTCTCGATCGAAATCTTAAGAGAATTTATCAATGTTGATCGAGATGCCGGGGTAAGGGAGGTTAGCCTTTCTCTCATCAATGAGAGCCGGGGTAGGATAGAGATCAAGAGGTAAAAATGAGGGATAATGAAGCTAACAACTAGGGGTCACTATAGTGTTAAAGCCTTGCTGGATCTTAGTTTACAACCGAGGGGGACTCCCGTATCGGTAAAATCGATCGCCCTGCGTCAAGATATCCCGGCTGCTTATCTAGAGAAATTGCTGATAGAAATGCGACGAGCGGGGTTAGTTCGTTCCTTTCGGGGATCGCAAGGGGGTTATCAGTTAGCTAGGCCGGCAAATCGTATCTCGTTGGGGCAAATTTTGGAGGCAGTGGGAGAGACGATCGAGCCATTATCAGGTTATCATCCCAGGGACGAACAGGCAGAAGATTGGGTGACATTTACTATCTGGAAACACCTCCACGAGAAATTAAAAGAGGCCCTGGGGAAGATTACCTTAGCGGATTTATACTACGATGCGCGTAGCTGGATCGCCGCTAGGGGAGAGGAAACCAGCTTTATTGTTTAGTAGTTTAGAAGTTATGACAGCAACAACACAAGCAAAGATTTATGGGGGAGGTTGTCACTGTGGAGCGATCCGTTTTCAAGTGGCGATCGAGCATGATCAAGCTCTAGACTGTAATTGTTCCATTTGTCAGAAAAAAGGCTTTTTGCATCTGATTGTTCCTTCAGCACAATTTACCCTCCTAAGCGGTGAAGATTTCTTAAGTACCTATACATTTAATACCCACACAGCCCAACATTATTTTTGTCGTGTTTGTGGTATCCATCCTTTCTATCGTCCCCGCTCCCATCCTGACGCTATAGATATAAACCTGCGCTGTTTGGATGGCAATGTCTTGGAAGATTTTCAGATCCAGTTCTTTGATGGAGCTAACTGGGAAGACAATATTGAGAAAATTCGGGATATCGATGGTAAAAGGGAGTAATTGTGAAGGAAACGGCAACGGCGATCATTTTAGTATTAGGGGCGGTTTTAGATTATCTGGTGGGCGATCCTTGGGGATGGATTCATCCAGTGCAGGTGATGGGGGCGATTATTGCTGTTGCCAGCAAAGTTATTCTTAATTGGACGCAGGAAAAAATTCGGCAACGTTTAGCGGGCATAATTCTGGGACTAGGTTTAATTATCTTGGCTGGGGTCTTAACTTGGCTAGGAATCCAATGGTTAGGTCAGGTCAATTTGCTGCTGAGTTGCCTAGTACAAGTGATTCTCTTGGCTAGTTGTTTAGCCGGTAGAAGTTTACGCAGGGCTGCCGAAACAGTCATCGCACCTTTACAAGCGGAAAATATCACCTTAGCTCGTTGCCAACTAAGTTTATACGTTGGTCGCGACACAGATAATCTCGGCCAGGAAGAAATCCTTCGCGCCCTATTAGAAACCGTCAGTGAAAATGGTGTGGATGGAGTTACTGCGCCGCTTTTTTATGCCCTTCTCGGTGCTTTTCTGGGGGTGGGACCGGTTCCCCTTGCTTGCGCTTATAAAGCCGCTAGTACCCTCGATTCGATGATTGGCTATCGTCGGCCGCCCTACACCCATATTGGCTGGTTTAGTGCTAAAAGCGAGGATGTTTTGACATGGCTACCCTGTCGTTTAACGGTCTTAACTCTCGCCCTAATTTCGGGCTGGCCGGGGCGGGTTTTAAGCATTTGTTGGCGCGATGCCCGTCGGGATCCTAGTCCTAATTCCGGTTGGAGTGAATGCGTCTATGGGGCGATTTTGGGGGTGCAATTGGGGGGGAAAAATCAATACCGGGGCCAGATTGTGGAAAAACCTTTATTGGGCGATAACCTCCACCCGATTACCGTCAAAACCGTCGAACAGGCTTGGCATTTAACTCGTACTTGTGTATTACTTTGGTTGGCGATCGCTGTTAGCTGCTTAGTTGCTAGAGATTTTGCTCAATTTTAGCGACCAGAGGCGACGGCTTTGACGGGATTGACGCTGCCAGTAACGGATAATCAGGGAGAAGGTCAAGAATAGGGATTGCAGTATCTGTATCTGTCCGCAGAGGCGTTGATAGTTTTGTCGGAGATGATAGGTTTTCGCCCCGGCGATGACAATATATTCGGGGGCGGGGTAAAAAATGTGGTGTAAACGTCGTTCCACCCGGTTTAAAATTTTGGTCACTCGCCCTAAAATCCGCCGCAATTGCCACAATTTCCAGACTAGAAAGCAATTAAATAAAGTTAAGCCTAGATTGAAGCCGAGGACAAAAAAGAACATGATCGAGGCGATGGTCGAGTTATGCCAATTTTAGCCTAGATTCCCCACTTCAAAGTGTAGGGGAGAGAAATCTAATACTAAATCCGTTGAGTAACGCACAGAAAACGGGTTTCTCGGAGAAACCCGTTTTCTACTCATGCAAAAGGCAAAGATTTAGCGTCCGAGGGCGTGTAATCCGTTAATCATTTCGGCACAGCGCTCGGTAACTGTCTGTAAAGCTTCTCTTTTGCTAGAAATCGGTGGCGGCAGCACCTCGCCGATGCGAATAGTTAAGGGGATACTATGGGGAAAAGAAGAACCTTTTTGAAAAATCTTTTCTGTCCCCCACAAACTGACGGGTAACAGGGGAACTCCCGCTTTAGCGGCAATCATCGCCGCGCCTAGTTTTGGTTGATGGATCAATCCGTCCTCGGTGCGGGTTCCCTCCAGAAACACTCCTACTGCCCAGCCCGCTGCTAAGGCTGCCATCGCCGCCCGAATTGCCCCGCGATCACCACTGCTGCGTTTGACGGGATAGGCCCCGTAAAGAGCGATCGCCTGTTTTAAAATCGGGATGGTAAATAATTCTTCTTTAGCCATATAAGCTACGGGACGACGCACGGCACAGGATAATAGAGGTGGATCGAAGTAACTGGCGTGATTGCAGACGATAATCAGAGGATGACGCCGGGGGACATTTTCCACTCCGTAAATGCGGCCGCGGAAATAGCCGTGTAGGGTTGGGCTAACGATCGACCATTTAAAGAGATGATATAAAACTAAACTGGCAAAAGGTTCTCGCTCTTGAGGCTGGTTCATCGGAAATTTTGGGTCTGAAACCCCGCCGTTCTACGGCGGCTTTACGTTAGAATTAAAAGGCCAGTCTCGAAAACCAAGTGGACGGCGCAGCACCTTGAAAACTCGGCTTAGGGGGTTCCGACCAGAAAAGCTTGGCCGGGTAAAAAGTCGCGCGCAACAAGTACAAGAAGCTATAGGCGGTCAACGTACCGTGGGACACACGGAATCGGGCTTCTGAAATGGGGCGAAAGTCTGTGGACTCTGTGTAAGACAGTACATGGTTTTTTAACTGTGGTATGCGACGGTGGTGGAAGCAGAAACTTAAATCGTGAGGTTTAGGAATCGCCGCACTTTTAGGGCGGCGAGGATGTCAAGACTGACAATTGTTCCCTAGACATGGAAAAGCCCTTGGGAGTCTTGCCGTGTTTCGACCCCAAGGACTTTGCTTTCTTCTCACTCCTCACACAATTGAAATATATAACAATTTATGGGTTAGGGAAAGGTTAAGCGTGCCGCTTTCTTAACTGGCATAATTACTTACCTAGGGTTTACGGCAAAAAGTTTTTCCTAGGGGTAGGGTGTAGCCCCCCCAACCCCCACCCCCCCTGCCCCCCGACATCGGGGGGTGTCGGGTTTTACCGATTTTCAGGTGGTCAATTACCTCATTTTCGATGGTAATTAATTTTGCTTAGGTACTGAAAAAAAGTTGGGTTAAAATATAAAGGCCAAATCTAGTCAGAAAAAGAGATTTATGGAAAAACAGGTAAATTGTGCTGTAGATTGCCTAAATGGTTGTATTTTAGGCGATCGATGCCCCAATCAAGCCCATGCCGCCGAAGCAGCCAAATTTATTGCCGAAACTTCTTTGGAAAAGATGTTAGAAATGGCAGAAGCCGCTAGACTGAAAAAACTGACGCAACCGACTCAATGGATTATTCCCGTTGACATCCTCGCCGCCGTAAAACGGACGGCGATTCCCAAACCTCACGATTTGGGTTTCTGCTTCTTTACCGAAGGATTTTTCGCACCTGCCTTAACAGATTTACTCTGTTCTGGTCTTATGGTCGCTCTACAGACTGACACCGCAAGCCCTGCGGCCAAAATATTTTTAAGTAGTCATGCAAAATTAATTACCTGCCCGATCGAGCTAAAACCCTTACGGGGCAATGATCGTCATGTGTAAATAATTTTGCCTAGGTACTTACTAGCGTTAACATCTCGGTCATGGTGAGTCCCACAGTCTTGACAGTCCCATTCTCGAACATTTAACGGCATTTTTTCAGCAATATACCCGCAATTACTACATCTTTTAGAGCTAGGAAACCATCTATCTATTTCGATGTAATTTCTGCCATGCCAACGGCATTTGTAGGCTAATTGTCGAGTGATTTCTCCCCAGCTTACATCAGATATTGCCTGAGATAATTTCGGGTTTTTGACCATATTCTTGACGGCTAAATTCTCAACCACAATCGTTTGGTTTTCACGAACTAATTGAGTGGTTAGCTTATGTAAATGGTCTTTTCTGCTATCGGTGATTTGAGCGTGAATCTTGGCTACTTTGATTCTTGCCTTTTCCCGATTTTTTGACCCTTTCTGTTTTCTAGAAAGATTTTTCGATGCTCTTCGCAGTCTCCGATAATGCTTTTTAAAATGCTTAGGATTAGATACTTTGTCACCATCGCTAGTAATCAGAAGGCTACTAATTCCTAAGTCAATTCCGATGGCTTTATCTGTTACTGGTAGAGGCTTAATCGTTGGGTCATCAAATCTAATTGAGATATGCCAACGTCCTGCAGGGTAATCGCGCGTTGACCGAGCCCTTGAATTCCGAGAAGTTAGTCTAAATTTTGGCGTTTGTTCCGATTCTATCCGAGTAATTTTCCGAAATTTAGGGGGTTTCTAATCCTCGAAAACCGATGAACTCAGAAGGAACTTTATCTACTGGGTTCTTTCATTCCAGACTGGATTGGTCGCAACGCGCTCGCTGCGCGAGAACGCTCACAAGTCTAATTGACACCTCCTTTTTCAGTCAACCGCACTGGCCTCCAAGATTTTTACCATGAAATTATCATCCATGCTCGCCCTATAACGTTTCATTTTCAGACTCATTTTCGAGGGCTCCTGCTTCAACAAATTCACACTTAAACGGCGCAACAGACCTAGGTTTTCCGCTCCATGCCCCAGACGAACCCGACTGGCATCTTCATTAAAGGTAACATCGAGTACCCAATGGAGACTATTTTCAATACTCCAATGTCCGCGAATCACCTCGGCGTGTTTTTGGGCATCCGCTGCTAAACTACTGATGAAGAAGCGAATTTCTGTAGTAGTTTTATTCCATAATTGGCGGACACTGCGAACCATGACTACGGTGGTTAGGCCAGGCCACAGACTCTGCCGATGCAGGGGCGGTAATTGGGACACCGGCACCACCCAAATTTGACGGGTTTCGATCCGGTGATGCCCCGACTCCACCTTTTCGTGGTAGCTGTATTCAATCCCTTGCCAATCCCCGGCTATAGCTTGGTCAAACCAGCCTTCTACTTGTTGAAAGAGCTTGCCCTGATTGCCTTTGAGGGCTAAGACGTCATCTCCGCCCCCAGACTTGATTTGTTGGGCAATTTCCGTCTGGGTTCCCATGGCATCCAAAGTGACTATCGCTCCCTTGAGATTGAGCAATTGCACTTCTGAGCGGCACGGCGGTAATTTCATTGGATTTACTGTCCACTTTTTCTTGGGCTAAGACTAACCCATGTTCGCTACTCCAAGCACTTACTGTGTGCAAAGCCTTTAGTTTCTTTTCACGGTCATAGGAACCCTTGGCGGTTTTCCCATCTATGTGGATTAGTTCTAGGTTCAATTTTTCGGTGATTTCCCCGATCCACCCTAGGAATCCCGACCTTAATTGCTCGGGTTCTAGCATTCCTAAGACTCGACCCAAGGTGTCGTGGGAAGGTATCCCATTGGGTAATTCCAAAAAGGTTTTCAACCAGGATTGTTCAAGGGGTGACAAGGCGACTAAAAGGCTTGCTGGATAAGGCGCATAGCCGTTAGACCCCTAGAAAAATCGGGGTGTTTTCCTGGCTTGAGGCGGATCAAAGAAAAGGCGAGTTCCGAGTACGCGTCCATCGACTCGATCCAGAAGCTCCCATAAGTACCTATCCAAAAATCGCTATGTCTTTCCGGACCGCGTTTCGCTTCTTTGGAGCGACAAATATAATCGCGAGTTCCCGATTTCTTGAGATTTTGACCACGGGTTGTATTCAAAGAGTAAGCGATAGCGATTAATAAAATTAAGGCGAGAAAGCGAGGCTCGCTCACTTTCGTTTTTTCAAGATTATATCCTCCCGTTTGACAATCTTTGAACATCGCTTCAATCCCGAATCGAGATTTATATAACTTGAGAGTTATCTCTAAAGATTCTAGGTTGGTCAATAAATAAGTAGTCATGCAAAATTAATTACCTGCCCGATCGAGCTAAAACCCTTACGGGGCAATGATCGTCATGTGTAAATAATTTTGCCTAGGTACTTACCAAGGCTCTTTAGACCCTTTAGTTCGATAACCTCTTTTCCCATAAGTTGCTAGGTTGAACCCCTCGATCTCATGGCTTTTCGTGTGGGTCACTCCCCGAAAGAAGTTTCGCTCGCCCCGGTTCGGTTCTAACTCGGAAAGGGCTTGATAGTTTTCTCCATCTTTCAATCGCGTGTAGGTACTTTTCTTTTGACGGAAGATAAAAGCTACACCTCTGTCGTCAAGTCACTTCCCTAATTGCGCTGACTGAAATTCACGGTCTCCCATTACGACGAGCGGATAGGGTTTCAACAACCCTAAGACTGGCTTGAGGAATTTTTTCGGTTCCCCGAGAGCGCTACTTCCTTTTTTATTCAGTAACACCCAATATACGGGCAAAGCTCTCCGACCACAAATCACACTGGCGACGAATAAATTTCTACCCTTCCAATCGGTTCTATCTATGACGACTAATAATCTTCCCGCGTGTTTCAGTTTTTTGAGCCTTCTTCTTGGCTCTCGATTTTTATTTTTTCCGCTAAATTCTAGCTTGACGATCTGTTTGATCAAAGGAAACCACAAGAGTTTCACGTTTAGTTGCGGGAGCTTAAGAAATCTCTGCAAATTCCGTCTTCTACTTTCAAAGGTTATCGGTTGCGGGAAAAGAGCGGCCAGTTTCTCTAGTTGGACTATCCGATGACTTTGTAAGAGCAGGATTAGGAGCTGTAAGGTCAAATAGCTCGCCTCGCTAAGGTTCGCCTGTAAACAAGCCTGATAGAATGAAGGTAACATTTTAAAATTTTGAGTGGTTGTCCTAACCACTCTATTTCTTTAGGGGGTCGTTTGGCTAGACCCCCCGCTCTATCTAGCTTGTAGCCCCTCTGTCACCCCTTGAACCAGGATTGTTTGGCTTTTCCGTAGGCTTCTATGGCGACAAACCCGTCGGCACCCGCTAAGACCGCCAAAATGGCTAGGGCAATTAGGGATACCAGGCTGTGATTGCGTCCCCTGTCCGCTCTGGGGTCTTCTAGGTGCTGAAAATGTTTCAAGACACTCTTTCTTAAAAGTTTTGCCTCTCGCTCTTGCTTGGGGTTCAAGACTAGGGGACCAAATCCTTCTGCCATACTCAACCACTAAAATACAGGATTTTTCACTTCCTCTCAGATTAACTCAGGCCAGTTCGTCGTCACCAAATTAACAGTTAGGGATTTTTGTCTGTTACCATCTATACAAAACGACGCGCGATTACCCTGCAACAAAAGGAAAGATTTTTACCTCTATCTCCCGATTTTGTCATTGAATTAATGTCTCCTAGTGATAGCCTAGAAACTACTAGGAAAAAAATGCAGGAATATTTAGATAATGGGACTCGTTTAGGTTGGTTAATCAATAGAAAAACGAGAGAAGTAGAAATTTATCGTCAAGGACAGGCAGTAGAAATTTTAACTAATCCAGAGAGTTTATCGGGGGAAAGTATTCTGCCAGAATTTAGTTTAAATCTTACTTTGATTTGGTAAATCAGAGGTAGTGATTGCCGTTTAACGCTTTGCTTTGTTGGGCATTGTCTTCATCGATAAAATACCAAACTTCATTTTTAAGGAAGATAGTCAGAATCAAGGATTTCTGCAAGGGTGAAGGGTGATTCAATCGGGAATAAATCAGCAGAGAGAAGATACTTTCTTACAGTATCTTCTCTGGCTGCTTGGTAACAATCTATCCAGATTTCAGGAATCAATCTTCTCAGACTTGGACTCTCTTTTAATAAGCGTTGAACTTGTCGGCGTTGTTCAACAATTGTGCTGCGCCACCCTTGAGCATTTGCTTCTTTTTCAGTTAGCCAGTAAGTCAATTTAAGCAAATGTTCGGCAATGACGGTTAAGCGACTTTCTAGTTCTCGTTTTTCACTCCTTCCCATCGTTTCAATTTCTTCGATCAAATTTTCTAAGTCTAATTTTTCAAAACGATGTTCTTTGAGTAAATTAGCGGTTTCTTGTAACCATCGGTAGAAATCTTCTTGATAAAGACTTTTACCTGAGGAAACTAAAGACTTTTCGATGCTCATTTGATGATGACCTAGAAAAAGGAATTCTTAGATAATTTAGAAGCGACTCCCTGATCTCAAAAAGATTGGCAAAATATCGCAGGATGACCCCTTTAAACATCAGAGCTTTAAATTTAAGCTAAAATTGGGTAAAACATCTTCCCCCGACAAATCAGTGGGATTTTCTAATATTTCTACCTCCTTTCCCTGACGATAAATTTCAACTTGCCGATTCTGGGGATCGATTAACCAGCCTAACCTTGCGCCATTTTCCCTATATTCGAGCAGTTTTTTCTGTAATTTGTCAAGACTATCGGATTCAGACCGCAATTCCACCACAAAATCGGGGCAGAGGGGAATAAATCCCTTTTTCTGCTTAGGAGTTAAAGATTCCCAGCGTTCTCGACTCACCCAAGATAGATCAGGAGAACGAATCGCCCCATTTGGTAGTATAAATCCGGTGGAAGAGTCAAACCCGACCCCTAAAGCTTCATTTTCTTCGCACCAGCGAAACAATTGTCCTGTTATACGAAAATTTCGCTGTCCTGATTCGCCACCTGTCGGGGGATTCACGATTAATTCTCCTTGGGCTGTACGTTCTAATTTTAAGTCACGGTTGACCGCAGCAAGGGCTTCAAACTGTTCAAGGGTGATAGAGAGAGCGATCGCGCTAGGAATTTCTAAGGAGAGGGTTTCGGGTGAGGTAGTAACTGCTAACATAATCCTTTGATCAGGTGCAACTCATATATACTATTAAAGATTATTTGTCAAGTTTTTGCTCAGAATTCTTGAGCTTGCGCTGAACAAATTCCCGATTTTTTTGGGAAACTTCCACCTCGATCGGGCGGTTTCACTAAATAACAGGTTACAATAGCCAATAATTAACTAAATTTACCTAAAAACTATCGATCGTGTTCTACGCTATTGATTTCGGAACCAGTAATACCGTCATTACTCGTTGGAATGGGGCGACAAATAGGGCCGAAACCGTCAAATTATCGGAGTTATCCCAACAAATAGCCGACAATCCCCCCCTAATTCCCAGTTTACTCTATATTAAATCGGCCAATCCTCTGCAAGTAATTGCCGGTCAAGCAGTGCGCGATCGGGGTTTAGATATCGATCGAGACCCGCGTTTTTTTCGTCGCTTTAAACGAGGTATCGGCGCAAAAATTCAAGGATTTTTACCGGAATTAGAGGAAACTGTCCTCAGTTTCGAGGGGGTTGGTCAATGGTTTCTTGATAGCATCATCGACAACTTAAAAAACACCACCCTGGAAACCCCCCAATCTCTAGTTTTAACCGTCCCCGTCGATAGTTTTGAAAGTTACCGCAATTGGTTAAGTAATGTTTGTCAGGGGTGGGAAATCGAACAAATTCGACTAATTGATGAACCCACGGCCGCCGCTTTAGGTTATGGAACCACGGGTGAGCAAGTGATTTTAGTGGTAGATTTTGGCGGTGGCACCCTCGATCTTTCTTTGGTACAATTAGATTTA
Source organism: Microcystis panniformis FACHB-1757 (assembly GCF_001264245.1). Classification (NCBI taxonomy): domain Bacteria; kingdom Bacillati; phylum Cyanobacteriota; class Cyanophyceae; order Chroococcales; family Microcystaceae; genus Microcystis; species Microcystis panniformis. Next base: position 5,050,238 of record NZ_CP011339.1, read on the forward strand.
GATAATCCTCAAAAAAATCAAGGTTTTATTCTCAAGTGGGGAGAAAAACTTTTAGGCAATAATTCCGCCCAAAAAACTAAACTAGCGAGGGTTTTAGCCAAGGCGGGGACAAATTTAGGGGGGTCAGATATCGACGATTGGATTGTCGATTATTTTGCCCAAAAGCAATCTTTAGCGAAAACTTCCCTGACTACTCGTCTAGCAGAAAGATTAAAAATTAAACTTTCTTCCCAATTAACCGCCGAGGAGGTATATTTTGATGAGGAAAATTTCGAGAGTTACGAGTTAAGTTTAGATCGAGAACAATTGACCGATATTCTCCAAAAACAAAACTTTTTTAATCAATTAGATGATTTAATGACGGGAGTTTTGCAACAGGGAAGACGCAATGGAATTGAAGTTAGCGACATCGATGCGGTGTTATTAGTTGGGGGAACTGTACAAATTCCGGCGGTAAAAGATTGGGTGCGACAGTATTTTGATAGTAGTAAAATTAAAGAGGATCGACCCTTTGAAGCGATCGCTTTGGGAGCGTTACAATTAGCCCAAGGTTATCAAGTCAAAGATTTTCTCTATCATAGCTACGGCATTCGTTACTGGAATCGTCGCAAAAATGCCCACGCTTGGCATCCAATTATTAACTCTGGACAACCCTATCCCATGGAAAAACCCGTGGAATTAGTCCTAGGTGTTTCTGTGGACAATCAGCCTAGCATTGAGTTAATTATCGGCGAATTAGGCACAGAAAGTGGAGCAATGGAGGTTTATTTTGATGGTGATAAATTAATTACTCGTTCCCTGAGTAATGGAGAAACTAGCGTCCAACCCTTAAATGATCGCGAGGGAGCAAGATCCATCGCTCAACTCGCTCCTTTAGGTTTCCGGGGTAAAGATCGCATTAAAGTGCAGTTCTGGATTGATGATCAGTGTTTTCTGCGGATTAATGTGGAAGATTTACTCAGTCAAGAATTGTTACTAAATAATCAAATAGTCACCAAATTAAGCTAGACTTAGCTTCACCTAAAAATCAAGTGCAGACTCATGGTAAGTTTGCACTGATATTATCGCAATATTCTGTTTTACTGGTGGCTTTATCGACTGTGATCGCGCACGGGGATCGGGATTAGTTCGGGTTCGGGTTCGGGTTCCGGACCAAAAACACTGTCGATCAGTTTGCGCGCCCATTCTCTCAATTTTTCTATCACTTCATCTAAATAGTCCATTGACCAAATGGCTCCTTTGAGATACTAGCTATGAGTTTTCGTCGATTGATCCCCGCAACAGCTTTATTCTAGAGAATTTTAACTGATTTTCATCGTTTAGCTGTTCAATCTGACGAGCGGGGGAATCTATATCTTGTATTTATATTAAGCTTAACATAACTTTTTAGTCTGAGTATATATTCTTGGCAATTCTTTTTTAAGACATTATTAATAAATTCCGGCGTAGGCGATCAAGGGCGGTATAGGCACTAATCTGGCGAATGGTCAAGCGATCTCGATTTTCTCCGAAACGATGCTCAGATACAGTCACTTTTCCTTCAGGACTGGCTAAACCGATATAAACTAGGCCCACAGGTTTCGTCTCACTGCCTCCTCCCGGTCCGGCAATACCCGTGATACTGATCCCCCAATCGGTAGTGAGGCGTTTTTGCACGCCTAGGGCCATCTGTTGGGCAACAATGGCACTGACAGCCCCGACATTATTTAAATCCTGCTCATTTACGTCTAAGAGGGCAACTTTTACCCGATTATCGTAGGAAATAACCCCACCCCAAAAATAATCGGAACTGCCGGCGATTTGGGTGATAATTTCCCCTAATCCCCCTCCAGTACAGGATTCTGCCACACTCAAAGTTTGTTTTTGCCGCCGCAAAAGTTCCCCCACCACCGCGGGTAAAGTATCATCATCAGCCCCAAAATAATCTAATCCGGCGATTTCCTTAATTTCCGTCGCTACCGGTTCAATTACCTGCAAAGCAGCCTGTAAAGAAGGGGCTTTCGTCGCAATTCGCAAACGCACTTCGCCTAAACCAGCATAGGGGGCAACGGTGGGATTAGTCAGAGCGAATAAATGGGCAACTTTTTCCGCTAAAGCTGACTCACCAATACCGCGAAATTTGAGAGAACGACTATAAATCCTCTCTTTGCCCCATCCTTGACTTTCTAGGTAAGGAATCGCCGTTTCTACCCACATTCTCTTCATTTCTGAGGGTACTCCGGGGAAAGTGAGAATAGTCACGTTAGTCTGTGGTTGCCAGATCAGGCCAGGGGCGGTTCCCGTCGGATTTGGCAAAAAATCGGCTCCTATGGGTATTAAAGCCTGTTTACTGTTACTAGGAGGCATTTCTCGCCCTAAACTCGTAAATTTAGCCTCGATTTCTGCTAAAATCTCCTGATCTTCCCTGAGAGGCGTTTGGAAAAAATCGGCGATTGTTTCTGTGGTTAAATCGTCGGGAGTAGGTCCGAGTCCCCCGGTAAAAATTAAAATTGAAGAACGTTCTCGGGCAATAGCGATCGCTTTTTTCAGTCTTTCTACATTATCTCCCACCACCGTTTGATAATAATGGGGAATGCCTAATTTTGCCAATTCTAGGGCTAAATATTGGGCGTTAGTATTAACTATATCCCCTAATAATAATTCCGTTCCTACACAAATAATTTCAGCGGCCATAATTTTTGACAATTAGCTTAAGATTTTCAATTTTGATCATCAACTGATCTCCTGTCACCACAGTGCGATCGGGTTTCGGTAACGATGGTACTGGAAGTTAACAATACCAGTGCGCTCCAGTATTATACCAGTAAGCTATCAAGAATCAAAGTCTTGTATATTAAATGCCAATTTGTTGCTGAACAGCCCATATCTGATTACACGACAATAAAATCACTACCTATGAGCAAACGTAAAATCAGCGTATTATTCCCTTATATAACAATAATTGATCATAATCAAGCATAACAAAGTATGACCGAGCATCACCTCTTCCTTCCTGCCATCACAAACCCCACCAAAATCATCTAAAATTGAAATGTCCACTAAATAATAAAATTCTAAGTACCTAGGCAAAATTATTTACACATGACGATCATTGCCCCGTAAGGGTTTTAGCTCGATCGGGCAGGTAATTAATTTTGCATGACTACTTATGACTCGCTGGTTTAATATTGCCGGTCCCTGTAAAGACGATATCCACTATATGCTCTCTCCCACAGTGCGATTACCAGATTTAGAGGAGCTAATTCAACAGCATAGTTACTTTGTCCTACACGCACCACGACAAACAGGGAAAACCACCGCTATGTTATCCCTAGCAAAACAACTTACCGATAGAGGAAATTATGCCGCAGTCATGGTATCAGTGGAAGTAGGAAGTGCATTTAATCATGATCCTAGTGCCGCAGAATTGGCAATTTTAGGGGCATGGTATAATACAATAAATATTCGTTTACCTAAAGAATTGCAACCACCTGTAAAAGAATGGCAACAGGAAGAAGCAGGAAGCAGAATCAAGGCTTTTTTATCAGATTGGTCAAAAGCGATAAATCGTCCCATAGTATTATTTATAGATGAAATTGACTCTTTACAAGACCAAACATTAATATCAGTTTTACGACAGTTAAGAGATGGTTTTCCCAATCGTCCAGAAAATTTTCCCTCATCAGTAGGATTAATTGGTTTGCGAGATGTGCGAGATTATAAAGTAGCATCGGGAGGTAGTGATAGATTAAATACATCTAGTCCTTTTAATATAAAAGTTGCTTCTCTGACTATGCGAAATTTTAATCTTGCAGAAGTGGGAGAATTATATCAACAACATACAGCAGCAGCAGGACAAATTTTTACACCAGAAGCAATAGAAACAGCTTATGATTTAACCCAAGGACAACCTTGGTTAGTCAATGCTTTAGCTAAAGAAATTGTAGAAAAAATGGTAAAAGATAGAAGTATTGCTATTACCAAAAAACACATTTTACAAGCTAAGGAAATATTAATTGCTCGTCAGGATACTCATTTAGATAGTTTAGCGGAAAGGTTAAGAGAACCAAGAATTAAAGCCATTATTGAACCGATGTTAGCAGGTTTAGAATTAGGAAATATTCCCAATGATGATATTCAATTTGTGATGGATTTAGGATTATGTAAAATGCACCCCTACGGAGGATTAACTATTGCTAATCCCATTTATCGAGAAGTGTTAAGCTAAAACGCACTTAAACCACCTAAAATAGAAATAGTAACTTGAGAAAAATCCTACTTATGCCAGCCAAAGATTTCCTAGACTTAGAAGAAAAGAAAAACTTACAAAAAGCTCTTAAAGAAGAAGAAAGAGCAGAGGTTAGGGAAAGAATTTTAATGTTTCTCTTGCTAAACGACGGAAAAACTCAACGAGAAATAGCTGAGTTTATTGGCTGTTCACTCAAAACGGTCGCCCCTTGGTGTGTTCACGGCGATCCTAACAATTTAGAAAGTCTAGAAGATGGGAGAAAAAATGGAAATCATAAAAAAGCCACAGAGGAATATATTAATTTACTATTGAAAATAGTTGATGAAGACCCGAAGGAATTTGGATATGAATTCGGGAGATGGACAGCGGCAAGATTAGCAGAGCATCTAGAAAAGGAAACAGGAATTAAACTGAGTGGCTCGCAAGTGAGAAGAATATTGAGAAGAAAAAAGTATGTGTATATCTGGGCGAAATATAGTCTAGAAGATAAGCAAGACAAGAAATTAAGAAAAGCATTTAAAGAAAAATTAGATGAATATTTAAGGTTGGCTAAAGAAAAGCCAGAGTCAATCCAGGTATGGTTTTGGGACGGGGCTGTGTGGCGACGCAGGTTCGCCACACAGCCCCTTATGAGTGTGGATTTAGTTTGAGAGTAATAAGAAGGAGAGCTTGGACAAAAAAAGGAAAGCGAAAAAAAGTGAATGGACAAAGAAAAAGAGGAAGGGTGAATGTGATGGGAGCCTTAAGATATAATGACAAAAAACGAGTCTGTTTTATGATCAAAAAAGGAAATTCAGAAACTTTCCATGAACAATTAAAGAAACTTCATAAAGAGATTCGTCAAGAATGGATAAACTTGGGAAATCTGCCCGAAGATTTTCGAGAAAAAAGACCGAAAATTATCATCATATTAGACAATGCTAGTTATCACAAAAAGAAAGATGTTATTGAGCAGGTGGAAAAAGAGTTGCCCAATATTAGGCTAGAGTTTTTACCCTGACTGACGGACACATTTTTCAATACAAAGACAAGTACTGTTATGTGAAAGCCTCAAACTCCTGAATAAAAGAAAAGGTAATTTTGCCATAATAATCCTGACGAGCTTTGCGAGAAGCAAAACAGGGAAAAGGGTCAACAGAAAATAAGTGGTCAAGTCGCAAGAAGGGACGCGCCTTATGAACAACTCCCGCCAGCCAACGTCAACCAATTTTCAAATAACTCAAACCACGCCGAAAATGAGCATCAACCTGACGGCGAGAGCCAGATTGTTGAACCGCCATGCCAGTTAAAGTAGCAAAGAGAATAGAAATGGCAACAATGAGATAGAGACGTTCTAAACAAGCAGCAGAGCGAACACGAGAATGTTCCCAGTCAAAAACGCCCGATTTACTGCCCTTGAAAGAGATGTTCAATGGGAAAACGAAGACCATACTGCCAGAAGGTGTCAAGGGTAGGAGGTTCATCGCTCAGAATTGCCCAATTATCCTTAACCCCTGGAACAGAGGCTAAAGCAAGATGAGCAGTGATTCTAGCCTCCTGCCAGACTTGAACGTTGCGATCAAAGCAGGCTTGCCGTTTGGGAGGATAGAGTTCTCTGACCTCATAGCCAAAACCCCGACGGCGAACACCGTAAATGAGGGTATCGCAAGGTAAGCGAAGACACCAATGCCAAGTATTTTTCCTGAGCCATTGAATTAATTGCTGATTGGCAAAGCCTCGGTCGGCTAACAGCATGACATTCTCAAAGCCCTGAAGATAGCCTTTGGCTCTGTCCAACAAGGGTTCGTATTTCTCAAAAGCTAGGCTGGCACTACCATGTTCTAATCCCATCCACATCAAGGGGACGGCTCTCCCCCCGCAGACCACCGCTAGATAGACAAAGCAGTATTGATTCCACAACAGAGTGGTATCTATTGCTAGATACAGTCTTTCCCCCTTCTCCTTCCAAGTCTCGATGGCTTTCAATATTAAGGGGATGTATATCTTTTCCACCGCTACTCTTCCATTCTGGCAAAAGCGATTCCACCGTCTCTGATAACTATTGGCTTGTTCGGCTCTGCTTTGTACAAAGGGTTCCCATCTGGCTTGATTGAGACTTTGACTACTGAGTAGGGCTGTCACCATCCAACTGAGGACGGTTAAATGTCTTTTATCCACAAATCGGCTTCCTTGTTCTAGATAGGAATAAACTTGGGAGAAGATTCTGTTCTCGGTTTTCATCTTGTAGGGATTCTTGCTTTTTCCCTATCTACCCAGATATTTTTCTTTTTGGCAACCCTTGTCTTGTCAGGTTTTGACCCACTTGTGTCCGTCAGTCAGGTTTTTACCAGCTTATAGTCCAGATTACAACCTAATAGAATTAGTGTGGCATTCCGCTAAAGAGTACATAGCTAATCGAGAATTTGAAAATAAAGAAGAACTGGAAAAAGTAGTCAATCAGCTTTTAAATGAAGGGGGATTGATTATTAAATGGAGTAGAAAACTTAAAAATAAGGGTAATGCTGTCAATGTAACTTAAATGCGTAAAAGCTTACCCAGGGTGTTAACAGTCACACCGATGGCATCTTTACCCATGATTGCACCCACTTGGTTAACCCCAGAGGGTGAATTAAATCTAGATGCTTTATTAACAGCATTTCTCAAGTTTTGGCGACAACAGGTCGAACCCTTATTAGGTAGCACTGGTTATCATGAAATCGCTCCACATATAGTATTAATGGCTTTTTTACATCGTGTGGTGAATGGTGGGGGAGTTTTAGAAAGGGAATATGCCATTGGTAGTGATAGAATGGATTTATGTTTGCAGTATAAAGATGTAATTTTAGGGATTGAATTAAAAGTATGGCGGGATAAAAAACGCGATCCCCAAGCTGACGGAATTGAACAATTAGAATCTTATTTAGCACGTTTGGGGTTAGATTTTGGTTGGTTATTTATCTTTGATAGGCGCAAAAATGCCTTACCAATGGAAGAAAGGTTATCAACGCAGGTGGTGGTGACAGAAAACCAATATAAAATTACTGTGATTAGAGCTTGAGTCTTTCCAAAACGGCTCTTCGGTTTGTGTTATGCAATGGACGGGGGTTATAAGGGATGGAACCCTTATAGAGAAAGGCATTTAGCGATTTTTGTCAATTGTTTTTTATCTAGAGCGAACTAATCAATTAAGTCTCTTGCCAGATAAGGATTTAGTCGATTTATGCCCCCCTATCGAACCATACCAAGTAACGAAGAACCTCCAAAACTTACTGTTTGTGTTACATTTCATTAACGCACCCTACAGGATTAACTTTGAGAATTTTGCTAAACTAGAAATAGGTAGAAAACAAGGAAATATAAAGTTATGACAGTTGCTAATTCATCACTTTCTCAACAATAGACCTCTTGCATAATTTTTTTATGGTATAATATAAGGTTTTGCTTTTTTCTCAATTCTTAGATTGAAGTGGAAAAAAGAATAAAATGTTATCTTAGGTGAGGAAATCATCTATAATTTTGCTATGTTTATTAGCAAAATTATGGATTATCAAAACTTATCAGATGAACAATTCAAACGCCGTTTCGGTGTGTATAAACCAACATATAGAAAGATGGTAGAATCAGTAAAAAGTGTTGAAGCCGACTCTAATTCACCATCTAAAAGGGGACCGAAACCTAAACTATCTATAGAAGAACAAGTTTTAGTAACGTTAGAATATTGGCGAGAATATAGAACATATTTTCACATTGGTACAAGCTGGGAACTATCAGAATCAACTATATGTCGGATTGTAAATAAGACGGAAAAAATGCTTTTACAATCGGGAAACTTCCGTTTAAAAGGAAAAAAAGCTTTACTCAATCAAGCAGAGATACCGGTCGTAACGGTAATGGATGTAACGGAAACTCCCATTGAACGCCCCAAAAAGAAACAGAAAGATTTTTTGGGGGGTAAAAGAGGTTATCATACTTTAAAATCCCAATTAGTAGCTGATCAAAATACCGAGGAAATTATCTGTGTCTTTTGTGGGAAAGGTAGAGGTCATGATTTTAGTTTATTTAAAAAAAGTCGAGTTCGTTTTCATCCTTTAACTACCAGCATAGAAGACAGTGGTTATCAGGGAATAGCTGCATACCATAGTAATAGTTATACACCGAAAAAGAAATCGAAAAATAGAAAATTAACAGAGTTAGAAAAAGAGTATAACAAGGCTTTAGCCAAAGAAAGGATTATCATTGAACCTATAAATAGGAAACTCAAAATCTTTAAAATCTTATCCTGTAAATATCGGAATCGTCGTCGAAGATATAGTTTAAGAGTTAACTTGTTGGCGGCTATTTATAACTGTGAGTTAGGGATAGGTATAGCAGCTTCTTAAAAGTTGCCTAAAGATTAATCAAGTCAAGGAGAATTTATTCTCAATTATAAAAATTGAGATAGTTTGTGCTGCTTAAATAAAGAGGTTTTGATAACCAAATTAAAGCATATCTAAAGAGTTTTGAGTTAAAAGTTAAACTTCAAGTTTTCATTCAGGACTAATGTACTGGTTAACTAATTTTTTGGGGAAAATTAGTTAACCCATCATTATAACATATAATTAATTTGCAAGAGTTCTAATACATACTTGATATTGAACCAGAAGGACGTTTAACTTTACCGCAAGAAATCCAACAAATTCTTAATTTAGAATCTGGAGATAGATTGATTTTAACTCTGGAAGATAATGGAACACTGCAATTAGTTAGTCTCAAAAATCAAGTTAAAAAATTAAGAGGTTTATTAAGTAGTCATGCAAAATTAATTACCTGCCCGATCGAGCTAAAACCCTTACGGGGCAATGATCGTCATGTGTAAATAATTTTGCCTAGGTACTTAAAAAATAAATCACCTGATAGAAATTTAGTAGATGAACTTATTCAAGAACGCAGACAGGAGTATTTAAGTGAATAAATCTGTGTTAGATGCTTCTGCCTTTTTAGCTTATCTTAGAGATGAACTAGGAGCAGAAATTGTAGAAAATGCCTTGATTAATGGCTGTTATATCAGTATTATTAATTGGGTAGAGGTATTATCGAAAATTGTTGACTTAGGAGAATCCCCAGAGGAAATTATTAAACGATTGAGAGATGAAGGATTATTACAAAATAGTCTAGAAATTATTGCTTGCAATGAGGAAGATGCTATAACTATAGCTAAATTTCGAGTTTTGGTAATGATTCGGTAGTAGTGCCGTAGCCCTCTTGCTTACCTGGTATGAATTGTGTAAAATATTTATTAATAAAAATAATTGGAACCCGCTCAGTCTTTAAACCTCTAGCTTGCTCATGACTTTTCTGATAAATATCTTTTTCTGGCTCCTGTCTGGCTTACTCAAATATCAGTCTAGCACCGAACAAAATACCCCCCTAGTTCACCTCTATTCCCCTGTCAAGCGTTGTGGTTCTCACCATAGGATCAAGAATGGTTCTATTCATAATGGAAAACCCAAACGTCAAGGTAAAGAATGTGGTCAACCGTTTGTGATCAATCCCACTAATAAAACCGTCTCTGACGAAACCAAACAATTAATTGATCAACTCTTGCTCGAACGAATTTCCTGACGAGGAATTGCTAGAGTAACAGGGGTAAGTTGGTCATGGTTACAAAATTATGACCCACTTTCCGCACTTCTTAACATTCAATTGATGATTTTTACTAATATATTGCTTAAAACCCATTGCCAGTAGGGACTATAGCTATACTTTAGACGTTCATAATCTGAGATTTATTAAACTTCTGAAATCGTAGAGTCAGCAAGGAATCCAGTTCTTTTTTATGTTTCAAATGGGCATCATTCAAACATTCATAAATGGCTGAAGAAAAGTCAGAAAAGTTTTCATAATATTTACCATATAAACATTTCTTTTTGACCAATTTCCACAGCCTTTCAATTAAATTTAGATTAGGTGAATAAGACGGCAGATAGAGCAGCTCTATTGACAAAGAAAGAGCCAATTCTTCAACAATTTTACATTTCTGATAGCGGGCATTATCTAAGACGAGAGTGATGGGAATTATTAGTCCTAAAGCAGCTATTTTTGACCGGAGTTCACAGACTTGAGTTGCCGTAATATAAGTTTCATATGTTACCAGAATAACTTCATGAGTTATTGCATTTAATGCTCCTAAAACATTGAAGCGTTTACGCCCGCTCGGTGACTTAACAAAAAGTCTCTCAAAACACCAAACAAAACCGAGAAATGCTCCCATGACGAAGTGAGCGGCATCAACAAAAAAAACAGCCCTTTTTCCTTCTTTTGCCTCATTTAGTCTGGGTTCTAGCTTTTTTTCTTTGTAGTCCTCTTGTTCATCTGGGTCAGCTTTAGAAGGAAGAGAACCTACTTTTAAACATTTCATTCCCATTGATTTTAAAAATTTTCTCACTTGGGTAGGACTTCGTTTTATTCCCGTCAATTCTTCTATCCTATATACAGCTTCATTTATTGTGGCTGGTGGATTTTTCTCGAAGTATTTTTTGAGGGTTTCTTTTTGAGACTCTAATTCACTTTTAGGGCGATAGAAGTTGATTTCTTTTAATTTTTCTATTCCGCCCTCTTGCTCATCTCGAAGATAGGTTAATAAGGTATTTGGCGAGATTCCTGCTAACTGACAAATTTTTTGGTGCGGTATCTTTTGGCTTTTTAACCAGAGAACTTCCATCTTCAGTTGAACCCGGGGATGGGGATGATGAAATCTTTCATAATACAGTGAGTTCTTTTCTTCTTCCGTGAATTCTAGGTTAATCATGTTTTTAATGAGTGCTTTGCTTCTAATTATGACTCTTAAACTATATTATTGTCCTTGAGTAAAAAATGCAAGTTGTAGCCGTGCAAAGTATACAATGATTGATTTTTCTCAAGGTGAAGAATTGTAATTTTTTTTCTCAGAAAAAATCAATTATTGAAAATGTTCTCAATAGTAGTTTCTACAATGAAGGTTTTTCGTCAAAACATCTTGGGGAATGTAAAAATATATAAGGCTCTTCGTTACTCTTTATGCTAAATCAACAGACAAGATGCCAAGATAACATACTTCTAACCCAAAAATTACGAAAGTTTCTCAAGCCATAGGCTCTCCGTTTTATTAGTTTAAGTTTATTGTTGATTCCCTCGACCACCCCATTCGTTGTCCTTCGCTCGAAATAACTAATGATTTCTCCAAACCAGTTTCGGATTGTTTGACAACTCTTGGTAAAAACACTGGAGGATTTTGCCAACCATTCTGAGATAGATAGCAGTCCTTCTGTCGGATTCTCTGAGGTTTCATAAATCTTTCTAAATTCTTCCTTTAACTCGTGCATCTTTTTCAAACTTGGTCAATTTTCTTTGATAGCTTCTAGTTTGATTTTTTGGGGTTCCGTTAAATCTTTTTCATTTTTTAACAAGCTATATTTACTTCGCTTTAAAACTTCTAGCTTCGCTTCTTTTTCCGCTTTCTGTTTTTTATTTTTCTGCGCTTCTACCGCTCTTTTTTCTGCTTTTCTCTGTTCGTCTAACTCTTGATTAATTTGTTTCATTACATGGAATCTATCGGCGACTACCTCGGCCGATGGCATCAATTCTTTCACTAAATTTTTATAGGGCAACCAAAGGTCTATGCTGACTTCTTCAATTTGCTCTAACACCTCTTTTCCCCACCCTGTAAGCGTTTCCCTCAATTCTTCTTGTGTTCGCTTCTCTAGAATAGCTATTAGTTTTCCCGTATCTAAATTTACTAAAACTGCACAGTAATTTTTTTGTCCTTTGACTAGAGCGATTTCGTCAATTCCTAGTCTTTTTAATTTCGATAGGTCTGTCTCTGTAATTTCTTCGGCGATGTCCTCTATCATTCTTTGAATCTCTTCTTCCGTTACGTCATTTCTTCGACTAACATTTAAAATATCTCCTGATTTTAATTGTTCGAGTATATTCTCGGCTAGTCTTTTCGTATAGGTTCGTTTCTTGGCGACAAAATCTAACTCTTCGCTAAAGGGTTTCTGACAATTACCGCACTTAAATTGACGACGATTAACTTGTAGGTACACTGGTTGACCTGAGAGCGGTAAATCTTTGACTAAATGTCGATGATTTTGGTGTAGTTTATCGCTCTCTAACCCACAACGAGGACAGACTGCTTTTTTATTTTTCGATTCGATTCGTCAAACTATACCGATATTTTCTAGGTGTCGATAGCCTTGAATACAGGTTCCTTGTAGGTTCAAAAATTTGTCAAGTATCATAAGTAAAATAATCTCGTTTTTGGCTATTATATCAAATTTTAACTCAATTGTCTATCTTTTGGTATTAACCTATTTGTGCCTTAAGTCCTTTCCTGTATGGATTTCAGCTATTTTTGAGACTAGGCACTCTCATCGAATTTTATTTTAAGTTAATTATTTGCATAACAATTCCCGAAGAGCCATATATAAAACCCACATTCCGCACCCTAAGTGTCACAACGTCTCAAAAGAGGAAGATGCCTGAGTCAAAATACTTATCTAGAGGAGTGAGTTGGCGGCAAGCTGCCGGCAACTAAGCCGAAAATTCCAGGGTTCCCCCAGTCATTCGCAATAAACAGTGCTTATTGAGAATGACTAGGCAATCAGACTTAACATCTAGGGGGAGATGTTCCAGTTGCTCGCTTTGTTTTGTCACCCCTGGAAGTCAATCCATCTGGTCAAGATAAGAGATAATATTCCTGGCAAGGTTTGGGAAAAAATCTCAAAATGTTGCGCCTCTCATCCGTTAAGTTGCTAATCTTTTGATTGTCTTGAATACGTAGGAGATGAATCCCTTGAAAGTTCTGAAATATCCAGCGTAATGTTGGTCGGTCAGTTAACTTACCCAACTGATTTTTCAGTCCCGTCTCCTGCTGTTTTAAATTCAGGCGAAGTTGTCTTTGGCCAATAGTATAAACCAACAGGCACGAGCAACGTGAGCAGGGCCATGACCTCGATTCTATGGGGAGATTTGAGAAAGACACTGTGGGCAAAAAAGCCGGGGTCTTTGAGAAAAGAAAATCCTCTTTCCGGAGCTTGTTGCCCTTTATATTTTTTGAGTATATCCTCACTGCTTAATCGTTGTTTCTCCAAATCGTTAGTTGCTAAAACGAATCGTCCTGCTCGTTTCTTTAGCCTCTCAATGGCTGGCAAATTTAACTCTAATTCGGCTTGAACTTGATAGCTTTGAGAGGATAAATCGTCTTTTGATTTGAGTTTTGACTGCTCTCGTCTCAGGCGGAATGAGATTGACTTTAATCTCCGTTAACTGATGATATTTTAAGGAGTCAGATAATCCTTTGGCTATCGCCAACGCCACCGCTCTATTCTCAAATTCTCTTCGGGATAGTTGCCGGATTTTTTCTTGGGCAGAATTCTTTTCCTGCTCGATTTTTTTCTCTAATTTTTTCAAGTCTGATTCTTGTCTAGCTTGACTTTCAACTAGCAACCATCTTTGTTCTATTCCCCCATAGTTAGAGCTTGTTTCCCGCCAGGAATAACCCGGTATTTCTGCATCGGTTAACTCTTTTTCTGAGATGCTATCGACTAACTCTTGAGCCTCTTTAATGCTGAAGGGGACTCGAGACAACCAACGCATTTCTTTCATTAGTTTTAAATTCTCTTTGCTATAGAGGGCGCTATCGCCGACTATTAAACTGTCAAAGTCAACTTGTTTTTGAAATTCTCGGGCGATTTGACCAAAAACCGCTTTGTCTGCTTCATTTCCGTCCCCTACTTTCAGCAATAAAGGTACATCTCCATCCCCACTTACGATTAAGTCAATCATAAATTGTTTTAAGTCAGGTCGTCGGTCGCGGGAGTATCCGTGGGTAATTTTTATTGGCTGTTGTCTGGTTTCAATTTCTTCTCCCACTGCTCCTGATTTCAGGATTTCTACTGTTGGGTATTCCTTGTTATATTCTCCTTCTACTGATAGAGAAGTCGAATCTAAATGGGAGTTCTCGGTTGCTACACCAAATTTTTTCACGGCTGCTAAACTAATGAGTAGGAAAATCCCCGAAACATCCAGTTGATAAAGTTTGTCCATCACTCGACCAATTTTATCATCATTCAGGTGTTTTGCTTCGATGCCTTCTCCCAGCAGATGTTCGGTTGCTTTATCTTCAAAAAATTGAGGAAATAAATACAAGGCCCGGGAGACAAATCCCAATCCGTTCAGGATAATTGCTTTCACGACTTGCCCCGCTGTGACAATTTCTCCTCGCTCAATTGAGACTTGTTCGTTGATAATTTCAACGATTCCTATTTCATCGATAATTCCGGCTACTAATCCCAGATGGTCTAGATTTTTGACTTCAATTTCTGTTGATTGATTCATGGTCGAACAGCCCACTGCCTAAGTTTTCCAACAATTCCTATTTTTTCATAATTAGGGGTCTCAATATCCCCCTAACGGCCACCGAGAAAACCTTCACCAGATAAGTATTTTTACTCAAGTCTCTGGAGGGGGACAGCTTATGTGACAGTTGAGGGTGCGGAATGTGGGATAAAAGTATATGAAGATGTGCGGAATGTCGGCTACAATGCCCAATTAGCAAAAGTTTCAGCTATCACCACTACAATAAAATCACTACCATCAGGATTTACTCTCGGAAAATTTCAATTGCCTGACTACAGTTCTAAAGCTTCGTAGATGTATAATTTGTTCAAAAAACCGACGGTGCTGAAGTGATAACTAGGTAAAGGGGGAGGGAACCATAATTCCGTTTGATAAACGCTGAAAATGACAAAATTCTTTCTAGTGGTGTGAGTGGCGATCGCTTCTTGTAAAAAAGGATGACCCGTATCCACCAACATTTTACAGTAACCCCGTAAGAGAGCTTGCACCTCGAGGGAAGCTTGCGCCCGAGCGCAGACATTATCCTTAAGATAGCTAGTTAACCTCTGGGAAGCGTATTGTTCGTAATCTTGACGATTAGGGTTAGTTGTCAGCAATATCCCCGCAATTCCCCCTAAAACCACTCCTAACACTATTCCCCCTAACCGCGCCAATTTCATAAGCTCTCAAATCATCACTCACTTACCCTAACCATAGCCTGAATTAGGATAAAAAACCTCTTGTCAACCATTCGTCTTGTGCTATACTTGAAAAGGTGTACGGCGAGCGTAGCCAAGTGGTTAAGGCAGTGGATTGTGGTTCCACCACTCGGGGGTTCAAGTCCCCTCGTTCGCCCTCTTTTCAAGGCTCGTTGATAATTAGGCTTTGAGGGGGTTGATTGGCACTTACCCACTCAAATCCCCAATCAATTCGTTAACCTCAAAATAGTCTTTATGTACTGATAAATTTCGGTGAGAACGGTCAATGTGTTGGCTAGACTGTATTTGAGACAATTGAGCAAATTCTCGCTTCCAGAAAGGAGCGAACGGTGAGTAATTAGGGTTGGCTGAATAAATCTGAAAACCTTGTTGGGTAACACTTTTAGATTTTTTGTCAATCAAAAAGTACCGGATATGGGAGTGATCGGGGCAAAATTCCGGGACTTTTTCCCTGAAAATTAGGTAATTGACCCCCTGAAAATGGGTAAAACCCCACACCCCACACCCCACACCCCGCACCCCGCACCCTGTCCCCAGGAAAAACTTTTTGCCGCAAACCCTACTTACTGGTTAAGACGACACTGGAGAAGCGGAGTAGCGATAACGTGATAGTTTAGATCCGAGCGGTAATATGATGTTAGAACAATAATGACCAGAGTAAATCCGAAGTTAATTATTCATGGGGGAGCGAGTTCCCTAGAGGACAAAGGTGGTTTAGAATCAGTACGCGATTCTCTCCGGGGGATTGTTAAGAATATTTACAACCTCCTTGACAATGGTGCGAGTGCTGTGGAGGCGGTGACAAAAGGATGTATGTTACTGGAGGATGAACCGCGATTTAATGCCGGGACTGGTTCGGTGGTGCAATCGGACGGTCAGGTGCGAATGAGCGCAGCCTTGATGGATGGTCGTCACCAGCGTTTAAGCGGTGTCATTAACGTCTCGCGGGTACAGAATCCCATTAGCCTCGCTCAATTTCTCCAAAGTCAAGAGGATCGCATTCTCTCGGAAATTGGAGCTGCCGATTTGGCCAGAGAATTACAAATTCCCCTCTATGATCCCCTCACCGATTATCGGATTCAAGAATGGATGGAGGAAAGAAAGACGAATTTTAATCGCAAAATGGCCCGTTTATTCGCCGACTCCTCAGCGCAACGGGGAACTATCGGGGTGGTGGCTCTCGACCAGCAAGGAGACATCGCCGCCGGA
Source organism: Microcystis panniformis FACHB-1757 (assembly GCF_001264245.1). NCBI lineage: Bacteria > Bacillati > Cyanobacteriota > Cyanophyceae > Chroococcales > Microcystaceae > Microcystis > Microcystis panniformis. Next base: position 5,066,729 of record NZ_CP011339.1, read on the forward strand.
ACTTCTACCGGAGGTAAGGGACTAGAAAGAATCGGTCGCGTTAGTGACAGTGCCATGCCGGCCGGCAATTATGCGAATCCATGGGCGGGCGTAAGTTGCACGGGAGTCGGGGAAGATATTATTGATGAGTGTTTAGCCGCTAAGGTGGTCATTCGCGTCAGCGATGGTTTTTCCCTCGCCGCTGCCGTGGAGAAATCGATGCACGAATCCCAAACTAATGGTCGGGATCTGGGCATGATTTCCCTTGATCGTCAGGGTAATATTGTTTGGGGGAAAACGGCGGAAATTCTCTTGGCTGCCTATCATGACGGTCAGGCGATCGGTGATACCCTAGAATGGCACGGTGAAAACGCGGGTTTAATCGGTCATGTCGCCGTCGGATAGTGGAACAAACTGCGATCGAGCCTAGTCTTTTCGGTTAATCTGTACAAGATACTTCTTCTCGAAAATCTCCGTGTGGCAATACATTATTCCTATTTTTGACCCCGATGTGAAAAACTGGTCAGCCGAAGCGCGATTATTGCGCTCGATGACTTTCTTGTGGCTGTTAGTGGGGTTAGTCGTGCTTTTTTCGGCTTCCTACGCTCTGGCTGACAGTCGCTTTGATAACGGACTATACTATTTTATCCGCCAATTAATCTGGCTTTGGATTGGCTTAATTGGCTTTAATTTCCTGGTGCGATTGCCGATCGAGAATCTGCTCAAAATCGCACCCTGGATGATTTTATTAGTTTTAGGATTAATTTTGATCACTCTCATCCCTGGTTTGGGAGCGAATATCAACGGAGCCACCCGTTGGATTAAAATCGGGCCGATTCTCTTGCAACCGTCGGAATTTATGAAACCGTTTCTCGTCCTGCAAGGGGCGGCGGTTTTCGGTGGTTGGCCGCGTTTAAATGTCAATCAACGGTTAACTTGGATCGCTATTTTCGGGCTAATTCTAGCGGGCATCCTCTTACAACCTAACTTGAGTACCACTGCTCTGTGTGGTATAACTCTCTGGCTGATCGCTCTTGCCTCTGGTCTGCCTTTATCCTACATGACCAGCAGCGCTTTACTGGGTGTAACTATGGCCGTGGTTAGTGTTACTTTCCGCGAATACCAGAGAAAACGGATTTTATCTTTCTTAGACCCCTGGCAGGATCCCCGGGGTGATGGTTATCAATTGGTGCAGAGTTTACTGGCGATCGGTTCTGGCGGAACCACCGGCAGCGGTTACGGTTTATCCCAACAAAAATTATTTTATCTACCCTTCCCGGATACGGATTTTATTTTCGCTGTCTTTGGTGAGGAATTTGGTTTTATTGGCGGTATTTTACTGTTAATCATGCTATTTCTCTACGCCACTCTCGCCCTGATCGTGGCGGTTAAATGTCGTCATCGCATCAAAAAATTAGTGGCGATCGGGGCGATGGTAATTTTGATCGGTCAATCCCTGTTAAATATCGGTGTGGCCACTGGTTCTTTACCCACTACCGGCTTACCTTTCCCCCTCTTTAGTTATGGCGGCAGTTCCAGTTTAGCCAGTCTCTTTTTAGCAGCCCTCTTAATCCGGGTGGCTAGGGAAGAAAATGACAGCCTAGAGCGCCAGACTTGGCAGAAGGGTGCGGGGAGCAGGGAGAAAAAGCTGATGGCTGACGGCTAAAAAGCTCAATACTATCTCCTGACTTGAAAGAGGATGTGGGGTGTGGGGTGTGGGGTGTAGGAAGGAAACCTCTTTCATCTGTGGGGGTGAAAATTTTTTCATCGGGACTGACTTCTCACCCAATTCCCTGGCCAAACCCTAGAAATCATCGAAAATTTTGGGTCTGAAACCCCGTCGTTCTACGACGGCTTTACTGTTAAATATTATCACATTTACGAAATATATGCTAAAATGTGAGACATGGAAAAGCTATCGCTACCGATTTTACCCCACACCCGAACAAGAGTCGCTATTGCGGCGCACTTTGGGCTGTGTAAGATTGGTTGACAATAAAGCTCTCCATCTCAGAACACAAACATGGTACGAGAGACAAGAAAGAGCAGGGTAATCGCGCGTTGACCGAGCCCTTGAATTCCGAGAAGTTAGTCTAAATTTTGGCGTTTGTTCCGATTCTATCCGAGTAATTTTCCGAAATTTAGGGGGTTTCTAATCCTCGAAAACCGATGAACTCAGAAGGAACTTTATCTACTGGGTTCTTTCATTCCAGACTGGATTGGTCGCAACGCGCTCGCTGCGCGAGAACGCTCACAAGTCTAATTGACACCTCCTTTTTCAGTCAACCGCACTGGCCTCCAAGATTTTTACCATGAAATTATCATCCATGCTCGCCCTATAACGTTTCATTTTCAGACTCATTTTCGAGGGCTCCTGCTTCAACAAATTCACACTTAAACGGCGCAACAGACCTAGGTTTTCCGCTCCATGCCCCAGACGAACCCGACTGGCATCTTCATTAAAGGTAACATCGAGTACCCAATGGAGACTATTTTCAATACTCCAATGTCCGCGAATCACCTCGGCGTGTTTTTGGGCATCCGCTGCTAAACTACTGATGAAGAAGCGAATTTCTGTAGTAGTTTTATTCCATAATTGGCGGACACTGCGAACCATGACTACGGTGGTTAGGCCAGGCCACAGACTCTGCCGATGCAGGGGCGGTAATTGGGACACCGGCACCACCCAAATTTGACGGGTTTCGATCCGGTGATGCCCCGACTCCACCTTTTCGTGGTAGCTGTATTCAATCCGGCGTTGCTGAATTAAGCTATGAATCAGTAAGGAATAGGCACTTCTTGAAACTTCAGATAATGAATTAATAAACGAATAGAGTATCCTAACATTTCTGTAGACTTAGAATAGCAGAGTGTTTTGCGATGCAATCGGGCTAGATAATGTCTTAAACGTGTGTTCTCACCCTCTACTCTGGTCATATAAGTCTTACTAATTATATGGTCGCCCTCTGCTATAAAACATGGATAAACTGACCATCCATCACTCACATAAAAATAGCATCCCCAAGACTTAACTAATTCCCATAATGGGCGAAACGTTTCGCTACTATGATCTCCGATTACCCAACCTAAAATTCCTTTTTTAAAGTGGTCAACGGCTGTCCACACCCAGATTTTGTTTTTTTTGAGCCAACAAAGGTTTCCAATTCATCCAGTTCCCCTACTTCAGGAATTGTTTCTGGGTCATAGGCGACTGGCAATAATTCTCCCACAGATTTTACCCAATTAATTACGGTCGTATGATGAACTCCCTTTAGCCTTTCTATTCCTCTAAATCCCATCCCATTAACATAGGCAGTTAGGCATTCTCGCTTCGTTTTTTCGTCATAGCCTTTCTGTTTTTCATAGTTATCAATAAATTGACGGCCACAGGTTACACAAATATGATTTTGTTTACCTTGTTTATTGATGCCATTTTTACGGATATGGGTAGATTTACATTCAGGGCATTGCATTTTGATTTCCTCCATTCATATCTCTATTATGCAACGCCAGGTATCCAAGCAGCATCGGGAGAGCGATCGGCCCCATTCGGGAGTTTAAATCCTGTGGAGGAATCAAAAGCGATACCCGTACCATTGTTATCTGACCAATTAAATAATTGTTGGGTGATTCTACCGTTACTATTGCCCGTTTTTCCCCCCGTCGGTGGCATAATAATTAAATCTCCTTTCGCGTTGCGTTCCAAACGTAAATCTCGGTTATCCTGACACAGTTGAAAGAATTGTTCATCGCTGAGTTGCCAAGATTCAAATTTAATTTCTACTACTGTCATCATAGATTCTCTTTTATATTTATAGGATTATATAATTACCAAATATTATCAAGTTCTAAGACAAATTGAGATAAAATATTTTCCCCCGATAAACTCTCTGGATTAGTTAAAATTTCTACTGCCTGTCCTTGACGATAAATTTCTACTTCTCTAGTTTTTCTATTGATTAACCAACCTAAACGAGTCCCGTTATCTAAATATTCCTGCATTTTTTTCCTAGCAGTTTCTAGGCTATCACTAGGAGACATTAATTCAATGACAAAATCGGGAGATAGAGGTAAAAATCTTTCCTTTTGTTGTGGGGTTAAAGCTTGCCATTTTTCTAAAGGTATCCAAGCAGCATCGGGAGAGCGATCGGCCCCGTTAGGTAGTTTAAATCCTCCAGAAGAATCAAAAACCACACCTAATTTATTTAGGTTATTCCATAACCATAATTGGGCAGTGATTCCAGCGTTAGAATTGCTGGTTTCTCCTCCAGTCGGTGGCATAATAATTAAATCTCCTTTCGCGTTGCGTTCCAAACGTAAATCTCGGTTATCCTGACAAAGTTGAAAAAACTGTTCATCGTTGAGTTGAAACGAGTTAAATTTAACTTCTACTGTCATTATTATCCCCAACCTACTCTCGTCTAAAATTCATGGTAACGCCCTAGTAGGGAGGCACAATTATTTGTAGGATGGGTTAGCGGTAGCGTAACATGAGCGGGGGTTGGGTTTCATGCTTCAACCCAACCTACGTTCATCTTATATTTAATTCCACCCACCCACTTACTGTCATTATTATCCCCAACCTACTCTCGTCTAAAATTTATGGTAACGCGCTAGGGCAAGAGATGTTCCTGGATGAAATTAGTGTAAACATCTCCAGCTAAAAAGGCGGGAGTTTCCAGTATTTTACGATGGAAATCAATAGTCGTCGGTACTCCCGTGATCGCACATTCCCGTAGGGCGCGTTTCATGCGTTTAATGGCAGTTTCGCGATTTTCTCCCCAGACAATTAACTTACCGATTAGGGAATCGTAATAGGGGGGGATTTCGTAATCGGTGTAAACGTGGGAATCCATGCGGACACCAGGGCCACCGGGGGGCAGATAACCGCTAATTTTGCCGGGGTGAGGACGAAAATTGTGATCGGGATCCTCGGCATTAATGCGACACTCGATCGAATGCCCTCTAAATATCACCTGATCTTGCTTAATTTGCAGTTTTTCGCCCTGTGCCACCCGAATTTGTTCTCGGATCAGGTCCATCCCCGTGATCATCTCCGTGACCGGGTGTTCCACCTGAATACGGGTGTTCATTTCCATGAAGTAAAAATTACCGTGTTTATCGACTAAAAATTCCACGGTTCCCACCCCGACGTAATTAATCGATTTAGCGGCTTTAACGGCGGCATTACCCATTTTTGAGCGTAAATGGGGCGTTAAGAAGGGGCTAGGTGCCTCTTCTAGCAGTTTTTGGTGTCGTCGCTGAATCGAACAGTCTCTTTCTCCTAAATGGATTACGTTACCGTGACTATCGGCCAAAATCTGAAACTCGATATGTCGGGGACATTCGATAAATTTTTCTAGATATACTCCCGAATTGCCAAAAGCCGCTTCTGCTTCGCCTTGGGCGGCTTTTAACATATCACCTAGTTCATCTGCACTCTTGACAAGACGCATCCCACGCCCTCCACCGCCAGCAGTGGCTTTAATCAGGACAGGATAACCGATGTCATCAGCGATACGCTTTGCTTCCGCTTCCGAGGTAATTAAACCACCACTGCCGGGGATAGTGGCAACTCCCGCTTTTTGCATGGTTTTTTTAGCGGTAGATTTATCGCCCATAGCCAGAATAGCACTGGGAGACGGACCGATAAAAGTTAACTGATGATCGGCACAAATTTCGGCAAAGCGGGCGTTTTCTGCCAAAAAACCGTAACCAGGATGGATGGCCGTGGCGTTGCGTGTTAGGGCAGCCGAGATGATATTAGGGATGTTTAAGTAACTTTTGCTGCTCGGAGGCGGACCAATACAAACACTCTCATCGGCCAATTGAACATGAAGGGCATGGCGATCGATGGTAGAGTGGACGGCAACGGTTCTAATGCCCAATTCTTCGCAACTATGAAGGATTCTTAAGGCGATTTCCCCGCGATTGGCGATTAATATCTTGGCAAACTGCATTGGACGACCACGAGATCAGGCTGGTGTGATAGGCGACTATTTAGTAGAATATCTGGTTTTGTTACCTTGGGGAAATCGGGGAGTGGGAAGTGGGGGGATGGGGAAGTGGGGAAGTGGGGAAGTGGGGAAGTGGGGAAGTGGGGAAGTGGGGAAGTGGGGAAGTGGGGAAGCTGTCTCATCACCCTATCACCCCAAAACCCTATCACCCCAAAACCCTATCACCCCAAAACCCTATCACCCTATTTCCTGCCTCCTGTTGACATCCTCGCCGCCCTAAAAGTGCGGCGATTCCTAAACCTCACGATTTAAGTTTCTGCTTCCACCACCGTCGCATACCACAGTTAAAAACCATGTACTGTCTTACACAGAGTCCACAGACTTTCGCCCCATTTCAGAAGCCCGATTCCCTGTGTCCCACGGTACGTTGACCGCCTATAGCTTCTTGTACTTGTTGCGCGCGACTTTTTACCCGGCCAAGCTTTTCTGGTCGGAACCCCCTAAGCCGAGTTTTCAAGGTGCTGCGCCGTCCACTTGGTTTTCGAGACTGGCCTTTTAATTCTAACGTAAAGCCAACCTAGAACGGCGGGGTTTCAGACCCAAAATTTCCGATGACCGACGGCTAAAATAACTGACTTCGTCTCCCTCCCCGGTCAAGATTGAAAGCGATAAGCTAGAGTGTGAGAAGTGAAAACCTTTTAATCTCGTTTCGCCCCTAGAGGATAATAGCTCGATGTTGCGAATTATCACAGAGCCATGGTCAGCCAGAACGGAACTGAGACGAATTCGGGAACGGTTCGACGATCCGGAAATTCGGGAAAAAGAATCGCTTGTCCGAGAGATTGTCGATCAGGTGCGACTTTCTGGCGATCGCTCGTTGGTGGATTACACACAAAAATTCTACCAACAGTCCCTTAATCTACAACAACTTAAGGTGAGTGGCTCGGAACTCGATGCTGCTTATCAACAGGTGTCGCAGGATTTATTAAATGCGATCGCTGTTGCCTGTGCAAAAATGGAGGCTTTTCACCGTCAGCGTCTTCCCAAAGCTTGGGTGCAGTTTCCTGAAGATGGTACGGTTCGGGGGAAACGCTATCAACCGGTTAACAGTGTGGGAATTGTCGTTCCTGATGGTAAACGAGCCTATCTCAGTTTATTGCTCCAACAGGCGATTCCTGCCAAAATAGCGGGGGTTAAACGGATTGTCATGGTATCTCCTGCTGATGAGGATTTACGCATCCATCCGGCGATTTTAGTGGCAGCCCAATCGGTGGGTATTAGTGAAATTTATCGGGTGGCTGGACCACAAGCGATCGCTGCTTTAGCCTACGGCACAAAAACGATCGCTCCTGTGGAGATGATTGCTGGAATAGGTGATTTTTATACTAATTTGGCTAAAAAACTGGTTTCTGACCATGTAAAAATCGATTATCTCTCTATTACTTCTGATTTGGTTATTATTGCCGATAATCAGGCTAATCCCAGACAGTTGGCCCTAGATCTATTAGCGCAAGCGGAACAGTATTCCCTAGCGGCTGCGATTTTATTGACGACGGATAAGGCTTTAGCTTTAATAGTACAGGAAGAAGTACAAAAACAGTTACAGATACATCCCCAGAGATTGTTAACGGAAAAAGCGATCGCTCATTATGGTTTAATCGTGGTGGTGGAGTCATTGGAAAAAGCGATCGAATTATCGAATCTTTTTGCTCCCACCCATTTATCCTTAATGATCGATGAACCTTGGGAAAAGCTATCTTCTGTGAGACAATCGGGAACTATTCTCCTCGGTTCTACTACTCCAAAAGCGGTGGCTGATTATTTGGGTTGTCCCGTGGGAGTGGAAACTTTTCTCGATTCCGCTACTTTGATCGAATATCCTGCCGATTCTTTCGCCTCCATAGCCCATAATCTACAAATATTAGCCCAAGCGGAGGGCTTTACGGCAACGGATGCGGGTATAGAATCCCGAGGCCAGGACAAGAACTAGAAAAACTATAATCTTCTCAAAGCAACGATTGGGTCTAATTTAGCGGCACGATGAGCGGGAACAACACCGAAAATCAGACCGATGGCGCTGGAAACTCCTAAAGCGAGAATTATGGCAGGGATTGAGACACTGGTGGTTAAAGCAGCAAAAATTCCCGCTAGATACATTCCTTGAATGCCGACAAAAATCCCGATAATTCCGCCAGTGGTGGCTAAAATCACCGATTCAATCAGAAATTGACCTTTTATATCCCCTTCTTTCGCTCCTAAAGCCTTTCTTAACCCGATTTCTTGGGTTCTTTCCGTGACTGACACGAGCATAATATTCATGACACCGATTCCCCCGACAAAAAGGGAAATACTGGCGATCGAGGCTAACATTCTAGTTAAACTATCGTTAGTTTCTTTGGCCATTTCTAAGACTGCGGTTTGGGGGAAAACCTGCACATAATTCTCGTCGCTGACCTGATGACGCATTTGCAGCAGGTTGCTAATCTGAAACTGAGCGGCTTTAATTTGGGCAGAGTTTTTGGCCAAGACAGAAATATGAGTCAGGGGAATGCCATAGATAGCTCTGCGGCCTTGAACCTGATTAGACATGGTAGTTAGGGGAATTAAAGCTCGATCGTCCTGATTAGCCTCAAATAAGGAGCCTTTCGCCTGTAAAACTCCAATGACTTGAAAACTAAGATTGCCGATGCGAAGATTTTCGCCGACGGGATTGCGATTACCAAAGAGATTTTTGGCTAATTCCGATCCCAAGACAATCACCCGATTATCCCGTTTCAGGTCAGATTCCATAATAAATCTACCTTTAGATAGTTGACGGTTACGCACGTTTAGGTACTCGGCTCCCACCCCGATTAGGGGGCTATTACTGGTTCTATTACCGAAGGATAAAATTCTTTTACCGCTCAATTCGGGAGAAATGGCGGCAATGGCGGGAACTTGAGATGCGATCGCTTGAGCGTCTTCGTAGGTGAGCGGCCGGGGATTAGGAATTGTCCGCCGGACATTGCGCGAGGAGGTGGACACAAATAAAACATTCGGACCGAGGGCTTCAAACTGCTCGATAGCAACTTTTTGCGCTCCTTCACCCACTCCCACTAGGGCAATGACGGAGGCGTTACCGATAGCAATTCCTAGCATGGTCAGACCACTACGCAGTTTATTGGCCATCAAAGCGGAAAAAGCCATTTTCAGGTTTTCGAGCATTTCCATGGTTAGTTATATTCAGTGATCAGTAAACAGTGATCAGTAAACAGTGATCAGTAATCAGTAATCAGTAATCAGTGATCAGTAAACAGGTATAAAGATAAAGATATAGCGGTTCTCACACCTGTGTGGCACACTTAAACCTTTGCTAATTAAGCTTTTCAACATCGATAGTGTACCTCTTGCGAACAGGAAACGCTATAACTAACGGCTCTTCGTTACTTGGTATGATTCGATCAGGGGGCATAAATCGACTAAATCCTTATAGGGCAAGAGACTCAATTGATTAGCTCGTTCTAGATAGAAAACAATTGGCAAAAATCGAAGCAATGTCTTTCTATGTAAGGGTTTTATCCTTTATAACCCCCCTCCATTGCATAACACAAACCGAAGAACCCTTAAAACTTACATCTGATAACTTACATCTGATAACTTACATCTGATAACTTACATCTGATAACTGATAACTGATAACTGATAACTGATAACTGATAACTGATAACTGATAACTGATAACTGATAACTGATAACTGATAACTGATAACTGATAACTGATAACTGATAACTGATAACCGATAACTGATAACTGATAACTGATAACTGATAACTGATAACTGATAACTGATAACTGATAACTGATAACTGATAACTGATAACTGATAACTGATAACTGATAACTGATAACTGATAACTGATAACTGATTAGCGTGCAGAGATTTGGAGCGTTTCCGGTTTGCTTAAATCGCCGGTAATAGTTAAACTGCGCCGATTAGCGTTGAGATGACGGACAATTTTATAGATGGCTTCAACTTGGTCACTAGCACCAATTTTGGCCGCTAGAGTGGCTAGGTCGAGAGAAGTGCCCGTTTCCCGAACAACTTGCACGATTTTTCTTTGTAAATCCAGAATAGAAGCGGCGGCTTTTTTCCCTGCTTCTACCCCGGGTTGATGGTAGGCGTTAATGTTAACTAAACTAGCATAGAAACTAACGGCCCTTTCGTAGAGGGCGATTAAGGCCCCCACCTGACGAGGAGTAACCTCTGGGATAGTGATGGTGATAGAGTGACGACTATTTTCGTATAAAGCTTGTCGAGTACCTTGCAGTAATCCTGAGAGGAAATCGCCAGCAGTGGAGCCGGTTTCCACTTCGATGGAATCTCCTTGTCGGTCTTTTAACACTTCAATAAAAGTGGCGAAGAAATTGGGGACACCTTCGCGTAATTGTTGGACGTAGGCGTGTTGGTCCGTGGAACCTTTGTTACCATAGACGGCGATACCTTGGTAAACCTTATTCCCATCGAGGTCTTTTTCTTTACCGAGGGACTCCATGACCAATTGTTGCAGATAGCGGCTAAAGAGATAGAGACTGTCTTTGTAGGGCAGAATCACCATATCTTTCTCTCCCTTGCCATTGCCCTCATGATACCAAGCTAGAGCCAGTAGGGCGCTAGGATTTTTTTTTAGGTTATGGACGCGGGTGGCGATGTCCATTTCTTTGGCCCCGGCTAACATTTCATCAATGTCGATACCCTGCAAAGCGGCCGGGAGAAGACCGACGGCGGATAGTTCTGATGTACGACCACCGACCCAATCCTGCATGGGGAAACGAGTTAGCCAATCTTGGGCGTATTTGTCCAGTCGGCTACCCGGCATGGTGACGGCGACCGCGTGTTGGGGAAAGTCTAAATCCTGTTTTTCGTAAGCGTTGCGGACTTCTAACATTCCGTTTCTCGCTTCGGGAGTGCCGCCGGATTTACTGGTGACGATAACGAGGGTGGTAGCTAGGGGTAAATGGGCTAAGGTGCGATCGATGCCTTTGGGGTCGGTATTATCAATAAAAGCAATCTCTAAGGGGGGATTAAGGGGGGATAGAGCCGAACCGACGAATTGGGGACCCAAAGCAGACCCCCCGATGCCTACACAGAGAATATGGGTGAATTTTGACCGATTGGGCGGCTTAATCGCTCCGGAGTGAATTTTCTTGACAAATTCTTTGATCTGTGCTAAGGGTTCGGTGATTTCGTCCCGCAATTCCTGGTTAGGAGCGAGTTCAGGAGCGCGCAGCCAGTAGTGGCCGACCATACGCTGTTCGTCGGGATTGGCGATCGCACCCTGTTCTAAGGCTGCCATATCTTGGAAAGCACGCTCAAATTTTGCTTCTAGACCTTTGAGAAAAGCCTCATCGAAGGGAATCCGACTGACATCGAGATAAAGTTCTAGGTTAGGGTGATAGTATAACCAATCTTGGTAACGTTGCCAGAGTTGCAGATTATCCATAAAAAAAAGCGAAATTTTTGTTTAATTACTCGTTTAGGAGAGATAGGATTCTATCCTCTCCAATCATCATACAGGTAGTTTTAGACTAGAAGATGACGGTTAAGCATATATTATGGGGTTGGCAAAATGTTAACAGTGACGGAACTATCCCCTAATTGTTCGGTTTGCTGGTGTTGGCTGTTGATTTTTTAACTGGTTCTATGGCTATCTACTCATCCCCTCTCAAAATCGGTAATTTAGCAGTGCATAGCCGCGTCTTGCAATCACCTTTATCTGGTGTCACCGATTTAGTTTTTCGGCGCTTGGTGAGACGCTTTGCTCCTGATTCGATGCTCTATACGGAGATGGTTAATGCGACAGAAATCTCCCAGCTGCAAGAGTTACCGCAATTGATGGTTATCGGGGACAAAGAACAACCAATTAGTATGCAATTATTTGATTGCCGTCCCGATTTTATGGCTGTGGCGGCGGAAAAAGCGGTTAAAGAAGGAGCGATGACCATCGATATTAATATGGGTTGTCCCGTTAATAAAATTACTAAAAAAGGCGGCGGTTCTTCCCTTTTACGACAGCCAGAAATTGCCGAGCAAATTGTTAGGGAAGTGGTGAGAGCGGTATCGGTGCCAGTAACGGTGAAAACTCGCTTGGGATGGAACGCTCAAGAGATTAATATTATCGATTTTGCCCGTCGTTTGGAAGATGCGGGAGCGCAAATGTTGACCCTGCACGCACGCACTAGGGAACAGGGTTATCACGGGCCAGCCGATTGGCAATGGATTAAACGGGTGAAGGAGGTTTTATCGATTCCTGTCATCGCTAATGGTGATATTGTTTCTGTGGAAGCGGCGATTAATTGTTTGGAATTTACTCGGGCCGATGGGGTGATGTGTTCGCGGGGAACCCTCGGTTATCCCTATTTGGTGGGGGAAATCGATTATTACCTCAAAACAGGCAAAAAGTTGCCGCAACCTACCTCTATTGACCTGTTAAACCTAGCTAAAGAGCATTTACAGGGGCTATGGCTATACAAGGGACAACGCGGTATTTGGCAAGCCAGGAAACATCTGGCTTGGTATTGTCAGGATTTTACTGGTGCGGCGGTTTGGCGCGATCGGTTTTCGCGGATCGAATCTCTGGGGGAGGGCTGTGATTTAATTGATGGAGCTATTGCCCAATTAAACCTTGAAAACGAGAATATTTACAGATAACGGTGCTATAAGCTGTAGGTTCTTACGAACCTTTTGCTGGTTCGTCAGCATCATCGACAAGGTACATTTACTATCTAGGGGCTGCTGAAAAAGTACGGGCGAAGCATTCGGGCAATAAGCTATCGGTGAAACCGTAGATTTTTTATCCGAATGCTTCGCCCCTACAGGACGCGGGCCGATGAAGACGCAAGGTTTTGAAGCACGATTCTCTCAAAATCTTGCACCTGTGGGAGCGAGAAAAGCCACAAAACCCTTACCTTGCCTACATTTCACCTTTATTCAGCAAAACCTACCTAAACCTGCTCACGGGTTTCAGCATTATGGCGCAATTTGCTTGCCTGCTCCTGACTATCGATAATATCAGGTCGGGAGCCAATAACCCCAACGCTTTCCCAATAAGCAACTAGCTCCAGCCCTGTTTTAGGAGGATTTTGTAGATAACTCATTCTCTAGCTCTGAAGGTAAATTTAGGCTGACGCTGTGCATAGACGTTTTTAGCTTATAATCATTTACTTGAATCAATGAGCATGGTGCGTTTCCCAAAATTGATCGCTGCAGCGGTAGGAATTGCATGAGGGAACGCACCCTACAGCTACATTGCTCTAGCGATTTAAGACATCATTGCGATGAGTAACAGAACCTACAATCTGCACCACCTCATCAATTAAGGCTTGAGTAACTTCCAACTCAACGAGGGTAGCAACTAAATCCTCAGCGATCGCATCGAAGTGGCTATCGGTTAAGCCCATCTCAGCCACTAATTCTTTATGTGCATCCCTCATAGGACGACCATTCCATTGTTCAGCACCACCAAAAGCATAGGTCATAAAGGCTTTTTGATGTTGTTTCTGTTGTTGCATATCTGTAGGAGCGAAGAAACGCTGGACTCGCTCATCTGCCAAAACCTTTTCATAAAATTTTTCTACAGCTAGATCAACAGCCGCTCCACCACCAAGCTTTTCATACAGTGTTTTCATTGAAAATTACTCCTTAATTGTATGAGTTCAAATGTGACACGAGACAGATGGGAGAAGTTGAAATGTTCAATAATCAAAAAGATTAGAGTATGGATAAATCGTAATTCATCTGTATTAGCAGCCCGCTCGTTGGAGCAAGGAGTATGTCTAACGGTTGAACTCACTCGCCGCCAATGACTTTGGATGATGTAGATAAGTTTAGCACAAGGTCCGGTGCAGTGATTGGTTAGATCGCTCCTAATTCTTACCTAGAATCTTGTCATACTCGGAGTGCGACCCAACCCAGAACCAAACTATCTTTTCTTCGTCTGACTTCTTAATCCCTAATGCTCGCCATCCAATGCCGACTCTGACTGACCAGATTTTTTCTCTTGGTTTCACCTCTTTGAACTCTAGGCTGGGGTGAAATGGATTTTCTTTCCAAATCTCGTAATTTTTCTTGGCTGTTTCTTGTACCCTTTGCGGCAAACTGAGAAAAAGTTGACGAAACCTCTTGGTTCTGGCTGACTTCATTCTGCCCCAAAGCCTTTATCTTCTGTTCTCCCCTCTTGTTCTTCTATCAGGGCTTCCTGTGCCATTGTTATTAAAGCTCCCAATTCCATATCTTCGTTAGAAAGGCTTTGCTGCCATTTTAATTCACTTTCAATATCTTCTAGCAATTGTTGAGCAAGTTCATCTTGAAGATGCTCTGGCAGTTTCTGGATTTCTGTGAATGCTTTTTGCAACAGAGTAGTCATGTTTTGTTCATGTTTTACGCGTATTGGACTATTTTACTACTTTTTCTACTCTCTATTAATTATCCAGAAACTTTCCGAATAAGGAGAGTAAGGATATGCCGAAAGTTTCCGCATATCACCCCGTTTTGTCGATTCCTGACAATCAGCCGAAATAACATCAGCTTTTCCCCAAGATTTCAGCACCAATTGTTCAATCTGACTGCACTTCGTAACAAAAATTTACAACTCGATCATAAGCGATCGCACTCCCATCGATCACTGTGCCTAGACGTTTTTAGATTATTATCATTTACTTGAATCAATGAGCATGGTGCGTTCCCCAAAATCGATCGCTGGAGCGGTAGGACTCGCATGAGGGAACGCACCCTACAAGAGCAGCGATCATAAGTAGTCATGCAAAATTAATTACCTGCCCGATCGAGCTAAAACCCTTACGGGGCAATGATCGTCATGTGTAAATAATTTTGCCTAGGTACTTACTAAGTAGTCATGCAAAATTAATTACCTGCCCGATCGAGCTAAAACCCTTACGGGGCAATGATCGTCATGTGTAAATAATTTTGCCTAGGTACTTATTCCCAAGTTAGAGTGATACCTTCTAGGTTACATACTCTCTGAATAGTTTCCAGTTTACTTTCAGTCAATTTCCCAAATAGGTGAACTCTCATTTTATGCTTGGGATAATACTGTCCATAACTCTTTATTTGTCCAATCGCTGATTTCCAGCCTTTTGTATTTTTGACTTCAATTATTTCCGTATTAGTTAAGACATCTATTCTACCTACCTTATCAATGTAAACCTCGGTTTTTCCTCCTAATTCTCTAGCCAGTTTGTCCCGATACCAAGCCTCTGTCCCCTTTAAAGGAGTATTTATCTCCGGCTCAATAACTATGCCATTAACCTGATTAATAAAGTCCCGAATTGCTCCTCTTACTAATTTTTGAGCAGCATTGGGGGACTGTCTTTTCCGTTTAGCCATTACTTACTCAGTGAATAATTTAGAGATACCATACCCAGCTAAACCAATTACTGCTCCTACTGCCGCTACGGGAGCCATTGTCACTGCAACTGCCGTCCCTCCTACTGCTAATCCCATACCCCCAACTAATGCTGATATACCGGCTCCAGCACCCGCACCAATTGCCGCTGCTCCAATTGCCGTTGCGTCTTGTTCTTCTATTGCTTTTTTGGTTCCGTAAACTGCTGTGCCAACCACTGCTCCTGCTGCTGCTACTGGAGCCATACCGACTCCTAGAGCAGTTCCTCCTACAGCAAGTCCCATACCGCCAACTACTGCCGATGCACTAGCTCCAATCGCCGTACCCACTCCCACTGAAATCATTGCCTGTTGAACTTCTTCTGGCTTATTTTTGTCCGTCATTTCTGGCTTATTTTTGTCCGTCATTATTTTGCCTCATTTTTTAGGTTTAACTAATTAAGTACCTAGGCAAAATTATTTACACATGACGATCATTGCCCCGTAAGGGTTTTAGCTCGATCGGGCAGGTAATTAATTTTGCATGACTACTTATACATTATACAGAAACTTTCCGAATATACTTTGCACGGCTACAACTTGCATTTTTTACTCAAGGACAACGCCAATTCAAAAATGAAACGCATCAACCTCAAGAGTTGACAAAGAAAGGCTCATCAGGTACTGTCTGATCATTAACAAAAACAAATCAGACCCAAAAACGAAGCCCCCAACATCTTAACATAGAACAAAGAAACTTGCTCTACCAACTTAGTCAGGAGGGAAATTTATCTCAACGGCAAATGGCCGTCTGGCTCGGATGTCATCAAAGCACAATATCACGGGAATTAAAAAGGAATCAAAGTTCCCTTGGCTGCTATCTACCTGACACAGCACAAGCTCAAAGCGAGACAAGGCGAAAAAATGCCAAACAACCCTTTAAAAATGTCAGCGAGTCAGCCTTAGAGTTGGTAAAAAAAGGATTGAAAGATTATCATAGCCCCGAACAAATAGCAGGTCGTCTGAAAAAAGCCAGTCAAGAATCTCTCAGTCACGAAACCATCTATCAAATGATCTATCAGAACTATCACGGATGTGGAGAGTACCAGAAATATTTACGCCGGGGGCTTTGTCAAAGAAAGAGTCGAGGCGGAGCAAAAAGTAAGCGTGGAGGGATTCCAGGGCGTGTAGATATCAGCGAGCGACCAGTAATTGCTGACCAGAAAACTGAAATCGGTCATTGGGAAAGTGACACAATGATTGGAGGCAATCATCTAGGAGTTCTCGTTACTCATGTAGATAAAGCCTCGAAATTTTTAGGAGCAGGATTAGCCAAAAACAAAACCGCATCGGAAATCAATAGAGTCACAGAAAAACTTTTTCAAGAGATTCACCCTGACCAAAGAAAAACCTTTACTTGTGACAACGGCAAAGAATTTTGTGGACATCAAGAGTTGAGTCAGAAACTAGGAGCAGATTTTTATTTTGCTACTCCTTATCATTCGTGGGAGAGGGGATTAAACGAGCATACCAATGGACTGTTAAGACAATTTTTCCCCAAGGGAACGAATTTTAAAATCGTTAAGCCAGAGGAGGTGGAAAGAGCCGTAAACTTGATTAACAATCGTCCTCGAAAATGTCTTGACTATCGTACCCCGAATGAGGTATTCTATAAAGGTAGATCAGATAGTGATGCAATTCAGACTTGAATTGGCGCAATAATATAGTTTAAGAGTCATAATTAGAAGCAAAGCACTCATTAAAAACATGATTAACCTAGAATTCACGGAAGAAGAAAAGAACTCACTGTATTATGAAAGATTTCATCATCCCCATCCCCGGGTTCAACTGAAGATGGAAGTTCTCTGGTTAAAAAGCCAAAAGATACCGCACCAAAAAATTTGTCAGTTAGCAGGAATCTCGCCAAATACCTTATTAACCTATCTTCGAGATGAGCAAGAGGGCGGAATAGAAAAATTAAAAGAAATCAACTTCTATCGCCCTAAAAGTGAATTAGAGTTTCAAAAAGAAACCCTCAAAAAATACTTCGAGAAAAATCCACCAGCCACAATAAATGAAGCTGTATATAGGATAGAAGAATTGACGGGAATAAAACGAAGTCCTACCCAAGTGAGAAAATTTTTAAAATCAATGGGAATGAAATGTTTAAAAGTAGGTTCTCTTCCTTCTAAAGCTGACCCAGATGAACAAGAGGACTACAAAGAAAAAAAGCTAGAACCCAGACTAAATGAGGCAAAAGAAGGAAAAAGGGCTGTTTTTTTTGTTGATGCCGCTCACTTCGTCATGGGAGCATTTCTCGGTTTTGTTTGGTGTTTTGAGAGACTTTTTGTTAAGTCACCGAGCGGGCGTAAACGCTTCAATGTTTTAGGAGCATTAAATGCAATAACTCATGAAGTTATTCTGGTAACATATGAAACTTATATTACGGCAACTCAAGTCTGTGAACTCCGCTCAAAAATAGCTGCTTTAGGACTAATGATTCCCATCACTCTAGTCTTAGATAATGCCCGCTATCAAAAATGTAAAATTGTTGAAGAATTGGCTCTTTCTTTGTCAATAGAGCTGCTCTATCTGCCGTCTTATTCACCTAATCTAAATTTAATTGAAAGGCTGTGGAAATTGGTCAAAAAGAAATGTTTATATGGTAAATATTATGAAAACTTTTCTGACTTTTCTTCAGCCATTTATGAATGTTTGAATGATGCCCATTTGAAACATAAAAAAGAACTGGATTCCTTGCTGACTCTACGATTTCAGAAGTTTAATAAATCTCAGATTATGAACGTCTAAAGTATAGCTGAGGGCAGATTTGCCCGGCGAGATTTGCGAACTCATCAGCAGATGCGGAGGGATTTTCGTCAATGGCATTTACAAGCTTGTCAACAGTTGGGAAAAGAACGGGTTAAAGCGGTTTATCGGCTGTGTTATGGAGCAGATTGGTCATTAATCGCCCAAATTCTCTATCCTTCGCCCCGTTCCTTGGCCGTGATGATTATAGAGTCGCCTAATCCCGTTTGGTGGCGAGTTTTGGGGATTACTCCTTTTAGCACAACTAGCCGGATTGAGAATAATTATAAAACTCTCTTGTGTTATTGGCATCCCGATCGCAATTCCCATCCCAATGCTACAGAAATCACTGCCCATCTTAATCGCGCCTACGATTGTTATCAAGGTTTTCAGGAGATGAGCAGCCAAGATAATGCACCTTTGTGGACGAAAATCCGTCGCTGGATTCCTTAGACTTGACTCTAGTTTTTCCCTTGACTTTTCCTTAACAAAAGAATGTTAGTCTAGGAACAATTTATGACCACGCTTGCACTCTCAGGGTAATGAATCTAGTGCTTTTAAACAATCGCTACCAAATTGTTAGTACCCTTGCTAGGGGGGGATTTGGGGAAACTTATATCGCCATCGATACGAATATGCCTTCTCAACGGCGCTGTGTGATTAAAAAATTGCAGCCGGCCATTCAAAGTGAGGGGATGCCAGAATGGTTAAAAGAACGTTTTCAGAAAGAAGCAAGCGTTTTAGAGGAATTGGGGGAACAAAATCGTCAAATACCCCGTTTATACGGTTATTTTGCCCAAGATAATCACTTCTATCTGGTGCAGGAATGGATTGAAGGGGAGACACTAACCCAAAAACAGCAACGACAGGGAAATTTATCCTCTTCAGCAGTGCAGACGATTTTGGAGAATTTACTGCCTGTTCTCGATTTTATTCACAGTCGCCGCATTATTCACCGGGATGTGAAACCCGATAATATTATCTTAAGAAATAGTGATAATTTGCCCATTTTAATCGATTTTGGGGTAATGAAAGAGGCAGTCGCCACCTTACTCGATCCTACGGGAAAAAGTGCCTATTCGATCGCCCTTGGCACCCCCGGTTATATGGCTTCAGAACAGGCTGCCGGAAGACCAGTCTTTTCTAGTGACCTTTATAGCTTAGGCTTAACGGCGATTTTTTTATTAACGGGAAAAACTCCCCAATATCTAGAAACTGACTCGCGCACGGGGGAAATTCTCTGGCGACAGGAGGCAGAAAATGTTAATCCTAATTTAGCTATGGTAATCGATCGAGCGATCCGTTTTCATCCCCGCGATCGGTTTGCCACTGCTAGGGAAATGTTGGCAGCTTTGGCAGAAATATCCCCGGATTTGTCCACCCAACCGACTATCGCGGTTTCTCCCCATAGTCCCCGATTAAAGTCCTCTACACCCCCAAAACCAACCGTCTCCCCCACTGTGGTTATTCAAACCAATTCTGGGGAAAAAAAGAATCCTTGGCTGTGGATTTTGCTGATTTTTACGGTGACAATTGGGGCTTTTGTCCTAGGATATCGGGGATTTATGGCTCTTTTACCCAAAAATGAGGAAATTGAACCAGCACCAACCCCCGAACCTTCTCCTAGTCCTGAAATCATTCCTCCTCCCTCCCAAGATTTTCCCCCTATCCGACGACCTTCTCGTCAACGGACTCCCATTTATTCCCCGACTCCCACTCCATCCCCGACTCCTACCCCAGAGGTGATTCCTAGTCCAGAAGCGACTCCAGAATTAACTCCTAGTCCCACCCCAGAAGAAGTAATTCCTATTCCTGTTCCCCTTCCTGAAACAGATCCAAGTCCTCAAGTTTCTCCCCTTCCTTCCCCTTCTCCTTCCCCTTCCCCTTCCCCTTCTCCTGTTCCAGAGGTGATTAATCCCCCAGTTAATGAGGATAAAATTGAACCGATCGCTCCTCCGGTTTTATCACCTTCTCCTCCTGAAGAAAATAGTAATTAATAGACTGCTTGCAGAAGTCTGGCAAGGCTGACTGACGGACACAAGTGGGTCAAAACCTGACAAGACAAGGGTTGCCAAAAAGAAAAATATCTGGGTAGATAGGGAAAAAGCAAGAATCCCTACAAGATGAAAACCGAGAACAGAATCTTCTCCCAAGTTTATTCCTATCTAGAACAAGGAAGCCGATTTGTGGATAAAAGACATTTAACCGTCCTCAGTTGGATGGTGACAGCCCTACTCAGTAGTCAAAGTCTCAATCAAGCCAGATGGGAACCCTTTGTACAAAGCAGAGCCGAACAAGCCAATAGTTATCAGAGACGGTGGAATCGCTTTTGCCAGAATGGAAGAGTAGCGGTGGAAAAGATATACATCCCCTTAATATTGAAAGCCATCGAGACTTGGAAGGAGAAGGGGGAAAGCTGACTGACGGACACAAGTGGGTCAAAACCTGACAAGACAAGGGTTGCCAAAAAGAAAAATATCTGGGTAGATAGGGAAAAAGCAAGAATCCCTACAAGATGAAAACCGAGAACAGAATCTTCTCCCAAGTTTATTCCTATCTAGAACAAGGAAGCCGATTTGTGGATAAAAGACATTTAACCGTCCTCAGTTGGATGGTGACAGCCCTACTCAGTAGTCAAAGTCTCAATCAAGCCAGATGGGAACCCTTTGTACAAAGCAGAGCCGAACAAGCCAATAGTTATCAGAGACGGTGGAATCGCTTTTGCCAGAATGGAAGAGTAGCGGTGGAAAAGATATACATCCCCTTAATATTGAAAGCCATCGAGACTTGGAAGGAGAAGGGGGAAAGACTGTATCTAGCAATAGATACCACTCTGTTGTGGAATCAATACTGCTTTGTCTATCTAGCGGTGGTCTGCGGGGGGAGAGCCGTCCCCTTGATGTGGATGGGATTAGAACATGGTAGTGCCAGCCTAGCTTTTGAGAAATACGAACCCTTGTTGGACAGAGCCAAAGGCTATCTTCAGGGCTTTGAGAATGTCATGCTGTTAGCCGACCGAGGCTTTGCCAATCAGCAATTAATTCAATGGCTCAGGAAAAATACTTGGCATTGGTGTCTTCGCTTACCTTGCGATACCCTCATTTACGGTGTTCGCCGTCGGGGTTTTGGCTATGAGGTCAGAGAACTCTATCCTCCCAAACGGCAAGCCTGCTTTGATCGCAACGTTCAAGTCTGGCAGGAGGCTAGAATCACTGCTCATCTTGCTTTAGCCTCTGTTCCAGGGGTTAAGGATAATTGGGCAATTCTGAGCGATGAACCTCCTACCCTTGACACCTTCTGGCAGTATGGTCTTCGTTTTCCCATTGAACATCTCTTTCAAGGGCAGTAAATCGGGCGTTTTTGACTGGGAACATTCTCGTGTTCGCTCTGCTGCTTGTTTAGAACGTCTCTATCTCATTGTTGCCATTTCTATTCTCTTTGCTACTTTAACTGGCATGGCGGTTCAACAATCTGGCTCTCGCCGTCAGGTTGATGCTCATTTTCGGCGTGGTTTGAGTTATTTGAAAATTGGTTGACGTTGGCTGGCGGGAGTTGTTCATAAGGCGCGTCCCTTCTTGCGACTTGACCACTTATTTTCTGTTGACCCTTTTCCCTGTTTTGCTTCTCGCAAAGCTCGTCAGGATTATTATGACAAAATTACCTTTTCTTTTATTCAGGAGTTTGAGGCTTTCACATAACAGTACTTGTCTTTGTATTGAAAAATGTGGGCTCTTCTCGACTTTGTGTGATAATTTTTGCTTATGGAATCGTGAAATGCTTATCAGGCAAGACTTTTAGTGCTATTTGGCGGAATAAACTATCAGTATAGACCTCGTTTCCACACAGAAACCAGAAGAGCCAAATGTGTCCGTCAGTCAGGAAGAACGTCTTTTCATTGTCACTGAGATCGGTCCTCGTGGTGATATTTATAAATAATACCGAATCCGACACACCGCGCCACAATCCCTCACGAAAGGCGATAGTTCGTCTGAGAAGGGGTAAAACAGGGGAAACCACCTGAGACTCCTTCCCCTGTCAATCCCTAAGCTAGGGAGAAGAATGTAAAGATTTATTAAATTGTAACTTTTGATGCTTTTTTGATGGAGATAGTGTGCATTATTCTGTTGTCTGCCTTTGGCGTTGGGTGGGGCTGTTTAAGCGGTTGATTGATATAATGACAGTGTGTTTACCAAGCAGTCAAAAATGTTGCTGAAAATCATACAAATCGGCAATTCTCAAGGAATTACAATTCCTCAAGCGATTATGGAACAGTGCGAACTCACTGATGAAGTCGAAGCGATAGTCGAAGGTAAAAAAATTATTCTGAGTGCTAAAAAGAAGGTGAGAGAGGGGTGGACTGAATTGTTTGATGACGAACCGCTCGAAGCAGAGTTACAGGATTGGTTAGGAGTGGAAAACGAGTTCGAGCCAGAAAATCTATGGTAGAAAGATTTACTGTGGTTCTAGTGGAACTCGATCCGACTAGGGGTTCCGAACTGCAAAAAACCCGACCTTGTGTCATTATGAGATATGATTGATATGGTTGCCTATTAGTCTAAGTCAAATGAACATTGAACAAGTTATCATTAAAAACCTAAGAAAACTTCCCTTAGAAAAACAACAAGAAGTGTTATCCTTCACCGAATCTCTCACCTCAAGAATTTCCCTCCCTTCCCCAGATTATAGTCTCACTCCCCAGGAAAAAGCTCAAAAATGGCAGAAAGTAATCGCTAAACTTCCTAAAACAAGTGCGAATTTACCTGATGAAGCTTTACACCGTGACACTATGTATGAAGACTAATGACTCAATATTTACTGGATACTAACATTTTGCTTCGGGCGGCTGATACGTCTTCAGCAACTTATTCTCTTGCTAATAATGTAATTACTCAAATCGTTGAAACAGCTAATGAATGTGTTATTATTCCTCAAGTTTTAATTGAATTTTGGGTAGTTGCAACCCGCCCCCTTGATGTTAATGGTTTAGGTTGGACTCCAGCACAAGCTACAAATTATGTCAATGATTTATTAGATAACTTTACATTAATTGCAGAAACGCCGGATATTTTTCCCCTTTGGTTTCAATTAGTCACCATCTACAACATTAAAGGAAAACGCACTCATGATATTAGGCTTCTTGCTGTTATGAAAGCTTCTAACATTACCCATTTATTAACCTTTAATCCTGATGACTTTATCCCTATTCCCAATATTACCATCGTTCATCCTCAAGATTTCATTAATTCCCAATAATTAGGCAGCAAATCCGACACACTGCGTCACAATCCCTCACGAAAGAGGATAGTTTGCCTGAGAAAGGGAAAAACAGGGTAAAGCACCTGAGACTCCTTCTTCTGTGAATCACTGTCTTATGGCGAAAGGAAAAACAGCAGTCTAGAAAAGAGTTCTGGTATTATTTATAGACATCGCCGCGAGGTTTAATAGTTGTAATGATCTATAGATTGTTGTCTCTATCTTCAAAAAACAACACTCGATACTTACCTACTCGCAATCTTAGTTCATCTCTTCCGTAAAGGGGTTTAATATCTAATTTTGTAGAATCCGAAATCAAAGTATCCAAAGCTTCAAGAAGACGAATTTGATCATTTTTAGGCATCCTTTCTAAGGAGCGTTCTGCTTGTCTAAGTAGAATATAATCAGCCAAGTTTATCTCCAAATAATTTGTATTTTAATTCTGTTGAAGTGATTCCAGTATCTCGACCAGATAAATAATCTTGCCATGCTGCTTGGCTTTCAGCAAGTTCTTCGGCTGGAATGATCTCATCGTCATTTTTTGGCGCTACGGTCGGCTTGATGATAGTTTTTAAATCCTCTAAAAGTCGCAACTTATCCGTAAGGGGAAGATTCTCTATTTGGCTGAGGATTTCATAGTAAGTTGTCATAGACCTTGATCGTATCAGATAATCCGAACACACCTCAAATAATACCACATCCAGATACTAACCAAAAATGGTAAAAGCGGTGGGCTGTTCACAACCGACTTGGTTCTGCGGTTTCTTTATCGGGATTAAGAGAGAAATATAAAAATTTATTAAATTGTATCAAAAAATACAATTGTGGGGGGGGGGAATGTGTATTGTTGTTTTGTCCGCCTTTGGTGTTGGGTTGTTGCTTAATCTGGCTGCAAGAAGGCGATCGCACTTTTGAGGAGATACATTAATGAAAACAAGTGTAATATACATAACGGCTGTATTAACTTTATTGGGACTAACTGTGTCTCGACAAGCTAAAACATTTAACTTAAGTGAAAACAAAGACTTTTTAATAGCTCAATCTGGTCAAGTATATAAGTGTATAAATGATCATGGCAGATTTTCGATAGTGCCAGGTATTCCTGGTGCAACTTCCAGTAGGGTTACTTGCCTGATCCCCGTGAAATCGGTAAAAAGATGTATGTACAAAAGATTTCTTGATAAAACTTTCCATCGTTGTTCTTTAGCCATACCAGCTTTAGATGGTGTTCCAGTCAATACATATTATTCCATAGGAACAAATGGGGGACTCACAACATTGTTTACTATCGATTAATTTACAGGAATATCTATCCATGTATCGATTAGTGTGGGAATCTCTGATACCTCAATATTTTTGAGAACTTGTTTCATGGCTTAAGTAGGTGCATCTACATCTTTCATTGTACCTTATCTAATCATATCTACATATCTAATAGTGTTCCTCAAATTATAACTTTCCTCCTCGCTCTCGGCACTATCGGCGCAGTTTCAACCCTGAAGCGTAAACTAAAATCATCCCAATCTACCGAAAAAGAAACCACAAAAGTAGGCTAAATTGCTTCTAAAAACACCATAAATGCCCCTTCATTTAGTCAGTTGAGGGGGTATTTTTTGTGTATTGTTTATTGTCTATTATTTAATTGTTGCTAACTAATTAACAACAAGAGCGTTTTTTGTGGTAAAATAGTTAGACTGGTGTAAATATAGTAAAAGCTAAAATGTCTGTCACCCATATTAATAATCTTCAAGACCAGATTTTGCAAAGTATTAAGACTTTACCGCTAGAAAAACAGCAACAAGTCCTTGAATTTGTCAAATCCTTACAAAGAAATTCACGTTTTCAGAAATGGGATAATATTTCAGATGCAGAAGCACAGTCGTTACAAAATGAATTTGCTCAAGAGGATATTAGCTTTTCAGAAAGTATTTTACCCGATTATTTATCTCACCTTGAACAAGAGGATAAGGAATAAATGCGAGGCGATATTTATCTAGCTGATTTGAATCCGAGTCGTGGTTCAGAACAAGCTGGTATTCGACCTGTTATTATTGTCGAATATAACAATATTGATCGCTTCACTAGCACTGTTGTTGTAATTCCATTAACCAGTAATTTACGTCGCGCACAAATCCCCGGAACAATGGTTATTCCCGCAGGACAAGGAGGTTTAAATCAGGAATCAGTAGCCTTATGTTATCAAATTGTTGTTATTGATAGACAACGACTTCAGAGACAGTTGGGGACACTTTCTTCTAGTTATTTACAGCAATTGGAAGAAGCGATGCGATACACATTAGATTTAACATAAAACCCTAATATGAATGTTTAATTAGTTTAATTTTCTTTCTGGAAAACTTGAACTTTAAGACTCCTATTACTTAGTACACTCGGCGCAGCTTCAACCCTGAAGCGTAAACTAAAACCATCCAAATCCACCGAAAAAGAAACCAGAAAAGTAGGCTAAATTGTTTCTAAAATACCATAAATGCCCCTTGATTCAGTCAATTGAGTGGGGGAATTTATATCGTATTTTTATGTTATCTTGAGGGTATTTATACCGCTTTGCGGAAGGCAAAAGTCTTATAACATAAGCTTTTCATGTTCCTAATTTTTACAATCCAAATCAATCATTAATGCTACCAGTATAAAATAATTAAAAAATGAGTCCATATCCCTATAACTTTGACAACTTTACTCTTCTGGAATAAACTGATAAACCAAACGATGCTGACAGAACAAATTAAACCTTTAGCCAAGCAAAAATATCCGCTGCTGATATTGACCAACGTTCTAAACCTTTAATCACTGCTAAAGGCTCATTATTTCCTTCAGTTGCAATATGTACTTTCGGTAATCCTGTTTGAAAAACGGTGACTGACTTTGCTAAAGGATCAATCAACCAACCTAATTCTGTTCCTTGTTGTAAACAGAAAATAATCTTTTCCATCCCTAAGGTAACAGATTGTTCAGGAGACATAATTTCAATAATCCAATCTGGATAACGTAAAAATTGATCGGCCATTTCTCCATCTAGATCTCTTGGCAAATTCTCCCAACGAATCACCGCAATATCTGGCACAATTGAACGTTCTGCAAAAGTACAACGCAATTCAGGTAGAGCATAAGCTAATTTTTGAGGTTTAGTCTGTTGATTAATGGCAGAGGCTAACTCAAATTGTAAGATGCTATGTTTTCCTTTGGCCATAGGTTTTTGAGTGACAATTCCATGATAATATTAGACCTCTTGCATAATTTTTTTATGGTATAATGGAGGGTTTTGCTTTTTTCTCAATTCTTAGATTGAAGTGGAAAAAAGAATAAAATGTGATCTTAGGTCAGGAAATCATCTATAATTTTGCTATGTTTATTAGCAAAATTATGGATTATCAAAACTTATCAGATGAACAATTCAAACGCCGTTTCGGTGTGTATAAACAAACCTATAGAAAGATGGTAGAATCAGTAAAAAGTGTTGAAGCCGACTCTAATTCACCATCTAAAAGGGGACCGAAACCTAAACTATCTATAGAAGAACAAGTTTTAGTAACGTTAGAATATTGGCGAGAATATAGAACATATTTTCACATTGGTACAAGCTGGGAACTATCAGAATCAACTATATGTCGGATTGTAAATAAGACGGAAAAAATGCTTTTACAATCGGGAAACTTCCGTTTAAAAGGAAAAAAAGCTTTACTCAATCAAGCAGAGATACCGGTCATAACGGTAATGGATGTAACGGAAACTCCCATTGAACGCCCCCAAAAGAAACAGAAAGATTTTTTGGGAGGTAAAAGAGGTTATCATACTTTAAAATCCCAATTAGTAGCTGATCAAAATACCGAGGAAATTATCTGTGTCTTTTGTGGGAAAGGTAGAGGTCATGATTTTAGTTTATTTAAAAAAAGTCGAGTTCGTTTTCATCCTTTAACTACCAGCATAGAAGACAGTGGTTATCAGGGAATAGCTGCATACCATAGTAATAGTTATACACCGAAAAAGAAATCGAAAAATAGAAAATTAACAGAGTTAGAAAAAGAGTATAACAAGGCTTTAGCCAAAGAAAGGATTATCATTGAACATATAAATAGGAAACTCAAAACCTTTAAAATCTTATCCTGTAAATATCGGAATCGTCGTCGAAGATATAGTTTAAGAGTTAACTTGTTGGCGGCTATTTATAACTGTGAGTTAGGGATAGGTATAGCAGCTTCTTAAAAGTTGCCTAAAGATTAATCAAGTCAAGGAGAATTTATTCTCAATTTTTATAATTGAGATAGTTTGTGCCGCTTAAATAAAGAGGTTTTGATAACCAAATTAAAGCATATCTAAAGAGTTTTGAGTTAAAAGTTAAACTTCAAGTTTTCATTTAGAATGAATGTACTGGTTAACTGATTTTTTGGGGAAAATTAGTCAACCCATCATTATAACATATAATTAATTTGCAAGAGGTCTATTCCCTAGCAGGCTTAGTTTCTGGAAGGGCAAGAAATACTTCGAGGGAAAGGGCTTGTTTATCTTCTATTGTGGTAAACATTGATTGATTTCTCCGCTCTTGAGTTGTTTTCTATTATAAGCTCCTGACTCCTGACTCTCAGGACAATTTTTGATTTTTGCCATAAGTCCAATCTAAAAATACGGGTTTTTCTTTAAGCTCTAGCACGAAAAATTTGATTAGCAGTGAGGTTTAACTCTGGAAAAACCCCTGAAATAAGACGTTGATCCTGTTTAAATAAATTACCTTGATATTCTCCATCAATTAATTGATAGATAGAAATGGTGGGTTCTTTGGGGCTGCCGATATATCGGGCCGAACCTTTGGCTAAATAATCGATAATCCAATATTCGGCAATTCCTAATTGTTCGTAGTCGTCGAATTTTTTCAGATAATCATCTCGCCAATTGGAACTGACAATTTCAATAATTAATTTAGCTGATGTTGCCAGAGAAATTGAGGAAGCAGTTTCCCAATAGGGATCATTAACTAGATTTTCTCTGTCTAAGACAATAATATCGGGTAGATAACCCGTATGAGAGCGAAGGGGTTTTACTGCCGCAGTATTGGGGATAAAATAGGGCAATTGCTGCCGATTTATCTCTAAGAATAGGGTTCCAGAAACAAATCCGCCAATTTCTTCGTGTTTTCCGATCGGTCGCATCATGGCCAATAATTTTCCTGCGATTAATTCGTATTGTTGTCCATCATCGGGATATTGATTGATATAGTCATCAAAAGTCAACAATTGGGGGATAGTTTGGGTTGTGGTCATGGCAGTTAGGGGGAAGAAGAGAGATCATTTTTCTAGATTCTAACTCGATTAACGACGTTGCCACCAAGTCAATCCAGCTAGGGTAAATCCTACTAAAGGCATTACTACCATCGCTATCCAAAAAATAGCGTTAGCTTGCAGGGGATTTAAATTAATTCTTCTATTTTCTGGTTCCTTAGCCCGGATAGATAATGTGGCTGTTTCACCACTGGCTAACCACTGCACAGAATTTAAAAATATATCTCCGTTTAACTGTTGTTCAAATAGTCCATCGCTGGCAAAGCTGGCATTACCAATCACGATTAATTTACCTTTTTTTCCCGTTAGAGCAACTCCTAAATCAAAGGGGCCCGCTAAATCTTTTTCAGGGTTAAACTGGAGATTCTGATCATTTAAATCACTCTCAGCCCACATTTTATCATTAGTAATCATTAAAGATACGGCTTCAATTCCTTCGATGGGAACGGTAGCGATGGGACGAGCAAAGGGAAAGATAGAAATACCGTTGGCAAAATCGCGAGTAATCGGATGATTACCGTAATTGGTAATAATGGGACTAGCCGGACCTAAACCGATGATTTCCCCAGCACCGGAAGCATCAATAATAATCCGATTATCTAGTTTCACACCCCAAGGGGTTAATAAGGGTTCTAATCCGGTTTCGGTTTGGGGGTCAATCATTAATAAAATTTTGCCCCCTGCTCAAGATAGTTTTTTAAAGCGGTGACTTCCTGGGGAAATATTTTTCTTTTGGGACTGGCAATAATAATGACATCGGCATTATTGGGAATGGTGGAACGTTCCACTAGATTAAGTGGTTCTACTTGATAACCTTTTGCTTCTAAACTATTGACTGCTTGCACTAATCCACCTTGAGGTTCTTTGATGGCATTTTCTCCATGACCTTGCAGAAAATAAGCGGTTAAAGTGCGATTAGTTTTAGCGGTTTCGATGGCATTACTCAGTTTCGCTTCGGTGAGACTTTCCTGTTCACTAATAGTTTTTAGGGGTTGTTTTTTGTCACCATACTGTAGATAGACTCTAGACAGATTATCATCAGCTAGTTTTTTGAATTCCTGAGCGATATTGGTTTTTTTCTCCAGGTTAACTATCTCGTACTGAAATTGGGGATTTTTGCGTTGATAATTGGCTAAAAGTTCCTCTTCGTTGGCACTGATTCCCCGGGTTGAAAAAATCCAGACTTTGACTGGTTTTGACAGATTGGTTAATAGTCTTTCGGTTTGGGGGGATAAACTAAAGATTTGGTTTTCGGTTAAATCAACTCGATAGGGATAACGGAGAGCGAGAAAGTTAATTAAACCGATAACGCTGAGGACAATAATAGTAGTAATGAGGGTTTGAGTGCCAGTGCGGGTACTTCTTTTTTGCCAAAATTCTTTGGAAGTGATTACTAATAACAACAGCCACCCTAGAAACAGAATAGCCCCGGCAATTAATAACCCCAGAGAGAGGGATGACCACTGACCAGAGATTAACCCCACTGTTAAGCCAGCACTACCCAGAAAGAGGGCGGGTATATAGAGAAATTTACTGTATTTTTGCCAGGATATCATAGTTAGTTTCTTTGATAACGGTCCGCTTCGATCGCTTGAGTAGTTAGGAAGATTCCCAGCAGAATATAACTGAGGAGGATGACTAAACTACTACTGTCAAAAATTCCCCGCACGAAATTGTTAAAGGGTTGATACCAAGATAGATGGGAGAGCAATTCTTTCAGGAAAAATCCGATCTGTTCTCCCACTTCTCCCCCAATGCGATCTCGAAAGAAGGTTTCGGCATTGTTAGCAATTACATCCAGTATCCAGATAAATAAGATGGTGATAAAGGTGATGATGTAAGCAAGGATAGAACTATTGGTGAGGGAAGATATAAACATCCCGATGGCTAGGATGGCCGCTGCCAGTAAAATTAATCCTAGATGAGCTAGTAAAATACTGGCTATATTTACTGGGGGAACTGCGGTACTAAAAACCACT
Organism: Microcystis panniformis FACHB-1757; assembly: GCF_001264245.1. NCBI lineage: Bacteria > Bacillati > Cyanobacteriota > Cyanophyceae > Chroococcales > Microcystaceae > Microcystis > Microcystis panniformis. The sequence continues at coordinate 5,097,376 of NZ_CP011339.1, forward strand.
ATTTCGTAAATCCAGAGGGGGTAATCATCACGGTAAAAAAGGCCAGCACTCCCAATAATTTACCGATGGCTATACTCCAATTAGTCAGGGGAGAAGTGGCTAAAAGTTCTAGGGTTCCCTGTTTTTTTTCCTCTGCGTATAATCCCATAGACAGAGCCGGCAAAATAACCAACAATAAGGAGGATAAAATAATGCCGATGAAAGTGGTCATAAATTCAGACACCGTATCTCTGGCTACCAGAAATCCCGATTGTTCTTGGATACCAATATCGAGAATAATGCCGTAGAGAAGGGAGTTAAAGAAAAATCCCGCTACTAACCAAAATATCCCCATAATGATATAGGCATTGGCGGCGGTAAAATAGCTTTGAAATTCCTTGCGAAAAATCGCCCAGATATTATTGATCATTTCTCTCCTCTTGCTGGTTACTTTCCCCGCTGCCGATTACTTCCAGAAAGATGTCTTCTAGGGTTTTACGCGTGCGACGCATTTCTAATAGGTTATAACCATTGTTGACAACTATTCTAGCAAGTTCTGCCCCTAGGTTTGTCCCCGCTTGACCAACAATTTTGAGCAGGTTATCGCCGACTTTTGCCCCTTGCTCGACTTGCGGCATTTGTTGAAGGATTTCTAACAGGGAATCCCTATCACCTTCGATCTCAATTTCATAACTGGAACCAGCAGGGGTAGCGGTAGTAATATTATTGGCTACGATGCGACCCCGATTAATAATTGTCGCTCGATCGCAGGTAATACTCACTTCTGGTAAAATATGAGTGGAGAGAATAATTGTATGTTCTCCCGCTAAACTTTTAATTAGATTTCTCACCTCGATAATCTGTTTCGGATCCAATCCTACTGTCGGTTCATCTAAAATAATTACCGGTGGATCGTGTACGATCGCTTGGGCAATTCCCACACGCTGTTTATAACCTTTGGATAACTTGCGGATAATAACTTTTCTTTTTTCTAGTAACTGACATTTACCTAAAACTAAATCTACCCGCGCTTTTCTATCCCCCGATGAGATGCCTTTAATCCGTGCCACAAAATCAAGAAAACTTTCCACGGTCATCTCTGGATACAAGGGGGGATTTTCAGGAAGATAACCAATGCGACGACGCACTTCTAAGGATTGTTGATGCACATCGTATCCTGCTATCCTTGCCGTTCCTGTTGTGGCAGGAATATAACCAGATAAAATCCTCATAGTCGTGGTTTTTCCCGCTCCATTCGGTCCCAAGAAACCGAGTATTTCTCCTTTTTCTACGGTAAAATCCACGTCACTAATTGCCGTGGTCGAACCATAAATTTTACTCAGATGTTCCACTTCAATCATAAGCTTTATCAGTTATCAGTTATCAGTTACCAGTTACCAGTTATTAGTTACCAGTTATCAGATGGGAGTTATCAGTTATCAGTTATCAGTTACCAGATGGGAGTTATCAGATAGGAGTTTTCAGTCTGTTAAGTGACCAGTTCGGGGCTTTCTTTTCAATGATTACTAATTACTACTCACTGATAACTGATTTTTCCCAGACTATGATCCCGATTAATTTCTACCACTAGATGCGCTTGTTTGAGCAGGGGTGGGAGAAATAATTGCGGATGTAAACTTTTCCAAAAATACTTGACAAATTCCTCGATTTCTGATGGGTTCATACCTCCTTTTGTTTCGGCTGCCTGTCGCCATTGTAAACTGTAACGGTAGTCAAGGGGATAAAGAATCAGTAAGCGATCGATTTTTGACCAGAGGGGTAGATATTCTCGTAATCTTTGATTATTATCCCTGGCGAATTGTCGGTCTTCTTCGCTATTAATCGGATCGGGGGCATGATCAAAGACTGTTTCTTCTATTGGATTCATGCCCACAAACCAACCCTCGAAAAAAAGAATATCAACTCCCTCCACTTGTTCCGCTGCAATTCTATCTCCTTGTCCTTGATGCAGGGACTTGTCAAAACGCGGTATTAAAATCGGACTTTCTTGCTGACAAACCTGTTCTAAAACTTTAATTCCTAATGCTATATCATGAGTACCCGGTGGACCACGCCAGCGCAATCTTTCATCCTTTTGACGCAATTTTATTCGCTCATTATAGGTCTTATAAATATCATCTAAAGAGAGATTATTTACTTTTAAATCAAAATAGGCTAAAATAATCGACATTATGGATGTTAGGGTTGTCTTCCCCGTGCCTTGGGGAGCCAAAATGCCTTGAATCAACGGTTTTGCGTGGCTGCGTAGCTCTAGCGCCCAAGGAATCCAGAAGCACCAACAGCTGATCAAAATCTGATTTGGCTGATTTATCCCTAACTCCTGACATTTTTGCCAGACTCGCGGCCAGAGAATCGTTAATAGTTCCGCCCTTTCCTGTAGGATGAGAGGGTTAGTCTCCCTAAAATTTAAGGATTCGATCGCTAGTAATTCTGCTAAATCCGCCTCAGTTAAGGGATTTTTGTCGATTAATCCCCGTAAAATCGTCAAAATCTTCATGGCTGTTATATCAGAATTAGCAAAAAAACTGTCCCAATGATTCAGGAGTAATTCTCTAGGGTTAGCCACCCATACCAGTGGATTAATCCCGCTCAAGATTTTTTTGAGAGTGTTTTTTAGGGTTATTTGCCCAAAAATGAAGGGTTTGCAGGCAGGCACGGATTCCCATTATATATATAAGCATATGTCAAGTTCCCTTTTCAGTCAAGGGGCTTGGCCAAAAATCTCTAGCTTTGTCTCCAGTTTCCCAATCGGTTAGACTAAGAATTATTAACATTACTTAACAAAACACCAGATGAATACAGCTGCTCTGACGATAAAGCAAAATTGGCAATGGCAAGGACATTCGATACACTATGTGCAAGCGGGTACTAGAGTCGCGGGAAAACCCCCTTTACTATTAGTCCACGGTTTTGGCGCTTCCACCGACCATTGGCGAAAAAATCTGCAAGGTTTAGCCTCAGAATGGGAAGTATGGGCGATCGATCTGTTAGGATTCGGTAGATCAGCTAAACCAGATCTTGTCTATAGTGGCAGTCTTTGGCAGCAACAATTAAATGATTTTATCAAGGAAGTTGTGGCGCAACCGACGGTTTTAGCGGGTAATTCTTTGGGGGGTTACGCTTCTCTCTGCGTGGCTGCTAATCACTCTGAGAATGTTCGGGGATTAATTCTCCTCAATAGTGCCGGTCCCTTTAGCGATACAGAAAGCAATCGTCAGCCTAATTTAGCACAAAAATTACTGCGATCGATCTTGCTGCAACCCTGGGCCAGTTATCTCTTATTTCTCTATACCCGTCAACCCAAAACTATCCGCAAAACCCTAGAGAAAGTATATCTCGATCGCAGTGCCATTACTGAGCAGTTAATAGAAGATATCCGTCGTCCTTCCCTGGATGCGGGAGCAGCCAAAGTTTTTGCTTCTGTGTTTAAATCTCCCCGGGGGGAAAATGTCGATATTCTCCTGCAAAAGTTAAGTTGTCCCCTGTTGATGTTATGGGGTGAGGGGGACCCTTGGATGAATACTAGGGAACGCGGGGCCAAATTCCGTCAATACTATCCTTCTCTGACAGAATATTATCTAACTGCCGGTCATTGTCCCCACGATGAAATTCCCACAGAGGTTAACCAGTTGATTAGTGATTGGGTGAAAAGCTTATAGGTAGTTAGGGATCGGTTATCAGGTTTTTTTTTGACGCTTATTTGACCTGAAAAAAGAGGGTCTGTAGGAAGGCACGGATTCCCATTCTATATATAAATATCTGTCAAGTGCGGGGATTTGTCAAGGGTTTTTTTGAAAAAATCTGCTGGAATTTGACTGGTAAGCTGTTGACTATCTAAATTACTCGTTAAGACTGCACTGGACTTGGGAGCAGGGAGAAGGAGTTTGAGCATTTGTACTCAAACATCCAATACGCAATTTAAATTCAGTACAGCTTAGGGAAGACATTAGCCGGTATTGGTAGAGAAGCAAATGAATGAGCAATTGTAGGAGATAACTATCTACTTGATGTCTCTGTTGGTTCCCCAATCTAATACATCTGTCTGTCTTTGTCGCAGTTGTTTGGCCGTTTCTTCTAACCAACCAAGATAGTCTTGTTTGTATAAGTCTTTAGTAGTGGTCAGGTATTAGGTTTTTATTTTTTTGACGCTTATTTGACCTGAAAAAAGAGGGTCTGTAGGAAGGCAGGGATTCCCATTATATATATAAGTATCTGTCAAGTGCGGGGATTTGTCAAGGGTTTTTCTGAAAAAATCTGCTGGAATTTCAGGGGAGAAAATCGGAATCGAGGATTTGTTCAGGACTATAGGGACAGCTTTCGGCAAAGATAGCGGCCGGTAATTGGCTTTTTTGTCGGACTCGCTTCACTGCTTTGGGGTAAATAACGGCGATTCTGGTTAAAAAATAGTTATAAAGGGTTTTCGACTCCAATAAAAGTTCTAATTCCACCCGAAAGTTACCGATTTCGTCCTGCCATCCCCGCGCACATCTTTCTCGTTCCTCCGGCCAGTATTGATAGAGAAGCAGATGAATGAGTAATTGTAGGAGATAACTATCTACTTTATGTCTCTGTTCATTCCCCAATGCTTCGATTTCTTCTCCGAGATGTTCCCAATCTAATACATCTGTCTGTCTTTGTCGCAGTTGTTTGGCCGTTTCTTCTAACCAAGCAGGATAGTCTTGTTCGTATAAGTCTTTAGTTGTCATAACCTATCCTCTTTAGCACTGGTCAGGTATTAGGTTTTTATTTTTTTGACGCTTATCTAACCTAAAAAAAGAGGGTTCGCAGGCAGGCACGGATTCCCATTCTATATATAAGTATCTGTCAAGTGGGGGGATTTGTCAAGGGTTTTTTTGGGGAAATCTGCTGGAATTTGACTGGTAGGATAAGAGATTGTTTCACCTTTGCCTGTGAGCTACAATAAGCAGATGAGCAACAGGATAGGATTACAGGAGTTTTAACAATGCGGTTACTACGGGTTCAAGTTCCTGACTTTCGAGTGTTAAAGAATATTGATCTTAGTTTCGAGAAAGACTTTTTTCCTCAAATATTCCCTATCGGTAGTCAAAATGGCGGTGGCAAAAGTACCCTTCTACAATTGATTTTTATCTTGCTTCATTGTTCTGGTGATCCAGAAAAGATAGAATATGTGGTAAATGTACTCCATCGATGTCAACTAGAAGATGAGTTAGAGCAGAAAACCCTGGCTATGTTTGAAATTCTAACCGACAATCGGGAAGAAGTGAAACTAGATTTTTTTATTTGCAGATATGCTTATATAAAAGACTTGGTATCTGATCTTGACGGTCAATTAGTATATCATTTTGGGGATGTTTATATAATAAAAGGCTGTGTATCTGATATTGACGGTCAATTCGTATATCTTTGTCGAGCCAATAACCAGAAGAATGAAGAGATATTTTTGTTGTGTAAATTTAGTCAAACCACCCAAGAAGAATTTCAATTATTCATGAAAGAATTATCTTCAAAAATATTTTTAGCCGCACCTTCAGCGCAAGTTTTTATCTTTTTACCCAAAGCTACTAACAAGAGTCTTTTTCAGATAAATCAAGGGAATCCAGACTCTAGTAACTATTATTTAGCCATGACAGATGTTAAAGAGAAACTTAGCAACTTATTTACCTACGATTTTCTGCCAGTTGAGCTATTAATTAATTACTTTATCATGGCTCGTGATCAAGATTTTGCTCAAGCTATAGAAACGGGTAAATATGGAAATAACTATCAACTAATACGGCAAAACTTAAACTCAATTTTTCGGATAAAGAAATTAATTTAGATAAAGATATATCGGGGATTACCTTTAAATTCAAAGGGGACACAAACGGAGAAGAATTATATCCAGAGGATTTGAGTCATGGGGAACTGAAGCGATTAAGTATCTATCTGTGGCTAAAGTATCGTAGGATAAAAGATGCGATTGTCTTGATGGATGAAATTGAGATTGCTCTCCATCCCGACTGGCAATATAGAATTATTGAGGACTTGCAGGAATGGGAACCTAGCAATCAATATATCTTAGCCACTCATTCCTATGAACTCTGTCAAGCTTTAACTCCCGCTCATGTTAAAGAGATAGAACCAAAACCATTGAAATAAAGATGGAGAAACTAGGGAGCATCTCACTTATGCAATGAGTATTAATACTTATAGCAGTCAAAAACTAGAAAATCTGGCTCTTCTGGTTTCTGTGTGGAAACGAGGTCTATACTGATACTTTCTTCCGCAAAATAGCCCTAAAAGTCTTGCCCGATAAGCATTTCACGATTCCATAAGCAAAAATTATCACACAAAGTCGAGAAGAGCCAAAATCTTCAACTTGATCACAAAGAGAAATGAGATTATAATAGTTATAACTTACAATTCAGAATAGCTCTCGATGGGAGGAATAATTCAATGTTATCAGAAAATGAAAAAAGAATTAAAGAGGGGAGCATCTCACCTTTGCAATGAGCATAAATACTTAGTAGAAAAATAGGCTTTTCGAGGGTAATTCTTGTTTTAATTCTCCATGTACGCGGTCTTTAAAAGCCTCTATTTCGTTCCAAGACACGATTAAGAGTGGCTTTTAGGCTAAGTATAATTACTCATCGCGTAAGTGAGATGCTCCCATTAAAGAGTTATGTCAAGAGTTAGGGCAATGTCTCTATGAGCAATCCCAAATTAAGAAATTTAATAACTTGGGAGAGATAGAGGAGACAGTCAGAGATTTAATGATTCATTATGTTAACCCAGAAATCGGTATTTTTTTGTCAAAACAAGCACAGAAGAAACTGCCGGTCGGACGAGAAAAGTGAAAAGTATTTTGGGGGAATTACCAATTACAGAAAAACAAGCGAAAAAATTAGAAATAAAGTCTCGGACTCAGATGAGTCCAATGTTAGAGAAGAACTGTTTGCTATTAAGTGGCGATGAATCCTACGAAAAATCGGCGCAGAAAATCAAATCATTGACAGGGATTGCTGTTTCTCACAGTACCCAACAACGCCTCGTACATCGATATGCTTTTGAAGAATTACCGTCTAACCCAGAAGTGGAAGTGGAAGAAATGAGCCTAGATGGCGGTAAGGTACGACTAAGAACTGCCAAGGGAAAAGCCTTAATTTGGCGTGATTATAAAGCAGTGAGTTTTCATCAACTGGGGGTAGCGGCTTTTTTTCAAGATAACTCAGCTTTATTAGATTTGGTTAATTCTCAAGTTTTGGCCAAGCCTTTAATTTGTTTAGGAGATGGACATGATGGTATCTGGAATTTATTTCGTGAGCTCGGAGAGAAACAGGAAAGAATTGAAATATTGGATTGGTATCATTTAATCGAAAACCTCTATAAAGTTGGCGGGTCATTCCAGCGAATTGAGGAGGTAAAATGTTTTCTTGAGGAAGGGGGACGTGGACGCCGCTATCTCTTGTTGTGAAGGATGGTCAGAGCCGCAAGTTGAGAATTTTATTACTTATTTAAACAAGCATAAACATCGAATTGTCAATTATGGTTATTTGCAGGCAGAGGGGATTTCCATTGGCTCTGGCTCCGTCGAATCAAAAATTAAACAAATTGCTCATCGTCTTAAAATTACTGGTGCAAGTTGGCAATCTTGTAATGTACCGCAAGTCCTTCGTCATCGCTGTGCTTATCTAAATGGTTGCCTTTTTTAACTTTTTTATTGATCTCATTAAGCATTTCTACTTATTGCAAAGGTGAGATGCTCCCAGAAACTAACCCATGAGTCTTAAGGAAACGGAACTTTTAGAACATTGTCAATTTGGTAATGATTCGGTAGTAGTGGCGTAGCCCTCTTGCTTACCTGGTATGAATTGTGTAAAATATTTATTAATAAAAATAATTGGAACCCGATCAGTCTTTAAACCTCTAGCTTGATTATGACTTTTCTGATAAATATCTTTTTCTGGCTCCTGTCTGGTTTACTGAAATATCAGTCTAGCACCGAACAAAGTACCCCCCCCTAGTTCACCTCTATTCCCCTGTCAAGCGTTGTGGTTCTCACCATAGGAACAAGAATGGTTCTATTCCTAAGGGAAAACCCAAACGTCAATGTAAAGATTGCGGTCAACCGTTTGTGATCAATCCCACTAATAAAACCGTCTCTGACGAAACCAAACAATTAATTGATAAACTCTTGCTCGAACGAATTTCCTGACGAGGAATTGCTAGAGTAACAGGGGTAAGTTGGTTATGGTAACAAAATTATGTCAACAATAAACTGGCGGCTGTTCCCCGTCAAATAAAGGTTTCGGACAAACCAAAAGGTAAATTGGTTATAGAATGTGATGAAATGTGGTCTTTGGTTTTTTCTAAGACGATAAAAGTCTATATTTGGCTGGCAATTGATAGAAATACAAGAGAAATTATTGGTGGCTATGCGCGGAGATAGGAGTCGTCAATCAGCCAAAAAACTTTGGGGCCAGTTTACCAGGCGTTTACCGACAATGTGCAGTTGCTTACACAGACTTTTGGGAGTCCTATAAGACAGTAATTCCTAGTAAACGTCATCGGGCAGTAGGTAAAGAAACTGGTCAAACTAATCCTATTGAAAGATTAAATAATACCTTTCGACAAAGGATTTCTCGGCTGGTGAGAGAGAGTCTATCTTTCTCTAAAAAAATGGAGAATCACGTTGGGGAACCCTTTGGTATTAGATCTCTTGCATAAGTCTAGACAAAATAGGATAAAATAGTCCAAGAGTTAAGATTGAAAGATGACTTACGAACAAGTAAAAACTTTAAAGCCAACAGAGTTCAAACGCTTGTGTGGCGTGTATCCAGATACATTTAAGGATATGGTAACAGTCCTAAAGGCAGAAAAAGTTTGGCAAAAAAAGACAGGTAGACCTAGCAAATTGAGTACGGAAGACCAACTACTAATAACATTAGAATATTGGCGAGAATATCGCACCTATTTTCATCTGGGAAATAGTTGGGGTGTTAACGAATCAACGGCGTAGAGAATTGTTAGGAAAGTAGAGAATATTCTCATCAAATCAGGTCTGTTTAATCTACCCAGAAAAAAAGCCCTATTAGAAAGTAATAGTGAAATAGAAGTAATAGTGGTGGATGTGTCAGAACAGGAGATAGAAAGACCCAAAAAAAACAGAAATCATGCTATAGTGGGAAGCAGGGATACCACACATTAAAGTCGCAAGTCGTTGCCGATCTCGCGCAGCGAGCGCGTTGCGACCAAAAAAGTGAGCAGATAATCTGCGTCCGTTGTGAGAAAGGAAGAGTCCATGATTTTCGGTTGTGGAAAGAGAGTAAAATAGGGTTAAATAAGGAAATAGAAATATTAGGGGACAAAGGCTATCAAGGGATTCAGAAAATCCATCAAAACAGTCAGATTCCTCATAAAAAAAAGAAAAAAGAAAAACTAAGTAAAGAGCAAAAAAAAGCCAACCGTCAGTTATCACAACGGCGCATAGTTATAGAACATATTCATCGTCGTCTCAAAATATTTCGGATACTTTCATCAAGATACAGAAATCGCCGTCGGCGATTTGGTCTGAGATTGAATTTGATTGCTGGTATCTACAATTACGAACTTCGTTACCGACAAAAATATATATCTTGATTACTTTTGCAAGAGATCTATTTTATCCATGACTACAACGCACAGCAAAGCAAAGGATTAAGCCGCCATCACTACTACCGAATCACCACCCAACATCGATTCCAATTTGTTATCATCTCAAAAAAAGTAAATAACTTTAGTTCGCGTTAAAGAGATTTTGCCATGACTTACACGAAAGAATAGGGCCGACTGGCTAAGGTAAAATTTCCAACAAGAACTGCTGGGGCTGCATCTTAACTTGGTAAAAATATCGACAATCAAGAATTATCAGTGACTCTTAAATTATTCCCAATATATGAACAACCCCGGGTGAGCATCGTAGATTGACAAAAATGAGATGCACCCAATGCTCGAACTTGTCTATACTTTAGACGTTCATAATCTGAGATTTATTAAACTTCTGAAATCGTAGAGTCAGCAAGGAATCCAGTTCTTTTTTATGTTTCAGATGGGCATCATTCAGACATTCATAAATAGCTGAAGAAAAGTCAGAAAAGTTCTCATAATATTTACCATATAAACATTTCTTTTTGACCAATTTCCACAGCCTTTCAATTAAATTTAGATTAGGTGAATAAGACGGCAGATAGAGCAGCTCTATTGACAAAGAAAGAGCCAATTCTTCAACAATTTTACATTTTTGATAGCGGGCATTATCTAAGACTAGAGTGATGGGAATCATTAGTCCTAAAGCAGCTATTTTTGACCGGAGTTCACAGACTTGAGTTGCCGTAATATAAGTTTCATATGTTACCAGAATAACTTCATGAGTTATTGCATTTAATGCTCCTAAAACATTGAAGCGTTTACGCCCGCTCGGTGACTTAACAAAAAGTCTCTCAAAACACCAAACAAAACCGAGAAATGCTCCCATGACGAAGTGAGCGGCATCAACAAAAAAAACAGCCCTTTTTCCTTCTTTTGCCTCATTTAGTCTGGGTTCTAGCTTTTTTTCTTTGTAGTCCTCTTGTTCATCTGGGTCAGCTTTAGAAGGAAGAGAACCTACTTTTAAACATTTCATTTCCATTGATTTTAAAAATTTTCTCACTTGGGTAGGACTTCGTTTTATTCCCGTCAATTCTTCTATCCTATATACAGCTTCATTTATTGTGGCTGGTGGATTTTTCTCGAAGTATTTTTTGAGGGTTTCTCTTTGAGACTCTAATTCACTTTTAGGGCGATAGAAGTTGATTTCTTTTAATTTTTCTATTCCGCCTTCTTGCTCATCTCGAAGATAGGTTAATAAGGTATTTGGCGAGATTCCTGCTAACTGACAAATTTTTTGGTGCGGTATCTTTTGGCTTTTTAACCAGAGAACTTCCATCTTCAGTTGAACCCGGGGATGGGGATGATGAAATCTTTCATAATACAGTGAGTTCTTTTCTTCTTCCGTGAATTCTAGGTTAATCATGTTTTTAATGAGTGCTTTGCTTCTAATTATGACTCTTAAACTATATTATTGTCCTTGAGTAAAAAATGCAAGTTGTAGCCGTGCAAAGTATAACTGGATGTCGGATGGGAAAATAAGCACAAATCTAATTATACTCATTACAATAGAAATATCAACGACCACGATTAAAAACTCTTATGCGGGTAACTCTAAAATCGGCCTTGAGTGATAGTCATATCGACGCTAATCAAACCAGCAGTCAACGTCAACTGATGCTATCGATCGCCGCCACCAGTGAACAGATTAACACAAATTTACCGATTAATCTTTGTTTAGTTCTCGATCATAGCGGTTCTATGCAGGGAAAACCCCTAGAAACGGTCAAAAAAGCGGCCTTCAGTTTAATAGAATCCCTCGGGGTTAATGATCGTCTCTCGGTGATAGCTTTTGATCATCGCGCCAAAGTTATTCTTCCCTCCCAATTGCGACAGGATGATCTGACCTTAATTCGCTCAAAAATTCAACGATTACAAGCGGGAGGAGGTACGGCGATCGATGAAGGGATAAAATTAGGTATTCAAGAAAGTTCCACCGGCAGCAAAGGTTATGTGTCTCATATTTTTCTGCTTACCGATGGTGAAAATGAACACGGAAATAATCAACGCTGTTTAAAATTAGCCGCAGTAGCAGCTGAGTACGGTATCACCTTAAATACCTTCGGTTTTGGCGATCATTGGAATCAAGATATCCTAGAAAAAATTGCCGATATCGCCGGCGGAAGTTTATCCTATATCGAAAGACCTGAACAGGCTTTAATTGAATTTACTCGTCTATTTAACCGGCTGCAATCTGTCCGGTTAACTAACGCTTTCCTGCAATTAGAATTAGATGCTCGGACTCATTTAGCGGAGTTAAAACCCATTGCCCAAGTTGCCCCAGAAACTATAGAAATGAGCCTACAAAAAGAGGGCAATTTTTACATCACCCGTTTGGGTGATTTAATGATAGATGAAGAAAAAATTATCCTCCTCAATCTCTATATCGACCAAATTCCCCCCGGTACTTATACCATAGCTAAGGTGAAGATTCGCTACGATGATCCCGCTTCTGGTCAAAAAGGGCTAGAAACTGCGACTGTTAGCCTTGATATCGCCTCCCAAGCTATCTATCAATCCCAATTAAACGAGCAAGTTCAGAAATCGACTCTGACTTTAGCCAAATATCGTCAAACCCAAATCGCTGAAGAAAAATTAAAACAGGGCGATCGAGCAGCCGCCGCCACCATGCTACAAACCGCCGCCAAAACCGCCTTACAATTGGGAGAAAAAAACGCCGCCACTGTCCTCCAAACTAATGCCACCCGTTTACAGGTGGGAGAAGAATTGAGCGAGGGAGATTTAAAGAAAACCCGCATTATTGCTAAAACAAGACTACAAACCGATGAATAAACCAATCATTGGCATAAAATCCCGATTCCTAGCCAAGCAATAATCACCCCGAAAATCGCCCGCAAGTTAATCCGATCCCCCATCATGGCAGCGATCGGTAAGACAAATATTCGAGAGTTTTTAGTCGAGGCTTTGGCTACCAGTTCCCTTGCCGTCAACTCCTCAAACAACAGTATTAACTCGCCTTCGGCGATCGAGCCATTGTTGTAAAATAATCGCCGCCGCTTCCCGATCGATCGCTCCCTTATCCCAAGAGGAAAACTGTTTTTTGGCTTTTAAGAATTCTTCCGCCTCTAGGGACGTGCAACGCTCATCAATGTATTCGAGGGGCAAATCCAAGGCGATCTCTAGTTTCTGGGCGTATTTTTGTACCTGTTTGGCCTGAAATCCTAACTCTCCCGCCATGGTATAGGGCAGTCCCGCTACCAAAATCTTAATATTTCTTTCCTTGACAATTGCCTCAAACTGTGGTATGTCAGCAACAAAGGAAGAACGGATAATCGTGGTTAAACCGGTGGCGATTAAACCTGTGCCGTCACATCCTGCCACTCCTACCCGTTTTTTGCCGATATCTAAGCCCAAGGCGGCGACTCTTTCCATCACACTGGATGCCCCTGATCGGGGGGTTCCGAGGGCGGTTTAACTGGGGGAAGTTCTCCCGGACTGTCGAGGGAGTCTAGGGGGGATTATTGGGCCATTTTAACCAAGACATCCGACTAGGGATGGGAGTTCGCGGCACCGGTTGTAAACCCTGCAGCATTTCTGCCAGGGCGGAATTTTCTGGCTTAGTTTCGCGGATTTTGTGCCATACCGAGCGCGACATCATCAGGGTGTGGGAACTGCGGATTGCTCCCAATTGTTCCAGATATTCCCGTCTTTCGTGCTGATAATCAGCAGATATCAACTCTAGCGAGCGAGCGGGATACTTGCGAGTGATCTGGGCCATCTGGATTAATAACTTAGGATAGAGCCAAGTGTAGGCGGGATGGACAATTAATTTCGCTTGATGGGGTCGCTCATCCCGATTAGATAGAATTAATTCAAAATAACCGATCGCCGCTTTTCGTTGCGGTTCAAAAACGTAACCGCGACTAATTTGCGGACCGCCGCACCAACCTTGACAGCGACCGAGCAAACTATCAACTAAATTGATTTTAAAATCCTGGATATGGCGATCAAATACCTGACGCAGTAGCGGCGGCATAGACACACAATCTAACTGATAGAGCAATTGAGCGTCAGCATTGCTCACAGGCAGTAAATTCGGTAAATCTGCCTCTTGTTTGCTCAATTCCTGTAATAATTGCGGCGGTAAAGACCAATAGGTTAATTCTGCCAAAGGCTGAAAACCGTGTTGCCGAAAAAGTGCCAAACTGTCCTTTTGATTGATATTAACCTCTAACACCCAGGTGCGCGCTTCCCAAACCGTTTCTAGACAATAACGCAGTAATTGCGCCCCGATGCCCTTGGGTTCGCTTAAAGACTCCCCTGGATGCACCCGCACCTGTTCCACCCGCCAAGTGCTGCGACTACTATTAAAAGGGGTGACTTGGATTGCCCCGCGAATTTTCCCTTCTTCTCCCCGATTGGCCATGGACTCAGCCACATAGACATGAAAACGGTGTTGGAGAGGATTGGGAAAAAAACTGAGAATTTTAAATAACCCAAACCAAGGCCGCACCTGCTGCACCTGGGTGCGGAAATTTTGGGCGCGACGATCAATATCCTCATCGAAGTCATCCAGGGTTAAAGCTTCAATGTCTTCCAAATCCCGATATTGTACGGGACGGATCTGGCGATCGCTAAAATCGTCCCCTTGGGGAACAGGAGAAGTGGTCATGGCTCTGGGGTAAATATCGTCTATGCACCTATCTTACAGCAGAATCTAGAGGCACTTCCCCACCAATAACAATTTCTGACGGCTCAAGGAGACTGCCACAGAAAGGACACCTCGATCGGTAGCTGGGGTTTTTTGCAGCAATTCCAAATTCAGAATGTAGCAAGGAATACAGAATACAAAACGCTTTTGCCCTGTAGCTCCCCATCCAAAATCAAGAAGAATTAACGCGAGTAACAGGGATGGCCTCATCGAGCATAAAGTCTAAAAGGTGGTGCCAGCCTTCAAACAGCAGATACTTGGTTAAGCAAAGAACATCGTTAAAAAAGCCTCTGCGAGTCCCCCTTTGCATCCGAGCCCGTTGATAGCGTTCATCGACTAGATGCAGAACAGTATGAAATAAGAAAGCCAGGAGATTGAGGGTCAACAGAAAAGAGGACAAATGTTGCTGACCATGTCCAAAATTATGCTCCAAATGATAGCCCCGAGTTTTGAGCACATTGTGATTCTCATTTTCGGTTCGCCAACGGCTCCGTCCAGCAGCGCAGACCAGAATGACCCGTTGGGGAGTCAGGTCGTGGTTAGTAATCCAGCTATTGCGATAGAGAAGTTGACCATCCGACTCGCGCTTAACGGTCACCTCACACCAATTGACCAGTAAGGCGGGTTGTTGTTCGCGCAGGGGGACTTGATTGAGATAACGATAGTCCCAAATTTCAAAGTATCGCCCATTCCAACGTCGCTGTTGAGTGGTTTTGACTTCTTGATTAGCCTCCAGGAAAGAAACCCACTCATAGAGAGTCGGATGGGAGGACGGTAAACAGACAAAGATAAAGTTGAAATGGTGTTCCAAACAATATTCAGCCATCGGTTGGCGACTATAGAGGTCGTCGCCTAAGAGGGTGATGGGCTGGCCTTCAAACCAGGACGCATGGCTCGCTATCCAGCGTTTTGCCGCGTTTTGCTCACAGTCTTGTTTCTCACTGCCATCTTGAGGAGTGATAAATTCTGGTGGCAAGGAAATGACCGATTTTTGGTCAGGAGAGACAATTACAGGCAAAATAGCTTGATGGTGATAAGTTACCTTCCCCTGTTTCGAGGTGCGGGTTGAGCAACAAGGACAACTAATTTTCTCTGAATCATAGTACTGAGTCCCATCTAGGGCGACGAGTAAGTTGCCATCCAAGGCTGTAAACAGCCTCAAATAGCCTTGTTCTCTCAGACCTTGATAAATCCATTTGAACGGTGAAAAAAGAGGCTTTGCGGCTATTCTATCGAGAATATTCTTTATCTGTTCTATGGTCGGGATATTAACCAGACCAAACAGACTTTGAGCATTATCTCGTCCACAACGACTATTCAATTGACGCTGATATTCTAGAAAGGATTCATTTTGCATAAAGAAGCTAGCAAATGCCCCCAAGACCGCGTCTTTTAGACTGTAGCGAGTAGCATTGCTAGCACTGCGCGGGTCAACCATGCCAGCGATAGCCCTGTGGAAGTAGCTCAGCATCCCTATAAAACTCAAATCTTGGACTTCCATTCCTGCAAAACCCAATGGGCAACTCGTTCACTCTATTTTGAGGGACAGAAGCGAAATCAATTCTGTATCCTACACTACCGTTTGAATTTGGAATTGCTGGGTTTTTTGGGCCAAATTTCCGATTATGACAATTGGATGCTACAATAACGGACGGTTAATCAGTCCGAATTTGCAGTAAAAGTCTTTGAGTCAATCTGTAGATACCACTAACACCCTAGACACTCTAGCTCAAGAACTAGCCGCCATTCAGCAGACCGGTTCTAAGCGCGTCGCCTTATTGGGTTCCCGTCACGTTCCCATCACACACCAGCAATTGATCGAAATGATGGCCTATGCCCTCGTGCTGGCGGGCAATCGGATTATGACCTCCGGGGCGACGGGAACCAATTCCGCCGTCATTAAGGGGGCAATGCGGGCAGATCCTAATCTGTTAACCGTGATCTTACCCCAAAGTCTCGATCGCCAGCCCCTGGAATCCCAAGAACAACTCCAGCAGGTTATCCATCTGGTGGAATGTCCCGAAAATGACCATCTATCCCTAGGGGAAGCCAGCAGCCTCTGTAATCGCGAGATTATCAATCGTTGTCAACAGTTAATCTGTTTTGCTTTCCACGACAGTCAGACCCTTTTGCAAACCTGCGCGGAAGCGGAAGATCAACGCAAGCTAGTTACCCTATTTTATTTTGACTAAATTCAGCGATGAATCTCTCCGTCAGTGCCATTCTTCTCTATTCGATAGTGGCTGCCGCTATCTCTGTCTATCTACCTTTTCTGCTGGTGGCTTACGCTAGAGCTAAGGTGGGTTACGATACCTCCGCTCCCCGGGCCATGTTCGACCAACTCCCAGACTACGCTAAACGAGCAACTTGGGCCCATCAAAATGGTTTTGAAACCTTTATGATCTATAGTGCTGCCGCTCTCATGGCCTACGTTACAGGAGTATCCTCATCCCTGGCCGCTGTCTGTGCGATCGCTTTCGTGATCCTCCGGCTTCTATTTTCCCTTTTTTATATCACTAATGTCCCGATCGCTCGTTCCCTGATGTTCGGTCTCGGCTCTCTCTGTACCTATACTCTCTTTGGGTTGAGTTTAATCAAGATTCAGTAGAATTCCCCAAACCAGATGCAGGAGAGTCGGAAAACGCTATAGTTCGGGAGCGGTAAAGAATTTGCTTAACCCGAACTAAAGTTAATTCTGTTACTGATAAACCGGTAATTTGGGATTATCCACTGATAACAAACCAGTTAAAAGTGAGGCGGGTTTTTGACTGTAGGGCCAGGCAAAAGCATGACGAAAAGCCGCATCTTGACAAGCTTGTAATTGTCGGAAATCGATCACGTCCAGGGTGAGTAAATTTTCGTACTCGAAGGGCAGCCGGACATTGTGTAAACCGGCATTATCGGTACAGATAGCAATATCAACCCCCGCTTCAAAACAGCGATCGAAGACTATCTTTAATTGCGATAAACTTTCAAGGGTGCCAGTTTTTAAATAGGTGGTGGGACAGACTTCTAAACATTGATGACGACGGGCAACTTCCGGCAGCAATTCTGGATATCGTAGGGGAATTTGAATACCGTGACCAATTCTTTGCAGATAGGGCAGTAATTGGGGATAACAACCGTCCTTTGTTTCGTAAAGATGGCCCGTGGTATTTAAACCCTCTTCTTGGGCATAACCGTATAAACCGGCAAATTCCTCTAGTCGAGTCTGGTAGTGGGAATCACCCCCAGCAATATCGATCGCACAGACGTATTCTCTCATCTCTAGGGCCAGATCAACGATCGCTTTGTTGACTTCGTAGGGAAGTCGCGAGTGCATACAGAGAATTTGACTGGTAATAATCGGATATTCGCTCATTTTCGAGGCTTGACCGACGATCTCGACAATCGAGCGCATTTGCTCGATTCGCTCTGTTTGGTTCAAATGTTCGTCGGTGCGATAGTAGGGAGTATAGCGCAATTCTAAATAGGCAAGATTCTCGAAGATGTAAGCACCGCGAATCAGACGATAGATAAAATAGGGCAAAGTTTGGGCGGTTTGAACACTTTCGACGAGGGTGTGTAATTCCAAATACTCATCTAAACTATTGCGTTTGCGGGTGTAAAATTCCTCAAAAGCGGGGTATTCCTGGAATTTGGCCGCTAAATCCCGCTCATGTCTGTGAAAGTAGCGCCAGAGAATTCTCGGTACTACCGATCCCCCTAAATGCCGATGCAAATCCGCGTATAAAGCCACAACTCCGCTGCTCCTTAGTCTCTCAAATGCTCCTTAAATATAACGAAGTTTTACAATTGTTTGACAATTGTTGCCAAATATTATTAGTACCTATTCGGTGATCGGTTGGGTGTTGGGGAGCGGGGAGATAGTGAACAGTCGCTAGTACAAGGCTCAGATCTGATCACTGATTCAAGGCTGAAGGCTGAGGGACACAATAAGGTCATTAAACCTAAATAAAGCTTTGCGGGATCGAGGGTGACAACATATACAATGATTGGGGTTTATCCTCAAGCAACCCTAAGCCTATGCCACGCCGTGATGACTTACAAAAAATCCTAATCTTGGGCGCTGGCCCGATTGTCATCGGACAAGCCTGTGAATTCGACTATTCGGGAACTCAAGCCTGTAAAGCTCTGCGAGAAGAAGGTTATGAGGTAATTTTAGTCAATTCTAACCCCGCCTCGATCATGACCGATCCAGAAATGGCCGATCGCACCTACATTGAACCGATTCTGCCGGAAATTGTCGAGAAAATTATCGCCAAAGAACGCCCCGATGCGATTCTACCGACTATGGGGGGTCAAACTGCCCTGAATACTGCGGTAGCTTTAGCCAAAAGCGGCGTTTTAGAAAAATATAACGTGGAACTGATCGGGGCAAAACTTCCCGCTATTGAAAAAGCCGAAGATAGGGAACTATTCAAAAAAGCAATGGAGAAAATCGGTGTTCCCGTCTGTCCTTCGGGGATTGCCAACAATTTAGAGGAGGCAAAAGCGATCGGTCATCAGATCGGTTCCTATCCTCTCATTATCCGGCCTGCCTTCACTTTAGGAGGAACCGGGGGCGGTATTGCCTATAACCAAGAAGAATTTGAACCGATGGCTCAGTATGGGCTAGATTGTTCGCCTACATCGCAAATTCTCGTCGAAAAATCCCTAATTGGCTGGAAAGAATACGAATTAGAGGTAATGCGCGATCTAGCCGATAACGTGGTGATCATCTGTTCGATCGAAAACTTTGACCCGATGGGGGTTCATACCGGCGACTCGATTACGGTTGCGCCCGCCCAAACCCTGACCGATAAAGAATACCAACGCCTCCGGGACTATTCTAAGGCAATTATTCGGGAAATTGGCGTAGAAACCGGCGGATCAAACATCCAATTCTCCGTTAATCCCACTAACGGCGACGTAATCGTGATTGAGATGAATCCCCGGGTATCCCGTTCTTCGGCCCTAGCATCGAAAGCTACGGGATTCCCGATCGCTAAATTTGCCGCTAAACTAGCAGTAGGCTACACTTTAGACGAAATTCCCAACGATATCACCAAAAAAACCCCGGCTTCCTTTGAACCGACTATCGATTACGTCGTCACCAAAATTCCTCGCTTTGCCTTCGAGAAATTCCCCGGCTCCCAACCGATTCTAACCACCCAGATGAAATCCGTCGGGGAAGCCATGGCTATCGGTCGAACTTTCCAAGAATCCTTTCAAAAAGCTCTTCGCTCCCTAGAAACGGGACGTTTTGGCTTTGGTTGCGATAAAATCGAAACTCTCCCCCCCCTCTCGGAAGTCCGCGCCGGTTTGCGGACACCTAACCCCGAACGAGTTTATAGTATCTATCATGCTTTTAAATTGGGCATGAATGGGGAGGAAATCCACGAACTAACCGGGATTGATCCCTGGTTCCTCGATAAATTGGCCGATTTGATGGAAACCGAGAAGTTTCTCAAACGAACTCCCCTGAAAAGTCTCAGCCAAGAGGACTTATTCGCTATTAAACAACAGGGTTTTAGTGATCGCCAAATCGCCTTCGCCACCAACAGCAGCGAGGACGAAGTGAGAAGTTATCGCAAGGGTTTAGGTATTGTTCCAGTCTATAAAATGGTGGACACCTGCGCGGCAGAATTTGAGGCCCTAACACCCTATTATTATTCCACCTACGAACAGGTAGAATCGGAAGTTTTACCCTCCGATAAACGCAAAGTGATGATCCTCGGTGGTGGTCCCAATCGCATCGGCCAGGGGATAGAATTTGACTACTGTTGTTGTCATGCCGCTTTTTCCCTCAGTCAAGCCGGTTTTGAGACGATTATGGTCAACTCTAACCCGGAAACTGTCTCCACCGATTACGATACCAGCGATCGCCTTTACTTTGAACCTCTGACTAAAGAGGATGTCTTAAATATCATCGAAGCGGAACAACCAGAGGGTTTAATTATTCAATTCGGTGGGCAAACTCCCTTAAAACTGGCCGTTCCCCTGCAAAAATATTTAGAATCGCCTAATTGTCCCGTAAATACCAAAATTTGGGGAACTTCACCCGATTCGATCGATACTGCCGAAGATCGGGAACGTTTTGAACAAATCCTCCGACAATTAGATATCCGACAACCTCCCAACGGTATTGCCCGCAGTTTCCAAGAATCCCAAGCAGTGGCTCAACGTATCGGTTATCCAGTCGTAGTACGTCCGTCCTATGTTTTAGGCGGTCGGGCAATGGAAATCGTCTATTCCGATAGCGAATTGGAACGCTATATGAAGTATGCGGTACAGATAGAACCGGATCACCCGATTTTAATCGATAAATTCCTCGAAAATGCCATCGAAGTGGATGTGGATGCCCTGTCAGATGCCACGGAAACAGTCGTTATCGGGGATTAATGGAACATATCGAACAAGCAGGCGTACATTCGGGCGATTCTGCCTGTTCTATCCCCCATACGTCCCTGAGCGCCTCGGTTTTAACCACAATTCGACAATGGACGGTGGAACTAGCGAAAGCTTTAAAAGTAATCGGTTTGATGAATATCCAGTATGCGGTACAGGGGGAGACAGTTTATATCTTAGAAGCGAATCCCCGCGCTAGTCGTACTGTTCCCTACGTTTCCAAAGCAACGGGAGTTCCTCTGGCAAAAGTTGCCTCCCTCGTCATGTCGGGCCGAACCCTGACGGAATTGGGTATCATCAGCGAAGCAATTCCCCGTCATATTGCCGTCAAAGAAGCGGTTTTACCCTTCCAGAAGTTCCCCGGTGCTGATACTCTCCTGGGACCAGAAATGCGTTCTACAGGGGAAGTAATGGGGATTGACAGCGATTTTGGCAAAGCTTTCGCTAAAGCAGAAATGGCCGCCGGCGTGATTTTAGCCACCAGTGGGACGGTTTTCGTCTCGATGAGCGATCGCGATAAAACCCCCATGGTCCCCGTGGTTAAGGATCTGCAATCCCTCGGTTTTCGCGTCGTCGCCACTTCTGGAACTCGTAAAGTTTTGTTAGAAAACGGTTGCGAAAATATCGATTTAGTGCTAAAGATTCACGAAGGTCGTCCCCACGTTATCGATTGGATCAAAAATGACTGGATTCAGTTTATTGTCAATACTCCCAGTGGTGAAGAATCCCAAAACGATGGCCGACAAATTCGCCGTACTGCCCTCGATTATAAGTTACCAATTATCACCACTATCGCCGGGGCAAAAGCGACAGTAGCGGCCTTAAAATCCCTGCAATCGCAACCTTTAGAGGTGAAAGCTTTACAGGATTATCTCGCCTAATTTCAGTTATCAGTTATCAGTTATCAGTTATCAGTTATCAGTTAGAAAGGGGATATAGGGGTTTAGGGAAATTTCAGCCAAATGCCCCACTACCCCACTACCCCATCTCCCCATCTCCCCACTACCCCATCTCCCCATCTCCCCATCTCCCCATCTCCCCACACCCCACACCCCATCACCCCATCTCCCCATCACACCCCACACCCTTCTCCCCAATTCCTAATTCCCATGACCGATACTCTAAACGATTATAAAAACCTGATTAGTGAACTGATTAACCGTTATAAAAACCGCGTCGATTTCCTGACAATTCGTCTGGAAGAAGCGCGGGGGACGAATATTCTACTACGTTCCGAACGAGTGGAAACCCTCAGCGAAGGTATTGCTATCGGTGGTCAGGTACGCGCCTGTTATAAAGGAGGTTGGGGATTTGCCAGCTTTAATCAATTATCCAGTTTACAGGAACGATTAGAAGATGCGATCGCTGCTGCCCGTTTAATTGGGGAAGAAGAAACCCTGATTGCTCCGGTAGAACCTGTAATTATCTCCTGTGAATTGCCTTTAACGGGAACGGATCCCCGTTTAGTGCCATTAGCCGATAAAAAAGCCCTCTGCGATCGCTATAATAATGTATTGCGTCAACATCATCCCAGTATTGCCACCACTTCCGTCCGTTACAGCGATAGCAGTCAACATATTCTTTTAGGCACTTCTGACGGGACTTTAATCGAACAAAAATGGTCAGACTTAGAAATGCGTTTTTCGGCCACCGCTAGGGATGGGGACAGCGTACAAACGGGCCGGGAAACCACGGGATCCCGAAAAGCTTTCGAGGATCTGGTCAATTTAGAAGAACAGGTGCAAGGGTCGGCTAAACGGGCCGTACAAGCCCTAGTTTTGCCCCCTGTCAAGGGCGATACCTACACCGTCGTCATCGATCCCATTTTAACCGGTCTGTTCGTCCATGAGGCTTTTGGCCACCTTTCCGAGGCCGATATGTTATACGAAAATCCCGACCTTTTGGAAGTGATGAGTATGGGCAAACGTTTCGGACCAGATAACCTGCAAATCTTTGACGGAGCAGGTCCAGAAGGTCATCGGGGCAGTTATTTTTATGACGACGAGGGAACCCCCGCAACGACGACTCAGTTAATTAAAGATGGGGTTTTGGTGGGAAGACTGCATTCGCGGGAAACGGCGGGCAAATTAGGCGAAAAACCGACCGGTAACGCCCGTTGTCTCAATTATCATTATCCGCCCATTGTCCGCATGACCAACACTTGGATTGAACGGGGAACCACTGCGGTTAAAGAGTTATTTTCGGGGATAAAAACGGGAGTTTATGCCCAAAATTGGCAGGGAGGCATGACTAACGGCGAAATGTTCACTTTTAGCGCCGGGGAAGCTTGGATGATTCGCGATGGAGAAATTGCTGAACCCGTTAAAGATGTGACTCTCTCCGGTAATGTCTTTAAAACCCTAGGCAATATTGAGGCAATTGGGGATGATTTCTACTGGGATGAGTCAGGAGGCTGCGGAAAAGGGGGTCAAAGTGGTTTACCCGTCGGCTGCGGTGGCCCCAGTCTCCGCATCCGCGATGTGGTGGTGGGGGGAGAAGCAGATATTTAGTGAACAGTAAACAGTGATCAGTGATCAGTAAACAGTAATCAGTGCAAAGAAAGTGGGAAACTACTATAGCAATTTCCATAGTTGTGAGGTACAGAGTCTTAGGTTTTGAGGAGTCAGGAGTTAAGATTTTGGTGTACCTCATGAAATTGGGAAACGCTATATTTAATACTAATAACTAATAACTAATAACTGATAACTGCTATAGCGCAGTTTCATACAGCCGAAATCGGGTCTATCCCACATTTGCAGAAATACCGACAATCAGCAATTATCAGTGACTCTTAAATTAGTACAAAAATATGAACAATCGCGTGTAAGCATCTCACAGTTAACCTAATGCGCGGGGGTTTGGGGGCGGCGCCACGCCCCCAACGGGTAGGGCTGTTTCATTCTCCCATCAGAATATCAAAAGTAAAAGCGATCACTATCAGGTAAAATGAGAAGTGACCGCCAACTTTTTAAATATATGTTGAGCTTAATAGAAAAACTAAAACAAGTCAAGGACTTTCGGAAAGATAAAGGAAAAAGACACCCTTTATGGATAGTATTAGTAGTAATAATACTAGGAACAATGCTAGGATACTCAGGTTATAGAGAACTAGGAGAGTTTGCTAAAAATAATCGGCACAGGCTGAGTAAAGAATTTAACATAATTCCAGAAAGAGTCCCATCCTATTCAACAATTAGAAGGGTAATGATGGGAGTTGACTGGCAGAGTTTGTTAAAAATGTTTAATGAATGGGCATTACAAGAATATGGACAAAGAGATGATATAAATTGGCTAGGCATAGATGGAAAAAGTCTCAAAAACACCCTAAAGAATCCTAACAATGAACAACAAAATTTTATCATGTTTATCTCATTGTTTAGTCAAGAAAGTGGCTTGGTATTACACTTAAAAAGAATCGAAAACAAAAAAGGGTCTGAAATCGACGAAGGGCAAGCTATAATTGAGGATTGCTCTCTCCAAAATAAAGTTTTTACTGGGGATGCTTTACACTGTCAGAAGAAAACAATCAGCTTAATAGCCAAGACTAAAAATGACTATGTTATCACCGTTAAAGGAAATCAGAAAAATCTTTATCAGCGAATACAAGACCTGAGTAATTCCTCAAAGCCAGAAAGTTTTTTTCTTGAACAAGATAATAGTCATGGACGAAAAATATCAAGAAAAATAGAAGTTTTTAAAGTGAGGAAAAATGAAAGAAAAGGGTTTGAAAATCTGCGAAGAGTTATTAAAGTAGAAAGAAGGGGTAGTCGCGGGGATAAAACCTATGAAGAAACAGCTTACTATATCAGTAGCCTAACCGAATCCGCCGAAGTATTTGCTAAAATTATTCGAGGACACTGGAAAATAGAAAATCAGTTACATTGGGTAAAAGATGTAATTTTTGAGGAAGATAAAAGCGAAATTAGTGATTTTCAAGCGGCCAGCAATTGGTCAATTCTCACAACCATAGGATTGAATCTTTTCAGAGGTTTGGGTTTTCTCTCAATCACAGAGGGACAGAGGTGGTTAGCTGAACGTTGGGAAAAACTGATAGTTTTATCGACGTAAGAAGCAGAAAAATTAGCTAAATTAACAGGATGTACTCTCAGAAAATTTGAAGAGAGATAGGCTTTTAGTGGCTTGGGAACAAGCTTTATCAATTTATTCATAATAAATTTGGCAGAGGATTAAAGATTAGTTATTGTGACTAACTATTTTGATTAGAAAAAGATAAACTTGAGAATCTTCAGTCAAATTTATTGACTCAAAATTAGCTGTACTTAATTTAAATGAATCAACCCTACCCCAACGGGGGGTTTGGGGGGTAGAACCCCCCAAAAGCTTGGATTGAGTGATAAAACCGAAAGTAACGCCCAATTTTAGGAGAAAGTTTCCCCTTAAAAATCCCAAATTAGTAGATTTACAAAAATGAGATGTACCCGCCGAAATCTATCTCATCTTCTCGTCACTGTCTTCAATTTCTTGATCATCTTGATTGATTTCTTCTTTAAATCCCCGTAAAGTTTTCCCCAAAGCTGCCCCAAATTCGGGTATTTTTTTCGGTCCAAATATCAGGAGAACAACCACAGCAATAATTACTATTTCTGGCCAACCTAATCCAAACATAATCTTGAAAGTAAAAAGTAAAAAAAGAGAAAGTAGTCAGAATTCAGGAGTCAGGAGTCGGAAACTTGGAGAATTGCCAGATTCTGTCTTTTGCACGAGTGCCTGTTGCCTCTTGCCTTCAGAAGCTGATAACTGATAACTGATAACTGATAACTGATAACTGATAACTGACTCTACGCTGCCACTTCAGCGCGTTTGTAAGCTTCGTCGAGGACTTCTGAGAGAGTTGGATGGGTGTGGATGCGGAAAGCGAGTTCATGGACGGATTTGCGTTCAGCGATCGCATTGGCCGCTTCTTGAATTAAATCCGATGCGTGGATACCGATAATATGAACACCGAGTAATTCCCCCGTATCCTGACGATAAACGACTTTGGCGATGCCTTCCGTTTCTCCTTCCGCTAAAGCTTTAGAATTTCCCTTAAAATAGGTCTTGACAGCAGCGACTTTATACCCTTCTTGCTGTGCCAAAACTTCTGCTTGCGGTTCCGTTAAACCCACATAACTAATTTCGGGGTGGGTAAAAGCGGCGGCGGGAATACTGCGATAATCGATGGTTTTTGGGCGATTACAGATATTTTCAATGGCTATTACCCCTTGACCCGAAGCAGCGTGAGCTAACATCATTTTACCCGTAGCATCGCCCACAGCCCAAAGATGAGGAATCGGTTCACCGTCCTGAATTACCTGCATTTTGTCATTAACGGCAATAAAACCACGTTTATCCAGTTCTACCCCGACAAATTCCAATCCGAGATTCTTGGTCGCGGGGATTCTTCCTGTAGCGACTAAACAAGCATCTACTTCTAAAATTTCGATCGCTTCTTTGCTTTTTGCGTCCACCAGTTCAATGGCCACAGGATTCCCCGGTTTAATACTTTTTGCCAAAACTCCCACATAAGTCTCGATGTCTCTAGGTTTAATCAGAACTCTTTCGGCGATTTTCGAGATTTCTGGGTCAAATCCCGGCATGAGACTGTCTAAAGCTTCGATCATCGTCACTTCACAACCCAAAGCGGTGTATATATCCGAAAATTCCAGACCGATATAACCACTACCGATAATTGCGATCCACTTGGGTAAAGTTTCTAATCTAACGGCCTCATCGCTGGTAAAAACCGTTTTATGATCGATCTCGATCCCCGGTGGGACAAAGGGAACCGACCCCGGACAGAGCATAATATCCTTAGCGGTGTAGATTTTTTCGCCACTATCCCCGATGACGCTAACTTTTTGCGGGCCGGCGATTTTTCCCCAACCGTGGATAGTATCAACCTTGAGACGTTTAAGACTATTAGTGAGATCGCCTCTAATTTTACTGACAAGGTTGTTAGCATGATCGGCAATTGTCGGACGGTCAAAATTAACGCCACCGATGGCAATACCTAGACTTTTCAGATGGTCACTATCGGCCAATTCGCGCACTCGTCCCGAGGCTGCCAGTAAAGCTTTAGAGGGAATACAACCGCGATTAACACAGGTTCCTCCCATATCTTTGGCTTCGATAATAGCCGTTTTTAGCCCACATTTGACCGCGTGTAGGGCTGCTCCGTGGCCACCAACTCCAGCACCGATAATAATTAAATCGTAGTCGAATTCACTCATAGTCTCTCTGACTCTCAAAGTTAGCATTATCCCATTTTACGATCCACTGCGATCAAGCGGTGCTATCCCGGTCAAAAACTGGAGCCAGTTTTTAGCCTGACTGACGGACACATTTTTCAATACAAAGACAAGTACTGTGGCTCTTCTCGACTTTGTGTGATAATTTTTGCTTATGGAACCCTGAAGTGCTTATTGGGCAAAACTTTTAGGACTATTTTGCGGATATTCTATCGGTATAGACCTCGTTTCCACACAGAAACCAGAAGAGCCGATATGGCTCTTCTGGTTTTCGTGTGTTAATTTTTGTTATGAATTAAAGCAAGCAAACAGCTTAAGTCGAAGATGTTCAAAATTGGTAAATCCATAACTCATTCTTTTAATAAGCTTTATTTTGGTATTCATTCCCTCAATTAATCCGTTGGTTGTCTGATTTTCAAAGTAATTACAAATACCTGGCAAATGCTTCTGGATCATCCTGGCACTACTTTCATATAATATCCCGCCTATTCTTATCCATTTTTCCAATTTTCTCTCAGCACCTCTGAACGTTCTACTACTTTGATAAATTTGTCTAATTTCTTCTTTCATTTCCCAGGCTATTCCTAAGCATGGATGTTCTTTTAAGATAACTTCTAGTTGTTGTTTTTGCTCGTCCTTTAAGTCCTCTTTATTCTTCCATAATAAATGAGGTAATCCTTTTTCATGCACCCCCATTAACTTTCTCAATTTATTAAGCTCGTCATTGATGATAGCCATTACATGAAAACGGTCATAGATGATTTTAGCATTGGGAAATAATTCCTTGATCACTGCTGTAAATCCTGACCACATATCGACGCTCACTTCTTTCACTTTCTCCCGAACTGCGTCTGGCTGTGCTTTTAAGGCTTCCATTAATTCTTCTTGCTTATGTCCTTTAATCACATCTAGTAAAATTTTCTTGTCCATATCTACGACCGTTGTGATGAAATCTTTATGTCCTTTTAAGTTACTAAATTCATCTAAGCTTATTCGTTCTGGTGCTTCCCACTCTTCCTTTTCTAGTTCTTTAGCACAGTGATTAAATATTAACTCAACTTCTGACCATCCTAACCCTTCTTCTCGACTTATTTCTTCGATGCTACAATTTTTTACTCTCTCATAAATCATCGATTCATAGCGAATTGTATGATGCTGTCTTAATCTCATAAAACTCAGTCTTTCGCTGATATACTTTTGGCACTTTTGACAATGAAACTGACGGCGTGGTACTTCTAAATATACTGGATTACCTAATATTGACAAGTCTCTGACTAGATTATACTCTGTCTGATTGATTCTGTCTAAGGTTTGATGGCAATTCGGACATTCAATTGTTTCATTTAAAAGAGCAAGCTTTAGGAAAATTGTCTGAGCAATTTTTTGATAATTGACCACTGTTACATTTGGTAAATCGAGGAGTTGATCAAAATTTATCCACATAACCCACCTCCTGTTCTGTGTTACTATTATACCATGTTCACACAGAACCTAGAAGAGCCAAGATATTTCTATGGTGACAGAAACACAAATCAAAGAAAAAGCGCTAGAGTTAGGTTTCCATGGGGTCGGTATTGCTTCTGTGGATAGTCAAGACTCGGCGGTATCCCATCTAAAAAGCTGGTTAGAGCGCGGTTATCACGCTGATATGGATTGGATGACTAACCCGAAACGACAGGATATCAAAACTCTTTGGCCAGAAGTGCGATCGCTAATATGTCTTGCCCTTAACTACTACACCCCCCAGCAACACAGTCAAGAACAAAACCATGGCAAAATTTCCCGTTATGCTTGGGGACGGGATTATCACAAAGTATTAAGTAAAAAATTAAAGGCCCTCAGTCAATGGTTAGAAAGTCAGGGGGAGCAAATTCAAACCCGTTACTATGTGGACACCGGACCGGTACAGGATAAAGTTTGGGCGCAAAGAGCAGGGATCGGCTGGATTGCCAAGAATGGTAACTTAATTACCCGCAATTACGGCAGTTGGGTGTTTTTAGCCGAAATATTAACTAATTTACCTTTAGAACCCGATCGACCCCATAGCGCCCATTGTGGCACCTGTAGCCGTTGTTTAAGCGCCTGTCCCACCCAGGCAATAGTTAGTCCCTATGTGGTGGATGCTAATCGCTGTATTGCATACCATACCATCGAAAATCGTGCTGTAACTTTGCCTACAGAAATTGCCGAGAATTTACAAGGTTGGGTAGCTGGCTGCGATATCTGTCAAGATGTCTGTCCTTGGAATCAACGTTTTGCCCAAGTTACCGACGTGGAGGATTTTCAACCTCGTCCCGAAAACCTCTCGCCAAGGTTGGAGGAATTAGCTAATCTAACTATAGAGGAGTGGGATCGTCGTTTCATCTCGTCAGCCCTGCGTCGAATTAAACCCCAGCAGTGGCGACGTAATGCCCAAGCTAATTTAGCCCATTCCCCTCACCCCGCACAAGATGACAATTAAAGTAGTCGTGTTCGATTTTGATGGTACTATCGCCGATACCCACGATACTTTCGTGGAGATTGTCAATCGTTTGGCTAAAAATTTTGGTTATCAACCCATCAACGAGGAAGATTTGGCCAGACTAAAAAACCTTAGTTCCCAAGAAATTATTAAACAATCCCAAGTTTCCCCCGTTAAAATCCCTTTTTTACTCTATCGAGTTAAACGGGAATTAAATAAACAAATTGAATGTCTGAAACCTTTTCATGGCTGGCCTCACTGCCTCGCTACTCTTAAAGAAAGAGGCTATAGATTGGGAATAATAACTTCTAATACCAAAGAAAATGTCAACCTATTTTTAGGTAATAATCAACTATTAAATTTATTTGATTTTATCTGTTCGGGAACGCCTTTATTCGGCAAACACAAAATTATCGATCGCCTGATCCGACAAAATAAATTCTGTCCCGATGAAATGATTTATGTCGGCGATGAAACCAGAGATATTACTGCTGCCCAAAAAAGTCAAGTGCAGGTGGTGGCAGTCGCTTGGGGCTTTAATTCCCCTCAAATTCTCTCCCAATTTAACCCTGATCATCTCATTGATCATCCCCTAGAATTATTGGATATTTTAGATAGGGCTGGCTGAAAAAGTTTTTACTAGGAGCATGGACATTTGTACTATAATATCCAACACTCAGTTTAAATATAGACTTCGATCGATGGGGGCAGAGAGACTCGAACTCTCACGAGCTTATAAGGCTCAACGGATTTTAAGTCCGTAGCGTCTACCATTCCGCCACGCCCCCGTTATTTAACCGACAATTTTTTATCATATCACAAATAATTTAATTGGCAAGAGTATTTTCAGCAAATTATTTTAGTCCGCCAATTCGATCGCCGCAAAGGGGGAAAGACAGGGTAAAATAATCAGCAGGTGGATTGCCGTTCACCGACAGCTATTGAGAAAAATCAATCCTTATGCAATCAATTCTGACGCAAGAAACCATTATCATCGCCCTGATCTACCTATCTCTCAGTGTCTTGTATTTGCTCGTCATTCCCGCCGTTATCTACTACTACCTCAATACGCGCTGGTATGTGGCTTCTTCTTGGGAAAGAGGGTTTATGTACTTTCTGATGAGCTTTTTCTTCCCTGGGATGCTGTTGTTAAGTCCTTTCCTTAACTTCCGTCCCCAACGTCGTACCCTAAAAGCTTAAGTTATCACCAAAAAAACCCATGAGACGCATTGATGTCATCGGGATCGGTATAGGGATGTTTGCTATGGGCGGCATCCTCTACATTATCCTACAAAAAACCGGTTTAGATAGTGCTTCGGCGGGAATTTGGAGTCAAGCGGTGTTGGTAGGTGGTGTCATCGGTTGGATTTTTACCTATCTGTTTCGAGTCGCCACCGATAATATGACCTACGGCCAACAGCGCAAAGATTACGAAGATGCCGTCTTTAAAAAACGCCTGGAAGCGATGACTCCCGAAGAAATCGCCCAAATGCAGCGGGAGATTGAAGAAGAAAAAACTAAATAAATAGATGAAACCCGATAAAATCATCATCGGTTGGCGAGAATGGCTGGATTTACCTGATTTAGGCATTACCAAAATAAAGGCCAAGATTGATACAGGCGCTCGCTCCTCGGCCCTACACGCTTTTCATCTCCACCCTTTTCTCGATGGCGATCGCAATTGGCTGCGCTTTCAAGTTCATCCCTACCAAAAAGATAGTCACCACACTGTCACCACCACCGCAGAAATCCTCGAATGGCGACAGGTAAAAAATTCTGGGGGTCAAAGTCAACTACGTCCTGTTATCAGAACAAGTGTATTACTTGGTGATCGTCAATGGGCGATCGAATTAACTTTAACTAATCGCGATGTCATGGGTTTTCGGATGTTATTAGGACGAGAAGCGCTGAAAAAAGGCTTTCTTGTCCATCCGAATAAGTCTTTTTTACTGAGTTAAGTTATATTTAGGGTTTGCGGCAAAAAGTTTTTCCTAGGGGCAGGGTGTGGGTTTTACCGATTTTGAGGGGGTCAATTACCTAATTTTCAGGGAAAAAGTCCCGGAATTTTCCCCCTGATCACTCCCAGGGCCGGTACTTTTTGATTGACAAAAAGTCTAAAGATATTATCCAACAAGGTTTTTAGATTTATTCAGCCAGCCCTAAGTAGCGGGTAAATCTTGGTATTCAGCCAAAGCATTTATAAAAAACAAGTCTCCCCAAATTAAACCCGTATCATAGATTTGGCTGGGTTGAATCGCGGCGGGATGATGATAACAACCATGACGCAATAAACTCATCTCTGGGGCGGTTTCGTCGGGAAAATAGGCAAAAGAAGTCAAATTCAAGAGAGTATTATCGATCGCCTCTCGATAGGTTCCATAACTAGGATCACTGCTGGGTAAAGCTTTTAATAAGCGAATCATCCCCGCCACAGCGATCGCCGCTGCCGAAGAATCCTTTTCCGTAGCGCCATTTTTTTGCAAGGCATAATCAAAGTCCCAGGGAGGAATAAAATCCCCGGCGCGTCTTTGTCCACCGGGCCAGCGATCGGGCAAATTGTCCAGATAATAATTAATGGCATCCTTGGCAATGGTTAACATTTCCGGATCGCCGGTGTAAATATAGGCCGTCGTGGCACTATAAATAAACCAAGCTTGACCCCGGGACCAAGTGCTATCATCGCGCCAGCCCTGTTTTCCCTCATTAAATAAGAAATTTCTATAGGTGGGAGAGTTGACATTTTGATCAAAATAGCCTCTTTGCCAAGTTCCCGTTTTACCCGGGCGACGGTTAGCCCCAAAAGTGCGGCTAATGGTGCGG
Organism: Microcystis panniformis FACHB-1757; assembly: GCF_001264245.1. NCBI lineage: Bacteria > Bacillati > Cyanobacteriota > Cyanophyceae > Chroococcales > Microcystaceae > Microcystis > Microcystis panniformis. The sequence continues at coordinate 5,129,612 of NZ_CP011339.1, forward strand.
ATGTGGGAAAGGGCCTTTTCTTGCCAATCTTTTGCTTCCTTGGGGTCAGGATTGTGGAGACCTGCCCAGAGCAGTTGTTCTATATTGATTGTATGGTCCATAAAAACGTGCCAATGTTCTTGCTGATCGGTGCGATCGGCCTTGCGTAACCAGCCAAAAGTACCGATATCGGTGTGATAACTCCCTTTACCATCCTGAAAAGGTTGCGCTAGTTGTCTGGCCCCCCGTAAAGTTATCTCTAAAGCTGTCTGTTTTTCCTGACCCTGTCCCGACTCAAACCAAGGAGCAAACACCAGTACATTATTAAGAGCGATGTCTTTGTTTTTCAAACTGGTTTCTTTTAAGGGATCGCTCCATTTTTTCGCGGCAGCTGACCAAAATCCCGCATCCATAGGGTTTGATTCTAAGTCAGCAATTTTCCATAATAAAGCAGGAAAAGCCCCTGCCGCCCAAAAATTGGCCTTTGCCAACTTCCAAGTGCCGGGGGTGGGACTATTCCCCCTCCGTAGCCAATTGAAGAAAGTAAAACCCGATGGCTCTGGATGGGTAAGATAGGGATAGAGAATGCCCCGACGGGCATAACTATCGAGATAATCGATCGTGGTCGCTAGTTTAATCTTAGCCAGATCGAGACAGAGCTTAATTCTTTCAGCTAGGGGCATTTTGGTGCGCAATTCCGCCGCCGATTGGGGACGATGGATAATCCGGAGGGCCACCGCACCGATCGCCGTTCCTGTACCTAGAATGATGAGCGTGCGTCGCTGCAAATTCCCGACTCCTAAGCTGGATAGATGCGAATACGGCGATTCGGTTCCTCTCCGAAGCTATCGGATTGGAGACGGTAATGTTCCACTAATTCGTGCTGCATTTTCCGCACTTTCGCCGATCGCGGCAGTAACTCCACCGGTTGGCCGGTGGGAATAACGATTTGTTCCACCGCTAACCGGGCCTCCTCCAAAGCTTCGATCTCGTCATCACTACCGCTGCGGGCAAATAAACGCAGATCTGCACCTTCCTGATTCATCGGGTCATCAATGCCCAAAATCCGCTTTAAACCGCGAGAAATTTGGGGCAGGGTATTGGATTTGATCCCGTGGATGGGAATTTGTCTTACTTTGGCAATTTGACGCAATTTTGACTGATTTTTAACGTGGGAACGCAGGGCCAGCACCGCATCGGCCCCCTGTAAATCTTTGGTCAAAACGATCGGCAAATCTAGGGACTGTACTACCTGTTCGATCGGGGCGCGACTGACTCCGTAGGGATAGACATAAACCGGCCAATCTTCGCCATTGGGACCGGGGACGCGGACTTTTTCCGTTTCCGGTTCTTCCTGCAGCCAAGATTGTTCGAGGAGGCGATCGAAATCGTTTTCCCGGTTGAGGTGGCCCGCAGGGAAACGGGCCACGGGAGTCATCCGGCCATCGGCCCGCCATCCCTTAGGTTTATCCATTTCCGGCAGATAATTGCCGCGCAAAGGGGTCAAGTTTTCCGATTTTGGTTCTTCCTGAGCGACTTGTACTTTCCCCTCCTCATCTACCCAACGGATTTGGGCAATTGCTTCCCGTCCCCGCAGCAGTTGATCGATCGTGGTAGATACGTCCTCGTGGATGACCCAGCGCTGACGTTCCAACATTTCGATGGCAATGTCAAAGGTGGGCGGTGCTTTGCGTTCTAAAACGGTCTTCTGAGAACCCCGGCGGCGTGCTTCTTCGTCTCCGAGAGTTACTGCCTGAATTCCCCCGACTAAATCCGATAAAGTTGGGTTTTTAATTAAATTTTCCAATTGATTGCCGTGGGCGGTTCCCACTAACTGCACTCCTCGCTCGGCGATCGTGCGAGCGGCCAGAGCTTCTAATTCCGTACCGATCTCATCAATCACGATCACCTCTGGCATATGGTTTTCCACCGCTTCGATCATGACTTGATGCTGCAATTCCGGACGGGCCACCTGCATCCGACGAGCGCGACCGATGGCCGGATGGGGAATATCTCCATCCCCAGCGATTTCGTTGGAGGTGTCGATAATCACTACCCGTTTGTTAAGATCGTCGGCTAAAACTCGGGCTATTTCTCGCAAGGCCGTGGTTTTTCCTACCCCCGGACGACCGAGCAGCAGCAGGGATTTTCCCGTTTCCACTAGGTCGTTAATCAGGGTGATCGTACCGAAAACGGCCCGACCGATACGACAGGTTAAACCGATAATTTCCCCGTCTCGATTGCGAATGGCACTGATGCGGTGCAGGGTGCGTTCAATCCCGGCGCGATTATCGCCGCTAAAACTGCCCACCCTGGCGATCGAATACTGGATTTCTTCTTTTGAGATCGGTTCGTCCCCCAGATCGATCGCCCCATCGGGAAAACGCGCTTCTGGTATGCGTCCCAAATCCATAACTACTTCGATCAGTTGATGCTGCCGCGGGTGTTCCTCGATTTTGCTGCGAATCCGCACAGGTAGAATTGCCAAGAGTTTGTTTAAATCGTCGGTAACTGGCATCCGAGAGGAGGGTAGGGTTTCTGGCATTAATAATAAAAGGTTTTGGCGATAATTGGCTATTTTTATTTCCAAGATTTTCTTGGGGTCTAACACATTTAGGGGTTAGTTGTCAATTAAAAAAATATTATAGTTTTTTGACCAAGGTTAGGCTTTTAATTGAGCAACGAGAATAGAAGCGGCTTTAACGGCTTCTTGGTAGGCTTGGGGGTCATTTTCAAGGTTAGGCTGGTATAAATCCTCTAAAATTGGCAAAATCAATGAACGGGCGTAACTTCCATAGGCAATACCAGCGATTTTTTCTCTCAGTCCCAGTTGCCGTAATTTGGTCACGGTGTGGTCATTGGTTCCCCCAGCTAACTGCACAAATCCGGCTAGATTGGCACAGAGGACTTTTTTGGCCATATTAATGGCCGGGTGGGTGGTTCCTTTGCCGATATCGCCGCTCATCGGCCGGCCGTCCGTCTGCCAAATCAGAGGACAGCTTAGGGGTGAAATAGTTTCTCGCAGATAGTGGAGGTAATCAATGATCTGCTGATCATCCTGGCAACTTATGGCGAGGATTTTTAGGTTTTTAGTTAGAGGTGCGATCGCTTGCCAGAGTCGAGCAAATTCCTCTCTATGACCGACTTGGGTATGAATTTCGATCGCATCGACTCCCATTTCGATAATTAAGGGGATAATTTCTGCGGGTTGACAGACACGGGATATTGTCTCGATTATTTGCGGGGGACAAACGGGTAAGCAGCGACCGCAACCATAACAGCGCTGTTCGATTACTCCTCCCCTATCGATAGCATAAGCGGGACAGATTTTTTCGCAGGGACGGGGACAATCGACCGGACAGAGTTGCGGGTTAAAGACAGCTTTACGAAAGTGGGGATCTTCCCCGTCGTTGAGACTGACCATTAACCAAGGTCGTCGATTTGGGGGGAATCCGGCGATTTTTTCGGCGGTTTCGATGCCTTCGCGGGCCGCAACAATCACGGCTCGGTCGGCGGCCACATCAATACAATCGGCCCCGGCGATAGTATAGGTCAAAGCGAGGTTGCGAATCGTGGGCAAATCCTGGTAACTAGCTCCACAGATGAGCTTGAACCAGTGACCCGCAACTAAGGACCAGAAGGGAGAGGAGTTTTTATCTAGCACTTTTTTATCCTATCGCAGCCAGCCCCTAAACGTCAGCCTTGTGCTGCTCTGATACCAAATCTTCTGACTAAAGACTGATTATTAATTCTTCCTTTGGCATTAGTGCCTGTCTGAGGCTGCCCCTCACTTTTGCCAGCAAGCAGAGGCTAGCAGCCTATCCGATAGATAATAGGTTCGTCAGTGGTTAGGAAAATGTGTAATTAATTTAGGGAAAAAAATACCAAATCCGTTTTAATCACGAGGATAATAAAATCCCGAAAGATATACTGTCACTAGATTGATCACAAATTTTGGTCGGCGGATTTGGTAAGATCGTGTAATTAATCGAGTTCATCAAACAAAAGTTCCTCTAGAATTGGTCCCATACCGTCATCATCGGGGGAAACTAATTCAACTTTCCCTTCCGCATCACCGACGGCTAAGAATAACAAAGGAGCTAGGGGACTGTAAATCGAGTATTTTTGGTCTTCCGAAAAGAAACTGGCGAGAAATTGCAATTCTTCCGGCTCTGATGACGAGGAGGGTTCATCGCCATCAATTTCTAAACTGAGAACATTATCTTCTTCTAGGGGCGGTAATTCACCACTAACAGTCAAGGTGTGGGCAGTGGATTTGAGCAATAGGTCTAATTCTGCTAAAACCGCTTTAGCATCGGCGAAAATCCGCTCGATTTCCTCGCTATCTTCGATTAAGAAGGCATCAGATTCTTCTTCCTCCGATTCCTCATCCCAAGCTAGAATCATCACCGGGGTATCCACGGGGACAAGAAGCATATAGGTGAGATCATCGGTTTCATAGGCATTCTCAATATAACAGTCCAGCGATCGACCTTGCTCATCCCAGAGGGTTATGATATCCGCTTCTTCGAGTTCGTTTTCTTGAAAATTAAATTGAGATGGGGACATAGGCTCTCAAACGCTACTGATTGAATCAGAATATCATGAGTTGACATCCTCGCCGCCCTAAAAGTGCGGCGATTCCTAAACCTCACGATTTAAGTTTCTGCTTCCACCACCGTCGCATACCACAGTTAAAAAACCATGTACTGTCTTACACAGAGTCCACAGACTTTCGCCCCATTTCAGAAGCCCGATTCCCTGTGTCCCACGGTACGTTGACCGCCTATAGCTTCTTGTACTTGTTGCGCGCGACTTTTTACCCGGCCAAGCTTTTCTGGTCGGAACCCCCTAAGCCGAGTTTTCAAGGTGCTGCGCCGTCCACTTGGTTTTCGAGACTGGCCTTTTAATTCTATACTTTAGACGTTCATAATCTGAGATTTATTAAACTTCTGAAATCGTAGAGTCAGCAAGGAATCCAGTTCTTTTTTATGTTTCAAATGGGCGTCATTCAAACATTCATAAATGGCTGAAGAAAAGTCAGAAAAGTTTTCATAATATTTACCATATAAACATTTCTTTTTGACAAATTTCCACAGCCTTTCAATTAAATTTAGATTAGGTGAATAAGACGGCAGATAGAGCAGTTCTATTGACAAAGAAAAAGCTAATTCTTCAACAATTTTACATTTTTGATAGCGGGCATTATCTAAGACTAGAGTGATGGGAATCATTAGTCCTAAAGCAGCTATTTTTGACCGGAGTTCACAGACTTGATCTGCTGTAATATAAGTGTCATATGTTACCAGAATAACTTCATGAGTTATTGCATTTAATGCTCCTAAAACATTGAAGCGTTTACGCCCGCTCGGTGACTTAACAAAAAGTCTCTCAAAACACCAAACAAGACCGAGAAATGCTCCCATGACGAAGTGAGCGGCATCAACAAAAAAAACAGCCCTTTTTCCTTCTTTAGCCTCATTTAGTCTGGGTTCTAGCTTTTTTTCTTTGTAGTCCTCTTGTTCATCTGGGTCAGCTTTAGAAGGAAGAGAACCTACTTTTAAACATTTCATTCCCATTGATTTTAAAAATTTTCTCACTTGGGTAGGACTTCGTTTTATTCCCGTCAATTCTTCTATCCTATATACAGCTTCATTTATTGTGGCTGGTGGATTTTTCTCGAAGTATTTTTTGAGGGTTTCTTTTTGAAACTCTAATTCACTTTTAGGGCGATAGAAGTTGATTTCTTTTAATTTTTCTATTCCGCCCTCTTGCTCATCTCGAAGATAGGTTAATAAGGTATTTGGCGAGATTCCTGCTAACTGACAAATTTTTTGGTGCGGTATCTTTTGGCTTTTTAACCAGAGAACTTCCATCTTCAGTTGAACCCGGGGATGGGGATGATGAAATCTTTCATAATACAGTGAGTTCTTTTCTTCTTCCGTGAATTCTAGGTTAATCATGTTTTTAATGAGTGCTTTGCTTCTAATTATGACTCTTAAACTATATTATTGTCCTTGAGTAAAAAATGCAAGTTGTAGCCGTGCAAAGTATAACGTAAAGCCAACCTAGAACGGCGGGGTTTCAGACCCAAAATTTCCGATGATCCTCAATCAAACCAAGAATTTCCGTACAAATGTTGAAAACCCTGCACATCAGTTAAATTGTATTGTAGGGGCGTGATGGTGATAAAATTCTCGCCAATAGCGCGCACATCCGTAGGCACTTGCGGGGGTAAATGGCTGTAGTCCGGTTGTTCGATATCTTCCACCACTTCCCCAATTAACCAGTAATAACTTTTACCCCTAGGATCCAGTCTTTTCTCGAAGGTTTCCTCGTAGCGTCGCAATCCCTGCCTAGTGATTTTCACCCCCTTGATTTCGGCACTACTAACCGGAGGGACGTTCACATTGAGTAAAGTGGGAATAGAAAAAGGGTTAAGGGCAACTTTCCTGACTAAAGTGAGGGCAAAATCGGCGGCCGGTTGGAAATCACAGGCTTTAAAACTAGCCAGACTAACAGCAATACTGGGAATACCTTCGATTAAGCCCTCCATGGCCGCGGAAACCGTGCCAGAATAGAGGATATCGGTGCCGAGATTAGACCCGTGGTTAATGCCGGCTAAAACTAAATCGGGACGCTCTTTGAGGACGGCACTAAGGGCAAATTTCACCGAATCGGCGGGAGTTCCCGAGCAAGACCAAGCAATCACATCGGGGTGAAAAATTCCTTCCACCTGTTCGGCCCGGATGGGATGGTGTAGGGTTAAGCCATGACCGGTAGCAGAGCGCTCGCCGTCTGGACAAACTACGATGACTTGATGGCCCGCAGTAGCGAGGGTGTTAGCGAGGGTGCGGACTCCTAGAGCGGAAATGCCGTCATCGTTACTGATTAGTAGTTTTAAAGGGCGATCGCTAGTCATGGAAATTTCTGCTCTACTGCGTCGGCTAGTGGTATAATGTAATAGTATTTTATTGTGGGTACGTAGCTCAGAGGATAGAGCACCAGGTTCCGGTCCTGGGTGTCGGGGGTTCGACTCCCTCCGTACTCGTTCAGAAATCAGGGGTCGGTATTCCCCCGGTTGTGCTGCTCCCCGCTCGCCAAAATGGGTAAAACCCCACACCCCACACCCTACCCCCACGAAAAACTTTTTGCCGCAAACCCGATACTAATCCACGGTGCGACGAATTTGAAGACCACACCATTCTTGACGTTTCCATAGGGCAGCCACTGTCCAGCCTTGGGGTTCTAAAATATCTGTAACCGCTTGTGCTTGGGTGACGAGGATGCCGCTTAAAATTCCCCAAGTGGTGGGTTTTGCCAGACGGGTGATTGCGGGCATTAAAGCGATAATTGTCTCGGCTAAAATATTACAAACTATGCCATCAACACCATCGGGAATTAATTCTAACAACTCCTCGACACTACCCTGATTAATAGCTAAATTTTCGGGGTTAATCCCGTTGAGATGGCGATTACTGCCTGTCGCACTCACCGCCAGGGGATCTATATCGACAGCATAAACTTTTTTCGCTCCTAATAAAATCGCCCCGATCGCCAGTATGCCGGAACCACAACCGATATCGGCGATAATTTTATTCTCTGGATGGCTACTTAAACGCATTTCTAGGGATTCTAGACATAATTGGGTGGTGGGGTGGGTTCCCGTGCCAAAAGCGGAACCGGGGTCAATTTTAATCACCAATCTCTGGTTATTTTCCGGGGGATTTAACCAAGCAGGACAGATCAAAAAGCGATCGCCGATCTCGCTAATTTGCCAATGTTGTTTCCAACTGCTGGCCCAGTCTTCCTCGTCCATTAACTGCCAACTGGTGACAGGTTCGGGAAAACCTAAAATCAAAGCATCCTGCTTTAACCAGAGGCTTAGTGCCTCTAAATCGGGCAATTGCGCTTTAATTTCCGGTATGTAGGCCTTAACCTCCAAAGAGGATTGTTTTTTAGCAGTGGCCGTTCCCGAACAGCCAAAATCTTCCAGTCTCCAGAAAACCGTTTCTTCGAGACTAGGTTCGCACAAAACCGTAATTTCCCACCAACTATTAGACATATATCAGTTATCAGTGATCAGGGATCAGTTATCAGATTTGAGTTTTCAGTCAACAGTATTAAGTAGGTGGGTGGAATTAAATATAAGATGAACGTAGGTTGGGTTGAAGCATGAAACCCAACGCCCGATTATGTTACGCTACCGCTAACCCATCCTACAAATAATTGTGCCTCCCTACTTAAGTGGCAAGTGCGGAGCTTTCTTTTCACTGATTACTGATTAAGCTAAGACGCATTTAAACCGCTTATTCTTAGATTAGCCCCCTTGCCCCCCCGATGTCGGTAGTAGGGTTGATTCATGAATCAACCCTACCTTGAATCAACCCTACCTTGAATCAACCCTACCTTGAATCAACCCTACCTTGAATCAACCCTAGGGGGGTGGGGGGTTGCCTCTTGCCTTCAGAAGCTGATAACTGATTTAATCTAGAGTTTTACTGTGTAAGCATCGCGGATACCGGGGACTTTAGTAATTTCCGAGAGCAGACCTTCTGGTAGAGGATCATCGAGACTCAGGGCCATAACCGCATCACCGCGAATAATTTTGCGTCCTACCTGCATACTGGCGATATTGACGTTAAAACTACCTAAAAGTGCGCCAATTTTGCCAATAATACCAGGCATATCCTGGTGAAGGGTGAATAACATATGATTACTCGGTGGCACGTTAATGGGGAACTCATCGAGGTCAGTAATGCGGATTTCTCCCGTACTTAACAGCGCTCCGGTGACGGAATGGGTTCCCATGGAACCATTAGCTTCCAAATGAATCGATCCCGAATAGTCCCGGGTGGAAGCATCCCGGGTTTCGATTACCCGGATACCGCGTTCCTTAGCTTCGATCGCCGCATTAACATAGTTTACCCGTTCCCGGAGGGCTTGGGAAAGTAAGCCCTTAATGGCCGCTACCACCAGAGGTTGACTGTCTTTAGTGGCCAATTCTCCCTGTAAACGGACATTTAACGAGTCACAGCGACCTCCTGCCAACTGACTGACAAGATTACCCATAGTTTCCGCTAATTGCAGGTAAGGGCGCAGTTTTTCCATAACATCAGGAGTTAGTCCGGGGATATTAACGGCCGAACGCGCTGGCAACCCGAGGAGGACATCGCGAATTTGTTCGGCCACATCAACAGCCACACCAACCTGTGCTTCCGTAGTCGAGGCACCTAGGTGGGGAGTGAGAATGACGTTAGACAATTCTCTTAATCTAGATTCGCCTAAGGGTTCCTGTTCAAATACATCCAAGGCTGCCCCGGCGATTCTACCGGATTCGAGGGCTTCAATTAAAGCCAACTCGTCGATAATGCCGCCTCTGGAACAGTTAATGATGCGGACCGTGGGTTTCATCTTAGCGAGGGTTTCCCGACCGATGAGATGCTGGGTTTCGGAAGTTTTCGGGACGTGGAGGGTGATAAAATCGGACTCAGCAAAGAGTAATTCCAGATCCACCAGGGTGCAACCGAGTTGATCGGCGCGTTCTTTGGAAATAAAGGGATCGTAGGCGAGAATTTTCATGCCTAGGGATCTAGCCACTTTGGCGACGTGGGAGCCAATTTTACCTAAACCGACGACTCCTAGGTTCTTTTTATAAACTTCTGTGCCGATAAAGCGATTTCTTTCCCATTTATTCGCTTTTACCGACTGATTGGCATCGGGAATATGACGGGAAAGGGATAACATCATGGCCAAGGCGTGTTCGGCAGCGGCGATCGTGTTACCTTCGGGAGAGTTAACGACAATAATACCCTGACGAGTGGCCGCAGGAACATCGATATTATCGACTCCTACCCCCGCGCGGCCGATAATTTGCAGTTTGCTGCCCGCTTCGACGATTTCTTTGGTGACGCGGGTACTGGAACGGAGCATCAGCGCGTCGTATTCGGGGATAATTTGAATGATTTCCTCGGCAGATAGTCCTGTTTTCACGTCCACTTGGGCAACCTGTGACAGAATTTCTACTCCTACCGGATCGATCGAATCGGATACCAGAACTTTGGCCATAATCTTTATAACGTGCTTTTTTCAGTCTACGGGCAAATGCTTGACCAATATTGGGGTCTAGCCGCAATAGCCTATTTTAGAAGCAAAGGGTGCAGTCTATGGCAAAATTAGCGAAAAGATTTTAGGTTGTCATTCTTAATTGTCGTCCATGGGGTTGATGTCAGGCTCTTGCCGTTGTCACTGAGATATGGCTAATTTAATCACGGTGGCGATCGAGTTTTCCACTTCTTTTTCTAAGGCTTTTTCTAGGGCTGCCATTGCTTCTGTTTGACAATTTCTAAGTAGCTGGTTATAATTAAATCAAAAATGGATTTTAGGTTCGATCCCCCCGCCCCCCTTGATAAGGGGGGTGCCGATAGGCGGGGGGATCTGAAAGTTTTTAATACCTACCTACTTAAAAATGGATTTTAGGTTCGATCCCCCCCGCCCCCCTTGATAAGGGGGGTGCCGATAGGCGGGGGGATCTGAAAGTTTTTAATACCTACCTACTTAAAAATGGATTTTAGGTTCGATCCCCCCTGCCCCCCTTGATAAGGGGGGTGCCGATAGGCGGGGGATCTGAAAGTTTTTAATACCTACCTACTTAAAAATGGATTTTAGGTTCGATCCCCCCTGCCCCCCTTGATAAGGGGGGTGCCGATCCTTCCTTGATAAGGGGGGTTTCTGATAATTTTTAACGCCTACCTACTTATGATATTCACACAGTAGAGAAAAAGCCAAAAACCTCCGTTATACTTAACGGAGGCTGGTTAATTAACTAACAATTTTTGGTTACAATTTCGCCCCACATTCAGGACAGAATTTATTATTCCAACTGTTAACCGCACCACAACTGGGACAATCGAGCATTTCACAACCCTTGGTGACAATTTTCGGTAAACCAATCATACGCGCATTACTTTGACCGGGGGCGACCATGGGATAACAATTTTCGTCTCTAGCAACGATCGCATTGACCAAAACTGGACCATCATGAGCCAACATTTCAGCAATTTTTGCGGCTAATTCATCTCGATGGCGAATAGTAATCCCTTTAATGCCGTAAGCTTGGGCTAACAGTTCCACATCCGGCATTCCCACTTCCATATTGGAATTAGAATAACGTTCCCCATAGAAAGCTTCTTGCCATTGACGTACCATACCCTGCCAACCATTATTAATAATAATCGTCTTGGCATGAATATTAAATTGGGTTAGGGTGGCTAATTCCTGTAGATTCATTTGGAAACTGGAATCACCACTAATACAAATGACCTCCTCATCGGGAATGGCCACCTTTACCCCCATCGCAGCCGGTAAACCGAAACCCATTGTCCCCAATCCCGCGCTAGAAATCCAACGTCGGGGACCATTTTTGAGGAATTGGGCCGCCCACATCTGATGCTGGCCCACATCGGTGGTATAGTAGGCGTGGGGTGCTTGACGACCCACCTCAACGATTACTTCTTGGGGGGAAAGTCTGCCTTCCGGTCGGGGTACTTGTAGGGGATAATCTTGCCGCCAGCGCTCGATCTTGGCTAACCAAGCTTGGCTGCGATCGGGATTGGTGGGATAATCAAATTCTCTGGCTTTGTGGAGTATTTGTTCTAAAACTACCCGCACATCCCCGACAATCGGCACGTCAGGGGCGCGATTTTTGCCCACTTCCGCCGGGTCGATATCCACATGGATTACCTTAGCTTTTGAGGCGAATTCGTCCAATTTCCCCGTTACTCGGTCATCAAAACGAGCGCCGACTGCAATTAATAAATCACACTCGGTCACGGCAAAATTAGCGTAGGCAGTGCCGTGCATTCCTAACATTCCCACCGAGAGGGGATGATGTTCATCAAAAGCACCGATCCCCATTAACGTGGTGGTGACGGGTAACTGAAAACGTTCGGCAAACTCGGCAATTTGGGCGTGGGCATTAGCTGCGATCGCACCTCCGCCAACGTAAAGTAAGGGTTTTTCGGCGGTTTCCAAGAGGTGCAAAGCGGCCTCGATTTGACGGCGATTGCCCTTAACCGTGGGACGATAGCCAGTTAGTTTCACATCTCCCGGTTCGACGGGGATATAATCACATAGTTCTAAACCGACATCTTTGGGAATATCGACTAAAACCGGTCCCGGTCGTCCTGTACTGGCGATATGGAAGGCCTCAGCGATGATTCTCGCTACTTCGCGGGCATTTCTAGCCACATAGGAATGTTTAACAATCGGGAGAGTAATGCCATAAATATCGGTTTCTTGGAAAGCATCGGAACCGATGGCCGCCCGACTCACCTGACCGGTGATAATCACCATCGGGATGGAGTCCATGTGTGCGTTAGCGATGCCTGTCACCAAATTGGTCGCCCCGGGGCCGGAAGTACCGAAACAGACTCCCACTTTGCCGGTGGCCCTAGCGTAGGCATCGGCGGCATGGGCGGCCGCTTGTTCGTGGCGCACTAAGATATGTTGTAATTCTCCCCGTTCTTCAAAGCGGTAGAGTTCGTCATAGATGGGCAGGATCGCACCTCCGGGATAACCGAAGATGTGCTTAACGCCATGACGTTTGAGACTGTCCATCAAGGCATAAGCACCAGAACAACGCTGGGGAACCGTTGTTAAAGAGTCATTGGGCTTGGGAAGTGATGAAACCACAGGGCAAACCGTCCAATTTCTAACTAGAGGGATAATTGCAATTCTGTTGCCTAGGATGCAACTTGAAAAATAGCAAAATTGATAACCTTATACTTTTAGTGTATTCCATCTCACCTTTTTGGCCGCAGTTTTTTTTCTTTTTGCATCTTACCCATGCAATATCTGGGGAAGTGGGGTGATGGGGTGTGGGGTGTGGGGTGTGGGGAAGTGGGGAAGTGGGGTGTGGGGTGTGGGGAAGTGGGGAAGTGGGGAAGTGGGGAAGTGGGGAAGTGGGGAAGTGGGGAAGTGGGGAAGTGGGGAAGTGGGGAAGTGGGGATAAGATGATAAATATTGGTGATTTTACCTGATCTTGACTTGGCCCAGGAGTTTTATGAATAGTCTTTTGATTACGGCTACGGATACCGATGCGGGTAAAACCGTTGTCACCACTGCTTTAGTGGCTTATTGGCAAAAATACTATCCATCGAAGGCCCTGGGGCTGATGAAATTAATGCAAACGGGTCAAGGCGATCGAGAATGGTATGAGGGTTTATTTCAGGGTCAATTAGAAATGATCACACCGCTGCAATATCAAGCACCCTTAGCGCCTCCTGTGGCTGCTGATTTGGAAGGTCGAGATATTCCTTTGGGGACGGTGTGGCAAGCTCTGCTGAACCTACAAAAAAGCCAAGATTTGGTTTTAATTGAGGGTTTGGGGGTTTAGGTTGTCCTGTCACCCACGAGCTAACTGTGGCGGATTTAGCGGCTCAATGGCGGTTAAAAACCCTTTTGGTGGTGCCGGTGAAATTGGGGTCGATTTCCCAAACGGTGGCTAATATTGCCCTAGCAGAGCAGAAAAAGGTCAATTTGGGCGGAATTATCCTTAATTGTCTCGAACCGCGCACGGAGACGGAAATAGAGCAGTTAACACCGATCGATTTAATTCAATCCTTGACTAATTGTCCAGTTTTAGGTGTTTTTCCCTTTATCGAAGATCGTCGGGATTTGGATAAATTGGCTTCGGTGGTAGCTAGTTGGCCAGAAATTAAGCTGCCCGCGCATTTAAATTGCTTGTTGAGACGAGGCAAAAGGCACAAGGCACAAGGCAAAGCTGATTCCCAGCATCTTTCAATTTGACAACACCCATTGTAGGGCTAATTCATGAATTAGCCCTACAGGACATCGGGGGGGTAAGGGTAGGGTTGATTCATAGTAGGGTTGATTCATAGTAGGGTTGATTCATTGTAGGGTTGATTCATAGTAGGGTTGATTCATTGTAGGGTTGATTGATAGTAGGGTTGATTGATAGTAGGGTTGATTGATAGTAGGGTTGATTCATTGTAGGGTTAATTCATAGTAGGGTTAATTCATAGTAGGGTTAATTCATAGTAGGGTTAATTCATAGTAGGGTTAATTCATAGTAGGGTTGATTCATAGTAGGGTTGATTCATGAATCAACCCTACAGGACATCGGGGGGGTAAGGGAATAAATTAGGGGAAGTCCAGATATTCTTGTTCTGTTAGTGCAAATTCTGGATCAATGATTTTTACCTCATTATAGGTGAGTTGATAGAGTTTGTAAACTAATTTGTCTATGGCATCTGTGATTTTGGAAATATCAGCTTTTTCGTCTGCATTTCTTATTGAAATAATCTCTTTCACAAGTCGGTTAAGTTCTTTGTTGTTGGTGTCACAAAGGGGCGAGTTTCGTAAATAGATTGGTTTTATTTCATAATCGAAATATCTCTTTGAATAAAGCCAATTAAAAAGCTTAGAATTTAATATACCCAAAAGACCTTCAAGTGAATTATTACCTTTTAAAATTATGTTTGAAATTCTATTGAGGTTATATTTTTTGTCATAATCAATCGAAGCAATTATTCTTTCCTTTAGAGAAATATTTCTTGTCCGCACAATTAATATTTTTGGTTCTGTAAAAAACTTTTCATCTGGCAAAGTTCTACCCAACTTGCCTTTGCTTTTTACAAACTCTTTGTCATACATTATGTAGCCTTCTGTCTTGATATTACCATATTTTGATACTCCCGTTCCTGGAACCATTGGATGGTATCTTTTATCAAGTTTTGTTTCTGATGTTAACTCGTCTTTTATATAACCTGTATTTATACCGACCCCAAAGTCATAACCCGTTTCAATTTTTGGAAAATTTGAGAGTAGTTTATTTACAATATTATATTCTTCGTCATTTAGTAAATAGTCAAATACTAAAAACTCATTTGACAAAAATCTATCCTGTTTCAGAGTATATGCTGGAGTTGTAGCCACATCAATTGGTTTTTGCGGATTAATTACGCTTGTTTTTTCACCATTGTATTTTAACTTCTGAAGAATATATATTGCAGAGTCTACTGTAGCTTCTTCAAACACTGAACCACCAAGCGGAACAATATTTTTAAGTGTGGAATTTTCTAAAAGAAACTTTCTTGTTTTGTCGAATGATGTTTGAAGAAGGAAAGATGAGTTAGTAATTAAAGAATTAAAGCCATTCTGTTTGGTGATTTTAAGTGATTGCTCAATGAAGAACTTATACAATTCATAATTACCTGATGTATTATAAAAATTACTGTTAAAATATTCCTTAACATTCTCAATGTCAGCATTTCTATAAATATAAGGAGGATTACCAATTACTATATCAAACCCAACAAAATCACCATAATCATTCAAAACTTCAGGAAACTCAAACCGCCATTCTAAAGCATTATCATACAGCTTACCGCTTTCAATATCTGCAATTTCAGCAGTTAGCTTATCAATCTCATTATTTAACTTAGTTACTTTTTTCTCCCGCGCTTTTTGCTCCGTCTTAGTCTCCTCAAACAATAAACCCTGATTTTCCAGATTATAAAGTTCCCCTTGTAATTGACGTAACTTCACCTTCTTAGGATTACCGATTAATAAATTGGAACTAAAACCAGCCTTAATCTTAGCAATCAGCGTTTCCATCTCCCGCTTTTGTTCCTTATTTTCCGCATTGCGATAAGTCTGTACAGCATTGCGATATTGCTCAATACTAAACTTCTGCTTCTGTAAAACCTGTTTAACATCCACATCCAACCCAAACCGACTAATCAAAGAATTACCACACTTGATATTAATATCAATATTTGGCAAAGTTTCTAAATTGCCATCCTCGCGATAATAAGCATTCTTTAAAAGCTCAATCCATAACCGCAAGCGACAAATCGTCACGGAATTAGGATTAATATCCACCCCAAATAAACACCCCTCGATAATCGTTTGCTTCTCATGAAATAAGGCTTGCTGTACCCGGTGCTTTTCTTTATTATTCGGATGATAAGCAAATAAACTCCCCTCATCATCGTAAACCAATAACTTATCATTTCGCACCTCTACCCGATAATCTTTTAGCGACTTACCCGAACTATCTAATAAAACCCGTAACTCACTCTTAATCGCGATTATCTCATTCAAAGCTGAAACTAAAAAATGTCCCGAACCCACCGCCGGATCGCAAATCTTCAGGCTATTAATAATAGTATTCGCCTCTCTTTTGTCCTCAATTCGTTCATATAAATCATCTAAAGTTTGACAATTCCAGCCTTTTACTTCATTAAACTTCTGCGCGATCGCTCTTCGTATCGTTTCCCGACACATATACATGGTAATAAAACTCGGCGTATAAAAAGAACCATCTTTATAACCATTAATCTTTTCAAAGATTAACCCCAACACCGAAGCATTAATTAACTTTTCGCTATCTTCTTGAGGATTTTCTAACTCATCTCGATCGAATTTATAAGCATCCAAAAACTCAAACAAATAAGCCAACGCATTTAACTCGCCTACTCGCTTATTACCCTGATTATCTTTTAGCACCGTCGCTGTAAAAATGGGTAAAGTTCGCTCCCGCAAATTGCCAATAAAAATCGTTTGCTGTTCCGTCTCCGTTGGTTCAAATAGCGAACTATTTAAATAAGGTACATGAGCAAAAGTCGTTTTAACCTTAGCCTCGCGCTTGTTTGTATCCCTAGCTAACACATCAAAAAATAAACTATCGAGATCATC
The DNA here is from genome assembly GCF_001264245.1 of Microcystis panniformis FACHB-1757. Classification (NCBI taxonomy): domain Bacteria; kingdom Bacillati; phylum Cyanobacteriota; class Cyanophyceae; order Chroococcales; family Microcystaceae; genus Microcystis; species Microcystis panniformis. The sequence continues at coordinate 5,146,313 of NZ_CP011339.1, forward strand.
ATAACTGGGAACTTTCGCCAAATTGAGAAAGGCAAAATCTCGATCGCCTTGATGATATTTAATTAATTGCGCTTCCAATAGTTTGAGAAACAAAACCCGATTAATCCAATTAATTGAGGTTCTTCGTTACTTGGTATGGTTCGATAGGGGGGCATAAATCGACTAAATCCTTATCTGGCAAGAGATTTAATTGATTAGTTCGCTCTAGACAAAAAACAATTAACAAAAATCGCTAAATGCCTTTCTATATAAGGGTTCCATCCCTTATAAACCCTGTCGATTGCATAACACAAACCGAAGAGCCTTAATTGATAACCGCAACGCCACATTATAAAGCCGGTCCTCATCCGTAGTTCCAAACTCTTCTGGATTTTTTAATTGTGCAATTTTATCTAAACTATCCAACCGACTAATCGCATTTTCAATCAGGGAACCATCACAGCGATCGCCTTCTTTCATTCGTCCGATTAACTTCTTCCCTTTATCCTTAACTTCCGTCAAACCGATAATATACAAAAGCTCATTATAAAAAGGCTTATTTAAAGTATTACTGTCATTAACAAAAGGTAACTTAAGTAAATGTTCTGGCGAAAGAATCTTGTAGATATCAAGCAAATCTAAATTTTCCTGTTCTCGCAGATCAAAATGAGTAAATTTAATTTGCTCAATAACTTTAGTGATCGCTGGTTCGGCAATTTGTTGATAGAAAAAATCCGTTTTCGTACTACTCAGTCTCCCGGCTTCAAAATCGCCAAACTGGTTAACTAGAGCCTTATTAGCAAAAAACAACTCCTCAAAAATCTTGCCATCGAAAATAAACCACTCATAAATATTTGTCACGATTAAGTGTTTAATCTCAAGATTTTTATCCGTCACCCTTTCGCGGAGAAAATATAAAACTAACTGCTGAAAAGCCTTAGTATTAAGATTATCCAGTCTTGGCATTTCTGCATTTATTGTCCGAGTAGGTTTCTTCGTCTCAAAAATGACCCCCACTGGACTTTTAACATCCTGGTTATTATGAATAACCAGATCAATGCGCTCTTTTGTATTGATAAAATAGCGATCGGTATAATAGGTATTTTTAAAAAAATCTATCAGCAAATTTTTATTAAACTCTTCCGACTTTTTGCTGTCACATTGCTCCAATAAGCGCGTTAAATTAGCTTGAAAAACCTGAATTGTTTCAGCATCAGGCTTGATTTTTAAGTACACCCGATTTAAGGCTTGTTTGAGTTCTCGCTTATTGACAATCATAAAAGTTTACCTCTAGGGAAACTACCGATTAATTTTATTATAAGTAGGGAGGCACAATTATTTGTAGGATGGGTTAGCGGTAGCGTAACATGATCTGGCGTTGGGTTTCATGCTTCAACCCAACCTACGTTCTACCGATTAATTTTATTATAGCATTGCCAAATAATCGGTTAAAATAGAAGAACAAAAGTTGCAATCGAGGTCAATCTGTCGAAGCCAGGAATTTCTAACAGCAATGGGGAAATAATCCCCCGTCACAGCCTAACTTGATGGGGGGAGTATGTCACTGTTGTAATGCTTTTAAGAAGCGTCCCATAGTGGCAAATAAACCCGACTTTTTGGCTTTGTTAGCAGGATTAGAACTATCATCGGGATTATTACTAGAAGCTTTCAGAATCAGATTTTCTAAAGCTTCGCCCATGGGTTTAGTGGATTGTTCAGAAATTAACTCGTAACCGTCTTCTTTTTCGAGCCAAACTTGCCACAAGGAAGGATAGGAACGATAAACGATCGCTGATTCCAAGGGACGAAAATAATAACAACTTTCTAGGATACTTAAAAATCTTTCTCGCAATTGTCGGGCTGCGTAACCGATACCCACTACCGATACATCTTCCAATTGAGGAATTAGAAGAACTACGGGGCGATCTTCGGCAAGGTAACAGAGTTTTTCTACGGAATTAATCTCAACCGAGGAGGGACAAACAACTAAAAAAGCTTCATCTTCGGGCTTAATTTTGTTTTCGACAGGAATAAAACGACTACCTAAATCTCCCAGTTGAAAAACTGTTTCTCCCCAATCCCGTCGGGCTAACATGGCGGCTCCAGTATCGGGAAAAATTACCCTTAAACCAGAACCATAACTGTCAAAAATAGAGGCAAAATCAAGGGCTAAAGCTTGTGCTTGTAGAGCAATTTCTGGGATAACTAATTCCACTTGTATGCGTCTAGCTCCCGATTCTAGAGCCAGTTGGGTGGCGGCTTTCGCTTGCATGATTGTTTCTTCTAGGGAATTGGGTAGGGTCATTTCAGTTATCAGTTATCAGTTATCAGTTATCAGTGACTACCTCTGGTCGTCGGGGGCTTAAAATCAGAAAGATTTTAATTTTTATAAAAGGTAGGGTTGATTCATAGTAGGGTTGATTCATAGTAGGGTTGATTCATAGTAGGGTTGATTCATAGTAGGGTTGATTCATGAATCAACCCTACCCTTAATAGATGAAGTGTGAGAAGACTTGGCATCATCCCCAGCATTAAGATAAATCCTATAAAATACTTTTAGTTTTTAAGAAGAAAGTCGGTAATCGGGGAAAAGGTGAGGAGAGAAAGCTTAGGAAAGCTGATAGGAGCCGTGACGTTGGGCATAATAATCGAGAATTGCCGTGACTAGAGTGCGATCGCTTTCCTGAAAAGTCTCGGTATAGTTAATTTCTAGACTACCGATCTGACTTTGATGATAATCGAATTGTTGGAACTGCTGGGGAGTGAGATGGGTTTCCACACCCTGAACCTGTTGTAAATGGCTGGCTAATTCTCGATAGATAGCCAAGGGCATTTGCGGATAAATAATGGTTTGTTTTTGTTGAATAGCAATCGATCGCACGGGTTTTATTCTCCTGATTCGGGAATATTATAGCTGATCGAGGCTTGCGGTGCGGCCGGTTCGGGTACACCATCCCCTAAACGACGGGTAATAGTTCGACCGTATTGTTCTAGGACAATATAGGGATTATCGGGATTAGTATCGATCGCTTTAACTAAAATTAAACCATTAGAGAGGGTAGAACCAGGAATAACTCGACGTTCCGTGGCTTCTCCGGGGGCTTTCACGATCGCCATAGGAGTGGTAGGTAACTGGACGATGCCCGATACTTGCACTTCTTCCGCTTCCGTCGGTTGCGGTGGTGGCGGCGGCGCTTTAACTATCGGTCCTCTGGGAGTGGCACGATTACCTCCGGGTGCAGGTGCGGCTGCGGGACGATTACCTCCGGGTGCAGGTGCGGCTGCGGGACGATTACCTCCGGGTGCAGGTGCGCCAGTGGCCGCTGGAGTCCCAGCTGGGGGTTTTTCCGCCACTGTAATTGTAATATTTGGTTGTAGGGGAAAGGGAGCAAAGGGGTCCCTGCGACCGCGATTAATTTCCGCCCGTTTTTGGTCAGGATCGGTAGCAGGAATCAATCCCGCTACCCTTAGGGGGGTTGGTTCGGTAGCTGGTTGTACAGCACCGCTAAAGGCGGGTGGTTGGGCAGCCGGGGGACTGGGAGAGGGGGTGGGGGTTTCTTGGCTGGGTGGTGGGGATTGATTAGCTTGGTTAGAAGCTGGACATCCCACCAACAATAAAGCGACACTCCCCACCGACAGTATTAGCGGCAATTTTTTCATAGGGAAACAAAGACAAAATGGCCCGGTCGGACAACCTTGGATAATAACATAACCTATCTTTCCCAGAAATCTAGGCTGATTACACGGGGAAAGTCAGGAACTTTGCCCCGCTAGTCCAGTTTTAATACTGACTACCGGATTTACGATGACCGATGGCGGTGACACCGTTACTATCCAAAACTTGACCCCGCTCGACGGTGGCATAGACTAACCAGCGATCGCCGCAGAGTTGTCGCTCTTTCACCGTACACTCTAGATAGGCGAGACTTTCGCTTAAAATCAGACAGCCATTTTCCCCGACTTGGGTTTCTAATCCCGTAAAGACATCACCGCCAGATTTGATGCGATTGGAAAAATGGCGGCGTAAATTGCGCCCTTCCTTGAGAATATTCAAGGTAAAGGCGGTTCCCGAGTTAATTAGACGGTCGGCGGCTTGTTCGTCGGCAACGGCGATAATTAGCCCCGGGGGGTTAAAACTGGCTTGGGATACCCAAGAGGTCAAGAAACCAGCATGATCCTCGCCCTGACGAGTGGTGAGAACAGAAAGGGAACCGACGATCCGGCCAACGGCCTGGGCAGTGCGATCAATTTGTGTTTCGGTCATTCCCTGTTGGGGAACCCGCAATTTTTTGGTTTTTTTCAAGGCCCTGGCGAAGGTTTCTCCGGCTAAATAACCTGCTTGTAAACTGCTTTCTGTGGGGCTAAAACGCACGCGCAAGGATTCAAAACCGAGGCAATAATTGGCATCTTTGAGTTTAGTTTCAATTAAATCGACAGCTTCCCCACTCCAACCGTAGGAACCAAAAACCCCGGCTAATTTAGTTTTTGCTGCCGTGGAAAGAACGATTCCTAAAGCAGTTTGGATCTGGGTAGGAGCGTGACCGGCTAAGGTGGGAGAACCGATAATAAATCCGTCACAATTTTCGATCGCTTGACTAATTTCGGCGGGGGTGGCAAACTCACAATTTATTGATTCTACGGCCAGATCATTTTCTAATAATCCTCGTTCGATCGAGCGGGCCAGGGTGGCAGTATTTCCGTAGGCAGAAGCATATAATAAAGCCACTTGTAGGGGTCGAGTTTTTTGTTCTTGACACCAATAACGATAATCGTGGGCAAGACGACTAAAACTATAACGAATTATCGGACCGTGGGCGGGTGCATAATATTGGGCGGGAAATTCTTTAATTTTGTCGAGTGCTGTTTCTAACGCTTTAGATTGCACGGCATGGAGACAATCAAAATAATAACGACGATCTGCGTCTAATTCTTTCCAATTTTTATCCCAAATATCGTCACTGCACAGATGCACACTAAAGAATTTATCGCTGTATAAAATTTGGGTTTTTTGGTCAAAAGTGCAAATTCCATCAGGCCAGCGCGGCGTAGGGACATTAATAAAACTGAGTTGATGACCTTGCCCCAAATCAAGAATTTCATCGGTTCGTATGCCCAAATTTTGGGCATCGGGAAAGGCATTTTTAAGGGTATTGACGGCAGCTTTAGAACAGAGGAGGGTGATTTGATGGGTGGCGGCTAATAAGGCCTTTAAAGTGACGATACGGTTGGGATTAACGTGACTGAGAATCAGATAATCGAGACGATGTAAGGAGATATATTGACGAATTTCTTCTAAATAAATTTCCGTGAAGGATTCTCCAGGGGGATCGATTAAGGCGGTTTTATCGCCACAGATAAGATAGGAATTAGCGGTGGTTCCCCGTTGACGAGCATATTCTATTTCAAATTTTAATCTGTCCCAAGTACGGGAGCGAAAAACCCAAGTTTTATCGGCAATTTCTGCGGTTTGAACATCGCGGGAGCGATTATTAATAGCAGGATTGGGAATTAAGGTATTAGTGGTCATAATTGTTAAGTTGGGTGTTGGGTGTGGGGTGTGGGGTGTGGGGTGTGGAGTGTGGGGTGTGGGGTGTGGGGTGTGGGGTGTGGGGTGTGGGGGGAGTGAGGTTTTAGAGTTTTAGTTGAAATTACTCTATATCCCCATTACCCTATTCCCCCATTTTCCTATCCCCTTCTAACTGATAACTGATAACTGATAACTGATAACTGATAACTGATAACTGACTAAATTTTGCTGTTTATTTCAGTTAATTCTTTAACTAAATGTTGACGATAACGCTCAGAAACTTTTTGTTCAGGATCGATACCTTCAAAGGTGGGAGGAAGCCAAACTCTTAACACCATTAATGTACCGAGAACTATTAGAAAAGCACAGGCAGCTAATACTTGTGTCCAATTAGTTTCTAGGACTCCTCTAACAATTAATTCTCGCAAAACCGAGACGATAGAAACTTCCACGGCAACACCGATAGAAACTCGTTTTTCTTGCAAATAAATAATTAACAATCGGAACAATTCTACTAGAATTAAGAGGAATAAAATATCGGCGGTAATAATCCGAAATTGAATCGGTGGCAGCAGAGACATAAACATTTCTCTGACTTCTAACACCATGAAGCTAAATAAACCGATACAGAGAGAAATGACAATTAAATCTTGAATCATTTCTAAGACTTGCACTACTCGCACCATCATTGGGGAAGGGTTTTTAATTGGTTCGTACATTTTATTTCTCCTAAGATTGATAGAATTGGGTGTTAGCTGTTGGGGGGATTTTTCAGTGAGCAGTAACCAGTAACCAGTAATCGGTGAACTGATAACTGATAACTGATAACTGATAACTGTTAATAATGGTTGCCAACTTTGCGATGATGGACAGCAGTTAAGACATCTAAACGGGCAACTCGTCCGGTATTAACGGTACAATAAACTACCCAATGATCGCCGCAATCTAAACGACTGGTGACTTCACATTCTATGTAAGCTAAGGCATCCGCTAAAATTGGTGATCCATTATTGGCAGTATAGGTTTTAATGCCTTCAAAACGATTGGCACCGGGAGAGAAACGCTTGAGGAAATGTTTCATTAATTTCTGGTAATTATCCTCAGCCAAAACATTTAAAACAAAGGTATCGCTAGGCTGTAAAAAGGATACCATTGCCCGATCTTTAGCCACTGCAATCGCCACACCTAAAGGATTTAAACTTGCTTGTGTCACCCAAGAGGCAATCATGGCACTAGATAAATCAGCTTTTTGGGAAGTAATTAGGTACAATCCGGTGCTAATACGTCCTAGAGCCTTTTCTAAGTCGTTATTAATCGATTTAATTTGTTTAATCGTTTTTTCTCGGCTTAACCATTGACCGAGGTCGGTTCCTGCTTCATCGGCAATCAAATCGAGGGATTGATTGGAATTGTCTTTAACTAAAAGAGGAGGAAAAGCTTCGATCGCCCCGATTTCCTGTAATTTATTTCTTAAGGGGAAAATTGGTTCATCTTCCCCACCTCCTGACTCAAATAATCCCACCGCTTGTTTGCCATTAATTGAAGCAATAATCGTGCTTAAAATCGTCTGGTTAATCGGGGAAGATTGGGGAGGCATTCCGATGATAACTCCCTTAGATTGATTGATCAATTCTCTGACTTCGTGGGGATCAGCATTATTCATATCGACTAATTCTGTCACCACATCATTTTTATTCAAACCCTGACTGATCATAGTAGCTAAATGTTCGCTTTGTCCGTAATCTTGGGTAAAGAATACAGTCACTAAAGTATCAGCAGAAGTTTGTTCTTGACTCCAAGTTTGATAGCGTCCCACCCAATCAGAAATATGGTGTTTTAATAGGGGGCCGTGACCGGTGGCAATGAGATTAATCTCAAATTTCTCGATCCTTTTAATTGCCCCTAAAACCGAACGAGCATTCGGTCGCATCAGACAGTCATAATAGGTTTGAAAATCGCCTTCTAGCAGGTCTTTTTCTCGATCATAGGTTTGATCATCACAAAAGTGCATTCCGAAGGCATCACAGGTAAAAAGGGTGGCAGTTTTAGCATCAAAAGTGAAGATAGTATCAGGCCAATGAAGATTAGGGGCCGCAACAAATTCTAAAACATGGCCATTACCTAAATCTAAAGTATCACCACTTTTAACTATTAACTGTTTAAAGGGTCTGTGTACCATGTTTTCGAGGAATTGCATGGCAACTTTTGCCCCCACCACGGTAACTTCTGGGACTAATTCTAAAACTTCTTTGACTAAACCACTGTGGTCGGGTTCGGTGTGACTGATAATTAAATAATCAAGATGATTGATGTTGATTAGTTTAGTTAATTCATCCAGATAAAGGCGATCGAATTTGCGGTGAGATGTATCAATGAGAGCGGTTTTTTCCCCTTGAATAACAAAAGAGTTATAAGTGGTACCGTTTTCTAAACCAAATTCGATATCAAAGCGATCGCGATCCCAATCCAAACAGCGCAGGGTAAAAGTATTTTCGGCGATTTCTTGGATTTGTGTGGTTAAACGGCTGGTTTTAGCGGGTTTTGGGGTGATTAAAGCAACCATAATTTCTATCTCCCACAGGATTTGATTCGGAACTGCATTTGCTTAATTCCTATGGTGACTTGCTTTCAGCGATTTGTAAAATACCAATTACTAAAGTAAATGATTAGTTAGATTTATATAGTTTTTTATCTATGATTACGGATATTAATTTGCGTGCCGGCCCTGCCGAATCAAGATAGGATACTAAATCCGGTTATTAAAGACTGATTATTTATTGCTCCTCTTGCCTATTGCCTCTTGCATGAGTGCCTCTCCTCATAACTAGCCTGTACTCAACGGATTTGTGCGAAACGTTTAGGCATGAAATAAGGTTGAAATACCTGAAATAACCGCCTAGTAAGGTCTTCAGTCCCCTGACTGAATCTAATAGGTCAACCCTGACCAACCTTATAACTGTTTATATGTCCCGACGTTTAGTATCACATCGATACCAAACTAGGCAAGGGGACTCAAGGTCAATACACTTTGTAACAAACAATGGCTCTTCGTTACTCTTTATGCTAAATCAACAGACAAGATGCCAAGATAACATACTTCTAACCCAAAAATTCCGAAAGTTTCTAAAGCCATAGGCTCTCCGTTTTATTAGTTTCAGTTTATTGTTGATTCCCTCGACCACCCCATTCGTTGTCCTTCGCTCGAAATAACTAATGATTTCTCCAAACCAGTTTCGGATTGTTTGACAACTCTTGGTAAAAACACTGGAGGATTTTGCCAACCATTCCGAGATGGATAGCAGTCCTTCTGTCGGATTCTCTGAGGTTTCATAAATCTTTCTAAATTCTTCCTTTAACTCGTGCATCTTTTTCAAATTGGGAAAATTTTCTTTGATAGCTTCTAGTTTGATTTTTTGGGTTTCCGTTAAATCTTTTTCATTTTTTAACAAGCTATATTTACTTCGCTTTAAAACTTCTAGCTTTGCTTCTTTTTCCGCTTTCTGTTTTTTATTTTTCTGCGCTTCTACCGCTCTTTTTTCTGCTTTTCTCTGTTCGTCTAACTCTTGATTAATTTGTTTCATTACATGGAATCTATCGGCGACTACCTCGGCCGATGGCATCAATTCTTTCACCAAATTTTTATAGGGCAACCAAAGATCTATGCTGACTTCTTCAATTTGCTCTAACACCTCTTTTCCCCACCCTGTAAGCGTTTCCCTCAATTCTTCTTGTGTTCGCTTCTCTAGAATAGCTATTAGTTTTCCCGTATCTAAATTTACTAAAACTGCACAGTAATTTTTTTGTCCTTTGACTAGAGCGATTTCGTCAATTCCTAGTCTTTTTAATTTCGATAGGTCTGTCTCTGTAATTTCTTCGGCGATGTCCTCTATCATTCTTTGAATCTCTTCTTCCGTTACGTCATTTCTTCGACTAACATTTAAAATATCTCCTGATTTTAATTGTTCGAGTATATTCTCGGCTAGTCTTTTCGTATAGGTTCGTTTCTTGGCGACAAAATCTAACTCTTCGCTAAAGGGTTTCTGACAATTACCGCACTTAAATTGACGACGATTAACTTGTAGGTACACTGGTTGACCTGAGAGCGGTAAATCTTTGACTAAATGTCGATGATTTTGGTGTAGTTTATCGCTCTCTAACCCACAACGAGGACAGACTGCTTTTTTATTTTTCGATTCGATTCGTCAAACTATACCGATATTTTCTAGGTGTCGATAGCCTTGAATACAGGTTCCTTGTAGGTTCAAAAATTTGTCAAGTATCATAAGTAAAATAATCTCGTTTTTGGCTATTATATCAAATTTTAACTCAATTGTCTATCTTTTGGTAAGTAGTCATGCAAAATAAATTTCCTAGTGAAGACAGGCAAGAGGCAATAGGCAAAAGCTTTATCGAAATGTGTAATTAATTTTGCTTAGGTACTTATTAACCTGTTTGTGCCTTAAGTCCTTTCCTGTATGAATTTCAGCTACTTTTGAGCGTAGTTGCTCTCATCGAATTTTATTTTAAGTTAATTATTTGCATAACAATTCCCGAAGAGCCATATTGCCAAGTGTTTTGACCGAATTAATCACGACTTTTTACTGTCTAAAATTCACTGTCCAAGTTCCTTGAAAAGAGATATTAAACAATGGCTTAAAGCAGGAGTTTTGGATAACGGTATATTTGAAGAAACAGAAACAGGGACACCTCAAGGAGGGGTAATAAGTCCACTACTAGCCAACATCGCACTGGAGGGAATGGCAAGATTAATTGAAACACTATTCCCCAAAAAGAATAATATAAATCAAGCTGTTTTAATAAGATATGCCGATGATTTTGTAGTGATTTCACCATCACTCAAAATCATTGAACAGTGCCAAACTGCCATTTCTGAATGGTTAAAGCCTATTGGATTAGAACTCAAACCAGAAAAAACCAGAGTGTGTCACACACTCAAACCCATTGAATATAATGGGAAAACGGAAGAACCCGGTTTTGACTTTCTAGGATTCAATATCAGGCAATATCCAGTAGGAAAATACAAAGCAGGTAAAACAACGAAAGGAATACCTAAAACATTCCTAACCCACATTAAACCTAGCCAAAAAGCAGTTAAAGCCCACACAGAAGCGATAAAAGGTGTAATCAAAAAACACAAAACAGCACCTCAATCAGCCCTGATTAGACACCTAAACCCAATCATTAGAGGTTGGGCTAACTACTACTCAGGAGTAGTATCGTCAGATACCTTCAATAAATTAGACCATACAGTCTGGTTAATGTTAAGGGCATGGACAGTATCAAGATGCGGTAAAACGAACTACGAAAAGCTGAGAAAATATTTTAGACCGGGTACAGTTAAACTCAGCAATGGGAAAGAAAGACACGAATCTTGGTTATTCAAAACCAAAGACGGTTTCTATTTATGGAAACATAATTGGACACCAATTGTCAGACATACCTTAGTTCGCCCCGACGCTTCACCCTACGACGGAAATTGGACTTACTGGGCGACCAGAAGAGGACAAGCAATTGACACACCGACTAGAGTAGCCAAACTACTTAAGAAGCAACAAGGCAAGTGTAGCCAATGTGGGCAGTATTTTACCCCATCGGATTTAATTGAAGTTGACCACATTCACCCTCTCAGCTTAGGCGGAAAGGACGAATACAAGAACCTTCAATTGCTACACCGCCACTGTCACGATGATAAATCGGCATCAGATGGAAGCCAAGATGGCAACCAAAAGAAGTCAAGCTGTATCCTTAACAAGGGAGCAGTCAAACTAGGAGCCGTGTGAGGTGAAAGTCTCATGCACGGTTCTGAATGGGAGGGGAGGTCGGTGACGACCTTCTCGACCCCTAATAGTATGAGTCCCTCGGATCGATTTCTCAACGTTTGTCTCTTGCACTTTTTTGACTAAAAAAGTCCCAAAACCGTTTTCTAGTAAGGCTCCCAGTAATATTTATTCAGCAAACCCTAGATAGTCAACAGCTTAGCTTTCTGGGAAGGCGGTTCACGAACCAAGAAAAATGGTATAACGACTGAGTCAAGAGCGGCCGCTCTTTTAAGCAAAAATAAATCTACTAATAATAGAGACCTTATTGTTAAGGTCTCTAGATTCTCTAGAAAATGCTAGATTTACCAGCTAATTACTTTAACCGTTTCGTTAAATAAATTTGCTTCTAGGGAATCGGGAGAACTTGTCACCACACCGGCAATTAGATCTTCAGGTTTTATTGCTGCTTGTTTCATACAGGAGGGACAAATTAAGACTTTTCCCCCTTGACTGATGAAATCTACTACCATTGCTTGCAGGGTTTTACCAGTGATACCGTTAGTGTGTTGAGGAATTGTCTTCGCAGCCAAGTGTACCCCTGTAATATTCAAAAAAATAGTGGTTGAGTGACCTTTTTTCAACATATTGGTGGCGACACCAATGGCCATTGCAGCTCGCCAAGGATCATCGGTGGTTAAATTAACAAATAAATCGGATTTTTGTTGACCGACAGCGATTATTGCTTCGTTAGTTTGTACTGGAGAAAGGGAAGGATTAGCCAAGACTGGGATAGATGTAACTAAGGATAATCCGACAAGGGAACCAAGGGCTAAAGATTTTAACAACATTTTCTTGTCCTCTTGCTGCTGGGTGCAATGAAAACATTTTCATTATGATAACTTCTGGAAAATCTTGTCAACAGACAGCCTGTCAAACTTTAATTTTTGTTGCGGATAACAAAAGCCATCTACTAATTAAAGATGATAATTATTTACTTTTCTAGCATTTTATCTAATCTTTCCTGAATCAATAAAGCCATGGAAGAACGCAGAAAAAATAAACCAAATAACCCCGCTAAACTGAAGGGAATAATGGCTAGTTTGCTATAGTTAGTGTCTAATAAAAATATGGCTGATATAAGGCTAAATCCCAATAGACAGACATTAATTAATACTTTAATTCCCAGATAAATTCTTTTCAGAAGTCGTTCATTTTCCCGTGACTTAACTTGAAAAACTAAATTTCCTCGCTCGATTTTTTCCTCTAATTGACGGAGTATTCTCTCGTTTTTATTACCTTTTTGCCATTGTTGTTTAAGAAAAGTGCGCGCTTGATTAGCTAGGATAAGCATGGTGTTGGTAGTTCCTCCTGATACTGCTAGACTTTTCACAAAAGGTTGACTAGCTGCTAATAAATTATACTGGGGATCTAAAGAGCGGGCAATTCCATCCAAAGTGGTGACAGATTTAATAATAAAAGTCATTTGGGGAGGTAAGCGAAAAGGTTGCTGTTTAAACATTAAATACACTTGATCGCTAATTTGTTCAAAGACCCTCACATCTACCGGTTTATCGCGAAATTCATCTAAAAGAAACTGCACGATATTTCGTATGGGTTGTAGATCTCTAACGGGTTCAATTAACCCCATATACATCAAAGTTTTTAAGATTGTTTCTGTATCCTTTCTCAAGATAGCGAAAAAGGTTTCGATCATTTGATCTTTAGCGACGGACTTTAACTCGAACATCGTGCCGAAATCGTAGAAAATTAACTCCCCTTCCTGACTAACTGCCATATTACCTGGATGGGGGTCTGATTGGAAAAAACCATCCTGTAATAGTTGTTTGAGATAGGAACAGATCCCCAGTTGAATAATACCATCGACGTTAATATTATTAGCTATTAAAGTCTCTCGATCATCAACTTTAATCCCCGGCACATACTCCAAAGTTAATACCTTGCGAGTGGTATATTGCCAGTAAACTAAAGGGACTTTTACCTGGGGATAATTCTTAAAATTGTCCCGAAAGCGATCAGCATTTTTCCCCTCATGAATATAATCGATTTCTTGAAAGAGTAGCTCAAAGAATTCTTGATAGATAGCTTCTAAATTATATTTTTTCACTACGGGGAAAACATTTAACCAACGGGTGAGACGATGCAACAATTCAAAATCGAGATTAAATAGTCCTTCTAGATTCGGTCTTTGTACCTTAATAACCACCTCTTCCCCACTTAATAACTGCGCTCGATGCACTTGTCCTAAACTGGCACAAGCGAGGGGAGAAACGCTAAAACTTGCAAATAAATTATCTAGGGGTTGTCCTAATTCTGTTTCGATAACTCGGATCGCTTCTTGACTATTAAATTCGGGAACTCGATCCTGTAATTGGGTTAATTGTTCGATATATTCGAGCGGAATTAAATCTGCTCGCGTCGATAAAGATTGTCCAATTTTAATAAAAGTTGGTCCTAAATTCATGAGGCGGTCTACTAACCATTTCGCTCTCCTTTGCCGTTTTTTGCCCCTATTAGCCCCCGTTAAACGATCCCAGAGCAAAAAAGTCAAAAACTGCGTTGTAAAGCTAAATATCTCCAATTGACGAATAATTGGTGATCGCAAGCTTTGCTGCCAATGTAAAGATCTGGGGGAATCAAAGGGAGTAAGCATCAGTTATCAGTTATTAGCTCCTGAAGGACGCAAAGCGCCCTAAAAAGAAAAAGAGAAACTAGGGGCAAGCCCTGATATTCTAAATCTGGAAGTATCCTGAACTCAAACCGGAGTAACAATGGTGTCATTAGACCCGATTATCAGCAAAGGTCCCTAGGAAAGAGGAAAAAAGAATTGGCGAGACGAGGATTAACTCGTGAACCCGTGGTCGAGAATCAAGTAAAAAACCCTTCCTAGAACCAGGGTACTTCCCCGATCATAACTCGGAGCCAACAAAGCCATGACCAAATCCCGAAACAAGTCCCCAAAAACCCAAAGTAGTGACCAGAAGTTAAACATCATCAATGCCAAGGCGGCGGGAATTGACCTGGGAGCCAGAGAACATTGGGTCTGCGTCCCCCAAGAATTGTCCCAGGAGACCAAAAACCAGGCTCTTCTCGACTTTGTGTGATAATTTTTGCTTATGGAATCGTGAAATGCTTATCAGGCAAGACTTTTAGTGCTATTTGGCGGAATAAACTATCAGTATAGACCTCGTTTCCACACAGAAACCAGAAGAGCCAAAACCAGAGTATTTTACTTATGATACTTGACAAATTTTTGAACCTACAAGGAACCTGTATTCAAGGCTATCGACACCTAGAAAATATCGGTATAGTTTGACGAATCGAATCGAAAAATAAAAAAGCAGTCTGTCCTCGTTGTGGGTTAGAGAGCGATAAACTACACCAAAATCATCGACATTTAGTCAAAGATTTACCGCTCTCAGGTCAACCAGTGTACCTACAAGTTAATCGTCGTCAATTTAAGTGCGGTAATTGTCAGAAACCCTTTAGCGAAGAGTTAGATTTTGTCGCCAAGAAACGAACCTATACGAAAAGACTAGCCGAGAATATACTCGAACAATTAAAATCAGGAGATATTTTAAATTTTAGCCGAAGAAATGACGTAACGGAAGAAGAGATTCAAAGAATGATAGAGGACATAGCTGAAGAAATTACAGAGACAGACCTATCGAAATTAAAAAGACTAGGAATTGACGAAATCGCTCTAGTCAAAGGACAAAAAAATTACTGTGCAGTTTTAGTAAATTTAGATACGGGAAAACTAATAGCTATTCTAGAGAAGCGAACACAAGAAGAATTGAGGGAAACGCTTACAGGGTGGGGAAAAGAGGTGTTAGAGCAAATTGAAGAAGTCAGCATAGACCTTTGGTTGCCCTATAAAAATTTGGTAAAAGAATTGATGCCATCGGCCGAGGTAGTCGCCGATAGATTCCATGTAATGAAACAAATTAATCAAGAGTTAGACGAACAGAGAAAAGCAGAAAAAAGAGCCGTAGAAGCGCAGAAAAATAAAAAACAGAAAGCGGAAAAAGAAGCGAAGCTAGAAGTTTTAAAGCGAAGTAAATATAGCTTGTTAAAAAATGAAAAAGATTTAACGGAAACCCAAAAAATCAAACTAGAAGCTATCAAAGAAAATTGACCAAGTTTGAAAAAGATGCACGAGTTAAAGGAAGAATTTAGAAAGATTTATGAAACCTCAGAGAATCCGACAGAAGGACTGCTATCTATCTCAGAATGGTTGGCAAAATCCTCCAGTGTTTTTACCAAGAGTTGTCAAACAATCCGAAACTGGTTTGGAGAAATCATTAGTTATTTCGAGCGAAGGACAACGAATGGGGTGGTCGAGGGAATCAACAATAAACTTAAACTAATAAAACGGAGAGCCTATGGCTTGAGAAACTTTCGTAATTTTTGGGTTAGAAGTATGTTGTCTTGGCATCTTGTCTGTTGATTTAGCATAAAGAGTAACGAAGAGCCATAGTTTTTTCATTATCTCACGCTTTGGTTGAGGAATTTTTGAGTATTTATACTTAGTTACTCTTTGCCCTTGTTTGTAACTTTTTATGTTACAAACTGAAGTGCGGAATGTAGGTTTTATCATCTGTGGACGACCAAACAATCCTATCAAGATCTGGGAGCAGATGATTACGAACAACAGTAAGTAGTCATGCAAAATTAATTACCTGCCCGATCGAGCTAAAACCCTTACGGGGCAATGATCGTCATGTGTAAATAATTTTGCCTAGGTACTTATCGTCAACGGGTCATCAACAATCTCTCGAAAAAGGCGCAATCCCTTGGCTTTCAACTGGTTGAGGCTTCCTCAGCCTGAGTTAAGTTTCTGGAGAGTTATCAGATGTGAGTTTTCAGTTGACTGATTACTGACTACTGTTCACTGTTCACTGAAAATATTTCCCAATTCCCCTAATCCCTATCCCCCATTCCCTAAGTTACAATCAAAAAACCAACCGCAGCAGCAAGACAAGAAAGCGCAATGATTCCTACCGTTATTGAAACCACAGGCCGGGGCGAACGCGCCTTCGATATCTACTCCCGACTACTCCGGGAAAGAATCGTCTTTTTGGGACAAGAAGTAACCAGCGACCTGGCTAACCTAATTGTCGCCCAATTACTCTTTCTAGAAGCAGAAGACCCCGAAAAAGATATTTACTTGTATATCAACTCCCCTGGGGGTTCCGTTTCGGCTGGATTAGGGATTTTTGACACCATGAATCAAATCCGTCCCGATGTCAGCACCATTTGTATTGGTTTAGCCGCCAGTATGGGGGCTTTTCTCCTCAGTGCCGGCAAACCGGGCAAAAGAATGAGCCTACCCAACTCGCGGATCATGATTCACCAACCCCTCGGCGGCGCCCAAGGTCAGGCCACCGATATCGAAATTCAGGCCAAAGAAATTCTCTATCTCAAACAATTACTCAATCAACACCTAGCTAGTCATACCGGTAAACCTCTCGACCTCATCGCCGAGGATACGGAAAGGGATTTCTTTATGTCCGCCGAAGAGGCTCTAGACTATGGTTTAATCGATCAAGTGATCGATCGCAGTCCTTCCGCTTCCAACCCTCCCCAGTAATAATCATGATCGGGTAGGCCCTGTCTACCCAAATTTTTGTAAATATTTAGTAAGCAGAAATTAATCATCGATCATCGTTATTAATCTTAAGTAACAGTGAAAAGTTCTAGCGGATTGGGTTAAGATCGAGACGTAACCCGAAAAAAATTGCAACAGGAATCGGTAGAAACACCCGGTGGGTTATTAACGGAAATTTTTTTACTGGCAATCCCTATGAACTATCATCCGCCCTCACAGCCCCTGCCCGCCCCCTGTATTATTGATTCTGGCGTGGTCATCGCTAAAGAAGATATGCGTCGTCTCCTCGATGATATCGGACGAGTTCGCTACATCCATAGTCTCGATGGGGTGATTCAGAGTGAAGGGGAGGGATGGATAGTGGAAGTTTTCGCCGATTATCAGCAAAGCACCCTAGTCGCTAACTACAGTCTTTATCTGAATACCTATAGCTTCGATTATCTGCGTTTAACCCGCTCTCCCGACGGTGAAACCTATTTTGATCTGGTCCAAGACAATCGGCAATTACGGCTGATTCCCCTGAGTAATCCACTGCAAGACCCCGATATGAAAGCCCGTCTCAATGCTGATACCCTCGAAGCCATGGTTACTCAGGTACTCTCCGCTAAGTGGGATGTGCAGTTTGAAGACGAAGACGACAACGATTGCCCCTTTTAGGCAGTGAGCAGAAATACTGGTTACTAATAACAAGGGCCGAATCTAAAACCTAATTGGTTAAGCTAAAAGCTTTGATGTGCTTAGTTTCTAACCTTCTTTTTAGGTAGGAGAATTGCCAGATTCTGTCTTTTACCTCTTGCCTTCAGAAGCTGATAACTGATAACTGATAACTGATAACTGATAACTGATAACTGATAACTGATAACTGATAACTGATAACTGATAACTGAAACAGTGGGATTTTCCTTTGAATTAATCGGCCAGTGTCCCCAAACTGGTGCGCGGGTTGGGGTTTGGCATACTCCCCACGGACCGGTAGAAACACCCCGTTTTATGCCCGTGGGAACTTTGGCCACGGTGAAAGGTTTGACCCCCGCTCAAATCGCCAGCACGGGAGCGCAAATGATTCTCGCTAATACCTATCACCTGCATCTGCAGCCGGGAGAAAGTATCATCGAGAAAGCGGGAGGTTTACACGAGTTTATGGCGTGGAACCAGCCAATATTAACAGATTCGGGTGGATTTCAGGTATTTAGCCTTAGTCAACTCCGGCAAATTAAAGAGTCGGGAGTCACCTTTCGATCGCCTCGGGACGGTAGAATAATCGAAATTACGCCGGAAAAATCGATTCAGATTCAAAATGCCCTCGGTGCTGATGTGATTATGGCCTTCGATGAATGTCCCCCCACGGGAGTCAGTCATGAGACCATGAAAGCATCCATAGAACGCACCTATCGCTGGTTAGAGCGCTGTCTGACGGCCCATCAACGACCTCAAGAACAGGCTTTATTCGCCATAGTACAAGGGGGAATTTATGAGGATTTACGGGCAGCGGCGGCGGAATCTTTAGTAAAACTCGATTTGCCTGGTTATGCTATCGGGGGCGTGAGTGTGGGGGAAGAAACGAGCCTAATTCATCGCATTGTCCAGATAACTGCCCCCTTACTCCCCGAAAATAAACCCCGTTACCTGATGGGAGTGGGAACCTATCGAGAAATGGCCAAGGCGATCGCTAGTGGCATAGATCTGTTTGATTGCGTCATTCCCACCCGTTTTGGTCGCCATGGCACGGCTTTGGTGCGGGGAGAGCGTTGGAACCTCAAAAATGCCCGTTTTAAGGAAGATTTCGCCCCTTTAGACGAGACTTGTCCCTGTTACACCTGTCAACACTTTAGCCGTGCCTATCTGAATCATTTAATTAAATCGGGGGAGATGTTGGGTTATATTCTCTTATCTCTGCACAATATCGCCGAATTAATCAGATTTACCCGTGAAATTCGTCAATCTATCCTAGGGGGGACTTTTGCCCAAGATTTTGCCCCTTGGCTTGAGGATGCCGTAGATGTTACCCCAACGTGATAAAATTTCAGGAAACGTTTGAAAATTTTCTTGTCAAGGTAGATAGAGAGATGGAAACTGCACTTTTGTTCGCCAAATTGCCAGAAGCATACCAAATTTTCGACCCCCTAGTCGATGTCTTGCCCCTGATTCCCCTATTTTTCCTCTTGCTGGCCTTTGTTTGGCAAGCATCCGTCGGTTTTAAATAAATCGACCCTTAATTATCAGTTATCAGTGAGCAGTTATCAGTTATCAGTGAGCAGTTATCAGTTATCAGTGAGCAGTTATCAGCTTCTGAAAGCAAGAGGCAAGAGGCAAGAGGCAAAAGACAGAATCTGACAATTCTCCTACCTAAAAAGAAGGTTAGAAACTAAGCACATCAAAGCTTTTAGCTTAACCAATTAGGTCTGAGATTCGGCCTTTGTTATCAGATTTGAGTTTTAAGTGAGTGGTATTAAGTGAGGAGTACGAAATGACATTAACACTGCTGTCTTTTCACTGTTTACTGATTACTGTTTACTGATTACTGAAAAAGCTTCCCAGATTAAAACAAAGTCCCGGTTAAATCAGCACCAGTTAAGTCCACATCTTCTAAAATTGCCCCGCGCAAATCAGCATAACTGAGATCCGCACCCCGGAAACTGGCCCCGGTGAGATCGGTGATAAATCCGTCTCTTTCGGGACTAGCACGAAAATTAACCCGGCAAAGTCGGCAATTAGCCAAATTAGCTCGATATAACAGGGAGCCGCTCAGATTAGCATAGTTGAGATCGGCTCCGCAAAAGTTAGTTTTGCCTAAGTCCGTGCGTTGGTCGGAAGTGGAGCGAAAATCGGCATCGATTAATAGGGCCTGCT
Organism: Microcystis panniformis FACHB-1757; assembly: GCF_001264245.1. Taxonomy (NCBI): domain Bacteria; kingdom Bacillati; phylum Cyanobacteriota; class Cyanophyceae; order Chroococcales; family Microcystaceae; genus Microcystis; species Microcystis panniformis. The sequence continues at coordinate 5,166,078 of NZ_CP011339.1, forward strand.
GGAGATTAGCACTGTTGAGATTAACACCGTTTAAGACGGCTTTGGTTAAATAAGTGGCTTCTAAATTGGCTTCGATCAGATTAGCCCCGCTTAAGTCCGCATCTCGTAAACAAGCTCGATAAAAGTCCACTTGACTTAAATCTGCTCCCCAGAGAATCGCCTCACTTAAATCCGCTTCTCTCAGCATCGATCGCGCGAGGCGTATTTTTCCTAACCGGGCCTGTCGCAAATCTGCACGGCAAAAATTGACTCCTGGGAGGGAAATATTAGTTAAGTCGCCTTCCCGCAAATTAATCCCCCCAAAATCTCTTTCTCCCTCCCGATAACGTTGACAAAGTTCTTCTACGAGCATGGAAATTTTTCCTTATCATAATTGAGGCAAAATGTCAAGGATTTGGTGATTTTTATTTAGGGAGATGGAAAGCTGGCAGACTCTCGAATTCTCTGGCCCGTTGACGCATTTGCTGACTAATGCGATCGCAAACCACCTGACAGAGATCATAGATCACAGGGTCGGTAATTTGATAGTAAACGCTGACTCCTTGGGGTTGTCGCGAGATAATTCCCGCTTGGGTTAAAGCTTTCAGGTGTTTGGAGAGATTAGCCTGACCTAGTCCGGTCGCTTCAGCGATTTCTTTACCATTCATCGCGCCTAATTGCAAGCAACTGAGAATCTGTAGGCGACTGACTTCCGACAGGACTTTGAAATAGTCCGCCACCGAAGCGAGGACGAGGCTAGAGGTTTGGGGGGAGAAACTGTCTAACATGGGTAGGTAATAAAGTGACCAGTTAAAAAGGCTGACAATAGGTGATCGTTTAAAACTTTATAACTATTGACTACTATAGTTTAACTGGAAAGGTAACTAGAGTCTAGTCGGCAAACTCGATCGAGATTGGGTTATTCAGGAATCTACTGCTGCAAGAGTGCCGTCTAACTCCACCAACAGACTTTTTATCGCAAACCCTAACTATCACCGAGCATGGTAGTGATTAAGTTCCGGACAGTAGTGCTAGGATGGTTCTCTAAATTGCTTGGTAAAGCCCATTCTGAGTCAAGATAGGACATCTTCAGTAAATCTCTCACTTGTTTTGATTTAGCTTGTCCTGTACTTTGGGCAACCCCAAAAGCCTGATAAAGTTCTGTGGCCGAAATGTGGGGATTTTGAGTAGGATCGAAGAGAAAATTGACCATTCCTAGGGCGTGAGTAATGCCGGCAGCCCAGGAATTAGCCTTACCTTTTTCTAGGGGAGAGGGACGCTTACGAGCTAAAGTTGCGGTTAATTGGCGAATAAGTTGGGCGTATTCTTCATTAAGATATTGAGCGGCAAATTTATCGGTAATAGCGGTAATTTCTTGATATTTGGCCTGCATTGCCTTGGGAACATTTTCCGATTTAGGAACAGCTGGGGGCGTTTTTTTCGATGTTGCTGCCGCTTGCTGTTTGGCGCGTTGTTCAGCATTATATGTTTCTTGAAAAGCTGTTAAACCCTCCTGACTGGTGATATCAAAACCCTGCTGATGCGCTTGTAACAGGAGATTTTTCATAAAACCGCCACTGCTGGGATTGTTCATCAGTTGACCAAAGCGATCTCCTAATTGCTCTAAATATTTAATAATAGCCTTAGCCTGAGTTAATTTATATTCTCGTCCCAAAAATTGCCAAAAACTAATTAATTCAGGGATAGCATCTTCGGTTTCCGTCGGATCGAGGACAGTAATTTTGCGTGGTAAAATCTTCTCCATTAAGATCTGCACATCTGCCTTAGTCATGGTAGCCAGGGTATACCCTTCATAGAGATAGCCCAACTCGACAAAGGTAGCAATCCAACCACAACCTTCTTGTTTTTCTTGATAATAGGCTTCTCCCTCTGGCGAATTGATATATTCTTCGATCGCTCCAGTAATATAATCTTCTAATAAGGGTTCGGCTTCATCGTAGTCTAAATTATCTAATTGTCGGATATTAAAAGTCATAACTGTAGGTTTTCCTCCCAGGCTTTCCCTTAATTTTAGGAGATTAGCTGACCGACAGCCAAACTGACGCTAAAATAGTCTTTGCTGTCTGGGGTTGTTGCTTGCTCCTGACGGTGGTTGTAACCGGTAACTGAACATGACTTCGATTCGTCAACTGCATCAACAACTCGTCAATAAAGAAAAAACAGCCGTCGAAATCGCCACAGAATTTCTCGCTCGTATTCAAGCGATCGAACCACAAGTAAAAAGCTTTCTCCATTTAACCCCGGATTTAGCCCTCGCACAAGCCCAAAAAGTGGACGAGAAAATCGCCAGAGGTGAATCTCTGCATCCCTTGGCAGGTATTCCCATCGCATTAAAAGATAATCTCTGCACCAAGGGTATCCCCACCACCTGCGCTTCTCGGATTTTAGAGAATTTTGTCCCCCCCTACGAGTCCACCGTTACCCAAAAATTACGGGATTTAGGGGCAGTTATCGTCGGTAAAACCAATTTAGACGAGTTTGCCATGGGGAGTTCCACAGAAAACTCCGGTTATCAAGTTACTGCTAATCCTTGGGACTTATCCCGGGTGCCGGGAGGCTCTTCGGGGGGTTCGGCTGCGGCTGTGGCCGCTCAAGAATGCGTGGTCGCCCTAGGCTCGGATACCGGTGGCTCAATTCGTCAACCGGCTTCGTTTTGTGGCGTTGTTGGGCTAAAACCGACCTATGGCTTGGTTTCTCGCTTTGGTTTGGTGGCTTACGCTTCTTCTCTCGATCAGATTGGTCCCTTTGGTCGTACCGTAGAAGATGCGGCGATTTTATTACAAGCGATCGCAGGTTACGATCCCCAAGATTCTACCAGTCTCAATCTGCCGATTCCCGACTATAGCCAATTCCTGAAAACCAGTTTAAAAGGGCTAAAAATTGGCGTAATTAAGGAAACTTTCGGGGAAGGTTTGGATCAGGTGGTTGCCGAGGCAGTTAATCAAGCTTTAGAGCAGTTAAAGGCCCTCGGTGCCACAATTAAAGAGATTTCCTGTCCCCGTTTCCGTTACGGATTGCCCACCTACTACATTATCGCCCCCTCGGAAGCATCGGCGAATTTAGCCCGTTACGATGGGGTTAAATACGGTATTCGGGAAGATGCCGATAGTTTGATTGATATGTACACTAAGACTCGCGCTCAGGGTTTTGGTGCGGAAGTCAAGCGCCGGATTATGTTGGGAACCTACACCCTCTCGGCGGGTTATTATGATGCTTATTACCTCAAAGCACAAAAGGTGAGGACTTTGATCAAAGAGGATTTCGATCGAGCTTTTCAATCGGTAGATGTGTTAGTTTCTCCCACTTCACCGACCACAGCTTTTAAAGCTGGGGAAAAAACTGCGGACCCTCTGAGTATGTATTTATCGGATTTAATGACTATTCCCGTCAATTTAGCTGGTTTACCCGGGTTAAGTCTTCCCTGCGGTTTTGATGGGCAAGGTTTGCCGATCGGGTTACAATTAGTGGGTAATGTGCTGCGCGAAGATCAATTATTTCACGTCGCGCACGCCTACGAACAGGCCACCGATTGGCACAAACGTCAACCATCTTTTACAAATTGATACAATTGCCGGTGGCTATCTTTTGCCGGTAGCCAAATAGTAGGGTGGGTTAGGCGATGACAAATGAGACAGTTAAGCAACTAATAAGGTATTCGCCATAACCCACCAATCTGTTGATTTTGATCCTAATACTGAATTGCTAGAATTTGGTATTGTATGTATCGGTGATTTCTCGGAAAGTTGATGTGTCTCTATGAATATATATCTAGATTTATTAAAGAGTGAGTTTCGACAATTTTGCTTAGAATATAGATATTATATTGATCAAATAGATAGTTGGTTTACGGAGGCGGGATTTGATAAATACGAGCCTCGTGCATCTACGCGCCTAGAGCAATTGAATGGATACTACTCAAAGATTGATTGGGAAAATCAAAACGATATTCAGAAATTTCTGAAAGTAATTGAATCAATACTTTTATACAAAAGTTATTATATTAAGGAAGAGCATAAGCAAACTTTAAGAGAAATTTGTAAAAAAAGTGGTTTGGAAGTTGATATTAATGGCTACACAATTCATTTAACCAAAAAACTAGGACATCAAAATATCAAAAATATTATTTTTGCCTCTAATTCTTTTAAACCAGAAATTATTTTTTCAGATTCACTTAGCAATGATATTGAAATTACGAAGTATAAAGAATCCTGTTTGATCTATGATAAGCCGATTCAAAGTCATGGATTATTATGGATAGAGTTAATTGATTGGTGGAAAGAGTATAAAAAAATTATTAGCTGGTCAAATTCAGAAGCGGCAGCTCCTCTTTACAAACGACTTAAAGAATCCTTGCAAAATAATGGAGTAGAATCTAGATTTTTTGACACTTACTATAACAACGAGCAATTATGTCGTCGTTGGGGTGAAAATTCGCCCGCTCTACTGCCACAAGTTTATTTACATTATGATCCCTATACTATCAAAGAACTCAAAAGATATAACAATGGGAGAAGATTGATAAGACAACGTATGGATTTTTTATTATTATTGCCAAAATCAAAAAGAATTGTTATCGAGATTGATGGTAAACAACATTATGCTGATGGAGAATATGCGAAGCCTCAGCTTTATGCAGAAATGGTAGCTGAAGATAGAAAGTTAAAATTGCTAGGTTATGAAGTTTATCGATTTGGAGCTTCTGAAATTATGCAAGAAACCTATGAGTGTATAGTAGTAGATTTTTTCCAAAAACTTTTTGATTTTTATGATATAAACCTTGATTTTTGAAGAATAAGAATAGGGTGGATTTGATGGTTCTTATAATTATAGCCTAAAGTAGGATTACGGAAGGGTCATGCTTGGTGCTGAGTTTAATTGCCTTCCATATATTGAAGTAAAACTTTGTTTATTAGGGTTTTACAGTTAATCATAGCACCAACCGCAAGAGCGATCAAGCAGGGAAAACAATTAATTCCACGGATTAGACAAGAATTACCTAAGGTCAAACAACAGCAAGAACTTTTAGAATTGATAGAGACAATTTTGGTTTATAAGTTACCCCAAGTCAGTAGAAAGGAGATAGAAGCGATGTTTAGTTTAAGCGATTTAAAACAAACTAAAGTTTATCAGGAAGCTTTAGAGGAAGGTAGAGAGGAAGGTAGAGAGGAAGGCAGAGAGGAAGGTAGAGAGGAAGGTAGAGAGGAAGGCCGACAAGAAGGCGAATTAGCGGCAAAATTAGCCTCTATTCCTCGTTTATTGGCATTAGGATTAAACTTTGAACAGATAGCACAGGCTTTAGAATTAGATATCGAACAGGTTAGACAAGCAACTCAAAGGGAATAGGAAAGGTTCAAAGCGATCGCACTAAGGTTAGATAGCGTATCATGCTAAACGACTTTTGTGCTATAGCAGAGAGACTAGCTGTGTCATCATTAGACATCTCCGAAAACGCAGGGACAATTCATGAATTTTACTCCAAAAATGTAGGGACAATTCATGAATTGTCCCTACCAACGGTTTCAGATTACGCATATTTAATTTTCGGAAATATCTATTCTCTATCATCTGGGATTATTGGCATATCTGTAATGATTTGATGGCAGGGAAAACAATTAATTCCACGGATTAGACAAGAATTCCCTAATCTCAAACAACAGCAAGAACTTTGGCTCTTCTGGTTTCTGTGTGGAAACGAGGTCTATACTGATAGAATATCCGCAAAATAGCCCTAAAAGTCTTGCCCGATAAGCATTTCACGATTCCATAAGCAAAAATTATCACACAAAGTCGAGAAGAGCCGAACTTTTAGAATTGATAGAGACAATCTTGGTTTATAAGTTACCCCAAGTCAGTAGAAAGGAGATAGAAGCGATGTTTGGTTTAAGTGATTTAAAACAAACTAAAGTGTATCAGGAAGCTTTAGAGGAAGGCAGAGAGGAAGGTAGAGAGGAAGGCCGACAAGAAGGCGAATTAGCGGCAAAATTAGCCTCTATTCCTCGTTTATTGGCATTAGGATTAAACTTTGAACAGATAGCACAAGCTTTAGAATTATATATCGAACAGGTTAGACAAGCAACTCAAAGGGAATAGGAAAGGTTCAAAGCGATCGCACTAAGGTTAGATAGCGTATCATGCTAAACGACTTTTGTACTATAGCAGAGAGACTAGCTGTGTCATCATTAGACATCTCCGAAAACGCAGGGACAATTCATGAATTTTACTCCAAAAATGTAGGGACAATTCATGAATTGTCCCTACCAACGGTTTCAGATTACGCATATTTAATTTTCGGAAATATCTATTCTCTATCATCATTTCTTAAAACAATTATCCCATTTTTGTATATATCCGTAAATCCGCCAGTTGCTATACACGGACTACCGACTTGCCATTGATTATTAATTGGCATTACTTGTTTAAATATTGTCATAGATCCAGTGAGAGTATTAACTGGACTAGCTATTACTGCTTACTGCATGGCAACCAACAAAAATGTGGACAAAGCTTTAATCATATACAACTTCAAAACTAATACAAATATTCCACAACGCCTTATTGTATTTTTACTGAAAATTTTTTATAACATTTTTAAATTATGTACGTTATAACTATTAAGATTATTAAACTAATCTTAGTATTTTAGTATTAATTACTTTTTTGTTGGTGTTATAATATTTTTAACTTTATTTAAATAAAAGTCATGCAAAAAATACAAGTGATTCCAAGAAAAGGTAGTTCCAATTAATCTTAACCCCTAATAGGGATTGAAACTTGCAGGCAAAAATCAGCGATACTGATATTGAGATCACGATGGTGAATCCAGAAGAGATAAAGGAGAGAGAAAATAGCTAACGAAACCGTCACTTATTCCCTAGAAGCAGTTCTGACAAGGATTGAGGGGAAAATCGACTCTCTGGAAAAACGGATCGATGACAGATTTGATCAGGTAGATAAGAGATTTGATAAGATAGAAGAACGGTTGACGAAAGTGAGATGCTCCCCAAAGACTCTCTGGGAAATGCAGTTAAATAATTGGATGGCGACCTAAAAATATGAGTGAATTAACTATTCGTCCAGCTAAAATTACTGGTGTCATCCCAGATTCGATCGCCGCCGAGGTGGGTTTTGAAATCGGGGATGCGCTCGTCTCTATCAATGGTAATCGTCCCCGGGACTTAATCGATTATCAATTTTTATGTGCCGATGAATTTTTAACCCTAGAAGTGCTTGATAGTCAGGGCAAAACTCATCAAGTAAAAATCGAAAAAGATTATCATGAAGACTTAGGTTTAGAGTTTGAAACTGCCCTTTTTGATGGCTTAATTCAGTGTAATAATAAATGTCCTTTTTGCTTTATAGATCAACAACCAGAGGGCAAAAGAGAAACTTTATACTATAAAGATGATGACTATCGCTTAAGTTTTCTCTATGGCAGTTATTTAACCTTAACTAATCTCACCTCAAAAGAATGGCAGCGGATCGAAAAGATGCGAATATCACCGCTTTTTGTGTCCGTTCATGCCACGGAACCCGATCTGAGGATTCGTCTCTTAAAAAATCCCCGCGCTGGTCAAATTTTAGACCATTTAAAATGGCTACAAGCCAGACAATTACAAATTCATGCCCAAGTGGTAGTTTGTCCCAATATTAATGATGGCATTCATCTCGAAAGAACCCTGTTAGATCTGGTTTCTTTTCATCGGGGGGATATTCCCTGTGTGGAGTCGGTTGCCGTAGTTCCCGTGGGATTAACCCGCTTTCGTCCCCAAGAAGATCAATTAATTCCCGTTAGCCAAGAAAAAGCGCGAGAAGTGATTGAACAAGTCCAAACTTTACAGAAACAATTTCGTCAAGAATTTGGCAGTAATGTGGTGTGGTTAGCCGATGAATGGTTTTTAATTGCCCGAGTCGATTTACCCCCTCAATCTCACTACGAAGACTATCCCCAAATCGGTAACGGAGTTGGCTCGATTCGTCAATTTATTAGGGATTTCCAGAAGACAGCCAAGAAGTTATTACCTGCTCAAATTACTCCATCTAGACGGTTAATATGGGTAGTGGGAAATGCGGTAGAACAAGCTTTTCAACCCCTAGTTCAACAGTTAAATAAGGTGCGGGGTTTAACCGTGGAATTAGTGACTTTAAATAGTGATTATTGGGGGCAGGAAATCACGGTTACGGGTTTATTAACCGGGCAAGATCTTCTCAAAGGATTACAAGGTAAAAATCTTGGGGATGGGGTTTTATTACCCTCCCTCATGCTCAAGCATGGGGAAGCGGTATTTTTAGATGATCTCACCCTAGAAACTGTTATTAATCAGTTAGGAGTCCCTATTTATCCAGTTCTGGGAGTGGAGGAATTAATTAAAACTTGTCTTACTCTCAATCCCTTCAACAAATCCTAATCTTGAGAATAGATAATTATCAGTAATCGGTGATCATATTTGAGTTTTTAGTGAGCGGTATTAGGTATTAGATATTAGGTATTAAGTAGAAAATTGCCGTTTTCTTGGCACTGATAACTGATAACTGATAACTGATAACTGATAACTGTCTTAGCCGATTTCCACATTACCAGTCCCTTGAAACATCAGCCAAGAGAGGAAAAAATTAGCCACAAAAATCGCTAATAAAGAAGTTACCACAGCCGTGGTAGTAGATTGACCAACTCCTTTAGCACCGCCGGTGGTGGTTAAACCCCAACTGCAGCCGATAATAGCAATTAAAATCCCAAAAATAAGGGACTTGAACATAGAACTAATTAAATCCCATGTTTCCAGAAAATTTTGGGCTGATTGTAAGAATAGGGAATAGGAAATACCGTAAAGACTATCAGAAATCAATAAACCACCGAGTAATCCCGTGACTAAAGAGATAATAGTGAGCAGGGGTAACATTAAACTACAGGCAATCACCCGGGGAATGACCAAATAATCGATCGGATCGGTTTTTAAAATATATAAAGCGTCAATTTGTTCTGTTACTCGCATTGTACCAATTTCGGCGGCAAAAGCCGAGCCAACTCTCCCCGCCACCACCACCGCGGTTAAAACCGGGGCTAATTCCCTGGTTAAAGCCAAGGAAAGGACTCCCCCAACAAAACTACCCGCCCCAAAAAAAATAAATTCTCTGGCTACCTGAATAGTGAAAACCATACCCACAAAAGCAGCAGTAATTAGGGCAATTGTCAAGGATTCTGGTCCAACAATACTCATTTGTTCCAGAGTATTACGCCGGTGGATTTTGCCATTAAGAATATGTAAAAAAGTTTGTCCCGCTAATAAACCGGCAGCCCCCAAACGTTGGAACCATAAACTTAAACCACCGGCAGCATCACTTTTTCTTGGCATTTGTCGAGGGAATATCGCTAAAATCTAACTTATTATAGGCGAGAATTCCCTCTAATTATCCCTCGATTGTGGGGACTTGCTTTGATGCCACTCGATCGAGGGATAAGAAACTGTGGTTTTGCGCTGCTGGCAGGGGATAATAGAATTGTCTAGTAGCCGTCAGCTATCAACCCTGATTCTTTATCCATGCCAGATTTAGCGAAAATTATCCTGAGAAACCATAAAATTGATGCTGTTAAACGATTCCATCCTTGGATATTTTCCGGGGCGATTAAAGAGATGGAGGGAGAAGTCAAAGAGGGTGCTATCGTGGAGGTTTATAGCGATCGAGGCGAATATCTAGCCACTGGACTGTATAATCCTAGCAATATTGCCGTTAAAATTCTTTCTTTCCCAAAAGTCAGCGATATTGCTCAATTATTTCTCGAAAAATTCCAGAATGCCTATCAGCTGCGGCAACAAATCGGTTTAGTGGATAACCCGAAAACTAACTGTTATCGTTTAATTAACGCTGAAGGGGACGGTTTACCCAGCTTAATCGTCGATTGGTACAATGGCACGGCGGTTATTCAAGCTTATTCCCTAGCTTTATACCAACGTCTCGATCTGATTGTCGATTGCCTGAAAACTATCTACGCTGACAATTTACGGGCAGTTTACGATAAAAGTGCCGCAGTTTTGGCGAAAAGCGCCCATATCTCCGAGAATAAATACTTATTTGGTCAAAAAACCGGCGATGAGGTGTTAGAATCCGGCCATCGCTTTATTATTGATTGGGAAAAAGGACAAAAAACGGGATTTTTCCTCGATCAAAGGGAAAATAGAGCAATATTGACCCAATATTGCCAGAATAAACGGGTTTTAAACACTTTTTGTTACTCTGGCGGCTTTTCCGTCTATGCTATGCAAGCGGGGGCTGCCCTAGTCGATTCCGTTGATAGTTCTCACGGTGCGATCGATCTTACCGAAAAAAATATCGCCCTGAATAATCTCAGCGAAGTTCCCCATCAATCCTACAGCACCGATGTTTTTAACTTTCTGCGCGACTGTGAGGAGGATTACGATCTGATTGTTCTCGATCCCCCCGCTTTTGCCAAAAGTATCCAATCCCGTCATCAGGCGGTTATGGCTTATAAAAGATTAAATCACCAAGCTTTCCAGAAAATTCGCCCCCAAGGTATTATTTTCACCTTTTCCTGTTCCCAAGTGGTTAACGAAGAACATTTTCAGGGGGCTGTCATGGCGGCAGCCATTGAATCGGCTCGCCCAGTGCGAATTTTAGCACGTTTAAGCCAACCAGCCGACCATCCCACCAGTATCTATCACTCGGAAGGTTCCTACCTGAAAGGATTGGTTTTAGCGGTGGATTGATGGAAAATTAAACGATTACCATCGGGATCATAGATGTAGATTTCCAGACCGTGGGAAGCTTGGCTAATTTCTCCCCTAGCACCATAGCCGATTTCGCTCCAATGCTCAAGGGCTTTTTCGAGACTCTCCACCTCGAAACAAATGCTCATGCCACTGCCCCTAGAATCGCTAAATTCCTCTCTGTGGGACTCTTTAGGGCAAAAAAGACATAATTTAAGGTTAATCAGCCTAAATTCTGCATAAACGGCGGCAAGGTAGGGCTTTGGTTCCTGTTGCAACAGTTGACGATAAAACTGTACCGAGCGATCGAAATTACTCGTGCCTAGGGCAATAAAAGCCTCTGTGTAATTGAATGGACTATCGGGGGGTTATTCATTGGGTTTGGGGATTAGGAGAGGGGAGCAAGTCCTGTGGGGGCGAAGCATTCGGGCATAACCTATCGCTGAAACCGTAGATTTCCTATCCGAGATATGCTTCTCGCCCCTACTTTTTCAGCATACCCTACCTAGGGCTGGCTGAATAAATCTAAAAACCTTGTTGGATAAGGCTTTTAGACTTTTTTCCCCTGAAAAAGTCCTGACCATTGGAGTGATCGGGGGTAAAATTCCTGGACTTTTTCCCTGAAAATTAGGTAACTGACTACCTCAAAATCGGTAAAACCCCACACCCCACACCCCACACCCCTTACAGGTGTAGGTTTATTACAAAGAGGTGAGTAGTCACACACAAGAGTGAGAAAATCAAGCTAGAGATTCAGAGGAGCATCGTGAAAGACAATGCTAAACAACAAATATCTCAAGCAGTGGTCGTGCATAGTTTCAGAGCATCTACCCTGACTGACGGACACATTTTTCAATACAAAGACAAGTACTGTTATGTGAAAGCCTCAAACTCCTGAATAAAAGAAAAGGTAATTTTGCCATAATAATCCTGACGAGCTTTGCGAGAAGCAAAACAGGGAAAAGGGTCAACAGAAAATAAGTGGTCAAGTCGCAAGAAGGGACGCGCCTTATGAACAACTCCCGCCAGCCAACGTCAACCAATTTTCAAATAACTCAAACCACGCCGAAAATGAGCATCAACCTGACGGCGAGAGCCAGATTGTTGAACCGCCATGCCAGTTAAAGTAGCAAAGAGAATAGAAATGGCAACAATGAGATAGAGACGTTCTAAACAAGCAGCAGAGCGAACACGAGAATGTTCCCAGTCAAAAACGCCCGATTTACTGCCCTTGAAAGAGATGTTCAATGGGAAAACGAAGACCATACTGCCAGAAGGTGTCAAGGGTAGGAGGTTCATCGCTCAGAATTGCCCAATTATCCTTAACCCCTGGAACAGAGGCTAAAGCAAGATGAGCAGTGATTCTAGCCTCCTGCCAGACTTGAACGTTGCGATCAAAGCAGGCTTGCCGTTTGGGAGGATAGAGTTCTCTGACCTCATAGCCAAAACCCCGACGGCGAACACCGTAAATGAGGGTATCGCAAGGTAAGCGAAGACACCAATGCCAAGTATTTTTCCTGAGCCATTGAATTAATTGCTGATTGGCAAAGCCTCGGTCGGCTAACAGCATGACATTCTCAAAGCCCTGAAGATAGCCTTTGGCTCTGTCCAACAAGGGTTCGTATTTCTCAAAAGCTAGGCTGGCACTACCATGTTCTAATCCCATCCACATCAAGGGGACGGCTCTCCCCCCGCAGACCACCGCTAGATAGACAAAGCAGTATTGATTCCACAACAGAGTGGTATCTATTGCTAGATACAGTCTTTCCCCCTTCTCCTTCCAAGTCTCGATGGCTTTCAATATTAAGGGGATGTATATCTTTTCCACCGCTACTCTTCCATTCTGGCAAAAGCGATTCCACCGTCTCTGATAACTATTGGCTTGTTCGGCTCTGCTTTGTACAAAGGGTTCCCATCTGGCTTGATTGAGACTTTGACTACTGAGTAGGGCTGTCACCATCCAACTGAGGACGGTTAAATGTCTTTTATCCACAAATCGGCTTCCTTGTTCTAGATAGGAATAAACTTGGGAGAAGATTCTGTTCTCGGTTTTCATCTTGTAGGGATTCTTGCTTTTTCCCTATCTACCCAGATATTTTTCTTTTTGGCAACCCTTGTCTTGTCAGGTTTTGACCCACTTGTGTCCGTCAGTCAGGCATCTACCTCATTTGTCAATACCGCAAGCTATCGGATTGGCGACTTGGAGTTTTGGCATGGTCATGACCAAATCGAGCAGCTTGACTCAGGTGTCGAGATTTATTGGCGCAGTCAACGAGGAAAAACCTAACACGGTCAGGCAGAGGCTGAAAGAATGGTAAGCTTTTACGCATTTAAGTTACATTGACAGCATTACCCTTATTTTAAATTTTTCTACTCCATTTAATAATCAATCCCCCTTCATTTAAAAGCTGATTGACTACTTTTTCCAGTTCTTCTTTATTTTCAAATTCTCGATTAGCTATGTACTCTTTAGCGGAATGCCACACTAATTCTATTAGGTTGTAATCTGGACTATAAGCTGGTAAAAACTCTAGCCTAATATTGGGCAACTCTTTTTCCAACTGCTCAATAACATCTTTCTTTTTGTGATAACTAGCATTGTCTAATATGATGATAATTTTCGGTCCTTTTTCTCGAAAATCTTCGGGCAGATTTCCCAAGTTTATCCGGCTCTTCGGGACTTGGTATGGTTCGATATGGGAGCATAAATCGACTCAATCCTTATCTGGCAAAAGATTTAATTGATTAGTTCGCTCCAGATCGCAAACAATTGACAAAAATTGCGGCAATGTCTGTCTCTATAAAGGTTTCATTCCTTATAACCCCGTCCATTGCATAAGACAAACCGAAGAACCGTTTATCCATTCTTGACGAATCTCTTCATGAAGTTTCTTTAATTGTTCATGGAAAGTTTCTGAATTTCCTTTTTTGATCATAAAACCGACTCGTTTTTTGTCATTATATCTTAAGGCTCCCATCACATTCACCCTTCCTCTTTTTCTTTGTCCATTCACTTTTTTTCGCTTTCCTTTTTTTGTCCAAGCTCTCCTTCTTATTACTCTCAAACTAAATCCACACTCATAAGGGGCTGTGTGGCGAACTTCAAGGGGTGACAAGGCGACTAAAAGGCTTGCTGGATAAGGCGCATAGCCGTTAGACCCCTAGAAAAATCGGGGTGTTTTCCTGGCTTGAGGCGGATCAAAGAAAAGGCGAGTTCCGAGTACGCGTCCATCGACTCGATCCAGAAGCTCCCATAAGTAGTCATGCAAAATAAATTTCCTAGTGAAGACAGGCAAGAGGCAATAGGCAAGAGGCAAAAGCTTTATCGAAATGTGTAATTAATTTTGCTTAGGTACTTAAGTACCTATCCAAAAATCGCTATGTCTTTCCGGACCGCGTTTCGCTTCTTTGGAGCGACAAATATAATCGCGAGTTCCCGATTTCTTGAGATTTTGACCACGGGTTGTATTCAAAGAGTAAGCGATAGCGATTAATAAAATTAAGGCGAGAAAGCGAGGCTCGCTCACTTTCGTTTTTTCAAGATTATATCCTCCCGTTTGACAATCTTTGAACATCGCTTCAATCCCGAATCGAGATTTATATAACTTGAGAGTTATCTCTAAAGATTCTAGGTTGGTCAATAAATACTAAGGCTCTTTAGACCCTTTAGTTCGATAACCTCTTTTCCCATAAGTTGCTAGGTTGAACCCCTCGATCTCATGGCTTTTCGTGTGGGTCACTCCCCGAAAGAAGTTTCGCTCGCCCCGGTTCGGTTCTAACTCGGAAAGGGCTTGATAGTTTTCTCCATCTTTCAATCGCGTGTAGGTACTTTTCTTTTGACGGAAGATAAAAGCTACACCTCTGTCGTCAAGCCACTTCCCTAATTGCGCTGACTGAAATTCACGGTCTCCCATTACGACGAGCGGATAGGGTTTCAACAACCCTAAGACTGGCTTGAGGAATTTTTTCGGTTCCCCGAGAGCGCTACTTCCTTTTTTATTCAGTAACACCCAATATACGGGCAAAGCTCTCCGACCACAAATCACACTGGCGACGAATAAATTTCTACCCTTCCAATCGGTTCTATCTATGACGACTAATAATCTTCCCGCGTGTTTCAGTTTTTTGAGCCTTCTTCTTGGCTCTCGATTTTTATTTTTTCCGCTAAATTCTAGCTTGACGATCTGTTTGATCAAAGGAAACCACAAGAGTTTCACGTTTAGTTGCGGGAGCTTAAGAAATCTCTGCAAATTCCGTCTTCTACTTTCAAAGGTTATCGGTTGCGGGAAAAGAGCGGCCAGTTTCTCTAGTTGGACTATCCGATGACTTTGTAAGAGCAGGATTAGGAGCTGTAAGGTCAAATAGCTCGCCTCGCTAAGGTTCGCCTGTAAACAAGCCTGATAGAATGAAGGTAACATTTTAAAATTTTGAGTGGTTGTCCTAACCACTCTATTTCTTTAGGGGGTCGTTTGGCTAGACCCCCCGCTCTATCTAGCTTGTAGCCCCTCTGTCACCCCTTGAAGTTGTTTCCCCGTTTACCAGTAGAGAGCGCGCCGAGCCGACCCCAACCCGTTCAGGTCCTCGCTCCTTTCGGCGAGATCGTTGCCAATATCTAATTTCCGCTAGTGTTTTAAGTAGGGAGGCACAATTATTTGTAGGATGGGTTAGCGGTAGCGTAAACTATGCGGGCGTTGGGTTTCATGCTTCAACCGTTCGGCAAAAGCTCACGGCCGAAGCCCAACCTACGTTCATCTTATATCTGGACTTCCCCCATACATAAATACTAAAAAATTAACAAAACCCTTACTGCAGGTCGCTTCTCAGAAAAAATTGAAAAGAGGCTACTGGGTACATTTTTGACTTGAAAATGGCTGTACCGTTGACTGTATCTGGAGTAGAGCGATTCCGTAGAGTTGGCTGTATAGTGATCGCTAACCTGATTTTAACAGATAGTGTCATTAATCTCTAGAGTAAGGGATTCCCTCTGTAGCCATGTTTTTGCTGGTTTTCTGCCCCGAAACAAGCTATAATGGTCTAAAGGTCAAATTTGAAAATTTTTGCCTCAAACCCTATCGGCGTAAGAACTTCAGGATTTTGTGTCCAGTAGTTCATTGGTATTGTATTGCTTGAACTCAGGCTCTGTAAGACTTTTAGCCATAGCTAGTATTTTTATACGGGGGAAGTCCAGTTATATTTAATTCCACCCACCCACTTAATAAGTAGTCATGCAAAATTAATTACCTGCCCGATCGAGCTAAAACCCTTACGGGGCAATGATCGTCATGTGTAAATAATTTTGCCTAGGTACTTAGAACTCATAATTACTGTATTGCTATAATTATCGATAATAGAAAATTGCCAGAGGTATAGCGGGCGATGCGGGTTATTAGTCGTAGGATACTGCGTAATTTTTGCGTTAACCATGCTGATTCTTGCGAACCTCTTTATGATTGGTAAGTACCTAAGCAAAATTAATTACACATCTAAGCTCTCAGCCGTCAGCCTTTTGCTGATGTGAGTAAACAGTGAACTGAAAACTCAAATCCGATCCCTAATAGCTGTATCCCGTCTCGGAGTCTCGGAGTCTCCTGTATCCCGTCTCGGAGTCTCGGAGTCTCGGAGTCTGGGAGTCTCGACTAGGAAATTAATTTTGCACGACTACTTATTTGTTTTTCAGCATTGCCTTTCACGATGCTCCTCTAAATCTCTAGCTTGATTTTCTCACCTTGAGTGTGTGACTGCTCACCTCTTTGTAATAAACCTACACCTGTCAGGGGGGTGTGGGGTAGTGGAGCATTTGGCTGAAATTTCCCTAAACCCCTAAATCCCTATCACCCTATCACCCTATCACCCGACTCCTGACTCCTGACTCCGCGAGAGATTAACTTGCTTGGGAGGAGACAAAACCCGATAACTCGCGAAAACGGATCTCATCGCGGTGGGGATCAGAGCGACTAACTTGCACTTGAAAGCGATCGCCTAAAGATACCGATCGCTCAAAACGATGGGGTAATTCTAACCCCAATTCCTCCAATAAAATTAAGCCTAAATTTTCCTCTTCCCGCAGCCAGCGTAAAACCAAAGCTTGCCAGACTTGATCTCCCTGTCGTCGCAAGAATTCCAAACTCCAATAACGATTAGTTTGCCGTTCCACTGAGGTGGCTTCCAGGGCCGAACTAGCGACACTATAGAGAATTTCCTGCATTCTATCCCGGGTAAAAGGCAGTTGATCGCCCCGAAGATGGGCTTTTAGTTGAAAATGGGTCAAAAGGTCAGTATAACGGCGAATTGGCGAAGTTACTTGGGAATAGGTATTCAATCCCAGACTAGCATGACGGTTAGGAATCGTCGTCATCTCACTGCGCGGCATACAGCGACGCAAGGCACAGGAACGCACCGGGCCCGCAGGTAGTAAAATTAACTCCTCATCAGGGGGTAATTCCGGTTGTGGTTGTCCGCGGAAAGGCACAGGTATCTCGTGTTCCTGACAGTAGCGACCGGCGATTTCTCCAGCTAAAATCATCATTTCCGCCACTAATTGCCGAGATGGGGAAACCTCCTGCAATTCTATGATAATTTCGTCGTTAGCCTTCACCTTAATGGATGATTCTGGCATTTGGATGTTAATCGATCCCTGAGATTTGCGCCATGCGTGGCGTTGTTTTGCCCAACGGTTGAGAATCTTCACTTCCGGTTCATGCTGCAGATCCAGATGTAACATTTCATCCACATCTTCGTAGGTGAGGCGATAGGTGGGTTTAATTGTACTAGGATGGATCCGATAATCGGCGATCGCCCCCGTTTCATCGAGGATTACCCCAAAACTCAAGGCGGGACAAAGTTTACCCTGTACCAAACTCATTGGACCGGCGGCCAACTCTAGGGGAAACATGGGAACCATTCCCGTGGGAAGATAGAGACTGGTACTGCGACGACGCGCTTCTAGGTCTAATTCATCATCGGGAAGCACTAAACGGCTAGGATCGGCAATATGAATCCAGAGACGATGACCACCATCCGCGAGAATTTCCACCGATAATCCGTCATCGATTTCCTCGGTACTTTCATCGTCGATAGTATAAATTTTTTGGTGGGTTAAATCGAGACGATTGTTGACATCCGCATCCGCAGGGGGATTGAGTAAATTAAGACGCGTCACATCAAGTACCTTTTTCGAGAATTGAACAGGGTAGGAACTGCGTCGCAGGAAAAGGTTTTCGTGACTACTCCACCATTTCAAATCGACTAACAATTCAAAAGCAGCCTCGGGGGTTTGGGAACGGCCCAGCAGCGAGAGTATGTCCATGGCTGCTGGATATTTTTGTTCGGGTTGGAGGATAAATTTTTCTAGAGATTCCAGACGAATTCGATCGCTTTCTGACCATTCTACCGTTTCACCGGCCAGGGCCTGTTGGAGACGTTGGAGAAATTGGCCTTTTTCCCGTTGACGCTGTTGTTCCACCTCTAGCTGGTGTTTGATTTCCTCTACCTGATTTTCCGAGCGGGCCTCGTAACCATCCCCTTTATTTTTAAAATAAACTTTATCATCACTCAAGAGACAATGGGCCGCATAGCAAAACTGCGGACTGCGATCGGAAAAGAGAATCTCGGCCATGGTTTCGGGAGTGACTAACTGATTTTCCCCGGCTAATAATTCCCAGGCCACTTCTAAACCACTAGGATCTAGATAGGGTTGGACTTCCCGCAGAAAATTTCCGATCTCTTTATAGTTGGATGGACCACCCTTGATAATGTAATCGAAGCGTTGGGGACGCAGTTTATGCGGGTTTCCCCCTTGATCGATGACGATCCAATCTTTTTTACCTTCTGGGCGATCGATCACCCCTAAGCGCCTTTCTCCTTGGACTCGAAATTCTACCAGCGTTCCCTTTTCCACTGCTTCCCCTTACTGCCTATCTATTTTGTCTATTTTCTATCATCCTCGATCGATTACTCGATCGGCAAGAGCAATCATCAATCCCCACCCACTAGATAGGTATAGCGTCGCAAACTGCGTTCATAATCCTGTAGTAGTAATTGGGATTCTTCCACCGTCATGCGATTTTCCTGCAAAGCTTGTTCACAACGAAGACGAATTCTTTCTAACAGGTCTTCCGCAGAATACTGCACATAACTTAATACTTCCGTGATCGTATCTCCTTTGACTAGATACTCGATATCGTATCCCTTGGGACTCATCTGAATATGTACCACGTTAGTATCGCCAAAAAGATTATGTAAATTGCCCATAATCTCTTGATAAGCACCCACCAGAAACATTCCTAGATAATAGGGTTCTGGAGAATGTTTCCCGTTTTTGTACTCCAACGGATGCAATTCTAAAACTGATTTTATGTCCCCGCGCAAATCGATAAACTGGGCAATTTTCCCGTCACTATCACAGGTTAAATCGGCGAGAATCCCTCTTTGGGTAGGTTCTCGATCGAGACGATGGATCGGCATAATTGGAAATAGTTGATCGATCGCCCAACTATCGGGAACTGACTGAAAAACCGAGAGATTGGCATAATAAATTGAGGCCATAATTTGCTCTAAGTCTTCCAAGTCATCGGGAACATAATCCTCTTGTCGGGCCACTTGCAGAATTTTGTGACAACAAGCCCAGTACAATTGTTCGGCTCTAGCTCGTTCCTTGAGACTGAGATAACCGAAATTAAACAGACTAATCGCCTCCTCTTTGAACTGTCCCGCATCGTGATAAGCTTCCTGATAATTGCGCTCATCGATACCCGTGTAGGTTTCCCAGAGATTACGGAGGATGAGATGTTCTTTCCCATTGCTGGGATCGGGGGGATTTTGGGGAACCTCACTACTTCCCAAGATATCAAAGACTAACACCGATTGATGAGAAGCGATCGCCCGGCCACTTTCACTGATGAGAATTGGGGGTGAAATCTGGGCATCTTCACAAGCTTCCTTGACCTCAGCCACGATATCATTGGCATAATTCTGCATATTGTAGTTTTTTGAGGCGTAGAAGTTAGTTTTTGAGCCATCGTAATCGACCCCTAAACCACCCCCCACATCGAGATAGGTCATATTTGCCCCTAATTTCGCTAATTCCACATAAATCTGACTAGCTTCGCGAATAGCATCCTTAATGACGCTAATAGCGGAGATTTGCGACCCGATATGATAGTGCAGCAGTTGCAGACAATCTAACATCCCCGCTTGTTCTAATTCCGTCACTACCGTTAGGATTTCCGGGACGGTTAAACCGAATTTTGCCCGGTCTCCCGTGGAACATCCCCAACGGCCCACCCCTTTTGTCCCCAGTTTCGCACGCACTCCCAAATGTGGGGCAATTCCTAACTGACGACTGACGCGCAGGGTTAAATATAATTCTTCCAATTGTTCGATGACAATCAAAGGCCGATGACCGAGACGAGTGGTCAAAAGAGCGGTTTCGATGTATTCTTTGTCCTTATAGCCGTTACAAATTAGCAATGGTTGTGTTTTGTCATTTTTGCCGTTTAAGGCAGGTTCTAGGGTAGCTAAAGCAATCATTAGCTCAGGTTTTGAACCAGCCTCCAACCCAAATTGATAGGGTTTACCAAAACGCACTAAAGACTCGACGATGTGACGGTGTTGATTGCACTTGATCGGATAGACACCGCGATAGACATTGGGATAATTATAACGGGCGATCGCTCGGCTAAAACAGGCATTCAGGCGCTCGATCCGATCCTCAAGGATGTCACTAAACCGAATTAACAGGGGTAAACCGATATTACGCCGCTTAATCGCCGAAACTAACTCGTATAAGTCCAAAGAACCGCCCCTTTCTCCCTGAGGCGAGACGGTAATATTTCCTGCGGCATTGATCGAGAAATAGGGTTCTCCCCAGCCTTGGATGCGATAGAGATTTTCGCTATCTTCGATCGACCAATGTTTAACGGGGGCAACTTTTTCGAGGTTGTTACCGTCAGAAGGGGCCAGATCCACTGGAGATAATTGCTTTTCTTGTTTCTTAAGTTGAGTTTTACCCGCCATTGTCTATCGATCGCTCCGTGTGAGACTCCGATCTTCTATCTTAAGTCAGACTTCCTGTCTGCGACCAAGATTCCGATCGTGATAGAATTTACTAGCCGTTAGGAGGCAGGATTCAGGAGACAGGAGATAGGAGATAGGAGATTATTTGTATTTTCTCCCCATCCCCCATCACCCTAGGGTTGATTCATAGTAGGGTTGATTCATGAATCAACCCTACCCATCACCCCGTTCCCCTGTTCCCTGCTACCAAAAATTTTATAGTGAACCGCTTATGCAATTATTAGACTCAAAAGGACGTTTATTCGGTAAATTTAGCTTGCTTGATATTGGAGCGGCCTTAGTAATTTTATTGACAATTATCGGTATTTTTGTTGTACCGGGGACAAGTGGTAAAAGTACGATCGCTAAAGTTACCAAAGAACCCATAGAAGTGGATGTTATTGTCCGGGGTTTAAGTGTTCTCAATCCCAATGCTTTGATTAATCAATTCAATACCGAGAAGAAAACTAATATTGTTATTCGTAATCAACCGGCCGGTCAAGTGGATATAAAAAATGTTAAACCTTTATCGAGAAATGTCTTAGTTCCGCAGCCGGATGGTAGTGTAAAAGTCCTACCCGATCCCCGCACAGAAAACTATTCTCAAGATATGATTATGACTCTCAGTGGTCAAGCGGAAGTTACCGATACCGGTGCGGTTGTTGGCGGTCAAAAGGTGAAAATTGGCACTTTAATCGAGTTGGAAGGAGATAATTATAATTTCAACACCAGTGTTATCGATGTCCGTTTACCAAAAAGGTCTTAAACAGTGATCAGTGAGCAGTAATCAGTGAGCAGTAATCAGTGAGCAGTAATCATTGACCAGTAATCATTGACCAGTAATCAGTGAAAAGACAGTAGGAAACTTCCATGTAACACTGCTCACTTGAAAACTCAAATCTGATAACTTACGGCTCTTCGTTACTTGTTATGGTTCGATAGGGGGGCATAAATCGACTAAATCCTTATCTGGCAAGAGACTTAATTGATTAGTTCGCTCTAGAGCAAAAACAATTGACAAAAATCGCTAAATGCCTTTCTCTATAAGGGTTCCATACCTTATAACCCCCGTCCATTGCATAACACAAACCGAAGAGCCTAACTTACCCACTGATAACTGATAACTTACCCACTGATAACTGATAACTGATAACTGATAAGAGGATTAACTGCTATTTATACACCGCCTTTAGCTCGTTTGATCGAGCAGTTACAAAAATTACCCGGGGTGGGACCCAAAAGCGCCCAACGTCTGGCCTTGTATATTCTCAAACGACCGGAACAGGATGCGATCGAATTGGCCCAGGCGATCGTAGCAGCGAAAAAACAAGTAGGATTATGTCAGGTTTGTTTTCATCTTTCGGCCGAACCGATTTGTGAAATTTGCCGCAATCCTAACCGGGAAACGGGGACTATCTGTGTGGTAGCTGATTCCAGAGATGTGATTGCTTTGGAGAAAACTAGGGAATATTCGGGCAAATATCACGTTTTGGGCGGTGTTATCTCACCTATGGATGGAATTGGACCGGATCAATTAAATATACAGTCTTTAGTCACCAGAGTCAGCCAGAAAAAAATTCAGGAAGTTATCTTAGCTATCAGTCCCAGTGTCGAAGGGGAAACCACGACTTTGTATATCGGGGGTTTACTGAAACCCTTCACTAAAGTTACCCGTATCGCTTTCGGGTTGCCCATGGGCGGCGATCTGGAATACGCTGATGAAGTAACTTTAGCGAGAGCTTTAGAAGGTCGTCGGGAATTGTAAAATCTCGCCAAGGTTGGGATTAAGTAGGGCTTGCTGAATAAATGTGAAATGTAGGCAAGGTAAGGGTTTTGTGGCTTTTCTCGTGAAACAGGTGCAAGATTTTGAGAGAATCGTGCTTCAACACCCTGCGTCTTCATCGGCCCGCGTCCTGTAGGGGCGAAGCATTCGGGCAATAACCTATCGGTGAAACCGGAGATTTTCTATCCGAATGCTTCGCCCGTACTTTTTGCCGCAAACCCTAAGTAGGGAGGCACAATTATTTGTAGGATGGGTTAGCGGTAGTGTAAACTATGCGGGCGTTGGGTTTCATGCTTCAACCCAACCTACGTTCATCTTATATTTAATTCCACCCACCTACTTAGACATTATTGAGGACAATTATTCGGCCCGACTACTCAAAGGGTTATTGAGATTGCCAGTGCCAGGACGTTTGACACTATGGGATTGTAGGAGTGAGATCGCCTGTTGGTACTGGGGATCATCCTTAGTTCCCAGCAAAGAAGGATCATCGCGGAAGCGCAGCTGTTGTTCCCGGGTTAACTCGATCTGCACATCGGGTTTAATGCCTTTTTTGTAGATATTTTCGCCGTTGGGGGATAATAACGGGCAATTGTCACCGCTAAACCAGAACCGTCGGAGAGGGTGTGTACCGATTGGACGGTACTCTTGCCATAGGTCGATGTACCTACTAAAGTCGCCCGGCCATTTTCTTTTAGCGCTCCAGCGAGGATTTCGCTGGCACTCGCTGAACCTTTATTAACCAAGACTACTAGGGGTAAATCGGTAATAGCGGTGTTATTGGCGATAAATTGACGATCTCCGCCCCGTCGATCGATGGTGCTAACGATTTTGCCCTGTTTCATCCACATACGAGCGATATCGACACTAGCAAATAGTAACCCGCCGGGGTTGCCCCGTAGATCGAGAACATAGCCGGATATCTGTTGTTGACTTAATTCCTCGATCGCCTGTTTCATTTGTTCGGCTGCGTGGGAACTAAATTCATCCAGTTTGATATAACCAACTTTCACCCCACCTTCCTGTTTAAGGGTATAGCTAACGGAGGGGATTTCGATATCTACCCGGGTCAAAGTCACTTCAAATACCCCTTGATTGGGACGGGCAAGCTGTAAACTAACGCTAGTACCCACTTCTCCCTGTAGTGCCTCCATTGCCTGTTCTAGGGTCATTAAAGCGGTGGGTTTGCCATTAATTCTGATCAGGCGATCGCCGCTTTTCACTCCCGCTTCCTTGGCGGGGGATTTTTTCACCGTATCGACAACAACCAGATCGCTAGTGCGTTTATCGAGAGCTAAACGTACCCCAATTCCCGATAATTCTCCGGAAGTTTGACTGGTGAGGACAGAAAATTCCCTAGGAGTTAAAAAACGGGTATAAGTATCACCCAATTCCTTTAAAGCTTCGCGGATTGCTGTGTAAGCTTGTTGGGGATTAGTATAATTTCTGCTTAACAATTCTTGACGTTTTTTTTGCCAGTCAATTTGATGAAAACCACGATCTACAAATTCATTATTAACAATTTGCCAAACTTGGTCGATGACTGCTTTCGGGTTATCTTCTAAGGGTTTTTCCCCTTTGGCTGCGGGGGTGAGGACCATCAGGGAACTAACTGCTAGGGTAGCGATCGCACCTCCAGATAGGAGTTTCTGCACGGAAACGAACGAGGGACGCGACTGGTTCATAAAGACAAAGCCAAAATAAGATTGACGTTTCAATAAAGCCATTCAAAAAGCGGGAGCATTTTGCCTTCGAGGGAGGTGAGGAGCAGTGTTAACTACGACTTTCGTATAGATAAGGGAGTTCCTTGTCTGGCTCTAATATCCACTATAATTCTAGTTCTATAAAATCGAGCAATATCTGACGATGAATTTTTCCTAAAGGACGAGTCTGATTAATCTTCTGGGAATAGTATTCCCCTTGAAGGATGGCAGCCGGAGGTAATAATGCTAAATCTTGCCCTTCCGTTTGCACTAATTTTTCTAATTCCACGGTCAGGGGTACATGATAAAGATAACGAGAGAGATTATCATCGTTGTAAGAGCGAAAATAGCGTAAACTAGGGGCTTCGTAGTTAATTTCTTCTTTTAACTCTCGTTTTAACCCTATTTCTGGACTTTCACCCGCTTCCAAGTGACCACCAAATAAACCCCACACCCCCGGATAGAGAATCGTCGGGATGTCGTCGCGCAACTGCATTAAAAAGCGACCGTCCTGTTCTAAAATCGCCAAAGCAACAAATATCATCAGTTATCAGTTATCAGTTATCAGTTATCAGTTATCAGTTATCAGTTATCAGTTATCAGTTATCAGTTATCGGTTATCGGTTATCGGTTATCGGTTATCGGTTATCGGTTATCGGTTATCGGTTTTTGGTATTTTCTTGGCAGGTTTTTAGAATAGCCCAAAGCATTTTCCCAATTTCCTCCGCGTCATCATTAATACTTTGAAAGGCTCTTTCCTCTATGTAATTCGTGTCTTTCAATAGAGACAGCCAATACTTTGTTTCTAGACATTCTTTATAAGCTATTGACATTTTAGCTCGAAAATCAGCTTGAGAAATAGCTCCATTAGCCTCGGCAATGTTAGCCCCGATTGAAGTGCCACTCCTTAATAGCTGTTTTGACAAAATATATTCTTGTTTAGTTTCACACAAATATTTATAGCCTTTAACAATCCTAATGGCAAATTTATAAGCTTTGTCATAAACTTTACTCTCCATCTGTTTACCCCGCTACTGATTACTGATTACTGATTACTATTTCTCGTTTTGTTTATGGGGTAAAAAGAAAGCATCGAGGGGATCTGGGACGGGTTTAATCACTGCGGGGGGATTGGGTTTAACGGGGGTAACGACGGGAGTTTCTGGGGGTTTTGTTGCGGTTGCGGTGGGAATTGTCACCTGTCGGGGATTTTCCAGGGGTTTAGTTGAGACTGGGGGAGAATTATTTTCTGGGGGTTTAACTTCTGAGGTGGGGGAAGGTTTAATTTCTGGGGACGGGGAAGGAGTGGGAACCGAATTAACAGCTACTGCATCCATCTGTTCTAATTCCACCACATACACCTCGTTAACGGTTTGGGAACCTTGGGGAATAGCTTCAAAGTCAATTTTGCCCTTAATGACGATTTCTTCGCCTTGACGGGGTAATTTATTGCTATTGGTGCGAATCCAAATCTTACCGGACCCATCCTGCAAAAGATAGGCTCCTCCCGCTAAAAAAGGGGCATAATTGCTGACAGTTCCCCTAAGATAAACTAAAGCGCCTTTTGGTTTTTCCTGTAATTGCTCGATCGCTGTTAGGGGAGGATCACCGATGTAGGGAACGGCAATACCGAGGTCAGCAAGGGTACTACAACCGAATAACCCTAGCAATAATAATAAACTGCTGATGCGCCCTACACGAGTCTGGATAGACATTCTTGCTTTAACCTTAACGAGTGCTATTAGCCAATCTTTTTGACCATAGAATGGATCCGAAAGATTTTTGTTCTCGGTATTATCATAGAATGTCCGTAACTACTTGCCAAATTCTCGACGGGAAAGCCTTAGCTCAAAAAATCCAACTTGCTCTAGGAGAGCGCATCCAGACGCTAAAATCTCCAATGGGAAGACCTCCGGGGTTAGCGGTGTTGATGGTGGGGGATAATCCTGCTAGTGCCGTTTATGTACGCAATAAGGAGAAAGCTTGTACTAAAATCGGCATGGCCTCTTTTGGTCGTCATTTTCCCACCGATACAAGTGAACTAGAAATTTTAGCGGAAATTGTCCGTCTCAATCAAGATGAGCGGGTGGACGGGATTTTAATTCAATTACCCTTACCTAAGCATTTAGACGCGGTTTCCCTTCTCTACCAAATTGACCCGAAAAAAGATGCTGATGGTTTACATCCTCTCAATTTAGGCGGTTTAGTGCGGGGTGATGACTGTATCCGCAGTTGTACTCCTGCGGGGGTCATGGCACTGCTGAAAGAATATAATATTCCCATAGCCGGTAAGCACGCGGTGGTGGTGGGTCGCAGTATTCTAGTGGGGAAACCTTTAGCTTTAATGTTATTGGAGGAAAACGCTACGGTAACTATTGCTCACTCGCGCACGGAAAATCTGGCAGAAATAACCAGAAGTGCCGATATTTTAGTACCTGCGGTCGGTAAAGCGAATTTAATCACCCCGGATATGGTAAAACCTGATGCGGTGGTGGTGGATGTGGGGATTAATCGTGTCGCTGACCGTTTGGTGGGAGATGTGGACTATGCGGGGGTTTTAGAAGTGGCTAGTTATCTTACTCCTGTCCCCGGGGGTGTCGGTCCGATGACGGTGGCAATGTTATTAAAAAATACCTTGTTAAGTTACGAACGTAAGTTATAAATCCGCAGCTACCAGCTATCAGCTATTCAGCGATTCTACCGATACAATTTTGTCAATCTAGCAAGTGGGGATTTTTACGGGGAAACTCTCTTTTAAAATTGGGCTTTACTTTTGATTTTATTACTCAATCCAAGCTTTTGGGGGTTCTACCCCCCAAACCCCCCGTTGGGGGCGTGGCGCCGCCCCCAAACCCCCCGCGCATTAGTTTTTCGGTGGGATGCTTACAGGCAGCCGCTGACGCATCTGTAATAATTTAAGCGTCACTGATAATTGCTGATTGTCGGTATTTCTGCAAATGTGAGATGCACCTACTTGATTTTTTTTAACTATGTTGGTAGGATTTTACAAAACTGGATAGACTATACTTTGCACGGCTACAACTTGCATTTTTTACTCAAGGACAATAATATAGTTTAAGAGTCATAATTAGAAGCAAAGCACTCATTAAAAACATGATTAACCTAGAATTCACGGAAGAAGAAAAGAACTCACTGTATTATGAAAGATTTCATCATCCCCATCCCCGGGTTCAACTGAAGATGGAAGTTCTCTGGTTAAAAAGCCAAAAGATAAGTAGTCGTGCAAAATAAATTTCCTAGTGAAGAAAGGCAAAAGGCAAGAGGCAAGAGGCAAGAGGTGGTTAGATATGTGTAATTAATTTTGCTTAGGTACTTACCGCACCAAAAAATTTGTCAGTTAGCAGGAATCTCGCCAAATACCTTATTAACCTATCTTCGCGATTATCAAGAAGGCGGAATAGAAAAATTAAAAGAAATCAACTTCTATCGCCCTAAAAGTGAATTAGAGTTTCAAAAGAAACCCTCAAAAAATACTTCGAGAAAAATCCACCAGCCACAATAAATGAAGCTGTATATAGGATAGAAGAATTGACGGGAATAAAACGAAGTCCTACCCAAGTGAGAAAATTTTTAAAATCAATGGGAATGAAATGTTTAAAAGTAGGTTCTCTTCCTTCTAAAGCTGACCCAGATGAACAAGAGGACTACAAAGAAAAAAAGCTAGAACCCAGACTAAATGAGGCAAAAGAAGGAAAAAGGGCTGTTTTTTTTGTTGATGCCGCTCACTTCGTCATGGGAGCATTTCTCGGTTTTGTTTGGTGTTTTGAGAGACTTTTTGTTAAGTCACCGAGCGGGCGTAAACGCTTCAATGTTTTAGGAGCATTAAATGCAATAACTCATGAAGTTATTCTGGTAACATATGAAACTTATATTACGGCAACTCAAGTCTGTGAACTCCGGTCAAAAATAGCTGCTTTAGGACTAATGATTCCCATCACTCTAGTCTTAGATAATGCCCGCTATCAAAAATGTAAAATTGTTGAAGAATTGGCTCTTTCTTTGTCAATAGAGCTGCTCTATCTGCCGTCTTATTCACCTAATCTAAATTTAATTGAAAGGCTGTGGAAATTGGTCAAAAAGAAATGTTTATATGGTAAATATTATGAGAACTTTTCTGACTTTTCTTCAGCTATTTATGAATGTCTGAATGATGCCCATCTGAAACATAAAAAAGAACTGGATTCCTTGCTGACTCTACGATTTCAGAAGTTTAATAAATCTCAGATTATGAACGTCTAAAGTATAGGAGATTTTTGGTCATGATCTTTATTATCCCGATTATTCTTGGTGCGGCTGCCTTAGTTACTGCTGGTGTGGGTGTTAGTGCTGGTGCTAATGGTGTCTCCAAGCTACAAAAGGCGGAAAAAATTGGCAAAAGTGCCGAACAAAGATACAAAAAAGCCAATAAATCCCTAGAAAAAAAGTTTCAAGCTACCCAAAAATTCGCGGAAGAATACGGTCAACTGCAAATTAATGTCAAAATCAACACTATCGGCAGATTTATTAAGTTTATTAGCAGAATTGATCGGCTCTTCTGGTTTCTGTGTGGAAACGAGGTCTATACCGATAGAATATCCGCAAAATAGTCCTAAAAGTTTTGCCCAATAAGCACTTCAGGGTTCCATAAGCAAAAATTATCACACAAAGTCGAGAAGAGCCATTGATCAAAGAATTAGTCAAAGAATTGGTCAAAATTCCTCCCCATCCCATCAACGCTTCTTAGAAGGGTTTGAGGGATTTTCTGCCGAACAATTCAAGGAATATAAAGCAGAAGTGTTAAACGCGCAAAGTGTGGCTGTGGGGGGTTTAAAAGTAGTGAGAGTCGCTTCGGCAGCCAGTCAGGGAACCCTAGGATTAATTGGTCTTTTCGGTACTGCTAGTACAGGAACAGCAATTAGTGGACTTAGTGGGGCAGCCGCTTGGAATGCTACCCTAGCATGGTTAGGAGGTGGTTCTTTAGCTGCCGGTGGTGGTGGGATGGCTTTGGGAACAGTGGTTTTAGGAGGTATTACCGTCGGACCGGCTTTAATGATTGGTGGTTTTGTCTTAGGAGGAGAAGGGAAAAAGTCCCTAAGTAAAGCTATCGAATACGCCAAAGAAGTGGATAATAAAATAGCTCAATTAGATAAAAGTAAGGGTTTTTTAGGACAAGTTCAGCGCAGAATTAAGGAGTTACAATACCTCGTTAATAGTCTGAATAGTATAGCTATTAAGAGTTTAAATGAACTGGAGTCACGATCTAATTTTAATCCCCATCTAGAGGAAGATGCATCCAAGTTTCGGGAGGTACTGCTTTTAATTAAAGCTTCATCGGAAATCATGAAACTGCCTATCCTAGACGAAAAGGGAAAATTAACCAAAGCAACGGAAAATCTCGGAGAAAAGTACCGCCATCTCTTAGAAAAATAATAGTAGGATGCCTGCCAAGTAGCTGGTTATAATATAATTAAATTAAAAATGGATTTTAGGTTCGATCCCCCCTACCCCCCTTGATAAGGGGGGTGTCTGGTAATTTTTAACGCCTACCTACTCAGGAATAAAGAAAAACGCTCTAGAATTTAATTTAACAAATATTACCGAGTATTTCAATTAAAGTTAACTCTATTTCTGTAAAGGATTCAATAAAAATACGGCTCTTCTGGTTTCTGTGTGGAAATGAGGTCTATAATGATAGTTTCTTCAGAAAAATAGTCCCAAAAGTCTTTCTCAGTAAACATTTCACGATTCCATAAGCAAAAATTATCACACAAAGTCGAGAAGAGCCAAAATACTTTCACCTCGATAATATTTCTGAATATTTTGATAACTACCCTGCAGCGGATGACGATAAACTTCTAAACATTCCTCCTTGAGATTGATAATCCAAACCTCTTTAATATTTGCTTCTGCATAAAGAGGAATTTTAGTATAGCGATCATAATCGAGGGTAGAATCGGAAACTTCAATAATTAAATAAATATCTTGAGGACAAGGATAGGCAGCAACATAAAAATCCGCTCGAGGTATTAGTAAACTTAAATCTGGTTCTGGTTGAGAATTATTATTTAATCTAATCGGATTTTGTACTCCTAAGAGAATAAGATCGCCAAATTTTCGATAAAATAACTGTGTTAATCTAGCTATACAGGCAGCATGACGGGTTCCCATCGGTGACATTTTGATAATTTCTCCTCGAATTAATTCCACTTTTTCATCGGGTTTGATTATTCCCTGGGTTGTCATTTTTTCGTATTCTTCCACCGTAAACTTACGGGTAATCAGTGATAAAGACATTTTAACTACACTCCTAATATTTCTGCAATAGTGAATTCTATATCGGGAAAAGATGTTATAAAAACCCTCTCATTTATAGAGTATTTCTGAATAGCTTGATAACTACCATTCAGAGGATGGCGATAAACTTCTAAACATTTTTCCTTGAGATTGACAATCCAAACTTCTTGAATATTTGCCTCCGCATAAAGAGGGATTTTAGTATAGCGATCATAATCGAGGGTAGAATCAGAAACTTCAATAATTAAATAGATATCTTGAGGACAAGGATAGGCAGCAACATAAAAATCCGCTCGAGGTATTAGTAAACTTAAATCTGGTTCTGGTTGAGAATTATTATTTAACCTAATCGGATTTTGCACCCTGAGAATAATTTTCTGTCCTAACTTTTGATAGAATAATTGTATTAATCTATCTACACTAGAAGCATGAAGGGTTCCCATCGGTGACATTTTGATAATTTCTCCTCGAATTAATTCCACTTTTTCATCGGGTTTGATTATTCCCTCGGTTGCCATTTTTTCGTATTCTTCCACCGTAAACTTACGGGTAATCAGCGATAAAGACATTTTAACTAAACTCCTACTTTCTCTTTATTCTATCTGGACAGCTTGCCAAGGGGTGACTTATCGGTGTTTAAACCATGAATCGGGGAGATAAACTAACTTTTTGGGTACTTGTACTGATTCTTCGGGAAAAAACAGCGGTTGCTATGGTGACAAAACCG
The DNA here is from genome assembly GCF_001264245.1 of Microcystis panniformis FACHB-1757. Taxonomy (NCBI): domain Bacteria; kingdom Bacillati; phylum Cyanobacteriota; class Cyanophyceae; order Chroococcales; family Microcystaceae; genus Microcystis; species Microcystis panniformis. The sequence goes on from NZ_CP011339.1 coordinate 5,197,359, forward strand.
CTAGATCTAACGTCTAGAAAGCTGGGGTAGGATCGAAACTGCCCCAAAAAAGCTACTATAGGTCAGTTGTCGATGTCGAAAAAAATAGCCGTTCCCCTCTGGAACATTAAGTCGAGAAATTTTATGGTTAAGCGAAAACAGCCTTATAGTTTAATTTATCTGCTCACTCTGGTGATCGGTTTGGTGATTGCGATCGCACCTAAGGGACAAGCACAAACCCCCGACTCTAACACTCCTGCCAGCGATCCTAACGAATTAAAACCCTTAAATCAAGCCGATAGTGTCCTGAGTCTTCAGGGGGGACAACGTTTAGTGGAAGAAGCGAACACCGCTATTAATGCCGCTAAATACGATGTCGCGGTGGACAAACTCAATCAAGCGCGTCGGATTTTTAACCAACTATCTAACTATCATCTGCAATTAGCTAATAGTTTCTCAGGAATTGACCCAAAAGTATTCGATTCTCAGCGTCAAAGTGCTTTAAACACCGGACAAATGCGGGATGAAGCCACCTATAAGCTTGCTTTGGTTCATAGAGCGCAAAATCAGCCAGAATTGGCGGTTCCTTTGTTAATTCAGGTGATTCAATCCCAAAACCCCACCAGTGAATTAGGACAAAAAAGCTATCAACAACTCTACGAAATGGGATTTGTCAGCACACCCATCTCCGCACCGACTCCCACCTCCGCAACTCCTAGCAATCCCCCCCACAGCAGTAAATTTTGTCCCCATTGACGAGCTTTCGGTAACAATGGGATCAGAGTATCTTTAATTGTTTTGAGGAGTTACGATGGTTGACTTTCGCCAAGTAGAAGCGATGATTCAAGAACAAATCCCCGATGCACAGGTGATGGTTCGGGATTTAACGGGAGGTGGTGATCATTTGGAAGCGGTGGTTATTTCTGGCGAATTTGCTGGCAAAACCCGCGTTAAACAGCATCAAATGGTTTATGGTGCTTTACAATCGGCACTGGCTACCGAAGCCATCCATGCTTTGGCATTAAAAACCTACACTCCCGACAGTTGGGCAGCAGAAAAATAACAGTTATCAGTTAAGTAGGTAGGTGTTAAAAGTTGTCAGACACCCCCCTTATCAAGGGGGGATTAAGGGGGATCGGCACCCCCCTTATTAAGGGGGGATTAAGGGGGATCGGCACCCCCTTATCAAGGGGGGCAGGGGGGATCCATCTTCAATTTAATTATAACTACTTATCAGTTATCAGTTAATTTTTTTCTAGTTTTCTTTGTGGCTAATTATCTTCACAACACACAGTCTAATTTAATTACTTATGGTTAGTCCTTTACTGGAACCCTTTCGAGAAGCCTATCGCAATTTGGAACTTTTGCCGCTGCGATCGGATAAAGAATTACAGCGTTTTGCTGTCAAATACGGCACAGAAATTATCGACGAATTAGAACAATTGGTAGAAGATAGTCCTTCGGAAGACGGAAAAATTATTCTAGCAGGACATCGGGGTTGTGGTAAGTCAACCCTACTCTATGAATTTAAAAGAAAGTTAGATGATCGCTATTTTGTTGTTTTCTTCTCGATCTCAGACACGATCGAAATGTCAGACGTAAATCATGTTAATATTTTATTCTCGATCGCCGTTCAGATGATGTCAGAAGCGGAAGCCCAAAATTTAACTATTAAAGATTCTATTAAAAAAAGCTTTTATCAATGGTTTGCTGAACAAATTCGCACCGAAACTAATCAAGCAGATGCCACTGTCGAAACGGGTTTTAACTTTTCTTCTTTACTAGCTCACATTAAAGGAATTCTCAAGATTAATTCGACTATTCGCGAGGAAATTAAACAAAAATATGAGCGGAGAATTACCGATTTAGTTGCCCAAATTAACATTATAGCTAGTGCGATCGAGTCCCAAAGTCAGAAAAAAATCTTAGTAATTGTTGATGACATTGATAAAATTGACTTAGCACAGGTAAGGGATATTTTTCAATCCCATATTAAAGCGATTATGCTGCCCGGTTTTCGGATTATTATGACTATTCCGATCGCCGCCTTAAGAGAGGTAGCTTTAAAGGCAACTCTCCAAACAGAAACTAATGATCAGATCGTACAAATGCCTGTATATAAACTCTTTAAACAGGGAGAAATTAATTCACCTAATGCTATACCCGATCCGCAAATGATTGCTACTTTAACCGAGATTATCACTAAGCGCATCGATCCCGCTTTAATCGATCCTGACACCCTTGAAAAAATTTGTCTTTATAGTGGGGGAGTATTACGAGAATTAATTCGCATTACTAATGATTGCTGTCGGGTTTGTTTGCGATCGGTTCGTCGTTATCCTGATGATAATACCCTAAAAATTGATCAAGCTGTTTTAGAACAATCAATCACAGAACTTAGTCTCGATTTTGCTGAAAGTATCGGTACAGCAGATGAGGAAATTATTAAAACTGTTTATGAAAAGTCAAAACCGAAGGATCTCAAGGATCAAAATTTTCTAGATCTGTTGCATGGTTTATATATTTTGGAATACCGCAATGGCGATCTCTGGTATAACGTGCATCCGATTGTGGCTGAGTTAATGAAAAAAAGAGGAACAATTTAATGGGATAAGTAAGTAGTTATAATTAAATTGAAGATGGATCCCCCCTGCCCCCCTTGATAAGGGGGGTGCCGATAGGCGGGGGGATCCCCCCTGATAAGGGGGGTGCGGATCACCCCTTGATCCGTAGGGTTGATTCATGAATCAACCCTACCTAATGGGGGTATCTGACAGTTTTTAACATTTATCCACTTATTATGAATAATGAAACATCTTCAATTATTGACCAAAATGAAAGAGAATACGAAGGTTTAATCGTCTCTCTAGAGGCAAATCAAGAGAGATTAAATATATTGATTTGTGTGTGTGATCAGGAAAAATTGCGAGAAGAAATCATTGATCGCTATAGCAAAGAATTAGAACCAGTAATCCCTTGTTATCGGATTGATTTAGATCAAAAAGAACCGAGTTTAAGAGCAGCAATTGCTAGTTTAGTCTCCAGAAAACCAGAGTTATTACAAAGCAAAAACGCCGTGATCACAACCACAGGAGTGGAAAAATTACACTCGATCGAATGGCAACAGGAAAAATCGGAACTAGATAAATTTTTTGGTTATCTGCAATGGACAAGGGAAGGATTGCGAGAATTTCCCTATTCCATCGTTCTTTGGGTAACAAACACAGTGGAAGTAAATTTACGCAAAAAGTCCCCCGATTTTTGGAGTTGGAGAAAAGGAGTTTTTCGCTTTATTTCTCCTCCAAGTAACTTTTTACCTTCTCAGGAATTTTTACCAATTTTACAATCTTTTGATGAAATTACTATAGATAAAGATATTCCTTCAATCTCTAAAGAAGACTTGTTAGAACTAATCGAGCAAATCGAGGTAAATAAAGGCAAAAAAGAGCCAAGACTAGCGAGTTTATATGCCAGTTTAGCTAAGATTTATAACCTTCGTTTATTATATCGATCGCCATTGGTAGATTATCGTCAGGAACAACAGCTTGCGATCGAGTATTATCAAAAAGCGATCGATTTACAAAAAGAGTTAAATCTAGAACTTGATTTAGTTGCGAGTCTCGACTCATTAGCAGGTATTTACTATTTTCTAGGAGAATACCAAAAAGCGATCGAGTTTTATCAACAGTCCTTAGCAATCTTTCAGAGAATCCGAGATCGCTGGAGAGAAGCAGATTCTTGCAATAATTTAGGCAATGCTTACCGTTTCCGAGGAGAATACCAAAAAGCGATCGAGTTTTATCAACAGTCTTTAGCAATCTTTCAGGAAATTGATGATATAAGGGGAGTAGCGTATTGTTACAATAATTTGGGCAATATTTACAATTACCTAGGAGAATACCAAAAAGCGATCGAGTTTCATCAACAGTCCTTAGCAATCAAACGGGAAATCTCTGATATAACAGGAGAAGCTTATTCCTATCTAGGTTTGGGGAATGTTTACGGTTCCCTAGGAGAAGACCAAAAAGCGATCGAGTTTTATCAAAAGTCCTTAGAAATCTTTCAGGAAATGGAGTATATCATAGGAGAACCAAAGACTCTGTTTAATCTGGGGTTTACCTACTATAAACTCGATCGTATATCGGAAGCGAAAGAAGCATATCTTCAAGCGCGGAAATTATTTCAAGCATTGGGGTTAGCAGGATATGTTCAATATTGTGATCAGGCAATTCGGCAATTATAATTACGGCTCTTCTAGGTTCTGTGTGAGCATGGTATAATAGTAACACAGAACAGGAGGTGGGTTATGTGGATAAATTTTGATCAACTCCTCGATTTACCAAATGTAACAGTGGTCAATTATCAAAAAATTGCTCAGACAATTTTCCTAAAGCTTGCTCTTTTAAATGAAACAATTGAATGTCCGAATTGCCATCAAACCTTAGACAGAATCAATCAGACAGAGTATAATCTAGTCAGAGACTTGTCAATATTAGGTAATCCAGTATATTTAGAAGTACCACGCCGTCAGTTTCATTGTCAAAAGTGCCAAAAGTATATCAGCGAAAGACTGAGTTTTATGAGATTAAGACAGCATCATACAATTCGCTATGAATCGATGATTTATGAGAGAGTAAAAAATTGTAGCATCGAAGAAATAAGTCGAGAAGAAGGGTTAGGATGGTCAGAAGTTGAGTTAATATTTAATCACTGTGCTAAAGAACTAGAAAAGGAAGAGTGGGAAGCACCAGAACGAATAAGCTTAGATGAATTTAGTAACTTAAAAGGACATAAAGATTTCATCACAACGGTCGTAGATATGGACAAGAAAATTTTACTAGATGTGATTAAAGGACATAAGCAAGAAGAATTAATGGAAGCCTTAAAAGCACAGCCAGACGCAGTTCGGGAGAAAGTGAAAGAAGTGAGCGTCGATATGTGGTCAGGATTTACAGCAGTGATCAAGGAATTATTTCCCAATGCTAAAATCATCTATGACCGTTTTCATGTAATGGCTATCATCAATGACGAGCTTAATAAATTGAGAAAGTTAATGGGGGTGCATGAAAAAGGATTACCTCATTTATTATGGAAGAATAAAGAGGACTTAAAGGACGAGCAAAAACAACAACTAGAAGTTATTCTGAAAGAACATCCATGCTTAGGAATAGCCTGGGAAATGAAAGAAGAAATTAGACAAATTTATCAAAGTAGTAGAACGTTCAGAGGTGCTGAGAGAAAATTGGAAAAATGGATAAGAATAGGCGGGATATTATATGAAAGTAGTGCCAGGATGATCCAGAAGCATTTGCCAGGTATTTGTAATTACTTTGAAAATCAGACAACCAACGGATTAATTGAGGGAATGAATACCAAAATAAAGCTTATTAAAAGAATGAGTTATGGATTTACCAATTTTGAACATCTTCGACTTAAGCTGTTTGCTTGCTTTAATTCATAACAAAAATTAACACACGAAAACCAGAAGAGCCTAATTACCCAGTCGCGATCGAGTAAAAATTTGTTGCTTACCCCTTGACTTTTGCTTGTTTTAATGCTATGACTTACTGGACTTGATTGCTTATCTCACCCGATTTTAAGCCAAAACTGATTAAAAACCGCTATAACGTTCCTCTAACCAGGGATCACCTCGTCGATGGTAGCCATTACGTTCCCAGAAACCCAATTGCTCTCGATCGAGAAATTCTAAGCCATTAATCCATTTAGAACTTTTCCACGCGTAGAGATGGGGAACAACTAAACGCAGCGGACCCCCGTGGTCGGGGGGTAAAGGTTGACCAAACAATTGAAAAGCGAAAAAATTATCCTCGTGCAGGAACTCCTCTAGGGTCAGGTTAGTGGTATAACCGCCATAACAGTGTTGCATGACGTGGGTAGCTTCCGGCAGCAGGTCAATTAAGGTCATCAAATCCAATACCTTAACTCCCGTCCAAGTCACATCTAATTTTGACCAACGGGTGACACAGTGAAAATCCTTGGTAAATTCCCACTGCGGTAGGGCCATAAAATCCGACCAGTTAAAAATTTTAGTCGTGGCCACCTTTCCCCAAACCTTGAATAACCATTCCTCGGTCTTGATTTGGGGAGTATCTCCGTAGGTAAGCACAGGAAAACCACTAGCGAGATATTGGCCCGGGGGAACTCGGTCTTGATCGGGAGATTCTGGTTTTTTAAAGAATTTGCCTAACATTGTTTGAGACTCACAACGAAAACCCTAAACAAATCTTAAAATATGAGGGAGCGAAAAGGTTTTCTCTACCTCACTCCCCACCATCAAGTTATTCCTCGTCTTCCCCTTCTTCTTCCTCTTTAGTGGGATAGACAAAGCTGTTAGAACGACCAGAAAGAACAGATTTACCCAAAGATAAGGCTTTTTGCGCTTCCCGCTCCGCTTGCTTTCTCCAGTGCGCTCTCCGTTGGTCGCGCTTGGCATTTGAGGTTTTCTTCTTGGGACAAGCCATAGTATTTTAACGATAGTTATAGACTCACAACCTTTCTATTCTACTCCCTATTTCCCTAATCGGCTCGCTCACTTGTCTGATTCCCTTGCTCACTACTGCCCAAAATATTGATAAAACTTAATAATTATCATTGGCTTACCTATTTATGTTTAAAATCCTATATAGCTATGTAGTCAAGTAATTTCCATCATGGTCACTACCGTCGAACCCCCCTCCCAGAAAAAAGCTGTTCTGCGCGAAACTATCCTCACCCCGCGTTTTTATACCACCGATTTTGAGGCTGCCGCTAATTTTGACCTTTCTTTGCAAGAAACCGAAATCAAAGCGATGTTAGAGGAGATGCGGACCGATTACAACCGGCATCACTTTGAACGTCAGCAAGGATTTGAGAACTATCAAGATAATCTCGATGAAAAAACGAGAAATGCCTTTATAGATTACCTAGAACGCTCCTGTATCTCCGAATTTTCTGGCTTTTTGTTATTTAAGGAACTGTCACGACAACTAAAAAGCCGTAATCCCTTGTTAGGGGAGATATTTCATCTTATGGCTAGAGATGAGGCGCGCCATGCAGGATTTCTCAATAAAGCCATGGCTGACTTTAATATTTCCCTCGATTTAGCCAAAATTACTAAAACCCGGACTTACACCTTTTTCCCCCTTGAATGGGTGTTATATACGGTCTATCTCTCCGAAAAAATCGGTTATTGGCGGTATATTCTCATTTATCGTCATTTAGAAGAACATCCCCAGTATAAATTTAATCCTCTTTTTAATTACTTCGAGAGTTGGTGTCAAGACGAAAATCGCCACGGAGATATCTTTAAAACCTTGCTGCGCGCTAAACCGCAATTGTGGAATAATTGGCGATCGAGATTATGGAGCCGTTTTTTCCTGCTTTCCGTCTTTGCTACCCATAGTTTAACTGTACGGGAACGCTCGGACTTTTATGATGCCTTGGGAATGGATGCGATCGCTTTTGACCAAGAAGTAATTCGTCAGACTAATAATACCTCCGCTCGCGCTTTTCCCACCATTTTAAATGTGGACCATCCCCAATTTTTCCCCCGTTTAAACCGTTGTGCCGAACGTAATTTACAATTAAAAGCGATCGATGAAAGCATCGCTCCCCAATGGCTAAAAACATTGCGGAAGTTACCCTTACAGTTAGGTATCGTCGGGGAGCTATTGCGATTGTATCTGATTAAACCCATAGATGCAGAAGCCACCAGAGAAATGGTACTTTAATCAGTTATCAGTTATCAGTTATCAGTTATCAGTTATCGGGAGACTCCGAGACTCCGAGACTCCGAGACTCCGAGACAGGAGATAGGAGATTAGTTTTATTTATTCTCCCCACACCCCACACCCCACACCCCACACCCCACACCCCACTTCCCCACTTCCCCACTTCCCCACTTCCCCACTTCCCCACTTCCCCACTTCCCCACTTCCCCACTTCCCCACACCCCACTTCCCCACTTCCCCACACCCCCACTTCCCCAACTCCTTTAATCTTTGCTGCGATTCTGGGTATCTCTAAAGATAGATAAACAGCTAAGGGATATCTATGTCACTGGAAGAAGGATTAAAATGTCTGCGGCTAAAGGATTACCCAAGGGCTGTAGAATTACTGGAAGAATATTGTCAACAGTCAGCTAATTTTTATTCTCCCTTATATGTTCAAGCTAAAATGGCCCTTGCTCGGGCCTATCGCGGCAATCATCAACGGCAACAAGCGATCGCCTTAGCTCTGGAACTAGAAAATCATCTTGATCAGGAAGTTAGTCAGTGGGCCAAACGATTACTGACAATCTTTGGTGCTGAACAAAAAACCATCGGTATTACCACTAATGGGGTCAAATCTCGATCGCTGCCAAGGCAGCACGATCTGCACAGGTAAGCGTCCGGTTATCCCGGACTATCCCCGAAAATAGACTTATTTTTGCTAAACTATTGACAATTACGGCTTTTTATGTTATAGTCTCTGGTCTGTTTTTTGTCACTACCCGTTTGCTCCTCATCCCTGCGGGGACGGGTGTAATTATTGCCTTGCTCTTGACCGGTTTCTTAGGCGGACTCATCCTTTTTATCGCCCCGAATCTAATTGATTGGACACAAAAACGTCTTTATCGAGTGCGTTGGGTGTCCTTAGCGGAAATTAAACGGGATAGCCCCGAATCGGCGGCGGTAATTGGGCGTGTATGCCGAGAAAAAGGGTTAAAACCGCCAAAACTAGGCATTATCGAAGACGGACAGCCCCTCGCTTTTACCTATGGCTCTCGACGGGGTAATGCTCGCTTAGTAGTTAGCAGAGGTTTATTTACCTATCTCGACGATGAGGAAGTAGCGACGGTATATGCTCATGAATTAGGGCATATTTGGCAGGGAGACTTTGCCCTGATGACTATCTGTGCTAGTTTCGCTCATTTAAGCTGTTATCTCGATTCTTTTGCCCAAAATCAAGATAATAATTTTCAAGACACAGTTTTTCTAGGCCTTCTCTCATCAATTATCACCATTTTTAGGCAAATTATTGTTTTTTGCAGTCTTTATCTGTCTCGTACTAGAGAATACTTCGCCGATCATTTTGCTGCCCAAGTTACTGGTAATCCCAATGCTTTGGCCCGTGCTTTAGTAAAAATTGCCTTTGGTTTAGTCCAAGAAAATGCCCAGTCCAGTCCCCTGTCATTAAGTATAAATGTATTAAATATTGCCCAGGAGCAGGATGCGATCATTGCCGGTAACGTTTATGGTATCGCATTGGAGTCTCGCCGGATCGGACAGAGTTTTCTCTGGGATATATATAATCCTTGGGCAAAATGGTTAGAGTTGCAATCTAATCATCCCCTGACTGGTAAAAGGATTGGCGCTTTAGCCAACTATGCCGGACAGATGGATTTAGATATAGAATTTAGTCTGGGGGAAATATTAGGGCAAGAAATAGAATTAGATCGCAAGAAACTCTATCAAAACTTTTTTCTGCGACTATGTTTATATTATGGTTGGGGACTAGGCTTTATTATTGGGGTTGTCATCGCTGGGTTTCTTGGTCTGAAATTTAGCTCTTGGGCTGCATTGGGGCTAATTTTAGTCGCTGGGGGTTTGGGTATAATTATCAATCGATTAGCTAGTTATCCTCGTCTCAAAAATGCTAGTTTCAGCGATATTTTTTCTTTAACCGATAATCCTTACAGTCATCCCCTCCCAGCTATCCCCGTCCGACTCCGCGGTGAGTTAATTGCTCAAGGAAAGAATTTCTTTCTTAAAGATAGCACTGGCATAATTCCCCTCGCTCCTAACTATCGTTTTGGTTTTTGGCATAAAATCAGGACTACTAACCCCCCCATGGCAGCAATAAATAATACATCAGTACAGATTCTCGGTTGGTTTCGTCGCGATTTATCTCCTCGTCTCGAATGGAGTCAAATAACTCACTCTGGCGGAAATATTCGGGGTTATCCCCGTTTTTGGTCTTTGGTTAGCGGTTTTTGCTTATTAGTCTCCGGTTTAATTATCGCAGTCACATTTTAAGAATGGGAAAAACTGCCACTTCATCCCTTTTCTAGTTTTAGGTACTTGCTGGAATAGTAGCCAATTTTTGAGCGCCAATCCCTAAAATCCTCCAGTCTCACACCCCGAAAACTATTGATAAGTAGGGAGGCAAAATTATTTGTAGGATGGGTTAGCGGTAGCGTAACCCATGCAGGCGTTGGGTTTCATGCTTCAACCCAACCTACGTTCATCTTATATTTAATTCCACCCACCCACTTAACTTTAGGAGTTTAGCAAATGTCCAACGAAACCGTTACCTATTCCCTAGAAGCTGTCCTAACCAGAATTGAGAGTAAAATCGACAAAATCGATGAACGTCTCACAAAATTAGAAATCGGACAGGCCGAACTCAAGGCCGAGTTAAAAGGCGATATTAAAGTATTAGACGAGAAAATCGAGGGATTAACGGCACGGGTTGGTTATCAGGAATTTACCAACCGGGGGATTCTGATAGCTTTGGTGGTTGGTGGTTGGTGGTTGCTGTCTTGGGAGGTGCTGCTAAACTTTTTGGTTTTTTCCCCAATCCCTAGAACTGGCTCCTAGAAATGGTTACTTCCCTTATGATCATAATAAATAGCTGCTCGAAAAACTCAAAAATCTATAGGAGTTTAGCAAATGTCTAACGAAACCGTCACCTATTCCCTAGAATCGATCCTTAAGGAAATTAAAGACAGCATCAAGGATGTCAACCAGAAAATCGATACCTTGCAAAAAGAAGTCAATCAGAAAATTGATACTTTACAAAAAGATGTCACCGAGATAAAAATAGCGCAAGCAGAAATCAAAAGCGAAGTTAAAGACTTAAAAGAACAGGTTAGAGACATGAAAGGCACTCAAAAAAATCAAATTTGGGCATTAATTACCCTCTTGGGTGGTTCTTTAATTACCGTCAGTTTGCGCTCGCTATTTACCAATAATCCCTAAAATTCCCAATTTTATCTTAGCCAAGTCTCCCACTTTCAAAACTATTGATAACCCTAGTAGTCCAGCAAATGTCCAACGAAACTGTCACCTATTCCCTAGAATCGATCCTTAAGGAAATTAAAGACAGCATCAAGGAAGTCAATCAGAAAATGGACACCTTGCAAAAAGATGTCAATCAGAAAATGGACACCTTGCAAAAAGATGTCAATCAGAAAATCGATACCTTGCAAGAAGATGTGAATGATTTAAAGGTAGGACAAGCTAAACTAACCGAGAAAGTCGAAGGGATGGATAAAAGACTAGAAAAAGTAGAAAATGAGCAATACACTCTAGTTAAGGCTATTTCTGACCTACAGGGTTTTCGAGGTCTGATTGTCCCTATCCTTATCGGTGCCATGAGTGCCGCTATCGGTGCAATTATCACCGTTGCTATCCGAATTCTTTTCCTCGGTAACAATCCCTAAAATTCTCCAGTCTCACACCCCGAAAACTATTGATAACTTTAGGAGTCTAGCAAATGTCTAACGAAACTGTCACCTATTCCCTAGAAGCTGTCCTAACCAGAATTGAGAGTAAAATCGACTCCCTTGAAAAACGGATGAATGAGAGATTTGACAAGATAGAAGACCGGCTAACCAAAGTAGAAATCGGACAGGCCGAACTCAAGGCCGAGTTAAAAGGCGATATTAAAGTATTAGACGAAAAAATCGAGGGATTAACCGCACGGGTTGGTTATCAGGAGTTCACCAACCGGGGGATTCTGATAGCTTTGGTGGTTGCTGTCTTGGGAGGTGCTGCTAAACTTTTTGGTTTTTTCCCCAATCCCTAGAACTGGCTCCTAGAAATGGTTACTTCCCTTATGATCATAATAAATAGCTGCTCGAAAAACTCAAAAATCTATAGGAGTTTAGCAAATGTCTAACGAAACTGTCACCTATTCCCTAGAAGCTGTCCTAACCAGAATTGAGAGTAAAATCGACTCCCTTGAAAAACGGATGAATGAGAGATTTGACAAGGTAGATGAGAGATTTGACAAGGTAGAAGACCGGCTAACCAAAGTAGAAATCGGACAGGCCGAACTCAAGGCCGAGTTAAAAGGCGATATTAAAGTATTAGACGAGAAAATCGAGGGGTTAAAGGGAGAGTTAAAAGGAGATATTAAAGTATTAGACGAGAAAATCGAGGGATTAACGGCACGGGTTGGTTATCAGGAGTTCACCAACCGGGGGATTCTGATAGCTTTGGTGGTTGCTGTCTTGGGAGGTGCTGCTAAACTTTTCGGTTTTTTCCCCAATCCCTAGAACTGGCCACCAGAGACGTTTACAGCCATTAGGATTATAATAAATGACCGCTCAAAAACCCAAACTGTATAGAGGTATGGCAAAATGTCCAACGAAACTGTCACCTATTCCCTAGAATCGGTCCTTAAGGAAATTAAAGACAGCATCAAGGAAGTCAATCAGAAAATGGACACCTTGCAAAAAGATGTAAATGATTTAAAGGTAGGACAAGCTAAACTAACTGAGAAAGTCGAAGGGATGGATAAAAGACTAGAAAAAGTAGAAAATGAGCAATACACTCTAGTTAAGGCTATTTCTGACCTACAGGGTTTTCGAGGTCTGATTGTCCCTATCCTTATCGGTGCCATGAGTGCCGCTATCGGTGCAATTATCACCGTTGCTATCAGAATTCTTTTCCTCGGTAACAATCCCTAAAATTCTCCAGTCTCACACCCCGAAAACTATTGATAACTTTAGGAGTCTAGCAAATGTCTAACGAAACCGTCACCTATTCCCTAGAATCGGTCCTTAAGGAAATTAAAGACAGCATCAAGGAAGTCAATCAGAAAATGGACACCTTGCAAAAAGATGTCAATCAGAAAATGGACACCTTGCAAAAAGATGTCAATCAGAAAATCGATACCTTGCAAGAAGATGTAAATGATTTAAAGGTAGGACAAGCTAAACTAACTGAGAAAGTCGAAGGGATGGATAAAAGACTAGAAAAAGTAGAAAATGAGCAATACACTCTAGTTAAGGCTATTTCTGACCTACAGGGTTTTCGAGGTCTGATTGTCCCTATCCTTATCGGTGCCATGAGTGCCGCTATCGGTGCAATTATCACCGTTGCTATCAGAATTCTTTTCCTCGGTAACAATCCCTAAAATTCTCCAGTCTCACACCCCGAAAACTATTGATAACTTTGGGAGTTTAGCAGAATGTCTAACGAAACCGTCACCTATTCCCTAGAATCGGTCCTTAAGGAAATTAAAGACAGCATCAAGGAAGTCAATCAGAAAATGGACACCTTGCAAAAAGATGTCAATCAGAAAATCGATACTTTGCAAAGAGATGTAAATGATTTAAAGGTAGGACAAGCTAAACTAACCGAGAAAGTCGAAGGGATGGATAAAAGACTAGAAAAAGTAGAAAATGAGCAATACACTCTAGTTAAGACTATTTCTGACCTACAGGGTTTTCGAGGTCTGATTGTCCCTATCCTTATCGGTGCCATGAGTGCCGCTATCGGTGCAATTATCACCGTTGCGATTAGAATTCTTTTCCTCGGTAACAATCCCTAAAATTCTCCAGTCTCACACCCCGAAAACTATTGATAACTTTAGGAGTCTAGCAAATGTCTAACGAAACTGTAACTTATTCCCTAGAAGCTGTCCTAACCAGAATTGAAAGTAAAATCGACTCTCTGGAAAAACGGATGGATGAGAAAATCGACTCCCTTGAAAAGCGGATGAATGAGAGATTTGACAAGGTAGATGAGAGATTTGACAAGGTAGAGGACCGGCTAACCAAAGTAGAAATCGGACAGGCCGAACTCAAGGCCGAGTTAAAAGGCGATATTAAAGTATTAGACGAGAAAATCGAGGGATTAACGGCACGGGTTGGTTATCAGGAGTTCACCAACCGGGGGATTCTGATAGCTTTGGTGGTCGCTGTCTTGGGAGGTGCCGCTAAACTTTTCGGTTTTTTCCCCAATCCCTAGAACTGGCTCCTAGGCAAGGCTAGAGGCCTTATGATCATAATAAATGGCCGCTCAAAAACCCGAAAACCCCAGAGGAGTATAGCAAAATGTCTAACGAAACTGTAACTTATTCCCTAGAAGCTGTCCTAACTAGGATTGAGAGTAAAATCGACTCCCTTGAAAAACGGATGGATGAGAAAATCGACTCCCTTGAAAAACGGATGAATGAGAGATTTGACAAGGTAGATGAGAGATTTGACAAGGTAGATGAGAGATTTGACAAGGTAGAAGACCGGCTAACCAAAGTAGAAATCGGACAGGCCGAACTCAAGGGAGAGTTAAAAGGCGATATTAAAGTATTAGACGAGAAAATCGAGGGATTAACGGTACGGGTTGGTTATCAGGAATTTACCAACCGGGGGATTTTGATAGCTTTGGTGGTTGCTGTCTTGGGAGGTGCCGCTAAACTTTTCGGTTTTTTCCCCAATCCCTAGAAGTTACCCCCGATACTTAAACCTAACCTGAAATGGGAACTTGGGGTTTTGGGGAATTAGGGTTTTGGGGATTTTGGGGTTTTTAGTAGCCATTTATCGGCATTATTAGTCATGATGACGATCAGTCCTAAAACCTTATTATACTGACCATAAAGTTTTCTACCAGTCTCAATATCTAAATATTGGCATTTAACAGCAAATTTTAACCATACTTGGCTTTCTGCTGCTTCTGCTTCCGCATCATTTAATCTCAGCAAAAATGAACCCTTATATCGTCTTCTACGCCATGCCTCCGCTAAATTAGCACAGACAGAACGAGAAGAACGTCGAATTTGATCAATTAATGAATATTTTTCCGACCCAGGAAACTTTTTAGACAGTTCAAAGATTTCCATAGCCAGATTAAAAGCGATTTGATAAACTTCTAGATCTTCATGGGTGTTCAGCAATTTCTTAGGTTTTTGCACCATAATTCCCCTTTCCTGATGGATGATTCTTACTTTCCCTTATAAATACCTCTTGTCAAACCTAAATTCAGGAAAATTCCCCATCACCCCACCACCCCATCACCCCACCACCCCATCACTACCCCATTCCCCCATCACCCCACCCCCCATCACCCCACTCCCCCATCACCCCACTCCCCCACTTCCCCAAAAAAAATCTTTCCCAAGGGTGATAGGTTTTCTGAAACAGGTGGGTAAGTTGTTTATAGAGAACAAAAAACACTTACCAAAGGATATACCCATGAACTCCACCTTCAAATTCAAACTCCTCCAAACTCTCAACAAAAAGAACGGTAACAAAGGTTTCACCCTCATCGAACTCCTAGTTGTCGTTATCATCATCGGTGTACTCGCCGCCATCGCTCTCCCCAACCTCCTCGGTCAGATAGCCAAAGGCAGACAAGCGGAAGCTCGCACCCACCTCGGTACCGTTAACCGCGCTCAACAGGCTTACCGCTTAGAACAGGGAAATTTTGGACTATTTACTGCCGCTGCTGGCAGTGTAAGTACCGGCGACTTGCCCGTATCTATAGAACCTCAATACTATAATTATACCGGACCTACCGCCACCAGTACCACTTCTGCTCTAACTAATGCTTCAGCTATCGGCGCCTTCACCGACGATATTCGCGACTACTCTGCTGCGGTATCTCAAGACGCCGATGGTGTTGTCAGAACAATCATCTGTGAAGCAGCTAATCCTACTGCTGGAGTAGCAGCAGCAACAACTGCTGCTACCTGCACTACTGGTACCCGGGTCAGATAGATATTCTTCCCAGATTGCCTAAAAGCTTTCTGGCATAATAACCAACAATTGATAATCTAGCGGAAGGTGGCAGGGAAATTTTCTCTTGGAAACCTTGCGCTTTTGATTTTTTTCGGGAAGTGGGGAAGTGGGGAAGTGGGGAAGTGGGGAAGTGGGGAAGTGGGGAAGTGGGGAAGTGGGGAAGTGGGGAAGTGGGGGAATTTCAACTAAAACCCCAACACCCGAACACCCCAACACCCGAACACCCCAAAACCCCAACACCCGAACACCCGAACACCCGAACACCCCAACACCCCAACACCCGAACACCCCAACACCCCCCGCAACGCGCACGCAGTGACCACCCCAACACCCCAACACCCAAAATATAGTCAATATTGCCAGGGCCTAACCATGAAATACCTTCTTTTTTCAGCAATCAAATCACAGGCAAAAAAAGCGAGGGGTTTTACTCTAATAGAATTGTTAGTAGTGGTGATTTTATTGGGGGTTCTCGCTGCCATCAGTTTACCGAATCTCTTTGGACAAGTCGCTAAGGGTAGGCAAGCAGAAGCGCGCGCGGCACTGGGATTAATCAATCGCGCCCAACAGGGTTATCGTTATGAAAAAGGGACTTTTGCTACTTTATCTGAACTATCTCTGGAAGCTGCCACTATTTCCCTAACATTTTATAATATCAGCGAAGTAGGAACTCCCACTCCCAATGCTTTTGGAGCCGCCTATGAATTGGATGCTTTGACTCCATTTGCTGACGATATTAAAAATTATGCCGGAGCGTCTGGACAAACGGCAGCCGGGGCCTATACTGGTATTGTTTGCGAGGATGAAACTCCTTTGGAAGATAATGTTTCTACCAGTAATTCCGCCGGTGTTCTTAGCTGTGTTAATGGCATTGAAATTAATTAAAATAACCCCAAAAATCTTTTATTTTTGTTGATAAGTAAATGGTTATAATTATGAAGGGCGTGATTTGTCGGTTAATTCATCGTAGGGTTAATTCATCGTAGGGTTAATTCATCGTAGGGTTAATTCATCGTAGGGTTAATTCATGAATTAACCGCGATGGTAGGGTTAATTCATGAATTAACCCTACTTATTAAGGGGGGATAAAGGTTCGATCCCCCCGCCTATCGGCACCCCCCTTATCAAGGGGGGCAGGGGGGATCGAACCTAAAATCCATGTTTTAATTTAATTAAAACCAGCTACTTACGTTACTGATTATTGACTTTTATTTAAAGCTATGGTAGGTGCAAAAAAATCTCTCAATCTATCCTTACTTAAAACTCTTGGTTTAGTCGCCGTCATCGGTGGACTAATCATGGCTATTGTGGAAATGCAACAGGAAAAGGTGAAAACCTTGACCAAAGAAAAGTTATTAGATAGAAATTATCGTCAAGAGTCTCGTCTAGAAAATGCTCAGGTTCAGTTATTAAAAAATATACCTTCCTTTGGCTTTGACAATATGTTAGCCAATTGGTCAATGTTGCAGTTTATACAATACTATGGCGATGGGGATGCTCGTAGGGAAACTGGTTACGGTTTAAGTCCCGATTTTATGGAAATTGTCACCAAAAATGACCCCAAATTTGTCCGCGCCTATTTGATGATGTCTGTCGCTTCTTCCCTGAATGCTGGTAAACCGGAAAGAACCGTTGAGATTATGAATAAAGGTTTATCAAAAATCACTCCTGATGTCACCGATGCCTATTTTCTTTGGTTATATAAAGGAGTGGATGAACTATTATTTTTAGGTGATATTCCCGCAGCGAAAAAATCCTATCAAATGGCCGCCGATTGGGCGAAAATTGCCGGTAATAAATTTATCGAAAAATCCGCTAGGGGAACAGTAAAATTTTTAGAAACTAATCCCGATAGTCGCGCGTCTAGAGTCGGTGCTTGGATGTTAGTCTGGATAAATAGCAAAGATGAAGAAACCCGCAGGTTAGCTAAGGAAAATATCGAAAAATTGGGCGGTAAATTGGTGATTAATAATAATCAAGTGATGGCAATTCCCCCAAAGATTAGGGTGTGACCTATTTTTCATCTTCCCAAAACTTATGATTTAATAAACCATCAATATCCTCAGCAAAGGGACAAATATCGGGAAAATTAGAGTCTGGATAATCCTCTTTCACCGCTTCTAAAGCTTCTCGATAACATTCTTCTAAAATCTCTATCATAAACCTTTTTAAACTAGGAGAATACTTAAATTCCTTCTTCAACTCCTTGCGAAAATTTCTAATTTCAATTTCCCACCCCCGATAACAATCGGGAAGAACCACATAACAACGTTTTAATAAATGTTCTAATAAACGAGTTAAAAAATTATCGACCGCTTTGCGTTGACTTTTCCCCAAAGATTCCACCTCCTCGATCAAATTCTCTAAATCAACCTGAGATAAATCCCCGGATTTTAATTGCTTAACCGTTTTCTCTATCCACAAAGCAAAATCTTGATCATACAGATTTTTTACCTTGGCTAAAGTCATAATTTTGACCTCCTCTGTTGACTAATTACCTTTATTTTACCGAAACTTCGGCAATTCATACTAAATCCGGTTATCAAAGACTGATTATTTATTCCCCCTATCCCAAGAGTGCCTCTCCTCAACCGATTTAGTATTATAGTTAAGGGATGCCCCCAAAACCCAACAACTAACAAGCCACAAACTGCACCGATCGAGGGTTAATCACAGAAACCAAAAACCTAACTAATACTATCCAAAATTACTCATGACTTATGCTATAATAGTCCTATGAGTAAGTTGACCAGATCAGAAGCGGCTAAATTGAAAGGTGTAAGCGTATCGACGTTAAGGCGTTGGGAGTCTGAAGGTAAACTAATTCCAGAACGGACTGCTAATGGGCATCGTCGTTATACAATTTCTCAGTTGCTTGGTTTAAAAGAGAATCTCTCTTATACTGTTGGCTATTGCCGTGTTTCTAGTCATGACCAAAAGAAAGATTTAGAACGTCAAAAAGAAGTTGTCGAATTGTTTTGCGCTCAAAACGGTTGGCAAGTTGAAATTATAGACGACTTAGGTTCAGGACTTAACTACAACAAAAAAGGATTAAAGCGATTAATTCGGTTGATTGTTGATAGTAAAGTAGAGAGATTGGTCTTAACTCATAAGGATAGATTACTTAGATTTGGTAATGAACTAATCTTTAGTCTGTGCGAGCAATTCGGAACTGAAGTTGTCATTATCAATCGAACTGAAGACAGTACATTTGAGGAGGATTTAGCGCCAGATGTCTTAGAAATTATTACGGTATTTTCCGCTAGATTGTATGGCTCTAGAAGCCATAAAAATAGAAAAATCGTAGAGGAGTTAAGAGACGTTGCTACTAGGATTCAAGACTGAGTTAAAACTAAATAATCAACAACGCTCATTATTAGCCCAACACGCAGGAACCGCACGTCATGCTTGGAATTGGGGTTTGGCTTTAACCAAGCAAATTTTAGACCATAATCAAGCTAACCCTGATGAAAAAATCAAGTTTCCTACGGCTATTGACCTTCACAAATGGTTGGTAGCATTGGTAAAATCAGAGCATGATTGGTATTATCAAGTGTCTAAATGCGCCCCCAATGGGCGTTAAGAGCTTTATCCGATGCTTGGAAAAGATGCTTCAAGAAGATAGCCAAACCACCAAATTTCAAGAATAAAGGTAAACAGGATAGTTTCACTTTAGATGGGAACATTAAAATTGCCCATCAAAAGATAAAAGTTCCTGTGATTGGTTGGTTAAAAACTTACGAGCGGCTACCTGATGGATACCAGCCAAAATCTGTTACTTTTAGTAAAAAAGCTAATAGGTGGTTTATTATTTTTAAGATGGAAGTTGAACAGCAAACAACCAATAAAACTTATGATGTAGTTGGTTGTGATCTAGGAATTAAATCTTTGGCTACTTTATCGACAGGTGAAACGTTTGAAGGCTCTAAAAGTTATCGTAAATACGAAAAACAATTAGCCAGACTTCAATACTTGAACCGACATAAGGTAAAAGGTTCAAATAATTGGAACAAAGCCCAACGGCAAATAGCTAAACTTCATTTTAAAATAGCTAATATCCGTAAAGATACGTTACATAAACTCACCACTTATTTAGCCAAGAACCACGGCCAGATAGTAATTGAGGATTTAAATGTGTCTGGGATGATGGCTAATCACAAATTAGCTAAAGCCATTCAGGATATGGGTTTTTACGAGTTCCGAAGACAACTTGATTATAAAACTCAGTTGTATGGTTCGGAATTAATCATAGCCGATAGGTGGTTTCCTAGCAGTAAAACCTGTTTTAATTGTGGGTACAAGAAAGAGTCTCTATCTTTAACTGAAAGAGTTTTTGAGTGTGAGCAATGCCATGTAGTTTGCGGTCGAGACTTGAACGCTAGTCTAAATCTAGCTTCTTTGGCGGTGAGTTCCACCGTGTCAGTTTGTGGAGTAGATAGTGCCGACACTACTACAGTGAAGCAGGAAGTTAACGTCAAATTTGCTCATGAGTAGATTTGAGTAAGTTTAACAGAACGGAAAACACGAGACAGAAAACTATTTAAGCGAGATGGGTTTACCCTGGACTTCCATCCGTCCGGTTTATATCTACGGACCGGGCAACTATAATGACCTAGAAGCTTGGTTTTTTGACCGTTTGGTTCGTAATCGTCCTATTCCTATACCCGGTCATGGGGAACATTTTACCCAATTTGGTCACGTTGTCGATCTGGCCAAGGCCATGGCCGCAGTATTGGGTAATTCTCAGGCTATCGGTCAAGTGTATAATATTTCTGGCGATCGCTATGTAACTTTTAACGGTTTAGCGAAAGCTTGCGCGGCAGCCATGGGGAAAAATGCCGAGGAAATCGAGATTGTTAACTATAACCGCTCAACTAAACTTACTCAAACTTACTTAAAAGCTTGAAAGCTTAGTCATTCGTAGTGGGTCAAGCACTACAGGATTAAACGGCAAACCCTTTATTCCCTGGTCAATGACATCAGGAATTACTTTTCTAATGATGTTAAATGCTCCATTGACATCGGCATTTAACAACTGATTTGTTCCCATTTTATAAAGTCCCCTAGCTAACCTTTTTCCCTTAAATAATGGTTTTTCTTCACCATATTTAGGTAACTCATCCCTATCTAAAGCACTGGATTGTGAGGTATAGGATTCTTCAGTTATTATGACTTTTATTCCTTTTAATTGAGCTTTGTAGGTTAACATTTCTATTAATCTATTATGGGGAATATTGACAAATTGTTGATTATTCCTTTTTCCTAGATTAAGAGATTGTTTCATCCGCTCATTATGCCCAATTATTAATGTCCCTATTTGATGAATAATACACCAATCTATTACTTTTTTACTGGCTGTGTGTAGATAATTTTCTACTCGACAGTTTCGTTTATGGGTTAGGAGTATCAATCTCTTAGATGAGGGTTGATTATTTCTGGTTTTCAGTTGAGATTGTAAGCGGGAACGTTGTTTGTTGTAGAAGGTGTTAATTGCTTTTAACGGTCTGCCATTTACCAAAAGAGGTGCTACACCTGTTTGATTTGTAGTTACAGCCATTAAGTTATTAACTCCTAAATCTATCCCAGCTATCTCTTGTTTATCTGTGGTTTCCGACCGTCTTTCATAGACTATTTCAATTACATAACAGCTACTTTTGGGGACAATTCTCACTTCAATTATTTCTCTTAGGGAGGTGGTAATTTTTAAGTCGCTCATAGACAAGTGACAAATTCCTTCTTTTAGAGGTTTTTTATAAATTGATTCCTGAGAATATATTAGCAAGTTTCTTCCTTTGGTTTTGTCCTTATACTTAATAATTTTAGGTTTTCCTAAAAATTTTTCAGGGTGTTTTTTCCAAGCTCTAAAAGCGGCAAAATAACTAATCCAAGCCTGATCTAATCTTCTGATTATCTGCTTGCTCACTTTCGTGGGTAAAGCTAAATAATCTGAGGTTTTAGATACCAGATGATAGAGTTGATTAAAACTCAGTTTTTGGGAGTTTTCAAAGAAATATTGGCGATAATGGTAGTTAGCTAGATTGAACAAGTTTTTTGACAAAAAGGCATAATGGTCGATTTCTGACCAGAAGGGATGGTTTTGACTGATAATATGACGTTCAACTAGCTTCATGTCTTGATTATACCTGATAACCTTCTTAAAATCTATCGGTGGCCAAAGTTCAGCAATTCTCATTTTAAGGTTTCATGACATTAAAACCCCTGCACCTAGAGGGGTTAATAATTCTTAACGAATCTCTAGATCGCTGAAACAACGCAAAATCGTTTCAAAATGAGAATTGCTGGACAAAGTTACTTATTTTAGTTATCTAGCTACAGAAATGAGTAACTTTAAAAAGCTTTAGGTAGGTTTTTGGTTTCTGTGGTTAACCCCAAAAAATTTGACTTCGGCAAAAAGAAACCTTTCCCCCTGCGGGTTCAACATTTTTACGCTGATATCAATAAAGCTACCTGGGAGTTAAACTGGCAGCCTGAATATGATCTCGTCAGTGGTTTAACAGACTCCTTCCAGAATGATTATCTCGCTTCCGGTCGCGATCGGCAAGAAATAGACTGGGCGATCGATGACCAGATCTTGGCAAACCAATAAAATTAATTTTTTGGTGGGAGTGGGGAAGTGGGGAAGTGGGGAAGTGGGGGAATTTCAACTAAAACCCCAACACCCTAAAACCCTAAAACCCTAACCCCCAAACTGACGCAGCTTTAACCAGTTATTGGACATCCCACCAACCGAAGGCCGGCCCGACAAAACGAATAACTAGCCAAACCCCGGCTAAAACTCCTATACCAATCCAGGCACCCCTAGTGGTTAACTTGTAAGCTTGGGATGCTTGACTTTTGGTAATCGGTAGCCAAGGCAGGATATTTTCTTCCTGTCCATACTTATCACCCAGGGCCGATTGACGACGTTTTGATTCACCCATACTAATGTCAGTTATTAAGAGGTTTTTCTCTGATTGTATATCGAAAGACAACCGCCTACACCCAATCCTACTGCGTGCAGGGGGGCGATCGAAACTGACGGCTGATGACCGACTGTTATAAAATTAAAGGTTGCGACTGAAACGAGAATAATTATGGCAACCATTAACAGTAATTACTTAAAACTAAAAGCGGGTTATCTTTTCCCGGAAATTGCCCGACGAGTCCAAGCTTTTGCGGCAGCCAATCCCGATGCTAACATTATCCGTCTGGGGATTGGCGATGTCACCGAACCTTTGCCCCAAGCTTGTCGCGAGGCCATGATCAAAGCAGTGGAGGAAATGGGCGATCGCTCTAGCTTTAAGGGTTACGGGCCCGAACAGGGTTATGCTTGGTTAAGGGAGAAAATCGCCGTCCATGATTTTCAGGCTCGCGGCTGTGATATAAATGCCGATGAAATCTTTATTTCCGACGGTTCTAAGTGTGATACGGGCAATATTCTCGATATTTTTGGAGATAATAACTCGATCGCTGTTACTGACCCAGTATATCCCGTTTACGTCGATACTAACGTTATGGCTGGACACACGGGAGAGGTCAACGAACGCGGCGAATACGAGGGCTTGATTTATCTGCCAATTACCGCCGAAAATAACTTTACTGCCCAGATTCCGACGGAAAAAGTCGATTTAATCTATCTCTGTTTTCCCAATAATCCCACCGGGGCCACGGCTACCAAAGAACACTTGACAGCTTGGGTTAATTATGCTAGGGCCAACGGATCGATTATCTTTTTTGATGCAGCCTACGAGGCCTTTATCACCGATGCCAGTTTACCCCACTCCATCTATGAAATCGAGGGGGCGCGGCAATGTGCGATCGAATTTCGCTCTTTTTCTAAAAATGCCGGTTTTACCGGGACCCGTTGCGCTTTAACCGTGGTTCCCCAAAGTCTGATGGCCAAAGCGGCCGACGGCAGCGATGTGCAACTCTGGAAACTGTGGAATCGTCGGCAATCGACCAAATTTAACGGCGTTTCCTACATTGTCCAACGGGGGGCCGAGGCGGTTTATTCCCCAGAAGGACAAGCACAAGTACAAGAACTTGTCAAGTTTTATTTACAAAATGCAACAATTATCCGAGAAAAATTAACCGCTGCTGGTTTAGAAGTCCATGGCGGCGTAAATGCGCCCTACGTTTGGGTAAAAACGCCCCAGGGTCTATCGAGTTGGGATTTCTTCGATAAACTGCTACATACCTGTAATGTGGTGGGAACCCCTGGATCCGGCTTTGGGGCCGCCGGAGAGGGTTATTTCCGGCTGTCGGCTTTTAATAGTCGTGCCAACGTCGAGGCCGCTATGGAGAGAATTATCGATAAATTTCAAGGCTAATGGTCAAAAGAGGGATGTTTGCGGAAGCATCCCCCAACAACCCCATCGGGAATTGATAGACTGTTGACACACCCAATTTTTCGGTAACTACTCACCGACAACGGCTCACCGATGCGACCCTTTTGGTTAGAATCCTTACAGGTAGAAAGATTAACGATCGCAATTGCTGGCCTACCAGCACATCTGCAAGGGATCAAGTTGGTGCAGTGGTCAGATCTGCACTGCGATGAACAGCATTTGCCTGTAGCTGTCCTGCAAGAAGCGATCGCCATTACTAATCAGGAAAAACCCGATCTCATCTTCCTGACGGGGGATTTTATTACCGATAGTCCCCAGCCAATTTTTACCCTGGTAGATAGCATAAAAGCTCTCGAAAGTCAAGGGGGTATTTATGCTTGTTTAGGAAATCATGACAGTTATCTTCCCCACGCCAGGGAAACGGTGAGATCAGCCTTAACTAGCGTGGGAATTCGGGTACTCTGGAATGAAATCGCCACACCCTACGGCGAAAATTTTCCCATCGTCGGATTGGCCGATTATTGGTCCGGGGAATTTTTCCCGCAAATCCTCGAGCAAATTTCCCCCGATATACCCAGACTCGTTCTTTCCCACAATCCCGATACAGCCATGATTTTAAAGGATTGGCGCGTGGATTTGCAGTTATCCGGTCATACCCACGGAGGTCAAGTGACTATCCCCGGTATCGGTTCCCTACCGATAGTTTTAGGGAAACTTAGGCGATCGCTGCCCGAACCCTATGGTCAATGGGTTCCCCTTCACCGGCAGTTTAGCAGAGTAGTCCGATACTGGCAATGGTCCGAGGGATTTCATCGAGTCGGGGAAAATCAATTATATGTCAATCGAGGCTTAGGAACCTATTTTCCCGGTCGTCTTTTTTGTCCCCCCGAAGTGACGGTAATTACTTTGATCAACGGCAGTCAGTCTTGAATCAGTGATCAGTGATCAGTCGTCAGATTTGAGTTTTCAGTGAACAGTATTAAATAGAAGTTTCCTAATGTCTTTTCACTGTTTACTTTTTTACTGATCCCTAATACCCAATTATTTTCTATACATTGAGCAGCAATCCATAGATCATTCATGGGTATGGGTCGTCCTTTGCGCTTCAAAGCTAACCGAGTTTGAGCATAAACCGAGGCAGTTTCTTTCGGCTCTTCGGTTTGTGTTATGCAATGGACGGGGGTTATAAGGGATGGAACCCTTATATAGAAAGGGATTTAGCGATTTTTGTCAATTGTTTTTTATCTAGAGCGAACTAATCAATTAAGTCTCTTGCCAGATAAGGATTTAGTCGATTTATGCCCCCCTATCGAACCATAACAAGTAACGAAGAGCCTTTCTTTCCCCAATGGTAAAACCGTACAGGCTTCTATAAAATCCAAATAACGAGGTAAATTTTGTAAGGGGCGCGTGGAATTTTCCGCACCAAATAGTAACTCTCCCACCACACCCATTGGTAAAATGATTTCTGGTAGTACCAGCACTCTTTTAGTAACCCCTACGTCTCCATTTAAAAAACGAATTGCTGCAGAAGTATCTAAGGCAATTTCACCACTCATTGACATCTACCTGACGACATTCTGTTTTAATGGCTTGTTGTAGTCCTTGTGCCTCTGAATCGCTTAAAATGCCTGAAAACTTGGCCAGAGGATGACTGTTGCCTGTTGCCTGAACTCGATGTAAAAAATTTAATACGGTTTCTATTAGATCATCAGGTGCTTGTTCGAGTTCTTGAATTAATTGTTGACGATGGTTCATAGACAGTCTTAACGAGTAATACAGTAAATGTGATGGCTACCTTGAATTCTCAATGACGTTCTCAAATTTTGGCGAACTTTTTCCCAGAAATAGATCTTAATTGACTCATCTGAATTTCGGAGATTATTCGATCGCCTAGTAATATTGTAGGCTGATAATCGTTGCCGTTGCCTCTGGATTGGTAATTCTGCCATCTTTCGGGAGTGATAGAATGCGAAGTATCCCCCGCAACAAGGAATTTAGTTTATGAGTCAATCGGGAGAAACCGTCACCTATTCCCTAGAAGCCATCCTGACGCGGATCGAGGGAAAGATCGATCGAATCGATGATCGCCTGACAAAACTAGAGGTAGGACAGGCAAAATTAATCGAGAAAGTCGAGGGAATGGATAAGCGGTTAGAAAGGCTAGAAAACGAACAATCGGGGCTAGTTAAGGATATATCCGATTTAAAAGGGGCGAAATCGCTGATTATCCCCGTAACCGTCGCGATTATTACCGCCATACTCACGGTTTTCCTTCGCTCTTTACCCTCTCCCTAGACGAATCGCGCCCGGCCTAGAAATTGCCAAGTCTAGCGGAACGATCGCCAGCTGGCGGGGGTTAGGGAGATGGACAGAAATTCCTTTTCCATTCGCCCGCAGGTAAGCTGTTGACTATCTAAATTACTGGTTAAGACTGTCTATGAGTGCCGGAGTTGGGAGCGGGGAGAGGTAGTTCGAGCATTTGTACTAAACTTTTCAAGACGCGGTTTCAAGGCAGTACAGCTTATCTATACCAGGATTTCGGCAAAACATGAAAATTATCGCCTACACCTATACCAATCCCCTGCTTGATAGTCCCCCCGATAACTCGATTTCGACCTATTCTCCCGAACAAGTGTATCAGGATTTTGGCGATCGCTCACAACGGCAGCAACTGCTCCGCGATTGTCAAGGAACTCCCCCCGACTGCTGATCCTACGTCGCCTAGCAGAATTGGGAGACAATGGCACAGAAGTTAGCAAAATTTTACAATCCTTAGAAGCCCTCGACATAGATATAATTGCCCTAGAAGACCCAGATTATAAGCTGAATTTTGCCAAGATTCTGCAAGAAATATCAAAAAACGAACTAAGTAATCGTTTAAAAGCAGGTCACGCTCACAATCGTCTGCAAGCTTTGCCTCCCCCCGGAAAAGCACCCTACGGTTATCGTCGTGGCAAGGAGCGTTATATACTCGATCGCAGTACCGCACCGGTAGTCAAAGACTTTTTTGATCGCTTTTTGATTTCCGCTTCCCTGCGTTCCACGGTGCGCTATCTAGAAAAACGCTACGGCAAAAAGATATCGGTAGCTACTGCCCATAAATGGCTAACTAATCCCGTTTATCGCGGTGATTTGTGCTATCTCGGTCAAGATATTATCCCCGATACCCACACCCCGATTATCTCCCGGGAAGAAGCAGCCCAGATCGATCGCATCCTGAGAAATAATCGCAAATTACCCCCCCGCAGTGCCAGCGCCCCGCGTTCCTTAGCGGGTTTAGTCGTCTGTAATCAATGTCAATCGGGGATGACGATTACCAAAGTGACAGCGCGAGGAAAAGGCACAGAATACCTCTATTTGCGACCTTTGCAATGTCCCCGGACAAAAAAATGTTCGGCGATCGCTTATGAAAAAATTCTTCGTAGCACAATCGAGCGCATTTGTCAAGACCTACCAGCGACGATCGCTCAGATATCTTTACCTGATTTAGAGACGATCAAACGGGGAATGAGCGAGGAAATAGGGCAAAAAAACGATATTTTGTCGCAATTGCCCTCCCTAGAAGCGGCGGGAATTTTAGATCAAGAAACGGCTAATCTCAGGGCCTATAAACTTAAAAACGAGATCGCACAGATTCAAGGACGTTTAGACCAATTACCCCCCGATAACCTGACTATTATCGCTCGTGCCGTTGCTTTTCCGCAATTTTGGCGAGATTTATCGGAAATCGAGCGTCGTTTTTATTTTCGCGAGTTTATCCGTCGCATCGAAATCGAGAGAGAAACGGCTAATAATTGGCATTTACGTTTAATCTTCGTTTTTTAAGCAGGTGGGTATTAAAAACTTTCAGATCCCCCCACCTATCGGCACCCCCCTTATCAAGGGAGGCAGGGGGGAGCCAACCTAAAATCCATTTTTAATTTAATTATAACCAACTACTTAACAGTCTGGGACAATCTTAAAGTTAGCTAAAAATTGAGGAATTTTTGAGTGATCAATGCTAAGAAAAAGGCCAACAGCGATCGATCTCAACTATGAGCAATAACAAAAGATTAACTAGGTATAAAAAAGGGCGAAAATCCTCCCGGACAAAACCCCACCTTTACGATTATCACTATAACCAACCCGGGACGATGCCAGGGTTAATCACCATCGATGAAAATGCCGTTGCTACCGAGATATTTTTAATTAATTATAACCGTCAACAAGCGACTATAGTTAACAATCTCTTACCTCAAGACTGTCTTAAATATTTATCCAATGATTCCATCTCTTGGATCGATATCGTCGGTTTGGGTAATGAAGATAAACTGCAAGAGTTGGGGGAAATTTTTCATTTGCATCCCTTAACCCTTGAGGATATAGTCAGTATTCCCCAAAGACCAAAAGTGGAAGAATGCGAGAATTATATTTTAATTATAGTGCCAATGGCCATCCTGATCGATCATCAGGGTTTTTTGTTAGAACAAATCAGTTTAATAGTCGGGAAGAATTATGTTTTAACCGTGCAGGAAGAAGGACAATACGATTCTTTAGAGGGAGTTAGGGAAAGAATCCGTTTAAATAAAGGTTCCATCCGGCAGCAAAAATCGGGTTATTTAGCCTACGCAATTTGGGATGCTATTATTGACGGTTATTTTCCTGTTTTAGAGTCCTACGGAGAAAGAATCGAGGAGTTAGAAAACGAAATTTTAGCTAGTCCCACGGAGCAGACTTTATCAAAAATTTACCAACTACGTCAGGAATTACTCTCCCTGCGACGAGCAATTTGGCCGCAAAGGGATACCCTCAATGCTCTTTTACGGGATGAGTATATTGTCATCGATACAACGATTAAACCCTATCTAAGAGACTGTTATGACCATGTGGTACAAATCCTCGATGTTATCGAAAATTACCGGGAATTCGCCAATGGTTTAATGGATTTTTACCTTTCTTCCGTGAGTAATAAAATGAACGAGATTATGAAAACTTTAACGGTAATCTCGACTATTTTTATCCCTCTCACCTTCATTGTCGGTATTTATGGCATGAACTTTAATACTGATAAATCTCCCTATAATATGCCCGAATTAGAATGGTATTGGGGCTATGTGTTCGTCTGGGTGTTGATGCTAACCGTTGCTTTCAGTTTAATCATTTTCTTTTGGCGACGCGGCTGGTTTAAGAACCTATCGACAGCGAAGAAAAGATAAACTGTTAAGCAGATTAGACAGACTGGATTACCTTGCCGGCATCTAGCAAGAGAAAATGGCTATTGCAGAGAAATTAATAGTTTAGTGTCGGCGGTATTTTTTAACACTTTCAGTTGATGGCTTCTCATTTTGTCCAACCAACTATAGTGCTGGCTGTGACATTGATAGACGATATCGATGTCACCAATCTCTGACTTAACCTGAGCCAAGTAGTTTTCTAGTTCGCTAATTTTCATAACCAATCTCGCTTGCGCTGAAGGACATCAACCCCAAACCAAGAATTATCGCTAAAGGATAGGGGTGACTACAGTTACTATTATAGGCCGATCATAATTCCTAAAAAAGTTCTTATCTAACAAAGTTAGCTAATGTCAGGGTTAGATGATATTGGCGAAGTTTCTTTCTAGTCGTCTAGGGGGCAGCACCATCCCTAGGCAAACGGGCTAATTTACCGAAGAATGGCCGCAGTAATGCCCAAGCAATGCCGATAATCGGGCCAAGTCAAGAAATAAAAAATGCTCGATATTGTCTTTCCCTTCGCCCAGCTTCGATAATTAATTCTTTTTTCATTACTTTTTAGTCTCTGGGGGTGGCTGTTGAGAAGCTGCCGCAATCGCTTGATTTAAACGAGTTAATTCCTCCTTAAATTTTGGTTCTTGGGGATAGTCTTTGACTAATTTTTCTAGGAGACTTTTCGCCCCAGAAACGTCTTGAGTTTGTAATCTTGTTCCATAAAGAACTAGCATCACTTCCAGATTGTCGGGATATTTTTGATATAACTTTTCTAAAGGTTCTCTGGCTCCGATAAAATCTTTTAACTGTAAACGAGCTTGGGCTAGTCCTTGCAAAGCAGTGGGGTTATCTGGTTCACGTTCGAGAATTTTCTCGTAACCTTTGACCATTTCTTCTAATTTTTCGGGAGGAATAGTTGCCTCTTGCCCGGGTTGATTGCCTTGGGGGGAATTAGAATTATTATTTTTCAATAAACCTAAGGTTGGCACCACCATTAAAGCCAGAAATACTAAACCAGAGGAAACAATTAAGACTCGTTTGAGCGTATCGTTATTTTTTTGGGGCATACTTTTTAAAGATTAGAGATAAGATTAATTATTGGTGACTCGATGAAATTCGTGACCCCAAAGATTATAAGCCCAAATTCCCAAGCCAAAACTACCTAAGCAGAGGAGGGTGAGCATCAGGAAAACTTGCCACCTATTGTAACCTGCTTCCTGAAGTTCTAGACGACCAAGGATAGTGGCGGCTAAGAGGATTAAAACTCGACTAAATACCGCCCACTTGTGGAAGATAAAAACTACCGCCAAAGACCAGCCGAGAATTGATAATACAGCACTAATATCGTTTTTAAACCAACTGCGGAAAAATACCGGCATTAAGTGACTAAACAGAGTTAATCCTAGGGCAATTGAGAGGATAACCCCTACCGCTAGGATATAGATGATGATTTCTAGCCATTCGCTAGTGAGAGTCCAATTCATCTCATCACCGCGGGCAAGTAACCAATCACTCCATGATAAACGCTCATGGGCGATCGACCAGCCAAACAGCCCATAGACCGATGGAATCAGAAAAGTAAGTAGTATAATACGCCAAAACATAATCAGTTATCAGTTATCAGTTATCAGTTATCAGTTTTGAGTTATTAGTTATCAGTTTTGAGTATTAAGGTTCTTCGTTACTTGGTATGGTTCGATAGGGGGGCATAAATCGACTAAATCCTTATCTGGCAAGAGACTTAATTGATTAGTTCGCTCTAGAGCAAAAACAATTGACAAAAATCGCTAAATGCCTTTCTATATAAGGGTTCCATCCCTTATAACCCCCGTCCATTGCATAACACAAACCGAAGAGCCAGTATCCTAAGTGAGCAGTATGTATTAAGTGAGCCTGATCAAATGCCAGTTTACTACTGTCTTTTCACTGATTACTGTTTACTGCTTACTGATCACTGATCACTGTTTACTGATCACTGAAAAAAGTCAAGCCTGAACTCTGAAAGAGACGAAAATTGCCCCTTTTCAGACTTCAGGCCCGTGGAGTTGTCCCGATCGCTTAGGACATATACTGGATGATAAAGTCGAAGTAGGGGGCTGCTTCCACGGCATCCTCTTGAGTCAAAAGACCTAAAGCGGCCTCTTTGAGACAACGAATCGCCTCCACCATGCCGGGGACGGGAACATTAAGAGAGTTATACATCTCTTTGACCCCGATTAGGCCGGTTTGTTCGATCGGTGCTTTATCTCCGGCTAATACCCCATAGGTAACTAGACGCAGATACCAACCATAATCGCGCAAGCATTGATTATATTGACGCTGACCGTAGGCATTACCCCCCGGCGCTCTATAATCGGGACGTTTCTTGAACAGTTGTTTTTGAGCCTGATCGACGATTTTTTTCTCATTTTCAGCGAGAGTCTCGGCAATGCGAATTCTCTGCTCACCGGTTTTTAAAAACTGCCCGATACCCTGTAGTTCACCACTACTAGGATAACGAAGTTCGTCGTCGGCTTTGAGGATGACTTGGCTAACTACGCTCATAATATCAAGGTAAATTCTGATAACATTCTGTAGTTTATCTCAGGTCGGGGTCTGGAAGTCGAGTCATCCCTGCTGGTTGGGCAATTCCTAAAAATTGTAATATTTCGTTATGAGTTTCCCCGACAGCCCGGTTACTGTCTAGAATGAATGTATTAGTGGTCAGGAGCGAGGAGATGGCAATTGAGATGTCACCGCACACCGATTAACTTGAACCCGATAACTGGTAATTAATATGGAATTTTTAGCATCCTTCCTATTGATAGCGGGCATTCTGGGATTAAATGGCTTTAAAATCGATCGAGAATACCAGCGTGGTGTTATCTTTCGTCTAGGGCGTTATCAAGACACCAAAGGCCCTGGACTGTACTGGATCATTCCCCTAGTTGACCAAAAAATGCAGCTGGATATTCGCACCAAAACCGTCGATATCGCCCCGCAAGAAACTGTCACCGCCGATAATGTCACAATTAAGGTTAATGCGGTTCTCTACTATCGCATTATCGACCCTAGCAAAGCGATTAATAAAGTCGAATCCTATCCTGCGGCCGTTTATCAAGCGGCCATGACCACTTTAAGAAATGTAGTTGGTCAAAATCATCTCG
Organism: Microcystis panniformis FACHB-1757; assembly: GCF_001264245.1. Lineage (NCBI taxonomy): Bacteria > Bacillati > Cyanobacteriota > Cyanophyceae > Chroococcales > Microcystaceae > Microcystis > Microcystis panniformis. Next base: position 5,229,769 of record NZ_CP011339.1, read on the forward strand.
ATGATGTCTTGCAAAAACGAGACAAAATTAATCATGCGGTTCAACAAATTGTCGATGAAATTAGCGAACCTTGGGGCATTGATATCGAACGGGTGGAGATGAAAGATGTGGAAATTCCCACCGGTATGCAGCGAGCTATGGCCAAGGAAGCGGAAGCATTGCGAGAAAAACGGGCCCGTTTGATTAAAGCGGCCGCAGAACAGGAAGCCTCCCTAAAATTAGCGGAAGCTTCCCGATTAATCATGGAAAATCCCGCCGCTTTGGAATTACGCCGCCTACAAATGTTAACGGAAATTGGAGCGGAAAATAACACCAGTACCGTGATTATGCTCCCCTCCGATATCTTAAATCTCGCTCAAAAATTAGCCGAAAAACCATCACAAAATGGCTCAATTGTCAATAGCCAAAAGGGTTAATTTTCTCTGGTGTGTTAGGTTGGTTTAACACACCTAAAATTGTTAAGTAGCTGGTTATAATTAAATTAAAAATGGATTTTAGGTTCGATCCCCCCTGCCCCCCTTGATAAGGGGGGTGCCGATAGGCGGGGGGATCTGATAATTTTTAACGCCTACCTACTTAATTAACGCATGGTGACAAATTCCTCGGCAGCACTGGGATGAATGCCGACAGTGGCATCAAAATCGGCTTTTGTTGCACCCATTTTTACGGCAATGGCTACTCCTTGAATAATTTCTGCGGCGTGATCTCCTACCATGTGCGCCCCAAGGATTTTACCACTTTCCTGATGGACAACTAATTTCATCAAAGTTTTGTCCTCTCGGCCTGGTAAAACATTGTAACCGGGGCGGAATTTAGACCGATAAACTTTAATTCCCGTGTCACCATATAGGTTTTTGGCTTGCAATTCTGTTAATCCCACCGTCGCCGCTTCAGGAGTAGAAAATACTGCCGAGGGAACGTTTTCATAACTCATTAACCGGGGTTTATTACCAAAGACTGTATCGGCAAAAGCTCGCCCCTGATTAATGGCGACGGGAGTTAAATTAATTTGATCAGTACAATCGCCCACGGCATAGATATTGTCTTCGCTGGTTTGGCTATACTCGTTGACAACAATTGCCCCGTTTTTTACCTCGACATTGACATTCTCTAAGCCCAATTTTTCCAGCTTAGGAATTCTTCCAGTAGCGGCTAATCCTAGGGCATCAACAAAGATAATTTCTCCAGTTTCTTTCCCCTGAATATGTACTTTTAACCCCTCAGCAGTTTTCTCGATCGAAGTGGGGAAAGTTTCGGGCATAATTTTAATTCCCTGACGGATCATTTCTGCTTGAATCTCATCGCGGATATCCTCATCAAACCCTCTTAAAATCTTGTCTTTACGGATTAACTGCACCACTTCCGTCCCCAATCCGTGCATAATACCAGCAAATTCCACCCCAATATATCCCGCCCCTAAAACTATAATTCTTTTCGGTTGTTCTGGCAGTTGAAACATGGCATCAGAAACTACTGTATGTTCTATCCCCGGAATATCGGGTTTAACGGGATGTCCCCCCACGGCAATTAAAATTTTATCGGCAGTAATTTTCTCCTCTCCTACCTCTAGGGTATGGGTATCAATAAACTTGGCATAATTAGGAAAAATCGTCACTTGAGAATTATCGAGCATCTTTTGATAAATGCCATTTAAACGGATAGTTTCCTGATTAACGGCGCTAATTAATTTTTGCCAATTTAACTGACTCTCTACTGGACTCCAACCGTAACCTTCCGCATCCTTAAATAGTTGCGGAAAACGACTAGAATAAACCATTAATTTTTTGGGAATACAACCACGATTAACACAGGTTCCTCCCAAGCGATCGTATTCTGCTAATCCCACTTTTGCCCCGTATTCGGCTGCCCGTCTAGCGGTGGCAATACCCCCAGAACCACCACCAATCACGAATAAATCAAAATCATAACTCATAAAAATATCCTCGCGAATGTATAGAAATTTGACGGAATCAAGAAACTTTCTGGGCAAAAAAGGAAGCGAATATCTCGGATCAATCCCTAAGTGAATCTATTCAGTAACTAGGACAATATGGTCACTAAGGCTGCTAAATTAAGTAGGTAGGTATTAAAAACTTTCAGATCCCCCCGCCTATCGGCACCCCCCTTATTAAGGGGGGCAGGGGGGATCAAACCTAAAATCCATTTTTAATTTAATTATAACCAGCTACTTAGAGTCAATTTATCTACTGCCAAGATTTAATTCTATGCTAACACGCCGCTCGAAATTATCTTTTCTCTTGGGGACTTGTTCCCTATTTCTCTGGGTAAACCATCCCGTCACCCTCGCAACCCCCATCAGTCAAGACAATTCCCCCCCTTCCCAGTTTATCTGTCCGGCAGACTTAGCCACCGAGATTGATCGCATTTTGGACCGCCCCGATTATCAAGGCACTTATTGGGGAATTTTAGTAAAATCCCTCAATTCTCAGGAAAATCTCTATAGTCTCCACGAAAATAACTTTTTTACTCCCGCTTCTACCGCGAAATTATTAACCACTGCCGCCGCTTTTAGCAAATTTAACCGCGATTATCGTCTGAAAACCCCCATTTTAGCCCAAGGCAACCCCCCCGATTTAGAGACTTTAACCTTAGTCGGCAGGGGAGATGCAACCATAACCACAGAAAAGTTAGAGAAATTAGCAGAAAAGTTAAAAGCAGGGGGAATTAACTCAATTTCTCGCTTAATTGTCGTTGCTAGTCCTTTTGTCGTCTCCGATAGTCAAAAAACTTGGGAATGGGAAGATGTCTTTTTTGACTATGCTGTACCCGCTTCTAGCTTGGTTTTAAACGAAAATTCCGTCAATTTAAGGCTTTTACCGCGACAATTGGGGCAAAGCTTAGATTTACAATGGTCTGATCCCATTGCCGCTAAACAATGGCTAATTGAGAATCAAACCAGCACCGCAGCGCAAGGAAGCCCGAATACTCTGGCAATTAAGGGCAATTTAGCCAATAATCGCCTGATTATCACCGGTTCTCTGGCGATTGATAGTCAAGATGATTTTAATTTAGCTATTCCCCAACCTTCGGAGTATTTCCTGGCTCGCTGGCGTAATATCCTTGAAAAAGCGGGAATTACCGTTAAAAACGCCGAAATTAGCTCAGAAATTCGCGGTTATGAGATCACCAATTTAGAATCAGAACCCCTAGCATATTTGGTGGAAAAAGTCAATAAAAATAGCGATAATTTACTAGCCGAAACCCTACTACAAATGCTCGGCGGTGTGTCGGGATTGCAAGAAACTTTAACAAAACTGGGAATTAACAGCGATGGTTATAAAATCGGCGATGGTTCGGGGCTATCACGACAAAACCTGATTAAACCCAAGACTTTAGGTCAAATATTACAACTAATGGCAGAAAACCCTGATTATCGTCGTTCTTTAGCCATTGGCGGCATTGATGGCACTTTAACCAATAGATTTCGCCAGACTCCCCTAGAAGGACGATTACAGGCAAAAACCGGGACTTTAACCGGAGTTACCGCTCTCGCAGGTTATCTAGAAACCGCCGACAATCAACCCCTAATCTTTAGCATAACCGTCAATAACAGCGATAAACCCGCCACTACCCTCAGAAACGGCATCGATGAGGTGATTTTGCTCCTAGGACAGTTAAAACGCTGTTAATCTTTAGGAGCCGGGAGATAGGGAGATGGGGAGATAGGGAGATAGGGAGATAGGGAGATGGGGAAATTTCAGCTAAATTCCCCCACTACCCCAACACCCCACTACCCCAACACCCCAACCCGCAACCAATTCGATCGAGCCATTTAAGTAGGGAGGCACAATTATTTGTAGGATGGGTTAGCGGTAGCGTAACATGAGCGGGGGTTGGGTTTCATGCTTCAACCCAACCTACGTTCATCTTATATTTAATTCCACCCACCCACTTAATCACAGAAGCTTGTATACTTTTGTAAAAATTGCTTCTAGCTGACCTGTAGATTAATCGACGGAGTATTGATATATGTATATAGTTCAGGTTGCCTCTGAGTGCGCCCCAGTGATTAAAGCTGGGGGATTGGGGGATGTGGTATATGGATTGAGTCGAGAATTGGAAATTCGCGGTCATTGCGTGGAGCTAATCCTACCCATGTATGATTGTATGCGCTACGACCAAATTTGGGGCTTACACGAGGCTTATCGGGACCTGTGGGTGCCTTGGTACGGTGGCGCAATTCACTGTAACGTTTTTTGTGGTTGGGTACACGGGCGCTTGTGTTTCTTTATTCAACCTAATTCGGGGGATAATTTCTTTAATCGCGGTACTTACTACGGCTGTAAAGACGATAATATGCGTTTTGCCTTCTTCTCTAAAGCCGCTTTAGAATTTTTGCTCAGAAGTAATAAACGTCCCGATATAATTCATTGTCACGACTGGCAAACTGGTTTAATTCCGCCCTTACTTTTTGAAATTTATAAATATCATGGTATGGGCAATCAGCGCGTTCTTTACACCATCCATAACTTTAAACATCAAGGATTTGGAGGTGCAGAAATTCTCTGGGCAACAGGATTAAATAACGATCCTTACTACTTTAGCTATGCCCGACTGCGCGATAACTTCAATCCTTTTGTGATTAATTTTATGAAAGGTGGGATCGTTTTTGCCAACTATTTCAATACCGTCTCACCTCACCATGCTTGGGAAGCACACCACACCGATGTTAGTTATGGTTTAGGTCATACAATTCACCAGCATCAACACAAATTTACTGGCATTCTCAACGGTTTAGATTACAATATCTGGAACCCGGAAGTGGATAAATTTATTGCTGCACCCTACGGTGTTGATAGCTTCTCCGAGAAGGCACGCAATAAAAAGGCACTGCGAGAAAGACTCTGGTTAAGAGATGAAGCAGAAAAACCCTTAATTTGTTATGTCGGTCGTTTAGATGACCAAAAAGGCGTACATTTAGTTCACCATGCCATGTATTATGCCTTAGCTCGCGGGGCGCAATTTGTCCTCTTAGGTTCCGCCACCGAATCGTTAATTAATAACTGGTTCTGGCATGAGAAAAATCACCTCAATAATAACCCTGATGTTCATATTGAATTGGGCTTTAATGAGGAATTATCTCACCTCATTTATGCGGGGGCCGATATGATTGTGGTTCCCAGTAATTTTGAACCCTGCGGACTGACACAAGTAATCAGCTTAAAATACGGAACCGTTCCCATCGTCCGGGGAGTTGGTGGTTTAGTTAATACGGTTTTTGATCGCGATTATGATACCTATCACAAACCGGAAGAACGCAATGGTTTTGTCTTTTTTGATCCCGATAATAATGCCCTCGAATCAGCCATGTCCCGGGCATTAGAATTGTGGTACACTCAACCAGAAGAATTCCAAAAATTAGCGATTCAAGGTATGGAATGCGATTACTCTTGGAATCGCCCTGGGGAAGAATACGTTGCCCTCTATGAAATGATTCGCCACAAATAAACTGTCTTGTCTCTAGCAATTCCCTGGCAGTTGTCAACAGAAATTCGAGGAATAGATTTGTTGAAATTTCTAGGGTAATTGCTTTAGTTTTGACCGACTCCTAACCCCACCAACAAACTTTTTCAGTAAACCCTACCTAGTAGAGCAGAAATGTTAACTTTGCTTGGTATTCTTGGGTGAGGGGATGACTAACTCCCAAAATCTGAAATATGGCTAACATGGCTTTTCTTGCGCCATCCTGACGATATTTTCTACTTTCTCCCACCAGGCTGATCAGTTTATCTAAAGCGGCGGCATAATCTTCTTTTAAAGCGAAATTAATCCCAGCAAAAAATATCAGATCGAGGGGATTATTTTCTGGTTTTAACTGTTGGAATTCTAGGATAGTTTTCCAACCTTTAATAACAGGATTTTCCTCTTTAATAGCACTGATTAATCGATAAGCGTCTGACCATTTTTCTAGACGCATGAGAAATTTTACCGCCATAATAATTAATCGCTGTTCGTTGGGATATTTAGGAAAAAGACGATCAAATAATTGTTTGGCTGCGGGCAAATTATCGAGGGCGATCGCTTCTTGTATTTCTGCTAATCCTGTTTCTAATTCCGATTGTAAATCCAGACGGGAAAATAAGTCTCTAATTTGTTCTTCTGGCAAAGCACCGACAAAACAGGGTAACACTTCTCCCTTGCTGACAATTCGCACATCGGGAACTCCTTCCACATCGTATTGTTCGGCTAATTCGGGATTTTTATCTATATCTATTTTGGCTAGGATAAAATTATATTCACTTGCTAGTTTTTCTAGCATCGGTTTTACCAATTTACAGGGTCCACACCAGAGAGCATAAAAGTCTAAAATCACTGTATTTAGATAGGATTTCTCGATCACTTCACTGTCAAAATTTGTCCCATCTACCTCGATAGAATATCCCATCTATTTCTCCTCTAATAACTTATTTTTCAGCTAGTTTTGTCCCACTTACCTCTTTTACCCAAAGGGCTAATCCTCCCCCTCGTCCCCGGGCTGCTATCATTGTTTCTGTGATCAGAAAATAGGCAAAAAATGCCTGTTTTTTGATACTTTCCTGATAAAAATTCGCTTCACTTACCTGGCCATTTCTAATAAAACCTGAATAGAGAGAGAGATTAAATAGGGTTAGGTTGAGCCGGGTAAAATCAAAGGCAAGAAGACGGGTTTTAGGAAAAAACTTAACCGGACCGCTTACAGATAGTTTTACTGCCCCTAAAACTATCTGATTGCTGACGCTTCCAGAGATAAATTCTCCCGGTTCTAAACTCTCATTTCTTTGGTAAGAGATGGTAATTTTTAACCAGGATGGTAGATAGCGACCCTTACCCAAAACAATCCCCGCTCTCTTTTTCGCTTTTTGAGTTCCCGTGATAAAGTATAATCGCCAAGTACCGACTAAAGCCTCAAAAGTAAGATTTTCTTTAGTTTTTTTATTGTTTTTTTCTTTGCTTAAGAGAAATTCCAGCAATTGAGAGACAGGGGGGCGATTATTGTCCTCAAGTATTAGGGGTGAGTCGAGATTTATAACCATGATTTGAGACAGTGCCAAGATATTTTAACTGAAGCTACCGAACTCGAAAAAGCGAGCGATAAACTGGTTGACCCTTATTATAAGTGGACTTTTCCCTCTCCGTCGGTACGGGGAAAATATTTTCCGCTAACCAGGGGGTTTGATGTTGCCGAACAAAATGGGGATGTGCTTGAAATCTCTCGGTCATTTCCAGGGCGATCGATTCCACATCCGACTGTAAAAAAACCCAGCCCCCAGCTACCATATACTTAGCCAAAGCTATGACTAATTCTGGCTGCACAACCCGACGCTTGCTGTGACGCTGTTTAAACCAAGGATCGGGAAATTGAATCGACACCCAAAATAACTTATCCGCGGGCAAAGATTGCAGTAAAATTTCTGGGGCAACATTCATATTGCCAAAAACAAAAGCGAGATTACTTAATCCTAACCTTTCCCGTTCCTGATTCGCTTCAATTACCAAAGGTTGACGAATTTCAATCCCCAAAAAATTAATTTCTGGCTCTACTTGGGCCATTTGTAACAAAAATTTACCCCGCGCACAACCAATGTCAAGATGGAGAGGTTGCGTCATATCCTGATAAACTTGATTCCAATCGGGGGGAGCGATCGGATGGCGATATTTATGACTTAAGGGATTGACGTGCTGACGAACGCGAACTTTAGCCAAAGATATTTTCTCCTCATTTCTCCTCGATCAATCTAGTTTACCGATATTTAGCCCAATTCAATGCGATGAATTTCCGTTTCGCCATTCTCAGCGATCCTCATATCGCTTTACCCACAACCATTTTGAACCATTCTAATCGCTTTCATCTGGTGGAAGTGAGTATTCCAGCTTTAAAAATTGTTTTAGACCATCTCATCACCCTTAACCTCGATTTTCTGCTGATTGCTGGCGATTTAACCCAAGATGGTGAACCAGAAAATCATCGTTGGTTAGCCGATTGTTTAGCCACTTTACCCTTCCCCGTCTATGTGGTGCCTGGTAATCATGATGTTTTGAGTTTAACCGCGACGGAAAACCAGATCGGTTTAGGAGATTTTCCCTTTTATTATCAACAATTTGGTTACAGCAATCCCGAACAAATATACTACCAAAAAGAAATTTTACCCGGAGTGCAATTAATCGGTCTTAATTCTAATCAATTCGATGATCAAGGTAAACAAATTGGCAGTTTAGATGCAGAACAATTGCATTGGTTAAAACAGATTTTACCCGCGCTAAAAAACGATCTAGTGATGGTGATGATCCATCATAACGTTATCGAGCATTTACCCGGACAAAGCAATCATGAATTAGGTAAACGCTATATGTTGGCTAATGCGGTAGAACTGCTCGATATACTACAGGAAAACGGCGTAAAATTGTTGATTACTGGCCATCTCCACGTGCAGGATCTGGCTTTTACTAGAGGTATCTATGAAATTACCACCGGTTCCCTCGTCAGTTATCCCCATCCCTACCGGGTGCTAGAATATTGCGAAAACACGGTTGAATTAGCCATAGAATCCTTTTATCTGCAAAATATACCCGGATGGGAGAATTTACCCGCTATTTCTCGGCAATGGTTAGGCGATCGCTCTTATCCTTTTATGATGCGTTTATTAACCTGCCATCCCCTCAATCTTCCCGTGAGTCTAGCGGAGGAATTAGCCCCGAAATTACGAAATTTTTGGGCAGATGTGGCTAAAGGTGACACAATCTTCGATTTTAGCGATTTTCCGCCCCTAGCACGCCGTTATTTTTACGCTTTCAGTGCCATCGATCCCCTCGGTAATCCTCATTTTATCGACAATCAAGCCGTAATTAGGGTTTGCTGAAAAAGCTTTTCCTAGGGGCAGGGTGTGGGGTGTGGGGTGTGGGGTGTGGGGTTTTACCGATTTTCAGGTGGTCAATTACCTAATTTTCAGGGAAAAAGTACCTGAATTTTCCCCCCAATCACTCCAAAGGTCGGCACTTTTTGAGGGAAAACAAGTCTAAAAGTCTTATACAACAAGGTTTTTAGATTTATTCAGCAAGCCGTAATTAGTTTCAAGCATCAGTTCAGTTATCGGCGCTCAAACTTGCTGGTGGAGATGGGAGAATAGCTGCAACAAATAATTAACTATAGCTTATAGTTAAAGGACTATCCGGCAGCGCGACCGCTATCTTGGCAGAAAATATCAAAAAAAATCAATGGAAGCACTTAAAAAGGAATTTAAAAAAATCGGTTCTCTTACCCTGTTTTTTTTCTTGGCTTTCGGTTATATTCTTCTGATCATGAAATTATTTCTGGAAGAGTATTCGATTACCACCTACGTTTTGGGTAAAGCGATCGTAGGAGCGATCCTTGCGGCAAAAACCGTGGCCATTCTCGACGCAGCCATGAAGCTAGAATGGTTAGAAAATCGTCCCCGTTACGTTAGTGTTCTGTATCGAACCTTTGTTTATACCCTAGCAGCACTGATTCTCGGCTCGATCGAGGGTTTTCTGGAAGCTTATCGGGTAACGCGGGTAATTTCGGAGGCAATGGCCAAATTTTGGCAAAGGGAAAGTTTCTCTCAAATCCTTGCGGTTACTCTCTGTCTCGCAGTGGTTTTTTGTCTCCACAATCTCTGGCAGGAAATCGATCGCTATTGGGGTAAAGGCAAATTGAGAAAATTTTTTCTCGATCGCTCCTAAAGTACAGCAGTTATCTTAATAGTGAAGTTTTCCTTTTGGGGAGTTGTTCGTCAGGAAACAGGGATTTAGGGAGATGGAGATTTAGGGAAATTGCAGCTAGATTCCCCACTACCCCCCGCAACGCGCACGCAGTGACCACCCCACTACCCCAACACCCCAACACCCCACTTAAGAAGTACGTGCGATCGCCCTATCTTTCGCGGGCGACTCCTGCTAGGATAAAATACGGGTGAAAAATTGCTAATCCAAGGAGTACAGACGTGATTGAACCTTTAGTGCTAGGGATTGTCCTAGGCTTAATTCCCATTACCCTAGCGGGTTTGTTCGTTGCCGCCTATTTACAGTACAAACGGGGCAATCAATTCGGCTTAGACTAAATCTATCACGCCAATCCCCCGAATTGAGAAAATCTCCCGTCAAGCTAGGCACTAGACGGGAGATTTTCCACAGGACAAATTTGCCGCTTAACAGATTGTGGCTGCCGGCGTTGCCATCCCCGCAAAACTTATCTGTCTTACTGGGAGAGCGATCGCCAAAAAAGCAAGAACTAAACGGCTGTTAAACTAGGAAAACGAATGACAGTCTCCGTATATTCGGGAACCCATCCGGCGGTAGTGGTGAAGTAACGCACTGCTTTAACCCGTTTACTGGCAGTGAGGTGAAACCAGTGTTCGCTATGGGCGGGAACATTGATGTATTCTTGAGGTTGAATAGTTAATTCCCCCTGAGAACCATCGGGAAAGACAAAGCCAAAAACCCCCTCCCCATCAATGATATAACGCACCTCATCGTCAGCGTGGGTGTGACAGCGCTCGAATTTGGCCAGTAAAGTGTCGAGATTGGGAATTTCAGGGTGTAAAACGATTAAATCTCTAGCTTGATAACCCGCTTCTTGCTTTAGTTGCTCAAAATAACCGTCTAAGCTGGTTAAAACTATTTCTTTTTCTTCGTCAGTGAGAGAAGCTTGCTTAAGTAGCTGACAAGTGGCTTCGTTTTCGATCGGCCAATAGTTTAAAGTGACATTTAATTTGGCCAATTCCAGACTAATATCGGCTAACTGGGTATAGGTTGTCCCATTCTCTAAGCGTAGTATCGCCATTAGTTATCATCCTCAAGATTACTTTTTCCATTTTAAAGTTTTCCAGAGAGAAGCCGCTCGATTTTTTGCCCCTCGATCTCTTGCCAGTTCCTAGGATTTTCTGCTCAAAAATGCTATTATGGTCTATATCTGGGGAATTAGCTCAGTTGGTAGAGCGCTGCGATCGCACCGCAGAGGTCAGGGATTCGAGTTCCCTATTCTCCATTTGCCAGAGATATTAACCGCTTTTTAAGGTTCAAGAAAGATTATGAACCGGCGTCAACTTCCCAAAAAGGTGTTACTTTTATTTCTGGGGAGAATAGCAGAGGATTACTGACAGAAAAGCTAAAAGACTTAACTTGTGGTGGTAATTTTCCTTGAAAAAATGCCATTAATTCCTGATCATTTCTTGGTAGGTGACTAAGGATAACTCCATTAGCTGAATTGTCTTGAACAAAGCGAAAATTGGCTTGAGTTCCATCGAGATAATTAACGTTAATTATCACAGGAGGGATTCTAAAGAGTTGTTTGACTATTTTACCCAACCAAGAATATTCAAATTTAACTTGAACACGAGTAATCCCACTATTACGAGTAGGTAATTCATAGACTTGATCCCAAGTAATATTAGTGGTCTCTCCTAGAGGGGTTGGAATGCAACCACTGACTTTTTGTTTTTCTAGAAGATAAAAGTTGGTTTTGATTGCGGGGACGCGGAAGGGGGAATTTACCGAGTCAAGTTGATAATTACAAACCACATAGGAAAAGGCTTTAGGTTCATCAAAAAAAGGATGTCTGCCATCAATAGCTTGAAAGTGATAAATCAGATAATCTCTGGGAGATTGAGATAAGCTTTGATAATTTAGTTCATCCAGTTTTTCTGTATAAGCAGAATAGGATTGAATAATCGGCCGCGGTTTCCAATTAAGCTGATTGCCCGGAATAAGTGAAAATTCCCAGGGAATTATATCAATAGTTTTGCCTTGCACTTTTTCCAACACAGAATCGGGTATTTTGGTAGCGGCAGCAATGACTTGTAAATTTTTAGTTGTACTCCTTTCACCTCGCATTTCTAATTCTCTGGGATTAAGCATAGAGGAAATGACAACCCCAATATTATTAACCACTCTATCGGGACTGAAATTACTCCACTGGCGAGCATTTTCCAGTATGGTTGAATTAGGACTAGAGGTGATAATAATACATCCCAAAAAAATTATTCCCCAAGCACAATAAGCAATTTTCTTCAACCGAGATTTTTTAATAATTGTTGTATAGAGAGAAGCTGAGACAATAACCACAAGTGTAAAAACAACAACGTGAGCATCTTGCCTAACAAATCCATGCTTAAATGATAAAAATATAGGAAAAATATAGGCAATAGCGAGACTAGGGTTTTGGTCTATAATTGCCAGCGACATTAAAAGCAAACTTAAGGCAAAACAGAGCAAAGCAATTAGTAAATGCGGGTAATTTCCTACAATACTCATCGCACTGGAATAACCAGAAGAAAATGCCCAAGAATTGCTCAAATATTCGATGAGAGAGGGAAAATTATTGAGATTAATTGTTTGGATAAGAAGTAACCCATAAAGCCCATAAAATACTAACAGAGGTAAGAAGTTAAGTAAGTAGTTCTGATTAAATAGAAGATAGATTCTGCCTTTGATACCCCTTGCCTCTCTTAATAAGGGGGGTGCCGATGGGCGGCGGGATCTGACAATAAACCAGAGAGTTAAAGCTACTCCTCCAGCAATGCAAAGATTAACTATAATGTGAATAAAGGCTCGGTTATAAGAGGCTGGATAGAGAAAAATAAAGGCAATGGAAGGAATGCTTAAAGTTAAGTTAATACCAGCGAGAACATTTTTTATAACTATCGATGGTGACTTTTGAAAATATCCCCGAATAATATTAACAAATATGTAGATAAACAGGCTGCCTGCTAGATAAATTCCTAAAGTTAGTTTGGTGAGTATAGAGAACCCAGTGATCATGCCAATAGCTATAGCTAAATAATTGATGTACTTTTGAAAAAAGTTATCAAAAGACATGAGTATCAAAAGGATAAATGTTATCTGATAATCAACAGTAAAGCCGATACTGTTGTAGGGATTTCCTACTAGAGTAGCAAAAATAATTGACAGGACAAAAACGATTTGATTGCTATAGTCCTTAATAAATAATAATCTGAGAATAACCACCCCTAATAGACAAAGGTGTATCAACCAGCGAAAATAGATAATTTGGGAAAAGTTGTGGTTTAAAGATGTGCCATGAACCAGATAGCCTAGGGGTCCATAGGTGAAGATAATATCTTGACCAAAAATTAAATGTTTATGGGCAGCATCACTAATGGCAAAAGCCCAAGAAGGATCTAAGCCAATTTTTAACCAATCAATAATAGGCAAATTGGCCAGAAAAAAGTAGGCGGTGATGATAATTAGTATTCCCTTGACGAATACAGGTGAATTGAGAGATTTTTTGTGCATAATTTTTGAGTTAAAAAATACCTTTTAATTCCTTCTCGTGGGTGTTAATCCAATCAAAAATATCTTGGATTAATTTTCTACCGTCTCGCTGGGGTTGCCATCCAGTTATGGAACTGATTTTGCGGGAATCAGTGATAAAAATTGGCATATCTCCAGTGCGATTTTCGGGAACTGCCTCAATCATTATACTATTGCCCGTGATTTCTTGACATAGTTTTGTGGTTTCATAAAGGGACAAGGAAAAATCTTGCCCACCACCCACATTAAAAGTCTGCCCTTTGAATTGTTCTAAATTAGCAATCTGAATATCGATTAAATCGAGTAAATCAGCTACATGAAGAAAATCTCTAACCTGTTTCCCTGTACCCCCATAACCGATATATTTTAAGGACTTCTGAAAGTAATGATTAGCCACCCAAAGGGCAAAAACTCCCTGATCAACTTTTCCCATCTGCCAAGGACCAGTTAAAACTCCACAGCGATTAATTAAAGTTCTTAATCCGTAGGCATCCCCATATTCATTAATAATCAATTCCGATGCTAACTTAGTGGAACCGTAGAGAGAACGGGGCAAATCTAAGGGAAATTGTTCCGCGATACCAAAAGCAGAAACCCCAGGTAAATCTTGCTGTTCAGATAACTGAAAACGAGTATCTTTTTCTGTATAGTTTAATTGATTAAGATAGGCGATAGGATAAACTCTGCTAGTGGAGAGAAAAATAAAATCGGCTTGGGTTTGTCTAGCTAATTCTAAACAGTTAATTGTTCCAATTAAGTTAGTTTGCAAAACGTAGCCTGGGGAAGTATAACCAGCTAAAACAGAAGGTTCTGCCGAACATTCTAGGATTAAATCCACTGGCAAAGCGGATGCTTCTAAGTCTTCCGCATTTCTGACATCTCCATGAACAAACTCAATTCCCGCCTGTTTGATACGGGGAATATTTAATTCAGAACCGCGACGTTTTAAGTTATCTAAGGCGATAATTTTCCAATCGGGATAACGTTGGGCTAATCCTAAACCTAAAGAACTACCCACAAAACCCGCACCGCCAGTAATTAACACTTGCCTAGTCATAATTGTACAATCTTGATTAGTATTTATAGGTTACTTTGAATCACTGTATTGTCAGTAATTATCTAGGTTTGGTGGCTTTGACAAATAGCTGCCCACCCAAGAAATTCCAGAAAATAGGAAATTTTAAATAAATTTTGAGTAAGGTGGGTGAAGCGGGTCTTCCTTTCGTAGAAAATGGTAGAAAACGAGGAATTAAAGTATCGATTCTAAAACCAATTGTTTCCAATAACTCCTTTAAAGAAAGGTGAGTTATAGGTAGTTTATGATCGATAAAATCATAGTATTCTTTATAAGAATACTTAAAATTAGGTTGAATCACTAGAAGTGATCCGCCCGGAGTTAAAATGTCATAACAAAATCCCAAAACTTCGATTAATTCTTCCGCACTATTTAAATGCTCGAAAAAGTTGGAGATGAAAATTTTATCAAATCTGATATCAAGTTTTTGCTGCTCATTAATACTGAGAATATTGAGATTCAAGACCGTTACATCAGGATTAGCAAAAACTTTTGCATCAGGATTAAGATCGATTAAGTATTTATTTTTAGACCGAATTTGGTTAATAAATTCGCAGTAACCTCCACCAATATCTAAAACTGTATCATTGACAGTAACATGATTTTGTAAAAAATTATCAACTAAAACTTTCCAAAGAGCTAATTTTGCTTTTCTTTCTTGAGGATTAAAGCGACTTTCGTAAAGTCTCTTTAAGTATTCCATTTGTCGGGTTACTTGCTCGTCTAACATGGTTTTAACCTCTGAATTTATTGGTTACTTTTATCTGATTTTTTGGACAGGTTTGCGCTTATAGTCGCCTCTAGAAAGGTGTTTTTCTAACCAGATGGAGAGAACTATAAATAAATAACGACTGCCCATTTCCTTGAGTTTTAACTTGGAAATCCCCGTGGTACGATTGCGCCAAGTGATGGGAATTGTCGTGTAGGAATATCCTCGCACGATTGCTTTTAAGGGCATCTCTACTGTTAAGTTAAAATGGTGAGACAGTAGAGGTGATATTCCTTCGATAACCTCCTTACGATAGATTTTAAAGGCGTTAGTGGTATCATTAAATTTTAGCCCAAATAAAACTTGAATGAAGAGATTAGCCAAACGATTAACGATTAACTTGTGTATGGGATAATCAATAACTTTTCCTCCTTTGATAAAACGAGAACCAAAAACGCAATCGTAGCCTTCTTGCAGTTTATAATAATAGTCCACCATGTTATCGGGAGAGTCGGAATTATCTGCCATTACTACTGCAACTGCATCACCGCTAAAATTTTCTAATCCACAGCGTACCGCAAAACCAAAACCGTTGGGATAATAGTTATTGATGTAGAGAATGCGGGGATTTTCTTGGTTGATTTTTTTCAGAACTGCTTCGGTGTTATCTTTGCTATTGTCATTAACCACCAGGATTTCATAATTAATTTTATCCCGTTCTAAACGTTCAGATATTAACTGAGTGGTGCTTTCGATGCAATCTTCTTCGTTGTAAGCAGGGATAATTATTGATAGGGTTTTTACCGCATAGTTATCCCTTGATTGACGTGGGTGAGAGTAACCGTCCATCTCGAAAGCTGGGGCTAATCCTTCGGGATAGTACATTTCTGTCTCATTAGTCTTATTCTTGGGTTTAAAAATTAGGCTATCACTGGCAACATAATTAATACTAGCTCCCACTAAAACCCCGATCATTGTGTTAACTCCGGGACTAATTCCTAACCAGTTTAAGAAGGGAAATATCAAGAAAACTCGCAGTAAAACTGCTAAACCTGCCGAGAGATGATAGAGAGGAAGTTGTATCAAAATCACATCTCTAATTGTCCAATCTCCCCCAGTCCACACCCAGATTCTATAGATAAAGAAACTAGCAATTAAAGATATTTCTATCGAAATAACATTAGCAACATTTTTAAGAAATGGGGTATTAAATCCCAAGTCATCAATGAACCAATAAATTAGGAACAGGTTGATTAAAAATGCCACTCCCCCAGCAATGAGAAATCGGAAAATTTTATTGTTGTAGATTTTAGTTAACATAATAGTCTCTTAAATATGCTCTGGTTTAGTTTTTCTAGGTCAATATTGCTATTAATTACTCTGACTAACTAATTAACATACTCCCTCAATTACTAGCAGTATATTTGGCTAAAAATCACTTGTGTAACGAGGGAAAAATAGCAGATAAAAACTGATCAAAATAATTCTTGATTTACTCTAAGTCCAACGGCTAACGTTTTGACTAAAAATTTCTTTGAGAATATCTGTTACTGTGTAGGTTAACTGCCAATAAGGATAATGATTTTTAAACTTACTCACATCAGAAATCCACCAGATATGATCACCAATACGATTAGTCTCCACATACTGCCAGTTTAACTTTTTATCCGCAATCGCTTCACATTCTTCAATAGCTTCTAACATGGAACAATTACTAAAGCGACTACCACCGATATTATAAACTTCTGCCACTCGCGGGGCCTGATAAAAATGATAGAAAGCATTGACAAGATCGTAACTATGAATGTTATCCCGTACCTGCTTACCCTTATACCCATAAATACTGTATTCTTTGCCAATCATCGTACATTTCATTAAGTAGGATAAAAACCCGTGTAATTGGGTTCCCGAATGACTAGGCCCGGTTAAACAACCACCGCGAAAAGAGGCAGTTTTCATCTCAAAATAACGCCCGTATTCCTGTACTAATACATCCGCTGCCACTTTCGAGGCACCAAACAAAGAATGTTTACAAGCATCAATACTCATCAACTCGTCAATACCTTGAGCAAAATAAGGATGATTTTCCGAGATTTCCCAACGTAATTCTTTTTCTACTAAAGGCAATTCATTCGGTCTATCCCCATAAACTTTATTGGTGGAACAAAAAATAAATACTGCTTGGGGACAGTGTTGACGAGTATTTTCTAATAAAACTAAAGTTCCGTTAGCATTGACACTAAAATCCATATAGGGATCCTTAGCTGCCCAATCGTGGGAAGGTTGCGCCGCCGTATGGATAATTAAGGATAGATCATGACTATAGGTTTTAAATATAGCTGAAATAGCTTCATGATCACGAATATCTACAGCATGGTGAATGTATTTATCCCCGTAATCTTGGGATAATTTGGCTCGATTCCACTCCGTTGAAGCGTCTTCACCAAAAAATACCTGACGCATATTATTATCGATACCGACGACGGTATAACCCCGATCACAAAAAAATCTGACTGATTCAGAACCGATTAAACCAGCAGAACCGGTTACTAGAATGATCGCCATAACTATATACTGAATTTTTTGCCCAGTTGTTCAGAAATTTCCCAAATTGAGAAAACTTTCTCCGACTTTACTAGATAGGTTCGCCTTTGTCAATTAAACAGGAGGAGTTTCCCTTAACTGCGGCAATTCCCTCAAAAATTATCGTCTTATCCACTAGGAGTGATGTAATGGCGTTTTCTTGCCAGTAATCCCTAATTAAGTCCCCATCTCCCCCTGTTAAAATTATCCTGCTCTCTGGATATAAATTTAACCATTCCAGACTGAATTTTTCTATTCCCGCCAAAATTGTATAAATTATCCCACTTCTTATCCCTTCTGCTGTTTCTTTTGCCCACATCTGCGGTAATCTTTCCGGTAAGGACACCTCTGGTAAGGCTGCCGTCCGTTCCCTTAAACTGGCTAATTGCACCTTTAACCCGGGTAAAATTGCTCCCCCCACTAGCTTTTTATCCCTATCCACTCCCGTAAAAGTTAAAGCTGTTCCCGCATCGATTACTAAACAGGGAAATCCGTATTTTTTTCCCGCACCCAATACAGCTAAAGCTCGATCGATGCCGAATGTTGGATATAAATCCAGTAAAGGAATATCTTTTAAAGTAATTATCCGTAAATTGCCATAATTTGCCCATAATTCCCTTTGGCTAGGAACCACCGAGGCGACCATCAATTCACAGTTGCATTTATTTGTCAAGAGTTTAGGGAAAATTTGTTGCAAAAATTCATCACTTAGGGGTTCTCTCAGGTGGGGAGTATCGAGACAAGCTAACAGGGTTTGACCGCAAAAATACCCCCAATGTAGCCGAGAATTGCCCATCATCAAACCTATCCAGTCAGTATCTTGCTCAGTCATTTAGTTAGGGTTTACTGAAAAAGTTTTTCCAGGGTGTGGGGTGTAGGGTGTGGGGTGTAGGGTTTCATGCTTCAACCCAACCTTGTATCTTGAGAAGTAGGCAACCCGTCCCAACCTTGGTCAGAAAAGACGGCTTCGTAGCAAGGGTCACCACCATAATCTCCCTGACAAAACTCGAACAGTCGCCGGGGTCGTCGCAAAAACAATCAATTGTTAAGCTAACAGACCGGATTGGGCAAGGATGAGTAAAATCAAGGGGATGCTCTCAAAAATAACCATCAATTCGGCAAATTTAGGTAAGTCCAATCATGGAAAATATCTCTCAATGGGTAGGCATTGACATTAGTAAAGCGACCCTAGATGTTTATCTTCGCCCCCTCGGTAAAGCGATGAAAGTTGCTAATACAGAGGAGGACATATCTAAACTGGTCGAGACCCTAAAATCTTACACGCTCAACCTCATCGTTCTGGAAGCGACAGGAGGTTGAGAAACTGAACTGGTGATTCAATTACAAGCAGCGGATTTACCTGTAGCCTTAATCAATCCCCGTCAAGGAAGAGACTTTGCTAAAGCCACTGGTAAATTAGCCAAAACCGATGCCATTGACGCTCAAATCTTAGCTCATTTTGGCGAAGAAATGCAACCGCAAATATTAGCGGTTGAGTCGGAAGAATCTCGTCAATTGGGCGACTTAATTAGTCGTCGCCGGCAACTTGTCGAGATGCGGACTGCCGAAAAAAACCGACGGGAACGCGCTCGCGGTAAAGCTTTGGCCGATATCGAAGCCCATCTTGAGTATCTCGATAACTGCCTTCTAAAAACTCAATCAAGAAATTGAGGAATTGACCCAAGCTAACCAACAATGGCTCGAGAAAGTTAATTTACTCAAAACCGTGCCGGGGATTGGTCAAGTAATTTCTACTACTCTCGTCTCCGACTTACCAGAACTCGGTCAATTAACCGCCAAACAAATCTCTCGCTTAGTCGGTGTCGCACCGATTAATCATGATAGTGGTCAACATAAAGGTAAGCGGATGATTCAGGGGGGTCGCGCTCAGATTCGGGCGACTCTTTACATGGGGGCGGTGGTGGCTATGCGTCATAATCCGGTGATTAAAACCTTTTACGAACGCCTAGTCGGACGCGGTAAATCAAAAAAACTGGCTCTGACTGCTTGTGTGCGGAAAATCTTAGTTATTCTTAATGCAATGGTTCGCCAAAATCAGCCTTGGCAGCTTGCTGACAATTTACCACCTTGTTCCTAGAGATTCACACTTTTTGTTATCTCTGATCAAGGGTTGCGCTTGCTTTGGTTTAACCTGAGCGACTTAGTTTTTGCTGCGCTTTTTTCCGGCTTGAGATTTTGAGTTTTACGGCAACTGCTTGAGTTTTTTTGAATTAGCCCTTGACAATCAAGACAGTCGCTACAGCTTAAAAGCTTCCCGGTTTGTATAGTAAATTCGTAGGTCGGGTTGAGGCAACGAAAAACGGGTTTCTCCGAGAAACCCGTTTTCTACTCATGCACTCATGCAAAAAGATGTTTTTTCATCAAAAAAACTCGATCGCATTTAAGTGATCGAGTCGAGAAAAAATAGACTAATTACTAATAGTCGAAATCTCCACCGCCGCCTGGAGCAGCGGCTTTTTCTTTTTCGGGTTTATCCACCACAATACACTCGGTAGTTAAAACCATACCGGCGATAGAAGCGGCATTTTGTAGGGCAGAACGAGTCACTTTCGCGGGGTCAACGATACCCGCCTCAAACATATCGGAGAACTCACCAGTAGCGGCATTATAACCGACATTAAAGGGCTTTTCTTTCACCCGTTCGGCAATAACTGCACCGTTTTGGCCGGCATTTTCAGCGATCCGTTTTAAGGGAGCAGCAATGGCGCGAGAAACGATTAAAGCACCGGTTAATTCTTCATGGTGTAGGGTTTCTTTGGCCCAAGTTTCCAATTGGGGAGCCAGGTGAGCTAAAGTAGTACCACCTCCGGGGACGATACCTTCTTCTACGGCTGCTTTAGTGGCGTTAATTGCGTCTTCTAAGCGCAATTTGCGGTCTTTCATTTCCGTTTCCGTAGCGGCACCGACTTTAATCACTGCCACACCCCCGGCTAATTTAGCCAGACGTTCTTGCAGTTTTTCTTTATCGTAGGAAGAATCAGTTTCCTCGATTTGACGGCGAATTTGCTCACAACGGGTTTTCACTGCCACGTCGTTGCCTTCGGCCACGATGGTGGTGGTATCTTTGTTCATGGTGATACGACGGGCCGTACCTAAGCTGTCAATTTTAGTGGTTTCCAGTTTTAAACCCGCATCTTCGCTGATTACTTGACCACCGGTTAAGACGGCGATATCTTCTAACATCGCTTTTCTGCGATCGCCAAATCCAGGGGCCTTCACCGCAGTGACGTTAAGAACACCGCGCAGACGGTTAACTACTAGGGTTGCCAAAGCTTCTTTTTCGATGTCTTCGGCGATAATTACTAGGGGTTTACCTTGACGGGCCACCTGTTCGAGAATGGGAACCAAATCCTGTACTAAACCGATTTTTTTGTCGGTAATCAGAATAGCGGGATCCTCAAAAACGCATTCCATGCGCTCGGTGTCGGTGACAAAGTAGGGAGAGATATAACCTTTGTCAAAACGCATCCCTTCGGTGATTTCTAGTTCGGTGGTCATGGATTTCCCTTCTTCTAGGGAAATTACGCCTTCTTTACCGACTTTATCCATGGCCGAGGCGATCATTTGACCGACTTCATCATCGTTACCGGCAGAGATAGCGCCCACTTGTGCGATCGCTTTGGAATCTTCTACGGGTTTCGCGTGTTTGGCGATTTGACTGACGAGGAAATCGGCAGCTTTATCGATACCTTTTTTCAGAGAAATCGGGTTAGCACCGGCGGCGACGTTGCGTAAACCTTCTTTAACGATAGCGTGGGCGAGAACGGTGGCGGTAGTTGTACCATCACCTGCCACATCGTTGGTTTTTGAGGCGGCTTGGCGAATTAAAGCCACACCGGTGTTCTCGATATGGTCTTCCAGTTCGATTTCTTTAGCGATGGTGATGCCATCATTGACGATTTGGGGTGCGCCAAATTTCTTTTCGAGGACGACGTTACGACCTTTGGGACCGAGGGTGACGGCTACCGCTTCGGCCAGCAGATCCATGCCTTTTTCTAGGGCCCGACGAGCATCTTCGTTGTAGATAATAGATTTAGCCATAATGTATCGTTATTCGTGCAAAATAGGGGTTTTCAAGGGTAGATGATTAGGAAACGGAGGCGAGAATGTCTTTTTCGGAGAGGAGAACGTACTCTTCGCCACCAAGTTTGATATCGGTTCCGGCATATTTGGAGTAGAGAACTTTGTCCCCCACACCCACTTCCACAGGGGTGCGGCTACCGTCATCGTTGCGTTTGCCAGCGCCGACGGCCACGACTTCTCCGATTTGGGGTTTTTCTTTAGCGGCATCGGGAAGGAAAATGCCACCGGCGGTTTTTTCTTCGCTGGGGCTAACTTTAACGAAAACTCGATCGCCTAGGGGTTTAACAGTTGTTACGTTGATGCTGACTGCAGCCATGGAATATCCTCCGTTTGTCTTGTATTTGGGTAAGTGCCTTTTCCAGATTAGCACTCTTACCTTCCGAGTGCTAATTTACCGAAATAGAAGTCCCCCTGACAACGGCTCGATCGGTACGGGTTTCCGAACTATGGTGTTAAGCTAGGGTTTGCTGAAAAAGTTTGTTGGTCGGGTCAGGAATCAGTATTCTCCGAGTCAGGAGAATTAAGAATGAGCATTAATCAATTGAATGCTCTATTTAAGAATTTTAGGCAATTTTATGCTTATTTCTCTCATTTTTGCCCTCTCAAAAATTAATTAGGGTTTGCTGAATAAATTTGAAATGTAGGCAAGGTAGCGGTTTTGTGGCTTTTCTCGCTCCCACAGGTGCAAGATTTTGAGAGAATCCTGCTTCTAAACCTTGCGTCTTCATCGGCCCGCGTCCTGTAGGGGCGAAGCATTCGGGCAATAACCTATCGGTGAAACCGGAGATTTTCTATCCGAATGCTTCGCCCGTACTTTTTGCCGCAAACCCTACTTATGCAAGAACTCTAGTGTAAGCTGTTGTGCAAAAACAAAAGAGTTGAGCGGAAACACTCAACTCCTTTGTTTTTTATGCTTGATTCTATCTATAAAGTGTTATTGTGACTGCCAAAAACTTGCGCTTTTAGTGCATCAATTTCGGCTAATAACTCGCGACGATTTTCATCTTTGAGCAGATAGCGCCAGACAAACCAACCAGTGTAAACGATCCCAACTAATTGTAGGATAGGAGCAAGGAGGGGAATATCATCGATCGCATCTAAGACCGCTAGGGTAACTTTTACGGTGACAAAACTCGCTAAAATTGCCCCCAGAACGATTAAAGGTTTTTTGTATCCAGAGAAGAAACTACCGATATAATCGGGGACATTAGCCAGATAGGACATTACCGAATCCCAAACTGGTTCTACATATTCAGACCAAATCTGTTCGGTGCTGCTGCTGCTGGGTTTGCTCAGAGACCCGGGTAAATCTGTTCTAATCGGATTTTGTGTTTCGGTGGGTTGCATTGATTCCATATTAACTGATCCTCATCATAAAGGTTAGACAGTGCGCGAATACGACCAACGGGGGTCAATTTTAACAGACTGAATAGACTAACTCGCTGTTGCCCATATTATCGGATAATTGCGATAGTAGGCGGAAAGTTTCTCAACAACTATTAAGAATCAAGGATTTAGCTTCTCAATTTTATCGTCAGTCTGACCGCAATTCTCTATTCTAACAGCAGGTAGCGATCGGAGTTGAGGAATCAGGGGGTGTCAGTTATCAGTGAACAGTAATCAGTTATCAGTGGGGAGATAGGGAGTAAAAAGCCGGTGGGTTACGGCGAATACTCAATTTTTAGTGAGATTATAACTTATTTTCGCCTAACCCACCCTACAGATGATTACCTATTCCTGGATAAGTTGCATGGGTGCGGTGCGAGGATCGATGATTTTCTGACCTAAACCCGAAAATTTGACCGCTAGATTCATTTTTTTGCCCGTACCGAGGATATGGGTCACTTCTCCTTCTCCAAAAGTAGAGTGTAACACTCGATCGCCTACCTGCCATTTTCTTTGATTAGAGGCGGTTGTTTGAATGGGAACCACTTTTGGGGTCTTTTTGGGTTTCAGGTTGCTTGTGAGCAATTCTGGGGGCAATTCCTGCAAAAATTGGGAAGCTACCTTAGTCTCTTTATTTCCCCAGACATATCTTTCTTTTGCGTAGGTTAAAAATAATTGTTCCTTGGCCCGAGTCACTCCCACATAACACAAACGCCGTTCTTCCTCAAGAGCAATGGGATCGTTTAAACTACGATTATGGGGAAAAATGCCCTGTTCTAAACCGACTAAAAAGACGATAGGAAACTCTAAACCTTTGGCTGAATGTAGAGTCATTAACGATACTTTTTCCTGACCTTCCTGAAGATTATCTAAGTCCGAGGCTAAACTAGCACTAGCGAGAAATTCCCGTAGATTAGTTTCCTCATTTTCCTCTTGAAATTGTACCACGGCGGTATAAAGTTCTTGGATATTTTCGATCCGGGTATCAGCTTCCTCGGTTCCCTGCTGTTTTAATTCATCAATATATCCCGAATTTTCCATGATTTGATCTAGGATTTCACTAGCGGATAAATCGGTGATTTTTTCTTGCAGGTTTTGGATAGTTTTAGCTAATTTATTGATGCTTTTAGTCGCACGACCAGCGAGAGTATTAACGGAAGTTTCATCGCTGATAATTTCCCATAAAGGTACTCCTAATTCTTGGGCAGCTTTGAGCAAATTATCGATTGTGGTTTTACCGATACCGCGCCGGGGAGTGTTAATAATTCTCAGTAAACTAACGGTATCAGCAGGATTGGCAATCACTCGTAAATAAGCGATCGCATCTTTAATCTCCTGTCGATCATAAAATTTAAATCCCCCGACAATATTATAGGGGATATTATTGCGAATTAACCCATCTTCAAAGGGACGAGATTGGGCATTAATTCGGTAGAGAATAGCAAAACTACCCCAATTTAATTCGGGGTTTTCTTGGGTAAATTCTCTGATTTTATCGATAACAAAAGCTGCTTCTTCCTGTTCATCTCTGGCTTTAAAAACATAGATACTATCGCCCCCTTCTCTAGTGGGAACAAGGACTTTATCGATTCTTTGACTATTCTTTTCAATTAATTTATTGGCCGCTTGCAGAATATTTTCCCGTGAACGATAGTTTTCCTGTAGTTTCACCATCGTGCGAGTATCATCATCGGGTAAACCATCGCCAAAGTCCGCTTGAAAATTGAGCAAAATAGTAAAATCTGCCATCCGAAAACTATAGATAGATTGGTCGGCATCACCCACCACAAAAATCGATCGATCCGTCCAATTCCACTCACTTTTTTTTGTTTCACCATTGGTGGACAAAAGCCGAATTAACTCGTACTGAATCCGGTTAGTATCTTGGTATTCATCGACTAAAATATGCTTAAATTGCGTGTGCCAATAGCCGAGAATAGACTCATTTTGCTGAAAAAGACGGACTGGAACCAGGATCAAATCATCAAAATCTAGGGCGTTATTTTGGGCTAATTGCATCTGATAAGCCTGATAAACCTCAGAAATGACCTTTCCCCGAAAATAAGGGTTTTCTCTGGCATAATCTGTGGGGGTTAAACCTAAATTTTTGGCATTACTAATCGCATAACGCAGATTGCGAGCATCAAATTTTTTATCGTCTAAATTCATCTGTTTGGTGACGATATTTTTCACCAAACTCTGGGCATCAGATTCATCCATAATTGAGAAATTCCTTTGCCAACTATGACCATATTCATCCTGATATTTATTAATGTCATAGCGCAAAATCCGACCGCAAAGACTGTGAAAAGTCCCAATCCAGAGTTTTTTAGTATAATTCCGATAAACTTGAGAAAAGAGTTTTTTTTGTTCGTATTCTTCCAAAAGTTCTAATCTTTGACCGTATTTTTCCTGTGCCTTCTGTTGAGCAAAAGTTTTTTCAATTCTCGTTTTCATTTCCCGGGCCGCCTTATTGGTAAAAGTGACCGCGAGAATATTTTCCGGATCGACCCCGTGATGACGGATCAAATGGGCGATACGATAGGTTAAAGCGCTGGTTTTTCCCGATCCTGCTCCAGCAACCACCAACAGGGGGCCGCAAAAATGCTCAACAGCAAGGCACTGGGAAGGATTGAGTTGTTCTAAATAATCGGCTGTGACTGTCATAATCTTTCCGTATAGCTCTGCGACCTCTATTAATCAGGCTACATCATCGGGACGGCTATCGGGCATTAGTCAACCCCTTCAAGAAATAAAAATTTTTTGGGCTAGTTTGTTTCAAATCGCTCAAGATTCTAAGTTGTCATCTACAATGGAATTAGCGGAGACGAAAGTTTCCGTTCACTCCTCACACCACACTCCGTCCGGACAATCGAACATTGTTCGGGCGCTTTCTTATTGAAAATACTCGATCTCTACAAATTCCCTGTTACACTGTATTATCAAAGATTTCTTGGAATCTTTTTGCGTTCAAACGTACTACTATGTGAGGGACATCACTTGTCTAAACGTTATTTGTTCACCTCCGAATCGGTTACAGAGGGACATCCCGATAAAATTTGTGACCAGATTTCTGATACTATTCTCGATGCTCTGTTATCCCAAGATGACCACAGTCGTGTAGCGGCTGAAGTGGTTGTCAATACAGGGTTAGTCTTGATTACTGGTGAAATCACCTCGAAAGCACAGGTTCACTTCGTCGATTTAGTTCGCAAGAAAATCGCTGAAATCGGCTATATCAACGCAGATAACGGCTTTTCCTCGAATAGTTGCACCGTTTTAGTCGCTTTAGACGAACAATCTCCCGATATTTCCCAGGGGGTCACGGCTGCTCAGGAAAATCGCGAACTTCTCAGCAATGATGAACTCGATAAAATTGGTGCGGGAGACCAGGGTATTGTCTTCGGTTTCGCTTGCAATGAAACCCCCGAATTTATGCCCTTACCGATTAGTTTAGCCCACCGCATCGCTCGCCGTCTAGCGGCAGTCAGAAAAACCGGTGAACTTTCCTATCTGCGTCCCGACGGTAAAACGCAAGTATCGGTCATTTATGAAGATGGTCGTCCCGTGGGTATCGATACTATCCTTGTTTCTACCCAACACGATGCTACTATCGGCGATATCACTGATAATGATCTCGTCCAACAAAAGATTAAAAGTGATCTCTGGAAAGCGGTAGTAGAGCCGGTTTTCAGCGATTTAGAGATTAAACCCGATGCCAACACCCGTTATCTGGTTAATCCCACCGGAAAATTCGTCATTGGTGGACCCCAAGGCGACGCGGGATTAACGGGACGGAAAATTATCGTCGATACCTACGGTGGCTATTCTCGTCACGGTGGCGGCGCTTTCTCCGGTAAGGATCCTACCAAAGTCGATCGCTCCGCGGCCTATGCTTGCCGTTATGTGGCCAAAAATATCGTCGCTGCTGGTTTGGCCGATAAGTGCGAGATTCAAGTGGGTTATGCGATTGGGGTAGCTCGTCCGGTGAGTCTCTTCGTGGAAACCTTTGGCACTGGCAAAGTCGCTGATGATGTGATTCTGGACTTAATCAATAAATACTTTGAACTTCGTCCGGCCGGTATTATCCAAACCTTTAACCTGCGCGGTTTACCCTCGGAAAGAGGCGATCGTTTTTACCAAGATGTGGCCGCTTATGGTCATTTTGGGCGCAATGATCTCGATTTACCCTGGGAAAAGACCGATAAAGCCGCTATCCTCAAAGAAGCTTTGACTTCTGTGGTAGTATAGGGTTAGAAATTAACTGCAATTTTTGATTGAGGAGTAGAGTTTCAGGCTCTATTCCTTTTTTCGACGGTTTTTAAACAGAAAAAGCTATATTTATCAGTCAATCGAATCTGTCTTTCTGTTTGTGTTCTTTGTGCCTTTGTGTTTATCCTTAACTCTTATGGTATAACTGGACAACAAAAGGTTTGGTTTTAAACTTTAGCCTCCCTATTCTCTGGGTCCTCTTGTAGCTAAAAATAGCTCACCTCTTATTTGTTGATGAGTGAAGGTGAATATAGCTTTTCTCATCAAGATGCAGTGTAACCTGATTGGGTAAGTAAAACTTCCCACCTCATCATTAAGATAACTGCTATATAGTTAAAATTGACAACTTAGGTGGCTCTTCGGTTTATGTTATGCAATGAACGGGGGTTATAGAGGATGTAACCCTTGTATAGAAAGGCATTTAGCGATTTTTGTCAATTATTTTTCTCTAGAGCGAACTAATCAATTAAGTCTCTTGCCAGATAAGGATTTAGTCGATTTATGCTCCCCTATCGAACCATACCAAGTAACGAAGAGCCACTTAGGTTAAGATGATGCTAGGTTTCACCAGTTAAAGAGCTATGGATAACAAAGTTCTCGACGTTCGCCATCTCACCGTTGAATTTTCTAATCAGAAAAGAACAACAGTCGCCGTTAATAACATTAGTTTTAGCTTGCAGAAAGGTCAAGTTCTCGGTTGTGTGGGGGAGTCGGGTTCAGGAAAATCCGTCACCTCCCTTGCACTCATGGGATTGGTTCCCTCTCCTGGAAAAATTACCGGGGGAGAAATTTGCTTTCGTCCGGCAAAAGGTCCGTCAATGCAAGCAGTAGATTTATTATCTATTCCCCCGGAAGAATTGCGTTATTATCGCGGGGGAGAAATGGCGATGATTTTCCAAGAACCAATGAGTTCTCTTAATCCAGTTTATAACATCGAGTTTCAACTCACAGAAGCAATTTTACTGCATCAAAAAGTCACCACTGAACAGGCAAAAAATCAAGCCATCTCTCTACTGCAAGAAGTGCGCTTATTACCCAGTGATGAACAGTTGGAGGAGAAGTATATAGAAACTTTTCCCTTAGAAAATAAGGGTCATGTCAGAGAAAAAATTAGAACTTATATTCAGGAACAAAAAGAGGCAATTCTCAAGCGTTATCCTCACGAATTATCGGGGGGACAATTACAAAGGGTAATGATTGCCATGGCGATTTCTTGTAATCCTACCCTATTAATTGCCGATGAACCAACCACCGCTTTAGATGTGACTGTCCAAGCAGAAATATTAAGATTATTAAGAGATTTGTGTAAAAGCGATCGAGAAATGTCAATGGTTTTTATCTCCCACGATTTAGGAGTTATTAACGAAATTGCCGATCAAATTGTCGTGATGTATCAAGGAGAAATTGTCGAACAGGGAACTAAAGAAGAAGTATTAAATTATCCCCAACATCCCTACACAAAAGGTTTACTTGCCTGTCGTCCTCGCTTAAACTCTCGTCCAGAAAAATTGCCCACCGTCAGCGATTTTTTACGAGTGGAAAAAGACTCTCAAGGTAAGATTATTGAATTACAGGAAATTACTCCACCAGCAGTTAAATTTATTACTCTCCAAGAGGAAGAAAGCAGAATTGAAGGTTTACAACATCACGAGAATATTTTATCGGTAGAAAATTTATCGGTTAGATTTCCAGTTAAGGGAGTTTTCGGGCAAGTAAAGACCTTTTTTAATGCCGTAGATCAGGTCAGTTTTGCCGTTAAACGGGGGAAACCCTGGGTTTAGTCGGTGAGTCGGGCTGCGGAAAATCTACCTTAGCAAGGACAATTCTGCGCTTAATTCCTGCCACTTCTGGAGATATCTATTTCCGAGGAGAAAATCTCGCTAAATTAAACCCCAGCGATCCAAAATTAAGACTACTGCGCCGGGAATTACAGATAGTTTTTCAGAATCCCTACAACTCCCTGAATCCCCGTTTATCCATCGGTAAAGCAATTTTAGAACCGATGGTTATTCATCATACCGGCGGCAATTACAAAAAGCAACGGCAACGAGTAGAATATTTATTAGAACGAGTTAAACTCGATCCTAATTGGTTTGATCGCTATCCCCATCAATTATCGGGAGGACAACGACAAAGGGTGTGTATTGCTCGCGCTTTAGCCTTAAATCCTCAGTTTATTATCTGTGATGAATCTGTCTCTGCTTTAGATGTTTCCGTGCAAGCGGGAGTCTTAAATTTACTCAAAGAATTACAGCAGGAATTTAATCTCACTTATATCTTTATTTCCCACGATTTAAGTGTCGTCAGATTTATGAGCGATCGCATTATGGTGATGAATAAAGGTAAAATTGAGGAAATTGGTACAGCTAACGAAATTATCAACTCTCCCCAAAGCGATTACACCCGTAAACTTATCGCTTCCATTCCCCAATTTACCGAAAGTCTTGCTAGTTAAGTAGCTGGTTATAATTAAATTAAAAATGGATTTTAGCTTCGATCCCCCCTTAGTCCCCCCTTAATAAGGGGGGTGTCTGACAACTTTTAACACCTACCTACTTAAAATTAGCAGTCAAACCGAAAGGATTAGCTGCCTCTAATTGTGCCGATAAACCTAACAAAGTGATTTCATCAGCAGGTTTACCTACTAACTGAATTGCCACGGGTAAACCCTGACTATCAACCCCTGTGGGTAAAGCAATCGCGGGTAAACCACTCGCATTAGCAATCGGAGAAGGAGCAATCCAACGAATTATATTATTAATCGCTTCTTCTGGTGGTAAATTTTCCCACTCACCAATTCCGGGGGGTTGATGTAGGAAAATGGGCAAAAGTAAGACATCAAAATTATCAAACATCGCCACAATTTGCCGCGAAATAATGTGCATCTGCTGCACTGCTTGCAGGTACTCCCCCGCGCTGCCAGAATTCTCTAATAACCATTGATTAAGGGGACTTAATAACTGCTTGGGAATTGCCGCCGCTGCCGTCCCCGCTTGCCAAATACGGCGAAAAGGAGCGATTAAAGCCTGTAAATCCGGAGAATACTCGGTTAAATGATGCCCCATGTCCTCTAAAATTTTAGCCGTCTCGATCACAGCATTTTTATAAACGGAAGCCGCTTCACCGAAGGGAGATATGGAAGTAGAAAAAGCGATTCTTAGGGGTTTTACGCCTCTCTGAGTGGCTTCTAGGAAAGAAAAGGGCGGATCGGGTAGCCAGTAGGGATCGCCCGTCGTATAGCCCGAAATCACGGTAAGCAGCGCCGCCCCATCTGCCACCGTCTTAGAAAGAGTGCCGTTAGTGGCGATACCGCTTTGAAATTCCCCCACCGGGGCATAGGAAACGCGCCCACGACTGGGTTTTATCCCCACCAAACCGCAACAACCCGCCGGAGTACGAATGGAACCACCACCGTCGGAACCCTGGGCAATCGGGCAGAAACCCGCCGCTACCGCCGCCGCCGCGCCGCCACTGGAACCTCCTGCGGTATAATCGCGGTTGAAGGGGTTACGAGTCGGCAAAAAACCCGGATTTTCGGTGTAGGGAAAGGAACCTAACTGGGAAGTGGCAGTTTTGCCCAGAAGGATAAAACCCGCCATTTTCATTCTGGTGACGATTCCTTCGTCGTATTGGGCGATATTTCCCTGTAAGGCGGCGACTCCGTAACTAACTGGCATTCCAGCGACGGCATTTAAGTCTTTAATGGCGGTGGGAACTCCAAAAAAAGGCGGTAATTCGGCAGTATCGGTGATTTGACTTAATTGTTCCGTTTGGGCGCCCGCGGTTGCTAGGGAGCTTTCCCCGGCGACATGGACAAAACCACCAATTTGACTGTCAAATTTTTCAATTCTGTCGAGGTATAAATGGGTTAATTCTAGGGGGGAGATTTGTTTAGTGCGAATCAGTTGGGCTAATTCTAGGGCAGATTTTTGCAATAATTCATCACTCATGAGCGATCGAGGTAAAATAGGTAAGTGAAAATAATTATATTCGTTAGTGGGAAGATGGTTTTAAAGGAAAAAAGAAAAAGTTAAAAAAGACCATTACTGTAAAAATTTCCCTATCCCCTATCCCCCCTTGTCTTGGAAAATTATGACCTCACAGTTAATTGAAATTCTCTCGGCTGACGAAATTCGTCGCACCATTACCCGTTTAGCTTCCGAAGTTATCGAAAAAAGTGGCGATTTAAATAATTTGATTTTGATCGGTATCTACACGCGAGGAGTGCCTTTAGCTAATTTAATTGCTAGTCAAATTGAGAGCTTAGAAGGGGTAAAAGTTCCCGTGGGAGCGATCGATATTACCTTCTATCGCGACGATCTTGATCGCATTAAAACCCGCACTCCTGCTAAAACCAAAATGCCCCTAGATGTCACGGGAAAAACCGTGATTTTAGTCGATGATGTTATCTATAAAGGTCGCACGATCCGCGCCGCTTTCAATGCTATTATTGAGTATGGCAGACCGCAAAAAATCCGCTTATTAGTCCTCGTTGATCGTGGTCATCGGGAATTACCAATTCACCCGGATTTTACGGGCAAAAAACTACCCACCGCAGCCGAGGAACAGGTAAAGGTTTATCTACAAGAGATTGACGGCAAAGATGGGGTGGAATTAATCAAATAAAGAGGAGTTAAGACTATTAGCGAGGAAGGAGTTTGGTAACTAATCCCCAGAGGAAAATAAACAGGATTGCCCCGATAATAGCCACAAAAATACCCGGTATGCTCAAGCTAGAACTCCCTAGGGCAAAACTGCCAGTTTGAAGCAAATTTAACAGGGTTCCCCCCACAAAAGCCCCGATAATTCCTAGCAAAGTCGTGGCAAAAATACCACCCCCCTGTCGCCCAGGATAAATAGCTTTTGCGATCGCACCAGCAATAAAGCCCAAAATTATCCAAGAAATGACATTAATCATGATTTTAATCCCGTTCAGTTAATTTTGTCTTTGATGTTTTCGATTGCGTCCTGGGCAGCGTTTTTCATGTCCTCCAACAAATTTTCTGCCTTATCTTTGACATCAGCTGCCACGTTCATTGCCGCTGCTTGTACCTGCTTTAATTCTCCTTCTGCTTTCATTTTCTCGTCGCCAGTTAATTCTCCAGCAGCCGATTGTACTTTCCCCTCGACATTTTTGGCAGCCGCTTTCATTTTGTCTTCGATGCTCATAAATTTTTCCTCGGTCAAGAAATTGTTCTTGTTATTTTTATAACACAAATGCGGTAATTACTGCCCTTTAAAAACTTAAATAAATCTTAAGTTTTTGGAAATAATTATTATTGGTTTCGCCATTGAGAGCGATCTATAATCTGGCAAGGCTTGCGCTTATTGTTAATTTTTTTGTCGTTTAAAAAACTTAACAAATTTAACCATCGAATCACCAGAGTCTGCTGAAGCTTTTACCCTCTATATATTTGCTAAATAAAAAAATCATCTATTTTTAGGGCAAGGTAAAAGCAGCAATTACGGGATAATGATCGGAAGGAATCAGATTCAACCAACGGGAAGGATCGACTTTTGCCCAATCTAACTGCAAACGGCTATCATAATAAATGGTATCGATGGCTAAATAAGGGGTATCGGTATAATTATTAAAGCTCATTTGTTCGGCTAATTCCAAATCGGCTAAAGCATCCTTTAATCTAATTTCTGACTGGAGAGGTTGAGTTAAAATCTGACGGGGTAATCGTTGAGAATTAACATTAAAATCACCCGTTAAAAATAGGTAATCTTTTGTTAAATCTAGTTGACAAAAATGCTCCTGTATGCACTTAGCACCTAAGTCCTTAGCTTTGTCGCTATAGTAATCGAGATGGGTATTATAAAACTGCAAAGTTTGCCCCTCAAGAGTGCGAAATTTAGCCCCCGTTACCATGCGGGGATAAGGATTACCCCAAGCTTCAGTGATACTGCCAACAATATCGGGAGTTTCTGATAGCCAAAATTCGTATATTTCTAAACATTTTAACCGACTTGGTTGATATAAAATCGCACAATGTTCATCTAATCCTGTCCCTCTGCGATCGCTGCCTAAACTTTGGTATTTTGGCAATAAACGGTGTAGATCCAATAGTTGATTAGCGCGAGCTTCCTGAGTACCAATTATATCGGGAGAATAGTGAGCAATTAGAGCCGCTACTGCTTCCCTTCTTACTCGCCAATTACGCTCATCAGGATCGGGTTTATCGTAGCGAATATTAAAGGACATTGCTGTTAGTTTCATAGGAAAATGGAGAATGAGGAAGGGAATCGGGAGTGGGAAGTGGGGAAGTGGGGAAGTGGGGAAGTGGGGAAGTGGGGAAGTGGGGAAGTGGGGAAGTGGGGAAGCTGTCTCATCACCCTATCACCCCAAAACCCTCCGCAACGCGCACGCAGTGACCACCCTATCTCCTGACTCCTAATAATTAATTATCAGGATTTTTTGGCAATTGTCCAGAAGGGAAAAGTTTGACTGGGATTGATGATAACCCCCGTGATGCCATGGCGAGCAAAAGCGTATTCCTTGGTTTGCCAAAGGGGAATATAGGGAACTTCATCGGCGAGAATTTCTTGAATTTTGCCAAAAATCTGCTTTCTTTTGGCTGGGTTACTTTCCCGACGGGATTGTGCGATTAATTGATTCATTTCTTGACTGTAAAAAAATGAGCCTTGACTTTGCGATCCTCCTTCTTCACAACCAGTTTTTGGGGAACCTTTAGCACAATCTAAAAAGGGATAAATATAGTTATCTGCATCCAAAAAATCGGGATACCAATTAGATAGAGCAGTGGTATAAAGTCCCCGGCTAATATTACGGAAAAAGGCCGCTCCTAGGATACTATTGGGTTCAAATTGAATCATATTATCTAAATCCCGTTTTGCTAGAGCTTTCATCACTGCTGCCACGCTGCTGGAAGTAATCGATCCCGAGGAGTGCCAAACTTCTACAATTGCGGGTTTTTCTGGACTATAACCAGCAGTTTTTAGTAATTGTTTTGCTTGCTCTATATTATGGTTGCCATAGCGCTCTTTAAACACCGGTTGTGACTCGGAAAAAGTAGTAGGAATGAGACTAAAAAGAGGGATGCCTTGACCTTGTAAAATGCGATCATTAAGTAAATCTCGATCGACTAGAGAAGCAATTGCTTGTCGCACTAAAATATTATGGGTGGGTTCACTTTTGAGATTGACGCTCATAAAGTTAATTGCTGCCCCAGAAGATTCGATCGCTTGCGATTTTCCCTGGGCTGCTTCTGTGCGTAATTTTCTCACTTGAGGAGGCAGTAAAGATTGATAGGCAATATCCACCGCTCCCGTCTGAAAACCGTTAAATAAATTGGCAGGATTCGAGAGATAAATTTGCACATTAACTTCCTTATTTTTGGCTGGTTCTCCCCAATAGCGATCGAAGGCTTCTAAACTAAAAGAATCGCTGGTAACTGCTTTTAATCGATAATGTCCCGTGCCGATAAATTCTTCAGGTTTAAATTTACCCTCG
The DNA here is from genome assembly GCF_001264245.1 of Microcystis panniformis FACHB-1757. Classification (NCBI taxonomy): domain Bacteria; kingdom Bacillati; phylum Cyanobacteriota; class Cyanophyceae; order Chroococcales; family Microcystaceae; genus Microcystis; species Microcystis panniformis. The sequence goes on from NZ_CP011339.1 coordinate 5,264,662, forward strand.
CCAATTTGATAAAATTTGGGTGAAACTGCACAGGCTCCGGGGTAAGCTAAAAGAGCGGGAAAGGCGGCAAAAGGTCTGGTTAGTTTAATAGTAATTTCGTCTTCTTTGGTAGCAGTGATTTTATCAATTGTATCCCGGAGAAGAAAGGAAGGTTCACCACCATTTTTGATAAATCTTTCTAGGGAAAACTTCATCGCCTCTGCGTTAAAAACCGTGCCATCATGAAAAATAACTCCTCGACGTACTGGGATAGTATAGGTCAAACCATCGGGGCTAATTTGCGGTAATTCCGTGGCCAGGAGAGGCTTTAAATTAGTGGTTCCTTCCGCGTAGGTGTAGAGAGTTTCACCGAGATTATAAATAATAAAAAGTCCTGCTAACTCATAACTATCGGCCGGATCGATCGAGCGTGGTTTTAGGGTTGTCCCGATCATCAGGATATCCCTATCCCCCTGGGGTAAATTGGAATTAGTGGACTGACAGCCCACAGTCAGAAGAAGACAGAGGCAAAATAAACTTAAATAGCGATAAAGTTGGTGTAAAGGTTTCATCGATAGCGATTAACGGCAGCTAGGTATCAATCAATCCTATCATTTTTGTGCATAATCTTTTCCCCTAGGTTCCCTTAAGGAACTAGGTTGATTGCCTAATTGGTTGGGGAAAATTCTTCAATAACGGCACTGATTACCCAGACAATTAAACTAAATTTTCTGGTCGATGATGGCAAAAACTTGATCAATTTGGACAAGAAGAAGACCCTGGGCAGCAAAGGGTTTAAATGGTTCAGAATAGCTGGAGCTATGGAGGCAGATAGCAACCGATTAGAAACTCATCTTCTTTTATCTATCAGCCATTTAAGTAAGTAGTTATAATTAAATTGAAGATAGATTTTGCCTCTGATCCCCCCTGCCCCCTTGATAAGGGGGGTGCCGATCCCCCCTTAGTCCCCCCTTGATAAGGGGGGTGTCTGATAACTTTTAACGACTACCTACTTAGGTTAATCCTGTCCCTTCCAAACAAGCTCGCTCGAAAATTGCCCCCGTGGTTACTGCCGAGGCTAAACTAGCACAAAGAAGATTGGCATCAGTAAAATTTGTTCCCCGTAAAATCGCCCCGAAAAAAATTGCTTCCTCTAAATCGGTTGCCGACAGATCTGCTCCGGACAGATTAGCGCTAGTAAAATCCGCTTGGGTTAAAATCGCCCCGACAAAACTCACTCCCCGGCCATCGACACCGCGAAAATCCGCCCCGGACAAATCTAGATGATTAAAAACCGCCCCGGCTAAAAAAGCACCGGCCAAACTTGCCCCAGTCACGATTGCATCGAGGAGAATTGCCCCGCGTAAATCGGCATTACGAAAATCTGCTCCCCTTAAATTTGCCCCTGTCAGGTCAGCACCGCGTAAATTTGCCCGTAAATTCGCCCCGGCTAGGTCTGCACCCGCTAAATCAGCCCCTGCCAAGTTCATGCCCCCTAAATCTTTTATCTCACCCCGACGAATTGCTAATAAATCAATACTGGGAAAAGTCATGTTCAGCCACGGTTAAATACTGTAAAAATATCTTAGAATATTCGTAAACCTTTGTTAAGAAAGCGCTCCATGTCCCTAGAGCTATTATCCCTAGAAAATATTGAAGAAATCGCCCACCAATACGGATACTGGGCAGTATTTATCGGTATCACCCTCGAAAATACCGGGATTCCCATCCCAGGAGAAACCATCACCATTGTCGGCGGCTTCCTTGCCGGTAGCGGTGATTTGAACTATTGGTTAGTTTTAGTCAGCGCAATTACAGGAGCAGTTTTGGGTGATAATTTTGGCTATTGGCTCGGTCGCGCTGGAGGTTGGCCGTTTTTGTTAAAAGTTGGCAAATTCTTTCGGATTCCGCCTCAAAAACTAGAATTAGCCAAGGAACAATTTAGTAAAAATGCACCCCGGGCGGTCTTTTTCGGTCGCTTCGTGGCTTTGTTAAGAATCTTTGCAGGTCCCATGGCGGGAATTGCCCGAATGCCCTACGGTCGCTTTTTCCTCTGTAATCTCGGTGGAGCAACGGTGTGGGCGACGATTATGGTGACATTATCCTTCTTTTTAGGCCGTTTGTTCCCCTTGCACCAGTTAGTTACTTCTATGGCTCGTTTTGGTATCTTGGCTTTAATTATCGTCCTGGCCTGGACAATTATTCACCCCATCCTTGAGTCACGGAAAAAGGTGGCTTAAGTCCGTCATTTCAGTTATCAGTTATCAGTTATCAGTTATCAGTTATCAGTTATCAGTTATCAGTTATCAGCTTTTGAAGGCAAGAGGCAAAAGACAGAATCTGACAATTCTCCTACCTAAAAAGAAGGTTAGAAACTAGGCACATCAAAGCTTTTAGCTATCCCCTGGAAAGAAGGGGGCTTGTTACCTCATTCTTGACGGGGAGCCATTCATGGTGTTAATATAATTTTGTCCCAGATCGCAACTATACATACATCAACGGTGATTGCCCAAAAAATTACTTTTTCTAATGGATTGGAATGTTACTACAGTAGTAGCAAAGAGGAAACAGAATACATTTTTTCGGAAATATTTACTGAAAGGCAATATGAAGGGCATGATATCGTCATCAAAGAAGGCGATGTGATCTTTGATGTTGGAGCTAATATCGGTCTATTCTCTATTTTTGTCAAGGGAGTTGAACCAACAGCAAAAGTTTTCGCCTTTGAGCCAATCAAGCCAACTTTTGAGGTTTTGCAAAAAAATATTCATTTGCATTCTTTAGAGGATGTTGTTTTATTTAACTGTGGATTAAGTTCAGAGAATAACCCAGCAAAAATCTTTACTTTTTATCCCAATATGTCTGCTAATTCAACCACAAAGCCAGAGGATACCTTGGCTGAATTAGAAGATATTCAAGTCGATCAGAATTCCCAAAAAATAGAAAATTTGTTTGAAGAGTTTTTCCAAGAAAAAGAACAAGTAGCCTGTGAAGTAAGAACTCTATCTTCCGTAATTAATGAACTCGGTATTGACTCCATTGACTTACTGAAAATTGACGTGGAAGGAGAAGAATACGAAGTATTTCAAGGCATCGAAGCTAAAGACTGGCCGAAAATCAAGCAAATAGTGGCTGAAATTCACGATCAAAAGGGACGCTTAAAGCAAATAAGCCAAATGCTGGCAGACAATGGCTTCAAAATTCAACTAGAAAAAAGAGAATTACTACCTTTGACATTCGTGGATATTTTCCATTTATACGCTGTGCGTTAGTGGTTGAACTTTTATCCTCAAAGTTAATCTATTTTTCCAGAAAATTGGTTAATAACTGACTGAAACGTTGGGCAATAATCGGGGCATCAAATTCTGAAACTTTCGCTCTACCTGCCTTCCCTAAGGAACGAGCTTTTTCTGGATTGAGAAGCACTTCCGCTAATTTACTGGCTAAATCTTCGGCATCTAAGGGGTTGGCTAATAGACCTTGTACACCATCTTCAATCAACTCCGGTGTCGAGGAGGAACGACTGGCGACAATCGGTTTATAACTGGCCATAGCTTCAGCAAAAACTATACCAAATCCTTCTTGCAGACTAGGTAAACAAAAAACTTGACAATCAAGATATTCTTGGATCAGTTCTTGATAGGAAAGATAGCCGAGAAAAGTAACATTTTGCTCTAAATTGAGTTCTTGTGCCAGACGGCGTAAATTATTCCATTCAGGACCTTTGCTGGCAATTCTTACCTCTACATCGGGTATTTGACGGCGGAGAATTGCGGCGGCGCGGATCAAAGTGGCAACATTTTTGCGGGGATACTGGACACCGACACAAAACACAGTCGGCCTCCTCTGCTCGCGGTTTTTTTCCTCATACTTGACCGAGGCTACCGCTGCATCCCAACCTTTGAGATCAATTAGAGAATGAACAATTTCGATATTGCCATCATACTGATAAAGTTGCTTGAGTCTAGTGCGGGAATATTCACTGATAGAGATGACCAGATCTGCACGATGGACGTTCACTTTCTCGGCTTTTGCCATCAATTCTAGAGAAGTTCGCACCCAACCCCGCTCAAAGGTGGCCTCATCGGCAATAATACCAAGAATATAAACAATAAAGGGTACTTTCAGGCGATCGCTGATGGCGTAACCATCCATATCGTAACCCACCACCAGATCATAGTCGTCAAAACAACGGGGATCGAGTCGCCAATTCCAAAGAAAGCGATGAGCCATATAACCTAACGGCCCCGATGCTTTGGCCGGCGAGAAGACATCAACCACATGACCCTGGGAGCGCAACTCGTTAGTCAGATGGATATTGGTGACGAAGGTACCACTTCCGCGCTTGACATTTTGGGGAGTTGCTGTGATGATTGCTATCTTCATTTTTTGTCAAAGTTTATGGCAGCGGTTGGATGATGATGGGAAAATTAGAACAAATAAGGTAGGCGGGAGTGGGTGCGAATCAAATCTTGATTTTCCCTGATAACATTCTCAAAATCTATGGACGAACGGATATCCTCGCGTCCGTTAGCTTTTTTCGTCAAAACGATGAAATGTCCCTATGGAGTATTAGGATGTTAGAAAACAAACGCAGATTGATTAATTATCCATAGGAAAGCGGTTATCAAAAATAACCGCTTCTGCAATTTTCCAAGAATCTCTTTAACGTTCGCGGCGACCGAAATTTTTGCGCTCACCGCGGCCACCACCGCCAAAATTATCTTCTTTGGGACGAGCTTTATTGACTTTCATCTGTCGTCCCATCCATTCGGCCCCGTCAAGAGTTTCGATCGCTTTTGCTTCTTCCTCATCGGAGGACATTTCCACAAAACCAAAACCGCGCATTTTACCCGTTTCCCGATCTACGGGCAAGTAAACGCGACTAACTGTGCCGTATTCAGCGAATACCTCTTTCAAGTCATCTGTCGTGACGTCATAAACCAGATTACCAACGTAAATCGTCATGGATTGTCTCCCAATATCACAGCCATTTCGAGAAGGAGATCGGACACAACCCAGTCAAGGCCATCAGGGAAAAACCACTTCTGTTTGAAACCAATGCTGCTACCGAACCTAACTACTCTCTCTAAACTAGCATAGCTGATCAGTGATCGGTGATCAGTAGGAGTAGGGAGTATTAAGTGAGCAGTATTACAAGGCGGTTTTCTGCTTTCCTTTCACTGATTACTGTTCACCGATAACTGATTAGGGTAGCCAAGGATATTGACTAAAATCGGGGGGACGTTTTTCGAGGAAAGCCTGTTTACCTTCGGCTCCTTCGGCGGTCATATAGTAGAGTAAAGTGGCATTGCCCGCTAACTCCTGTAAACCCGCTTGACCATCACAATCAGCATTAAAAGCCGATTTTAGGCAGCGAATCGCCAAGGGACTTTTTTCGAGAATTTCTAAGGACCATTTAATCCCTTCCTGCTCTAATTCCTCCACCGGGACGACATGGTTAACCAAACCCATTTCTAAAGCTTGTTGGGCGTTATACTGCCGACAGAGAAACCAAATCTCGCGAGCCTTTTTCTGACCGACCACCCGGGCCAGATAACTAGAGCCAAAACCGCCGTCAAAACTGCCCACTTTTGGACCGGTCTGGCCGAAAATGGCGTTATCCGCCGCTAAGGTTAAATCACAAACCAAGTGCAAAACATGACCGCCCCCGACCGCATAACCTGCCACCAGCGCGATAACTACCTTGGGGATGGAGCGAATTAATTTCTGTAAATCCAGCACATTGAGCCGGGGTACGCCATCATCGCCAATATAACCCGCCTGACCGCGCACCGTCTGATCGCCGCCGGAACAAAAAGCATATTTGCCATCGCTGTGGGGACCTGCACCCGTGAGCAATACTACCCAATGCGGGCATCCTCGCGAGCATCACAGAAAGCGTCGTAAAGCTCAAAAACTGTTTTTGGACGGAAGGCATTACGCTTATGGGGGCGATTTATAGTGATTTTGGCGATTCCCCCCCATTTATGGTAAAGAATATCCTCGTAGGTTTTGACGGATTGCCATTCAACGGTCATAGTCTCGGTTATCGGCACAGCTTTTTTACCTTACCCTATTTTGTCCCCCACTTTGAAGCCTGGAGCGCCAGAATAGGGGAATGGATAGTTGACCGAAAAGGTTTAAAGCTGATTCCCTTCTTGATGTTTTCTGGGTAAGTACCTAGGCAAAATTATTTACACATGACGATCATTGCCCCGTAAGGGTTTTAGCTCGATCGGGCAGGTAATTAATTTTGCATGACTACTTATTTATTCAAAATAAGTAGCTGGTTATAATTAAATTTAAAATGGATTTGAGGTTCGATCCCCCCTGCCCCCCTTGATAAGGGGGGTGCCGATCCCCCCTTAGTCCCCCCTTAATCCCCCCTTAATAAGGGGGGCATCTGAAAGTTTTTAATACCTACCTACTTATATTGATCCTATTTGCTAACTTTAAAGAGGTAAAAATATGAGTACAAGTAATAAAACTAAGCTTGAATCATTAGAGTTTTATTTTGGATTAAAATATCCAATAACAATTTATCCTGATGATGACGGGGGATATGTATCGGAAATTAAAGACCTTCCGGGATGTTTCACTCAGGGAGAAACCATAGAGGAAACCTTAATCAGTAAACAGTAATCATTGAACTGAAAACTCACATCTGATAACTGATAACTGATAACTGATAACTGATAACTGATAACTGATAACTGATAACTGATAACTGATAACTGAATTAAAGCCATTCGATTTCTTTAGCTTTTTCGGGTAGTTTAGCCGTGGCTTGTCCTTGGCTGCGGGACTGAAACCCAATTAAATCGAGGGGAGTAGCCAATAAATCTACTAAATCTGCTTTACCAAACAGTAACTTGAGAGTATTTTTTGGTAGCTCTTTTAATAACCAACGACCGAGAGTAAAAAATAACTCTTGATTGGTTAAAGGTCGCATCAATTCGACACCATACAATTCGTGAAGATAGCGATTCGAGCGCCCATAACGTTTTAATTGACTTCTTAAGTCTTCTAAGGTAGAACGATGACGATGGTAAATAATTGCCTCTGGTGCGTAGGTTAATTGCCAGTCGGTTTGTTGTTGAATACGCCAACAGATATCGGCATCACCACCGGTAGTTAAATAAGGACGAAATAAACCAACTTTTTGAAAAGCTTCTCGACGAATAGCGAGGTTAGCAGTTTGACCGTAGGGACAAAAAGAATGTTCTAAAAGAAATTTTGGTGACATAAAGTTACGACGTTCTGCATACTTTTCCAAGCAAGTGGAACCAGTTAAGGCAGCAATTTCACCCACTACCAGACCGATGTTAGGATCACTAAAGGGTTGGATCAATTCTGTCAACCATTGCGGTGCGGGACGACAATCGGCATCGGTAAAGGCCAGAAAAGGATAACGAGCGCTTTTGATCCCTTTGTTGCGAGCAGCGTAGGAGCTTTGTATCTGATTTTCGCTTAAAATGATCAGGTTCAGTCCCCGCTGTTCTTCTGCTGCCTTTCCTAATAATTCTGCCGTGCGATCGCTACTATTATTATCAACTAAAATATATTCAACTAATTGACGGGGATAGGTCTGTTTGGCTAAACAATCAATGAGAGGGGGTAGATCTTTCTCTCCGTTATAAATTGGCACGATCACGGATACTTCGGGAAAGAACTGCAAGGTAGTTGACATCGTTGGAGTCCAATAAACGGGGGACGGTTGAACTATTCGCTACAATACTACTATAATCAATAGCAACAAAAAGCAAGTCTATCGTCAATTATTTTAGACCAACGATGAAAAGTTTCTTCCGAAAATTATTTTTCTATGTGGGTATTCTTTGGCTCTCACCCTTAATCATTGCTTTTCAGGTAGCTAACAATCGAGAACTTATCTTAGGTGATGTGCGGCGTTGGGTAGAGTTATTAGGCCGGGAAAAAAGAGCAGATTGGTTACAATTGTTAGCTCTGTGTCTGGAGGCAAAAGAATTTAGAAATTTATATTATTGTCGTCTTTTTCAAGGTGGTTCATTCAGCCGTTTTTTTATGTATATTCTTAGGTTTTTCTATCGAGAAAGTTCCTATTTATTTCTAGATTCTTCCTGTTCGATTGGCAAAGGATTATTTATTCAACACGGTTTTAGTACGATTGTTATGGCGGATTTGGGCGATAACTGTTGGATTAATCAACAGGTAACAATTGGCTATAAAGATAAAAGCGGTCGCCCCAAAATTGGCAATAATGTCAGGATTACCGCCGGTGCTAAAGTCTTGGGAAACATTACCATCGGCGATAATGTCACCGTGGGCGCAAATTCAGTGGTAGTCAAAGATGTTCCACCTAATTGTGTGGTGGTGGGTATTCCCGCTCGTATTATTAAACGGGACGGCGTTACAGTAGATGAAAAATTATAAACGTTGACTTAAAATATATTCGGCAATTGCCAGATCTCCGGGGGTAGTAATTTTTAAGTTAGTTTCTTCACCGACGACAATTTTGACGGGAAAACCACATTTTTCTAATAAGGCGGCATCGTCGGTGACTTCCCAATCTAATTTTCGCCCCTGTTCATGACATTCTTTTAATAATTTTACCTGAAAACCCTGGGGCGTTTGGGCCGCCCACAACTGCGAGCGATCCGGTGTATCCTCAATCCAGCCCTTGCTATCGACAATTTTAATCGTATCTTTCACCGGAATCGCCGCAATGAAACCCTGACAAGTGGCTAAAGCGGCGGCACAGCGATCGAATAATTCGGGAGTGGCTAAACAGCGCGCCCCATCGTGAATTAAAACCGTCTCAGCCCCCTCTGGTAGGGCTTGTAAGCCATTGTAAACCGATTTTTGTCTGGTTTCACCTCCTTGGATGATTTGCACGGGTTTAAGGGCATTTATAGGGGTGATAATTGTTCGGATCTCCTCAAAGTCTTCCGGTTGTGCCATGATGCCAATCCAGATAATTGCCCTCGATTCCATGGCAGCCAGCAAAGTCCAAGCCAGGAGAGGTTTTCCGTGCAGGGTGAGCAGTAACTTATTGCGATCGCTGCCCATCCGTTTACCCATTCCCGCTGCTGGAATTAACAAATACATATTTTTTTCAGGTAAAAAGTTAACAAGAGTCAGGAAAGAGAATTCAGTGGACAGGAGTGGGGAGCTTTTTGCCTCTTATTTGTAAACAGTAATCACTGTCCGGCTGATGGTTAATCGCTTAAATAACCCAAAAACTATGCCTCTTAAGAGAATAAATCGAGGGGAAAGTGACCATAAGTACCGACTAATTGATCATTTTCTGACTGACAAGAAACCAGGACACCGCGATAGGTTCCCGTATAGGAATCGAGATAGGAAGCTTGTCTTTGGGTATTGTATTTAATATACACCGCTCCCTGTTCTGGGTGGTCTTCTGGGAGACTATTAGGTAAGGGGTATCCCAGGGCTTGTAGATAACTTTTCAGGGCTTTAAATCCCTCTTCATTGTTATCGGCACAGATACCTAAATTAATTGATTCCGAACCTTGGTTAACTAATAAAATTGCCTGTCTTAGAGCTTCTTCTTCTTCGGGGGATTGGGCAATTTTTAGTTGAATACATCCATATTCTTTTAGGAGTTTCAAGGCTTCTTCCATAGACATGAGCGGTTAGATAGGTGGGGCTAAAGATAAAAAATAAACTGTTGCTGCTGTCCTTACCGACAAATTCCCAAGAAAAAAAGCCCTAAATCATTGGGGTTTAGAGATAGGAAAATTTTGCATTGGTCTTATCATATCAGGTTGGGGACAGGAAAATTTATCGGGGTTGTTCGATCGCTCTGGGTTGTGCGGGCATTTCACACTAAATCCGGTTATTAAAGAATGATTATTTATTCCCCCTATTGCCCATTGCCTATTGCATGAGTGCCTGTCCTCATAAGTAGCCTATGCTCAACGGATTTAGTATCACTCACTGCGTTTTGACAGCCAAAGTAAGCACCTATAATAATTCCAGCACCAAAACCGATCGCTAGGTAAGGCAAAATTATACTGAGGGGAAAAGAGGAGTGTCTCCGATGAGATAGGGAAAATCGCTCACCAGTGGCCACAATATTCTCAGCAGCTTCAGTGAACTCCTCCGGTTTCTCTAGGGCTTTTTCTTCGGTTGTTTCAGAGTCTTCCAAAGCTTCTGGGGCATCTTCTCGGTCATTTTCGGCGATTTCTGCGGTTATTATCGGCAAAGAGTTTAATTTGGTGACACGATTGACGATTAAATCATCTTGACTCAGGGTTATCGATTCTTCCCAAGCGGGGATATCGGATGCCTCGGTCATACCGTAAACGATCACTTGTTCTAATCCATCGATGCCCAAGCTTTTGATTTCTGCCGACAAAAAAGGTAATAACTTGTGTTGATTAGGTATATTTTTGGATTGAACTTTTAGAGTCAGGGCATTTTCTTGCGGGGTGGCTTCAACAACCTCTATTTTTCTGGTTAAGAGACTTTGGTTAAGTAGAGCAATAATAGCGGCTGGATCCTGGAGTTTAGCGGCATGGATAAGTTGTGCCTGATTCATGGCCTTGAGGGACTAGGGAGGGTATATTATACTAAATCCTGTGGAAAATGTATAGGAAAGTGGGTGAGTGCCGGAGCAGGGGGAAACCATCCATAACTGGGTTTTTAAAGTTGAATTGGGACTTAATCATGCTATTAAAAACCGATTTGGTATCGGTCTGTCCATCCCTGCCCCCGGTGCCACTTAAATTTCCGCCACGGCTCTTTCGATTAAACGACGAGCCAGGGTTTGAATACCGGTATGTTCATAGTAATTGGTGGTCATATCGAGGAATGCCCCAACATATACCAATTTATCGGCAGAAAAGTCGATAAATCCCTGAATTTTGCTCAATAATCCCTGCTGGCTCAAACTGCGCTGGCTGACAAAACTACTCATCCAACCTTTAGTGGAGTCGAAACTTTGACCGATAAAGTCTAATTTTCTGGCAGTATTTCCCCCCGGAATCAATTCTTTAATACTGCCGAAAGTGGAGTTAGATTCTAATTCTTCCGGGGTGAGAATGCTGAGGCCCGATTCCACTTTGCGGATAAAACTGCCCCCCAGGGGAATTAAACCATCCAAACAAACTAACGCCGCCATCCGCATCAGGGATTCGCCGCTATAATCTCCCAGAGAAGCGACGAAATCATCGATACTATCGCCCGGAATGCCATTGATTTGACAAAAAGCGACTAATTCGGTCACTAATTTCAAGGTTAGATCGATGGTTTGCGCTTTTTCGGGGGCAGGGGTTAATTTTTCGATTAAACCGCCCATGAGGGGAATTTTACCACCGACGGCATTAGCAAGAGAGGCGGCGGCTAGGGCATTATCGGCGCTGTCGATGGTTTGGTAGAGCCAGAGCGCCCGTTGATAGCCCTGGGATTTATCATTAAACAACCAAACGGCTCGATCGCCAATCTGTTGGATCATGCTTTCGTCGGTTTCGCCGGTGACTTTGATAATCGTATTTTTAAACCCGACTAGGTTATCCCACTGTCCCGGCACGACATAATCAAGGGTTTTGAGAACTTTGACGGTGAGATTATTCGTCGGTAATTCGTCCACCAGTTCAAAAATTGGCTTACTCACGGATGTCTCCTTACTTTAACTTTGCTAGACCATCTAAATCGAACTTAGCTAACCAAGCTTGGCGATCGCTGGAAGAAAAATCTGGCTCCCGCGATAAAACCTTGACTTGATAGCGATTATTGACTAAAACGGCGCTGGCGGTTGCACCCTGTTCCACAGAGGGAAAACCTTTAATTGTGGTTTGACTGTCTTGGAATTTATTGGCCGCCGCGGGATTATTGCTGATGTCAGATATGGCTAACATAGCCAGAACTTTGCCATCTTGCTTCAGTTTTGCCTCAGCAAAGCCTTTTTTCTCCTGGGTATAGACGCGCTCGTATCCTCCCCCAGAAGGCGGGAAAAACCGATTAAAACTGCCGCCAGAGGTGGATTCTTTCACCACTGCCGCCGCCCCGCGAGCGGTACTTTCTTGTTGCGCTTGGTCAAATTGTGAGGGAGCTTTAGCACAGGAAGTTACTAGCAAAAGTACCGCCAATACCCCTGCTATCAAGATTTTGCCAAATCGAAAGTTCATAGTTATCTTAATTAAAACTTACTAAGTACCTAGGCAAAATTATTTACACATGACGATCATTGCCCCGTAAGGGTTTTAGCTCGATCGGGCAGGTAATTAATTTTGCATGACTACTTAATGTTTGTTTGTAGTATATCTCTCGCTTATTGCTGATTATTGTTAAGTTTTTCTAGATTCTCTCACACCAGACCGAAAAAAAACAGAAAATCAGCAAAATTCGAGTCAATAACGAAGGCAGGAGGCAGTCCCGATGAAAAAATTTTCACCCCCACAGATGAAAGAGGTTTCCTTCCCTACACCCTACACCCCACACCCCACACCCTGCCCCCAGGAAAACCTTTTTCGGCAAACCCCAGCTACAGTCCTGCAATTGCCCCCCGGGCCATAGATGCGATCGCTTGTTCCGTGGCCCGGGGTAGATGATAATATTTACCCCCGGCTTTTAGGGCTAATTCTTTGGCAAAACCAGTGGAGACGAATTTTTTCTCCGTATCGATAACCAGCAGTTTAATGCCTAAAGAGCGAATTTTAGCGGCAATATCGAGCAGTTCTGCCTTAATATCGGGTTTTTCCCCCTCCGGAATCGGTTCGCCTAAAGATTTCGCCAAAGGAATATTACTTCTACCGTCGGTAATCGCCACAATCACCACTTGACCGATATCCCCCGATAAACGAGCATTCATCCCCACATGAACCGCTTGGGTTAAACCGTGGGCTAAGGGGGAACCGCCACCACAGGGCAGGGTTTCTAGACGTTTTTTCGCTAGGGTAATCGATTTGGTCGGTGGCAATAGTACATCTGCTCGCTCACCCCGGAAAGGAATCAGGGCAATCTGGTCGCGATTTTCGTAAGCTTCCGTTAACAGACGCATGACCGCACCTTTAGCCGACTGCATCCGATTCAGGGCCATGGAACCGGAGGCATCGACCACAAAGACAATTAAAGAACCGGCCTTGCGGGCCAGCCGTTTTGAGCGCAGATCCCCTTCTTCTATAATCACATGACGTTCGGGATTCCTCAAGCGACGGGCTTTTTGATAGGGGGCGGCCGCCCGGAGAGTGGCATCGACGGCGACTCTTTTCACCTTGCCCCGGGGTAACATCGGCTTAATATAACGTCCCCTATCTTCCGAGAAAATCAGGTTACGCGCCCCCGATTTCCCCTGACGCTGGGCCATCTGGGCAAAATACAACACACTGGGATCCAGTAAAACCCCTTCCGGGTCGAAAACAAATTCTTCCGGCAGATTATCCGGCTGTTCCGGTTCTTTTTCCTCCTCTTTCTCCTCCTCTTTTTCTTCCTGTTCCTGCTGGTTTTCGTCTTGGGGCGGTTCCGGTGGGGGCGGTGGTGGCGGTGGCTGTTGTTCCTGTTCCGGAGGTGGTGGCGTAATCAGCGATCGAGGTACAATGACTAATTCGACGGCTCTTTTTAAGTCATCGGCACTGACTAAATCCCGACCTTCTAAAGCGGCGGCCGCCTTGGCTACTCTCACGGCAAAAATCTCGGCGCGATGACCTTCTACCCTACCGCGCACCGCTTCCTCCACTAGATAACTAATTTGTTCGGGTTTAATTTTTACCTCTTTTAACCATTCCCTCGCCAGAATAATTTCGGTTTTTAGATCATCGATTTCTTGGGCATATTGGGCGATAAAAGCGGTGGGAGAAACAGCATACTCGATCGCCTGATTGACGGCGGTGACTCGTTGGTCTAAACTAAGGACACCATCGGCGGAAAGAGCAATGGCAATTCTATCTAATAAATGGGTTCGTAAATCCCCTTCTTCTGGGTTATAAGTAGCGATCAGGATTGGTTTACAGGGATGTTGAAAACTGATGCCTTCCCGTTCGATTTGGTTACGTCCTTCGCTTAAAACTGTGAGTAATTGGTTAGCAATTTGGTCATCAAGTAGATTAATTTCATCGACGTAGAGAATTCCCCGATGGGCGCTGGCTAATAAACCGGGTTGAAAGACTGGTTCCCCCTGTTTCACCGATTCTTCCACATCGACGGAACCCAATAAACGATCCTCGGTGACTCCTAGGGGAATCTGCACGAAAGGGGCCCGGATAACTTCCGTGGCGACCTCTCCACTGCTATATTCTTCTTTAGTGCGATCGTCCCATTCGTCGGGATTGTTGGGATCACAATTAAAGACATTACCCGCGATAATTTCGATCGGTGGCAGTAGAGAATGTATCGCCCGCGCCATGACTGATTTGGCGGTTCCCCGACGACCGGCAATTACCACACCACCGAGGGCGGGATCCACGGCGGCTAAGAGTAGGGCTAATTTGATCGCTTCTTGGCCGACAACGGCAGTCAGGGGAAAATTGAGGGTCACAGTGGGCATAGATCTAGATTCAGGCGGCCAAATTCTAGTGTAAAACAGAAGCTCACTGGTCTGGCACTTTTCCTCTTTTGATTCCCGAACTCAGATTTTAAGTAGGTAGGCGTTAAAAATTATCAGACACCCCCCTTATCAAGGGGGGATTAAGGGGGGATCGGCACCCCCCTTATCAAGGGGGGCAGGGGGATCGAACCTAAAATCCCTTTTTAATTTAATTATAACCAGCTACTTAGCCGCATCTCGATCGATTTCTTCAACCCCGAACCGATCGAGAAGTTGCCGGGTTAATCTAGGATTAGCTCCTGTTGACGGCTGTAGAGAGGACAAAAATATGATAGCGACAATAATCGATCGCCTTACGGAAACCAACCCGCAAATTATGCGAGAATGGCAAGGAAGATTAACCCCGAAAAATATCTCGATCGCCTCGATTATCTCCCTAGTTGGTCAATTATTAGTTTATTTATACTATCAAAATCACTTGTCGGTAGCGGCGGGATTTAGTCGTTACTGTACCGCTAATCCCCCAATAACAACGATTATTATCCCTATAGTGGGATTAAATACTGTATCCAAGACTTAAATGGTCAATGGATGATTATCTCCCAGTTATGGTGGTTAGATATCTTCACTTTTCTGAGTATTACCGGCATTTTCGCTCTTTTAGTGGTGGGAACCTATCAATTAATCGCCGATCTTTCCGGGGAAGAGCGCCGGGGTACACTTAATTTTATCCGTCTGAGTCCCCAACCCGCCAGAACAATTTTTATCGGCAAACTTTTCGGGGTTCCCATTCTCCTCTATCTCGTCTGTCTTCTCGCTTTACCCTTTCACTTGGGGGCGGGTTTATTAGCAGGTATTCCCTTGTCGTTAATTTTAGCCTTCTACGCGGTTCTGATCGCTAGTTGTGCCTTTTTCTATCATGCCGCCCTCAGTTTCGCTTTAGCCACGCCATGGTTAGGGGGATTTCAACCCTGGTTAGGCAGCGCTACAGTCTTAATCTTTGTGTTTTATAGCACTATGTTTACTTCATCGGGCTATGGTGGTTCCCGTACCCCCTTTGATTGGTTAATTCTCTTTAATCCTAGTTTTGTCCTCCCCTATCTAGTTAAATCTACCTTTCTCCCCCCCGATGCGGTAGGCTATCTAGGAATCTCACAAATCTTTGATCTGCGTTGGTACGGTCAATCTCTCTGGCAATCGGTTACAACGGGTATTAGTTTAATTTTTCTCAATTTTGCCCTCTGCACCTACGGGTTAACCAGAATTATCCAGCGTCGCTTCCATAATCCCCTCGCTACTCTTGTTAGTAAACCCCAAAGTTACTGGATGATGGGCTGTTTTAGCGCTATTAGCCTAGGTTTTGTCTTCCAAACTCTGGAACCGAGCTATATTTTCGATAATTTTGCGATTCTTAGCGTTTTTGTGGCAATTTTTGCCTTGTTAATCCTTTTTGCCCTCACTCCCCCCCGTCAAACTCTCCAAGATTGGGCGCGCTATCGTCATCTACAAGGAAAAAAGGGCATTAGTCTGGGGAAAGCTTTAATCTTTGGCGAAAAAAGCCCTTCTACCCTAGCCATGGCTGTTAACGTCGCTATTGCTATTTTATTTATCCTTCCCGCTATTTTTATCGCCCCTCTCCATCAATATAAACTAGCCGCTGCAGCCGGGTTTCTCTTGGCAATGAACATGATTTTAGTCTATGCCGCTATCGCCCAATTATTGATGTTAGCCCGCACAAATAAACGCGCTTTGCTGGCAGCCACTAGCATCGGCATTTTGATTATTTTCCCCTTTCTCTGTTTTGCTGTCTTGCGAGTTGATCCCAGTCAATCTCCGCTGTTATGGTTTTTTACTTTTCTTCCCATTGCCGCTACTAAATACGCTACACTTCCCTCTTTCGCTTTGGCAATTTTCAGTCAGTGGTTGGGTTTAACCCTCGTCGGATGGCAAATTAATCGGCAATTAAATCGCCTTGGTGCCTCGGCAACTAAAGCGTTAATGCCAAGCTGAAAAATACCGATTCACGGGGGAGATTAAATAATATCTCTGTCGACAATTTTCTCCCCTTGAGTATCGGTTAAATTTTTTTTCCAAAAAAGCTTGACAAAACCCCGCGACTTGACAGATAATTTCTTATATAATGGGAATCCGTGCCTGTCTGCGACCCCCCTTTTTTCAGGTCAAATAAAGCCCAAAAAGATTAACCCCAAAAAGTAGGCTGAGTTAATCTCAGTTCCGGTGCTGATTCGGAGCATCTTTCAATTTTACAACGCCTATTGTAGGGCTAATTCATGAATTAGCCCTACACATAGTAATTTCAGTTCCCATCTGATTAGGAGCATCTTTCAATTTGACAACGCCACATTTTTACCCCACCACCGATAAACTATCAACAATTAGCGAGGGAGTATAACAGGAACCATTCCATTGATTATCGGCCCCCAAAGCGATTAAATTTTGCAAAGCCGTATAAACATTTCCCGTCACCATTGTATCTTTAACTCGTCCGGTGATTTTGCCCTTTTCTATGCGATAACCCAGATCGATATTGACAGAAAAATCGCCCGAAATATCCGCCCCATGACCTAAAATTTGGTCGATAACTAGGCCTTCATCTATTTGCGAGATTAAATCCGCTAAAGTTCCCTCTCCCGGTGCCACGATTAAATTAACCAAATCCGGCATGGGATAAACCCCTAAACTAGGACGAAAACCGTTCCCCGTCGGAGTAGTTTTTAATAGTCTGGCTGTGGTACGATCGCTATAGAATTCCTTAACTCTACCTCCCTCAATTAAAGATAAAAATTTGGTAGGAGTTCCCTCATCATCAAAGGGACAACTATAGGGTTCTCGGTCTGGTTGTTGGGATAAAGTGAACTTTTCTGACATCACCAATTGACCGATTTTATCACTCCAGGGCGAGGACTTTTCTAAGATCTGTTTACCATTTAAAGCCATCGCCACCGTACCCCATAACAGGGTAACTGCATTAGCAGTCAATAAAATTGGTAATTTTCCCGTGGGACTATCCACATTATTGGCGGCCCATTGTAGTCGCTGTAATAACTGTTTAATTACCGTATCGGGATGAGGTGTACTGCGAGTATATTCCCCATCATAAACCGCCAGAAAATCCTCCCCCCGTACCCATTCAATCCCCAGATAATAACTCAAAGCTGTATCGGTATATTGACAATATAAACCCTGGGAATTAACCAAACGGGTGATTTCCCGTTCACATTCCCATTCACCACTACAAATAACCTCAGGATAAACTTGGCGAATTTGGCCAATCATTTGATTACCCATCTCGATTAAAGATTCTACGGCCACATCCTGGCCAATCGGGTCATAAATTGCCTGTCGTGGTGCCGAAAATTCGATTTCTTCGGGGGCATTGAGATAGGATAAATTTAACGCAGTTTCTACTAAAATTTCCGGTTCCACATCACCATAACCCACCGCTAACCCTGGACAACCCTCGCGCCATAATCTTAAGGCAGTTCCCACGGATTCGGAACTTTCTAGCTGTTTGAGACGATTAGCCTCAAAAAAAACGGGATGGGAAAGGGAGGAAGATTGATAAACTTCGGCTGCCACCGCTCCTGATTTGAGAGCCAGTTCGATGAGTTGTTGCGGATCGATCGTCATGGTGATAGTTTTTGAGATGATAGCTATCTGATTATCTCAAGCCCTGGCGCTTCGGCGCAAACAAGATAGCAGCGGCTGATAAGACTGCGGGGAATTAAGAAATTTTTGCTTATTCATCGATATTTTTGAGCAAAGTTGACATCCTCGCCGCCCTAAAAGTGCGGCGATTCCTAAACCTCACGATTTAAGTTTCTGCTTCCACCACCGTCGCATACCACAGTTAAAAAACCATGTACTGTCTTACACAGAGTCCACAGACTTTCGCCCCATTTCAGAAGCCCGATTCCCTGTGTCCCACGGTACGTTGACCGCCTATAGCTTCTTGTACTTGTTGCGCGCGACTTTTTACCCGGCCAAGCTTTTCTGGTCGGAACCCCCTAAGCCGAGTTTTCAAGGTGCTGCGCCGTCCACTTGGTTTTCGAGACTGGCCTTTTAATTCTAACGTAAAGCCAACCTAGAACGGCGGGGTTTCAGACCCAAAATTTCCGATGATCAAGTGGGCAATGAAGTTATCATAGAATCGATCGAGAGTCAAAAATATGGATACTCCCACCTAGAGAGGCCGAAAAAATGACGATTGCCAAAAGCGACGAAACTGCCACCTCTCCGGCACTGATAGAAGAAGATTTCGAGGACTTCTGGGAACCCCCCCCACCCCCCACAGACTTAATTTTTGATGATGGTGAACCCTTGGAAAGCAACCGACACCGCATTGCCATGAATGTCCTGATTCGCTCCCTACAGCAGGGTTATGGCGAACGAGACGACTTCTACACTGGTGGCAATATGTTTATTTATTTCAGCCGCGAACAGGCGAAAAATCGCGATTTTCGCGGGCCAGATTTCTTTGCTGTCCTCAATGTCGATGGTACGAGAGAGCGACAGGGTTGGGTAATTTGGGAAGAAGAGGGACGTTATCCTGATGTTATCGTGGAATTAACCTCTCCTAGTACCGCTAAGACTGATAAAGTGCGAAAAAAGGCAATTTATGAGGGAACCTTCCGCACGCCGGATTATTTCATCTACGATCCTTTTGATGGCAATTCTTTACAAGGATGGCATTTAGGGGCCGACCAACGTTACCATTCTTTAGAACGAAACGAGCGCGGCTGGTTATGGTGCGAAACCTTAGGCTATTGGTTGGGAACTTGGGAGGGTACTATTGACCGAGAAACGGCAATCTGGGCCAGATTTTATGACTCGGAAGGCAATTTAATCCCCTTGCCAGAAGAAGCAGCACAGGAGCGAGCGGCTGCAGCACAAGAGCAATTAAATGCTACTCAGCAAGCTCTGGAAGCGGAAAGACAGCGTTCTCAACGGCTGGCGGCTCGTTTGCAGGAAATGGGGATAGAGCTATAGTATAGCTGTATTTGTTTAGGTGAGGAGGTAAACTACTGGTGTTCCTCCTCGCTTAAAGTCGGTTAATTTCTCCTTTCACGGTGGAGGGTTCCTGCAATCCCAGTCTATTTGAAATCTAGCTCGACACCTGTTTGCTGCTGTGATTACCTTTTGACCAGTGGGTAATTATTGATCAGAGTTTTCTTGGATTCTTCCTTAAACAGTAAACAGTGAACTGAAAACTCAAATCTGATAACTGATAACTGATAACTGATAACTGATAACTGATAAACTGATAACTGATAACTGATAACTGATAACTGATAACTGATAACTGATAACTGATAACTGATAAACTGATAACTGATAACTGATAACTGATAACTGATAACTGATAACTGATAACTGATAACTGATAACTGATAACTGATAACTGATAACTGATAACTGATAACTGATAACTGATAACTGATAACTGATAACTGATAACTGATAAACTGATAACTGATAACTGATAACTGATAACTGATAACTGATAACTGATAACTGATAACTGATAACTGATAACTGATAACTGTCTCAACTAGGAAATTTATTTGGCACGACCACTTATACTTATATGTCTAATCTATCTTTGGGCGCGCAACCTCCCCTCGAATTTATCCCCCCTGACCTTAATCCCTTGCTTTTAAAGGGATGTCAAATCTTTTTACCTCTTTGGTTACAAACTCAAACCAACTTAAGAGAAATTTCGGCCGCCAATCTAGAAACTTTAATCACATTTTATCAAAAAAGTCAAGAGAAAAAAGTCCGTTTACTGCTCGCTTTTCGTCATCCCAGTATTAACGATCCCTACTGTATGGCCTATCTTTTGTGGAAATTAGTACCCAAAAAAGCCCAAGAGTTAGGAATAAAATTAAACAAGCCAATTCACGCTCATTTTATGTATGATCGAGGGATTCCTTTATGGGCGGGAGAAAGGGTAGGATGGTTATATTCTAAGTTAGGTGGCACACCAATTCAACGGGGAAAAGCCGATTTAATCGGATTGCGTTCGGCTCGTCGTTTATTATTAGAAGGAGATTATCCTTTAGCCGCTGCTCCGGAAGGGGCAACTAACGGACATAATGAGCTTGTCAGTGCGATTGAACCGGGTATTTCTCAATTGGCTTTTTGGGGGGTGGATGATGTCATAAAAGCTAAACAACAGCAAGAAGTAATTATTTTACCTATTGGTATTCAGTATTTTTATCTGACTCCAGTGTGGCAAGAAATCGAGCGAATTTTGACTAATTTAGAAACCGATAGCGGTTTAGAATCAATCCCGAATTCATCCCTAGAAGAAAAGGTTTTATACGAGCGTCTTTTTCGGTTAGGAGAAAGATTATTATCCTTAATGGAGGATTTTTATCGAGATTTCTACTATCAATCTTTACCTGTAGTACCTGCCAATGGTGATGATCCAAATGAAACCCTAGCCAAACGTTTAGCCAATTTATTAGATGTGGCCCTACAAACCGCAGAAAAGTATTTTAATGTTTCTCCTAATGGTAATGTAATCGATCGCTGTCGTCGTTTAGAACAAGCAGGATGGGAACGCATTTATCGGGAAGAATTAAAACCCACTCATTCTATTTCTCCCCTTGAATTAGGATTAGCTGATCGCCTTGCTGATGAAGCTAATTTAAAAATGTGGCACATGAGAATTGTGGAAAGTTTTGTGTCAGTAACTGGTTATTATGTCAAAGAAAAACCCACCGTAGAAAGATTTGCTGAGACAATTTTATTACTCTGGGATTTAGTAACAAGAATTAAGGGAGGTAATCCCTTTTTTCGTCCCCAAATTGGTCAACAAAAAGCGATAATAACTATTGGTAAACCTATTTCTGTATCCGAGCGCTATGCTGATTATAAAAGCGATCGACGCTCGGCCGTAGCACAATTAACCCAAGATTTACAAACCAGTTTAGAAAGTTTAATTATTCATCAGCAGACCCTAGTATAGGAGATAGTACGGGAATCTGGAAAAACTCAATACCGAAAACCCTACCCCGGTCGGGGAATCTTTTATCTATCCTAAAAGTGTAGAGATAAACCAACATCTCTAGCGTTAAGAGAACTTCGGAGGTGAATTATATGGCACTTATACGTTGGGAACCTTTCAGAGAAGTAGAAAGCCTACAAAAAGAAATGAATCGCTTGTTTGACCGTCTTGTGCCGACTGATGTAGGCAATGGCGAAAAAATGGGGTTATCCTTCATCCCGGCGGCGGAAATGACCGAAACGGCAGAGGCAGTTCAGCTTAAACTGGAAATACCTGGTATGGAAGCCAAAGACCTCAATGTGGAAGTAACAGCCGATAGTCTGACCATTAATGGTGAAAGGAAATCGGAAATTAAAACCGAAGAAGAAGGGTTTACCCGCACTGAATTCCGTTATGGTAAATTCCATCGGGTTATTCCTCTACCGGTTCGGGTTGATAACAATAACGTGACTGCTGAATACAAAGATGGCATTCTCAATCTCACTCTCCCGAAAGCGGAAGAAGAAAAAAATAAAGTGGTGAAAGTGTCCATCAGTCCTGCCATTGCTCAATAGGGTAGCACTCATTGTCCGGTCTTGGGCGAAAGAGTTAACCTGGTCTGATTAAACCAAAGCGGGAGTATTAAATCATACTTCCGCTTTTAGCTTCTTAACCTTTTAATTTAAAACTTCTAACACTGCTTGGGGTGATAATTTATCTTTAAACCAGATAACCTGAGCGGGTAGATTTTGAAATTTAACTCCAGCTTTTTCTAGATTTAACCGTTCCGATACGGCTAAAATTAGATTATTTGCTTGGGCCGATTTAACCTGTAAAAATTTCTTTTGTAGGTATTCTGGTCGCCAATAACCAACAATTTCGAGGAGAAAAACGCGACCATCGGGATGCACTAAACGGAAATCGGGAATCATCACTCCTCCGGGTAAAGGCACTAAATCCACTTCCCTTTCTAGTTGCCATTCAGTTTTTAACTGTAACCAACGTTTAGCGAAAGATTCCTCTAACATACTATCGTAGGGTTTACCTGGGGAATAGTGGGACACCAGACCACAGTTATCCTCTAAATTGAACTGTTGTTTTTTAATAGTTCCTGTGTAGGAATCTTTGTACTGTAATTGTGCCTTCAGATTCCAGTGAGTAACATGGAGTAAGGCAGGAATTAATTTAGCGATTTCAATGCCATAACGACTGTTAGCTTTAAATAAACTGGTGGGACCATCGATAGTAATAGTAAATCCCGTGTCGGCATCCCCTTCGATATAAGTCATTAAACGAAATAGTTTTAGATAGCGAAAGAGATATTTATATTCCCCTGGATCGTTGCGGTGGACGTTGATAATTAAATAACTGGCCCGATAAAAAATCCCTTGAATTTGCGAGAGGTTAAAACGATGAATTAAGTTTTCGGGGGTGGGAGCATCAAATTGAGTGAGAATTTTATTCTCCGCTAAATCAGCATAAAGTCCTTTTTCTAGAGCTACTGGAAAAATTTCTTGATTTAATTCTTGGCTGAGTTGCTGGGCAATTTTCTCCAGAATTAGCGATCGATTTTGGGGAATAGGAACAAAGTTGGCCGCTTGTTCAAAAACTCTTTTTCTTAATTCCTGTGGTTCTAAGGGACTAATAATCTCAAAGGTGGCAAAATGATTGGTTAACAGGTGAGCAAATCCCCGTTTAATTTTATAATCGGGACTGTCTCCCTCCAAGATTAGGAGTTTTTGGCTTAATTCTCCCTTACTTTCACCGATACTTTCCTGAAAACAGGTGATTTGTTCTTTAGCGATCGCCAGATAATCAGGAGCGATCGGTAAGCGTTTGGGAATAATTGTCTCGCCATTTTGACGGGAAATCAATAAATCGGTCGGTAACATGGCAAACTAGAGAAGAATAGTCAGATGGGGAAAGGTGGGACGACAAGGAAAGGTCGAAACCCCAAAAATCCCCCGATTCTAACTATTTTGGTCGAGATAACGCTCTAAATCTTCGATCACACGGGTTAATTCTGCTTCTGTGGTTAAGCGCAGGCGATCGTCGCGAACCGTTAGCAAAACTTTAGCCGAAAAAGGATTCGGATAAATATTGGGATTACAAAACACTTCCAGAAACACATCACCAGTGTGCTGATATTCCAGCGGTTTTTGGGGTTGGGGTTTACCACCACTAGCGGCATTACTGGCGATCGCTTTTAGGCGATCAAGTAGAATATTAATTTCCCTTTGCAAATCCAGAGCAGCACTGGGACTGAAACGAAAAGTAACGGAACCTTGCAAGAGATTAAGAGTTAAAGGAATCATGGAAAAAATCAGGTTAAGAGGAAGCCTGAAGTCAATTATATTAATTTGGGGAAATTTGGGGAAATTGGGTTTTGGGGGATTGTTCAGTAATCAGTAATCAGTCAGGTTCTTCGTTACTAAGTCCGGAGTGAACTGAAAACTCACCACTGATAACTCACCACTGATAACTGATAACTGATAACTGATAACTGAAGTTACCGACGCGGAACGAGATTAATCCGGCCTTCGTCCATTTCATCCATGAGTAACTCTAGGGCCTCGTAATCCACATCAGAAACGTAGCCAAGACGACCGAGGAGTTCATTAATTCCGTTCTCGATTTCTGGCGTGATTTTACGATAATATAGGGCTTGTTCCACTAATTGGCGGATAGTCGGCTGGGTATCCACAATTTTCTTACTCTAGTTCGATAAATCTAATTTCCGTATCCTGCTTTACTTTATTTCAGCAAAAACACCAGTATAATTTTGGCTCATCATCAGTCATTCGGGGTTAGAGCTTAAACCTAACGACTTTCCCCTGATGTTTACCCCAGTAAGTCCTGATCACTGTTCCCTTTTACTCCCCAGATCCCAAGGTTAGCCCAAAACTGGTTCCTTGCCACAGGGTCGAAGGTTAAAAAAAGATTAATCTTTTCAGGAGAGAGAAAATTGATCGAGACCGGGGTCACAAAATCAGAAAGTTAGGACATAATAGCGGTATCTGATTTCCAGTTAAAAGGTACATTTTATGAATTTCCAAGTCCAGCCATGAAAAGTCCTGTAAAAGTCCCAGAAATTGCTCTATTTGAGCCAAACGGCTATATTACCGCCGCCAACGTCCTAGAATTTCAAGAGCAGCTCACCAATCTGGTTAACCAGAGTCGCTCTATCACTTTTCTCGTGGATATGAGCAGGGTGGAATTCCTCGACAGTGCCGGATTAATGGCTTTAGTTACCGCCTTTCGTCTGGCTCAAAGTCAAGGAAAATCCTTCAATATCTGTTCTATTCCACCTTCAGTCAAGATTATCTTTGAATTAACCCAACTAGACCGGGTTCTCTCGATTTTCCCTAGCCGTGCTGACTTTGATGCTGTTATCACCCTCACCCAAGCGGCGTAAGCAGACAAAATAGGGTTTCTCGCCGCAATTTCTCGGCTACAATCTCAATTCTCCCCGTAAATCACCTCTTGACCGGGCAGATTCCCATTTGTACAACCGACTCCTCAGGACAACAATTTTTCTCAAGGAGAGCCATTATACTGTTGAGATGGCTCTCCTCCTTTTTGGATATTATTTCTGGGACAAACTACCGTACACTTGTTCGGAGCAGCTCACAAAAGACTGTCTGTTAAGAAATTCCATGACTTTAGTGATGACAGGGGGGAAGGGGGGCAAGATGGTAGATAGGTAATGAGTAGTAATTTCCTAGAATCCATGACAGTCAACAATCTCCAGTATGCTTATTTTCCCGGTTGTGTCGCTCAAGGGGCCTGTCGGGAACTATATTTATCCACGGCAGCCCTGACGGAAGCTTTGGGGATTAATTTAGTCGAACTCAAAAAAGCGGCCTGTTGTGGTTCGGGAACCTATAAGGAAGATTCGCAACTCTTGGAAGATACTGTCAATGCGCGCAATATTGCCCTAGCGGAAGCCCTCAATTTACCCCTGTTGACTCACTGTAGCACCTGTCAGGGAGTGATCGGTCATGTGGATGAGCGCTTGAAGGAAGCAAAGCATAATAATCCCAATTATGTTGAGGAAGTTAATAATTATTTACAGAAAGAAAATTGTTCCCCCTACCAAGGTACAACGACGGTTAAACACCTACTCTGGGCAATTGTGGGCGATTATGGCTTAGATAATTTGGCGGCCAAGGTGGTTCGTCCCTTATCAGGCTTAAATTGCGCCGGTTTTTATGGTTGTTATCTCCTGCGCGCCCAGGATACTCTCCCCTACGATAATCCCTTTCAGCCGGAATCCCTAGAAAATGTCTTTCGAGCGGTGGGAGCAAATCCGATTTATTATCAAGGACGCACTCAATGCTGTGGTTGGCCCCTGTCCAGTTATGCCACCACCCAATCGTTCCAAATGGCAGGAAAACACATTTTAGAGGCCATGGCAGCCGGGGCAGATTGTTTAGTCACCCCTTGTCCTTTATGCCATCTTAATCTTGATTCCCGACAACCGGAAGTGGCAAAAGCGATCGGTCGAAGTTTAGGTTTACCCGTGTTGCATTTTTCCCAATTAGTCGCTTTAGCGGTGGGAGTGAGTCCTGATCGTTTAGGATTAGATCGACACATCGTTTCCACCAAATCCCTCTTAAAGAAATTGGGGTTTTAGAACTCAATCAGGAGTGTTAGCAATGGATTGGTTAAAAAGAATTTTCGGCTTAGATAAACCGGCCGATGCCGCTCGTGCGATCGCAGGTAAAGCCGCTGCTGCCGGTATTCCCCCCGAAAGAGTCGGATTAGACGGAAAATACGACGAAAGCGGCCTAGCTAAACGAGTAGTTTTAGCTTTTGACGAGACACCGGATTTAGCTGATGAAGACAAATTGTGGGTCGCTCAAACTGGTGGTAAGGTTGTACTAAAAGGCAAGGTTTCCAATCAGGCGACTTTAGATAAAATGGTGGCCATTGCCAGTAAAGTCCATGGGGCAACCAGCGTCGATACCAGTCAAGTAACTATTGGGTGAAGTCGAACGGCTATATTCCCCGCGAAAATTAACCACTAAAACCCAGAGGGTTTTTGCTAGGGTGGATAACTCCAAGACTGGCAATCGCCCTCAGCCGGCTGCTGTAAAATGGGAGGGATAGATACAACTCAGGAGAAAAGACCCCAGTGCCGTACAACCCCGCAGAAATCGAACAGAAATGGCAGAAGATTTGGCAGCAAATGGGATTGGACAAAACCCCAGAAAACGCCGATAAACCGAAATTTTACGCCCTCTCCATGTTCCCCTATCCATCGGGCAACCTGCACATGGGTCACGTTCGCAACTATACTATTACCGATGTGATTGCCCGTCTGAAAAGAATGCAGGGTTATCGCGTGCTGCATCCCATGGGGTGGGATGCTTTCGGATTACCCGCAGAAAATGCCGCCATTGAAAGGGGAGTTCCTCCGGCAAAATGGACTGATCAAAATATTGCCCAGATGAAACGGCAATTACAACAGTTAGGATTATCTATCGATTGGGAAAGAGAAGTTGCCACCTGTTCCCCAGAATATTATCGTTGGACCCAATGGCTATTTTTACAGTTTTTTGAATCAGGATTAGCCTACCAAAAAGAAGCGGCAGTGAATTGGGATCCTATCGATCAAACTGTCTTAGCAAATGAACAGGTAGATAGTGAAGGAAAATCTTGGCGATCGGGTGCTAAAGTAGAAAGAAAGTTACTCCGGCAATGGTTCCTAAAAATCACCGATTATGCCGAACAATTACTCACTGATTTAGATAAACTTACCGGTTGGCCAGAAAGGGTTAAAACCATGCAGGCGAACTGGATTGGTAAATCGGTAGGTGCTTATTTAGAATTTCCTCTTGTTAACTCCACAGAAAAAATTGCCGTTTTTACCACTCGTCCCGATACGGTTTATGGAGTCACTTATGTGGTACTTGCTCCCGAACATCCCTTAACTTTACAAGTTACCACTCCCGAACAAAAATCGGCCGTAGAAACTTTTATTCAAGAGATAGCCAGCGAAAGCGAATTAGAAAGAACCGCCGAAGATAAACCCAAACGCGGTATTAAAACCGGAGGAATGGCAATTAATCCTTTTACTGGTGAAGAAATTCCGATTTTAATTGCTGATTATGTCCTCTACGAATACGGGACGGGGGCAGTGATGGGAGTCCCGGCTCACGACAGTCGCGATTTTAAATTCGCTCAGGAAAATAACCTGCCAATTAAGATAGTTATTACTCCAGAAAGTGGCGAAATTGAGTTAAAAGAGGCCTATACAGAAGCTGGAATTATGATTAATTCCGCTCAATTTAATGGACTGAATTCCCAAGAAGGAAAAACCGCTATTATTGATTATGCCACTGCCCAAGGTTACGGCAAAGCTAGAATACAATATCGCCTCCGGGATTGGTTAATTTCCCGTCAAAGATATTGGGGTTGTCCGATTCCAGTTATCCACTGTCCTAACTGTGGAACCGTGCCAGTACCTATCGATAATTTACCCGTTACTTTACCAGAAAATGTCGAATTTAGCGGTCGAGGTGCTTCTCCTTTAGCCAAATTAGAAGACTGGGTAAATGTGGATTGTCCTCGCTGTGGAACTCCCGCAAAACGGGAAACCGACACCATGGATACTTTTATCGATTCTAGTTGGTATTTCCTCCGTTATACCGATGCTAAAAATGAAGATATACCCTTTCAATTCGAGAAGGTTAATGATTGGATGCCCGTGGATCAATACGTCGGAGGAATCGAACACGCTATCCTACATTTACTCTATTCTCGTTTCTTTACCAAAGTTTTAAGAGACCGAGGTTTAGTTAATGTCGATGAACCTTTTAACCGTCTATTAACCCAGGGAATGGTACAGGGATTAACCTACAAAAATCCCGAAACTGGCAAATATGTCCCCGCAGAAAATGTTATCTATAAAGAGGATAAATATTGCGATAAAGACACGGGAGAAGTTCTATCTTTCTTCTTTGAAAAAATGTCTAAGTCGAAATATAACGGCGTTGATCCTCTGAAAGTCCTCGAAAAATACGGGGCCGATACTGCCCGAATGTTTATACTTTTTACCGCACCCCCAGAAAAAGATTTACAGTGGGAAGATGCGGGGGTAGAAGGACAATTTCGCTTTCTTAATCGGGTGTGGCGTTTAGTCAGCGAATATATTGAAAATAAACCCAAGCAAGTCAAAAAAATAGAAACTTTCTCGAAAACTGACAAGGATTTAAGACGGGCAATTCACACCGCTATTAAAGAAATCTCCGAGGATTTAGAAGGAGATTATCAATTTAATACCGCCATTTCCGAATTGATGAAACTCAGTAACGCTTTAGGGGATAATAAATGTTTTGCATCCCCCATTTATCGGGAAGGAATCGAAACCCTATTAATCTTACTTTCCCTCTTTGCTCCCCATCTTAGCGAGGAATTATGGCAAGCTTTAGGTCATAGCCAATCAATTCACCTGCAACCCTGGCCAAAAGTTGATCCTACTGCCCTGATTGTGGACGAGATTACCCTTGTTATCCAAATTTTGGGAAAAACCAGAGGCACGATACAAGTTCCCGCTAGTGCCGATAAAAGCACCTTAGAAACCCTCGCCCTGGAATCAGAAATCGCCCAACGTTATTTAGAGGGTAAGGAAATCAAAAAAGTGATTGTTGTCCCGGGCAAATTAGTTAATTTTGTCGTGGTTTAAATGACAGCAATTATCACAATGGTAGGGAATTAATAACCTTTTCAGTTATCAGTAACCAGTCAGATTAAGTAGGTAGGCGTTAAAAATTATCAGATGCCTCCTTATTAAGGGGGATCCCCCCGCCTATCGGCACCCCCCTTATCAAGGGGGGCAGGGGGATCGAACCTAAAATCCATTTTTAATTTAATTATAACCAGCTACTTACAGCAATTCCAAATTCAGAATGTAGCAAGGAATACAGAATACAAAACGCTTTTGCCCTGTAGCTCCCCATCCAAAATCAAGAAGAATTAACGCGAGTAACAGGGATGGCCTCATCGAGCATAAAGTCTAAAAGGTGGTGCCAGCCTTCAAACAGCAGATACTTGGTTAAGCAAAGAACATCGTTAAAAAAGCCTCTGCGAGTCCCCCTTTGCATCCGAGCCCGTTGATAGCGTTCATCGACTAGATGCAGAACAGTATGAAATAAGAAAGCCAGGAGATTGAGGGTCAACAGAAAAGAGGACAAATGTTGCTGACCATGTCCAAAATTATGCTCCAAATGATAGCCCCGAGTTTTGAGCACATTGTGATTCTCATTTTCGGTTCGCCAACGGCTCCGTCCAGCAGCGCAGACCAGAATGACCCGTTGGGGAGTCAGGTCGTGGTTAGTAATCCAGCTATTGCGATAGAGAAGTTGACCATCCGACTCGCGCTTAACGGTCACCTCACACCAATTGACCAGTAAGGCGGGTTGTTGTTCGCGCAGGGGGACTTGATTGAGATAACGATAGTCCCAAATTTCAAAGTATCGCCCATTCCAACGTCGCTGTTGAGTGGTTTTGACTTCTTGATTAGCCTCCAGGAAAGAAACCCACTCATAGAGAGTCGGATGGGAGGACGGTAAACAGACAAAGATAAAGTTGAAATGGTGTTCCAAACAATATTCAGCCATCGGTTGGCGACTATAGAGGTCGTCGCCTAAGAGGGTGATGGGCTGGCCTTCAAACCAGGACGCATGGCTCGCTATCCAGCGTTTTGCCGCGTTTTGCTCACAGTCTTGTTTCTCACTGCCATCTTGAGGAGTGATAAATTCTGGTGGCAAGGAAATGACCGATTTTTGGTCAGGAGAGACAATTACAGGCAAAATAGCTTGATGGTGATAAGTTACCTTCCCCTGTTTCGAGGTGCGGGTTGAGCAACAAGGACAACTAATTTTCTCTGAATCATAGTACTGAGTCCCATCTAGGGCGACGAGTAAGTTGCCATCCAAGGCTGTAAACAGCCTCAAATAGCCTTGTTCTCTCAGACCTTGATAAATCCATTTGAACGGTGAAAAAAGAGGCTTTGCGGCTATTCTATCGAGAATATTCTTTATCTGTTCTATGGTCGGGATATTAACCAGACCAAACAGACTTTGAGCATTATCTCGTCCACAACGACTATTCAATTGACGCTGATATTCTAGAAAGGATTCATTTTGCATAAAGAAGCTAGCAAATGCCCCCAAGACCGCGTCTTTTAGACTGTAGCGAGTAGCATTGCTAGCACTGCGCGGGTCAACCATGCCAGCGATAGCCCTGTGGAAGTAGCTCAGCATCCCTATAAAACTCAAATCTTGGACTTCCATTCCTGCAAAACCCAATGGGCAACTCGTTCACTCTATTTTGAGGGACAGAAGCGAAATCAATTCTGTATCCTACACTACCGTTTGAATTTGGAATTGCTGAGCTACTTAACACTTTCT
Organism: Microcystis panniformis FACHB-1757; assembly: GCF_001264245.1. Classification (NCBI taxonomy): domain Bacteria; kingdom Bacillati; phylum Cyanobacteriota; class Cyanophyceae; order Chroococcales; family Microcystaceae; genus Microcystis; species Microcystis panniformis. Next base: position 5,295,557 of record NZ_CP011339.1, read on the forward strand.
ATCAAAAACTATCGATAGATGGTAAAATATACAATTAGCATTGTCTGTAAATAGGGTTTGCTGAATAAATATGAAATGTAGGCGAGGTAAGGACTTTAGGGCCTTTCTCGCAAAACCTTGCACCTGTTTTGCGAGAATCGTGGTTCAAAACCTTGCCTCTTCATCAGCGATCCCATCCTGTAGGGGCGAAGCATTCGGATAGGAAATCTAAGGTTTCAGCGATAGGTTATTGCCCGAATGCTTCGCCCCTACTTTTTCAGCAAACCCTAAATAAGAACAACCTATGAATATTGAATCAACTAAAGTAACCCCCGAAGAAATTGCCCAGTTTCGCGCTGAATTGGCAGATAATCTAAGTGCGATCGCTGCTTTGGATGCGATTGAAGAATGCGAAGGTTATCTTGAGGATGCTGTACCTTTACTGCTAATGCGAGAAACTGGTACAGAACCAGATAGATCTATTGGCGATTTACTCAAAAAATGTCGCCAATTTATCTGTCAAGAAGAAGTTAGAGAAGGCTTACAATCGGGTATGATTGCACCTTTTATAGAACCGATTTCTGTGAGTGCTGGTATTCCTGTTGGTGTAGCGACAGCTATCGGTATTTGTGCTTTTAAGTTGGGTATGAAAAAGGTTTGTGCTAATTCTGAAACTTAAATCCCTGTAGCGATAAAACCTGCCCAGTAATAAGGACTTATAAAAGGATGGGGTTGGCGTTGTTTTATTTGTTTCAATGATTGTTCATATCGTAGGCGTTGTCCTGGTCGCAGTTGGGCAAGATGTTTGTCTATTTGCGGCTGATATTGCTCCAGAAATTTGTCCAATTCCTCAATAGTTAAATTCTGTAACCAATTTTGTGCCATTTTCAAAGCAACTGGTACAGAAACTTGCTGATTCTCATCAAATAAAATCTCATATAATTTAATCATCAAGAAGGAGGTTGATAGGTCATCAACTGTCCATAAACTACTGACAACGCTGGGACTTCCCGCAAACAGAAAACCACTAGGTAAACCGATATATTCATCGCTGATAGAGTTTAAATCAATTAAGCCAGTTTCGCAAGCGGAAAGGGTGATAAGGCGACATTTATGCAAGCGTAGTTCAAAGATTTCGCCTAATGTTAGGGGTTCTTTATTGGCTAAGAATAAGGCGGATTCAAGGGGATTAGCTGGGTTAAAGCTTCCATGACAGGAGAAGTGATAACAGTGGTTATCTGAGGATTTGAGATGGGGAAGAACAGCGTTTTTAGTGGCGTTATCTTGGGCGATAACTTGAGGTTCAGTAAAGAAAGTTGAGAGGATATTAACTTCTAAGTCAGTGTAAGATAAGTCTTTAGTGGGGTTTTGAATAGCGAACAGTTTATTAAAGTCGGAATGGTGAGAAGTTTGGGAGATTTTTTGCAAGATTTGACAACTAGGGGCATATTGTACATCATACTTATCCTGTAAAATTTGGTTTTTGTTAATCGGGAAAGCGTGAATAGGGAGAATATGCAGATACACATGGGGAATAATAATTAAGCGTTGACAAGTATCGGGAATCAGGGCAAGAATATCATTAATATGCAGAATATCAGCAAAAGTCTGTAAGAGGTTAGATAGTTGATTTTTCCATTCTTGCTTGCCATTTTCGGAGTAGTAAAGTCGTCGATAATTATTGAATGTATCCAAGAATTGATTTTTATCATTTTCGGAAGATTGCCAAACTTTAACCTCTCCATCAGCAGACACGACAAAAGCGAGTATTTTCTCGAATGTAATGTACCATTGTAGCAGACAAGTTTCGGCATCAGTTAAAGCCTGAATCTCTGTAAATGGGATAGGCTCAACTTTTTGAGTGAGGCTAAAGAGAGGATCTTTAATTTCTCTTGCAATAAAATCATCTAAGTCTTGTTGATATTCTTTTAGATGACTATGATCTTGAACGTAGGGAGTTAGGTTATCACTACGCATTGAATTATGGTTAATGCTTTGATGTTGTAAGCGAATTTGTTCATTAACAACTCTTTGCTTTAATTCATTTAATTGGGCGATAATTTCTTGACTAACGCCTTGGGGTTGTAGGTTTTTCTGGGTCATTAATTCCACCAGATTACGCCCTTTACTGCGTTCGATATATTCTAATGCCTTCTCAGGCTGATTGAGGTTAAGATGGGCTTGCACAATACGATCAAAGACATCAATTTCATTGGATAAAACTTCTTGACGACTTTGAAGGGTTGATGCTTCTAAGCGGGCATTCTCTACGGCTTTAATAGCGATATGATAGGCTTCTGTGGCAGGTTGCCATTGTTTTTCGTCGTAATGTAAATTCGCTAAATTACGGGCAGTTTGTAAACAATTGAGAGGATCAGCTTCTTTTGTTCGTATTTTTAAAGCATTGTGATAATATGTGATCGCTTGTTGGAAATTCTGGGCTTTATCCCCTCTAATTCTGTCTGAGTAAGCATTAGCGAGATTATTTTGCGTAGTTGCCCAATTTAGAGGAAAAGCATTAAAAGTCCTTACTCTCAGGGATTCTTGGTAACAAGTAATTGCCTTTTCTAAGTTTTCATCTTTATTGTCTCTAACTCTTTTACAGTAAGCATTTCCCAGATTACTTTGTGTATCTGCCCAATCATGAGGGAATGCACCGAATGTTCTTACTTTTAGAGCTTCGATGTAAGCAGTGATCGCTTGTTCTAAATTCTCTGCTTTGTCCCCTCTAATTCTGTTTGAGTAAGTTATCCCCAAACTATTCTGCGTTTCTGCCCAATCTTTAGGAAATGAGTTAAAAGTTCTAACTTCCAACGCTTCTTTGTAATAATCAATCGCTATTTCTAAGTTATCAGACTTATTACCTCTAATTCGTTCATCATAAGCAACTGCAAGATTATGCTTTACCATTGCCCAATCTTTCGGAAATACCTCAAAAGTAAAAACTTTTAGAGCTTCTTGGTAACAAGTAATTGCTCTTTCTAAATTTTCGGACTTATCTCCTCTGATTCTGTTGCTGTAGGCTATCCCCAAATTATTCTGTGCCATAGCCCAGTCTTGAGGAAATGTATTAAACATCAATACTTTGAGAGCTTCTTGATAGTAAACGATTGCTTTTTCTAAATTTTGAGCTTTATCTCCTCTGATTCTGGCAGAGTAACTATTTCCTAAGCTACGTTGTATTATTGCCCAATCTTGAGGAAAAGCTTCTAATGTCAATACTTTGAGAGCTTCTTCGGAATAGTTGATCGCTTTTTCCAAATCTTCTGCTTTACTTTCTCTAATCCTATTACGATAAGCCATCCCCAGGTTGTTTTGTATTCTTGCCCAATCATAAGGAAAATTATTAAAAGTATAAACTTTTAGAGCCTCTGTGTAAGCAGCGATTGCCATTTCCAAATTGTCTGCTCTATCTCCTTCAATTCTCTCACCATAAGCCATTCCCAGATTGTTTTGTATTGTCGCCCAATCTTGAGGAAAAGCATCAAAGAGAAAAACTCGTAGAGCTTCTTCGCAATGAGTAATTGATTTTTCCACATTTTCTGCTTTGTTCCCTCGTATCCTTCTTGAGTAGCAAACAGCTAGATTATCTTGTGTTTTCGCCCAATCCAGTGGAAACAAATCAAAAGTTACAATTCGTAGAGCTTCTTCGCAATGAGTAATTGCCTTTTCTATATTTTCTGCTTTGTTTTCTCTGATTCTGTTTCGGTAAACAGTAGCCAAATTATTTTTTGTCCTTGCCCAATCAAGAGGATAATTATCTAACTTATAAACTTTGAGGGCTTCATGGCAATAAATTATCGCTTTTTCCAAATTGTCTGCTTTATCTCCTTTAATTCTCTCACTGTAAGCTATCGCCAGGTTGTTTTGTATTCTCGCCCAATCTTCAGGGAAATCATCAAAGGTAAAAACTCGTAGAGCATCTTTGCAATGAGTAATGGCATCTTCTAAATTCTGTTGTTTATTCCCTTTTATTCGATCTAAATATACAGCAGCTAAATTGTGTTTTGTTCCTGCCCAATCTATAGGAAAAGTATCGCAAGTGCGAATCTGTAAGGACAACTTGAAATAGTCAATAGCGTTCTCTAAGTTATCAGATTTATTCCCTTTTATTCTTTCACAGTAAGCTATTCCTAGTGAAGTTTGTACAGTTGACCATTTGGCAGGAAATTTATCACGGCTGTAGATTTTTAATGATTCTCGATAACAAATAATAGCATTTTCTATGTTCTCGGCTTTATCCCCTTTAATTCTCTGAAGATAAGTTTCGCCAAGATTAAACTGTCCCTGTGCATATTCACTAGATAAAGATTCAGAAGTATATACTTTTAAATACGACTGAAAACAAAAAATAGATATTTCTAAATTGTCTTTTTTTATTCCTTTAGTTCGCCAATAGTAAAGAGTTCCTAGTTGATTGTTTATGTTTGCCCACCTATATGGAAAGCGATCAAAAGTAAATACTTTTAGAGCGTTAGTATAAGCAGCAATTGCCATTTCCATATTTTCGACTTTATTACCCCTTATCCTATTACTGTAAGCACGACCCAGAGCATTGTTTATAGATGCCCAATCCTGCGGAAACTTTTCAAAAGAAAAGCCTTTAAGTGCTTCTATGTAAGCCTTAATTGCTTTTTCTAAATTTTCGGCTTTATCATCTTTAATTCTGTCAAGATAAACAGTGGCAAGATTACTTTGGGTCATTGCCCAATTTTGAGGATAAATATTAAAATTAAAGGCATTTAAAGCAATTTTGTAGCTAGCGATTACAATTTCTTTATTGGTAGCAATATTGCCACCAGAAAAACCTAGTATTATATTGCCAAAATTAACAATATCTTTGCCAAGAGAATAGGCTTGTTGTGTAGTTATGTTAGCCAATATTTGTTTTGACCAATTTTCTAAAACCATTATCAAATTTTCATCTAATTTATCCAGATTTTGCGATAAAAAAGGATAAATTAAATCGGGATTAGGATTGTCAGCGACTTTTTGTAAGACTTCCATCAAGAAATTAAGATAGTCTTGTTGATCAAATATTCCAATGTCTAGAGTTACTGCTTGTGACGATTGATCTACAAAAGTATCTTGCTGATTTATCGTTTTATTTTGAGAAGGAGAAGTTCTATTTGTTCCTTGCGGTACAAATTCCCAATTGTGTCCTAACTGGTGACAAAACAAGAAAATCTCCTCAGCTTTCATAGCTTCAACACTCGGTACAGGAAAATTCTGCTCCCCTAATTGTCGTGCAAAATTGCTTGCATCTGCTGAAGATTCAAATATTAATATTGTGTTTTTTTCTTGATTACTTATTGTATGAATTCCCTCATTATCTGTTCCAACATTATAGAGAAGAACATAAACAGTATGAGGCATTTGATCGAATGTTCCTGTTGATATACTCGAAGGTTCACTATCAAATAACCCTAACGCTTCCGCTAACTGTTGCGCCATATTCAGCAACCATCGCGCCTCATTTTCCCTTCCTGCATTCCCGTATTGTTGCGCTACTGCTACCATTACCTGTACCAACCCCTCATCCAGCAATTCCCGATTTTCCTGTAAGATTCGGGGTTCATCGCTATTATTGCAAGATAATAGCTGATTAATGAGGTTTAGGTAGGCTTGGGTGCGTTGTTCGTTCATGGCGTGGCGGCTGGGGAATTGATGGGTAGGGGCGAAGCATTCGGATAAAAAATCTAGGGTTTCAGTGATAGATTATGCACGAATGCTTCGCCCGTACAGGGATTTAATGAGGAGATTATCAGAATTGTATCACAGGGATAATAGGCGAAGGTTATTAGTTTATTGCCCGGGGTAGGGGCGAAGCATTCGGATAGAAAATCTAGGGTTTCAGTGATAGATTAGGCACGAATGCTTCGCCCGTACAGGGATTTAATGGGGAGATTATCAGAATTGTATCACAGGGATGATAGGCTAAGGTTATTTATTGTCTGGGGTAGGGGCGAAGCATTCGGATATAAAATCTAGGGTTTCAGCGATAGATTATGCACGAATGCTTCGCCCGTACAGGGATTGAATGGGGAGATTATCAGAATTGTATCACAGGGATGATAGGCTAAGGTTATTGTCTGGGGTAGGGGCGAAGCATTCGGATATAAAATCTAGGGTTTCAGCGATAGATTATGCACGAATGCTTCGCCCGTACAGGGATTGAATGGGGAGATTATCAGAATTGTATCACAGGGATGATAGGCTAAGGTTATTGTCTGGGGTAGGGGCGAAGCATTCGGATATAAAATCTAGGGTTTCAGTGATAGATTAGGCACGAATGCTTCGCCCGTACAGGGATTTAATGGGGAGATTATCAGAATTGTATCACAGGGATAATAGGCGAAGGTTATTAGTTTACTGCCCGGGGTAGGGGCGAAGCATTCGGATAGAAAATCTAGGGTTTCAGTGATAGATTAGGCACGAATGCTTCGCCCGTACAGGGATTTAATGGGGAGATTATCAGAATTGTATCACAGGGATGATAGGCTAAGGTTATTTATTGTCTGGGGTAGGGGCGAAGCATTCGGATAGAAAATCTAGGGTTTCAGTGATAGGTTATTGTCCGAATGCTTCGCCCGTACAGGGATTTAATGGGGAGATTATCAGAATTGTATCACAGGGATGATAGGCTAAGGTTATTAGTTTACTGCCCGGGGTAGGGGCGAAGCATTCGGATAGAAAATCTAGGGTTTCAGTGATAGATTAGGCACGAATGCTTCGCCCGTACAGGGATTTAATGGGGAGATTATCAGAATTGTATCACAGGGATGATAGGCGAAGGTTATTAGTTTATTGCCCGGGGTAGGGGCGAAGCATTCGGATAGAAAATCTAGGGTTTCAGCGATAGGTTATTGTCCGAATGCTTCGCCCGTACAGGGATTTAATGGGGAGATTATCATAATTGTATCACAGGGATAATAGGCGAAGGTTATTAGTTTATTGCCCGGGGTAGGGGCGAAGCATTCGGATAGAAAATCTAGGGTTTCAGTGATAGATTAGGCACGAATGCTTCGCCCGTACAGGGATTTAATGGGGAGATTATCAGAATTGTATCACAGGGATAATAGGCGAAGGTTATTAGTTTACTGCCCGGGGTAGGGGCGAAGCATTCGGATAGAAAATCTAGGGTTTCAGTGATAGATTAGGCACGAATGCTTCGCCCGTACAGGGATTTAATGGGGAGATTATCAGAATTGTATCACAGGGATGATAGGCGAAGGTTATTAGTTTATTGCCCGGGGTAGGGGCGAAGCATTCGGATATAAAATCTAGGGTTTCAGCGATAGGTTATTGTCCGAATGCTTCGCCCGTACAGGGATTTAATGGGGAGATTATCAGAATTGTATCACAGGGATGATAGGCTAAGGTTATTGTCTGGGGTAGGGGCGAAGCATTCGGATAGAAAATCTAGGGTTTCAGTGATAAGTTATTGTCCGAATGCTTCGCCCGTACAGGGATTTAATGGGGAGATTATCATAATTGTATCACAGGGATAATAGGCGAAGGTTATTAGTTTATTGCCCGGGGTAGGGGCGAAGCATTCGGATAGAAAATCTAGGGTTTCAGTGATAGATTAGGCACGAATGCTTCGCCCGTACAGGGATTTAATGGGGAGATTATCAGAATTGTATCACAGGGATAATAGGCGAAGGTTATTAGTTTACTGCCCGGGGTAGGGGCGAAGCATTCGGATAGAAAATCTAGGGTTTCAGTGATAGATTAGGCACGAATGCTTCGCCCGTACAGGGATTTAATGGGGAGATTATCAGAATTGTATCACAGGGATGATAGGCTAAGGTTATTTATTGTCTGGGGTAGGGGCGAAGCATTCGGATAGAAAATCTAGGGTTTCAGTGATAGATTATGCACGAATGCTTCGCCCGTACAGGGATTTAATGGAGAGATTATCATAATTGTATCACAGGGATAATAGGCTAAGGTTATTAGTTTATTGCCCGGGGTAGGGGCGAAGCATTCGGATAAAAAATTTAGGGTTTCAGCGATAGGTTATTGTCCGAATGCTTCGCCCGTACAGGTTATTTGCCCCTACATTGGCTTGAATTTATTAAGATTGTTTTCGTCTTGTTGCCAATTTTGCGGATTGTCAAGAATGTATTGCCGGATTTTTTGATAAGAATCTTCATTGCGAATGATATGTTCATAATAATTGCGATGCCAAACTTTCAGGCGATCACCACATAAAAAATTGATTTTACGAGTAGAAATTGATTTAAAATTCTGCACAATAGCCCCCAAAGATTCCGGCATTGTACCGTGAGGATATTGCGAATCGTGTGCAGCCTTTTCCAGAGCTTGATTTTGTATTACTATAATTCCATGAATATGATTGGGCATGACAATAAAAGTATCTAGTTCAATAAACTTAAAATGTAGAGGCAGTCTATACCATACTGCTTCAACAGTATCACCAAGTAAATTTTGCTCCATATTTCCTTCAACAATTTCGCCAAATAAATACTGCTTCTGATAAGAACAAATTGTTATATAATAAGCTCCATTAAGTCTATAATCATAGCCTTTCAAGCGAATAGATTGTCGATATTTTTTCAGTTCATTCATGGCATGGCGGATGGGAGATTGATGGGTAGGGGCGAAGCATTCGGATAAAAAATCTAGGATTTCAGTGATAGATTATGCACGAATGCTTCGCCCGTACAGGGATTGAATGGGGAGATTATCAGAATTGTATCACAGGGATGATAGCCGAAAAAAATCCTAGTCAATCAAACAATCAAAAAAATCATAATTTAGACACAATCATCGGTTAAAATAATAGTAATTTAGAATTAAGGATTGAGTTATGCCGCAACAAACCTGTGAAGCCGTCTTTGAAAATGGCGTTTTACGTCCTCTTGGTAATCTCCAACTCAATGAAGGACAGTGCGTTAAACTCACTATAGAATCGAATTCAATTTCCCAGGTTACTTGTCAAAAATGGTCAGAAACGGGTATAATCGCCCAGTTAACAGCAAATCCGATTAAAATTGAAGACTTCCATCCTCTTACCAGAGAAGAAGCGAATGAACGCTGGTTAATCTCAACCCTTCTTTATTGATTCTAATATTTGGCTGTATCGCTTCATTGTTAATTGTAGCGATCCTAATGCCATCCCTAAGCAACAAATAGCGACAAATATTACGAATCAAGGAAACTTGATAATTAGTACACAAGTTGTTAATGAGGTTTGCTCAAATTTAATCCGCAAAGCAGGGTTTAATAATTTACAGATTCAAAATCTACTTGAAGAATTTACCCAAGGGTGTGAAATCTTACCTGTCTCCCTCGAAACCCTTGAGTATGCCGTGAAATTACGAGATCGCTATTTAATTTCATTTTGGGATAGCCTGATTGTTGCTAGTGCAGTTTTAGGCGATGCAACTATTCTCTACTCAGAAGATATGCAAGATGGTTTAATTATCAATAATAGCTTACAGGTTATCAATCCCTTTAAAGATTTAAACTCTTAAAAAGATCATTGACGAGAACTATAGCGTTTGTTATAAAAATGAAATGTAAACTAATCTCGAAAAACTGCTTTTTCAGCTTCTTCTAAATCGTCATCACTGATCACAACATCTTTCCATAAACCTTTAATTTGAGTCTTATTGCGAGAACCTTCAAGTTGATGAATGACCGTTTTTTTTAAGGCTTCTAATTCTTCCTGAATGACTTGAATCCGAAGTAGAACATATTGACTCATGGCAAATAATACCCTTACTCTTTGATTTGATTTTTTAATACTGCATATTTTCTTGTATCACAGGGATGATAGCCGAGAGAAATCCTAGTCAGTCAAATTATCAAAAAAATCATAATTTAGACAGGATTGGGTGCGTTGTTCGTTCATGGGTTGAGATTGTTTTATAAAAGTTTTTTAAATTCTTCAATAGTTAATCCCGAACCTTTAATAATTGTTCCCATTGTATAGGCATTAATTGGATTAGCCCTTGGAATAGTGAGAATATGTTGTCCATCAGTCATGGTAATATGTTTTCCCTGTCGAACAATCTGAAATCCTGCTTTTTCAAAGGCTTTAATTGCTCGTTGATGATTAATTCCAGCAAGACTAGGCATGATTTAATTCAACTTCTACATAATAAGATTCGATCCCTTGATTTAATTCTGCAGCAACTTCTAAATAAGACTGAATTGCATCTTGAATATTATTGAGTGCTTCTTCTTTAGTTATCCCTTGAGAAGCACAACCGGGTAAACTAGGACACCAAACGGCATATCCCTCTTCTGTTTGTTTGAGATTGACTTGATATTGCATATTTTATCATCCCGTACTTAATTGAAAATTAGGCAGCACCTAATGAGGGTTGGATAGGATTGGGTGCTTTGTTCATTAATGGCGTGGCGGTTAATTCAATTATAAGCGATTCATCGGCGATCATCAAAGGTTGGGGATTGGTAGTAGGGTTGTCAAAAAGGCGATCGCACTGTATAATCTTGATTAATATATAAGCTAATTCTACTCACTTGAACTAAATCATCATGAATCAAAAACCGTACCAAGTAGAAGCATTTTGGGATCGAGAGGCGCAAGTGTGGGTAGCAGAGAGTGAAGATATTCCGGGATTAGTCACCGAAGCTGATACCATCGAAGCTTTAACAGCTAAATTACGACAGATAATTCCAGAATTATTACAACTCAATCATCTAATTACCATTGAACCTCAAAAAGCGATAACTTTTGAACTAATTAGTCATCGTCAAGAATCAATTGAGTGCGCTGTTTAGATGGCTACTTCTTTAACACCTGCATTAAAAAAAATGCTCTCAGCAGCCAGATGTTATTTTGAACGTCAAGGGAAAGGAGATCATGAAATTTGGTATAGTCCTCTGACATAAAGAAGATTTGTAGTTGATAATAGTATTAAATCACGCCATACTGCTAATGCAGTTTTGAAACAAGCCGGATTATCTAAAGCCTTTTGAACGCTGTGGAATCTTCATCCATATATAAGCTAATTCTACTCATAATTAGGAAGGAGAATAATGTAATGCTTCAAGGCGATCTGCTTCCGCAGCTTCGTCTGCAATTTCTGATTCTATTGTTTCTTTATTAGTATGATAGTAAGTCAAAGCATCATAAACCTGTGCCAAAGATAGATGAGGAATTTCATCGGCAATCTCTTCAGGGCTATATCCTAATTTATACCAGATCACTATTCTTCGTACAGTAACAGCAGTTCCCGCAATAATAGGACAACCTCCATGAATTTTGGGATCGCTTTTTATAAAAGTGCCAATATTGATCTCTGTTAACATAACTTTCTCTGATTCATTTTCAACTAATTAAACTACATAGGATTCTATGCGGCTCTTCTCGACTTTGTGTGATAATTTTTGCTTATGGAATCGTGAAATGCTTATCGGGCAAGACTTTTAGGGCTATTTTGCGGAAGAAAGTATCAGTATAGACCTCGTTTCCACACAGAAACCAGAAGAGCCTCTATGCTTTTATCACCATTTTAGCATAGCCTAAACATTGGTCGGGGTAGGGGCGAAGCATTCGGATAGGAAATCTAGGATTTTAGCGATAGGTTATGCCCAAATGCTTCGCCCGTACAGTGATTTTCTGCAATTGAGGAATAACTGTTGCACAAGGCGGTTCAAAGTGTAATTCCAAAGCTTCTTGAAGATTTATTACTTTCTTCTGGTGTCCCCTAGGTCTGCATACTGTAATTCTTGGGCTGCCCATTTCTCCATTTTTTTTGCTCACCTCCACCTTGATTCCTTCTTTCAAAACTATACCTATCAATCGTTTCCCCTTTTTTTAAGTTTCTTCTCTTTTTGTTAAGAAAGATCTGACTAATGGATAGGAGGACCGGACATTCAAGATAAATTTTCACAACTCGATCGCTACAACTATCTGGCCAAGAACTACAATAACCCTAGCATCTGTGTAAAAAAAGGCCTATCTATGCAACTTTCGCCCCAAGAAAAAGATAAATTACTCATTTTCACGGCGGCACTGCTCGCCGAAAGACGCAAAAATCGCGGGATCAAGTTAAATTATCCCGAAGCGATCGCCTATATTAGCGCCGCCATGCTCGAGGGTGCCAGGGAAGGTCGTAGCGTGGCTGAATTGATGAGTTACGGCACTACTTTATTAACTCGCGAGGAGGTAATGGAAGGTATCCCGGAAATGATTACGGAAGTGCAGATCGAAGCGACTTTTCCCGATGGTACTAAATTAGTTACCGTTCACAATCCCATTCACTAACAGGAGATTTTTAGCAGTTATGATTCCGGGAGAAATTATCACACCATCCGGGGAGATCGAGATTAATGTCGGTCGCGACACCCTGCGTATTTCTGTGGCTAATACAGGCGATCGACCGATTCAAGTGGGTTCCCACTATCATTTTTATGAAGTTAATCAGGCCCTGGAGTTTCAGCGCGAATTAACCAAAGGAACCCATCTGAATATTCCCGCGGGTACATCAGTTCGATTTGAACCGGGAGACACGAAAGAGGTGGAATTAGTTACCATCGCGGGAACTGAAGAAATTTATGGCTTTAATGGTTTAATTAATGGTTCCCTCAAGGGCAAGAAAAAGAAAAAGTAAGGCCTTAACGGAATCGCTCAATTATGGTAAAATCAAGGCAACGATAACTAATTCTTTCCAAGACTATGACGACGGTAAAAATTGGCATCATTGGCGGCAGTGGTTTGTATAAAATGGATGCCCTCAAGGATGTGCGGGAAGTATCCCTCGATACTCCTTTTGGTTCTCCTTCCGATGCTTTAATTCTCGGGACTTTAGAGGGAACAGAAGTTGCCTTTTTAGCGCGTCATGGCAGAAGTCACCATTTTTTACCGACCGAATTACCCTTTCGAGCTAATATTCACGCTCTCAAACAATTAGGGGTTGAATATATTATTTCCGCTTCGGCAGTTGGTTCCCTCAAAGCCGAAGTTAAACCCCTAGATTTAGTCATTCCCGATCAATTTATTGACAGAACTAAAGAGAGAATAGCGACTTTTTTTGGGGAAGGAATTGTTGCCCACGTGGCCTTTGGTGATCCCGTTTGTCCCCAATTAGCCAACATTTTAGGGGATGCCGTCGCCAGTTTAAACCTACCGGAAGTTACCTTGCATCGCGGCGGTACATACCTCTGTATGGAGGGGCCGGCTTTTTCTACTAAAGCGGAATCAAATCTCTATAGAAGTTGGGGGGCAACCGTCATCGGTATGACTAATTTAACTGAGGCAAAATTAGCCCGAGAAGCGGAAATTGCCTACGCTACCTTAGCTCTAGTTACCGATTACGATTGTTGGCATCCCGATCACGATCATGTCACGGTAGAAATGGTGATCGAAAATCTACACCATAACGCTATTAATGCCCAAAAAGTGATCCAGGAAACGGTGCGCCGTCTGGTAGCTAATCCTCCCGTTTCTGCCGCTCATTCTGCCCTTAAATACGCTATTCTTACCCGTCTAGATTCTGTTCCCGTCGCCACTAAAGAAAAATTAGCTCTCTTTCTGAAAAAATATCTTGAAGAAGTAGAGAAATAGCTGAGAAAAGTCGCCGTTAACGGAGGCAGGGGGCGGTCGGCAGAGGCCAAAAGGCAGACTTCGGCGTGAGCTTTTGTCGAACGCTTTATTCTCCCCACACCCCACACCCTGCCCCCACGAAAAACTTTTTGCCGCAGACCCTAGCTAGCTAGATATTCTCTAATGTTGGCCTTGCGTTTTCTTAATTTAGCGATCGCTTCTCGTTCGATCTGACGCACGCGTTCACGACTGATATTGAGTCGAACGCCAATTTTTGCTAGGGTGAGGGGCTGCCCATTATCTAAACCAAAACGCAGACAAATCACTTCTTTTTGTTGAGGAGTGAGGTCTGCCATCAGTTTTTCCAAATCCACTTGGAGGGAAGAATAGGCAGTGTAATCTTCGGGGGAAAGTCCCGTATCTTCCAAGAGTTCCCCTAATTCCGTGTCTTGATTGTCCCCCACCTTTAAGTCAAGGGAAAGGGGTTGACGGGACCTTTCCAAGTAGTCTCGCACCTGTTTGGGAGTTAGGTCTAATTCCTCGGCTAATTCGGCAATGGTGGCAGCGCGACCTTTATCTTGAGCTAGTTGACGCTGGGCTTTTTTGATTTTATTCAGTTTTTCGGTGATGTGGATGGGCAGACGGATGGTGCGACTTTTTTCTGCGATCGCCCGGGTGATAGCTTGGCGAATCCACCAATAGGCATAGGTGGAAAAGCGATAGCCTTTGGTGGGATCGAATTTTTCCACACCTCTTTGCATCCCAATGGTTCCCTCTTGGATGAGGTCTAATAGATCTAGATTGCGTTTTAGGTATTTTTTGGCGACGGAAACCACTAGACGCAGGTTCGCTTCTACCATCTTGCGTTTGGCGAAATCCCCTGCCCCTAATTCTCGACGCAGTTGTTCTTCACTAATTTCCGCCGCTTCTGACCACTGGCGATCGCTGGGATCGCTGCCGAGTTTAGCCCTTAGGGATTCTTTGATTTTTTCCAGAAAAATTAATCTTTGTACCTGTTTTGCGTAGAGAATTTCTTCTTCATGGCTGAGAAGGGGAACTCGGCCAATTTCTCTGAGATAGGCGCGAACTGGATCGGTGTGGTTTTTCGAGGTTTTCATGAGTGCGCGTCGGTTGAGGGTTGATATTCAGGGATTGATGGCGTTTTTCCGATTGCTTCCCCAGGGGCAGTTAAGGAGATGCTATCAGGGTTTCTTCTCGTTTTGTAAAGAGACAAGTAAGTGGTTACTCAAGGATAGAGAGAAATCCAATTGAGGATTTAATTGCCTCTATAGTTCTTTTTTTGGCTATATATAGATTTTATGGGCATAAATGGCGAGTAGTGACAAGCTTGTTTATTTAACTAATATTACAACAATTATTAAATAATGTAAAGTTTATGAGAAAAAAGAATATCCCTCTCAGGAACGCACCGATGAAGAGTAGGTTTGAGTATCCCTACTCATAGATTACCCAGAGGTTTCCAATCAGGATGCAATCTAGATGACAAAATGAGCAATTTGCTCCCCCCACCGATCGCTCTGCGATCGGTGAGGGGAGCAGGGAGTAGTCATACTAAATCCGTTGAGCAATTTTCGCCGGTATTGAACCCCTCAATGGTTCCGCTCCCCGCACTTTCCCCACCGGTGCGTTGCTGACGCTTAAGTGCTATTTTGGTTTAGTTTGGACGCTAATCGGACCATTAACCATGGTTTGACAGGCTAAACGATAATTTTCGGGTTTTTTCTTCAGACAGCGCTGCTCAAAGTCGGTTTTGGCTGAGAGATTTTCCAGACCCTCGACAATTGCCACTATACAAGTACCACACTGACCGTAACCGCCACAATTCATCAATTTACCGCCAAAAGTGTAGATATCAACGCCATTCTGGATTGCTTTCTCTCGTAAATTCGCCCCATCTGCCGCTACCACGATCTTATTCTCTTTGACGAAGTTGATGTTACCCATGACTGTCTTACCCTAAATTTTTGCAAATTAATATTAAAAAATATTAAATTTTTTTGATTGTAACATTTTTGGCTCGCTGTTCTAAATATTCGGCGATGGCAATAGCGATCGCTTTTTTACCGATAAATTTCCCCAATGCCGCTTTTGTGACCAAATAAGCCACCTGTTCCCCTTGATCGCCCTTTTCCTCGCCCCGATTAGCAATAACAGCCTGATAGCCCTTTTCTAGGCGTTTACGGGCGATTTCCAGTAACTCCTCCTGACTAACTCCCTCCTGATACTTGAAAGTCACCATCTCTAAATCGGGAAATTTTTCTCTCACCTTGTCAATCACTTTTTCCGTCGGCACAAAATTAAGATTTAACTGCCCACCACTGGGAATCTTAGCAGAAAAAGGACTTTCTAAGCGATAATCTGCCACTGCTGCCGAGAAAATCCCAAATTTATAATCTTTACTCTCTAATTCTCCCATAACCTTCCCTAGATACTCGTCATAAGTTTCAATAATTTCGTGGGGTAAATAAGCGGGGGGTGTATAGCTGCCGCGTCCGTGGATTAACTGCACCTTTGCCCCGCGCAGGTATAATTCTTCTGCAATAGCGACTCCTAACTGTCCGGTAAAACGATTGGTTAAACGACGGATATTATCGATAATCACGGGTGTGGGTCCACCAGTGACTAAAATCGGCATATTTTTCAGCACAGAATTACTGAGAATCCCACAGGCTGCCACGGTAATCTCTTTTTCCCCGGGGAGATTGTGCTTACCGTAATCATCCCGGGGTGGCATAATCTCGACTCCCCAGCGATCGAGAGTTTGCAAAGATTCGGTCAGAATAGCATTATGTAAACTGCCGTGCATGGTGGGGACGAGCAGAATTTTAGTTTTTCCCTTTTCCTGTCGTCCTAAGGCCGAGGCCAAGCATGAAGTGATCACTCCGTCAGCGATTCCGTAACGAAACTTATTAATCGTGTTATAGGTAGCGGGGGCGACTAAATAAAGATCAAAGGGAGATTGATCGCTTAAATGTTCTGCTTTTGCCGTTAATTGACTAACTACGGGATTAACCGTACTCCATTCCAAAGCTTCCTTAGTGACGTATCTTAAAGCTTCTTCTGAGACAAAAGCCACGACTGTAGCCCCGAATTTCCGCAAAGATCGGGCAATTAGCGGCGCTTTCATGGCCGCAATCCCTCCCGTTACCAGTAAAGCAATACGTTTACCCCAGAGATGATGACTCTCTAAGGGTACTTCGCGATCGCCTAAGTCCGAATCCGTCGGAGAAGAGAAATTCCAAGTCATAAATTTGGGGAAATGGGGAAATGGGGAAATGGGGGAATGGGGACATGGGTACATGGGTACATGGGGGAATGGGGACATGGGGGAATTCAACTAAAAAACCCCAAAACCCCAAAACCCTAAAATCTCAATACCCAACACCTTCTAACTGATAACTGATAACTGATCACTGATAACTGATCACTGATAACTGATTTGAAGATTTGTCTATCCCTGACCGAGAAACTGGTTATGCTAGTAAATAAAGGGTTGCTGTATTTCGGTGTTCTTATGATTGACAAAATTTTAACTAAAGTTCGATCGCTTGCCAAGCCGCTATTAGTTCTAGGATTAGTGACAACGCTGATTTTAGGTTCTATTCCCAGTGCTTTGGCGGCATCGGGGGGTAGAATGGGGGGCGGTAGTTTTCGCGCCCCTAGTCGCAGTATTAGCCCTTCTAGAGGTGGTGGTTACAGTTCCCCCGGTTACGGTGGGGGTATTGGTTTTCCCTTCCTCTTGCCCTTCTTTTGGGGTGGTGGTGGCGGTGGCTTAATTTCTCTGTTAATCTTTTTTGCTATTGCCAATTTCCTCGTTAATGCTTTCCGTAATGGTGGAGGCAGTGATGAAAACGGTATGGCTGTTGAACCGGGATATGAAACCGTCTCCGTGGCTAAAGTACAGGTGGGTTTGTTGGCTAATGCCCGTTATCTGCAACAAGAATTAAATCAAATCGCCCTAACAGTCGATACTAGCACCTCCGAGGGACGCGTCGAAGTCTTACAAGAATCGGCCCTGGCCCTGTTACGTCATCCGGAATACTGGGTTTATGGTAACGTCGATTGCCAACAAACCAGCCTCAGCAGTGCAGAAGCGAAGTTTAATCAGTGGTCTCTCAACGAACGCGGTAAACTAACGGCGGAAACCTTAACTAATTACAATAATCAACTGCGTCAAGGTTC
Source organism: Microcystis panniformis FACHB-1757 (assembly GCF_001264245.1). Classification (NCBI taxonomy): domain Bacteria; kingdom Bacillati; phylum Cyanobacteriota; class Cyanophyceae; order Chroococcales; family Microcystaceae; genus Microcystis; species Microcystis panniformis. Next base: position 5,313,285 of record NZ_CP011339.1, read on the forward strand.
TCAAGAAAATATTTTACCCGAATCGGCTGGGGAATTAGCTAAAAGCGCACCGGAAGGCTATATTTTGGTGACTATTTTAGCTGGCATCGTCGGTAAATTTTCCCTACCGAAAATTAATGATTCCCAAGACTTGAAACAGGCCCTGCAACAAATTGGTAGTATGGGAGGCGATCGACTTTTAGCGGTAGAAGTGATTTGGACTCCCCAAAGCGAGGGTGATATTCTCAGTCAAGACGACATTCTCGCCAATTATCCCGATCTGAAATTAGTGTAGTTTGTCGGGGGATAACCCTAGATATTGCCCAAAATCTCCCTGTAAAAGGGAGATTTTTTGATTATTAAGGATATTGCCGCCGTTAACAATATAATTCCTGAATCCACTGCCATTCTTGGGCTAATCCTTCGGCTAAAGAAACTTGGGGATTATAACCTAGAATAGTACGGGCTTTGGTGACATCGGCGGCGGTGTGACGGGCATCTCCTCGGGCGAGTCCTTGATGCGATCGCTCGATCGGTTTACCGATGACTTTTTCCATAGTATCCAAGACATCCAGCAAAACCACGCGACTACCACCACCAATATTAAACACCTCCCCCACCGCTTCCGGCACTACGGCAGCGGCTAAATTAGCGGCTACAGCATCGCTAATAAAGGTAAAATCGCGGGTTTGTTTGCCATCCCCGTAGATGCCGATGGCTTTATCTGCGATCGCTGATTGAAAAAACTTATGGAAAGCCATATCGGGACGTTGCCGCGGTCCATAAACGGTGAAATAACGCAAGGCAGTGACGGGAACGTTAAAATTCTGGTGATATAGCCAACAGAGTCTTTCTGCCGCTAATTTGGTGATGCCGTAGGGTGAAACTGGTTGGGGACAAAGGGTTTCGGGAGTCGGCATCGTTTCCGCATTGCCATACACCGAGGAAGTGGAAGCAAAAACCATCCGTTGTAAAGACGGGGTTTCCTTAGCGGCCTCAAGAATAATTTGAGTAGCATTTATATTCCTTTCGGTATATTGACGAAATCCATCACCCCAGCTTGCTCTGACTCCTGCTTGGGCTGCCTGATGGAATAATACTTCTACTCCTTGCAACAGTTGTCGCCAGTCGAGGGCTTGTATATCCGCTTCGATTAACTTAAATTCGGGATATTTGGCTAGAATATGGGCATTTTTGCGCTTTAAACTGGGGTCGTAATAATCGTTAAATTGATCGATCCCGATCACCTGATCTCCTTGTTCTAAAAGCTTTTCTGCCAAGTTAGAACCGATAAAACCCGCGACACCAGTAACAATATGAGTAGCCATTTAATCCTAGTCGTTGATATTTTGTATCGATTGTAAGCTAAGACGCATTTAAGTAGGGTTTGCGGCAAAAAGTTTTTCGTGGGGGCAGGGTGTGGGGTGTGGGGTGTAGGGTTTTACCCATTTTCAGACGGTCAATTACCTAATTTTCAGGGAAAAAGTCCAGGAATTTTCGCCCCGATCCCTCCAATGGCTGGCACTTTTTGAGGTCAAAAAAGTCTAAAAGTCTTATCCAACAAGGTTTTTAGATTTATTCAGCCAACCCTAGATCGATGTCTATTTTAGCAGTTGCGGCGATCGCTTGCCACTGTGCTTGGGTGATGGGATAACCTCGTTGAAAAGGATTATTGGATCGAAGTTTGCAAAAACTGCGACACGCCTTATATGCTACAATTCACAAGCTGGGGCGAGAGAAACTTTATCATTAGGTAAATAATAGTCGTCCTTTTGGTTCAGGAATGATTCGTTCTAGTTGTTTTGCAGTTTCAATCCATTCTTGAATAACAAGTTCAGCATTTTGTACAGCTTCTTGATAGGTTTCTCCATCTGCCATACATCCTGCTAATTCTGGAACTTCAACAATAAAAGCTTGATCTTCCTCACTCCAATAAATAATTAATTCATAGCGAATTTTCATCTTTCCCTCCTAATTTATATTTTAAAATGAGATTACGAATTTGTTTGACTTGATAAGTCTTTGCTTTTCCTTGTTTGGGTTGTAGATTTAAAATTTCTTCAATTCCTTCTTGAATAAAAATATGATGACTTCCTCGTATTCTCTCATCAAAGCCAAGTTTTCTCAGCAGTTGACAAAGCTGCTCAAACTTTTTCTCGTTTCGCCGCTGCCAGCATTAAATCCCAGGTTTTTTGATTGGCAATTTGGCTATAGGTAGGGTAACTAATGCCATTCAGTCCCAAAGCTTGCAAAGCTTCAATGCCTCCCCGTCTCCACGGTAAAATAGGCAATGCTCACCCTAGTCATGCAAGGCGTAAAATTTCCCAGATTTTCGGATATTCTCGCTAACTACTTTTGTAGGTCTTCATTGGCCCGAAAAATCGCTTCTTGACCATCACTAGAGGACACAAAACCCATAAAAGCTTTAACCGCTTCACTAGCAGGTTCTTTGTAAACGTAGTAAAGGGTACGCTGCCAGGGATAATTAGGTTCACTGGGTAAAATTCCCTCAATAGCGATCGCCCTGACGGTTTTTTGGTTGGCAATTTGGTTATAGGTTGCGTAACTAATGCCATTCAGTCCCAAAACTCGCAAAATTGGGGTGGTAGCATCCCTGTCCATCATTTTAAAATTAGTTCCTGTACCAAATTCCCCCCCTTGCAGCACTTCCTCACGAAAACTTTGATAAGTGCCACTAATAGGGGGACGATTAATCACTTGAATAGTAGCTGCAGAACCGCCCACCTCCGACCAAGAGGTGATTTTTCCGGTAAAAATATCTTTAACCTGGGTAGTGGTTAACCCCCCCGCAAAGGGATTTTTTACCCCCACTACAACAGCGATCGCATCTCGAACGATCGGACTAGAAGCCAATCCCTGAGAGCGTTCCGACTCGGTTAAAGGTCGTGACACCGCCGCAATATCGATCGCCCCCCGGGCCACTTCCTCTAATCCCCTATCAGATCCTTGAGCATTTGTCAAGACCTCTACCCCCTGAAATTTGGCCGTTAAAGCGGCTTTTAAGGCTTGATTAATCTGTACCATACTGGTGGAGCCGTTAATGCGAATTGTCGTGCCACTGGGGATAGAAGTCGGTGGGGCAAAACTAACCACTCCTTGGGGTGAGGGGGGAGGGGGTAGGGGAGAGGAGGTGCTTCCCGATGTTGGGGATTTTTGCGGACTTTTACTGCTGCCACAGAGAAAAAATTCTTGACCTGCGGCACATTGACTTTGCAGCCAGAAGTAACCCCCACCTAAAATGCTCGCAGTGGCTAAAAGAGCGATTATTAAAGCAGTTGTTTCGTTTTTTTGAGACATACCCATCATTTGCTGACATTAGGGGGTCGATCGCCTGGACACCGGTGATCAATGGAAGTTTCGATGATATTATCTTAGTGCATGGAAATCCACTCTTAATTTAGGACTGTATATCATGACCCACGCACCTATATCCCCAGTCGTACTGGTTATCCTTGATGGTTGGGGTTATCGCCCGCAAAGGTCGGATAATGCGATCGCAATGGCGAAAACCCCGATTATGGATAGTCTCTGGGAAGTTTATCCCCACACCTTAATCCGCACCTCCGCTAAGGATGTGGGACTACCGGAAGGACAGATGGGTAACTCGGAAGTTGGCCACCTAAATATCGGGGCGGGGCGAGTCGTACCACAGGAGTTAGTACGGATTTCCGATGCGATCGAAGATGGTTCGATTCAACAAAATCAAGCTTTATTAAAACTCTGCGCCGAGATTCGCCCTAAAAAAAGCAAATTACACCTGATTGGTTTATGTTCCGAAGGGGGAGTCCATTCCCATCTCGATCACTTACTGGGATTATTAGACTTAGGGAAAGTGCAAGGGATTAGCGATGTCTGCATTCATGTCATCACCGATGGTCGCGATACCAACGTCACCGACGGAATGCCAGCCATTAAACGGATTCAAGAACATATTAATAAAATCAATCTCGGTCGCCTGGTGACTCTCAGTGGCCGTTATTATGCCATGGATCGGGATCGCCGTTGGGATCGGGTGGAAAAAGCCTATAACGTGATGACCAGTGATCAAGGTATCGACGGGCGATCGATTACTGAAGTATTACAGGCATTTTATGATCAAAATATTACCGATGAATTTATTCCCCCCACCAGAATTGCACCAGGGGCGATCGAAGCGGGCGATGGGGTGATATTCTATAATTTCCGTCCCGATCGAGCTAGACAGTTATGTTATGCCCTGACTATGCCCGATTTTGAAGATTTCGATCGAGATTTAATTTCTCCCCTCAGTTTTGTCACTTTTACCCAATACGATCCGAAATTACCGGTAGATGTGGCTTTTGCTCCCCAGAATTTAAATAATATTTTAGGACAGGTGATCGCTCAACAGGGATTAAAACAGTTTCGTTGTGCAGAAACCGAAAAATATCCCCACGTCACCTACTTTTTTAATGGGGGGTTAGAAAAACCCTTTGAGGGAGAAGTGCGCGAATTAATTCCTAGTCCAAAAGTCGCCACCTATGACCAAGCTCCGGCCATGTCGGCAGCCGCGGTGACAGCAGCGGTCTGTGGGGCGATCGAACAGGGGATCTATAGTCTCGTGGTAGTCAATTACGCTAACCCCGATATGGTGGGTCATACGGGCATTTTAGACGCGGCCATGAAAGCAGTGGAAACGGTGGATCTATGCTTGGCTAAGTTGTTAAGTAGCGTCAATAAATTGGGGGGAACAGTGTTAATCACTGCGGACCACGGTAACGCAGAAACGATGGTGGATGAGTCGGGTAATCCTTGGACCGCCCACACGACTAATCCCGTTCCTTTAATTTTAATTGAAGGGGAAGGGAGAAAAATACCCGGCCACGGTGGCGATGTGCAGCTGCGGGATGATGGTCGTTTAGCCGATATTGCCCCCACTATCCTGGAAATTCTCTCTATTCCCGTCCCAGTAGAAATGACCGGGCGATCGCTGATTAAACCAGCCGAAGTGGAAATTAAAGCCAGTCGCACTCCCGTCCGCATCTCGCTTTAACAGTGATCAGTAATCAGTAATCAGTAATCAGTAATCAGTGGAAATAATTAAAAAATTGGCTAATTAGGGTTTGCGGCAAAAAGTACGGGCGAAGCATTCGGATAGAAAATCTCCGGTTTCACCGATAGGTTATTGCCCGAATGCTTCGCCCCTACAGGACGCGGGCCGATGAAGACGCAAGGTTTGGAAGCACGATTCTCTCAAAATCTTGCACCTGTTTCGCGAAACAAGACCCTAAAACCCTTACCTCGTCTATATTTCACCATTATTCAGCAAGCCCTAATTAGCAGAAAAATGACCAATAAAAACTGCTCTCTTGTAGTTATGCTGATCAGCAAATCTTATCGAAGAAAGGGCGTAGGGCATCTTTGAATGTAAGATAATGGACATTTTTCAGCCAATTTCCGAGAGAGCCATAAAAATTTAAAACTTACATCTGATAACTGATAACTGATAACTGATAACTGATGATAACTGCTATACTTTGTAATGGAAAATAGAGAGTAATGATCATGACAGTGGTGCTGGTAGTACAGATTATTTGGGCGCTGGCGGCGGCCTTTCTGGCGATTTTGGTGTTATTACACAGTCCCAAAGGGGATGGTATTGGCGGTATTGGCGGCCAATCACAGATTTTTACCAGCGCAAAAACGGCGGAAAAAACCTTAAATCAGGTGACTTGGGCGTTGGGGACGGTATTTATCACCCTAACTATTGTACTGAGCGCCGGCTGGTTAAATCGCTAAATGCTAAGAGGTCGGTTCTCTTTTCTAGGACTCGCAGCCTTGGCGAGTCTTTTGCTGTTTTCCTATTCTCTGATTGCCGACAGTCGATCGCTACCGGAGTTAAAAACCCATCCTTTACCCGCTAATTTAGCCCAATGGCAAGAGCAAAACCAGTCCGGGGATTATTTTGATGCTGTGGAAATCAGCCCCGTGGGGGCGTTGATTTGGTCGCAATTTCCCGTGAAGATTTATCTTCAGAGCGATCGCAGTTCTTGGCTGAGTTTAGTACAACAGGCGATCGCTGAATGGGGGCAGTATTTGCCGATGGAGTTGGTAAATCGGGCAGAATTGGCCGATATCCTCATTAAACGAGAGTTACCGCCGTCAGGAGTTCGTTTTAATCCCGAAACCGGTAAGTTAGAACTGCCCCGGGTGCGTTCTGCCGTAACACAATACGAGATTTTTGTCAAGGAAAATCGCTTAACTCATCGGATGAGTATCCAGATTAGTCCTAATTTAGCCGATCGGTCGGCCTTAGCGGCAGCGCGGCACGAATTAGGTCACGCTTTGGGAATTTGGGGTCATAGTCCCCTGGAGACGGATGTGATGTATTTCGCTCAAACTAGAGATATTGCCCCGATTTCTAGCCGGGATATTAACACTTTAAAAAAGGTTTATCAGCAGCCAACTAAGTTAGGTTGGCAGATGGATCAGCTAGGGTATCTAATGCCTGAATAGGTAAATATTGCTCTTCAGTCGGTTCTGCTATTAAAAAGTATAAGTTATGGATATACTTAGTATAACTGACTAAGATCCAGAAGATTAACCATCGCTTAAACCTCTATTTCCTCTAGCCATGTTTTAATCGCACTGATTAACTTGGGTTGTTGGGGAGGGGTGTTGCTGACTCAAGCTATGAATGCCAACTGTGCATCCTATCCAAAAGTTAGTTTAGCTCTAGGTTTTAAAAACCCCACACAAGAAGATTCCTATTGCAAATCAGCAACCCCAATCTTTGCCACCCTCGACAACTAAGCCAATACTAGAAACATATTGTACGGGTTTGCCTAACATTAAGGGATCTATTTCTCCCCAATCGTAAGGTTCATAATCTTCTAAACGAGATAGTTCGCTATCTAACCAATCATCTCTAGGCGCTGTTTTTTCCGAGGGATTGGGCTGTTTCAAGGAGTCTAAGGGTTTAGTCATGGGGAAAAAATGTCCTATACACAAACATTTTACCCATTATTGACCAACTCTTTAGTTCATCTACACCTCTATTTCCTCTAGCCATGTCTGAATCGCGCTGATTAAGTTGGATTGTTGGGGAGGGAAGGTGAAAAAGTTGGTAGGGAAACTGACAGAGAATCGTTACCAATTTTCTCAATTCCTGAGATATATTTAATGAATGAAGTTCGATGTAAAGATTAAATCTCTGTTTCTATTGGTATGTTAGTGGGTGTATCTTGACTGATTAAAATTAAATTAGATACAGGGGTGTAAATATCACACTCAATTTCTGGTACTCGAATCGTTACAATTAATGTATAGCGAACAGGTTGATCATGGCGTTCCTCTTGTATTTGTTCTTTCCACCATCCACCAACAGGATAAACGCCTATCATTCCTCTACTTGCTAAATCGACGGCCGTTCCTGTCCATATATCAGAATGAAGTGAACCTTGACTCCTTAAATGAGGACCCAAAAACCAGTTATCTTCCTCTTTAATGCCAGAAATATTTTTTTCTTCTTCTCTGGTAGCTTTATTAATTCTATGTTGAAATTGTTGATTGGTCTCTAAAGGTTTTTTTACTTGAAATCTGAGTCCATAAGAGGCATAATGGTGTTTTCTTTTATAACCTCGCTCCCCTGGATTAGGTTCTATAAAATACGATAAAGTTACTCTCAGTTCTACCTTGGCTTCTCCTAATTGTTCTAGCTTTTCTTTTGGCCAGGGTAAGCTATGAAGATTCATTTTGTCTGTTTTAATGACACTACCATCTTTTTTAAAAGGTGTCAATTGATCTTCAATAACCATTGTTAAGTCACTATTTGAACTTTTTAAAGCTCTGTCTAAATCAGGAACACCATATCCATAGCGACGAATCAAAGTTTTTTTATGTTGCTGCTTCAGTTTCTTTGGAAAATTAAAATTAGCTTTCATAGCTATAGTCCATTCGGCTGAATGAACAATTAAAGCGCGTATTGTTTCTGGCCAATATTTGGGATGTTCTGAAAGAATTCGAGCTGCCATATAACTAGCGAGTGCAGTTGCACAACTGGTATCTGACATGGATTCAAAGAATCTTTTATCGGGACGATAATAAGTAGTCAAGAGAGATAAATCGTCAATTATCTGTGCAGGATTTTCCCCATCTGAGGCATAATTTCCTCCTTCACAAACAATATCAGGACGAATTGGCCATTGATTTTCCCAAGAAACAGAAGTACGACTTGTAGGAGATAAATCACCCCAAGGAGCGATAGGTTGCCAACCTTGAAAGTTGGGATGACTGATATTAACTTTTTCAGTATAAGCTCCCACAACAAGAGCATTCCAAGCTTGTGCTGGGTTTTCAATTGTTGCCACATCATTGCGGGTTAAATAATCAGATAAAGATATTTCTTCTCTGATATTTCCTGCTGAAATAATGATTAATCGTTTAAAATTATATTCACCAAAAGATAGTTGATCTATTGCGGCTGACCATGAGGAGGGAGTTCCATAATTTGGTGATGGATGCTCGCTAGTTACAGCCATACAGAAAATACGTTTTCGCTTGTGATTTTGTATTTCTGGGAGAGACACTGCTTGCTCTGTAATTGCGCCATAAAGTTCAGGATCATTTTGTCCGACAGAAGGGAGAATTTTAACTGATTCTAAACGGTGAATAAGCGTTATATATCCTTGTGTTTGTAAAGCCTCATATAAATCAGAATATAGAATTAGTCCTGCCATTTGAGTACCATGTCCATGATGATCATGGTCTTCCCAATTAGGATCACAAGTATGTAAGTCACTAATATCAAGACCTTTCCCAATAAGTTTATGTCTCCAATTAACGCCTGTATCAAGAAGACAGACAGCAACAGCATCATCTTGAGGAGGTAAAGTTCGATTCCATAAATCCTCTACCCATTGTTCCTGTTCGAGTGATCTCATATTAAGAAAAAAGGAAGGCGTCTCTTTAGCAATTCTTAATTCTTTAACCGTATCAGAATTTTGAAGAACTTGCTCGATTTTTTCTACATTAGCCATAGCTAAAGTAACAGTTCTTTCGGGAAAATGTAAATGTATATGAGATTTAGTCATAATATCGAGTCTTTTAGCAATGGTTTGGAAGTCTTCAAGTTGTCCACGACGTAACCATACTTCCCACCAAATTGCTTGTCCATTCTGAGGAAATAAAGCAGGATCATCAGTAAATAATGATTGAACTGTACCAATTTCAACGTTTTCTAGTCGGGTTATTAGGGGTGCATTTTTTGGGTTTCCTTTTGTTGTTTCTTCATCACGATATTGTTTTACTTTTTTCTCAAAAAATTCTATCGCTGACTCTGGTACAAAAACCGTAGCTTTAACTGTGTCTTCTTGGTCAGAAGAAGGCTTAACAGCAACTAATTCAATTTTTTTGCGTTTATCTCCTAAATTTTCAAAAGCATTAGCATCATCTTTTGTTACCTGAAATTCTAAATAGAATCCGGGTTGTCCGACGGCAATTTCCGATAAACGGGATTCTAATTGTTGACGAGCTTTCGTAATCGCTTCACCAATAGCAAGTTCTAATTTTGCAGCGTGTTCTATTCTGTTCCGATCGAGTGGTGGTAGAGAATTAACTGAGCGCGGTGAAGTATAATTGACGCTTTCACGAAATTTATCGTTATTCCGTAGATACAAGTGAGGAAGACGGCGAGAACGTTGCGACATTATGGGATTAGGTTTTATTCATTGAAGTTCAGATCCTTACGTTCCATAATAGCTGAAATCAGAGAATCTTCGCTCACCTTCTGACTATTTGACAAAACAGCTTGCTTGGCTGCGTCATCTGTCGCTCTGACAATTTCAGCTTGAGCGAGTCCATTGGCTTGATTAAGAATGTTTGACCAATCTTTCCAGTCAATTTCAAAAGAAATAAGACGAGATTCAATCAATTCACGAATAATTGCGACATCAGGAAGCTGATATTCAATTACATCATCAAAACGCCTAAAAAGAGCTTTGTCTAGTAACTGAGGATGATTAGTTGCTGCCAAAATCAAACTATCCCCTTGCTCTTGTTCTAAAAACATCAAAAAAGAATTGAGAATGCGACGAATTTCTCCCACGTCGTTAGAATTATGACGTTGAGTCCCAATCGCATCAAATTCATCAAAAAAATAGACCCCTTTTGTTATTGTCATCGCCTCAAAAATCAGTTTTAAACGACTAGCCGTTTCTCCCATATACTTGCCCATTAGACTATCGTATAAAGTCGTAAACAAAGGTAATTTAAGCTCTCCTGCTAAAGCTTCAGCCGTCATTGTTTTACCAGAACCCGGTGGACCTACTAACAACAGCTTTCGACGAGGCGTAAGATTATGTTCTCTGAGTCTTTTTCCTTGTCTTTGTTCAGTTAATACTCGTTTAAGTCTAAATTCAAGGTCAGAGGTTAAAATCATATCCGATAATCGAGTATCGGGATATCTGACCGAAACCAGATTGGCTAAATCTCCTTTTGGTTGTACTAAAGGAATTGGATCAGATTTTTTTTCAATAACCGATTTACTAGCCTTTGCTTGGTCAATTAATTCGCGAATTTCTTGGGCTAACTTACCATGTCCTTGTCTTGCTTCGTGTGCAGCCATCTGTAGGGCAGCAGAATAAAATTGCTGCTCTTCTCCTTCTACATGACTTTTTAGAAGTGCTAGGATATGGCGAGCGGTGGACATGATACCTCGTTAAGTTAAACTCCCCATCATACTCAATGATTTTAACTGTGACAGGCACTATATAAAGAATGATTTCCCGGCTCTTCTGGTTTCTGTGTGTAAACGAGGTCTATACTGATAGTTTCTTCTTTCAAAATAGTCCTAAAAGTCTTGCCCAGTAAGCATTTAACCTTACATAAGCAAAAATTATCACACAAAGTCGAGAAGAGCCATTTCCCTTTTGGACTAATTTTGATCGGTATAGTTAAATTGTACTAAATAAATTGTCCTATTGGCTAGGAGAAACCCGTATTTAATCGTTCCCTTGCTTTCGTGGTTATTCGATAATTTTACCGCTTCTCCCTAAAAATTACCGTCCCGCTCGCTAAACTGCCAAATTGATAAGATCCTTTGACCTTTCGCCGCCTTATTGAGCAAAACTAGGTATAAACACTTTCTTAAGAATTAACCTATGTCACAATAGATGAAGATAAACCAAATAGTGTGAAGTTGTAAACTAGGTATTACTGAATGGAACCGCTTTATCAGTACGCGTGGCTAGTTCCCGTCCTACCCTTGGTAGGCGCTACCCTAGTCGGTGCGGGCTTAATTTCCTTTAATGAAGTCACCAATCGTCTGCGACAGGTGAATGCTGTATTAATCATTTCTACCCTCGGTGCGTCGATGGTGCTGTCTTTTGCGCTGCTGTGGAGTCAAATCAATGGACACGCTCCCTACAACCAAATGATCGATTGGGCATCGGCGGGTAACTTTCACCTGAAAATGGGTTATACGATCGATCACCTCAGTGCTTTAATGTCGGTTATCGTCACCACCGTGGCCTTTTTGGTGATGATTTATACCGATGGTTACATGGCCCACGACCCCGGTTATGTGCGTTTTTACGCCTATCTGAGCATTTTTAGCAGTTCTATGCTCGGTTTGGTCATCAGTCCCAACCTCGTCCAGATCTACGTTTTCTGGGAATTGGTGGGGATGTGTTCCTATCTGCTAGTAGGTTTCTGGTTCACTCGTCCGGCGGCCGCCGAGGCCTGTCAAAAAGCCTTCGTTACCAACCGCGTCGGCGATTTTGGCTTATTACTGGGAATGCTGGGTCTTTTCTGGGCCACCGGTAGCTTCGAGTTTGATATCATGGGTGAACGTCTAGAGGAATTAGTCTCTTCTGGAGCCATTGCCGGCAGTTTAGCGGCATTATTCGCCGTTTTAGTCTTCCTTGGACCCGTGGCCAAATCAGCCCAATTTCCCCTTCATGTCTGGCTACCGGATGCCATGGAAGGTCCGACCCCGATTTCGGCCCTGATTCACGCCGCCACCATGGTGGCCGCCGGAGTTTTCCTCATTGCTCGGATGTATCCCGTTTTTGAGCCAATTCCCACGGCGATGACGGTAATTGCTTGGACGGGGGCCTTTACCGCCTTCCTAGGGGCAAGTATCGCCCTCACCCAGAATGATATCAAAAAGGGTTTAGCCTATTCCACCATCTCCCAATTGGGTTACATGGTTATGGCTATGGGTATCGGTGCTTATAGTGCGGGGTTATTCCACCTGATGACCCACGCTTATTTTAAAGCGATGTTGTTCCTCGGTTCCGGTTCGGTCATCCACGGTATGGAGGATGTGGTCGGTCATGAGCCGGTTTTAGCGCAAGATATGCGGATGATGGGCGGTTTACGCAAGTATATGCCCATTACTGCCCTAACTTTCCTGGTGGGAACTCTGGCCATCTGTGGGATTCCTCCCTTCGCTGGTTTCTGGTCGAAGGATGAAATTCTCGGTTTAGCTTTTGAGGCGAACCCGTCCTTATGGTTAATCGGTTGGGCCACTGCGGGTTTAACAGCTTTTTATATGTTCCGGATGTACTTTAACACCTTTGAAGGGGAGTTTAGAGGTACTAATAAGGAGATTAAACGCCGACTGTTAGCCAATGCGGGTGCGATTCCCGCTTTTGGACCGGGGGCAATGAATGTTAAGCAATTAGACTCGGAAGCACAGGAAGAAGACAACCACGGCCATCATGCCCATGAACCCCACGAATCGCCAATTACGATGACTTTACCTCTAATGATTTTAGCGGTTCCTTCTTTGTTAATCGGTTTGGTGGGTAAACCTTGGCAGAATTTCTTCGAGGGTTTTATTCATGTTCCTAACGAAGTGGTGGAAGAAGTTCATGCTTTTGATTGGACAGAGTTTCTGATTATGGCGGGTAATTCGGTGGGGATTGCTTTAATCGGGATTACTGTCGCTTCTTTGATGTATCTCCAGAAGAAAATTGACCCCGCAACTATTGCCGAAAAATTCCCCGTTTTGTATCGTTTTTCCCTGAACAAATGGTACATTGATAATCTGTATGATCGAGTTTTCGTCCAGGGTTGTCGTCGTCTCGCGCGGCAAATTATGGAAGTGGATTATCGCGTTATCGATGGGGCAGTGAATTTAACTGGTTTAGCTACTCTTGTCAGTGGTGAAGGTCTCAAATACCTCGAAAATGGTCGCGCCCAATTCTACGCTTTAATTGTCTTTGCCGCAGTTTTGGGTTTGGTAATTGTCTATAGTCTGGTGTAAATTATCATCCGTTGACTAAAGATTTTTAGGGGCGCAAAGCCCCTTTTTTTAGCTTTAAGTCCCCCTTTTTAAGAGAGATTTAGGGGGAGCAAACTTTTTCAGCCAACCCTATTTAGGGGCTGCTGAAAAAGCTTTTCTGGGGGCAGGGTGTGGGGTGTGGGGTGTGGGGTTTTACCGATTTTGAGGTAGTCAGTTACCTAATTTTCAGGGAAAAAGTCCCTGAATTTTCCCCCCGATCCCCGCAATGGCTGACACTTTTTGAGGGGAAAAAAGTCCAAAAGTCTTATCCAACAAGGTTTTTAGATTTATTCAGCAGACCCTATTTAAACCGCTTATACTAAATCCGTTGAGTATAGGCTACTTATAGAGGAGAGGCACTCATGCAACAGGCAAGAGGCAAAAGGGGGAATAAATAATCAGTTTTTAATAACCAGATTTAGTATCAGTTCCTCTGAACTTAGATGTTCGGCTAAGTCAGCTTTCTTGGGCATTTTATCTCCTTGTCTTTACTCGTTTTATTATAACAGGATTTGGTATTAGAAGACAAAACAGGATAGACTTTTCTCTAGTCCGATCGATTTTGGGGACAATGAAGAATTTATTGGCGATTTTTAGCAAGGAATTAAGCTCTTGGTTTCGGCGCTGTTGGTTAGCGGTACTATTAACCGGCAGGGTTTTTTACTTCCTATTCACGCGCAAACCCGATTGGCGCGTCACCCAAGAACAAATGGTGGCAGCTGGGCCTGCTTCCCTGATTATCGCCATGATCACGGCTGCGGTGATCGGGATGATCTTTACCATTCAAGTGGCGCGGGAGTTCCAAGCCTTGGGCGCTGGCAGTATGGTGGGGGGAATTTTGGCCCTTGCTCTCGGTCGGGAACTCTGTCCGATTATGATGGCGATCGTGGTAGCCGGTCGGGTAGGATCGGCTTTTGCGGCGGAAATCGGTACCATGAAGGTGACAGAGCAGATCGACGCACTCTATATGCTCAAAACCGATCCCGTGGAATATCTGGTGCTGCCCCGTTTAATTGCCTGTTGTCTGATGGTTCCCGCTTTGAGTGTTATGGCGTTGCTGATCGGTTTAGGTAGCGGTTTGCTAGTCGGCCAAAGTTTATACGGGATTGCCAATTCAGTTTTTCTCGACTCGGTTCGCGGTTTTCTGGGTGTGGGAGATGTGCTGAGTGGACCGGTTAAAGGGTTGGTTTTTGGGGCTTTAATTGCGATTATCGGCTGTAATTGGGGTTTAACGACCGATGGCGGTGCTAAAGGAGTCGGCCAAGCTACGACCGCGGCCGTAGTCACTATGCTCTTAGCGATTTTTGTATCTAATCTGCTGATGACTTGGATCTTGTTCCAAGGATCTGGCAATAGTTCGGTTTTGTTTGGACAGTAATTTCAGTTAAAAACTGTCATTTTCTCGCCATTGTTCTAATACTAAATCCAGTTATTAAAGACTGATTATTTATTCCTCCTTTTGCCTCTTGCCCCCGCCCCCCCGATGTCGTAGGGTTGATTCATGAATCAACCCTACCCCTACCCCCACGAAAAACTTTTTGCCGCAGACCACTAGGTAGGGTTGGCTGAATAAATCTAAAAACCTTGTTGGGTAAGACTTTTAGACTTTTTTTCCCTCAAAAAGTGCCAACCATTGGAGTGATCGGGGGTAAAATTCCGGGACTTTTTCCCTGAAAATTAGGTAACTGACCCCCTCAAAATCCCTAAAACCCCACACCCCACACCCCACACCCCACACCCTACCCCCACGAAAAACTTTTTGCCGCAAACCCTAGCTAACTTAACAATACCCAGTTCACCAAAACTACCCCTGCACCACCTGTTTAAGGGTGGTAAAGGTTTCTAGGTTGATTAACCCCCGGCGCTGGCCTTTTTGGTTGGAAATGCCCAAAAACACCGATTCTCCCTGTTTGGGATTGCGATCGAATCGGGGTGAAGAATTGATATAAACTAAAGCACTATCGGACTCCATGGCGAATTGACGACTTTCTCGATAGGATTCGGTGACAATACAATCCGCGTGACCGCTACTATACTTATTAATCCAAGCGATCGCATCAGTGAGGGTATCCACTAACCTAAAGGCCACCGTTTTTTCTAAATAGGGTCTTTGCCAATCATTATCGGTAGCAATGGTTAAATGTTCGGGAAAATCCGCCGCTAATCGGTTATCTCCCCGCAATTTAAAGCCTTTTTCCTGCAAACTTTTAAACAAACGACTTAAAGTTGAAGAATTGTGATGGGGACTAATTAAAACTTTTTCGATCGCGTTAACCGGATCGGGTATGCTGCCATGACTATCGATAATTACCTGACGAGCTAACTCCAAATCGCCACTAGGAGACCAATACAAATAACAGTTTCCCATGGCCGCACGCAAAACGGGAACCGTGGCCAATTGACTCACCCGACCGATTAAACTAGGGCGACCGTAGGGAATAATCAAATTAACATAATTTTCCTGCGTCAGCAACTCCTCTAGGGAGGGACTAGAATCGCAGGGTAAACCACTCACACAATCCACGGGTAAACCCACATCTTCCAAAGCTTCTTGGATAATTTCCGTAATCACTCCATCGGAATGACTAGAGGCATTGGAACCGCGAATAATCAAACTATTGCCACTTTTTAGGGAAAATCCCGCCGCTACCATCGCTAATTCGGGAAAACCTTCATAGACTAAGGCAATCACTCCTAAAGGCATCCTTTGGCAATAGGTTTGGGACGGATTAAGTTGATAGGCCGCGTTAATTACCTGTTGCAGCGGATCCGATGCTTCCGCTAGTTGTTGCAATACCTCCACCGTCGTCTCTAAACGTTCGGGAGTTAACCGTAACCAGCGAATCATTTGTTCTGAGACGGCCATCTCTCGACTGACTTCTAAATCGAGGGTATTGGCTTCTAAAATGCGATCAAAGCCAGTTTTAATGGCATTAGCGATCGCGATTACCCCGCGATTTCTTTCGTTGCCATTGAATTGACCTAGATCCAGAAAAGCATTGTATGCTTGCTTAAAGATCGTCGGGGGGGTTTTGGGGGAACTTTCGATCATAGATTCTTGTCTAGCGTCGATAGGCTAACCAAAAGATGAATGCGGGCAAAATAACTAATAGCATAACTAGAATTGCCCCAAAAATCACGCTTACCCCCGGCGGTGATTTTAAAATTAAGGGTAGCCAGACGATCGATAATAACAGAATTATCCCCACCATCAGGGGTAATACCTCTTGTCCAAAGCGCCGATTCGTACTCACCCAACGAAATCCCGTCCAGCGCCAACTGCGTTTATAGGGATAGTGGGGGGCTAATTGTTCGATAATTTGACCGTTTTCCTGTAGCACAAATATCTGTTGACAGCGATCACAGCCAAAGGCATCGGTCAATAAAATCGGGCACAATGTCCCTTTCCGACGACAGGGACAAGGATAGTCTTGGTGTTGGTCGATTTTGGTATATTTATGCGGTCGCACAAGCTAAATTTTTGTTTATCAACGTTTGTTTTTAGTTGCTCGTGGTCAATGGCTAAGGTATTCAACGGTTGCCCAAAATCCTCAACCCTATTGCTCACGGGTAATTCCCATCTTAAGGTATATCCCTAAATTATTCATCCTGACCTTAAGGTATATTTCAAGATTTTATGAACTACTCCAATCCGCTACGCGCTCGATTGGAGTTTCTGACGATTCTTCGTCCCTAGATGCCTCATACTTCCGCACAAGGTAGCGCTAGACGACTCTGCATCTAAAGAGGCTCGTTCCAAGCCCCTAGCATAATTGAGCATAACTTGTGCAGCAGCTACATCTCGATCACAAGAATAGCCACATTTCTCACAGCGATGAACTCTTTCGGCTAAAGATTTCTTCTTTTGATGACCACAATTAGGACAAGTTTGGGAGGGTTTAATTTTTTGGGTAGGAACCTCAACATAAAAACCCCCAGCTTCCGTGACTTTTTCTTTAATCAAGGATTTTAAATTACCTATCCCTACATCAAGAATAGACCTGTTTAACCCTGATTTTTGTCTTTTTCTACTGCCCTTAGATTTTTGGGTCATCCCTTTAAGGTTTAATTTCTCCGTAGCAATGAGGCTATTACAGCGAACTATCTCTACTGCTACTTGAGGATGCCAATTTTGTCTTTGTCTAGCTACCTTGCTGTGAATTTTCCCAACTGCCCTAGCCAATTTTCTAGCTCTTCTAGATGCTTTAACTCCCTTTTTGGGGTTGCGCTTGCGTCTAGATTTTTTGGCAATCTTTTTAATCTTTTCCTGAGCAGATTTAAGAAGTCTGGGATTCTCGATTCCATGGCCATTACTATCAGCTATGGCGTGCAAAACTCCAAAGTCTAAATCGATGGCTCCCCTATCGGTTTGTTGTCGAGTAGGAGTACATTCGACTGTGATTGAGGCGTACCATTTTCCCTGTTTGAACATAATTATACAGGTCTTGGGGATTCCCCAATCTCTTGCTTTTCCTCGGATTTTAATCTTATCTAAGTTAGACAGAGTTAAAAAACCATGATGACCAGAAGAATCAATTGACCAACCAGCACCATCAGGATAAGTCCAACCTCGATAATTTCTAGATGCCTTAAACTTAGGATAACCTGATTTAAGTTTAAAGAATCTCTGAAAAGCAAAATCTACTCGTTTAACAGTGGGTTGCAGTGCATGGCTACCAATTTCTTTATATTCTCGCCAACATTTCTTCAACTCTGGTAAGCAATTTTGTTGGTCAAAATAGTTAAGGTTTTTACCAAACTTTTTCGACTCGGTTTTGCGATGATAAACACAAGCATTATAAAGAGAGCAGTGTAGCTTTTGACCGTAATGAAGCTTGTTATTTTGTGTTTGGTTTGGATCAAGACAAAAAGTAATTCTCTTGATAGCCATAACTGATCGACCTAGGAAAGTTATACTTTTAGTATAGCCTACAGATATAGGTTGTCAATATGAAACCCAGAAAAGGCTCTCATAGTGTTTTTAGCGTGCGGTTACACTTTGTTTTTGTCACTCATTATCGTAGAAAAGTTCTGAGAGGGGGACAAGCGAGCTAGAAGGTAGATAGGGCAAGCGATATAGCTCTTTGTCCTTTGATGTAATCCTTCAACCGATAGCGGCTAATTTGCATTAGCTCTTCTATATTTTTTGGGAACATTTGATGTAGCTATGGAGGGCTGTTTTAGTCCCTTTAGGAATTCTAGATGTGAGGGGAGAACGCCTGTCTATTTAGGGTCTGCTGAAAAAGTTTTTCGTGGGGGTAGGGTGTGGGGTGTAGGGTGTAGGGTGTAGGGTTTTACCGATTTTCAGGTGGTCAACTAAGTAGGGAGGCACAATTATTTGTAGGATGGGTTAGCGGTAGCGTAACATAATCGGGCGTTGGGTTTCATGCTTCAACCCAACCTACGTTCATCTTATATTTAATTCCACCCACCTACTTATCGCCGTTTCTAAACTAAAGCCTGACTGCAAATAATGATGGGAATTGGTTGCTCCTCACCTTGCAAGCGGCGGCGATCTAACCAGTCCCGCATCTCATGTTGGCTGTATAATTTCTTCAGTTCGCTAAACAAAGCTTCTCCTGTCAGGCTACGGCGCTTAATCAGGTTTAACTCGCGCTTGAGTACAGTGGTAATCGGTTGGCGAAAGGCCTGTTCTAATAGGTTAACCTGCTTACGGATTTCTTCATCCTGAGTGGTTTTAAACAGCAGTCCTAGTTCTCGCAGGACGTAGCGCTGTGCTTGAGTCAGAGAACGGCTGTACTCCCGTTCCGATTGGCGGTGTTGGACTTCCTGAGCAAATTTAACCTTGACTTGCATGACTGCTTGGTTGTAATTTTTGGGCAGCGGCAGTGCTGCTTCTTCTGGGTTGGTTTTGAGCATTCCTAAAATGCGGGCAGTATCTTTTGATCTGATCTCTCCCTGTTCATCGAGCCAGTATAATTGCTGGTAGCCCTTCCAATCTTTGCGGTTCGGATAAGAAGCTTCACAGAAGACAATTATGCCCTTATTCAGAGAAAAGCGAGCCGTTCGGATGCCGTGAGGCAGGTTAGTTATCCGTTCGTATTCAGCCGGATTTTCTCGCTGGAGTTGTCTGAGAATTTCTTCCGCTTCATTGAGGTCGAGAAATTCTCCCTCATCTTCAAACAAACTTAATTGATGACTACCACTTTTTTCATAAATCGCATACATAGCCTCTTCGTTAAGCTGTTCTGTGGGGTCAAGAATTGCCGCATCCTCACCGATGGTTTCATGAATTTCTTGAATGCGGTTTTTGAGTTTTTGTCGTAATCCTAGATTCCGCTCTAATCCCGTCTCTGGGAGAAAATTAAAGCCGTAAACCACATCATTCTCGCTGCCAATCCGATCAATCCGACCAAACCTTTGAATAAGTCGGACGGGATTCCAATGCAGGTCATAATTAATAATCAGGTTGCCATCTTGTAGGTTTAAACCCTCGGCTAAAACATCGGTAGCAATTAAAGTTTTGATTTCCGACTCTCCCGGGGTCAATTTATAGTATTTGTTGGCTTTGGGGGCAAATCTTCCCACTACCCGCGCCTTATCTTTATCGCCACTGTAGATGACTTCTAGATCGTCTCGATCGCCGTTAGGATTGAGGTTTTGATATAAGTAAGAGGCGGTATCAGCATACTGAGTAAAGATGAGGCACTTGCTATCCTGCAGCGGAGGTTTATTCAACCAATTTTTGAGAGTTTGTAATTTAGCATCTTTGTCTGGAGTAATTGGCTCAACTAAGTGCAAAATTTTCTCTAGCAATTGGATGTCATGTTCGAGGTGTTTCTGCAATATTGTGGCATCAAAATCAGCTAGATCATACTTCCCAGATGCCTGACGCAAAGCATCGATAATATCTTGTTCTTCCCCATTGTTTGGTTCATAGAGAATTGCCTGAGCTTCTTCTCCGGCGGGGATAATTCCTTGGCGTAAAGCTTCTCGAAAGCGTTGATGGACTTGCAGTAATTTCTTAACAGTTTGTTGGAAGGCATAAACGCTAGATTCAAAGCGTTTGAATAGCAGAACTCGCATCATTCCTCTTAAATTTGCTCCCCCAGTTTGTAAACTGAGTAATGGTTCTTGTTTGCGCTTATTTGGTAATACATAATTCCCCAAACCATAACGAGCATAGCAAAGTTCATTTTTACGAGGTTTGGCTGGTTGCTGTTGGCGAGATTTCCCTAAATATTGGCGCAGTTCTTGGTAAAGTCCTTGATAGGTATCTTCAATACTATATTCAATGGTTTGTAGTTCTCTTTTGGGAAAAAACTGATGCTTACCACCCACAATAACGTAAGCGCGTTGATTTCCGTTTAAATAATCCTTGAAATTGTCTGCATCTACGGGTTTATGAGTCTTGGCATCAAAGCCGTACCAGCGTAAAATGTGGTTGCGAGTGCGCCGGATCAAGATATTAGATAACAAGTCAGGTAACTGTTTTTCTCCTTTCTCTACTAATCTAAAATACTCTTTTAGATCGGGCGGATCTATGGGTAAATCTGTCTTATCATCTTGATGAAAAAGCTTAATCTGATGATAAATATCCCAAGCACTTTTATTGCGAGGAGTTGCTGTCAGGAAACAGCATTGTCTCCCAGCTGCTAAAAAGGCTTCGACGATTTTATATCTTTGGGTTGCGGCATTCCGGAGGTTATGACTTTCATCAATTAAGATAAAATCTCGATCTTTGTATTTAAAATCTTCTAATAAAACTCTGATGCCACTGGTTTCATCTTCCCGCAGCAATCCCATCGATAAAACGCGGGCGTTAAGTTGATAAATTTCGTTGTAGCGTTCCCACATTTCCACCAGTGGCGCTGGACAAATAATGAGGGGGCGGGCTTTTTCCACTTGTTCAAAGCGTTTGACAATGGCAGCACCAATAAAGCTTTTTCCTAGTCCTACCACATCGGAAACGAAACAACCTCCATACTCGCGGATGAGTTTAACAGCTTGGTTAACTGCTACTTTTTGAAAGTCTGCTAGTTTCTCGGTAATTTCGTTATCTATCATCATTTCGCTGGCAGTTTCTTCTGTCAATCGATCGCGCACGAGCATATAGAGAGTTTTCATATAGATGTCGTAGGGACGTACTGGCATCATCGCCCAAGACTGTTGTAAAGACTGCATCAGTGTTTCATCAAATTCTGTTGCTTCCTGCCAAAGTTGATTGAACCATTCTGTTAAACTGGCATGATTTTCATTACCGTGAACGATAACATTAAGTTCGGTATTGTGGGAAATTCCTGATAAAGTAAGGTTAGAAGAACCAACGATAGCAAGGCCTTTTTCTTGACGTTCCAAAGGTTGTCCCTGCTGGTTATAAATTGTCCCGTAGTCGAAGATATAGGCTTTAGCATGGAGTCGCCCTTTAGTATAAACTCGCACCTGAAGGCGTTTTTCTTCAATCATAAGAACCAGATTTTTTACTAAGGTTTCTGCTTGATCTGTTTGGTCCATTAGTTCGACGCTGG
The DNA here is from genome assembly GCF_001264245.1 of Microcystis panniformis FACHB-1757. Taxonomy (NCBI): domain Bacteria; kingdom Bacillati; phylum Cyanobacteriota; class Cyanophyceae; order Chroococcales; family Microcystaceae; genus Microcystis; species Microcystis panniformis. The sequence continues at coordinate 5,335,020 of NZ_CP011339.1, forward strand.
AACGAATATTGTCGGCGGTTTCTGTTGCCATCTGCTTGCGTTCTGTCCGTTTGGGGTATTCTTGTGCTTCCAGATGGTCTTTAATTAGTTCTAAGCGGCGGTAGCCTTCTGCTAATTGTTCGATGGTTTCCCTGTTGCTGGTGTTGCCAATCAGGAGGCGCATTTGTGGGATGGTGGCGAGACGAGGTGCGATCGCAGTAAAGCCGGAGAGGAAGAAGTAACCGACGGCAAAATGAGCGGCTTCTGAAGAGTGAAGAATTTGGTTGATGTTATCGACTAATTTTTGCTGGCGATTGTCGATGATGTCGTGGGTAGGCATAGTTCGATATCCATAAGATAATTGTTATATCAATAATGTTTTTTAAGAAAATTTACCCTATATTTACAGCTAAATTTTTAGGTTCTAAGGGAGAATGATGTAATAACATTAGTTGATTTTCTTGTAAGGTTTCGATAGCATAAGCACGTCCTGATGTGTCGCTAAATTCTACTTCAAAAACTGTGGGTTCATAAACTTCTACAATTGTTCCGACTTGTCCGCAATATAATCCTAATTGGGGTAAGTCTTCTAATAAGGCAACTACATCTAAGAGTTTCATTTGATTATCTCCTTAAAGTACATAAGTAGGTAGGCGTTAAAAGTTGTCAGATGCCCCCCTTATTAAGGGGGGATTAAAGGGGGACTAAGGGGGGATCGGCACCCCCCTTATCAAGGGGGGCAGGGGGATCGAACCTAAAATACATTTTTAATTTAATTAAAACCAGCTGCATAACAAGTCACTAAGCGGGGAAAGTTTTCGTCATTTCTGATGATCCAAACACTGTGAATAATGGCGGTTTTGTTTTGATGAGTCAGGGGAAAATCAATAACATACTTTTGTCGATAGTGCATGGCGCTCTCGGTCAATTTCATAAAATATATCATCGAGTTCTGGTTGATTTTTCCAGACTCCGATTGAGGTTTCAATTTGTTCCCATGATACTTTTTTAGGAATTAAATTATCAGGGATTTCCAGAGAAATTTTTACGCCATTAGGAAGAGATAAATCCTCTAATAGCTCGATAGTATTGCCTTTGATAATTCCTTGTATTTTCATAGTATTTTAGGATAAAGCTTGCTCAACTAAGACGGCAGTTTCACGATCTAGAATAGAGAGAGTTTCTTGAATTAAATTGACTTCACGAGCTTCAAAAAGGACTTCGCCACACTGTTCGCACACCCAAGCAGGGACAGCATCCCAAGAAAGATGGTATCCGTTGCGATCAATGGCAAAGGGAGCAGTTCCCCGTTTCATTTGTCCCTTGCAGCAGAGGCATTCCATTCTAACGTCTCCTTCTAAAATTAGATGACCACTTTGATGGATCGGGAAGGTAGGCAGTAATAATCGCCAAATATTCGTCTTTGGGAGCACAGACGACATGAATCGGTCTGCTATTTTCTCCAAATCCTAATATTAAACAACTTTGTCCCCTCACATCTTCAGGATAGCTTTCTATCAGTTCACCTGTCATGACAACAGTTTCGATCTCGGTTGTTGTCATCATGCGATCGCCTCGTGACATCTGCCCAATAGTATGGGGAAGAAACAGAAGTCTTTTGGCTGCTGCTTCTCGTACTTGTTCGAGTATCTTGTCAGAAGTCACTTCAACTGGTTAAGCTCTATATTTGCTGTGGTTTTGGGGCAATGGAGACTAAATCTAAGGAAATTTCATTTGTGAGGGGGTGGTTGCTTGTGTCATGGGTTAATTCTCTTGGGGGTTTTAATAATTATATCTCAATCAGGAATAATTAAATCAATTATTTCTCTCCGAGATTATTAAATCTGTCATTTTTTTGCTGGACTTTTAAGGTATTTTTTATTATAAGATAGATCACCTATTCCACTTTCCACACACCTCACTAAATCTTTAGCTGATTCATAAGCAGAAATCGGTTCTTCTTCTTCAGTAATTTCTGTCTTCTGTGCCTTAAATTGCAAGAATTCAATAAAATCTATTACTGATTGCTGTTGTTGTGGGGTGAGGGTTTGTAGTTTTTCTGAAGCATTAGTCACACCACCGATAACTGGATTCTCTCCTAGTTCCCAGATGGGAGCTTCTGAAAATGCTTCTGACTTTTAAATCTATTTGATTTTCAGCTTGCTCTAGGTTTAAAAGTTCATGCTTTAATACTAAAGCAACAAATTCGTCAAAGCTGTTTGCTTTTCCTGATTGAATTATTTTTTTAGTTTCTTGAATTAATTCTATTGGTAATTCTAATGTTTTATAATTTGTTTTCCCATTTTATTTGTACTACTAATTAATGGCATATTCTGTGAATTTTCGTTTAAATGGAGAGTGAAATCCGATGACAATATCTGTTTTAGGAATTCCTAGTTCAACTAACTGTTCAGCTACTGAAATTTCTGTGTTGTTCTGTTGAATATAAACTTTGTTGTTAATAATATCTAAATGTAAAAGACATCCATAAATCCAATGATTATTATGCCAACCAACTTGTACTAATAAATAATGTTTTCTCAGATCGTCAAAGATTATTTCTAGGGAAATTTCACTAGACTGCTGAATTTTAGCTTGTTCTTCAATTAGGGATTTAACTAATTCACTGTAGTTGATTGCCATTCTACGATCTCCTCTCTGTGATATCCCTAGCTGGCATATCCTTATTTTAGCAGGTTTTCCTAATTTTAGCATCTTGTAACAATCTTAAGGTTCACAATCCATACAATGCCGCTACTCTCTCATCTGACGACTGGGTTATTTACCTCTATTTTAACAGATTCGCTGTGATGATTTCAGATACCCGACTTCTTAAAGAAGTCGGGTATCTAACCCCTTACAGTCCATATAATGCCGCTACTCTCTCATCTATCTCTTTCTCCCATTCTTCACAGTTAACCCCCTTGGCATCTAAGCATTTTTGTACTAATTTAATGATGGGTTCTTTTTCGGATTCAGAAGCATTTGGAACTATAGCTTTTTGAAGATATACTCTTAGTAATTGGTATCCGTTTTGAATTTGTGTGCAATGACGGGTTATTTCTTGCCAAAAGGATTGAGAATTTAAAATACCTAATAAATATAAATCATCAATTACTATCATCCATACAGCGTCATTAACAAATATTCCATTAGTATCATAAGCAAAGCAAGGTTTTACTTGAAAACGTTGATAAACGATTTTAGGCTTGCTCAATTCTTGATAATAAGCCACATTATCTTGTATCTCATACCATTTATATGAACCTGGCTTACGTCCTAACCATTTTTGAGTTTTAGAATAGTTTTTAGGCTTTGGTTCTAATTGTGATCGATATTGTTGAAGATATTCTATAACAGCAGGAAAATCATTAATTTCAATTCCTTGTTTTGTAAAAATTAACCATCTATCTTTAAGATCAATAGACCACTTTTTAATGTCTTTACCAATGGCTAATGGTTTGATTATTTCTGAGCTTTTTTCATCTTGATTGATTAAATATTCTTTTGTTTTTTTATCAATAAAAAAAACTTTGCTTAAACCTGTTTTTATTCCATAAAAAAAATTTCCTTTCACGTATTCTTCTAAAGTAATTCCCGACGCTTTCATTTTTTTAATAGAATCAACTGTAGAAGTATCAGTTAACATCCAATTTTTTCCATTCAAGGATTGATGATTTAAAATATTTCCCTGTTGACGAATTAAAGTTGAGACATCAGGATAGGGATCATCTAATGATTTTACTTCAGTAAAAATAATTGAATCATTGAGTCCTTGCTCTTTATTAGCAATAAAAATCATCGGGTAAGCTGTCGCACTCTTGAATACTGGTAAATCCCCAAAATCGGTAATACTTCTCACCTGACAAGTATCAGCGATATGCTCTCTTAACTTCTCCCCATACTTTGCCCGAAACCATTTATTAGAAGAAATAAAAGCTAACATTCCCCCAGTTTTAAGTAACTGTAAAGCTCTCGCATAAAAGAAACAATATAAATCCGATGTTCCCGTATAAACTTCCGGGTAAACTTGCTTTAAAGTTGGCTTTAAATCCTTAATCAATTCCTGTCTCACATAGGGGGGATTTGCTACCTGAATATCAAAACCTCCCTCCGCTAATACCTCGGCAAACTCCACCACCCAATCAAACCCTTTTGAGATAGCTTCCTTATCACTCGCAATCACAGAAGCACTGCCATGGGTTAATAAAGCAATCTGTTTCTTAACCTCATTAATCTCCTGTTCAAGACTTTGTTTATCACTGCCTAAATGCGCTCTTAAATACTTCGCTTTAGCTTCCCTAAACCGATGAATAAACTCCTCGCGCACCATCCCAGAACCTTGGGGATTAGGAGCAGTTAGACTATCTCCTGTTTCGATTTTAAACTTCAAATTCGGTAGCGGTGGCGGATTGTCTCCCTCATATTCAACCGCTAAGGAAAGCCATAACCTTAAGCGAGCAATATTAACCGCAAAAGGATCGATATCAACTCCATAGATATTGGTTTCAATAATCTCTAACTTGCGCTGATAAACCGTTTTGTAATCAATGCCTTTAGTGGCAAATAAACACTGACGCAAATCTAATAACTCATGCAACATTCCCAATAAATAAGCTCCACTGCCACAGGCAGGATCGCAGACTTTAACCTGTTTTAAGGTTTCTAAAACTGCCTCTGGATTCTTTAAATTAATAGCATTATATTCGTCAACAAAAAGCTCAATCGCTTCTTTGTTTTCAGAAGTTAACTTACTGCTTAAATATCCCTTTAAAGCCTCCCGACACATAAAAGAAACAATCGGTTTAGGTGTGTAATAACTACCTGATTCATGTCTTCCCGTGACTAATTCCTCAAACACTTTTCCCAACATTTCTGGGTCCACTGCTACCTCCACATCCAGGGGTGTACTCTCAGTTACAGTGAAATTAAAATTACTAAAAAGGCCCTGTAGGATAACATCGATCGCCTGATCGGGTACTATTATATTAGGATTGCGGTCATCTTCATCCTGTTCAAATAATCCGCCATTAAGATAGGGAACTGTGCCGATTATTTGCCGAAGAAAACCACCATTATTGATACCAATAATATCCGTTTGTTGGGGATTATTTAGTCCCGTAAAAAACAGATGAGTCAAGCGATTACGATAAAAGTTTTTGTCCGAGGTGCTGTTCTCATTCTGATAATCCTGCCATAAGGTTTCTAGATAGTTTGTTTGTTCGTTAAACTTCAGCCAACCTTTTTTCTGGATAAAAACAATAAACATCAGGCGATTAAATAGCTTCTGAGTAAATAGTCTTCTCTGGTCAGCATTAGGGATAGTTTTAGTAATTAATTGCTCAACTTTTTCAAAGACCGAGCGATACTGTTCAAAAAATTTCTTAGTAACTTTCTCAACATCAAAAGCTTCATCATGACGTTCCTGAATCGCTAAAGGAGACTCGGAACTAATATTATCTAAATCCAGTAAACTTAGGCGTTCTGTGGCGGTTCGTAACTGTTCCCCTGGACCCACTGTAATTCGCCGCAAGACTTGCCGTTTTTCTTGTTTTACATCATATTTAACATTGATAAAATGCCACCGTTCTTGGTGGAAATCAGAGAAAATAAAGAGAGAGTAGGGATGGTTTTTTAGCAGTTGAGTGACGACAAGACGCTCTAAATTGAGCAGCAGTTGCTTAGAGTTGAGACGAGCATAAATAACCTGAAAATCTTCCCCCCCAGAAGCTAATAGGATTGGATCTTCTGCTAATGCTTCTACTGCTTTATCTGGCCAATTGCGTCGGGACAGGGTTTGATTTTCTCGCTCGTAATTTAACTCAGACCAGAATAATTTTTTGAGCGCATCCAATCCTCTCAGGGATGAAAGAAGGTCATAAACTGACTGCCGAAGTTCAATATCACTCATAAGTTTTCCCACGACCTCTCCTTTAGGTTTACTTTCTCTAGGTAGCTGATTATAAATCCCCCCTTGATCCCTAGGGTTGATTCATGGCAGGGTTGATTCATCGTAGGGTTGATTCATGAATCAACCCTACCCTTAATAAGGGGGGTGTCTGATTTTAACATCTGACTATTTAGGACTTTTGCCACTTCAGTTAAATTGTATCGGGATCGATGCCTAATTCTCGCAATTTTTGTGCCAATTTTTCCTTGGCTTGTCGTTCCCTTTCTTTTTCTAAAAGAGCCTGTTCTTTTTCTAAAAGAGCCTGTTCTTTTGCCTGTCGTTGCTGTAATTCGGCTTCTTGAGGAGTGGGGACTAATTGACCATCGGCGGTAAAATAACGCAGTTTCCGGTCAAATATCCCTAAATATAATCCTAACTGTTCACTCCAGAGATAACCCTGTTCATTGGGAGAAATGGCTTGATATTGTCCCTCAATTAGTCTAAATCCTTGTAATTCTAACGTATTAGGATCGAACCAAAAATAATTAGGAGTGCGAAAGGTATTCTGATAGAGAATTTTCTTGTTATTGCGGTCAATATTGGCCGTAGAATCGGAGAGAATCTCGACAATTACATCTGGATATTTACCCTGTTCTCCCCAAACCAACCAACTTTTGCGGGGACGTTTTTCGGTATCTAAAACCACAAAAAAATCGGGACCCCAGAAATCGCGCTTTTTTAGTTGTTCCGCTTTGTAGTAGATGGTTAGATTTCCCGAAGCGTAGTAATCACTCCTCTCGCGCCATAATAATTCTAGACAACTAAGGAGAATGATGATCTGTTGCAGGTGTAGATCACTTGCCAAGGGTGGTTCATCACTCCATAAATCTGTGGGGGGATAGGTGACATCTGGGATCATGTCTAGGGCTGTCATGACTTTTTCCCGGTATTTTAGGATTGATTAATTATAGCTTTTTCTCACAATTGCAGAGATAAGGCGGGGGGATTTTAACCAATAACTTAAGTAGGTAGGCGTTAAAAATTATCAGACACCCCCCTTATCAAGGGTAGGGTTGATTCATGAATCAACCCTACCTTATCAAGGAGGGCAGGGGGGATCGAATCTAAAATCCATTTTTAATTTAATTATAACCAGCTACTTAATCCTAGACCTTGACCGATCGCCTTCGGCACTTTATCCTAGCGCCATGGGCAAATATGTTAAAACTTCTATACAATAGCGCCAATAAGCCCGATAACAACGATGACTGAAACCCTAATTCAACCCGCAACCCTAGTAGAACTCTTACGTTACCGCGCCACGACACAACCGGACGGCCATGCCTACACTTTTCTTATCGATGGTAAAAAAGAAACCCCACCTTTAACCTACAGTGAACTCGATCGCCAAGCAAGAGCAATCGCCGCCTATTTGCAAAAATACCAGGCCCAAGGGGAACGCGCCCTATTACTCTATCCTCAAAGTTTAGAAGTAGTGGCCGCTTTTTGTGGTTGTCTCTACGCGGGAGTGATTGCCATTCCCGTCCCCCCACCGGAATCGGGACGACTTAAGCGCACTCTGCCCCGTTTACGGGCAATTGTCAAGGATGCTAATGCCACCTTTGCCCTAGTTACCGAAAGTATTCTGACTCTTATTGAAGGTGTTAAGGAAGAATTTCCAGAATTCGACCAAATGAAATGGATTACTACCGAAAGCATTGATATTTCGCTGGCGGACCAATGGCAAGATCCCCAGGTGGATAAATCGGCGCTTGCTTATCTGCAATATACCTCCGGTTCGACTAATATCCCCAAAGGGGTGATGTTAAGTCATTTTAACCTGATGCACCATTGCGGTTACTTGCAAAAAGCTTGTGGTTACGAACCGGATAGCGTTACCCTCACTTGGATGCCCTATTTCCACGATTACGGGTTAGTCGAAGGTATCACCGTCCCCCTCTACAACGGTACACCCTGCTATCTCATGTCTCCCTTTGCTTTTATTAAGCGTCCGATGCAGTGGTTAAAAAATATTACTAAGTACAAAGTTACTCATAGTCAGGCCCCCAACTTCGCCTATGATCTTTGTACTCGTAGGATTAAGGCTGCCGATTTAGCGGAATTAGACCTGAGCAGTTGGCAGGCCGCGGGAAATGCCGCCGAACCGATTAACCCGAAGGTCATGGCCAAATTTGTCGATACTTTTGCAGATTACGGCTTTTCTTGGCAAACTTTCGCCCCTGCCTACGGATTAGCTGAATATACCCTCTTGATTTCCAATAAACCCAAGGGAACCACCCCAATTATCACCGCTTTGGATGCAACCGCCTACGAACGCGGTAAAATTGTCCCTGTTAGTTCCGATCGAACCACGGGAGTTAGATACGTCCCCAGTTGTGGTCGTCGCGTCTGTGATACCCGTATAGCTATGGTTAATCCCGATACTTTTACCCTTTGTGCAGCCGATGAAGTGGGCGAAATTTGGGCCAGTGACCCCAGTATGGCCGCCGGATATTGGCAACGGGAAGACGCAACTAAAGAGACTTTTCAAGCTTATCTTGCTGATACGGGAGAAGGACCGTTTTTACGCACCGGAGATTTAGGTTTTCTTCTCGATGGGGAATTACATATCACGGGACGGATTAAGGATTTAATTATTGTCCGTGGCAGTAATCATTATCCCCAGGATTTAGAATGGTCAGTACAGCATCTTAATGAGGTTTTTCGTCCCGATTATGGTGCCGCTTTTTCCATTGAAGATAACGGGGAAGAACAGTTAGTTGTTGTCCAAGAATTAGAACGTCGCAGCGGGGAATTAGATACGGCTAAATTAATCGCCGATATCCGTCAAGAAATCGCCGAAGAACACGAAATTATGACCCATGCCATTGTTTTGGCTAAATCGGGAACAATTCTCAAAACTGCCAGCGGCAAAATTCAACGCCGCGCTATTAAACAGAATTTTCTCAATGGTAATATGAGTGTTATCGATGCTTGGTCAGAAAATCCTCAGTTAGTTAGTAAATTTGATCGCTCTATTTCTGAAACAGAAGCATAGTTTTTTGGGTGGGCAATGCTCACCCGATCGAGGATAAATAATCGTGTTAGGATTAGGTTAGGGATTAAAGTTAGGGAGAAAGTGATGTTAACTAAACTGATGGTCAAGCCCTCTTCTTGGATTGAAAAAGGAATTAAGCTATCGCCAGTAAGGGAAAATTATCTCTTTAAATTCACTGAGGAATTGCAGTGTCGATTAGAGGAACTACGGGAACTAGAAAAAAATTCCCAACTTAATTCTCAAGAAACCGCAGAATTAGCCGGTATTTTAGAGTTAAACGAGATTTTCACGCTCTTAAATGCGAGAATAGTTGCTGAATCTAAATGATTAGTATCACCACTCGATTACAAGTCCGAGCAAGAGCCAACTATCTGTGTGAATACTGTCATTCTTCAGAAGAAATTAGTGCCGCACTATTTGAAGTAGATCACATTCAGCCCAAATCTTTAGGAGGCAAAGATGAATTGGCAAACTTAGCTTTAGCTTGCCAAAGATGTAACAGATATCGCTACAATTTTATCAAGGCAATTGATCCGAAAACAGAACAAGAAGTAGAAATATTCAATCCGCGCCAACAGCATTGGCAAGAACATTTTATCTGGACACCAGATGCTTTAAAAATAGTGGGAATCACTCCCATCGCTAGGGCAACTATTGAACGTTTGGACTTAAATGATGATAATCATAATGAAGGTTTTATCGTTAAAGTTCGTCGATTATGGATCCGGGGAGGTTGGCATCCACCCAGCGCCGATAAAAAACAGGAATAATAGCTTAGAAGTTTTTTTCCAGAGGTCAAAATGATTGGTACTCAACAGGAATTATCTAGATTTCCAAAATATTTAAATGGTCAGGACTCCAGGAATATAATACTAAATCCCCAATTTTTTTGAACAGAAAAAGTAAGGGCGAAGCATTCGGATAGGAAATCTACGGTTTCAGCGATAGGTTATCGCCCGAATGCTTCGCCCCTACGGGGCCCTTGACTTGTGGGGAAAGTTAGAAATTAATAGGCAAATAATCCCGATATTAATAAAAACGTCGGCCAGATTAAAAACAGGAAAATTAATCAATCTAAAATCGAGAAAATCCACCACATAACCAAACAAAAAGCGATCGATACCATTGCCGAAAGCCCCTGCTAAAATAAAACCGTAGGCTAATTGTTCCCAACGACTTAAATGGGGTCCAAAGTAAGCAAAAGCCATTAATCCCAAACTAACCAATAAGGATAGCCATTTTAGCCAACCAACACCGCCCCGAAAAGCACTAAAAGCCGCGCCAGTATTAATCACATAGGTGAAATGAAAAACACCCGGAATAATCGGGAAAGTATCACCGATTTGCTCAAAACTCTGCACGGTTATATACTTAGTTACTTGGTCTAAAATTAGACCAATCACCGCCACTATCCAAAACCAGCGATTCTTTTTTAACATTGGCTGTGGCATCAATAAAATAATAATTTACGGAAGAAAAAAGCAATAATTACCACCACACAAATTACTACTAACTGCCCTAAAAATGGCCAGACTGAATAATTCATAAATAGGGTGGGCAAACTATCGGGAAAGGTGATTTGACCGGCTTGGGGCTGAAAAATCGACAATCCCAGCATATATAATAAACCGCACAGATGAATCACTAACAAACCGGCAAAGGCACTTAAAGCCAGGGTTTCTATCTTGGCGCGCCAGCGAAAAGCCAACCAACCACACAGCCATGCTCCCGGCATAAAGCCTAAAATATAGCCAAAACTGGGTTCTTTCAGATAACCTATTCCCCCACCCTGAGCAAACACAGGCAACCAAGTTAAACCGAGAAAAATATAGGCCACCTGGGCAAGAAGCCCGGCATTTTTGCCCCCCAGACAGCCCGTTAACAATACTGCCCCAATTTGGTAAGTTATGCCTAGTTTTTGCGAAGATAGACCCGCAGCCGACCAACTAGCTAGGCTTACTGGAACAAATGTACTAAAGATTGTCAGCAACAAACCAATCAAGGCCCAGATTAACTCATTGGGAACCGATGCGGAAGTGCGCCGGGGCGGAGAGCCTCGTCCTCGACGTGATTTAGGTTGCCTGTTGGGGTTGGTATTCACCGGGGATGGGGGCTTCTCCTCCTATTAAACTAAGATCAGCCAACATCGCCTGATCCTGTTGGGGGGGTTGTCCTAGAGTGGTCAAATAATGCCCAATCAGCATAGCATTAATTCCCGATTTTAGCCCCTGATTTTGCAATTCTCCCATCACTGCCTCCCGTCCCCCGGCATAACGGAGGATTTGTTGGGGTAAGATAAACCGGAAAATAGCGATCGCTTTTAGGGCAGTAAAAGGGTCGAGTTTGGGTAAATGACCTAAAGGGGTGCCACTTCTGGGGTTTAATAGGTTAATCGGCACTGATTCCACTTCTAATTCCGCCAGAGAAAAAGCTAAATCAATGCGATCGGTCCAACTTTCCCCCATACCGATAATTCCGCCCGTACAAGCTTGAATTCCTGCCGCTTTCAGGTTTTTTACCGTTTCTACCCGATCCTGCCAACTGTGGGTGGAGACCACGTTAGGATAAAAATTCTCGGAAGCTTCCAGATTGTGATTATAACGGGTAACTCCGGCTTCTTTTAAGGCCTGGGCTTGGGGGAGGGTTAACTCTCCCAGGGCGCAGCAGGGTTTAATCTTGGCTGTTTCGATGATTTCTTGAACTGTGGCCAGTATTTCCTCGAATTCCTGCGATTTAGGGCTATTGTACTTTAATCCCCGACCTTGACTAACTAAACAGAAACGTTTGGCCCCCGCGTCGGCTGCCGCTTTCGCATGGCTGACGATTTCCTCGCGACTTTTTAAACCGTAGATAGGCGAATCTTGACCGGGATGGTGGGCGGATTGGGAACAAAAACTGCAATTTTCCGAACAACTTCCCGATTTTATGTTGATAATGCTACATAAATCCACCGTATTGCCACAACAGGCCTGACGAATGCGATCGGCAGCTTCACATAAGCTGAAAATATTTTCCTGACCTTCGATCGCAGTTAAAGCTAGGGCCTCTTGCTTACTGAGTCGATCGCCGGCGATAATCTGATTAGCCCTAGTCTGTAACCAGTTTTTTAAGGCTTCTCCCTCCACGGGGATAGATTGAGTAGCGGTGTGTGTAGAGACTTGTACCACGTCGTTTATGCTCTGACTAAGTTAGGCTCATCTTATCATTGTTCAGTTACCAGGGAAAGATTAATAAAAAACTTTAGAAAAAAATGCCCTTTTGTGCTAGACTACCCGCAAAAGTTATCTTGTCTCCGATTTTATGAAAGTTATTCCCACGGAAATTCCTGATGTTTTAATCATTGAACCGCAAGTTTACGGCGACGATCGAGGTTTTTTCTTGGAGAGTTTTAATCAGAGAGATTTTCGAGAAAAAACTGGAGTCAATACCACTTTTGTCCAGGATAATCACTCTATGTCCTTAAAAAATGTCCTGCGAGGATTGCACTATCAAATCCGCAATCCCCAGGGTAAACTGGTGCGAGTAGTGAGCGGTAGTGTTTTTGATGTGGCAGTGGATGCGCGTCAAAGTTCCCCCACTTTTGGGCAATGGGTAAGCTGTGTTTTAAGTGCGGAAAATAAACGTATTTTCTGGGTTCCCGAAGGTTTTGCCCATGGCTTTCTAGTTCTCTCTGAACGAGCCGAATTTCTCTACAAAACCACTAATTATTATTATCCCCAATACGAAAAAACCATTTTATGGAATGATGCCGATTTAGGGATTGATTGGCCCTTAGATACCCCCCCGATTCTCTCCCCTAAAGACCAAGCTGGACAACCCTTTAAATCCGTGGAAGTTTTCCCCTAAAGACAATGAAAAAAGTTTTACTAATTGGTGCTAAAGGTCAAGTGGGACAAGAGTTACAGGTAACTTTACCGCAGTTAGGTGAAGTTATTAGTATCGGTCGAGAAGAACTAGATTTAACTAACTCGGAAAAAATCAGCCAGTTAATTAGGGAAATTCACCCCGATTATCTGGTTAATGCCGCCGCTTATACGGCAGTGGATAAAGCCGAAACCGAGCCAGATTTAGCCTATTCTATCAATGCTATAGCCCCAAAAATCATGGCGGAATCTGCCGAGAAAATTCAAGCTAAATTTCTTCATATTTCCACAGATTATGTCTTTGATGGTCGGAAAAATACCCCCTATCTAGAAACCGATCTAACTAATCCTTTAGGGGTTTATGGACAATCCAAGTTAAGGGGAGAAGAGGAGATTAAAACTGTTAATTCTCAGGCAATTATCCTGCGTACTGCTTGGGTTTACGGCAGTTATGGCAAAAGTAATTTTGTCAAAACTATGCTGAGATTAGGTAAGGAAAGAGAGGAGTTAAAAGTAGTTGTTGATCAGGTGGGAAGTCCCACTTGGTCCAAAGATATAGCCACGGCCATTACTCACCTTCTAATTAATGTCGATAATCCCGCAGGAATCTATAATTTTACTAATAGCGGTGTTGCCAGTTGGTTTGATTTAACTAAAGCTATTTTTGAGGAGGCAAAAATAAGCGGTATTCCCTTAAAAATTCAGAGAGTAATTCCCATTACTACTGCTGAATATCCTACCCCAGCAGTGCGTCCGGCCTATTCGGTTCTTTCTGGTCAAAAAATCTCGCAACAATTGGGTTATATTCCTCCCTATTGGCGAGATTCTCTCAAAGCGATGCTCAACCAACTATTTAATCTTTAAAACTATGAAAGCACTAATTTTATCTGGTGGTAAAGGTACGAGGTTACGTCCCCTAACTTATACTGGGGCAAAACAGTTAGTTCCCGTGGCCAATAAACCGATTTTATGGTATGGAATCGAATCAATTGTCGCCGCAGGAATTACCGATATTGGCATTATTATCAGTCCCGAAACCGGGGAAGAAATTCGTCAGACCACGGGCAGTGGTGAACAGTTTGGCGCTAAGATAACTTATATTCGCCAAGATCAACCAGCAGGATTAGCTCACGCGGTTAAAACTGCCCAATCTTTCCTAGGAGATTCCCCCTTTATTATGTACTTGGGTGATAACCTAATCGAGGATGATTTATCGCCCTTTTTAGACTCTTTCCAAAAACAGTCCCTTGATGCTTTAATTCTCCTGCGAAAAGTGTCTAATCCTAGTGCTTTTGGGGTGGCAAAAGTAGATGAAACTGGCAAAGTTTTATACTTAGTCGAAAAACCGAAAGAACCCCCCTCAAATTTAGCTTTGGTGGGGATTTATTTTTTTGCTCCCACCATTCATCAAGCGATCGCATCTATTCAACCTTCGGCCCGGGGTGAGTTAGAAATTACCGACGCTATCCAAGAATTAATCAATCAAAATAAAGCAGTAGAAGCGAATAAACTACTGGGTTGGTGGTTAGATACGGGTAAAAAAGATGATTTATTAGAAGCAAATCGGATTATCCTTGATACCTCTCTAGAAATCGCTTTACTAGGAGAAATTGATCCTAATAGTCAGGTGATCGGACGGGTACAAATTGGCCAGGGTAGTAAAATTATTAATAGTACCATTCGCGGCCCTGTCATTATCGGAGAAAATTGTCAGATTGAGAATTGTTTTATCGGTCCCTATAGCAGTATAGCTAATGGCACAAAATTAATTGATGCCGACATAGAACACAGTGTTATTCTCAAAGATGCCACGATTATTGGCATTCATCAGCGCATAGTTGATAGTGTTATCGGACGACGGGCAAAATTAGAAATTGCTCCCCAACGTCCGAAAGCTTTACGCTTTATGATTGGGGATGATTCCCATATAGAATTAGTTTAGTTATCGGGGATTAACTGCTTGTTTAATTAATACCGGAGGATCGAGAATTTCCTTAGCTAATTCGCCGGCGGTTTCCCAGCTTTTCTGGCAAAGATTGACATTTTTAGGAGAAAAAAGCCCACCTAACTATGTTACAATCAAGAGTCTGACCTATTTTACCGTTCTAGAACTATGACGCAACAGTATCGCATTACCCTACTACCCGGCGATGGCATCGGGCCGGAAATCCTCGCTGTCACCGTAGAGATACTGAAAGTCATCGGTAAAAAATTTGACCTCCAGTTTGACTTCCAAACCGCTTTAATTGGAGGGGCAGCCATTGATGAAACCGGCAGTCCTCTCCCCGAAACAACCCTTAGTACCTGTAAAAATAGTGCTGCTGTTCTCCTGGCCGCTATTGGGGGTTATAAATGGGATAATTTGCCTCGGCAGCAAAGGCCAGAAACGGGATTATTAGGCTTAAGATCCGGTTTAGGTCTTTTTGCTAATTTGCGTCCTGCCACCATTTTTCCGCAATTAATTGACGCTTCTAGTCTCAAACGGGAGATTATCGAGGGAGTGGATATCATGGTCGTCCGGGAATTGACCGGGGGTGTTTACTTCGGTCAACCGAAGGGGATTTTTGAGACGGAAACGGGAGAAAAATGCGGTGTAAATACCATGGTTTACTTAGAATCGGAGGTGGACCGCATCGCTAAGGTGGCCTTTGAAATTGCCCAAAAACGCGGTAATAAACTCTGTTCCGTCGATAAAGCTAATGTTCTTGATGTTTCCCAACTCTGGCGCGACCGGGTGACGAAAATGGCCGCTAATTATCCCGATGTGGAACTTTCCCATCTCTACGTCGATAACGCAGCCATGCAGTTAGTCCGGGCCCCCAAACAATTTGATACTATCGTCACGGGCAATTTATTCGGTGATATTCTCTCCGATGAAGCGGCCATGTTAACGGGTAGTATCGGAATGTTACCCTCCGCTAGTTTAGGGACTGCTGGGGTGGGAGTTTTTGAACCCGTCCACGGTTCGGCCCCAGATATCGCCGGCCAAGATAAGGCCAATCCGATCGCCCAGATTCTCAGTGCTGCTATGATGTTAAGATATGGGCTAAATCAGCCTTTAGCGGCAGCCGCGCTGGAAAAAGCCGTCGAAAAAGTTTTAGAGTTCGGTTATCGTACTGGAGATATTTTCTCAGAAGGTATGACATTGGTGGGATGCCAAGCTATGGGCCAGGCCATCCTGAAAGTTTTAGAATCATAACAAAAGTGACAAATTCAGAAATCGTCATATACCATTGATTTAATAAATACGTCAATTTAATCGTGGGGAGACGAGTGATATGGTGGCCCTATCCGAGAAAACAGAACAACAGCGTGTCGATATGGAAATCCCAATTTTGTTAGATCCTACTGTCTTACGGGCAGCCAGACGCATTTATCGCATCTACTGTACCCTCAATAGCAGAGTTAGTAAACGTCCTTTCGGTGTCGCTATTAACCGCGACAATCATCGCGGTCAATTGATTTTTAACAATAAACCGATTCTTCTCCCCGGAGAGTGTTTCGTCCCGATTAAGCAAATCGAATCGGAAGCCTATTAATTTTTGTGAAGATTTGCCCTAAATATCTTGCCAAACGTCAGCTAATACCCACTGGCGTAATTTTTTTGTCTAATATAAAAAGATGTTCGGGAATAATCTTAACTCTACCCTAATCCAAGACCTCGATCGCCTAGAAAATCGTCTTCGGGAAATTCCCCTCGAACCGGGGGTGTACTTCCTGCGCGACCAAAATGGCGAAATTCTCTACATCGGTAAATCCAAAAAACTCCGGTCTAGAGTCCGTTCCTATTTTCGTCCCAGTCAACCCCTCAGTCCCCGCATTGCTTTGATGGTACGACAGGTGACAGAAATTGAATTTATCGTCACCGACACGGAAGCAGAATCCTTGGCCCTGGAAGCTAATCTAATTAAACAACATCAGCCCCATTTTAATACTCTCCTCAAGGACGATAAAAAATATCCATACATTTGTATTACTTGGTCGGAAACCTATCCGCGCATTTTTATCACCCGCAAACGTAGCATAAATAACCAAAAAGACCGTTATTATGGTCCCTACGTCGATACTAGGCTGCTGCGCCACACTTTACACCTAATTAAACGCACTTTTCCCCTGCGTCAACGTCCCCAACCTCTTTTTAAAGACCGTCCCTGTTTAAATTATGATATCGGTCGTTGTCCGGGGGTTTGTCAAAAATTAATCAGTCCCCAAGATTATCGAGAAACCTTGCAGAAAGTGGCGATGATTTTTCAGGGAAGGACGGGGGAATTATTAGAGAAATTAGCAGCAAAGATGCTCGCAGCGTCGGAAAACCTAGATTTTGAACAAGCGGCCACGATTAGGGATCAAATTCGCGGATTACAGGCCCTTAATACCGATCAAAAAGTCTCTTTACCTGATGATACCGTATCCCGGGACGCGATCGCTTTAGCTAAGGACGAGCAGCATTGTTGCATACAATTATTCCAAGTGCGTTCTGGTCGTTTGGTGGCACGTTTGGGATTTTTTGCCGATAGTCAGTCAGCAAACGAGGGAGAAATCCTGCAAAAAGTCCTGGAAGAACATTATTTATCGGTGGAAGGGGTGGAAATTCCCAGCGAAATCCTGTTACCCTGCGAATTACCGGAAGGTGAGGTGTTAGCGGGGTGGTTAAGGGAAAAAAAAGGTCGCAAAGTCGAGTTAACTGTCCCCCAACGGCAAAGTAAAGCGGATTTATTAGCTATGGTGGAGAAAAACGCTCTTTATGAGTTAGAAAAGACGAAAAGAAGCGCCGACCGAGATTTACAGTCTTTGCAGGATTTAGCGGTAATTCTCGATTTACCGGCGCTACCCCACCGCATCGAGGGTTATGATATTTCTCATATTCAGGGTTCTAATGCAGTCGCGTCGGGAGTGGTGTTTATCGATGGGGTGGCCGCTAATCAACATTATCGTCACTATAAAATCAAAAATCCCGAAGTTAAAATCGGCCATTCCGATGATTTTGCCAGTTTAGCAGAAGTAATTCGCCGGCGTTTCCGTCTTTATGCCGAAAATCCCGATAATATTGCCGAAAGTGATGATTTTCCCGATTTGGTCATGATTGATGGGGGAAAAGGACAATTATCGACAGTGGTGACAGTTTTAGGGGAGATGAATTTATTAGAACAGGTAAAAGTTGTTAGTTTAGCTAAACAGAGAGAGGAGATTTTTTTACCCGGGGAATCCTCTCCTTTAGAGACGGATAAGGAACAACCCGGAGTGCAATTATTGCGTCGAGTCAGGGATGAAGCGCACCGCTTTGCTGTTAGCTTTCACCGACAACAAAGGATGCAAAAAAGTCGCCGTTCCCGTCTGGATGAGATACCGGGTTTAGGTTTTAAGCGACAAAAAGATTTATTAGCTCATTTTCATTCTCTGGATTATATTCGCGAAGCTTCCCTAGAACAATTGCAACAGGTGACAGGAATTGGGGAACAATTAGCTAAGGAAATTTATAATTATTTTCATCCTAGGTAGGGATAAGCTGTTGAAGAATATCTAAGGCGGCTCTCTTGGGTTTGGTGGGTAAAATGTATTCTAAGATATATTCTTCCTAGCGAGGGGGTGGAACGAACCACAAAGACACAAAGGACACAAAGACTGATCGATCATATTGTAAGTTAAACTTATCACACAGAACCTAGAAGAGTCACTCGGTTTTAACTTCCGTATCGAGAATCGTCCTTTTGACGTTAGCATCTTCAAGATTTGCCCCCTCAAGATTTGCCTCTCTAAGATTTGCCCTTTCAAGAATTGCCCTTTCAAGATTTGCCCTTTCAAGATTTGCCTCTTTAAGATTTGCCCTGTAAAGAATTGCCCTTTCAAGATTTGCCCTTTCAAGATTTGCCCCTCTAAGATTTGCCCTTTCAAGAAATGCCTCTTCAAGATTTGCCCATTCAAGAATTGCCCTTTCAAGATTTGCCCCTTCAAGATTTGCCCTTTCAAGATTTGCCCTTTCAAGATTTGCCCTTTCAAGATTTGCCCCTTCAAGATTTGCATCTGCAAGAATTGCGTATCCAATATCTGCCCCTGCAAGATTTGCCCCTTCAAGATTTGCATCTGCAAGAATTGCCCCTCTAAGAATTGCCCCTGCAAGATTTGCCCTTTCAAGATTTGCCCTGTAAAGATCTCGAAATACCAACAGACAGTTTTGTAAATCAAGAAAACTGAGGCAATCTAACACCAACATAGGCTTATAATCTATTATTTGTCCCTGAAGACGGGCCAACCAATTGCCGAAAGCTTCAGGAGAAGGCCATTGAATGGGAGAAATTTCTTTGGTGACTCGCCCACAGGCATTAAATACCGCTAATAAAGCTTCCTCGGCATTGCGTGCCAGTCGCATTTCCTCCTGAAAATTGGGGCGGTTTTTTAAACCCTCCATCGGCATTCCTTTGACCAAAAGATATTTAATTAAATCACCCAGAGTTTTCTGCCACTGTTTCACTTCATCTGGGGACTGTAATTGCATTTGATTGACAATAAAACGAAAAAGATATTCATCTATTGCCGTCGGTCCGCATAAAGTCGCCCAGGTAATTAAAGCTTGTCTGGGATCGTAGTCATTGTCATAATCATTTTCACTGTCTTGTAATTTCTTATGAATTTGCTTAACTCGGTCAACAATTCTGCGGGCAGTTAAATATTCACCAAAACTTTTATGGGTAAATTCAAAGGTTTTTTCGCTGCCTCGTAAATCGCCACTTTCTCGAAAATAAAAGGCTGTTAAAAGACGGGTAATACTCCCTTGGGAATCGCTTTGAAAACTATCTTGGAAATTTTTTAGGAGATTTTTTAAGCCATTATTTTCACAATGTTCTTTAATCTCTATAACGGTGGTGGTTCTACCGTTACCATGCCAACAGGAAAGGGCAATTTCCATTAAAATTAGCACAAAATCTTTTTCTGTAATCCCTTCTATAGCCCGGTGGCCTGGACTATTTTTTTCATAACCTCGCTCATAGACTGCCTTGAGCAAATTGTCATAAATATTATTGAGGTTAGTTTCTTGGGAAAATTGAACCTCGCCTCGTTCAAAAGTGAGAGCAATAAGATAATTTAATAGCGGTTGAGCGGTAATTTCTTGTAAATTTTTCCCCGATAATTCTGGCGGTAATTGTGCATAGTTTTTCCCTTTAGCTTGCCCATACTGTTGCCACCATTGATGACGTTGATCGACTTTTAATAAGTTATCGACATCGCTAAAATCATCGCTTTTATCAACCCAATAGGGTAGGATGGTGATAATTTGCTGAGGTTTTTTAAAATTATTTTTATTGGATTGTACCACCACATCACGCCCGCTAATCAACACTTGTAAACGGGTTTTATTTTGATTAAAACTTTTGACCTGATCTCGTACTTCATTAATAAAATTTTGGGCGACTTCTTGGGCGATTTTTCCCTGCATAGATAGCTCATCTAAGCCATCAAAGATAATTAGTAATCGTAAATCTTGATCGCTCGGTTCTAGAGGATTTTCTGGTAAAAAACCGTCATGTTGAACAAAAGTTTTAACTGCTGTTACTAAATCGGTGGAGAAACTCAAGCGATGCAAGGGAATATATAAAACTTGTTTTTCTAAGCGAGCTTGTTGGGCAGCAAATACTTTACAAAAGGACGATTTTCCACTACCTGGCCCACCGGTCAATAAACGGATAGCATCATCGGATTTTGCCGCTTCTAACCATGTTTCTAACTGCTCTTGGAGTTTGATAACAATGCGTTTAAATGATGGCTCTCGATGGTAATCTGTGTCTGGGGTGGCTTTGATTTCTTCTTCTTCATAAAATCCCCGTAGAGGTACATAAATTTGCTTTAAACTAAAGGTTTCCCAAAAAATAGGTTCATCGATCTGTTTTTGCAACCAAGCTCGATAATGTAACCAGCCTCTTTCTCGTTTCCAAGCATTGTTAAAAGGAGTGTCGATTTCATCTAAAAGCAGACTGTATTCATCTCGTTTATCTTTCCATTGTTCCTGCAATGCTAAGACAAAATAAGCTTGTAAACGGTTACTTAGGCTCTGTGCTTCCTGGGAATTAGTGATTAAATTATTTGTTGTTAACCACCGTAAAAAAGCTGCTTGGATTGGTGCGACTATAGGTAATCTTTCGGGATGCTCAAAAAAATCTCGATCGAGAATTAATTCCTGCTCTTGTAAAGAGTCGGTAATCTGACGGTAAAGTTCTTTTAAAGACAGCTTTTCAACTTCTTGGGGCAGTAAATCAGCATTACTTTTAAGTAATCCTTTCATCGCTTTCATTAGCGATTGACTTATTAATAAACCCGCTAATTCCCCCGGAGTCCGACTTAAACCAAGATCATCTAAAACTTCTACTCCATTTTCGGCCAGATCATCCCACTGCAAAAATGCCCCGTTAAGAGCGGCTTTTCCCAGGGTACTAAAGAGACTTCTCAGATTGACTTTAACTTGTCGTTTCCAGATATTTTGGGGTTTGGAAACAGAAATTCCAGCAGCTGATTCGGACATAGAAAAAAGCGATCAATAAAGCTTATGTAGTCTATTATATAAGTAATAACAACCGTTGAGGTGGTTGGGTTGCGCTTTTTCAATCGAATTGAGCCATTTTCGACCCCGTATTGTTTCGCTCAACTCAACCTAGGAGGCCGAAAACCTAGACTAACGCGGAGTAATTTCACTCAACGCTTCTTGCAGCACTTCATCACTCACACCATGACGCTTCAAACTAGCAACGAGAGCAGAAATTGTATCTCCCTCTAGACGCTCCAAATCCGCACGCAGCCCTTGTCCAATGTAAGCACGCATCAAAGGTTGATAACCTGAGAAACCAAGCAACGGTGCAACCCGCTTTAAATCTTCAATCACATCTTCGGGAATACGAATCGTGATTGTAGTCATAGGGCGATTTCTCTCCAGTCGTTTTTTTAATGCCTCAACTTTCATAATACTCACGTTCCTTGCGTGTGGCTTTGCGAGCCGAAATGATCCGAATGATGTCGTTTTCACGCTCAATATAGACGACGTACAGGAGATTCCACCGTCTATCTAACCCAATGATCGCATCTCGTGCCTCATCATTGCGACTTGCATCAACAACAACCAGCAGTGGATCGAAGAAGACTTCTGCTGCTTGCTGAAACGTAATACCGTCATGGTTGATCGGGTTAATCCTAGATTTCTCGTCATTCCAAACAAAAGTAATGCCACTGAGGACAAAATAGACATCCATACTTGTAGTATAGGCAGAATGTATTTACATTGTCAATACTTTATTAACACACCCTACGAGAGCAGCAATTATTATAGGTTGGGTTGACGCAAGGAAAAACACCCTACGAGGCTCTAGGCTTATTGACAGATAAAAATCAATTCAGGGTGATTTTATGCTAATCTGCAACTTACCGACTTATAATAAAAATGTTCTTGCCAAAGAAGTTGTAGCTAACTGCTTAACTGAATCTGCTAGGATGCTATTACAGAATAGAAGACTACATCTATTAATTGCTGAGGCAGAACTAAGTTTAACCGCTCCTTTTTTAACTACTTATATCGCTTTCAGGCAAAAAATTAGGCGTTTTCGGTTTACCATAGTCAAAGTGTGCTTTCTAGGCTAATGACTTTGACTAAAAACCCCGTGATCAGAAACCGTCGTTTTTCCCTACGCAATCTCTTTGAGACTTGCATGGCCCTATTGGTGTTATGCAATTATATTCTGGTTATTTTCGATTTAACCTATATTCCCCTGCGAGATTTTTGGTTACAGGGACGCTTGCAAATAACTTTATTAAGATTTAATGAACCAATACAACTCGGGCCGATTTCCTTTCAAGAATTACAAATACCTCCCGACAAACCCCTAGAAATTCCCTTTGTTAAAGGAATCGCTAAGTATGATGTGGTGAAAGGGATTAAACCCTATCGCAGTACCAGCGAATATTTAGCTACGGTTGATAAACTTAATGAAATAATTAATCAAAAGGTCTTTAACCCAGAGTTTAATCTGCAAGAATATCGCCAAGAGATTGAGAAAATTTTAGCCAATTTACGCCAAAAAAGTGTCGATATGATCGATAATAATCCCTTTGCCTCGGCCGAGAAAACTGGGACTTTAGAGAAGATTAAAAATAAAATGCGCTTGCGGGTTTTTAAAACAGAAAATGTTTCCGCAAAAGCAGCCTTTCAGAAGTTTTGGAGTTGGGATTATCTCAGTCAAAATGGCTGGGAAAAAGAGTTGAAATTTTTCAATCAAGAAATTCAACCTTTAATAGAAACTAATTATTTTCGTCCCCTGGGAGAAGATGGGAGACCGATAGATAACTTTGAAGCGATCGATTTTTTATTTGGTACCATCTTTTTCTGGGAATTTATGCTAAGAACTTGGTGGATTGCTCGCACTCATAAAGGTCTGCGTTGGCGCGAGGCTATGTTATGGCGATGGTACGATATTTTTCTGTTTATTCCTATCTGGAGATGGTTGCGATTTATTCCTACCGTTATTCGCCTAGATCAAGTGAAAATTATTAACTTAAGGGTGATTAAAGAGCAGGCAGTTAAAGGCTTAGTTGCGCTAATTTCTAAAGATATTACTGAAATAATATTCCTGAGAATCATTAATAAAATTCAGGAATATATTCGACAGGGACAAGTGGAGAAATTTCTCGAACGATCCCTCAATGGCGGATATAGCAATCTCAATGATACTAATGAAGTTATCGAAATTTTTCGGTTAGTAGTTAATAGCACCGTTGACAAGGTTTTACCGCAAGTTAAACCAGAAGCAGAAGCTTTAATTAAATACAATATCGAGAAAATTTTCAGTCAAACTCCTTCTTATCAAAGCTTATTGCGATTACCCGGCATGAAAGGATTAAAAACTGACTTGAGCAATCGTCTATCTAGTCAATTGTATCAATCTTTTGTTAATATAGCTGACAAGATTACCCAAGAAGACGAAGTTTTTGAGCGTTTATTACAGCAATTAGTCCAACGTTTCGGGCAATCTCTCGCCGGGGAATTACAATCCCGTCACAGTTTAGAAAGAATCGAGATGTTATTAATTATCTTCCTAGAAGAAGTGAAATTAAACTATGTACAAGAATTCTCGGATGAAGACTTAGAAACTATCCTAGAACAAACTCGCTTACTCCACTCTAAAAGTGCAGAAATTACCCCAGGAGAAACCATAAATCCTCGTCGTCTTCCCTAAAAATTAAGTAGCTGGTTATAATTAAATTAAAAATAGATTTTAGGTTCGATCCCCCCTGCCCCCCTTGATAAGGGGGGTGCCGATAGGCGGGGGGATCTACCCTTGATAAGGGGGGTGCCGATAGGCGGGGGGATCTACCCTTGATAAGGGGGGTGCCGATAGGCGGGGGGATCTACCCTTGATAAGGGGGGTGCCGATAGGCGGGGGATCTACCCTTGATAAGGGGGTGCCGATAGGCGGGGGATCTACCCTTGATAAGGGGGTGCCGATAGGCGGGGGATCTACCCTTGATAAGGGGGGTGCCGATAGGCGGGGGGATCTACCCTTGATAAGGGGGTGCCGATAGGCGGGGGATCTACCCTTGATAAGGGGGGTGCCGATAGGCGGGGGGATCCTCCTTGATAAGGGGGCATCTGATAATTTTTAACGCCTACCTACTTAGTGATCATTGATTAGGTAATCTTGCTTGACCTTTTGATCACTTTTGTACTAAAATATCTGCTGAACTCCCATTACTCAATTAACCTAATTATCCACTCCCATGTTAACAAAAATTATTCTCGGTTTGCTTTGGTTAGGCTTCGGATTATACGCTTTTTTACTAGCACCCCCCGATCAACCAGATACAATAAATTTAATTATCAATCTTTCCACTGGGAAATGGCAAGATATCAACCCGTTAATTATTGCTCTTTTTAACCTGATGGGAGTTTGGCCACTTATCTACACTAGCCTTTTAATTATCGATGGTCGTGACCAAAAAATCATCGCTTGGCCCTTTGCTTTTGCCTCTTTTGCTGTGGGAGCTTTCGCTATTTTACCCTATCTAACCCTCCGTCAACCCAACAGCAATTTTACTGGCAAAAAAAATCTGGTCATTAAACTTTTAGACTCACCTTGGTTGGGAGTAATTGCCCTAATTACTGCGGCAATTTTAATCGCTTACGGATTAATTAACGGCAATTGGTCTGATTTTTGGTATCAGTGGCAAACTAGCCGTTTTATTCATGTTATGAGTTTAGATTTCTGTCTTTTAACCCTATTATGTCCAATTTTGCTGCAAGATGATCTAACCCGACGGGGATTAAAAAATCCTTTCCTGTTGCCGGTAATTTCCCTTTTGCCTCTAATCGGTCCGGCAATTTATTTAATTATTCGTCCTCGCTTAGGGGAGAATTAAGAGTAAATTGTCTTGAGCAAACTTAACTATTTCTTGACAAGAGAAGTTCATATTTAACAGAAATTATGCTGAGGTTCCCCTAAAATATGGGGAAAGAGATTAATGTCCAGATTAGAAGGAGTGTTTAACCTTGTTAGAGAGTCAAAAACCACCTCGGATTTACTGCTTTCAAGCTGATTATCTTGCCTCCCAACAATTTAACCCCCAAGAGATTCCCGCTTGGTTATCTTTAGAAGTAAACTGGCAGGGTTATAGAATTCATACCCTACCCTGGGTAGCAGACGTAGCTAGAGTATTAGGATTATTAGCGATTGAAGATACCCCCCAAGGGTGGCAAGATTATTTAGAAAGCTTGGGATTAGCCAAAATTAGGTTAATGGACAGCGAGGAGTTTTTTGAGGATAAATCTTTATCGGGATGTTAAAAATGCCCTATAATTGGCAATTTAGTGATGATTCTACCGGTCAATTTATGCCCTATAAACTACTCTTCGTCTGTTTAGGAAATATCTGTCGTTCTCCCGCTGCCGAGAATATCATGACTTATCTGATTGAACAAGAAGGATTAGGCAATAAAATCCTCTGTGATTCTGCGGGGACTGCGGGTTATCATATCGGTTCTCCTCCCGATTCTCGCATGAATACGGCGGCTAAAAAACGCGGTATTCCTCTGCAAGGGACAGCCAGACAATTTACTCGCGAGGATTTCGAGAATTTTGATCTAATCTTAGCCATGGATAAAGCCAATTATCAAGATATTTTATCCCTAGATCGAACAGGAAAATATCAAGAAAAGGTCAAGTTAATGTGTGACTATGCCCGTTATCACCCAGAAAAAGAAGTTCCCGATCCCTACTACGGTGGTCGGGAAGGTTTTGACCGCGTAATCGAGCTACTTTTAGACTCCTGTGGCAGTCTTTTGGAGGACGTAAAAAACAAAATTTAAGTTTTTTCTTCCAGCTAATCGATTAATCTGTGTTCGAGGGAAAAACGCACCAATTCGGCGCGATTATTAGTAGTTGTTTTTCTGAGTAAACTACTAACATATTTCTCGATCGTGCGAGAACTAAGATGCAGTTTTTGCCCAATTTCACTGTTAGAAAGTCCCCGGGCTAAATGTTCTAACACTTCCCGCTCGCGATTAGTTAACTTAAAATCGTCCTGTAAAGAAGAAGTTAAAACATCCCTAGTTTTGGGGCTTTCTTCTGGTTTTAATTTCTGATATTGACGTTCACTTTGCACCATTTGCGATCGCTCTAAAAGATTGCGAATAACTGCTTTTAATTCCTCCATCTCAAAAGGTTTAGGAAGATAGATATCACAACCCACTTGATAACCGCGGATTCTTTCCTCTGTTGACCCTCTTTCGGTTAAAAAAATTACCGGCAATAACCTAAATTCTGGCTGTTGCCGCACCTTAGTCACCAAAGAATAACCGTCTAAACGCGGCATTTTGATATCCGATACCAAAAGATGGGGATGATAGGTATCCAATAAATTCAAAGCTTCCAAACCATTACTCGCCGCTACCACACTATAACCTGCTAATTCTAAATAATCTTTAACCGCTAGGCGGATACCGGGGTCATCATCGGCAATTAGAATCAAAAGAGGCATAGAAATCAACAGGACAAGGTTTTTTCGTTATTAATAGCCTAGCACCCTCCGCTCGTCACAATTGTCCATCAAGCTACAGAGGCCGTTGTAACTGATATTATACTAGCAGTTACAACGGCCTTTTCAGTGATCAGTAATCAGTGATCAGTAATCAGATGTGAGTTTTCAGCTTTTTTCTCCCCAACTCCGGTACTCCCCACTCCCAACCCCTTTTTTACTTTTTACTTTGAAGATCATTTTTTAGTTATAGCGTTTCTCATAAGTATGAAGTATAACTGGATTGGGCATCGTCTCCTGATTCCTGACTCCTGACTTCTGGCTCCTGACTCCCGAAACCGACAACTTTGTACCTCACTATTAAGATAATTGCCATAACATGACAGATTATTTGGTTTCCCTGACAATTTGGGCGGGTATTTACGCGATTTTTGCCCTCGGTTTAAATCTACAATGGGGATTTACTGGCTTAATTAACTTTGGTCACGTTGCTTTTGCCACTTTAGGGGCTTATGCAACGGTTTTATTAACTTTACAGGGTGTACCGATGATTTTTGCCGCTATTGTCGGGGCGATCCTAGGGGCATTGTTGGGATTGGCTATCGGTTTTTCCACCCTGAGATTAAGAGCCGATTATCTAGCAATTGTCACCATCGGGGTATCTGAGTTAATTCGTTTACTGGTGCTTAACGAGGATTGGTTAACGAAAGGCAGTTTCGGACTACAACGTTATCCCCTACCTTTGAATATAAATCCCAGTTTTGCCGTCAAATTATTAATTATTGCCCTGTTTACCCTGCTTGCTATCTTTGCTCTCTGGCAATTGGGGCGCAATCTGCAACGACAATGGCGCGAAGCTGGGCAAATTAGCGGCAAAAGCTATCAACCGACGCAAAAGAGAGCTTTAATCTTTTGGGGGTCGTTAGGGGCGATAATACTGCTTTTTCTGTATATAAACGGTGTAATTGCCTTGAATGACTATAATGACAAAGCCGGGTTGATGGTGGTAGTTTTAGTCCTCCTCGCTCTCGTTTATTCTGGTTTAGAATTACTTTTGCGATCGCCTTGGGGACGCATCCTCAAAGCGATTCGGGAAGATGAAGAAATTCCCCGGGCCTTGGGAAAAAATGTCTTTTGGTATAAGTTACAATCTTTGATGTTAGGCGGTGCGATCGCTGGTTTGGCCGGGGCTTTTTTAGCCTGGCAATTAACCACCATTTACCCGACTAATTTTGAACCGTTATTGACTTTTAACGCTTGGATTATTATCATTCTCGGTGGCTCTGGTAGCAATGCCGGCACCTTACTAGGATCAATAATTTTCTGGGCTTACGATTCCCTGACTCGCTTTATTCTACCCCAATTAGCTATTTTTAATGATAGCCAATTAGGGGCTTTACGGATTATGATTATCGGTCTGCTGCTCATGGTTTTAATGATCTGGCGACCCCAGGGTATCCTCGGCAAAAAAGAGGAGTTAACTTTGGGAAAATAATTTCAGTTATCAGTTATCAGTTATCAGTTTTCAGTTTTCAGTTTTCAGTTCATCGATTACTGTTCACTGTTTACTGTTAACTGAAAACACTTCATAATTCATAATTCATATATGTTACTTTCTGCCAAAGGATTATCGAAAAGTTTTGGGGGCATTCGCGCCGTCAATAATGCTTATTTGGAGGTGCCGCAGGGCAGCATCACCGGGTTAATCGGACCAAATGGAGCCGGCAAAACCACACTTTTTAACCTTTTATCTAATTTTATTCGCCCAGATAAAGGGGAAGTTTTTCTTGATGGTCAGCCGATTCATCAGCTGCCTCCCTATCAAATTGCCCTGAAAGGATGTGTGAGAACTTTTCAAGTCGCCAGGGTATTATCCCGATTAACGGTGTTAGAAAATATGCTCTTAGCTAGTCCGGGACAAACGGGAGAAAATTTTCTCAACGTCTGGTTTCAGGGGGCAAAAATTCGCCAACAGGAACAGGAAAATCGTGCCAAAGCTTTGGACATATTAGATTCGATCGGTCTAGGGGAAAAAGCGCATGATTATGCGGGAGCTTTATCGGGAGGACAGCGTAAATTATTAGAGATTGGCCGAGCGCTAATGACCGAGCCAAAATTAATTTTATTAGATGAACCAGCCGCCGGAGTTAATCCCACTTTAATCGGTCAAATCAGCGACCATATTATCGAGTGGAATCGTCAGGGAATTACCTTTTTAATTATCGAGCATAATATGGATGTGATTATGTCCCTTTGTCACCACATTTGGGTATTAGCAGAAGGGACAAATTTAGCCGATGGCATTCCCAGCGAAATCCAAAAAAACGAGCGGGTTTTAAAGGCTTATTTAGGAGACTAAAGCTAATTTTTGCACCTGCTGAACAAAGTTAGCCAGAATTTTTAAGCCATTAGTCGAGGATTTTTCCGGGTGAAACTGCACCGCTACCAAACGATCACGAGCGATCGCTGCCGTCACCGTTTGACTGCCGTGGGTGACGGTGGCGGCAGTTAGATGACTATCAAGGGGATCGACATAATAGGAATGGACAAAATAGACGTGAGGATGCGGGGGTAATCCCTGCCAAAGAGCATGATCCGGCTGGGTGAAGTCTAATTGATTCCAACCCATGTGGGGAATGGTAATGCCCGGTTCTGAGCGAAAACGGCGCACTGTCCCCGGAATAATCCCTAAACCCGCCTCTTGACCTTCCTCTGATGAGTCAAAGAGAATTTGTAAACCGAGACAGATACCGAGGAAGGGTTTACCATTAGCGATCGCCGCTTTGATCGGTTTTTCGAGATGACGGCTGCGAATTTGCCGGACAGCAGGATCAAAAGAACCGACTCCGGGTAAGACAATAGCGTCAGCTTTTTCCAGATCGAGGGGAGAATCGGTAATTTTCGGCACTGCACCCACGGTTTCCAGTCCTTTACAGGCAGAGTGCAGATTTCCCATGTCATAATCGATGACAGCGATTAAGGTCATTGCTATATACTGAACAAGCGATAACCCTATTTTAGAGCAATCACGCCGCTAAATTAGGTCTTGACTCAAAAATGAAACGCACGACGGGGGAAGCCGAAGGCGGGGGGATCACATCGCCTTGTACCAGTTGAGAAAGTGCATAATTTTGGGTAAATCTTCTGGTTGGGCAGGTGCGATCAGATAATGGACATGATTAGACATGATACAGAGAGCATAAAGCTTAAACTGGTGTTTGTCTAAAGCCTTCTTGATGGCATAAAGAAATACCTCCAGGCATTCCCGCTTGGATAGTTTGAACTCATCGAGAATCAGATTTGAACGCCGATTTAGTTATTTGGAATCGTCAAACAAAACTCGGTAAAGTCTTTAGTTCTTCCACTATATTTACCTTACCCAAGGGTGGTAAACGTTCCCCTGATGTTGCTTGGATTGCTAATGAACGCTGGGAAGCTTTACCCCGAGAAGAACAAGAAAAATTTGCGAGAATTTGTCCTGATTTTGTGATAGAATTAAGAGCACGCACTGATTCTTTAAGTCAACTCCAAGCAAAAATGCAGGAATATCTCGTCAGTGGCTTAAGACTCGGTTGGTTAATTGATACCATTAGTCAACAGGTAGCCATCTATCGCCAAAATCAGGAAGTAGAAATCGTCTCATTACCAACCACCTTATCTGGGGAGAGCGTTTTACCTGGATTTACTTGAGAATTACCCATTTTTTGACGACAGGAAATACCAAGATGATAGCAACTACAACAATTTCTCCTCAATTAACCATTCCACGCCTAGAAAATGGGGACAAGCTCACTCGTCGTGAATTTGAGCGTAGATATAATGCCATGCCAAATCTGAAAAAAGCAGAACTCATTGAAGGAATTGTTTATATTATGGCTTCTCCCCTCAGAATTAAGAACCATGGTGAACCCCCTGCTGATATTATAGGTTGGCTAAGTGTGTATAAAGCCTTTACTCCCAATCTGCAATTA
Organism: Microcystis panniformis FACHB-1757; assembly: GCF_001264245.1. Lineage (NCBI taxonomy): Bacteria > Bacillati > Cyanobacteriota > Cyanophyceae > Chroococcales > Microcystaceae > Microcystis > Microcystis panniformis. The sequence goes on from NZ_CP011339.1 coordinate 5,365,784, forward strand.
GGGGATAATTGTACGGTTCGTCTTGATGCGGACAATGAACCTCAACCCGATGCACTATTAAGAATTAAAAATGGTGGACAATCAACAATTAGTGAGGATGGTTATGTCGAAGGTGCGCCAGAGTTAATCGTCGAAATTGCAGCGAGTACCGTCTCCCTTGACTTACATCAAAAACTTAAGGTTTATCGCCGTAACCAAGTGCAAGAATATCTAGTCTGGCGAGTTGACGATGGAGAATTTGATTGGTTTAGATTAACCAATGAAGAATATATTAAACTTGAACCGAACTCAGAAGGGATAATTTGTTCTCAGATATTCCCTGGATTAGGGTTAGATAGAGATGCTTTACTAGCCGGTGACTTAGTCAAGGTTTTAGAGGTTTTGCAATTGGGAATGGCAAGGATAAAAAATTAATCTAGTTAGAGTAATCTAAATTTAACAAAAACTTCACACAAATTCATAAAAAGACTATTGACTTGACGACCAAAGAAGGAGTAATGAAAACCGATAAAATCTTTTATACCCTATTTCAAGTCTTTCCCGAACTTCTCTTTCAACTGCTGGGGGAATCTCCGAATCTAGCGCAAAATTATCAATTCAAGTCAATCGAAATCAAAGAATTGGCTTTCCGGCTCGATGGCGTATTTATTCCCGATGCTGACCACCCGGATTATCCGCTTTACTTTGTCGAAGTTCAATTTCAAAAAGACGAGGATTTTTATTGGCGATTTATGACTCAGCTCTTCCTGTATCTCAAGCAGTATAAGCCGGAACGCACCTGCTGTCCCGTTATTCTGTGGGGAAAGCGCCGCTTGGACATTGGGTTTCCCATCGCTTACCAAAATTTGCTAAACTTAGAGCGGATCCAACGAATATATCTCGATGAAATCGAGGCTGAATCTCCTCCCTCTCTGGGGATAAGTATCCTCCAGTTTATCCTCATCAGTGGGAAAAAAGCACCCGAACAGGTTCAATCCTTGATTGAGCAAACCCGCCGACAGATTATTGACCCTAACACTCAAAGAAATGTTATCGAGTTAATCGAGAAGATTATTATCTACAAATTTCCTCAGAAAAGTCGCCAGGAGTTAGAAGCCATGTTTAATCTCACTGAATGGAAACAAACCAAGTTTTATCAAGAAGCTAAGGAAGAAGGAAAAATTGAAGGGAAACTTGAAGGGAAACTTGAAGGGAAACTTGAAGGGAAGATTGAAGGGAAAATTGAAGGGAAGATTGAAGGAAAAATTGAAGGGAAACTTGAAGGAAAACTTGAAGGTAAATTGGAAACAATTCCTCTTCTGATTAGGTTGGGACTTAACGAAGAACAAATTGCGCGGGAATTAAATATAAAAATTGAGATTGTTCGTCAATTTATTGCCAATCAGAACAACTAAAACTTTTTGGCTAATTTACCCGAACAGGTTCAATCCTTGATTGAGCAAACCCGCCGACAGATTATTGACCCTAACACTCAAAGAAATGTTATCGAGTTAATCGAGAAGATTATTATCTACAAATTTCCTCAGAAAAGTCGCCAGGAGTTAGAAGCCATGTTTAATCTCACTGAATGGAAACAAACCAAGTTTTATCAAGAAGCTAAGGAAGAAGGAAAACTTGAAGGGAAACTTGAAGGGAAACTTGAAGGGAAACTTGAAGGGAAACTTGAAGGGAAGATTGAAGGGAAAATTGAAGGGAAGATTGAAGGAAAAATTGAAGGGAAACTTGAAGGAAAACTTGAAGGTAAATTGGAAACAATTCCTCTTCTGATTAGGTTGGGACTTAACGAAGAACAAATTGCGCGGGAATTAAATATAAAAATTGAGATTGTTCGTCAATTTATTGCCAATCAGAACAACTAAAACTTTTTGGCTAATTTACCCGAACAGTTTCAATCCTTGATTGAGCAAACCCGCCGACAGATTATTGACCCTAACACTCAAAGAAATGTTATCGAGTTAATCGAGAAGATTATTATCTACAAATTTCCTCAGAAAAGTCGCCAGGAGTTAGAAGCCATGTTTAATCTCACTGAATGGAAACAAACCAAGTTTTATCAAGAAGCTAAGGAAGAAGGAAAACTTGAAACAATTCCTCTTCTGGTTAAGTTGGGACTTAACGAAGAACAAATTGCGCGGGAATTAAATCTAAGAGTTGAGATTGTTTGTCAATTTATTGCCAATCAAAACAATTAAAACTTTTTGGCTACCAATGCGATGATCATCAATTCCCTTATCAAGGTTTATTTTTGCAAAATTTCTCTCTTTTTATTTATTTCAGGCTCAGGTAAAGATTCTCCTAATTTCTGATAAAGTTCCATCAGAGATTCTAGGACTTCTTCAGCATTTTTCACTGATTCAGCATAAGTATTACCATGAGTTCGCCATTTTTGACCTGGAAAGTCGGGTAAGCCAACTAGATAACAATTGTCTTCATCAGACCACTGAATCACTATTCTATATTTAAGTTTTTTCATCTTCTTTTCTCCTGACCTCTTCAATGGCATTTTTGACTTCTTGTTCTTGGTAACGTTTAGCATCCGCTCCGTCTTTTCCCGAGAGAGTGATTTTCCCTGCATATAGAGGGTGTAACCAATGGTTGTGACTGCCTTTTCCCGGAAAATCAATAAATCCAGCTTTTTTGAGCATTTGTTTCAATTCTCTGATTTTTTTGGCATCAGTCAAGATTTGATCGATCAGGTAATTTGCTGGGGGGTGTGACAAGTCTTGTATAATTCTTATTATATAAAGATTTCGAGCATTGAGCGGTTACTGGAGAAGCACCGGGAGCAGAGGAGAGGGGGAGCAGGGGAGCAGAGGTTGTTTATCTTCTGGGTACCCCTTTTCCTTGATTCACCAGAGAATTTTCTTCGGGAAATTTAAGCTGATCAGATCTAAACTTCACAAAACTTCACAAAAACTTCACGGAAAACTATTGACGAGAAGATGTCAAGGCCGCTTAATTAAATTAATTAACATCATTGGAGGATTTACCCCATGAAAACCAAAAAACTGACACCCCGCAATGCTGCTCCTGTGCAACGGAAAAATACCGCTACCGTCTCTCGCGATGGTAATGCGATCATTCAACTTGATTGGGGAACTTTTTGTGTGCAAGAGGATGGGGAGGGAAATTGTAAAGAGTGGTACGAACTGCCGTTTGCGGGAGACGACGCAGAGTAATCTGCCCGATTCTAGCACGAACCTCAAATCAGGTCAAAAGTCTTTTTCTCCTTGCCAAGGCGCACGGTTGCTTCCTTGTAATTGACGGTGGAGAAGCAAGGGGTCAGGGGAGAGAGGGAGCAGGGGAGTACAGGTTTTTGCTCTTCTCGGTTCCCCTTTTCCTTGACTCACGGGTGCTAGAAGACTTAGATTCAGGGAGATAAACCCGAAAATCTGTTAAAAATATAAGATGCTAAAAAGTCTGCGCTATAATACTCGATTAGGATGATATAAAGGTAATCAGGAGAAGCGATGAACACTATCCAACTGACACCAGAAATAGAAGATTTGATTGCTCAACAAATTAAAACAGGAAAATATCAAGATGATTTAGCCGTTATTCAAGAGGGATTGAGTTTATTGGCAGAAAGAGACAGAATTTACCGAGGAAGATTTGAAGAATTGAAACGGGAAGTTATGATTGGCGTTGAGGAATTAAGACGACAGGAAGGAATTAATGCCGAAGAGGTTTTTTCAGAATTAGAAGAGGATTTACAACAAATAGAGGCTAAGGGTTTCCCGATGAGTCAGAAATAATGTCAAAGATTATTTTCTCACCCTCAGCTAGATTGGATTTAAAGCAAGTTAATAGTTACTTGGCTGGGAAAAATCCGCAAGCTGCTAGAATTTTAAAAGAAAAAATCCAACAGGCTTGTAAAAAATTAGCTAAATTCCCCAATCTGGGACGTAGGCGCGATGAGTTAATCCCTAGTTTACGAAGTTTTCCAGTAGAAGATTATCTGATATTTTATTTCCCTCTTGAAAACGGAATTGAAATCGCAAGAGTAGTCAGTGGATATAGAGATTTAGATGCTATGTTTGATGTTGATTAAGAAAGCGATCGCATCCATCTAAGGGGATCATTTTTCCCCGTTCCCCAATAGCATCTGGTGGGGGTTTTCTTTGGGGAAATTTAAGCTGATCTAAGCTTAACAAAAACTTAACACAAATTCACTTAAAAACTATTGACTCGGCAGAAAAAAAGTAGTACTACTGGAACAAACAATAATAATGGAGGACTTACCCCATGAAAACTAAAAAACTGACACCCCGCAATGCTGCTCCTGTGCAACGGGAAAATACCGCTACCGTCTCTCGTGATGGCAATGCGATCGCTCCCCGATATGCCTGGCATTCCGATATGAGGAAAGGCTCCTTGAATCCTTTTGCGGGAGACGACGCAGAGTAGTCCCCCCGATTCTAGCACGAACCTCAAAAAATGTCAAAAGTCTTTTTCTCCTTGCAGCAATTCCAAATTCAGAATGTAGCAAGGAATACAGAATACAAAACGCTTTTGCCCTGTAGCTCCCCATCCAAAATCAAGAAGAATTAACGCGAGTAACAGGGATGGCCTCATCGAGCATAAAGTCTAAAAGGTGGTGCCAGCCTTCAAACAGCAGATACTTGGTTAAGCAAAGAACATCGTTAAAAAAGCCTCTGCGAGTCCCCCTTTGCATCCGAGCCCGTTGATAGCGTTCATCGACTAGATGCAGAACAGTATGAAATAAGAAAGCCAGGAGATTGAGGGTCAACAGAAAAGAGGACAAATGTTGCTGACCATGTCCAAAATTATGCTCCAAATGATAGCCCCGAGTTTTGAGCACATTGTGATTCTCATTTTCGGTTCGCCAACGGCTCCGTCCAGCAGCGCAGACCAGAATGACCCGTTGGGGAGTCAGGTCGTGGTTAGTAATCCAGCTATTGCGATAGAGAAGTTGACCATCCGACTCGCGCTTAACGGTCACCTCACACCAATTGACCAGTAAGGCGGGTTGTTGTTCGCGCAGGGGGACTTGATTGAGATAACGATAGTCCCAAATTTCAAAGTATCGCCCATTCCAACGTCGCTGTTGAGTGGTTTTGACTTCTTGATTAGCCTCCAGGAAAGAAACCCACTCATAGAGAGTCGGATGGGAGGACGGTAAACAGACAAAGATAAAGTTGAAATGGTGTTCCAAACAATATTCAGCCATCGGTTGGCGACTATAGAGGTCGTCGCCTAAGAGGGTGATGGGCTGGCCTTCAAACCAGGACGCATGGCTCGCTATCCAGCGTTTTGCCGCGTTTTGCTCACAGTCTTGTTTCTCACTGCCATCTTGAGGAGTGATAAATTCTGGTGGCAAGGAAATGACCGATTTTTGGTCAGGAGAGACAATTACAGGCAAAATAGCTTGATGGTGATAAGTTACCTTCCCCTGTTTCGAGGTGCGGGTTGAGCAACAAGGACAACTAATTTTCTCTGAATCATAGTACTGAGTCCCATCTAGGGCGACGAGTAAGTTGCCATCCAAGGCTGTAAACAGCCTCAAATAGCCTTGTTCTCTCAGACCTTGATAAATCCATTTGAACGGTGAAAAAAGAGGCTTTGCGGCTATTCTATCGAGAATATTCTTTATCTGTTCTATGGTCGGGATATTAACCAGACCAAACAGACTTTGAGCATTATCTCGTCCACAACGACTATTCAATTGACGCTGATATTCTAGAAAGGATTCATTTTGCATAAAGAAGCTAGCAAATGCCCCCAAGACCGCGTCTTTTAGACTGTAGCGAGTAGCATTGCTAGCACTGCGCGGGTCAACCATGCCAGCGATAGCCCTGTGGAAGTAGCTCAGCATCCCTATAAAACTCAAATCTTGGACTTCCATTCCTGCAAAACCCAATGGGCAACTCGTTCACTCTATTTTGAGGGACAGAAGCGAAATCAATTCTGTATCCTACACTACCGTTTGAATTTGGAATTGCTGTTCTCCTTGCCAGGGCGCACGGTTTGCCTCAATGAATTGACGTATAACCCTAGTTAATTCAGGGCTTTCGGATACCTGGCACGGGGGTTGAACAAGACGAGACTTAGATTTTTTGGGGTTGGTGGTAGAGCCTTTTTCTGATAGATGAACCCCAGCCAACAGCTTACTACCCCAATGGCATCGGGTTGGGGTCTTCTTCTCCTTGGGTTTGTATTTCTGGCAAAAGCCTTTGTACTTTCTGGCACATTCTTCTAAGCTGTCACCCAGTTTAAGAAAAGCAGGAGGCTCTTCTCGACTTTGTGTGATAATTTTTGCTTATGGAACCCTGAAGTGCTTATTGGGCAAAACTTTTAGGACTATTTTGCGGATATTCTATCGGTATAGACCTCGTTTCCACACAGAAACCAGAAGAGCCAGCAGGATGCCATTGAGTTAATCCATCATCGGTTAAACGTTCATAACTACCGTAGTTACTGAAATCGTAGAAGAAACCAGAACGCATTTTGGCGGCTTTCGGGTTGCCGTGAATGTAACGTAAGGTATTTAACGCCCTTTCTCTATCTGAAGGAGGGAAACCATCGCAAAAATACCGCTTTTCCCAAAAGTGTCCTGTGCGATCCCCCCTAGCCCCCCTTGATAAGGGGGGAAGCCGAAGGCGGGGATCACATCGCCTTGTACCAGTTGAGAAAGTGCATAATTTTGGGTAAATCTTCTGGTTGGGCAGGTTCGATCAGATAATGGACATGATTAGACATGATACAGAGAGCATAAAGCTTAAACTGGTGTTTTTCTAAAGCCTTCTTGATGGCATAAAGAAATACCTCCAGGCATTCCCGCTTGGATAGTTTGAACTCTCGGTTATTGCAGCGTGTGGTGACGTGGTAGGAATAACCAGCTTGAAGATTTCGAGGTTTTCTTGACATATTCTTAAGCGAAATTTGAAATTTATGATAGTTGCTAAAACTACAAAACTGCTAATGGAGACCATCAATAATGCAAAGTATTCACGCCTTAAAACAACTCTATGAGCTTGATGACTCTCAATGGCTAGGAGAAACCATTAGCTTGCTTAGAAATCATCAATTTCAACAGCTAGACTTAGAACATTTAATCGAGGAATTAGAGGATTTGGGCAAAGAAAAGAAAAATGCGGTAGCCAGTCTTTTAGAACAGGTTATCCGCCATTTATTATTACTACAATACTGGACAAAAGAAACAGAATATAATACAATTAATTGGCAGGAAGAAATTTATAACTTCCGTACTCAATTAAAGCGAGAGATGACGACCAATCTCCGCAACTATTTAGAGGAAATCCCTAGATGATAGCAACTACAACAATTTCTCCTCAATTAACCATTCCACGCCTAGAAAATGGGGATAAGCTTACTCGTCGTGAATTTGAGCGTAGATATAAGGCTATGCCAAATCTAAAAAAAGCAGAACTCATTGAAGGAATTGTTTATATTATGGCTTCTCCCCTAAGAATTACGAATCATGGCAACCCTCATGCGCGTATTATTACTTGGCTAGGTAACTATTGGTCAAGTACACCAGGAACCGAATTAGGTGATAATTGTACGGTTCGTCTTGATACTGACAATGAACCTCAACCCGATGCACTATTAAGAATTAAAAATGGTGGACAATCAACGATTAGTGAGGATGGTTATGTCGAAGGTGCGCCAGAGTTAATCGTCGAAATTGCAGCGAGTACAGTCTCCCTTGACTTACATCAAAAACTTAATGTTTATCGCCGTAACCAAGTGCAAGAATATCTAGTCTGGCGAGTTGAAGATGGAGAATTTGATTGGTTTAGATTAACAAATGAAGAATATATTAAACTTGAACCGAACTCAGAAGGGATAATTTGTTCCCAGATCTTCCCTGGGTTATGGTTAGATACAGATGCCTTATTAGCCGGTGATTTAGCCAAGGTTTTAGAGGTTTTGCAATTAGGAATAGCTACGCTCAAACATCAATCTAGTTAGAGTAATCTAAATTAAACAAAATCAAGACGGAGATAATCAATTATGCTAGGTGTTCATCAATTAAAACAACTCTATGAGCTTGATGACTCTCAATGGCTAGGAGAAACCATTAGCTTGCTTAGAAATCATCAATTTCAACAGCTAGACTTAGAACATTTAATCGAGGAATTAGAGGATTTGGGCAAAGAAAAGAAAAATGCGGTAGCCAGTCTTTTAGAACAGGTTATCCGCCATTTATTATTACTGCAATACTGGACAAAAGAAACAGAATATAATACAATTAATTGGCAGGAAGAAATCTATAATTTTCGGACTCAATTAAGGCGAAAAATGACGGCTAATCTCCGTAATTATTTAGAAGAAGAATTAAACTATGTTTATGAAGATGCGTTAGGTTTCGTCAAAATCAAAACAGCGAATACTATGATTTTTCCCTCTCAATGTCCTTACTCACTAGAACAATTACTAGATCGCGATTGGTTGCCATAAAAATTAATTAAACAACAAAAAGAGATGAAGAAATTATGTTAACCACAAAACCCCGCTTTCAAACCTTCGCTGAATATCTACAATATGAGGATAATTCAGAGGAATCTTATGAATTATTTAACGGAGAATTGGTAGAAATGCCACCAGAATCAGGACTTAACTTTCAAATTGCTAATCGTCTTTTTCTAGTCTTTGCTTTGATGCTAGGAACAGATAGAGTCAGAGGACATGGTTTAGAATTAGAAGTGAGAGGCGAACCGAAAAACCGTTATCCTGACCTAACCATTATTCGAGAAAAACATATTCAATTACTCTCCCAGAGAAATACGATTCTTCTTTCCATGGCACCCCCCTTATTAGTCATTGAAGTGGTTAGTCCGGGGGAAATCCAAAGAGAGAGAGATTACATCGCCAAAAGAAGCCAATATCAAGATTGTGGGATTCCTGAATACTGGATAGTTGATCCTCAAACTCAAACTATTTTAGTCTTAGAATTAAGAGGAAATGCTTACACACAGGTTGGTAATTTTAGCAATGATGACCTAGTAAAATCTCCCAGATTCAAAGAATTAAACTTAAAGGTTTGTGATGTATTTAATTATTAATTTTATCGGTTAACCCAAGAATTAAAAAAAGATGAACGTCTTAACTATTCCGGGATTAAAAGAACTACAAAAACAAACCAAAGGCGCAGCAGAAATAACCGTCGCCATTCTCGATGGTGTAGTTGATACCGACCATCCCTGCTTTAATGGGGCAGACCTAACCCGTTTATCCACCCTCGTCCAGCATCAAGCCAACGCGGGGCAAATGTCCACTCACGGAACCCATATTGCCAGCCTCATCTTCGGACAACCCAACAGCGAAATCCCTGGAATTGCCCCCCAGTGTCGAGGCCTACTCGTCCCCGTCTTCGCTGACGATAACCGCAAACTCTCCCAACTCGATTTAGCGAGGGCGATTGAACAAGCCGCCGAAAATGGCGCAAAAGTGATTAATATTAGCGGCGGGGCCCTCACCGATATGGGAGAAGCCGAAGACTGGCTAATTCGTGCCGTCGAGATGTGTAACGAGAGAAATATTCTTCTCGTTGCCGCTGCCGGCAATGATGGCTGTGAATGCCTCCAAGTTCCAGCGGCCCTTCCCGCCGTCCTCGCGGTGGGTGCGGTTGATGCTAGAGGCCATCCCCTCGACTTTAGTAATTGGGGGGAAACCTACCAAAGCCAAGGCATCCTTGCCCCTGGAGAAAACATCTTAGGGGCAAAACCGGGCGGCGGGACTGTGCAACTGAGTGGAACCAGCTTCGCCGCGCCCATTGTCGCCGGAGTAGCCGCCTTATTACTCAGCTTGCAGGTGCAGCGAGGAGAAACTCCCAATCCTCACGCAGTCCGGGAGGCAATACTAAAAAGCGGCCTCCCCTGCCAATATGCAGACAGCGAAAATGAACCAAAATGTTTAGCCGGAGTATTGAACATTTCTGGGGCAATTAAACAACTAACAGGAGAAACCATGTCCGAATCTGTGGAAACCCAAGCAACAGTAGAAGCATCAGGCTGTGGCTGCGGTGGTACGCCGGAAACCCCTGAGGCTCAACGCCAAAACCTCGAACTGAGTGCCGCAACTAGCGAACCGGTAATCCCCGTCGCCCAAATTCCCAATCCTGTCACCACCTCTCAAGGAGTATCCATGCCCGAAACTACTAATAAACCTGTTACCCCTAGCCAAGCTGCTGAACCTGCTGGTGGCATCGTCTATGCCATTGGCACCTTGGGCTATGACTTCGGCACCGAAGCCCGTCGGGACACATTTAAACAACTGATGCCGACAGCGGTAATTGGTGGTATTGAAGTTCCCTCTAATCCCTACGATGCCCGTCAGATGGTGGATTACCTAGCTGACCACCTCTCGGAGGCTAAATCCTTAATCTGGACCCTGAATCTGGAACTTACGCCAATTTACGCCATTGAACCCCTTGGCTCTTTTTCCCGGGAAGTTTATGCGGCTTTACAGGAACTTCTTTCAGGACAAGTGCAAGCAGAAGACAGCCCCGAATATATCCAGCGTGTTAGCATTCCGGGACGGATTACTGGGCGGACAGTACGCCTGTTCTCAGGACAAGTTGTTCCCGTCATTGAACCGGATAGCCCCCGGGGAATTTATGGTTGGCACATCAATACTTTAGTCAGTGCGGCAATAGAAGCCGTTGGTGCAGAACAAACAGAAGCCCAAGAAAGCCAAATGCGTCGCACTTTGAGTAGTTTCCTCAACCGCATCTACTACGATTTACGCAATTTAGGGCAAACTTCCCAAGACCGCGCCCTCAATTTTGCCGCGACCAACGCTTTCCAAGCAGCGCAAACTTTCTCTGAGGCTGTGGGTGCGGGATGGAACTCGACAGTATTAACGTTTCTAAGAGTCCTTTCTGTCGGATGGATAGCGATTGCTGGGACGTACAGTTAAAATTCTTCGACCCGGAAAATAGCCGCCGCGCTCGTAAAATCTTCCGGTTTACAATAGATGTGAGTGATTTAATTCCTGTTACTTTGGGCGAAGTGCGTTCCTGGTCTTCTCCTTATTAGTCCTCTCCCCTGCGCTGACTTCTGACTTCAAGTACGGGCGAAGCATTCGGATAGGAAATCTAAGGTTTCAGCGATAGGTTATGCCCGAATGCTTCGCCCCTACCCCCATTATTTACCCCAAAACAACCGTGAGACTTCCCAAACAATCTGCTCCCGTCAAACGACCCCATTTCATTCATCCCCATGAATGCGTCGATATTATTCATGGAGATGGCGAAGACTTGGTATCTATCTTAGTTAAGTTAGTTCATGGAGCTAACTACAATGATCCGGCTCAGTTTCAATACCCTCACTATGGCTATCTGAAAATGTCCTCTTTTGGCGGTTTTCGTTATTAGTATCGACTTCTAAAACCTAGTAAAAAACACTGGAGGAAATCAAACAATGGCTAGTAAACCTAAAGGTGCGCCAGAATCAACACCCGCTGCTGCGAATGTTGACCAACCAACCACGGAAAAACCCAAGATTGAGCAACCAGAAACAACTCAACCTAAAGCTAAATACGTTCCCGCCACTGGTTTAGAAGATTACGGACGCTGGAAAACCATGTTCAAAGATCGCAAGGCGAATCCCAATGATCCGCCGTTTCGTCGGGGTCGAATTTGGTGTTAAACACTTTCCATTAATCTTCAGGTTCTATCCCCAAGGCCCTTAACTGTTCCGCTAGGCGATCGGCTCGTTGTCGTTCCTGTTCGGCTCGTTGTCGTTCCTGTTGAGTAGATTCCTGGGAAGTTAACAACAAGTTACCTTCCCCATCCCACCAGCGAAGCCAGGGAAAGGATTGATTTTGGTATTCCCCCTGCCAAATTCCTAACTCTACCTTTAAAGGAACAATGGTATAATGACCGCGCTGATTAGGAGTCATTTTTTGGTAACGACCATTAACTAACTGGTACATCTCGATCTGGGCCTTGTTAACTTCATAAATTCCATAAAAAGGAATTTGAATCGCTCGCTCATAGATCCAAAATTTACCCTTAACAGGCGTTTTATCCCGTTCTTCTTCACCATTACCTGAGACAAATTCTAAGGCAATGACCGGTTCAATGGTTTCTTTCCACATCACAAAAGAACGCCGGACTTGACCATCAATAGTCGTGGGGACATGGGGAACATAAAACCAATCGGGAGCAACAGCACCTTTTTCTAGGGATTCTGGATGCTCTGGCAATCGCCAATAAATCCCACAATCTCGACCCAGACAGTAATTACCGTCAGGATGTAATTGTTCTAAAAGGGGTGTAATAGTATCCGTTAAAAGGTCTGCTTGGGGAGGCTCTTGATAGTTTTTCACAAAACTTCCATCTTTATCCGGGAGTTGGGTGTGGTCGGGTAAAGGGGAATCGCAATAAACCGTGGTCGAAGGTTCCTGAATTGTGGTTGCGGGTTGTGCCGTTGGGGTGATTGCACTCATCTTTAATTCCCCTATTTTTGTTATCTAGCTTTTATTCTATAACTGTTCTTGAAAACCTGCAAAAACTATGCCTGATCTCAATGCTATCCCCGGAATGACTGCTCTTCGCTCCCATACCAAAGGCGATCCCCGCATCAAAATTGCCGTTCTTGATGGACCGATTGACTTAGATCGCGCCTGTTTCCAAGGAGCAAATATTACCCGCCTTGATCCCTATTGGTCGGAAGAATTTCCCATCGATCCCCAACACTTACAAGCCTTTTTAGATATAGAAAAAAGTGACAAAAGTGATGAAGAAAAAGAGTATCTGTTCAAAGAAGCTATCCCTGATGAAAACATCCTCCACAGTTTGCATTTGCGCTTCCATGCTAACCATATTATCAGCACCATTTGTGGCCAGCCAGATTCACCCGTAGAAGGGATTGCTCCTCAGGCTACTGTAATTAATATTCCCATCGCCTATAGCAACGAAGATTTTATTAATCCTCTCAATCTTTCTCGCGCAATTAGTACCGCTATTGAACAGGGAGTTAATATTATCCATTGTGCCGCTTGTCACCCAACTCAAAGCGGATTAGCGCACGAATTTATTGATAAAGCAATTCGTCAAGCTCAAGCTAATAATATCCTGGTGATTGCCCCCGGAGGTAATGATAAAGGAGAGTGTTGGTGCGTTCCTGCGGTATTAGAAAATGTCCTGACAGTAGGAGCAATGAAAGATACAGGTGAGCCATTTAAATTTAGTAATTTTGGCGGTAAATATGCAACGCAAGGGATTCTCGCTCCAGGAGAGAATATTTTAGGCGCTCAACCCGGAACCGATGACCCCATCCGCAAAAAAGGGACTAGCTGCGCCGCTCCCATTGTGACAGGAACAGCCGCTTTATTAATGAGTTTGCAATTAGAACAGGGGTTATCTCCCGACGCAGAAGCAGTAAGAGCCGCCTTAATTAATAGTGCCATCCCTTGCGATCCTAAGGAAGTAGAAGAACCGGAACGCTGTTTATTAGGAAAAATCAATATTGCGGGTGCTTATGAACTGCTGACGGGAGAGAAATTACAAACTGTTGAAGCGGATAACAATTCGTCGAATAATATCATAGAATCGGCGGTAATTCCGATGACAGTGACCACCTCGGTTATCCCATCCAATACAACCGAGATGGCGACTCAGGGAACAATTGTAACCACCCCAACAGCAGCGACACTAGAACCGGTGATCGCTCCTAGCAATGCTTCAGAAAATGTTTCCTCAACCGGATTAATACAAAATAATCAAACAAATAAAAATATTGTCTTTAATAGTGTCGTTCCTAGTCAACGTTCAAACCTCGTTTATGTGTTAGGAACTTTAGGCTATGATTTCGGCACAGAAGCGCGTCGGGATACCTTTAAACAGTTAATGCCAACCATCACGATCGATAATCTTGAATTACCATCCAATCCCTACGATGCGCGGCAAATGGTAGATTATTTAGAAAGTAATTTATCAGAAACTAAGTCTTTAATTTGGACAGTCAATTTAGAACTAACTCCCATCTATGCAATTAAACCAGTGGGAGCCTTCGCCGCTGAGATTTATCAAGTCATGCAATATATGTTAGCGGGTCAAATATTGCCAGAAGCAGACGAAGATTATATTGAAAGGGTGAGTATCCCCGGTCTTCTTACTGAGGAAACCGTGAGACTTTTTTCTGGTCAAATTGTTCCCGTCATTAAAGTTAATAGTCCGCGAGGAATGTATGGCTGGAAAGTTAATACTTTGATTGAATCAGCCATAGAAACTGTTCGCACGGAACATGAAATCGCCGATGAAGCGAGGATGCGGCGTTCTCTAACCAGTTTCTTAAATCGCATTTATTATGACTTACGCAACGTCGGACAAATCGCCCGGGATCGCGCTTTAAATTTTGCCGCTACTAACGCTTTTCAAGCGGTACAAACCTTCTCCCAGGCAGTAGCAATGGGAATGGAATTACACAGTATTGAAGTGGAAAAAAGCCCCTTCTGTCGCTATGGAAGTGAATGCTGGGATGTGAAATTAAAATTCTTCGATCCCGAAAATGGTCTGCGGGCCAAACGAGTTTTTCGCTTTACCATTGATGTTAGCGATCGCACCCCTGTAACTTTAGGTGAAGTGCGTTCTTGGGCTGTTTCTAAATAGCCTGAGTCTGCTAAGTAAGTAAGTAGTCATGCAAAATTAATTACCTGCCCGATCGAGCTAAAACCCCTACGGGGCAATGATCGTCATGTGTAAATAATTTTGCCTAGGTACTTAGTTATAATTAAATTGAAGATAGATTTTGCCTCTGATCCCCCTGCCCCCCTTGATAAGGGGGGTGCCGATAGGCGGGGGATCCCCCTGCCCCCCTTGATAAGGGGGGATCTGACAACTTTTAACACCTACCTACTTAAGTACCTAAGCAAAATTGATTAACCAATAAGGCCAGGGTTAACTTTTCAAAATTGCACCAAATGTACTTAGCAAAAATGTCGATCAAATTCAATTATAATTAACTTCTTATTCAAAATTTTAGTTAATTATGCGTTACAAACTTTTAGGTAATAGTGGTCTGCGAGTTTCCGAACTATGTCTAGGAACGATGACATTCGGGCAAGATTGGGGTTGGGGGTCGGATAAAGAGGAAAGTCGGGCGGTTTTTCGGGCTTTTGCGGAAGCGGGCGGCAATTTTCTCGATACCGCTAATCTCTACACTAACGGAACCAGTGAAACATTAGTGGGGGAATTTGTCAAGGGCGATCGAGAAAAATGGGTAATCGCCACGAAATATTCTCTCAACACGCGCCCCGGCGATGTCAATGCTTGCGGAAATCATCGAAAAAACCTCTTTCAAGCGGTAGAAGCTAGTTTAAAGCGTTTAGGTACTGATTACATCGATTTACTCTGGCTTCATCTTTGGGACTCTCTCACTCCTATCGAAGAAGTGATGCGCGCTTTCGATGATTTGGTCAGGATGGGAAAAGTGCTTTATATCGGCATTTCTGACAGTCCTGCTTGGATTGTCTCCCAAGGGAACACCCTGGCCACCCTACGGGGATGGACACCCTTTATCGGACTACAAATAGAATATTCTCTCAAGGAACGCACCCCGAACGGGAATTATTGCCCATGGCCAAAGCATTAAATATCGGGGTGACAGCTTGGAGTCCCCTGGGAGGAGGAGTTTTAACGGGAAAATATAATCAACCCAACCCCGTCGATGGACGTTTAAGCATGACCGACCAACCTTTTCAAATTTTTGATCGCGATTTAAAAATTGCCGAGACTGTCCTAGAGATTGCCAGAGAAATTGAGAAATCACCGGCACAAGTGGCATTAAATTGGCTAAGAAATCGGCCTAACGCCGTAATTCCTATCATTGGCGCTCGAAAATTGTCCCAATTGCAGGATAATTTAGCCTGTGTGGACTTTAACCTGACTGGGGAACAGCTGCAACGACTCGATAATATCAGCGCCATTTCCCTTGGTTTTCCCCACGAACTTTTAGCCAGTCAATTTGTTGGCGATATCCTATTGGGAGGAGTAGCGGCACAATTGGACCGATGATGGAAGTTTTTGTTTATGGAACACTAAAACCTAAGGAGAGTAACTATTCTGCCTACTGTGCGGGAAAAGTGATCAACTCTAAAACCGCCTACACAAAGGGGTATTTATACCATCTTACCGCCCTCGGTTATCCCGGACTGACCGAGGGGGATGGCTGGGTGAAGGGAATTTTATTGACTTTTAACGCAGATTATGATATTGGGCTTTTGGATGGTTTGGAAGATTATCAACCCGGCAGAGATCCAGAAGAAAACGAGTATCAGCGTCGCAGAATTCCTATTTATAATCTAGAGCGAGAATTAATCGGCGAAGCTTGGGGATATATGATGACACCGGCAAAAATAGCTTTTCATGGCGGTATTTGGCTGCCTTCCGGTTGGTGGACCAGTAGCGATCGAGAATAGGGATGAGGGGGCCGATTCTGTTAAGATATACAAATTAAAAGCTTAATCGTGAAAAAATTATGTATCTACTCCTAGAAGTGGCCAGTGGCAAATTCCCCGTTTATTTCGTGGCAGTTTATGTGGTCGGTTTTCTCGCTGCTGTCACCATCGGTTCGATCGCTTGGTACAATTCTAAACGCCCGGTCGGTTGGGAAGATGCCCAAAGACCCGATATTGTCCCTGAAGTGAAGACAGAGGTGGATTCTGATTCTCAATCCTAGAAAAAGGCAGTGATCAGTTATTTTAGCCGTCAGCTTTTTCTCCCTTCTCAACAGTTATAATCCTCGATCGAGCCAATCAATGGTGAGGCAATTGCGGCTAGAATGGCCTGCTTTAGTCTTTTAGTCTCGTCGTTCGTTAACACTTAGGGATTCCTCTACGGAATACAAAAATTCACTCATCCTCAGACCTAAAGCATTAGTAATATGACTAAGCACTCTCACCGATGGACTTTTTAATCCTCGCTCTAGTTGACTAATGTAAGTTCTATGCAGACCTGTTACTTCCGCCAAATACTCTTGCGACCACCCTTTTTCTTGGCGATAACGCTGTAGCTCTCGTCCTAAAATTTGCTCTAGTTGACCAGATTGCATAGGCAGAATTCTAGTCTTTTGTATACCAAAGTTCTACAGACTAAAGTATTCAATGTCTCAGTGCCGAACAGAAACAGATAAATCAACCAAGGTCGATCGCAAATCGCTATGATAGAATATTGGGTCTTTAATTTCCGTCCCCTCCTCCTCTTATGAAACTGCCTGTCGTCGCTATTATCGGTCGTCCCAATGTGGGCAAATCCACCCTCGTCAATCGTATCGCTGGAGATCAACAGGCGATCGTTTTCGATCAACCCGGGATTACCAGAGATCGCACCTATCAACCAGCTTTCTGGTGCGATCGAGATTTTCAAATTGTCGATACAGGGGGGCTAGTTTTTAACGATGACAGCGAATTTCTCCCTTTAATCCGCGAACAGGCTTTAATCGCCCTAGCAGAGGCAAGTGTGGCGATTTTTGTCGTCGATGGGCAAGGGGGAATTACCGCCGGCGATCGAGAAATTGCCGCTTGGTTACGACAGCAAAATGTCCCGATACTTTTGGCCGTCAATAAATGTGAATCGGTGGAACAGGGTATCCTGCAAGCGACGGAATTCTGGGAATTAGCCATCGGTGAACCCTTCCCCATCTCGGCCATTCACGGTTCTGGTACAGGTGAACTACTCGATGCGGTGATTAAATATTTGCCACCTGCGGCGGCAATTCCCGAAAATGAAGAGATTAAAGTGGCAATTATCGGTCGTCCTAACGTGGGTAAATCCAGTCTCCTCAATGCTTTAACCGGACAACAACGGGCGATCGTTAGTCCGATTTCGGGAACCACCAGAGACTCGATCGATACTTTAATTGAACGAGAAGGACAGGTTTATCGGTTAATTGACACCGCTGGCATTCGCCGTAAGAAGAATGTGGACTATGGAGCCGAATTTTTCAGTATTAACCGTGCTTTTAAGGCAATTCGCCGGTCTGACGTGGTGCTATTCGTCATCGATGTGCTAGATGGTGTCACCGAACAGGATTTAAAATTAGCGGGACGAATTATTGAAGAAGGGCGCGCGGTGGTGCTAGTAGTCAATAAATGGGATGCGGTGGAGAAAGACACCTACACCATCAATACTTACACCAAAATGCTCCAAGATCGGCTGTATTTTATGGATTGGGCAGAAATGATCTTTGTCAGCGCCATGACGGGGCAAAGAGTCACCAAAATCCTCGAATTAGTCGATATTGCCGCCGAATCTCACCGTCGTCGCGTCAGTACCTCGGTAATCAACGATGTGATCGAAGAGGCGGTTAAGTGGCACAATCCCCCACCACCAGGGGCGGAAAACAGGGGAAACTATACTATGGCACGCAAGTATCGAGTCAACCCCCCACGATCGCCCTTTTCGTTAACGATCCCCAGCGCTTTAATGATAACTATCGCCGTTACATCGAAGGGCAATTCCGGCAACAGTTAGGCTTTAAAGGAACCCCGATCCGCTTAATCTGGCGCGGCAAACCGGCGCGAGAAGTGGAAAAAACGGTTAATAGAGCCACCAAGGTCTAATTTATGGATTTATTGCGAAGTTTGCCCATCGGTCTTTATCTCGATCAACCGATTACCCGACTACATCAACTAGATGCGCGGGTAAAATTTATCTGGTTAATGGCTTTTTTAGCAGCACCTTTATTAGCTAATCCTTGGTGGCGTTTAGCTTTGGTGGGATTGTTAATGTTTTTAACCCTGTTAGCTCCTATTCCCCCCCGCGTCTGGCGGCAACAGATGGGCTGGCTGATATTTTTAGCGATTATCGTCTTTCTGATTACTGCTATCACTCCCGATGGTTTAGGGGTGAGTATTCAGCCGCGTTTACCGGATGAAGGGCTGAATTTACCGCCAGCAAGTGATTATCAGTATGTTTTATGGGATAGAGGTCGTTTATTTGTTACCCGACGTTCTTTGGAATTAGCAGTGAGAATTAGTACCTTAGTTTTTACTTTAATTTATAGCACTAATCTCTTTTTATTGACGACGGCCCCGGAAGAAATTACCGAAGGTTTAGAGAATTTAATGAGTCCTTTACGGCGATTTAATGTGCCGGTGACGGAAATTTCTCTGACTCTGACCCTCTCTTTGCGCTTTATTCCCCTGGTTTTAGAAGAAGTGCAAAATCTAGCTAGGGCAGTGAGAACTAGGGCGATCGATTGGCAAAAATTAGGGATTAAAAAGAGTTTAAACGTCTGGTTAACAGTAGTGGAAAAATTACTAGATAATTTGCTTTTGCGCGCCGAACAAATAGCGATCGCTATGGAGGTTCGCGGTTTTACCAGTCCCAATCAGCATCAAGTACGCTGGCACGAATTAAAGTTAAGATGGGCTGATTTGATCGCTTTATTTTTGTTAATTCCCTTTTGGGCAGCCCGATTAGTTTGGGGGGGTTTATAGCAGTTATCAGTGATCAGTTATCAGATTTGAGTTTTAAGTGTGCAGTATTAAATAGAAGTTTCCTACTGTCTTTTCACCTGATAGTTCTTCGTTACTTGGTCTGGTTCGATCGGGTGGCATAAATCGACTAAATCTTTATCTGGCAAGGGATTTACTTGATTAGTTCGCTCTAGAAAACAATTGACAAAAATCGCCAAATGTCTTTCTCTATAAGAGTTTCATTTCTTATAACCCTGTCCGTTGCATAAGACAAACCGAAGAACCTCACTGATTACTGTTCACAGCAAAAAACTCCCCACTTTCCACTTCTCACTCGCCAATTTCCTACTAAAGATAGATATTTAAACAGATAAAAAGTATTACTTATAAGAGTAAGTTACGGCGTTTCTTATAGAGATGAGGTATGATAAGATTTGGCATTTGGCAGGGTGCATCTCATTTTTCTAAATCTACTAAGTTGGGATTTTTCAAGGAAGTCCGTAGGTTGGGTTGAGCGAATCAATAGGTTAAAGAAAACCTCTCAATTTTAGAGGAAAGCGAAACCCAACATTTCAGTTCGTAGGTTGGGTTGAGCGAATCAATGGGTTAAAGAAAACCTCTCAATTTTAGAGGAAAGCGGAACCCAACAGCCAACACCTAAATCCGTCGGAATCGGCGATCGCTTCTCCTGACCTTTTGTGGGGTTTCCTTGGGTCAATCCAAGCGTACTATAGTTGGGTTTCATGCTTCAACCCAACCTTGTATCTTGAGAAGTAGGCAACCCGTCCCAACCTAGGTAAAAAATACCGCTTTGTAGCTTGGGTGCCTATATTCTGAAAAAGGGCGTGGACATCCAGTTCAACCGAGGTGCTTGACACCGTTGGGTAGCCACCGGAGCCACGCCGTCATCCCGAGGAGACAAGCTCGAACAATCGCCCTTAGGATTAACCTCGTCTTCGCAAGGACGAGTTACCAAAGGGACAAAATAACTTAACCCCAGCATAAACGATGACAGAAGAAAAAACATGGGTAGGGATCGATGTCAGTAAAGAGGTTCTAGATATCTACGTGTTGCCGCAAGGTCTGACCTTGCAACAACCCAACAGCGACGTTGGCGTTCAATCGCTGATTGAACAATTACATCCTCTCTCACCGAGTTTGGTGGTGGTGGAATCGACGGGTGGATTAGAGCGCGCACTCGTATCGGGCTTACAAGCCGCCACCATACCGGTAGCGATCGCCAACCCCCGCAAGGTCAAAGGGTTTGCGACGGCATTGGGGAAAGCAAAAACGGACAAATTGGACGCACAGGTAATCGCTCAATTCGCACGAGCCGTGCAACCCCAACCCCAACCCGTGGTTGCCCCCCAAGCCCAACAATTGAGCGACCTAGTACGACGACGACAGCAGTTGGTGGAGATGCAGGTGGCGGAGAAAAACCGCCTCAGTCGTGCGTCTGAGACGGTGCAACTAGATATCAAAGCCCATATTGAGGAAATCCAACAGCGTATTGAAAGCCTCAACGAGCAGATTCAGTCCCTCGCCCAACAGCAAGCCGATTGGCAAGGCAAAAATGAAATCTTACAATCCGTTAAAGGGATCGGCAAAGTTTCATCTGCCCTATGTTTGGCGGAATTACCCGAGATGGGAACACTCTGGCGAAAAACAGATTGCCCGGCTGGTCGGGGTCGCTCCTATCAACCACGATAGTGGCCAGCACAAGGGTAAACGCATGATTTCGGGGGGACGCACCTCGGTTCGCTGTGGCTTGTACATGGCCACATTGGTAGCCATTCGTCATAACCCGGTGATTCGGAAGTTCTACGAACGGTTGTTGACCAATGGCAAGTTGAAAAAGGTGGCCTTAGTTGCCTGTATGAGGAAATTGCTGGTTATCCTCAATGCCATGATTCGTGATAATAAATGCTGGCAAGCACCCGCTTAGTCCAGTTTTCCGAACAATTTCATCGCTGACAAAACGGATGACTGGTGCCGTTACTTTGTCTTGCCTATTTGGGGTACAAAAGATTTTCTTTATTCCCCTTGACTTTTAAGACAATCGCTACAACCCCTTTTTGTTGGGTTGAGTCCGTAGCCCCCCTAAATGGTTACATACGTTACATAATCTGTTACCATTTACATACGGCGGTTCCTCTATCCGTGTGGCACCGATAAATCCTTATTGAATAAGCATTTCCACTTAGAAGATGTACCAGACTAAGCCTGAAGCCGCCGTATGTATAGAATTGTTGATTGGGAGTCTTGATCATGGCATTGCAGGAAGGCACTTACACCTGGGAATACGGCGACACTACCCAGGCTCTCTGGTTCACCGCTTCTTACAACACGGTCACAAATCAGTGGACTGTTGATATGAAGAAGGGGTCGATGGATCTCAACGCGTTGTGGTGGTCTAATGGCGATAGCAACGCGGATGGCAATATAGTTCTTTCCAAGGCTGACAACAGTCTCAATATGAATGGGACTGGTATCGTCTGGGATGGATACGACAAGATTTCCGATACGGGGTTAACGGGAACGGAGCATAATGGCAGCAGTCTTCTTACTGCGGGTAATACCTACACTTACAGCTACAGCAAGGATCAAGGGGTAGAGATCGAAGCGCTGTTGGCGGGGGGTGTTGTCACCCTTGGTGTCAGAGCCACAAGCGTCAACGGCACCGACGGTATCAAGGCGGTAGATGGACAATTTGTTTTCGTTCCCTACGACAATACCCCACCCACAGTGACGGTCGATATCGTTGATGCTTCCTTGAACGATGGAACTAATAGTTCTCTCGTTACCTTTGAGTTCAGCGAAGATGTCACCGGTTTTGCCGACGGTGATGTGAGCGTCAGCGGCGGAACCCTGAGCGACTTCACCCAGGTGGATGGCAACAGCTATACGGCCATCTTCACGGCCGATGATGGGGTGGAAACCATTGGCTCGGTGTCCGTGGCAGCCGATAGCTACAGTGATCTTGTCGGTAACAATGGTGGAGCCGGCTCGGATACGGTGACGATTGATACCAAAAATCCGACCCTTGCAGTCGATATCGTTGATGCTTCCTTGAACGACGGAACTAACAGTTCTCTCGTTACCTTTGAATTCAGCGAAGATGTCACCGGTTTTGCCGACGGTGATGTGAGCGTCAGCGGCGGAACCCTGAGCGACTTCACCCAGGTGGATGGCAACAGCTATACGGCCATCTTCACGGCCGATGATGGGGTGGAAACCATTGGCTCGGTGTCCGTGGCAGCCGATAGCTACAGTGATCTTGTCGGTAACAATGGTGGAGCCGGCTCGGATACGGTGACGATTGATACCAAAAATCCGACCCTTGCAGTCGATATCGTTGATGCTTCCTTGAACGACGGAACTAACAGTTCTCTCGTTACCTTTGAATTCAGCGAAGATGTCACCGGTTTTGACAACAGTGATGTGAACATCAGCGGCGGAACCCTGAGCGACTTCACCCAGGTGGATGGCAACAGCTATACGGCCATCTTCACGGCCGACGATGGGGTGGAAACCATTGGCTCGGTGTCCGTGGCAGCCGATAGCTACAGTGATCTTGTCGGTAACAATGGTGGAGCGGGTACGGATACGGTGACGATTGATACACTTAATCCGACCGTGGGCATCACCTTCGACAACTCACCGCTCACTGGCCAGAACTTTAGCACTACAGTTACCTTCCAGTTCAGCGAAGCCGTAAGTTTCACGGCCAGTAATGTCACCCTAGCCAACGGGGTGTTGAGCAACTTCACTGGCAGCGGCAGCAGCTACACCGCCACCTTCACCGCGACTGACTTCCAGTCGCCAACGGGAACAGTGGCGGTGTCCAACGACTATTTCGATATACTTGGCAACCAGGGTGTTGCCAATTCGGCCAACATCGCCCTGACCGTGGGCGGCGGTCCTGACCCGAATGATGGGCCGTCTGGAGGCGACAGTGTGATTGGCTCAGGTACACTTGGCGCGGATTTCATCACTGGATCAAATGGTAACGACAACCTTAGCGGCATCGACGGCAACGACACCATCAATGGCGGCGACGGCAATGACACCATCAACGGCGGCACCGGCGCCGACATTATCAGCGGCGGCACCGGCAACGACAACATCATCGGACTCGGCGGCTTTGATCTGATCTACGGCGGATCTGGCAATGATACCATCAATGGTGGTAATGGTATTGACACCATCGTCGGCGGGTTCGGCAACGATTCCCTCACCGGTGGCGGCGGCGACACCTTCCGGTTTCTGAGCATCTACGACCAGCAGGATGTGATCACCGGTTTCAACGACACCATCGTGTTCGATATAACCGGTGCCAGCGCCTTCACAGCCTTGGGTAGCGGGGCTTTGGGAACCACAACCTACACCGGTGCAATTGCTGGCGGTTACCTCACCTACAGCGGCGGGGTACTCTCCTACGATGCCGATGGCTCTGCGGGATCAACCTTCAGTCCGTTGGCGATTGTCACGTTGACCGGAACTCTCACCCCCACCCTCTCCGACACCAAAGTGCTGTTCCAGGCGCTCTAGCTCAAGCAGGCATTCCCCGCCTTATTTCTCCGGCCCCTGCTGGCCATTATTGCGGGGAATGTTCTTAACTTCTTCTGCTCTGCACCTGCTTACCGGCTCTGGTTTTGAGCCAGTCCTTAGCCAGTCCGTAGAATTTATTGGCGATTTTCGGGACATCGAACCCCTCAAAGCCGAACGGTAGGGACTCGCGCGGTTTCGTTGAGAAAATTGTCGGAAAAGAGATATTAACTCAGAAAGCGATTATACTCAATGATCGAAGACTATTGACCAGCGATCGATGAACCAAGACAACGAGATTAGTCATTTACTAGACCTCATGCCTGCTTCGGGACGGATGATGACGCGCATTGTCAGCAAACCCGAAAGCACCAAGGTAATCGAAACTAATTTTCCCCTGCCCTGGCAAAGAGGAGTCAGACCGATTCCAATTAATTTTGACCTCTGGCGGCAATTATCAAGACCCCAACGGGATTTAGTCTTGTTAAGGGCTGTCTGTGTTTTAACGGCAGTAAAATGGTTTAAACCCGATCTCGATCGAGTAATTGCTCTGGCTGGTATGATCGGTTTAACCGTGGAAACCCTGCAAACCGATGCCGTCGGTATGGCAGTAGCGGGGGTTTAACTGCCTTGGCAATTAACCGGATTTGGCGGGAAAAACGCAGCCCCCAACGGGAATTAGATGCGGATGAAGCAGCCCTAAAAGTGGCTGTTAGACGCGGTTACACGGAAACCGAGGCCGCTAAAAGTTTATTATCGGCTATTGAGACTATAGCTGAAATTGAAGGGCGATCGAGTCTCAATTTTAACGAGTTATTGCGCTGTCAAAATCTGAAAAAATTAGCCAATCTCTCCTTTGTTGGTGTTCCCGATCAGGTGAGACAATCCTAGGGTCAGTTGTTTTGGCTATCAGCTTTCTTTTTACTGATTACCGATCACTGACTACTTAAATCCCTAACCTTAAAATAACTACTATAAAAATATCTTTCCCCTTGCTCAATGGCTGCAATTGACTCTTTAGAAAAAGTCTTAAAATATCACTTTGGCTACGATCAATTTCGACCGAATCAACGCCAAATAATTGAGGCTGCTTTAAATAATCAGGATTTATTAGTAATTATGCCCACTGGAGGCGGTAAATCTCTCTGTTTTCAGCTACCTGCTTTAATCAAAAAAGGGGTGACGGTGGTGGTTTCTCCCCTAATTGCTTTAATGCAGGATCAAGTAACTGCTTTAGCTGATAATGGCATCGGGGCAACATTTCTCAATAGCACTTTAAATGCTAAACAAGTCAGAGAAAGAGAATCTTTAATCCTGCAAGGAAAAATTAAACTGTTATATGTCGCGCCAGAAAGATTATTATCGCCTAGTTTTTTAGATTTTTTAGCTGTTATTGATAATTACCTTGGTTTAGCCTGTTTAGCGGTAGATGAAGCTCACTGTGTCTCCGATTGGGGTCATGATTTTCGCCCTGAATATCGACAAATTAAACAAGTTCGTCAACGCTTTCCCTCTGCACCAATTCTGGCTTTAACTGCCACCGCTACCCAACAGGTTAGGGAAGATATTATCCAACAATTAGGATTGCGAGATACTTCCATTCATATTGCTAGTTTTAATCGTCCTAATCTTTATTATGAAGTTCGATCTAAAACCAGTAAATCTTATCAGCAATTGTATCAATATATTAAAGGACAAAAAGGATCAGGAATAGTTTACTGTATCAGCCGGAAAACCGTCGATAAAGTTGCCGAACAGTTACAAAAAGATGGTATTGATGCCCTACCCTATCACGCCGGTATGGATGATCGGGAAAGAAGCGAAAATCAAACCCGTTTTATTCGGGATGATGTGCAGATTATGGTGGCAACAATTGCCTTCGGTATGGGGATTAATAAACCAGATGTGCGCTTTGTCGTTCATTATGATTTACCCCGCAATTTAGAGGGATATTATCAAGAATCGGGCCGCGCCGGTAGGGACGGAGAACCGGCTAAATGTACCCTCTTTTTTAGCTTTGCAGATGCCAGAAAAATTGAGTATTTTATTAACCAAAAAACCGAGCAAAATGAACAACAGAAAGCTCGTCAACAATTGCGACAGGTGTTAGATTATGCCGAAGGGACTGAATGCAGAAGATCGAGTGTACTAGGCTACTTTGGCGAAAGTTTTTCAGGTAACTGTGGTAACTGTGATAACTGTCGGAATGGTAACAATTCCGAGGATTGGACAATCGAGGCACAAAAATTTTTATCCTGTGTGGCGCGGACGGGACAAAAATTCGGTATGATGCACATAATCAACGTGCTGAGGGGAGGAAAAGGTGAAAGAATCACCCAATATCAACATCATTTATTATCTACTTATGGCATCGGTAAAGATAAAACTGTCGGGGAGTGGAAACGTTTAAGTCGTTCCCTTGTCCAGCAAAATCTACTGGTAGAAACTGAAGACAATTTTAGAATCTTGAAACTTAATCAAAACAGTTGGGAAGTGATGCGGAAACAACGTTCCGTGTTTATTGCTGTCCCCCAAAAAGCTAACGGTCAAATCTTGGGAGACGACAATCCCAATACGCTGGAAAGTGATTTATTATTCGAGCGCTTGCGACAACTGCGGAAAAAAATTGCCGATAGTCAAGGGGTTCCTCCCTACGTTATTTTTCATGATTCTAGTCTGCGTTTGATGGCTCAATCAAAACCCCGGAGTTTAGGGGAGTTTCGTCAAATTTCTGGAGTAGTACAAAGCAAAGTGCAGCAGTATGGTGATATATTTATAGCGGCAATTAATGATTTTTGTCAGGATAGTCTTCCCTCTACTCAATTCCTCACTCTCCAATACTATCAAGATGGTTTGAATGCGGAAGAAATCGCTCGCAAAAGAAGCTTAAAAGTCTCAACCATCTATGAACATTTAGCTAAATTGCTGGAAGCGGGTTACGAAATTGATATTAATCAGTTAGTCTCTAAAAATAAACAGGAATATATTCGTTTAGCGATTAAAAAAGTGGGTGATCAATCCCTGAAAACTCTCAAAGAAAATCTGGGAGATAATTATAGTTATGAGGAAATTAAATTAGTTGTTGCTTGGCAAAGACGACCCCGGCAATAAGGCCAGAGCAACTCTTTTGATGCAACCCTCCACTTTAAAAGCTATAATAGATAATCAGTTTTTAATAACCGGATTTAGTATTACAACCAGTGGGTTAATCCGCTCAAAAATTGCTTTTTTTCGGGGTTGAAACATTTTAAACCCCGATTTTTATCATCCGGGAAAAATAACTTCTAGGGGAGCGGGAATCATCTCGCTACGAAAGTCAAGAATCTGAACTAGGATTAAATAGGCAACGGCGATTAAAATCGAAATCGCTCCCGTGATAATGGCGATAATTTTAGCAGAATTCATATAATTAACCGATAATTTCCTCAGATTATTGATCTATTGCCGCAAAAGCTACCGAAATTTATTCTCATCTAGGATTGCGAGCCTAAACAATTGAAACTGAAGATAAGTAGGGAGGCAAAATTATTTGTAGGATGGGTTAGCGGTAGCATAACATAATCAGGCGTTGGGTTTCATGCTTCAACCCAACCTACGTTCATCGGCTCTTCTCGACTTTGTGTGATAATTTTTGCTTATGGAATCGTGAAATGCTTATCAGGCAAGACTTTTAGTGCTATTTGGCGGAATAAACTATCAGTATAGACCTCGTTTCCACACAGAAACCAGAAGAGCCGTTCATCTTATATTTAATTCCACCCACCCACTTATCTTACAGCACAATTCTCCCGGACAGTTGAGGGAAGGGAGTGCATCTCAGTTTTGTAAGTAGTCGTGGAAAATTAATTTCCTAGTCGAGACTCCGAGACAGGAGACTCCGAGACGGGAGACTCCGAGACGGGAGACTCCGAGACGGGAGACGGGATACAGCTATTAGGGATCGGATTTGAGTTTTCAGTTCACTGTTTACTGATCACAGCAGAAGTCTGACGGAGTAGTGGCTTAGATGTGTAATTAATTGTGCTTAGATACTTAGAAATATCCATAACACATTTTGAGCGCAAGCATTGCGCCCCTACCATAAACCCTATCTAAAGCTGTCCCTTGAAAATTTGACAGGAGATAGTTCTTGTGGTTCAATACATAGATTAAAATCTATGGTCAAGCTTTGAATTATTTTTTATTTGAATCTAGGCAACCAGCAAAACCCTTGCTATAATCGACAATATATGGTAATAGACCAATTCCATCCGCTGCATCCGCATCGGCATCCCCAAAGTTGATCAACCTCGCTTTGTTTTAAGGTAGGCTAAGGCCTGCCTTACTTTTTATCGGTGATCAGCAACCAGTAAGCAGAAAATTGCCATTTAATACCGATCACCGCTCAGACTCGGAAAACTCAAATCGGATCACTGGTGACTGATAACTGATCTGATCCCCTAGCGTGATAAGCTGAGTATTGGCTAATTTTACAAAAAATTAAGACTTTCCCCTTGTGGGAGTTATCAGCTAAAACCCAGAGTAGACATAAACAATGGTAGCGACAACAGAAACTAACGTTGGTAAAATCGTCCAGATCATCGGTCCGGTCATCGATGCCGAATTTCCCAGTGGCAACCTGCCCCGTATTTATAATGCCTTAACCGTAAAAGGAACTAACTCCGCCGGTCAAAATTTATCCGTTACTTGTGAAGTACAACAGTTACTCGGTGACAACCAAGTGCGGGCCGTTGCCATGAGTACCACCGATGGTTTAGTGCGCGGTATGGATATCGTGGACACTGGCGCGGCGATTAGCGTTCCCGTGGGTAAATGCACCCTCGGTCGGATTTTTAACGTTCTTGGTGAACCCGTGGACGAAAAAGGACCGGTTAACGTCACCGAAACCTCTCCTATTCACCGTCCCGCTCCCAAATTAGTCGATCTTGAAGTAACACCGACGGTTTTTGAAACCGGTATCAAGGTGATTGACCTGCTCACCCCCTACCGTCAAGGGGGCAAAATCGGCCTCTTTGGGGGTGCTGGTGTGGGCAAAACCGTCATTATGATGGAATTAATCAACAATATCGCCATTCAACACGGGGGTGTCTCGGTTTTTGGCGGTGTGGGTGAAAGAACCCGCGAAGGAAACGACCTCTACAACGAGATGATCGAATCGAAGGTAATCAACGCTGATAACCCCGAAGAATCGAAAATCGCCCTCGTTTACGGTCAGATGAACG
Source organism: Microcystis panniformis FACHB-1757 (assembly GCF_001264245.1). Classification (NCBI taxonomy): domain Bacteria; kingdom Bacillati; phylum Cyanobacteriota; class Cyanophyceae; order Chroococcales; family Microcystaceae; genus Microcystis; species Microcystis panniformis. Next base: position 5,394,964 of record NZ_CP011339.1, read on the forward strand.
AACCCCCCGGAGCGAGAATGCGCGTCGGTCTCTCCGCTTTGACCATGGCCGAATACTTCCGCGATGTCAACAAGCAAGACGTACTCTTATTTATTGATAATATCTTCCGTTTCGTGCAAGCCGGTTCGGAAGTATCGGCGCTCCTCGGTCGGATGCCTTCTGCGGTAGGATACCAACCCACCCTCGGCACTGACGTAGGCGACCTGCAAGAGCGGATTACCTCCACCAAAGAGGGATCGATCACTTCCATCCAAGCGGTCTATGTACCCGCGGATGACTTGACTGACCCCGCTCCCGCTACTACCTTCGCTCACTTGGACGGAACAACAGTACTATCCCGGGGTCTGGCTTCCAAAGGTATCTATCCGGCGGTAGATCCCCTCGGTTCCACCAGCACCATGCTCCAAGCTGATATCGTCGGTGATGAACACTACGGCACCGCTCGCGCCGTCCAATCTACCCTGCAACGCTATAAAGAGTTACAGGACATCATCGCTATTCTCGGTTTAGACGAATTATCGGAAGAAGATCGTCTCACCGTTGACCGCGCTCGCAAAATTGAGCGTTTCCTCTCGCAACCTTTCTTCGTGGCGGAAGTTTTCACCGGTTCCCCGGGTAAATACGTTACCCTCGCTGATACGATCAAAGGCTTCCAGATGATCCTCAAAGGTGAACTCGATAGCTTACCCGAACAAGCGTTCTATATGGTCGGCAGTATCGATGAAGCGATCGCTAAAGGCGCAAAACTCAAAAAAGGCTAATTAAAAGTCAGTAGTAACCGCTAAACGCGGTTACTAAACCCAGAAATCTGCCAAAATTATCGTTATTATCACCAATGAGCATTACAGTACGGGTTATTACACCCGATCGCATTGTCTGGGATAACGTGGCCGAAGAAGTAATCCTACCCAGTTCCACGGGACAATTAGGTATTCTTAGCGGTCACGCTCCTTTATTAACTGCCCTGAATATTGGCGTAATGCGAATTCGACCGGGGAAAGACTGGGAAAATATCGCGGTTTTGGGCGGTTTTGCCGAAGTCGAAAATAATGAGATCAAAGTCCTCGTTAATGGGGCGGAATTAGGCTCAAAAATCGATAAAGAAAAAGCTCGCGCCGAATACGAACAGGCCCAAACCCGTCTCGATGAAGTCAGTAAAGGGGATGACCGTCGCAAAACTATCCAAGCGCAACAATCATGGCGCAAAGCACGCGCTAGATACCAGGCCGCAGGCGGTTTAGTATCGGTTTAAACCAAGCCAAATCACATTAAATTAAAGCAAAATCGGGCGGGTTTATATAAACCTACCCGATTCTTTTTCAGTGATCAGTGATCAGTGATCAGTGATCAGTGATCAGTTATCAGTAGGTTGGGTTGAAGCATGAAACCCAACGCCCGATTATGTTACGCTACCGCTAACCCATCCTACAAATAATTGTGCCTCCCTACTTATTGAGAAGTTGCTGTTCTCCTACTGCTCGGTGATCACTGAAAAAGTTTCCTGTTTTCCGTTGCCTAAAACTGGAGATTTTGTCGCTCCCCATTAAGATAACTGCTATAAATTAATTGCTACCACTAAAAACAACTTCGGGGAATTTTAACTGTGCATCGGCCATGGGGATTTGTCGGCCTTGATTGCGTAACTCTTGCCAAAAATTAATTACTTCTGTGGCTTTGTTGAGAACATCGACGCGATCGGACTCATCAATCCAGTGTTTTGCTTCTAACTCCTCTTGCAGTTGTTGCCAAGCATCATGACGCGGCCAGAAAAAATAAGCGGTGAGGGGGCTAGTTCCTTTGCCGACCACCTGATCCACAGCGATCGCTACGTTCTGATCTAACCACAATACTTTTAAAATAAACTTTGATTCGGAACTGACTGTCATTGTTAATCGTTAATCGTACAATTCTCGATCATATCATCTTTTGACTCAATTTTCCGCAGTCAGTTTTTAACTATTTTTTCCGATTTTTTCGCTAATAACCGCTATGATTCCAGAAACAGACTCTTTACCCTGTAAACAAATCGGTGTGGCCGTAATTAGAGATGATCGAGATTTAATTTTAATCGATCGCCGTCTAGCCAAGGGACTCTTGGGCGGTTTTTGGGAATTCCCCGGTGGCAAAATCGAAGGCAATGAAACGGTACAGGAATGTATTAAACGGGAGGTATTAGAAGAAATTGGCATTGAAATCGCAGTGGATAGTCATTTAATCACCATCGATCACACCTATAGTCATTTTCGGGTTAATCTACAAGTATATAACTGTCGTTATCTCAGCGGCCAAGCAAGAGCGATCGAATGTGAAGAAATCCGCTGGGTAACTATCGAGGAACTAGATCATTACACTTTCCCCGCGGCCAATCAAGAGATTATCAGAGCCTTAAAAGACATGGTAAACTCGAAATGATTGCTGCTAATCGTCGAGTAATTATGCTTAATCCTTCTATTCGTCAAGAACCCCGCTATGAACCGGCCGCGGTTATTCCCCTAAAAAAAGACGCTTCCATTGTCGAGTGGTTAGAAAAAAATAATCGCATGATTCCCCGGGATAAAATCGCCGAACCAGATCTCACTCTCGAAGAAGATGTGGAACTATCTGAACTCATGGATGTCGATGATATCGGTTATGATGACGACGAAGATGAATTAGTCTTAGATGAAGATTAATCCCGTCTTCTTTGGCAAATTTTCCCCTTATCTGACGCTTTAGTCGTGAACGCTAACATTTTTTCCGCCCCTATCTTTAAAAAACCCACTGGAACCCATCTCCTGATTCTACTAACGGGATTACTATTTCTGTTAGTAGTTTTTTTTCAGTCCACTAATTCCCTGTTAATCCCCCTGATGGCCACAACGTTAATCAGTGCTGGTCTTGGTTGTCAAGTAGTACCGATGCTGCGGCGCTTGAAAATGGGTCAGATCATGCGCGAAGATGGACCCCAGGCTCATTTAAAGAAAGCAGGAACCCCAACCATGGGAGGCAGCTTTTTTGTGCCAGTAGCCCTTATTTTCGCTTTAATCTGGTCTAAATTTACTCCTAATGTGGTGGCGGTTGCTTTGCTGACTTTTGCTTACATGGGTATCGGTTGGTTAGATGATTGGCAAATTCTGCGTTATAAGTCGAATAAAGGCCTATCTCCCCGGATGAAGTTAATTTTACAGATAACGGGGGCGGTGCTTTTTTGCCTCTGGATGTTGGTCAATCAGGTGAGTACCGATATCACCCTTTGGGGTCGATTAGTCATTCCTTTGGGCTTTTTCTTCTGGATTTTGGCGGGATTTGTCCTGGTGGCTGAAAGTAACGCCACTAATCTCACCGATGGGGTGGATGGATTAGCGGGGGGAACAGGTGCGATCGCTTTTTTGGGTTTAGCCATTATTATCGCTCCTAGTCATCCAGATTTGGCGATTTTCTGCACTTGTTTTGCTGGTGCTTGTCTAGGCTTCATTTTTCATAACCGCAACCCCGCTAAAGTGTTCATGGGTGATACGGGTTCCCTCGCTTTGGGAGGTGCTTTAGCTGCAGTGGGTTTAATTACTGGACATCTCTGGGGATTATTTTTAATTAGTGGTCTCTTCTTTCTGGAATCTCTTTCGGTAATCGCTCAGGTTATCTATTATAAAGCGACAAAAGGACCCGATGGCAAGGGCAAAAGATTATTAAAAATGGCTCCTTTTCATCATCATTTAGAATTAAGTGGTTGGACGGAAACGAAGATTGTGGGAGCTTTTTATCTGGTTAATGCGCTTTTAGTTGTCTTGGCTATTTGGACCAGTTAACTAAGCACTAAAGGAAAGACCACAACCGCAGGTATTTTGGGTGTTGGCATTGGTAAAACGGAAACCACCACCCATGAGATCTTCTGAATAGTCTAATTTTAAAATTTGTAGGTAGCGATCGCTGTCAGGATCAACTAAAATATTAATACCCTGACTTTGATAAAAGCGATCGTTTTCTGCCGCAATAGGGGTTAATTCGAGATGGTAGTGAAGTCCCGAACAACCACCGTTTTTTACGGCCAAACGCAGATAGGAACCAGTCAGACGACGGCTTTGACTCCAACGTTCAATTTCTCTAGCGGCGGCGGGACTTAATTCGATCATTGTTTTTGAGACTATTGTAATAATAATATCAAGTTATTGTGAAGTTATGCGATAGTTGTTGTCCAACTTTATGTTAAGAAATATGTGACTAATAAATGGCGGGGGTAGCTGACAATTTTTAAGACAGAAAACGGGTTTCTCCGAGAAACCCGTTTTCTAGGTGACTTAGAAACTTAGATAAAGAAATTACCCACTGGAATGTTCCCTAAAGCTGGCAAAGTACCAGTAAATCCGGTGATATTTATTAATAAATCATTGCTGGATTGGAAGCCAGCCGCGCTATCATTAATAACGAGGTAAGTTCCAGCTATTGCACCGGTTGTTACCTGCACTAAGGCGGCACTATTAACCGCTAATCCTTGATTACCTGTAGTGGCTCCATTGGCATCAGTAAATACCTGATTGATTAAATTCTGTAAAGTGGTGACAGTGCTATTAGCAGCACGACTGAAATTGCTAGGCGCACTGATAGCGTTTCCAGCTTGAGTTAATAAGTCAATTTTATCACTATTGATGGCAAAATCTGTGATACGATCCCTTGTTGATATGGTAGATTGACCAAATTGGAAGATGAAAGTATCTGCACCATTACCACCGGTTAAAGTATCAGCACCGTTAGCGCCATTGATTTGATTAATACCACTATTTCCGGTGATTTTATTGTTACCAGCGTTACCCGTACCATTAACATTATTACTGCTAATTAGTCTGAGGTTTTCCACATTGTTGGGTAAGGTGCGAGTAAGACTGCTTTGCCAAGTATCAGTAATGATAACTTCTCCTATTCCTCCTTCGGGATTGATGGTAGCATTAACCGGATTGGAGAGGGTGACGGTGAAGACTTCATCAGGTTCATTGAGGTTATCATTGAGGAGGGGAATGCTAATAGTAGCGGTGGCAGTATTAGGTGCAATGGTGATAGTTCCAGTTTTGCTAGTGTAATCTACATTGGCGGTAGCATCAATGGGTCCAGTGGTATAGTTGAAGGTAATTGGTTGTGAATTGGGGTTATCAACTGTGACGGTGAGGATGGCATTATTATCTTTACCTTCCACTACGGTGATATTATTGATGGAGAGTTTGGAGAAATCGTCATTAGTAATCGTCCCGGTAACTGCGGTGGTCGTACCTATTGTATAACCAGTCCCAGAAGCGAGGGTTAAAATAACAGTTTCATTACTTTCAGCAGTTGTGTCAGGAGTTGGGTCAACGATTACAGTCGCAGTCGCTGAATTAGCAGCAAAGGTGACTGTATTGGTAGTCCCTGTACGAGTATAGTCGGTATTAAGAGTAGCTGTCCCTCCCAGGGTGTAATTGACTGTTAAAGCATTTGTTGTTACACCACTACGGGTGAAGGTATAAATGAGATTAGCTGTCCCATCTTCATTGACACTACTGGGAGAGACAGCAAGAGTAACAGTTTGTGGATTGGTAAACTCACTCACATCAATAATTTGCAATCCGCCTGCACCAGGAGAGTTTGATCCGGCGGCATAAGCATAATTACCAACTACTTGCACATCACGGACTATATACGCATATGACAAAGGAGAGTAAAAGTTTTTATAATTACCTTTGATAGTGGGATTAGTAGGGTTGCTGATGTCGATGATTTGTAGTCCATAACCCCCCCAACCCCCCGACTGGGCAGCTAGATATGCGTAGTTACCGATTACTTGCACATTAGCAGCATGGCCAGAACTATAATAATTGCCTTTTAATATGGGGTTGGTGGGATTGCTGATGTCGATGATTTGCAATCCTGAATCCCAATCAGCTACATAAGCATAGTTACCGACTATTTGCACACCAAAAGCATAAGAAGTATCATAACTGCCTTTTAAGATGGGATTAGTGGGATTGCTAATGTCGATAATTTTCAGTCCCGACTCTCCATCAGCTAGATATGCGTAATTTCCTACTACCTGTAAACCAAAAGCAGGGTCATAATCATCATCATAACTGCCTTTTAATGTGGGGTTGGTGGGATTGCTGATGTCGATGATTTGCAGTGATGAAGCCCCATTATTAACCAGATATGCGTAATTTCCAACTACTTGCACACCAAGAACCGCACCAAAATTAGCATAATTGCCGATGAAAGTGGGATTACTAGGGTTACTGATGTCGATGATTTGTAGTCCTGAACTCCCATCAGCTATATAAGCGTAATTCCCCACTACTTCGACACCATAAGCAGCGTCAGTATCATAATTGCCTTTGAAAATGGGGTTAGTGGGGTTGCTAATGTCGATAATTTGCAGTCCTGAAGTCCAATCAGCCAAATATGCGTAATTCCCAACTACTTTCAAATCCCAAACCCATCCGGGAGTATCATATTTGCTGATGAAAGTGGGGGTAGGGGGGTTGATATCGTCATTAATTGTTCCCGTCACTGTGGTGGTTGTCCCCACTGTATAACCAGTCCCCGAAGCGAGGGTTAAAGTTACAGTTTCATCCGGGTCAGCTATATTATCTACTGTCGGGTCAATTGTTACGGTAGCATTATTAGCATTAGCGGCGAAAGTCACTGTCCCTGTTGTCCCATTAAAACTCGCTGCACCAGTTTGGGTGTAGTCTGTATTAAGGGTAGCTGTCCCCCCAACTGTATAGTTAACTGTCAAAGCATTGGTTGTTACACCCTCGCGGTAGAAGAAGTAAGCTAAGTTGGTTGTCCCATCTTCGGTAACAAGACTAGGAGAAACCTGAAGAGTAACACGGGTATCATCATTGAGAATCGTCCCCGTCACTGGAGTAGTTGTCCCAACTGTATAGTCAGTCCCAGAAGTGAGGGTTAAGCTGACGGTTTCGTCATCTTCAACTGTGGTATCTGCTGTGGGGTCAATTGTTACAGTTGCAGTCGCAGAATTAGCAGCAAAAGTCACTGTTCCTGTTTCATTTGAGTAATTTGGGAAACTGGCTGCACCAGTTTGACTGTAATCTGTATTAAAGATGGCTGTTTTCCACCAGGCTGTATCATCGACTGTTGTAAAATTGACCGTCAAAGGATTGGTTGTGTCTCCTGTGCGGGTGAAAGTGTAAACTAAATTAGTTGTTCCATCTTCGGTAACACTGGTGGTAGAGACTGCTAAGGTGACACTTGGTAAAGGCGATGGGTTATTGAAGCCACTTACATCAATAATCTTTAAACCGTCAAAATAATCAGCTAGATATGCGTAATTCCCCACTACTTCCACACCATAAGCAACGGTAGAAAAATCATCGTAATAGTCGATGAGAGTGGGGTTAGTCGGGTTGCTAATGTCAATGATTTTCAGTCCTGCCATATCATCAGTTACATAAGCGTAATTTCCCACTACTTCCACATCATAAGCAGCGTTGTTAGTATCATAATTGCCAATGAAAATGGGGTTGGTAGGGTTGCTGATGTCGATAATTTGCAGTCCTCCATCCCAACCATCAGCTACATAAGCGTAGTTGCCTACTACTTCCACATCACTAGCAATGCCAGGAGTATCATAATTACCTTTCAGAGTGGGGTTTTCCGGGTTACTGACATCGATAATTTGCAGTCCTGACTCATAATCAGCTACATAAGCGTAATTACCGATTACTTGGACTTCCAAAGCTTGACCAGAAGTATCATAATTGCCGATGAGAGTGGGGTTGCTTGGATTGCTGATGTCGATGATTGTCAGTCCTTGATAATAACTAGCTACATAAGCGTAGTTTCCCACTACCTCCAGCCCATAACCCAAACCAAAACCAGAATAATTGCCTGTCAGAGTGGGGTTGCTTGGATTGCTGATGTCGATGATTTGCAGTCCTGAATAATAATCAGCCAAATATGCGTAATTGCCGACTATTTGCACATCCATAGCGAAGCCAGAAGTATCATAATTGCCGATGAGAGTGGGGTTAGTAGGGTTGCTGATGTCGATAATTTGCAGCCCTAAACTAAAATCAGCTACATAAGCATAGCTCCCCACTACTTTCACATCCATAGCGAAGCCAGGAGTATCATAATTACCCACTAAAGAAAGAGCAAATACTCCCTCATAAGTCGCTAAAGTCTCCCCACCAAACGCCAAGGAAATATTCAAATCTTGCTCACTTTCAGCGCGAGAAACTATTACCTCTAACTCCCAACTTCCTCCCCCTCGACTACTTCCCGTAGGTGTCGCTGAAGCCATCACCGTCGCACCCGTCAACTGATGCAACTTCTCAATAAATTCTTCTCCTGCATCTCCCGCCGCGACCTGACAACCGTACAATAGAATACGATTAATCTTTGCCCAACTCTGTAACTGTTGGCGGTAATCGTAAATATTTGTTAAATTGAGTTGACAATTCCCTAAATATAAGCATCCAGGCGCACCATGGGAAACCAGGTGAATGGTGGTAATCTGGGGATTTTGTTGTAAAAAAGCGGATATTTGTTCGATTCCGTCTTGATTGGCAGAGAGAATAACGGTGGCGACTTCTGGAATTACTCCAGCTTGGAGACTTTGATAATCGGTGACACCAGCATCGAGGAAAACTACGGACTGGTTGAGATTAGTTTGGCGAGACATAATGCAAGGGTTCCTGGTAAGTGGTGTAGGGTGGACATTGCCCACAAGCTGCTTTAATATTATTTATTCAGTCGAGTCAGCCTGTTTTCCGCAACCGCAGCCAGTCTAGGTTAGGCTTGAAGACTGTCAAACCATCAATTAATCGTTTCTACCATCTTGAGAGCGTTTTTTTCTACCGTCAATAGAATATAAAATATGCTTATTTTTTTTTTTTTTTTCATCAGGTTTATTCATGAATCAGAGAAAATCAAATTAAATTCGGTGCGGTTAAACCCTGATTTCTTGTATTATCCACCTGATTAACTTGAACCAAGCCATCAGCTTGAGCAAAATTAAACAAACTATCGTAAACAGCAGAAAGGCTCGGCAAAAGAGAAGAAGTAATGACGTTAACTGCAAAAGATTAATGCGACTATTTTGTGCAAACAATCGCCAATTTTTCAAGACTTCCATAACATAAATTAACATTATATACAGAAAACGGGTTCCTTTGAGAAACCCGTTTTCTAGATATTAGGACAAGATTATTGGATTCTTGCCAAAGACTGCCTAAATTCTGCGAGAGAATTAGCGGTAGCTGCTAATTTTAGTAGCTCTTCTAAGATAGTAGGGTTAGTCATTTTGCCGATTATCTCTTCAATTTCTGAAGAAATCTGTCCAAACCGCACAGTTAAAACTGTTTTTATGTCATCACGGCTTTTTTCTAGCACCCCAATTTCCTTACCAATTTCCTTGCCTATTTCTTTACCGCGTTCTATTCCTCGTAACTCCATATTACTCATTAAAGGCATGGTTCTTTCCTCCTCAAATTGTTTGATTTTACTCTCTAAACTTGACTGCAATTCAGGGGATAAAGTCATCATATTGTCGATGATTTCAAACAGTTTAATTATCTGTTCTCTCTCGAACTCCTTTTCATATAATCCCCTGATTAACCTCCACTTCCACTGTTCCCGTTCTGGCAGCTTCCCAGTAGTCGCTTTTGTTTTCAGGTGTGCCATCACTATTATAGCAAAGGGATTACTACTTGCCTCTAGTTCTGACCATCTTTCCTCATAGTCCAGTAATTTAACTGTTGGGAATTTGAGGCTGACTTCACAACCAGCGATGGTATAATTATAGGAATCTGGTCGCCAATTTACTCGTTCATCTCCTAATATAGCGAGACTGATAACCGGTTTCTGATACAAATCAAAGGCCCGATAGTTATAAATATACATCCTCTGAGGGAAATTTTCTTCGTATTGACTTTGAATTTCAATATGAATCAAAATCCAGACTTCTTCACCCCTGAGTAACCAGACTTTATAAAGTTTGTCAGCGAAACGTTTTTTTGTCTTAGCTGAAGCGGTAATCCGTTTGAGTTCTTTTTCCAGGGATTCGGGAATTTTTGTCCAATCAATCAATTGGTGAACTTCAGGAAAAAAGAAGTATAAAAACGCTTCAAAATATTCGCTTAATGCTTCTTTCCAGGGTTCATCATAATTGGCAGTTGTTTGGTTCATTGGAGAAGAAAATTACTGAGACTATTGTTCTAAAAGTTGATGCAACTCATCAAAAGAATTAACGGTTAATGCCGATTTCAGTAACTCGTCTAAAATCGATAATACAGCAATTTTATCAACAGCTTGCTCAATTTCTATTGGAATGTCACCCAATCGCGTTTTCAGCACCGTTTTAATATAGTTACGAGCCTTTTCTAACGCTCCAATTTCCTTACCAATTTCTTTACCAATTTCCTTGCCTATTTCTTTACCGCGTTCTATCCCTCGTAACTCCCCAATTTCCTTACCAATTTCCTTGCCTATTTCTTTACCGCGTTCGATTCCTCGTAACTCCATATTACTCATTAAAGGCATGGTTCTTTCCTCCTCAAATTGTTTGATTTTACTCTCTAAACTTGACTGCAATTCAGGGGATAAAGTCATCATATTGTCGATGATTTCAAACAGTTTACTAAGTAAGGTAGGTATTACCCACCCTACTTATTTATGATGATACTAAAAGACTTCCTACACTCCTCAAAAGAATTTACTATAAGTGCGGCTTTTAACATCTCTTCTAAAACCGAAATAACTGAAGCATCATTGAGACATTGTCCAATATCTCCAGGGATATCGCCTAGTCGGTTTTCCAAAACTTTTTTCACAAAATCACGAGCATTTTCTAACGCTCCAATTTCTTTACCAATTTCCTTACCGATTTCCTTACCGCGTTCGATTCCTCGTAACTCCATATTACTCATTAAAGGCATGGTTCTTTCCTCCTCAAATTGTTTGATTTTACTCTCTAAACTTGACTGTAATTCAGGGGATAAAGTCATCATATTGTCGATGATTTCAAACAGTTTAATTATCTGTTCCCTCTCGAACTCCTTTTCATATAATCCCCTGATTAACTTCCACTTCCACTGTTCCCGTTCTGGCAGCTTCCCAGTAGTCGCTTTTGTTTTCAGGTGTGCCATGACTATTATAGCAAAGGGATTGCTGCTTGCTTCCAATTAGTCACTGATAACTGATAACTGATAACTGATAACTGAATAGAGTTTGTCAGCAAAACGTTTTTTTGTCTTAGCTGAAGCGGTAATCCGTTTGAGTTCTTTTTCTAGGGATTCGGGAATTTTTGTCCAATCAATTAATTGGTGAACTTCAGGAAAAAGAAGTATAAAAACGCTTCAAAATACTCGCTTAATGCTTCTTTCCAGGGTTCATCATAATTGGCGGTTGTTTGGTTCATTGGAGAAGAAAATTAGTGAGACTATTGTTCTAAAAGTTGATGCAACTCATCAAAAGAATTAACGGTTAATGCCGATTTCAGTAACTCGTCTAAAATCGATAATACAGAAATTTTATCAACAGCTTGCTCAATTTCTATTGGAATATCACCCAATCGCGTTTTCAGCACCGTTTTAACATAGTTACGAGCATTTTCTAACGCTCCAATTTCCTTACCAATTTCCTTACCAATTTCCTTACCAATTTCCTTACCAATTTCCTTGCCTATTTCTTTACCGCGTTCTATCCCTCGTAACTCCCCAATTTCCTTACCAATTTCCTTACCGCGTTCGATTCCTCGTAACTCCATATTACTCATTAAAGGCATGGTTCTTTCCTCCTCAAATTGTTTGATTTTACTTTCTAAACTTGACTGTAATTCAGGGGATAAAGTCATCATATTGTCGATGATTTCAAACAGTTTAATTATCTGTTCCCTCTCGAACTCCTTTTCATACAATCCCCTGATTAACTTCCACTTCCACTGTTCCCGTTGTGGCAGCTTCCCAGTAGTTGCTTTTGTTTTCAGGTGTGCCATGACTATTATAGCAAAAGGATTGCTACTTGCTTCTAGTTCTGACCATCTTTCCTCATAGTCCAGTAATTTAACCGTTGGGAATTTCAGACTCACTTCACAGCCGGCGATAGTATAATTATAGGAATCTGGTCGCCAATTTACTCGTTCATCTCCTAAAATTGCCAGACTGATAACCGGTTTCTGATACAAATCAAAGGCACGATAGTTATAAATATACATCCTCTGAGGGAAATTTTCTTCGTATTGGCTTTGAATTTCAATATGAATCAAAATCCAGACTTCTTCACCCCTGAGTAACCAAACTTTATAAAGTTTGTCAGCAAAACGTTTTTTTGTTTTAGAGGAAGCGGTAATCCGTTTGAGTTCTTTTTCTAGGGATTCGGGAATTTTTGTCCAATCAATCAATTGGTGAACTTCAGGAAAAAAGAAGCATAAAAACGCTTCAAAATACTCGCTTAATGCTTCTTTCCAGGGTTCATCATAATTGGCGGTTGTTGGGTTCATTTGAGTTGTTTGCTTACTCGTAGGCTGTGAAGCGCGATAGCGTAACGCACCGATTTAATAATAGAGGTGAATGGTGCTAATCTGGGGATTTTGTGGTAAAAAAGCGGAGATTTGTTCGATTCCGTCTTGATTGGGAGAGAGAATAACGGTGGCGACTCCTGGAATTACTCCAGCTTGGAGACTTTGATAATCGGTGACACCAGCATCGAGGAAAACTACGGTAGCGGTTAAACGCTGATTTCTCACACTATTCACCTGATTAGCTTGACTCAAGCCATCAGATTGAGCAAAATTGAACAAAACATCGTCAACAGCAGGAAAGCTCGGCAAAAGGGTAGAAGTCATGACGTTAACCGCAAAAGATTAATGCGACTATTTTATGCAAAGAATCCCAAATCTTTCAAGATACCTGTAACACAAATTAACATTTATTACAAGAAACCGGGTTTCTCAAAGAGTTTCTCAAAGAAACCCGTTTTCTCATTTGTTGGGAAGATGCAATCGCTAACGTCAAAGCTAGGCAGTTAAAGTATTTAACCAACTGATTAAATCTTTAACTGTAGAGAAATCGAATAAAGCTTCTGCTAATGCTTCGACATCATCAATACTTAACTCCATAATTTTAGTTTCCAATGAAGGATTAATCTCCCCTAACTTTCGTTTAAGTTGACGAAGAATCAATGTCTTTTCCCGTTCGATACCTTGTTCGATACCTAGTTCAATACCTTGACGCATCCAACTGGTGGTAATTTGCATAACTCCCTCCTGTACCGGTTGACTAAATGTGCTAATCTCTTCTTGAAATTGTCTCTCTTCCACCGGATTAAGATTGAGATATGTATCAATAAATCCAGAAATTAATTGCATTTTTGCAGGATTTAACTTTAAAGTAATTAACAAGCGCAGACATTCCGCTTTTACCTTGGCTCGCTCTTTCTCGGCAATGTTCATCTTCGCCATCAAAGCTGAAGCAACTGGATTCGTTTGATTGAGAAAATCTCGCCAATTTAATCGATTTAACTGCACTACTTGATAATTAAATTCTAAGACTTTTAAATCGGGAAAATCGACTACATATTGACTAATCGCTGCTCTTTTTGGCTTTGAATAAGAGAAAATGACAATCGGATAAATCGGTAAGACAAATTTCTCATGAAAGCGAGCAAAATAAGTAAACATTCGCCGGTTAAACCACTTGCGGGAACTTTCCTGCGCCTCTACATGAATCAGAAAAAACGATTCTTTTCCGCGAAACTTAACCTGTGCGACTAAATCGCTTTCATGTCTTTCTCCTTCCGTGACATCGGTAAATACTTCTTTGTCTAAAAAAGTAATCGAGTCTCTATCTAAATAATCCATCAATTGAGGAAAAAAATAACTCAATAAATTCGACAAAAAAGGTGGAGATTAACTCCTTAAACAAGCGATCATGGTCAATATTATTAGTCATGTAATATCATCTTAACTAATCTGAGCGATGAATGACTACTCTTCTACATTATATTCTGAAAAGTCGCCTTTGGCAACATATTGTTATGACCTCATCCCTTTAACCTACGAGGAGAGGGGGATGCTTCCCGCAAAAAAACCCGCAGAAAACGGGTTTCTTCGATAAACCCGTTTTCTATTTCCAGGGTTCATCATAATTGATTGTAGGGCTAATTCATGAATTAGCCCTACAGCTATTACTTAGCTATATTCCACTGCTAAATCGAGCGACTCTTGTTCCCCACTTAAGCCCGCCATAAAAGGCCCTATTCGTTGATTAAACACTATTATAGGAAAGATGCAATGCAATCCTTGCTATCAAAGTAATTTCAGTTCCAGGCTGATTCGGAGCATCTTTCAATTTGACAAGGCCGAAAAATCCCCTATCCCCCAATAACTAAAGGAAAGATAAAGTTATCGATCGCCCTCCGGAGCCAGTGTCAGAATAAAAGCAGGGAGATGACCAAGGAAAACCGACAACTCTCCATCTTTTTCCCGTCATCGCCCCTAAAATTTATTTGGTCAAGATTTATGCAAACTGCCAATCCTCGTCAAACGGAGAAAAAAGAGCATCCCAGTGGCGATAAACGCTTCAAAGTCCTCGACATCACCATGAAGCGGGCAGGATATAATCAATCAGCCCTGATTGAAGTCCTGCACAAAGCCCAAGAGGCCTTCGGATTCCTAGAAGAAGATGTTCTCCTCTACGTTGCCCGGGCGCTAAAACTGCCCCTCAGTCGCGTCTATGGGGTAGCAACCTTCTATCATCTCTTTTCCCTGAAACCGGCGGGAAAACACACCTGTATCGTCTGTATGGGGACCGCTTGTTATGTCAAAGGCAGCGGCAAAATCCTCGAAGACATCGAAAACGCCTTTGATGTCAAAGTGGGAGAAACCACCGCCGATGGAGAAATTTCCCTAGTGTCGGCCCGTTGTATCGGGGCCTGTGGGATTGCACCGGCCGTGGTCTTCGATGGAGTCGTGGCCCCAAAACAAGATTCGGAAACTGTCTTGGCGAAACTAAAGAGTTTCTCCCAGTAATTTTTCACTCTAGTGGATTGAGAAAAATATGGACTTACAAGAATTATTGGCAGTGGCCGAGAAAGAAAAAACTAGACAAAAAAGCATCCGGGTGCATTGTTGCACTTCCACCGGTTGCCAAGCTGCTAACTCCCTCCAAATCGAAAAAAACCTCGCCACTGCCGTCAAAGAGGCACACCTAGAGGATACAGTCGAAGTGGTGGGGGTCGGTTGTATGGGTTTTTGTGGTCGCGGTCCGTTGGTGGAAGTGGATCCCCAGGATCTCCTATACGAAGAAGTCACCCCGGAAAGTGCGGCCAGCATTATTGCGGCCTTAAACGGCGGCAAAACCGAGGTGCAATTAGGGGACTCAAAACATCCCTTTTTCTCCCATCAAGTCAAAATTGTCCGGGAAAATAGCGGTAAAATCGATCCCGATCGCATTGAGGAATATATCGCCGTCGGTGGTTATCAATCTCTCTACAAGGCCCTCTACGAGATGACTCCGGCCCAGGTGGTGGAGGAAATCACCAAAAGCGGTTTGCGCGGCCGGGGAGGTGCGGGTTATCCCACCGGTTTAAAATGGGCGACGGTGGCTAAACAACCGGGTAAACAAAAATACGTTATCTGTAATGCCGATGAAGGCGACCCCGGGGCGTTTATGGACCGTAGTGTCTTGGAAAGTGACCCCCATTTAGTCCTGGAAGGAATGGCGATCGCTGCCTATGCTGTGGGGGCGGATCATGGTTATATCTATGTTAGAGCCGAATATCCTCTGGCGATCGATCGTCTGCAAAAAGCGATTAATCAGGCCAAAAAATTTGGTTTAATGGGTTCCCAAGTATTCGAGTCCACTTTCGATTTTAAGGTAGATATCCGCATCGGGGCGGGGGCCTTTGTCTGTGGAGAGGAAACCGCTCTCATCCATTCCATTGAAGGCGGCCGCGGTACTCCCCGCACCCGTCCCCCCTATCCGGCCCAATCGGGTCTCGATGGTTGTCCCACCCTGATTAATAACGTGGAGTCCTACGCTAATATCGCCGCTATTATCCGCGAGGGAGCCGCTTGGTACGCCAATATCGGTACTGCCAGCAGTAAAGGCACAAAAATCTTCGCTTTGACGGGAAAAATTCGCAATAATGGGCTGATTGAAGTGCCGATGGGTATTACTCTCCGGGAAATTGTCGAGGAGATGGGGGGTGGTGTTCCCGATGGTCAAGTGAAAGCGGTACAAACCGGCGGCCCCTCTGGGGGTTGTATTCCCGCTAATTTACTCGATACTCCCGTGGATTACGAATCCTTAGCCAAACTCGGTTCGATGATGGGATCTGGGGGGATGGTGGTTATGGATGATACTACCAGTATGGTGGAAGTGGCGAAATTCTATATGGAGTTCTGTCGCGAGGAGTCCTGTGGTAAATGTATCCCCTGTCGCACGGGAACAGTACAAATGTTTGAATTATTGGCCAAAATTATCGCTCGAAAAGCCGATATTCACGACCTCGAAAACCTAGAACATCTCTGTCAAATGGTCAAAGAAACCAGTCTTTGTGGTCTTGGTCAAAGCGCTCCCAATCCGATTTTAAGTACCCTAAAGTATTTTAAGGAGGAATATCTGGCTCTGTTAGAGGAAATCAAGCACCCCGTCTCTGTTTGAGATTGACATCCTCACCGCCGGGGCCGGACGGTGATGACCAGCAGATCAAACAAACTTAATTGAACGACCGACCGCTGGGTTGACGCTTCACGGGATGCTGCTTCTTTAACAGAAGTCTTACACTTTCCTCTGCGTCCGTTTTTTGAGGTCTCCGATTGCCCACCGGCGACCTTGATATTAATTGCGGCGTTCACGTCTCGATCATGGAAAGTCCCACAGAAAAGACATTCCCACTCACGGATATTTAACGCTTTCTTCCCGCCGATATTCCCACAACAGGAACACCTCTGAGACGTTGGCTCCCATCGGGAAATTATCCGAAAATCACGCCCATATTTGTCAGATTTTGCCGATAGCATATCTCGAAAAGAACGCCATCCTAAATCTGATATAGCACGGGACAACTTGCGATTTTTAACCATTCCCGATGTGTTTAAATCCTCTAAAATTATCGTTTGATTTTCACGAACAACTCTAGTGGATAGTTTCTGCAAGAAATCAGTACGAGTGTCTTTAATCTTTGCGTGGATTTTAGCCACTCGTTTTCTTGTTTTTTCCCGTCGGTTACTTCCTTTTTGCTTTCTAGAAAGGTTTTTCTGTGCTTTTCTTAGTCGTTTTAATCGTTTCTTTAACGGTTTCGGTGCGTCTATCTTTTCTCCTGTTGAGAGGGTAGCAAAGGTAGCAATCCCTAGATCAATTCCCACTGACTCCCCATTATTGGGAAGTATTTCGGACTGAATCTCGACGACAAAACTAAGAAAGTATCGATCTGATGCGTCTTTGATCACGGTGACGCTAGAAGGTTTAGAAGGTAATGGGCGACTCCAAACTATTCTTAAATCACCGATTTTCGCTAAAGTAACGCAGTGTTGGTTAACGGTAAAACCATTATCGGTAAATCTTGCTAATTGTTTAGATTTACGCTTCTTAAATTTAGGAGGTTTGACTTTCTTTCCTTTTCTTTCTCCCTTGCAAGATGCAAAAAAGTTAGAATAGGCTGTCTCTAAGTCTCTCAAAGACTGCTGTAAAGGGATAGAAGAAACCTCGGTTAACCACTGTTTTTCTTCTGTTTTCTTGACTTGAGTTAGTCTTTTAGATAACTCAGTATATTTTGGCTTTTTCTCCCCTTGTCGATAGAGTTCTTGACAGTAAGCTAAGGTATCGTTCCAGACAACGCGCACACACCCGAACAACTGAGACAAAAGCCTCTTTTGTTGGTCTGTTGGGTAAATACGGTATTGATACCTCGCTTTCATTGGGTTAAGATGTGTGTGTCTGTATTTATTTTAACTAGGGTTTGCTGAATAAATCTAAAAACCTTGTTGGATAAGACTTTTGGACTTTTTTCCCCTCAAAAAGTGCCAGCCATTGCGGGGATAGGGGGGAAAATTCAGGTACTTTTTCCCTGAAAATTAGGTAGTTGACCACCTGAAAATCGATCAAACCCCACACCCCACACCCCACACCCCACACCCTGCCCCAGAAAAGCTTTTTCAGCAGCCCCTAACTAGGTCTGTTAATAATGTCAAGTCAGTTGCGAAGAGAAAGAAACTCTGTTTCCGATTTAAAAATACACTTGGTCTGTGTGACAAAATACAGAAGTAAGGTTTTTACTGGTAAAAGTCTGACTTTAGTTGAAAAGTCTTTTAGGGAAGTTGCGGGAAAAATGAATTTTCAGATATTGGAATTTAACGGGGAGTCTAATCATATACACGCATTGATTGAATACCCGCCAAAACTATCTATTTCCGTAATGGTCAATTCTTTAAAGGGAGTCTCTAGTCGTAGGTATGGACAAGCTGGTTATCCTAAACCGCACGGGAAAGACGCTCTTTGGTCGCCCAGTTATTTTGTATCTTCTGTAGGAGGTGCGCCACTGGAAGTTCTTAAGTGCTACATTGAAAATCAGGAAAAGCCGTCGTAAAACGACGGGGTTTTAACCCAAATTTTCGATAACTCGATCGAGGTTCAAGAATGTTCGGCCTCGATCAATTTCTTCAGTTACGCGAAGTCTGATGGGCTGCCGGGTTATCTTGGAGGGAGTTAGCAGTAGTCTCAGGAGACGATAGATTATGACTTGGCGTGGCTCAACCGATACAAAAGATCGCATTTTTGCAGCTTTAGTATATCTTTTACCCTTATATTCGGCTTTTGCCTTCGGTATCTTTATCTTTCAGCAAATTCCTTTTTTAGGAGCGGCCTTAGCAATAGCCTTATATCCCTTAGCTTTTCTCTATAGTTCTCTGGGAAGCTTTGGCAGTTTAATTATCTTTTTCGTCCTCTTTTTCGCCGTGGTACGCAATCCCCGCATCAGTCATTTTATCCGCTTTAACACCATGCAGGCGATTTTAATCGAGATTTTGGTGTATTTATTGGGATTGGTCTTAGGTTTCGTCGCTAGGGGTTTAGGGGCGAATTTAGTGGTAGAAACTCTTTTTAACGTCGTCTTTTTGGGAGCATTTGCCGCCTGTGTTTACAGCATTATACAGTCGGTTATCGGCAAATACGCCGATATTCCCACAATTTCCGAGGCGGCCTATTCTCAAGTGGGAGGTTAGGTCAGGCTGGCTGAATAAATCTAAAAACCTTGTTGGGTAAGACTTTTAGACTTTTTGGCAATCAAAAAGTACCAGATATGGGAGTGATCGGGGGGAAAATCCCTGGACTTTTTCCCTGAAAATTAGGTAATTGACCTCCTCAAAATCGGGAAAACCCTACACCCTACACCCCACACCCCACACCCTCTCCCCACAAAAAACTTTTTCAGCAGACCCTAATTAAGCTTGAGTTTGTCCCCTTTTTCGGCTACAGTCTCTCCAGAATCAATGCGTTCGCTGCCAGGCCACATCTATGAGTCCATTTAAACAGACGCTACGGGAACTCAACGCTCAGAAGGGAAAAATAGCCGCTTCTGTGGGCAGAAAAACGCCTAAACGGGTTAATCGTTGGTTTAAATGGCTTTCTCCCGGTCTTTTTGTCAAACGCTGGCTTTTAATCAGTTTAACCGGTGTTTTTCTCACCTCCTTCGGTTTGGCTATTTGGGTAAAATTAACCCCAGTTAATCGCTTTTTAGAGTTTGTTTCCCAAGCATTAGAAACGATCGCCCGTTTGGTCCCTAATTCTGTTTCCGGGCCGCTGGCGGTTTTGTTGGGTGTCTTTTTGTTATTCTGGGGTCAGAGTCGCACTGTCGAAACGATTACAGAAGCACTACAACCGGACGCATCGGAGGAATTAGTCGATCTCCTACGCACCCATCGTCGTCTCCATCGCGGCCCGAAAATCGTGGCCATCGGTGGCGGTACGGGTTTATCGACGCTTTTACGCGGTTTAAAACAGTATAGTTCTAATATCACCGCTATTGTCACCGTAGCTGATGATGGCGGTTCTTCGGGCCGATTACGTCGGGAAATGGGCATTTTACCCCCGGGGGATATTCGCAATTGTATCGCCGCTTTAGCCGATGAGGAAAAGTTATTAACGGAATTGTTTCAATATCGCTTTCATGCCGGGGATGGTTTATCGGGCCACAGTTTTGGTAATTTATTTATCAGCGCTATGACCGAGATTACCGGCGATCTGGAACAGGCGATCGATGCTAGTGCCAAAGTTTTGGCCATTCGCGGCAAAGTGCTACCTGCTACCCTTACCGATGTTAGTCTCTGGGCTAAGTTAGCCGATGGGCGCATTATTGAGGGAGAATCGAAGATAACCGAAGCTATGGGGCAAATTCGTCAGATTGGCTGTCATCCTGCCGATCCGGTCGCTTTACCGGCTGCTTTAGCGGCAATCAAGGAGGCAGATTATATTATTATCGGGCCGGGTAGTCTTTATACCAGTATTATCCCTAATTTGTTGGTTCCCGCAATTCGTCAGGCCCTAGCACAGGTGACAGTCCCCCGTGTCTATGTTTGTAATATTATGACCCAGCCGGGGGAAACGGATAATTATTCGGTGGCTGATCATTTGCGAGCAATCGAAGGAGTTTGTGAAGAACGCGTCTTTGATGCGGTTTTGGCCCAAAGAACTGCACCATCGCCCCAATCCCTACAATTATACGCCCAAGAGCATAGTCATCCCGTCTTTTTAGATCGCGAGGAAGTGGGAAAAATGGGTTATCGCATTGTTTTAGCGAATGTAATGGCAGAAGATGAAGTTACTGCCAAAGTTCGTCACGATCCCCAACGTTTAGCCCGAGTTTTATGGCGCTGGTATGCTAAAAAGTGAAACTTCGTTTTCGGTAGTCGGTCGTCGGTCGTCAGATTTGAGTTTTCAGTTCACTGTTTACTGTTTACTGTTCACTGAAAAAATCTCCCCCCGGTGCATCCCACATTTGCAGAAATATCGACAATCAGCAATTATCAGTGACTCTTAAATTAGTACAAAAATATGAACAATCGCGTGTAAGCATCCCACCGAAAAGCTAATGCGCTCCGGGGTTTGGGTAGGGTTGATTCATGAATCAACCCTACTATGAATCAACCCTACTAAGTAGTCATGCAAAATTAATTACCTGCCCGATCGAGCTAAAACCCTTACGGGGCAATGATCGTCATGTGTAAATAATTTTGCCTAGGTACTTATGAATTAACCCTACTATGAATTAACCGTACCCACTCCCCCTCTCCTATACCTTTTAATATCAATCCCTTCCTGGTGCGCCATGATAAGCCGCCCCGAGGTATAATTCCCCTACTTTCGGGTTATTGAGTAAATCTTGACCGGATCCCTGAAAACGATCTTGACCACTTTCTAAAACATAACCTCGATCGGACATCATTAGGGCTTTTTTGGCATTCTGTTCCACTAAAATAATGGCAGTTCCCGTCTGATTAATCGCTTTTATCTGTTCAAAAACGCTGGTTACTAAGATAGGAGATAAAGCTGCCGAAGGTTCATCGAGAATTAATAAATCTGGTTGCAACATTAGCGCTCTTCCCATGGCTAACATCTGTCTTTCTCCTCCGGATAAAGTGCCAGCTTTCTGACGACGGCGCTCAAGCAAACGGGGAAACATGGCATAAATGCGCTCTTTTAGGGGTTTAATCGCTTTTTTACTGGTAAAAGCCCCCATTTCTAGATTTTCCTCGATACTCAGGGACGGAAAAACATTAGCAATTTGGGGAACATAACCCATACCGAGGGGAACGATTTGATTAGATTTCCAACCAGTGATATTTTTTCCCTTAAAAGTGATAGTTCCAGCACTGGGTTTTAATAAACCAAAAATCGTCTTAGCGAGGGTGGATTTTCCCGCACCATTGGGACCGATAACCGTGACTAATTCCCCCGGTGCAATGCGAAAGTTAACCCCTTGCAATATGTATAAATCCTGCACATAACCAGCATAAACCTGTTCAACTTCTAAAAGATAATTCATGGTAAGGTAAAAAGGAGATAGGAGAGAGTAATATGAATTATGAATGGGGAAGTGGGAAGCATTTTCAGTGAACAGTAATCAGTAAACTGAAAACTTACATCTGATAACTTAAAACTTACATCTGATAACTGATAACTGATAACTGATAACTGATAACTGATAACTGATAACTGATAACTGATAACTGATAACTGATAACTGATAAATTAGGGAGTTTTTTGTAAATCGGGACGTTCTTCCGGCAGAATTGCACCTTCGACGGGGCATACTTGTAAACAGATACCACAGTCAATACAAGTGGCAAAATCAATCCAATACCAATCGGTTCCTTTAACATTTTTACCTGGTCCCGGATGGATACAAGCAACAGGACAAGCGGAAACGCAATCAGCAACCCCTTCACAAATTCCAGTGACGATCGAATGTGGCACAGTGTTTTCTCCTCTAATTCTTAACATTACTTTACCACTTTTAGGCACTGCCGTGCCAGGATCGGAGCATTGTTAGGAAACTTTCCCTTAATTCCCTAAAACATTGGGAGTTTTTTCTTGATCTTAGCAAGAAGTAAAATAGAAGTTTTCGATAGGGTTTTTACTATTCCCTTACGGGAGGACAAATAGTTAATTTCTTCCCGTAATTCCTGATTATTTTTCTGGAGATAGTTATGATTATTATCTAATTCTTTTAGGGATATTCCCATCCCTTGCCTAGTATGATAATCTTGCTGTTGTTTCAGATACATTGTCTGTTGTGCTTCCTGTAATTTTCTTAACTCTAACCAGACTTGATTCTGACTTGATTCCTTAGTTTCACTGAGCGCATACCAGAGAAAATCAGTGATTTCTTCCGCTATTTTTTGATTAATTTCAAAAAACTCGATAATATCAATTTTTTCGGGGGTAATTTTTGGGTATAACTTTCTTAAATCTTGGGCAATATTAAAGGAAAAAGCGATGATTTTAGAAGCGGACAAAATGGCATAGTGTTTTTCTAAATCCACTGGTAAATTGCCGTTTTCTTCTGGGAACTCAGAAGCAAGAAAAAGTAGAGAAGGAGTGGTTAAGGGACTGGTATAAAAAGTGGAAATAAATAAATTAGCCTGTAGGCGATCGCAGATAGCTTGAATTTTTCTGGCATCCTTTCCCGTACAATTATAATCGTAGGATTCCGCAGGCCAATATTTAAATTCTTCCCATCTTGGTGCGGTGTTATTTCTATCTAAAATAACAATGTGTTGACTAAATTCTAATTGACTCCAATATTCTAAAATTGAAGACCAAATCCTGGCTAATTTTCGTTGCTCAAGTTGAAAGATCACGCCATCAATAACAATAATTGGGCATCTTTTCCGGGAGATAGCTTGAATTGTTTGTAATTTTTCTCGCTCATCCTTATTTAAAATTATGCCTAAATCTTCCATCTTAACTGGATTGGGTTTAATCTCTATATCCTTAATTTCTGAGTGAGGAATTTCATAGATTTTACACACTTGATAATGTTCCTGTAATGCTTGACCATTACTGCCATGTTCTAAGCCTTGGAGATTTAAATAATATAACCCTAAAATCTCAGGAATCAAAGCCATTTTTTCCCCTTGACTGCCGATTCTTAACCAAAATTCGTAATCACCAGCACAGCGAAAATTTTCCTGAAAATAACCATATTTATCGTGCAGCATTTTTCGCCACATTGGTTGAGAACCCACACAACAACCTTGACGCATCTGTTGATAGGAGTAATTTGGCCAATTCCAATGTTTTAAAGCTGGGGTAGTGGCAAAAGTATCATTTTTGATGGTGGTAATTAATTGATCGGCATAAACTAAACTAATCTCTCTATTGTTATCTAGATAATTAGCCATAATTTCCAGAGCATTGAAACAGCGACGATCATCAGTATTCCCATTGGTGAGATAGGAACCCCTAGCTAGTTTAATAGCACGATTCCAAGCGCAGTAGAGGGTTTCTCGTTCTCTAGTTCTCTGGTAAATAATATTAGGGTAATTCTCTTGAAACTCTTGGATAATCTCCCCTTCATTCTCCGGAGAAGCACTATCGATAATAATAATTTCTAATTCTCCCTTTTCATAAAGAGTTTGAGTAACTAAATCCTCTAAACAACCCCAGATAAACTCTGCTGATTTATAGGTAGAAACAATTACAGAAACTTTGATCCTCTGCACTGGTATAGAGTTATTAAAACTAGGATTCATCGGCTTATCTGATCGCAATTCAAGACAGGGAAATTTTTTGATAATTTTGAAAAAGAAGATTTTAAGACTCTATATTTGATCGGGAGAATTGTCAAGATGTTATCGACTCTTATTGAAGATACCAGTTTATTTACCTTTGGCTTGTTACTTGACATAATAAAAAACTATAATGGGAAGGCTGTGGAAAATGAGCAACAATGACCGTATCTTCCTCCCTAGACTGGCTAACCCGTGGCACCAGTGACCTATTCCCCCATCAACCCGACTCCCAAGATCCTAGGGAAAATTTAACCCAACTACTGCAAACTACTGATCGCCCTTTAAGAATTAAACTAGGTATTGACCCCACCGGCAGCGATATTCACCTAGGTCATAGTATCCCTTTTCGGAAACTGCGTGCTTTCCAGGATGCCGGTCATGTGGCAGTGGTGATTATTGGTGATTTTACCGCTAGAATCGGCGATCCGACCGGAAAATCGGAAGTTAGAAAACAATTAACCATCGAAGAAGTGAGAGCCAATGCCGAGAATTATCTGGCACAATTACGCCCAATTTTAGATTTTAACACGCCTAATCGCCTAGAAATTCGCTATAACTCGGAATGGTTGGGGAAATTAGACCTATCGCAAATTCTCGAACTTCTCTCCACCATGACCGTCGGGCAAATGTTGGCAAAAGAAGGCTTTTCCGAACGCTACGACCGGGAAAACCCGATTTTTCTCCATGAATTTCTCTATCCCTTAATGCAGGGTTATGATTCCGTCGCTGTCGAGGCCGATGTCGAATTGGGAGGAACTGATCAAAAATTTAATATTGCCGTCGGTCGTGATTTGCAGAAATATTTCGGTAAAAAACCGCAATTCGGGCTACTTTTACCGATTTTAATCGGAACCGATGGCAGTCAAAAAATGTCCAAATCCCTGAATAATTATGTGGGATTGCGGGAATCGGCCCTGTCCATGTACTCGAAACTGGAAAAAACCCCCGACGCTTTGTTAAAAGATTATTACGAACTATTGACAAATTTGCCATTAGATGCTATTGCGAGCAATCCGCGGGAGGCACAAAAAAAACTGGCGATCGAGGTAGTTGCCCAGTTTCACGGGAAAGAGGAGGCATTAAAAGCACAAAAAACGGCGCAGGAGATAGTTCTACAGGGAAATACAGCGGCCGCTGCTTCTGTACCCGAATTTTCCCTAGCAGCGGTCACTTTTCCCCTGAAATTATTCTATCTTCTCTCGTCCACCGGCTTGTGTAAAAGTAGCGGCGAAGGGAGAAGACAGATTCAGGGGGGCGCTGTGAGGATCGATAGCGAGAAAATCACCGATGTGGACAAAAGTTTTGAGACAGCCGAAGCTTTAACCGGAAAAGTCCTACAGGTGGGCAAAAATAAATTTATTCGCTTTGTAGCTTAAATAAGCGAAAAAGTCCCTATTCGGCGGCTTTTTCCACGATTTCTAACTCAAAATCTCGAAAATGGGCTTTAAACTTTTTACTGAACTCGACGAGGACGGGTAGGTTGGCGCTAACCGGCCTACCACGCCATTCGGTGACAATCCCTTTCACCTCTCCCTCTAGTCCTTTCACGTCAAAAGGATCCGATTTGTGTTCAGGATGGTGATAAACTACCACAGACTCAATTACACGAACTCGATCGCCAACTTTCATAAACTCTCTAGCGAAGACAAACGCCTATTGTATCTTTGAAAACAATCTTATCATTCTACGCCGTATCAGGGAACGGGGAACTGAAAACTCTTAAGATTGAAACCTAGAGCCTGAGCTTTGACGATACTTTTGTTCGTAAGCAGCAATACTGGGAGCAACCTAAGCGTCACCTGTTGTGCAAGGCTGAGGGCAAAAAAACTGATAACTGCTCACTGATTTGATAGCATGGGGGAAAACCTATAGAGGGTTAAGCGGTATGAGTGACTATAAAGATTCTTCTTCCATGCGCTATTTCCTGGCAGGATTAAAACCCTTTGCCCAACCTTTATTTTGGCTGCCGTTAGGAATATTTTCCTTGGCTCTAATTGGTTTGTGGGTATATCAACAGAACCCTGAATGGTTGGGTTCGGTATTAGATACCCCAGGAATGTCCTTAGAGGAGCGGGAAATCCGGGCCAACCAGATTACCGATACTCCTCTCCCCAGTACTGTACCATTGCCAGCCATTCCTGCCCATAATAATACCGCCCGCCAGAACAAACCGGCCTCGACGCAGCCTTTTAATCCTCTAAATACTAATCCCGATAAGAACCAGAAACCCTCCTTATTTGCGCCGTTAATGCCGCAGACTAAGCAAAATCAGGCACCGAAGGCTAGTAAAAGTCTGCAACCGATTCAACTGCGACCGATTAGTGGCGACAGTAGCAATTATCCTTTACAAAGGGAAATCGAAAATCGCTCGCGGACTGCTAACTTGAATAATTCTCCTAATCTCAACCCCGGGGGCAGCCCGAATCAAGTAAACCCCCAGGGAAATTATTCCCCTGAACAACAAAATGTTCAACCCCTACCCTCCTGGAATAATGCCAACCCTAACCCGGTCCCGGGCCCTAGCAACCAATCCAACTATTATCAACCCCCTGTATATCAACCCCCCATCTACGGCAGTCAACCGAACGTCACTGGTTATCCCAATCAGGGAATGCCACCCAACAATAATGGCACCCCCAATCAAGTTCCCCCTCAAAGTATTAACCGAGGTTTCTCCATCCAACAACCCATTAATACCAGGTCTTCTGGTTACTAGAGGAACTTAGCTATAAGCTTGCAGGAACTCTAATAAAATCGGATTAACTATTTCTGGGGCCTCATCCTGGGGACAGTGGCCTAAACCAGCTAAGGGGATAAACTGTTTTACTGTCGGGAATCGTGCTAATTCTTGGCCCAAGGCCAAGGGTTCCCAGGGATCTTCGCTACCCCAAAGCAGAATAGCCGGACAGGGGAGAATCGGCAGCAGGTCTTCTGGCAGCGGGCCGCCAGAATAAGCGGTAAAAGCGAGGAAAACCTTGAACGCTCCTGGATCTCGGGCGGGTTTTAGGATTATTTCTACTAATTCCTCCGTTACTGCTTCCGAGCGCCGATAAGCTTGCAGGAGAATTTTACGCACTGTCTGGGGTTTAGCGATCTGTTGGAAGAAAAAAGCCCCAATTGCCTTGTTTTTGAGAATTATTTGGGCAATATCCGCGCCTAAACGACGATACCAGGGTAATTCCCCCCGTTTTCTTTCGTGCAGTAGTCTGAGGGAACAATTAATCGCCGCTACCCCAAGGACAAAATCGGGATAATCGACGGCAGCCTGCATAATGGCCACGCAACCGATGGAATTACCCGCCAAAAAAGCAGGTTCCCCCACCACTTCCCGACAAAAATCGGCAATTTGCGCCCCCCAAGTCTCGAAAGTATAATCGATCTCGTTTTTTGGTTCGGGTTTGTCGGAACCGCCAAAACCAATTAAATCTAGGGCAAAACAGCGACATTTTTCGCCTAAAACGGGGATATTTTTCCGCCAATGTCCCCAAGATGCCCCAAATCCATGCACAAGCACGATCGCCGGTCCTGTCTCCCCCGCACTTTGATAGGTGATTTTGAATCCCCGCCAATGCCAAATTTTTGCTTGTGTCTCTAATCCTAGAATTTGCTGCATATTTTTGTTTATCTGTAAAGCATTTGTTGCTTTTCTTAATATATACTGTCAGGTTAAGTGGCGGCTAGGAGAAGGGACTGGGTTGTTAAAGTTCGATTGGGAGTTAATCATACTATTAAAAAGGGATTTGGTATAATACAGTGTCTATAGGCGTTTTTTGAAAACGTCTGCCAAAATTTCTAGCTTCAACGCCTCGATCCTCTCAAGTTATGAGTAGTAGAGTGCGTCTAAGTTTAATCGCTTGCTCCCAGAAAATTATGAGAATTAAACAAATTACAGTTAAGCATCTTTTTGGCATATTTGACCATACAATTAATCTCAATATGGAGGAAAGAATAACTATTATTCATGGTAAAAATGGCTTTGGGAAAACCTCAATACTGCGATTAGTCAATGGCTTTTTTAACTTAAAGTATTCAGATATAAGAGCTATTCCTTTTCAAAAATTTACTATAATTTTTGACGATAACAGCTTTGTGGATGTTGTCAAAGATTCCACCAGTAAGAATAAAAAAAGTAATGTAAGACCAAAGATTAATTTTAATTTTACTTCCTCCGATCAAAAAGAAAAACTGACTTTTTATCCTAATTTACTAGACGGGAAAACAATTTCTTTCCCTCTCAGCATGATAGATGATTTCATACCCGGTTTAGATAGAGTTGGATCAGAAAAATGGCTCTATACCCCCACAAAAGAAATTATGGATTTAGAAGATATTTATGAACGATTTGGAGAATATTTACCCAAGCAATTCCAGAAAGAATATCCTGATTGGTTAAAGAAAATTATAGACTCTATTAATGTTCGTTTTATTGAATCACAACGTCTATTAGATATTTCCAATAGTGCCAAAAATGGCAGAACTATAAGGATGCCGATGACATTGTACTCTGTGGCCAGCTATTCTGAAGATTTAGCAGAAAATATTCAAACTAAATTAGCAGAGTATGGACAACTATCTCAAACTTTAGACCGAACCTTTCCAGCGAGAGTTGTACAAAAAAAGGCATCATTGACCGATGATGAACTAAGGGAAAAAATTGATCAACTTGAAAGCGAAAGAAATCAATTAATTAGTGCAGGACTATTGAAAAAAGATGAAGATTCTAACTTCCAAGTTAAAGATAGTATTGATGATAGCACCAGAAAGTTATTATCGGTTTATATTGAGGATGTAGATAAAAAGCTCAATGTATTCAATGACATTTATCCTAAAGTAGAGCTATTTAAAAATATAATTAATAAAAAATATTCTTTCAAAAGTGTTACTATTGATCAAAGCAAAGGGTTTATCTTCACTACCCAAGAAGGGGAGGTTTTATCGCCAACAGATTTATCTTCTGGGGAACAGCACGAATTAGTAATTTTATATGAATTGTTATTTAAAGTTAAACCTAATACTTTGATCTTAATTGATGAACCAGAAATGTCACTTCATATTTCATGGCAGCAGGAATTTTTAAAAGACTTACAGGAAATCACGAAACTTTCCGGGTTAGATATTTTGATGGCTACCCATTCTCCTGATATTATTAATGATCGTTGGGATTTGACAGTTGAATTAGAGAAACCAAAGCAAAAAAGCAAAGATGAGAGAACAGATAACACCTGACAGAATTGCTAATAGCATTCGTTTACTACGCAGCGATCATGAGGGAGTTTTTTTAATTGTTGAAGGTCATAGCGATAAACTTATTTATGAGCGATTAGTAAACAAGCAAGAGGTTAGGATCACAATTGCCTCTAATAAAAATAATGCTATCAAAGCATTATCCATCTTAGAAAAAGAAAATTTTTGCCGAGTTGTTGCTGTTATAGATGCGGATTTTTCGAGAATAGAACAGCAAATTCCCGACAGTAATCATCTCTTTTTAACCGATGAACATGATTTGGAAATGATGTTAATTAAATCTGCTGCTTTCGATAAATTATTAAAAGAACGAGGAAGTGAAAAAAAATGCAGCTTTTTCCAAAGATATTAGAGAAACTTTACTAAAGTTAGGGCAGGAAATTGGTAAATTAAGATTGCTATCTCTTAGGAATAAGTTGGATTTAAAGTTTGAAGGATTAAATTTTAGTAAGTTTATTGACAAAGAGAAGCTGTCAATAAATATTGACGAATTAATTAGGGCTTGCTGAATAAATGTGAAATGTAGGCACTTCATCGGGCCGCGTCCTGTAGGGGCGAAGCATTCGGGCAATAATTTATCGGTGAAACCGGAGATTTTCTATCCGAATGCTTCGCCCGTACTTTTTCAGCAATCCCTATATACACTAATGATTAATTGGCAATCTAATCATCATCCTTATCAAATATTCTGATTCGGTTTATTGCCTGAACTTGGAAACGCTATATTTAACAAATCGGCTCGGCTCGACTTTGTGTTATAATCAAAGCTGGGCTTTAAAGACAATATTCTCAGCAAATTATGCCTATTGTTCTTCCTGGCACTCTAATTTCACTGAAAGATTAATTTAACCTTGATCTGTCGGGACTGATTTCTTAACCTGTTAATAAATTGATTTTTTCCCCAGTCAGGCTAGAATCAGTAGGATTAGCATCCAAGATAATCGGGGTAACTTTGGTTAATCTGGGGCAGTGTAGCCTAAAAAAACGCCAAAAATAGTCAAATTTAGACTTGAGTGGCTTCTTACTAACTGTTTAATCTATTATTTAGGTATTAGACTCTATGACTAAAGCTCCTACCGTAACTTCTGCAATCGATCTTAAAGATTCGCAATATTACTTTAACCGAGAATTAAGCTGGTTAGAATTTAATCGTCGTGTGCTTTATGAAGCACTTGATCCTCGGACTCCTCTACTGGAAAGATTAAAATTTACCGCCATTTTTTGTGCCAATCTCGACGAATTTTTTATGGTACGGGTGGCAGTGCTTAAACAACAAGTAGAGGCAAATGTAGCCGTTTTAAGTGCCGATGGCCGGACTGCCTCGGAACAGCTAACCGAGATCAGTAAACGTCTGCGTCCCCTTGTGCAACAGCAGGATCGTCTTTTTGAACACACCCTAAAAAATCTCTTAGTGGAACAGGGAATTCATCTGATTAACTATGTAGATTTACATCAAGAACAGCGCAATTATCTCCACGATTACTTTGAACAAAATATTTTCCCCGTTTTAACTCCCCTAGCGGTGGATCCTAGTCATCCTTTTCCCTATATTTCTAATCTTAGTCTCAATTTAGCCGTAGTCGTTCGCGATCCCGATACCGATAAAGAACTATTTGCCAGGGTGAAAGTGCCGCAGGTTTTCCCCCGTTTTCTGGCATTATCAAAAGAATTACGCCACCAAGACGGAAAAGCTTCGATTTGGACGGGAGTACCCCTTGAACAGGTGGTAATGCACAATTTAGAGGCACTTTTCCCCGGCATGATCATTCAAGAATGTTATCCTTTTCGGGTGACGCGCAATGCTGACATCTCCGTCGAAGAAGATGAGGCCGATGATTTATTATTAGCGATCGAGGAAGAAGTACGCAAGCGCCGCATCGGTAAATCGGCAGTACGTCTGGAAATTCACAGTTCTACTCCTAGCAATATTAAAGACCGGATCATGCGCGATCTGGGACTTGAGGAGATCGATGTTTACGATGTGGATGGACTGCTAGGACACAAAGATTTATTTTATTTTCTGTCCTTACCCTGTCCCGAACTGAAAGATCCGCCGTGGAATCCTGTCACCCCACCGGTTTTACAGGGATTGCGAGAAATAGTTGACGGTAACGAAGACGGGATCCTAGAACAGGATGGCGAAGATATTTTTACTTTAATTCGCAATAACGATATTCTCGTTCATCACCCCTACCATTCCTTTAGTGCCTCAGTACAACAGTTTATCGCCCAGGCGGCCCATGATGCCCATGTTTTAGCGATTAAAATGACTTTGTATCGTACTTCCGGAGATTCCCCGATTGTCAATTCCCTGATTGCAGCGGCGGAAAATGGTAAACAGGTAGCGGCGTTAGTGGAACTAAAAGCACGCTTTGATGAGGAAAATAACATTAGTTGGGCGAAAAAGCTCGAACAAGCCGGAGTTCACGTTGTTTATGGCTTAGTTGGTCTAAAAACCCACACAAAAGTGGTTCTCGTGGTCAGAAAAGAAGGGGATAAAATCCGTCGTTATTTCCATATTGGCACGGGCAATTATAACCCAAAAACAGCTAAATTATACACTGATTTGGGTTTACTTAGCTGTCGCGAGGATTTGGGGGCAGATATCACCGATTTATTTAACTTTCTGACTGGATACTCCCGTCAGCAATCCTATCGCAAACTTTTAATTGCTCCAGTGAGTTTGCGAAAACGGATGTTAGCAATGATCGATCGCGAGGCCAAAAACTGTAAAAATGGCGGTACGGGGCGCATTGTCGCAAAAATGAACGCTCTTGTCGATAAACCGATTATAGAAGCTTTATACGCCGCTTCTCGTGCTGGTGTGCAGATTGACTTAATTATTCGCGGCATCTGTTGTTTACGACCCGGATTGCCAGAAATAAGCGAAAATATCCGAGTAATTAGCATTATCGGCCGCTTTTTGGAACATTCCCGCATTTTTTACTTCTACAATGGTGGTCAGGAGGAGGTTTATATTGGTAGCGCCGATTGGATGACGCGGAACCTGACTCGTCGCGTGGAAGCAGTGACACCTATCGATGAACCAGCGATCGCCAAGGAACTAGAAGAAATTCTCGGCATTATGTTGTCAGATAACCGACAAGCATGGGAATTACAATCCGATGGCAGTTATATTCAGCGTCGTGCTGACAATGAGGGACAGGAAAGCAGTACCCATGTAATTTTAATGGACAAGGCCCTTAAATCTGCGGGTATTAGTCCATAGGAACAGTGATCAGTTATCAGTGGGTAAGTTGTCAGTGATCAGATGTGCTACTAAATCTGGTTATTAAAAACTGATTATCTATTGCTCCTTTTGCCTATTGCCTATTGCCTTTTGCCCGTCCTGATATGTAGCCTATACTCAACGGATTTAGTATGACTAACTGGTTGAGAGGTTAAACCATCTCAAAAGCTGAGAGCAAGCATCTTGATCTGTATTTTCTCAACCAGTCAAATCAAGCAAAAATCCTAATAATAATTACCGACTTTGCGATGGTGAACGGCCGTTAAACTATCAGGTTTAGAAACGCGACCATCGGCAACTTTATTGTAAACAATCCAGTGGTCAGCACATTCCATGCGACTAACTACCTCACATTCTAAATAAGCGAGAGCATCGGCTAAAATTGGGGAACCATTATTAGCGGTGCGAGTATTGACTCCTGCAAAACGATCTTCCCCAGGTCCGAAACGTTTTAAAAAGTGTTTCATCAGGGTTTGATAATTGCCTTCTTCCAGAATGTTTAAAATGAATTGATCCCCCACTTGCATTAAAGACTCGATCGCCCGATCTTTAGCCACAGCAACGGTAAAACCGGGAGGATCAAAACTTGCTTGCGTCACCCAAGAAGCGACCATTGCCCCGCTTCTGTCTCCTTTCTTGGTGGTAATAATATATAAACCACCGCTAATCCGTCCGATGGCTTTATCGAGGTCAGTATCGAGGGATTTTCTTTGTTTAACTTTTACCTCTTGGGTTAATAGTTGTCCCATGTCTGTACCCGCTTCTTCACAGCGTTGATAGAGACTCTCGTTAGGAGTTTCTGTGCTACGAATGGGATCAAAAGCTTTGGTTAAACCAACTTCACGAAACTTATTAAATAGAGGTAAAATTGATTCATCATCACCCCCTTGAGATTCAAACATTCCGATATATTGTTTGGGGTTAACCGAGGCGAGAATTGTGCCTAAATTAACCGTAATTTCTTGGGCATTAATACCAGAAACGGGGGGAGTACCGATGACGATTCCCACCGCAGAAGAAGCTAATTCTTTTACCTCTTGGGGATCGGCGGATTTCAGGTCTAAAGTTTCTACAGCCAAACCAGTTTTAGTAATACCTTTAGCAATCGATTGACAGAGGCGATCGCTATAACCATAATCGGAAATATAGAAGACAGCGACGGTTTTTTCTGCCTTAGTTTGTGCCTGACTCCAATCACGATAATGGGTCAATAATTCAGTAACATTATGTTTTAATAACGGTCCATGACCATTAGCCACGAGATTAATATTACCTAGGGGTTCCATCCGTTTCATCGCCGCTAGTACGGAACGAGCATTAGGAGCCATTAAACATTCATAATAGAAGCGATAATCTGGTTCAATAGCACTTAACTGCTCATCGTAGAGATCATCGGAACAGTAGTGCATTCCGAAGGCATCACAGGTAAATAAAATTCCCGAACCGTGATCGTAGGTAAAAATAGTATCGGGCCAGTGTAAATTAGGAGCGTTAACAAATTCGAGAATGTGACCATTGCCTAGGTCTAACTGATCACCATTTTTGACCAGTTGACGCTGAAAAGGATGATGAACTAAATTCTCTAAAAACTGAATTGCTACTTTCGAACCAACGACGGTAATATTGGGAGCGAGTTCCAATATATCTCTGACTAACCCACTGTGATCGGGTTCGGTATGACTGATAATTAAATAATCGATTTCTTGCGGGTTAATTAATCCGTTGAGACTATCAAAATATAGTTGACGGAATTTTTCGTGAGAGGTATCCACAAGGGCGATTTTTTCCCCACGAATCAGATAGGAGTTATAAGTCGTCCCGTTTTGTAATCCGAATTCAATATCGAAGCGATCGCGATCCCAATCGAGGGAACGAATAGCGGTGATGTCTGCGGTGAGATTGGCCACCTGCACGGTAAGACGTTTTGTTTTGACTGGTGTAGCAACCATCGAACCCCTCCTTATTGTTAAGTTTTTTATACTTTGTCTCTATTGTGCCACGAGGAAATAAGGTATGGGGATTTATTTTCCCATAATTACTGATAAGTAGGGAGGCACAATTATTTGTAGGATGGGTTAGCGGTAGCGCAACATGATCTGGCGTTGGGTTTCATGCTTCAACCGTTCGGCAAAAGCTCACGGCCGAAGCCCAACCTACGTTCTGATAACAGTTATCTTAATGCTCAGGTGGGAGTCGATCGTCGATAGCGAATTAGCTTATACTTCATCTTTATGAGAAACGCTCTCTAGGGATCTGTGTGGGGAAATGGCTGTTATACACTCGAGTCAAGTTAAATTGGACAACTAGCGATCGCTTTTCGGCGGAAACAGGGAATTAGACAAGAAATGCTAATAAGCTAAGACGCATTTAAACCGCTTATTCTTAGATTAGCAGCCAGATTCAGACAAGAAAGGCTCATGTGCCTTGCCTACACTCTATTACTTGTCTTAGATGTCTGTATAATTTGCTATATTTTTAGATGAGCTTATCATGATTTCCCGATCCAATCCACCCAGTAAAGTTACTTTAGAATTTGGGTTACAAGTTGAGGGTAAAACGGTGATTCCTTTGCTGACAAAAGATTCAGCACAAGCTAATATTAAAGTTGCTATTGAATGGCAATTTAACCAAGATAAGGGAGGTTAGTATGCAAGTTCAAATCGAAAAACGCTATTACACACCTGAAGAATACTGTCAGCTAGAAGAAACAGCAGAATACAAAAATGAATATCTAGATGGAGATATTATTCCTATGACGGGAGCAACAATCAATCATAATCTGATTGCTGGTAATTTTTATAAAAATTTTCCGACTAAGATTAACAATCAAGATTATTGGGCTTTTATGAGTGATGTACGGTTATGGATGCCAAGATATCGCTTTTATACTTATCCTGATGTCATGGTGATTAAAGACAAACCATTATATGAAGGAAAAGGCACAAACACTGTAACTAATGCGTTAATCGTTGTCGAGGGTTTATCGAAATCAACTAGAGATTATGACCGTACTGATAAGTTTAAGTTTTATCGCTCAATTCCTGAGTTTAAAGAATATATTTTGATTGATCAATACCGTTATTATGTTGAGCAGTTTTATCAACAAAATAATGGGGAGTGGTTGTTTAAAGCCTCTGAATCAGACAAAGATGCTTTAAGGTTTCATTCTGTGGATTTTCAAATGTCATTGCAGGATATTTATCAACGCATTGATTTTAATTTAAGTGAAGAATAATGGTTCTTTGGTTTGTCTTATGCAACGGACAGGATTATAAGAGATGAAACCCTTATAGAGAAAAACATTTGGTGATTTTTGTCAATTGTTTCTGATCTAGAGCGAACTAATTAATTAAATCTCTTGCCAGATAAGGATTTAGTTGATCTATGCAACCCCATTGAAATACCAAGTAACGAAGAACCATATATCTTAGCGAATTTTTCAAGCTAGGGCTTGCTACCTTGTAACCTGATATGGGAATTGATGACGCTCGGCGATTTGCGCCTGGAGAGGTAATACTTCTCCCTCTACATTTATGCTACCCCAGGAGAGTCCTCCCATAGAATCAATACTAATGGCTACTTGACAACCACCTCCTGAACGGTTACGATTAACATTTATGCAAAAATTAAGGTGAGGATAAAATGTCAATAAAAATCACAGAAATACAAGCCTCCGATGGCGCAAAAATTTATATGCAGTACGAAGAAGGTGATAGGGAGCAATTGCAAGCAGTAGGATTTTTCGAGGATATAGAAGAAAGAACAAAAAATTTTCAAGCAGGAGTTACTAATATTGTTAATGAATATGCACAATTGTTATTAACTTCGATAAAACAGGGAGTTTCCCAAGCCAATCCACCCAGTAAGGTTACTTTAGAATTTGGGTTACAAGTTGGTGGCGAAACGGGGATTCCTTTGGTGACAAAAGGTTCAGCACAAGCTAATATTAAAGTTGCTATTGAATGGCAATTTAACCAAGATAAGGGAGGTTAGTATGCAAGTTCAAATCGAAAAACAGTATTACACGCCTGAAGAATATTGTCAGCTAGAAGAAATAGCAGAATACAAAAATGAATATCTAGATGGAGAAATTACTCCAATGGTAGGAGCAACTACTAATCATAATCTGATTGCTTTAAATTTCTGTAGGAATTTTCCGACTAAGATTAACAATCAAGATTATTGGGCTTTTATGAGTGATGTACGGTTATGGATGCCAAGATATCGCTTTTATACTTATCCTGATGTCATGGTGATTAAAGACAAACCATTATATGAAGGAAAAGGCACAAACACTGTAACTAATGCGTTAATCGTTGTCGAGGTTTTATCGAAATCAACTAGAGATTATGACCGTACTGATAAGTTTAAGTTTTATCGCTCAATTCCTGAGTTTAAAGAATATATTTTGATTGATCAATACCGTTATTATGTTGAACAATTTTATCAACAAAATAATGGGGAGTGGTTGTTTAAAGCCTCTGAATCAGACAAAGATGCTTTAAGGTTTCATTCTGTGGATTTTCAAATGTCATTGCTGGATATTTATCAACGCATTGATTTTAATTTAACTGAAGAATAATGATTAAATCCAATCTCGACTATCTACAAGAATCAATGGTTAAAATCCTCAATGAAAAAGGGGATACGCTGGGTTCTGGGTTTATTATTCGAGAAGATGGTTATCTCATTACCTGTCATCACGTTATCTATCTTTTACCCTCTTTAAGAGTAAATTATCAAGGGAAAGAATACGCATCTCAATGGTGTCAAGAATATTCTAATCCAGAAGTTGATATTGCTATTCTTAAGATTAAGATTGAGAATGCTAAACCTGTGAAGATTGTTAATTTTCAAGCTGGGTTAAATTGCGTCACAGTTTATGGATTTCCTAGAGAAAAAGAGAAGAATTTTCCAGAAGGATTTGATGTGAATGCCGATAAAATTACTGTCAGTGCGCCTTTAAATCTGCTTTCGACTTATCCTAATAATAAGATTGAATATAAGAATCCTTGGAATAAATTACCTGATAAATCTTCTAATTTTCTGACTCACAGAATTAATGCTAAGGTTGATAGGGGTACAAGCGGAGGTGCTGTTTTTTCGGAAGAATTAGGAGGAGTTTTAGGGGTTATTCAATCGAGTAAAACTGATGAAAGTTATGTGATTCGGTGGGATAATATTTTAGATATTTTAGATAAACTGGGGTTAGAACCTACCAAAAATGCTGTTTGTCGATTTTTAGAAAAAATTCAAGATGAATTTCAATATCTTCAATTCTTTCATACTCGTCAAAAAATCTCGTTATTAAAGCAATATATTCCTATTGAAGTTACTTTAGAAAGACGCTATAACCATGAGATTGAAACATGGCAAGCTTATACAGGTGATGAGGGAACATTAAAGAAAATCTATGCCTTAAAAGGGTTTACTGAGGAACAGCAACGGGAAGAAAACAAAAAAGTACAAGTTGATTGGGAAGAAGCCAAAGATAAACACAATAAAATGATGATTCTTGCTGATCCTGGAATGGGTAAATCAACTCTTTTAAGGATGGAAGCATTAAAAATTGCTAGGGAAGAATTAGGGAAGTTAGGTGTTAATACTCCTCAACCCTTCTTAAACAATCGGGAGAAGGTTAAGGTTAAGGATGTGATTCTTCCTTTGTATTTTCGGCTATCTGAGTTAGCAAATAAATTAGCAGAAAAAAATGATGATATTATTAACATAATACCTCAGTTAATTGATAAAAATTTTCAGATTGAGTCTATTGTCAAACAAAAGCTAGAACAGGGAAAATGTGTCTTATTTTTAGATGCTTTAGATGAAGTTTCTTCTATACAACTACATAAACTCAATACAAAACTTGAGAATTTTTTAGATAATTCTCCTTGTAAAATTTATCTAACTTCTCGCATTGTGGGTTATAGTGGCAAATTTTCAAAGGAAGTCAAAGAGGTAGAAATTGTTCCCTTTACTGATCAAAAGACAGCCGAATATATCAAAACCTGGTTTGTTAATGCGGAAGGTTATTTAGAGAATGATTTGGTATCAGCAGCAGGTTTAATTGAGGAGTTGAAAAATAAACCGCAAATTCAGGGTTTAGCACAAAATCCTTTATTACTTTCTTTAATTTGTAGTCTCTATCAAACTCAGGATTTAATTTTACCAGCAAAACGTAATGAAGTATATAAACAAGCAGTTGATTATATGCTGCGTGATTGGGTAGAAAATAGAAAGCTGGTATCAGTATCAGGCGGAAAGCGGATAGCGAAGATCAGATTATTAGAGATTGTGGCTTATGAGTTATCTTGTCGAGAAGAAGAAATTTTTATTTTCCAAGAAGAAGACTTTTTTAATGTTTTAGAAAGATATTTACGCCATGAAGAAGTATCAACAATTTTCCAGCAATCAAATAGTGATGAATTAATGATAGAGTTATGCGAGGAAGATGGGATTATTCAGAAGTTTCATGAAAAAGGAGATCAATATCTATTTTTACATCGCACTTTCCAGGAGTATTTTACTGCTTGTTATCTTCATCAACGAATAAAGAAAAATCAAGAGGATGGAATTGCGTTAGTCAAGGCGCATTTCTGGGATCATGATTGGCATGAGACGATTATTTTGTTAGCGGGGATGATGTCTGATGCCAGTCTTTTATTAGAAGCAATTTTACAGGAAAAAGATGATATTTTTGCAACTTTATTAATACTGGCTAGTAACTGTCTGGCGGAAAGTAAAAATATTCAAGATTCTCTGATTAATCAGATAGTCGATAAGCTTTATAATGTGTGGCAGCGTGATTTTAGTTTAGAGTATATCAACAAGACAATGGTGACATTAGGGAAGACTTTTCCCGTGATGAGAAGACGATTAGAAAACGCACTTAAGGATTTACCTTGGTATGTCAGAGATAGTAAATTTAGTGCAGCAGGATTGTTAGGTGAAATCGGCAATCCTGAATCAATACCTGCTTTAAGTGCGGCATTAGATGATTCGGAAAAGAGAATTAAAGGTTATGCAGAAGACGATATAAAAGAAATAAAGAGAGAACGTAAACCTATACCAGATTTTGAATTAGATTTGCATAAAGAAAAACTATTCAGAGGTTGGGCATTAAAAGCATTAGGAGAAATTGGCAATTCTGAAGCATTACCAACTATTATTCGGGCGTTAAATTATTCAGATTGGTTTAGAGATAATGCTGCAATAATTTTAGGAAAAATGAACAGAAAGCAAGCTTTAGCTTTACCCTCTTTAATTTCAACACTATCTGATTCTGAAAAAAGTGTTAGATTTTGGGGGGTAAAAGCTTTAGGTGAAATTGGTGTTGGTAATTCGGAAACAATACAAGCTTTGATTACAGCACTCAATGATGTGAAAACTAGAGGGAATGCAGTAGAAGCGTTAAGTAAAATTAACAATTCAGCAGTAGTATCAGCTTTAATCGAGACAATTAAAAATTCAGATGGGGATTTCAGAAGTTATGCAGCAGTAGCTTTAGGTAAGATTACTAACCCAGATGCAGTACCAGTGTTAATAGAAGCAGTGAATCATTCAGCTTTTCATGTTTATATTAGATACTCTGCGGTACAAGCTTTAGGTAATATTGGCAACCCAGAAGCCGTGTCTGCTTTAATTGCGGTGCTGAATGATTCAGAAATAAATGATATATATTATGCAGCAGATGAACTTGTCAGAAATAAGGCAGTAGAAGCATTAAGTAAAATTGGAACTCCACAAGCGGTGTCAGGTTTAATTGAGGCACTAGCACTTAAGAATCCTTATCAGAAAGTCGCAGGTAAAGCGGCGGAAGCTTTATTAAATATTGGCACTGAGGAAGCCTACTTAGGTTTAATGACAGCACTTAATCATTTAGATGAAAATGTTAGGAAATATGCGGTAGAAGCGTTAGGAGAAATTAACAACATTGGCAGCACAGCAGCGATGCCTATTTTAATCGAGGCACTAAATAATCCTTATCAGGAAGTTAGAAGCTATGCAACGATGATTTTCGCAAAATTTCCTTCGGGATTGGTGGTTATTCCAGAATCTAGACAAGCTTTTATTGTTGCGTCGCTTAATGATTCAGATAAGACTGGTAGAGACTGTGTAGAAACCGCTTTAAGCTTGCTTCTTAATCCAGAAGAAGTATTAGCTTTAATGACAGCATTAACCAATTCAGATGAAACTGTCAGAAGTAATGCCATGGAATCTTTGGGCGAAACATTAGACAAAATTGGCAACCCAGAAACGATGTCAGGTTTAAGTATGGCACTAGAGGATTCCAATAATCTTCTCAGATGCTATTCGGCAATATTATTAACAGTTTATTTAAAAGGAAAAGGTAATCCAGAAGCTTTACCAATTTTAATCAAAGCACTTAATCATTCAGACAAGTATCTTAGACGCATGGCTGTAAGTGGTTTAGGTGAGAGCGACAATCCAGAAGTAGTGCCAGCTTTAATTATGATGCTAAATGATTCGGATTATGATGTCAGAGGCAGAGCAGTAATGGCTTTAGCAAATATCAGTCATCCAAAAGCGATACCAGCCTTAATTGAAGCTTTGAATGATGTAAATAAATATGTCAGATTTATGTCAGCAGATGCTCTAAGCAAAATAGGCAATTTAGAAGTGATACCAACTTTAATTGAGGGGTTAAATGATTCAGAAGAGATTTTTAGATTGCCCACGATTTGGATGGTAATTCATTTAAGTAGGATAGACAATTATATATTGATACCAGTTTTAATTGAAGCACTGAATAACTCCGATAAGAATGTCAGAGCGTTAGCAGCACAAACTTTAGGAAATATCGGCAACTCGGAAGCAATACAAGCTTTAATTGAGACATTAAATGATGAAGATGATCAGGTTCAATACATTGCTCAACTCGCTTTAAGCCAAATAGGCAATTCAGAAACAATATCAGCTTTAATCGATGTAATAAAGTATTCAGAGCATGATGCCAGATGGTAAGTAGTCATGCAAAATTAATTACCCAAATAAAAAATTAAGAAGTATAATACATAAAAAAACGAAGCAGCAGGAAAATACAATGAGATTGATTAGAGACCTAAACCCCGAGAGCCAGAAAATGCTAGAGAGAATTTATCGAGCTAGTAAACATCATCAAGTAAGAGAGCGAGCGAAATGTATACTCTTAAGTTTTCAGGGAACCACGATAGAAGAATTGAGCGGAATATTTGGAGTTACGAGAAAGACCATCTATAATTGGTTGACGGCCTGGGAAGATAGAAAACTAATTGGTTTTTATAATCGTCGAGGAAGAGGGAGAAAACCTAAATTGACAGAAGCACAAGGTCAACAAGTTATTGACTGGGTAAAAGAAGAACCGAAAAGCTTAAAAAAAATCCAGATAAAAATTGTAGAAGAATGGAAATTAACCGTAAGCAAAGACACGATAAAAAGACTCATAAAAAAAATCAACATGAGGTGGAAAAGGGTGAGAAGAGGGGTCGCCAAAACCCCTGATGAGTGGGAGCTTGAGGTCAAACTACCTATTTTAGAAGAACTAAAAAAACAGGAAAAAAGAGGAGAGATTGAGATAGGATATTTGGATGAAATGGGATGGGATTCAAAGCCTTGTATTCCTTACGCTTGGCAAGAAGAAAAAACCACGATAAAGTTACCACCAATTGAAGGTAAAAGACTAAATATTTTAGGAATAATGAAACGAGATAATCAATTATTTTATGAGACACAGGTCGGAACGGTTACTAGCGAGATAGTTATTAATTTTCTGGATAAATATTGCCAAAATATACAGAAAAAAACCGTCATAATAATTGACCAAGCTTCCATTCATACCAGCGAGGCATTTATGGAGAAACTTGAGGAATGGGAAAAGAAAAACTTGAAAATATTTTGGTTGCCCACTTATTCACCTCATTTAAATTTAA
Organism: Microcystis panniformis FACHB-1757; assembly: GCF_001264245.1. NCBI lineage: Bacteria > Bacillati > Cyanobacteriota > Cyanophyceae > Chroococcales > Microcystaceae > Microcystis > Microcystis panniformis. The sequence goes on from NZ_CP011339.1 coordinate 5,437,640, forward strand.
TTGAAATATTATGGAGATTTTTAAAATATGAATGGATTGAATTTAGCGCCTATAAAGACCGAAAGAGCCTCCTCGCTTACGTTAAAAAAGTGCTGGACAATTTTGGAGGCGAGTATGTAATTAATTTTGCCTAGGTACTTATGCAAAAACAGCTTTAATTGATATTGGTAACTCAGAAGTAGTGTCAGCTTTAATTGTGGCACTGAAAGATTCAAATAAGTATGTCAGAAGTTTGGCGGCAGAAGCGTTAGGTGAGATAGGCAACCCAGAAGCAGTAACAGCTTTAACTGAAGCACTGACAGAGGCAGATGATTATGTTTTAGAATTCGTAGCAGAAGCATTAGAAAAGATGGGCGACTTAAGAACCTTGAAACAAATTATTTATCGTTGGGATATTGATATTTATGAATCTAATATTTTTCAGCTTGCCAGAAAACTTGCCATCCGCTATCGCAAAACTAAAAACTCAGTTATTCCAGTTTATCGTCAGCGATTTAGATTTCTCGTAAAGCGCATTAGAGGAATTATTGTTATGTTAATCTCATCATTAAGAGACAAATAAAATCGTGACTATTGCAGACTCGCAATTCCCACCCAGAAAGCCAAGCCGAAACCTGACTTGATGGTTTATCCTGAAAGAATGGAGAAGACGATAAAACACTTGAGTAAAAAGATACGGTTCTTCGGTTTGTCTTATGCAATGGACGGGGGTTATAAGGAATGAAACCCTTATATAGACAGACATTGCTGCGATTTTTATCAATTGTTTTTGATCTAGAGCGAACTAATTAATTAAATCTCTTGCCAGATAAAGATTTAGTCGATTTATGCCACCCGCTCGAACCATACCAAGTAACGACGAACCTTTTTAACAAGCTTTATCAATCTATTCATAATAAATATTGGCAGAGGATTAAAGATTAGTTATTGTGACTAACTCTTTTGATTAGAAAAAGATAAACTTGAGAATCTTCAGTCAAATTTATTGAATCAAAATCAGCTGTACTTAATTTAAATGAATCAACCCTAGTGGTTGGGGGGGCGGCGTGGTACTTCTAAATATACTCGATTGCCTAATATTGACAAATCTCTGACTAGATTATACTCTGTCTGATTGATTCTGTCCAAGGTTTGATGGCAATTCGGACATTCAATTGTTTCATTTAAAAGAGCGAGCTTTAGGAAAATTGTCTGAGCAATTTTTTGATAATTGACCACTGTTACATTTGGTAAATCGAGGAGTTGATCAAAATTTATCCACATAACCCACCTCCTGTCCTGTATTATTATTATACCATCCTCACACAGAACCTAGAAGAGCCAAGAGCGCACTTCCCATATTTCCCAAAACGCCATTACTCCGTTCTATATCCTAAAAAGCGAACGCTCTCCAGCATCAAAATGATCTGGTCATGGTGAGTATTTCATAAATTCCCATTTGTTTCATCACAATCATTGAGACACAATCAGTCAGGCTATAGCCTTTGTCTAGACGGTTGGCATAAAGTTCTACACCTGATTGAATTAAATAAGAATCAAGGCTAATAATTTGCAGATTTGGAGAGGTTTGGATTTGGCGATAGAAATTGACGACACCTTGTTTCATGGGTTGATCAAATTTAGCAAAAAAGTTAAGATATTCCACCAAGACTAAATCGGTTGTAATTAAAGAATAATCTTGAATTAACCTACTAAAAGCTCGCACTTGTCTATGCCATTGATCTTTAGCACGAACCAAGGCAACCCAATAAAATGTGTCGGCGAAGAGGGTCGGCATTATTTTTGAGGAGAATTGCCATAAAGATAGTAATCCAAGTTGGCCGCCGCATCGGTGGGGATCTGGTCAAAGGATTCTTCGGGAATGGTGGCAATTATTTCATCGGCGATTTCCCAAATTGGTTTGTTATTTTGCGGTGAAGGGGCGGGAGTTTTATGGGAGAGTATCAATTCTAAGCAGGATTGGATTAGAGATTCGGGAGCTTGTTCGATTTCCTGGAGGAGTTGTTCTTTGGCTGTCATGGCTGCTTTGGGATGGGGGGATACTCGACATTGTAGCGATCTCTATTATAAACAGTTGAAAAAAAGTAATTGCCTTGATTTTTTAGGGGTTTTCAAAGAAAAAAGCTTCTAAATCTCGCTCTACTTTGATAAAACGCATGATTTCTAGCCCTTGCTCAGTTAAGCGATAGAAAATAATGTAGTTTTTCATCGGTAAGCCACGCAAATAGGGACGAATCTCTCGATAACTGCGCCCCATTAGCGGAAATTGGCTAAGATAACGACATTTTTTGCTAAACTCCTCCAAAAATTTCTCACCCGCACTAATGTTAGTATTAGCCAAATAATCAAGAATTTGTTCCATATCTCGAAGGGCTTCAGTCGAAATTATGTATTGATTCATGAATATTTAAGCTTCACAGTTTTTTGGAAGTCTTGCTTTAAGTTGAGCGATTGCGGTTTCTCCGTCAATTCCTTCGCCTTGATCTAATTGTTCGGCGGCAATATCAATTTTTTGGCCAACTTCTTCTGCCCATTGTTGATATTGATCGCGTTTGCTGAGTAATTGTAAGGCTTCGGCAATGATTTCATCTGGATTGGCATAACGCCCTGTATCTAGTTTGGCTTCGATCAGCTTTTGGTGTTCGGGCTTTAGGGTTAATTTCATGGTTGTTAAGGCTTGGCTTTTTTTCATTATAGGTTCGTCGCTGTGGGATCGTCCCAAGTTTGCTCAGGCAAGATGCGCTACTCATTTTTACTGTGGGGTAAGCTCTCTAGCCTGTCCAGATGACAAAAGTGGGATATTTCCATCTCGGTTTTTGTGGTCTTGGGTATGAAGCAAAAATTTGGGGAGTCGGAGTGGGGGGAGATTGTCAGGATATTTTGACAATGCTTGCGCTTAAGTTGGTAAAGTTGGGGATTTTTCCCAAGTTAAGGATTTTTGCGGGAGGGTTGAGGGGCTGAAAGTTAGGCGGGGTAAGGGATTGGGTGGATTTTACTGACTTTTTCCTTAAGTTCCTAAACTTCGGTTGTGTTGGAAAGGACAAGTGATTACAGTAGAAAAGTTGTTACTGCTACTTCTAAGAAAAAGAAAATGCCTGAAATTTCTATATCGAACGATCTGTCCGATGGTCGAGGCGTTGGACTTGCTCCAGATCAAATCCTTAATGCGGTTCGATTTCAGCTTTTGGAGGAAAGAAAAAGCGGAAAACCTAACAAGGACGAACTTAATGATAAGATTTCAGCTAAAGAAGGCGAAATAGAGGAAAATCAGTCCAAAATTGATAAAGCTAAAGAACAAGCCAAGAATCGAAAACGAGAAATTGACCACTGGAAGCAGTGGTTTCACTCGTTACCTGGAACTGATAGAACAGAAGAACAAGCAAAGTTAGATATTGAGATTAATTGGCGTGGTAAAGAAATTAACGCTTGGCAGGAGGAGATTGGGAATTTAGAAACTAAAAAGTGGGCTATTAGACATGAGTTAGAAGCGTTAAAACAGCAATTACTCGCCTTGGAGGATGGGGTATATGATCGCCCGATTGAGGAAGATCCCCGTTTAATTCATGCGATAGCTGCTTTTGAAGAGGCAATGGCAACTCCCAAGTAGAGTCACTCAGTAAATTAGCTGTAAATTTGGAATTACGCTGGATATTTTAACTTAGTTTTGAGATGCAATTATGACTATTGAAAACCTTGAAAAAACACTGCAAGGAAATATTGCGAATGGCAATTTATTGCTAAAAAATACTACAATTAAATCTGAAAATGTTCAGTTTTTATTCAAAGAATTCTTATCTGATGAGCCACTAAACATAAAAACGATAGAATTAAGAACTGAAACTGAAAATATTATTGTGAGCGGGAAAACTTCGCTATTTTCCATTCCAGATCTTGAGGTTGAAGCTACATTTTACTTAAAAGATCAGAAGCCACAAATGACTCTAGTTACACTATTGCCAAATACTTGGAAATTTACTCAAAGTTTTCCGAGTTTGGGAACAAGTATTCTTACCCAAATGGGGTTAAAAGAGGAAGAATTTTTATTTGATCGGCTAATCTTTCAACAACCCAAATTAATTCTTGATTCTGTTGAAGTTAAAGAACCTGAGCAGGTTTCTGGGCTTCGGTTTGAAGCCGAATTGACAATCGATAATGACCTCGTTTCCTTAAGTCAATTTATTGGCGAGATCCTCTCTCTGAAAGTAACTGGCTTAATCGTGCCTACTCCTAAAGGGACGGAGATTTTTCTTAATGCTCCCATCACAGGAGATATTAGTTTAGGCTACTTAAGCGTTCCTTCTTTAGAACTCGATCTTGTTGCCGATGTGATCGATGAGGCAGAGGGCGGTCTTGCTCCTTACACCAGTGCGTATTTTGCTTTAGAGACTCAGATTAAGATTGGAAGTCCAAGTAATCCCATTGAATTACCAATTTATTCGACCTTTCGAGGCTCTCATCAAGATTTGACCTTTGAAGCGGATCTAGAAGATTTTTCTTTATCAGGACTTTCTCAGTTAACTGGGCTTTTAAATGGAACTGCACTTGCTGATTTACTACCCGATGGCTATCGTCCCGAACAGGGGTTAGTTCTCTCCAGACTTACACTAAATGTTAGTTCAACGGAGAAAAAACTAGAGTCGATTGCGGTATATGTTACTTCAAAACAACCTTGGAAAATAACGGACAAAATCGCCATTGAAAATGTCTCAGTTTATTTTTTAGTAGATAATCCTACTTCTTCTGAAAACCGTACTTTGGTTTGTGATTTGTCAGGAGAACTGAGCATTGATAATCTAGCAAGGTTTAGCGTTGGAGCCTCTTTGCCGAGATTCGCCATGCACGGCTATATGGTTCAGGGGGGAGGGCTGAGTCTAACACGGCTGATTAACTTCTTTGCCTCTGATGAAGTTTCTGTCCCTCAAGGTTTTCCAGATATTATCTTTTCTGAGTTGGGCGTGACGTTAGACCCTAAAAACAGAGCTTTTTCCCTAAGTGGTTCAGCGTTAACCGATTGGGAAATTATTCCTAAACTGGTAAAGTTGCAGCAAGTTGAAACTAACTTTGAAGTAGCCCGCATTGACGGCAAAACGGTTGTATCGGGGTTAATCCTTGGAACATTGATGATTGCAGGAGCCGAAGTCAGTCTCGTTGCCGATATTGAAGATCAGTTCGTTCTGCGTGGAAAAATTTCTAAATTGAGTCTGTCGGCTATTCTGGAAGAGTTCTTTGCAATGGTTGAGTTACCAACCGACCTTCCCGATTTTGAATTTGCCAATATTGAAATTGCAGTCACCCCCAAAACTGGAGAATTCTCTCTGACTGGAAAATCGAGCAATAGCTGGCCGATTCCCATTGGTGTTGATGGGTTAGAAGTTGAAGATATTTCTTTTCAAGTGCTGAGATCGGCAAACTCAACTCAGGCAGAAGCAACAACTCGTCAGCGTTCCGTTACGGGATTTATTAGTGGGACGTTAGAAGTAAATACAGCCCGCTTCCCCATTACCTATCAATTCCCTGGCGATTTTGTTTTACAAGGCCATATTCCCTCATTAAATCTGTCACCCTTAGTACAAAAACTCTGCGGGAGTGAGGTGATTCGTGATTTGCCGATTCCTGCTAGTGTGCTGGCGTTGTCTTTTTCGGATGTAGAGGTGACTATTGCACCTCAGCAAAAATCCTTCTCTCTAGCCGCAGGCTCTAGCTTGGGGCAAGTTGAGTTAATCGTGAAGAAAATTAGCGATCGTTGGGGCTTTACGGCTGGATTTATGCCTCCCAGTTCTTGGAAGTTCTCAGAGATTGCCGATGAACTCAGGGTGCTTGATGGACTCAAATTTTCCAATACGGCTTTAATTCTGGCTTCTAGCGATGATCGCAATTTCGCTCTCACACGAGTACAGGCTCAACGGAGTGATGTGGCTATCATTCGAGGGCTAAACTTCTTTGCGGGCATGAATCTGTCTGGATTAGGTGTGGATGCGCTTTTGGGAATTACGTCCCTCAATGTTTATACCGCTATCAGTGGAAAACCAGCCGATTTAGTTCTAGAAGCCTCAATTGATGGCAGTTTCGATTTAGGTAAAGGTGTTGCCTTTGGTGATATTCGGTTTCGTTTAAAACCTGCTCCCAGTGACTTTTCGCTAACCTTAATGGGGACAGTAACGGCCATTTTGAATAATAGCGTCCTGCGGTTTATTGGTGGCATGGAAGTCAAACCGCGCTCGGCTGAGTTTCAAGCGACTATGTTGGGGATTTGGCAAGATCCTTTTGATGCGAAAGGGGTGTCCATTGCCAATGTCGCGATCGAACTAGGAATGAGTTTCCCGCCACCGCTACCGACGGTAGGAATTGCTGGTACGTTGCAAATTGGGGAATTTCAGGGTGTAGTGGCGGTGAAATTTGATTCGGCTATGCCGAGCCGCAGTATGCTGGCGATCGCTTTTAATCGCCTCTATTTCCTGGACGTGATCGGTACTTTCTGTGGAACTGCGGTGAAACAAGCCATTCCCGCTTCTCTGGCTAAAACGGTTTTAGATATTGGCTTTGAAAACGTCAAAATCTACATTGTTCCGCAACCGACGACAATTGGGGAATTAAAATTCGAGCAAGGGACGCAATTAGAAGGAACGATGTATTTCTGGGGATTGCGAGCCTATGGCTATCTAAAAATTGATTATCTTGATGGAGTTGAAGTGAAAGGGGATGTGGAACCGATTAACTTAGCGGGTATCTTTAAGCTTACAGGAGCCACAGGCAAGCCTAAACCCTCACTTTATCTCAAGGTTAGCCCAAAAACCGTTCCCAATCTGGATATATCAGGAGCAGTCGAACTGTTGGGGATTCGTAGTGAAACCCAAATCCGCCTCTCGGATAGTGGTTTTACGTTTACGACGATTGGCAAGATTTTTGATTTGTTTGAATGTACTCTAGAAGTACGGGGACAAAATTTAACGCAAGGGGGCGATTTCTTTATTGTTGCTACGATGCGGAATGATTTATTGGAGTATCTCCGTCGAGAAGCCTCGAATGCCATTAAAGCCGCCGCCGATGAGGCAACAAGAAGCCTTTCAAATGCTCAAGATGCAGTGGCTTCCGCTCAACGAAATGTGGATAAGCTCAATACGGATATTAATAATATGCGGCAAACGATTCAACGGGAACGCGATCGCGATGCCCAGCGAATGCGAGATGCTCAGGCGGCAGTTGCTTCTGCTCAACGGGAGGTGGATAAGCTCAATACGGATATTAATAATATGCGGCAAACCATTCAGCGCGAACGAGACCGCGATTCTGGGCGGATGCGGGATGCTCAGGGAGCGGTGCAACGAGCGCAAAATGATGTGAATTCCCTTCAGGGAGAGATTGATAACACCAAGCGAAGAATTGAACAGCTAAAACAGGATATTAGCAATAAGGAACGCTGGTTTAATAAATCTAAATGGTACGAAAAGAGTTACCGTTGGGCGGAATTGTCGGCCTACGCGACGGCTAAGGGTTCTGAAATTGCCGGACTTTATACTTATATCGGTGGAGTTGAAGCGTCTAAGGCAACGGCCAATGGGGTATTGGAAGGGGCCAAGCAGGTGGTACGCGGTTTGGAGAAAACGATTGTCAATTTTCCCATTGATGCGGATGTGCGGATTGCTGGTTTGTTTACTGCACGGGAGACGGCCAATGGGGTATTGGAAGGGGCCAAGCAGGTGGTACGCGGTTTGGAGAAAACCATTGTCAATTTCCCGATTGATGCGGATGTGCGGATTGCTGGTTTGTTTACTGCACGGGAAACGGCAACGGCAGCGTTATCTGTGGCGACTCAAACCTTACAAGGACTCAAAGTTTCTATTGGGTCAATCGCCGATGTGGGTCAGTTTATCGTCAAGTACAGTTTAGGAGGTTTGCTAGATGTTAAATCGGCACGATTCGAGGCGACGCTGATGGCGGCGAGGGGGGGCAGTGTGTCTTTGGCATTAACGCTGGTGTTTATGCAAGGACAACCGCAAACTTTGGCGTTAGCGTTTAATTTCTATGACCCGTTGAGTGGGGCAAAGGCGTTGGCAAAACAGCTTTTACCTGCTTGAATATCTTAGAGACTCATACTCACAAACTAGAGGTAAAAAACATGACATTTGATTCATTTACAGTTGCGTCTTGGAATATTGAGAAAAATGGGCAAAGCTCCAGAATAGAAAAGCGGTCAAAGGTCGATACCTTCATTTCCTATTGTTGTAATAAGAGAATTGATATCATTTTTTTGTGCGAGGTACATGGCGCACGGCTAGACGATTATCTCAATAATTTGTCGCTTGTATACTTTGACAATTATGATATTCATTCATTTGAAGGTGGAAAAAGCAATGGTTATATCATCATGACTAGGAAACGATTAAATATTGAATTATCAATGGATAAACTTTCTGGTTTAAACCGTTACATTGTGCTACTTTCTATTGGTGATTTTTATCTTGTACTTGCTCATTTCAAATCAGGTCAGTTGCTTTTAACAAGACGGCAAATTAAAGCGTCTGTTGATTTTTTGGCAAGCACAGGTTATCCTTGGGCGGTAACTGGAGATATGAATTGGGATTATAAAAACATTATAGGACTTAAGTTATCAGGAGCTACTGAGACCCATACTTATTGGGCTGATCAAACACATAGGAGTGGCGGCATTCTAGATTGGTGTATTACGGGGTCAAATGTCCAAACAGTTAGCATAATAGATGAAATGTTTGTAGAATTTCCTGATCTCAAAAACATGGATGGACCGGATCATCGTCCCATAGTCTTTTTGTTTCAGCCAAAACCCCAACTGTCAAGAAAACGAAAGTTATCTTCGATTTATTAAGCACAAGAACTAATTTTTTCTTTATCTTAACAATATAGCGTACTCATTCTCTATATCAAATTAGACTAAGAGGACGTTTGAAAAGTCTCTCCCGATATCCGAAACCCCTATTCTTTCGTTAAAGGAAAGTTCTGAAACCCCCATTCTCTCGTTACAACAAACCCTTTTTAAATATCCTCTAAGCAATGAATCGATATTAAATTATCTTGTCAATCGTTATCTGGTTCGTAAATTTTTTTATAAACCAATTCAGAATAAAATTTAGAAATTTTTTAAAACTTTGAAGGACGAATCAATAGTCATCCTCCTGCTTTTGCTCGTATTCTACTTGTATAATTTACTTGAGTTTTTATGGCCAAACCAATTGGAGAAATCAATCATGGAAAACTCAAAAAACTTCAAAATTTTAAGCTTAGATGGTGGTGGTATTCGAGGAATGCTTACCGCGACCTTATTAGTAACTCTAGAAAACGAACTTAAAGCAATTAATCCCGAACATACCCTTACCAATTGCTTTGATTTCTTCGCAGGAACTTCAACAGGTAGCATCATTGCCTGTGGCCTTGCCAACGGAATGACTGCCACACAAATTTTAGAATTTTATAAAAAGTATGGCCAAGACATTTTCAAAGATCTAGATTTTTTTGGTGTACTGACAGAAGTATGGCGACGAATCAAAGAAAAAGATCCTTCCCTTCCCCTCTTTGAAGAAGAAGGATTAGAAAGCGTTCTTAAAAAACCAAACATTTTTCCCGAAACTTTGCTCTTTAAAGACTTACCAAAACCGACCCTAGTAACCAGTTACGATACCTATAATCGAGAAGCCGTTATTTTTGTCAGTCAAGGAAAAAATGCACAAAACCCAGATGATAAATATAAAGCAAGATATGCAACTCTTCCCGTGTGGCAAGTCTGCCGTTCTTCTTCCGCCGCACCCGTCGCTTTTGCAGGCTATCTGCTGAAAGATAAAGCCTATTTAGACGCTTTAACAGAATATGAGCGTCCAGATAATGAAAGAATTCGTCGAGGCGACTTAACAAAAGACGTAACAAAGACACCGCTTTCTTTAGGACTTCCTCAAGAAGAGTGTATTCCGTTAATTGATGGTGGAGTTGTCGCCAATAATCCTGCCCTATGTGCGATCGCCGAAGCGATTGAAAACGGTAAACCACTAGATAAAATTTTTGTCGCCTCGTTTGGGACAGGACAAGTTAATCGTCGTATTAGTGCAGAAGAAGCAACAACTTGGGGCGGATTTGATTGGGTTAACATTCATAATCAAATTCCACTAATGGATGTATTTTCAGATGGCTCCTCCGATGTCACAGACTATACCGCAAAGAAACTATTGAAGGATAATTATAAACGTATCCAGCCTGTCATTACTTCCGATATTTCCACATTTCAGGCAGATGAAGCTAATCTCACAGCATTATCTCGTGCAGCAGACCATTATCTAAATCATTGTGGCGGAAAAGAGCGATTAAAGAAATTAGCACAGCAATTGGTTAACGCTTAATATCCATTACGACATAAATTATAATGCAATTTTTAAGAGGGGTTAAAAGCCCCTTCTTCGCTTGGGTAGATAGTGCGATCGCCAATCACGTAGGATACATCCCATGCACCTTTTGCTTTTTCAAAACACTTAAATCCAAATTGCGATGCCTTACATTGCCCTAACATCTCCCGCATCATTCATTGCCCATACTGTCAGGAATTGGCTCTTCTCGACTTTGTGTGATAATTTTTGCTTATGGAACCCTGAAGTGCTTATTGGGCAAAACTTTTAGGACTATTTTGCGGATATTCTATCGGTATAGACCTCGTTTCCACACAGAAACCAGAAGAGCCAGGAATTGTTATCGTACCCAAATCAGAGCGATAAAAACCTTCATCAATCAACCAATATATACCGAAAAATAGGGCGATCTTGGAATTTTAAATAAAACCCCTACCGCATAGGATACTAACGAATATAATCACAGAGTAAAGCATAATCTCGTTCATCTCGAATTAATGGCATATCCAGCCCGTTGAAATTAGCTGATAAAATTAAAAAGGAAACCAACCAAACAGCAAACCATGCTAAAAACCATCGAAGGCATTTATCAGGATGGACAAATCCGCTTCACCGAACCACCGCAAGATATTGGCGATCGCATTAGAAACACCTTCATCCAGTGCGATCGCCGTCTTCTGGTTAATTAAACTTTAAAATTGCGATCATTTTGGTTTTTGAAAGAGCGATCGCCGTGTTACCCTAGTGGACAGAAAGTAATCTACAAGCTATCAGTTAAAGCCATGAGTGAAGCAGTTGTGACACTTCTTAGACAGTTCAAAAAACTTTCAGTCAGAGAAATATCTAAGTTCCTTGCTTTAATTCAACGATAATAAGTCTCCCTTACTGACTACAACCATTTCTAGGCCACAATATACATTTACTAACTATTTTGAAAATGATGTTTTAACAAAACGCCCTTACCTCAAAAAAGAATGGTGTATTTACGTTATCGAAAACCCTATTCGCTGTGAACCTCAAGAAGATAATCGTTTTCGCTTTTGGGCGCAGATAAAAGAATTTGGCGATCGATACCTGAGAGTCATTACTCTAGAAGATAAGCTGACTATCCACAACGCCTTTCCAGACCGGAGCTTTAGACCATGAAGATTAACTACTACCCAGAAACAGACTCCCTTTATATCCACCTTGCAGACAAATCCAGTGTTGATAGCCAAGAAATTTCAGAAGGAGTCGTTGCCGATTATGATGAATTAGGGAACCTAGTCGGTTTAGACATTGATAATGCCAGCAAAAAAGTGCAACTCGGTGAATTTATTATCAATCAACTCCCCCTCGTCCCCCTGAAGACATCTGCATAAGTTTAAGTAAATTAGGGAGAAATGAAGCGGCGATCGGCGTGTTACTCTAAATGATTTTTAGTGACCACAACTTTTAACCCATTCCCTTAACTCATCCTCATCAATTTCTTCCTCTGCTTCAACCCCAGTTATCCATTCCTGCGGATCACCTAAATTTTCCAATCTCTTAATGGCTAAAGCTTCTGCTGATGATATTGCAGGGTCATCTTCCAGAATAATAATAACCTCTACTTTTCTTCCAGGGAAAAGCTGATCTGAATGAATTTCTAGACGACCATCTGACTGAACAAAAATTGTTTGACGAATCGCTTGAGTCATTAGTAACCTCTTGGCTTTTGCTGATGTTAATGTAAGCTAAAAATTTACCTTCAGTCATCAAATTCAATTTTGTTTAGACTGAGTATGCTATCTAACAAGTCTTTGGCTCTTCGTTACTCTTTATGCTAAATCAACAGACAAGATGCCAAGATAACCAGAAATGTTGAATCTCGTAACAAAACTTTACATTTAAGAACATGACAACCCCAGAACGCCATTTTTCAGATTGAATAGACAATTTTCCTAAACCAGTGTACATAGCTGATATGTTGACACATAAAACTCTGTAAATAGCGCAATTTATCTAATAAGCTTTTGCCAAATACTTCTTCAATATCTATTAGCTGTAAAATTAAATAAGCGATGATACAGCTATAAATTTGTATCCGAATTCCTCTCTCGTTTTTTGTGATTAAACGGTCAAGCTTGAGGTGCATTTTTAAGAACTTCCAAAGAAGTTCTATTTGCCATCTTTGTCGATACATTTCGGCAATTTCTCCCCCCGTACCCCCCCTTCTCCTTCTAAGGGTAAGTCCGTCGCTATCCGAAATTCACTTTTACTTTCTAGATCACAAAACTCAACGATTCTTACCTCTACTTCTCTTTTTTCTGCTCCTAGCTTGCTCTGACCATTTTCCAGCATTTCTAGCTTCATATCATTTTTTACCCTTAAAACAAAGTGCTTGTCTTTTTTCTCTAATAATTTTCTGATTCTTTCATTAGAAGAAAAGCCTCTGTCCATTACCCCAACTCCATTTACAGGAATTTCTTCTCTAGTTTTTTTCCCTTCTTTAGAGTCATGTCCTTGACCAAAATTGATCACAATCCCCCCCACTTCTGTGGTGATACTATTTAGTCCACAAAATAATTTTACTTGATGCCATCCTTTTGTCCACAACAGTTTACTTGTCAGTGAGATTATTGTCGAGTCAATTGGAAATAAAGCTTGAGCTGCTTCTTTTCCTTTTTTGTTTACTAAACTTTTATTTAATTTATTGATTATTTTCTCAAATGGTTCTGTCTCTCGGATTTTACTCGCCTTAGAAAACGTTGACGTATTGACATTAATTCCTTGCATTTTCAGGCGTGCGCTTAAGTCTCTCATGCTGACGATACTTTTATCCAGTGCAAAACCTATCCAACAGGACACAAAAGTAGGTGGTGATTCGGTAGTAGTGATGGCGGCTTAATCCTTTGCTTTGCTGTGCATTGTAGTCATGGATAAAATACCAAACAGCCCCAACGTGATTCTCCATTTTTTTAGAGAAAGATAGACTCTCTCTCACCAGCCGAGAAATCCTTTGTCGAAAGGTATTATTTAATCTTTCAATATGATTAGTTTGACCAGTTTCTTTCCCAACTGGTCGATGACGTTTACTGGGAATTACTGTCTTATATGACTCCCAAAAGTCTGTGTAAGCAACTGCACATTGTCGGTAAACGCCTGGTAAACTAGCCCAAAGTTTTTTGGCTGATTGACGACTCCTATCTCCGCGCATAGCAACCAATAATTTCTCTTGTATTTCTATCAATTGCCAGCCAAATATAGACTTTTATCGTCTTAGAAAAAACCAAAGACCACATTTCATCACATTCTATAACCAATTTACCTTTTGGTTTGTCCGAAACCTTTATTTGACGGGGAACAGCCGCCAGTTTATTGTTGACATAATTTTGTTACCATGACCAACTTACCCCTGTTACTCTAGCAATTCCTCGTCAGGAAATTCGTTCGAGCAGGAGTTTATCAATTAATTGTTTGGTTTCGTCAGAGACGGTTTTATTAGTGGGATTGATCACAAACGGTTGACCGCAATCTTTACACTGACGTTTCGGCTTGCCATTATGTGTAGAACCATTTTTGATGGTATGATAAGAACCACATTTAGGACAACAAGATGTTGAAGTTTGTGAATCTTTTGTCAGAAGACAATGTTCTAAATCTTCATCGTAATTTAACCAAAGTTTAATTATCCAAGAGAAGATATTGATAAAAATAGCAATCATAAAAAGCAAATCCCCAACATTTATCAAGCAATTATTTTTATTAGTAAATATTCTACACGACTCAGTCCAGATAAGCAAGATGGCTTACCACTACTACCGAATCACTACCCAAAAGTAAATGTACTTAATGCGGGATAGTCATTTTTGGGGAGTGGCTTGAGAAGCTCTTTCATTAGTTTTGGGAAAATTGTTAGCATGGCTTATTCACATTTATTGGTGTATATTTACTTTGTTTTCTTATCTATAATATCAAATTTTGTACGACTTTTTTCCCCGTTCAACACTTCTGGCTTTTTCCATACCTCACATTTTAGCATATATTTCGTAAACGATGCTCATATTTAACAGTAAAGCCGTCGTAGAACGACGGGGTTTCAGACCCAAATTTTCGATGACTCAATCCAACTCGGCAACGAACAAATTAAGTACCTAGGCAAAATTAATTACACATATCTAACCCCGCTCTTGCCTCTTGCCTCTTGCCTATTGCCTATCTTCACTAGGAAATTATTTTGCACGACTACTTATCATCCCCCAATGGTTCGGACTTCTCTTCGCAGGGATTACTTTCAGCCTTGTTACATTGGATCAAATCCTACGGGGGCTTGTCCGACTTGAAAAAACAGAACGAGAAACTCGCCGAACTCGAATCGAAACTCGATACCGTACTGCAATCATCCGATTCTAACTTAACCCCAACAACTTCCACAGAAACTAACTAGCAGATATTTTAGCCCTACTTGAAGAATACCGAGATACACTTTAGGGCAATTCTTGAGGGCGAGCGCCGATCTTGTCGGAGGTCAGTGCGATCGCTATCTTCTGGTTAATTAAACTTTAAAACTGCGATCGCTGGTGGCATTGTTAAGTTTTCTTGAACGGGCGATTTTCGTGATCAAGAGTAGAACCATCAATATTTATGGTTCGGTTGGCTCTTGGTATTATACGAATGTCTGTGGGGAAATGGCTGTTATACACTCCAGTCAAATTAAATTTGACAACTAGAGAGCGCTTTTCGGCGGGAACACAGAAACGGGTAGAATCGATCAATGCAGTTGTTTTCTTTCGAGGTGTCATCATTACTAAGAAAGCTACCCGTTCCTTGGCCGGTATTGCCGGAATTGTCGCCGTTGCCACCTTAATCAGTAAGGTTTTTGGTTTAGTCCGCGAACAGGTAATCGCCGCTGCCTACGGTGTCGGGCCAGTGGTGAACGCCTACGCTTTTGCCTACGTTATCCCCGGTTTTCTGTTAATTCTCCTCGGTGGCATTAACGGCCCCTTTCACAGTGCTTTGGTCAGTGTTTTGGCCAAAAGAGATAAATCCGAGTCCGCGCCGATTGTCGAGACTATTACCACCCTAGTCAGTGCGATTTTATTAGCTGTCACCGTCTTTTTAATCGTTTTTGCCAATATTTTTATCGATGTTCTCGCCCCCGGTTTAGATGCCGCCACCCGCAGCATGGCCATTCAACAACTGCAAATTATGGCCCCCATGGCGGTTTTAGCTGGTTTAATCGGCATCGGTTTCGGTACTCTCAACGCGGCGGATCAATACTGGCTACCGAGTCTCAGTCCGCTTTTTTCCAGTGTGGCGGTGATTATCGGGGTGGGTTTGCTGGCTTGGTTCGTTGGCGATCGCATTGATGAGCCGCAATATGTGCAACTGGGGGGTTTTGTCCTCGCCGGCGGTACTCTCGTTGGGGCGCTCTGGCAATGGTTAGCACAAGTGGGCGCACAAGTCAAGGCAGGTTTAGGAAAATTAACATTTCGTTGGGATTGGCGGATACCGGGGGTGTCGGAGGTGTTGCGGGTGATGATTCCGGCGACCTTATCTTCGGGAATGTTGCATATTAACGTTTATACTGACCTCTTTTTCGCTTCTTTTATCGAAAATGCCGCCGCTTCCATGCGTTACGCCAGTTTTATCGTTCTCACGCCCTTGGGCATCATGTCCAACATGATTCTCGTGCCGTTTATGCCGATATTTTCTCGACTGACGGAACCGGAAAATTGGGGAGAATTGAAGCAAAGAATCCGTCAGGGTTTATTATTGACCGCTTTAACCATGTTACCCTTCACCGCTATCTTTATCGCCCTCGCTTTCCCGGTAGTGCGAGTTATCTATCAACGGGGTGCCTTTAATCTGGCTGCCTCGGAACAGGTGGTTCCCGTATTAATGGCCTACGGTTTCGGGATGTTTTTCTATCTCGGTCGCGATGTTTTAGTACGAGTGTTCTATGCTTTGGGTGATGGCGACACTCCCTTTAAGGTGAGTATGGTGAATATTTTTCTCAATGGTGTGCTGGATTTCCTCTTGTATAGACCTTTTGGTACCCCGGGGATTGTTTTAGCAACCGTAGGGGTTAATATCCTTTCTATGGGCATTTTTACGGTGATTTTAAATCGTCGTTTAGGGGGTTTACCTCTGGGAGAATGGGGTTTATCCTTATTGGGATTAACGGTAATTACAATACTTTCTGGTGTTGCTAGTTGGGGAGCTAGTTGGGGTTGGGAAAAGGTTTTCGGTGCTGGTAATATTTTCCTACAATTATTACAGTTAGGTTTGGCTTCGACCGTAGCGGTGGGTTTATTCCTCCTCGGTGCGATGTTATTGAAGTTACCAGAATTAGACCTATTAATCTCGCGAGTTCGTCAGAAGTTCTTGAAAAAATCTTAGGTTTAAGTTGCTGCCTCACCTCATCATTACATACTATCAGGTTATTTATTTTTAGGAATTGGGGGCAGTTGCGGTGATTTTCGGCGAGAATTAGAACCGGATATTTTCGGGGGTAGGGGTGCAGAATTGCGATTAGATAAACTTTGAAGGCTCTTTTTCATATTAGCAGGTTCCGGCAGTTCTAGAGTTACCCCTTCCCTAGCGGTCATTGTTTCCTCTGGTAGGCATAAATCAAAAACAAAGGCAGAATTATTGGTTAAATCAGCAAATTCTAGTTTTACCATCTCCGGAGAGGATTCTTGTGCTAATAAAGGTTCAATTTCGGTTTTAATTAACTGTTCTAATTGAGCCAGATAATTGATCTTAACAGGAGTAACAATTAAAGTTAACATTTCTTGCCAACCTTGCCCCCCCAATTCTGCCAGAATATCCCCATAACAGCGAATCTTCCAGCTACCTATTCCTAAATCTCGATAGGAAAAAATTTCCAGCCAACCCCCAGCATCCGATCGATAATAATGGGTATATCGTTCGCTACTTTCGGGAGATTCGTAATCGATACGCACTTCAATATGAGCAAAAGGAGAATCCAGACGGGCCAAGAGACGATAGTTTCCCGAGACAATTTCTAGAGAATTATTAGAAATTGTGTGTCCGTGATTCTCCCCTTGTTTTTGCAGTATAAATTCCATAATCCTAGCCTAGGCCTAATGTTTGGCCATGACGCTAAAACTTAGGATTTGTGCCGAGAGATTTGCGCTTTTAATTCCCTTGCTTGTGTCAATAAATCCGCTTGGGTTAGACTAATTTGTTCTTGGGTGGCCATCCATTTCAGTTGTACCGTGCCATTTTCAGCCTCAGCATCCCCCAAAATTATACAGCCCACCGCCTTAGCTCGATCGGCCCGTTTAAATTGTTTTCCGAAAGCGCTGCCGCTTAAGTCTAACTCAACGCTAAACCCCAATCCGCGTAATTGTTGCGCTAACACCACACTGCGGGCCTCAGCTTTTTCTCCTTTGGAGACGAGATAAAAATCGGGAACCAAAAAAGATAAAGATTGCTTTTGTTGTAATAATATAATCAGACGTTCTAAACCGATTGCCCAACCCACTGCTGGCGTGTCTGGACCGCCTAATTGAGCTATTAAACCATCATAACGACCACCACCGCAAACCGTGGCTTGAGCGCCTAAATCATCGGACTGAATTTCAAAGGCCGTATGGGTGTAATAGTCCAATCCTCGCACTAAACAGGGATTAAGATTATAGATAACTCCCAAATCGGTTAGTAAAGATTGCACCCGTTCAAAATGCTTTTGAGAATCACTACCGAGGTGTTCAAGAATACTGGGGGCATTCTTACAGATAATCTTGGTTTTCTCGTCCTTACTATCCAAAATTCGCAGGGGATTTTTTTCTAATCTCTGTTGAGAATCCGCATCTAAATCAGCTTTGTAGGGAGTCAAATAATCTAGCAAGGCCTGACGATAATTTTGCCTATCTTGGGCATTTCCCAGGGAATTAAGGTCTAATTTTAGGTTTTCTACCCCCACAGCTTTTAATATCTCGCTGGCAAGGGTAATTACTTCCACATCCGCCCTAGGGTCATCACTTCCCAACAATTCGACCCCGATTTGATGAAACTGTCGCTGCCTACCCGCTTGCGGACGTTCATAACGAAACATCGGCCCCTTATACCAGAGTCTTTGTACTCCTCCAGCGGCCTGTAATTTGTGTTCAATATAGGCGCGAACGACCCCAGCCGTTCCCTCCGGTCGCAAAGTCAGGGAACGTTGACCGCGATCGAGGAAACTGTACATTTCTTTTCCCACCACGTCCGTCGCTTCCCCGATACCCCGTTCAAAAAGTTGCGTCTGTTCAAAAATGGGAGTTCGTATCTCTTGATACAGCGCAGTCCCTAAAATTCTGCTGGCAGTTTCCTCTAACCACTGCCAGTAACCGACCTCCGCCGGTAAAATATCTTTTGTGCCTCGGATTGCCTGGATTTCGCCCATAGTTCCCTGTATTTTTATCCTTAATTCAACAATCTTAAACCGCTGAGAGTCACTAATACCGTCGATCCTTCATGACCGATGACACCTAGAGGTAAAGTTATATCACCAACAAAATTCGCTATTAGCAATATGCCGATAAACGCGAGGGCGAAAGTGATATTCTGTTTAACGATGCGATTGGCACGACGACCAAGGTTAATTGCGCTGGGAATTTTGGCTAAATTATCGGACATAAGGATAATATCGGCCGTTTCCAAGGCCACATCACTACCCGCTTTTCCCATGGCAATCCCCACATTAGCCATAGCTAAAGCGGGCGCGTCATTAATGCCATCTCCTACCATAGCGACAGTGTGATATTTTTCTTGCAGATTTTTGATCACGGTTAACTTATCTTCAGGCAGTAAATCAGCGTAAATCTCCTCAATACCGAGTTTTTTAGCGACTTTATCGGCACTTTGTTGATTATCACCCGTAATTAAAACGATATGTTCGATACCGATCTTTTTTAGCTGCTTCACCAGACTAACTGCCGAGTCACGAAGGGTATCGGCTACAGCGATCGCACCGAGCATTTGATTCTCTTGTACTACCCAAACAAGGGTTTTACCTTCTTTTTGTAAACGTTCGTGGGTAGCTAAAATATTCTGGTCAAGATCAGCAATATGGTCACGAATATAGGCAAAATTGCCCACAGATACCGACTTATCGGCAATTTTTCCCGTGATACCCCGTCCCGATACCGCTTGTACCTGATTAGCACTGAAGAAATTTATACCACGTTCCTTGGCTGTGGCGGTAATAGCGGCCCCAATGGGATGTTCGGAACAGGATTCTAGGGATGCAGCCACCGCTAACACCTCATTTTCGCTGACTGCATGGATGGGGATAATTTCCACCACTTGCAACTTACCAAGGGTGAGAGTGCCGGTTTTATCAAAAGCGATCGCTCGTATGCGGCCGATCATCTCCAATCTTGCGCCATTTTTGAATAAAATCCCCTGTTTTGCCCCGTTAGCGATACCCGATAACAAAGCTGGCATAATTGAGGCCATTAAAGCACAGGGAGAGGCCACCACGAGAAAAATTAAGGCGCGATAGATAGTGGTTTCCCAGGTCCAACCCCAGAGAAAAGGTGGTAAAATCCCGAAAATTAAGCCCAAAATCACGATAATTTTCGCATAA
This sequence comes from Microcystis panniformis FACHB-1757, assembly GCF_001264245.1. NCBI lineage: Bacteria > Bacillati > Cyanobacteriota > Cyanophyceae > Chroococcales > Microcystaceae > Microcystis > Microcystis panniformis. The sequence continues at coordinate 5,457,566 of NZ_CP011339.1, forward strand.
CCCCGCTCGAAACCTTCGATAAACTGTTGGGAGGGAGGGGATTCATTTTGTGCCTTTTCTACCAAACGAATCACCCTCTCAATTAAGCGACTTTCGGGGGGAGTTTCCACCTTTAAACGTAGCACTCCCGCACCGTTGAGAGTTCCCGCAAAGACTTCTTCCCCGATGGTTTTATCCACCGGAAGGGATTCCCCGGTAATTGGCGCTTGATTAATGGGACTGTTTCCCTCCATAATAATGCCGTCAATGGGGATTAATTCACCCGGTTTGACCAAAACTGTATCACCGATGTGTAATTGCTTGATAGGAACCTCTTTTTCGCTGTCTCCCGTGATTAATCTAGCAGTATCGGGAGTCATGGCCATGAGAGAACGAATATTGCGATCGGTTTTCGCCAGGGCAATCTGTTCTAATGCGCCACTAATGGCGAAAATTAGGATTAAAATGGCTCCATCGATGATGAGATAGTAATTACTGTCCCAGAGTCCCAAAATCGCCGCCCCCAAGGCCGCTACAATCATTAACAGGTCCACATCCAGTTCTTTTTCCTCCCATAAAGTCGTCAATCCTGCTTGGGTACTCTCGTATCCTCCCACCACATAGGCGATCGGTAGTAGGATTAAAGCTAGGCCGATCAGATTAAGGTGTAGGCATAACCAACCAAAAAAGACTAAAATAGCGCAAATTCCTGCGGCAACTGCCGAGGAATACTCAGACAACCAAGAGGACGAGATACTCTGAATCATGGAGCGATGGCAATTAATTCTCTCCCCATTCTAGAAAAAATTGGATCGATGCAGAAAACCCCTAGGACGTTATCCCCCGCAGCTAACCTAACCGATAATAATTGGAATTTTGCCGAGGTTTGGATCGATCCGCTGCTATCTCCTCCCTATATCTTGCTTTTACTCGCTGAATCTTCAGGAAACTATCGCGTGTACGATCCGTCTGAGGGTTATCAGGTAGTATTTACCGGTGCGAGTTACGAGGAAGCGGAAAATTGGCTATTAGAGGACGAATTTGAACCGGTAGAGGGACCACTTTCGGCAGTAGAGATATAATTTCCTTATCTTCCTTGTTGACCCCTTTCTTCGATGCTATCCTTACTAAAAAAGCGATGGAATTGGCTAAAATCGCTCTTTATTGCCAGTCCGAAGGCAATTAACCCCAAAAAAGTCAAAAATACTCCTCCAGAACCCAGTGACGCACCAGAGGGATAGAGCGAACTCATGAAAACCGACACGATTTTCTACCGACTTTTTCAAACCTTTCCAGGTCTTCTGTTTGAGTTAATCGACTTTCCCGGGGAATTAGCCAATTTCTATCGATTTTCCTCCGTAGAGGTGAAACAACTATCTTTTCGCATCGATGGAGTCTTTCTACCAGAACGGGAAGATTTACCGATTTATTTTACCGAAGTTCAGTTTCAGAATGATCCGGAGTTTTATGCGCGTTTTTTCGCCGAAATTTTTCTCTATCTCAAACAGACGCAGTTAAAAAACAATTGGCGCGGGGTGGTGATCTATCCGAATCGAAGGGTGGAAAAGGAGAATATAGAGCGATATAGAGAGCTATTACAAGAAACAAGAGTACAAAGGATTTATCTCGAGGAATTAGCTGATATTCCACCAGATTCGCTCGGATTAGCGACGCTAGAGTTAGTAAGCTTACCCGAAGCGCAAGTGATCAACCGGGGAAGAGAGTTAATCGTGCGAGTGAGGGAAACGGGGGTAGAAAATCGCCCACAGGAACTTTTAGAATTGATAGAGACGATTTTGATTTACAAGTTGCCGCAGATTACTCGAAAGGAGATAGAAGCTATGTTTAGTTTAAGCGAGTTAAGACAGACGCGTGTGTTTCAGGAGGCCCTAGAGGAAGGTCGTCAAGAAGGTCGTCAAGAAGGTCGTCAAGAAGGTCGCCAAGAAGGTCGCCAAGAAGGTCGCCAAGAAGGGGAAATCATCGGAAAATTAGCTTCTGTTCCCTTATTATTGCGAGCGGGGGTTAATACCCAAGAAATCGCCGCTTCTCTGGGATTATCTCTCGAACAGGTCTTAGAAGTGGCTCGGTCACGCGAAGCGTGCGCGAAGCGTTCGCCGGAAGATAGCGAGCGCTAGGGTATTTTCAGAAGTTCGATTGCCGATTTCCCCTTTAAGATAAATAGGAACCCCTAAAGGGAAGACTTTCGGCAGCGGAATAGACCGAACTCATGAAAACCGACACGATTTTCTACCGACTTTTTCAAACCTTTCCCGATCTTCTGTTTGAGTTAATCGACTTTCCCAGGGAATTAGCCAATTTCTATCGATTTTCCTCCGTAGAGGTGAAACAACTATCTTTTCGCATCGATGGAGTCTTTCTACCAGAACGGGAAGATTTACCGATTTATTTTACCGAAGTTCAGTTTCAGAATGATCCGGAGTTTTATGCGCGTTTTTTCGCCGAAATTTTTCTCTATCTCAAACAGACGCAGTTAAAAAACAATTGGCGCGGGGTGGTGATCTATCCGAATCGAAGGGTGGAAAAGGAGAATATAGAGCGATATAGAGAGCTATTACAAGAAACAAGAGTACAAAGGATTTATCTCGAGGAATTAGCTGATATTCCACCAGATTCGCTCGGATTAGCGACGCTAGAGTTAGTAAGCTTACCCGAAGCGCAAGTGATCAACCGGGGAAGAGAGTTAATCGCGCGAGTGAGGGAAACGGGGGTAGAAAATCGCCCACAGGAACTTTTAGAATTGATAGAGACGATTTTGATTTACAAGTTGCCGCAGATTACTCGAAAGGAGATAGAAGCTATGTTTAGTTTAAGCGAGTTAAGACAGACGCGTGTGTTTCAGGAGGCCCTAGAGGAAGGTCGCCAAGAAGGTCGCCAAGAAGGTCGCCAAGAAGGTCGCCAAGAAGGTCGCCAAGAAGGTCGCCAAGAAGGTCGCCAAGAAGGTCGCCAAGAAGGGGAAATCATCGGAAAATTAGCTTCTGTTCCCTTATTATTGCGAGCGGGGGTTAATCCCAAGGAAATCGCCGCTTCTCTGGGATTATCTCTCGAACAGGTCTTAGAATTGGCTCGGTCACGCGAAGCGTGCGCGAAGCGTTCGCCGGAAGATAGCGAGCGCTAGGGTATTTTCAGAAGTTCGATTGCCGATTTCCCCTTTAAGATGAATAGGAACCCCTAAAGGGAAGACTTTCGGCAGCGGAATAGACCGAACTCATGAAAACCGACACGATTTTCTACCGACTTTTTCAAACCTTTCCCGATCTTCTGTTTGAGTTAATCGACTTTCCCAGGGAATTAGCCGATTTCTATCGATTTTCCTCCGTAGAGGTGAAACAACTATCTTTTCGCATCGATGGAGTCTTTCTACCAGAACGGCAAGATTTACCAATTTATTTTACCGAAGTTCAGTTTCAGAATGATCCGGAGTTTTATGCGCGTTTTTTCGCCGAAATTTTTCTCTATCTCAAACAGACGCAGTTAAAAAACAATTGGCGCGGGGTGGTGATCTATCCGAATCGAAGGGTGGAAAAGGAGAATATAGAGCGATATAGAGAGCTATTACAAGAAACAAGAGTACAAAGGATTTATCTCGAGGAATTAGCTGATATTCCACCAGATTCGCTCGGATTAGCGACGCTAGAGTTAGTAAGCTTACCCGAAGCGCAAGTGATCAACCGGGGAAGAGAGTTAATCGCGCGAGTGAGGGAAACGGGGGTAGAAAATCGCCCACAGGAACTTTTAGAATTGATAGAGACGATTTTGATTTACAAGTTGCCGCAGATTACTCGAAAGGAGATAGAAGCTATGTTTAGTTTAAGCGAGTTAAGACAGACGCGTGTGTTTCAGGAGGCCCTAGAGGAAGGTCGCCAAGAAGGTCGCCAAGAAGGTCGCCAAGAAGGGGAAATCATCGGAAAATTAGCTTCTGTTCCCTTATTATTGCGAGCGGGGGTTAATACCCAAGAAATCGCCGCTTCTCTGGGATTATCTCTCGAAAAGGTCTTAGAATTGGCTCGCTCGCTGGAAGATAGCGATCGCTAGGATATTTTCAGAAGTTCGATTGCTGATTTCCCCTTTTAGGACGAGTATGAACCCCGAAAGGGACGACTTTCGGCAGTAGAGATATAATTTCCTTATCTTCCTTTCCCCCTTTCTTCGATGCTATCCCTACTAAAAAAGCTCTGGAATTGGCTAAAATCGCTCTTTATTGCCAGTCCGAAGGCAATTAACCTCAAAAAAGTCGAAAATACTCCTCCAGAACCCAGCGATGGGGAATATGAAGGGATATTGATGGGGTTATTCGAGCAGGTGGCGGCGGGAACCACTACCGACGGGTTACGGGAATGGCTATACAGTCGCCATTGTGACGATAAAAAGCTGGCGCGGTGGTTAGGGGTCAAAAGCGAGGAATGGCTACAGTATCCGGAAGATTATCAAACTTTAGGGCGGGATCTGGCGGCTTTAGGCAAGGTGATGACGGGAAATCTGGGGGAAGTGTCCCAACGGATTAGCCTCCAGTTACGCGACGCGGTGAGGGATGTTTCCGGTGTGGAGGAGGAAAATCTAGACTCAAAGGAGACGGATTTGACGGAAGTGGTTCAGGATGTCGCATTCTGGTTTGAGCAAGGATACCAGAAACTAATCAATGGGGATTTTATCGGCGCGATCGCCTCTTACGACAAAGCTTTGGAAATTAAACCCGATTTACATCAAGCTTGGTACAACCGAGGGATTGCGTTAGGTAATTTAGGCAGATTTGCAGAAGCGATCGCATCTTACGACAAAGCTTTAGAAATTAAACCCGATTATCATGAAGCTTGGTACAACCGAGGGAATGCGTTAGGTAATTTAGGCAGATGGGCAGAAGCGATCGCATCTTACGACAAAGCTTTAGAAATTAAACCCGATTTCCATCAAGCTTTGTCCGGCCGAGGGGTTGCGTTAGGTAATTTAGGCAGATGGGCAGAAGCGATCGCCTCTTACGATCAAGCTTTAGAAATTAAACCCGATTATCATGAAGCTTGGTACAACCGAGGGGTTGCGTTAGATGATTTAGGCAGATTTGCAGAAGCGATCGCCTCTTACGATCAAGCTTTAGAAATTAAACCCGATTTCCATCAAGCTTTGTCCGGCCGAGGGGTTGCGTTAGGTAATTTAGGCAGATGGGCAGAAGCGATCGCCTCTTACGATCAAGCTTTAGAAATTAAACCCGATGACCATCAAGCTTGGTACAACCGAGGGATTGCGTTAAAGAATTTAGGCAGATTAGAAGAAGCGATCGCATCTTACGACAAAGCTTTAGAAATTAAACCCGATGACCATCAAGCTTGGACCAACCGAGGGAATGCGTTAAGGAATTTAGGCAGATGGGCAGAAGCGATCGCCTCTTACTACCAAGCGGTAGCCATTAAATCCGATGACCATCAAGCTTAGTCTGACCGAGGGTGGGCGATTTGTTCTCTGGGTAAAATAGGGCTAGATCAACTAACAGAATACAGCGATCCTTACCATTGGGCAGCCTATACCCTGACTGGACAGGACTAACTTATGGAAATTCCCAAAACAATTATCGATCTTGAAGCGCTGCTAATTGCCCTCGCACAGCAGACTGAACCTTTGCCAGAATATCTACAGCGATCGCTCAAAGAAATTGAACGATTATTAAGGGAAGAACAACCCCAGGCAGCAACACAATTGCGGCAACTTGTCAAGGATTTTCCCCCCCTAGAAAAAGCTTATAAAAAAGCGATCGAAGAATTAGACGCAGCCTATGCTAACCAAGAACGCACCAAAAGTTTAAGCGTCATTTTTCCCGATAGTTTAGATTTCGAGGCCCTATTTATTAATGATGTTATTCCTAGCCAAGATTGGGTAAAAACTGCCCAAAAATTAGCTGGATCCCCCCTTGATCACGAGGGTGCTGATTCCCCTCGATTTTGGGATAAAGCCGATCGCCTGATGGTGGTAACGGTGGGAGGTGCAGCCCTAGGGGGATCGATTGCGGGAGTTTATGGCGCGGTTATTGGTGCGATATTAGCGGCGGGCTGCGGATGGTATATTACCTTTAGAAAAGCAAAATCAGCATAAATTTTTGATGAAGATTGTTAACATTGAAAACTTTCTTTTGTTAATCGGAACCTTGGTCATTACCGCAAGCGTGGCAGTGGTTACAAGAAGACGGCAGCGACGGGGAAACAATAAATCTTATCTAGAAATTCTTTTCGTTTCTGGGTTAACTTTGTGGACTGCATTTACCCTATTTAAGGTGGTCTATAAAGTGTTAACCGATGAAAATTTTCAGAAATGCCTTGGTTCGGATAGTCAAATCCCTCTTTTGCTAGGTGCTGTTGTCGGTATCTATATTTCTATTAACGAGATTCGGAAATTATTTGAAGCGAAGTAATAGAAATGCCAGCTTTATCCATATCCAAAAGTTATACTAAATCCTGTTGAGAAGGTATAGAATAGGCGTTGGGTTTCATGCTTTAACTCAACCTAAGTTCTATAAACATTATCAGTAAACCCCAAAAAAAAGGAAGCTAAATCATGAAAATTACTATCGATATTCCCGATGAATTGCTTCAACATTACAACTACAATAATCTTACCCGTGAAATTTTAGAGGCTTTGGTGGTGCAGGCCTACCGAGCGGAAAAAATCACCAGTGCCGAGGTCGGAAGTATTTTAGGTCTATCTTCTCGTTGGGTGGTGGATGCTTTTTTGAAAAACCACGATGCCGATTTACATTACGATGAAGTCGATCTAGACAGCGATCGCAAGACTCTTCAGCAACTTCGCAACAAACACGATCATAGTCTTTTATGATAGTCGTTTCAATTAAATTGAAGATAGATTTCGCCTTTGATACCCCCTTGATCCTAGGGTTGATTCATAGTAGGGTTGATTCATGAATCAACCCTACTACCCTTAATAAGGGGGGCGCTGATGATTTTTAACACCTACCTACTTAAAACTACATTCCCATAATTTCGTAACCGGAATCTACATAAATAATCTGACCGGTAATACCACTAGAAAGATCACTGGCTAAAAAAGCGGCCGTATTTCCCACCTCAATTTGTGTCACGGTGCGATGTAAAGGAGCGATTTCTTCCACATGATGGATCATATCAAGAATTCCCCCCACGGCCGAAGATGCCAAGGTGCGAATTGGACCGGCGGAAATACCATTAACTCGGATCTTTTGGCCACCTAATTCCGCGGCTAAATAGCGAACACTCATTTCTAAACCTGCTTTTGCCACCCCCATTAAATTATAGTTAGGAATTACCTTGACACCGCCGAGATAGGTAAGAGTGATAATACTTCCCCCTGCCGTCATCAAAGGTTTAGCTGATCGCGCTAGACGGGTTAGGGAAAAAGTGCTAATATCTAGGGATTTAGTGAAAGCTTCCCGAGGGATGGCGGTAAAATCGCCCGTTAAACCCTCTTTATCGGCAAAAGCGAGACAGTGAATCAAAATATCCAGTTTACCCCATTTTTCCGCCACTGTAGCGAAAGTATCTTCTACCTGTTGGTCATTTTGGACATCGCAGGGGACATAAAAAGCGGGATTAAGTTCATCGGCCAATTCTCGCACTTTTTTCTCAAAGCGGCCTTTTTCGTCGGGGAGATAGGTGACACCGATATTTGCACCAGCTTGATGGAGTTGTTGGGCAATTCCCCAAGCGATCGAGCGATTATTGGCAATTCCTGTCACTAGGGCGTTTTTTCCCGTTAAATCTAACATAGTTCTCGTTTCTCTTACAAAAATCTCCCCAATAGCCGACCCCAGCGAGATTCGGTATAATAGGGATACAGATAACGGGGCAGCAATGATCACCCCTCCCCCATTGTCTGGCAAAAAGCGCCCAAAACTTTTCCCAGTTTAGGCAGCGGTTATGTTTAATAGAGGTGACACTCGTTGCATAATAAAAACAATTTTCCCCTTTTTTGGATGTGAGATGGACTTATCCCTAATACAAGATAAACCCCTAGCAGATGTGTTCCGTCGAATCGGCAGCGGCAATTTCCCCCCGGTGGTGGAATTGTTCGAGCGTGGCAAAACGATCTTTTTCCCTGGAGATCCCGCCGAAAGAGTCTATTTTTTGCTGAAAGGAGCCGTTAAGTTGTCGCGAGTCTATGAAGCGGGAGAAGAAATTACCGTGGCTCTACTGCGGGAAAATAGCGTCTTTGGTGTGCTATCCTTACTCACCGGCCAGCGATCGGATCGTTTTTATCATGCCGTGGCTTTTACTCCGGTAGAATTACTCTCGGCCCCGATCGATCAGGTAGAAAGATCCCTCCGCAATAATCCCGATTTATCAATGTTGATGCTGCAGGGTTTGTCCTCGCGGATTCTGCAAACGGAAATGATGATCGAAACCTTGGCTCACCGGGATATGGGTTCACGTTTGGTCAGTTTTTTGTTAATTCTCTGTCGTGATTTTGGGGTTCCCACCACCGATGGCATCCGGGTGGATCTAAAATTGTCTCACCAAGCGATCGCAGAAGCGATCGGTTCTACTCGCGTCACTGTCACCCGTTTATTGGGAGAGCTGCGGGATCAAGAAATGGTCTCAATTTACAAGAAGAAAATTACCGTCCATAATCCCGTCGCTCTCAGTCAACAATTTACTTAAATTCTGGATGACTAGCGCTTATATTTTGGTTTTGGCCATCGTGGTTTTAGGTGGTCTGATAGCGGCGGTTGGCGATCGCATAGGGAGCCGTATCGGTAAGAAAAGGATGCGTTTATTTAATCTGCGTCCGAAACAAACCGCAACTTTAATGACGATTGTAACGGGAATTTTGATCGCCGGCTCCACTTTAATTGTCTTGTTTGCTTCTAGTAAATCCCTGCGTCAAGGGGTTTTTGAACTGGATCGTCTTTTAAATGAACGTCGTGCCGCTATTAAGGATTTAGAAAGTCAGGTCAGAAAAACCACCGAACAAAAAAATCAGGTGGAAAAGGCTTTAAAAACAGCTAAAAGTGAACAGATAGCTGTGCAGAAACGTCTAGAGGTTCTTAACAAAAATTATCAAGCTTCGCGTCAACGTTTGCGATTAGTTTCGGGACAGTTGGAAAAGTTTCGGAAGGAAGTGGCTAATTTAAATAATGAACGAGTTATTTTAACTAATCAAAAGGCACAGTTAAGCAGTCAACGGGATCAATTGTTCCAACAAAAATCAATTCTTTCTAGTCAGATAAATCAACTACAAACCACCGTTAAAGTTAGAGATAAAGAGTTGGCTAATCAACAAAAATTATTAACAACCAGACAAGCGCGACTTCAACAGTTGGAAACCCAACAAAAAACCCTACAGCTAGAAATTGATCGCCGGGATCAACGCATTGGAGAACTTGATCGATCGATCGTCGATAAAAATTTAGCTTTGGAACAGCGTGAGGGAAAATTAAAAGATTTAGAAACCCAAATGGCTTTTCTTAAGCGGGAAGTGGAAGTTTTAGAACAATACTATCAAACCTATCAAGAATTGCGGGAAAAACAAATCGCTATTTTCCGGGGACAGGTGTTATCTTTTGGAGCTTTTCGTATTGTTGATCCCCAAGCTATTGTCACCGTTATCGATAAGTTATTGCGGGAAGCGAATATGAATGCTATCCGTGCCACCCAACCGAATCAGCCTAATTTTGACCAGCGTTTAGTTAAGATCACAAAAGCACAGGTAGAACAGTTAAGTCAACAATTACAGGACGGTAAAGAATATGTGGTGAGAATCCTTTCCGCAGGTAATTATGTCTTAGGAGAAACCGAGATTCGTGTCTTTGCTGATGTGGTTCCCAATCAAAGAGTTTTTGAGGAGAAACAGGTAATCGCTGCCGTTTCTATTGATCCGCAAAATATGACAGAAGAAGACCTGCAAAAGCGTTTAGATTTACTCTTAGCTTCGGCTCAATTTCGCGCTAGAAGTGCGGGAGTTTTAGGGTCAATTCAAGTGGAAGATGGTTTATTAACTACGGTAGTTAACTTTATCGATCAAGTCAAAAGGTCGGGTAATTCTATCGAGACACTTGAGGCAGTTGCTGCTAGTAAAACTAATACATCTGGACCCTTAACTTTGCGTTTGGTAGCGGTAAAAGATGGTAAAATTGTTTTTAGTACGTCCTCTTAAAAGATAGCTAAAGTTAGGAGTTGAGATTAAAATCAATTCCTTCGTAAATATCGACAAGATTTAAGCTAATTCCTAAAGAATCTAGGGATATAATTCCCCTTGCTGGGGTGTATTCTTGCAATAACCAATTATTCTCTGAGGTTTTGCTATAGGATTCTATTAGTATCTCCCCTTGACTGACGAGAAGATATTGGTTTAATTGGGGTATAGAACGATAATAACGAAATTTATCACCCCGATCATAACTAGAGGTAGAAGGGGATAAAACTTCGATAATTAGGCAGGGATTTAAAATTTCATCGTTGCGATTATCACTAAATAATGGTTCCCCGGCAATAATCATTAAATCTGGGTATAAACCGCGATTATATTGGGGTATCCATAGTCGCAAATCACTGGGAAAGACTTCATAAATAGTTTTCCTTAAAGCATTGTCTAACAAGCGAATTAAATTGCGTACCAGTCGATTATGATTGATGCTTCCCCCTGTCATCTCGATAATTTCTCCGTCGTGATATTCGTGTTTAACCTCGGCTATGGTTTCTAAATTACGATATTCTTCTAAGCTGAGGGTTTTGGTAGGAGATCGAGTTAGCATTTTCTCTGTCACAGAATTTTTAATCCTCCTGATTATAACCTAGATCACAGAAAAAAAGGTTATCATTCATAAATTATTCCTCAATTAAAATCAATTCCTTCGTAAATATCGGCAAGATTTAAGCTAATTCCTAAAGAATCTAGGGATATAATTCCCCTTGCTGGGGTGTATTCTTGTAATAACCAACTATTTTCTGATGTTTTGCTATAGGATTCTATTAGTATCTCCCCTTGACTGACGAGAAGATATTGGTTTAATTGGGGTATAGAACGATAATAACGAAATTTATCACCCCGATCATAACTAGAGGTGGAAGAGGATAAAACTTCGATAATTACACAGGGATTTAAAATTTCATCGTTGCGATTATCACTAAATAATGGTTCCCCAGCAATGATCATTAAATCTGGGTATAAACCGCGATTATATTGGGGTATCCATAGACGTAGATCGCTAGATTGAAGACGATAATTAGTTCCTCTTAAAGCTAATTTTAGCAGGACAATAAGATTAATGAGAATACTATTATGATTGATGCTTCCCCCTGTCATCTCGATAATTTCCCCGTCGTGATATTCGTGTTTAACCTCGGCAATGGTTTCTAAATTACGATATGCTTCTAAGCTGAGGGTTTTGGGAGGAGATGAAGTCAACATTTTTCTAGATTAGAGCTTCTTTTATTTAATCATAACACAATTAATGCTACCCATTTAATTCTAATTCCCCTTGGAGAAAATCAATAAATTGTCTAGCAGTTCTTCCCGATCGCCCATTATGTTGGGTTGCCCATTGTTTGGCACGAAATTCTAATTCTTCTAAGCTAATTTTTAATTTAGCTAAACTGGCTAAATGACGCACTATTTCCAAATATTTTTCTTGATTAGCAGGTTCAAAAGTGAGGGTTAAACCAAAGCGATCACTAAAGGATAATTTTTCTTGTACTGTGTCCCAATTATGCACTTCATCACTATCTTTTGGTTGTGGTCGATCCGCAAAAAATTCTCTGACTAAATGTCGGCGATTAGAAGTGGCATAAACTACGACATTTTTCGGTCTAGCGGTGACGCTTCCCTCTAAAACAACTTTTAAAGCTTTAAAAGCTTCATCGTCTTCTTCAAAGGATAAATCATCGACAAAGATAATAAATTTTTGGGGCAAATCTCGCAAGATTTCAATAATTAATGGTAGGTCTTTTAACTGCGATTTTGCCACTTCAATTAAGCGCAATCCCTGACTATGATATTTTTGCAATAATCCCTTAACCAGAGAGGATTTTCCTGAACCACGGCAACCATAGAGTAAGACATTTAAAGCGGGATAACCTGCTAATAAAAACTCAGTGTTTTTAATCAAGGTTTTCTTAGCCATTTCATAACCGACTATGTCTTGAATCTGCACGGGATCGGGATGAGTAATTCCTTGTAATCTGCCTTCTTGCCACCTTAAAGCTTGATAACGGGCAAAAATTCCTGTACCACATTCGCGATAATAATCGGCTAGGTCTTCAACTAATTCTCCCCAATCTGAACTGGAATGCAGAAAACTTTCTAATTTATTGTCCACTTCCCAAGCGGGGAAAATTAGAAATTTAATTTGTTCAAAAACCGTCGAATTACTTAAGCTATAAATGCTAGAGTTATAAAGAGATTGGAGGATAGATAAATCCTGTTTAACGCCATCAATTAAAGATTCAGGTAACTCCGAAACAATTTTTTTCTGTACCTGTTGACTAAAGGGATTATCATCTAATAAAATTTGTTCGACTAGAAAATCATTCCAACTGATATTTTTAGATGCTAAACCTTGAAACAATTGACCATAAGCTTTGAGAAAATCGGCAACATTATCCGTAGATAATAGGGTAATAAATGCCTGGCCAATAGCATTATCAAAAACCCCTTGATACAAAACTAACAAGCTGACTTTTTTGTAAATTTCAGAGTTCATTTTTAATTCTCCACTAATAACTAAGATTTCATGGCCGCCTTTTGGCAATTCCTAATCCGATTTAATAATTGCCGCCTTGTAGCCGAGGGAATGCCAATCAGTTATTATACTACCAAGATAGGGCGATAAGTAGTTGGACAAAAGTAAAGTTAACTGTAGGGTAAGGAGTCAGGAGTCAGGAGACAGGAGTCAGGAGACAGGAGACAGGAGACAGGAGACAGCTTTTGTGTATTCTCCCCACTTGCCACTTGCCACTTTCAAGTCAGGAGTCAGTAAGAATTGCGGCAATTTACATTTCTTAAGATAGACAACAGAATTTATGTCCGACTACTTAGGGTTTGCTGAAAAAGTTTGTTGGTGGGGTTAGGAGTCAGGAGTCAGGAGTCAGGAGTCAGTAGCTGGTCGTTTCAGGCTTTGTTGCCCTCTTTTTTTTGTACCATTTTATGTACTACGAGAGGGATAATGCAAGGTTTTTGAGAGTCCCAATCGGATTTTCGCAGCATGAACATCGGATTTTAACAGGTCAAAAGCCTTATTTTAAAAGGGTTTTACCATTATTCAGCCAACCCTACTTATCTGCAACATTAAGGTTAAAAAGGGAGAAATGCCTACCGACTAATTCTTAGGATTTCTTGAATTGATTCTCGATAAAATTGATAACCTAGAGCAGTTATCTTAATGATGAGGTATGAGGTTTTCGTTTTGGTTACACATCATCTTGAGGAGAAACGCTATATTTGATAAAATTTAACCAATCTTGGATTTCCTGTCCTAACCAGAGACATTCATCCTCGCGGAGATTCTGGCCGATAAGATAATAATTTTTAGCCGTCCGCAGACGAATCTGATAGTTACCTTCTGTGCCATTGCTATGGAGAAAAATACCCCATAAATCTTGAGTTTTAAAAGCAAATTTTTTGTAGATAAAATTGAAGACTTTATATTTAATTAAAACTTCTTGAGGTGTAAGAATTAATTGCATCTCCCGCAAACAAATAAAACCAATTAGAGCTATAATAAAGGTAAGAATCGGGGAGATAAAGACAGTGACAGTAAGGACAATCGCCAAAGACCAGAGGGTAGGAGCATCGGAAAGTAGCTTAATTTTTGGGGGTAAATTAATCTCTAAATTATCCCGGCGTTTAGCGATACGGATGGAACTGTGGGGAGGTTTTGGTAATTTCTTAGGATCGATTAAACTTGAGGCTTGGCGATAGGAGGGATGTTGGAGAAATTTCAGGGCTTCTCTGGCACTTTTAAACCGCTTTTCTACCGCCATATCGGTCATAGTTTCTAACCAATCGATTAAATCATCATCGATTGTCACCAGTTGGCGAAATTGAATTTTAGAGTCGCGGTGGGGCAGTTCTATCGGCACAATTCCCGTCAATAAATGAATTAAAGTCATGCCCAAGGCATATAAATCAGAACCCGGAACTGCCCGGCCCCAAAATTGTTCTAGGGGTGCATAACCACTCGTTCCCACCACGGTAAAAGTAACTCCTGTTGCTGCACCCCTGGACTGGACTGCGCCAAAATCTACTAAATAAACGTTATTTTCTGAGTTAATAATTAAATTACTAGGTTTAATATCTCGATGTAATACTGGGGGCGATAATTCATGCAAATAAATGAGAATTTCGAGAACTTCTTGGGCAATATTCCGAATTACCGTAGGGGGGAAACGTTGCCCCCTTTCTAAGTGATCGCTTAAGGATTCTCCGGGTATATAATCTTGTACAAGCACAAACCAAGGAATCCCGTCACCTTGATTTTTATCGAGGGAAAAATAATCGCGATAGCGGGGAATACGGGGATGATAGAGAGAAGCTAAAACGGCGGCCTCTCGTTCAAATAATTTTAATTCTTCCCATTCCATCTGGGGACTAAAAGCGAGGAGTTTAATAATTACCGATTCCTGGGATAATACATCGGTAGCTAACCAAGTTTGACGACCGATAGCGGTATTGCCTAGGCGTTGTTGTAGTTGGTAACGTTCAGCTAAAAGAGAATCAGAAGTAAAGGTCATAGTGGCTTTTCCCTTATTTAGGGTCTGCTGAAAAAGTTTTTCCTGGGGACAGGGTGTGGGGTTGGGGGGGCCACACCCCACACCCCACACCCCACCCCTATAACTTATTTAGAAAAACCAGCCGTAGGAATGAAGTCCTTTACCTAAAAGATTCACCCCTAAATAACATACCCAAACCACAACAAAACCACTCGCCGCTAGAATAGCTGGTTTTCTTCCCTGCCATCCCCGGGTAATGCGGGCATGGAGATAAGCGGCAAACACTAACCAAGTAATTAGCGCCCAAGTTTCTTTCGGGTCCCAACTCCAATAGGAACCCCAAGCTTCATTGGCCCAAACTGCTCCGGCGATGATACCGATAGTGAGAAGGGGAAAACCGAGGCCAATGACCCGATAACTGATATTATCGAGGGTTTCCGCCAAGCTAAGACGTTGGGGCGAAAGAGTCGCCATCGCTGTTAAGGTGGGAGTTAAAAGGGCGGTTGGGCCACCGTTAGCCGTTTCCAGGAAAATTGGCGCAGAAAGAGTGGTAGATAACTTATTTTGGAGACGATAGGCCCCCGTACCCACGGAACTGCCTTTTAACTCGATATTTTGACCTCTCGTGACGATCAAAAAAGCGATCGCCATTAGGGAACCCACCATCAAAGCAGCATAACTTAACATCATGACGCTAACGTGCATCATCAGCCAATTCGATTTTAAAGCCGGAACCAAGGGAGCCGAAGTTTGCATTTCGCCTGGTAAAGACAAAGTGGCAAAAGCAGTAATCCCCATGGCCACAGGAGTCGTCACCACCCCCACCAGGCGACTGCGGCTATTGTACTCAGCAATTAAATGAACCGCAGTTACACCCCAAGCGAGAAAGAATAAAGATTCGTAAAGATTGCTGATGGGGAAATAACCCGCTTCTAACCAACGCGCCCCCAATAAAGCGGCGATACAGAGGTTAGCGATGGCCACTCCCGTGCTGCCTAAGCCAGGCAACAAAGGTATGCTAGGAAAGGCTGCCCCGGCCCAATAAACCAGCATAGTTAAAAACAGGACTAAAAAAGAAGTGTTATCGAGAAAGTTCTCTAAGCTAACTAAATTCATGGGATTTCTCTCGTTTGTCGCTCGCTCGCTACCAAGTATTCCATCCTCTATCCTATCCCATCGGTAAGGCGATCGAGATAGGGAATTGTTAGTATGAACTTTGTATTTTCACTCTCACCTGCCCTAAAAATTATGGCTAATCAAGAAGATAATAAATTTTCCTGGTCGCGTTGGCCGCGGTTAGGCAAAATCCTGATCATTTGTTCTGGTGTTGCCGTTTTAGGCTATTTTCTTATCCCTCGTCCCTCAGAATTGTCCAATATTCCCCTCGAACCCTACAGCGAATTTATCAGTAAAGTGGAACGGGGCGACATCAGTAAGGTCAGAATTGGCAATCAAGTCATCTATTATCAATTAAAAAATCCTTTAGAATCCCTGCCTATTCCGGGTAATCCCCCCGTTAATCCTCCAGAATCAAGTCATCCCTTTTACGGTGATTCTAGTTCTCTAGCGGGCAAACCGAGCAGTAATCTAGCCCCTGGACGAGTTTTTGCCACGATTACAGTTTATAACCCCCAATTACCCCAACTATTACAGCAAAAAGGCGTAATCTTCGAGGCGATTCCCGTGGCCGAAAACAGTTGGATCAGCACTCTCCTCGCTTGGGTGGTTCCTCCCTTAATTTTAGTCGCTGCTATGCAGTTTCTGTTCTATCGCAACGATGACACCCGTAAATCGCTGCTTTTTAATAAAAATCTCGCTAAAGTTTACGGAGACGGCGAAAAATATCCGATTACCTTCAGTGATGTGGCCGGGGCCGAGGAAGCAAAAACCGAGTTAAAGGAAATTGTCGAATTTCTCAAGGATGCCGAGCGCTTTAATAAAATTGGGGCGCGTATTCCTAAAGGTGTTCTCTTGGTCGGACCGCCGGGGACGGGAAAAACCCTCTTAGCAAAAGCGGTCGCGGGGGAAGCGGGAGTGACGTTTTTTAGCATTTCGGCCTCGGAATTCGTGGAGTTATTTGTCGGGACTGGGGCAGCCCGGGTGCGGGATCTATTTGCCCAAGCGAAGAAAAATGCCCCTAGCATCATTTTTATTGATGAATTGGACGCGATCGGTAAATCGAGAAGTTCGGGATCGGGAACTAGCGGCAGTAATGATGAGCGCGAGCAGACTTTAAATCAACTTTTGACAGAAATGGACGGTTTTAGCCCCAAAGAAGCCGTTGTCATCGTTTTAGCCGCCACCAATCGCCCAGAGACTCTTGATGCCGCTTTATTGCGTCCGGGGCGCTTTGATCGCCAAGTTTTGGTGGATCGTCCCGATTTAGCGGGACGATTGGCAATTTTGGAAATATACGCCCAACGAGTCCAGATGGGTGAAGATGTTAATCTCAAAGCGATCGCCACCCAAACCCCCGGTTTTGCCGGTGCCGATTTAGCCAACCTCGTCAATGAGGCTGCTCTCTTGGCCGCCCGCAATAATCGGGAAAAAGTCAGTCAAATTGATTTTAAAGAGGCGATAGAAAGAGTTATCGCTGGTTTAGAAAAGAAAAGTCGGGTTCTCTCCGAAAAAGAAAAGAAAATCGTCGCTTATCACGAGGTTGGCCATGCTTTAGTTGGCGCTGTCATGCCGGGAGGTGGTCGGGTGGAGAAAATTTCCATCGTTCCCCGGGGTTTATCCGCTTTGGGTTATACCCTGAAAATTCCCACGGAAGACCGTTTTTTGATGACAGAAACCGAATTTAAAGAACAAATTACTATGTTATTGGGCGGTCGGGCAGCCGAAGAATTAATCTTTGGCAGTGTCACTAATGGCGCTTCCGATGATTTACAAAGGGCGACGGATATTGCTGAAAGAATGGTGACAATGTATGGTATGAGTAAATCCCTGGGACCCCTAGCCTACGATAAAACAGGACAGGCTAATTTTTTAGGTAATAATCAGGGTAGTCCCCGGCGTTCGATCGGGGAAAATACGGCCAAAGCGATCGATGAAGAAGTTAAACAAATTATCGACGCTAGTTACCAAAAAGCCCTAGCAATTCTCAGTCACAATCGCAATTTATTAGAGTCCATTACCGCTAATCTTTTGACCACCGAAGTAATCGAAGGAGAAGAATTGCAAGAATTCTTAAATCAAGCGCAAATGGTCTGATCAATCCTCATAAATAGGGTCTGCTGAAAAAGTTTTTCGTGGGGAAGTGGGGAAGTGGGGAGAACAAAGCTGCCTTTTGCCTTTTGCCTTTTGCCTTTTGCCTTTTGCCTTTTGCCTTTTGCCTTTTGCCTCTCCTCATAACTAGGGTTTGCTGAATAAATAATCGAGAATATCTAACTTAAGGAGAAGACAGAATCAAAGCATTTGAAAACTGATATTTCCCTGCTTTGACGGTTAATTTGCCCTTTTTCCAACCCAAAGAAACAGGAGAGTTATCTCGACTTAAACTGTTATAAAGGGCGAAATTTTTTGACCAATCGTGCTTTTGACCGTTACGAATTAACATCGGCAGTAGATTGATTTGATTATAGGTAAATTGTAAACTCTGCCCTTGACTGCCTTTAAATAAGAGGCTGCCTTGGTTAATTTGAGTTAAATTTACTTGACTTTTTTGCTTAAATATGCTCTTAAAATTCTCATAACTGCCCTGGGTTGCCGCTTCTCCCACTTCCAGAGCAAAACCCGCATAATTGTTACCTGTGGGTAAAGCTTGGTAGGTATTATCATCGGGATAAGGGGAATTAGGAATCTCGATCATTTCAGGAGAAGAAAGATTTATTAATCTCAGAGCTAACCAAGTTTTTTCTAATTGAATAAACCAGATATTATCATCTTTTTCTACCTTGGCGGTTTTCGGTAATTGCCAGAAAAAAGCTTGATCTGCTGGTCGTAACCAGATTAAAAGATTGCGATATTGTCCGATTTCATCCCCGGGATTTTTGCCCGGTTTTACGCCATTGTTGCCAGTGTTAGCCACAAAAAAATCCACCCCTTTGTCTTGATTAAAGGCCATTAATTTAAATGGGGCCACATCGCCATCGGGGAAAGTTCCCGCCAGACTACCCATTTGATAACTAGCCCCAATAAATTGAGTTTCCCAATAACCCGGACTCTGATTATTGCCCGGTTTCCAGTTTTCATACAGGGGTTTACTGGCGAGAATTTCTACCGGTTTATTAAAGTTTTTTCGGGCTAATTCCATCACTGCTAAAGGAGGACGATAACGACTGGTAATTAGATAAAGAGAGTCCAATTCCGGGCGATTATTGGCGACGGGAGTATCACCAAAGTATAACCAAAAAGCGCGGGCTGCGTGCGATCGCATTACGCCGTGGCCATCACCGTAATCACGTTTTACAGGGCCACCCCAACCACCCCGATAATATTTAACACTAGCGGCCATGGATAACCAATCTAAGGCCATTTTTGCCCATTGTTTAACTTCCGTATCTTGAGCAAAATCGTAGAGATTGAGATAGGGAGCAAAGGTATGACCGTGATAAACTTCTGAATCCCATTCTCCCATACCGATGTTATATAAAGCCGAAACGTAGCGCTTAATTTTGCTTTTATAGAGTTGACGAGTTGCTTCATTTCCTGTTTCTTCGGCCATCAGATAAACCGATGTTTCTCGCATCGCTCGCAGGTTATCAGTATTACGACTATCTACCCATAAACCCCGTCTTGTTATACTCCAATCATTACCCGTGCCTTGGCCAGTACCATGGATAGGATGGGGGCGTTGTAAAGGGTCAGTTTCTGTCCAAATTTTCGCCGCATTATACATTCTCTGACGATAAACAGGATCGAGATACTTTCCGAGAAGAAAATATTTTCTAATTTGTCCTTTCAGGGTAAAAGAAAAATAATAATCTATATAATCGGTGTGGGCCTGTTCTCGTTTTTGTGGGTCATCCTGCTGCAGGAAATCTAGGGCTTTTTGCCGGTTTCCTGCCAAGAAATCAAACATGGCCATAGGATAGGATCTTTTCTCGTTTTCTCCCCACAAATTGCCATAACTTTCTGCCTTAGCAAAATGGTTAATAACCTGCTTGGCCCTTTGTTGAAATTCTGCCTCTAATTCCGGTGTCCAATCGTTAAGATATTGGGGTTGAACTTCGGCAACAGGGAAGGAAGTGATCGAGTTTTGAGAAACAGAATAGAGGGAATTAAAGCCAATAGCAAATAGGGCAATTATTCCCGCTAAAATTAGATATTTAATTCTAGATCCAATCGTCATCTTCGGCAAATTCATCGATGTTTCCTTGATTTTCTGGGGACTGAGGTTGATTCTCTTTATCTAATTGTAAAGGAACTGGTTCAGGAGCGATAATTTCTGGTAATAATTCTTCGGGTTTTTGACCATCTACCTCCACCACAATTATTTCTGTGACGGGAAACCAAAGTATCCGGCCTTGATCATCACAAACCGTCACCGATCGAGATTTATCTGGAGCCTCCGTTGCGAAGAAATCTCCTAACATTTTGGTGGGTAAAATATTCTTACTTTCACCCCCACTAACTCCTAGGAATATATATTCGTTACCTGTGGTCAAATGTTGGACAATAATCGCCATAATTAAAAGGTTTTAGTCAATAAAATGTACTGATTGATAGTTGACTCTTGAATGATAAGTAGGTAGGCGTTAAAAACTATCAGATGCCCCCCTTATTAAGGGGGATCCCCCCGCCTATCGGCACCCCCCTTATCAAGGGGGGCAGGGGGGATCGAAGCTAAAATCCATTTTTAATTTAATTATAACCAGCTACTTAGCTTTCAGCCCTAAGCTTTCCACTGATAACTGATAACTGATAACTGATAACTGATTACTGATTACTGATAACTGATAACTGATTACTGCTTAACTTGACTGCCGTGACTGCGGGGATCAGTTTGACTAGCGCCCACAAGGATATTAAAATCAGAAGTCTCTCCCGTAGTGGTGGCATAGGGTAGGGTAGAATTAGTTAAAAGTGCTTCTAAATTAGCAGTTAAAATTGATTTTGGTTGTTCTCCGATCGCTTGGGCAACCGGTTGTCCTTGGTTATTTAAAAAGACAAAATGGGGAATACCATCCACACGATAACGGAGAATTTCTGGCAACCATTTATTATTATCAACGTTGAGCATGACAAAATTAATGGCATTACCGTATTGTTTTTTAATTTCGGCAATTTCAGGGGCCATCGCCTGACAACTGGTACACCAATTAGCATAAAATTCTGTCAGGGTGGGTTTACCATTGCTGAGGGCAAGCTCGAAAGGTGTCGCTTTTTCCGCTTGCGCTTCCAAAGATACGGAACTAGCGGTGGTTTGAAAGCCAAAGAAAATCGCTACACTAAGGATAACTGCCGTCACTGCCAGCAGCAGATTTCTGGTTTTGTTGGTGGGTGTGGTGGCTGTCATGGACATTTAATCAAAGTTTACTTTGTCCTATTGTAACGATTGCTGCGCTCTTTTAGTATTGGTGTCGATTGAGTTACAATTAAGTTAGAGATGGGTAATAATTATGACCGAAGAAAGACTCGATCGAATAGAGGGACAGCTAAAAAGGCTAGAAGGGGACGTTCATACAATTGAGGGGCGATTAGAAACTTTAGAAAGTAACCTTCAAAACATTGAAAAAAAGCTAGGAGACGTGATCAACCAAATCCGTGAACTTAGTCTTAGCATCGATACCTACCAAAAAGCTGATCAACAGGTAGTTAATTTGGCTTTTGGTCTAATCGTTGCCGCTACTGCTACTATTGTAATTCCAGCCGTTTTCGGCAAATAAGCAAAAAAAGATTCTTTGATCGGAAAGGCTGCATGAAAAAACGCGTTACTCTCACTTTTCCCAAAAAAGCCGTCCATATGCCCGTTACCTATCGACTGGCGAAGGATTTTAACATCGCCGCTAATATTATCCGCGCCCAAGTTGCCCCCAATCAAGTGGGAACATTAGTATTAGAATTATCGGGAGATATCGATGAGTTAGAAGCGGCGATCGAATGGTTACAATTACAAAATATTGGCGTTTCCCAAGTTAGTCGCGAAATCGTCATTGATGAAGAAAAATGCGTCGATTGTGGCTTATGTACGGGAGTTTGTCCCACGGAAGCTTTAACCCTTGATCCCGAAAGTTTTCGTCTTAAGTTTTTGCGTTCCCGTTGTGTGGTTTGTGAACAATGTATCCCCACTTGTCCCGTGGTGGCAATTTCCACAAACTTGTAAAGTAGAAATTATTAAATTAATTTTTTTGCCCATTTAAATAATAGCCATCTCTGGAGATTTTAAGCCTTCATTTGTCTCCAACCCGGTTAATCGTCACAAATATCCCCTTCCCTTTCTGCCTAAAGACCCTTTCTCCGATACCATAGTTAAAAAGAGATTGCTGACTCTGGCCACATCTGTGGGGATTACATACCATTAATCATGGTTTTTTTGCAAAAAATACAAAAAACTTGACATGACTTCTGCCGTTCCTCGCCTTTCCTATCTTGATAGTCCGATTGCTGATCTTCGCAGCCTCTATAACTTTATCCTCAACCCGCAACTGTTAGCCGCAGAAAAGGGAAATCGGTCGATCGTCAGTTTTTGTCAAAAAATTTCCCCCCTTGATCCCCTAGAAATTCTCTCTCGGATTGCTTCTAGCTATCCCACCCATTATTATTGGGAAAATCCCGAACGAGAAACCGCTTTTCTCGGCTACGGCATCGCCTTTGCTGCCACTTTCCACGGCAAACAACGTTTTTTAAAAGCTCAAAAATTTATTGAAAACTGTCAACAAAGAATTATCAAAATTGATAACTATAGCGAGATTACTCCCCGCATCTTTTGCAGTTTCACTTTTTTCGACTCGGAAACAGCCACCCCCTTTCCCTCAGCTAACCTAACCCTGCCTAAGTTTCAAATTATCAAAAAACAGTCGGAATATTTTTTCCTTACCAATCTCTTAATCACCGGCGAAAAAGAAATAGAAAAATCCCTCGAAGAAACTATTAATAACCTCAAAATTATCCAAAATAACTCGAGCAATTGCCGACAAAATCCCCGTCAGGATCCCTGTAGTTATTATATTCATCCTACTATAATTTTCAAGCGGCTGTTGCCGATGCCCTCCAATCTATCCATGCTCAAAATTTAGCAAAATTGTCCTCGCTCACGCTCTTGACGTGATTTCTCCCCGTCCTTTTCATCTGGTAAACTGTCTCGATAATTTGCGTCAGCGTCATCCTGATTGCTACACTTTTTCCCTCGGCAATGGACGGGGAGATCATTTTATCGGCGCTAGTCCCGAACGCTTGTTAACTGTCCATCAGGGGCAATTAATCACCGATGCTTTAGCGGGATCCGCCCCCGGGGAGAAAATGCGATCGAAGATGCTCTCTTTGCCAATAAACTCCTCGCTAGTGAAAAAGAACAACGGGAACATCGGGCTGTTAGTGACTTTATTAACCAAAAATTGCGACAAATTGGCTTAAATCCGCAAAATTCTCCCTCTAGATTGTTAAAACTCTCCAATATTCAACATCTCTGGACTCCTATTCATGCCAAACTAAAACCCTCCATCCATCCCCTCGAAATTCTTGCTCAACTACACCCCACTCCTGCTGTTGCTGGGGTTCCCACCGAGATCGCTTTAGCACAAATTCGTCATTATGAAACCTTCGATCGCTCTCTTTATGCCGCTCCTTTGGGTTGGATCGATTGTCAAAATAATAGTGAGTTTATTGTTGGTATTCGTTCGGCCTTAATTAAAGGCGATCGAGCGCGATTATACGCCGGTGCGGGTATTGTTGCCGGTTCCGATCCGGAAAAAGAACTAGCAGAAATTCAGCTGAAATTTCAAGCTCTCTTAAAAGCTTTAACTTAAACTGTAAGTAAGTAGTTATAATTAAATTGAAGATAGATTTTGCCTTTGATCCCCCTGCCCCCCTTAATAAGGGGGGTGCCGATCCCCCCTGCCCCCCTTGATAAGGGGGGTGCCGATAGGCGGGGGGATCCCCCTTAATAAGGGGGGTATCTGACAGTTTTTAACACCTACCTACTTAGCTTTTTAGCGAACTAATAACTTAAATAAGCCTAACTTCCCCTTAAAAGGCGGATATTTTAAAGCGGGATTGAACCAAAGAGGTGTTTTCATAATCGCTTTTTGGTGACTAAAATTCTCAAAGGAAAAACGACCATGGTAGCTACCGATACCGCTATTTCCCCGACCACCAAAGGGTAAACTAGGATTAGTAAAATGAAAACTATTGTTGTTAATACAACCTCCCCCAAACTGGACAGATTCTAACCATTTCTTTTCGGTTTTTGCCTTAGTAGTAAACAGATAAAAAGCTAGAGGGTTAGGGTTTTTAGCAATAATTGCTAAAGCTTCCTCAAAAGTGCTAAAGGCAATGATCGGTAAAATTGGACCGAATATTTCCCCTTGCATAATAGGAGCATCGAGGGAAACATTAGTTAATAAAGTTGGTTGAATATATAAATTTTCTCGATCGGTTTTGCCGCCAAAAACAATCTCACCATCTTGGAGAAAGTCAATCAGGCGATCAAATTGTTTCTCATTAATTATCTTACCATAATCAGCACTTAATCTGGCATCTTCACCGAAAAAATTAACAATAGTGTTTGCTAATTCTCTGATCAAATTCTCCTGCTGGGATTGATGTACTAAAACATAATCAGCTGCGATACACATTTGACCACAATTAGAGAATTTTGTCACGGCAATGCGACGGGTTGCCACGGAAATATTAGCATCAGCTTCGATAACACAGGGACTTTTTCCCCCTAATTCTAGAGTAACAGGAATTAACTTTGCTGCCGCTAGTTGATAAATAATTTTTCCTACCCTTGTACTGCCAGTAAAAAATATATGATCAAAGGTAAAACTGTCTAACATATTCGGAATTACTTCCGCACCATCTCCGGGTACAATTAACACATATTCTTCGGGGAATATTTCCTGAATTATTTTAACTACTAATTTTTCCGTCGCTGAGGCAAATTCACTCGGTTTTAATACCGCACAGTTACCAGCAGCAATAGCGCCAACTAAAGGCACTAATAACAATTGGAGGGGATAATTCCAAGCACCAATAATTAAAACCACTCCTAAAGGTTCCCGAATAATTTGACTGGAGGAAGGAAAATTTAAGAGATTAGTTTTAACAGTTTTGGGTTGCATCCATGAGCGCAAATTTTTTAAAGCGTTATTAATTTCCCCCAAAAGGAACCCATTTTCAGTAATCCAACAATCTTCGGGACTTTTCTTTAAATCCCTATATAAAGCTTGATATATCTCTCCTTCATATTTAATAATTGCCTGTTTTAAATTCTCTAACTGCTGACGACGGAATTGATAGGAACGAGTGGCACCACTAACAAAATACTGACGCAATTTGGCTAATTTTTCTGAGTTTGACAGCATCGAAATAATTCCCAAGTTAATAATGAAATTCTACGGCATCCACTGGGGACGAATTCCCGCTAGAGGCAATTCAATTAAATCAGATTTACTTGCTTTCACTCCATCTTGTAGGGGAGGAATTAACATCCACAAACGACCACCGATAATTGTTTCTCCTGAATCGGTAGTCAGGGGATTAGTCGGATTAGTATCATAACTGGTGCGAAGTTGATCAAAAATAATCGCTAAACTATCGGGAGATAAACTAATGTGAATATCACGATAATCGGCTAATTCCAGTAGGGGAGTTACTTGACCAGTCTTCACATCTATTTTAGCAAAATAGGGTTTTTCTTTGTACTCTTGACTGTTAGTAACTAACTCAGTTAACAAACAATATAAATCACTACCAGTGGCATTAAATTGACAATCTATAATCGAACCTTGTAGATTGAGTAAGCGTTTTTGTAATCCTTGATTATTGACATAAAAAAGCGATCGAATATAACGCATTTTAGCATTATCAGTATTAAAATTCACCATTGCCGCAGCCGTACCATCAGCAGAAAAATTCAAAATTCGCCCAAATTTTGGTAAAAAATCTAGGGGTTTTGTTTCAGTTTTTAAAGGCAAAAGGGCGATTCCTTCCCCCTGGGTGACAGCCAAAGTTTTACTATCAGGTGCGATCAAAAATTCTCCGCCTTGGATGTTTAATTGTTGGGGTTTTTCCCCCGATTTAACTGCCCATAAATCGAAGTTAATCGGATTGCGGCGCTCAATTCTCTGCACGACAATAGTTTCCCCATCTTTAGCTAAATCAAAGTGATTATTTTGATAATCTTTATTGTCTAGCACTAACTCAATTTTTAGAGGCGATTGACTGCTATCAACTTGGTAAAGCTGCAGTTCACGAATTCCCTCTATCCCCCGATTTTTCGCCACGGCCGAAAAGAGGATTTTTTTACCATCAGGATAGAATTCAAAAGCCATAACGGTCAAATTTGCGGGGGTTAAGAGGGTTTTCTTCTCCTCGGTCAAGTTATAAAAAATTAATCTTCCCTGTTCTTCCCCATTAGTGCCAATATAGGCAAAAGCACGATTGCGACTTTTAAATTCTCTTTCAAAAATTGCCAGGGTTTGTCCTAATCGATTACCGCTGCGAAATTGTTCCCGCGCACCTTCAATTTGCAGATGATATTTTTCTCCGTAGGGAATGGGAGAAGTGAGGGTATAAGCTAATCGTCTTCCGGCCCAACTAAACTTCCCCGGCAGCGGAGGATCGATAACTAGATTTTTTTCTACACTAGCATGATCCATGGGGCGATCAAAAGTGATAATAAATGCTTGATCTTCCGCGCCAATTTCTCGATTTTCCCAGCTAAATTCCTTGACCCTTAGACCTGTTTGTAAAAGACATTGATTACCACAGCTATTACCCAACCAAATTAAGCCGCCAATTACTAAGGTTAGGGATACAATTAATGTTATCGCTAATTTATCAATCGGTTGTAGTTGTAAGGTTTTCAGCATTATAGTAGATGGTTAGTAACAACAACTGCTCACTGCTCACTGATAAGTAGGGAGGCACAATTATTTGTAGGATGGGTTAGCGGTAGCGTAACATGATTGGGCGTTGGGTTTCATGCTTCAACCCAACCTACGTTCATCTTATATTTAATTCCACCCACCTACTTAACTGCTCACTGCTCACTGATAACTGCTCACTGATAACTGATAACTGATAACTGATAACTGATAACTGCTCACTGATAACTGTTAATATCCGTAGGGATCAACGGGAGTGGGTATAGGTTTCACGGATTTAGCCTTAATTACTAATTGTCTTCTGCTGGTGGATTTTCCCACCTCTACCGGTAAAGATTCCGTGGCCATTTCTCCAGTGATTTCTAACCAAGTATCATTGGGATATTGACCGCGACTTCCTGATAGTTTCACCGGTAAACCGACGGGATAAGCATCTACGGCACAACAGGTAAGAATAAAGCGACTAATTAATAAATAATTATCGGGTAATTGGGGCAATTGCACCACAAAACCTGTGACTTTTACCGGTTGTCCTGTGTAAGCATCAGGTTCGGGGTAAGCATTCAAAGTTCTTACCCATTCAATTAAACTTTTTTCCTCCGGTTTAACGGTAGTACCAAAGGATTGAGTTTGCACGCGAGTTAGGGGTAAAGATTCACTAATTCCCCTCTGTAATGCGATTTGACTGCTGAGGGGCTGCGGGGCGATAAATAGGCCTAAAAGGGCAGTTATTACTAATAAACCTGAGCCAAAATGTTGGGGAAGAATGGTAATATGCGATCGATTATCGTTACTATCTAAATTAATCTTTTTTTGCCACTGTTTTAATAATGTCCAAAGCTTGACTAATCCTAGGGCAAATAAAGCAATACTGGTGATGAGAACCAGGATAAAATAATTAGGATGGATCAGTAAATTTAATTGTCCAGTTATCCAGTATTTAAATAGTAACGAACCCCAACCGATTAGGGCAATAATATCGATAAATTGGGGGGCGATTATTTTTAGACGTGATGAATTCATGGGAAAAACTATCTAGGAACTGACCTAGAATAAATAACTGTGAGCCAAGGTGAGTAAAAAAGTCATTTGCGCTGCTAAAGCAAAGAGATAAATTAACATTCTTGGTTTAAAAATAGACAACATTAAACCAATCCCTTTCAGGTCAATCATTGGACCAAACACTAGAAAAGCCAGCAGGGAACTACTGGTAAAACTAGAGGCAAAGGAGAGAGCAAAAAAAGAATCAACTGTGGAACAAATCGAAACAATGACCGCTAACAGCATCATGGCCAAGATCGAAGTAATCGGATCCTGACCCAAATTAAGAACAAATTCCCGGGGAACAAACACCTGTAAACCCGCCGCTATAGCACTTCCTAAGATTAACACTCCTCCTAATTCGCGTAATTCCATCACCACGTTTTCCAGAAAAGTTAACCAGCGCCTTTTCATCGGGATTGCTTGCACTGCCGGTAGGACAGCAGTAGCGGCAAAACTTTCATCTAAGCGCAAAGTTTGCCCGGAATTACCGATCAGAAAAGAACCGGATTGTAGTAGTAGTGGGATAGATTCTTTTTCCGGTGTTTGCGGTTGCCAATTGAGACTTTTTGCCAAAGAGGTTTGTAGGAGCGGTCGGGGATCTTTTTGGATACTAAAGATAATACCGATAACCGTAGCGATGAACAAAGAAAAGATAACTCGATAGAAAACAATTTCCGGTTGATCGCGAAAAGCTACCCAAGTGGACCAGATAACAATCGGGTTAATTGTCGGCGCTGCTAAGAGAAAACTAACCGCTACTGCATTCGGCATTCCTTGCACAAGTAAACGTCGCGCCACCGGCACATTGCCACACTCGCAGACGGGAAACAAAAAACCAATACATCCCCCCACAAATGCTCCTAAAACAGCATTTCGAGGCATCAGAGCAACTAGGCGACGTTCATCGACAAATATTAAAAGAATACTAGAGAGAATCACCCCTAGCAGTAAGAAAGGCATCGCTTCCACCAACAGGCTCAGGAATAGCGTAAAGGCATTTTGTAGTTGACTCATCTATCCTCGCCTTGGCAATTAGAGGTTTAAGGGTAAAGACTTAGGGACCCTAGAAAAAGGTTCATCTATCAGTTATCAGTGACCAGTTATCAGTTATCAGTTATCAGTGACCAGTTATCCGTTATCAGTGACCAGTTATCAGTTATCAGTTATCAGTGACCAGTTATCCGTTACCAGTTATCCGTTACAGCCTTTCTCGTCAAGATGAAGTATAACCCAATTTGGTATTGACGACCAACTCCCCAAAACGAAAACTTCGTACCTCACCATTAAGATAACTGTTAGAGCAGAACGTAGGTTGGGTTGAAGCATGAAACCCAACGCTGTTAGAGCAGATTTGAGTTTTCAGTCCACTGATTACTGTTTACTGATCACTGAACTAGAGGACTCGATTAAGTTTGCCGCTTTGATAACCTTCTAGATCGAGGGTGACATAGATAAAGCCTAATTTTTGCAGATCAGCGACTAATTCGCTTAAATTTGTCCGATTAATAAAGTCGGGAATTGCTGCTGCCGGTAATTCAATCCGTGCCGTATCGCCGCTCGATCGCACCCGTAATTGACGATAACCTAATTTTCGCAGATAAATCTCCGCCCGTCCGACTCTTTGCAATTTCTCCAGGCTAATTTCCTCCCCGTAGGGAAAACGGGAACTTAAACAGGGTTGCGCCGGTTTATCCCACCAAGGTAAATTTAAGTAACGAGATAGTTGACGAACTTCGCTTTTTGTGATAGCAATTTCCGCCAAAGGTGAACGAGCGCCGCGCTCCCTAGCGGCTTGAATTCCGGGACGATAATCCCTTAAATCATCAGCATTAACGCCATCGATGACGTAGGAATAACCACGAGCGAGAGCAAGGGGTTTAAGGGTGTCGTGTAGCTCACTTTTGCAGAAATAACAGCGATTAACGGGATTACTGGTGTAATTGGGGTTATTCATTTCCTCGGTTTCCACCAATTCATGCCGAATACCGATATAATCGGCCTGAGCGATCGCTTCTTCTAATTCTTCCGGCAGTAGGGAAGGGGAAACCGCCGTAATTGCCAATGCTTGACTCCCTAGCAGATCATAGGCCACTTTGGCCACTAGGGTACTGTCCACGCCCCCAGAATAGGCAATCAGAGCTTTTTCGCTGGTTTTTAAGAGGTTTTGTAATTGTCCGAGTTTATCAAGTAATTGACTGTCCATGGCGGCGATTTTGGCAACTGGTTTAGGGAGACCGTTTTTTATATTGGGTATAGACAAGTAAGTAGGTGGGTGGAATTAAATATAAGATGAACGTAGGTTGGGTTGAAGCATGAAACCCAACGCCCGATTATGTTACGCTACCGCTAACCCATCCTACAAATAATTTTGCCTCCCTACTTAGCTTAAGCCACTTGTCCCAAGAATTTGCGGCAATGAGGTAAGTAGTCGTGCAAAATAAATTTCCTAGTCAAGATAGGCACTCATGCAAGGGGCAAGAGGTGGTTAGATATGTGTAATTAATTTTGCCTAGGTACTTAGTATAATTATAAATGTCTTTTAGCTTAACCCTCTCTACATGACAACAAATCTCACAGACTATAAACATATTGCAATTGATCATCGGGGAGTACCAATAATTGCGGGTTCTACCCTGAAAGTGATTGATCTAGTTATGGCACAAATAGCCTACGGTTGGACTCCAGCAGAAATTCACATTAACCATCGTGATTTAAGTATGAGTCAAATTCACTCAGCATTAGCTTACTATTGGGAACATAGAGATGAATTAGATCAAGCTATCCAAGCTGATTTAGAATTTGCCCAAAAAATGCGAGAAAAAGCTGGAGATTCTCCCTTTGTTAACCGACTTAAAGCACAGGCAATAAAGTAGTGAATCTCAAACTTTATATGGATGAAAATGTACACGGCGCAATTACTACAGGGTTGCGTCCTGACTGACGGACACAAGTGGGTCAAAACCTGACAAGACAAGGGTTGCCAAAAAGAAAAATATCTGGGTAGATAGGGAAAAAGCAAGAATCCCTACAAGATGAAAACCGAGAACAGAATCTTCTCCCAAGTTTATTCCTATCTAGAACAAGGAAGCCGATTTGTGGATAAAAGACATTTAACCGTCCTCAGTTGGATGGTGACAGCCCTACTCAGTAGTCAAAGTCTCAATCAAGCCAGATGGGAACCCTTTGTACAAAGCAGAGCCGAACAAGCCAATAGTTATCAGAGACGGTGGAATCGCTTTTGCCAGAATGGAAGAGTAGCGGTGGAAAAGATATACATCCCCTTAATATTGAAAGCCATCGAGACTTGGAAGGAGAAGGGGGAAAGACTGTATCTAGCAATAGATACCACTCTGTTGTGGAATCAATACTGCTTTGTCTATCTAGCGGTGGTCTGCGGGGGGAGAGCCGTCCCCTTGATGTGGATGGGATTAGAACATGGTAGTGCCAGCCTAGCTTTTGAGAAATACGAACCCTTGTTGGACAGAGCCAAAGGCTATCTTCAGGGCTTTGAGAATGTCATGCTGTTAGCCGACCGAGGCTTTGCCAATCAGCAATTAATTCAATGGCTCAGGAAAAATACTTGGCATTGGTGTCTTCGCTTACCTTGCGATACCCTCATTTACGGTGTTCGCCGTCGGGGTTTTGGCTATGAGGTCAGAGAACTCTATCCTCCCAAACGGCAAGCCTGCTTTGATCGCAACGTTCAAGTCTGGCAGGAGGCTAGAATCACTGCTCATCTTGCTTTAGCCTCTGTTCCAGGGGTTAAGGATAATTGGGCAATTCTGAGCGATGAACCTCCTACCCTTGACACCTTCTGGCAGTATGGTCTTCGTTTTCCCATTGAACATCTCTTTCAAGGGCAGTAAATCGGGCGTTTTTGACTGGGAACATTCTCGTGTTCGCTCTGCTGCTTGTTTAGAACGTCTCTATCTCATTGTTGCCATTTCTATTCTCTTTGCTACTTTAACTGGCATGGCGGTTCAACAATCTGGCTCTCGCCGTCAGGTTGATGCTCATTTTCGGCGTGGTTTGAGTTATTTGAAAATTGGTTGACGTTGGCTGGCGGGAGTTGTTCATAAGGCGCGTCCCTTCTTGCGACTTGACCACTTATTTTCTGTTGACCCTTTTCCCTGTTGGCTCTTCTCGCAAAGCTCGTCAGGATTATTATGGCAAAATTACCTTTTCTTTTATTCAGGAGTTTGAGGCTTTCACATAACAGTACTTGTCTTTGTATTGAAAAATGTGTCCGTCAGTCAGGGTTGCGTCTGCGAGGTGTTGATGTCTTGACAGTTCAAGAAGATGGCTATTCTGGTATTGCTGATCCCATTATTTTGGATCGAGCAACCACAATAGAAAGAGTGATTTTTACCCAAGATAGCGATTTTTTAATAGAAGCTAGTCGTCGTCAAACAGAAGGAATTGAATTTATAGGGGTTGTTTACGGTCATCAATTAATGGTATCTATTGGGGACTGTATTAGAGATTTAGAATTAATTGCCAAACTGGGAAAAAGTGAAGAATTTATCAATATAATACAATATTTACCCCTTTAATTTTTGTTGATGATAAAATTTAGTTTAATTCAAATGACCCCCCTTCCCAATTCTAAGGATAGGCGGTTAAAATGCGTCTTAGCTTATTGCTGATCCCATTATTTTAGTAAGTATTTAGGGTTTGCGACAAAAAGTACGGGCGAAGCATTCGGATAGAAAATCTCTGGTTTCACCGATAGGTTATTGCCCGAATGCTTCGCCCCTACAGGACGCGGGCCGATGAAGACGCAAGGTTTTGAACCACGATTCTCTCAAAATCTTGCACCTGTTTCGCGAGAAAAGCCACAAAACCCTTACCTTGCCTACATTTCACATTTATTCAGCAAGCCCTATTTAGTCATAAACTTCACTTCTATGACCTACTCTAATAATAATAATTATCCTACTCTCTCGATCAAATTCATAAATAACCCGATAATCTCCTACTCTTAATTTATAAAACCCTGACCATTCTCTCGTAAGAGGTAGGGGGGTTATCTGTTCAAAGTTGATGGCTAACCATTCAATTTTATTAAAAATCCTCAGTCTGATAAGTAGTCATGCAAAATTAATTACCTGCCCGATCGAGCTAAAACCCTTACGGGGCAATGATCGTCATGTGTAAATAATTTTGCCTAGGTACTTAAGTAGGTAGGTATTAAAAACTTTCAGATCCCCCCGCCTATCGGCACCCCCCTTATCAAGGGGGGCAGGGGGGATCGAACCTAAAATCCATTTTTAATTTAATTAGGGTTTGCTGAATAACTGTGAAATACTTATGATATAAGGATTACAGCCATATTAAATTCCCAAAAAGTCAAGAAAAAGGGACAGAAAACGGCTAAAATTGCTAAAATACCCTTGCACTTATCCGACAAGAACATATGTACCGAAAAACGAACGAGTCTTCAATTGCCCCAGAAAACTTTGAGTTGCCTTTTGAGGGAAAATTATCGGCTCTTCTAGGTTCTGTGTGAGCATGGTATAATAGTAACACAGAACAGGAGGTGGGTTATGTGGATAAATTTTGATCAACTCCTCGATTTACCAAATGCAACAGTGGTCAATTATCAAAAAATTGCTCAGACAATTTTCCTAAAGCTTGCTCTTTTAAATGAAACAATTGAATGTCCGAATTGCCATCAAACCTTAGACAGAATCAATCAGACAGAGTATAATCTAGTCAGAGACTTGTCAATATTAGGTAATCCAGTATATTTAGAAGTACCACGCCGTCAGTTTCATTGTCAAAAGTGCCAAAAGTATATCAGCGAAAGACTGAGTTTTATGAGATTAAGACAGCATCATACAATTCGCTATGAATCGATGATTTATGAGAGAGTAAAAAATTGTAGCATCGAAGAAATAAGTCGAGAAGAAGGGTTAGGATGGTCAGAAGTTGAGTTAATATTTAATCACTGTGCTAAAGAACTAGAAAAGGAAGAGTGGGAAGCACCAGAACGAATAAGCTTAGATGAATTTAGTAACTTAAAAGGACATAAAGATTTCATCACAACGGTCGTAGATATGGACAAGAAAATTTTACTAGATGTGATTAAAGGACATAAGCAAGAAGAATTAATGGAAGCCTTAAAAGCACAGCCAGACGCAGTTCGGGAGAAAGTGAAAGAAGTGAGCGTCGATATGTGGTCAGGATTTACAGCAGTGATCAAGGAATTATTTCCCAATGCTAAAATCATCTATGACCGTTTTCATGTAATGGCTATCATCAATGACGAGCTTAATAAATTGAGAAAGTTAATGGGGGTGCATGAAAAAGGATTACCTCATTTATTATGGAAGAATAAAGAGGACTTAAAGGACGAGCAAAAACAACAACTAGAAGTTATTCTGAAAGAACATCCATGCTTAGGAATAGCCTGGGAAATGAAAGAAGAAATTAGACAAATTTATCAAAGTAGTAGAACGTTCAGAGGTGCTGAGAGAAAATTGGAAAAATGGATAAGAATAGGCGGGATATTATATGAAAGTAGTGCCAGGATGATCCAGAAGCATTTGCCAGGTATTTGTAATTACTTTGAAAATCAGACAACCAACGGATTAATTGAGGGAATGAATACCAAAATAAAGCTTATTAAAAGAATGAGTTATGGATTTACCAATTTTGAACATCTTCGACTTAAGCTGTTTGCTTGCTTTAATTCATAACAAAAATTAACACACGAAAACCAGAAGAGCCAATTATCAGCAGATAATCGCTGGATAATAATGGCAGAGTTAATTCCCTGGGAAGAATTTGAAGAAGAATATGCCCAAAATTTTGACGAAGAAATGGGTGCGCCAGCCAAACCATTTAGGATGGCATTAGGAGCATTAATTATTAAGGAAAAATTAAAAACAAGCGACAGGGAAACCATAGAGCAAATCAAGGAAAACCCCTATTTACAGTATTTTCTAGGGATGTCAGCCTATAGTAATGAAGCTCTATTTGATGCGACAATGTTCGTTAATTTTCGTAAAAGAATCAGTAAGAATTTAATCAATAAAATTAATAAAAGAATGGTGATGAGAGAGAGAAAAAAGAAGGAAATTGAAGAAAAAAGTGAAAGAAAAGAAGAAGAAAAAGAGAGTCAAATAAAAAATAAAGGAAAATTAATATTAGATGCAAGTTGCGCACCTGCTGATCTAAGTTATCCCCAGGATTTAGGGATATTAAATCAAGCAAGAAAGAAAACAGAAAACATTCTAGATTGTCTCTATCAAAGTTTGAGAATCAAGCTGAAGAAAAAGCCAAGAACTTATAGAAAAAGAGCGAGAAAAGATTATTTAAAAGTAGCCAAAAAACGTCGTTGTTCTCAAAAAGAAAGACGAGAAGCTATCAAGAAGCAACTGCAATATATCAAAAGAAATCTATCTCAAATAGAGAAATTAATCGAGGGGGGATCAGAGTTAAGTAGTCTCAGCAAAAGAAACTACAAAATGTTGTTAGTGGTGACAGAAGTTTATCGTCAACAATTGTGGATGTGGGAAAATAAATCATCGAGAATTGATGATAGAATTGTGAGTATAACCCAACCACACATCCGCCCTATCGTTAGAGGAAAAGCAGGAAAACCAGTTGAATTTGGAGCAAAAATCTCAGTAAGCTGTTTTGAGAGTTATGTATTTTTAGACCATTTAAGTTGGGATAATTTTAATGAATCTGGGGACTTACAAGCGCAAGTAGAAGAGTATAAAGAATTCACAGGATATTATCCAGAATCAGTTCATGTTGATAAAATTTATCGAACTAGAAAAAATCTAGCTTGGTGTAAAGAAAGAGGAATTAGAATCAGTGGAGTTCCTCTAGGAAGACCACCTAAAAATATTAGTAAAGAAACTAAAAAACAAGCTCTTGAGGATGAAGGAATTCGGAATGCAATTGAAGGTAAATTTGGTCAAGCAAAAAGAAGATATAGTCTTGATTGTATCATGACAAAACTTGATAAAACTTCAGAAACTTCCATTGCCATTACTTTTTTAGTCATCAATCTTTCTAACCTGCTTAGACAGGTTAACTGTCTTTTTTTGTCCCTATTTCTTTATACATCTAAATTTAGCTTTATTCATCCCTCTTTGATTAGAAAAGATGATAAAAAAGCTGATTTCTCAACAGAAAAACTTATCTTAAATTCGGGCTGATTTTTGAGAGTTTTTGTTTTTTACTTTTTCAGCAAACCCTAATTATAACCAGCTACTTAAAATCTGTGATCAAATCTAAATCAGTTATCGACCTGACTGACGGACACAAGTGGGTCAAAACCTGACAAGACAAGGGTTGCCAAAAAGAAAAATATCTGGGTAGATAGGGAAAAAGCAAGAATCCCTACAAGATGAAAACCGAGAACAGAATCTTCTCCCAAGTTTATTCCTATCTAGAACAAGGAAGCCGATTTGTGGATAAAAGACATTTAACCGTCCTCAGTTGGATGGTGACAGCCCTACTCAGTAGTCAAAGTCTCAATCAAGCCAGATGGGAACCCTTTGTACAAAGCAGAGCCGAACAAGCCAATAGTTATCAGAGACGGTGGAATCGCTTTTGCCAGAATGGAAGAGTAGCGGTGGAAAAGATATACATCCCCTTAATATTGAAAGCCATCGAGACTTGGAAGGAGAAGGGGGAAAGACTGTATCTAGCAATAGATACCACTCTGTTGTGGAATCAATACTGCTTTGTCTATCTAGCGGTGGTCTGCGGGGGGAGAGCCGTCCCCTTGATGTGGATGGGATTAGAACATGGTAGTGCCAGCCTAGCTTTTGAGAAATACGAACCCTTGTTGGACAGAGCCAAAGGCTATCTTCAGGGCTTTGAGAATGTCATGCTGTTATACTTTGCACGGCTACAACTTGCATTTTTTACTCAAGGACAATAATATAGTTTAAGAGTCATAATTAGAAGCAAAGCACTCATTAAAAACATGATTAACCTAGAATTCACGGAAGAAGAAAAGAACTCACTGTATTATGAAAGATTTCATCATCCCCATCCCCGGGTTCAACTGAAGATGGAAGTTCTCTGGTTAAAAAGCCAAAAGATACCGCACCAAAAAATTTGTCAGTTAGCAGGAATCTCGCCAAATACCTTATTAACCTATCTTCGCGATTATCAAGAAGGCGGAATAGAAAAATTAAAAGAAATCAACTTCTATCGCCCTAAAAGTGAATTAGAGTTTCAAAAAGAAACCCTCAAAAATACTTCGAGAAAAATCCAGCAGCCACAATAAATGAAGCTGTATATAGGATAGAAGAATTGACGGGAATAAAACGAAGTCCTACCCAAGTGAGAAAATTTTTAAAATCAATGGGAATGAAATGTTTAAAAGTAGGTTCTCTTCCTTCTAAAGCTGACCCAGATGAACAAGAGGACTACAAAGAAAAAAAGCTAGAACCCAGACTAAATGAGGCAAAAGAAGGAAAAAGGGCTGTTTTTTTTGTTGATGCCGCTCACTTCGTCATGGGAGCATTTCTCGGTTTTGTTTGGTGTTTTGAGAGACTTTTTGTTAAGTCACCGAGCGGGCGTAAACGCTTCAATGTTTTAGGAGCATTAAATGCAATAACTCATGAAGTTATTCTGGTAACATATGAAACTTATATTACGGCAACTCAAGTCTGTGAACTCCGGTCAAAAATAGCTGCTTTAGGACTAATGATTCCCATCACTCTAGTCTTAGATAATGCCCGCTATCAAAAATGTAAAATTGTTGAAGAATTGGCTCTTTCTTTGTCAATAGAGCTGCTCTATCTGCCGTCTTATTCACCTAATCTAAATTTAATTGAAAGGCTGTGGAAATTGGTCAAAAAGAAATGTTTATATGGTAAATATTATGAGAACTTTTCTGACTTTTCTTCAGCTATTTATGAATGTCTGAATGATGCCCATCTGAAACATAAAAAAGAACTGGATTCCTTGCTGACTCTACGATTTCAGAAGTTTAATAAATCTCAGATTATGAACGTCTAAAGTATAGCCGACCGAGGCTTTGCCAATCAGCAATTAATTCAATGGCTCAGGAAAAATACTTGGCATTGGTGTCTTCGCTTACCTTGCGATACCCTCATTTACGGTGTTCGCCGTCGGGGTTTTGGCTATGAGGTCAGAGAACTCTATCCTCCCAAACGGCAAGCCTGCTTTGATCGCAACGTTCAAGTCTGGCAGGAGGCTAGAATCACTGCTCATCTTGCTTTAGCCTCTGTTCCAGGGGTTAAGGATAATTGGGCAATTCTGAGCGATGAACCTCCTACCCTTGACACCTTCTGGCAGTATGGTCTTCGTTTTCCCATTGAACATCTCTTTCAAGGGCAGTAAATCGGGCGTTTTTGACTGGGAACATTCTCGTGTTCGCTCTGCTGCTTGTTTAGAACGTCTCTATCTCATTGTTGCCATTTCTATTCTCTTTGCTACTTTAACTGGCATGGCGGTTCAACAATCTGGCTCTCGCCGTCAGGTTGATGCTCATTTTCGGCGTGGTTTGAGTTATTTGAAAATTGGTTGACGTTGGCTGGCGGGAGTTGTTCATAAGGCGCGTCCCTTCTTGCGACTTGACCACTTATTTTCTGTTGACCCTTTTCCCTGTTGGCTCTTCTCGCAAAGCTCGTCAGGATTATTATGGCAAAATTACCTTTTCTTTTATTCAGGAGTTTGAGGCTTTCACATAACAGTACTTGTCTTTGTATTGAAAAATGTGTCCGTCAGTCAGGGTAGATGCTCTGGTTCAAAAGTAACAGAATAGCTCATTTAAGGTTCTATCCCATATCTTTTATCCACCTCAGCTGCGGGAACAGTCGCTCTTCCTTGTAATCTTTTTTGTTGGATTTCTAATAACTTTTCTTTAAAAGATTCTTTAACTTGTTTTCCCTCATCCGGATCACCAAAGTATTCATCTAGAGTATCATCTACTGTATTACGGATTAAACTTTGTAACTCTTGGGGAGTCATGTCTTTTATCTGCATATTTTCTCTAATTAAAAAAAGGACTTTGACTCGTTGCAAGGTTTTACCTTGCAACGCAGATAAGCGAGGTTCTACCTCTACTTATTTCTTTGACTCGTTGACTCGTTGCAAAGTTAGCTCGTTGTCGGACTATTCTTCGAGTTGATAGGGACACCATTGACTTTTTGTGGCAAGTTGGGCGTTAATAAGCGTAAAAACGCGCTCTAGTTCAGAAAGTCCAGCATACTCCGCTTCTTCGTCAACAGAGAGACTGTCAGTTTTCTTCTTAGCTAATAACTGCTCAAAACGAGATTGTAGCTCTGAAGTAAACCTGAATAAATAAATGTTACCAAATTCGCGGAGTTCAACCCCTTCTCTCATTAAAGACGAAGGTTGAATCATTAATTGGGGAGTCATTGGCTCTATTGATTGTTATTCCTCTTTCACCTTATCACCTTAACAAATTGCCGAGGAAATGTAAAAGAATATTGATAATATTTAACCAATTTCGGGGCAACCCCTCTGTAGTTGCCCCTCCTCCCTTATCCCCGACGACGAAGGGAAGCGGCACCCAAGGCACCAACAGCGATTAAACTCACTATACCACTAGGTTCCGGGGTTGATACACCACCGCCACCAGCAGGAGTGATATCCCCATTAAGAGCCACAAACCCACCCCCGGCAACATTAGTGGAGTTGTCGGCAATTAAATAGACAGATAAGCCATTAGCATTCAGTCCATAGAGACGGAACTGCACCGGGCCGGTTTGGGGTGCTAAACTGCTTAGGTCAAAGCTGTAGGTATTAAAGCTAGTTGTTAAGTTAACTTGTGTCCCTAAATTATTGGTGAACCCATCAACACTAGAGCGCAAGACTAAATCTAGCTGCGTTTCAGTTTGGGCCGCATTGAGTTGTAAGTTAGTAAAATCGACTTGAAAACCTGCACTAGGTTGTACGGCAAATTCCACATATTGGCTGGTATTAACAGTGCTACCTGTATTCCAACCGTTAGTAGTAGAACCACCCAACAGGAAGATAGGATCATTCTCCCGATTTATCCCGGCGGTGTTTAACCCAGTGCTGGTTATATTCGCACCTACAGTATTCGCCGCTTTGGGATAGGTTGCGGTACTGGCATTAAATGAATTCCAACCAGCTACTATTGCCGCTTGAGCAGGAGTAACCCCTAACCCCATAACCCCGGGAGCATCTCACTTATGCAATGAGTATTAATACTTATAGCAGTCAAAAACTAGAAAATCTTCAACTTGATCACAAAGAGAAATGAGATTATAATAGTTATAACTTACAATTCAGAATAGCTCTCGATGGGAGGAATAATTCAATGTTATCAGAAAATGAAAAAAGAATTAAAGAGTTATGTCAAGAGTTAGGGCAATGTCTCTATGAGCAATCCCAAATTAAGAAATTTAATAACTTGGGAGAGATAGAGGAGACAGTCAGAGATTTAATGATTCATTATGTTAACCCAGAAATCGGTATTTTTTTGTCAAAACAAGCACAGAAGAAACTGCCGGTCGGACGAGAAAAGTGAAAAGTATTTTGGGGGAATTACCAATTACAGAAAAACAAGCGAAAAAATTAGAAATAAAGTCTCGGACTCAGATGAGTCCAATGTTAGAGAAGAACTGTTTGCTATTAAGTGGCGATGAATCCTACGAAAAATCGGCGCAGAAAATCAAATCATTGACAGGGATTGCTGTTTCTCACAGTACCCAACAACGCCTCGTACATCGATATGCTTTTGAAGAATTACCGTCTAACCCAGAAGTGGAAGTGGAAGAAATGAGCCTAGATGGCGGTAAGGTACGACTAAGAACTGCCAAGGGAAAAGCCTTAATTTGGCGTGATTATAAAGCAGTGAGTTTTCATCAACTGGGGGTAGCGGCTTTTTTTCAAGATAACTCAGCTTTATTAGATTTGGTTAATTCTCAAGTTTTGGCCAAGCCTTTAATTTGTTTAGGAGATGGACATGATGGTATCTGGAATTTATTTCGTGAGCTCGGAGAGAAACAGGAAAGAATTGAAATATTGGATTGGTATCATTTAATCGAAAACCTCTATAAAGTTGGCGGGTCATTCCAGCGAATTGAGGAGGTAAAATGTTTTCTTGAGGAAGGGGGACGTGGACGCCGCTATCTCTTGTTGTGAAGGATGGTCAGAGCCGCAAGTTGAGAATTTTATTACTTATTTAAACAAGCATAAACATCGAATTGTCAATTATGGTTATTTGCAGGCAGAGGGGATTTCCATTGGCTCTGGCTCCGTCGAATCAAAAATTAAACAAATTGCTCATCGTCTTAAAATTACTGGTGCAAGTTGGCAATCTTGTAATGTACCGCAAGTCCTTCGTCATCGCTGTGCTTATCTAAATGGTTGCCTTTTTTAACTTTTTTATTGATCTCATTAAGCATTTCTACTTATTGCAAAGGTGAGATGCTCCCGTAACCCCAGCTAACCCCATCAGAGTCAAGGGGGTTAAAATTGTCAGTAATTTTTTCATGGATTCGATGACAGTAATAGGAGAAAATTATGATCATATTTAACGCTAGTTTTGCGCCAATATCCCACAGCCAAAACTATCACAAGGGGGGGGGAAGTCAAGGGTTATTTAATCATCATTTATTATGATTTTTATATTTAAGATAGTTTTGGGTTATATAAATATTTTTGACTGGTTGCAAGGTTATAGCTGGCAACGCAGATAAGCGAGGTTCTACCTCTACTTAGTTTCTTTGACCGAAATGATCACCTTCGCTACTATACTTTAGACGTTCATAATCTGAGATTTATTAAACTTCTGAAATCGTAGAGTCAGCAAGGAATCCAGTTCTTTTTTATGTTTCAGATGGGCATCATTCAGACATTCATAAATAGCTGAAGAAAAGTCAGAAAAGTTCTCATAATATTTACCATATAAACATTTCTTTTTGACCAATTTCCACAGCCTTTCAATTAAATTTAGATTAGGTGAATAAGACGGCAGATAGAGCAGCTCTATTGACAAAGAAAGAGCCAATTCTTCAACAATTTTACATTTTTGATAGCGGGCATTATCTAAGACTAGAGTGATGGGAATCATTAGTCCTAAAGCAGCTATTTTTGACCGGAGTTCACAGACTTGAGTTGCCGTAATATAAGTTTCATATGTTACCAGAATAACTTCATGAGTTATTGCATTTAATGCTCCTAAAACATTGAAGCGTTTACGCCCGCTCGGTGACTTAACAAAAAGTCTCTCAAAACACCAAACAAAACCGAGAAATGCTCCCATGACGAAGTGAGCGGCATCAACAAAAAAAACAGCCCTTTTTCCTTCTTTTGCCTCATTTAGTCTGGGTTCTAGCTTTTTTTCTTTGTAGTCCTCTTGTTCATCTGGGTCAGCTTTAGAAGGAAGAGAACCTACTTTTAAACATTTCATTCCCATTGATTTTAAAAATTTTCTCACTTGGGTAGTACTTCGTTTTATTCCCGTCAATTCTTCTATCCTATATACAGCTTCATTTATTGTGGCTGCTGGATTTTTCTCGAAGTATTTTTTGAGGGTTTCTTTTTGAAACTCTAATTCACTTTTAGGGCGATAGAAGTTGATTTCTTTTAATTTTTCTATTCCGCCTTCTTGATAATCGCGAAGATAGGTTAATAAGGTATTTGGCGAGATTCCTGCTAACTGACAAATTTTTTGGTGCGGTATCTTTTGGCTTTTTAACCAGAGAACTTCCATCTTCAGTTGAACCCGGGGATGGGGATGATGAAATCTTTCATAATACAGTGAGTTCTTTTCTTCTTCCGTGAATTCTAGGTTAATCATGTTTTTAATGAGTGCTTTGCTTCTAATTATGACTCTTAAACTATATTATTGTCCTTGAGTAAAAAATGCAAGTTGTAGCCGTGCAAAGTATAGGTTCCCCCGCAATAAATTGACCTGGTGCATCTTACATTTGCAGGAATACCGACAATCAGCAATTATACTAAATCCGTTGAGTATAGGCTGCTTATAAAGGAGAGAACCTCATGCAAAAGGGGGAATAAATAATCAGTTTTTAATAACCAGATTTAGTATTGGCCTGTTGGCGAATTTTATCTTTAATATAGTCGGGAATAGGGCTGGGATTCATGCTTCTAAGGGTGAAATTAATCCTCTTTTAACCGCTTCATTTAATCCTTGAGACTTCTTTAACAAGTTTATTTGATAAATTTGCATCAATGACCAAAGTTCCGTATTTTCAAAGGTTGATAAATCTCTCTCTTGTTGTTGATTGAGCAACTCGCTTAATCTTTGATCCTGTTCTGATGCCATTTGTAATTGAGTTAATTTGATAATTTCTTCATCTGATAATGAATTTAGGGATGAGATTTTTTCGCCTTGATAATTGGGACTAATAGAAAAAGCGATCG
Organism: Microcystis panniformis FACHB-1757; assembly: GCF_001264245.1. NCBI lineage: Bacteria > Bacillati > Cyanobacteriota > Cyanophyceae > Chroococcales > Microcystaceae > Microcystis > Microcystis panniformis. The sequence goes on from NZ_CP011339.1 coordinate 5,500,665, forward strand.
CTTCTACTAATATATCATTAAGATCACGGTTAATTGAATGGGCTAAGGATTGAGCTAGATTAAAAATCTCATCAGGTAAAGTTAAAGTAATTGAAATAGCCATAAGCTTTTTTTATGCTGGTTTATAGAGATATTATAATTATAACTCAAATTTTTGTTACCTATAGGGATAAAATGGTTCAAAAGTAACAGAATAGCTCCTTTAAGCTTCTTTTATCAACCTCAGATTTCGAGGCAAGATTTACCGATAACTTAACTCACGGCAAACCCTGTTAACTTACGAGTTTCCAGATCGTAAAAAGCTAAAACTATATCTTCTTTAGAAATACCCTCCCTTAATAATTCCGTAGCGATACCTTCCTCTGTCCAATCCTCCTCAATATAAATCTTCTCATTTTTAATCCTAATATGGACTTGAATATTCCTGATTTTTTTCTTGCCTTCCCAACCCATAAAAAGCCAAAAATACTGATCATGTATCTCGTCAAAAACCAGACAACTTTCTTGATCTAAATTAGCAGAACCAGAAACCCATTCGTGATATTCTGTTAATACTTTTTTAATGGCATTGCGATATTTTTTTAGTCTATCCATCGTAAAATTTTCTCCTTTTCCATCTCAACAACCAGCAAAAGTAATTGATTTATTTTCACAATAGCCTGAATTGATTCTCGTTGGAAAAAATTTTCATAAATGCTGTCTTTAATGGCTAGATAAATTTGATATTCTGGTTCGGTAAGACTGATTAAATTTCGATATAAAATATACTGTCCTAAAGCTATTTCAAAATCTCTCATAGGTGAGGGACTTAAAAAGCTTTTGATTTCCACAACAATTTTACGTCCATTTCTTTCAGCAGCCAGAGGTTTTTCTGCTGCTAAATCAGCAAAAATTCAACATCTTTATATTTAATTTTATAAGGATCAGCTAAAATACTCCAACCGTCTTTAATTAAGGCATTTTTCACGGCTTCATGGTAAATATCTTTTGCTGGCATGGTTCTAAAAAAGTAATTTCATTAGTTATATTTAATTTTATTAACAATCCTAAGTCTGATAAAATCGGTGATCAAATTTAAATCAGTTATCGAGTCTGGTTCAAATTTAATTTTTGTTGATTCCCCCCTTGATAAGGGTGCTGATCCCCCCTTCGCCCATAGTAGGGTTAATTCATGAATTAACCCTACCTTGGGGGTTGATTCGTGAATCAACCCTACCTTAATAAGGATGTTGATCCCCCCTTCCCCCCTTGATAAGGGGGGTGCCGATCCCCCCTTCCCCCCTTGATAAGGGGGGTGTTGATCGCTGGGGGGATCTGAATTAACACCCACTTACTTAGGGGAGAATTGTTGATTACTTCCCTCTAGTTTTTTCGGCCCAAACTTTGCTGGGTAATCCCCAAACATAGATGAAACCTTCAGCAGCTTTATGATCAAATTGATCCTCGGCTCCGTAGGTAGCTAAATCGGGAGAATAGATAGAATTGACTGACTGACGACCGACCACTTTAGCGTTACCTTTAAACAGTTTGACTCGCACCGATCCCGTTACCTGTTCTTGGGTTTTGAGGATAAAAGCATCGATCGCTTCCTTTAAGGGACTGTACCACAATCCTTTATAAATTAACTGTCCGTAGGTATCTTCAATTCCCCGTTTATATTGGGTAACATCTCCAGTTAAAGTCAAACTTTCTAAGTCCCGGTGAGCATCAATTAAAACTAATAAAGCCGGGGCCTCGTAAATTTCTCGGGATTTAATTCCCACTACCCGGTTTTCGATCATATCTAAACGACCAACACCGTGTTTACCCACTAGGTCATTTAATTGACTAATTAGCGTGACAGAATCGAGATTTTCTCCGTTTAAACTGACAGGAATCCCCTGATTAAAACCGATATCGACGTATTCCGGCTCGTTGGGAGTATCGGCGATCGCTTTGGTCATTAAATAGATTTCTTCCGGGGGTTCCGTCATCGGATCTTCCAAGGGACCGGCTTCAATACTGCGCCCCAACAGGTTACGATCGATACTAAAAGGCGAGGATTTTTTCACAGGAGACTCGATCCCGAATTTTTCCCCGTAGGCGATGGTTTCTTCCCGGCTCATGCCCCATTCCCTGGCGGGAGCGAGAACTTTTAAACTAGGATTGAGGGTCATAATGCCCACATCAAAACGCACTTGATCGTTACCTTTGCCGGTGCAACCGTGAGCGACGGCATCGGCCCCGTATTTCTCGGCGGCCTCTACTAATAATTTAGCGATTAAAGGACGAGCCAGGGCGGTAGAAAGGGGATAACGATTTTCGTAGAGAGCATTAGCTTGAATTGAGGGAAAAGCGTATTCTTTGACGAATTCTTCTTGAGCATTGACTACTAAGGATTCGATCGCTCCGCAGCGCAGAGCCTTTTCTTGAATCGGTCCTAATTCGTCTCCCTGTCCTAAATCGGCGGCTAGGGTAATCACTTCTTCTACTCCCCATTCCTGTTTGAGATAGGGAATACAGACGGAAGTATCGACTCCTCCGGAATAAGCTAAAACCACTCTCTTGGCACGTCCCATAATTTTTTCACCTAAAAACGACTAATTGATTACTCTTTTAAGTTTATTATATATCCTGGGGATTGGATGCTTCTTTTTTAATGCTTTTTTGTTTAGTTTTTGATGAAGAAAAGGCATAGGAAGTCACGAGTAGAGAGCCAAAACTAAACGGGCAACCGGCCGCTATTTACGTTTACTGGCAGCACGACGGGGGGATTTTTTCGGAGCGGTATTTGGGGGATTATTGTTAGTTTTATCTTTAAATATTGGAATAGTAAAATGAAACTGACTGCCGTGATTTTTGCCCCGGGATTCTGCCCAAATTTCGCCGCCCCAACCATTGACGATCTGACGACAGATAGCCAGTCCTAAACCAGTTCCCCCGGCACTGCGTTGCAGGGCTCCTTCCTCTTGGTAAAAGCGATCAAAAACCTGTTCTAAACGATTGGGTTCGATCCCGCGTCCGGTGTCAGAAATGGTGACTTCTAGAGTTTTTGGCTTTCCCAAAGCGACTTCGATCGAGACATTTCCCTCCCGTCCGGTAAACTTACAGGCATTATCGAGAAGTTTGGAGAGTAATTCCACTAACCACTCGCCATCGGCTAAAACAAAGGGCAGATTAGGGGGGACAAGATTGCTAATTTTGGGGTTTTCGTTGTCGAGATTGAGGGAGTGAACGTGACTGATGGCTAATTCCACACATTCCGATAAGGATAAAGCTTCGGGATTCCAATTAACCCGGCCACTTTCTAACCTAGAAAGAGTTAAAAAATCTTGGATTAATTTACGCATTCGTTCCGCATCTTTCAGGGCAGTATCAAGCATAATTTGGCGCATTTCCGCCGGCATATCCGGTTCCGAGGCCAAACTTTCTAGACAGACTTGAATGGTGGACAGGGGGTGCGTAATTCGTGGCCGGTAATGGCGACTAAATTAGAACGAGTGCGATCGAGGGCGGCTAATTGTTCATTTAAATCCTGTAAATTAGCGTAGGCTTCTGCTTGAATGAGAGCGACTCCGATTTGAGTGGCCACCGCGTCCACCAGGGCGACATCCTCGCTCTTCCAAGTGGTGGTATAGGGTCCACAGTGATGCAGTTCCAACATTCCCAAGAGACGGCTTTGGTAAAAAATCGGTACTAATAACCAAGAATAGATGGAACATTCCCGCACCAGATTTTGAATGGAATCCCCGGGAAGACGGGGATCGTGAATAGCGTCTTCGATTTTTAGGGATTCTCTCAATTCCAGCACTTCCTGAAACAGAGGATTATTTTTCAGGGGCCATTTTTGTCCTTTGATGGAACTAATGCCAGGGTTTAAAAATTCGTGTTCGATGGTGGCGTTAATGTCGGCTTCCTTACAACGATAGACCACGCAGCGACAGACTCCCAATCCCTCCCCCAATTTCCGCACTGCCACCTGGAGGATATCTTCCGGATCGAGGGAACGACGGATCGCCGCTGTCACCGAGTTGATCAGTCTTTCCTTGTGTTCTTTCGATGCCAAGGAACGATTGGCTTTCAGCAGTTTATACTGTCCCGCTTGCAAATAAGTGACCAATCGCTGGACAAAGGGATCCGGTTCCTCTTGATGATCCCTGTCCGTCAGTTCACAGATCAGGTATTCTTCTTGAGCGCGCCTAATTTTCTCTGCCAGTTCGGGACGATAATCGAGAATATGATTTAAGAGAATTTGGGCGGCCTGTTGACTCACATGGCGATCGCTCGTCCAAATCCCCTCAAAACGGCGATTATTATCCATAGCTGCCCTATTTTCCCCTTCGGCTACCAGATGGGTTCGTTCCCGACAGATTAAACAACTAGCATAATGGCGACTGATAACCACTAGATGCCATTCTTTGGCTAAACTGTCGTCCGGTTGAAAAGCGATCGTCTCGTAAACGTCGGAACTATGCTTAAAATCGGTTTCTGGGGCGGACAAAACGTAAACTTGCCCGCTTTTGTGGGCAATGCGTCGATAGCGATGGGCCTCTTGACGATAAAAGCGCTCACGCTGAAAACTGGCAATCACTAATGGTTGATCGTCTTCCGCTAAAACCTGATCCTCCATGGCGTGGGATAGCGCGGTCAGGGATGCTTTGAAGTACATCTGCGATCGCCATTGGGGGAGTAACTGCAACAGTTCTGTTAAAACAGAAGTTGATCTGCTCATCGATGATCTGTTTCGAGTCGAGTGTGACTAGCAAGCGCAATAGAGGGAACTAGCAATTTCTCCCTTGACCCTATCCTACAGGCTCAAGGGGACAAGAGGTGAGATCGTGATGGCCAGAAATTTAAACCGAGTGATGCCAAAAGTGAGGGAAATTATTCTAAGTAGGGAGGCACAATTATTTGTAGGATGGGTTAGCGGTAGCGTAACATGAGCGGGCGTTGGGTTTCATGCTTCAAACCAACCTACGTTCATCTTATATTTAATTCCACCCACCCACTTAGTTAACTAGATGTAGGCGACTTTCATTGCCCAAAGAATCAGAGCAATAATACTACCGATAACGATAATCGACGATATCGCCACTACTGCCGGTTTATCGGCTCCCTCGAATTTCATGATGCCACGATTTAAGTCTGACATTGCTTTTAACTCCTTTTCATGAGATGGATGTAGAAAGTATGAGACACTTTAGGATCATAAATTAGCTAACTCTCATCTATCCGTGTTATTAGAAATTGGTATCATTCGGCTGTCTTTAATCATTCTAGGCGTTCTTTTCGCCCTTGGCCTTCTCCTTGAGGCTATTTTAAGAATTGTCTTCGGGTTCGGTAATCCGCTTATTTACAAAGCTGATGCCGAAATTGGCTATCTTTTGGCTCCTAATCAACAAACGCGCCGTTTTTCCAATTTTATCGCCGTTAATCAGTATTCGATGCGCAGCGATCCGATTACACCCCAACGGCCTCCAGAGACGACGAGAATAATGTTAATCGGTGATTCGATCGCTAATGGCTCTTGGTGGACAGATCAAAAAGAGACCATTGCTGCTTTAATCACCAAAAATTTAGGCCAAAATCTGACGGGTTCAGTGCAAGTTCTCAATGCTTCGGCTAATTCGTGGGGACCACGCAATCAATTGGCCTATCTGCGACGTTTCGGCACCTTTGAATCTCAGGTGATTGTGTTATTAATGAACACCGATGATCTGTTCGCTTTAGCTCCTAGTTCGGCGGTGGTGGGACGAGAAATTAATTATCCTGATCGCCGGCCGGCTTTAGCTTTAATCGAGTTGTACGATCGATATTTTAAGCGTTATCCTCCCCTACCACCGGTGCAAGAAGGAGGCGATCGAGTGGGCAATAATTTAAACGCTCTTGCCCAAATTCAATCCCTTGCTCAGGCTAATCAAGCCCGTTTAATTATCGCTATCACTCCCCTCATTCGCGAAGCTCAAAAACAGGGGCGAGATTATGAATTGAAATCCCGTCAAAGACTAGCGGATTTCACCGGCAACCAGCAGATTTTTTATCTAGATTTTCTGCCCATTTTTCAAGCCCATCCTAATCCCGATTCCCTCTATATCGATAATATTCATCTCAGCAGGGACGGTAACGAGTTAATCAGTCAAAAACTGGCCGAGGCAATCAAAAAAGTCTTTTAATTAGGTTTGCTGAATCAGTTATCAGTTATCAGTTATCAGTTATCAGTTATCGGCTCTTCTCGACTTTGTGTGATAATTTTTGCTTATGGAACCCTGAAGTGCTTATTGGGCAAAACTTTTAGGACTATTTTGCGGAAGAAACTATCGGTATAGACCTCGTTTCCACACAGAAACCAGAAGAGCCAGTTATCAGATGTGAGGTTTCAGATGTGAGGTTTCAGTTCACATTTTTATCAATTATCAGTTCACTATTTACTGATTACTGTTTACTGTTCACTGTTTACTGATTACTGTTCACTGAAAATACACCCCACTTCCCTAACAACCATACCAAAGCTTTTCTATCTGTTTTGCTAGGGCCAATAACTCAGAGCGATCGCTTGTATCCCTTAAGAGGGTGACATGGCCTAATTTTCGACCGGGACGGGATTTCTTACCGTACCAAAAAACGTGAGCGTCTGGAATTGCCGCTAAAACTGCTCTTTTTTCGCCATAATCACCGTCACTATCCTCAAAACCCAATAGATTAACCATGACTGCCCCGGCAGATTTTAAATCCGTGGCTCCGAGGGGCAAATTAGCCACTGCTTGCAGTTGTAGAGCAAATTGGGAGGTAAGACAGGCAGAAAGGCTGTAATGACCAGAATTATGGGTACGGGGAGCGATTTCATTAATCAATACCTCTCCCTGGGAAGTGACAAATAATTCCATCCCGAAAACACCCACCGCCGACAAACTACTTAACAGATGATGGGCGATAGATTCGGTTTGAGCCTGTAAAGATTGGTTAAGAGCGGCGGGAGCGATTACCCAGTGACAGACTTGCTCCTCTTGATGGGTTTCTACCACGGGATAGGTGACGATTTCCCCAGTTAATCCCCTAGCGGCAACGATGGCTAATTCTCGCTCGTAGGGAATATAAGCTTCTAACATCAAGTCAAGACGCTCTAATTGCGGCTTTTTGGCCTTTAATTCTTCAGGAGTGCGGATAATAAAGGTTCCTTGACCATCATAACCGTGTCGTCGCGCTTTCAGCACTAGCGGAAAAGGATAATTTTCTAGCTGGGATAAATTATCTATCGCCCAAAAATCAGGCACAGGCAACCCTAGGGAGCGTAAATAACATCTTTGCTCGTATTTATCCAATAGGGGGCGCAGATTTGCCAAACTAGGATAGAATTTCACTCCTGTGGCCGCTAATTCTTCTAGGGCATCTAAATTAACAAACTCATTTTCAAAAGTGATCAGATCACAATGTTGAGCTAGTTTTTTTGTGCCTTCCACGTCGGCTATTTCCGCAAAGACAACCCCGTCAGCTAAAGCAACGGCGGGATCGTCGGGGTGTGGTGTTTGTACAATTAGAGAAATGCCTAATTTCTTGGCTTCCTGTGCCATCATCCATGCTAATTGTCCACCACCAATAACACCAACCCGGGTTTGCATCATTGATCACATCCTAAAGATTCCGGGGTAGAGATGCCGGTTTTTGAGTTGACACCCTCGGCTCTTTCACAGAGATTTTTGATTTGTTGAGCGTCAAGCACGGCAAAACTAAAATCAGCACCGTTGATATTTACCCCCTCGAAAATGGTGCGCAGCATAATTGCTTCGGCAAAAATGGCATCGCTTAAATCGGAATTTTTAAAGGTACTCAGATAGGCTAACCCATTGGTTAAGTCCGCTCCATGAAAGTTGCCTTCGATGATAGAGGCTCCGTTAAACACTGCCCCGCGCAAATCGGCAGAGCTAAAGTTAGAATCTTGCAGATTAACGTTAGTAAATTGGGCAGATTGCAAATTTTGTCCCGAAAAATCCTTTCCTGTCAGATTCTGGTTTTCATAACTGGCATTGGCTCCTGTGACAGCAGCAGAACTGGCAGCTAAGGCATTGACAGGAGATAGGATAAATAGTAGGGCAAAAAAAGCGATCGCTAATCGAAAGATAGTCTTCATTGGCGGCAAATTCCATCAGTGGGCATTCTTGATTTTATAGCAGTAAGTCATCAGCCGTCAGCTTTCCACCGGCCGCCAGAAATTGCTGGCACACAAACCTTTATAATAGCTGTCTGAGCTTATACTGCCGTGTAATTTGGTCTAAACAAAAATATTTAAGCCACAGGCCCTCAGCTTTCAGTTAAATAAGGTAAAAGACAAAAGTTAATTAATTTTCTCTCTCCTGACTTCTATTTCTAAGGACAATTTCTGATTTATACAAGAGGTTTGATGGATACACCGCAACTTTTATTCAATGGTTTAGCCGTCGGCAGTATTATTGCTCTGGCTGCTGTCGGGTTAACCCTTACCTGTGGCATTTTGCGTCTGTCTAATTTTGCCCACGGCGATTTTATGACTTTAGGTGCTTACATAACTTGGCTGGTAAATGCACAAGGGGTTAATCTCTGGTTAGCCATGCCGGTGGGGGCAGCGGTGACAGCTATTGCCATGCTCATTGCCGAGAGATTATTATGGAAACCTATGCGCGATCGACGGGCTGACTCTACCACTTTAATTATTATTTCCATCGGTTTGGCTTTATTTCTTCGCAATGGTATTTTAATGATCTGGGGCGGCAGTAATCAACGCTACGATCTCCCTGTGATGACCGCTACAGAAATTTTTGGTATTAAAGTAGCTTTTGATCGATTGTTAGTTATTGGTTTGGCAATTATAGTTATTATTGCCCTCCATTTTTTATTACAAAAAACTAAGATTGGTAAGGCGATGCGTGCCGTAGCTGACAGCAACGATTTAGCTAGAGTAACCGGAATTAACGTCGAATGGGTTGTCTTCTGGACATGGATAATCACGGGAGTTTTAACTGCTTTAGCTGGAGGTATGTTCGGTTTAATTACTGGGGGAGTACGTCCCAATATGGGCTGGTTTTTAATCTTACCAATGTTTGCGTCCGTTATTTTAGGTGGTATTGGTAATCCCTACGGAGCGATTGCTGGGGCTTTAATTATTGGTGTTGCTCAAGAAATTAGTGTTCCCTTAATTGGTTCTGATTATAAATTAGCCGTGGCTTTATTAATTATGATATTGCTGTTATTATTCCGTCCCCAAGGTTTATTTAAAGGCACGGTTTAACAGTTATCAGTTATCAGTTATCAGTTATCAGTTATCAGTTATCAGTTATCAGTGATCAGTGATCAGTGATCAGTGATCAGTTATCAGTTATCAGTTATCAGTGATCAGTTATCAGTGATCAGTGATCAGTGATCAGTGATCAGTTATCAGTTATCAGTTATCAGTGATCAGTTATCAGTTATCAGTGATCAGTTATCAGTTATCAGTTATCAGTTATCAGTGATCAGTGATCAGTGATCAGTTATCAGTGATCAGTTATCAGTTATCAGTTATCAGATGTAAGTTTTAAGTTATTTATCTTCATCTTTATCCCTGTTTACTGTTTACTGTTTACTGATTACTGAAAAGCCCAATTTTTAATCCTGAATATATTCTTCGCCGGTGATTAAAGCGTATTCAGCGCGGGTAAATTCTCGACCTAAATAAGCAGCATGATCGAACATAGTAATGGGACAAGGTTGGGTTTCTTCGATTACTTTGACGGCTAATTCTTTGGCAGTCCTAGCGGTGTAAATAGACTCAGGATTGCGATCAAGTTTTTGCCTAACACCGATAACTTTTCCCGTTTCTGGATCGACGGCTAAACCTTTTTCGTTGATAATATTGCTGTAATGTTTGGCACAGATTAACCCGGCTTCTCGGTCGAGATAAATAATAAAATATCCTGCGGGATCGAGAGCGATCGGACGTTTGGAAAGTTGATGATCAATAGCCGTGATTTGGGATTTTAATTCGCTCATTTTCTTGACAAAATCACTTAAATATGTAGATGAAAGCAAGAGCAAATTATATCACATACCATCATTCTTGTCCTCTGGCAACAGGAGGATAAACTCAGAAAAACATAAACAGGGACACTTGTAGAGTAACCCAAGGGCTAGTATTATTGTCCGCGGCGAGACGAATAGCACTGCCCGGAAACGCCACGGAACCAACCCCCTGAAGCAAGAAATTTTGAGATAGATAATATCGCCCAATTAACAGTAATTCATGACCAAGATCATAGGATTTCAGCGTCTGGAGGGCGGGATTACCCCCTAAATTATTCAAAGTGTCGGCAAACCGGTAGTAAGCTTTTACGCATTTAAGTTACATTGACAGCATTACCCTTATTTTTAAGTTTTCTACTCCATTTAATAATCAATCCCCCTTCATTTAAAAGCTGATTGACTACTTTTTCCAGTTCTTCTTTATTTTCAAATTCTCGATTAGCTATGTACTCTTTAGCGGAATGCCACACTAATTCTATTAGGTTGTAATCTGGACTATAAGCTGGTAAAAACTCTAGCCTAATATTGGGCAACTCTTTTTCCACCTGCTCAATAACATCTTTCTTTTTGTGATAACTAGCATTGTCTAATATGATGATAATTTTCGGTCTTTTTTCTCGAAAATCTTCGGGCAGATTTCCCAAGTTTATCCATTCTTGACGAATCTCTTCATGAAGTTTCTTTAATTGTTCATGGAAAGTTTCTGAATTTCCTTTTTTGATCATAAAACAGACTCGTTTTTGTCATTATATCTTAAGGCTCCCATCACATTCACCCTTCCTCTTTTTCTTTGTCCATTCACTTTTTTTCGCTTTCCTTTTTTTGTCCAAGCTCTCCTTCTTATTACTCTCAAACTAAATCCACACTCATAAGGGGCTGTGTGGCGAACCTGCGTCGCCACACAGCCCCGTCCCAAAACCATACCTGGATTGACTCTGGCTTTTCTTTAGCCAACCTTAAATATTCATCTAATTTTTCTTTAAATGCTTTTCTTAATTTCTTGTCTTGCTTATCTTCTAGACTATATTTCGCCCAGATATACACATACTTTTTTCTTCTCAATATTCTTCTCACTTGCGAGCCACTCAGTTTAATTCCCTGACTGACGGACACATTTTTCAATACAAAGACAAGTACTGTTATGTGAAAGCCTCAAACTCCTGAATAAAAGAAAAGGTAATTTTGCCATAATAATCCTGACGAGCTTTGCGAGAAGCAAAACAGGGAAAAGGGTCAACAGAAAATAAGTGGTCAAGTCGCAAGAAGGGACGCGCCCTGACTGACGGACACAAGTGGGTCAAAACCTGACAAGACAAGGGTTGCCAAAAAGAAAAATATCTGGGTAGATAGGGAAAAAGCAAGAATCCCTACAAGATGAAAACCGAGAACAGAATCTTCTCCCAAGTTTATTCCTATCTAGAACAAGGAAGCCGATTTGTGGATAAAAGACATTTAACCGTCCTCAGTTGGATGGTGACAGCCCTACTCAGTAGTCAAAGTCTCAATCAAGCCAGATGGGAACCCTTTGTACAAAGCAGAGCCGAACAAGCCAATAGTTATCAGAGACGGTGGAATCGCTTTTGCCAGAATGGAAGAGTAGCGGTGGAAAAGATATACATCCCCTTAATATTGAAAGCCATCGAGACTTGGAAGGAGAAGGGGGAAAGACTGTATCTAGCAATAGATACCACTCTGTTGTGGAATCAATACTGCTTTGTCTATCTAGCGGTGGTCTGCGGGGGGAGAGCCGTCCCCTTGATGTGGATGGGATTAGAACATGGTAGTGCCAGCCTAGCTTTTGAGAAATACGAACCCTTGTTGGACAGAGCCAAAGGCTATCTTCAGGGCTTTGAGAATGTCATGCTGTTAGCCGACCGAGGCTTTGCCAATCAGCAACCCACATTCCGCACCCTCAACTGTCACATAAGCTGTCCCCCTCCAGAGACTTGAGTAAAAATACTTATCTGGTGAAGGTTTTCTCGGTGGCCGTTAGGGGGATATTGAGACCCCTAATTATGAAAAAATAGGAATTGTTGGAAAACTTAGGCAGTGGGCTGTTCGACCATGAATCAATCAACAGAAATTGAAGTCAAAAATCTAGACCATCTGGGATTAGTAGCCGGAATTATCGATGAAATAGGAATCGTTGAAATTATCAACGAACAAGTCTCAATTGAGCGAGGAGAAATTGTCACAGCGGGGCAAGTCGTGAAAGCAATTATCCTGAACGGATTGGGATTTGTCTCCCGGGCCTTGTATTTATTTCCTCAATTTTTTGAAGATAAAGCAACCGAACATCTGCTGGGAGAAGGCATCGAAGCAAAACACCTGAATGATGATAAAATTGGTCGAGTGATGGACAAACTTTATCAACTGGATGTTTCGGGGATTTTCCTACTCATTAGTTTAGCAGCCGTGAAAAAATTTGGTGTAGCAACCGAGAACTCCCATTTAGATTCGACTTCTCTATCAGTAGAAGGAGAATATAACAAGGAATACCCAACAGTAGAAATCCTGAAATCAGGAGCAGTGGGAGAAGAAATTGAAACCAGACAACAGCCAATAAAAATTACCCACGGATACTCCCGCGACCGACGACCTGACTTAAAACAATTTATGATTGACTTAATCGTAAGTGGGGATGGAGATGTACCTTTATTCCTGAAAGTAGGGGACGGAAATGAAGCAGACAAAGCGGTTTTTGGTCAAATCGCCCGAGAATTTCAAAAACAAGTTGACTTTGACAGTTTAATAGTCGGCGATAGCGCCCTCTATAGCAAAGAGAATTTAAAACTAATGAAAGAAATGCGTTGGTTGTCTCGAGTCGCCTTCAGCATTAAAGAGGCTCAAGAGTTAGTCGATAGCATCTCAGAAAAAGAGTTAACCGATGCAGAAATACCGGGTTATTCCTGGCGGGAAACAAGCTCTAACTATGGGGGAATAGAACAAAGATGGTTGCTAGTTGAAAGTCAAGCTAGACAAGAATCAGACTTGAAAAAATTAGAGAAAAAAATCGAGCAGGAAAAGAATTCTGCCCAAGAAAAAATCCGGCAACTATCCCGAAGAGAATTTGAGAATAGAGCGGTGGCGTTGGCGATAGCCAAAGGATTATCTGACTCCTTAAAATATCATCAGTTAACGGAGATTAAAGTCAATCTCATTCCGCCTGAGACGAGAGCAGTCAAAACTCAAATCAAAAGACGATTTACCCTCTCAAAGCTATCAAGTTCAAGCCGAATTAGAGTTGAATTTGCCAGCGATTGAGAGGCTAAAGAAACGAGCAGGACGATTCATTTTAGCAACTAACGATTTGGAGAAAAAACGATTAAGCAGTGAGGATATACTCAAAAAATATAAGGGGCAACAAGCTCCAGAAAGAGGATTTTCTTTTCTCAAAGACCCCGGCTTTTTTGCCCACAGTGTCTTTCTCAAATCTCCCCATAGAATCGAGGTCATGGCCCTGCTCACGTTGCTCGTGCCTGTTGGTTTATACTATTGGCCAAAGACAACTTCGCCTGAATTTAAAACAGCAGGAGACGGGACTGAAAAATCAGTTGGGTAAGTTAACTGACCGACCAACATTACGCTGGATATTTCAGAACTTTCAAGGGATTCATCTCCTACGTATTCAAGACAATCAAAAGATTAGCAACTTAACGGATGAGAGGCGCAACATTTTGAGATTTTTTCCCAAACCTTGCCAGGAATATTATCTCTTATCTTGACCAGATGGATTGACTTCCAGGGGTGACAAAACAAAGCGAGCAACTGGAACATCTCCCCCTAGATGTTAAGTCTGATTGCCTAGTCATTCTCAATAAGCACTGTTTATTGCGAATGACTGGGGGAACCCTGGAATTTTCGGCTTAGTTGCCGGCAGCTTGCCGCCAACTCACTCCTCTAGATAAGTATTTTGACTCAGGCATCTTCCTCTTTTGAGACGTTGTGACACTTAGGGTGCGGAATGTGGGCAGCAATTAATTCAATGGCTCAGGAAAAATACTTGGCATTGGTGTCTTCGCTTACCTTGCGATACCCTCATTTACGGTGTTCGCCGTCGGGGTTTTGGCTATGAGGTCAGAGAACTCTATCCTCCCAAACGGCAAGCCTGCTTTGATCGCAACGTTCAAGTCTGGCAGGAGGCTAGAATCACTGCTCATCTTGCTTTAGCCTCTGTTCCAGGGGTTAAGGATAATTGGGCAATTCTGAGCGATGAACCTCCTACCCTTGACACCTTCTGGCAGTATGGTCTTCGTTTTCCCATTGAACATCTCTTTCAAGGGCAGTAAATCGGGCGTTTTTGACTGGGAACATTCTCGTGTTCGCTCTGCTGCTTGTTTAGAACGTCTCTATCTCATTGTTGCCATTTCTATTCTCTTTGCTACTTTAACTGGCATGGCGGTTCAACAATCTGGCTCTCGCCGTCAGGTTGATGCTCATTTTCGGCGTGGTTTGAGTTATTTGAAAATTGGTTGACGTTGGCTGGCGGGAGTTGTTCATAAGGCGCGTCCCTTCTTGCGACTTGACCACTTATTTTCTGTTGACCCTTTTCCCTGTTTTGCTTCTCGCAAAGCTCGTCAGGATTATTATGGCAAAATTACCTTTTCTTTTATTCAGGAGTTTGAGGCTTTCACATAACAGTACTTGTCTTTGTATTGAAAAATGTGTCCGTCAGTCAGAGAACTCACTGTATTATGAAAGATTTCATCATCCCCATCCCCGGGTTCAACTGAAGATGGAAGTTCTCTGGTTAAAAAGCCAAAAGATACCGCACCAAAAAATTTGTCAGTTAGCAGGAATCTCGCCAAATACCTTATTAACCTATCTTCGAGATTATCAAGAGGGCGGAATAGAAAAATTAAAAGAAATCAACTTCTATCGCCCTAAAAGTGAATTAGAGTCTCAAAAAGAAACCCTCAAAAAATACTTCGAGAAAAATCCACCAGCCACAATAAATGAAGCTGTATATAGGATAGAAGAATTGACGGGAATAAAACGAAGTCCTACCCAAGTGAGAAAATTTTTAAAATCAATGGGAATGAAATGTTTAAAAGTAGGTTCTCTTCCTTCTAAAGCTGACCCAGATGAACAAGAGGACTACAAAGAAAAAAAGCTAGAACCCAGACTAAATGAGGCAAAAGAAGGAAAAAGGGCTGTTTTTTTTGTTGATGCCGCTCACTTCGTCATGGGAGCATTTCTCGGTTTTGTTTGGTGTTTTGAGAGACTTTTTGTTAAGTCACCGAGCGGGCGTAAACGCTTCAATGTTTTAGGAGCATTAAATGCAATAACTCATGAAGTTATTCTGGTAACATATGAAACTTATATTACGGCAACTCAAGTCTGTGAACTCCTTGAAAAAATAGCTGCTTTAGGACTAATGATTCCCATCACTCTAGTCTTAGATAATGCCCGCTATCAAAAATGTAAAATTGTTGAAAAATTAGCTCTTTCTTTGTCAATAGAACTGCTCTATCTGCCGTCTTATTCACCTAATCTAAATTTAATTGAAAGGCTGTGGAAATTGGTCAAAAAGAAATGTTTATATGGTAAATATTATGAAAACTTTTCTGACTTTTCTTCAGCTATTTATGAATGTCTGAATGATGCCCATCTGAAACATAAAAAAGAACTGGATTCCTTGCTGACTCTACGATTTCAGAAGTTTAATAAATCTCAGATTATGAACGTCTAAAGTATAGCTACCCTTTGAGAGCCGATCTTGACTTTCCAGGCGAATTATACCATCAAAAGTTAAATTTTTCAGCAGCAAGGGGCTGATCTTGCCTATATCCGCTCAAAATCGCTCCCTAATCCCTATAAATCTTCTTCTACCAAAGCCTCAACCCGTCCTGTTTTAACCGCATCCACCAAAGCGGCGTGATCTCGTTCTGTCTGATCGGCATAAGCGATCGCAAATTCGCCCATCGCTAGATCGAACTGATCTCCTTTCCCCAAATAACCGCTAATGGTGGCCGCATCTCCAGATTTAGCGTGGGCGCGGGCCAAGGTCCAGCCACAGAACTCGGCGTAGCGTTGCAGTTGGACGGCCGATACTCCTTCAATGGGTAGGGAAAACTTCATATCCCGCAGTTGCCGTAAATAGAAGTCGTTGTCCCCTCTTCCCCGGGTCCAGCCCAAAAATATGTCGCTAGAGGATTGCATCAATCTCTGGCCTGTAACCACCCGTTGTCCCTGATTTTCGTACTGGCTCTTGGCGGTATAGGGTTCTAGAACCGAAGGGCAAGCCTCCTTAACTTGTAGGATGAGGGGATGGTTATCTTCTGAGAACAATAGGGCGATATAACATCTGGTGCCGACACTGCCAATGCCCACTACTTTCAGGGCAAAGTCCTCTAACTGGTAGCGATCAAAGAGGACTCGGCGTTCCTCCGGCAGGGATTGGCGATAGTCTTCCAGACCCTCGCGCACGAGAGTCTCCCAATCCGGTTCGTTGACATGGTAGAGAATAGGCGGCTGATCGACAAAGCGATTGCGTCCGCCGGTTTGGGTGACGATCTTGGGGTAGAGATGTTCGATGATGCGCTCGCGGGCTTTTGCCATCATCTGTTCCCGCAACTTCCGCGTCTTTTCGTCGGGGGCCATCTCGATCGCCTGTTCTGCTCCTATGCGCGTGTACCATACCTCTAAGGGACTGAGGCGAGAATATTCCCGCAGGTGTTCTCGATAGGAACGAGCGCAATCGATCGCCGCTGCCTTCGATTCTTGATTGGATAGATCGCTATCCCTGCCGGCGATGAGAAAGCTGACCACGAGACGCTTGAGATCCCATTCCCAAGGCGCGGGCAGGGTTTCGTCGAAATCGTTAATATCGAAGACTAAATTGCGTTCGGGGGTGGCAAAAAATCCGAAGTTCAACAGGTGGCAATCCCCGCAGGCCTGCACGATAATGTCAGTTTTGGGAGTGGTGGCCAGATCGTAGGCCATCAAAGCAGCGGAACCGCGCAGGAAGGTAAAGGGACTCCGCAACATTCGTCCGTAGCGGATGGGAATCAATTCCTGTAATCGCCCTCGATTTGATGCTTCGATGATTTCGATCGGCTCTCGACCAGCTGCGGGGGTTGCCAGATAGCGTGACCAGAACGCGGCAATCGCTCCCGCAGGGATTTACCGATCTGGATGCGTTCTTCCCGTGAACGGAATCGAGCTTGAGAAGGTGAGCGGATCGGGGTTTCTATTTGGTGGTTCATAGCGACTTTTTCCCCTGAATGAGATCAAATCCTTTGCTGTTAGATAGGAAATAGATAAGTCAAGACTGATGGTTCCCTTTCTGGGATAACTTTCTAACATTTCCTCCTGTAGAGATAGCTTCTGATGCTCGGTTCAACAATTAATCTTCACTCGCTTCTTATCTGGGGAAGATCAACATTATCGATGACACATTTTTTTCTGAAATGGCTATCGATTAAATTTGCTTAACTTTTAGCCCAATGGCAGCTCTACTATTTCGATTGTATCTTGCTCAAAAATTGCTGGTGGAATGCTCGTAACAAAATTTTATCTAATGTTCAGCCTTCGGCCAGGGGCTAAAATCTCGCTCTTTTGTGGGGAAAAGGGGGGTATATTCCAGGTTAAAGATAAGATATGCAGCGGTTGCTTTATTCATCTGGCACAGCTAATTCCTTATGGGATAAGCTTTTCGGCGTGGAGAATGTACCAGACCAATCCTGAATCCGCCGTAAATACCCTTAAAATTGATGAGCAGGAGTAAATATTACCAGTTAAAGGTTCGCTGCTATGAAATTCCGTCAATTGATGCGGGCAACAGAAAATAAATACAATCGGCTGCTGGCAAATCTGCTCTCGCTCTACATTATTTACCCGTTTTTAGTATATCTACCCCTGGGAGATTGGCTGATTTTCTTTTTCTTCTCCCTCTCTCTGATCATCGCCGTCTATCAGATCGATCGCAGTAAATTGGCTTTAAGATATAATATCGGTCTGTTTTTGATTGCCCTCCTCCTGCGAGCATTCAGCACGATTATCCCTATTTATAGCGATTTCAACCGTTGGTTCGAGCTATCTAGTACATTAATTTCTCTAGCTTTTGTTAGTTTATGTGTGTACTCGATTTTACTAGAATTAATTCTCGCCGAACAGGTAACATCAGATATCATCAAAGGGGGAATTTGTGTCTATTTTCTCTTGGGATTTTTCTGGGCATCCGCTTATAATATCGTCCAGATTTTCGACCCCGATTCCTTTAGCTCCGCCGCTAAAACCGTCAACCAGGCGGATCTACTTCATTTCAGCTTTACTACCCTGGCTACGGTTGGCTACGGTGATATAGTTCCTACCAGTAAAATCGCTAGAGTTCTAGCCAATTTAGAAGGAATGACTGGAGTTCTCTATCCCGCCGTTTTTATCGCTCGTTTAGTCAGTTTACACAATGGTCGTTAACCAAAACAATCCATCGCCCTGGGGGAATATTAGATGATTATGCGTCGCTTTATCCCGATTCTTTCTTTGCTTTTGCCTTGGGTCACTGCTGCGGCAGTCTTGGCGGAAATCCCCACTCTGGCCCAGGAAATCCGCCCAAAAACGGCGGAACAAGTGATCGAGCAACTCTGTGCTAATTTAACCAAACAGCGAGCGTTCACCGTCAATATGGATGTCACCTATGACGATGTACTCGACTCTGGGGCGAAAGTTCAGTACAGTGCCTATCAAAACATCTGGGTAGAGAAACCCAATCGCCTGCGCTCGGACTACACTGGGGATGAACGAGTTACCCGCTTTTTTTACGATGGTAAAACCTTCACCCTTGCGGATATGGAACGGGATCTA
Organism: Microcystis panniformis FACHB-1757; assembly: GCF_001264245.1. Classification (NCBI taxonomy): domain Bacteria; kingdom Bacillati; phylum Cyanobacteriota; class Cyanophyceae; order Chroococcales; family Microcystaceae; genus Microcystis; species Microcystis panniformis. Next base: position 5,519,478 of record NZ_CP011339.1, read on the forward strand.
TACGTTACAAAACCGGCACCGAATACTCTAGATGAAGCCTTAGACCAAGTAGAACAAAAGTACGGGATCAGCATTCCCATGTCAAATCTGGCAGCGAACGATCCCTGTGCAGAGCTAATGGCCGATGTCAAGCAAATTATTTTTATCGGCAACGACATGGTCAACCGCGAACCGATGTATCACCTGCTGCTGATCGGTAGCGATCGCGATTATCAAATCTGGGTCACGCAGGATGCCACCCCCCTAATGAGGAAAGCGATTATTACCTATAAAACTCTACCCGGTTCACCCCAGTACACGGCAATATTATCCGATTGGAATTTTAAGCCTAGTACACCCGCCGATACTTTCACTTTCCAACCGGGATCAGAATCGATCCCTATCGAACTTCTACCCCCTAGGGATAATCAATCCCAGCCGTAAACCCCGTTCATAAAATGCGATCGCTCGTCGGTATTCCCCTAAATCAGCGTTTTGATATACTTTGAATATCTAACGAATTCGAGGTGGGATCATGAAGTCGCAGATTCGACGCTGGGGTAATTCTTTAGCGATTCGGATTCCCAAGTATGCGGTGGAGGCACTGAACCTCAATCCTAAGGACGTTGTTGAATGTTCTGTGGAAAACGGAAAGCTAGTAATTGAGCTAATTCAAGCCTTGCCTGAGTTAAGTCTAGAAGAACTACTGGCTGAGGTTGTTGAATCACCGGAGCCGGAAGTGGATTGGGGGCGGCCAATGAGAGAGGAGGTTTGGTGACATACATTCCAGTTGCTCCAGGATGTTCTCAGAAGAATTAAGCCGATTCTGTTCTAATCGGGACATTCTCAAAAGCCTTACCCTATCCGAACCCAACCCAGATTTATTATAGAAAATGTTCCCGCCAGAGTGTGTGTAGAAACAGGAGAGCGTTTTTTTGCACCAGAAACCCTCGAACGCTTGCAGAAAATAATCTGAGAAGATAAGCAGCCAAGGCAAATAAAAAAATCAAGGAGTCCGGGCTATGAAAAGATCTTCACGTCAAAACTTATGTGTTCTTGCCGCCCTCCTTTTGGGTACAAGTTTACTGATCACGGATTATGTGGACGCTCGCGGTGGCGGTGGCGGTGGTCGTGGCGGTGGTGGAGCTTCCCCACGGGTTAACCGCAGTAGTGATCTGCAAAACCGAGGGAATTTCAGTAATCGTTCCCAACCCTCTAGAGATTTCAGTAATCGTTCCCAAACCTCTAGAGATTTTTCTGGAAGACAGGGGGAAAGACAAACTAATCAACAAAACCGTCAAGGGGAACGCACTGAAAGAACCGATATCCGTCAAGGGGAACGCACTGAAAGAACCGATATCCGTCAAGGGGAACGCACCGAAAGACAGGGGGAACGGCAGCAGCAGGTTAGTGATCGCCAACAGAACCGTCAGAACTTTGTTGACGATAATCGCAACGGTTACTGGCGTGGTGGCGGTTGGTACGGTGGCGGTTATTACGTCCCCCCGGGTTGGGGTTGGGTGGGTTTGACCACCGGCTTAGTCATCGGTTCAGCGATCGCTACTCTCCCCCCCTACTACAATACCGTCTATGTGGGTTCTACTTCCTACATTTACTCGGACGGCATCTATCTTCAACCTAGCGGCAGTTCCTACACGGTGGTGGCCCCGCCAATCGGCGCAATTGTCACCTATATCCCAGACGGCTGCACCACAATTACGGCTGACAATACGCTTTATTACAATTGCAGCGGTATTTACTATCGGCCTCTGTTTGAGAATGGTTCCACGGTTTATCAGGTCGTTCGCTTCTAATCGGTTTCTTCTTCATCAATAATTGCCGATCGATCTAATAATAATAAATCTCGCAGGCGATCGGTATCTAATTCGGTTAACCAATTTTCCCCAGCATCTACGGTTTGTTCCGCTAATTGTTTCTTGCTTTCGATCATCTCATTAATGCGTTCCTCTAGGGTTCCCGTACAGATGAATTTATGTACCTGAACATTGCGTTTTTGTCCGATGCGGAAAGCGCGATCAGTGGCCTGATTCTCTACGGCCGGATTCCACCAACGATCGATATGAAAAACGTGATTAGCGCGGGTTAGATTTAATCCTGTTCCCCCTGCTTTCAGGGAGAGAATAAAAATCTTTGGTCCTTGGGGATCATTTTGAAAGCGCTCGATCATTTCTACCCGATCTTTTGCTTTGGTAGAACCGGAGAGAAATAATATTTCCTCGGCTAATTTTTTCTGGAGATGGGTTTGTAGGAGTTTTCCCCACTCGGCAAATTGTGTAAAAATTAAAGCTCGATCGCCTTCTGCTATCACTTCCTCTACCATGGCTTCTAAACGTAATAATTTTCCCGATCTTTGACTGGTTTCTAAACTATTTTCTTTCAAAAAATGGGCGGGATGATTACAAATTTGTTTTAGTTGCATTAGCAAGGTTAAAATTAATCCATGTTTCTGAATTCCTTGAATTTCTTCAATTTTCTGGAGCGTTGTCTCGACTAATTGTTGATAAAGTTGTCCCTGTTCTTTCGATAAACCACAAAAAATATTCATTTCCTGTTTTTCTGGTAAATCTTCAATAATATTTTTATCGGTTTTTAATCTCCGTAAAATAAAGGGACGGACAAGGGAACGTAAATTATGCAGGGATTCTTGATCGCCGTATTTTTCAATGGGAAGGGCAAAACGACGCTGAAAAAAGGCTTGAGTTCCTAAAAAATTGGGATTGAGAAAATCCAAAATTGACCATAATTCCGTCAGGCGATTTTCTACGGGAGTTCCCGTTAAGGCAATCCGAAATCCTGCGGGTATTTTTCGCACTGCTTGGGATTGTTTAGCCGTAGAGTTTTTAATATTTTGAGCTTCATCTAAAACTAAACCTTGCCATTGTACTGCTTCTAAACTGGACAGATCGCGATAGATTAAAGGATAACTGGTAATAACAACCGATTTATTTTTTACCTCTTGAGCAAAAGCTTTACCTTTTAATCTTTTTTCGCCATGATGCACAAAAACAGCCAGGGTGGGAGCGAATTTTCTTAATTCATGTTCCCAGTTATTGACCACAGAAGTGGGAGCCACCACTAACACGGGATTAACTAACATATCCTGTTCTTTTAATGCTAGTAAAAAAGCGATTAATTGCGGGGTTTTTCCTAAACCCATATCATCGGCTAAACAAGCACCTAAACCCCACTTTTCTAGGAAAGCTAACCAACTAACTCCCTTGATTTGATAGGGGCGTAATTCCCCCCGAAATTCCCGCGGTGGGTTGATTAATTGAATCCCTTGATTGTTATTTAAATTATCAATTAATTCCTTTAATGCTCCCTCCGCTTGGAAAGTGACTACCGGCAGTTTAGCAATTAGATTATTATCTCCTGAACTCAAGCGCAGGGCATCTTCCACCGAGAGATTCAGGGGAGTGATGGTATTATTTAAAATTGCCTGAGCTGCTTTAACATCGGTAGGCTGTAGGATTAACCATTTGCCCCCCACTTCCACCACTGGCGATTTTTTCTCTAATAACTTATCAAAATCTTTTTTCGATATTTCCTGTTCCCCTACTACTAATTTAAGCTGAAAGTTTAATAAACTGGTTAAACTTAATCTTTCTCCTTTTTTGGGAGTTACACTGGCAGCAATCTTAATTCCTAATCTTTGTTCATTGCTACCAGCAGTTAAACCCGTTGGCAAAATTACCCCTAATCCCTGATCTTGCAATTGCCAAGCGATCGAGCGAATAAACTGATAAACTTCGATCGAATCAAGAGAACATTCCTCCGGGTGTCTCTGCTCTAAACTAATTCTAATCGGTTCGTACAATCGCGATGCTAATCCCAATCCTTTTAAGAGAATTTCCTGGGGATTATTGACAACTCTTTGATAACTATGATAACTTTCTTTCCCCTCTAACCAAATCAACTTGGCACTAATGAGAAATTCGGGATCATCTAACGCTTGTAAATAATAGGTAAGTTTCCACGCTGTTCCTAGACTGGGAGGTTGTAAACATAAACAAACACGGTATTGATTCTCGATTAATTGGCGATTATTGCCATTAACTAAACTTTCTTGGATAGGAAACACCCAGTTATTATAAGCATTTTCTAGACGCTGTAAATTCTTGGCTTCTAAGGCAATGTCATGATGATCACCGCTTAAAGATTGTAGCCAGGGTTTCACCATCAATGACGGCGAAATATTAACAGTACTATCTATTTTTTGTCGTAAACGAGCATCGACAATATTTTTTAAGCAATCGAGAATGATTGTTTGTGGTTCGCTATTTTCTTGATAGACAAGACAAACCGGGGGATGGTTTGGATAAACTTAGCTAAACGAGTGCGATCGATGGTACTATCTAGCAGGGGATACCAGCAACTTTGACCCTGATTTATTCCTGCTAAAAATTTCCCCCTTGCTAATAAATCTAAACTCCAACGGTGCAAATACAGCCAAAATCGTAGATCATTACCGATAAATTCGGCCTTAGCTAGGGGTAATTTTTCCCATAACTGTACTATCATCCCCGCAGAAAAAGTTAATCCCGATACTTGCCATGGTTGCCAAGACAAGGATTTAGGTGTGGGTTCGAGAATTTGCCCCGACAGCAGCGGTAAAGAATATTTTTTCCTAGGGGGAGAATAACTAGGCAAACTGAGCTTGATTGATTCTGGAGAATACTGGTTAAGCTGAGGGGAAAATTTCTCGATAAATTGGGCTAATACCCCAGATTCTAGACAAAAAGGATGATTTTCTTGGGTTTCACTTAATTCCTTCCCTTGCCACTGTTCACCCCAAAGAAAAAAAACACTATCCTGCGAACCAATCAGCCAATTACCGTGTAGAGTAGTCATTATAAAATAGGGAAATTCCTCTAAAAAACCTGCTGTTGAAAAGGTAACAAATCTCGATTTTGTCGCTTCTTCTGACCTTAAGAGCCTCTAATCTCCTATTTTAGTGGACAAGGGCTGATTTCTCAAGCAAAATCTAGTTCAGCGATTAGCCCCGACCGCATGGTTATTATCAATGATAATCAATAGAGTTATTTTTAAACTATGTACAAATCGATCGCCCTAACCCTCGTCCTCAGTCTTCCCCTTAACTTGTCCCTAGTTGGTTATGGGGAAGATTTAAACCACCTACAGCAATTATTATCCACCCGAAAATGTCCCCAATGCGATCTGAGCGGTTCGGGGTTGGTGCAATCGAATCTAACCGGGGCAAAATTAAATGGGGCCAATCTCGTCGGTGCTAATCTTAGTCAAGCTAATTTAAGTGGGGCGGATCTGAGTGGTGCCAATTTAACCGGTGCTTCTTTCTTTGGTGCTAATCTCACTGGAGCGAACTTAAGCGGGGCAATCTTGACGGGTGCGGATTTAAGAGGCGCTTATCTCAATAATGCTAACCTCGAAAACACCAAACTAGACACTGCATACGTGCAGGGTGCGGTGGGAATTCCCAGTAGTGCCGGTACTCCCGAACTATTCTACGGTCTAGGGATGGTGGAAGGAAAACAGGGACGCACCAGCGCCGCTATAGAAAATTTTAATAAGGCCTTGACAATTAACTCGGAATATGCTCCAGCTTATCTGGCCCGGGCCATGGCTCACTATCGTCTGGGACAAAATGCTCTAGCGGCCCAGGACGCTCAAATGGCTTCGACTCTCTTTGAACAGCAAGGTAACACCCCCGGTTACGAAGCAGCAGAGAATTTTATTAAAGGCATGGAAATCGCCCTAAAACCGCGAGAACAAGGTGGTGGCAACGCTCAATTAGACCAAATGGTGCAGGGGATTGGTTCTCTGCTCTTACAGTTTGTTTTACCCGCTTTGGGACTGTTTTAGTCCTCGTCCGCTGGCTCTTCTAAATGTTCCGAGACCGCGTAATAAAGGTCAAGGACATGATGATCGGCAAGACGATAAAAGACTCTCCGTCCCTGTTTTTGGTATTTAACTAATCTTAAGGCTCTTAGGGTTCTTAACTGGTGCGATACGGCCGATTCACTCATCCCTAAATCGTCGGCTAAGTCACAAACACATAATTCTCTTTTGGCTAAAAGCGACAGAATTCTTAGGCGATTGGCATCCCCCAAAAGGCTGAAAAATTCGGCCATTTTTTGGGCTTTTTCGATTTCTAATCCCTGCAAGTGCTGGAATTTCGCCTCTTGGTGATGGGATTCCCCACAAACCGGCGCTATTTTCTCTATGGCCATGTTTTTTCCTGATCGGTTATTAAGGGAAAGTTGAGAAAGGGAGGTATCGATCGAATCTTCAATCCCGATACTTGTCCCCTTCTCCCCAATAACTAAATTTAACCGCAACGACAGTCATTGTGTCCACAGCCTTTCCCTTTAACGTGACCATTGGCACAAGCTTGGCAACAGTAGTATTGATCGTTTTCTTTGATGGCATCGGCGATCGATACTACACACTTACAGGATTCACAAGCACATTTCATCATGGTGACAGCGATCATGGTTACTACCTCTGAACTTCTTTACTGACTTTAGTATAACATCTGAACAGATGTTCATAGATTGAATAAAGTTAAATTTTTCTAAAACTCAGACGGGAAAGTTAGGGCAGTTATCTCAAGGGTGAGGTGGGAAGTTCTCCTTGATCAGTGATTCAGATTTGAGTTTTCTGTTCACTGTTTAAGCTAAGTAGTCGTGCAAAATTAATTTCCTAGTCGAGACTCCGAGACAGGAGACTCGGAGACAGGAGACTCCGAGACGGGATACAGGAGACTCCGAGACGGGATACAGGAGACTCTGAGACGGGAGACGGGATACAGCTATTAGGGATCGGATTTGAGTTTTCAGTTCACTGTTTACTGATCACAGCAGAAGTCTGACGGAGTAGTGGCTTAGATGTGTAATTAATTGTGCTTAGATACTTAGGGCTGGCTGAATAAATCTAAAAACCTTGTTGGGTAAGACTTTTAGGCGTTTTGTCAATCAAAAGGTACTGGATGTGGGAGTGATCGGGGGGAAATTTAGGCACTTTTTCCCTGAAAATTAGGTAATTGGCCACCTCAAAACTGGTAAAACCCCACACCCCACACCCCACACCCCACACCCTGCCCCCACCGAAAAACTTTTTGCCGCAAACCCTACTTAAGACGCATCTTAACCGCCTATCCTTAGATTAGCTGAATTTACCCCAACCCCCCCGACGTCTAGGGTTGATTCATTTAAATTAAGTACAGCTGATTTTGAGTCAATAAATTTGACTGAAGATTCTCAAGTTTATCTTTTTCTAATCAAAAGAGTTAGTCACAATAATTAATCTTTAATTCTCTGCCAATATTTATTATGAAGAGATTGATAAAGCCTGTTCCCAAGCCACTAAAAGCCTACCTTTCTTGAAATTGTCTGAGAGTACATCCTGTTAATTTAGCTAATTTTTCTGCTTCTTACGTCGATAAAACTATCAGTTTTTTCCAACGTTCAGCTAACCACCTCTGTCCCTCCTTTATTGAGAGAAAACCCAAACCTCTGAAAAGATTCAATCCTATAGTTGTGAGAATTGACCAATTGCTGGCCGCTTGAAAATCACTTATCTCGCTTTTATCTTCCTCAAAAATTACATCTTTTACCCAATGTAACTGATTTTCTATTTTCCAATGTCCTCGAATAATTTTAGCAAATACTTGAGCGGATTCGGTTAGGCTACTGATATAGTAAGCTGTTTCTTCATAGGTTTTATCCCCGCGACTACCCCTTCTTTCTACTTTAAAATTCTGCGCAGATTTTCAAACCCTTGTCTTTCATTTTTCCTCACTTTAAAAACTTCTATTTTTCTTGATAAGTGGGTGGGTGGAATTAAATATAAGATGAACGTAGGTTGGGTTGAAGCATGAAACCCAACGGCCGCTCATGTTACGCTACCGCTAACCCATCCTACAAATAATTGTGCCTCCCTACTTATTTTTCGTCCATGACTATTATCTTGTTCAAGAAAGCAACTTTCTGGCTTTGAGGAATTACTCAGGTCTTGTATTCGCTGATCAAGATTTTTCTGATTTCCTTTAACGGTGATAACATAATCATTTTTACTCTTGGCTATTAAGCTGATTGTTTTTTTCTGGCAGTGTAAAGCATCGCCAGTAAAAACTTTATTTTGGAGAGAGCAATCCTCAATTATAGCTTGACCTTCGTTGATTTCAGACCCTTTTTTGTTTTCGATTCTTTTTAAGTGTAATACTAAGCCACTTTCTTGACTAAACAATGAGACAAACATGATAAAATTTTGTTGTTCATTATTAGGATTCTTTAGGGTGTTTTTGAGACTTTTTCCATCCATCCCTAGCCAATTTATGTCATCTCTTTGTCCATATTCTTGTAATGCCCATTCATTAAACATTTTTAACAAACTCTGCCAGTCAACTCCCATCATTACCCTTCTAATTGTTGAATAGGACGGGACTCTTTCTGGAATTATGTTAAATTCTTTACTGAGCCTGTGCCGATTATTTTTAGCCAACTCTCCTAGTTCTCTATAACCTGAGTATCCTAGCATTGTTCCCAGTATTATTACTACTAATACTATCCATAAAGGGGGTCTTTTTCCTTGATCTTTCCGAAAGTCCTTGACTTGTTTCAGTTTTTCTATTAAGCTCAACATATCTTTAAAAAGTTGGCGGTCACTTCTCATTTTACAAAGACAGTGATCGCTTTTACTTTTGATATTCTGATGGGAGAATGAAACAGCCCTAGGGGTTTGGGGGGGGAGAGATTCCCTCTAGTGAATGTTGGATACGTCCTGCCAGGTTAAGGAAACTCGATGAACCAAGAATCCCGAAGCGCTTAGTGCGACGGGAGTGTCAATCAGTCACCATTGTGCCAAAGCTCCAGTAAGGGCTGAATAATCTTGGCTCTTCGGGAATTGTTATGCAAATAATTAACTTAAAATAAAATTCGATGAGAGCGCCTACGCTCAAAAGTAGCTGAAATCCATACAGGGAAGGACTTAAGGCACAAACAGGTTAATACCAAAAGATAGACAATTGAGTTAAGATTTGATATAATAGCCAAAAACGAGATTATTTTACTTATGATACTTGACAAATTTTTGAACCTAAAAGGAACCTGTATTCAAGGCTATCTACACCTAGAAAATATCGGTATAGTTTGCCGAATCGAATCGAAAAATCAAAAAGCAACCTGTCCTCGTTGTGGGTTAGAGAGCGATAAACTCCACCAAAATCATCGACATTTAGTCAAAGATTTACCAATCTCAGGACAACCAGTGTACCTACAGGTTAATCGTCGTCAATTTAAGTGCGATAATTGTCAGAAACCCTTTAGCGAAGAGTTAGATTTTGTCGCCAAGAAACGAACCTATACGAAAAGACTAGCCGAGAATATACTCGAACAATTAAAAGAAGGAGATATTTTAAATGTTAGTCGAAGAAATGACGTAACGGAAGAAGAGATTCAAAGAATGATAGAGGACATAGCTGAAGAAATTACAGAGACAGACCTATCGAAATTAAAAAGACTAGGAATTGACGAAATCGCTCTAGTCAAAGGACAAAAAAATTACTGTGCGGTTTTAGTAAATTTAGATACGGGAAAACTAATAGCTATTCTAGAGAAGCGAACACAAGAAGAATTGAGGGAAACGCTTACAGGGTGGGGAAAAGAGGTGTTAGAGCAAATTGAAGAAGTCAGCATAGACCTTTGGTTGCCCTATAAAAATTTGGTGAAAGAATTGATGCCATCGGCCGAGGTAGTCGCCGATAGATTCCATGTAATGAAACAAATTAATCAAGAGTTAGACGAACAAAGAAAAGCAGAAAAAAGAGCCGTAGAAGCGCAGAAAAATAAAAAACAGAAAGCGGAAAAAGAAGCGAAGCTAGAAGTTTTAAAGCGAAGTAAATATAGCTTGTTAAAAAATGAAAAAGATTTAACGGAAACTCAAAAAATCAAACTAGAAGCTATCAAAGAAAATTGACCAAATTTGAAAAAGATGCACGAGTTAAAGGAAGAATTTAGAAAGATTTATGAAACCTCAGAGAATCCGACAGAAGGACTGCTATCCATCTCGGAATGGTTGGCAAAATCCTCCAGTGTTTTTACCAAGAGTTGTCAAACAATCCGAAACTGGTTTGGAGAAATAATTAGTTATTTCGAGCGAAGGACAACGAATGGGGTGGTCGAGGGAATCAACAATAAACTTAAACTAATAAAACGGAGAGGCTATGGCTTTAGAAACTTTCGGAATTTTTGGGTTAGAAGTATGTTATCTTGGCATCTTGTATGTTGATTTAGCATAAAGGGTAACGAAGAGCCATAATCTTTGCTGTCAAAGCGCATCAACCTGACGCAAGAAAAATTGATTTTTGTAAATAATAATTTCAACTCGCTCGCTACTAGCATAGGATAGAAACGTCGAATTTTCAGGAGGAGTGACGTTGACATCCTCGCCGCCCTAAAAGTGCGGCGATTCCTAAACCTCACGATTTAAGTTTCTGCTTCCACCACCGTCGCATACCACAGTTAAAAAACCATGTACTGTCTTACACAGAGTCCACAGACTTTCGCCCCATTTCAGAAGCCCGATTCCCTGTGTCCCACGGTACGTTGACCGCCTATAGCTTCTTGTACTTGTTGCGCGCGACTTTTTACCCGGCCAAGCTTTTCTGGTCGGAACCCCCTAAGCCGAGTTTTCAAGGTGCTGCGCCGTCCACTTGGTTTTCGAGACTGGCCTTTTAATTCTAACGTAAAGCCAACCTAGAACGGCGGGGTTTCAGACCCAAAATTTCCGATGAGAGCAATAGGAACTAGGCTAATCGGCCTCACTGAGATTAGCGTTTCCAAAACTAATCTCGCAGATTTTGCGCTTTTGACGCTTCCTTTGGCAGACTTAGCGTTTGCTCTTAAATCCTGTTATAATAGGGTAAATAAAAAACAATGAGATAAAATGCCCAAGAAAGCTTACTTAGCCGAACATCTAAGTTCAGAGGAACTGAAAGATAGATACAGAAGCAGTCAAGACTCAGTAGAAACAAGAAGATGGCACTTATTGTGGAAAATATCGTTAGGATGGACAATCAAAAATGCTGCAGTAGCTGTAGGATTAGATTATCAATATAGTTTTAGAATTCTCAAAAGATATAATGAATTAGGAGAAGAAGGAGTTAAAAATCTCAAGAAAAAAAGTGTGGAACATCGGAGAGGAAAAGAACCTTTATTGAAGGAAGAACAATTGCAAAAATTAAAAGAAGAACTGAAAAAACGTCCTGCCGATGGAGGAATCTGGACAGGTCCGAAGGTGGCTAGATGGATAGAAAAGGAAACGGGACGAGAAAAAGTTTGGAATCAAAGGGGATGGGATTACTTAAAAAAAGTGCAGATATTCTTGTCAAAAACCGAGACCAAAACATAAAAAGGGAGACCCAGTTAAACCAGAAAAATTTAAGCAGAATTTACCAGTAAAAGTCCAATAATTAAGAGATAAATTTCCCAATTCTCAGATAGAAGTCAAAAACTTTAAGTTGCCGAGGGAATCATGCTCGATTTTCTACTTTCTCTCCCCGCTCCCTGCTCCCTGTTACTTAGGGGTTGCTGAATAAATCTAAAAACCTTGTTGGGTAAGACTTTTAGACTTTTGGGAAATCAAAAAGTGCCAGCCATTGGAGGGATCGGGGGGAAAATCCCTGGACTTTTTCCGGCTCTTCGTTACTCTTTATGCTAAATCAACAGACAAGATGCCAAGATAACATACTTCTAACCCAAAAATTACGAAAGTTTCTCAAGCCATAGGCTCTCCGTTTTATTAGTTTCAGTTTATTGTTGATTCCCTCGACCACCCCATTCGTTGTCCTTCGCTCGAAATAACTAATGATTTCTCCAAACCAGTTTCGGATTGTTTGACAACTCTTGGTAAAAACACTGGAGGATTTTGCCAACCATTCCGAGATGGATAGCATTCCCTCTGTCGGATTCTCTGAGGTTTCATAAATCTTTCTAAATTCTTCCTTTAATTCCTGCATCTTTTTCAAATTTGGGAATTTTTCTTTGATAGCTTCTAGTTTGATTTTTTGAGTTTCCGTTAAATCTTCTTCATTTTTTAACAGACTATATTTACTTCGCTTTAAAACTTCTAGCTTTGCTTCTTTTTCCGCTTTCTGTTTTTTATTTTTCTGCGCTTCTACCGCTCTTTTTTCTGCTTTTCTCTGTTCGTCTAACTCTTGATTAATTTGTTTCATTACATGGAATCTATCGGCGACTACCTCGGCCGATGGCATCAATTCTTTCACCAAATTTTTATAGGGCAACCAAAGATCTATGCTGACTTCTTCAATTTGCTCTAACACCTCTTTTCCCCACCCTGTAAGCGTTTCCCTCAATTCTTCTTGTGTTCGCTTCTCTAGAATAGCTATTAGTTTTCCCGTATCTAAATTTACTAAAACTGCACAGTAATTTTTTTGTCCTTTGACTAGAGCGATTTCGTCAATTCCTAGTCTTTTTAATTTCGATAGGTCTGTCTCTGTAATTTCTTCAGCTATGTCCTCTATCATTCTTTGAATCTCTTCTTCCGTTACGTCATTTCTTCGACTAACATTTAAAATATCTCCTGATTTTAATTGTTCGAGTATATTCTCGGCTAGTCTTTTCGTATAGGTTCGTTTCTTGGCGACAAAATCTAACTCTTCGCTAAAGGGTTTCTGACAATTACCGCACTTAAATTGACGACGATTAACTTGTAGGTACACTGGTTGACCTGAGAGCGGTAAATCTTTGACTAAATGTCGATGATTTTGGTGTAGTTTATCGCTCTCTAACCCACAACGAGGACAGACTGCTTTTTTATTTTTCGATTCGATTTGGAAAACTATACCGATATTTTCTAGGTGTCGATAGCCTTGAATACAGGTTCCTTGTAGGTTCAAAAATTTGTCAAGTATCATAAGTAAAATAATCTCGTTTTTGGCTATTATATCAAATCTTAACTCAATTGTCTATCTTTTGGTATTAACCTATTTGTGCCTTAAGTCCTTTCCTGTATGGATTTCAGCTATTTTTGAGACTAGGCACTCTCATCGAATTTTATTTTAAGTTAATTATTTGCATAACAATTCCCGAAGAGCCCTTTTTCCCTGAAAATTAGGGTAATTTACCAGATGAAAATGGGTAAAACCCTACACCCTACACCCACGAGAAACTTGTTCAGCAGACCCTAGATAGTCAACAGCTTAGATAATCGCTTTAAAAGTCAGACAGAGGAATAATTCCACAGGCTTGAATTTTGCTGAAAACGAGGTGAAGTTGCCACAATAACCAATTGCCAACTCTCCAGAAAGCCACGGAGTTTTGATTGTCAGAAGCTTCCGGAGATGGGTAACAAAGATTTTCTTCAAAAATCAACCAATGAACGGGTAAATGACCGAGGGGAGAATTCGGCTCTAATTCAAAGTTTAGTTGCTCATAATTGAGCCATTGACCTTCCTTCCGCCAACCTAGGCGCTCGCCTAGTTTCTTTTGGGTTTCATAATCCACTAAACCACCGAGACTAGAGAAAATGGCTTGCTGAATACTAAACCCGAAATGACCATTACTATAATGAAGCCAAAGTTGATCAATTTTTTTCAAATCCGAACAAGGTAATTGAGCAATATCTTGAGGATAAACCTCATTCCAGTAGGTCTTACGCAAGATTTTCAATAGTAGCTTGGTTGTTTGGCGATCAGCCGCTTGCCACTGTTGCTTTCTTAGCAAATCTTGTAATTGATTATAATCAATATCAGCCGATTCTTGAGTTAAGATATTTGGGGAAGTCTGGGGATTTTTAGAAGTAGAAGATTTGTGAATATTGTTTTGAGTGAATTGAGAGACAACTATTGCTAGGGGAGTTTTGGGGATAGTGTCTTTTTGACAAGCCTCTTGTTCTGCTAAATGATGAGATAATTTATTGATGGTTTTTTCTAGGGAAATAAATTGTTCTGACCATTCACTTTCATTGAATAAGTAATCATTAAATTGATCAGAGGAAAAAGCCTCTTTTAACCTTGCTTCTTTCTCGTAACCAGTCGCCAGAAAATTTAGCAAAAACTCAGAATTTATGGCTGAATCTGACGTTTCTAAGAGAGCCGGCTGAGGTGGAAAAATATTATCTACCAAATACTTAATTTCTCCAACTGTTGCATAAAATTCTTCATCCACCTTAATCACTTCTTCTATTAATAATTGAAAAGGCGCAAAATAGTCCTGTAAGTAGTTTTCAAAATTAATCGCATTTTGGGCAAGATCAGCAATTTCTTGGCGAACTCGTTGAGATTTGAGTTGATAATGATTTAATTCCTCATAAATTTTGAGTTCTTGAATAATTGCTTGCACAATTTTTTTCTGCTTTTGAGTATCCTCGGCTAATTTCTGAACTCCTTCCCCTAGTAATTTAGTTTTTCTCAACATCAAAAAAGATGTTTTTCCCAGTAGCAAAATTGCCCGAAAATTTTCCTGTTTTTCCAGCTTGAGTTGATTGAGAATATTTTGATTATTATTATTTTTAATTTCTAACTTTATTCTCTCGTAGTCTAAGATTTTCAATTCTTGATATTTTTGGGAAAATAAAATTTTGAGATTGTCACTGAGTTGGAGTAAAAAACGATAATATCCGTCTTGATATATTTCTAGTCCATTAATTAATAAATTATAGTCTTTAATTAATAACTGAGTCTCGATCAAGATTTCTTGTTGAGTGATTTTTTCTTTTCGTTTAATAATCTTACCAAAATAGTAATGGTAGCGAACTCCTTCTTGAATTAATTTCCGACGTTCCTTGATGATTTTCTGAAAATTTTTTAAGTATCTATTTTTAAAAACAGGAAGTTGATAGCTTTGCTCATAAATGGCAATTTTTTTATAGGTCATCAGATGTTGAGAGTTCCTATTTAGCATAGCTATCTTAGACCAAAAAATTCCTCAATACTTAGCAATAATCATCCGCTGCCCCCATCTCTTGCAAGAGGGAGCAATACCTAATTAAACATTTTCAACTTCAACAACAACCGGTTCATTTTCAATAACTGGTTCATTTTCAATAACTGGTTCATTTTCAATAACTGGTTCATTTTCAATAACAACTGTTTGAGGACTTTCAGGAGTTGGCTCAGTTACCGTTTCTTGCTGCTTTACTGTCTGTTCTTGATGGTCAGTCAAGTGTTTTTTGGTTTTTAATTTCAGGTCATCAGTCAGAGGTAAAGCATCAATTTCAGCCAAAAGTGTTTCCAGGGATTCTTTTTTACTTCGCTCAGTGTAAAAAGCATTCAGAACCGCTTCAATTCCGTACTGAGCAATCGCATCTCCTAGGACAGTAACCAACCCCATCGCTCCAATACCCAGAAAAACTACAAAGGGTTGTCCGAGGGTCAGAATTAGCACGATGACAGCAATAATAGCCGAAGCTAAATAAGTACCTGCCACTTTTTTGATAATGTTATCGAGTTCCATAAAAATCACCTCAAATTTCTAGCGAAGGATTAGTTTAATTCTAAAGCAAGGTTAATCTGTCTGTTGATCGTCGTCAAGTAAAGCTTGAAGAAACGGTTCAAGACTTTTGGGACGATAATCGGAAAAAGCTTTTAATCGTTTGACCACACTGTGATGAACAGTGACAACTTTTGTATTGAAATATCGCGATTGCTCACCTCCCAAGGACGACAATCCTTTAACCGTATTATCGAACTTGATGGTCGGGTCTAGTTTAATTTGGAATTCCTCAGATTCAGAGGTGGTTGAATCAAACTCTAATCCCAATTTTTTGGCTTGATTAATCATCCATTGTAAGGGGTAGTCGGAAAGTCCTTGATATTCTTTTTTGCCACCACCTAGACAGGTATGTTCACCGACAAATAAAACTTCTTTGACAACTTGTTCGGGATTGTCTGGATTGGCTTTGATCGGAGTATAAGGGAAGTTTTTACGTTTTTCATCAATGGCCACAGCATGAAAAGCATTCTGGATAATCGGACTTAGTTTTGTATTACTAAATTCATATTTTTTATGATAAAACTTAGCCAAGGGAAACCAAGGAGTTAAATCAGGAATACCAAAATTGCCAACTGTATCCCAACAACCTAACATCTTAACTGGAATACGATCTTGAAAATCTTCCTTTTCTGTCTCAATTTTTTTAGCATTAGCGGCACGAAATTGTTGAGCTTTGGCACTATCGAAACTAACGTTGTGGTCTCGATAGAGTTGATAAGCTAGGGGAATTTCTTTAATCTTAGAGCGTTTTAGGATTCCACATTTATCGATAAAACTAGCCAAACAACGAACGATATATGCTCCGCGACTAAAACCTAACAAATAAATTTCATCCTCGCTTTTGGGATTGTAGTTAAGGACAAGAAAACGATAGGCATCTTGAATCATCCGATCGAGTCCCCAGCCAAAAGTTTCATTCCCTAAACTTTTAATAAATTCGTTATCTTCGGCGCTGCCAGAACCTGACAAAAAGACGATTTGAGGGGTTTGATCCTCGGCAATATACTTAATAGATTCGGCGAATTTAACCACGTTGGTGGGGTAAGCACTGCCAGAGTTTTCCCAAGAACCATCACAACAAATAATTAACCGTTTTTTCTGGTTTGAATAAGTCAGTATATCCGGTTGAGAAATTGCCGTTTTAGTAATCTCCTCAATTTCATTACTGGCAAGAGCAGCTTCTGCGGCAATTATAATTGATTCTGAATTATCTTCCGGGGAAGGTTCTTGATTTTCTGCTGGAGCATCCTGTTCAATCACTTCTTCTTCTTCAAGGGAGTTAAAAATTTCGTTGACCATTGTTATCCTTTTCGCACTCCTTCTAGCTTTACTGCTAGTCTGAGTTTTTGATTTAGGGATCGAGGTCGGTTTAGAGGGAAGACTATCTAGTTGCCAGGTTGTCCCATAAAGAATACCATGATTGCTATAACTTGTTTGATCCTCGGCACTGCCGTTGAGTGATAAATAAGTGACTAGGCCAAGGTCATCAACTAAGGGAGATTGATACATCGTTTTTTGGATTTCTTCCTGGCTACGCGCTTGATTCCAAACAGAAAATTCGGCGAGACAACCTTGCCAATAATGGGAGAGATTAACAGAGGCTCCCAAGATGATTTTTTCAATCCCCGTTAAGGCACGGTTATGACCGTTCCCACGATGCCAAATGATCCCATTACGATAGATCAACATTCGGCCTGTGGTCGCATTTTTGACAAAGGCCCAATGAGTCCAATCACTATAATCCTTAAGCTTGACTTTTTTTTCAATTCGATCGAAACCTTCTTCGTTACCCGCATCCCAAAAAATCGCAGGTTTCACGGGATCGCCCCAAGGCAAGGTAATATGTAGAACGCGGTTATTTTCCCGATTAACAGCTTCTAAAAGAGTCGTTTCTGTAGCTAAATTATTTTCCCCTTTTGCCCAAAATGTAATGGTAATACTCTGATCGATGTCAAGAAATCCGTGGGATAGCTCCATGTAATCATCGATGCCATTAAATTTTAGTACAGAGCGTTGTTCAGCCATTGGTTTTGTCATCGACCGGGGGAGAAAGAGGTAATCAGGGGTTCAGGGATTCTGACCAATAAGAGACTGATCTATCTGTCGTGATTTCCCAGAATGCTACCGCCTAGCTTAACACATTTTAGTTATCTAGCGATATATATATAAATAAATGTGTAAGTAGATGGGCGTAAAAAACTCTAAGATCCCCCCGCCTGTCGGCACCCCCCTTATTAAGGGGGGCAGGGGGGATCGAGTGCAAAACCTATCTTCTATTTAATTGCAAACAGCTACTTAGGAGTCAACGACTAATATTCCAGAGCCGGCACTTGCTGTGGCGAGAAACTCAGAGGAGTTTACCCCAATCCCTATCGCCATCAATAGGCTTTGATGGGATGCACATGGCTGACTGACATCACTCCCCAGGCCAGTTATCAGCAAACCTTAGGTACTTATTGTAACTCTGACCAAATTCCGCGGCATCGCTCTACAATTAGTCCCTGAAAAATTAATTGGGTTGCGGGATGAATCTCTACTTTATACAGAGCAAAAAGACCTGTTGGACTATTTAGATTTAACTCCCTTCGCGTTAGAGATAAGGCTTTTGTTCGGTGCATTTCCACCGCTTTTAGTAAGCCTGTATAACTGATATTCCGCAGGGCCAATTGACCATTTTTTGTGAGATAAATAGCATCATTTTGCAAGAGATATTCCAAACTGATCAAACTAGCGTGGACATCCACATCTTTTTCTAAACCCCCTAAACGGTGAGCATCTAAACCAAAGCGAATGCAGAAATTAACAGCGACTAATTTTCCCGCTTCTTCGGCAGGTAAAGCACAATCGGCAAATTCAAACCCTAAACTATCTGAGCGCCACTCCTCGACTCCGGCATAGGTATAGTTTTGAAACAGTTTATTTTTGAGTTTTAAGTCAAATCCTAACCCACTAGCATGACCCGCTTCATGGAATTGGGTATCGAGATGACGATAGCGTTCACCATTAATTTGATCCTCTAGGGGTCCTAATAGCAAATCGGCCGTTTCTGGCTCAAAAATTTTTCGGATACATTCGTAGCTAGAACCAGAAAAGCGTCGTTTTTGCTCACTGGCATTATTTAAAGCTGGTCCCTGAACACTATTGGGAAAAGTCCACCTATGGGGAACGATAAAAGCCTCCCCCTTTTCACCTTTAACCGTGCCACAACTAGCAATTTCAGTAAAGGACAAATTTCTGGGAATCGGTTGTCTTAGACTGCCAAATTTTTCACGAGTCAAGCTTTCTAGTTGTTCGATAGAAGGTTCACTATTTTGGTGAATTTTTCCGTAAATTGCACTCAAAGTGAGTTGTCTTTCTCCCTGACGATTGATGCGATAGGGAGCAATCATCAGAAAATAACCATTTTTGCCGATAAAATTCAGATTAATGAAATCTTCTGATAAAATGCTCCAGTCGTTGGTTTCCAAAGCTGCTGCTGTTTTCCAGAGCCACTGAGCCGGAATTTCACAGCTATCTGCTTCCTGTTGACGCAGTTTTTTCGCCGCAATTGCAATTTTATTTTGCTCGATATCTTGGACGATTTCTTGAAAGAACTGTTGTTGATTGACCAGGGTTTGATTCATTTTTTTGGTAGCTAATTTCTGTAATAGTTTAACGTTGTTTTTTGAACCGTCTCTCATCGGCTAAACTCTTAGCCATTTTAAGATTTTAGGGTCTTTGTCATAGCGATAGGTCAGTCCATCTTTCCCCGTAATTGATTTTCCCTGACTGGCTTTGCTTCTAATGCTACTAAGGGAATAGTCGCTTAATTCCTTCATTTGTGCATGGGAAAGTCCTTCTTCGACTTCTGTTAAGATTGTTGTCGTTGGCGATTCGGGGGGTGGTTCCTTGGCAGAATTGATTTTAGGATTGACCTCGGTTTCCTGATTCGCTAAATCTTCGAGCCTATCTTGAGAATTATCGACAGAAATATTAATAATTTCTTTCACTTTTTGTCGGCGATATTCCTCTACTGTAAGCAGTTGCCAATGGGAATTACTAGAGAGTTCTAAAACCCATTGATGATAGTTAAAGAGACTTTCCCGATGTCCGACACTAATAAAAGTTGTGTGAGTTTTCTGCAATTGCCGATATAAATTTTCCTCATTGTTTAAGTCCAAAGCACTTGTGGCTTCATCGAGGATAGTAAAACTGGGACGGGTAATCAATACCCTGGCAAAAGCCAAACGTTGTTGTTCTCCCAGGGACAAAATGTTTTCCCAAGGCTCTTCTGTATCAAAGCTATTGACTCGATTTAGTAAATTTTGGAGATTGACTTCTTGCAAAACTTCCCTTAATTTTATCTCATTGGTTTCTTGATTGCGATTGGGATAAAGTAACTGTTCTCGCAAGGTTCCTAATATTATATAGGGACGTTGAGGCAGAAACAATACTTCTTCTAGGGGAGGTCGCACTAATCGGCCGGTTCCTGCATTCCATAAACCAGCGATAGCGCGTAGCAAAGAACTTTTACCCCGACCACTCGGACCGACAATTAATAAACCTTGTCCAGGCTGAACAGAAAGGGAGAGGTTTTCGACAATTACCTGTTCATAATCGGGAGTTTGCAAGGTGACATCTTCAAAGGAAAATTGGGTTTCTTCGATAGTTGTAATCGTGCTTAAATTTTCCGGTTGTTTAATGACTTCTTCTAAGGCTTGGGAAAATTGCGATAGACGTTCAACATAACTGCTAAATTGTGCCGAAGTGCCAAATTCACTAATTAATTCCGCCAGCGCCGTAGCAAACAAATTAGCCGCTAAACAGGCTTGCCCGACCTGTCCGAAACTAATGCCCTCACTATTGATATACAAAGGACCCAAAATGACAAAAGTAAATACTTGAATTGCCGCCTGATAGCCCCGACTAAAAATTTCTGTACCTCTCTCCCAATCAATTTTACGTTTAGCACTGTCTAAGAGTTTATTAAATCTCCGCTGAATAATATTTAATTCCTGATTTTCTCCCTCAAAGAAAGCGATCGACTCCGCATGATTACGAATATGAGTTAGAGCATAATTGTAGTTAGCCTTAAGTTCTAATTCTTCTTGAGTAATTTTATTTAAAGCTTGGTTAAAATAGATAGCAATGACGTTACCGAGAATTGTCCAAACGACTAAAATAATGGCGACAGAGGAAGAAATTGACCAGAGAATCACTAAAAAAGTGATCATATCTAGGACATTTTCTAGGGCAACGGCAAAAAAGGAGAGAGCTTTACTGGTAATCGGCTCAATTTCCTGGGATAAACGCTGATCTGGGTTGTCGATATCGGATTTAAAATTAATTCTGTAATAGGCGCGATTATGCAAATATTTGTTGAGAATCCAGTCATTGAGCCAAGCATACCAATCCAGGGCGATTCTTTTTCTGAGAAATTTAAGCAAGCCAACCAAAAGGGTGACAAAGAGCAGTCCAACCGCAAAAACTACCAAAGTTTTGACAAATTTATCAAAATCACTTTTTTCAAGGATGACATCAACTAAGTAATTACTAACAAAGCTATTGAAGGCATTTAAGCCTACAACTCCTAGTATTACCCCGATTAGTAGGATGAGCATTGCCCAAGCTTGAATCACATCGGCAAAAGTCCTTCCCCCCGACTCGGTAGGATACCAATAGGGAGCAGCGATCAGCTTGACACTGTGCCAAAATTTGCTGACATCGGAGATAATATTAGTCGTCGATCGATCTTGAGGGACTTTGGCGGACATATAGCACTTATATTTGAGTTGTGGACATTTTGCCGGAATGATTTTAGATTTTGCTGGGATTGGCGGAGTTAATCCTGAGTTTGTCTGTTAGGTTCTAGTTTCAGGAGAAACCCTCCCCTGTGTAGAAGGCAATTGGCGAAAATCTAAGGCTCCCCGACAATTTTAAGGTTATTGTGCTTGAGTTGTGCTAACATACTCCCGTGCTTCTTTAACCCTCGTTATCTTACTACAAGTGACCGTTGTTTTGATAGCAAAAGCTAGTAAGCGCTTCTCAGACTACCACATATTAGCGAATTTCGTTGACTATGACAAAATTTTTTTTTCTTTTCCATGACAAGTTTTTTTCTCTGTGATATGATGTCAGGGTAGGAGGGACGGAGATGATCCGCCCGTGCTGCTTGCTACCCTTAGCTTCTTGTTTTGCTTTTCTCAACTTTGTCTTTCTGTCGCCTTTAACAGACTAACCCATGCCAGTAATACCAGCCTTTGCTAATCAGAAAATAGAGTTTACAGATATACTATATATTCCCTATTATGTCGGTGAACAAGTTAAACTTTTGCGCCAACGCTATTTTGGCAACGTTGTCTTTATTCATATTAATAAGACAGGTGGCAGAAGTATTGAGAAATCTCTAAATTTACCTTTTGAGCATAAAACTGCTTTAGAAAAAATTGACGAAATGGGCAAACAAAGGTGGGAGCGAGTATATAAATTTACAAGTGTTAGAAATCCTTGGGACAAAGTTATTTCTCACTTTCATTATCGTGTTGAAACCAATCAGACAAATTTAAGGACAAAACCAATAAAATTTAAAGAGTGGGTTAAGTTGACCTACGGGAATAAAGATCCTTTCTATTATGACATCCCTAAAATGTTTATGCCTCAGTTGGATTGGATTACAGATCATGAAGGGAAAATTTTAGTAGATTTTATCTGCCGTTTTGAAAATCTTAATAACGACTTCAGTGTCCTATGTGAAAAACTTGGTAGAAATGCGACTTTACCTCATATTAATTCCTCAAAACATGGCAACTACCGTGAATATTACGATGATGATACTATTGAGATTATCGCAAAATCCTTTAGCAGAGATATAGAGAAATTTGGCTATAAATTTTGATATATTGGATTAACTAGGAAAACCGTTTGAAGATAAAATCAGATAGACTTCGTATTGTCGCTGCCTACAGGGTAACCCATGCCAAGAATGAAAGCACTTGCTAATCAGAAAATCGTTATTACAGCTACATTTACCAGTGAACCAGTGGAGGATTCTCTGTCATATTGGCTCAAAAAAATAGGATTTCCTTATTCAATAGAATTTGCTCAGTACAATCAAGTCTTTCAAGAATTACTCAATCCTGCTAGTCTTTTAGCGACTAATCAAAATGGGGTTAATGTAGTTCTGGTTAGGTTTGAAGACTGGCAAGGGAGTAAAAACAAGGCCGAATTGACATTAGAGCAAACCCTTAGAGACTTTGGTAATGCCTTGAAAACGGCGACAATGCGCTCACCAATTCCCTATTTAGTCTGTGTCTGTCCCCCCTCTCCAACCCATGATACAACGTTCAATAGTTTACATGAGAAATTACAAGAACAATTAGACCGTGATCTCCAGAATATCCCTAGCATATATCTAATTAAAAGTCAAGCATTACTCAAGACTTATCCTGTACAAGAGTATTATGATCCTTATGGAGAAGAACTAGGAAATATTCCCTATACCTTGGCTTTTTTTGCGGCTTTGGGGACAATATTAGCGCGAAAAATCTTAGCCTTGATAAACTCTCCTTACAAAGTGATTGTCCTTGACTGCGACAATACATTATGGCATGGGGTTTGTGGAGAAGATGGAGTTAAGGGAGTGAAAATTGATGCTCCATTTCGAGCTTTACAAGAATTTATCATCGCAGAGCAAGCAGCAGGAAAGTTAATCTGTTTATGTAGTAAGAATCAACCCGAGGATGTCTTTGCAGTTTTTGAGCAACATCCCGATATGTTGCTTAAGGAAAATCATTTAGTAAATTGGCGCATTAACTGGCAAGAAAAATCTCAGAATTTGCAGTCCTTAGCGGAGGAATTACAACTAGGATTAGATAGCTTTATTTTTATTGATGATAATCCAGTTGAGTGTGCGGAAGTTAGAGCAAACTGTCCAGAAGTTTTGACATTACAACTTCCTGAAAATTGCGATCATATTCCAAAATTTTTAGAACATATTTGGGCTTTTGATCAACTCAAA
Source organism: Microcystis panniformis FACHB-1757 (assembly GCF_001264245.1). Taxonomy (NCBI): domain Bacteria; kingdom Bacillati; phylum Cyanobacteriota; class Cyanophyceae; order Chroococcales; family Microcystaceae; genus Microcystis; species Microcystis panniformis. The sequence continues at coordinate 5,542,965 of NZ_CP011339.1, forward strand.
ACCACTCAAGAAGACCGACAAAGAACTAATCTTTATCAACAGAATATTCAGCGTCAGAATTTACAAAAATATTCCCTTTCTTTTGAGAATTTTCTCGGCCAACTCAACTTAGAAATAGAGATTTCCCCGATGCAAACGGAGGAATTGACGCGAGTTGCCCAACTTACTCAACGTACTAACCAATTTAACTTAACAACTATCCGACGGTCAGAATCCCAAATTCAACAACTTTGTAATTCAGGGGAATTAGACTGTCGAGTGGTTAAAGTAAAAGATCGTTTTGGGGATTATGGTTTAGTTGGTTTGCTATTATTTAATGTTCAAGAAAATTCTCTAATTGTCGATACATTTTTGCTTAGTTGTCGAGTATTGGGTCGCGGTGTAGAACATAAAATGTTAGCTTATTTGGGTACAATTGCTCAACAAAAAGGGTTAGAAAAACTCAAACTTATTTATAAACCTACCCCCAAAAATCAACCAATTTGGGATTTTTTAAGGACTGTTGGTCAAGAATTTCAGCAGGAAAAAGAGGAGGAATATTTATTTGATTTTCCTAGTTATATTGCGTCTAAAATTAATTTTATTTCTCTCGGTGATGAACAGAAAATAGCTACTAAAAAGTCATCTAAAACAGTTAAGAGAATTATCCGATCAGAGTTTTTTGAAGAGATTGGAAATAACTTATATGATGCTCAACTAATTCTGCGAAAAATTAATTCTCAAAACCAGCGTCAACGGACTCAGTTAGACGCAGAATTTATTGCTCCTCGTACTCCTCTAGAAAAAGTGATTGCTTCTCTATTCGCAGAAGTCCTTAAACTTGACAGAGTGGGGATAGATGACGATTTTTTTGAGCTTGGTGGTGATTCAATTCGGGGAGCAATTCTAATTAATAAACTGCAAGCACAACTAAACGAAATTATTCACTTTATTGTTTTATTTGACAGAAAAACTGTTAAGGAATTAGCTGGATATATAGAGGAACATTATCCAAAAGCAGTTACCAAAATACTAGGTAAAGAAAGAACCGAAATTAACAACCTACCACAGGAGCGCATTGCTGAAGCTAAAGTGTTACAAATGCGCTCCCTAATTCCTGCTCTTAGCAGCCCAATAGATGATGACAATAGCAAAAATCCACCGGCTATCTTTATTCTTTCTCCTTATCGTAGCGGTTCCACCTTACTCCGCGTTATCTTAGGAGGAAATCCACAGCTTTTTGCACCTCCAGAATTGGAACTACTAGGGTTTAATACCCTTGTGGAAAGAAAGGCGAAATTTTCTGGCCGTTACAACTTCTGGATGGAAGGAACAATTCGCACCATCATGGAAATTAAGGGGTGTAATGCTGAAAAAGCGATCGCAATTATGGAAGAATTAGAAGAGAAAAATCTGACTAGCAAACAGTTTTACCGTCTTCTACAGGGATGGTTGGGAGATAAAATCTTAGTGGATAAAACTCCATCCTATTCTCTAGATTTAGAAACTCTAAAACGAGCAGAAATAAATTTTGATAACCCTCTATATATTCATCTGGTGCGTCATCCTTTAGGAATGATTCACTCTTATGAAGAAGCTAAAATTGAGCAAATATTTCCCTATCAAAATCCTTTCAATAATCGAGAACTTGCCGAACTCGTTTGGCTAATTAGCCATCAAAATATCTGCGAATTTTTACAACAAGTTTCTCCCCAACGTCAGTATCAAGTTAAATTTGAAGACATCGTTAGGCAGCCACAGAAAACCCTAGAGAGTTTATGTCAGTTTTTAGGAGTAGAATTTAATCCTGATATGCTGCAACCCTACCAAGAGAAAAAGCAGCGCATGACTGACGGTATTTATGCCGAATCTAGAATGCTAGGAGATGTAAAATTTCATCAACATCAAAGCATTAATCCTAACACCATTGAGCAATGGAAAGATTACTACAACATTGACTTTTTAGGTAATGTAACTTGGCAACTAGCAGAATCTTTTGGCTATCCAAAAAATAACAATAATATCCCCCAAATTAGTCGAAAAAATCCCGCCGAACCTCAGACTTTCCCGGTTTCTTTTGCTCAACAGCGACTATGGATTTTAGCGCAATTAGAACCGGACAGCCCTTTTTACAATATGTTTAAAGCGGTTCATCTTCAGGGACGTATAAATATAGAAATTTTAGAACGCAGTCTCAACGAAATTGTCCATCGTCACGAAATTCTACGCACTAATTTTAAGGAAGTAGCAGAAACTCCAGTACAGGTAATTGCTCCCCACGCAACTCTGAAAATTTCGGTTGTGGACTTACAAGGATTATCAGGACAAGAACAGTCAGAACAATTACAACTTTTAGCAACTGAGGATCAATTACAACCTTTTAACCTGACTACGGGAATATTGCTAAGAGTCACCTTAGTGCAACTTAAATCAGAATCATCAGCTTTGTTATTGACCATGCACCACATTATTAGTGATGGTTGGTCAATGGGAGTATTGCTCAAAGAATTGTCAAGTTTATATCAAGGATTTTTGCTTGATGATGGTTCTGTTCTCCCGGAATTGCCGATTCAATATGCCGATTTTACAATTTGGCAACGGCAATGGTTACAAGGAGAAACTCAAGGTTTTATCACCATCCAAAACCAAATTAATTACTGGAAACAACAGTTAGCCGCAGCTCCTCCTTTGCTAGAATTACCTACGGACAGACCCCGTCCCTCTGTGCAAACTTTCCGAGGTGGATGTTTTTCCTTCCAGTTAGATGCCAAACTGACAGCATCTCTAAAAGAACTCAGCCACAAATCAGCAACTACCCTATTTATGACGTTGATGGCGGCTTATGTTACTCTATTATTCCGCTATAGTGGTCAAGATGATATTCTGGTAGGAACACCGATTGCCAATCGCAACTATCAAGAATTAGAAGAATTAATTGGCTTTTTTGTGAATACCCTAGTGATGCGAACTCGCTTAGAAGGTAATCCCAGTTTTGAAGAATTATTAAGACAAGTGCGTTCTGTTTGTACGAATGCTTATGCTAACCAAGACGTTCCTTTTGAGCAGATTATCGAAACTTTGCAAATAGAGCGCAGTCTTAGTCACAGTCCTTTGTTTCAGGTGATGTTTGTTTTACAAAATGTGGCCATGGAGGAATTAGAAAATCCTGAGTTAAAAATATCGCATCTACCTCTAGATAATGTTAACGCCAAGTTTGATCTCACCTTACAAATGTGGGAAACAAATACAGAAGAAGGCAACTCTCTCCAAGGATTTTGGCAGTATAATACAGATTTATTCGATCAAAATACAATTGCTCGCATGACTGGTCATTTTCAGACATTATTAGATGCAATTGTTACGAATCCGCAAGAGTCGGTAGGAACCTTGCCATTACTAACAGAAAAAGAGCGTCATCAACTGTTAGTAGAATGGAATAATACTGATACAACATACAGTTATACTCAGTGTATTCATCAGTTATTTGAAGAGCAGGTAAAACGGACTCCTGATGCTGTAGCTGTAGTATTTAAATGTGAAAAATTAACCTATAATGAGTTAAATCATCGAGCGAATCAGTTAGCCCATTATTTGCAATCTTTGGGAGTAAAACCTGATCAATTAGTGGGGATTTGTCTTGAGCGTTCTTTAGAGATGATTGTGGGGTTATTGGGGATATTAAAAGCGGGTGGTGCTTATGTTCCTCTTGACCCAGAATATCCGATTGAACGGTTAAGCTTCATGTTAGAAGATGCTCAATTATCAGTGCTGTTAACGCAACAAAAGCTAGGAGAAACTCTACCTCAACATCAAGCGCAGATTATTTATTTAGATACCGACTGGGAAAAAATTGCCGAAAACAGCCATTCAAATCCAGAAAACACCGTCACTCCAGATAACTTAGCTTATGTTATTTACACTTCCGGTTCCACAGGTAAACCGAAAGGGGTGTTAGTCAATCACTCCAATGTCGTGCGATTATTTGCCGCTACAGATGCTTGGTATAATTTTAGTAGTCAAGATGTCTGGACTCTATTTCATTCCTACGCTTTTGACTTTTCGGTGTGGGAAATGTGGGGAGCTTTGTTATATGGTGGACGCTTGGTAGTTGTCCCCTACTTAGTTACCCGTTCTCCCGAAGCATTTTATCAGCTATTGTGTCAAGAAAAAGTCACAATTCTCAATCAAACTCCTACCGCTTTCCGTCAGTTAATTCAAGCTGAAGAATCCTTAAAAGAAAGTTTTCCCCCCTTATCAAGGGGGGTTAGGGGGATCGTTCATCGACAACAGATAACGATTTAAGCTTACGTTTAGTTATTTTTGGAGGAGAAGCTTTAGAAATTAACAGCTTACAACCTTGGTTTCAGCGCCATGGCGACCAATGCCCCCAATTAGTTAATATGTACGGAATTACAGAAACTACCGTTCATGTCACCTATCGACCATTAAGTATGACCGACTTGAATAGTACAGCTAGTGTGATTGGTCGTCCCATTCCCGACTTACAGGTATATTTACTAGACCAACATTTACAACTTGTACCGGTTGGTGTACCCGGGGAGATGTATGTGGGGGGTGCAGGAGTAACAAAAGGTTATCTCAATCGTCCTGAATTAACAACGGAAAGGTTTATTTCTAGTCCTTTTGAGAAGGATGAAGTGATCCCCCAACCCCCCTTAATAAGGGGGGCAATGAGCCGTCAAAATTGTATAAAACGGGAGATTTAGCCCGTTATTTACCCAAGGGAGAATTAGAATATTTAGGACGCATTGACAATCAAGTTAAGATTCGGGGTTTTCGGATTGAGTTGGGGGAAATCGAAGCATTATTAGCATCTCATCCCCAGATTTGGGAAACAGTAGTAATAGTGAGGGATGATACAACAGGAGATAAGCGTCTTGTGGCCTACATTGTGCCACAATCGGAAAAAATAATTACCATTAACGAAATACGGCAATTTCTGAAAGCTAAATTACCCAGTTACATGATACCTAATGCTTTCGTTATTTTAGATGCCTTACCCCTTACTGCTAATGGAAAAATAGATCGTCGAGCTTTACCACCACCAGAATCTAGTAGTGAAGCATCAGACAAATATGTTGCTCCGCGTAACCCAATTGAGGATATATTAGTAACTGTTTGGTCAGAAGTGCTAAAAGTTGAAAAAGTGGGTATAAATGATAACTTCTTTGAACTGGGAGGCCATTCCCTACTAGCCACTAAATTAGTAGCACAGATACGCGATCGCTTGAAAGTTGAACTTCCCCTACGTCAGTTATTCAACTCGGCGACACTAGCAGAATTAGCCCAAGGGATTGAACAGTTAAAACAGGAAAAATCCGATACCATCGTTCCAGCAATTTTACCAAGAAAAAGAAAATGAATTTTGAAGAATTACCCCTATCTTATGCCCAACAGCGTTTATGGTTCTTAGATCAATTAGAACCAAACAGTCCCTTTTATAATATTTCCCTGGCCTTGCATTTAGCAGGAAATCTCCAGGTAGATGTCCTGGAAAAAAGCCTACAAGAAATTATTCAGCGCCATGAGTCCCTCCGCACAAATTTCGCCACTATTGAGGGAAATCCTGTACAAGTAATTAAACCAGAAAGTAATTGGCAATTAACGCTTGTCAATGGGAAAGACAGCCCAAAATATCGAGAAGAGCAGGAAATAAAAAAATGGCTAGAAATTCACAGCCATCAACCTTTTGATTTAGCCAATGACTCCCTAATTAGAGCCACCCTACTCAAGTTATCAGACACAGAACATTTTTTGCTGATTTGTCTGCACCATATTGTCTCTGATGGTTGGTCAATGGGGGTATTTATTGAGGAATTGACAACCCTTTATAATGCCTATACTAAAGGTTTAGAACCTCTTTTACAAGAGTTACCAATCCAGTACGCAGATTTTGCAATTTGGCAAAGGGAATATTTACAGGGAGAAATCCGAGAAAATCAGTTAAATTACTGGCAAAAACAGTTAGCAGCAGCACCCGCTTTATTACATCTACCTACGGATTATCCCCGTCCTCTAGAACAAAGTTTTCAGGGAGCTCGGATAAAATGTATCCTTTCTCCAGAACTTAGTCAAGGGTTAAATAAGCTGAGTCGGGAAAAAGGTGTCACCTTATTTATGACCCTCCTGACCGCATTTCAGACTCTACTCTATCGTTACACAGGACAAACAGATATTTTAGTCGGTACTCCCATCGCTAACCGTACTCGTAGTGAATTAGCTGGGTTAATCGGCTTTTTTGTCAATACCTTAGTCTTAAGAACAGATTTAGCAGGAAATCCCAGTTTTAGCGAGTTATTAAAACAGGTACGAGAAACAGCAACGGATGCTTACGACCATCAAGATTTACCTTTTGAGATGTTAGTAGAGGCCCTACAACCTGAAAGAAACATGAGTTATACTCCTCTATTTCAGGTGATGTTTGGTTTAGATAATGAAATTGTAGATAGTATAGATTTAGAAGGAATAAAAGCCACTCGTCAGCCTTTAGAATTTAAGACAGCCAAGTTTGACTTAAGTTTATCTATACAGGTAAAAGAAGCTGGATTAACTGCGATTTGGGAATATAATACAGATCTGTTTGACAAAAGCACAATTGAGCGACTATCAGAGCATTTTGTTAACCTATTAACTGGGATTATTGCTAATCCAGAACAAACCGTTAGCCAATTACCATTACTGACAGAAAGTGAGCGCAATCAGTTATTATTTGATTGGAATCAGACTAAAATTGACTACAAAAATGATTTATGTCTGCATCAGTTGTTTGAACAACAAGTAAAACAGAATCCACAGGCGATCGCTGTTAGACTAGAAGATGAATTTTTAACCTACGAGGAGTTAAACTGTAAGGCTAATCAGTTAGCCCATTACCTACAATCTTTAGGGGTAAAATCCGAGAGTTTAGTCGGGATTTTTGTTGAACGTTCCCTAGAGATGATTATCGGAATCCTGGGAATACTTAAAGCAGGGGGAGCTTACGTTCCTTTAGATATTAATTATCCCCAAGAGCGAATTACCTATCTTATTGAAGATACTCAACTTAGTATTGTGTTGACGCAATCTAAATTTATTGAGCAACTTCCCCAATTTCAAGGAACAACCATCTGTTTAGATCAAGACTGGTCAACAATTGCCAAACAGAGTACAGTTAACCCTTTGGTAGCAGTTGAGCAGCACAATTTAGCCTATATTATCTACACCTCCGGCTCCACAGGTCAACCCAAAGGGGTAATGATTGAACATCGCTCAGTAGTCAACTATATACTGACTACTATTCGAGAGTATGGTATTACCTCAGAGGATCAAATTCTGCAATTTTCTTCTATCTGCTTTGATGCTTCCGTTGAAGAAATCTTTGTTAGTTTGTTATCGGGTGCGACGTTGGTATTGCGAACAGAAGAGATGTTGCGCTCTAGTGAGGATTTTTGGCAATGTTGTCAAAAATGGCAATTAACAGTTTTGGGTATTCCTACTGCTTATTGGCATCAATTAGCCTCTGAATTAACCCCTGATACCCTGCCAATTCTCTCAAAGATTAAACTAATTGTCATTGGTGGGGAAGCCATTCAACCGGCAAAAGTACAGCAATGGCAAACAGTTACAGGCCAATATTCCCCTCTTCCTCGACTATTAAATGCTTACGGACCAACGGAAGCAACCATTGCGGCGACTTTCTCCGAATTTACTTCACCAACTATAACCAATGTTTCCATTGGGCGACCCATCAGTAATACTCAGGTTTATATTCTTGATGCTTTCTTACAACCTGTTCCTGTGGGGGTAGCTGGAGAATTACATATTGGCGGTGTCGGGTTAGCCAGGGGTTATCTCAATCGTCCAGAGTTAACACAAGAGAAATTTATCCCTAATTCTTTTGAGAAGGATGAAGTGATCCCCCCAACCCCCCTTAATAAGGGGGGCAATGAGCCGTCAAAATTATATAAAACGGGAGATTTATGTCGGTATTTACCCGACGGTAATATTGAGTATTTAGGACGGATTGACAATCAAGTAAAAATTCGGGGTTTTCGCATTGAATTGGGAGAAATTGAAACCGTTCTTAGTCAGCACAATGCAGTAAAAACGGCTGTTGTTATTGCCCAAGAAGATGAGACCAATCAGAAACGTTTAGTCGCCTATATTATTCCCCAAGTAGAGATTATTTCCGCCCCAAAAGAGAAAAATTCACTTAATGTTACTGAACTGCGGCAATTCCTGAAAGCCAAGTTACCAGAGTATATGATTCCTAGTGCCTTTGTCATTTTGGAATCCCTACCCTTAACGCCTAATGGTAAGATCGATCATCGTGCTTTACCGTCCCCCGAATTCCAAAGCCAAGCGCAATACATTGCGCCGCGTAACCCCATTGAGGAGATATTATCCTCGATTTGGGGAAAAGTGTTAAAAGTTGCACAGGTGGGGATTCACGACAACTTCTTTGAGTTGGGTGGACATTCATTATTAGCAACGCAACTAATTTCGCGCATCCGTGAGGCTTTTCAGGTAGAAATGCCCTTACGCGAGTTATTTGTTGCACCGACAATCGCCGAATTGTCCCAAGAAATAAAACGGCTTTCGGAACGAGAACAACTCACTGAACTGCCGATTTTACCCAGGGACAAAGCAGCAGAACTACCCTTATCTTTTGCTCAGACTCGTCTTTGGTTTTTGGCTGAATTTGAGTCGAATAGTTCTTTTTATAATATCCCCCTAGCCTTGCGTTTAGAGGGAACTTTAAACTCAGAAATCTTAATCCAGAGTTTAGAAGAAATTTGTGATCGCCATGAGGCTTTACGCACCAACTTCATTACCGTTGATGGTATCCCTACCCAAGTTATACAAACACGAACCTGGACAGTTACGGTTGTTGATTTACAGCATTTATCTGGTAGTGAACAAGCAATTGCCTCCCAAGAGTTAGCACAAAACCAAGCGATTCAACCCTTTGACTTAGCCGGTGAACCCTTAATCAGAACCACTTTAGTGGTGTTATCTGAAACGGAACACCTCTTATTAGTCTGTATGCACCACATTGTCAGTGATGGCTGGTCAATGGGGGTATTTCTTCAGGAACTAACCGCCCTCTATAATGCCTATATTCAGGGTTTATCTTCGCCTCTCAATCCCCTATCTATCCAGTATGGAGATTTTACCCTTTGGCAAAGACAATGGCTACAGGGAGAGGTATTGCAACAGCAACTAGACTACTGGCAAAAACAGTTAGCAGACGCACCGGCCCTTCTATCTTTACCAACAGATAGACCTCGACCCAATCAACAAAGTTTTGCTGGGGGACATTTACCCTTTAGCCTTTCTTGGGAATTAACCGAAAAACTGACCCAATTAACCCAGGAACAGGGTGTCACCTTATTTATGACCCTGTTAACAGCTTATGCTGTCTTACTTTACCGTTATACAGAACAGGAAGACATCTTAATTGGTACTCCCATTGCTAACCGTAATCGCAGGGAAATTGAAGGGTTAATCGGCTTTTTTGTCAATACTTTGGTTTTGCGAATTGACTTGTCAGGTAAACCCAATTTTAATCAGTTATTAGGTCGAGTACGAGAAATGGCAATGGATGCCTATGCTCATCAAGATTTGCCCTTTGAAATGTTGGTAGGGGCCCTACAACCTGAACGAGATTTAAGTCACGCGCCTTTATTTCAAGTGGATTTTCTGCTGCAAAATAGTCCCCCATCTCCCTTAGAACTAATAGACTTAACCGCCACTCCCCTCACCACAGAAAATGACACCGCCAAATTTGATCTAACCCTGGCGATGGAGAATACCGGTGCAGAATTAAAAGGGGTATGGGAATATAATACCGATTTATTTGATCGCAGCACCATTGAGCGATTAACAGGAAATTTCATCACCCTACTAGAAGCATTGGTTGTTAACCCGCAGCAGCCAATTTTCCAACTACCATTATTAACCGAATTCGAGGCAAAAGAATTATTACTAGACTGGAATGCTACCGAAAAAGCATATCCTTTCCATCAGTGTATTCATCATTTATTTGAAGAACAAGCATCACGAACACCGGCTGCAGTAGCAGTGGTATTTGAAGGTCAAGAATTAACCTATCAAGAATTAAATATTCAGGCGAATCAATTAGCCCATTATTTACAATCTTTGGGGGTAAATTCAGAAGTTTTAGTCGGCATTTATCTAGAGCGGTCACTGTTAGTTATTGTCGGATTATTAGCAGTTCTCAAAGCTGGGGGAGCCTATATACCTTTAGACCCAGATTATCCTCAGCAACGGTTGACTTATATGGCAGAAGATGCCCAAATTTCTCTACTGCTAACTCAAGAAAGTTTACTCGATTCTTTGCCAGTAGAAGATGTGGGGGTAATTGTCTTAGATAAATTAGCTGAAAAATTGACAGTTCAAAGTCCAGAAAATCCCCTCAGTGAAGTGGTTCCAGAAAATCTACTATGCCTATTATATACATCTGGTTCCACAGGTAAACCTAAAGGAGTGATGTTAACTCACGCAGCTTTAGTTAATCATAGTTGGGGCATTAGTGAAGTATTCGGTTTAACAGAATCTGATCGCGTTTTACAGTTTGCTTCCTTTGGCTTTGATGTCGCTGCTGAAGAAATTTTTCCCACCTGGTTAAAAGGTGGCACAGTGGTTTTAAGACCGGGGCAAATGTTCGCAACTTTGACTGATTTTGCCGATTTTATCGAACAAGAAAGCCTCACCGTTTTAAATATTACCCCCGCCTATTGGCATGAATGGGCAATCGCCGTTTCCCAATCATTAGCTACTGTACCATCAAGTCTGCGAGTTGTCGCCGTGGGAGGGGATGCAGTGTTACCAGAAACCGTCAATATTTGGCGACAAATGGTCGGGAAACGGGTTGAATGTATTAACGTCTATGGCCCCACAGAAGCGTCTGTCACCGCCATAGTTCATGACTTGCTAGATTATCAGTCAGAAAAAATCAATTCAGTGCTGATTGGTCGTCCTATTGCTAATACCAAAGCATATATCTTGGATCAAAATCTGCAACCTGTACCCATTGGAGTTAAGGGAGAATTGCATTTATGCGGTGTTCGTTTAGCGCGGGGTTATCTGAATCGTCCCGAATTAACTGCTGAAAAATTTATTGACAATCCCTTTGCTCATTCACCGTTCAATCGTTTGTATAAAACGGGAGATTTAGCGCGTTATTTACCCGATGGTAATATTGAATGTTTTGGCCGGATTGACAATCAGGTTAAAATTCGCGGATTCCGTATTGAGTTAGGAGAAATTGAAGCGGTACTTAACCAAAATATTGATGTACAAACATCTTGTGTGATTATTCGGGAAGATACTCCGGGGGATAAATATTTAGTCGCCTACATAGTAGCTCATTATGAACGGATACCGATGATTAGTGAACTGCGTCAGTTTCTGTCCAGTAAATTGCCTTTGTATATGGTTCCTCAAGCTTTTGTTTTTCTGGAATCTTTACCCCTTACTACTAATCGTAAGGTAGATCGTCGCGCTTTACCCGCACCAGATAAAATAGGAAATCGCCGGGATCAATATGTAGCACCACGCAATGGAATTGAAGAGATTTTGGTGCAAATTTGGACAGAAATACTCAAAATAGAGCAAGTGGGAATTTATGATAATTTCTTTGAAATTGGCGGCCATTCTCTCCTCGCAACTCAATTAGTCTCCCGGGTTCGGAGTTTATTTAAAATAGAACTACCTTTGCGGAGTTTATTTGGTGCAGCTACGGTAGCCGAATTAGCGCATCTTATTGGACAATTACAGCAGCAAAATCTCACGCTAACAGTACCCCCGATTTTACCGAGAACTAAGGATACAGAATTACCTCTATCTTTTGCTCAACAGCGTTTATGGTTTTTAGATCAATTGCAACCAAATAGCGCTTTATACAATATACCGATGGTGTTGCATTTCCGAGGCAACCTCAATCAAAAGGCCTTAGAACAAAGTTTACTAGAAATCTGTAATCGCCATGAAGTATTACGGACTAATTTTGTCACGATTAATGGACAACCGACTCAGATTATTCAAACAAGAAGGGAGACAATATCGGTCGTTGATTTACAAGATTTACCCATCCAGGAGCAAGCAGAAAAAACACAGCAATTAAAGCAAAAACAAGCCACTCAACCCTTTGATTTAGCCAAAGAATCCTTAATCAGAATCACTTTAGTGGTGCTATCGGAGACGGAACATCTCTTATTAGTGTGTATGCACCACATTATTAGTGATGGTTGGTCAATCGAAGTATTTATTCACGAATTGACCAGCTTATATAATGCTTACACTCAAAATCATCCCGCAAATTTAGCTCCTTTACCGATTCAGTATGCAGATTTTGCAGTTTGGCAAAAACAATGGTTACAAGGGGATGTCCTACAAAGTCAATTAAATTACTGGCAAAATCAACTAACAGCTGCACCCCCTTTATTATCTCTTCCCACAGACCACCCTCGACCTGCGGTGCAAAGCTTTGTCGGTACTCAGCAAGAATTTTCCCTTTCCCCCAAACTTAGCCAAGCTTTGAATGAATTGAGTCGCCAACAAGGGGTGACATTATTTATGACGCTGTTGGCTGCTTTTGATGCTTTATTGTATCGTTATACAGGGTCAAATGATATTTTAGTAGGAACTCCCATCGCTAATCGTAATCGCGGTGAAATTGAGGGTTTAATCGGCTTCTTTGTTAATACTTTAGTGATGCGGACGGATTTATCAGATAATCCGAGTTTTAGTCAGTTATTAACCCGTGTTCGGGAAGTGACAATGGATGCTTACGCGCATCAAGACTTACCCTTTGAAATGTTAGTCGAAGCGTTGCAACCGGAACGGGATTTGAGCCATACTCCCCTATTTCAAGTCGCTTTTGTCCTGCAAAATACACCCAAGTCTGAGATTGCAATGACGGGATTAACGGTGACAGATTTGCCACCGGAAAATACTACAGCTAAATTTGATTTAACCTTAGCTATGGTTAACACCGATGATGGCTTAAAAGGTGTCTGGGAATATAATACTGATTTGTTTGAGAGTAGCACTATTGAGCGATTATCAGGGCATTTTCTCAACTTATTAGGGGGAATTGTGGCCAATCCTCAAGCGCGGATTTCCCAATTACCCTTACTGACAGAAAGTGAGACTAATCAGTTATTAATTGAGTGGAACAATACTCAAGTTGACTATCCTGAGTATAAGTGTATTCATCAGTTATTTGAGGAACAGGTAAAACGCACACCCGACGCGGTAGCGGTGGTCTGTTCCCAGCAACAATTAACCTACAATGAATTAAATTGTCGAGCCAATCAATTAGCCCATTATCTGCGAAAATTAGGAGTAAAACCAGAGGAATTAGTGGGGATTTGTCTAGAGCGTTCCTTAGACATGATTGTGGGATTATTGGCTATTCTTAAAGTCGGTGGAGCTTATGTTCCTATTGACCCAGATTATCCCCAAGAACGCATTAGCTTCATGCTCCAAGATACCCAGGTTAAAATACTGTTAACCTGCGAATCTTTACAGAATTCCTTGCCAAATCATCAGGCTATTGTTATCTGTTTAGATAAAGATTGGGAACAAATTAATCAGGCAAGTCCGGAGAATCTGAACAGCACAGTTTCTGCGGATAATTTAGCCTACGTCATTTATACTTCTGGTTCTACAGGAATACCCAAGGGTGTTATCGTCACTCATCAAGCAGTTAATCGACTGGTATTAAATACTAATTACATCCAGTTTACTCCTGATGACCGCGTTGTTCAAGCGTCTAATATTGCTTTTGATGCCGCTACTTTTGAAATTTGGGGGGCTTTACTTAACGGTGCTAAGATTATTATTATCGCTAAATCAGTTTTGCTCTCACCCCAAGAATTGGCACTAAGCTTAAAGGAAAATCGGATTAGTGTCTTATTTTTAACCACAGCACTTTTTAATCAGTTAGCCAATTTAGTTCCCCAAGCTTTTAGTAACTTACGCTGCTTACTATTTGGGGGTGAAGCAGTTGAACCAAAATGGGTACAAGAGGTACTAGAAAAAGGTGCGCCACAACGGTTGCTTCATGTCTATGGGCCAACGGAAAATACAACGTTTTCTTGCTGGTATTTAGTGGAAAACTTAGCTTCTACAGCCACAACTATTCCCATTGGCAAAGCGATTGCCAATACCCAAATCTATTTGCTGGATAAAAATCTCCAACCTGTCCCGATTGGTGTAGTAGGAGAATTACATATTGCTGGTGCAGGATTAGCCAAAGGTTATCTTAACCGTCCCGAATTAACCCAAGAAAAATTTATTCCTAATCCTTTGAGAAGGATGAAGTGATCCCCCAACCCCCCTTAATAAGGGGGGCAATGAGCCGTCAAAATTATATAAAACGGGAGACTTGGCCCGTTATTTACCCGATGGTAAAATCGAATATTTAGGACGGATTGACAATCAGGTAAAACTGCGTGGCTTCCGCATTGAATTGGGAGAAATTGAATCGTTACTCAACCAAAATGAGGCGGTACAGTCTTCTTGTGTGATTGTTCGTGAAGATAATCTAGGGGATAAACGCTTAGTTGCTTACGTTGTACCGCAACCCGAAATCAACCTGACAATTAACGAAATACGGCAATTTTTGCGAGCAAAATTACCTGATTATATGGTTCCAACTGCGTTTGTCCTTCTTGATACTTTCCCCTTAACTCCCAATGGCAAAATAGACCGCCGTGCTTTACCTGTTCCCGATTTACAGAGCCAAGGTGAATATATAGCTCCCCGTAACCCCATTGAAGAAAAAATGGCGCAGATTTGGGCTGAGGTACTGAAATTAAAACGAGTCAGTATTGAGGATAATTTCTTTGAATTAGGTGGACATTCTCTGTTGGCAACTCAAGTTATTTCTCGATTACAGGAAACCTTTGAGATTGTTGTTCCCTTGCGTTATCTGTTTGAATCCCCAACCATTGCTCAGTTAAGTGCGGTAATTTTAAAAGAACTGCAAACAGGTTTAGGGTTAAAGCTACCATCAATTGTCCCCGTTAATCGAGAGGATGATATTCCCCTATCCTGGGCCCAGGAACGTCTCTGGTTTGTGAATCAATTAGAAGGAGAAAGTGGGGCTTATACTATTGATTTAACGATGCGTTTGCGCGGAAATCTCAATGTTAAAGCCTTAGAAAAAGCTTTCCAGGCAATTATTCAACGCCATGAACCCCTACGGACTCAATTTAAACTCAAAGATAACAAACCAATACAAGCGATCAATCCTAATGTAACCTTCACCTTACCAGTTGTCAATCTGCAAAACCTCAGTCATTCTGAGCAACAGGTAAAAAACCTGTTATTAGCAGCAGCATCCGAACCCTTTGATCTCGAATCAGGTTCAGTATTACGAGTCAAATTATGGCAAGTCAAGACAGAGGAATATGTCCTATTATTAGCCATTCACCATATTGCGGCAGATGGTTGGTCATTAGGTGTTTTAGTTGACGAATTATCGGTCTATTATCGAAGTTTCTGCACCGGTACAAAAGCAGATTTACCTGATTTATCAATACAGTATGCTGACTTTGCCGTGTGGCAGCGTCAATGGTTAACTAATGAAGTATTAGACCGTCAATTAAGCTACTGGAAGCAACAATTAACCGGGGTTCCCCTACTACACCAACTTCCCACAGACCGTCCCCGGCCAGCAATCCAAAGTTTTCGCGGTGGGACGGAGCGACTGCAACTAGATAGTCAACTAACGCAACAACTGAAAAAACTCAGTCAAGAGTCCGGTAGCACTCTCTTTATGACATTACTAGCGGGTTTTGCTGTGTTACTATCTCGTTATAGTCAACAAACAGATGTGGTAATTGGTTCACCAATTGCTAACCGTAATCGCACCGAAATTGAAGGGTTAATAGGCTTTTTTGTCAATACTTTAGTGTTAAGATTTAATTTATCTCAAGACCCGACCTTTGAAGATTTTCTCGCGCAAGTCAGACAAACTACTCAAAACGCTTACGACCATCAAGATTTACCCTTCGAGATGTTAGTCGAAAAATTGCAAATTGAGCGTCATTTAGATCGTAATCCTTTAACACAGATAGTTTTTGCCCTTCAGAATGCTCCTAGTTCTCCCTGGGATTTACCCGGAGTAAACATTGAGGATATACCATCGGGACTTGATTCAGTTAGGGTTGACTTAGAAGTTTACCTCTGGGATGCAGCCGAAGGATTGGGCGGTTTTTGCTCTTATAACAGGGATTTATTTGATGCTGAAACTATTGTCCGTATGATGAATCATTTTAAGACTTTGTTGGCGGCAATTGTGGAAAATCCCCGTCAATCAGTAGCTTCACTACCCTTATTAAACCCAGAGGAAGAGTATCAACTATTAGAGGAGTGGAATGAGACAAAAGCTGATTACTCCTATAACAAGTGTATTCATCAATTAATTGAGGAACAAGCAGCGCGTACCCCTGATGGAGTAGCAGTAGTCTTTGAAAATCAACAGTTGACCTATGCAGAATTAAATAGTCGGGCTAATCAACTAGCTCACTATTTACGCTCTTTAGGTGTAGAAACCGAGGTAATAGTCGGTTTATGTGTAGAGCGCTCTTTAGACATGATTGTGGCATTAATAGCCATCCTTAAAGCCGGTGCTGCCTATCTCCCCCTTGACCCAGAATATCCTCAAGAACGCCTACAATTTATGTTAGAGGATAGTCAAGTACCCTTATTACTAACCCAAAGTTCACTGATTGATAAACTCCCAAATCATCAAGCTAAAACTGTATTTTTAGCTGAAATTTGGCAAGAAATTAAACCAATGAACTGGGATAATTTGACGGGGAAGGTAACAGCTTCTAATTTAGCTAATGTGATTTATACTTCTGGTTCTACGGGTAAACCTAAAGGGGTGATGGTTGAACATCAAGGGTTGTCTAACCTTGCTCTGGCGCAAATTCAGACTTTTGCTGTGTCTTCTCAGAGTCGAGTGCTTCAGTTTGCTTCTTTTAGTTTTGATGCCTGTATTTGGGAAGTTTTGATGGCTTTGGGAGCAGGAGCGACACTTTATTTGGCAAGTAAAGAAAATTTAATGCCAGGTTTACCCTTAATCAAGCAATTACGGGATAATAAGATTACTCATATTACTCTACCGCCATCAGCTTTAGCGGTTCTGTCTTGGGAAAATCTTTCCTCTCTGCAAACTATTATTGTCGCCGGGGAAGCTTGTTCTCCTGAATTGGTGAAAAAATGGTCCCAGGGACGAAATTTCTTTAATGGTTATGGACCCACAGAAGGAAGTGTTTGTGCAACGGTAGCTAAATGTACGCCGGTTGATGAAAAAATAACTATTGGTCGGCCAATTCCTCATGTGCAGGTTTATATTTTAGACTCGCATTTACAACCGGTTCCTATCGGTGTACCCGGGGAATTACATATCGGAGGAGCAGGAGTAGCCAGAGGTTATTTGAATCGCCTAGAATTGACAGCAGAGAAATTTATCTCTAACCCGTTTGTCTCCCTTGATCCCCCCCTAACCCCCTTGATAAGGGGGGAGAGCAGCCGTCAAAATTATACAAAACGGGAGATTTAGCCCGTTATTTACCCGATGGTCAGATTGAATATCTGGGACGGATTGACAACCAAGTTAAAGTGCGGGGTTTCCGTATCGAGTTAGGGGAAATTGAAGCAGTTTTGGGCCAACATCCCTTAGTACAAGAAGCGGTTGTGATAGCTCGCGCTGATCAGGCAAGTGATCATGATCAAGACCAGCTTAATACTAATTTGGTAGCCTACTTAGTTCCGGCTCTCAAGGGTCAAGTATTGCCCGAACAGCTTGCTCAATGGCAGAGTGAATATGTTAGTGATTGGCAAAAGATTTACGAAGAATCCTACAGTAAACCCCAACCTCAAATTGAAGACCCCACTTTTAATATTAGTGGTTGGAATAGTAGTTATACGGGACAAGCTATTCCCGCAGCAGAAATGCAGGAATGGGTTGATCAGACAGTGAGCCGAATTTTAGGAAATCAACCACCACAACGAGTGTTAGAAATTGGTTGCGGAAGTGGATTATTGCTATTCCGTGTGGCGAAACATTGTCAGGAATATTGGGGAGCCGATTATTCCGCTGCTACTATTAATAACCTAGAACATTTATGTGGCACAATTGAGGGTTTAGAGGGCAAAGTAAAATTATTACACCGAACAGCCGATGATTTTACCGGCATTCCCCAAGCTACTTTCGATCGAGTAGTAATTAACTCTGTTGTTCAGTATTTCCCTAGTGTGGATTATCTATTACAAGTTATCGCAGGAGCAGTCAAGACGATTGCGGATCGGGGTAAGATTTTCTTAGGTGATATTCGTAGTTTGTCCTTACTAGAGCCTTACCATGCGGCGGTACAGTTAGCTCGCGCTGAAGCTAATAAAACCCTTGAACAATGGCAAAAACAGGTGAATCAAAGTGTAGCTACCGAAGAAGAATTGTTAATTGCACCTCAGTTCTTTATCGCGCTTAAACAACGTTTTCCGCGAATTTCTTGGGTAGAAATTGCCCCGAAACGGGGTCAGGCTGACAATGAGTTAACCCAATTCCGCTATGATGTTACTTTACATCTGGATACTGATGGGCAAAAAACGACAATTCCTTGGCTAAATTGGCAGCGGGATCGGTTTTCTTTAGCGCAACTACAAGATAAACTAAAACTAGAACAACCAGAATATTTAGGCATCAGAGATGTACCCAATCAACGATTACAAAAGGCCCTACAAATTTTAGACTGTTTAGAAAATCCTCCGGGAGTAAAAACGGTGGGAGAATTGCGACAATTGTTAGGAAAAAATAGCGGGATAGGGATTAATCCTGAGCAAATGTGGCAACTGGGAGAACAGTTAGGTTACACTGTTCATCTCAGTTGGTGGGAAGGTAGTCAAGATGGTTCTTTCGATGTGGTTTTCTGTCGCCAGAATGCCATCCTCGAACCGATAATAAATAAAATTGATCAACAACCATACCCCAATTTTTGGGATGATGAGACGATTATTCCCAAATCCTGGACTGATTATACGAATAATCCCCTATATGGTAAATTAGTCCAGAAGTTAGTGCCACAGGTGCGGGAATTTGTCCAACAAAAGCTACCTAGTTATATGGTTCCCCAGGCTTTTGTTTTGCTTAATGCCCTACCTTTAACTCCTAATGGTAAAGTAGATCGACAGGCTTTGCCTACCCCCGATACAGCTACACGCAATTTAGCTACGGGATTTCTCGCACCTCGTACCCCGATTGAAACTCAAATGTCTCAAATTTGGAGTGAAGTTTTGGGAGTCGAACGTATTGGGATTAAGGATAATTTCTTTGAATTGGGAGGACATTCTTTGTTAGCAACTCAGGTTATTTCCCGTTCCCGCGATCTTTTCTCGGTGGAATTGTCTTTACAAAATTTGCTAGAATACCCAACTATCGCTAATTTAGCCCAAATTATTGAAGTTCTTACCGTTGCACCGGGAGAAATAGCTATGACTGAAAGCTTAGAAGATTATGAGGATGGTGAATTATAAAAACAGTTAAAGTTTTAGCTGCTCTCAATAGTTTAGCAAGACAGTTAAAACGGCAAAGGACAAATATTGATCCTAGTCAATAGCAATCTGATGGACTTTTTCATCCTCAGGGCAAACTTCGTGATTTAGAGCTAATTTAACAACAACTTTGGAGGCAATTGGTAAGTGAAAGTAGGAGATTTTTTAGCGTATTTGAAGGGTTTAGAGATTAAACTATGGCTGGAAGGCGAAAAACTTCGTTTTCAGGCTCCCAAAGGGGTTATGACCCCAGAAATTAAAGAAGAAATCGCCGCCAAAAAACCTGAAATTTTGGACTTTTTAAGAGCGGCAAAAATCCCAACTAATACTGTTGATTTAGAGATTATTCCTGTATCACGGGATCAGGATTTACCCCTCTCTTTTGCTCAACAACGACTCTGGTTTCTGCAGCAACTTTCCCCCGATAGTCATTCCTATAATCTGTTAGACGCTTTACGGTTAGAAGGAAACCTCAATCTGTTGGCTTTAGAACAAAGTCTCAGTGAACTAATTCGCCGTCACGAAATTTTAAGAACCACTTTTCCTATGGTGGAAGGGCAACCAATTCAGCGCATTGCTCCCCCTTCACCCGTCAGTTTACCCCTTCAAGATTTACAAAATTTATCAAAAAATGAACAAACAGAACATCTGCAAGAAATAGCGATTGCTTTCTCCTTAAAACCCTTTGATTTAGCCAAGGAATCATTAGTCCAATTTAAGTTACTTAAACTGGGTTCTCAAGAGTATGTATTGCTGTTGAAGATGCACCATATTATTTACGATGGTTGGTCTTTGAGCATCTTCTTTGGTGAATTATCTCAATTTTATGCAGCCTTTGTTCAGGGATTGCCTTCCCCTCTCCCTGAATTATCGATTCAATACGCCGATTTTGCCGTATGGCAACGTCAATGGCTAACCGGTGAAGTCTTGGAACGTCAACTTAATTACTGGCAAAAACAGTTACAAGATGCACCTACTATTTTAGAATTGCCGACGGATTATCCCCGCCCCCCAATTCCTAGTTTCCAGGGTGATGGGCAGGTTTTTCGCCTGAATCAAGACTTAACGCAACGCCTCAAAAGGTTAAGTCAGGAGTCAGGAGCAACACTATTTATGACTTTACTGGCGGCTTTTTTTGTCCTAATTTCTCGTTATAGTGGTCAATTAGATGTTTTGGTGGGTTCTCCCATCGCTAATCGTAATAGTTCGGCAATTGAGAAATTGATGGGCTTTTTTGCCAATACTTTGGCTTTCAGAGGTAATCTAGAAGGAAATCCGAGTTTTATCGAGTTATTAGAACGAGTAAAGCAAACAACTTTATCAGCTTATGCCCATCAAGATTTGCCTTTTGAAATGTTAGTAGAAAAATTACAATTAAACCGAGATTTAAGTCATAATCCTTTGATACAGGTAATGTTCTCACTGCAAAATACTCCCCAATCTGAGGCCAGTTTATCTGGCTTAAAGATGGAGAGTTTGCCTTTATCTGTTGAGCTTAAAGCGCGATTTGATTTAGAGGTAAATTTTTGGGAAGTTTCTGATCGTTTAGAAGCGGTTTGGTGTTATAGTACGGATTTGTTTGCTGCCCCACCATTAACCAAATGGGGCAACATTTTCAAAATCTCTTAACTGCGATTGCAGCTAATCCCAATAGGGGAATTTTTGAGTTATCGATGTTAAGTGATGAAGAACGTTATCAATTGTTATCATTGTGGAACGAAACTCACACAGATTATCCCTCTGATAAATGTATTCATCAGTTATTTGAAGAACAGGTAAAATGCACACCCGATGCGGTAGCAGTGGTATGTTCAGATCAACAATTAACCTACAATGAATTAAATTGTCGAGCTAATCAATTAGCTCATTACCTGCAAAAATTAGGAGTAAAACCAGATGAATTAGTGGGGATTTGTCTAGAGCGTTCCTTCGACATGATTGTGGGATTATTGGCTATTCTTAAAGTCGGTGGAGCTTATGTTCCTATTGACCCAGATTATCCCCAAGAACGCATTAGCTTTATGCTCCAAGATACCCAAGTTAAAATAATATTAACCTGCGAATATTTACAGGCTTCCCTGCCAAATCATAATGCTATTTTTGTCTGTTTAGACAAAGATTGGGAACAAATTAATCAGGCAAGTCTGGAGAATCTGAACAGCACAGTTTCTGCGGATAATTTAGCCTACGTTATTTATACTTCTGGCTCTACAGGAATACCCAAGGGTGTTATCGTCACTCATCAAGCAGTTAATCGACTGGTATTAAATACTAATTACATCCAGTTTACTCCTGATGACCGGGTTGTGCAAGCGTCTAATATTGCTTTTGATGCCGCTACTTTTGAAATTTGGGGGGCTTTACTTAACGGTGCTAAGATTATTATTATCGCTAAATCAGTTTTGCTCTCACCCCAAGAATTGGCAGTAAGCTTAAAGGAAAATCAGATTAGTGTCTTATTTTTAACCACAGCACTTTTTAATCAGTTAGCTAATTTAGTTCCCCAAGCTTTTAGTAACTTACGATGCTTACTATTTGGGGGTGAAGCAGTTGAACCAAAATGGGTACAAGAGGTACTAGAAAAAGGTGCGCCACAACGGTTGCTTCATGTCTATGGTCCAACGGAAAATACAACGTTTTCTTCTTGGTATTTAGTGGAAAACGTAGCTTCTACAGCGACAACTATTCCCATTGGTAAAGCGATTGCCAATACCCAAATCTATTTACTGGATAAAAATCTGCAACCTGTCCCGATTGGTGTAGTAGGAGAATTACATATTGCTGGTGCAGGATTAGCCAAAGGTTATCTTAACCGTCCCGAATTAACCCAAGAAAAATTTATTCCTAATCCTTTTGAGAAGGATGAAGTGATCCCCCAACCCTCCTTAATAAGGGGGGCAATGAGCCGTCAAAATTATATAAAACGGGAGACTTAGCGCGTTATTTACCCGATGGTAATATTGAATATGTAGGACGGATTGACAATCAAGTAAAAATTCGCGGCTTCCGTATTGAATTAGGAGAAATTGAGTCCGTACTTAGTCAAAATCAGGCGGTACAGTCTTCCTGTGTGATTGTTCGTGAAGACAATCCGGGGGAAAAACAGTTAGTTGCCTATATTGTACCTAAGCTAGGAGTAAAGCTAACAAGTGGCGATTTGCGTCAATTTCTTAGCGATAAATTGCCCGGTTATATGGTTCCGGGTGCTTTTGTGATGCTGGAGTTTTTCCCTTTAACAGCTAACGGAAAAATTGATCGCCGTGCGTTAAAAGCTCCCAGTAACACCAGTGATTCAGACAGATTTATTGGAGCGCGTAATCAGTTAGAATTAAACCTTGTGCAAATCTGGTCAAAAGTGCTAAAGATTGACAAAATTAGCGTGCAGGATAACTTTTTTGACCTCGGTGGCCATTCCCTTTTAGCTCCTTATTTAATCACCCAAATTAAAGAACAGTTAGGCAAAGAAATTGCCGTAACTACAATATTTCAAAACCCAACTATTGAACAGTTAGCGACCATTATCCAAACTGATGCAGATTCCTCTAACCAGTCTTGTTTAGTTCCCATTCAACCCCAGGGTTCAAAGCCGCCTTTTTTCTGTGTTCCAGGCGCTGGAGGACGACCATTTTATTTTTACCATTTAGGACGTTGTTTAGGAAAAGATCAACCTTTCTACAGTTTTGAAAATGATCTCTATCAACAGTTTGGAGAAATCAGTCGCATTGAGGATATAGCCAGTATTTATATTAAAGCCATGCAGGATTTACAACCCCAAGGACCCTACTTTTTGGGAGGACATTCCTACGGTGGTAATGTGGCTTTTGAAATGGCTCAACAGTTGGTTAATCAGGGTCAACAAGTGGCATTACTAGCAATCATTGATTCTTCAGCACCCACCTATAAAGACAAACAAATTTTGCTTGATTATATTAATTGGGATCATGCGCGGTGGTTAGCTGAAGTCAGCAAAGGTATCGAAGTTTATTTAGATAAAACCGTCGATATTTCCTATAAAACTCTTCAAGTCTTAACAGTGGAGGAACAATTAAAATACGCCTTAAACTTTTTTAAACTGGCTAATATGCTTCCCCCAATGCGGAAACTAGGCAGCTTGAAAAAATTGTCCAAGCCTATAAAACTAGCTGTTTATGTCTGATTGATTATCTCCCTAAACAGACTTATCCTGGTAAAATCACGATTATACGGGCCAGTGAGGAATTAGCTGATGATCCAAATAAAGATTTAATAGCTGGAGATTGCGAGGATTCTTCTTTAGGCTGGAGTGAATTTTCTACAGAGCCAGTTGAGATTCATTTCGTACTAGGAAATCATGTCTCGATTATGGTGGAACCCCATGTCCAGATTTTAGCCGAAGAGTTAAAAGTTTGCCTTGAGATTTGATACCAAACCCGTTTTTAAGACTATGATTAACTCCCAATCCAACTTGAAAACCCCAGTTATCAATTGTTTCTACCCAATCTCCTCTATCTTTTAAACAGGATTTAATCTAAGAACTGACGATTTTCTACAAGTTGTGTGAACAGTAAGACTAATGTAGAATGCTGCAAGGCATCTGATTGCTAGACAGCCGATTTGTATTCTTTTGCCTTACCATGGATTTTATATGACTGAAATCCCGACCAACCAATCCAACTTAGTGATTTTAGGAGTCTCATCAATGACGGAAACTACTGAAACGGCCATTCCCAATGATTTTCTCGGAATTAATCCCACAGAAATCAACAAAAAACTTGTCTCCTGGGGAATTTCTCTGGATGAAGTTGTTCAAAAACTTGCATCTCTGGGACTCCCCGGCATTATTTTCATTATTGCTGTTGCCGCATCTGGTGGTACTGCCTATCCTGCGATTTACGCACTTTTTGGGTTAGGCGGTCCGCTGGGACTAATTGGTGGACTTGGGGTCTTAGGCATCTCTACCATTATTGGTGACATTGTTACGGGTTATGGCATTGAGGCACTGCTTAAAACGGTCTATCTCAAACGTCGTGAAACAGAAACTCAAGAATATCTCATCAATGAGGTGGAAGGTTTGCCAATTTCTCAAGTTCTAAAACTTAACCTGAAAAAGGCTATTGAAGTAGAAATTGCTGCCGAAGAACCTGTTGCTCCCAAAGAAGTCGAAATTGCTGAAGAGTAGTTTTAACTTGACTAAGCACTTTCTCCCTCCTCTCTCCTGCTGCCCTCACCGGCCAATTGACTTGTTTAGCAAACCCTAAATACAACAAAAAACCGCCATAAATCTTACTCCTGCTTGACTTATGGCGGCAGTTTATTTCTGTCTGAATTACTGAAAGCAATCTTTAAATTAATTAACTATCTTCCCAGTCAGAAGGCCATTTCCAAGTCCAAACGGGAGCGGGTTCAGAATCGGGGGGGAATCGGGAGTCGGAGCCTCGTCTTGGTCCGCAGACAAAAAACGAGCAAAGAAGGGGATTGCTTTACTCTGTTCGCTATTAGGATAATTCATGGTCATTCCTAGTTTTGAGTGGCAGCTTTTTCAAGATAGCTGCGATTACCTTGCGATAGTAACATATATTGCCGTCTTACTCAAGTCAAATACTTGGTGAACTACCTACACTTTTCTTGCGGGTAAGTGTAGGTTTCCTAGCCAACAGATAGCGGAATCGTGGATTTCTTGCGTCCTCCCCTACCCTATCCGATTTCCAGTTGGCTATCGTTATTATCGATCTGACTGTCTAACAGTATTTGCGTAGGTTTCCATTCCCCATCCATTGTTTGACAAGTACACACCAACCATACGGATTGCTCTCCATCCCCGAACTCAAGGTGACAATCTTGGCAGGTTTCTTGGAAGTTTTGATCCCCGAACTGCAATTCCCCATCTATATTACCGATATGGTCACTAAGCCTCAGTTCGGTAGGGAGCCATTCTCCATCGCGAGCTTGGCACTCAGCACTCAGGATTGTGCTGTTAGGGTCGTAGTTGATACTGCTACAAGTGTGCGAAAAATTAGGCATGACAACTCTGTGTTTTAAAAAACAGTATGATTCAGCATAGTGCCTTAACGGCCGACATTCCGCACATCTTCATATACTTTTATATATTTTTACATTCCCCAAGATGTTTTGACGAAAAACCTTCATTGTACAAACTACTATTAAGAACATTTTCAATAATTGATTTTTTCTGAGAAAAAAATTGACAATTCTTCACCTTGATCAAAATCCATGATTGTAGCTATAATCTTTACTGGCAAAGGATTGTAAGCAATATATTAGTAAAAATTATTAATTGAATGTTAAGAAGTGCGGAAAGTGGGTACTTCCCGCTCTACTAAGCCAAATCGTGTTAAACTAATGTAGTTTTTGCCGAAACAGTTAAGTGAGTTTAACAATGGATAAAAATGAATGGATTAGTAGATTCGATGATTTAATTTGTAGTCCTTCGATTCGAGAGTTTTATGGTGAAAGAGAGTTTTTTAATGTCGGTTATTGGCTCTCCCATACTCAAGATCAACAGGAAGCATCCTCTACTCTGATGGAGAAACTTTTAGAATTTATTCCCAACAAACAGGGAACAATTCTTGATGTTGGCTGTGGTTTGGGAGCAACTACCCATTATCTTCTCAAATATTACCCATTGACAGCAATTGTGGGGATTAACATTTCTCCGACACAAATTGCCAGAAGTCTCTTGAATTTTCCCGAGGGTAAATTTCTGTTAATGGATGCGGTAGAGATGGATTTTGCCGATCATTCTTTTGAGCAAATTATTTGTGTAGAAGCGGCTTTTTATTTTAATACCAGGCGGCAATTCTTGCAAGAAGCTTGGCGAGTATTAAAGCCGGGGGGAACCTTAATTCTCTCAGATCTGAGTTTTGCCACAACGGAACTTTTGGGGGATTGGACAGTTCCCCAAGCAAACACGGTCAAAGATATTGCCGAGTATCAAAATCTTTATCAACAGGCAGGGTTTAAAGATGTTCAATTTGTCGAGGTGACGGAGGAGTGCTGGTTCAGACATTTTCGCCATCTTAAGTCTTGGTTAACAGAGGAATTGCAATCGGGAAAATTAGACGAAGAAACCTATAATTTAAACATTAAGCCTCTCGATAATTTGCTAAGTTCCTCGGTCATAACTTATTGGTTAGTTGCTGCCCAAAAGCCAGTCAATGAACTGTAATAGTTGTAAGTTTTTCTTGAATTTTTGGAGACAAAAAAATGTTTGATTCCTTATCGGGTAAAAAAGTCGTTATTATTGGTGCAAGCTCCGGGATTGACCTAGCGATTGCTCAAAAATTGCTCTCCCTAGGGGCAAAAGTGGTGCTTTCCCATGCTTCTCAAGAGAAATTAGCTGCCGCTGTTGCCCTAATTTCCGGGGAGATTGAAGCCAAAACTGTTAATTTTTTAGAAGAAGATTCTGTTAATGCCTTTTTTGCAGAAATTGGCAACTTTGACCATTTAGTAGTCACCTCTCTGGGAGACAGAAATATGCCGCGAGCCTTATTAACCGAAATGACCGCAGAAACGGCCCGGGGAGGTATGGAGAAATTCTGGGCAACCTTTTTAGCAGTGCGTGGCTCCCTGAAAACTTTGGCCAAGGACGGTTCTATTACCCTGACATCCAGCGTCACTATGTTCAAATATTCCAAAATGGGCGGAATTTCCGTCATAGCCGCCGCTAATAGTGCCGTAGCCGTATTTGGACGCGCCCTCGCCCTAGAACTCGCTCCTATTCGCGTTAACGTTGTTGCCCCCGGATTAATAGAAGATACAAGCATCTGGACCAGTCAAGGTGATTCGGAACGCTCCGACCTGAGCAAATGGGCGGTTTCTGCTCTACCTGTCGAACATTTAGGGCAACCCGAAGAAGTCGCCCTAGCAGTATTGAGTTTGATTATCAACCCCTATATGACAGGGGTGGTTTTACCCGTGGACGGTGGAGTTACTCTTTAATCCCTAACTGGACTTAAACCCTCAACCCGGGAAAGTGATACTAAATCCTCTTTAAAGGGTATAGGAGGGAGTGGGAAGCGGGTTTTTAAAGTTGGATTAAGGGTTGATCATAGTACATAAGTTCGATTTTTTGCGATCGCTTGTCAGCCGCGCTCGATCATTGAAAATCTAACATAGAACTTGTAGATTTTTCTACCCATCCTAGCCGATTTTTTACGTTGTAAACTGCCAGTTTTACCATATTCATGCTCGCAGATATTCTGTAAGGATTTGCTGGCTTTTTAGGGTTAGGATCTATTTTAACGACATTTCCACTCCAAAGATCACTACCAGTTGCCCAGTCTAATCCAGCCAACAATGAAATTTTAGCACTATCAAAACTGTTGTTATTTTCATCATAAATATCGTGCAACAAGTATCCTAATATTTCTAAGCCTACACTACGTCCTAAAATACAACTTGTCTGAAATTGAGTTAACTGATCAACGGTTAATTTATCTGTGCTATTCTCCGCTATTTCTCTAGTTTGAGAACACTCATGAAAAAACTGATTTAAACATTTAGATAAAACCTCAGATGATTCTTCAACGCTTATCTCTGTTAAATCAGAACTAATGTCGTTATCAAATGCTAAACTTACTAATTTAGCCACATAGTTAAATGTATAAATAAGTTTCTTTTTTAACGAAGTTTGATCTTTGATAGCTTCTGTTTTACCATCAAACATAGACACTTGATAGAGTAAATTTTTAGTAATACCCACCCGTCCTTCAAATTCACCAAAGGAAAGGAGTAATGATTTATCTAAAGGTCTTGTTTGAGCCATATCTCTAAAATCAGTTTGGCATTGTCTAAAATCCCCTTCCAAGACCAAAGTAATAGGAAAATCATTATCACCGATTAGTTCCCCCTCAGAATTTGTAATCAATTCGTGAATAGCGCGTTTACGATGTTGACCATCTGTAATATCTAATTTGATTCCACGCCCAATTACAACCAAGCATAGCCCACGAGCAAGATCGATCAGCTTAATTTTTTCTGGATCAACATTAGCTGTTAGAGTTCCTAAAATCCATGGTTTATCTTGTTTAATCCGCTTAAGGATATATTCTTTAACTTCCTCTGTATGTCCTTGAACCTCTGGGCGATTTTTTCCTGAATCGGGATCGTTCCCTGTAGATGGCTTTGCTTGGAGCAAGGTTGGTAAATCATGAGCGGGAACGTTTATTTGAACCATTTTTCGTTTTCCTTGTTGGAAAACTAGCCCAAGATAGCATTTCTCTCTGTAATGCTCAGAAAAGTAGTATTCCAGTACCTGATTCAGTTGTTGAGTCAAATCTGAAGAATGAGCTGCAATATCAGACATAATAGAAAAAAATACCAAAAAACACTCAATAATCATATATTATAGCAGTTATCTTAATGATGAGGCACGAAGTTTTCGTTTTGGGGAATAGGGAACGCCAGAATAGGGAACAAGGAACAGCAGCTGATCGCCCAAGGATGATGCCAAATCCCGTCATACTTCATCTTTAGGCGAAACTCTGTAGTCATCCTTGAGACACTCAGTATCGAGAGAAATACGGACTTTTTATGACAGATACCCTCAAATCAGATAAGTCGCCTATCCGTACTATTGCGGAGTTTGTCGAGGATTTAAATTATTTAACTCAAGAAATACAGGAATTATACTGTGCAGATACTATTCCTTGGGTTGTGGGAGTATCATGGGGAAAAGATAGTACAAGTATATTGCAGTTAATCTGGAATGCGATCGCTGCCTTACCATTAGAGAAGCGACACAAAACCATTCATGTCATCACTACCGATACTTTTGTTGAAAACCCAATTGTTTCTACTTGGGTACGCAGATGTATTAGACAGCTTACAGAAGCGGCAAAACAGCAACAAATGCCTGTTAAATCGCATCTACTGCATCCTGAAGTTGACGCTACTTTCTGGGTTTGTTTGATAGGAAAAGGATATCCTGCTCCAAGGCACGGCTTTCGTTGGTGTACTGATCGCATGAAAATTCAGCCTGTCAATAACTTTATTCGCAATTTAGTCAGAGTTCATTGTGAAACTATTGTTGTGCTAGGAATTAGGAAGGCTGAAAGTCAAGCGCGAGCAATCACCATGAAAAAACATGAAATAGGTAGAGTTCGTGACAGATTAAGCCCCAATGGACGTTTAATCAACTCTTTGATTTATACTCCCATAGAAGATTGGCGTACTGATGAAGTATGGATGTACTTAATGCAGTGGGAAAATCCCTGGGGAGGAGATAACAAAGAATTATTAGCAATGTATAGAGGAGCGACTGCGGATAATGAATGTCCCCTAGTGGTAGATACTTCCACTCCTAGCTGTGGAGATTCGCGCTTTGGTTGTTGGGTGTGTACGTTGGTGAATAAAGATAAATCGATGGAGGCAATGATACAGAATGACGAAGAAAAAGAATGGTTACAACCACTTTTAGAGCTTCGCAACGAATTAGACTTAAAAAACGACAGAGAAAGGCGAGATTTTCGCCGTATTTATGGCAAGGTTGAACTTTTTGGTTCAGACAAGATCGAACCCATACCCGGTCCTTATACTAAAAAATGGCGGGAATATTGGCTGAGAAGGGTATTAGAAGCTCAGGAGAGCGTGCGTACTAATGCCCCAGAGGAGATGAAAGATATTACCCTAATTACCACGGAGGAACTCAGCGAAATTCGCCGGATTTGGAGGGAAGAAAAGCACGAATTTGATGACCAATTACCGAAGATTTATAAACAAGTGACTGGAGAAACTTTTCAAGATCCGCGACCGGGGGCGGATAATAATCTTTTGGGGAGTGAAGAATGGGATATCCTCGCGGATATCTGTGCCGAGGATTCCATGCACCTAGAATTATTGGCTAAACTTATCGATACAGAACGTCAATATTTTCTCAAAATCTCTCGCAAGGGTATTTACAAAGACCTAGAAAAATGCTTTGAGTCTAGTTCTCGTAGTAAAGAGGAAGCGATCGAAAATGCTCGTTATGTCTATGATCTAAAGAATGCCGCTCAAAGTGGCAATATTGCTCAGGTGAAAGAACAACTCAAAGAGAGTTTTAGTGAACCGGAAAAAGACCCGCAAAAACAGTTAACTTGGGCCAGTATGAAATTCCCTACAACCGTTGAGGAGGAGGAATAACGGGTTTATGTAGGGTTTGCTGAATAAATCTAACAACCTTGTTGGATAAGGTTTTTAGACTTTTTTCCCTCAAAAAGTGCCGACCCTTGTAGTGATTGGGGGGAAAATCCCTGGACTTTTTCCCTGAAAATTAGGTAATTGACCACCTGAAAATGGGTAAAACCCCACACCCCACACCCCACACCCCACACCCTACCCCCACGAAAAACTTTTTGCCGCAAACCCTATGTAAACTGGCGATCGAGTGGACCATCAATAAAATTACTGTTTCTCGACGACGCGATGAAACCCTACCAAAAAATTCCTATTCGTGAATGTGGGGAACCCCTAGTACCTATACCCGCAGATAAATTTGTTATCCCTTCTCCCCATGCTTACGAGAAATTGGGGGCTAATTATCGGGGTAAATCTCCCTATTTTTTGCGACAAGGGGTGTTAAATGCTCTGATTGACGCTCAAAACCGTCTGCAAGTCTATCAACCCGGTTGGCAAATTCTGATTTTTGATGCCTATCGACCGATCGAAGTGCAACAATTTATGGTCGATTATAGTTTTCAGACTCTCCTAGACACAAAAGGATTAGCCAAAGAGAAACTATCGGAGGCAGAAAGTCAAGCGATTTTAACAGAAGTTTACACTATTTGGGCAATTCCCAGCGATAATGCCGCCACCCCGCCTCCCCATAGTACCGGAGCGGCGATCGATATTACCCTAGTGGACGAGAAGGGACAAACCATCGACATGGGAGGAGAAATCGATGAGATCGGAGAGCGATCGCATCCCGATCATTATATTGCCGCAAAAAGCCCACGAGAACAGAGCTATCATCAAAAACGAGTTTTATTGGCTAAAGTGATGGAGGAGGCGGGATTTAGCCGACATAAGGGGGAATGGTGGCATTTTTCCCTAGGGGATCAGATGTGGGCCTGGTCGCTCGATCGAGCCTACGCCATCTATGGCAGAGTGGAGGATTAGGGAGATAGCTGTTAGGAGTAAACTGAAAGCAGCTGGTCTAGATCAATACTGATATACTAACAAAAGAAGACTCAAAGCTTAGACTGAATCCCGAGGGATAATCGCCAAAATTTGCTCAACAAAAGCTTGGTGATCAACCACCGGTTTAGAAATATAACCATCGGCCTGACTCTGCTTGAGAAAATTCTCTCGATCGCCTTCCATAGCGTGAGCGGTGACGAGAATAACGGGTAAATCGGCGGTTTCGGGGTTAGCTTTGAGAATTTGGCTGATTTTAATACCATCCACCGCTTTCCCTTCATAGACACTATGGGAGAGGGAGACATCCATTAAGATCACGTCCGCTTCCTTATCCCGAGCAATACGAAGCACTTCTTCCACGTCTTCGGTCCCTTTAACCTCTAGACCACCTCGTTTGGTCAAAATTTTGGCAAAAACGCGAAAATTAATCGGGTCGTCTTCTACAATCAAAACAGTCGTCATAGGGATGCTCAGGGATAAACGAGGTTAAAAAGGGCAAAATGCCGTATGATTCACAGCTAGACAGATTGAAAACGAGAGACTCATGGCCAAACAACTGGATTTCTTAGCTAGTGGTCAAATTATACCCACGGCCTTACACCAAGAGATGGAACGCTCCTATCTAGAATATGCCATGAGTGTGATCGTGGGGCGAGCCTTGCCGGATGTACGGGATGGCTTAAAACCAGTGCATCGTCGCATATTATACGCTATGCACGAACTGGGGTTAACTCCTGATCGCCCTTTTCGCAAATGTGCGCGGTGGTGGGGATGTCTTGGGTAAATATCATCCCCACGGTGATCAGTCAGTGTACGAAGCACTGGTTCGTATGGTACAGGATTTTTCCAGTCGTTACCCACTTTTATCGGGCCATGGTAACTTTGGTTCGATCGATAACGACCCCCCGGCGGCCATGCGTTACACAGAAACCCGTTTGGCCGGCATCGGTGATCAGGCGGTTTTAGGGGGAATTAGCGATGCTATCGTTAATTTTAGCAGTAATTTTGATAATTCTCAACAGGAACCGGTTGTTTTACCCGCTCAGTTACCGATACTGATTCTTAATGGTTGTTCAGGTATTGCGGTGGGGATGGCGACTAATATTCCTCCCCATAATTTAGGGGAAGTGGTGGAAGGTTTAATCGCTTTGATTGATAATCCCGATTTAAGCGAGGAAAAGTTAGTAGAAATTATCCCCGGGCCCGATTTTCCCACGGGAGGCGAGATTTTAGATGATACTGGCATTCGCGAGGCTTATCGCACCGGTAGGGGGATTATTCCCGTGCGCGGAGTGGCGAAAACTGAAACAATTATCATTGAGGGCAAGCGCCGAAGGGAAAGGACGGCAATTGTGGTTACTGAGTTGCCTTTTCAGGTGAATAAGGCGGCATGGATTGAAAAAATCGCCGAATTAGTTAATTTAGGGAAATTGGAGGGAATTGCCGATATCCGCGATGAAAGCAATCGCGAAGGCATTCGGGTGGTGATTGAATTAAAGCGGGAAAGTCAACCGCAGCAGGTTTTGGCGGCTTTATACCAACAAACGGCCCTACAGACTAATTTTGGGGCGATTATCCTCGCTTTGGTCGATAATCAACCCCGGCAGTTGTCTTTAAAAGAAGTTTTACAGGAATTCTTGCGCTTTCGAGAAACAACTCTCACCCGTCAGTATGGCGATGAGTTGCAACAGGCCAGCGATCGCTTACACTTAGTCGAGGGTTTATTATTAGCTTTGCAGAATATCGATCGAGTGGTGGATATTCTCAAAAATGCTCCCGATGGGACGACGGCTAAGTATCGTTTTCAGGCAGAATTGGGCATTAGTGACGCTCAAGCTGATTCTATCTTAGCTATGCCTCTGCGTCGTTTAACTGGTTTGGAAAGACAAAAGTTAGAGACGGAAGCGACGGAATTACAAACAAAAATTCAACAATTGGAAACCCTCCTCCATAACCGTCAGGAGTTTCTCAAGTCTCTGAAAAAAGAATTGCGCTCTTTAAAGAAAAAATTCGCCGATAGCAGACGGACAAAAATTCGCACCGGGAAGTCGGGGGACAGGAGACAGGAGACAGCAGGGAAGAAACAGGATTCTGTTGTTAAAAAACAGGAGACAGGAGACAGGAGACAGGAGACAGGAGACGGGAAGCAGCAGGCAGCAGGGAAGAAACAGGATTCTGTTGTTAAAAAACAGGAGACAGTCCCGATGAAAAAATTTTCACCCCCACAGATGAAAGAGGTTTCCTTACCTACACCCCACACCCCACACCCCACACCCCACACCCCACACCCCACACCCCACACCCCACACCCTACATCCTCTTTGAAGTCAGAAGTTAAAAAACAGGAGAATAAAGTTAAGAAAAAGTCTGAGAGTGAGAATGCACCGAGTTTAAGTCTATTTACGCCCCAAGAACCCCCAGAAAATGCGATTTTATTGCTTGATGCCGAAGATAAAATCAGTTGGACGACACCAGAAGAGCGAGCGCCGGACTGGGGTTTAATTATCTATCAACAGGCGATCGAAAAACGGGAAAATTTCCTAGTTATCCTCGATAATGCCAAAGCTTACCCGATTGCTATCCGGGAAGTTCCCCCGCAAGCGAATCAACCAGTATTAATCTCCAGTCTGCTGACCAAAACCGCCCAAAAAGAGTCAGAAGCGGTGTTAAATCAATTTTTCTTCACAGAACCTCAAAAAAATCAAGAATTGCTTTTACTGAGTCAACAGGGGCGAATAAAGCGACTTCCCATCAATGAATTAGAGGGGGTTGGTAGTCGGGGTTTGTCCCTGATGAAATTGAAAGAAGACGATCACCTATATGGTGCTATTTTTACTCACGAGGGCCTGGACTTAGCGATCGCCACCAGTAGCGGTCGGGTGTTGCGTTATCCCGTGCGCGAGGAATTATTGCCAATTATGGGTAAATCTGCCCAGGGTTTGGCAATTTTGCGGTTGCGCTACGGGGAACATCTAGCTGGTTGTGTTTCTCTCCCTCATCGGGAAAATCTGCTGCTGATTTCGGGATTAGGTTACGGGAAAAGACTAGGGATCGAGAATTTACGTCTATCACAATTAGGCGATCTTGGTTCACCTGCTTTACAATTCGTTAACAAACAGGATAGTTTAGCGGCCATGGTAGCGGCCCGGGAGGGGAGTATAGTGTTATTAAGTACCAATCAGAATCGAAAACTACCCTTAGAGGTAGAGACTGTGACAGTTACGGGTAAAGACGGGACAGGTTCACAATTAGTTAAACTCAACCCCGCAGAAAAAATTATCAAAGCACAATTGTTACACCATCTCTAAACAATGGGGAAAAAATCGAAAAATTTTGTGCGTAAACACCGGCATTGGCAAAGATGGTTAAAACTAACTCTGATTCTGGTTTTTGGGTTTATTATCCTTAATCTAGCGATTAATTTAGCCGTCCGCTTGCCAATTAATCAACAAAAACCCATTGATGCCATCTTAGTTTTGGGGGGCAGCATTCGTCGGGAAATTTATGCAGCTAATCTGGCCCAGCAATACCCCAATATACCGATTTTGATTTCCGAAGGCTCGAAAGACCCCTGTATTTTATTACTATTTGAACGGGCAAAAGCGCCAAAAACTAACGTCTGGTTAGAAAAGTGTGCTGATTCTACCTTCGGCAATTTTTTCTTTGCCGTGCCAATTTTAAAACAATGGGGAGTACATAAAGTAAAAGTCATCACCTCTCCTACTCATTTACCTCGCGCTCAATGGTTAGCAGCAATTCACTTGCAATCCCACGGTATAGCAGTAGAAATCGATGCAGTCAGAGAAATTGGTATTCCGGGTAATCACGAATCAAAGCTAAAAACTGGTTTAGATGTGACTAGAAGTATAATTTGGGCTTTTGTGGGACAATTAATCTCTCCCCCCTGTTGGCAAGTCATTCCCTTAAATTCCGTTGATTTAGAAGCTTGGCGCGATCAAGGTTTTAAATGTGAATCCCAAGGTAAGATCAGCTAAACCATCCTCTCCCAGTTAGTTTTTTAGCGGCTGCATCCCATTTTTGTAAATCTACTAACTTGGGGTTTTTAAAGGCAAACTCTCTCTTGCGGCTCTTCTCGACTTTGTGTGATAATTTTTGCTTATGGAATCGTGAAATGCTTATCAGGCAAGACTTTTAGTGCTATTTGGCGGAATAAACTATCAGTATAGACCTCGTTTCCACACAGAAACCAGAAGAGCCCTCTTGCCACTTTCCTATACCTTTTAAACAGGATTTAGCATCAGAAACCCTATCGGGAATTTGCGCGGGAATTTGCGATCGCATCTAGAGCCAAATTCAGTTTCAGCAGGTTAACCCCCGGTTCGCCGAAGATGCCGAGAAAGCGCTCGTCGGTGTTTTTGATAACGAGGATCTCCACTTGATTCGTCGGTAATCCCCGCGAGCGCGCCACCCGCTCGATCTGCGACCTGGCGGCCTCTGGGGTGATATGGGGATCGAGACCGGAACCGGAGGTATATACTAGATCTGCGGTGGGTTTAATTGCCGCTTTCTCTAATCGGGGAATCTCCCCCTCCAGTGCTTTTTTCATGTCGGAATCGGGTTTTCCTTTAATGCGATCAATCAATGCGGGGTTACTAGGGGCCAGGTTACTCGCTCCCGAAACTCCGGTTTGCAGGACTTTGTTAGGATCGTTTTTCGGAGCGGCCGTACTGTAGGCGGTGGTACTTGGACGACTATTGAAATAGCGATCGCTGGTGAAAGGTTGCCCAATTAGAGCCGAACCCACCACTTGACCTTGATTATTGGTAATTAAACTCCCGTTTGCTTGCCAGGGAAAAAGAATTTGACCGATGGCGATCATCGAGAAAGGATAGATCAGCGCAGTGATCACCCAGAGAACTAGGGTAGAACGGATGGCTCTACCGGCCTCGCGTGCAAAACTCATGATTAGACCTCTTAAGTCGGGTTTGCGGCAAAAAGTTTGTTGGTGGGGTTAGGAGTCAGGAGCCAGTAGTCAGGAGTCAGGAGAATTAAGAATAAACAACAATCAATGAAAGAGTCTATTTAGAGATTTTCTGCTTTTTCCCATTTTTGAACTCTCAAAAATTAATTGTGCCAGAAATCTCTTAAAACCTCTCCGGTACAAAGATGACAAGGAATAGGTAGATAAATAAAGCAAAAGCGACTAATCCTAAAAGGGTTAATGCGAAGGATTGCCCCCTATTTATAGTGCTTCCCGTAGAAGCTTGAACGATGGAGGAGAAAAGAATTGTTAGACAGAAATTTAAGAAAATATACCAGAAAAATCGGTATTTTCTAAGGGATGCTTTCATAAGAATTAGAGTTTTTTGGAGATTTGTTTTTGCCAGTAAATCAAGAAAATAAGTAGGTAGGCGTTAAAAATTATCAGACACCCCCCTTATCAAGGGGGGATTAAGGGGGGATCGACACCCCCTTATCAAGGGGGGATTAAGGGGGGATCAAAGACAAAATCTATTTTCAATTTAATTATAACCACTTACTTAGCTATAGTTGTCAATAGGTTGTCTTTTTCCCCTTTTTCAATTCATAGTTAAGAATACATTGGCCCACATATCTGGCCAAATTAACAGGGACAGCATTGCCAATCATTTGTTCTAGATTAGATTTTGTTCCAGCAAAAATAAAGTCTTTAGGAAAAGTTTGAATATAGCTTCGCTCGATTGTTGTTAACGGTCTTAATTTTTCCTTAAGATGACAAGCATCCCCGGGATGTTGTCGATAGGTTTTGGGAACTGGTCGATTTACTCCTCGAATAGTAGGGCTAGGTTCATAAATACTGAATATCGCCCTTCTTTGATAGCTTCTAGGATGTCTATAATAGTATTCTATATCTAATTCTTTGCCCATATAGTCAAATACAGTCAGAGGTTGACTTGATAAATTGTTATTGATTTCATCGATCAAAAAATCATCTTCTTCGTTCATTTTACCGATCAGAAAATATCTTTTTCTAGTTTGAGGAACTCCGCAGTAACAAGAATTAATAACTTTTCCAGTTAAACCATAACCATGACTTTTAAAAATTTGTTTTGCCTGAGTGAGTATTTTACTTTTCTCAATTCTATCCACATTTTCCATAACGAACCATTGGGGACTTACTCTAGTGACAATTTCAGCGAATGTGAGCGTTAGATTCGCTCGTCCTAAACCCTCGTTTCTCTTACCGGCACTAGAAAAGTCTTGACAAGGAGGGCTGCCGACAATAATCTCAGGATTATATTGAGCCAATATTTCTTGATTAGATTCTCTAGACAAATCGACATTAAATATCGGATGACTAAAGTTATTGCTATAGACATCTATAGCAGGTATCCAATTATCAAATGCAGCCACAATAGTAAACCCCGCTTTCTGGAAACCTAAAGATAAACCACCACAACCAGCAAATAAATCGATTGTGATCATTTTGCTCCCTCCTCTAAATTGACTCTCGAAAGCATAAAATAAATTATCGGAATCGGGAGCTAAACCGTATAACTCTTGTGTACTTAACTCCGCCGGTTGAATTTTTAAATTTTCATCGAGTTTCAGATATATATTTTTCATTCCTTTCCAATCCAAGTAAGCGCACAAAGAAGCTGGAAATGAGGAATTAAATTGATTTTTCCCCCATGTTTCTTTTTGGCTAAAATCCCGATTCGAGTGCTTCAATCCGAATAAACTAGGCTTAAATATTGCCGATTTTCCCATTACCTCAACCCGATCGCTGAAATTATCTCATCAATAATCTTAATAGCAATAAACGGCGCGATCACGCCTCCCACGCCGTAGATGAGGATATTGCGCCGCAATAGTTGGTCGGCGGTGAGCGGGCGAAATTGAACGCCTTTAAGTGCTAGGGGAATCAAAACGGGGATAATCAGGGCATTGTAGATCAGGGCTGAGACGATCGCCGATTGAGCGCTTTTCAAACCCATAATGTTTAAAGCACCGATCCCGGCAGCGGCGAAAATCGTCGGGATAATGGCGAAATACTTAGCAATATCGTTAGCTACCGAAAACGTGGTCAGGGCGCCGCGGGTAATTAATAACTGTTTGCCGATGGTCACTAAATCGATCAGCTTGGTCGGGTCGGAATCGAGATCCACCATATTAGCCGCCTCCTTCGCCGCTTGGGTTCCAGAGTTCATCGCCACACCGACATTAGCCTGGGCCAGTGCCGGTGCGTCGTTAGTGCCGTCCCCCGTCATGGCAACTAACTTGCCCTGGGATTGCTCGCGACGGATCACCTCGATCTTATCTTCCGGGGTAGCCTCGGCGATAAAATCATCCACCCCCGCCTCCGCCGCGATCACCGAGGCCGTGATCTGGTTGTCGCCGGTGAGCATGATCGTTTTCACACCCATGCGCCGTAATTGGTCGAAACGCTCTTTTAATCCTGGTTTCACTATATCTTTGAGATAGATCACCCCGTAGATATCGTTACCCCGACAGACGGCCAGGGGAGTTCCCCCCAAACGGGAAACCCTTTCCTGTGCCTGATCGAGGCTGGCGGGAACGGAACCACCCCTAGAACGGACGAAACCTTTAATCGCTTCTACGGCCCCCTTGCGGTATTCCTCCCCGTCCCTATCGGTGCCGCTCATGCGGGTACGAGCCGAGAATGGGATTGCCTCACCGGGTTGGCCATCGATATCGGGGTTTGCGCCCAAATTCCGGGCTAAGGTAACGATCGAGCGTCCTTCCGGGGTTTCGTCGAAAAGGCTGGCCGCTAGACAGACCTGGGCTAATTCCTCGAGGTTATGACCGTTGGCGGGGATAAATTCGTCAGCCAGCCGGTTGCCGAGGGTGATTGTTCCCGTTTTGTCGAGAAGGAGGGTATTTACGTCACCGCAGGCTTCCACGGCGCGTCCAGAGGTGGCGATGACATTAAACTGAGCCACACGATCCATCCCAGCGATGCCGATCGCACTCAATAAACCGCCGATCGTCGTGGGAATGAGGGCGACGAGGAGGGAGATCAAGATGGCGATACTGGAGCCGGCCCGAAAGGTATTCGCCACCGCAGGACTGAGGCTCGTTTCCAGAAAACCAGCGATATAGTTCCCAATCGGCGGAATCGTGGCGACGACAATTAAAAAGACTTGGGTTAACACGGCTAGAAGTACCGTCAGCGCGATCTCGTTGGGGGTTTTCGTGCGCTCGGCCCCTTCCACCAGGGAGATCATGCGATCGATAAAACCCTGGCCGGGGTCTTGGGTGATCCGCACTGTCAACTCGTCCGAGAGAAGCCGCGTACCACCGGTGACGGAACTGGCGATGTCGGTGCCGGGTTGTTTGAGGACCGGGGCCGATTCTCCGGTGATCGCCGATTCATCCACCGAACCGATTCCCTCGATCACTTCCCCGTCGGCGGGAATCACGTCCCCAGCCAGCAGTTTTACCCGATCGCCCCGACCCAAGGCCGTGGAACTGACCGACTCGATCGAACCGTCGGCCAGGATTTTTCGGGCGATCGTGTCGCTGCGGGTCGATCGCAGGGCATCGGCCTGGGCTTTTCCCCGTCCCTCGGCGATCGCCTCGGCGAAGTTGGCAAACAGCACGGTTAAGAAGAGGATCAGGGTGATGATGCCGTTAAGTAGCCGTTGTTGTCCCTTCTCCCCAGCGATCGTGCCGAATAGATACGGGTCGATCGTCACCAGGGCCGTGACGATCGTTCCCAACCAGACCACGAATAGGACAGGGTTACGCACGGCGATGCGCGGGTCGAGTTTGAGAAAGGACTGCCGGATCGCGCTTTGATAGAGACCGGTCCGGTTTACCTTGGGGGTATGGCGCCGGTCGTCCCGGCGACCTCTCGGCACTCGCAACGGTCGGGGGGATTTGGAATTTCCTTTGTTCGTTCTCATAAATTATCTAAACTCCTAGCCGATCATCCGGGTGATTTGAAAGGCTTCCGCGATCGGACCGAAGGCCAATATCGGCAAGAAAGTCAGCGCACCGAGAATTAAAATCACCCCCGCCGTCACGCCGGTAAAGAGTCCGGTATCGGTGCGGAGGGTTCCGGTGGTGGCGGGAACTGGTTGTTTGCGGGACATCCCATCGGCTAACAAGAGCAGGGCAGCGATCGGGATATACCGTCCGGCCAATAAACTGAAGCAGGCGCTGAGATTCCACCAGAGAGCGGTCATCGTCGGTTTCGCCCCAGCCGCGATCGCGAGCGGTGCGGGTTGGGAGTCCCCCAGTCCCTCGAAGCCCGATCCGTTATTGGCGGCGGCGGAAGCGTACTCGTAGATAACTTGAGATAATCCGTGAAAGCCGGGGTTACTGATGCCCTGAAAGTCAGGAAAGGCAAGAGCGATCGCTCCAGGGATGAGGATGGCGATCGGG
Organism: Microcystis panniformis FACHB-1757; assembly: GCF_001264245.1. Classification (NCBI taxonomy): domain Bacteria; kingdom Bacillati; phylum Cyanobacteriota; class Cyanophyceae; order Chroococcales; family Microcystaceae; genus Microcystis; species Microcystis panniformis. The sequence goes on from NZ_CP011339.1 coordinate 5,584,005, forward strand.
TGAACCAGCAGAATTAAAAAACTCGCTAACACCACTTCCCGTTTCTCAATTTTGCGCCCGAGGAATTCCGGGGTTCGTCCCACCATCAACCCGGTGACGAATACCGCGAGGATTAGATAGGCAAACAGGTAGGCGGTGCCAGTTCCCTGACCGCCGAAAACGATTTGCAGGAAGAGATTCGAGAGGGTGGCGAAGCCGCCGTTCGGCATCAAGGAATCGTGCATGGCGATCACCGCACCGCACATGGTGGCTGTGGTAGTTACCGCGTACAGGGCCGATTGCGCCCAACCGAAGCGTACTTCTTTCCCCTCGAAGTTAACCGCTCGATCGACCCCCAGCAGGGAGTTAACCGCCTGGTTGCCGTTATATTCCCCGATTGCGGTGATGATCGTAAAGCCGATGAAGATACCGAGGGGAATTAGATAGATTAACCGAGCTTGCTTGAGATTATCGGCGAAAATACCGTAGGTATAGATCAGGGAGGTGGGAATCGAGAGAATCGCCACCAACTGCACCAGATTGACGAATCCGTTCGGGTTTTCAAAGGGGTGGGCCGAGTTGCTGGCAAAAAAGCCGCCGCCGTTTTCTCCCAATTCCTTAATGATCTCGAAGTGGGCCACTGGACCACGGGCGATCGCCTGACTCAGGTTGGGGTTTTCTAGCGTCGGCAAGATCGCCGGGCCGGCGAGGGTTTCTGGGACTCCGGCGATGATCAGGGCAATTGCTCCCACGATCGAGAGCGGTAAGAGGATACGGGTGATCGCTCGGATCAGATCGACGTAGAAATTGCCCAACGGTCGCCCCGTCAGTCCCCGAATAAAGGCGATCCCCACCGCTAGACCGGTTCCGGCCGAGGTGAACATTTGGTAGCCGAGTCCCCAGATCTGACTCCCGTAGCTGAGGGTGGTTTCTCCGGAATAATGCTGTTGGTCGGTGTTGGTGATAAAGGAAATCGTCGTATGTAGCGTGGTGTCCCAAGTGGGGGCGGGGATCCCCGTCGGGTTGAGGGGAAGGACTCCTTGGCCCGCAATCAGGGAAAAAACCAGAATTGCTATTACTGCGTTACTGTAGAGAACGGCGCGGGCGTACTGCCAGCCGGTCATATTCTCTTTCCCTTTCACCCCGACGAAGGTGTAAAGAAGACTCTCGACTCGATCGCACAGTGGGTCGAGTAGGGTTCTCCGTTCCATGAACACCCTAGCCATATAGCGCCCGAAAAAGGGGGTGATTGCCACGATTATCAGGATCGTGAGCGCGATTTGAATCCATCCTTGCAACATGGTTCGATCAACTCCAAAAAAAAGCCCGTGGAGGCTCGATCAATGATCGACCGGGAAAATCACGGGTTCGCTGTCTCGAAACCGCTTGAGAAAACCAAGTTTGTCTAATCATTAGCGCTCGTTAACCAGTGGATGATCGAGGGGTTACTATCGCCTCTGCTGGTAATGATTGTAGCGATTTCTTGCACCTTGACAAGCTATATTTTTTCCGTTCGTTATCCTATCAGCTTTTACGCACTTATGCAGCAATACCAACAATTAGCAATTATCGTAAATCCAGTTATTAAAAACTGATTATCTATTCCCCCTTTTGCCTCTTGCCTCTTGCATGAGTGCCTATCCTGATATGTTACCTATACTTAACGGATTTAGTATTATAAGTAGTCGTGCAAAATTAATTTCCTAGTCGAGACTCCGAGACAGGAGACTCCGAGACAGGAGACGGGGGACTCCGAGACAGCTAAGTAGTCGTGCAAAATAAATTTCCTAGTGAAGAAAGGCAAAGGGCAAGAGGCAAGAGGCAAAGGGGGGGTTAGATATGTGTAATTAATTTTGCCTAGGTACTTATCAGGGATCAGATTTGAATTTTTAGTTCACTGTTTACTGATCACAACAAAAAGCGTTTGGCTGACGGGTGACGGCTTGGATGTGTAATTAATTTTGCTTAGGTACTTAAGATAATTTTTCCGCCAGACTCACCGACCGATTCTATTTCTGAGCAGAGATTTACAACATTTCTTATAGGAATAAATTATAAACTCATGGGTTATTATCCTCTGAATAATAGCTGCTAACTCCTGAAAAGGAAGACTCTGTACCTAGCCATTAAAATAACTGCTATCCCACCTTTCAGAATTTGGTTCCGTGGGAATATTTTCTTCATCTTCCACTTCTGTCTGCGCTACATAATAGAATTTTAGGTCATCGAGCATATCAGTTATTGCTCTTTCTACAGCAATTTTTATCGAAAATTTTGGTTAAAACCCCGTCGTGAAACGACGGCTTTTCTTGATCTTTAATAGAGCATCTGAGAACTTCCAGTGGCGCACCTCTCAGTTATCAGTTATCAGTTATCAGTTATCAGTTATCAGTTATCAGTTATCAGTGGGTAAGTTATCAGATGTGATTTTTTAAGTGTGCAGTATTAAATAGAATTTTCCTACTGACTTGAAAGTGGGAAGTGGGAAGTGGGAAGTGGGAAGTAGGTACTACTTTCATCCTTGACGGTGTAACTTGTTGCATCGGTACTGTCTTTTTACTGATCACTGATCACTGATTACTGATTACTGATTACTGATTACTGACCGACTTGACATTATTGATAGACCTAGTTAAAATAGAGTACAGATAGACACATTTTAAACCAACAATGAAAGCAAGGTATCAATATCGCCTTTACCCAACAGACCAACAAAAAAAGCTTTTGTCTCAGTTGTTCGGGTGCGTGCGTGTTGTCTGGAACGATACCTTAGCTTACTGCCAAGAACTCTAAGTACCTAGTCAAAATTATTTACACATGACGATCATTGCCCCGTAAGGGTTTTAGCTCGATCGGGCAGGTAATTAATTTTGCATGACTACTTATCAACAAGGAGAAAAAAAGCCAAAATATACCGAGTTTTCCAAAAGACTAACTCAGACTAAAAAAACAGAATAAAGAAAGTGGTTAACTGAGGTTTATTCTATTCCTTTACAACAGTCTTTGAGAGATTTAGAGACAGCCTATTCTAACTTTTTTGCATCTTGTCAGGGAGAAAGGAAGGGAAAAAAAGTAAAACCTCCCAAGTTTAAAAAACGTAAATCTCAACAATCGGCAAGATTTACTGACAATGGTTTTACCGTTAATCAACACCACGTTACTTTGGCAAAAATCGGTGATTTTAAAGTCGTTTGGAGCCGTCCATTACCCTCTAAACCTTCTAGCGTCACCTTGATTAAAGACGCAGCAGATCGATACTTTCTCAGTTTCGTTGTCGAGATTCGTCCTGAAACTTTGCCAGATAACAAGCAAACCATAGGGATCGATCTAGGGATTGCTACCTTTGCGACTCTTTCAACAGGGGAAAAGTTCAACGCACCAAAACCGTTCAAGAAACGATTAAAACGACTAAGAAAGGCACAGAAAAACCTTTCTAGAAAACAGAAAGGAAGTAAACGACGGGAAAAAGCCAGAAAACAAGTGGCTGAAATCCACGCAAAGATTAAAGACACTCGCACTGATTTTTTGAATAAACTATCCCCTAGAGTTGTTCGTGAAAATCAAACAATAATTTTAGGGGATTTAAACACATCAGGAATGGTTAAAAATCGTAAGTTATCCCGTGCCATATCAGACTGAGGATGGCGTTCTTTTCGAGATATACTATCAGCAAAATCTGATAAATATGGGCGTGATTTTCGGATAATTTCCCGATGGGAGCCAACTAGCCAAAGATGTTCCTGTTGTGGGAATATTGGCGGGAAAAAGGCGTTAAATATCCGCGAGTGGGAATGTCTTTTTTGTGGGACTTTCCATGATAGGGATGTAAACGCCGCAATTAAGTGCGATTCGTTCAGTCGAAACCTAGAAATAGGGGGATGACTGGCCTCTGTTGAGTAACCCTAACTGGGTTGAGTACGCACTTTAATCCTCAGCAGATGACAACTTCATAACCTTGTAAGTGAGGGCTAGTATCCTAGAAACCCCAAGTCTTACCTTCCAGACGCAGGAATGAAAGCAAACGCCCTTACGGTAGCGACTAGCCATCAATCCGTAAAGCAGGGAATCGAGCGGAAAAAGCGACTTATAGCCTAAATAAGTCAACCGTAAGCAAGTTCCTATGGATAACGAAAGTTAAGTCATCGTCCGAATTACCGTTACGGCGAAGCAGTGAAATAAGGCTGACACACTGCCAGTACCAAAAGGTCAATAGTATAGGGTGGTATAAGGATTTGTATCGATATAAGTACCTAAGCAAAATTAATTACACATATCTAACCACCTCTTGCCTCTTGCCCCTTGCCTCTTGCCTATCTTCACTAGGAAATTAATTTTGCACGACTACTTACCAAGCGTTACCCAAAAACTCGGTAAAGAGATGACATCCTAAAGGGAACAAACCAAAGGTTATGAGGAACGAAGTAACCCTATTATTACTCTTTAGTAAAGGTCGAAAACTAAGAGCAGTCAGCTAAGACGAAAACTCTGCAATACAGCAGGTAATAGTAGGGAAAGATTGAGTCAAAAGCCAACGCCTATTTGTAACGAATAGGATATGCAGACGGACTCACGATTACATGGAATGAAAAGTTGTAAGTAGTAATGTAAAAGTTATGACCACTGTTCAACAGATGGATAAATGGAAGACTTGGCAAGACATCAATTGGAAAAAGGTTGAACGTCAGGTTTTTAAGTTACAAAAACGAATTTTCAGAGCGTCTAGTTGTGGAGATGTCAAGAAGGTTCACAGACTCCAAAAATTATTGTTAAAGTCCTACAGTGCTAAAGCGTTAGCGGTGCGTAGAGTAACCCAAGACAATCAAGGAAAGAAAACCGGGCTCTTCTCGACTTTGTGTGATAATTTTTGCTTATGGAATCGTGAAATGCTTATCAGGCAAGACTTTTAGTGCTATTTGGCGGAATAAACTATCAGTATAGACCTCGTTTCCACACAGAAACCAGAAGAGCCAAAACCGCAGGTGTGGATGGAGTTAAATCTCTAACCCCAAAACAACGGTTAACCCTAATGACTGAACTAAACTTGGGAACAAAGGTCAAACCCACACGCCGAGTATGGATTCCCAAACCCAACGGCGAAAAACGACCTTTAGGAATACCTACCATGAAAGACCGTGCCTTACAAGCACTAGCTAAACTGGTACTAGAACCAGAGTGGGAAGCCAAATTCGAGCCTAACAGCTATGGATTTAGAGTAGGACGCTCTTGTCACGATGCTATAGCAGGGATATTCCAAGCCATTAACAAAAAGGCAAAGTATGTTCTTGATGCAGATATAGCTAAATGCTTTGACCGCATTGACCATCAAAAACTGTTAGAAAAACTTAACACCTACCCAACCATGAGGAAACAAATCAAATCATGGTTAAAAGCAGGAGTCATAGACGACAAACAGTTATTCCCAACCTCAGAAGGTACACCGCAAGGCGGAGTGTTATCGCCATTATTGGCAAATATAGCACTTCATGGGTTAGAGGAATTGGTTATGAATCTAGCACCCTCATTTGACATGAAACGCAAAGACGGGACACAAATGAGTGTTAGAGACAAAATAAAATCAGTGACCTTAATCCGATATGCAGACGATTTTGTGGTACTACATGAAAACCTAGGGGTTATTCTCCTAATCAAAAAGGAAATAGAGGGATGGTTACAAAACATCGGACTTGAGTTAAAACCAAGTAAAACAAGAATAGCCCACACACTGAGAGAAGATGAAAGCGAACAAGCTGGATTCGACTTTCTAGGGTTTAATATAAGACAATTTCCCGTCGGTAAATACACCTCGGGAAAAGTCAGAGGTAATCTGCTTGGTTTCAAAACAATAATAACCCCTAACAAAGAGAGTCAAATAAGACACTATAGAGAACTTAAACGCATCATAAACACCAGCAAGGGAATCAACCAAGCTGAACTCATTAAAAGGTTAAACCCTGTAATAAGAGGATGGTGCAATTACTTCTCAACAGTGGTTAGTCAGAAAATCTTTGAAAGATTAACCCACATCCTAGGGCATAAACTCATCAAATGGGGGATAAAACGCCATCGAAACAAAGGAAGAAAGTGGATTTCTAAAAGACACTTTCACACAATAGGTGGCAATAACTGGGCTTTCACAACCAGAGAAGAAAATAATCCTCTAAGGTTGTACGAACATAGAGAAACGGAAATCCGACGCTATGTGAAGGTCAAAGGGAACGCCTCACCCTACGATGGAAACCTAGTTTATTGGAGTTCAAGAATGGGGACTCATCCCGAAATGCCAACAGAAATTTCAAAACTGTTGAAAAAGCAAAAAGGGAAATGTACTCACTGTGGACACTTCTTAAGAGATGGGGATTTAATGGAGATAGACCACATCACCCCTAAATCACTAGGGGGGAATAACAGTTACAATAACCTCCAACTTCTTCATCGACATTGCCATGATGAAAAGACAGCCAATGATGGCAGTCTAGGCAACAAATCTGACTGCAATAGTGTCAAGCCAGAACCGCCCATACCAGATAATTACCTGACTGACGGACACAAGTGGGTCAAAACCTGACAAGACAAGGGTTGCCAAAAAGAAAAATATCTGGGTAGATAGGGAAAAAGCAAGAATCCCTACAAGATGAAAACCGAGAACAGAATCTTCTCCCAAGTTTATTCCTATCTAGAACAAGGAAGCCGATTTGTGGATAAAAGACATTTAACCGTCCTCAGTTGGATGGTGACAGCCCTACTCAGTAGTCAAAGTCTCAATCAAGCCAGATGGGAACCCTTTGTACAAAGCAGAGCCGAACAAGCCAATAGTTATCAGAGACGGTGGAATCGCTTTTGCCAGAATGGAAGAGTAGCGGTGGAAAAGATATACATCCCCTTAATATTGAAAGCCATCGAGACTTGGAAGGAGAAGGGGGAAAGACTGTATCTAGCAATAGATACCACTCTGTTGTGGAATCAATACTGCTTTGTCTATACTTTGCACGGCTACAAATTGCATTTTTTACTCAAGGACAATAATATAGTTTAAGAGTCATAATTAGAAGCAAAGCACTCATTAAAAACATGATTAACCTAGAATTCACGGAAGAAGAAAAGAACTCACTGTATTATGAAAGATTTCATCATCCCCATCCCCGGGTTCAACTGAAGATGGAAGTTCTCTGGTTAAAAAGCCAAAAGATACCGCACCAAAAAATTTGTCAGTTAGCAGGAATCTCGCCAAATACCTTATTAACCTATCTTCGCGATTATCAAGAAGGCGGAATAGAAAAATTAAAAGAAATCAACTTCTATCGCCCTAAAAGTGAATTAGAGTTTCAAAAAGAAACCCTCAAAAAATACTTCGAGAAAAATCCACCAGCCACAATAAATGAAGCTGTATATAGGATAGAAGAATTGACGGGAATAAAACGAAGTCCTACCCAAGTGAGAAAATTTTTAAAATCAATGGGAATGAAATGTTTAAAAGTAGGTTCTCTTCCTTCTAAAGCTGACCCAGATGAACAAGAGGACTACAAAGAAAAAAAGCTAGAACCCAGACTAAATGAGGCAAAAGAAGGAAAAAGGGCTGTTTTTTTGTTGATGCCGCTCACTTCGTCATGGGAGCATTTCTCGGTTTTGTTTGGTGTTTTGAGAGACTTTTTGTTAAGTCACCGAGCGGGCGTAAACGCTTCAATGTTTTAGGAGTATTAAATGCAATAACTCATGAAGTTATTCTGGTTACGAATGACACTTATATTACGGCAACTCAAGTCTGTGAACTCCGGTCAAAAATAGCTGCTTTAGGACTAATGATTCCCATCACTCTAGTCTTAGATAATGCCCGCTATCAAAAATGTAAAATTGTTGAAGAATTGGCTCTTTCTTTGTCAATAGAGCTGCTCTATCTGCCGTCTTATTCACCTAATCTAAATTTAATTGAAAGGCTGTGGAAATTGGTCAAAAAGAAATGTTTATATGGTAAATATTATGAGAACTTTTCTGACTTTTCTTCAGCTATTTATGAATGTCTGAATGATGCCCATCTGAAACATAAAAAAGAACTGGATTCCTTGCTGACTCTACGATTTCAGAAGTTTAATAAATCTCAGATTATGAACGTCTAAAGTCTATCTAGCGGTGGTCTGCGGGGGAGAGCCGTCCCCTTGATGTGGATGGGATTAGAACATGGTAGTGCCAGCCTAGCTTTTGAGAAATACGAACCCTTGTTGGACAGAGCCAAAGGCTATCTTCAGGGCTTTGAGAATGTCATGCTGTTAGCCGACCGAGGCTTTGCCAATCAGCAATTAATTCAATGGCTCAGGAAAAATACTTGGCATTGGTGTCTTCGCTTACCTTGCGATACCCTCATTTACGGTGTTCGCCGTCGGGGTTTTGGCTATGAGGTCAGAGAACTCTATCCTCCCAAACGGCAAGCCTGCTTTGATCGCAACGTTCAAGTCTGGCAGGAGGCTAGAATCACTGCTCATCTTGCTTTAGCCTCTGTTCCAGGGGTTAAGGATAATTGGGCAATTCTGAGCGATGAACCTCCTACCCTTGACACCTTCTGGCAGTATGGTCTTCGTTTTCCCATTGAACATCTCTTTCAAGGGCAGTAAATCGGGCGTTTTTGACTGGGAACATTCTCGTGTTCGCTCTGCTGCTTGTTTAGAACGTCTCTATCTCATTGTTGCCATTTCTATTCTCTTTGCTACTTTAACTGGCATGGCGGTTCAACAATCTGGCTCTCGCCGTCAGGTTGATGCTCATTTTCGGCGTGGTTTGAGTTATTTGAAAATTGGTTGACGTTGGCTGGCGGGAGTTGTTCATAAGGCGCGTCCCTTCTTGCGACTTGACCACTTATTTTCTGTTGACCCTTTTCCCTGTTGGCTCTTCTCGCAAAGCTCGTCAGGATTATTATGGCAAAATTACCTTTTCTTTTATTCAGGAGTTTGAGGCTTTCACATAACAGTACTTGTCTTTGTATTGAAAAATGTGTCCGTCAGTCAGGGCGCGTCCCTTCTTGCGACTTGACCACTTATTTTCTGTTGACCCTTTTCCCTGTTTTGCTTCTCGCAAAGCTCGTCAGGATTATTATGGCAAAATTACCTTTTCTTTTATTCAGGAGTTTGAGGCTTTCACATAACAGTACTTGTCTTTGTATTGAAAAATGTGTCCGTCAGTCAGGACTAATCGCTTCTCTTTTTGGCTTTGAATAAGAGAAAATTACAATCGGATAAATCGGTAAGACAAATTTCTCATGAAAGCGAGCAAAATAAGTAAACATTCGCCGATTAAACCACTGGCGGGAACTTTCCTGCGCCTCGACATGAATCAGAAAAAAAGATTCTTTTCCTCGAAACTTAACTTGTGCGACTAAATCGCTTTCATACCTTTCTCCTTCCGTGACATCGGTAAATACTTCTTTGTCTAAAAAAGTAATCGAGTCTCTATCTAAATAATCCATCAATTGAGGAAAAAATAACTCGATAAATTCGACAAAAAAGGTGGAGATTAACTCTTTAAATAAGCGGTCATGGTCAATATTATTAGTCATGTAATATCATCTTAACTAATCTGAGCGATGAATGACTACTCTTATCTATTGTATTCTGAAAAGTCGGTTTTGGCAACGGATTGTTATGATTTCACCCCCTTAACCCACAGCGATTGCCAAATTTGCCCAAAAACCATCAGATTGAGCTAAATCGAACAAACTATCGTAAACAGCAGGAAAAATCGGCAACAGGGTAGAAATCATGACATTAACTGCAAAAGTTTATTTCTAACAGTTTTAGCCCAACAATCCCCAATTTTTCAAGGGTGCTATCACAAAAATTAACATTTATTACAAGAAAACGGGTTTCTCAAAGAAACCCATTTTCTAAATAGTTTCTCAAAGAAACCCGTTTTCTAAGGGGTTAGTTTCGGGGAGCGCAGGCTGTTCAATTCTGCGAGGATGGCTGAACTGCCGTTGATTGCGGCGGCTGCCACCGGGTTGAGTCCCGAAAATGCCCCGACTGCCACCACTAACAGGTTGGGCAGGGTAGCGATCGCCAAACTCCCGTAGGCAGTGGCAAGGGTATGCCGCGCCAGAGCAAAGGTGTAGCCGAGGGGCTGGAGATCCTGGCTGTGCAAGATGACATCTGCGGCCGCTTCAAAATCCCCTCTCCCTAGAGAAATGACCACCTGATCCTCCTGGGCAGCCAAGCGCAATCAGTACCACTGTCGGTTATCCAAGCCACCCGCTTACCTTGGCGGTGCAACTGTTCTTGGAGGCCCTCAACAGCAGCCGCATCGGTGGCGAAGTGGATGCACTGATAAGGGATGCCCCAACTCACCGGCAGCTCCGGGGTAATCAAGTCCTGGAAACTTTCGCGAGTAAAGACCAGAGTATCCACCTGAGCCAGCTTTTCCAGTACCCTGGCATTGCGGATGTAAACGCCTTGTCGCGCTGCCGCCGTCAGGGTCGAAACCACTGCCAAGGGAGTAACGCCCCGCAGGGAAACCCCGATGTCGAGGGGTAACAGCGCACTCGCACGCCCCAAGTCTCCCGTCAGGATTGCCCAAGTGCCACTCAGGAACAAAGTGGGTAGGATCGCTCCTTGGGCGACGGGTTTGAGGTTCTGGAGTAGTTCGGTTTTTTCGACGGAATCTAGCCACCCTTCTCGAGCTGCCTCGGGAACGGGAGCGAACCGCTGCCGGTCAGAGAGCCAGTGGATTTCTGCATCTTCTTGCTCGAACAGCAGGTATAGCTCGTCTTCTAGCTGTTGGAGCTTGCTCTGGCGCAGGCTCTCTCCCACTGCTGCCAGATTGAGGGCGAGTGCGCCGGCGATGTTGTTACCTTGCAGCAGTTGGTAGCTCAACCAGAGGGCATCGAGGCAGTCTATTGTCACTTGTCCCTGCTGGGTGAGGGCTTGGCCAACCCTCTGCCAGAGAGGAATTGAAGCCGCAAGGACAATTCCCCCCACAATCGAGAAGGGCAGTTCTAGGGGAGCAGCAGCGATCGCCACAGCCAAGGTTAAGGCCGGCATCCCTAAAGTTGGCCAAGTCCCCTGATTCCTAGCCCCGACTTTCTCGCTTGGATTTGGCTCTCTTTCCCGGCCGGCCGCTGGGATGGCCGCTTGCAAGTAATCTAGGATGGCCGTTGCTGACAGCATTTCCGCCTGGTAGGAGACAATCAGGGAGCAGGCTGCGGCATTGATGCGGCTCTCGCTGATGGCAGTGGTTCTAAGCAGCGATCGCTGTAAGCGTCTGGCAAATTCGTCATCCCAATTGAGGCGAGGAATGCGAATTCGCAGCCGTCCCGGAATTTGATGGGCGACTTGCCAATCTACCCACTCAGGGGGTGCTGGGGAATTTTCTGCCGCTTGAACTGGTGCGGGAGTCAGAGTTGTTGTCGTCATGGTGAGGTGATTTCGAGAGGGGCTACCGACTGGCAGCGGGACGAACAAGACATTCAAAAGCAGGCTGACAGCAGCGACGTAGATGATACCAGTTTTCGACTTCCATAACCATTGTTGTAGAGTCGAGGTTAACCCCGGCAGCGGCAGAAGGGTAATACGGGGAAAAAGTCGCCCTCAAGGTAGGGTTGATTCATGAATCAACCCTACCTTGAATCAACCCTAGGGGGCAGGGGGTATCAAAGACAAAATCTATCTTCTATTTAATCAGAACCACTTAATTATCGGAACTAAAAAAGGCTTATATATATTTCAGCACGGATTCCCATTATAATAAAAAGTATAGGTCAAATCGAGGAATTTTGTCAAGTCTTTTTTGCCATTAATCTATATAATTTTCGGGATGCTTACCAGTCATTGTCCTGAAAAAAATTATGCCCTAGTTTGTCAAACAAGCCTATGTGCAGCGGTTAACCGAGACAGGACAGGAGACAAAAACGAGTTATTGGCTAGAAAGAGGCGATGGGATGTTATTATTTAAAGCCGATTCCCCGGAAGCAGCCGAATCGATCATCGGGCAGCATCCCCTGATTAAAAATGGCTATGTGGAGTATTAACTGCACGAATGGCGAATAGTAGTGGAATAGGCTATTAAAGGAGTGAACCCTGTGCAAATATTCACGACAATCCCCGGTTTACGCACTTTTTTGGCTGATTATCGCCCCGATCACAGTATTGCCCTCGTGCCAACCATGGGCGCTCTCCATAAAGGTCATGCTAGTCTAATTCGACGCGCAGTGACGGAAGCGGAGGTGACTGTGGTTAGTATTTTTGTTAATCCTCTACAATTTGGCCCTACAGAGGATTTTTCTCGCTATCCCCGCACCTTTGAAAGCGATCGCCAATTGTGTGAATACTTGGGAGTTGCTGCTATTTTTGCTCCGAGTGCGGAAACTTTAGGAATTGGTGATTCTGAGGAGATAACCGCAGTTGTTCCCCCGATTTCTCTGACTAGCGGGTTATGTGGTGCTTTTCGTCCAGGACATTTTCAGGGAGTAGCCACAATTGTCACGCGGTTGTTTAATATTATTGCACCGACGATCGCCTATTTTGGCGAAAAGGATGCCCAACAGTTAGCGATTATCCGGCAATTAGTCAGAGATTTAAATTTAGCGATCGAGATTCGCGCTTGTGCTACAGTGCGAGAAACATCGGGATTAGCCGTTAGTTCTCGCAATCAGTATCTATCAGCCACAGAAAGGGAAAAAGCGACAATTATCCCCCAAAGTTTGCAATTAGCTCTCGAAAGTTTTCGTTTAGGGGAAAGACAAAGGGAAAAACTACTGGCTATTGTCCAAAAAAATCTCGACAGAGTGCCAGAATTTCGCTGTCAGTATCTGGATTTAGTCCATCCCCAGAGTTTACAACCGATCGAGCAGATCGAAGCAAGGGGCTTATTAGCGATCGCTGGATTGATCGGTCAAACCCGTTTAATTGATAATATTATCTTGTGTCAACGTCGGCCAGTTATCGCTATTGATGGGCCTGCTGGAGCGGGAAAATCGACAGTCACGCGCTTAGTAGCGGAAAAATTGGGGTTAACCTATCTCGATACCGGTGCGATGTATCGCGCAGTGACATGGTTAGTGGTGAATTCCGGTCTGGATTTGTCCGCAGAAGCGGCCATCGCCGAGTTATTATCTTTAGCGAAGATAGCAATAATTCCGGCCGATAGTCCCGAAAATGTGACTATAGTGAAGATTAATGGGCAGGATGTGACTTTAGAGATTCGCTCTCCCGCAATTACCGCGCAAGTGTCCAGAATTGCCGCTCAAAAAGCGGTGCGACAGCAGTTAGTCACCCTGCAAAGACAGCTGGGAATGTCGGGGGGAATAGTTGTGGAAGGTCGAGATATTGGTACTAATGTTTTCCCAGAAGCGGAATTAAAGATTTTCTTGACAGCGACACCCGAAGAAAGAGCGAGAAGGAGATTAAAAGACTTAGAAGCGCAGGGAAATGGGGGTATTAGTCTCACAGAATTAACCCAAGAGATTGAAAAAAGGGATTATTTGGATAGTAATCGCTCCCTAGCACCCCTGCGAAAAGCCGCAGATGCGATCGAAGTTAATACCGATAATCTCAGTATTACAGAAGTCACGGAAAAAATCATTGCTCTTTATCATCAAGGAGAAGAAAATCAATGGGGAAGTCTCTAGTTTTTTTAGATACTGATGTTTTGATTTCTTATCTACGAGGAGATCTAGCCAGTGTACATTTATTCGATCGAGAAATACTCGATCGCGTTTGTCTTGCTATTAATGCGATCGTTTTACAAGAGTTATTATTTTTGGCAGAAGTTCGTAATCATCCTGAAATAGTCGATCGGATTCAAGAAAAGGTGACTATCTTGGATTTTGATTTAGTTAAACTTGATCAATATTGGCAAAATGCTAGAGATATTCGCAATATTTTGGTACACTCGAATGATGTTTTAATTTTAAGTAGTGCCGCTAATTGTGATTATTTAGTTACCTATGATCAAAAACTTAAAAAAGCCTCTAGTTATCTATATAACTCTAAACCGATGGTAGTAACACCTGAAGAATTATTAGAGGTTATTTATCAAAAAAATATAGTCCCTTCTAGCCTCTCTTGCCAAGGATATAAATCCTCAAATTTTCCCTTAACTCAGGTGATTTAGGGGGATAATTATGAAGTTAAATTACCTGACTTTCTCATCTATCTGTTTAACGGTAACTTCCTTGATAATTATCGCCAGTCCAGCTATATCTTTAGCCGATCATAGATCACCAATAACTTTAGCTTCTAGGGATTTATCAAACCAGCAACAGGGACGAACAATTATTCTTAATGGTCGTTCTTTGCCCGTTTCTTGGCGACAGTGGACAGCAGCAAATAGTACCAGAATTGCCATGGGTGACACGGGAGCAAGACAATTATTCGGCATGGATTTTCTTAGCACAAATGATCCGAAAAAGCAACCGATAAGCTGGTTTAATTTACAAACTTTATCGGCTAATTTGATCAATCCCGATCGCTGGTTAGACGTTACGGATATTTTACTAAAAATGGGGGCAACAACCACTATTAATGGCGATAGTTTAAATATTAACTTTCCTGCTCCTCAGATTGAAGATATTCAGCTAGAAAATTATGGGGCAGTACAAAGGATTATTATTCAACTTGATCGCCCGACCTTTTGGCAAGTTAGTCAGGCAAAAAATCAAGCAGTGATTACCCTAGAAGGAAATACCCAGCAATCGCTTATCTCTAGGTTTCAACCCAAAACTGTTAGTAACAGTAATCAAAATAACGATGAAGATGATCTAGGTAACTCTAATAATAACTTAGCCACTCAGATTACTTCCTTAGAAAATAATGGGGTGATCAGTCGTTTAAAAGTTAACCTTCCCACTGCCTACGGATTACAGATCAGCAGTGTGGATAATCCTCCCCGAATTATCATTGATTCTCGTCCCGATGCTATGGATGAAAAGCGCATTGTTTGGCAACCAGGGTTAGTCTGGAATCAAAAATATATCCAGTTAGATCAAGATTGGTTTCCCGTGACTTGGTTAGAAATCGATCCCAGAAATCCTCAGATAACTATTAAACCAATCACCGCTAATTCCACCTCAATGCGCGGCACTAATCCCCTGATCACGATTAATAGCGAAAGTAATGCGGTAGCGATGATTAATGGCGGCTTTTTTAATCGTAATAATCAGTTACCTTTGGGGGCAATTCGTGTGGATGGTAAATGGTTATCCGGACCAATTTTAAACCGAGGAGCGATCGCATGGGATAATCGTGGTAAAATCAGGATCGATCGCCTGAGTTTAGAGGAAACTCTCATTACTGCCACCGGACAACGTTTTCCCCTAACCCAGTTAAATAGTGCCTTTGTAGCAGCCGGCTGCAGTCGTTATACTCGTGATTGGGGAAGTAATTATCATCCCCTCACCGAGCGCGAAACCGGGTTAGTCGTGCAAGGCGATCGCATAACGGAGAAATTAAATAATCTTTTGCCACAGGATAGTATAGACATACCAGAAAATAGCTATTTAGTCATCTGCCGAAAGACAGATATTAATTTAAATATTGGTGAGAGAGTCAATCTCGATAGCGTCACCCTACCGAGAGATTTTGCTAATTATCCCCAGATTTTAGGTGCTGGTCCCCTATTATTGCAGAATGGGCGCATAGTTTTAGATGGAAATGCCGAAAAATTTAGTCCGGCATTCCAAAATCAACAAGCTTCCCGCAGTGCGATCGCAGTTAGTCAAGAAGGAAAAATTTTGCTAGTGGCTATCCATAATCGCGTCGGAGGAAGGGGGGCAACTTTAGGCGAATTAGCCCGAATTTTGCTGTTAATGGCGGCAAAGGACGGTTTAAACCTAGATGGGGGTAGTTCCACTGGAATAGCCTTGGCGGGTTATCTGCTCGATCGCTCTGCCGTTACCGCCGCAAAAGTCCATAATGGAATAGGAATATTTTTATCACCGTCTCCTTGAAGGGGGTGAAAACAATGGATAATAGCGACTGGATTAAACAATTGCTGCTGATGGGTATTGGCACTACTTCCATGGTGGCAGAAAAGATCAAAGAAGTGAGCGATGAATTAGTCAAAGACGGTAAAATCAATTCTGATCAGGCTAAAAACTTTGTCGATGATCTGATGACACAGATGAAGTCTGAACAGGGGAACTTCGAGAATAACTTAGAACGCTATATTCGCCATATTTTGCAGGATTTAGGGGTTCCCCGACAATCGGAAATGGACGAACTGCGGGGAAGGATTGATAGATTAGAACGACAGGTGAGAGACTTAGAGAATAAACTCTGGCGTTAGGGAACTATGAAATCAATGCGCGAAATCTTGCTCAGTTTTGCTATTATTGCGGTTTGTGGCTTATTTTTAATCGCTGCTTCCCTCTTTGGTGGGGGGGAAAAAACCAATGCGATCGCCGCAGAAATCGATCCACCCCCTATCACTCAAACTATTAATAAGGAAATCATCTCCATGGATTTAGATCAAGCAGTTACCACCGATTCGGGACTAAAATACATCGATATAGTGGAAGGAACCGGAGAAAGTCCCCAAAAAGGTCAAAAAGTGACTGTTCACTACACGGGAACCCTGACAGACGGCAAAAAATTCGATAGTTCCAAGGATCGCAATCAACCTTTTACCTTTACCATTGGAGTTGGTCAAGTGATCAAAGGATGGGATGAGGGAGTCGCATCGATGAAAGTCGGTGGGCAGCGTACCTTAATTATCCCCCCAGAATTAGGTTATGGTGCGCGGGGTGCTGGTGGGGTGATTCCTCCCAACGCGACTTTACTTTTCGATGTGGAATTGTTGGGAGTCAAATAAATAGGTTTTTCCTCTGATTTCTTACCTCTACCCGCATCGCTTCTGAATGCGGGTTTTTTGACAGATTGCCAGAAGCTAAGGGCAAAATCAAGAGGATTTAGTAAATTCTAGACCGTTTTCGCTGCCGTAACGTTCCATAAAACGCATAAAACGATCCCACTCTGCGGGAGAATTAAAAATAACCGTAGCTTCGATCGCCATGGGTTTACCGTTGATAAATTTGCCTTTTACTTCCCTGGTGACGATTTCCCCCTCCTCATCAATGAGATACATCCCCGTGATTTCCTCGGTTTGTTGATCTCCGAGGATAGTCGGTTGATCAAAATAAAATTTTGCCGATCCCTTCTCTCCCGTTTTCGTGCGACTTAAGCGGATATCGGGAACAACTGATTCTTTTAACCCCCTGGAAAACTGAATTTCTGCCATTACTTTTCTTTATCCTTCTCATAAAACACGCCTTTCTACATCATCTCACACCAAGTCGCAAGTAAAAAGCAGATGGGACAGCATAAGCTCAAAATATCAATACCAGTACCATTTTTCCTGATTCGTAGGCGGCCTATCCATTGGTAACATCTTTCTTTACATAGGGTCTGCTGAAAAAGTTTGTTGGTGGGGGCAGGGTGTGGGGTGTGGGGTGTGGGGTGTGGGGTGTAGGGTTTTCCCGATTTTGAGGTAGTCAGTTACCTAAAATTCAGGGAAAAAGTCCTGGAATTTTACCCGCGATCACTCCAATGGTCAGCACTTTTTGAGGGGAAAAAAGTCTAAAAACCTTATCCAACAATGTTTTTAGATTTATTCCAGCAGACCCTACATAAAATTTGACAAACAGACAAAAGTGTGCAATCTGGCTCAAGTTGGTTCTCTGAGGGAACTAATTTGATGGAATAGTTCCGGGGTTGTAGTCGGTTGTTAATTTCCATGTCCTCTATAGTACATCCCCTGTCGGGGTTCTGTCCCTTCTTAATAAAAACTTTTTATTGCGTGTGTTTTAACTTACTTGTGTCCTTAAATACTTCTTTTACTGCGTCAAATCACACAAGTCTTTATATGAAGGCTGTACGATCATGTTTGGTGTAGATTAAATTGTTGCCATTGCTTCCCGTTTCTCATCCAGACTGTGTTGAGATTTGTCAAAGCTAATTGCAAAAGTAATCTTTTACATCCAATGGTTTTTAAGTCTGTTAGCACGCTATGTCTATCGTAAGTAAACAAGAACGGCTCTTCTCGACTTTGTGTGATAATTTTTGCTTATGTAAGGTTAAATGCTTACTGGGCAAGACTTTTAGGACTATTTTGAAAGAAGAAACTATCAGTATAGACCTCGTTTACACACAGAAACCAGAAGAGCCCAAGAACCTAAGCTGGAAACGCTCACCCTATTTCAAAAACGCCCAAAAACGGCGTTCTGGGAGAGATTTTGGGGTGTGAGTATAATTAACCATCTCTGCCATTACTTTTGAAAAATTTGACTTAAACAAATTATGAATAGATATGCAGTCTATTAGCAGTTATCTTAACAGTGAGATACGAAGTTTCTGGTTTTAGAGAACGACGCAACGGCGGAACGTCGGAATATTATCTGATCGTCCAGAGATGATGACAAATACCGCCATACTTCATCCTCATGATAAACGCTATAATCTAAAAGTTGTTGCCAGTTGCTCATCATGAAAAAACTTACTTATTCATTGCTCCCCCTGGGGATTACTGTTGGACTTTGCCTAAACATTGCCCCTGCTTCCGCTAGTTTGGTGGTACAAAATGTCATTTCCAACGCCGCCCTTTCTATTGACGGCTTCGGAAGCACAACTAACAGTGGATTTATTCAAGCCAATATACCCACAGGTTCTACTATTCAGAGGGCTTATCTCTATGCCACTTCCGTCTGGGATATGAGTCCAGTTTACGGAGTAACTTTTAATGGGAGTACACTTTCCTTGGGTTCAGCAACTATTCTTGGTCCCAATCAAAACCCAGCCACCACCGCCCGTTGGGATGTCACCAGTATCATCGCTTCTTCTTTTACGGGAGGATTACAAGACTTTAGTATCGTTGAGAATGGCGATAACGATGGTGCGGTTCTTGTCGTTGCCTACAGCAATTCTTCTACCCAAGGTTTTACCTCGGTTATTTTAGACGGGGAACTGTCCACCGGGGGAGACACGAGCCAGTTTGATTTTGCCAGTCCTTACACTGGGGGAGATTTTCTGGTTTCCCTCGCCTCTAGTTATAGCCGTCAACCGAGTGGGCAAGCCACTGAGATTGACGTAACCACTAATTCGACCAATAATCGACGATTAACCAGTAGCGCAGGAGGACAGGATGATGGCGAAGGAGCCCGAGGAGGCTTAATAACTGTTGGGGGGATAGGTGACAGTCCTACTAACCCCGGCCCGTTCGATTCCCCCTTCAGTGGGCCGCGAATCGATGATGAATACTATAATCTCGCTCTTGGCAATAGTGCTAATCCTGACGCTTTTATCTCGCATGGAGATACCTTCCTGCGCTTAAAAACAGTGAACCCAACCAATGATGATAACGTTTTCGGAATGTTTATCACCAGTGAATTTAAGATCACTGCCACTCCCGTCCCCGAGCCATCCATGACACTGGGCATTTTTGGTATCGGTGCCATCGGAGCCTTAATATCTCGTCGTGGTAAAAAATCCTAACAGAAAATAAACCTGACAATTTAAGGCTGTAAATTGCGGTAAAAAGCCATAAAATGTTCAATTGTGGTTTTTTATCGCTTTTTTTACCGCAAAATCACATTTACCTAGGGTTTGCTGAAAAAGTTTTCGGTGGGGGTAGGGTGTGGGGTGTGGGGTGTGGAGTGTAGGATTTTACCGATTTTCATCTGCTCAATTACCTAATTTTCAGGGAAAAAGTCCCGGAATTTTCCCCCTGCTCACTCCCAGACGAGGCACTTTTGGATTTCAAAAAGGTCAAAAGCCTTATTTTAAAAGGGTTTTACCATTATTCAGCAACCCTACCTAGTTTCTAGGTTTTTACCGTTCCAAGATAAAATTTGAGCTTCAACCTAAATCACCGTAAGAGAGTCTCGGAGTGCAATCAGTGGCAAAATCAAGGCTATGATCGATCACTGATAACCAATAACTGAGATGAGATGGTTTTATTAGAAGCAGCGGTTCATTCTTCCCTACGCGCTTTTTTACGCGAACAAGGACGCTTTTACTGGTCTCATCATCTCACTATGGGGCGACTGGTGGCTAGAGCTTTACGCCTAAAACGTTCCTCTCTCATACAAACTGGAACTACTCTCACCCGTTATTGTCTCAGTTATCTCACCCCAGCCCTTTTGGGTAATACACCTGTTCTGATTGTTGCCCCAGAGTCGGAAGTAAACCTACTGTTAGAAGTGGAAATACCCCGTCTGCAAGCATGGTTACAAACTCAGCGAGATATCCTCAAAAGCGATCGCTTTCCGGCTAATTTTACCGGTTTACTCCTCACCACACCCCAACAATGGTTAGAGGATAAATTGGGCAATCTCGGTCATTTTCCCCAGAATATCGCCACTATAATTGATCGAGCCGAAGATTTAGAAACTTGTCTAGTAGATTATCTCACCGTCACCATTACTCCCGAACAATGGTCTGCTTTAGAGTCAGCATATCCCCAGCATAGAGAGTTTATAGACTTAATTAAAGCACAACTTAGCCAAAGTATTCTTGGTCATCCAATTAATCCCTATAATTGCTATCTTATCGATGCCAAAGAAAAAGAATATATAATTGCTCTCCTGCAACGCTTGCATCAAGACTTAACCACTGATTCTGCTTGGCAACTTTTAGCGGCAAAAATCCCCGAGCATAATTATCTCCTCTGGACATCAGTAGATCGAGAGCGAGAAGAATTTACCCTAAAAATCAGTCCTTTGGAGGTGGCTAGTTTTTTCAAACCGATTTGGCAGCAGCAACCCTTTGTTTTAATCGGCAGTTTTTTAGATAGCGAAAAATCCGCTAATTTATACCGTCAAAATCAGGGTATCGGAGATATTTTAACTCTAAAGTTTGCAGCTGATCGCGAAAGTGAATATATTCATTTATATCTACCCGATCGCATCAGCGCCCCCAACACCCCCGAATTTCAACCGATGTTATTAAAGCAAGTGCGGGAATTAGTTAGTGCTAATCATACCAGTGAACAACCGATCGTGATCCTGATTGAAGATGTTCCTCTCAAGGCACAAATTGCCACCCAAATCGCAGCCGATTACGGTTCGCGAGTGCAAGTGGAAAAAACTGAAATTAATAGTAATACTATTCTCGTTTGTGGTTGGCAATTCTGGCAAACCCATCAAGAAAAATTTCTTACTCCCAGTTTATTAATTATCGCAACTTTACCCTTACCTTCCCCCGAAAATCCTCTCGTTGCTGGCAAAATTGCTTACTACAAACGACAACATCTCGACTGGTTTCGTGCCTATCTTTTACCCACAGCAGTGAGGGAAATTCAGCAATCTGTTCAGTCTCTCCGGGAGTGTCAGGGTTGTGTGGCTGTCCTCGATAATCGTGTCAATGCTCGCAGTTATGGCCGACAAATTCTCTCCGCTTTAGAACCCTATGCTAAAGTCAATTATCTCGATCAACAATTTTTTCAAGATAAAGATTAAATCAGTTATCAGTTATCAGTTATCAGTTATCAGTTATCAGTTATCAGTTATCAGTTATCAGTTATCAGTTATCAGTTATCAGTTATCAGTTATCAGGTTACTGATAAAATCTCCCCCAGAGCCATATTTCCAACTATCCAAATAACGATGATAAAGATATTTTTGCTTGTCGGGTAACTTTTCTAAAACAGGTTGTAAGTTGGCTGCCAAGGGATATAAACAACTATACAAAGCTAAATTAAAATAATGCCCCGTCCAATCAATAAAAGGACTGATACCCACTTGTGGAATCATCGGTAAAACTAATTGAGGATTAACCAAAGGCAAAGTTTTTGAGAGGGAAGAAAACTGCACCACATCCTGTAAAAACGGTTTTAATACCTCATCTCCCAACTTATCCATTACCCGAAAAACTCCACTCATTAAGTCATTAATTTGATTGGGATTAGGGTTAGCAGACATCCGGACACTCATGGTTTTTTGAAATAGCCACGTTACCGATATATTTGGTTGATAGGGTTGTAAAAGAGCTAAATCTTCTCGGTTTAAAGCATCGATTTGTAAAGCTTCCTCGATGGCAAAAGTTAGCCTTTTTAAATGCCTAACCATTGCCCCAAAACCGCCAAAACTTACCGGAGATTGACTACCGCTACTATCTCCCACTGCCAGAATTCTTGACCAAGGCATTTTTAAAGGACTTTGACGATAGGCAGGGAAAAAACCCGCTAGAAAACGCTGAAACTTTACCGCTTCTAAATCCACCTTTTGATACTCCGGCAGTAATCTTAAATACTCCCCCATCAAAAATTCTAAACTAAAGCGATCAGGATGGGTATCGAGATAGGTAAATAAATAAGTTGTCCGACCATCCCTAGCGGGAAATGCTTCCCAAAAGTATTGACATTGGTGCAAGATTGGGGTAAAAGAATAAATCAAATCACCAGTTTCATTACTGGGAAAACCCTGACCGCAACTACCCACCACTAAACAAACTCCATCGGGTTTTTCTCCTTTTCTTGCCTGTTTTGCAATTGGCGAAAAATGACCCATGGCATCGATTAATAAACGGGTTTTTAAAGTCATTTCTCCCGTTTTAACCATTACCCCATCGGGATGAATAATTGCCCCGCTAAACCCCGAATTTTCTAATAACTTTCCTCCCGCTTGCAAAAACTTAGTTTTTAAAGTCTCTAGCAAATAAACTGGATCAACACCAATATTTAAAATATCTCTGACCCAAAGCTCATAACCTTGATAAAATCTCACCCTAGCAGGATTATATTCCGTCGCTATTGCTTGATTTAATTCAACTTCGGTCAATAAATCTAACTCTAAAAAACTGCTTAATTCTAAACGGGAAATATTCCACTCCTGCTCACGACCGCGCAGAATACCTCTTTCTAATAATGCCACACGCCAGCCCCTAGTTTGCAAAGCAGCCCCGATAAAAATTCCTAGGGTTCCCCCCGCAATAACTAGATCAAAATCCGTCTCTCCTAAAGATTCTTGACTTTGATTAATTACCGTAGGAATAAGCGGATTTTCTAAACGCAAAGCTTGCCAAGTTTGATCGCTGGCTCGCAATTGTTGTAAACTCTGAGGAGATACTCGATCGAGTAAAGATGCAACTAAAGACATAATCTTATATCAGTTATCAGTTATCAGTTATCAGTTATCAGTTATCAGTTATCAGTTATCAGTTATCAGTTATCAGTTATCAGTTATCAGTTATCAGTTATCAGTTATCAGTTATCAGTTATCAGTTATCAGTTATCAGTTATCAGTTATCAGTTATTAGTTCATGCAAAATAAATTTCCTAGTGAAGACAGGCAAGAGGCAATAGGCAAGAGGCAAAAGCTTTATCGAAATGTGTAATTAATTTTGCTTAGGTACTTATCAGTTATCAGTTATCAGTTATCAGTTATCAGTTCACTGACTGATAACTCAAAAAAACATCCCTCTAGTCGTTTCCTAACAGTAGAGACTTGCCACTTCACCATTAAGAAACTGCTCTATCCAAACGAGAAACCTATTTAGATGGGAAAAACTTTTTCCCTTCTTCAAAGATTTTATTGATATCCTTGAGAGAAACTCGAAAAATCGCTAAAACTCCCGTAAAGACTAACAAAAAACCGATAAAACTATTTCGATCATAGAGAAATAAACCCACCAAAACGATAAAATAGGGAGAGAGAATTTTACTAATATTTTCAACTACAGTAACCACCTCTGGAGTAGGAGTATCAACAAGATTAATATCAGTTTTATCCTGATCTGGTTCGAGATTTTGCTTAATTGAAAACATCACCTCCTGTAGGTCTTTGACCTCCGGTGGGTTCGGTTCCTTCGCTGGTTTGCCAAACATTGTTAACTACCTCGCCAATTTATCTATATCCTCTATGGTAGCCAAAAAGAGGGCAAGCCGGAAAAGCGCGAGCAAGTCGAGAAATTCTCAGGGCAATTTTCCTTAACAACCCCCTCGGCCTCGGCTGCTATAATCAGAGGAACAACTCCCAAGTTCGTTAACGGTACAAAAAAACTATGAATACCAGTCCAGACCGTGTGATTATCTTCGATACCACCCTTCGAGATGGGGAACAGTCCCCGGGTGCCGCTTTAAATGTGGATGAGAAGCTAACCATAGCGCGCGCACTGGCACGACTGGGAGTTGATGTCATTGAAGCAGGTTTTCCCCACGCTAGTCCGGGGGACTTTGAAGCTGTACAGAAAATTGCCGCCAGCGTCGGCAGCGAAGCTGATAGCCCGATTATTTGCGGATTAGCCCGGGCTACCCAAAAAGATATCAAATCTGCCGCCGATGCGCTCAGACCCGCCGCCAAGCCCAGAATTCACACCTTCCTAGCCACATCTGATATCCACCTCCAATACAAACTTAAGAAGACTCGTCAGGAAGTTCTTGACATTGTGCCAGAAATGGTGGCCTATGCTAAATCCTTCCTTAATGATGTGGAATTTTCCCCCGAAGATGCTGGCCGCAGCGATCCGGAATTCCTCTATCAAGTCCTCGAAAGAGCGATCGCCGCAGGAGCCACCACTGTTAATATTCCCGATACCGTCGGTTATACCACCCCTAGCGAATTTGGGGCTTTAATCCGTGGTATTAAGGAAAATGTCCCCAATATCGACCAAGCGATTATCTCCGTCCATGGTCACGATGACCTAGGGTTAGCGGTGGCTAATTTCCTCGAAGCAGTTAAAAATGGCGCTCGACAGTTGGAATGTACCATTAATGGTATCGGTGAGCGTGCCGGTAATGCTTCCCTAGAAGAATTGGTGATGGCCCTTCATGTGCGGCGCTCCTATTTTAATCCTTTCCTCGGTCGTTCCCCAGAATCCACGGAACCTTTAACCAAGATCAACACCAAGGAAATATATCGCACTTCTCGCCTAGTTTCTAATCTTACCGGCATGATTGTGCAACCGAATAAGGCGATCGTCGGTGCTAACGCTTTCGCACACGAGTCGGGAATCCATCAGGACGGGGTGTTAAAACATAAACTCACCTATGAGATTATGGACGCAGAATCGATCGGTTTAACTAATAATCAGATCGTTCTCGGTAAACTCTCTGGCCGCAACGCTTTTCGCTCTCGGTTACAGGAATTGGGTTTTGAGCTTTCGGAAACGGAACTTAATAACGCTTTTATCCAGTTTAAGGAAATGGCTGATCGCAAAAAGGAAATCACCGATCGCGATCTAGAAGCTATTGTTAACGATGAAATCGATACGGTTCCCGATCACTTTCGCCTCGAATTAGTACAAGTGTCCTGTGGCAATAACGCCAGACCCACGGCCACGGTAACAATTCGCACTCCCGACGGTAGCGAGTTATCCGATGCGGCCATTGGTACAGGGCCAGTGGATGCTCTCTGCAAAGCGATTGATCGAGTGGTGCAGATTCCGAACGAATTAATCTCTTTCTCGGTGCGAGAAGTTACCGAGGGAATCGATGCTTTAGGAGAAGTGACCATCCGTCTCCGTTACGAAGGACGCACCTATTCTGCTCGCGCAGCCGATACCGATATTATTGTCGCCTCCGCTCGTGCCTACGTCAGTGCCTTAAACCGTCTCCACGTCGCACTGCAGCAGAAGGAAAAAACCCCCGAAATGCTACAAGTCTAGATAGGGTTTGCTGAACAAGTTGGTCGGTGGGGTTAGGAGTCAGTTATCAGTTATCAGTTATCAGTTATCAGTTATCAGTTATCAGTTAAGTACCTAGGCAAAATTATTTACACATGACGATCATTGCCCCGTAAGGGTTTTAGCTCGATCGGGCAGGTAATTAATTTTGCATGACTACTTATCAGTTATCAGTTATCAGTTATCAGTTATCAGTTATCAGTTCACTGAGAAAACTCCCCACACCCCACACCCCACTTCCCCATCACCCCACACCCATCTCCCCATGGCGCTGTTGGAGAAAATCTTAAATTTGTCTCGCAAATTTCTAAAATGTTGCTAAGTTAATATTATGAGCTTGCGCTCTAACAATTTTAATACAAGTGTATTAAAATTGGATGCGCGTAAAAGCAATGAGGGATGAAATTTATCCGTAAGAATCCGATCAAATTAAATACAATAGCTAAAGACTAAAGGAATTAGCCAAGGCAAATAGGGATGCCGTTCCTCTTGCCAATGGGAACGGTTAACCCACCCATAATTCCTTGGATACTTAGCTATCTGGTCAACACCGCAGACAAACCGGCGATCGGATTTCAGTACTCCAGCCATTTACCCAATTTTTGCAGGAGCCAGATTATGAGTTGACCGAGCTAAAACAGCATTCCGTGTCGCTAAAATCGCATCGACACAAGGAAATTTAAGCAAAGTTCTTCTCCCATTTGTTGTAATTAAAGCTACAATCGGAAAAGTCTTTCCCCGTCTCGGATTTGAGACACAAATTTGTTCAGTATCACCTAGATTGAGATTCGATCTTCTAGTTTTGCACAGAAGGAGCAAGAGGAAAACGGCATGATGCAGGCCCACGATGTACTAACCCTTACCGAGCCGCCATTGGATTTAGATTTGATTGACCTAGACGAAGACTTCGATGATGAGGATATCGAGTTAGAGCTAGAAGAAACCAGCGATAGCAACGATGGCAAAAAAACCCGCCGCCTTGCCAGCGCTCGTCGTCGCGACGCCGCTAGAAAAAAACCCTATACAGAAGATTCGATTCGGATTTATCTGCAAGAGATCGGCAGGATTCGGTTATTGAGAGCGGAGGAGGAGATCGAATTAGCGAGAAAAATCGCCGACCTACTGAAATTAGAACGCATTCGCGAAGATTTTTGCCTCTATAGCGATGCTGAATGGGGAAAACAGGTTTTCTTGTTCGAGCGCATCGAGAAAATTATCGCCGAAAAATCGGAAAAAGAACCGAAATTATCGGATATTAAGGCTTATTTAGGTAAGACGGAGCTAATGGCTCCCATGCTGGAAGAATGGCTGGCGAAATCAAAGGAATACTTATCGGCCTTTAAGCGTCGTTTGTACCATGGTCGTCGCGCTAAGGAAAAAATGGTACAATCGAACCTGCGTTTAGTGGTTTCGATCGCCAAGAAATACATGAATCGCGGTCTTTCCTTCCAAGATTTAATTCAAGAAGGTTCCCTCGGTTTGATCCGCGCCGCCGAAAAATTCGACCACGAAAAGGGTTATAAATTCTCCACCTATGCCACTTGGTGGATTCGTCAAGCCATCACCCGGGCGATCGCAGATCAATCCCGCACCATTCGTCTTCCCGTCCACCTCTACGAAACCATCTCCCGGATCAAAAAAACCACCAAGATTCTTTCTCAGGAAATGCGTCGCAAACCCACCGAGGAAGAAATCGCCACCAAGATGGAGATGACCATCGAAAAACTGCGTTTTATTGCCAAATCTGCCCAATTACCGATTTCTCTAGAGACTCCCATCGGTAAAGAAGAAGATTCCCGTTTAGGAGACTTTATCGAAGCGGATGGGGAAACCCCAGAAGATGAAGTTTCTAAAAATTTATTACGCGAGGATTTAGAAAATGTCCTCGATACCCTTAGTCCTCGCGAACGCGATGTGCTGCGTCTGCGCTACGGTTTAGATGATGGCCGGATGAAAACACTCGAAGAAATCGGCCAGATTTTCAACGTCACTCGCGAGCGCATTCGTCAAATAGAAGCCAAGGCCCTGCGGAAACTGCGTCACCCTAACCGCAATAGTATCCTCAAAGAGTACATTCGTTAACTTGCCGCTCTTAAAAAACTAGAAACTGAGTCTCCTTGAGGCTCAGTTTTAGAGTCATTTACACTTCCCCATCGCTGGGAACCCAATCCTGAAAATATCTCTGGGATTGCCCCAACCTTGTCCAGAAAACTCTTGCAACAAATAGCACAAATCTGTTATCATGGTTTGTCTGTGTCCGGATTAACCATACCAGTATTGAGAACAAGAAACGACTGTGGCTAATACAAAGTCTGCACTCAAACGAGTCCAAATCTCCGAAAGAAATCGTCTACGCAACAAAGCGTACAAGTCAGCCGTAAGAACCCTGATCAAAAAATGTCTTGTCGCCGTCTCGTCCTACGGAGCTAACCCCAGCCCGGAAGGGTTAGAAAGCGCCCAACAAGCTCTATCAGAAGCTTACAGTAAAATCGATAAAGCCGTCAAGCGCAACGTCTTGCACCGGAACAACGGCGCCAGAAAAAAAGCCAGTTTAGCCAAAGCTTTGCAAAAAGTTAGCCAAGCTTCCTAAGAAACAATTAAGCTGTAATCAGGACAGACGCAACAAGCGATCGGGGGTCGATGCAATTAATAGATACGCACGTTCATTTGAACTTTGACGTTTTGCAAGCCGACTTGCCCGCTATCTCCGAACGTTGGCGAAGTGTGGGAGTCGTTCATCTGGTTCACTCCTGTGTCGAACCAGAAGAATTTGCGGCGATTAAAGCCATTGCTGATCAATTTGAGGAAATTTCCTTCGCCGTCGGTTTACATCCCCTAGATGCCCAAAAATGGCGAGATAATAGTGCCGATCAGATCGAATCCCTAGCCCGATCTGATCGGCGCGTCGTGGCGATCGGAGAAATGGGTTTAGACTTCTATAAAGCGGATAACCAAGAGCAGCAAAAACAGGTGTTTTGGACGCAACTAGAAATCGCCCATCGTCTCGATAAACCCGTGATTATCCATTGTCGAGATGCAGCCCCGGTCATGCGGGAGGAAATCAGCGCCTTTCGGCAACAAGTGGGCAAAATTCGCGGCGTGATGCACTGCTGGACTGGCAACCCCGAAGAAACTCAATGGTTTTTAGATTTGGGTTTTTACATCAGCTTTAGCGGCATTGTCACCTTCAAAAACAGTAAAACCGTGCAAGCTGCCGCCCAAATTGTCCCCAGCGATCGCATACTAATCGAAACCGATTGCCCCTTTCTCTCCCCCAATCCCCACCGCGGTAAACCCTGTGAACCCTCTTTCGTCTTCCATGTAGCCGAAACCGTCGCCCGTCTGCGCGGCTATCCGGTCGAAACCCTAGCCGAACAAACCACCCACAACGCCCGCCACTTATTTCAACTCCCCAGTTAAAAAACACAGTTTATTAGCACCGAGCAGGGAATGGGGAAATGGGGGAATTCAACTAAAACCCCAACACCCCAACACCCCAACACCCTAAAACCCTAAAAACCCAACACCCAACCCCTAAAAACCCCGATCTCCGAGAGCAATTCCCGACCGTCGCTATCGTGTCATCAGCCCTTGTAACCCTATGAACAATCTTACCTTTAATCTCTTACCCGACCTCATCGAAATCCAACACTCCAGTTTTCGGTGGTTTTTGGAAGAAGGACTAATCGAGGAACTGAATAGCTTTTCCCCCATCAGCGACTATACAGGTAAATTAGAACTACATTTCCTCGGCCAGGACTACAGACTCAAAGAACCGAAATACAACGTCGATGAAGCCAAACGACGCGATAGCACCTATTCCGTTCAGATGTACGTTCCCACCCGTCTAATCAACAAAGAAACGGGAGAAAACATCGAACAGGAAGTCTTTATCGGCGATTTACCCCTGATGACCGAACGGGGAACCTTTATCATTAACGGGGCTGAACGAGTCATCGTCAATCAGATCGTCCGTTCTCCCGGTGTTTACTACAAGGCCGAAATCGACAAAAATGGTCGCCGTACCTACTCCGCTTCCCTGATTCCCAACCGAGGAGCTTGGTTAAAATTTGAAACCGACAAAAACGGCTTAGTCTGGGTCAGAATCGACAAAACCCGCAAATTATCCGCCCAAGTTCTCCTGAAAGCGATCGGATTGAGCGATAACGAAATCTTTGACTCCCTACGCCATCCCGAATTCTACCAAAAAACCCTCGACAAAGAAGGCAATCCCACCGAAGAAGAGGCCCTGCTCGACCTGTACCGCAAACTACGCCCCGGGGAACCCCCCACCGTCACTGGCGGACAACAACTGCTCGAATCGCGCTTTTTTGACAATAAACGCTACGATCTCGGTCGCGTTGGTCGTTATAAACTCAACAAAAAACTACGCCTCAACGTCCCCGATAACCAGCGCGTTCTCACCACCACCGACATCTTATCGGCGATCGACTACCTAATTAACCTCGAATTTGACATCGGCAACACCGACGACATCGACCACCTCGGCAACCGTCGCGTCCGTTCCGTGGGTGAACTGCTCCAAAACCAAGTGCGAGTAGGTTTAAACCGCTTAGAAAGAATCATTCGGGAACGGATGACCGTCAGCGAATCCCAAAACCTCACCCCCGCTTCCCTAGTCAACCCGAAACCCCTAGTAGCGGCGATTAAAGAATTCTTTGGTTCCTCGCAACTCTCCCAGTTCATGGATCAAACCAACCCCCTAGCGGAATTGACCCATAAACGCCGCATTTCCGCCCTTGGCCCTGGCGGTCTCACCCGGGAACGGGCCGGTTTTGCCGTGCGCGACATTCACCCCTCCCACCACGGCCGCATTTGTCCGGTGGAAACCCCAGAAGGTCCCAACGCCGGCTTAATCGGTTCCCTGGCCACCTACGCCCGCGTCAACGACTACGGTTTTATTGAAACCCCCTGTTACGCGGTGGAAAATGGCCGAGTTCGCTACGATCTCCCCGTTAAATACCTCACCGCCGACGAAGAAGACGATCTCAGAGTCGCACCGGGAGACGTGGCCACCGATGAAAATGGTTATATCCTCGGCGAAACTATCCCAGTGCGCTATCGGCAGGAATTCTCCACCACCTCCCCCGAACAAGTGGACTACGTTTGTGTTTCCCCCGTCCAAATTGTCTCGGTGGCCACTTCCCTGATTCCCTTCCTTGAACACGACGACGCTAACCGCGCCCTCATGGGTTCTAATATGCAGCGACAAGCGGTTCCCCTGCTGCGTCCCGAACGTCCCCTTGTGGGTACCGGATTGGAAGCACAGGCCGCTCGCGACTCTGGTATGGTCATCGTTTCCCGTACCAATGGGGTCGTTTCCTACGTCGATGCTAACCGGATTCGCATCAAAGTGGCGGATGAAGACAAAGAGATTTTCGGTAAGAGCGAGATAGAGTACGAAATTCAGAAATATCAACGCTCTAACCAAGATACCTGCCTAAATCAGCGTCCTTTAGTCTATCAAGGGGAACAAGTTGTGCCAGGGCAGATCCTCGCCGATGGTTCCGCCACCGAAGGAGGAGAAATCGCCCTCGGCCAGAATATCCTCGTCGCCTATATGCCCTGGGAAGGCTATAACTACGAAGACGCGATTTTAATCAGCGAAAGACTGGTGGCACAAGACACCTACACCAGTATCCACATTGAAAAATACGAAATCGAAGCTCGTCAAACTAAACTCGGACCTGAGGAAATCACCAGGGAAATTCCCAACGTCGGTGAAGATGCCCTGCGAAACCTCGATGAACGAGGCATTATTCGCATCGGGGCCTGGGTAGAAGCCAGCGATATCCTCGTGGGGAAAGTCACCCCGAAAGGCGAATCAGACCAACCCCCCGAAGAAAAACTACTGCGGGCAATTTTCGGCGAAAAGGCCCGGGATGTACGGGATAACTCCCTGCGCGTCCCCAACGGCGAAAAAGGCCGGGTAGTGGATGTGCGGGTATTTACCCGCGAACAGGGAGATGAATTACCCCCCGGGGCCAATATGGTGGTACGGGTTTACGTTGCCCAAAAACGCAAAATCCAAGTGGGCGATAAAATGGCGGGTCGTCACGGCAATAAAGGGATTATTTCTCGGATTCTGCCCCTAGAAGATATGCCCTACCTCCCCGATGGTCGTCCCGTCGATATCGTTCTCAATCCCCTAGGGGTTCCCAGTCGCATGAACGTCGGTCAGGTGTTTGAATGTTTACTGGGTTGGGCTGGCGAAAATCTGGGCGTGCGCTTTAAGATTACTCCTTTTGACGAAATGTATGGGGAAGAAGCCAGCCGTTTGACCGTCCACGGATTGCTAGAAAATGCCTCGAAAAAACCCAATCGTGATTGGGTGTTCAAGGAAGAACACGCGGGCAAAGTCACCGTTTACGATGGTCGCACCGGCGAACCCTTTGACCGTCCCGTTACCGTCGGTATGGCCTATATGTTAAAACTGGTTCACCTAGTTGATGATAAAATTCACGCCCGTTCTACCGGTCCCTACTCCTTGGTTACTCAGCAACCCCTGGGCGGTAAAGCTCAACAGGGAGGCCAGCGCTTCGGAGAAATGGAAGTCTGGGCCCTGGAGGCCTACGGGGCAGCCTATACCTTGCAGGAATTGCTCACGGTGAAATCCGATGATATGCAAGGACGGAATGAGGCTTTAAATGCGATCGTAAAAGGCAAGCCGATTCCCCGCCCGGGTACGCCAGAATCCTTTAAGGTTTTGATGCGAGAATTGCAATCCCTCGGCCTCGATATCGCCGTTCACAAGGTGGAAAATGCCCCCGATGGTACTTCCCGCGATGTGGAGGTGGATCTGATGGTCGATGTCGGTCGTCGCGCCCCCTCTCGCCCCACCTACGAATCTTTAACCACGGAAGACTTTGAGGAAGAAGAATCGGAAGTGTAATTTCAGTGATCAGTAATCAGTAATCAGTTATCAGTGAGAAGTCAGGAGTCAGGAGACAGGAGACAGGAGAGAATTTTCCAGGAAAAAGCAAAAAAAAGGACAGTAAAGTAAAAATTTGCCTATTCCCCGTTCCCTATTTCCTGTTCCCTTTTCTAACTGATAGCTGAATGCTGATGGCTGATAGCTAATAGCTGTTTACTTGTTACTGGGATCGAGATGTTTTATAACCAAACTGTTGACAAAGGAAAACTGAAAAAACTGATCGCTTGGGCCTATCAAAACTACGGTTCGGCGCGCTGTTCACAAATGGCCGATGAATTGAAAAACCTCGGGTTTCGTTTCGCTACCAAAGCAGGGGTTTCCATTAGTGTGGATGATTTAACCGTACCGCCAGCTAAACGACAAATGATCGAAAGTGCCGAACAGGAAATCCGGCAAACCGAACAGCGTTATGT
This sequence comes from Microcystis panniformis FACHB-1757, assembly GCF_001264245.1. NCBI lineage: Bacteria > Bacillati > Cyanobacteriota > Cyanophyceae > Chroococcales > Microcystaceae > Microcystis > Microcystis panniformis. The sequence goes on from NZ_CP011339.1 coordinate 5,616,938, forward strand.
GCGCGGGGAAATCACCGAAGTGGAACGCTTCCAAAAAGTAATTGATACTTGGAATAGTACATCTGAATCGCTTAAAGATGAAGTAATTCGCAACTTCCAAGTGACCGATCCCCTCAACTCCGTCTATATGATGGCTTTCTCCGGGGCGCGGGGCAATATGAGCCAAGTGCGTCAGTTAGTGGGAATGCGGGGATTAATGGCTAATCCCCAGGGGGAAATTATTGACCTCCCGATTAAGACTAACTTCCGGGAAGGATTGACCGTTACCGAATACGTTATTTCCTCCTACGGGGCGCGCAAAGGTTTAGTTGATACCGCCCTACGGACGGCAGATTCCGGTTATCTGACCCGTCGTCTAGTGGATGTGTCCCAAGATGTCATCGTCCGCGAGGCAGATTGTGGCACCAATCGTTACATCGAATTAACTGCTATGACCGATGGCGATCGCGTGTTAATTCCCTTAAGCGATCGCCTATTAGGTCGTTCCTTGGCCGAAGATGTGGTGGTCAAGGGAGAAGTGATCGCCACCCGCAACCAGATTATCGATGATGAAACCGCCGAAAAACTGGGCAAACTGGTCGATAAAATCAAAGTCCGCAGCCCCTTAACCTGTGAAGCAGCCCGCTCAGTTTGCCAAACCTGTTACGGTTGGAGTCTGGCCCACGGTCATCCGGTGGATATGGGGGAAGCAGTGGGGATTATTGCAGCCCAATCGATCGGGGAACCGGGAACTCAGTTAACCATGCGTACCTTCCACACTGGGGGCGTATTTACCGGAGAAGTGGCCCGGCAAGTGCGGAGTCCCTTCGAGGGAAGCGTGCGTTTTCTGCCGGGGTTAAGTATCCGTAACGTGCGAACTCGCCACGGGGATGAACGGGACCAGGTGGAGGCACCGGGGGAAATTAAATTAACACCCAAGGATAAAACTAAAGAAACTGTCACCTACTCTTTGACTCCGGGATCACTGCTATTTGTCACCGATGGGGCAACGGTAAGCGAGGAACAGTTACTAGCGGAAATAACCTCCGATAAAGTCCAAAAATCCACGGAAAAAGCCACAAAAGACGTAACCAGTGACTTAGCCGGCGAGGTGCTATTCTCGCAATTAGTCCCAGAGGAAAAAACCGATCGCCAAGGCAATACCACCCGCATCGCCCAACGGGGGGGATTACTATGGATTCTCTCCGGAGAAGTGTATAACTTGCCAACCGGGGCTGAACCCGTGGTCAGTAACGGCGATCAAGTACAAGTGGGGGATGTTCTAGCGGAAACTAAGTTAGTATCCACTAACGGCGGTTTGGTGCGTTTAGCCCCCAATAGCCGGGAAATCGATATCGTCACCGCTTCCGTGTCTTTGGATCAGGCCGAAGTAAAAGTGGAAAGTAGCGCTGGTCGGGAACAATTTATTATTCATACGGTCGATGGTCAGCGCTTCCTGCTGAAAACCACTCCGGGGACAAAGGTACAGAATCATGCTATTGTCGCCGAGTTAATCGATGATCGCTATCAAACCCACACCGGCGGGATGATTAAATACGTCGATATCGAAGTCGCCAAAGGCAGCCGCAAACAGGGTTATGAAATCACCAAAGGCGGCACGATCCTCTGGATTCCCGAAGAAACCCACGAAGTCAATAAAGATATCTCCCTCTTACAGGTGGAAGATGGGCAGTATGTGGAAGCAGGGGAAGAAGTGGTTAAAGACATCTTCTGTAACTCTAGCGGTGTGGTGGAAGTGATCCAGAAAAATGACATCCTCCGGGAGATTATTGTGAAACCGGGGCTGTTATTTATGGATCTCGAACCAGAATCCTCCGGAATTGCCCAAGAACAGTTAATTTACCCGGGGACACAGTTGACTCCCGAAGTGACGATCGAGGAGTTACGGCAAGCGGAATGGGTGGAAACTAACGAGGGTTTAGGATTACTGCTGCGACCAGTACAGGAGTTCACCGTAGAAGACCAATCCACTTCTCCCACCCAAGGTTCCGCTAACCAAGAAGGAGGACGACATATCGAACTGCGATCGGTGCAGCGCATCTTCTTTAAAGACGGGGAAAGAGTTAAATCCGTCGAGGGTTGTCAACTGATCAGCACTCAATTAGTCCTAGAAATTTCTAGCGAAGAACCAGAATCGGTCTCCCATCTGACGGCCGATATCGAGTTAGAACCGATTGAGGACAGGGATTGTCAGCGTTTACAGTTAGTTATTCTCGAATCTCTGGTGCTGCGTCGGGATAGTGATAATGATCCTTTAGGCGGTAATATTCAGACTCGCGTTCTCGTCCAAGATGGCGATGAAATCCCACCGGGGGCAGTGGTGGCCCGGACTGAGATTCAGTGTAAGGAAGCTGGAGAAATTCGCGGGATTCGCAAGGGTAGCGAAGCGGTACGCCGTCTTTTAATTGTCAGTGACCGTGACGAGTTTATTCTCCCGTTCGCTGTTGCTCCCACCGTCAAAGCTGGGGATCTGGTAATCGCCGAAGCTGAGATCGCTGCCGGAGTTTTAGCCCCCAATTCCGGTCAAGTGCTGGCCGTTGACCAAACCACCACCGGCTATGAAATCCGTCTGCGTAAGGCCCGACCCTACCGAGTGTCGGCCGGGGCGATTCTGCACATCGATGAGGGAGATCTGGTTCAACGGGGCGATAATTTGGTGCTGTTGGTGTTTGAGCGCTCGAAAACTGGGGATATCATTCAAGGTTTACCCAGAATCGAAGAACTGCTCGAAGCCCGCAAACCGAAAGAGGCTTGTGTCTTAGCACGCAAACCGGGAGTTTGTCAAGTGGAGTACCAAGATTCTGAGATTGTCGATATTAAGGTGGTCGAGGATGACGGCACGATCAGTGAATATCCGCTTTTAGGCAGTCAAAACCCCCTGGTGAGCGATAATCAGCGTATCGATGCGGGTCAGGCGTTAACCGATGGTCAGGCTAATCCCCACGAGATTTTAGAGGTGTTCTTTAATTATTATGTGGATAGCTTGGGCAGTTACGAAGCGGCCTTAAAAGCCTTGGAAAAAACCCAGATGTTCCTCGTTGATCAGGTACAGTCGGTTTATCAATCCCAGGGGATCGATATTGCCGATAAACACATCGAAGTTATCGTGCGTCAGATGACCTCTAAGGTGCGGATCGATGACGGCGGCGATACCAGTATGTTGCCCGGGGAATTGTTGGAATTGCGACAGGTGGAGACGGTAAATGAAGCCATGTCAATCACCGGTGGGGCGGCGGCTAAATATACGCCCGTACTACTGGGAATCACCAAAGCTTCCTTGAATACCGATAGCTTTATCAGTGCCGCCTCCTTCCAAGAAACCACCCGCGTCCTCACGGAAGCGGCGATCGAAGGCAAGTCCGACTGGTTACGGGGTCTCAAGGAAAACGTGATTATCGGTCGTCTGATTCCGGCGGGTACTGGCTTTAATTCCCACGAAAACATGGCGGGGATCAGCGATTACACCCCCCCAGAGGAGGAATATAACTACAACAACAATCGTGGTTATTACGCTGCCCCCAGCAGTCCCAGTTTCCCTCCTCGTCCCGGTTTCGGCGATAGTAGTGACGATAGCGATATGATTCTTGACGATCAAACCGCTCGCGCCTACGCTGAGGGTGATGTGGTCGATTTAGAGGATGATGAAATGGCTTTCCTCTCCTCCCGCGGCAGCAGTCGCTTTAGTCGCCAACCCATCAGCGACAGCTGGTCAGAAGCCGATGAGGAAGGGGATGAGGACGATTTCGAGGGGGATTACGAAGAAGAATAATCGTCTGTAGATATCTTAAAAGGAGGAGTGGCCGGAAAAACCCTTGTTATTCTCCAAAAACCTCCTCCTTCTCTCCCCAAACTCCCTACTTTTCCCGCTAACTCACCAGAGTTTGGCAATAAAAAAAGGCAGCCTTTCTTGTCAACCGGAAAGGAGACAAAGTAAGGATTTGAAGAATTTTCTCTCCAGTCGGGATGACAGGATTTGAACCTGCGGCATCCTGCTCCCAAAGCAGGCGCGCTACCAAGCTGCGCTACATCCCGAAGTAAACTCTTTTTTTAGTATAGCCTAAGAGCCGCATTCTTAATCGGGATACCAAAACATCCCTTTGATACCTTCGGGATCGAGAACAAAACCGAGACGACGATAGAAATCCACCACCTGCGGATCGGCGAAAAGAGTTATATTACTGATGTCCTCACCCCGCAACTTCCTGATCATAAATTTCATTAATGCTTTACCAAAGCCTTTACTTTGATAGTGAGGATGAACAACCACATCCCAGACTGTAGCATTAAAAGCGTGATCGGAAGTGGCACGAGCAAAACCCACTAAACGACGGCGATTACCTCGCACTTCCCACATCGACACGACTAAAAAACTACATTCGATCGCCTTTTTAACTTTGCGTAAAGGACGACGGGCCCAACCTACCGAGTCACAAAGTTCTTCTAACTCATATAGGTCTAGCTCTCGATCGGTACTAAAAAACACTCGCGTCTGTCCGAGGTCATTCTGGGCAACCTCTACCAAGTCTCCCGAATAGTCAGGTGATGCAGTGACTTCCGAGCTATTAAACAATCTTTTCCAAAAAACCATGCCGGGGGGCTACTGCCTCAATATTATCCTTTTAGCCTAGTATATTTTATTTTCCCCTCTCTAAGAACAATCGGGCAACCGGAGTCCAAATTTGATTGGTTGAGTACGGAGAGGGTGGGATTTGAACCCACGAACCATTGCTGGTTACTCGATTTCAAGTCGAGCGCAATCGACCACTCTGCCACCTCTCCAAGGCAGTACAGGATTACATTCTATCATTAGAACTCTTGCATAAATCAAAAAATTTTCCGCAAATGCAGGGAAAAGGGTTGCATATTAGACCTCTTGCAGAAATCAAAAATCGTTGTTAGGGTTGAGAGTCAGTAGCCATTAGTCAGTAGTCAGGAGAATTAAGAATGAATAATAATCAATTAAATCGTCTATTTACATATTTTTAGCGTTGGCTGAATAAATCTGTTGGTGGAGTCAGGAGTCAGTAGCCGGTCGTCAGTAGCCGGTCGTCAGTAGCCGGTCGTCAGGAGTCAGGAGATAGGAGATTATTTTATTTATTCTCCCCACACCCGTTACAGTAGAGCAGGAAGTCGCCTTCCCACCCCCTGCTTCAAAACCGGACTTACGACTTTCGCCGTATCCGGCTCCTGAGTAACTAGGCTACTGTCATTAGTAGAATAATAATGGGAATTATTATTTCCTTGTCTATTCAACTCTCTTGGCTGTATCCCCACCAGACAAGATTGTTGGTTTTAGGGCGTATATGACCGTTGATTGTTGCTTAGACTTCCTAGTTACCCGTCCTTTGTCAGCAGCTCTTTGATATTACTCAAAGCCTTGGCTTTTAAGGACATCCTCTCCCTCTATTGACTTGCGGATGGTTTCCTACTGCCCCGAACGGGCAGAGTCAATCAGGGTTACTTCGTTCCCTATAACCATTGGTTGAACCGTATTTGATGATACTGTCCACAACAGAGTAACGGGAATGCCTTACTGATAGTGGTATAAGCTATCAGCCCCAACTCTGTTAACTTTTGTTTCGAGCCTGTCAGCCTTTTGGCTCGTGGGTGTTGACGATGGTTAATTCGTATCTTCGCCCCAGGGCTATCCATAGGTTCTGGCTCAACGGGTTTCTGATTTAGGCTATCAGATACCGCTTTTTTTCCTCGCTCACTACCTCAGATGTACCAAGTCTAAAGCAGCAGGAAATGCCGTCACTCTAGGCATCTAGAGGACAGGACTAAGGTTATTACTAACCCGCACCTGTAGGGTTATCAAGTTATCAAGGTACTACATTTACCAAGCGGCTAATCCTCTAAACGTCTTACTGTCTAGTTTCTAGCCAACGAATCGCACCACACCCTACACCCCACACCCCACTTCCCACACCCCACACCCCACACCCGCCAAGATGACCGACTTGTTTGTTTAATTTCTGTAATTTTCGGCTTTCAAAGGGGAAAACTCAAATTAGAATAGGGAGGGATACCTTAAAATTGCTGTTTTGGCGTATAATCACCTCAATAAAATTTAGAAGCTCCTAGAGTTGATAGTTTTAAACATTTCTGTGAGGAAAATGTATTTATTATGAGTTCAATTATTGAAATCGGCGACCAAAAAATTAGCGAGTCAGAGGTATTGCCTCTTTTGGCAAAATATGGTATGTTACCCCAGTTAATCCGGGAAGTAATTATCGAGCAAGCGATCGCCAATATCACCTGCAATCCCGAAGAAAGAAACGCCGCCTATTCCCGTTTCTATCAAAATAATCAAATTGCCAACGATGAACAAATGAAATCTTGGTTACGACAAAACGGGATGGATTCCGAACAACTAGAATATCTAATTCTGCGGGACATTAAATTGGAAAAATTTAAACAGGAGACTTGGGATAACAAAGTAGAATCCTACTTCTTGCAAGTCAAAAATCAATTGGATAAGGTGGTTTATTCCCTGATTCGGACAAAAAATATCGGCATTGCCCAGGAACTATTTTTCCGGATACAGGATCGAGAAAATACCTTCGCTGAACTAGCTAAAAAATACTCCCAGGGAGCAGAAGCGGAAACCGGAGGACTAATCGGACCTGTGGAACTGAGCACTCCCCATCCCCAGATTGGGCAAATTCTCAAAGTCTGTAAACCGGGGCAACTGTGGCCACCGACGCAAGTGGGAGAATGGGTCGTGATTGTCCGACTGGAAAAATATTTATCCTGTGAACTGGATCCTCCCACCCGTCAACGCTTACGCAATGATTTATTCCAACAATGGTTAACGGCTCAAATGCAAACAGTGAAATTTATCTCCGAATCAAACCCAGTCAATAGCGAGCAGGGATCGATTATATAGCATTTCCTTGCAACACTGGGTAAACCTAGTCTTTTCGCTTAATTATTTGCCAACTTAGTCAATTTTCGCCTAGCCAATGAGTTATACCACTTTAGATTTTACCGCCTTTCTGGAGACCGTACAGCCCTTTGATCGCCTGCCCGTCGAGGTTAGACGTTCTCTGGGCCAGAAATTACAACCCTTTCGCTATGAGATGGGCAATGCGATCCTCAAGTGCGACCGCTTACCCTCCCACCTCGTCCTTCTCTACGAGGGAGAGGCCAGACTTTTGGGTTACGATGCTAGGGTTGACAATCCGTTGCCGGTTACTTTGGCTAAATTGCAGCCGGGGGATTTATTCGGGTGGATCAGTCTCCTGCGCGGTAGCCCCTGTGAAACGGTGATCGCTTCTTCGGAAGTCACTATCTGTTTAACCTTAAAACAAGAGGATTTTTGGTCTTTAATCAATAATTACCCCGAATTTAAGGAACATTTCTTTAAAGAAACCTCGATCGCTGAAGTTTATGCTCTCCTAGGCTCCTATCTTAATCAACAGGCCTGGGGTGGGGGGGACCTGAAAGAAATTGCTCAGGCTCTTTTAAACAAAGCTTGTGTGTCCTACGACCAGATTAACGATGATTATCTCTGGTTAGTCAGCGAAAATACTGATAATTATCCTACCGGCACAGTTATCACCCAGAATAATCCGACTAGCACGCGCTTATTAGGTCTTTCCTCCGACCAGTTAGACGAATTCTTGACAGTTGCAACCGAAGCGGCTGCGGAAACAGAAACGGATGATATCTGGGAAACCCAAGTCATTAAGGGAAATAAACCCACCCAGGTATTAGATATCCCCCAAGGAAGAATCAGCGACATCACCAGCGATATCGACCTTGAAAAAACTGTCCAGAAAAACCGCAAGTCATATCCTTTTTTCAGGGGAAAAACGGAACTAGAGGCGGTGAGTGCCTGTTTTCAGATGCTCTGCAAATATTTTAATATCCCCTTTCGCAAGGACGTGATCCAACGCATTCTAGGGGATCAACTGCAAAGAACTGGCAGCCTTTCCCTGCCCCTGTGTGGGGCTGTGGCCGAGGTAGTGGGACTCCATAGCCAATTAGTACCCCTAAATGCTTCTTCCTTGCCCAATATCAACCCTCCTGCCCTAATTCGCTGGCAAGACAGCATCGTTATCCTCTACGAAATCAATCAACGGGAAACCACGATCGCCGTTCCCGAACGGGGGATAATTAAACGCAAAACCAGCGAATTTCTGGAATCTTGGGACGAAAAAGGGGAAGTAATTCTGCTCAAACCCACCAAACACACCCAGCAACAGCGTTTTGGCTTATCATGGTTTTGGCCTTCTGTCAAGAAACATAAACGAGTCTTAATAGAAGTTTTTATCGCTTCTTTCTTCGTGCAGTTATTTGCCCTGGCCAATCCCTTGATGATTCAGGTGATCATCGATAAAGTGATCGTGCAGAATAGCCCGGAAACTCTGAACACCCTCGGGGTTTTCCTCTTAGTAATTGCCGTTTTTGAGGGGATTTTAACCTTTTTGAGAACATCTCTTTTTGTCGATACCACTAACCGCATCGACATGACCCTCGGTTCAGAAATTATCGATCACCTGCTGCGCTTACCCCTGAAATACTTTGAACGGCGGCCTGTGGGGGAAATTTCGACAAGAATCAACGAATTAGAGAATATTCGGCAATTTTTAACAGGTACAGCCCTAACGGTGGTGTTAGATGCCATTTTCTCGGTTATCTACATCGTGGTTATGTTGATCTATAGTCCGATTCTAACCGTTTGGGCCCTGGGAGTCGTGCCGATTTTAGTTCTCTCCACAGCTATTTTCGCACCAATCGTGCGGCGACAACTGCGAGCAAAAGCGGAACGAAACGCCGAAACCCAATCCTATCTAGTGGAGGTGATGACGGGAATCCAAACAGTAAAAGCACAGAATATCGAATTGCGTTCCCGTTGGCAGTGGCAAGAACGTTATGCGCGCTATGTGGCCGAAGGTTTTCAAACGGTCATGACCTCAACTTTGGCCGGTTCCTTTAGTCACTTCTTTAACCAATTATCGGGTTTATTAGTGCTGTGGGTGGGAGCAGCCTTAGTTTTAGACGGACAACTCACTCTTGGTCAATTAATTGCCTTCCGGATTATCTCTTCCTACGTTACCTCGCCGATTCTGCGTTTGACCCAACTCTGGCAAAACTTCCAAGAAACTGGCTTATCCCTAGAAAGATTGGCCGATATCGTCGATACTCCCCAAGAAGCGGAACTTGATCGCCAAAACATCCCCATGCCCTTAATTAAAGGCACTGTCACCTACGAAAACCTCGCTTTCCGCTTCAATCCCCACGGCGCCCTGCAACTATACAACGTCAACTTAGAATTCCCCGCCGGTACTTTTGTCGCTTTGGTGGGAGAAAGTGGCGCCGGGAAAAGTACCATCACTAAACTATTAGCCCGTCTCTATGAACCAGAATCGGGACGGATTCTCATCGATGGCTATGATATCAACAAAGTGGAACTCTATTCCCTGCGTCGTCAAATCGGCATGGTTCCCCAAGAAACCCTATTATTTGACGGTACGGTACAGGAAAATATCGCCCTGACTAACCCCGATGCGACTGTGGAGGAAATTGTCTCGGCAGCGAGAGCAGCTGCAGCCCACGAATTTATTATGACCCTACCCAATGGCTATAATACCCGCGTCGGTGAACGGGGGGCATCCCTATCGGGGGGACAACGACAACGGGTTGCGATCGCTCGTTCCGTCCTGCAAAGACCGCAAATTCTCATTCTTGATGAGGCCACCAGCGCCCTCGACTATAACACCGAACGGCAAGTGTGCCTCAATCTCAAAGAAGCTTTCAAGGATCATACGGTCTTCTTTATTACCCATCGTTTAGCTTCGATCAAATCCGCCGATATTATTGTCATGATGGATAAAGGGACAGTAGCGGAGGAAGGCACCCACGAGGAATTAATGGCCAAAAAAGGCCTTTACTATACTCTCTATAAACAACAGGATTCGCAAATCTAGTCAGTCGGTCGTCAGTTATCAGTTATCAGTTATCAGTTATCAGTTATCAGTTATCAGTTATCAGTTATCAGTTATCAGGAGTCAGGAGTCAGGAGTCAGGAGTCAGTAATCAGGAGTCAGGAGTCAGAAGATTAGTTTTATTTATTCTCCCCACACCCCACACCCCACACCCCACACCCTACACCCACGAAAAACTTTTTCAGCAAACCCTAAATATAGGAGAATCTTCATGAACGGTAATTCTAACAACGGCCACAACGGCAACGGCAATGGCAATGGCAACGGTAAAAGCGATGAACTGACCCAAGCGGGTAAAAACGTGGCCACTACCACGAAAAATAAAAGTATTAGCCCTTCTTTACCCACTTTTAGCCCACCGGAACAATCGGTGATCCTGAAACAATCACCCATTTGGTCGCGGACGATTATCTGGACATTAATGAGTGTCACCACTGCCGCTTTAATTTGGTCAGCGCTCGCCAAAATCGAGCAGGTGGTGGGCGCCCAAGGACAACTTAAACCCCAGGGGAAAGTGCAAGAAGTACAAGCACCGGTGAATGGGGTAGTACAGTTCGTGAAAGTTAAAGACGGCGATCGAGTTAACAAAGGTGATGTACTGGTTTTAATGGATTCCAGTGCCTCGCAAGTGCAGTTAGAATCTTTGAAAAAAATTCGCACCACTGCTGAGAAGGAAAATCAATTCTATCGTCTCTTAATGGCGCAGGATCTGACACCGGCACAAGTGGAAAGTTCGATCACTCAATTAAAGTTACCGAGTGAAATCGCCGATTTAGCCCGTAATCGTGCTGCTTTGGTGGCAGAAAATCAACTTTATCAAGCACAGGTCAATGAAGGTGCCTCTAGCTCTGCTTTAGAAGGAGATCAATTAGCCCGTTTAGAGGCTGCCCGACGGGAGGCCAATTCTCGACAAGCGGCCGCTAGATTGGAAATGGAACAATTAGAAAAACAATTAGCCCAAACCAGGGTACAGTTGGCCGATGCCCGCTCGCAATTAATCAAAGATCGTTTAGTCTTAGAAGAAATTAAGACTCGTAATACCAATTCGATGAAACAGGGCCAAGAAAGCTTGGATATCGAGCGTAATATTCTTAAGGATATTGAACCCTTGGGGGATGAAGGAGCGATCGCCCGTTATCAGATTAATAAACAAAAACAATCTGTAACTGATCGCCAGAATGAATTACAGCAGCAAGAGGCTAACGGCAAAATCGATCGAGAAAAACAAGAGAAAGAAGTACAAACCCGCATCGCCGAAATTTCCCGTTTGGAACAGGAGGAAAAGCGTTATTCCCTGTTGATTTCCCAAGCACAAGAAAAGCTGATTAACACCACGGTAATCACGGAAAAAGATGTGCGCGATAAAATGGCGGACAATCAAAAACGGATCGCTGAAATCGATAGTCAGATCAGTCGCATTATTATTGATAACAACAAGCGCATTGCCGAACTAGACAGTCAAATTAGTCAAGCACAACAGACGATTAAATATCAAAAAATTACTGCCCCATCGGTGGTGTGGTCTTCGATCTCAAGGCGCGGCCCGGGTTTGTTCCCCAACCGAGTCAAGCGGAAGCATTATTAAAAATTGTTCCCGATGGCTGTCCGACTGAGGTCAAAGATGCCGCTAAAGGTTGTTTAGTGGCAGAGGTGGACGTGACTAACCAAGACATCGGTTTTGTGCGCGTGGGACAAAAGGCCGATATTCGCATTGATTCCTTTTCCTACAGTGAATACGGTGATATTAAGGGAGAAGTAATCTCGATCGGTTCCGATGCTTTACCTCCCGACGAAAATCACCGTTTTTATCGGTTCCCCGTCCGGGTACGCTTGAACAGTCAAGAGTTAGTTTTGAAAAATCAATCCACTCTACCGCTGCAATCGGGGATGTCCGTGAGCGTTAACATCAAAGTCAATGAAAATCGCACTGTTTTGGGACTATTTACCGATATGTTCAATAAACAGGTGGATACTCTCAAACAAGTCCGTTAAACGAAAAAATTCGGGGGTAGATCCTGCCAACGGCCCGATCCGATCGCGCTAATCGCTTCCGAGAGGTTAACTGCACCGGTATAAAGGGCGCGGCCCACGATTACTCCCGTTACTCCCAAAGGTTCCAAAGACAATAAACTCAGTAGGTCCGTCAGGGAACTAATGCCCCCAGAGGCGATTACGGGAATTTCGACAGATTCGGCTAATTCTCGCAAAGCGGCGAGATTCGGGCCAGAAAGCGTGCCATCTCGATGAATATCAGTGTAGATAATCGTGCTGGCTCCTCTTTTTGCCATATCTTGCCCAAGAGCGATCGCATCTACCTCGGAGGTTTCTAACCAACCCCTGGTGGCTACTTTGCCATCGCGAGCATCAATACCGACAATTATTTGCCCCGGAAAGCTTTGACAAAGTTCGCTGACTAATTCGGGCTTTTCTACGGCTACTGTCCCGACAATCGCCTTTTCTACCCCGATTTTTAGGAGATTACTCACCGTTTCTACATCCCGCAGTCCACCCCCCACCTGTACGGGAATGGCAATATCATTAAGAATTGTTTCAATAGTTGACAAATTAACCGATTTACCCTCTTTGGCTCCATCCAAATCAACTAAATGTAATCTGGTTGCCCCCTGATTGACCCATTCTCGCGCCACTATTGCGGGATTATCGTTAAAAACCTGCGATTGTTGGTAATCTCCCTGATAAAGTCGCACACATTTGCCATCGAGAATATCAATAGCGGGGATAACTTCCATGTTTTTCTCAATATCTAACTAAGGAGCGTTTTTCATTATATAGTACCAGCCTTGTCAGTTATCAGTTATCAGTTATCAGTTATCAGTTATCAGTTATCAGTTATCAGTTTTGAGTCTGAGAGGGGAACAATCCCTCTCAACGCATTGTCCACAAAGGTTTTAAAGTGTCAGCCATTGCGGGGATCGGGGGGAAAATTCCGGGACTTTTTCCCTGAAAATTAGGTAGTTGACCACCTGAAAATCGATAAAACCCCACACCCCACACCCCACATCCCACACCCTGCCCCTAGGAAAAGCTTTTTGCCGCAAACCATCTGTATTAAGTGTGCATCATCAAATGGCAGTAACAGTGCCGTCTTTTCACTGATTACTGTTTACTGGACGGCTACGCCGTGCCTTTGGCAACACTGATCACTGATTATCGATTCCTGGGGAAAAAATTCTTCTAGAATGATAAGTACATATACGAGAGGAATTATACTCATGTCTGCTGGGAAGTTTCAAACAGCCGCTTCATTATCCGATCGAGAGCTAGAAATACTCGATTTAGTGGCTAATGGTTTAACCAATCAAGAAATCTCGGAAAAGCTGGAGATTAGTAAGCGTACCGTTGATAATCATATTAGTAATATCTTGACAAAAACAAAAACCGATAATCGGGTGGAATTGGTGCGTTGGGCATTGCATTGGGGTAAAGTTTGTCTTGATGATATTAATTGTTGTATCCTTCCTTCCCCGGTGCCGACCGATGATCAGGTTTCCTAAACTTCTGGGACTTTTGCTTGCGGTTAATATCATCAGTCTGGGGGGATGTAGTGATGCGGGTTTTGTCACCCCTCCCCAACAGCTTTTAGGAAATACTTTAAATACCCCTTCCTCTGAAGATAATCCCCGTTTTAACTACGATGGTCGTTATCTGGTCTTTGCCTCCGATCGCATGGGACAACGAACGGTTTATTTATTCGATCGAGTGGCTAATCGTTTAGTTCCCCTACCGGGGTTAAATCAAGCAAAAACCTATCAAGATCAACCGGATATTAGTGCCGATGGTCGCTATATTGTTTATGTGTCGGAACAGTCCGGTAAACCCGATATATATATTTATGATCGACAAACTCTGCAAGCAAAAAATATCACCGAAAATATTTTAGGAGAAGTGCGTCGTCCGACGATTAGTGGTAACGGTCGTTTTATTGCTTTTGAAAGTAATCGTTTCGGTCAATGGAATCTGGAAATATTCGATCGAGGTAGCGAAATTTCTCCTTCTTTACCCCCGATCAATTCTTCCCCGTCCCGATAGTATTGGGGGAGAAGGGAGAAGGGTGTGGGGAGACCACTTCCTGCGCGTTGCGGGGGAGATGGGAGAGGAGAATATCCACACGCCCCGGAATCCCTCCACGCTTACTTTTTGCTCCGTATCGACTCTTTCTTTTTCCTCGTCTGGCCGCGTAGGTATTCTTGATACTTTCCACAGTCAAGGGTAAGCTTTTACGCATTTAAGTTACATTGACAGCATTACCCTTATTTTTAAGTTTTCTACTCCATTTAATAATCAATCCCCCTTCATTTAAAAGCTGATTGACTACTTTTTCCAGTTCTTCTTTATTTTCAAATTCTCGATTAGCTATAGTCATTTCAGATAAGTCTGATACACTCTAGACCAGTTAAACCCTTATGAACTCTGGCATTGATATTCTCAATCTTAATTGAAATGACTATATGTATTCTTTAGCGGAATGCCACAATAATTCTATTAGGTGGTAATCTGGACTATAAGCTGGTAAAAACTCTAGCCTAATATTGGGCAACTCTTTTTCCACCTGCTCAATAACATCTTTCTTTTTGTGATAACTAGCATTGTCTAATATAATGATAATCTTCGGTCACTTTTCTCGAAAATCTTCGGGCAGATTTCCCAAGTTTATCCATTCTTGACGAATCTCTTCATGAAGTTTTTTTAATTGTTCATGGAAAGTTTCTGAATTTCCTTTTTTGCTCATAAAACAGACTCGTTTTTTGTCATTATATCTTAAGGCTCCCATCACATTCACCCTTCCTCTTTTTCTTTGTCCATTCACTTTTTTTCGCTTTCCTTTTTTGTCCAAGCTCTCCTTCTTATTACTCTCAAACTAAATCCACACTCATGAGGGGAACTGTGTGGCGAACCTGCGTCGCCACCTTGAAAGCCCCGTCCCAAAACCATACCTGGATTGACTCTGGCTTTTCTTTAGCCAACCTTAAATATTCATCTAATTTTTCTTTAAATGCTTTTCTTAATTTCTTGTCTTGCTTATCTTCTAGACTAGATTTCGCCCAGATATACACATACTTTTTTCTTCTCAATATTCTTCTCACTTGCGAGCCACTCAGTTTAATTTCTGTTTCCTTTTCTAGATGCTCTGCTAATCTTGCCGCTGTCCATCTCCCGAATTCCTATCCAAATTCCTTCGGGTCTTCATCAACTGTTTTCAACAGTAAATTAATATATTCCTCTGGGGCTTTTTTATGATTTCCATTTTTTCTCCCATCTTCTAGACTTTCTAGATTGTTAGGATAGCCATGAACACACCAAGGAGCGACTGTTTTGAGTGAACAGCCAATAAACTCAGCTATTTCTCGTTGAGTTTTTCCGTCGTTCAGCAAGAGAAACATTAAAATTCTTTCCCTAACTTCTGCTCTTTCTTCTTCTTTAAGAGCTTTTTGTAAGTTTTTCTTTTCTTCTACATCTAGGAAATCTTTAGCTGGCATAAGTAGAATTTTTCTCAAGTTACTATTTCTATTTTAGGTGGTTTAAGTGCGTTTTAGCTTATTAGTGGGACTTAGGCGTTTTCGGTCAGCAAAAAAGGCTCAAACCATTACGGGACAAAGGGTTAACCTCGATTTATGATTTTCCTTGATCTATCTGGGTTTCAGCGATTTTGGGCTTCTCGAAGTAAATCCCAAGCGGGGATTGGAGTTGAGGCTTTTATCGATTTGTTTTTTGTCTAAGTCCCATTAGGAGGAACAATTCAGGGAAGTCGAGCGACGGTCGAGCGAGTCGAACCCGTTCCTTTTCGTTTTGTCACCAAAGCACCGATCCCCGTAACGAGCAAGATCCCGGTAATCCCGCCTGGTTCGGGAACCACCACCACCTGAGTGCCTACGAACGCGCCGAACTGCTGGTGAACTGCGGCGGTGGGGTGAAGTCCATCATAGAACAAATATTCATCCGGATTCGTGCAAACCGTCGTCAGATCCACACAGGGATCGGTGGTGTTTGTTAAACTGAAACTACCAGGCGAATTGGTGATCGAGGCAAAATAACTAAAGGTATCGATCTCGATCAGATTGATCGTCGGATCATTGCGAAAAGTTGTCAATGAATTCCGTAAAAGGGCATTAAACTCCACGCTAACCGCCGTGGCCGCTGCGCTCGCCCCCGACACCCTAGGGCTGTTTCATTCTCCCATCAGAATATCAAAAGTAAAAGCGATCACTATCAGGTAAAATGAGAAGTGACCGCCAACTTTTTAAATATATGTTGAGCTTAATAGAAAAACTAAAACAAGTCAAGGACTTTCGGAAAGATAAAGGAAAAAGACACCCTTTATGGATAGTATTAGTAGTAATAATACTAGGAACAATGCTAGGATACTCAGGTTATAGAGAACTAGGAGAGTTTGCTAAAAATAATCGGCACAGGCTGAGTAAAGAATTTAACATAATTCCAGAAAGAGTCCCATCCTATTCAACAATTAGAAGGGTAATGATGGGAGTTGACTGGCAGAGTTTGTTAAAAATGTTTAATGAATGGGCATTACAAGAATATGGACAAAGAGATGATATAAATTGGCTAGGCATAGATGGAAAAAGTCTCAAAAACACCCTAAAGAATCCTAACAATGAACAACAAAATTTTATCATGTTTATCTCATTGTTTAGTCAAGAAAGTGGCTTGGTATTACACTTAAAAAGAATCGAAAACAAAAAAGGGTCTGAAATCGACGAAGGGCAAGCTATAATTGAGGATTGCTCTCTCCAAAATAAAGTTTTTACTGGGGATGCTTTACACTGTCAGAAGAAAACAATCAGCTTAATAGCCAAGACTAAAAATGACTATGTTATCACCGTTAAAGGAAATCAGAAAAATCTTTATCAGCGAATACAAGACCTGAGTAATTCCTCAAAGCCAGAAAGTTTTTTTCTTGAACAAGATAATAGTCATGGACGAAAAATATCAAGAAAAATAGAAGTTTTTAAAGTGAGGAAAAATGAAAGAAAAGGGTTTGAAAATCTGCGAAGAGTTATTAAAGTAGAAAGAAGGGGTAGTCGCGGGGATAAAACCTATGAAGAAACAGCTTACTATATCAGTAGCCTAACCGAATCCGCCGAAGTATTTGCTAAAATTATTCGAGGACACTGGAAAATAGAAAATCAGTTACATTGGGTAAAAGATGTAATTTTTGAGGAAGATAAAAGCGAAATTAGTGATTTTCAAGCGGCCAGCAATTGGTCAATTCTCACAACCATAGGATTGAATCTTTTCAGAGGTTTGGGTTTTCTCTCAATCACAGAGGGACAGAGGTGGTTAGCTGAACGTTGGGAAAAACTGATAGTTTTATCGACGTAAGAAGCAGAAAAATTAGCTAAATTAACAGGATGTACTCTCAGAAAATTTGAAGAGAGATAGGCTTTTAGTGGCTTGGGAACAAGCTTTATCAATTTATTCATAATAAATTTGGCAGAGGATTAAAGATTAGTTATTGTGACTAACTATTTTGATTAGAAAAAGATAAACTTGAGAATCTTCAGTCAAATTTATTGACTCAAAATTAGCTGTACTTAATTTAAATGAATCAACCCTACCCGACACCCCCCGCGTCGCCTCTGGTGACAGCCCTAAATCTGGCAGATTGGGAACCAGGATATGAACAGCCCCCGCACTTTTCAGTCCCCCGATAATCGTAATAAGATCGCCAACTGCCCCCGTCAAGGTTGCGCTCGCCCCGGCACTATCCCCTGCGAGTTTCTGTCCGGCCGCATCGCGAGCGTTATTACTCCCCCCCCAAACCATGTACAGGGCGCTCGATGGGGCGATTCCCCCGTACTCGTTTGAAATAGGGCAAATTGGTTTAGTAAGCTGGGCGGAGTCGGCGGGGTGGTTCCCAGAGGCCCAGTTCTTGCGCCCCCGAATGCGAAATTCGTCCCTCCCTCTAGGTACGGAGATGCGCTAACCCCCAGACGGGCTGCCAAGGTTTCCACCCAGGTCGGCCCATTGGTCAAGCGACCGCTTTGGTACGCTAGGGAAGGCATCAAACCACCGAAGGGAACGGGTTGATAGTTCGGGTAGGTGGCGATGGCCACGTTACCGCTATCGGTCAAACTGTCCCCGAAGGCGAAGAGATTACTAAAGGTACTGGCCGAGGCGCTCACCGGAATTGTCGCGAGGGCTAGACCGAGAGAAAGGGCGGGTAGTTTCGAGAGAAGCATGGGGATTTTATCCTGTGGAAAAGCGTTTAAAAGATAATTATTCTAGGACTTAGGCATTGACAGGATCGACCAAATATGGGGTATGGGTTTCGGGCATTTTAACGTGCTTTTTTGATGATTTTTAAGTGATCGCTATTGATCAGAAGTTAATCGCTAAAAGTCTGAAACGACGGATTTTCGTTCATATACATCATGGTGAAATTGTACAGTGCGTAAGTCCTATATTCTTCAAATTGAATACCGAATTCACAGTTCGATAAACAAGGGATAGTTTCTTGGTTTTGTTGGGTATCGATGAGAGTCAGGCTTTTCACTTTCCCACCCAGGGCGATATCGATACCAGGGACGCGAACAATACTGGCAAGGGTAACATGGATGCGAGATAAGGGATTCGGAGTTTGGTTTATTTTAATAAACGCTCTCGCCTGGCAGGTATTATTAGGAGCGCGAAAGGTTTTCACGGTAATCAGTCGGTTGATGCCATTATTTTTGAGTCCATTGATTTCTAGGATCACTTGATTTCCCGATACAGACTGACTCGCAATACCGAAAGCTGGCTGTTCCATTTCGAGCAGATTTTCCGTCTTTTTGTTTTCCAGTTTCCAGTAGGGATACACGGGATTACTGCCTTGCGGAGAACAATCTGGGGCGAGGCGAATCCCGTAGTGAACCTGGTTGCCATTATCACTTTTAGAGATATAAAAAATACTGGGGTATTCTTGGGCAGTTAGAGAGGGACAAAGGGAAAGAATAAAAGCAGAAATCAAATACAGAGTGACTACATTATGTTTCTTTTTCATGGCGATCATTGATGAGAAGTTAAATGAATTTGATAACCGTAATATACAATACTGGGAATCAGTAAAATGCCCCAGGTTAGCACATCACTATTGATCCCGAAAATATAAGTAACAATGTTGGGAATAATATGGGGGAATACGATTCCAAAAATTACCAGAAAAATTGCAATTGCGATCAGAAAGATTCTTCTAAAATCTTCTGGGCGATTCTGATAATTTTTCCAAGCCAATAAAGAACCGTACACTGGATAGATCAAAAAGGCGAATAAATCCAAGCTTCCGATTAGATAATCATTGCCAAAAACTAAATTTAAGGTGAGTAAATTATAATAGTATCGCAGAGGTATCCATAACATAAATACTAGGAAAGAAATTGTTAGTAATTTAAGGTATCGGTGATAATCTCGAATGTCCGATCTTTCATAAATTACAAGCATTGGCCAAAAGATTAAGCTAACGCTAGTTATAATAAAAAAGGAGAGAATATAAAATATTCTACTTGTGGAAAATACATTATTTTGTTTTTTCCAAGTAGAAAATGATAGACCTTTTTTCATGAATGTGTAGTATCCTTGTTTTTGTTCTGGAGACAGATTTGTTTGGCGATCTCGAAAATTAATTAGAGCTTTTCCAAGGTTTTCTTTGCTGATGGTTAATTGGTTTCCGTTAATAATGCGATCAACATCGATAATGTTATCGGGTATTTGTTGAATTTGTTTGATCGCCGTTCGAGAAAGTTCAATCGTAGATTGCGCTTGATTGTTGAGTTCTAACAACATCATGTTATTAGAAGTAGTTTCAACAAATGTCAGAATAGCTGAAATAACAATCATGATACAGCAGTTTCTAAAAAAACTTGATCGTCGTCGAATCAAAGCACTAGCTTGATAAAGATTAACTAGAACAACACCAAAAGCCAAAAGTGAAAAAAGGATGAGATGAGGATATAGCTGACAATAGAAGATCCATCGGTCATTTTCACGAAACTCTAAGTATATACTAGCAGGGAAAATGATTACAGGGATGCCAAAAACTAAGGCTTTGAATAGGAAAGATAAAAATCGGTTCATAGTTTCTCCGTTTGCTGATTTATTCAGCAATCAAAATTATTTGTCTTGGTAGTTGAAAAACAGATAAATGGCTAGTCCCGTCAATATGGGGACAAGTATCCATGTTCCGATGTTAGGAGTATTTAAAAAGAAGGTTCGATCGAGTATATCGGTTAGTCCATAGCCAATCCACAGAGAAACACCGATCGACACAATTGTTATTGTTATAATAAGCATTCTATATTTATGTTGTTGTCGAATCGTTTGACAAAGAGTAAAGACAAATAAAATGGAAATCACTAAATACACAAAAGGTTCTAACGGTTTCATCCACTGTAAACCAGTGTAACCAAAAAGTATATTCTTGGTTTTTACGACATAATAAAGTCTAAAAGGAATCCAAAAGACGACCATTACTTGAGCAAATACTAAATACTCAAAATATCTACTTTGATTATAAAATTTTCTGAAATCTTGATTTTGTACCCACAGAACGAAAAATGATAAACCTGTAAAAGTGATCGCCCAAAAAGTATAACCGTACAACACGCGGCTCAGAGAAGACCAGTTTTTTTGTTCTTTCCAAGTTGTCAAATAATCTAAACCAATTTCCATAAGTTGATGAAAGCCTTTTGCCTGCTCTTCCGGGATCTGATCATCCTTTTTAATCGCAATATAGTTAGACAAGGATTCTTCAAGGACTGCCTTACTGATCACGATGTGGTCTTTCTGAAAAATCTTTTGCGTATCTAGAATATCTTTCGGTATTTTTTGAATATCGGCGATCGTGTTTTTGTTAAAAGTTGATAGATCGATACTTGCTTGAGCCGTTTTATTAAGCTCTAATAGAAACATATTGGAACCACTCATCTCTATCACAAGAAGTACGACAGAGATAGCTAACATTGCTAATATGCCTAATTGTAGACCCCGGGCTGATCTGTTGATAATTTGGGTAAAACCTTTATAAACAAGCCATAGAGCCGCCCAAAACATAAAAAGAGGATAGAGGATAATATGAGGATATAGCTTCGCGTAGAATATAGCTTTATCCCAACCAAATTCATAAAGGAGGCTGAGAGGTAAACCCAAGACTCCTACTATTCCCCCTATAATTAGGAGAATACGCCATATAAGAGACAATTCGGACTCGGATAAAAACTCTTTCCAGGTGGCTAAGGGAACTGCGGGGTTAGGAACGATAACGGGTAGCCAATGTCCTCCAGGAAATTTCTCTGGTTTATCATAGGTTTTTTGCAGATGTTGTCGTGCGTTACCCACCGAGACAAATAAAGATTTGTTTCGGGAGAAGGAATCGAGGAAATATTTCAGGAAATCGATCGCCATCTGATTATCAATTTCCTCTTTCATCACGATACTTTGCGGTAAGCGTAACTCTGCCAATTGAGCGGCAATTCCCAAGCCATCACAAGAGTTAAAAATCGCTAGATACAGTCCGTTTTGTATAGCAACTTCCAACTGTTCTTTTATATCATCAATAGTGATGCTCTCCCGCTCATTGAGATGCAAAACTCCTTTCCCTTCATCATTCGTTTCACTATGGCCGGCATAAAAGATAATATTCCAGCCTTTAGGTTCAGCTAATACGTTTTTTAATTCATCTAAGGTTGGCTGTTCTAAAGATTTTAGTGTCGCACCATGTTCTCGGACTCTGTCCAGTAATTTTGAGTCCTCATCAAGGCTAATATTTTCATCGGAACCTAATATCACCAAGATACGAACTTGGGGATGTTGTCTAATCTTTCCCCATTTTTCAGGGGGTTCATATTCTGGGGGTCCGATAGCGATTTCCGCTTGAGGGTAGTGTTGAGATAATAAATCCCAAGCTTGCCAAGGAAGTTGTTTTAACAGAAGATCATCGGTTTGAATAGTAACTTGAATTTCGGCTTCTGATTTCTTCAGGTCTTGAGTTAGCCAATTCCGAACCTTTTGCCAGTCTTCCCCGAATTAAGCCAGTTGTTCAATTCGGTGGTTAAGTTTTCATAAGATTCCCAACAATTATTGTACGAACTATTGTTATCTGAATCATCAAAGGGTAAATCATCATCATCGTCTTCATTCTCAATGATATTCTGGTTATTTTCAGCAGCCTGTGTTCTTCTACCATTATTGACTATTAGTTGGAAATCCTGTTGCCATTGCTGAAGAGAGTCCCTTAGTGTATCTGGATAAAATGGAACAGAAAGTCTTCTACGACTTCTGGATGAGTTAGAATCATCGCTGATTCTGATCTCGATCAAAAAGACTGCATATCTTGTGTAACTATATTAAATTCAACTTCCTGCGGCATAATTTTTTTCCTACTGTTTTGTAATCGCTCATCGCCAATTCAAAAAAAAGCTCTAAATCAATTACTGGGAAAGCTTTCCGAATAAGTTTTTCCGTTACAAGTTATTTTGATTTCATAGAGTTTACCATTTTGTTTGGCAAGTTCTAGTTTTTCCAGATCAAAAATAGGAGTAATTCTTCGGCAGTTATCCCCTTGTTTTGCGGTCGCCGAGGTTAACATTTTGCCAGAGGGAGCTAGTAAGGCGAATTCCAACCCAGAAGGTAAACTTCTAATATTTCCGACAGGAATTAACTCAAAAGACACCTTAACTTTATTTTGTTCATTCTCCTGTTGCCAGATGTCAACCATCAAAGCAAAGTCCCGTCCATCTATGCTAATTAACTTTCCTTTATTTAACAGCATTGCCGAGGAATCAAGAGATGACTGACTGATCCTTCGAGATCTTCCACTTCGTCCACTGGCTGTTAAGACTTTTTCTGATTCTAGCCAATCAGAAGCTAAAAGTTTTTCGATTCGTATAATTTGTTCAATTCGTTGTTGAAGCGAAATAGAATCGAATACATCTATCAAATCTTCCAAGGGTTGTAATTGCTCAAGGGAAACTTGTTCCGCTTCCACTTTTTTGACAAAACCTAATATATTTGCCATTTTCTCTTTTTCGTCGATCTCTACTATGACGTAGGCGATTCTGTCTTCCCAAACCTCCGGGGGAACATAACAAACCTTTTCCCCCGGCTGGATAGGACGACATTCTAACTTCCCTAACCCCTTGATCTCTAAATCCGCTACATCCATGAGGATTCGAGCGCTACTGTCCCAGCTATCACTATTCTCAAAATCCGTCTCTACACTCAATAAATTACAACAATAAAAACCAACGGCACGGACGGCTAAGGTATTGAGCAAAACCTGACGAGCTTTGGCAGTATTTTTCTGTTGTCCGCTAAACTCTCTAGCAAAGTTAAAATCCGACATTCCCAAAGGAACAGGAAAAGTTAATTGTTCGTTTTCGACGCTCATGGTAAGAATCTCCTCTGCTTTAATTTGTTTTGACTATTTACATTCAAATGTCAAGATAGTCTCGAAAGATTTGCTTAAACCTTTGAATACTGCGCTGATAAAATGATGAGAGAACTGAAACTTTTATATTCCATTGTTCGGATAAGTCATTCCACGATCGCCCATCGATTCTGCCAAGTGCGATCGCCTGAAAATTCGCCTCCTCATTATTTCTAATGTGAGCTTCCCTGAATTGTCCAGTCGGGTCTTGTTCAATTAGTTTTCTGAGTTTTTCATATTCTCGATGACGAGGATGAGCGGTTTCGGGTTGTTCTATGAGGTCGAGGAGAGTCTTACTAGACGGATCATCATTTTGAGATACAGGTTCATCAAGAGATTGTTGCTGAATTTTATATGTTTTTGGCAATACAAGGTTGGCATAAATTATTTGCCAAAGTAGCAGTAGTCCAAGGTTTTCTCCTCCTTTGAAAAAAGCTAACATACAAATTTTTAACGCTTTCATCTTTTTATTGCGACGAATATTTAAATACTTGGCGCAGATGTCACAAAAGCGAAAGCCGAGTGTTTTCCGAAACCAACGTAAAATATGGCCTTCGTTGGGATCATATCTGTCAATTTGTTGTTCATACAAGAGGCACCAGGTTTCCTGGATAGCTTCGTCCTGTAGTTCCCTATAGATAGGATAGGGTAAGTCAAAGTAGTTTCTACAACTCGGCTGGGATTGCTGGATCACGTTCGTTAGCTTGGTTAAGTATTTCAGCCTATCCTTACTGCCTTTAGGATAACTTTTCGCCTCTAGTGCTAATTCATCCACTATCCTCTCTAGATCATCCATCGATTTTCTCCTTCCTTGCGAGATAGCTCCCTATATCTAATCGGCAGTCGTCTCCCAATTTACGCGGGAAAGTAGGATCGAGTCCATTTTTTTAAGAATTTTATCCGGTGGAGAGGTCGAAGAATTAGCGTTTAGCTGGCTGAAGTCTTTACCCTGTAGGATTTCTGGGCGCTTGTTCTCCTGGGGAGGCAGGGGGACGGAAGAGCGATTTCAAGGCGGGGAGGATTGAAGGGTAGAGAGCAGAGGTGTGGAATCCTGTAACAAAACTTCGCAAAACCAGCCTTTTATCGGGCGAAACCAGGTTCCTGATGGAGAAGGGGGTTATTGATTAGCCCGTATTGGGATGATCGGGCTGTATTGATTTCATCTTCATCATCCATGATTTCTATGATATGTTGCCCGAACCAGACAAATCCAAAGAACTGAAATACAATGATAAAAAATAAGGCAATGGTATTTTCGTTACATTGATTTTGTAGGTAAGTTACCAATAAATCCCATGCCGAACCCCCTGAATTAGAGGAGTTTGCTTTAGAAAGCTCCAGCAAGGAGCTTATAAGCTGTAAAAACTCTATACATAAGGGAGTAAAAAAACGCCAAAATGCTCCCCACAATAAACCATACAATATCACATACCATTGTTTGATATGAAATTTTGTGCGAAAGTAATCGAGTTCTTTATTAGCTCTGAAAGCCCAATAAATTCGCAAAGCATTGATCGCAAAAATTGGAATAAAAAGAATTGGAAAAAACTTTTTAAATGCCTGTCCTTTTTCAAACTCTTTTTCTTGAGTGCGCTTGACGATACGACCAAGATGCTCTAGCTGAATGCGAATATCTTTGATATTTTTATAGGGCATAGAATTGTAACTCATGATAATCTCTCCTAAAAAAAATTGACAACTGGTGAAGTCTCCAAGACAACAAACTTAATATCGAGATGAACTCTTGACAGAGAAGTGATTGTTCTGTTTGTTCAACTCTTTTTGTAACTCGTCCCGAATAATCGATGACCATTGGGTGCTGTTAGACTTAACTTCGAGCAGATACTTTAAAGTCAACCGTCTTAATTTGGGGTCTGTCGGATTCAAGTTTAACTCTGTGTAATGACCCAACACCAAGCAATTCAAGGATTTCATCCTGTCTTTACTTTTTGCAATAGTTCTTCCGAACTTGAGGTGATGAATGAGTTTGTTTAATAAAGGTCTTTTTTGTTCACCTTTATTATCGATCCTGTAATCACAAACTTTATCGAGTAAATTGTCAAGATAGTGCATTCCTTTGAGTAGGCGATCAAAAGGCTCGTGAATTTTTTCAAAGAGAT
This sequence comes from Microcystis panniformis FACHB-1757, assembly GCF_001264245.1. Classification (NCBI taxonomy): domain Bacteria; kingdom Bacillati; phylum Cyanobacteriota; class Cyanophyceae; order Chroococcales; family Microcystaceae; genus Microcystis; species Microcystis panniformis. Next base: position 5,642,449 of record NZ_CP011339.1, read on the forward strand.
CGTGAGCTTCTGGATTGAGCATAATATCTCTTAATCGATCCACGCCTTCCTTAATATCGTTTACAGCCCGATCTAAATTTGAGAGTAGGACGGAAATATAATTTTCTCCATGTAACCACTGTTGTAGGGGAGGATACTCGCAAATGCCGGTCTCGTGTACATTTTCTATCAGCAAGAATAGGAGATTACGTTGATACTCTTCTTGGGATACTGTTTCAATTTTCGGCTTCACAAGAGAGAGGCTATCGACAAAAGCAGGATATTCTAATTGTCCTGTTTCTCTAACATCCTCTAGAACCAACTGTAAAAGCAATAACTCATAGGATAGATGGCTTGTGCGAGATTTTATTTTAGAAGAGGGCTTCAACCTGTTCACCAAAGCATCGAAGAACTCGACGGGAGATCGAGAACGAGGCTCAAAAATAGTCATAAATTCCCCTTAGATAATGAATTGGATCACGAATTGTGATACGGGAGATTGCCAGATAAGCTTGTTAACTATCTTGATGATCGCTATTGTTTTTACCCTGCTTGTTTCTCAATCCATCGCCCACGGCATGGAAAAATTCTTCCTGTGCATTATGGAGAGAGCGATCAAATGTATCTGCAACAGAAGGCAAACGGCGATGTATCATTGTTAATGTGACAGCCATCGCTGTGGTGATTACACTTATACCGAGGCCGATTAGAGAAAATCCAAGAGAACCTAAATTACCCGATAGTAATCTTTCATTAAAACTCGTTATCGCTATTTCAACGATTTTAACTCCCGAACGAATATTTCCCTGCTCTGTAAACTCGCTTGCATACAATTTAGGTTGGAACTGTTGAAGATAGACAATCGGTTTCCCTGCCTCGTCAATGTTTGATTTTGTTTGATTTAATGCTTTTTGTGCTTTAGCTATCTCTTCTTTACTTTCATGCTCTAATCTTAGAGATCGAGGGCAAAGAGGAAGTTGTGCCGTTGGTTGATTGTCCCAATAACTAGGCTTCACTCCAAAGGGACCGTTTAACTTACGATAGAAGGCATCACGACCGGGACTTGACTTTGGTAAGGACTGCCATTCTTTGAATTGTTCGTCACATTTTTGGATTAATTTCTGAGCATCTTTTACTTTAGCTTCCGCCGTTTTAAGATTGCGTTCGTATTTGGGCAAAACGTTTTCTTTGACAATTTTGTCTGCATGATATTCGGCTAGATAGGATCCATTGGTAACAATATCTGAACCATACCCAGAAATCAAGGTTAACAGAGCGCTCATGGCTACCCATCCAAAGGTCGCACCTCCTGCCAGTCGTTGATGTTTGTGACATCCAACCGCGGCAATTTCGGCTGTTTTGTTGCTAAATGTTTGAGCGATAACAGTAATTAATGCCGCAAAAAAGAAACCTAAAGGGCCTCCACCAACTGATAGGTAGGCTAAAGGAACAGCCGTTAAGGTATCCCAAATATTGGAGACGGATTGCACTGCCGCAACAGCCTTAGCCCGCATCACAAGCTGAGGATTAACCTTTACACGACCGTAGAGGCTGTTAGGTGGAACTATCAACAGATAACGTAAGCAAAACGAAATGTTTTTAGATAAGGAAGGCTCTTCAGAAATCACTATTTTCTTTTCCTTTGCCTTAGCAACAATGTCTTTGTATCGGGGATCATGTTCGATCCATTCTATAAATTTTTCGGGATTTTTATAAGAATATTCTAAAAAATCCTGCCATTTTTTATCTGAAGAGGAATTCGGATAGTTTTGAGCTTCTGGAACATTATGGGTAGTCGTCATTGAATAAATCTCCTTGTTTCAGCCGCTGAATTTACATTGTTGATGAGTCGCTGTAGGCCCGTAGGGTGTTAGGAGTGTTCGGGCGATCGAACCGAATTTTTACCGAATTTCCTACCGCCCTACTCTCCTAAAAATTAATCTGACTTATTACGGGCGACTACGCAAACAAATCTTAAGAAACCATGAAGTCTTCTTCGGTAGGAAGATTGTAACTAGCAACTTGGGTTCAGTACCTAGGCTCAATTCATTACATCTGAGTCCGGAGTGCGAGGTAAACCTTGACTCTCTTGGACATTGGGTGAAAAATGTTCACCATTTTACATTCTGGGCGCAAACCTTGTCGGGCGCAAGCCTTGCGACCCTACAGGGGGCCGGGTGTTGGTGGTGGGGGCGTAGGCCCTACGTCCTTTCTTCGATCGGATTCGCCGATCACGATAACGCCAAGAGAGCCTAAACCTTAACCCTTGTTAGATATTGCTTAATTTCCTCCTCTCAACCACACACCAGCCATCCCCAGGGCAACATAGACGAATCCAGCACCAATCAAAGGAGGGTTCGCATTGAATAGCCCGATGGCAATTAACACAACCCCAAATAAAAATAAAAATGGACCGAAGAGAAACAAGAGGAACCAAGAAAGGAAGAGGCCAGCAATCAGATACACTACCTGTTGCCCAAAATTTTGTTGCCCGTTATTGCTAGGTTGAGTGCTTGTCGATTGGGCGAGGAGAGGACTATTGAGCGAGTCAGGCTTCATACTAGGACTAGAACCTTTTGCGAGGGCGATGTAGGAGTTTGATGAAGAGGGGAAACGAAAATTTGCATCCACTACCGAGGCTTGTACAGATTGATACTCTAGGGAGATTAGCAAGGAAATAACGACCATTAGCCAAAACAATTTTTGGGGCATGGTTTTTCGCTGAACTTTGAATAAGGCTTGAATTTTTTGTGCGTTCATAGAATTCCTCTGTGGGTAAGGACAACGGAATTTTCGATGGATAATTAGGACGAGCATTCACCAATACGAGAAGAGAGATCGAGCTAGATACTGGCTTCGATTAATCTTCTCTGATGTATTAGTAAAATGGTTTATAGTACGGTTCTTTGTGGTACGCTTATAGTCTCGCAAGGGGTTCGGAGTGTTCGGGCGATCGAACCGAATTTTTACCGAATTTCCTACCGCCCTACTCTCCTATCTGACCTGTGACCCGCGATTACGCAAACAAACCTTAAGATCATGAAGTCTTTTTCGGTAGGCCGATTTACAATTGAATCAATCCCTGACGCTCGATAACAACTCCCAAAGAAATAGTCATGGCTTGATATAGATCTCCAAAGTTACCGATCGAATGAGTCGAGGTAGCGTATCGACTAATCGAAGACAGTTGGGAACTAGCCGAACTCCCTACACCGATCACTGACAAACAAAGATTAGAGTTCAGAAAATAACTCAGATCTTGTAACCTAGTATTCGAGTTATTATCACCCCCGTCCGTGATAGCGAGGACAAGTTTTAAATATTGATAGGGAAGATAGCTGTCCATTGCTACCAACTCGGAAGAAGCGATTTTAATCGCATCGTATAGAGCGGTACTGCCACCATCATTTCGTAGGTTATTAACCCACTGACATAGGGCGGCTACATGACTTTCGTTGTCCATTTTAACCACATTTAAAGGCTGAGGCGGTCCGAAAATATTTCGACGATCTTTAAAAGCGGTAACGGATACAAAATCGGAAGGTAAACCGGGTAAAGATCGACCTCGTAGATGAGTGGCGACCAGAAATTTGATTAGTTGATCCTTGGCAATCGCAAAATCTCGATTGGAAATGGAGGCCGTACAATCGACGGTAACTCCTAGTAACCAAGGGACGGGAATTTGGAAAGCTTGTACTTCTCTATGGTATAACTGCATGGGGTAAGCCTCTACTCGTTTTTTCTTTTGCCAATGGACACCTATGGTGGAAGATTTTCAGAAAAAAGGAACTTTGAACTTTGAATCTCCCTTGTTTTTCTATCGTTAGTTTTCATGAGAATTATGCAAAATTGATCATAAAGTTTTGTAAAAAATTGACACGAACCTCTGAGAAACGATAGTTCACGGCCGAATGGGTCTTTCCGCTACGGGGAGTGAGCGGTAAGCATTTAGCCACGAATTCTCTAGGAACAAGGAAAATCGGTAATGATTCGGTAGTAGTGGCGTAGCCCTCTTGCTTACCTGGTATGAATTGTGTAAAATATTTATTAATAAAAATAATTGGAACCCGCTCAGTCTTTAAACCTCTAGCTTGCTCATGACTTTTCTGATAAATATCTTTTTCTGGCTCCTGTCTGGCTTACTCAAATATCAGTCTAGCACCGAACAAAGTACCCCCCCTAGTTCACCTCTATTCCCTTGTCCTAAATGTGGTTCTTATCATACCATCAAAAATGGTTCTACACATAATGGCAAGCCGAAACGTCAGTGTAAAGATTGCGGTCGTCAGTTTGTGATCAATCCCACTAATAAAACCGTCTCTGACGAAACCAAACAATTAATTGATAAACTCCTGCTCGAACGAATTTCCTGACGAGGAATTGCTAGAGTAACAGGGGTAAGTTGGTCATGGTAACAAAATTATGTCAACAATAAACTGGCGGCTGTCCCCCGTTAAATAAAGGTTTCGGACAAACCAAAAGGTAAATTGGTTAGAGAATGTGATGAAATGTGGTCTTTGGTTTTTTCTAAGACGATAAAAATCTATATTTGGCGGTTAATTGATAGAAATACAAGGGAAATTATTGGCTGCTATGCGCGGAGATAGGAGTCGTCAATCAGCCAAAAAACTTTGGGGCTAGTTTACCAGGCGTTTACCGACAATGTGCGGTTGCTTACACAGACTTTTGGGAGTCATATAAGACAGTAATTCCCAGTAAACGTCATCGACCGGTCGGTCAAGAAACTGGTCAAACTAATCCTATTGAAAGATTAAATAATACCTTTCGACAAAGGATTTCTCGGTTGGTGAGAGAGAGTCTATCTTTCTCTAAAAAAATGGAGAATCACGTTGGGGAGCCCTTTGGTATTTTATCCATGACTACAATGCACACCTGGCAAAGGATTAAGCCGCCATCACTACTACCGAATCACCACCAAATCTCTCAAGTCTTTACCATATAAAAGTTCTAGAAATTACTTACTTGTCAAAATTATTGTGGCTGACCACTAGATCAACTGACCTAGGGGTTGATGCGAGTAAACATCATAGGTTACTATTTACTTAAATTCCGGCTCACCGGATTACGGTTATTTTGAATTATGGAAATCATCAAGCTAGGAAAAAAGGGTCAAGTCTCTATTCCCAAAGCAATTCTCAATCATCTAGGGTTAGAGGGTGAAACGATGCTACTGGCAGAAACGACTGCTGATGGTGGAATTTTACTGCGTCCTGCTGGCGTGTATCCGATTGAGATATATACAGAGGAACGGATTGAGGAGTTTAAGATAGGCGATCGCTTAACGGACGAAGAAACCCAACAGCTTCAGCATAAGCTTAAAGATGCTAAATAGGGAATACAGATGCGTCTATTCCTTGATGCCAATGTTATTTTTGCAGCCGCTATCAGTCCTGATGGTCGCTGTAGTGCTTTGTTTCAGTTAGCTTCTGCTAGGTATTGTGCTTTGTTAAGCTCGCCTCACGCCTTGGAAGAAACGCGGCGTAACCTGACGGCTAAGTATCCCGAAGCTTTGACACGATTGGAGGGGGATTTAATCCCCAAACTAACTATAGTTGGAGAAGCACCACTTTCGCGAGTCAATTGGGCAAGGTCGATGGGACTACCTTGGAAAGATGCTCCTATTTTAGCGACAGCAGTAGAGAATAGGGCAGACCTTTTGGTAACAGGTGATAAGACGCATTTTGGTTCGTTTTATGGTCAGGTATTAGAAGGAGTAACGGTGGTAGATCTGCGAGAGGCGATCGCACGACTTCTCAACGAAGAGCAACTCAGTTAGCGATCGCATGGCCTCTGAACCTAAAAAAACTGATGAGCGCGATCGCCCCGACTTTTCAATCTAGAAAAACTGTTGACATCCTCGCCGCCGTAAAACGGACGGCGATTCCCAAACCTCACGATTTGGGTTTCTGCTTCTTTCCCGAAGGATTTTTCGCACCTGCCTTAACAGATTTACTCTGTTCTGGTCTTATGGTCGCGACCCGGACTGACACCGCAAGCCCTGCGGCCAAAATATTTTTACTGGCGTTAATATCTCGGTCATGGTGTGTTCCACAGTCTGGACAATCCCATTCTCGAACATTTAACGGCATTTTCAAGGGCAATATGCCCACAATTACTACATCTTTTAGAGCTAGGAAACCATCTATCTATTTCGATGTAATTTCTGCCGTACCAACGGCATTTATAGGCTAATTGTCGTGTTATTTCACCCCAGCTTACATCAGATATTGCCTGAGATAATTTCGGGTTTTTGACCATATTCTTAACGGCTAAATTCTCAACCACAATCGTTTGGTTTTCACGAACTAATTGAGTGGTTAGCTTATGTAAATGGTCTTTTCTACTATCGGTGATTTGAGCGTGAATCCTTGCTACTTTGATTTTTGCCTTTTCCAGATTTTTTGACCCTTTCTGTTTTCGAGAAAGACTTTTAGATGCTCTTCGCAGTCTCCGATAATGCTTGTTAAAATGCTCAGGATTAGATACTTTGTCACCATCGCTGGTAATCACAAGGCTACTAATTCCTAAGTCAATTCCGATGGCTTTATCTGTTACTGGTAATGGCTTAATTGTTGGGTCATCAAATCTAATTGAGATATGCCAACGTCCAGAAGGATGTAATCTGACTGTTACTGTACTTGGTTCACAGCTTTCTGGTATTTGTCTTGACCATCGAATAGGTAAAGGTTCTGTGCATTTAGCTAAATAGATTTGTTTGTCTTTAAATTTAAAAGCAGACTTAGTAAATTCGGCACTTCCTCCCTGATGTTTTTTCTTAAAGTTAGGATACTTAGTACGACCAGCAAAGAAATTGGTAAAAGCTGTTTGTAGGTGTCTTAACCCTTGTTGTAAAGGTACACAGCTAACTTCGTTTAAAAACTCTAATTCTTCTTGTTTTTTCCAATCGGTTAGCATTGAAGAAGTTTCAGTATATCCTACTCTTTCTTGTCTTTCGTACCAATCTTGTGTTCTGAGATGGAGAGCTTTATTGTCAACCAATCTTACACAGCCCAAAGTGCGCCGCAATAGCGACTCTTGTTCGGGTGTGGGGTAAAATCGGTAAGAATAGGCTTTTTCCATACCTCACATTCTAGAATATATCGTGTAAATGCGCTAGTATTTAACGGTAAAGCCGTCGTAGAACGACGGGGTTTCAGACCCAAATTTTCGATGATTTAAGCTGTGTGAGTTAGATCACTCAGGTAGTCGCAAAACTCAAGTTTGAATTGTGCCTATGATTCCCGTTTTGTCATCATTTTCAAAAGTACAGGCGATCGCCGTAACGAAGAACCGACGGTAGTGATCCGATAGTAGTGGCGTAGCTCTCTTGCTTATCTAGCCTGAGTTGCGTAGAATATTTACTAATAAAAATAATTACCTGACAAATGTCAAGAATTTGCTTTTTATGATTGCTGTTTTTATCAATATCTTCTCTTGGATCATTAAACTTTGGTTGGATGGCGATGAAGATTTAGAACAGAATCTTCTGACAAAAGATTCACAAGCTTCAATATTTAGTTATCCTAAATGTGGTTCTTGCCATACCATCAAAAATGGTTCTACACATAATGGCAAACCGAAACGTAAGGGTAAAAATTATGGTCAACCGTTGGCAATTAATCCTAGTCATAAAACCGTCTCTAACGAAACCCAATAATTAATAAATCTCCTGCTGCTAGAAAGAATTTCTCTGCGAGTAATTGCTGGAGTAACTGGATTGAGTTGGTCATGTTTACAAAACTATCTTAATAATAAATTTAACCAATTTCCTCGCCAGGTATAGGTAACAGACAAACCTAAAGGCAAATTAATCATAGAATTGGATGAGTTATAGTCATTATTATTTTGTAATAAAATTTAGGTATATATTTGGTTAGCTATCGATAGAACTACCCGAGAAATAATTGGTTGTTATTTAGGAGATAGAAGCCGTGAATCAGCTAAAAAGCTCTGGAAAATTCTCCCAGGAGTTTATCGACAATGTGCTGTTGCTTACACAAAATTTTGGGAGTTATATAAGACAGTAATTTCTCGTAAAAGTCATCGGGCAGTAGGTAAAGAAACTGGTCAAACTAATCCTATTGAAAGATTAAACAATACTCTTCGACAAAGAATTTCGGCTCTTCTCGACTTTGTGTGATAATTTTTGCTTATGGAACCCTGAAGTGCTTATTGGGCAAAACTTTTAGGACTATTTTGCGGATATTCTATCGGTATAGACCTCGTTTCCACACAGAAACCAGAAGAGCCGAATTTCTAGATTGGTCAGACAGAGTCTATCGTTCTCCAAAAAAATGGATAATCATATCGGGGCTATCTGGTATTTCATCTTCCACCATCGATAAAAATCTATGATTAAACCCACATTCCGCCCCCTAAAAATCTATGATTAAACCCACATTCCGCCCCCTAGTCGTTGAAACCAACAGTTGCTCTAGCCCTTGTGTAGTAAGACTTTTAGCGATTACTAAGAATTATGAAGTGTCACACTCTAGTCAGCGATCGCCAGCTTGCTTAATGAGAGTCTATCTCAATAATTTGGTATCATAGCTATCAGATTTTTAGCACTAATTGTGCATCTGCTGGGCAAACAAATTAGCCTGTAATTCAGAGCCGGCAATCGTTTTGACGATTTAGATAAAATTTTCAATGTGACACTTTAGGGTGCGGAATGTGGGATAAGACGATAAGACATGACTCTATTTTTATCCATCGATAAAAATGTATGATTAAAGACATAAGAATTGATTGACATCAGGTATTCCATGGTGTTATAATATGTGAGTTGGATCACTCAGTTGTATCGCAAAACTCAAGTTTGAATTGCCCCCACGATTCCCGTTTTGTCAACCTTGTCAAACAGATCAAGGAAATAAATGCACAGCTAATTGTCGCCCATCAAGCACAGCTGATCACCAGAGGTACTTGTGCTGTGAACCTGTAGATTTCTACTGACGGTGACATCGGTTTGGTGCTGGAGCGCAACAACAAGTTAAGCTTCGATACTTTCTGTCTTGAATGCCTTTACTCTTTCCTAACTTATTGACCATGAGTTCAACCACTCCTATAACTACCGCCCAGTCATCACCAAAAAAACCCGTTGATGACCAGAGGAAAGTAACTGAGAACGAGCAAATACCAAATAGTACTAAAGCATCCAGTAAAATTGATGAGTTGTTAGAGGAGGTTATCGGTGACAAAAAATTAAATCAACTCTCCCTAGAAGATTTAAATGTGCTTTTGAGTGAAGTTGATTTTTTAGATGCAATTGGACTTGATACTGAGGGAAAAAAGAAACCAAAAGAAGACAAATCAAACAATGGCAATAACGAAAATTCAGGTTCTACCTCAAGTTCTACCTCAAGTTTTACCTCAAGTGCTGCCTCAAGTCCTACCTCAAGTCCTACCTCAAGTTCTACCTCAAGTCTTACCTCAAGTCCTACCTCAAGTCTTACCTCAAGTTCTACCTCAAGTTTTACCTCAAGTGTCTCACTACCAGATTTAGTGGGCAGTTTTGGCGCGATTAATTTGCCAAGTACGGTTAACTTCGGCGCTCAGGGGAATGCACAGGTAATTGTCACCAATCAAGGACAGGCGATCGCCAGTGGTCCCAGTACTGTTAGACTCTACATTTCCACTGACGGTGAGATTGACAGTAACGATGCCTTACTCACCAGTGTCAGCACAAACTTGAACCTAAGCGCAGGGCAGTCAGTCACCCTAAACTTACAGTATCAAAACAATACTTCAGTCATCGCTCCGGGGGCTTACTTTCTCATTGCTCAAGTTGATGCCAATAACCAAATTCCCGAACAACTGGAAACCAATAATGTCACCAGTAAATTAGTATCGGGACTCAATACTAATGCCATCATCGACTGGAATGCGATCGCATTAAATGCGATTCAAGCCGAGGGAAAAGCAGGGCGGGGAGTTCCGCCGACAGTGGGTTCTCGCTTAATGGCCTTGGTTTCTACTGCCGTCTATGATACGGTTCAGGCCTTCAACACTTCATATCCCTCCTACGCTGTAAATGTGAACGCACCAGCAAATACCTCGTTGCAGGCGGCGGTAGTTGGTGCTGCTTATCGAGTTCTCTCTACTCAATTACCTGGACAAAATAGCTTGTTCTTACAGCAAGTAACCAATTCTCTGGCGGAGATTCAGGACAGTGCCACCGCTGAAAGCAGGGGTTTTAATTTTGGCATTTTAGTAGCCAATCAGAGCCTCAATTTACGCGCTAATGATGGTTCCAGCAACAATACGCCTTTCACTGCGCCGTCGGGAAACTATGTCTGGAGACCAGAAACCGTAGGACCCACTGCTGGGGTAGCACTCGGTGCCAACTGGGGTGGGGTAACTCCTTGGACAATTGGCAACATTGACCAGTTTGTCTCGCAAAATCAACTTGATGTAACTCTTGATGGCCGTCCCGACAATCCTAATGATCAGGGTGCATTGTATGCCCAAGAAATTGAAGAAGTCCGGCTCTACGGCGGCTTGCAAAACACTGCTCTCACGACCACTTTACGCAATGCAGACCAGGCAGAAATGGCTGTTTTCTGGGCCTATGACCGGGCTGATACCTTCCGTCCCTACGGTCACTTAAACCAAATTGCTCAAGAAATCGCCGTGCGTGAGGGCAATACCTTGCAAGAAGATGCCAGCTTATTTGCCGCATTAAATACCGCGCTGGCAGATGCGGTAATCGTCGCTTGGAAAGAGAAATACACTGAACTCCAACCTCGCCCTGATGACGTAATTGCTGGGGGATTTGCGGCTAATGACGGGATAGCTTCTACGGTGGGCGATCCCAATTGGGAATCCTTGCTGTCAACATTAATGGGGGTTAATTCGCCGCCTTTCCCGGATTATATGTCAGGGCATTCCGCCATGGGGGGAGCATTTGCTGGAGTGATGACCGAGTATTTTGGTGAAAACTATGTGTTTAGTGCTGTCTCCCAAGAACTTCCCGGTGTCGTTCGTAGTTTCGATAGCTTCCATGACGCGGGAATGGAAGATGCCATCGGCCGTATTTATGGCGGAGTTCACGTCCGGGAAGCTTGTATTGAATCTTTTGAAATGGGGTTAGCTGTTGGCGATTTTGTTGCGACAAGTGTCTTTCAGCCGATTGTCTAGTATCGTGTCGAGTTGAGCGAACCTGCATCAGTCCCCACCCTCAGCAACGCACCAGTGGGGAAGGTGCAGGGGGCGGCAATTTGAGGACTCGATGTCCGAAAAATTGCCAACTAAATTTTAATGGTAAATCCCATGCTTTAGGTGATATCGGTCGCACTTTGGAATTATCCCTGGAAAGGGTGCGACAAATTGAGTCGAAAGCGTTGCAAAAACTGCGTAGTTAAGTAGGTAGGCACAATTATTTGTAGGATGGGTTAGCGGTAGCGTAACCCGTTCGGGCGTTGGGTTTCATGCTTCAACCCAACCTACGTTCATTTTATATTTAATTCCACCCACCTACTTAGATCACCAACAGAATATCCCTACTAGAGAGTTAAATACTCCCTATTTTTTTAGGAGATTTTAACTGACTGAGAACAACGATTTGATGAGTTGCATTCCAGACGTTTTTGACGTTCTGCTAAGATTGTTTGTAAATTCGGTCTTCCGGTTAAGGTTAATCGCCAAGAAGCCCAAATTTCATAGATAATATCCACTAGAAACCCAATAACCGGCCATTTAGTAGCGGCATAAATCCAACCGATGCCCAAAATATCATAGACTTGGCGAAACACTTCCACATTTTGGAGAATAGTACCATCAGCTAGTACAGCGTGGATTCGTCCCATGGCCGCCGCGAAGGAAATACCGCCATTTTCCTCTGGATTATAGTTTTCGGCGGCAATATCGACAAAAGCAACTAATCCTCTTCCAGCATCCCGTTTTTGCAGAAAATTGACCTCGCGCAAGCAGAGGGGACATTCTCCATCGTAGAGGAGTTTAATTTTCCAAGAGGGCGATCGAGTAGAATTTTCTAAGGTATCAGCAGATGGAGTCGGTAAAGATGGCATGATCTTCTAGGGATTCTCTTTTCAGTGGTCGGTAATTAGTGAGGGGTTGAGAAGTAGGGAGTGGGGAAGTGGGGTAATGGGGGAGTGGGGGAGTGGGGGAGTGGGGAGAATAAATAAAAATAATCTCCTGACTCCTGACTCCTGATGATTATTTTATGGCAATTCATCAGATTGGATGGTATCACTCTCTATTGGTTCTCGATCGTTGCGTTTTGAGAAACCCCAAGCAAAGAGGATAGCAATTAAACTAATCATAATCCATTCCGGCGGCACAAAATCGGGACTAATCACCCGCAACAGCAATCTTAAACCCACCAAACCGACGGTGACAAAACCAGCATCTTCTAGGTGGGTGTATTCCTCTAACCAGCGAATAAATAAACCCGCCATAAAGCGCAGGGTAACTACTCCGATCGTACCACCAAGCAGGATCAACCAAGTATCATCGGCCACGGCGATGGAGGTGGTGACACTATCGAGGGAAAAAGCTAAATCGGTAACGGCAATGAGGGGGATAGCTTGCCAGAGAGACTGAAACCGGAGACTATGATGGGTGTGGTCTTTGTCTTCAGGGGAGGCAAAGTAATTAAAGACTAACCAGAGCAAATATACTGCTCCCAAAAGTTCAAACTGCCAGTATTTAACCACCCAGGTGGCAGTAAGAATCAAGATCATACGGAGAATATAGGCGAAAACTAAGCCAATATTCAAGGCCTGACGTTGACGCTGATGATCTCCTAATCCCTGTGCTATGGAAGCGAGAGCAATGGCGTTATCTGCTGATAATACCGCTTCTAGGGCAATGAGAACCAACAGAATTAACGGGGTTTTTAGACTAAGGGTTAGAGATGAATCAAGAAGCGAGTCTAACATTGAGGCCGCAGGTAAAAATAAATGTAATCATGGCAATACTTCAGCTTAACGCTTTTACAACTTTCTTTTCTAGGGGAGATAACCGTCATCGGGGTGGGGAGATATGAAGTCTTGTAACGAAATGATGCAGAGGACCCCGATGATGTCGGAAAGTATTGGATGAATATCTTTATGAGGAGATAATCAGCAATGCTTTCTGATACTCAAGTTCTAGTCGCTCTGGTAATTGCTTTAATCCCCGGGATTTTGGCTTTTCGTCTAGCGACGGAACTTTATAAGTAAAGTCGCTTTCAATAAACCCTAATCCCGTCTAACCTAGCTATGGGATAGACCGATTGGGGTTTTTTCGGTTATCAGTCATCAGTTACCAGTTATCGGTGATTGGGTGTAACTTAAAAGTAATTAAGTAGGTAGGCGTTAAAAGTTGTCAGACACCCCCCTTATCAAGGGGGGACTAAGGGGGGATCCCCCGCCTATCGGCACCCCCTTATCAAGGGGGCAGGGGGGATCCAACCTAAAATCCATTTTTAAATTATAACCAGCTACTTAGCCGCCTTTCTGACCGATTTTACTTGTACTCATAAATCTATGACCGCACGAACACGAAACCAAACCGACAAAAAAACACAAAAAAAGCCAAAAAGTGGCAATAAATCCCAAAACTGGCAAGTTATCGAGATTTGGCTGCGAATTATTGCCTATAGCGCCATTTCCATCACGGCGGTTTTTGCGATCGCTCGTTTGTTACCCTACCAACAGATGCAACAGGCAAAATTAGAAGAAGTGCGTTTGGCAGCCCAAGAAAAGGAGGAACGCGTCAATCAATTGCGGGATCAATTTACTCGCAGCTTTGATCCTAGTCAAGCGCGGCAAGTGATGGGGGAACAAAGTCCCCGACGGGATCCTAATCAAAGACGCATTTTTTGGGTTTCTCAGTAGATTAGCTGCCCGTGCATCTCAATTACTTGTTAAGACTCTAGGGGAGAGGAGATATCCACAGAGTCGGGATAAAACTAATGACCACAGCGACACAATTCTTAAACATTTCTGCCTTGACAAAAGAGGATTATTATGGGTGCATCTGAATTTTGAAGAAATATCTATAGGACATTTTGGGCGCACGCGGTGCGCCCCTACCATTGGCGCGATAATAAATATTATTGTAGGGGCGAATTGCATTCGCCCTCTTTGAATAAGTAGGGAGGCACAATTATTTGTAGGATGGGTTAGCGGTAGCGTAACCCATGCGGGCGTTGGGTTTCATGCTTCAACCCAACCTACGTTCATCTTATATTTAATTCCACCCACCTACTTAACTGCTGCTGCTCACCTATAGGTGAGAGAAAGTCACGAATATGAGATGCACCCATTTTAACTGACTTGAGCGAATCAGATAGGAATTTAAAAGAGGATAAAAATAAAAATTAAAATCTTTCTGATTTCAAGCTACCAACGACCGGCGCTAGTCACTGAAACCTGATAACTGATAACTGATAACTGAAATGACTCGATCCTATTTTGCTACTACCGCTAGGGGACTAGAAGAAATTGCCGCTAGGGAATTAGAATTCCTAGGGGCAAAAGAAGTGAAACCAGTATTCACCGGAGTCCATTTTCAGGGGGATATCTCCCTACTCTATCGAGTCAATCTTTGGTCAAGAATTATTTTTCGGGTTTTGGTTCCCATTGCCGAAATTCCCTGTGGGGATGGGAAGGAACTATATGATGGCATTCAAGCCATTGATTGGCGCGATTATCTCAGCAGTGAGGAAACTTTAGCGGTACAATGTACGGGAACGAACGATCGCCTCAATCACACCCATTACACCGCTTTAAGCATCAAAAACGCTATTATCGACCAACAGCGTCAACAGGGCAATCCCCGTTCTTTTGTGGATACAGAAAACCCCGACCTGCAAATTAACGCTCATATCGAGAAAAATCGCTGTGTGCTTAGTTTAGATAGTTCTGGCCACAGTTTACATCGTCGCGGGTATCATCGGGCCATGGGAGTCGCACCTCTGAAAGAAAGTCTCGCCGCTGCTTTGGTAGAATTATCGGCATGGCAGGATGATATGGCGCTTTTAGACCCTTTTTGTGGTTCGGGAACCATTGTCATCGAAGCGACGTTAAAAGCTTTAAATATTGCCCCCGGTTTATCTCGTTCCCAGTTCGGATTTCAGAAATGGCCAGACTATCAACCGGATTTATGGCAATCTTTGGTTAAGGAAGCTAAAGAAAAACAAAAATTTCAGCTAAATGCGCCAATTTATGCTAGTGATGCCGATTATGAGGTTTTGCGTCAGGCCGAGGATAATGCCTATTTTTGTCAAGTGCAGGAGCATATTAATTTTAGCTTGCAAAGCATCACCGACTTAGAACCGGCGAGCGATCGAGGGATTATTCTCTGTAATCCCCCTTACGGCAAAAGATTGGGCAATACCGAAGAATTAGGGGCCTTATATAAATCCTTCGGTGATGTCTTAAAACAGAGGTTTAAGGGTTGGACAGCCTATATTTTATCGGGAAACAAAGAACTGACCAAACAAATCGGTCTGCGTTCTTCCCGTCGCACTCCCTTGTATAACGGTTCTTTGCCCTGTACCCTCTTAAAATACGAATTGTATTAACTACATCAAAACCTTGAGACTGTCAAGGGCTAAATGAACATTCTGACGAACCGAGGCAGCAGAAGTGTGTAAATCCAGACGTTCAGCATCGGTCAAACGCACTTCCAGAATACTTTCCACACCCCGACAGCCCAAGCGACAGGGAACCCCCAGATAGACATCCTGTAAACCGTATTCACCCTTAAGATAGGCTGCGGCCGGCAGTAAACGGGATTGATTTCTCAATATCGTCTCGACCATGGTACAGGCAGAGGAAGCAGGGGCGTAATAAGCGCCGCCAGTTTGCAGTAATTTGACGATTTCAGCCCCACCGTTGCGAGTTCTCTCCACTAAACGGTTAATTGTTATCTCGTCCATTAATTCGGTAATCGGCACACCACTGACGGTACAGTAACGGGGTAGGGGCAACATTAAATCACCGTGACCACCCAAAACCATAGCATGAACGTCGGCGGTACTAACCCCAATTCCATGGCGATAAAGGTTTGTAAACGGGAAGAATCGAGGACTCCGGCCATTCCCATCACTCTTTGGGGGGGTAAACCGGTTGCTTGCCAGACTAGATAGGTCATCACATCAAGGGGATTGGTGATGACGATAAAAATGGCTTCCGGAGAATACTTGAGGCATTTAGTGGCGGCCTCGACGACAATTTTGGCATTGACATTCATGAGATCATCGCGACTCATGCCCGGTTTTCTGGCTAATCCAGCCGTAATCACGACAATATCCGAGCCTGCCGTGTCTTCGTAGTTATTAGTGCCGATAATCTCGCTGTCGTGCAGTTCTATGCCCTGAGCTTCCATCAAATCTAGGGCAATACCCTGGGGCAAACCATTGACGATATCGAGGAGAACCACATCGGCGAGGTTTTTTTCGGCGATGCGTTGGGCCAGGGTGCGTCCGACGTTACCGGCACCAATAACCGAGACTCGGGGCGATTGGCAGGGGATGAGTGTATCGTAGAAGTCAACCATGATTTATGGATGAGGCAATATCCTCATCAGACGGGTTCCAGTTGTTCGAGCTTTAGCCACACACTGGGGGTAGGAACATAGAATTTAATCAAAGCGTAATCATCTTTTACATCCAAGACTTCTGCTGTCGAGTTGAACATATAACTGGGTAAACGGCGATCGCTGGCTAGTGCCTCCAGGCTATTTTCTAGGTTTCCCGTCACCACGCGGACTAAAGCTCCTTTCTTAATTGTAGCTGCCATGTTTTTCTCGTTAAATTTGCTGGGGGGTTTCTTCCATAAATTGTTACATATTCGGGCAGGCCTCTGACAAGAGGGTGTGGGGTGTGGGGTGTGGGGTGTGGGGAGAATAAATAAAATAATCTCCTAAGTAGGGAGGCTCAATTATTTGTAGGATGGGTTAGCGGTAGCGTAACATGAGCGGGCGTTGGGTTTCATGCTTCAACCCAACCTACGTTCATCTTATATTTAATTCCACCCACCTACTTATCTCCTGTCTCCTGTCTCCACCGACAAACTTTTTCAGTAAACCCTAATTAAAACTCAACCCTTTGACCATAACTTAAGAGACTTTGTAGGGTTGCGAGGCGATTTTCCCAGACCTGTATTTGATAGGCAGATAAATCTTTTTGTCTGGACATCACAGATTTAAATTGATAGCTAAATCGTTTTAAGGCATTTTGAGTTAAAGTCAAATTGCGAGGGCTGGGATTATTAGCTAATTGCTCTAATAAATTAGCCATTTCGTCCACGTCTTGTCCCCAAGTTTTTAAGGTTCCTTCCTCCATTGCCCATAAATTATTCGTTATTAAAAAACTCCACTCTTGACGCAGGAAATTAAACCGCGCCGCTGCCGTTTTGAAGGGTTGACGGTGGGGTAAAGGTTCGGCTTTTTTGGTAATTATCGATCCCTGAATACGATTAAGAATTGTTTGCAGATTGGGATTGAGATTTTCTGTGGCAAAAAGAGCGAATCCCGAAGTGGGAAGATTGCGAATAAATTGTAGTTGATCGATCGTGACTTGATCGGGTACTTTTAACAGACGGATACCGGGTATAATCAGAGCATTTCCTGCAATTTGGCGATCAAATAAAGACTTGGTTTTATCTTCTAAAGTCCCTGTATCGAGAGCATAAGTCATTAAAAATATCAGGTCTATCCATTGATTTTGTCCCCACTCTTCCCAGTTTTGTTGAATACGATATAACCGTTCTTTTTGTTCTAGGGGAAACACTGCCGCCGACATTTTTAATTGGGGACGAATCTGTTTTAAACGAGTAGAAACCTGCGAAACAAAAGTATCAACCTGACGGATTTTAAAGCTAGTCCATTGTTCCCATAAAGCACCCCGGGGATTTAAAGTAATGGGATCAACTCCTGTCATTTGTTTAAATAACCACCGGCTGGATTTACCATAACCGTAGGTTTGATTAGAATCTTGACTCTGGAAGGGATAGCGAATATAATCTAACTGCAAGCCATCCACATCATAATTCTTGACAATTTCCTCGTAAAGAGATAAAAGATAGTTCTGTAGGTCGGGATTAGCAGGATCAAAAAAGGCTTTTTTCGTGCCTTGACTGTAATCAAAAGAACCACCACTTTTATTAGTTGCCCCCCAATGGGGATTACGGGATAAAACCGGACCGAGATAATCTAATGGTTGCTCTAATACTTTATTATGAGCTTGATTAGCCGCCGCAAAAACCCACACCCAGGCGTGGATTTCCATATTACGTTCATGGGCTAATTTAACGGCAACTTTTAGGGGATCCCAACCTCTGGTTAAAGGGTTTTGTTCGGGGGCAACTTGACTGGGATAAATAGTATAACTAGCATTAACTGTCTCGAAAAAGACCACATTAATACCGGCTGCCGCCATGCGATCGAATACTTTAGCTAAATCCTCCTCATTTTTAGCTTCTACGATTGTGCCTCGATCTAACCACATTGCCCGTATTTCTGGTTGGGCAAATTGTCGATTAGTGGGATAATTATCCCAAAGACTTCGCCGCGCTTGTAACCAAAATTCCCGCGCTTGCGTATAGGAACCCTGGGCGATTAAATTCTGAAAATTATTTAAGGTTCCTTGGGCATTTTCTAGGGCTAAACGGAATCGTCTAGCTGTATCTGATGCGCTGGAATTTTTCCCACGATTATGAAATGCTTGTGCTAAGGATTTATCAGTAGTTAAAGTGTTATTATTACTGGCTTCTAAAGCTAAGAGAGTCACCCCATAACGCCCGATTAATCCCTGCAATTCCGCCGTCATCTGGCTAATTTGTTGAGAAGTTAGGCTCGCTCTCGGGGGAATTGCCTCGGTATTCGGACTTAATCTCGCTGTTTCACTGGGGGGATTTTCTGCAATCTGGGGTAGAGGGCGACGGGGTGCGGTCGCAACGCGCTCGCTACGCGAGATCGCTGTTGGGGTATTATTAATATTATTAACTATTGTTGATTGCCCTTGACAATAGGGCGCAATTGTGCTAGGAGAAGAACTGCGATTAATGCCGTAGCGTTGCAGGGCGGTTTCTAGCCAAGCGCTATCGAGGGCGAGATTAGCGACGGCATTGCTGCCCCAGCGCCAACCGAGAAAGATCGAGTTATTATTGAGGACAACGGCGGGGGATTATTGCGCGCCCCCCAAACGGCGACGGTTTGGCTATTAACTCCCGTGGGGATAACCACACCACCGAGGAGACTGCTGGCTAAAGGTTTTTGGTTTTTCAGTTCACCTAAATTAGTCGGCCGCAGGGTGTAAGCTTGGGAGTGGGGATAGGCCCAGTAAGCCCCAAATAGCGATCGCAGTTGATTCCGCACAGCAGGTTCCGAAAGATTTCCCGCCGGACCGGTGACGATAATTTTACCACCGCGATTCAGCCAACGAATCAAGACACCAGCTTGTAAACCGGAAATAGTCTCGACATTGGGGATGATTAGAACCTTAATTTTATTTAAATCCGTGTCGCTTTGCCACTGGTTACTCTGGAGAATACAGTAATTAACCCCGACATTTTGCAAACGTTCGGTTATATCTGTCCATTGATTGGCATTTTCTTGACTTTTTAACACTGCCACCGGTGTCGCTAAAACTGGGATCGGCAGCAAGACACCCACACAGGACAAAAGACAGGCAATTAGGGGCTTTTTAAACAGATGATCAAGATGGAAGGACGATCCCAGCACGTTTTTTTCTCTTAATTTTTTGGTTAACTTCTCCTGATCTTACCCAACTTAGCCAAAAAATAGTATCTTGGGGAACAAAAATTGCGTCTTAGTCGTCCGCAACATGGTTTTAGGGTGTTAGGGTTTTCAGTGATCAGTAATCAGTTATCAGATTGCAGTTTTAAGTAGACAGTGTTAGGTGAAAACTTCGGGGTCTTCTGGACATCAGGTGAAAAATGTTCACTGTGTCACATAATGGGCGCAAACCTTGCGACCCTACAGCTGGCACGATATTAATGGTAGGGACATAAGGCTTATGCCCTTTTTTCGATAAGATAAGCTGATCACCTTCAATTCCAATAGAACCCAACTTCGGAACCTTCTTTTCACTGATTACTGTTTACTGTTCACTGATCACTGAAAAGGCTGACGGCTAAAAAGCCATCTCCCTACAACTGTAAGGACAATTGCCGAAAGTGATCGCCGCGATGTTCAAAACTTTGGTATTGGTCAAAACTAGCGCAAGCGGGGGATAATAACACCACTTTAGCCTCTTTTGCTGTTCCTAGTTCAGCCGCGCGTTGAACTGCCCTGTCCATCGTTTCTACACATTCATAATCTTGATAACCTGCTGACTGTAAACGACGGGCAAAATCGGCGGCAGCGTCACCAATCAGCAGCACAGTGGCGACTTTTGCCTTAATTTCAGCGATCCAAGCCCGATCATCCCCTGCTTTCGCTTCTCCCCCCGCAATTAAAATCGCTGGACTAGGGACGGATTGTAAGCCTACTGCGGCCGCATCGTAGTTAGTTGCTTTACTATCATTAATAAAGTCTAGTCCTTTATGAGTACAAATATACTCTAAGCGATGGGCAACCCCGGGGAAAGTGGCGATCGCTTCGGTAATGGCTTTTTTCTCGATTCCTGCCAATCTAGCGGCGGCCACAGCCATAAGCAAATTCTGCTGATTGTGACTACCCACCATTTTCAGGAGATTAACCGGGGCAATTAATTCGCCAAAAGCCACGATCCAGTTATCTTGGAGATAAACACCACGACTAGGATCGCCCAAAAGCGCAGCTTTGCCCTGCACAGAAGTCCAGTAAGCTTGTTGCCATTGACTAACACCGATTTGACGCAGATAGGGATCATCACCGTTGAGGATTTGGCGATCGCTTCTTTGCAGTAAAGAGGCTTTAATCTGATAATAATTTTCCAGGGTTTGATGACGACTGAGGTGATCGGGGGTAAAAGTTGTCCAGATGCCGATTTTCGGCGATAAATCCCGACTGGACTCGATCTGATAACTACTAATCTCCGCAATAATCCAATCGTATTTATCGGCTTTTAAAGCCAATTCACAGGCGGCATAGCCGATATTACCGCAGGAAGGGGCATTTAACCCCGCTTTTTGAAAAATAGCGGCACAGAGGGCGGTGGTGGTGGTTTTACCGTTAGTTCCCGTAATCCCCAACCAAGGAGAAGATTGCAGATAACGCCAAGCTAATTCTAATTCTCCGATCGTCTCGATGCCTTTTTCTCTGGCAGTAATTAAAATCGGGGCATCCCAAGGCACGCCGGGGCTTACCACGATAAGATTAGGCAAGTCCGAAGCCTCTAGACTGAGATTTTGACCAAGATTGACGATAATTCCTTCCCTTTCTAGATTGGTTTTGGTTGCTTGTAAACTGGGAGAATCAGAGCGATCGCTTAATGTCACCTGCCAACCATCCCGTTTTAAGCATCTTGCCGCTGCTATTCCCGATCTTCCCAATCCAATAATCGCCGCTTTCGCCATCTTGTTGCCACTCTACTCAAGGGTCAATTTTTAGCAATCTCTATCCTACTGTGGATTAGGTCGAGTCTCTTCCTTTGAAAACAAAATTCTCTGGCTTGCGTCTAGATCGATAAAATAAATGCAAGTACAATCTCCATAACAAGGCTCCTTATTTATGAATCTAAAATCATCCTTAAAATTTACCCTACTGTTTTCACTTCTGGGGGGTTGTCTCCTGACTACACCTAGTCAAGCAACTCTCTTTGAACAACGAGAAGTTAATCAAGAGGATTTTATCGCTATTGCCCGTCCCTACGGTAACGGTAAATACGATTTACTGATTTTGCAACAAATCCCCGGAAAACGCCAATGTTGGGCGGTAAATGGCAGAGAACCGACCATTGTTCAGCCTCTCCTCCTCGATTTCGATTTTACCGGCAGTTGTGAACGGGCCACCGACAGTAACGGTTATTCCCTTCGCATTCGCGGCACAGATTACGGTTTAGAATACCTGCTGCGTATCGTACAACGCAACGGGGAATTAGTCCTCGTGGGAACCCCCGCAATCCCAGGCAATCGGAGGTAATTATTGGACGGACAAAAGGTTTAGGGACCGGTTTAATGCAAATTTACCTCATCGATGGCTGGCGCTTTACTAAACGCAGTCTAGCCGGTCAAAATCTCAGTCATATCTATCTAACTGCCGATAGTCCCAGTTTCAATCCTCCCCCGGAATTACTCGCAGGTACCCAATCGTCTATCCCCCCCACACCCCCCCCCAGAGAATCCGTCAAAGCAGAAACACCGGTTAATCCTTCCGGTGATCCCGAAGTGCGAGAATATACCTTTACCGCTGCAGAAACAGCAGTAGAGAGCAATCCTCAGCCAGTGATCACTAATCGAGTACCAGAGTCAAATTTAACGCCACAGCCCCCAGTTACCCCTAATTTACCCCCCCTAACTCCTCCCAATTCCCAGAATACTAATGCAATTGTACCACCACCGCCACCGCGCAATTTAGGCAATCAGAGAAGTTTGTCAGACGTAATCACTTTTAATCGGGCTGCCCCTAATCCCAGTAGTAGTAATACTGGTAATACTGGTAATAGTGGCCGCAAAGGTTTTAAAGTAGTAATTGAAGCCAAGACCGAGAGCGATCGCACTAAGCTTCGTTCTCTCTATCCCGACGCTTTCCCCACTTCCCACCAAGGTCGTCGCGTCTGGCAAATAGGCGCGTTTAGCAATCGTGATAAGGCTGAAAACGCTTTACAAAGTCTTGCCCCCCTGCGCGGATCGATCGTACCATTTTAGGGAACGCTGGAACTGCGTAACTGGGAACAGATAGTGGATAAGGGAAATGGGGAAATGGGGAAATGGGGAAATGGGGGAATTTCAACTAAAACCCCAAAACCCTAAAACCCCAAAACCCTAAAACCCCAACTCTCAACTCCTGACTCCTGACTTCTAGAGTAACTGATAACTGATAACTGATAAATGATAACTGATAACTGATAACTGATAAATGATAACTGATAACTGATAACTGATAACTGATAACTGATAACTGATAACTGATAACTGATAACTGATAACTGAAAATATGGAAATATCAGAACTAAAAAAAGGCATCGAGATAGTAGGATCGCGCCTGGGTAAAACCCAGGACTATCTTTGACTTACCCACTTTAAGGGCCAAAATTAAAGACTTAGAACAGGTGGCAGCTGTCCCCACTTTTTGGGATAATCCCGATACTGCTCAAAAAACCCTGCAAGAACTAAATGAATGTAAATCTTCTTTAGAAACCTATCAGGGTTGGTGTGGACAATTAGAAGATACCAAGGCAATTATCGAGTTATTAGAATTAGAATCCGATCGAACTTTACTAGAAGAAGCGACGGACAATTTAACTCATTTACAGCATGACCTCGATCGCTGGGAATTGCAACAGCTTTTAAATGGTCCCTACGACGCAAAAGGAGCGGTTTTAACGATTAATGCGGGGGCCGGGGGAACCGATGCCCAAGATTGGACAGAAATGCTCCTGAGAATGTATTCTCGCTGGGCCGAGAAACAGGGATATAAAGTCACTTTAGCGGAAATATCAGAAGGAGATGAAGCGGGAATTAAATCGGTGACAATTGAAATTGCTGGAACTTATGCTTACGGTTATCTGAAAGGAGAAAAAGGCACCCATCGGTTAGTCAGAATTTCTCCTTTTAATGCTAACGGTAAACGTCAAACCAGTTTCGCCGGGGTGGAAGTGATGCCAATTTTGGGCGATGATGCGGTGAGGGTAGAAATTCCCGATAAAGATTTAGAAATTACCACCACTAGATCGGGGGGAAAAGGTGGACAAAATGTTAATAAAGTGGAAACTGCCGTGCGTGTGGTTCATCTTCCCACAGGTATCGCTGTACGTTGTACCCAAGAGCGATCGCAATTACAAAATAAAGAAAAAGCCCTAGCTTTATTAAAAGCGAAATTGTTAATTATCGCTCGGGAACAACAGGCTCAAGCGATCGCAGAAATTCGCGGCGATATGGTGGAGGCCGCTTGGGGCAATCAAATCCGTAACTATGTTTTTCATCCCTATCAATTAGTTAAGGATCTCCGTAGTAATGTGGAAACCACCGATGTTACCCGGTAATGAATGGGGATTTAGATAGCTTTATTGAAGCCTATTTACGTTTAGGGGGGAACAGTGCAGGTTATACTGATTCCTAAGATGAGAGCAGCTCTATTTCTCGCAAATTCTGTTCTTATTGGCTTGTCAAGCTATTGTCCTCTACTAAGAAGAAAAATCAATGGTTATTATCGAGATTACCAATGTGGAAGAAATATTGAGCGCAAAAATTGGCTCTTTCGCCGCTAAAATCGTCCAAGCTCTAGCAGATGATGAGGGGAAAGTGGAAGAGGTTCTCATCAAAGAATTACAGGCTAATTTTCAGGAAAGGGGGATTAAAGCTAATCTGTTTAGCGTCACTGGATTAGATATGCTCGGCAATGGCAGGCTAGAAGTTAACGTTAATGTTCGTTCTGCTAATATGATGTCCTAAGAGAAGATGAAATCGCCAATGGTTGGGTTAAATATAGTTAAACCCAACCTTATTTTGGTAGTTACCATCAAAAGCAATGGCAACGAAGCTTGAGGTTATAATAAACCAACAAAATGTAACGGTCCTTGACCGGTAATTAATTCGATAATAATTGCCAGAAAACCGATCATCGCTAATCGACCATTCCACACCTCAGCTGCCGTGGTCATTCCCCATTCCCAACGCTCCTGGGGATACATTTTCATATTCGCTTTCGGACGGGTAATTTGCTCGAAAGTGGTGGGTTTTTCCTCTAGGGATTTGACCACTAACTGGGAGAGAGATTCGATAAACATCGGGTGAGTGTTAAGAGCCGGTACTCGCTGAAAATCTTCAATTCCCGCTTCTTCCGCCACTTCTCGGTACTCTATATCGATTTCTTGCAGAGTTCGATATGTTCCGAGACAAAGCTAATCGGCACGACCAGTAAATGCTTAATTCCCTGCTCTCCCAACTCTTTTAAAGCATCTTCAGTGTAGGGTTTTAGCCATTCCACCGGACCGACGCGACTTTGATAGGCTAAAGTGTACTGATTGGGCCGGTTGAGCGTACGCATGATCGCCCTAGTGCATTCTTCAATTGCCTTTGATAGGGATCTCCGCTTCCTCCACATAACTTTGGGGACACCATGGCGCTAAAAAAGATATGTACTTGGTCAGGATTAGGACACTGCTCTAATTCTCGTGCGATCAGATCGGCCATAGCACTCAGATAAGCGGGATGATCGTACCAAGAAGGGATGAGAGTATATTCCGTCAAACGCAGATAGGGATCCTGCTGCCACATTTCCTCCAGCACACGAAAACTGGAACCACTGGTGCTGATGGAAAATTGGGGATAAAGGGGAAGAATAACTAATTTTTTGATATGATCCCGTTTAATCCGCTCGATCGCTTCTTCGGTGAAGGGATTCCAGTAACGCATCCCGATATAAACGCTCACTTCGCGCCCATTTCCGCGAGACGTTGTTGCAGTGCTGTGGCCTGTGCTTCCGTAATCTTGAGTAAAGGGAGCACCACCAATCTGACGGTAATTTTCTTGGGATTTACTCGCTCTTAGCGTCGATATTAACCAAGCTAACGGTTTTTGTAATCCTTTGATCGCAAACGGATGATCTCTGGGTCAGAAAAAAGGTTAAATAGAAAAGGACGCACATCCTCTAACCGCTCCGGCCCACCCAAATTTAATAATAAAACCCAACGCGACCCATAGTGTTAACAGATAATTTTTAAATTTTCAGATTCTTTACCAAGTTTAACAATATATCGGTGGAACCGTTAAAACAAATTACAGACAATATCGAACTTAATCAAATTTTGGAGGTTGATCTGGCGACAATTTTACGTCCCCTCAGTTATCAATATCAATGGCTTTACGATGGTATCTCCCGTCTGGCTGCCCTAGCGGTGGGTGGGGAGACCCGTTTTCGGCAATTGGCCCTAGAAGGTTTAAAATCGCTAAAATGACCCTATCCTCGATCTCTGTTGTGGTGCGGGTCAAACCACCCGTTATTTAGTACCCCTATCCGATCGCTGTGTCGGTTTAGATGTCTCTCCCCGGGCCTTGGAGCGAGCTAGTTTAGCGGTGCCGCAAGCGCATATGTGGAGGGATTAGCCGAAAAATGCCCTTTAATGCCGGAGATTCGCCTTTGTTCATACTAGCGCCGCTCTCCACGAAATGGAACCGGAGCAGTTAGAGCAAATCCTTAAAGAAGTGTATCGAGTTCTCAGACCGGGGGAATTTTTGCCCTCGTGGATTTTCATCGACCCACTAACCCGCTTTTTGGCCTCTTTAGCCCTATTTTTGCAATTATTTGAAACCGATACCGCTTGCAGTTTATCGATGGATCTGATCCGATCTTTACAGGCGATCGGTTTTCGTGATTGTCAACAAAAATTATACGCTGGTGGCAGTTTACAGTGATTCGAGCGGCCAGTAAAGGGATTGACCGGGCAAGATTTTCAGAGGCAGTCGTCATTTATACTAATAGGGAAGCTGAGTCGATCGACTCGGTGCAGTTATTTTTGAGAAGTAATGACTAGAGCAAAAATTCTACAACCCGATTTAATTTTAGGGGATACGATCTCGGTCTCACTCTGGAGATTTTGAGTCAGCATCGGATTAAGGGATTGATTCTCGATGTGGATGATACCCTTGTTCCCCTCCAGGAAACGGCGGTTTCTGACGATTTACAGCGTTGGGGTCGATTCCTTGCGTCTTGATCTACCGATTTGGTTGGTCAGCAATAATCTCAGTGAAAATCGGATCGGTGCGATCGCTGATAATTTACAACTTCCCTACCTTCTCGGTGCGGTGAAACCCTCTCGACGCAAACTCCGGCAAGCGATGGCAGCCATGAGTCTTCCCCCAACAAATTGCTATGGTTGGCGATCGCTTGTTTACCGATGTTTTAGCGGGAAATCGTCTGGGAATGTTTACCATTCTGGTGAAACCAATGGTAAATCCCTTGACGGGGGGGCAGCTTATCCAATCCACGATTTTGAGGTGTGGATATCACAAATTCTCGGCGTTTCCCTCCATCCGCAGCATTACTTAATAAAACCTGACCAATCCTCACAGAAGTAAATATTAAAAAATAATTAAGTATAGAGGAAACGATGGAAAAGTAGGAAATACTATAGACAATTTGAAATGAGGTCAGCCGAGATAAAGACCTTAAATATATGAAAGTCAGTAGATAGAAGGTGCCAGTTTTTGCGGATATACGCCAAAAGCTGGCTCTACTGTTTTTGAGTTTTATCTGTTTGGATGTCATACTATAGCGTTCTCACACTATGTGGCACAGTTAAACCTTTGCTGAACAAGCTTTTTAACATCGATAATGTACCTCTTGCGAACAGGAAACGCTATAAATCCAGTTGTTAAAGACTGATTATTTATTCTCCGTTTTGCATGGGTGCCTGTCCTGGTATGTAGCCCATACTCAACGGATTTAGGATCACATTACCGTGCGCTGTTATCGAAAAAATCAATAATTGCCCGAAGAAGATCAAACCAGAGGATGATAGAAAAGTTAGAATTACCCTTGCAACTATGACCCTAGATATTATCCCGAAGGGGAAGAACGCAAAGTGGAAGCTGTCAGTAGTGCCGCCATTGATGGTGCGCCGATCGCCTATATGTCGTCTTAGCCGCCATTGTCACCACCCTTTCTTTTATTCCCTTCTCCATTGTCCTCGCTTCTGGCGGTAGTATGCCCCTCAGTCAAGCGGTTTTCCCCTCTTGGGTTGGTTACTCGGCCCGATCGCTGGAGCGATCGCTAGTGGCATTGGGTCCTTAATTGGGGCTTTCCTTGCCCCCTACACAGCAGGAATTCCCGCTATTTCGGTCTTTGGGGCGATTTTGTCTAGTTTTGTGGCGGGAACGATGGTTTTAGGCAAAAAACGCCGTTATTGGTGGTTAGGATTAACGTTAATTTTTCTGATTCCCCTGTTTATCTACGCTAACCGGGCGATCGGACTGAACGGCATTTCGCCACGAATCTTTATTGCCGGGGCTTTCGTCGATTGGTCAGCTTTGGTATTATTTATCCTACCAACCCGGACTCTTTTTACCCATTGGATCAAAGGCAGCAATTTGGCCCTAGTAGCGGCGGGAATTTTTGGGGGTACCTGGACCGCCAGCGGCCTCTCCCATTTAGGGGCCGTCGCCATTACCTACTCGATTTTTAACTGGCCCGAAGAAGTCTGGATCGCTTTAATTGGGATCGTTCCCCTAGAAAATCTGATTCGTTCCTTTGTCGGTATGGTGATCGGTTGTGGTGTGATTGCCGGTTTACGGGCGATCGGTCTGGTCAAATCACGAGAGGCGATCTACTAGACCTCTTGTAAAAATCAAAAATTGTTGTTAGGGTTAGGAGTCAGTAGCCGGTCGTCGGAGTCAGGAGAAGAAAAAAGACAAGAGACGACTAGACTATCCATAAAACCTAAGATTATGTCGAATTTATCCGAGCTTTTAGATATTGTGACCCAATAGCGGCTCGATAACTTATTTTTGCAGGAGGGCTACTGAAATGGGAATACAGCAGTTATCTTAAATGGTGACATAGGAGGTTTTCCTTTTGGGGTGTGGGGTGTAGGGTGTCGGGACGGACGCAAGGGCAAGAATTGCCGCGTTGCGTCCAACCCCCACCGAAAAAAAGAGAACTAGCGTTTAAGCCAACTCATCATTGCCCGCAGGTCTTGGCCGACTTCTTCGATCGAATGTTCTGCTTCTTGACGACGCATAGCGGTGAAACCCGGTTTACCTGCTTGATTTTCGAGGACAAACTCTCTGGCAAATTGTCCCGATTGAATTTCCCCGAGGATTTTCCGCATTTCGGTCTTAGTCGCTTCCGTCACCACCGCGGACCGCGAGTGTAGTCACCGTACTCGGCTGTATTGGAAATACTATCGCGCATTTTGGCCAAACCGCCCTCGACGATCAGATCGACGATCAGTTTCACCTCGTGTAAACACTCAAAAGGCTAATTCGGGCTGATAACCAGCTTCCACGAGGGTTTCAAAGCCAGCTTTAATTAAAGCACTTAAACCACCGCATAATACTGCCTGTTCGCCAAAAAGGTCGGTTTCTGTTTCCTCGCGGAAAGTGGTTTCCAAAACCCCGGCCCGAGTGCCACCGATACCTTTAGCGTAGGCCATCGCTCGATCGCGTGCTTGGCCGGTAGCATCTTGATAGACGGCGAATAAACAGGGGACTCCTTGACCTTGTTCGTAGGTGCGACGGACGAGATGGCCGGTCCTTTGGGGGCAACCATAACCACATCGACATTATCCGGGGGAACCACTTGACCGAAATGAATATTAAAGCCGTGGGCAAAAGACAAAACCTTGCCTGGGCTTAAATTCGGGGCAATTTCGTGGAGATAAATCGTTTTCTGCACTTCATCCGGTAAGAGGATCATGATCCAGTCGGCAATTTTAGCGGCTTGGGCCACATCATAAACCGGAATACCGGCTTCTTTGGCTTTGATTGCCGATTTACTGCCGGGATATAGACCAACAATCACATTAACGCCACTATCCTTGAGATTTAATGCGTGGGCATGACCCTGGGAACCATAACCAATAATAGCGATCGTTTTTCCCGCTAATAAATCTAAATTGGCATCCTCATCATAGTACATTCGTGCCATCGAACTCGCTCCTTAACTTCTTTTGTCACTGTGCAAACTCCTAATTATACGGGAAAATCACGCCGTCAGAAGCATTTGAGCGCCGGTTTCCTGGAGTCACGAAAAAATAGTGTCTAGAAAAAATGAACTAGGCTAATCCGCTTCGCGCTTGATTAGCTTTGGAAACGCTAATCTCACAGATTTTGTGCTTTTGACGCTTCCTTTGGCAGACTTACCGTTTGAGTCCTGACGGCTCGACTAGGCAGCGGTTTTACCATCCACGTCTGACGACGCTAGTTCCTAACACCGTGGCTAAATATTTAGTTTTAGCCAGAAATATCTAAGGGGACAAAACCTAATTGACCAATTGTCAATAGAGTTTTCAATGCGCTCACCCTGAGACTTTCTTGAGTATTTATATTTAGTGAATTGTTCGGCTTTTTCTGTCTTTTCCTTTGTCTTTTTCCACCTGCGGAATTTGGGTTGTATTGATTCGGACAATACCGATGAGCCTTTCTCTGTCAAATCTGAGGAGTCTTGCGTTTCATTTTTGAATTGGCGTTGTTTTACTCCCTGATGGAATGAGCAGTTGAGGCAGCATTAACTTGAGCGATCGCATTTAAAGGTAAAGATTGAACAGGCCGAATGTTTTAGGTTTACCTTGAGTTTATTGCTGTAATTCTTTCAACAAATCTAAGACTTTTTGAGCTTGTGCTGTGTCACCCTGTTGCTGATATAAATTGGCTGCTTTTTCCAAGTCGGTGATCGCTTTTTGACGGTTTCCTGACATTTCATAGACAAGCCCTCGCAGGTTGTAAGCATCAGCATAGTTAGGATCGAGGCGAATTGCTTGGGTGTAGTCGGCGATCACTTTTTGATATTCTTTTAATTGACCATAGGCATTACCTCGAAAAAGATAAGCACGAGCATCGTTAGGATTGAGGCGAATTGCTTGGGTGTAGTCGGCGATCGCTTTTTGATATTCCCCTAACTCAAATATGCGTCGCCTCGAAGAATGTAAGCAATAGCATCGTTAGGATTGAGACGTATCGCCAGGTTAAATTGTGCCAGCGATTGCACAAAATTTCCTTTTTTTCCATATTCCATAATTAAAAAACAACTCGGCAAAGGCTAGTTTAGAATTAGGATTTGATCGAATGCTATCGATCAAATCCTGAGTTACTTTGATTAAATCTATGGTTGTCTGGTATGCTTCTGTATCTCCCTGTTTTTGAAGTAATTCTGCCGCTTTTCGTAGCTCTGTGATCTGATTTTCTAAATCTCCTAAACCCTTATATGCCATTGCCATGCCCATGTAAGCTTGAGCATAGTCGGGTTTGAGTTGAATCGCTTGGCTAAAATCGACAATTGCACCATCAAAATCTGCTTTGTCATATTTATCCATCGCCTGAACAAAAAAATCCTTAGCATTCCTTCCATTGGAAAAATATTGAGCGAGCGCGTTAGTAGTGGAGATACTTTGTTGAGGTGTTCTTAATTTATTCTGAGCAATTTCTCGGCCACTAATTGCTTGAGTGAAATTAGGATTAAGTCGTATTGCTTGAGCATAATCGGCGATCGCTTTTTGAGAATCTCCTAATTGATCATACAAAGTTGCTCGTTATAGTAAGCTACTGCTGAATTGGGATTAAAGCGAATAAATTGGTTATAATCAGCCAGGGCTTGGTCATATTGCTGTAAACGACTATAGGCAATTCCTCTGTTGCCATAGGCTTGAGCATAGTTAGGATTAAGACGAATGGCTTCATTAAAACTATTAATGGCAGCCTCTAGATCACCTTGTTGTAATCTTTTTACTCCCTGATTGAAAAAGTCCAGAGCAGTTGAGGCAGCATTGACTTGAGCGATCGCATTTAAAGGTAAAGATTGAACGGGCCGAGGGAGAGAAAGGAAGCCTAAACCGAGACAGAGGGTAATTAAGATAGAGAAAGGACGGAGAAACATGATTGATTTTCCTTGACAATGTTTTAGGTTTACGTTGAGTTTATTTTTGTATTATTTTAATAACTTCTAAGATTTCTTGAACTTTTGTCTTGAGGAGTCCTGCGTTTCATTTTTGAATTGGCGGGCTGTGAAAATGCCTCTTAGCTTAAAACCCGATGCCCGACCCCGACACCCTGCCCCCACGAAAAACTTTTTGCCGCAACCCCTAACTAGGGAAAGCTGACTTGATCTAGTGGAGCAGAAAAAAAAGGGGGGGTAATGGCCAATTTTTAGCTTGGACTTGGTTCTTTCACCAAAATTGAGTACAATGTCACTATCAATAGGCACTTCCTCTCCTCTCACCCAGTTAAGATTAACCTCGATCTGAACACAGATAATCGGGTTAGTATTTAGGGACGAAATAGCTTCTCTCCTTCTCGATTTTTACCTTTTCTGGGTAATTTACCCAGTCAGGATCGTTTATAGACTGATTTACTGCCTTGATCGACCCTAGATAAAATCAGGTCAAAAAATTGGCTTTGTTAATCACTAATTCTCTTAGAGCTGCCCAGGAAAATCTATGGTAAGTTTTTTTAAAAAGCTATTGACAAAAAAACCTCAAGGTGTTGGTTAGAGATCACCCCAGAGCGCATTAACATAGCTCAGATCGCCAAACAGGGACAAAATTATCAATTAGTTAAATGTTGTTCGTCGGATATCCGGGAAGGCATCTTTGAGGAGGGAAAAATCGTCGATTCCCCGCTTTAGCGGAATTAATCCAAGAAGTCCTCAAGGAAAATAAAATTAACAGCAAACGAGTCGCTACTGGTGTGCCGATGCGCGAGTCAATTATCCGGATGATCCCCATTCCCTCGGAATTGGACGATCAGGAATTGCGAAATCTGGTCTTAAATCATGAGGCTAGTTTATACCTTCCCTATCCTCGCGAGGAAGTGGATCTCGACTACCAAAAACTAGGCTACTTTCAGGATGAAGACGGGATCGAAAAAGTGCAGGTTTTGCTGGTAGCCACTCGTCGGGAGATTACCGATGCCTACATGGAAACCTTCCAACAGGCAGGATTACAGGTAGATGTGCTAGAAATTAATAGTTTTGCCCTAATTCGGACGATTCGCGAGCATTTGCGACAGTTTAGTTCCAATGAAGCCGCCGTTATTGTTGATATAGAATTTGATAACACGGAAATTGCCATCGTGGTGGACGGCGTTCCCCAATTTTCCCGCACTGTCCCCATCGGCACTTTCCCAGCTACAAAATGCCCTCTCCAGGGCGATGAATTTGCCCACCTCCCGCAGTCCTGAGATTCTTTTGGGGATGACAATTCCGATTATTGCCTTTGATAGTCTTAGCACCAATACCGGCACTTCCGGGGCCCCTACTAACGCCGGGATGACGGCACTGATGCGCGTTTTAGGGGAATTAACCGATGAGTTACGGCGATCAATTAATTTCTATCTTAACCAAAGTGATGACCTGGAAATCGTCCAATTACTTTTAGCCGGTCCCGGGGGCGGTTTAGCGCAACTAGACGAATACTTTACTCAACGTCTCAGCGTCCCCACCATGGCAATCGATCCGATCGCATCACTGAACTTAGATACAACTCAAGAGATTCCTAATACCGAAAGACCGGGATTAGGAACAGTTCTCGGTTTAGGATTACGGGAGGTATAGACAAAAATTATGTATAGTCTTGACGTTAATTTTCTTAAGGATCGCCATCTTAGCCAAACGGGGAAAGGAACCCCCGCAGCCAAGATTTCCACCGCTATTAACCTGCGTAAACAAACACCCCTGTTGATCGGTGTGGGAGTGGGGGCCGGATTATTGACACTGACGGGATTACTCGGTTTAATCCTCGGTTGGCAAACCAGCGAAACTCAGGCCCTAATTCAGCAACTGGATGCGGAATTAGGTCAACTGCAAGCCCAAAGCAAAAAGCTAGAAGACATGAAAGCGCAACTAACGGCGGTAGGAGAAGAAAATGAAGCTCTGGTAACTGTATTCAATCAGATTAGGCCTTGGTCAGCTATTCTTCAGGAAATTCGCCTGCAAACTCCCCCTAGTGTCCAGCTAACCAGTGTGCAGCAGGTGGAGGTTCCCGCTGCCCCAGATCAAGGGCAAC
Organism: Microcystis panniformis FACHB-1757; assembly: GCF_001264245.1. Classification (NCBI taxonomy): domain Bacteria; kingdom Bacillati; phylum Cyanobacteriota; class Cyanophyceae; order Chroococcales; family Microcystaceae; genus Microcystis; species Microcystis panniformis. Next base: position 5,676,221 of record NZ_CP011339.1, read on the forward strand.
AGAATCGGGCTACTCGCTTAAAAATCAGTGGTTTTGCCAGTAATTACGAAGCAGTCAATGATTATCTCTTAACCCTACAAGCTTCTCCTTTTTTACAGGGTAGGCAAACGGTGATCGAAAGTGCTGCCCTGGCCGATTTACCCGTAGAGGTGGATAATCAGTACAAAAATATTAATGTTACTTTCCCCCAAGCGGTTCAATTTGTGATCACCGCCCAATTAAGTGATACTCCCGCTACGGAACAACTGCCCAATCTCGCCCGGAATGGAGCGATCGGAGTTATCACTAGGATTAACACTCTCAAACGCCAAGGAGCCATTCAACCATGACCTTTACCGAAGAATTTGAAGATCGGGAATTAGAGGAATTTGAGGAGTATCCTATCGCTTTCGGGATAACTTTTACTCCCCGCAATAGTGGCATCGCTGCCGCTGTGCTAGGTTTACTTGGCTCTTTCTATCTGCTTTTTAACTGGGTGATGCCCGCTTATGATACCTTGCAACAGTTGCAAAACGATGCAGCTGGCAAACAACAACAGATAGATCAACAAAAAAGCGGTCTCGGACCGGCCGAATTAGCAAAAATTGAGAGTCAGTTGCAACAAAAAGAGGCAACTAAACAGCAAATTCTCGCGCTTTTTGCTCAAGAAAAGAACTTAAGCACAATTCTCTTAGATATTAGCAAGATCTTTAAGTCTCGCAATGTTAAGCTGATTAGTTTCCAACCCCAAGTACTAGAACCAGTGGTGGTTTCCGATGGTTCCCTCGGTAGCGCGGTTAATAATAAGCTCAAACGTCAAACTCTTAACGTCAAGATCGAAGGGAACTATGCTAACACTCAAGAGGTTATTCGGGATTTAGAAAGATTACAGCCGCTCATTTTGCTCAACAGTCTCAATACCCAGATGGAAAAGGAAGGATCGGCGGTTCAAGTGGTTAGTACTGGCAACAATAAAGCCACTATCGTTCCCCAAGGCGATCAACCCGTTACTACCACCTTTCTTCTCGATGTGATTATTCCTCTCAATGCTGAAGAATTGGCGAAATTAGCACCGCCCCCCCCGCCGAAGGTCAACCCCCCGCCGAAGGTCAACCCCCCGCTAGTCCGCGCCAATAATAGTTTTCAATCCGGTGTGAGTGTTTAGTTTTTTGTCCGTTGAATACCCCAATTGTTGAGGAGTGAAATTAAAGTGAATTCGTCCCGTTATGCTCTGTTTGTCCCCCAAATTGCCTCGTTTTTATTGATGGCTCCCCTGAGCACTTTGGCCGAAACCCCCGAGTCCTTCGATGGTTCAGAGTTAAAATCGACTACATCAAAAATTGAATTTTCGCAAGAGTTTAGTCAAGAAATTTACAAAAAAGACCTAAGAATTTCGTTCCCACCCCCGATGCCGTACAAAAGGAGATCAGCGATCGCATTTTAGCTAGTGAAAAACTGCTCGCCCAAAGTGCGCCCCTTGTCCCCAACCCCGAAATTATCATTCAAGGCGCACCCCAAGCCCCCGGCGCTCCCACCCTACCCTAGGGTTGATTCATTTAAATTAAGTACAGCTAATTTTGAGTCAATAAATTTGACTGAAGATTCTCAAGTTTATCTTTTTCTAATCAAAATAGTTAGTCACAATAACTAATCTTTAATCCTCTGCCAAATTTATTATGAATAAATTGATAAAGCTTGTTCCCAAGCCACTAAAAGCCTATCTCTCTTCAAATTTTCTGAGAGTACATCCTGTTAATTTAGCTAATTTTTCTGCTTCTTACGTCGATAAAACTATCAGTTTTTCCCAACGTTCAGCTAACCACCTCTGTCCCTCTGTGATTGAGAGAAAACCCAAACCTCTGAAAAGATTCAATCCTATGGTTGTGAGAATTGACCAATTGCTGGCCGCTTGAAAATCACTAATTTCGCTTTTATCTTCCTCAAAAATTACATCTTTTACCCAATGTAACTGATTTTCTATTTTCCAGTGTCCTCGAATAATTTTAGCAAATACTTCGGCGGATTCGGTTAGGCTACTGATATAGTAAGCTGTTTCTTCATAGGTTTTATCCCCGCGACTACCCCTTCTTTCTACTTTAATAACTCTTCGCAGATTTTCAAACCCTTTTCTTTCATTTTTCCTCACTTTAAAAACTTCTATTTTTCTTGATATTTTTCGTCCATGACTATTATCTTGTTCAAGAAAAAAACTTTCTGGCTTTGAGGAATTACTCAGGTCTTGTATTCGCTGATAAAGATTTTTCTGATTTCCTTTAACGGTGATAACATAGTCATTTTTAGTCTTGGCTATTAAGCTGATTGTTTTCTTCTGACAGTGTAAAGCATCCCCAGTAAAAACTTTATTTTGGAGAGAGCAATCCTCAATTATAGCTTGCCCTTCGTCGATTTCAGACCCTTTTTTGTTTTCGATTCTTTTTAAGTGTAATACCAAGCCACTTTCTTGACTAAACAATGAGATAAACATGATAAAATTTTGTTGTTCATTGTTAGGATTCTTTAGGGTGTTTTTGAGACTTTTTCCATCTATGCCTAGCCAATTTATATCATCTCTTTGTCCATATTCTTGTAATGCCCATTCATTAAACATTTTTAACAAACTCTGCCAGTCAACTCCCATCATTACCCTTCTAATTGTTGAATAGGATGGGACTCTTTCTGGAATTATGTTAAATTCTTTACTCAGCCTGTGCCGATTATTTTTAGCAAACTCTCCTAGTTCTCTATAACCTGAGTATCCTAGCATTGTTCCTAGTATTATTACTACTAATACTATCCATAAAGGGTGTCTTTTTCCTTTATCTTTCCGAAAGTCCTTGACTTGTTTTAGTTTTTCTATTAAGCTCAACATATATTTAAAAAGTTGGCGGTCACTTCTCATTTTACCTGATAGTGATCGCTTTTACTTTTGATATTCTGATGGGAGAATGAAACAGCCCTACACCCTACCCCGGGCCGTCGCCCCACCGGTGGGAGATATTGCCATCTCTAACATCGATGCTAGTGCCGAAAAGGTCAAATTCGAGCGTAATATGATTGTACCTCGTGTTTTACTCCGGGAAGCTTCCGCTAGAGAAGTGTTAATGACCCTTGCTAACTATGCCGGTTATAACGTCGTTTTCACCAGCGCCCAGGGGGAAACTAACGCCACCTCTCAGACAGTTTCCTTAGAATTTACTAACGAATCGGTGGAAAACATTTTTAATGCCGTATTGTTAATTTCTGGACTCCAGGCCAACCGTCAGGGTACAACTATCTTTGTTGGGGCGCAATTACCCCAAGGCGCTCGTAATCTGATTAGCCGCACCCTGCGTCTCAACCAAGTTAAATCCGTCGCCGCCGCCACTTTCCTCGCTACCCAAGGGGCAGAATACCAGCGTTTAGTTACCCAAACCGAGGATATCGTCGATCCCCTCACCGGACGAGTCATCGGTCGCCGGGATGTTCCTCCCACCCTAGAGCCACTGGCCCCCCAAGAAACGAAAGGCTCAAAAGCTGCCTTACTTTTAACTGGTTTAAGAGTTGCCGCCGACGAGCGCCTTAATTCTATCAATTTAATCGGCGAAGCGCGGCAAGTCCAGATCGCCACCTCTTTATTAACCCAACTAGATGCCCGTCGCCGTCAGGTGGTAGTTAATGTCAAAGTTATCGATGTTAACCTACTCAATACAGACCGTTTTAACAGTAGTTTTTCCTTCGGTTTTAACGATGGTTTCTTTGTTCAAGATAACGGGGCGGCAGTGCTGAACTTTGGTAATATCAACCCACCCACTAGCTCGACTGTAGGCAGAGCGGGGGCTTTTGCACAGCCTGTTGTGCCGATTTTCGATATCATATCGGGTACGGGGACAGCAGAAATTCAACCTTTTTTTGACATTCAGAATGGCGCTCCCTTTGGCCGTGTTAACCAAGGACCCAATGACTTTTCAGGGGGTCTAACACCCTACTCGCGCCCTAGTTTTGGTCGCACTGTTAACCCCTTCCAACCCGGTTTGAGTGATGTTAATATTGACCAGAGACGGGAATAATAGAGTACGAATACGAACCCCCGACCCTATTCCAATATCCCCAAAAATTCCTGATGACCCTGCAAGCCTCAATTCAGACAGGAAATGCCAAGATTCTCACCGATCCCTCCCTGGTGGTGCAGGAAGGTCAACAGGCCACCGTTAAGCTCACCGAGAAAGTGCTAGAAAGTGTGGCGACAAGTGTAGATCCTCTCAGTGGCGTACGCACCACTGTCCCTGTACTGGCCGATGCTGGATTAACTTTAGCGGTAAACATCGATCAGGTGGATGATAACGGCTTTATTTCCCTGTCGGTTAGCCCCACTGTTGCCTCTCCGGGATCTCCAATTCGATTTGATAGCGGTGGTCTGACAGTCAACACCCTTACCCCTCTGATTCGTCGGGAATTGACTTCTGGTTTAATTCGTCTCCGGGATGGACAGAGTTTAATTCTTTCCGGGATTATCCAAGAGCGCCAACAGAGTTCTGAGACAAAAGTGCCGATTTTAGGGGATATTCCCATTTTAGGGGCTTTATTCCGCAGTCGTACCAATCGCAACGACCGCTCGGAGGTGATTATTCTCCTCACTCCCAAAATCATCGAAGATACGGCCACCTCTACCCTCGGCATCAACTATCAACCGGGCCAAGATGCGGCGGAAATGCTTCAGCGTCAAGGTTTCCCCGTGCAGCCGCGACAGTAATCAGTAATCAGTTATATAGGGCTGGCTGAATAAATCTTAAAACCTTGTTGGATAAGACTTTTAGACTTTTTGTCAATCAAAAAGTACCCGGCATGGGAGTGATCAGGGGGCAAATTCAGGGACTTTTTCCCTGAAAATGGGTAAAACCCCAGACCCTGCCCACGAAAAACTTTTTCAGCAAGCCCTAAATAATACTAAATCCGGTTATTCATCCCACGGGCAAAAAAATCAAGTTTGTCAGTTCCCCAAGAAACAACTGTAGGAGAGCCTTGGATTTCGCCACCCAGTGATTCCCATCCACTCCAATTGCTAGGACTTCCATCGCCCTAATTATGATGCACAGCCCCATCTTTTTGTCCGCGTATAAATACTTCTACCTTACCCGTTATCACTTTAGTTTTACCAGAAAAACAGATAGCGATCGGTCGGAATCCAGAGGATGTTTTTACCGATCCTTCTCTCAAAGGTTATCGAATTATCCTTGAACATGGCTGTGGCTAAGTCCCTTGAATCGGGCGGCGTGGCAGCATCGAAGCTTACTGCTATAATTACTTACGGACAAAGATAATAAATAAAATTTATGGGCGACTTTTTGATAACGTGAGCCGTTACCCCCGCTATCTGATTAGCTTTAGTTTAGGGATTTTCTTCGCCTTTTTCGGCTGGTTGGCCCCTTTATTAAAAAATCCCCTCACAGCGATCGCACTTGTGGGTTTTCTGGGGGGAACTTTCGCCTTTCTTTATTTCACCCTCAAAGCCATGCTCGGATTAGCTTGATACAATGGTAAGGGTTTCGCTGTTTTTAGGGGACAAAAATTATGGCTAACGACCGTCGAGTATCTCGCGTGTCCTCGCTAATTAAGCGCGAGGTCAGCCAAATGTTATTAATGGAAATTAAAGATGATCGGGTCGGTGCTGGTATGGTTAGCGTTACCGATGTAGATCTCTCCCACGACCTACAACACGCTAGGATTTTTGTGTCTATCTACGGCAACAAAGATGCAAAGGCCGAAACTATGGCCGGGTTAAAAGCTGCTGCGGGATTCGTCCGGCGCGAACTCGGTCAACGCATCCGTCTCAGACGTACCCCCGAAGTGGTCTTCCTAGAAGATTCTTCCCTTGAACGCGGCGATCGAATGTTACACCTTCTTGATCATATTAAAAGCGATCGACCCCAGAAGATGACGATTCCGATATCAGTGACCAGTGACCAGTAGAGGATAACTAAATTTAGGCAAAACTGGATTTAGACAAAACTGGGAACTTAAAACTTAAACCTGATAACTGATAACTGATAACTGATAACTGAATAGTGAGCGATCGCATTTTATCCCTAAAAGAACGCATTGGTCAGATGATAGTAGTCCGCGCTTCCGGCTATCTCTTTGACCAACAAATCCGCTATCCTGCTTGGGAACCTGTCAACGCCACCCTGAAACATTGGTTAGAAACCCTCCACCTCGGTGGGGTGATTCTGTTGGGAGGCAGCGCCGCCGAAATCGCTCTCCGTAGCCAACAATTACAAAGTTGGTCCGGGGATAATCCTCTGCTCATTGCTGCGATATCGAGGAGGGAGTCGGCCAAAGGTTTTCCGGCGCTACTTGGTTCCCCCCACCGATGGCTTTAGGAAAATAGCTGAAAAAAGCTTGACAAAAGCCACAGAATATGCTAGGGAAATGGGAGCAATTACGCGAAGGAAGCACTAGCGATCGGGATTAACTGGATTTTAGCCCCAATTGTCGATGTGAACAATAATCCCGACAATCCTGTTATCAATATTCGTTCCTTCGCTGAAACTCCCGAAATCGTCGCTAATCTAGCTCAAGCTTTTATTTTAGGGGCCGATTCCTATCCAGTTTTGACCACGGCCAAACATTTTCCCGGCCACGGTGACACCAGCAATGACTCCCATCTCGATCTTCCCATCATCAACCACGATCATCATCGCCTAGAAGCGATCGAATTGCCGCCCTTTCAAGCGGCGATCGAGTCGGGGGTTGATAGTATTATGTCAGGCCATCTGTTAATTCCCGCTTGGGATGCCGAATTTCCCGCTACTCTTTCCTCGAAAATTCTCGGGGAAAAACTGCGCCAAAATCTCGGTTTTCAGGGTTTAATCGTCACCGATGCCCTGATTATGGGAGGAGTGACTAAAATTGCCAGCGCTGCCGCCATAGCAGTGAGGGCGGTACAGGCGGGGGCCGATATACTGTTAATGCCTCCCGATCCGATCGAAGCGATCGAAGCGGTGTATAGTGCCGTGCAAGCGGGTACAATTAGCGAAGCCAGAATTAATGATTCTTGGCAACGTATTCAACGAGCAAAGGAAAAATTAGGGCAAAGACAGCCATCCTTAGAATCCTTAAGCAGTTTAGCGGCACCGCAAGCTCTAGAGATTGTCAGCGATATTTTAAAAGATTCCCAAACAGTTAGCGGTAATTTACCCATTAAAGCACTCAAGGCCGCAATTTAATCATTATCGATGATTTACTCAACTGTGACTTTCTCGATCGCTCTTGTCCGGCGGTGACAATTCCCCGACAATGGGGTTATCAAACCAAATAATCGACCGTAGCACCTTTAATCAGTCCTCGTCTCCCAGAAACGACTCTCCTACAAGTATTCATCCGTGGTAATCCTTTTCGGGTAGTGCCGGATTAAGGGAGGAAACGAAAGCTATCTATCAAGCTTTGCTGAAAACTGGACAAATTCAAGCATTGATTATTTATGGTAGTCCCTACGTTTTCCAGTGGTTTCGTCAACAAAGCGGAGAAATTCCCTATCTTTTCAGCTATGGACAACAACCAAGCGCCCAAAAAATCGCCTAGAAACTATTTTTGAGGGGCCCACTAGCGGCGAAAATCAGACCGATACTTTCGTTTAAGGGCAAAAATACCCTAGTAACCATTGGGCAATGCGATCGGAGGCACCGGCCGATCCCATTCTCTGACGACCATTAAAGGCGATTTCTTGCCACTTTGGGGGATTTTGTAATAAATATTCTAACTTGTCGCCACTGAGTCGGCACTATCACCTAAGAGAATTGAACAGCCTAATAAACGCTGTTGCAGTTTGGCAAAATGGGGAGTAAATTGTGGTCCAGATCCCGCAATTGTGATCGCCGGTTTACCCAAACCGACGAGCTGTTCCGTGGCAGTTCCCGCCATGGCGATCGCTAGATGGCAACGGCCTAAATATTCGGCGTAATCCCTTTGAGAAATAGTTATAAATACCTCTTGACAAATAAACTTGTTTATGCTTTGTTCTCGCCAACCCGGGAAGTTAAAGCAGCCGTAAAGATTCTAGGGGGAGAGGAGGAGCGATCGCTGCCAAAAATTCCAGCTTGTAATCGGGAAACGTCCGATCATGGCCGTCACAGCTGCGAGAATTTGCTGCCAATTGTGGAGAGATTCGGGAAAGCGCGAACCGGGTAGCAGCAGAATAGTTAGGCAATCTTGGGGAAAATCGCCCGTTATCGAGGGTAAAAGGTCATCCATCATCGGATTACCCCCATCGACAACGGCAATTGACCACTGTTGTAAAATTTTGCTAGTTAAACTATCCGGGGAAAACCCCCGACAGCGAGGATGAGCCATTAACCAGCGTTCCCAGGGATAATAATAGGAACCCCAGAGGCGATCGATCATCGAGCTACTATCTAACCATCCCTGCTCATCCCGGAGATAGTATTCCGATTTAGCCGTTCCCACAAAAGCATAATCTGTCCCGCTCAACCAAGCAAGGGCAAGGGGTAAGATATCTCCCACTGCGACAATTTTTCCCCCTTCTTGGCCCCAATTTTTGACCAGACGGTATTGACGGGAGGTTAATCCTAATAATCCCTCCCGCAGATCTCGCCATAATTGTTTGGCATCCCTAGTTATAAAACCCCAGAGGGCATTTTTTGACCTCGATCGAGAAGGGGAATCCCCAGACGAGTATAAGCATAACCGTTACCCACTAGGGATAAAGCAGTAATATCCGGACAGAGGGGAGATGATTGCAGTCTTTTAATAATCCGGATCGCGATCTCATCTTCACCGTGGCCATTACTCAAAAATAATAATTTACTTTTTTTCTTAACTTCTGGCTTAAAGTCCTAAACTTCGGTGTTTTATTGCCTTCGACCCTAGACAATGCTGATGGTTAGGAACCATCAATTTTATAAAAGCAGTTAACCAACTCCCATTTAGTCTAATCTACCGGAAGGTTTCGCCGATCGCTTATCTCTGCCCTGATGGCGACCATTTGACCAAAGGTAAGACTAAAAGATAAGAGATGAGTTTAACTGCTTCTATTTTTCTCGATCAAAAGACCAGATTTAGCCCACCAGGGCCAAGAAGGTCAGAAACCTGCTCTGATCGCTAAGTAGCTGGTTATAATTAAATTAAAAATGGATTTTAGGTTCGATCCCCCTGCCCCCTTGATAAGGGGGTGCGGTAGGCGGGGGGATCCCCTCTTAATAAGGGGGCATCTGATAACTTTTAACGCCTACCTACTCATATTAGAATCAGTGATTAATTGGCATCCTAGCGGAAAAAATGATTATCGACTTACCCGATCGAGAAGCTACTGTCAATTTAGGGGAAAAACTGGGGCAAACCTTGGCCCCCGGCAGTGTAATTTTATTAAAAGGCGATGTGGGAGGGAAAAACCACCTTAGTACAGGGAATTGGCCTAGGATTGGGTATTCAAGAGCCTATAGCTAGTCCTACTTCACCCTCGTTAACGAATATAGCGAAGGCCGCCTTCCTTTGTATCATTTGGATTTGTATCGTTTGCAGGGTCAAGATATCGAGCGCTGTACCTAAAATTATTGGCAGGGAATCGAGGTGGATTTAGGGATAGTGGCGATCGAATGGTCAGAACGTTTAACTTTTTTGCCGGAAAATTATCTAGAGATTACTTTACTCGATCGAGGCGAGCAAGGACGACGAGCGCTGCTCAATTTTGTCGGTGGGGACGAAAAAAATAGCGACCCCACAGGAATCGCTATCAGCACTTGACTTTTGAAGCAATCAAACTTTAGCGGTAACTTTCCACTTATTCTCTAACTCGCCTTTCTTCTAAAGTTTCTTCAAAGAAACTATTGTAGAGGAAACCGCAGCCACGGCCCAACAATGGGAGCAATCCAGAATAACCATAATTGACCAACGAGAGCCATATTACCGCATAAAAGAGCAACACCGGTACTACGAGCGGGGTTAACGGAGGTATTGGTCACGGAATGCTAATTAAGTGAATTAAGGTCAATCCTAAACAATAGCGATGGGAGCAAAACCCGCTGGAGCGCGTCGATCGGTAGAGCCTAAAATGATAATTAAGAACATGAAGGTCAAGACCACTTCCGTGACCAAAGCGGCGCGAATAAACTGTAACCACCGGGAGAATGTTCTCCGTAACATTGGTGGCCAGAGGGTTACGGCCTCCCAGAGCGAAACTAGGTTGACCACTGGCAATAATGTAGATAATTACCGCCGCTAAAATCGCCCCTAAAACTTGAGCGATGATGTAGGGAAGTAGTTCCGAACCGGGGAAGCGTTTACCTGCCAGAGACCGAAGGAAACGGCGGGATTAAAATGTCCCCCCGAAATATGCCCGAAAGCGTAGGCAAGAGTAAGGACGGTTAAACCGAAGGCGAGGGCGACACCCACAAAAGAAATCCCCAGATGGATATTAAAATCAGCACCATCTACGACACTCTTGGCTTTACCACAAATACTGCCGCTAAAACGGCACTACCGCAACCACCGAGAACGAGCCAAAACGTCCCGATGAACTCTGCTAGATACTTTTTCATCTCTATATCAAGGTTGAATGATTTTGCTTTTAGGTTATCTCCCATCAGACCGGATTAAACTGTTATAAGATATTAAAAATAGTTATTTTTTACCTTCAATTTGCCGTTCTC